>NZ_JBHJHR010000002.1:0-2268209 GCF_042219885.1 Moraxella marmotae
ACGGTGATTTTAGGCAAGAAATTGCCGAACTGCGGAGCTATTTTGATGGCACGGCAGAGGTTAATGCCTATCCAGCCAAAAACGTAGCTGTGCCGTTTTATATTCTTGGCTCAAGCACCGAAAGTGCCTATTTGGCGGCAGAACTCGGTTTGCCTTACGCTTTTGCCTCGCATTTTGCCCCGGCGATGTTGGTTGATGCGGTGAACATTTACCGTCAGCATTTCAAACCCAGCCAATATCTTGCCAAGCCTTATGTGATCGTGGGGGTGAATGCGATTGTCGCCGACAGCGATGAAGAAGCCGAGAGTCTGGCAACCACGCAAAGCCAGTTTTATTTGAATGTGGTTACTAACGCCCAAAATAAACTGCAACCGCCGGCAAAATCCGATGATGCCTTGTGGGACGAGATCATTAGCTCCAACCGTTCCATTCATTTTGGCCCTGTGGATATTAGCGAGCTGAGCCAGCATAACAGTTATCGCCGTTTGGTGGATAAAATGACTGGCTATACGCTCAAAGGCACAAAGGAGAGCGTTAAAGCCCAGCTACACGCCCTGCAAACCAAAGTGGAATTTGACGAAATCATCGCCCAAAGTTTTATCTTTGATGAAGGTAAACAGGCTTATTCTTATACTTTGTTAAAAGAAGTGGTGGATGAGATAAGTCAAGGGTGTGGAGAGGAAGTGTAGATTTTTTGTAAATGCCGTCTGAAAACCTAAAAATCCGATTTTCAGACGGCGTTTTTATTTTTTTTCTTATAAAATTCTTTCAAAAACACAATTATTTATTTTTTAACAAACAAAGCAGTCAAAAAACCACAAACTCTACCAAAATATCATCTAAATTTACCTTTGGCAGTGCTTGTAATTTTAGCAATTTTAAACCAATAATAATATGCTAAAATACCAACCAAACCACCCGCTTTAATGATATTAAATATTATTTTAATATTCAGATTAATAAAATTTACCCATGGATTTTTATGAAATTATTACAACCAAACGCTCGTCCGATTCACTGTGCTGTGTTTAAACATGAGCCGGCGGATTTTGTCGTTACCGAAATCATGCCAATTGAACAGACGGGCACAGGCGAACATCTGTGGCTTTATCTTACTAAGACCAACCTAAACACCGCCTATGTCGCACGCCTGCTGGCGGATTGGGCGGGCGTGTCGGTGCGTGATGTCGGCTACTCTGGGCTAAAAGATCGCCATGCCATCACCCATCAATGGTTTAGCGTGCGTCTGCCCAGTCAGACACCGCCTGCGGTTGATTTTGCTACATTTGCTGCCGCCCATCTGGCGGATAATGAATCACTGACAGTAACCAAAAGCATCTGGCATAACCGCAAATTAAACCGTGGCACACACAAACAAAACGCCTTTGGCATTCGCCTGCGTACCATCAAAGGCGAGCGTGATGCCATCGAGCGGACGCTGACACACATCGCTCAGCATGGTGTGGCGAATTATTTTGGCGAGCAGCGATTTGGGCGTGATGCCAATAACATCGCCAAGGCTCAAGCGTTTTTTGATAAACTGCTCACCAGTAACAAGCCCTACCGCCCCAACAAAAAATTTGCCGAGCGTGATGGCTTGATGATTTCGGTGGCACGCAGTGTTTTGTTTAATGCCATGCTCACGCAGCGTGTGGCTGATGGCACTTGGGATACCGCCATCGCAGGCGATGTGTTCAATCTTGATGGCACAGGCTCGATATTTACCGACAGCATCACAGATGATATCCGCTTGCGTGTCCGTGCTTGCGACATTCACCCCACCGCCCCATTGTATGGCATCGGCACACGCCGTGACTGCGACACAGCACAGCAGTGCTATGATACGGTGCTAAATCAGGCAGAATTGGCGACTTTTCGCCATGGACTGGCACACATTCAAGCCAAATTGAGCTATCGCCCATTGCGGCTGATGGTGCAGGATTTGACTTGGTGCGATGATGGCGATGATTTGCTGATAAATTTTTGTTTACCAAAAGGGTCATTTGCCACCGTCGTACTGGACGCACTGGTAGAAAATCTGATTAGCAACCACCATGACACCGCCGATGATTCGTGATGATTGGCTTTGGGCTGTGTCTTGATTGATTTGACTGATTGTTTTGGCTGGTTTGTTTAATTGGCGAATTTGGCTGATATATTTAGCTTAGACTGATTTTTGGTTTTATTGTTAAAATTGACTAAAATCAATTAAGTTAAATGGTGGCTAACAGGCTAACACTTGGGTTTGTTTGATTGGTTATTTAAAAAATATTCAATACAGTATTTACAAAAATGCTTATAAAAATATCCAATGACTTGTTTTTATAAATCATTGGATAAAAATTTGATTATTTAGATTATTTAAAACCGCTTGATGATCAAATGGCTTGATAACATGCCCCAAAGTGCTACTTGGCAAATCGACGCTTGGCACGCAGCATCAGCCAAATCATCACCCCAGCGATACCAAGTAAAGCAAGCAGTACGCCCAGCACAGGAAACATCAGCGACGCCAGCGACAGCCCAATTGCCGCACCTGTCTCACCGATGCCGATGATGGGATTGGCGGTGCCTGCGGTGGTGGCAGTTGAGATGGCTCGAGTGGCAGCGGTTGTGCCTTTGATGGTTGTCGCCGCTCCACCACCAGCGACAATGGCTATCGCCCAAGTCATCGCTGGGCTAAAATCCGCCAAAGTACTTGCCATCACCAAAGTGCCTGCCACGCCTGCCAATGGCACAGCGATGCTATCAAGCAAATTGTCCACCACGGGTACCAAATAGCCCAGCGACTCAGTGGCACTTGCCACGCCCAAAATCACCAAAGCCGACAAACTGCCGACCCATTGCCAGCTGTCATTGAGCGGTACAAAGCCAAAATACGCCGCCAGCGATAGTCCAAACAGCGGCACAAAAACACGAAAGCCAGTGCTTGCCGCCAAGCCAATGCCCAGACAGATACTTATGATCATTTCGGTGCTAATCATCATGATAACGACCTTTTTGTGCTTTTGGTGGAGTGATGGGTTGTTGAGCTGATTTTGAGCATAACGCAATCACACATCATGCTGTTATGCTCATTAATCATGGTAAGAAGCTGGCAATTTGATCACTTATCTTTGATAAGATAAATTTAACAAAATCAGCAGCCAAATCTTTGATATTTGATATTTAACTTTGGACATTGGGCATTAAATTTAGGCTTTGGTGACAAAATATTTGTCCAAACCTTCCAAAATACCAGCACTGATTGCCCCTTTAAGCGGCTTGGCAAAAAAGCCCAAATCCGCTTCAAAAACAATTTTTTCGGCCGTCAAAGACGCTTTGGCATCCACGCCTGCCTTGCTGATGCTGGCAGTGTCCACGCCATCGCCTTCGACATAATTGATATCCAGCCCAAACCGCTCTTTGACATCGCCAAGCCATTGTTTGGCATAACTGCGTGCCGTCTGAAAATCAAAACTGTGCGTTCTTTCAAAATAAATATCGCTCATGGCTTTATCCTGTCTGTAATTTTGGTTAAAAAATAAACCAAAATGGTTAATAAACTCAAAAAGAAATTAAAATCAATGATTTTAAATAAAAATTAAATAAAAAAAATAAACAGCCAAACCGCAGTTTGGTATCCATGCTGATATTTTATAAAAAATCATCACTTATCGCATACCGGCATTGTCATGCTTTTGGTGTAGTTTTGTAATTTTGGCAACGGCAATGTATCGCTCATGCCTAAAATTATGCAAAAAATTGACCAAAAGCATAAATCAAACGAAAAAGCCCTTACCAATCACAACAAGGGCTAAAAGATTAAAACAACGAATGGCTTAGGTTTTAGGCAAGGTAACGCCAGTTTGACCTTGGTATTTGCCGCCACGATCTTTGTACGATGTTTGGCAAACATCATCAGCTGCCGACTGAAAAAACAGCATCTGAGCCACGCCTTCGCCAGCATAGATGCGCGCAGGCAGGTTGGTGGTGTTACTAAATTCTAGAGTAACATGCCCTTCCCACTCAGGCTCTAGCGGCGTTACATTGACGATAATCCCACAGCGAGCGTAGGTGGACTTGCCCAAGCAAATCGTCAGCACATCTCGGGGAATGCGAAAATACTCAACCGTGCGTGCCAAAGCAAAGGAATTGGGCGGAATGATACACTCATCACCGACAATGTCAATAAAGCTGCGTTCGTCAAAGTTTTTGGGATCGACGATGGCAGAATGCACATTGGTAAATACTTTAAATTCATTGGCACAACGCACATCATAGCCATAACTTGATGTGCCATAGCTGACCAATTTTTCGCCTTGGGCATTAAAACGCACTTGGCTCGGCTCAAATGGCTCAATCATGCCGTGCTGCTCGGCCATCTGACGAATCCAACGATCTGATTTGATAGACATTTTCTACTCTTTTTGATAATTTGGCTTATTATAAGGCATTTGGGCGAAATTTTGTAGCACCAAAATAAAAATCCGCCCAAGTTTGCTGTTGGCATTTATTGGTGATTTTATAACAATGATTTGAATTTTGACAAAGCCAATTTACCAATCATTTGCCCAATAGCATCACCATTTTGGCGGTGTGCTTGACCACTCGATCCAGCCAGCGGCGAGCGACAATCATCGCCAGAGCGTCGGACGCATGGTACTGCGTGTATGCCGAATGCTCAATAATCGATAGGCGAACATCGGTTTTTTGGGCTTTCATATCATCGCCAAATGATAAGAAACTCTCAACAAACTGACTGGGCAGATGCTGCGGCATATCCAACAAAAATGCCGTCAATTCTTCGTATTGATCGACCACACGAGACAGGTTTTCGTCAAAATCAGAATGCAGCACATCAATGTATGAACTGTTTAGCAAGTCTTCACGAATTACTCGGATATAAACCACCAGTTGCAACAGTGCCATCAGGCGTTCTTGGTCGGATTGGGCTTGTGGCACGGGCATTTTTTGCAAATACGCATCGACCTTTGCCAAGCAATCATCGAGAGCGGCGACGCTGATTTGACTGCCCATGATATGCCCACGGCAGGCTTGGATAAATTGCACAAAAGTGTCCGCTGTCGTCTGGCACAGGGCCTGTCTTGCCGCACCAATCGCCACCGCTGGCATCGAAAACAAACTTTCGTCCAAAAAATGCGTATTGTCAGCGTCCAGACGCTCAGGAATCAGCCGCTCAAGCATTTTTTGTAATTGGCGAGTAAACGGCATAAACAGCATCGCCCCCATCACACTAAATGCCGTATGAAAAAAGGCAATTACCAATACATTGTCCCAATCTGCCAAAAAAGACACCTGTACCAACCACAAAGTCAAAGGCATCAGTACAAAAAATGCAGCAACGGCGGTCAGCACATTAAACACCACATGCACCGCTGCGGTACGCTTGGCACTGACTGTCGCACCGATGGCTGCCAGCACCGCCGTGGCGACCGTGCCGATATTTTGACCGATGACCAATGCCAACGCTTGCGGCATATTAATCGCCCCACTTGCCAATGCTGCCAAAGTCGCCGTAATCGCCGCTGTCGATGACTGCAATAAAATGGTCATCACAATGCCAATCAGCACCAGCACAAAGCGAGTTGCCAAATCATCACTTGCCCAGCGGCTAAAATCCACCTGCCCTGCCACGCCTGCCATCGCCGATTGCAAAAAATCGATACTGATAAATAGCAAGCCAAAACCTGCCAACGCCAGCCCAACCAGTGCCACGGTGTTTTTGCCAAGCAATTTCATCATCGCACCGATGCAAACCATCGGCAATGCCACCATCGAAACCGAGAATTTTAGCCCAAGCAAAGCCACCAGCCAGCCTGTGCTGGTCGTGCCGATATTTGCCCCAATAATCACGCCAATCGCCTGCACAAAAGACAGCACGCCTGCACTGACAAAGCCAATGGTTGCCAAGGTTGTTGCTGTCGATGACTGCACAATCAGCGTAAACGCAATGCCAGAGAGCATTGCCTTGGTTGGTGAGCCAGTAAAGCGACCCAGCCACTGGTGCAAACTTTCGCCTGCCATCGCCTTTAGGCTGTCGGTCATCAGGCTCATGCCAAGCAAAAATAAGCCGATACCGCCCACCATTTGTATAATCATTTGTTGCATGATGTGTTGAGTTTATCTAAAAAAAATTGACAAGTTTTGGTTGATAAAATTGGATAAAAACAAAAAAAGTAAAAATTGCATCTGTCGCACAATGTATAACACAATGTATAAACTGGATAAATTATGCAAAATAAACTGCTCAAAACAAATCGCACAAATTACATCAATTGTACGAAATTTGCTCCAAGTTTGGCAAATTTTAACCCAAAAAATGAGATTTTTCTAGCAATTGACTTAAATAATAAGTAAATAATACGAATGATTTTATCTAACAAATCTAAAATCATTCATTGATAATTGATAATTGATGATTAATAATTAATCAATATTAATTAAAAAGCAAAATACAAGCAATTATCCAATCAACATCGGCACTAAAATCGGTGCTAAAAATGCGGTGATGACACCATTTAAAATCAGCCCCAAGGACGCATACGCCACAAAGCGTGAACCCAATTGCATGGAGCGTGCCGTACCCAGTGCGTGCGATGCCGAGCCAAGCGACAAGCCCACGCCCATCGGCAGCCGCAGCCTGCAAGCGTAAAGCACCCCCACACCGACAATCTGCCCCACCACGCCTGCAATCAGCACAGTCGCTGCCGTGATGCCAATCACGCCGTTCAAAGCGGCGGTTACTTCGATGGCAATCGGCATGGTGATGGACTTGACCGCAGCGGCGATGATACTGCCCTGACTGCCGCCCAACAATCGCACAATCATCGCACCGCTGACGATGCCAACCGTGCTGGCGATGATTTGCGATAATAAAATCGGCAACCACTGGGCACGGATTTTTTGCCACTGAATATACAGCGGCACGGCCAAACAGACCACCACAGGCTGCAGCCAAAAAGTGATGTAATTGCTGGCTTTTTCAAAGGTTTGCCAATCAATCTTGGCAAATTTTAGAATGCCAATCACCACGATGGTGGTGATTAAAGTCGGATTGATCAGCGGCTGATTGCTGCGAGCTCTTAGCCAAACAGTCAATTCAAACACGCCAATCAATAGCATCAGCAGCAAAAATGGGCTGGTCAGTAGCGTCTGATACCGCTGATAAACATCGTCAAACTGCCATGCATCAATCATCACACGCCCCTATGCTTGTCAGACAAATTTGCCGAGTTTGCCAAGCTGTGCCGAGATTTTTGTTGTCGTCTTAGCCAAGTGTACGAACCTGCCGACGATAACAGCACCAAAATGGTACTGACCGCCACCGCCACCAACAAAATCCAAAAATCATCACGGATAATGTGCAAATATTGCATGATAGAAATGCACGCAGGAATGACCAGTAGCACCAAATAATCCAGCAGTACTTTGGCAAATGTTTCAATCGTGGCAAGTTTGACCCAGCCCAATTGCAAGGCAACAAACAACACAATCAAGCCGATGATGCTGGGCGGCAGTGGCAAACCAGTTACTGCAATCACCACTTGCCCAACAAACAAACACGCAAAAACAATCAATATCGCCTTTAGAGCCATCGTGATACCTTTGGGGTTTTATTTTTAAGATTTTGTTTTTGAAATTTTGTTTCTAAAATTCTGTTTTTGGTATTTTGCGTTAGGATTTTAGCCCCATGGCATAGCTGGCAACCAAAGGCTTAATACCCGGAATTTTATCAAATGCCACCAAGCCAACATTGCGTGCAAATCGCATCACAGGATTTGGGTGGCAAAAACTGCCAACCACCGTATCACAAAACTTAATCACTCGTTTTTGGTCTTTTTGGCGGCGTTTTTCGTATTGTGCCAAGCGGTCATATTGCCCAAAATCCACCAAAGCATCTTCGTTTTGTGCTGCCGACAGCATATTGGCAAGCGTATAAGCATCACGCAAGCATAAGTTAAAACCTTGCCCTGCCACAGGGTGTAGCGTGTGTGCTGCATTGCCCATAATCACAAATCTGCCAGCCACTTGGCGATGTGCCAGCACTTTGGTCAAAGGATATGCCCCACGCTTGCCTGTGGCGACAAACTTACCCGCCTGCGTGCCAAAAACCTGCTGCAAAGTTGCCAAATAATATGCATCATCTTGCAAATAGCGATTTTCTTCACCTTTTGGGCAAATAAACACCACCGAACGGCGAAACCCTGCCGTCTGATCCGTGCCGCCATCGCCAATGCCATCGGTCAAGGGCAGCACCGCCAATGGCCCTGCCGAGCTAAACCGCTCAATGGCGATGTGCTGGTGTGGCTTGTCCGTCTGCACCACGCCCACGATGCCCACCTGCTGATAATCGTGGCTATCCACGCCGATATTCAAAAGCTGTCTGACCTTAGAATGCTGACCGTCGCACGCCACCACCAAGGCGGCACTTAGCACTTGGGTGGTGTCGCCTGACTGTATGGTAATGCTGGCAGTTTTATCATCTTGGGCGATGTCAATCACGCTTGTCCCATCGTGCAAGCTGATGAGTGCATTGTCCTTGACCGCCAATAGCAGCTGTCTGCCCAAATGAGCGTTTTCGATTACTTGCCCAAAACTCTCCACGCCTTCTTCGTCTTTTTTTAGCATGGCTTTACCAAAGCTGCCAAGCTCGCTGATCTGCACGGCATCAATCTGGCAGGCGTGGCTTTGTAATCGCTGCCACAGTCCAATCTCTTGATAAATCTGCACCGTGCGGCGTGATAAGGCGGTATTGCGACTGTCCAAATATTGGGTGCGTGCGTGATCTTCGTCAGGATCAATCACAGGATAACGCTGATGCTCAATCAAGGTGCTTTTTATCCCATGATGTGCTAGTAGCAAAGCAAAAGACAAGCCGACATTACCGCCGCCGACAATCAGCACGCCGTCACAAAACTGAGTGGCGGTTTGTTGGATAGCAGTTTGGGCGGTTTGTTGGTTTTGTGTTGTGTTCATTGTCATCATTTTCCCCAGATTGTGCATTTTAATCGCCCAATTTTAGCATTTTTTGGGGTGGTTTTGGGCATTTTGACAAACTTTGATGAAATTTGATGAAGTTTGGTGAAATTTGACGCATTTTGGCAAAAGCTGGTCAATGATTGAGCTGTTTATTTGGCGAATATTGCCCAATTTGTGGATAAGTTTGGATAAATTTGGCGTTTTTTTTGTTCAAATTTTTTTTCAAATTATCAAAATAGAGATAACCATCAAATCAACAACCGCCGATTACCCCATCGGTCATTGCCCGGCATGGCTTTGGGTGTGGCAGTGCTGTGGCAATCGTGCTACAATGTTACAACTTATCTTATTCCCAAAATTCAACAACTTATGAGCATAACCACGACAAACATCGCCAAAACGCCCAGTATTGGCGAAAAAATCACCGTTGCCATGATTGGCTTTTTTGCCTTTTTGCAAGTGTATTCGGTGCAGGCAATTTTGCCAGTACTGATAAAAGAGCTGTCCGCCACCGAAGTGCAAGCTGGTATGGCAGTTGGTGCAACGGTGCTGGCGATTGCTCTGATTTCGCCTTTTATGGGCATGCTGTCCGATGCTTTTGGGCGTAAGCCGTTTATTGTCGGCTCGCTGGTGCTGCTTGCCATTCCCACTGGTCTGATTGGCATTGCCGATGGTATCCATGAAGTGATGTTTTGGCGGTTTTTGCAAGGCATGAGTGTGCCGGGCATCACGGTGGTGCTGCTTGCCTATATCAGCGAAGAGTACAACCAAAAACTTGCCGAGATGATGTCGCTGTATGTCTCAGGCACGGTGCTTGGCGGCTTTAGTGGGCGGTTTTTGTCAGGGCATTTGGAGCATTGGATTGGCTGGCGGCATGGCTATCTTGTGATGGCGATTTGTACGCTGGCTGGGGCGATTTGGGTACTAAAAATGCTACCAAAATCACAAAATTTCAGCGTCAGCGAGAATTTTAAAACCGCCTTTGCCACCTTGTTTTTGCACGCCAAAAATCCGCATGTCATCAGCAGTGGCATCTTAGGAGCGTGTGTGCTGTGCAGTCTTGTAGGCTGTTTTACTTTTATCAATTTGCATCTGTCCCAGTCGCCCTATGAGCTGTCGCCTGCCAATCTTGCCAATATTTTTACCATCTATCTGATTGGCATGGTGATTACGCCGCTGTCTGCCAAATTGGTAACACGCTTTGGCATGATTCGTGCCATCTGTGCAGCGGTGCTGGTTTCGGTGGTGGGTATGCTACTGACGCTATGCTCACCGCTTTGGCTGATTATCACTGGGCTGACGCTGATGTCATCTGGCGTGTTTATCACCCAGTCAGCCACCATCAGCTATATGACCAGCCATGTCAGCCACGGCCGCTCGCTGGCATCAGGGCTGTATTATATGAGCTACTACGGCGGCGGCTTTGTCGGTGCGTGGGCGTGTGCCATTGCTTATGCTCATGGTCAATGGCTATGGACAGTGGGGCTGATTTTATTGGTGCAAATCATCGGTCTTGGCGTGGTGCTGGGCTTTATGCGGCGGCATGATTAGCGGTTGATTTTCTTGATTAAATTTGTGAAATAATTAGATTAATTTGATAATTTTTTTTTAAAATTTTATTAATTTGATTTGATACATTAAATTGATAGTTATTTTGAAATAAAAAGCCGTATCTTTATTAAGACACGGCTTTTATTTCAACAATGTTAAATGAAAAGTTTTTAAAATTTACCAAACAATCATCTGCCCAGCAATGATTTGCCCAGCAATCACGAACCGCCTTTTTTGGCAGCAAGCATGGCTTGGATATTTGCCAGATAATTTTCGGCGACTTTTTTGGGGTCTTGCGGCTTACCTTGGCGACCTTCTGCTTTTGGATAATTGATATGCTCCACAGGCAATTCGTCCAAAAACCGAGAAGGCGACACTTGGCGAAACTCACTGCCAGCACGGCGTTGTTTGGCATAGACCAAAGTCAGCTCAATTCTGGCACGAGTGATGCCGACATACATGAGCCGCCGCTCTTCTTCGATATTATCGGTTGTAATCGAATTGTGATGCGGCAACAAATTCTCTTCGCAGCCGATGATATACACATAATCAAACTCCAGCCCCTTGGCGGCGTGCAGGGTCATCAGATTGACCTTGTTGGTATTTTCTTCTTCTTGTTGCTGCTCAAGCATATCCAGTAGCACCAGCTTACGAATCACCGCTTCGATGGTCTTGTCGTCTTCGTCGTCGGCACGATTAATCAAAGCGGTAATGCTAGAGTATAACGCTTCGATGTTGTCCAATCGCCCCCGCTCTTGCTGCGGATTTTTTGAATCTTCTTTGATATAATCAATGTAGCCAGTCTCAACAATCATCTGACGCACCAACGGCATCGGATCGCTGTTATCAAACAACGCCTTGGTATATCGCTCGATAAATTCGCCAAACTCTTGCAAAGTGTTGCCCGCTTTATTGCCGACCGCTTCTTTGATGCCTGTGCGAGTGCAGGCGGTCAGCAGTGATACGCCACAATGCTGGGCAAATAGCCCCAGTTTTTCAAGCGTTGCCGAACCCATGCCACGCTTGGGCGTGTTAATCACTCGCAAAAACGCCGCATCGTCATCTGGATTGATGATAATTCGCAAATAACTCATCAAATCCTTAATCTCCGTGCGAGCAAAAAACGAAGTGCCACCAGAGATTTTATAAGGAATTTCTAATTGACGCAGCTGCGTTTCTAAGGCTCTGGCCTGAAAATTGCTGCGATATAGCACCGCATAGCGATCCCAAGTGTTGGAATTTCTGATGCGATGAGTCAAAATTGCTTTGGCGACACACTCAGCTTCATGAAAATCATTAGCACAAGTCATCACTTCAATCAGATTGCCATGCCCTTTGTCCGACCACAAAGCCTTTTCAAAAATATGCTCGTTATTGGCAATCACCGCATTGGCAGCACTTAAAATACGGTTGGTTGAGCGGTAATTTTGCTCAAGTTTTACCACAGTCAAAGTCGGAAAATCCTGCTTTAACAACGCCATATTTTCAGGCTTAGCACCCCGCCAAGTGTAGATTGATTGGTCGTCATCACCCACCACCGTAAAGCGAGCATTGACACCAACAAGCAGCTTAATCAGCTCATATTGGGCGGTATTGGTGTCTTGGTATTCGTCCACGAGCAGATAGCGAATGCGGTTTTGCCATTTGTCACGCACTTCTTTGTTTTCGGACAAAATTCGCACAGGCATCACAATCAAATCGTCAAAATCCACCGCATTATACGCTCGCAAATTTCGCTCATACATGGCGTACAGATGGGCAAACATCATTTTTTTGGGGTCGTCCAGTGTCTCTGCTGCCGCTTCTGGGTCGATTAAGTCGTTTTTCCAATCCGAAATCATCTTAATCGCCTTGCCGACCAGCTCACGACTCTCAGCACCGCTCATGTTATCACGCATCATCAATTCCATCAAAAGACGCTTGCAATCATCAGCGTCCAAGATAGAAAAATTGGATTTTAGCGGCGTGTGCTTAAGCTCAAATCGCAAAAATTGCAACCCAAACTGGTGAAAAGTCGATACCGTCAAGCCCCGTGCTTTTTCGCTTGGCAGCAGCTTTTGTACACGAGCCTTCATTTCACGAGCCGCCTTATTGGTAAAGGTCATGGCGGTGATGCGATCGGCAGGGATTCGACTTTCTTGGATCAGATAGGCGATTTTACGAGTAATCACCGAAGTTTTGCCAGAGCCAGCACCTGCCAGCACCAATAGCGGCCCTTGGGTGTGAATCATGGCTTCGTGTTGTCGTGGGTTAAGTTGGCTCATGGATACCTTATGATAAGTGTGATAAATTTGATAAGTACAATGAATGGCGAAGTTGCAAGATTGCCCAAAAGGCTATTATAAGAGATTTTGCCAACTTTCGCCAATGCTTAGGCATAATTTGCCACATTTACCACCATCACCTGCCGATGACGCTTGATTGGGGTGTTTTATTTGCCCATTTTTTTAGTTTTTATTTTTTTTATCAAATGAACAATCGCCCCCTTCTTTTTTTAAAAACCACAACAAGCCAGCCAATCATTGGCTAAATTTGCCGTTATCGTGCTTTTGTGTTACAGTGGCAGTTTTTATGCACTGTTGTGCTTGGGTTTACCTTTTAAATATCAAACTTAAATATCAAATTAAATCAAATCAGATAAATCATGTCTTTAATTCGCCGCCGCAAATTAACCAAACGCCAAGCTCGCCAAATCCAAGAAAATCAAAATAAAGATTTTGACGATGGCACGCTTGCCACAGGTGTTATCATCTCGCATTTTGGTAAGCAACTTGATGTGCAAATCACCACCTTGCCACAAATCATGGCGACAACTACCGATGATGATGCCAACAATCACGCCAGCAACCCTGCGGATAATCCTACCAAAACTTCAGCGATTGGTATTGGGCAAATTTGGCGATGTCATGCACGCACCAACCTACCCATGCTTGCCACAGGCGATGCGGTCAAATTTAGCCTAGACACCACCACAGGACTTGGGCGGATTGAGCAACTGATGGCTCGCAAACAGCTGATTACTCGCCCTGACCGCTACCACAAAGTCAAGCCAGTGGCGGCAAATGTCGATATTTTGGCAATTATTTTTGCCCCACTGCCAAAACCTGCGGTCAATCTCATCGATCGCTATTTGCTCATCGCTCGGCTAAATGGCATTGTGCCGCTTTTGGTACTAAACAAATCCGACCTGCTGGATACACACCCAGAAGCGGTGCAAATTGTCCAAGAATATCAAGCACTTGGGCAAAAATACGACTTTGAAGTCATCACCACATCGTCCGTCCAGCAAGCAGGTTTAAAGACGCTATCGGCTCACATTGCTGGCAAATTGTCCATCTTTGCAGGGCAATCTGGCGTCGGTAAGTCCAGTTTGATTAACGCCCTACTGCCTGATGCCGAGCAGTCCACCAATGTCATCTCGGCAAACTCACAACTGGGGCAACACACCACGACCACCAGTCGGCTACTGGCTTATGACCCTTGCCATCTGGATAAAGGCGGCATCATCGACACGCCGGGGATTCGTGAATACGGCATTTGGCATCTGTCGGCAGATGATATTTTGGCAGGATTTGACGAGTTGCACGATTTGCAAGGTCAGTGCCAATTTCGAGATTGCAACCACCACCAAAACGCCAAAGGCTGTGCGTTTTGGGCGGCAGCTCATCGTGGCGAAGTTCTGCCACGGCGGATTGAGAGTCTGATTGCTCTGATTGATGAAGCCAAAAACGGTCAAAGTGCGGTCAAACCTTCGGCAAAATAGTCGATTTTTACCATGATTTGGTCAATTTATCGGTCAGATTTGAAAATTAAGTGTAATTGGCAGGATTTTCAGTTATAATAATTTGACAATTTTTTGAGATAATTTTTGAGATTTTTTTATAAAAACGGAGTCTGTTTTGGAACGTTGGTTTGATTTTATGGGCAATCACCCTATTTTGTTCGGTCTGCTGATTCTGCTGGCGATTGCATTTTTTGCCATCGAAGGCAAACGCAGTGGGCGTAAAGTGCCACCAAGCGAGCTGGGCTTATTGGTCAATAATCAAAATGCGCGCATCATTGACATTCGCCCTGCCAATAAATTTGCCGCAGGTCATATCACTGGCAGCCAAAACATTCCTTTTAGCGACATCAAAAACCGCTTGGCAGAGCTACAAGGCATCGAAGTGCCAGTCATTGTCGTCTGTGATATCGGTATGCAAGCAGGTGCTGCCGTGCAGCTGATTAACCGACCCAATTTCATGCGTCTAGAAGGCGGCATTCAGGGTTATCAAGCGGCTGGTTTGCCATTGGTTAGTCCCAAGAAAAAATAAATTTGCTGGTTTTTAATTACTGTATTACAATTTTTAAATATTGATTAAATCTTAATTATAAATTGATTAAAAACAATCCAAATCATCAACTGGCTACCAACTGACTTGAAATTTCGATTGCTTGCCCTTACCTAAGTGATTGGTCAATGTTTGAATAAGTTTGGTTAATTTTTAAACTTTAAACATTGCAATGAGTGCTTAGATTTTAATTTAAGATTTAGATTGATATAAAATACCAAAATTGTATTTAAAAACTGGGATAATTTATGAAAACGGTTACCATTTATACCAAACCCACTTGTCCGTATTGTATTGCTGCCAAGCAGCTGCTGAACAACAAATCGGTCGCTTTTGACGAAATTAGCGTGTATGATATTTCACAAGAAACACGCCAAGAACTGTCGGTCAAAACCAACGGCTACCGCACTGTACCACAGATTTTTATCGGTGAGACTTTTATCGGTGGTTTTGACCAACTGAATAAACTCAACAACGACGGCAAACTTGACGAACTGTTGGCTTGATTTGCTCCATCGTTTAATTTTAAGTTTAAGGAAATGATTATGTCAGACGAACTAAACCAACCACAACTTGCTCTTGAGCGTATTTATACCAAAGACATTTCTTTTGAAGTGCCAAACAGCAGTGCTTTCACCAAACAATGGCAGCCAGAAACCGACATCAGCATCGCCACCAATGTCAATGATTTGGACGAAGATTACAAAGAAGTCGTGCTAACTGTCAGCATCACCACCAAACTAGAAGGCAGTGTGGCGTTCATCGCCGAAGTGCAGCAAGCTGGGATTTTCTTGCTAAAAAATATCCCAGAAACCGACTTGCCACATCTGCTACAAGCCTACTGCCCAAATATCTTGTTCCCATACGCTCGTGAAGCAATCAGCGACATCGTTACTCGTGGTAGCTTCCCACAGTTGCTATTGGCACCCGTGAATTTTGAGCAGGCTTACCTACAAAGCCAACTGGAAGCCGAAGCTGGTAATGAAGAAGGCAATGCCTAATCGTTAAGCTCAATAGCAAAAGCTCGATAAATTTGTCGGGCTTTTTTAATATCAAGGTTTTGGTTATTGGCGGTTTAATTTACACTCCAAATGCAATCTAAATACAATCCAAAAATTTAATTTGGCTTTTATCAAAAAGGCTTAGAAAAATTTGCATAAATGCCCCAATAATGATAAGTTTAGGGGTAAAATTTTAGGCTGCTTTTTTATTATCATTTGACGAACCATATTTGAAAAATTCTATTGATAAACGACATTTGATAAACTATATTTTATCTGTGGTTGATTGTTGTTTTAATTTAAATTTATAAGGCATAGGATTTATGAACAGCGTACAAGTTAAAATCTTAAACCCAAAAATCGGCACTGATGCCAATTTCCCCCTACCGACACGAGCCACTGACGGCTCAGCAGGCATTGATTTGCGTGCTTGCATTGATGAGCCGCTGACCATCGGTGCTGGTGAGACCAAACTTATCGGTACAGGCTTGGCGATTTATATCAGCGACCCAAATTTTGCTGGGCTGATTTTGCCACGCTCAGGGCTTGGGCATAAGCACGGCATCGTGCTTGGTAATTTGGTTGGCTTAATTGATGCCGATTACCAAGGTGAGCTGATGGTATCCATTTGGAATCGCAGCAATCAAGATTTTGTGCTAAATCCTGCCGAACGCATGGCACAATATGTCGTCGTGCCTGTGGCTCGCCCAAGTTTTGAGATTGTTGATGAATTTGGCGATGTCAGTGAGCGTGGTGCTGGCGGCTTTGGCTCATCAGGTCGCCACTAAAAGCAAAGCTGGGTCAAATTTGCCATAATGCCCAAAATTTACCAAAATAAGGAATGTATCATGTCTTTAAGCCTAGAAGATGCCAAACTGACCGCCGAAGTCATCACCACCGCCCTGCCCTATATCCAAAAGTATAAAGACAAGCTCATTGTCGTCAAATACGGTGGCAATGCCATGACTGATCCTGTGCTTGAAAGCTCATTTGCTCGTGATATTGTTCTACTAAAAACAGTGGGCATTCACCCTGTGGTGGTGCATGGCGGTGGCCCACAAGTGGACAATCTGCTGTCAGAGCTTGGCCGTGAGAGCGAACGCATCGACGGCATGCGAGTTACCGACAAAGACACCATGGAAGTGGTCGAGATGGTGCTGGGCGGTCAGGTTAATAAATCCATCGTTAGCCTGATTAATAAGCATGGCGGTCAAGCCATCGGCATGACTGGCAAAGACGCCAATCTGATTCGTGCCAAAAAGCTATACATGCAAAAAATCGATGACGAAGGTCGTCCGCAGGCAGTGGATTTGGGCTTTGTGGGTGAAGTTGAGTCGGTCAATAAAGATGTCATTGATATGCTGATTGCCAGTGATTTTATCCCTGTGATTGCCCCTTTGGGTGTGGACGCACACGGCAACACTTATAACATCAATGCCGACTTGGTCGCCAGTCGTGTGGCGGAGTTTTTGCACGCCGAACGCCTGCTACTCTTGACCAATATCAAAGGCGTGCTGGATAAAAGCGGCAATGTACTCACCCACCTAACCGCTCAAGATGTGGACAATCTGATTGCCGATGGGACAATCTCTGGTGGCATGATTCCAAAAATCGCTGGGGCATTAGATGCGGTTAAAGCTGGACTACAAAGTGCCACCATCGTTGATGGTCGAGTGCCGCATGCTTGCTTGCTTGAGATTTTTACCGAAGAAGGTGTTGGTACGCAGATTTTGCGTAATCATTGATAGATTGGGCTTGACGAATAATTCCACCCAAATTAATCTACATCTCATCAATTCAGACGATTTGTGTACAGATTTTTTTTGGGTGAATTTTCAGAGATATTCATGCCAATTTTATCAATATGGCAATTGGATATTGTTTTAATAAACCAAAAATTAGGCAATTGGCAATCTGGCTTTAAGATTGGTTTAAATTTTAGTTTTAATTTTACGCCATACCAATCACCGCCAAGATTTGCCAATGCAGCACATACCACAACAACCCAAACCCAGCTGCCACCACCAAAGATACACCCATCAGCCATCGACCTGCTGCTTGTTGTTTGTTTAGTGTATAAGCATGGACTCCGCCGAGCAGCAATCCCACCAAAAACCCACCAATATGCCCAGCATTATCAATGCCATCAATGGCAAAACCCATGGTTAGATTAACCGCCATCACGATTGCCAAACCTTTGGTGTTTAGCGGCACAGGTGTCGGCGAGCGAAACACCGCCAGCACCAACAAAAACGCCCCCATGCCAATAATGCCGCCAGATGCCCCTGCACTCACAGCTGGCATATTATCCACCAGCACCGCCTGCCAAGCCAGATAATTGCTCAAAAGATTACCACCAGCCACCGCAAGCACAAAAACCAACAAACTTTGTACCGAACCTACGATGACTTCAACCACTTGCCCAAAATAATACATCGCAAAGCCATTAAACAGCAAATGCAAGATGCCAATGTGCAAAAACCCTGCACTGACAAGCCGCCACGGTTCATCAAACATCGAGCGTGGCAAAAAATTGGCACCAAATGCCAACAAATCGGCCGTGCTTGGATTATCAATATTGACGCCCATCAGCCATTGAATAACGGCAAGCAGCACAAAACAAACAATCAGCCCCAAGGTCGCTGGCGTCAAACGCCACAATGTCATCAAATTCATCTTTTGTATTTGTGTTTTATATTTTTGGTATCTTATGTTTTAGATGTGCAAATCATGCCCACAACGGTCGCAGCATTTGGCATTGGTGGCGTGTCCAAATTTACCGCAATTTGGGCAAGCGATTGGTTGCAGCTGCGGTCGCATCGTGCGTGTCAATTCTGCGGTAAAAATCCCAGTCGGCACAGCAATAATCGCATAACCGGTAATCATCACCATGCTCGCTATCGCCTGCCCCATCGGCGTTTTTGGCGAAACATCACCATAACCGACCGTTGTCAAAGTAACCACCGCCCAATAAATCGACAAAGGAATGCTGGTAAAGCCATTTTCTGGACCTTCGACCACATACAGCACCGCCCCAAAGATGGTAACCAACAAAAGCAGCGACAAGAAAAAGACCGTGATTTTATATTGACTGGTCTTAAATGCCGCTGCCAAAAAGCCCGCTTGTTGCAGATAGGATTTTAGGCGAAAAACACGGAAAATCCGCAAAATCCGCAAAATCCGCACCACCAACAAATAATGCGTACCCACAAAAAACAGACTCAAATAAGTCGGCAACAACGCCAACAAATCCACCACGCCAAAAAAACTGGTCGCATAATGGCGACGGTTCGGCGATGAATACAGCCGCAAAATGTATTCAACGGTAAATAAAGCCGTAAAAATCCATTCGGCAGTAAAAAACAATCGACCATATTGCAAACGCACCGACTGTACACTGTCAAGCATAATAATCAGCACGCTGACGGCAATCGCCAACAAAATCAAAATATCAAACAGCTTGCCAGCAGGCGTGTCTGTTCCTTCGATAAGAATGTGAATTTTGTGTTTAAAAGAAGTTTTTTGAGAATTTGGCACTGGCATGACAACAAAAAGCTTTTTATATAAAGTTACATCTATTTTAGCCGAAATTACGCCAAATAGATAGCACCGCTTTGTAAAACAAAACAACCACCCTAAAAAGAGTGGTTGTTTTGTGATTGATTCGTGTTTTGTGAATGTGGTAGTACAAATTAGAATCGCTCAATAAACTTAGCAAAGTCATGGATAAAGCTGTTCAAGGTGTTTTTGGCTGGCTCAGACACCAGCTCGCCCTGTTCATCAAATGCCCCTGCAAAAATATCACCAATGTGTGCCGCAAAAGGCAAAGTTGGCATGTTTAACGCAGGGCCTGTGGCGACCACTCGCAGCTGGTCAGTAACACGAGCCGTCCCACGAGCATTGACACTGATAAGTCCCAATGGCTTGCCAGTCCAGACACTCTGCCCCACTGGGCGTGATGCCACATCGATGGCATTTTTTAGCATGGCGGACGGTGCACCATTATGCTCAGGGCTAATCCACAGCACCGCATCAGCAGCTTTGATGGCTGCACGCAGGCGAGTGTAAGCTGGCACATCTTGCTCGTCCAAATCACGGTCATACAGCGGCAAATCGTCAATTTGCACCAAATTCAACTGCAATGACGCTGGAGCGACTTTTTGCAAGTATCTGAATGCCCATTGATTGACGGAAGTTTTGCTGGCACTGCCAATGAGTACCGCCACTTGTTTTGTCATAAAAAACTCCAAAGCTGACTTTGGTTATTTTAATTAAAATAGCCAATCAGTTGTCTAATTTATTATTTAAATTATTTAAATTATTTAATTTTATTATCTAATTTTAAAGATATAAACAGATTAGCACCCAAATTAATCGCAATCAGCATCATCTTTATGCACACAGTATATCAAAAAATTCGTCATCAACAAGCTCATTTTAGCAAAATCATTTTGCAAATTTGCAAAGATAAATGATAAATTTTACTTGACAAAATAACAAAAATTATCTATTTTTTAAATCATTGTGGTTAATTTGGCCAAAAGTATTACCTATTTGATTGATAATCATTCGATTAAATAATAGCTCATGATTTGCTTTTTATGCGTTGAATGATTAAAATACTGTCAATCACACTTATTTTTGCAAAATATCATGTCAAATCAGCCCAGTTTAGATGACATTCGCCTTTTTGTGTCCGTGGTGCAGGCAGGCAGCCTGAGTCTGGCAGCGGACTTGACTGGCGTTTCGGTTTCACGCTTAAGCCGCCACCTGACCCAACTTGAAAAATCGCTCGGCACACAGCTGGTTAATCGTGGCAAAAAAGGCATCAGCCTAAACGAGTTGGGTGAGCGGTTTTTTGGCCATGCTCAAAATATGCTCAAGCAAGCCGATTATGCCATCAGCAGTGTCCATGAAGTGCTTGACCAGCCTGAAGGGTTGCTACGCATTTCGGTTGCCAGCGATGTTGGGCATTATTATCTACTGCCGCACATTGAGCAGTATCTGACCGCCCACCCCAAGGTTTCACTGGATATTAATCTGAATCAAAATAAAGTCAATATGATTCAAGACGGCATTGACATTGCCATTCGTGTGGGTATGATTAATAATGACAATGTAGTTGCCAGACCCATCACTTCGGTGGAATTTGGCATTTATGCGACGCCAGAATATCTGATGCAACACGGTACGCCAACAACGCCTGACGATCTGCATCGGCACAAAATCATCGCCCAAACGCTGAGTCTGCCTTGGTGGTTTTTCCAAGACAACCATGAAGTTAGGCACGAAGTTAAGATAGCACCGCCAGTTTATCTTGGCTGTAATGATTTTTTGATGGTCAATGAACTTATCGTTAAAGGTCTGGGTATCGGCAAAATGCCAAAGGTCGGTGCCGAGCAATGCGATAATTTGGTGCAAGTGCTGACCGATTGGCAAATACAACCCAGTACTATCTCTGCGGTTTATTATAAAAATCGTGGTGCAATCCCAGCGGTGCAAAGTTTTGTCAAATGGATAACGGCGATTTATCAGTGATTGA
Source organism: Moraxella marmotae (assembly GCF_042219885.1). Classification (NCBI taxonomy): domain Bacteria; kingdom Pseudomonadati; phylum Pseudomonadota; class Gammaproteobacteria; order Moraxellales; family Moraxellaceae; genus Moraxella; species Moraxella marmotae. The sequence goes on from NZ_JBHJHR010000002.1 coordinate 21,408, forward strand.
GTCGCACCATAATTAGACTGCGTTATCAAAATACACAAAAAAAACACCATAAGCCCAAGCTGATGGTGTTTTGTTTTATCTCAAAACAAGCTTTAAAATTTAAAAATTTTACCGAATTTAGCAATTGTTGGCTGAGTGTTATTTGGCAATATCCAATAAGTGTGCTTCAACCACCATGTCAAAGACATAATACGGATTTTCTTTACCGTCTGGGTTGTTATAGGCATTTAGGCGGATAATTTGGCGTTGGTCTTGCTGATGCTCAAAACCATGAATCTCACCATAAAAAGTACGCCACGCTCCTGAGCCAACTTTGATGCCCTTATCGTCATAATTGACATTACGCACTCTTAAGCATTGCTTATCATGCCCTGCCTTGTCCACGCAGTCAATCATCTCCGAATCAATTTCCCAAAACAGACGCACTGGCTCACCAAAACGCACATCATTTTTCATCATGCCATGGTAAGTGAGCATCTCCGCCCCTTTTTGTTGCACCAATATTGCGGTGTAATCATCAGGATTGGTTAGAATTTGCAAGCTTGCATCACCAAGTGTGGTGGTAAATTTGGCTTCAACTTCATTCAAATCAGGACTGTCGTCCATCGCAGGACAGCCCATCAGTGTTGAAATGCCGTTATTGGTCAGTTTGATGACGCCATTTTGGATTTGATAATTAACACGATGATGATTACAGCCCAAAGTATAAGACAGTGATGATTCACCAAAGCTCAAATATGCAGTGTGATTAGTAATCACCGCTTCATAACGCTGAATTGCTGCCCCTTGCACTTCTGCCGAAACCAACTGCCAATTGTAGTTGGCAAGCACTTCGGCAGTGGCTGGCTGATACGGCTTATCATCTGCTGTCATATTGGCATACATGCCTTGTGCAAGCAGTGTTTTTGGTGATTTCTCGCCCTGCTGTCCTTTCATGTCATGCACCGCACCATTGACCGCATCACCAACATTATAGCAGGCGGTAAAAGCAATACTGGTAGCAAAAACACCAAAAATGGCAAACAAGGTTGTAAATCTGGACTGAAACACTGGCAATTTCATAATCGTTATCTTATCGGTTGGCGTATCATTCGTGCGTTGGCTGTAAAATTAAATTAAAATAAAAATCAAGCAAAAATTCAGTAAATAAAACTGATATCTACATAATAATATTTCTTGATTATAGCATTTTTTGTTAGGATATTTTTCTGCGTTTTGTACTGATTTATGAAATAAGTTGTAGCTTTTTGTAAACTTAGTGAACAATAATTCACAAAAAATTGATTTTTATTCAGGTTGCTTGATTCGCTTTATAAAATGAGAAAAACAAACAAACCCCCAAAACCTTCGTCTTAGGGGTTTGTTGATAAGCCAACGATTACTCTTCGTCTGCTTCTGCTGCTTGAGCGTCTTCTGATAGGATAGTTACCAAAATCTCAGCACTGATATCATGGTGTAGCTGGATAGTAACTTTGTACTCGCCCACTTGACGGAAAGCACCTTCTGGCATTTTCACTTCAGAGCGATCAACTTCTAGACCAGACTTGGTCAAGGCATCAGCGATATCACGAGCACCGATAGAGCCGAATAGCTTGCCTTCATCACCAGACTTAGCACGCATGATTACATTAACATCAGCCAATGCTTCAGCACGCTTGTTGGCAGCTGCCAATTCTTCAGCTTCCAAAGCTTCAAGCTCAGCACGGCGAGCTTCAAATTTTGCAATGTTTGCTTCAGTTGCAGGCAGTGCTTTGCCTTGCGGGATTAGGTAGTTACGACCGTAACCAGCTTTTACATCAACCGTTTCACCAAGCTTACCAAGATTAACGACACGCTGTAATAGAATAACTTGCATGATTTATCTCCGTTAATTACTTGTGGTTGTCAGTGTATGGCAATAGTGCCAAATAACGAGCTTGCTTAATCGCAACTGCCAATTGACGCTGATACTTGTTAGAAGTACCAGTAATACGGCTAGGAACGATTTTGCCATTTTCGCTGATGTATTGTTTTAGCAATTCTACATCTTTGTAATCAATGTGAGAGATACCTTCAGCGGTAAAACGGCAGAACTTACGACGACGATAAAAACGTGCCATGATGAAATCTCCTTAATTAGTTATCGCTGTCAGCGTCGCTCTCACCTTGTTCGGTGCGAACGTCGTTACGACGGTTAGCTTTGCGAGTACGCTTATCTTCTGCTTCTTTCGCTAGTGGCGATTGTTCAGTGATAGCAGCTTCACGACGGATAACTAGGCTACGAATGATTGCATCGTTGTATTTAAACAGTTCTTCTAACTGAGCTAGAGTCTCTTCATTACATTCGATGTTTAGTAGCACATAGTGTGCCTTGTGGATTTTGTTAATTGGGTATGCCAATTGACGACGACCCCAATCTTCCAAACGATGGTTTGCACCACCATTGTCTTCTACGATAGAACGGTACTTGGTTACCATATCGGCAACTTGGTTGCTTTGGTCTGGGTGAACCAGTAGCACCACTTCATAATGTCTCATACGGACTCCCTACGGATTAAAACAGCCACCGCCAGACCAAATACCTAGCAGCAGCAAGGAGATTGAAAAGTAGGCTTGCCTAACAATTGACTGTGCGACACACGCAATAATCATCAACCAAGCCCATTTAACAAAGTGCGTATTATACGCCTATTTTTACCCAAAGGCAAGTAAAATTTAGCCATCGCCGCCATTTTGGCGATAAAGCATTGATTTACGGTTGTTTTGACTTTTGTTGTTCAGCCAAATAACGCTGTCTTTGCTCTTGGATTCGTTGGGTTTCTAGGGCTTTTTCGGCATTGCCTGCCATAATGCCACAAGCCAATTGCCAAACCGCACCAACCACCAACAATGCCGCCACAACCGCAAAAATCGGCACAGACGCCGACAACGCACCCACAAAGTCCTTCATCAAAATCGCATGAAATACACCAAGCATCGCTGGGGCGACTTCACCCGTGCCACCTGCTGCCTGACCGGGGGCAAACATCACCGCCGCCAGCATCACCCAGCTGATACCCTTTAATGGGCGTGGAATCAGACGCATTACCAACAGCCAAAGCAGCAGCACCAAAGCACAACAAATCACATAAACAATCAACGGCAACTGCCCTGCTGGCACGCCATCGGTAATACGCCCCCAAAAGCTAAAAAAGCCAACCAAGGCATCGCTGATTTTTTCAAGCGGTAAATCTTTTAACCAATTCATTCAAACCGACCAAAATTAAAAATTATCTTATTTTAACACGCTTTTTAAAAAATATCGCAATAAAAAGTTGTTAAAATTGGCAATTTCAAAAAATATCAATATTTATCAATGAGTTATAGATATGTTATCAATGGCTTAACAAACAACAAATCAACAAATACAGTAAATCGGCTCAATCCTGCGTTAAAATTAACCATTTTGTCAATTTCATCAATATTTAGTCTTTAGTTAAACTTTAGTCAAATTGCTTATCTTGGGCATCACGCACACGGTTCAATGCTTGAGCAGCCAGCATCTCTGACGGCGGTACTTGCACATAATAGCCTTGTTCATTAAGTTTGGCTTTGACCTGCTCAATGTCAGCTTGGGCAAGTTTATCACGAGCCGCCAAATCCAGATGCATCACAAACTGCCCCAAGCCAAGTTTGGCACGCATTGCCGCTGGCAACACACCCAGCCAATCGGTCAAAATTTCGGTATCATTGGGATAATTTGGGCGTGCGATATACACATACCAGCCTTCGTTTTTGGGGAATTTATAAACATCGCAATGCATAAAACGCTCCGTAATTTAAGTCAATTCAGTTTATTCAATTTGCTCAACATTCATTCAAAATTCATGCAAATTAGTATTTATTTAAATTTTTGGTAAATTTTGACAATACCTTTGATAATAAATTTTAATAGCAAATTTAGTAGTAGGTTTTAAAACATTCTTTCATTTATTCCAAAAATCAAGCCCTGAGTGTCATTTTTGGTCACATGCCCAATACGCAATTTTGTTGCAATTTTATCATGAGCTTAACAAAATTTTAATAAATTTTAGACAAACTTTATTGAATTTTTGATAAAAATGTCTCAACTTGAGCTGAATGATTTTAAATTTTGAGAATTATTTTTAAAAAATTCAAAATTTTACTTGTAAATTGTAGCATTATTTTTCATAATAAAGGCGTCTGATTTTCAGGAGAGTGTATTTGGTAATCATTTGATAGCTGCATCGCCAGATTATTTGGCATTGGCGACTATTTTACCAAAATACCACCGAAGGCGTAAACCGTGTTTTGTTGCATTTGTTCAAACACATTCCCCATAATCGCTCAGGTAAAAGGACTGAAAATCTCGGCATCGTGTAGCTTGGCGATTGATTGATAAAATTGTCCGCTTGTGATGCCAACACAATCTGGAGAGTGGTAGTTGGCTACCCACCGAAGGGAAGAAAATGGCAAAGCGTGCAGGTGAAATTACTCGCTCATGCCATTGAAAATCTCAGGTCAAAGGACAGATGGGGTGCTTATTTATAAGGTATTGTTTTGCAAAATTGGCAACAATACTGTTTGTGATTTTGCACCAAATCTTAACAAGGAATTTATCATGACCGCTCCACAACGCACCCCTTTATATGATGCTCACCTATCTTTTAACGGCAAACTGATCGACTTTGGCGGCTGGGAATTGCCTGTCAATTATGGCTCACAAATTGCCGAGCATGAAGCGGTACGCACCGATGCTGGCATGTTTGATGTGTCGCACATGCTGGTTACTGATGTGACAGGCGACAATGCCAAGGCGTTTTTTCGCAAGCTGATTGCCAATGATGTTGCCAAGCTGTCTTTTGTTGGTAAAGCATTGTACTCTGCAATGCTAAATGACAATGGCGGCGTGATTGATGACTTGATTGTCTATCGCACCAATGAAGATGAAACAAAATACCGCATCGTCTCAAACGGTGCTACTCGTGAAAAAGACTCAGCACAATTTGCCAAAATCGGTGCAGAATTTGGCATCACTCTAACCCCGCGCTACGATGTGGCGATGATTGCTATCCAAGGCCCAAAAGCGATCGAAAAACTACTCAGTATCAAGCCTGACTGGGCAGATACTGTCAATGCACTTAAGCCATTTGTTGGTGCAGATTTGGGCAATGACTGGTTTGTCGCTCGTACTGGCTACACTGGCGAAGATGGCGTGGAAGTTATCCTACCTGCCACCGAAGCTGGCAATTTCTTTACACAACTGGCCAATGCTGGCGTGCAGCCATGCGGTCTGGGTGCAAGAGATACCCTGCGTATGGAAGCTGGCATGAACCTATACGGCAACGACATGACCGATGATATCAGCCCACTAGAAGCAGGCATGGCGTGGACGGTAGATCTAAAAGATGAAAATCGTGACTTTGTCGGTAAAACCGCCCTACTTGCCCTAAAAAATGACGGCGTCAAAGTCAAACAAGTTGGCCTACTACAAACAGGCAAAGGCGGCGTACTGCGTGATGGCATGGAAGTGGTTACCGAAAATGGCAACGGCATCACCACCAGTGGTGTGTTTAGCCCAAGCCTAAAACAAGCCATCGCCATCGCTCGTGTGCCTGCCGACTTTAGTGGTGAGACTGCCAAAGTCATCATGCGTGGCAAAGAAGTTGATGTGCGTGTGCTAAAACTGCCATTTGTTAGAAATGGTAAAAAGCAATTTGACTAAATAAAACAGGCTCAAAAGTGCCAAACGGTGCTTTTGAGCCGATGGTTTGTTATTTTGGTTGTTTTGGATAACTTTGGAAAATTTGACAATGCGATATTTTTGTGTTGGTATGCTTGCCTTATGGCTTATCGGCTGCGGTGCCAAAGACGAATGTCTAGACGCAGGCGGTCATTATAACGATATCACCAAACAATGCGAAATGTGAAAATAGATTTTCGGCTTAAATTAGCAATCTTAAATTTTACAAATTTAAACAAAACTTAAAAATTAAAAGGTGATGTGTGAAAAAATTAGCAATCGGTTTGGCGTTGGGTGCATTGCCCCTATCAGCTTTTGCTGGCTCAAATACCGATTGGACACCATTTTTTAAAACTTGGGAAAATGGCTGCGATAATACACAAAACACCAGCAGACTGTTTGATAGCTTATTACCTGATTATGAACACTGGGGTCGTGTTTATGTATCTCAAAAAAGAAATGAATACAAACCCCAACACTTAGTATTACCACAAAAATATCGATCTGCTGTAACACAGGGAATTAGAATTGTCTATAATGGTCGAGAATTTAATTACACTTGGCATGAAAATCTATTTCAAAGCAAGATAAAAGTTATTGGCAAGTATTATGGAATGCCAATGGAAGAAATTGGTATTTTTAGCGTGATGGAAACAGGTATCTATATGCCTTATTTTATTATAAACACTCCTTATAATAAAGCCAAATCTATACTCAAGCAAAAAGCCAAGATTAAGAAAGGTTATAGCGAATTTGGCGATAACCCATATCCAGAAATGGAGATTTTTAAACATCCAAAACTGAGCAGCAAAACCGTTGTTATGTGCGATACATCTAACTAATTTTTAATCTTCAACCCACTCACTAGGAGAATCCCATGAGTAATATCCCAAGCGATCTAAAATATGTCGCAAGCCACGAATGGCTAAAACTGGAAGATGACGGTATCATCACCGTTGGTATCACTGACCACGCCCAAGATTTGCTTGGTGATGTGGTATTTGTCGAGCTGCCTGAAGTTGGTCGCAATGTGGCTGCTGACGAAGAAGTTGCCGTTGTCGAATCAGTCAAAGCAGCATCTGATGTCTATGCACCAATCTCAGGTGAAATCGTAGAAATCAACGAAGAATTGGTTGATAACCCAGAACTTGCCAACGAAGACCCATACGGCAAAGCATGGTTCTTTAAGGTTAAGCCTGCCAACCCTGCTGATTATGACAGCTTGATGACTGCCGAAGAGTACGAAGGCTCGCTGTAATAAAGCACCCATTTTGGTAGGGATAAGTATTTTATCCCTACTGTACGATTTATCCGCCATTAACTTTTTTAGATAATTTATCAAAACTTACAAAACAGAATTAATTGCCGATAAATTTTGCTCGGTATTTTACTAATGGTCGCAGCTTGCGATTTTGACAATAAGGACCACTTATGACGCAATTTAACACCTTTTCTGACCTATTTTATGAAAATGCCTTTGTGCATCGTCATCTTGGCAAAAATGAAAATGAGCAACAAGCCTTACTAAAAGCAGTTGGCTTTAATGATATGGACAGCTTTATTGATGCTGTCGTGCCAAAAGCCGTCCGTCTGAACAAAGCACTGGATTTGCCCAAAGCCATGAGCGAGCATAACGCTCTTGCCAAATTGCGTAAAATGGCGGACAAAATCACCGTTACCAAAAGCTACATCGGTCAAGGTTATAGCCCAACTCGCCTGCCTGCGGTCATCTTGCGTAATGTGCTAGAAAATCCGGGCTGGTACACCGCTTATACCCCTTATCAAGCCGAAATTGCCCAAGGCCGCCTTGAAGCTTTGCTAAACTTTCAGCAAGTGTGCATTGACTTGACTGGTATGGATTTGGCTGGGGCAAGTTTGCTTGACGAAGCGACCGCTGCCGCCGAAGCCATGGCGATGGCAAAGCGTGTGAGCAAATCAAAATCCAATCAATTTTTTGTGGACAGCCGCACCTACGCCCAGACGCTTGATGTGATTCGCACTCGTGCCAAATACTTTGGTTTTGAAGTTGTGGTTGGTGATTTTGACACTGCCAAAAATGGCGATTTCTTTGGTGCGTATTTCCAATATGTCGGCAAAGAAGGCGATGTTGTTGATTTGACAGACATTATCGCCAAAGTCAAAGAAAATGGGGCTTATGCGATTGTTGCAAGCGATATCATGAGCTTGGTGCTGCTAAAATCACCCGCCCAAATGGGTGCGGACATTGCCCTAGGTAGCACACAGCGTTTTGGTATTCCAATGGGCTTTGGTGGCCCACACGCCGCTTATTTTGCCTTTAAAGACAAAGACAAACGCTCTGCCCCCGGCCGCATCATTGGCGTATCAAAAGACGCCCAAGGCAACACCGCTCTACGCATGGCACTACAAACTCGTGAGCAACACATTCGCCGTGAAAAAGCCAACTCAAACATCTGCACATCGCAGGTTTTACTTGCCAACCTAGCAGGCATGTATGCCGTTTATCACGGCCCTGTTGGACTAAAACGCATCGCCACTCGCATTCACGCCTTGGCGGTTGCCTTTGGCGAAGCCGTTGCCGCCAAATTCACCGTTGCACACGCTGCTTTTTTTGACACCGTATTGGTTGATGTTAAAGATGCCGCCACTGCCGATGGCATTATGAATGCCGCCAAAGCTGCTGGTTACAGCCTATGGCGAGCTGACGAAAATCGCATTTTGGTTGCCTTTAATGAGCTGACCGATGAAGCTGAATTTGCTGAACTTTGCCAATTCTTTGGCGTTGAAGGCAAATTGGACGCTGTCAAATCAGTTTTGGGCGACTTGGTGCGTACTGATGACATCTTAACTCACCCTGTGTTTAACAGCCATCACACCGAGCATCAGATGCTTCGCTACCTAAAATCGCTGGAAGATAAAGATTTGGCGATGAACCGCTCGATGATTTCGCTAGGCTCATGCACCATGAAGCTAAACGCCACCAGCGAAATGTTGCCAATCACTTGGAATGAATTTGCCAATATGCACCCATTTGCTCCAAGAGATGAAGCTGAAGGCTATATTGAGATGATCGACAGCCTACAAACTCAGCTTAAAGCCATCACAGGTTTTGATGAAATCTCCATGCAGCCAAACTCTGGTGCATCAGGTGAATACGCTGGCCTGCTTGCCATTCGTCGCTATCACGAAAGCCAAGGTCAAGCTGACCGCAATGTCTGCCTAATCCCCCGCTCAGCTCACGGCACTAACCCTGCCACCGCTCAAATGATGGGCATGAAAGTTGTGGTTGTGGCAACTGATGACAACGGCAATGTGGACATTGATGATCTAAAAGCCAAATGCCAAGAACACAGCGACAACTTGGGTGCTTTGATGATTACCTATCCATCAACGCATGGCGTGTTTGAAGAAGGTATTCGTGATATTTGCGATATGATTCACGCTCATGGCGGTCAGGTTTATATGGACGGTGCGAACATGAACGCACAAGTTGCCATCATGCAACCTGCCGATGTCGGTGCTGATGTGCTGCACATGAACCTGCACAAAACTTTCTGTATCCCACACGGCGGCGGCGGCCCTGGCATGGGCCCAATCGGTCTGAAAAAACACCTAGCACCGTTCATTGCCAGCCACAGCGTCGCCCCTGTGCATAATGCCGTGGCAGGACAATCGGCGGTATCTGCTGCACCGTATGGCTCAGCAAGCATCTTGCCAATTTCGTGGATGTATATCACCATGATGGGTCATGATGGCCTGTTGGCAGCCACCAAGCAAGCCTTGCTAAACGCCAACTATGTGGCAAGCCAACTGTCTGCCGATTATCCTGTGCTATACACCGGCAAAAACGGCCGTGTAGCACACGAATGTATCATTGACATTCGCCCACTAAAAGCAGAAACAGGCATTACCGAAACTGACATCGCCAAGCGATTGATGGATTATGGTTTCCACGCACCGACCATGTCGTTCCCTGTGGCTGGCACTTTGATGATTGAGCCAACTGAATCAGAGAGCAAAGACGAGCTTGACCGCTTTATTGCTGCCCTAAAACAAATCAAGCAAGAAGCCCTAAAAGTCAAAGCAGGTACAGACGGCTGGACAGCTGACAATAATCCACTGGTCAATGCACCGCACACCCAAGCGGTCATCACTGGCGAATGGGATCGCCCATACAGCCGTGAAGTGGCAGCCTTCCCATTGGATTATATCAAGGCACATAAATTCTGGCCAACGGTCGGTCGCGTCGATGATGTGTATGGCGATAAGCATTTGATTTGCTCATGCCCAAGCATCGAAAATTACGAATAATCCACAGTGGCTAATTTAGCCCAACTTTAGCCCAACCAAAAATGCCCATCTGAGTGATGGGCATTTTTAGCTTTAATTATTTGATAAAATTACTTAAATTCAGTTTGCTTAATAAATTTGGTGCAATTTAAGCAATCGATTGGTTAATTCATTAATTCATTAATTCATCAAAAAAATCGGTCGGTGGTTTTTTTGGCAAAGCGTCCCACGCTGGCGTCAATTTTTTTGGCAATCTCTTGGTAATGCACAGCAAAATTGGCTTGATTAAGCTGCTCTACCGCTCCGCTGTCCATGGATTGGCGAATCTTGGCATCTAGTGGCAGCTGACCCAGTAGCGGCACGCCATAAGTTTGGGCAATCTGATCGCCACCGCCAGTACCAAAAACCGCTTCGGTATGTCCACAGTTGCTGCAAGTATGCAGTGCCATATTTTCAACAATGCCCAGTACAGGAATGCTGGTTTTGTTAAACATCTCCACGCCTTTTTTGGCATCAAGCAAGGCAATGTGCTGCGGCGTGGTAACCACCACCGCCCCTGTGACAGGGATACGCTGTGCCAGTGTCAGCTGAATATCGCCTGTCCCCGGTGGCATATCAATCAGCAAATAATCCAACTGCGGCCAGTTGGTTTGCCCATACAGCTGCATCAATGCCCCCGTTGCCTTAATGCCACGCCATGCAATCGGCACATCGTCAGATTCTATCAGATTACCAATGGATAGCACCGCCAAACCGTTGGCATCAATCGGCACAAATTGATCATTTTCTACCACAGGCTTAATACCTGCCACGCCCAGCATGGTCGGTATCGACGGCCCATAAATGTCCGCATCTAGCACACCAACACGCTTGCCCAATTTTTGTAATGCCAACGCCAAATTTACCGTGGTCGTTGATTTGCCGACGCCACCTTTGCCAGATGCCACGACGATGATATTGGCAATGCGTGGGTGAGCTAATAGCTCAGACTGCTTGGGGGCAGGCTTACTTGGTGCGGCATCTTTGCCATCATCGGTGGGAATGGTGTTTTTTGGTGGTTCATATGATTGCACGGCATTGGTTTTGGCGTGATTGTGGGCGGTTTTGGGAGAATTATCCGCTTGAACATCATTGTCTGCTACCACGGTAACATGGATATTCACTTCTTCAATGCCCATCGGATATAGCGTCTGCTGCAACTGATGATATTCACGCTCAAGCTCGGCAGTGTCGTCCGTTTGCCCAATTTTCATTTGCAAATCTAAAGTCGTCTCGGTCAAAGACAGCTTTTCAACATAAGTCATAAATGGCTGATGATACAGCGTCATGCCATCAAGCACTGCTTGCACTTGTTCGTTTTTTGATTTTTTCTTTTTAAATAAATTAAACATAAGCACCTGATATTGCCAAATGTATTTGTTCGTCAATTTTAGCACAAAATTTGCCATAAAATGGTTTTTAAATGCAACTTTTTGGTAGTACTTGGCGGTCAGTTATTTGCAGAGATTCATGGAGAATTGATGGAGAAATTGGCGTATTTTTGTTAAATTTGTTAAAATGGTTTTATTTTGAGCCAAAAATATGACTTCAACCGCCCAACCTTTATTGACTAGTGATTACGATTACCACTTGCCTGAGAATCTGATTGCTCGCCGCCCTTTGGATAAGCGTAGCAGCTCTCGCCTGCTTTATGTTGCCGATGGCGAATGCCAAGATTTGCAATTTACCGACCTGCTGGATTTGTTGCACGCTGGTGATTTGCTGGTGCTAAACGACACCAAGGTGATGAAGGCGCGCCTACACGGTCAAAAAGCCACAGGCGGTGCGGTTGAAGTGTTGGTTGAGCGGATTTTGCCCAGCACCGCTGATACGCCTGCCAATCGTGCCTTGTGCCATGTCCGCTCCAGCCGCTCGCCTAAGGCAGGTCAGATGCTAAGTCTGGCAGACGGACAAATCACCGCCGAAGTTTTGGGGCGGCAGGACAATTTATTTATCCTAAGTTTTGCCAAGCCGATTTTGGCAGACTTGGACAAATACGGGCAAATGCCCATTCCGCCTTATTTTGAGCGTGATGCTGACAGTATGGACGATGAGCGTTACCAGACTGTTTTTCATAACCCCACCAAAAGTGCCAGCGTCGCTGCACCGACAGCCAGCTTACATTTTGATCAATCGCTACTTGATAAACTTCGTGATAAAGGGGTAAAAATCGCTTTTGTAACCCTGCATGTCGGTGCAGGGACTTTTGCCCCAGTCAAGACGGACAATTTATCCGAGCATATCATGCACGCCGAATACGCCCATCTGCCTGCTGGCACCGCCGCCGCCATCAACCAAACCAAAGCCGCTGGCGGGCGTGTCATCGCTGTCGGCACGACGGTTACTCGCACGCTTGAGACGGCACATTTGCACCGCATTGATGGGCAACTTAGTGAATTTGCTGGCGATACACAAATTTTTATCTATCCGCCTTATGAGTTTGGCGTGGTGGATTGTTTGCTGACCAATTTTCATTTGCCAAAATCCACCTTGTTGATGCTGGTTTCGGCATTTGCTGGCGTCGATACCATCAAAGATGCCTATGCTCATGCCATCGCCCAGCAGTACCGCTTTTTTAGCTATGGCGATGCGATGTTTTTAAAATGCCAAAAAAAATGCTTAATCGTCAATTGATTGATAAAATTGCTAAATAAAATTGTCAATAAAAAAAACGCTTGATTGATTTATCAAGCGTTTTTGTTTATTTTTTATTTTTATACATAGTGAAATTTATAAAATCATTTATAAAATCACTTATAAAATAATAAACAAGCAAATCAGCCAGCCAAAAACAAAACCAACTTGCCATTTTATCACACCATAATTTTATGCTAAAATAGGCGGTTTGATTAATGATTGGTTTGGGATAATTATGAAATTCACTCTGCACAACACCGATGGCGGCAACAACCGAGCCCGCCGTGGCACAGTCAGCCTAGCTCATGGCGATGTCCAAACGCCTGCGTTTATGCCAGTGGGGACTTATGGCACGGTCAAGGGCATGCTACCCCGTGATATTCACGGCATCGGTGCTGACATCATTCTTGGCAATACTTTTCATTTGTGGCTACGCCCCGGCATGGAGATTATCCGTGAATTTGGCGGACTGCATGATTTTATCCATTGGGATAAGCCGATTTTGACCGACTCGGGTGGATTTCAGGTGTTTAGTCTGGGTGCGATGCGTAAAATCAGCGAAGATGGTGTGGCGTTTCGCTCGCCTGTTGATGGTGCGAAGGTGTTTTTGTCGCCAGAAAAATCCATGCAAATTCAGAATGATTTAAATTCTGATATTGTGATGCAATTTGACGAATGCACGCCCTATCCTGCCACGCACGAAGAAGCTCAAAAATCGCTTGAGCTGTCGCTACGCTGGGGGCAAAGATGCCTTGATGAGCATCACAAGCTGGGCAATAAAAACGCCCTATTTGGCATTATCCAAGGCAGTATGTACCAAGATTTGCGAATGCAGTCGCTGGACGGCTTGCTTAAGATGCCATTTAATGGCTATGCCATTGGTGGCCTGTCGGTTGGCGAACCCAAAGAAGAGATGATTAAAGTGCTGGATTATCTGCCAAAAGCCATGCCAGATGACAAACCCCGCTATCTGATGGGCGTGGGCAAGCCTGCCGATATTGTCGAATCGGTGCGTCGTGGCGTGGATATGTTTGACTGTGTGATGCCGACTCGCAACGCACGCAATGGGCATTATTTTGTTACTGGCAATGCCGAAAATAAAGGCATCGTCCGCATCAAAAACAGCCAATACCGCACGGACAAAGCACCACTTGATGAGCATTGCGATTGTTATACTTGCCAAAACTTTAGCCGTGCTTATTTGTATCATTTGCACAAATGCAAAGAAATGCTCTCAGCACAGCTTGCCACCATTCACAATCTGCGTTACTATCAACGACTGATGGCTGACATTCGCCACGCCATCGAAAATCATCAATTTGACCAATTTGTTGAAAATTTCTACGCCAATTGGGGCATGGCAGTGCCTGAATTGAAAGATTGAGATGGCCAGATGATTGCTAAATAATTGCCAAATGATTGATAAATTATCAATAGATGATTAATCATCAATGAATAAATCACCCAAAACAAAACCCCAACGGTCAAACATTGGGGTTTTGTTTTAAATTTAATTATCGTTTTGGCAATCGCTTTGATTTCACCAAAATTCAATCAAATTTTTATAATAATTTAAAAATTATTGTGCTGAATCAAAGCGTTTTTGAGCTTCGTCCCAGTTTACCACTTGCCAGAAGGCTTTGATATAGTCTGGGCGTTTGTTTTGGTATTTTAGGTAGTAAGCATGCTCCCAAACATCTAGGCCGATGATAGGGAAACCTTGGCAACCTGCCACCGCTGTACCCATCAATGGACTGTCTTGGTTGGCAGTGCTGACCACTTTTAGTGAGCTGCCATCAAGCACTAGCCACGCCCAGCCTGAACCAAAGCGAGTTGCTGCTGCTTTTTCAAATTGCTCTTGGAATGCTTCAACAGAACCAAAATCACGCACGATGGCATCTTTTAGCGAGCCGCCAAGCGTTGTGCCAGTTTTTAGAATTGTCCAAAATAGGCTGTGGTTAGCATGACCACCTGCGTTGTTACGCACGCCAGTTTGTTTGTCAGCTGGTAGCTTGTCTAGGTTGGCGATCACTTCTTCGGCCGATTTGTCCGCCCATTCGCTACCTTCTAACAGACCATTGGCGTTATTGATGTAGGCTTGATGGTGGCGTGAATGGTGGATTTCCATTGTTTCTTTGTCAAAATGTGGCTCAAGTGCGTCGTAGCTATAACCCAGCTCTGGTAATGTATATGCCATGAGAATTTCCTTCTTTTGGATTTTGGTAAATTGTCAATATCGTGTTAGGTTTAAGTTTTAGACAAAAAGATAAAACCTATCCCTTGTAACAATATAAGGTTATCAGGCGATAAATTCAAGCACATTCAAGCAAAAATCGTAAATTTTCGCAAAAACTGCTACAATAAGACCGTCCAAAGCCATTTTGTTAAACAAAATTTATCCACAGTTATCCATAAAATTTATCCATCAAAGTTATTTATAAAGCAGCCTATCATGTCGCAAATTCAAACGCTCGTCAATTATCTGCATCGCTATTACGCCCTGCCACATCATGGCGACAAGGCACTGTCGGCAGCATTGGACGCTATCCAATCTTGGCAGCGGCAGCGGATTCACCGAGAAAATCTGGCTTTATTTCATCAGCCAAACACCGCCCCTTTGGCACATTTTTTGATTGATCGCATTTATAATCACGCCACTTTTGACATCATCGCCGAACAGCTACTCACCGCTGGCAATAACGCTTTGGGCGGCTCTGGCAAACTTGAAAAACTCGTCCCAAAAAACGCCCTGTCGGCAGGACTGATCAGCGTCTTGGCGGCAATCAACGCCATCGAGCTGGATTTGGCATTGGCACAGCATTATATTGCCAATTTTGCCAATGACCACGCAGACGATGGCAGCCAAGCCATCGATACCATCGATGATGCACTGATGATTCACCTGTACCGAGCGGTTGATGCCAAAGATGCCAGAATTGAGCAAATCGCCCACATCGGTGAAGTGTGCCGCACTTGCTATCAGAGCTTTAATTCGTTTTTGTTGTACAAAGCCTTTGGACTTGCCAAAAAGACCGCTTATCATAATGGCTATCAGCCGCTGTACGACTTTATCCACGATGGGCTACATGCCATCAAGTGCATTGATAATATTGAAGATTTTACCGTGCCGTTTATCCGAACCGAGACTGCCATCATTCGCCAAATTCATGGCTAATTTGTTAAATTTATCAAAATTTATCAAATTGCCAAAAACCACCCCAATTTTGACAATAGTTTATGTCAAATATCGGCATGATTTTATGATAAAAAACTTAAGATTGGCGGTGCGTGATAATACTTTTGGTGGTGTTTTGGCGAAATTTTCTTTGGTAAAATTTCCCAAAAAATCATCAAAATGGTGTATCATTAACCTTTAATTTATTTGTATCATTAGGCATTCATTATGACGACCGAAAACCAATTTACCAACCCAAATATCCTGCCCACAGGCACGCCACAAGGTCAAAGTCAGCTACAACACTCACCAGATGACGAATCTGGCAGCGAAGAGACCACGCATTTTGGTTATCAAACTGTCCGCAAATCGGAAAAGCAAGCCAAAGTTGCCGAAGTGTTCACTTCAGTGGCTCGCAAATATGACATCATGAATGATTTGATGAGTTTTGGCATTCACCGCTTGTGGAAACGCTATGCCATCAGCCTAACTGGTGTGCGTAGCGGTCAATCGGTGCTGGATATCGCTGGCGGTACGGGTGATTTGGCAAAAGTTTTTAGCCGTGAAGTTGGCCGCTCAGGTAAAGTGGTACTGTCAGATATCAATGAAGCAATGCTGGAAGTTGGCCGCACACGCTTGATTAATGCTGGCTGTAATAATGTGGATTTTGTGCTTGCCAATGCCGAGACGCTAGAGCCATTTGCCGACAACTCTTTTGATTTGGTAACCATCAGCTTTGGACTGCGTAATGTTACCGACAAAGACAAAGCCCTAGCCGCCATGCATCGTGTGCTAAAACCCGGCGGACGCTTATTGGTACTTGAGTTTTCTAAGCCAGTTTTTGAGCCACTGTCAAAGGCTTATGATTTGTATTCATTCACCGCTTTGCCGATGATGGGTAAGATTGTCGCAGGCGATGCCGACAGCTACCAATATTTGGCAGAGTCTATCCGTATGCACCCTGACCAACAGACGCTAAAAAGCATGATGGAAAATGTCGGCTTTGTCAATTGCGATTATCACAATCTGACAGGTGGCATCGTGGCGGTGCATCGTGGATTTAAGGCACGCTAATGAGTATGATTAGCGTAATGGCACTGGCAATGTGCGAAAAACTGATCAATGCTGCCATCAAAACAGACAACCTCACCCAAGAATCGTTGGCGGCACTCAGCGGCAAAACCCTGCGTGTCGCCATGCACTCGCCCAAGCTGTGCGTTGATGTGCTGTTTTTGGACAATCATGTCCGCTTTGAGCCAGTGGCGTCAATGATTTTTGAGCCACAAGGCGGAACAAGTCCGACGCCAGATTGCACCTTAAGCGTGAACAATCCCAAGCATCTGCTGTCCTTAATCCAAAATCCTACTGGCAATTTGCCGATTCGTGGCGATTATCAAGTACTGATGCACGCCAAGGCGATTTTTGAGCAATTTGAGCCAGATGTTTGGGGCAGCTGTGAGCAGATACTCGGTCAGCAAGCAACCAGCCACCTGTACGCCATCGGCAAAGAAATCTCGCCGTTAATCACGCCTGTCACAGAGCTTATCGGCAGCTGTGTCAATCAAGCCCTGCAAACAGCGGTAAATTTTGGCGATGACGGTCAGCTTGACCAAAGTATTTTGGACAAAAAACAAGAATTGCTCCGCCTACAAAGCGAAATTGAACGCCAGCAAGCCAAACTTGCCAAAGTACAAAATCAGCTCCAAAATCATCTGACAAAAAATTCTCCACCGACAAATCGCCCAGCAAGCGGTGATGACTCGGTGGATACTCAGTCCATTTAACCCATTGATTTAGTCCGTTTATTTAACCCATTTACCAAGCCAAACCCAGCCCAAACGACACACCATGCTTATTACTCACCGCAAACGCCTGCTATCGCTGTATCGTATCGCCGCCAAATACCGCCTTGATACGCATTTTTCTGATGTCCCAGAATTTGCTCCCATCGCCCGGTTGATACGCTTGCACCCTGCCAGTATCGGCAAATCGCATCAGCCTTTGGGCATAAAATTGGCGTTTGAAGAAATGGGGACGCTGTTTTTAAAACTTGGTCAGTTGCTCTCCACTCGCTCGGATTTGTTGCCGCCACAGATTATTGAGCAATTATCACTGCTACAAGACAAAGTCGCCCCCTTTGACAGTGCCACCGCCATCGCCATCATCGAAGATGGCAAAACTGGCTTGGGTCAGCCGATTGATACGCTGTTTGCACGCTTTGATAAAAAACCGCTTGCTGCCGCCAGTGTCGCACAGGTGCATACAGCCGCCTTGCACGATGGGCGTGAAGTGGTGGTCAAAGTGGTGCGTCCACAGATTCGTGATGGCATCATTGCCGATTTTGAGCTACTCAGACAACTGGCAGCGTGGGCATGCGCTCGCATTGAAGCGGCTCGTGCCGTGCGTTTGAGCGATATTGTCGAAGATTATCGACAAATTATGCTAAACGAGCTGGATTTGACGCTCGAAGCCGCCAACAGCACCAAAATGCGACAAAATTTCACTGGCTCAAAGCTCATCTATGTGCCAGAAGTGTATCACGCCACCAAGCAAGTGATGGTCAGCGAACGCATTTTTGGCATACCGATTTCTCATACCGAAGTTTTTGATAAGCTGGGTTACGATCGGGCAGTGCTGGCAGAAAAAGGCTTGACCATCTTTTTTACCCAAGTATTTCGTGATAACTTTTTCCATGCCGATATGCACCCGGGCAATATCTTTGTTGAGACCTTGCCAAATGGTGAAGCCGTCAGTCAGCCACGCTATATCGGTCTGGACTGTGCCATCATGGGTGAGTTGTCCAAAGACGATCAGCTGACTGTTGCTCGCATGCTGCTGTCGGTGATGAACGGCAATTATAGCACGCTGGTTGATATCATCTCGCACGCAGGCTGGATACCGCCTTCTGCCGACAAGCACGCACTGATTCGTGATATGGGGCGTACGGTGTCGCCGATGGTGCTAAAACCGATTGATGAGATTGATTTTGCTGGGGTGCTGTTTGAGATATTAACCATCGCTCGCCGCCATCGCATGAGCATTCCGCCGCAGCTGATGCTGCTATTAAAGACTTTGGTGCATGTCGAAGGCTTGGGTCGAGAGCTGTATCCAGAGCTTGACATTTGGTCGCTTGCCAAGCCAATTCTCACCGCTTGGGTCAAAGATCAGCTTGACCCTGTCAAAAACTTGCAAGACATCAAAAACCAGCTGCCAGAGATTTTATTATCATCAACCGATTTACCAAAACTGCTCAATCAAAGCATTCAAAGCATGGCAAGTTTGGGAGCGAGTCAAGATGCCACCTTAAGACAGCTGCAAGCCATGCGAGCCGATACACTCAACGAACGCCGCCATGATTGGATTTGTGCTGCAGGCTTTGTGCTGATGATGGGTATGGCGTGGTGGTCAGCTCTGGCGATTCATTTGTATGTTGCACCGTTGTTTTTTGTGTTGGCATTTGGCTTTGTGTTGTGGCGAATTTTAAAATAATTTGAAAGCGACTTGGATTATTTGGAATGCTTTGGTTGGGGTGATTTAAGCCAAACGAATTTGAACCAAGCTAACCAAAAGCACTTGAGCAAAAACCAGTACCCATTAACCCAAGCGGTATCATTTGCCAATATCAATTCATAAAAATTAACACACTTTATCTTTTGTTTATAGTTATTTATGCGATAGGTTTTATTATGACGCATCATTTATGGCATCATGTTCGTGTTGTGCCTGATTTTCCCAAAGCAGGCATTGAGTTTTATGACATCAGTCCGCTGTTGCATCAGCACAATCAAGCCCTGATTTCTGCTTTGGTCGCCGCTGTGCCTAGCGATTTGCTCGCATCGGTGGACGCTTTGGTGGCAGTGGAATCTCGGGGGTTTATTTTGGCAAGTCTGCTGGCTGCTCATCTGAACAAGGGGTTAATTTTGGTGCGTAAAGCTGGCAAACTGCCGCCGCCTGTCCACCGCCAAAGTTATGGGCTAGAATATGGCAACGATACCCTAGAAATCAGTGCCGAGCTTGAGCCTGCCAATGTGCTGATTATCGATGATGTGCTGGCCACAGGCGGTACGCTGACAGCGACCCATCAGCTGTGCCAAAAGGCCAATTTAAATGCACTGGGTGCTTTGGTGCTGCTGGATTTGCCTGCTTTGCATGGCGATTTGACTTTGCCGTATTGGACGGTGTTTCATCGCTAAACTGGATAATTTTTAATCCACCAAATTTGTGCAAATAGTTTTGTACGGATAGTTTTATGCAAATAACAACAAAACCCCCAAAGACTTGCTTTGTCTTTGGGGGGCTTTCTTTGGAGTTGTCTGTGTGGTTGTTTTTGGGAATTTTAAAGTTTTATTTATTGATTTTAATTAAATTCAGTGCTTAAACTGCACCACTTGCTCGGCGTTCGGATAATGATGGTCATGCTCGATGTCGCACTCTTCGCCAATGACCGTGCCGTCTTCTTTGACAGGACGGTGAATGTAGCCTGTCCGCTCGGTGATTGGTAGGTATTCGTGTTCCCACACCATCACCGCCTGCATACAGGTAATACGCTGGGCATCGGTCAGTTTTTCGCCATTTTCCCAGCGACCAATTTCGATGGCGGTGCGAAATTTTTCCACAATCTCTGGTGTTAGATTTTCTAAAATATCTTGCTTATTCATAAGGTGTCCTTAGGCTTATTTATCTAGCGAAAATTCTTCGCTGTATAAGTTCCAATTTAGCTTGGTTCGGCAAGCTTCAAAAAAACTGTAATTGTCAGGGTGCAGCAGCAATAAGGTCTTATCGTGCTTGGCGATAACCAAAGTCTGGTCATTTTCAAGCGGTGCCGATGCCTTGCCATCCGCCCCTACCATCGGCTGCGTGCGGTTATCGTTGTGGATATTGATGACGATATGACTACTGCCCGGCACGACCAATGGGCGACTTGATAGCGTGTGTGGGTGCATCGGCACTAGGCAAATGGCGTCCAGCGTCGGGTGAATAATCGGCCCACCAGCGGACAAAGCATAAGCAGTCGAACCTGTCGGTGTGGCGACAATCAAGCCGTCAGCATGCTGGCGATAAACATCGTTATTGTTAATTTTTAGTTTAAAATCAATCGTGTGAACGGACTTGCCTGCGTGCAGCACAATGTCATTTAACGCCACATCTTCATGGATCACCAAATCGCTTGGCTTGCCATCGGCGTCATTTTGCACGATTTGAAATTTTAATAAAAACCGCTCAACCAGCCAATACTGCCCATCAAGCACTTGCTTGACCTTCTCAATCAGCTCATCTGGATTGACATCTGCCAAAAACCCCAAACGGCCACGATTGATGCCCAGCACTGGCACATCTGTCCCTGCCATCACCGATGCCGCTTGTAGCATCGAGCCATCGCCGCCAACCACAATGACCAAATCGCAATGATCGCCCATTTTTTGGCGTGGGACGATTTTTAGCTTGACGCCATCAATTTGATCAAAATCAATCGACATGCCTTCGATGGCGGCAGTTTCGGTATCGATTACAATGGACAAGGCACGAGTTTGTAGCAGCCCAATCAATTCGTTGAGCGTCTCAATGATGCTTGCTTTGCCAGCTCGTCCCATGACACCGATACGGCGAAATGGGGCTCGTTTTGGGTGATTGTTGATAAAATTTGGCATGGGTTGTGTTTGACGGTAAATAATGCGTATCATATCAAAAAATCACCACACAACACAACCAAAGCACTGGTTTTTGGTCGCTTTTTTACCAATTTGGCTCATCTTTGCCCCATCTTTTGCCATCATGCTGCCAGCGGCAATCTTAATAAAATCATAGAACTTTACGACAATCCCTTGCAATTGGGTCTTATAGACATTATATTATCCTTAAATATGGTTAATTTTTGACCGATATGAATTTTACTGATATGATGTATTTGATTGAATTTGATTAAATGCGATTAAAAACTTCATTGATTTATAAAATTAAACAACCTAAGGAAAATTTATGGCAAATCCAATTATCAGCCGCACCACTTTGATGACTGGTGCGGTAGCAATGAGCATTCGTGGCGTCATTGCCAAAAGTGCGTTTTTGCTCACTTTGGCAGCGGTGGCAGGCTTTGGCGTGTTCTTTTATGCGTTGAGCGTCGGCGTCTCATCATCGATGCTGCACATCATGGCAGTGGTGGCGGTTTTTGCTGGCATGGGGCTGGGACTTGCCAGTACGCTAAAACCCAATCTTGCCAAAACGCTTGCCGTGCCTTATGCACTGACCGAAGGCGTGCTGCTTGGCTCGTTTAGCTTGATTATGTACCGCTTTTATCCGACCGTACCGCTGTCGGCATTGTCGGCGACTTTTATCACGGCGGCGGTGATGCTGACGCTTTATACCACTGGCATGATTAAAGTTAGCGAAAAATTCCGCTCCATCATCACTTCAGCAATTATCGCCATCGGCATTTTGTACTTGGTGCAGCTGGGTTTTAGACTGTTTGGCTCAAGCCTGCCACTGTTGTTTGATGGTGGTTTGGTGGCGATTGGCTTTAGCGTTTTTGTCACTTTGATTGCGTCATTTAGTCTGCTGCTTGATTTTGATAATATCGAAAAAGGTGCAGCGTTTGGCGTGGCTCGTGAGTACGAATGGGTGTACAGCATTGGCATTTTGTCCACGCTGGTTTGGATGTACATTGAGTTTTTACGCCTGATTGGTTATCTACAAAGCGAATGATTGGCTCATTTTGCCAATTTCGGTCTAAACCAATTTAAGTTTAGTAAATTTAAATTCAAAAAAAAAAATAAAATTGACCCATGGCTTAGTGCGATGGGTCAATTTTTTAGTAGGCTGTTTTTGAATAACAATTAAAATGGTTTTAAGCGGTTTTGTCAAACTGCTTTGGTATTTTTAAATCAATCAGCCCGATTAATCAGTTTCATTAATCAAGTTATCAATCCATTTGGTCAACCAGTTTGGCAACATCATTGGGCAAATTGCCGATATTTTGGGCAATTTTACAAGCAAATTATCTGCAATCAAGCTATCCACAAGCCAATTGTCCACATTCACAATCAAGCAGCGACACGCTTGATGCGTATGGCGTTCATCACCACGCCAAGGCTTGACAGCGACATACCAATCGCCGCCAGCCAAGGCGGTACATAGCCCAATGCCGCTGGTATCAAAATGGACGAATTGTAAATCAATGCCCAACGCAAATTTTGGCGAATGATGGCTTGGGTACGAATCGATATGCCAATGGCTTGGGGAATCGCCGACAATTTACCGCCCAAAAGCACACTATCGCTTGACACCTGTGCCAAATCCGCTGCCCCAGCGATTGCCGTTGAGACATTTGCCGCTGCCAAAACAGGGGCGTCATTAATCCCATCACCAACCATCAGCACCACTTTATCATCTGCTTGTAGCTGCTTGATATGCCAGACTTTTTGTTCTGGTGTCAAGCCATAATATGCCGCTTCAATGCCCAGATGCTCGGCGACTTTTAGGGCATTTGGGTTGGGGTCGCCTGTGAGCATCAGCGGTGTGATGCCCTGTGCTTGTAGCCGAGCAATCATCGCCTTGGCATCGCTACGAATGGCATCATTAAAATAAAACCGTGCCAAAATCTGCCAGCGATTGTCCTGCCATGCCGACAACAGAACCGACATATTTGCCTGATATTCGTCCAGCTGTTCACGATATTGCCCAAAATCAAAATCTACCGCTCCATCGCTCACAAAACTGCCATGGCCGATGCGGTATCGCACACCATCAATCACCCCTTCGATGCCGCCTGCCGTGTGATGCTCAATCTGGCTAACACTGGGTAAATGCAGACCGTGAGCGGCAGTTAATAGCGCCTTGGCGACTGGGTGGCGGCTGCCGATTTCTAGACTGGCCGCCAATGCCAAAGCTGACTTTGGCGGCATATCGCTCACAGTCGCCAAAAGGTTCGCCTGCCCTGTGGTCAGCGTGCCTGTCTTGTCAAATGCCACATGGCTGACACTTGCCAAAGTCTGTACCGTATGCCCCCGTGTTGATAAAAATCCCAAACCAGCCAGTCGGTTTGTTGCAACTGTCAAAGCGATGGGCGTCGCCAAGGACAAAGCACATGGGCAAGTTGCCACCAACACTGCCACCGTCGCCCACAGTGCATGGCTCTTGTCAATCAGATACCACACCGAAAACACGAGCAGCGACAACACCAACACCCGAGCCACGAACCAACGAGCCATGCGGTCGGCATCTTGGGCAATTTTGGGTTTTTCGCTCATGGCACGATTCATCAGGCGATCAATCAGGGCAATTTGGCTATTATCCACATCACTGGTAACGAGCATCAACAGCGGCTGGCTGTCGTTTTGTGAGCCACCGACCAGCACATCACCACGCTCTTTGACAATCAAATCACTCTCACCTGTCAAAAGACTCTGCGATACCGTCGCCACAGCCGATAACAGCACGCCATCAGCCACGATTTGCGAACCTGCTTCGATGCTCACCACATCGCCCACTTTGACGCTTTGGGCAAGGATTTTGTCATCATGGCCAGTTGATTGAAAATCTTTGCTCGGCGTGGCTTGTGCTTGCCAGCTTGCCCCACTCTCCAGCCACTGGGCAATATCATCTTGGCTTAGGTCATTGTTATGAAATTTGGCAATCAAATCAGGCGCTTGGGCGATTTTTTTGACCAAAATTGGCTCAATCACCACCAAATCCGATGCCATGTTTGATGCTTTTAGACGAGCATTTTGTTCGATGTATCGCCCTGCCAACAAAAAGAAAATAAACATCGCCACTGAGTCAAAATAAGTCTCGCCTGCACCGATGAGCGTGGCGTATAAACTGGCAAAAAAACTCAAAATCAGGGCAATCGATACAGGCACGTCCATGTTAATTTGCTTAGCACGCAACGCATGATATGCCGACATAAAAAACGGCACGCCTGAATAAAAAAACACCGGAATGCTCACAAACAACGACACATAGCGTAAAAAATCTCGATGCTCAACAAGCATGCCGCTGTACGCCCCAAAATACATGCCAATGGAGAACATCATCGCCTGCATCGCTCCCAAGGCGGCAATGCCCAAGCGTATCAGCATTTGCTTATTTTGGCGTTTTAGCATCGCTTCGTGCGTGTCTTGGCGATAGGGTTTGGCATCATAGCCCACCGAATGCACCGCCTTTAAAATCTCAGCAATCGACAAAATCTCATCATTCCAATTCACTCGCATTCTTTGCTGGGTGAGATTGACCTGACAATCTTGCACGCCGTCCAACGCTCTAAGCCGTGTCTCAATCAGCCAAGTGCAAGCCGAACATTTTAGATTGGCCACCGACAGCTCGGCTGTGCTGCCGCCATTTTCGGCATAGACGAACTGTTTTTTGATGTCTTGATGGTCATAAGCATCAAAATTGATGGCACTGGGTAGGCTTGCCGTTGGGCTGATTTCACGGCGATCTAGATAATACTGGGACAAGCCTGCTTCCACAATGCTCTGTGCCGCCAACTGACAGCCTAAGCAGCACATCGCTCGTGGCTTATCAAAAACCACGGTAAAAAACGGCTCTTTTGGCAAAATCTCGCCACAATGAAAGCAGCTGCCTTCAGGTGGTAAAATCAAACTTTGCTCAAGGGTGTCAAATTGGCTGGCTGATGGGTCTTGATTGTCGGTGCGAAGGTCAGATTGGCTCATAAGCGTATCATTTTGAGAAATTTTTACTAAATTTATCACAAATAGTCATCATTCATCGCAGTTAAAATTTATTTAGCATTTGTTTATCATTTATTTAAAAACCATCATCATTTTTAAATACATCTATTTAAATTCATTAAATAAATCATTGGCATGATATTTAACTGCGAATCGTCTTTTTGCACACAAAACAGGCACAAAAACCATGCCATTATAACACAAAGCCAACAAACCAAGCACGCTAACGCCAGCTTTTGGTTTATTTGCTCTTATTTTGGCTTACAGCAGCTATTTTTGTGGCTTATTTAGATTTGCTTGGACTTGCTTTCATCGCAAAATTTCTCCAAAATCCGCCAACCACGACAAAAATCGTCGCCATACCCAAAAATTACACAAAAATTGTACAGTTTAGCAATGTTATCCATAAATAATTGGCTGATTTTGCTTGAAAAATGGGTCATTTTAGGCGATATTATAGCGGATTTAGCTTTGGGGTTTTGTTGTGTCAAAATCTATTCCACGCCCAGCACCACATCGTCAGTCAGGTTTTGCCATTGGCAGTTTTTTGCTGATGCTTATTTTTGTGGCATTGATTGCTTTTGTTTTGTATGCCATATATCTAAACGCCAAAGTCATCAGCAAATTTGAAAGTCGCAAATGGGACATTCCTGCCACGCTGTATTCACGCCCATTGAGCCTATATCAAGGGGCAACGCTGTCGCCTGATGAGCTAGAATCTTGGCTCAAACTGCTACATTATAGCAATGCAAGCCTAGACAAAACTGGTCATTATCAAAAAAACAATCACACCTACACCATCTATACACGGGGCTTTCATTATGGTGATAATGACATCGAATCCCAGCAAATCATCGAAGTGCAATTTGCCAATAAGCAAATCAAAAGCCTAAAAAGCACCACACCAAACACCAGCGGCGTCGTGCGACTTGAGCCTGTCAATATCGGCGGCATCTATCCTGAAAATAACGAAGATCGCCAGCTGATCACTCGTGAGCAAATGCCAAAACCACTCATTGACGCACTGATTGCTACCGAAGATCGGCATTATTACGAACATCACGGCATCTCGCTGCGTGGTATCACTCGTGCGTTGGTTGCCAATCTGAGTGGCAAGCAAGTCCAAGGTGGCTCAACCATTACCCAGCAGCTGATTAAGAATTTTTATCTCAACTCCGATCGCACCTTTAAGCGAAAAGCCAACGAAGCGATTATGGCACTGATCCTAGAAGCTCATTATGATAAAGATGAGATTTTGTTGGCATATTTAAATGAAATCAATCTGGGACAAAACGGCAACCGCTCGGTCAATGGCTTTGGCATCGCATCGCAGTTTTATTTTAATAAACCGCTGAATGAATTGAGCCTTGACCAATACGCCCTGCTGGTGGGGCTTGCCAAAGGCCCAAGCCATTACAACCCACGCAAAAACCCACAGCAAGCCCTAGATCGGCGTAATACCGTACTGCACAATATGCTCATCACAGGCAAAATTGACGAAGCCACCTATCGCCAAGCCAGCCAGCAACCGCTGGGCGTGGTCAAAACCCCTGCCATCGCCAAACCCAAATTTCCAGACTTTTTGGACGCTGTGCAGCGTGAGCTAAAGGCTTATTATCGCCAAGAAGATTTACAAAATCGTGGGCTGCGTATCATCTCCACCCTAGACCCTTTGGCACAGCAAGCCGCCGACATCGCAATGGCCAATAAACTTAGCGAATTACGCAAAAAAAGCAACGCCACCAAGACGCTGCAAGGTGCGTTGGTTAGTGCCAACCCAAGCACAGGCGAGCTGGTCGCCTTGGTCGGTAGTGGCGATGAATTTACTGGCTTTAACCGTGCCATCGATGCCAAGCGGCAAGTGGGTTCGTTATTAAAACCTGTCATCTATTTGACTGCCTTTCAATCTGGCAAATACAACCTGACCACGCCAGTCAATGACAATCAAATCAGCTACAAAGTCGGCGGACGCACTTGGACACCCAAAAACTACGGCGGCACTTCGCACGGCACAGTACCGCTGTTACACGCACTTGCCAACTCTTATAACCAAGCGGCGGTCAATGTCGGCATCGGACTTGGTATGAATGCCTTTAAGGCACAGATGGGCAATTTATCCATCACCAGTGAAATTCCGCCCTATCCGTCCGCCATGCTGGGGGCGATTGATTTATCGCCGATGCAGGTGCTGGGCATGTATCAGATTTTTGCCAATGGCGGTGCTTATACGCCAATTCATACCATTCGCACGGTGATTGATGATAAAGGTCGCATTTTGCAGCGGACACAAGTGCAGCACCAATTTCGTGCACCACCGCAAGCGGTCTATCTACTAAACCGTGGCTTGCAAGAAGTAATCCGTTCAGGTACTGCCAAAAATGCCAGCAGCATCAGCGGCAATCTGGGCTTGGCAGGCAAAACAGGCACAACCAACAACAGCCGTGATGCGTGGTTTTCTGGTTATAGCGGTAATTATGTCAGCGTCGTTTGGGTCGGTCGTGATGATAACAAATCCATCGGACTGACAGGCGGCACAGGGGCTTTGCCGATTTGGATGGATTATATGAAACGCCTAAATCTGACGGCGGTCAATCTGCCCCAGCCTGCTGGCGTTACTTGGCAATGGATAGATGGATATTCTGGCTTACCTACTTTACAAGGCTGTCCTAATGCCGTCTGGCTGCCTGTGATTGATATTTATCGACCAAGCCAATTAAGCGACTGTGCTGCCCAAGCCACCTACCAAAGCCAAGTGCAGCAGTACAGTCAGCAGGCGGACAGTTATCTGGTGGACACGGACGAAAATTACATCGAAGAGTCGAACGACTATCGAGACTATGCCGAGCCTTATGATGACAGTTACAGTTATTGATGGTAAAGATGATAAATTTGATATAACAACTATGGTGAATGTGGCAAAATAGCATTCACCAAGCAGCAAATCACACTGCCAAAATAGCACCAAAACCCAACAAAAGCACAGATAAAAATACAATCCGCCCTACTTCTTATCAGGATAATTTGCTATAATGGCGATAATTTGACAAAATTTGTATTTTTCGTCTTTAATTTGTTTTATCTTAACTGTATTTTTATATTTATCTAATCTAGGAAAATTTCATGGCTTGGCAACAACTTCACCTACAATGCCCAAAATCAGCGGTCGAATTGGCCGAAGCGTTATTTTATGAATCCAACGCCGTTTCTATCCTGCTTGAAGACGCTGGCGATGAGCCACTGTTTGAGCCGATGCCGGGTGAAGAGCCGCTGTGGTCAGATGTGGTCATCACCGCCATTTTTGACACCAACAGCGATGATAGCCTAAGTGGTACGGACTTTGAGTCTTTGGCATCAACCATCGCCGCCGAAGTCGGTGCTAGCCGTTTTTGGCTGACGCATTTGGACGATAAAGACTGGACTCGAGAATGGATGACTTATTATCAGCCAATTAAATGTGCTGGCAACTTATGGATTGTCCCTGAATGGCTGGACGCACCTGATCCGTCCGCCACCAACCTAATCCTAGATCCCGGTCTTGCCTTTGGTACGGGCTATCATGCCACCACTCGCCTGTGCCTTGACTGGCTGTCTGAGCAGGATTTGACAGACAAACTGGTGATTGACTACGGCTGCGGCTCAGGCATTTTGGGCGTGGCGGCGTTATTGCTGGGAGCCAAGCAAGTGCTGGCAGTAGATATCGACCCACAAGCGGTGCTTGCCACTCGCCAAAATGCCGCCCTAAATGGCGTGGCGGATAAACTTATCGCCTTTTTGCCCCAAGAATTTGAAGAATATCGTCGCACGCACCCAGAGCTTGCCGATGTCATTACTGCCAATATTTTGGCAAAACCGCTGATTTATTTTGCACCGACCTTTGAGACACTGCTAAAATCTGGCGGCCGCATCGTGCTGGCAGGCTTAATCCAAAGCCAAACCCAAGATGTGATTGCAGCATATGAGCCATTTTTTGAGCTGGACGCTGCTTATCATTATGACAATGCTGATGATCATCATTGGCATCGCTTGAGCGGTATTAAAAAATAATTCACACACGACAACAATCGTGATAACCATCATAACAAAAACCACCCAACATTTACCGCATCAGATGATGATTTGATGCGGTAAGTGCGGTAATTGTTATTGATGATTTTAAAAGCTGATTGAAAATTAATTCATTAAACTTATCCATTAAGAATATTGATTAAAATTACTCAATTAAAATCATTAAAAATTCTAGCGATTTATCCAAAAATAATCAAAAAAAATCTATCATAAAAGTGAAAAATCGCCGCATAACATATATTTTATAAGAAACTTTACAAAATTGTTACACGCCATCACACAAAAGTTACAACCAAGCACGGGGGAATTTGGTAATATTTCGCCGAAAATTTGTACAGTTTATGATTTTTGATGAGATGCGAGTAACAACATGACAACCACAGCACACCCAACCGATGACACCCCTTTACACATTCATGTCGAAAATGCCGTACAGCGTTATTTTGATGCCCTAGACGGTGCTGATGTGAATAATTTATACGATGTATTTTTGGCAGAGCTTGAAAGACCTTTACTCATCACCACTCTAAAGCACGCCCGTGGCAACCAATCCAAAACCGCCCAAATTCTTGGGCTAAATCGTGGTACGCTACGCACCAAGCTAAAAACTTATGGATTGCTATAATCCATAATCCGATACCAACCCAAGAGCCATCTCTTGGGTTATTTTTTTGGCTGTATTTTGGATTTGCTTTGGCTGTGTTAAAGTCTGCTTAAAATCTGTTATCAATCCATTTTGGCTTGATTTTTAATCCGCTTTGGCTTGGTTTTGGCAAAATCATCACAAATCGCATTAATTTTGTTTTATTTTGTCTTGTTTTGCTTTATAAATTTTGTAATCAATGGTATCATTTTGTGCTGAAATTGTTAATTGTCCGCTTGGGTCTGCATATGGGCATTTGACAAGATATTCAAACAAATCAATTTAGGGTGATTTATGAATCCAAAAAGCTTTGCTTTATTGTCCGTGTCCGATAAGACAGGGATTGTTGAATTTGCCAAAGGTCTGGTCGATGCAGGTTTTGGTATCTTATCCACTGGCGGCACATTCAAACTGCTCAAAGACAGCGGCATCGATGCCATCGAAGTCTCAGCACACACTGGTTTTAGCGAAATGATGGACGGTCGTGTCAAGACCTTGCACCCAAAAATTCACGGCGGTATCCTAGGTCGCCGTGGCGTCGATGATGTGATCATGGCAGAGCATGGCATCGATCGCATTGACATTGTGGCGGTCAATCTGTACCCATTTGCCGCTACGGTCGCCAAGCCTGATGTCAGCATGAGCGATGCCATCGAAAATATCGACATCGGCGGCCCTGCTATGGTGCGTTCGGCAGCCAAAAACCACGCCCATGTCGGCATCATCACCAGCCCTGCCGACTATGACAAAGTACTGGGCGAGCTTGGTAGCCATGGTAGCCTAAGCTATGCCACTCGCTTTGATTTGGCGGTCAAGGCATTTGAGCATACCGCCGCTTATGACGGCATGATCGCCAGCTGGTTGGGGGCTCGCCTGCCAGAGAGCAGCGATGCCATCGCCAGTGATGATGCCACTGCCAAAACGCCATTTGCTCGCACCTTTAATAGCCAATTTATCAAAGCTCAAGATTTACGCTATGGCGAAAATCCGCACCAATCGGCAGCGTTTTATGTTGAAGCACACGCCAAAGAAGCGTCCGTTGCCACCGCCAAACAATTGCAAGGCAAAGAGCTGTCTTATAATAACATCGCCGATACTGACGCTGCCTTAGAATGCGTCAAATCCTTTGCCAAGCCTGCTTGTGTGATTGTCAAGCACGCCAACCCATGCGGCGTGGCAGTCTCCCAAGATGGCATCTTGGCAGCCTACGACTTGGCTTATGCCACTGATCCAGAATCGGCATTTGGTGGTATCATCGCCTTTAACCGACAGCTTGATGTCGCCACCGCTCAAGCCATCGTCGAACGCCAGTTTGTCGAAGTCATCATCGCTCCAAGCATTGCCGATGGCGTGCTGGAAGTTACTGCTGCCAAGAAAAATGTGCGTGTACTGGTCTGCGGCGAGCTGCCTGCCATCACCGAGCGAGCCACGCAGCTGGACTTTAAGCGAGTCAATGGCGGTCTGCTAATCCAAGATCAAGATTTGGGCATGATTGACAAAGCAGACCTTCAAGTCGTTACCGAACGCACGCCAAGCGACAGCGAATTGGACGATTTGATTTTTGCTTGGAAAGTTGCCAAATATGTCAAATCCAACGCCATCGTCTATGCCAAAAACCGTCAAACCATCGGCGTGGGTGCAGGTCAGATGAGCCGTGTCAATTCAGCACGCATCGCAGCGATCAAGGCAGAACACGCAGGCTTGGTGGTCGAAGGTGCAGTGATGGCATCGGACGCCTTTTTCCCATTCCGTGATGGCATCGATAACGCCGCCGCCGCTGGCATCAAGTGCATCATTCAGCCCGGTGGCTCAATGCGTGACGAAGAAGTCATCGCCGCCGCCAACGAGCATGGCATTGCCATGGTGTTTACTGGTATGCGTCATTTCCGCCATTGATTGGCTTGGCGTGGATTTTGATTGTGGATTTTGCTGGTATTTGCTGGCAAAACCCACAAAACCAATCAAAAAAGCCAAACAACAAAAACGGCGCATCAATCAAGCACCGTTTTTTTTATTGAGCCAGTGATTTATCCGCCAGATGGTTTAATGATTAAATCATTGACACAGACATTCATTATAAATTAATAAATAATTAATAAAAAGTTTATCAGTTATTAAATAATAAAACAACTTTATCAAATCACCGTTTTGTATTGATTGACCAAATTCACAAAATTACGGCTGGTGATTTCACCAATTTCTTCCACGCTTTTATTATGAATTTTGGCAAGCACTGCCGCCACATAAGGCACAAAAGTTGGCTCATTGTCCTTGCCACGCTTTGGCACAGGTGCCAAATAAGGGCTGTCGGTTTCGATCAAAATCCGATCCAAAGGCAGCTTGGCAGCGACATCTCTTAGCTCTTGGGATTTATTAAAGCTGATAATCCCTGATAGCGAAATGTACAGCCCCATATCCAAAGCCTGCTTGGCAAAGGCATAATCTTCGGTAAAACAGTGGATAATGCCATGCTCACACTTGCCTGCCTGCAGCGTGTCCAAAGTGTCCTGATAGGCACTGCGAGTATGCACGATGATGGGTTTTTTGGCGTGCTGACTGGCGGCTATGTGCGTCAAAAAACTGTGTTTTTGAGCGGCCTTTTTATTGCTATCCCAATGATAATCCAGCCCCGTCTCACCAAACGCCCACACCTTATCACTGTCCAACGCCAAAAGCTCATCAACGCTAATGCCAGCAAGCACCTGCTCATCTTGGCAAGGGTGAATGCCCACACTCATGCCGACATCAGGCAAACTGTCATCGCCTGCCGCCAAATCCACCCAGTCACGAATGGCATCATTTTCGGATAATTGGCACATAATCGCCATGACACGACTAACGCCAGCTTGCTGCATCGCTTGTAGCAGGTTTTTGGGATTGTGGTCGTGATTGTCCAATATCAGATAAGTCAAATGTGCGTGGCTGTCTGTGTACATGATGGTTGTCTCTGAAAGTGTTTCTTAAAATCTGTCGTTTAAAATCTGTCTTTAAAATCTATTGTTTAAAGTTTGTCTTTGACAATCTGTTAGATAATCTCTTGTAAATTATCTTTGGTCGGTCATCTGCCAAATCAGCCCAATATTGTACCATGCTTTGGCTTATCACTGGTATTTTTATCATTTTATCGCCAAGTCTAGTCCTTTATCCATTATCTTAATTTTCCAAAACGCTGCATCTATCCAATCGCCAATTTGTACCAGTGTGTCAGACTGTGCCAAATTGTGCGGATTTTGAATGAATAATATTCAATTTATCATTAAAATATTTCATCTAAAAGTCAGACGGCATCATTGGATTCATGTTATAATAGATAACTTAATTTACAAAACTTAATCATTAGCAACAATTTAGCCAAGGTGAGTTATGTCGTCTCTTACATTACGCCGTGCCATTGTTATGGCATTAGCCCCAACTACACTGCTTTCTACCACTGCCTTTGCCCAGACTGCCGATGAGCAGCCGTCTGTGACACTAGATCCGATTGTCGTGACTGCGACTCGCTCTGATGAAATCGCCAGCCGTATCCCTGCTCGTGTTAGCGTTATCGGTGAGCGTACCATTGAACAAAATCCTGTGCAAAATCTTGCCAAGGCAATCGAGCAGGAAGTGGGTATTGCTATTAAGCAATCAGGCGGTATCGGTCAAATTACTGAGATTTCAACTCGTGGCACCAATGCCAATCATACTTTGGTATTAAAAGACGGTGCACGCCTAAATAGCCAAAATCATGTAGCACCACTGTATCCATCATTCTTTGATTTAACTGATGTTAATCAAGTTGAAATCGTCAAAGGTCCAGCATCTGTACAATATGGTGCTGACGCCGTCAGCGGTGTTGTACAAATGCGTTCTTTGCCACCTAGCAAATCAGGCGTGCAGGTTACTGGCTTGGGTGGTGAAAACAACACCTACAAAGCCGTTGTTAAAGCAGACTTGGTTAGTGATAACGGTGTTTATGCCAGCATTCATGGTCAAAAGCTGGAGTCAGACGGCACTCGTATTTTAAGCAATCAAGGCCGTGATAAAAAGGCAAGCTACGACCAAAAAGGTGCAGGGGCTATTGTTGGTTATGATAAAAATGGCTTGGCTGCCAGCGTACAATTGAGCCAAAACGAAGGTGTTAGCCAGTATTATAATTATAACTCAGGCAAAAATGACGCCACTCGTAGCTTTGAAAATCGCTTGGTTAATGCCAAAACATCATATGATATTAACAATGTTACCGTTTCTGCTCGTTATTCAGATTTTAAAGACACTCAAGTTGTCAAAGATAGCAATCCAAATCACTTTAACACCAAAAACCAAGAAGGTGATTTGAATGCCAAATGGCGATTTAGCCCAAATCAAAACATCTTGGCAGGTGTTAGCTATCTGAATGCCAAATTTTATAGCAACGATGTTAAAGATGGTCAAAAAAGCAATGAGTCTTATGGCTACTATCTACAACATCAATACAACAGCGACAAAGTTAACACACAAGTTGGTGTACGCCTAGAAGATAACGAACGCTTTGGCAATCATACTGTTGGCCAAGGTGCAGTTCGCTATCATTTTACGCCAAATTCAAGCATTTATGCCAATATCGGCTCAGCATTCCGTGCACCTGCTTTGACAGAGCTATATTATTTTAGTCAAAGCACTTGGGGCAATACCTATGGCAACCCAGATCTAAAACCAGAAGAAAGTGTGAATTACGAAATTGGCTTTGATCAATATATTGGCAAAAATACCAAAGCCTATATTTCTGGTTACCGCACAGAAGTGGATAACTTGATTGCCTATCAAAGAGGCTATCCTGACTCCACCTATGTCAATATTGAAAAGGCAACCGCCAAAGGTGGTGAAGTTGGCGTAAAATGGGCTAAAGGTCCTTACTTTGCCAATGCTGAATATGCCTATGTAAAAACCGAAAACAAAAAAACAGGTAAAGAAGTTGCTTATCGCCCAAAACAGAACTTCACATTGAGTGCTGGTGTTGATAATCAATCTTACGGAGCTAATGTTGCTCTAGTGGCTCGCTCTGATGCTTATGCTGACAATAGCGAAACCAAAAAAGTGCCAGGCTATGTAACCGTAGATGTTGGCAGCTACTGGCAAATTAACCCACATGTAAAATTCTTTGCCAATATTGAAAACATTGGTAATGTGGAACATAAGCGTGTTGATAACTTTGGTAATGGCTGGTATGTCAATGGCGGTCGCTTTAGTTCAGCTGGTCTAACTTTCAGCTACTAATCAACCATCATTATAACGCCAAAAAAAACAGCCCCAAGCCCAAACTTTGGGCTGTTTTGTTTTGAGATTTATTCTTAATGGTGTTATAATAATCGGTCAATCACCAAGAGATGTTGCACCCTGTTTTGGCAGGTCAGGCTTGGTTTGATGGATTTGTTTTTGATGATAACTCAAACAGCCATCACAAAACAACGACATCTGCGTTTTTAACTTTTTTAACTGAGTATTTTAAGGAGTGGACGCAGTGTCTACATTTACCGATTATAAAGTCGCCGATATTGGCCTTGCTGAATTTGGCCGCAAAGAAATCCGCCTTGCCGAAACCGAAATGCCAGCCCTAATGGGACTACGCCAACGCTATGCCGCCGCCCAGCCTTTGGCAGGTGCCAAGATTGTCGGCTGTATCCATATGACGATCCAGACCGCCGTGCTTATCGAGACTTTGGTGGCGTTGGGTGCAGAAGTTCGCTGGACTTCGTGCAACATTTTTAGCACCCAAGACCATGCCGCCGCTGCCATCGCTGCTGCTGGCATTCCTGTCTTTGCTTGGAAAGGCGAAACCGAAGAAGAATACGAATGGTGCTTAGAGCAGCAAATTCATAAAGACGGCAAGCTGTGGGACGCCAATCTTATCTTGGACGATGGTGGCGATTTGACCGCTTTGATTCACGCCAAATACCCACAGATGCTAGAGCGTATCCATGGCGTATCCGAAGAGACCACCACAGGCGTGCATCGCTTGCTGGATATGCTGGCTAAGGGTGAGCTAAAAGTCCCTGCCATCAATGTCAATGACGCTGTTACCAAATCCAAAAATGACAACAAATACGGCTGCCGCCACTCGCTCAATGACGCCATCAAGCGTGGCACAGATATGCTGCTGTCAGGTCGCCGTGCCTTGGTGATCGGCTATGGCGATGTCGGCAAAGGCTCTGCCCAGTCGCTACGCCAAGAAGGTATGATTGTGCGTATTTCAGAGATTGACCCTATCTGTGCTATGCAGGCGTGCATGGACGGCTATGAAGTCGTTTCACCGTTTAACGAAGGCGATCCTGCCCTTGGTGTCAATACCGCCCTACTACAAGATACCGATTTGATCGTTACCACCACAGGCAACTATCATGTGTGTAATGCCGAGATGCTAAAAGCACTCAAGGCCACCGCTGTGGTTTGTAACATTGGGCATTTTGACACCGAGATTGACACCCAGTTTATGCGTGATAACTGGCAATGGGTGGAAGTCAAGCCACAAGTTCACCAAGTGTATCGCTCCAATGACGAGTCGGATTATCTGATTATCCTATCCGAAGGCCGCTTGGTCAATCTGGGCAACGCCACAGGCCACCCATCACGCATTATGGACGGCTCATTTGCCAACCAAGTGCTGGCTCAGATTCACCTGTATCAAGCCAAATTTGCCGATTTGCCAAGCGAGCAAAAAGCGGACAATCTGTATGTCAAAGTCCTGCCCAAAAAACTGGACGAAGAAGTGGCA
Organism: Moraxella marmotae; assembly: GCF_042219885.1. NCBI lineage: Bacteria > Pseudomonadati > Pseudomonadota > Gammaproteobacteria > Moraxellales > Moraxellaceae > Moraxella > Moraxella marmotae. The sequence continues at coordinate 58,374 of NZ_JBHJHR010000002.1, forward strand.
GCGGCGATGGTGGCAGGCTTTAATGGCGTGATTACCAAGCTGACCCAAGCCCAAGCGGACTACATCGGCGTGCCTGTTGATGGCCCGTTCAAAAATGACGAATACAAATACTGATTGACATCAAACCTATGATAAATAAAAATGGCAATCAGACAGGGTTGTCATTTTTATCAATGGTATTTTATGAGCATTTTCATTGATACTGTTTTTGCTATTTTTAGTAATACCATCTTATTAATATCATCAAGCAGTTATGTATTGACAAATGGTGTGGCAGTTGTCGTTGAATTGTGCATTGCACATTGCCATCTACCAAGCCATTTCACTGACAAAAGAGTTGATCATGAATCCTTTATTCAATCATATCAGCGATATTGAAAATTTGTTAGATAAATTAAAAACAAATTTACAAAAAATCGAAGAAAACAAAGCAGCCAAGCAGAGTGAAACTTGCCCAAAAATTCCTTTTTCTTTTGAGTTTTTCCCTGTGAAGACAGACGAAGGACAAGCCAAGCTCATGCATACTTTTGATGAGCTAAATGCCCTAAATCCCAAATATTTTTCGGTAACTTATGGGGCGGGCGGCTCAACACGAGAGCGGACACTGGGCATTGTCGAAGCCTTGACCCAAAAATCCAACACACCGATTGCACCACATATGTCTTGCATTGGTGATACCAAGGCGGAGATTGGCGAGCTTTTGGAGTTTTATAAGTCGCTGGGCGTCAATCGTGTGGTGGCTTTGCGTGGTGATTTACCATCAGGTCAAGTTGGCTATGGCGAGCTGCCTTATGCCTTGGATTTGGTCAAATATATCCGTGAGCATAGCGGCGAGCATTTTTCGATCAAAGTTGCCGCCTATCCAGAGATGCACCCACAGGCACGCAATTTTGACTCCGACATTGACAATCTGGTAGCAAAATATCACGCTGGAGCGAACGAAGCCATTACCCAGTTTTTTTATAATGCTGACAGCTATTTATACCTGCGTGATCGCCTTGCCAAAAAAGGCGTGCATCAGGACGATTTCCCAATCATCGCTGGCATCATGCCCATCACCAATGCGTCAAATATCATTCGCTTTGCCGATGGCTGCGGTGCCGATGTGCCACGCTATATCCGCAAGCAGTTGGCGGATTTTGGTGATGATCGCAAGGCCATTCGCCAGTTTGGTTTTGAAGTTGTCCATGATTTATGCCAGCGTCTGATCAAAGAAGGCGTGCCTGCCCTGCATTTTTATAGCATGAACAACACCGAGCCAAACAAAAAACTGGTTGAAAGTCTTGGGCTGATTTAACAAGCCAAAAGACTCAATGGCTAAATGATGGGTGTGAAGTGGCAATTTATCAACTTTATAAAGTTTATCAGCCCAAACTGTCGCACCCATCATTTCATGAGTTAAATTTAGCCAATTGGCTTAACTTAAACACAATCGCACAAAATCATTACAGCCATTAAATTATCAAAATCATCGAACAAATCCAACCATAAGCCAAAACCATGCCACGCTTTTTTATTGACACGCCACTTAGCACCGAGCAAGTCGGACAAACCCTAGCTTTGCCTGATGGCATTTATCATCATTGGTGCAAGGTTTTGCGTGCCAGCGTCGGCGATACGGCGGTGCTGTTTGATGGGCGTGGCGGTGAATATGGCGTAACGCTTGACGACATCAACAAAAAATCCGCCAGCGTGCGAATTGATCACTTTAACGACATTAATCGCACGCCGCCTTTTTTGGCGAGCATTGGGCTGGTGATGAGTCGTGGCGATCGCATGGATTATGCAATCCAAAAAGCCACCGAAATGGGTGTGCATCGCATTCAGCTATTGACCAGTGAACGCTGTCAAGCCCATCTCAAATACGAGCGAGATTTCAAAAAAATCCAGCACTGGCAAGGCGTGGCAGTGGCTGCCTGCGAGCAATGCGGATTAAACATCGTGCCACAAATCACCGCCCCCATACCGCTTGAGCAGTGGGTTGGTCTGTGCGATGATACACTAAAACTGGTACTGGCATTAAGCGATGGCAAGCCTGATTTTACCAAGCCACTGCCAGAGCGGATTGCTTTATTAATCGGTGCTGAAGGTGGTCTTAGCCCTGATGAGATTGCTTTAGCGATGCAGCACGGCTTTGAGCCTTGGACAATTGGCGAGCGAGTGCTGCGTACCGAGACTGCCCCTGTGGTGGCTTTGACGGCTTTGCAAGTGTTGGCAGGCAGTTAAATTTATCTTGCCTTTAATCACCCAAAACAAAGCAGCTTTTAAAATCAAAAATAGCGATTAAAAGCAGTCATTTTAAATGACCACTCAAAACAACCATTAAAACAATCATTAAAAAAAACGACCGTTAAAAACAATTATTAAAGACAGCCATCAAGACAAGTTTCCCAAAATAAATTTGTCATGCAAGTAAATTTTAACAATTTCAACTAGCTATCCAAATCATTATCCAGATAAATCTGTCGCCACATGGACAGCATTTCGGCAGTTTTTGCCACATCATGCACACGGATAATGGACGCTCCCATTTGTGCTGCCAAAAGCGACATGCCTGCACCAATCACATCACGATCCGCCGCTTGGTGGTTTTGTCGCCCTTGGATACCGCTATTGACCAGCAATTTGCCCAAAAACCGCTTGCGTGATACTCCAAACAGCATCGGCAAACCAAAATGCTCGATGAATTTATCCAAATTTCTCATGATGATTTGATGATGAGTGAAATTTTTGGCAAACCCCATGCCAATATCCATGATAATCTTATCACGCTCTACGCCTGCTTGTATGGCTTGGTCAATATCACGCTCAAGCTCACCGATAATCTGCCCCAGTACATCGGTATAATCCGCCAAATCGTTCATGGTGTCAGGTTCACCACGGCTGTGCATCAGCACCACAGGGCAGCCAAGTTCCGCCACTGCTTGGGCTGTCCCTGCTCGCCGTAATGCTCGCACATCATTAATAATATCCGCCCCTGCTGCGATGGCTTGGGTCATGACGGTAGGATTACTGGTGTCAATGGACAGCCACAGCTCATCACCAAAATGCTGGCGGATTGCCGTTACCACAGGAATCACACGCTCAAGCTCGGTGTCGGTATCCACGGCAGGTGCGTTTGGACGAGTGGACTCACCACCAATATCAATAATATCCACACCATCAGCAATCATCTGCTGAACATGGCTTAGAGCAGCATTGACGCTGTTAAATCGCCCACCATCAGAAAATGAATCTGGCGTAACATTCAAAATCCCCATCACTTTTGGCGTGGACAAATCCAATTGCTTATCACGCCACTGGATTTTGGTATTGATGGTTTTATTTGTGTTTGCGTTGGCTGTCATCGCTTCGATTGTGGACATAAAATTTCACCAGTCATTCAAAAATGCTTTATAATACCACAATTGCCGCCATGATTGACCAATAAAATCAAACCACACGGTAGGCAACCACAAACGATTCAAGGAAAAATTTTGCAATATTTTGACAGACACGACGGCGGCGAAAATGCCATTTTGGTGCATTTGGACATTCATCAGATTACCGATCCTGACGATTTGGAAGAATTTCGCCTGCTGGTGCATTCGGCAGGTGCTAATGAGATTGAGATTATCACAGGCAGCCGAAATAAGCCGCACGCCAAATATTTTGTCGGTACAGGTAAAGCCGAAGAAATCGCCGATGCCGTTCGCCGTTTTCGTGATACGCACGCAGACAATCCAGACGATGTGATTGTGATTTTTAATCACACGCTCACACCCAGCCAAGAGCGAAATTTGGAAGCCTTATTAAAATGCCGTGTCCTTGACCGTACAGGGCTGATTTTGGATATTTTTGCCCAACGAGCACGCACTTATGAAGGCAAATTGCAAGTAGAATTGGCACAGCTAAACCATTTGGCAACTCGCTTGGTGCGTGGCTGGACGCATCTTGAGCGACAAAAAGGCGGTATCGGTCTGCGTGGCCCGGGTGAAACCCAGCTAGAAACCGACCGCCGTTTGTTGCAGATTCGTGTTACTCAGCTAAAAGCCAAACTTGACAAAGTCAAACAAACTCGAGCCCAAGGGCGTGCCAAACGCCAAAAGTCGGCTACACCCACCGTGTCGCTGGTCGGCTACACCAACGCTGGCAAATCCACCCTATTTAACCGTCTGGCAGACGATCACATCTACGCCGCTGATCAGTTGTTTGCCACCCTAGATCCGACATTACGCCGTGTCAAATGGGCAGGCGTGGGCAATGTGGTGCTGGCCGATACGGTCGGTTTTGTGCGTCATTTGCCGCATGAGCTGGTTGAAAGTTTTCATGCCACCTTAGAAGAGACGCTCGAAGCCGATTTGCTGCTGCATGTCATCGATGCTGCCAGCGAAGATATGCACGCCCAAATCGATGCGGTCAATGATGTACTTAGCCAAATCAAAGCCGATGCACCGATTTTATTGGTGTTTAATAAGATTGACAAAAGCGGTGAGCCGCCAAGCATTCATCATCAATCGCATGGTGTGCCGCATCGTGTCTATGTGTCCGCTCGTGATAATCTGGGCATGGACAAGCTGATGACCGCCGTCCAAGAGCTGCTGTCTGGGCATCTCAAATCCTACACGCTCACCCTACCATACCACGCTGGCGGACTACAAAATACCCTGCACGAGCTGGGCGTTATTGAGCAAAGCGACTTTGACGATCAAGGTCGGCAAGTGCTGCACATTCGCTTAGCACCTACCAAACTCATGCAGCTGCTTGGACAATACGCCCTAAATGCTGATGATGTCTTGCCTACCGATGAAGCGGTAAGTTTACGCCCTGTGCTTGAGCCGTTTGAAACCGTCAATTAAAACCGACTGGCAGGTTTGTTTTGGATAATTAAAACAACAACCAAGAGCAATGACACCGCCAAAAAACAGACCGCCAAACGACGGTCTGTTTTTGCTGGATAATCTGTCAATCAGATCAGCTTTGATATTTTTGTAATGCCGAAATGCGATCGTCCAAAGTTGGGTGCGAGCGGAACAAATTGGCAATGCTAAAGCCTTGAGATTGACCTGATGCGATGGCAAATGCTTTCATCGCTTCTGGCATCTGGCTGGGTGCAGCTTCAGCAGGACGCAAGGCGTTTAAGGCACTGATCATTTTCTCACGGCCAGCCAATTTTGCCCCCATCTCATCAGCACGATATTCACGCAGGCGTGAAAACCACATCACAATCGCCGACGCCAAAATGCCAAGCAAAATATCCATCACAATGCTGGTGATAAAATAAGCAATGCCGGGAGAGTCGCTTTCGTTTTTAAAAATCGCACGATCAACAAAATTACCGATGATGCGAGCAAAGAACATCACAAAGGCATTGACCACGCCTTGAATCAGTGCCAGCGTTACCATATCGCCATTAGCGACATGGCCAATCTCATGTGCCAGCACCGCTTCGACTTCATCAGGTGTCATGGTGTGAATTAGGCCAGTCGATACCGCCACCAATGCGTTGTTCTTATTCCAGCCAGTGGCAAAGGCGTTTGGCTCTGGACTGTCAAAAATCCCCACTTCTGGCATACCGATGCCGACCATCTTGGCTTGGCGAGCGACGGTATCTACCAGCCACTGCTCAGTGCCGTTACTTGGTGCAGCGATGACGATTGTGCCTGTGGATTTTTTGGCCAGCCATTTTGACAAAAACAGCGAAATCATCGAGCCAATCATACCGTACAGCAAGCACATCACCGCCAAACTGATGTAATTTAGTCCGCCAGCACTATGCACGCTACCAAGTCCAAATACGCTCGACAGCACACCAAACACGATACTAAAGACAATCAAAACGGCTAAGTTGGTTAATAAAAATAAGCCAATTCGCATCATCTGTGAAGTTTCCTTTTAAAATCAATCAAATTAAAAACAGCAAATCAAATCATAAGCAAATATTTGAACAAATGTTTAAATGCCAAATTCGTATAGATATTATAGGCACAAAATCAATAAATAAAAGGCAAAATCCCAATCATTTCAAGATTTTGCCCCATTTTATACAAAAAGCCAACAAGTTTTTGTGTTTAGGTAAGTTTTGGCAAATTATCACCATCAACCCACCAAAACTTACCCAAGCACGCATGGCGATTTGTTGGTTAAGTTATTTGAGTTGATTAAATTAACCAACCGTTTGTCTGTGATTTACAATCATTGATTATTTAAAAAATAAATCTGACTGGTCGCTTCACGCCCAATCACAGGATTGGCTGGCGTGGCTTGGTTAATCGGCTGTGCGTATGACTTGGTGCTGATGGTCGTACCGCCAGCTGGTGATTGCATTGCATCGTTCATCGCCAGCATGGTGCGGTTGGCATCATAGCCTTGATAAAGGGCAGCGTCCATACGATAAATGTTATTATAGCGGTCATTGACACGCTTGACATAGTTGCGTGTCTCACGAAATGGCGGAATGCCGCCGTGCTTGCGTACATTACCCGGCCCTGCGTTATAAGCAGCAATCACATAATCAGGATTGCTAAATTGTCGCTGCAAAAAGGCGATGTATTTGGTGCCGCCTTCGATATTTTGGGCAGGATCCCAAGCATTATACACGCCCATATCTCTGGCCGTACCGGGCATTAGCTGCATCAGCCCCATCGCACCGACTGGCGATCTGGCGTATGGGTTAAAGGTTGATTCGGTATGAATAATCGCCTTAATCAAGGCAGGATCGACGCCGTGGCGTGCCGCTGCTTCACGAATCAGATGGTCATAAGCACTGCGTTCTGAATAATCATTGGCGTAGCTGTTGGCCGTACTGCTCGTCAAAGTGGCTGAATAATTGGCAGTTGGCTGATTGGTGGTGTATAGGCGGACAACCTGCGGCTGACCACTGCTGATTTGGGTGAATTTTTGTGAGCCTGCGGTGTTGGTCTGCAGGCTGGTCAATAGCGTCTGCTCAGTAGCATTGTTGGCATTTGCCAAGGTGTAATTTGACGATACTGTCGTATTGGCAGATGCTTTTGGCTCGATATAAACCGTAACAGGCGTTGTGGGTGTCTGGGCAAATGCACCTGTGCTGACTGCACTGCCTACCATACCAAAAGCCGCCATCGAAAGGGCTTGTAACTGTGTTTTAAAACTTTTCATCTTGTCATAAGTTGTCAAAAATTTGCCGCATTATACCATAAAAATGATAAATAACACACCAAAGTGCCAATTGCTACAAATTGATACAGTTGAGAAACACCGTAACGCTGATGTTTTTGGCAATTCATCAAAAATTAACTGTCATCAGTGATTTTAATTGACAAGTTTTTATGATAAATCAGCCATGATTATCCGATTGCAAAATGACAAATTGGTAAATTCACCGCTTTATTATATTTACTTTGTATTAAATATTGCTAATAAATTTTATCATGAACTATTGACAGTTCGAACCACCCAAACCGCTCAAGCCATCAGGACAGCCACCACAAAACCGCCACAGGCAACCACATTGCCGTTACCAAGCCATTAATCGCCAAGCCAAACGCTGCATAACGCCCTGCCGTTGGGCTGATTGTCCATGCTTCGACCGTGCCGATGGCGTGTGCCACCAATCCCAATGCCAGACCCTGAGCCCTTTCGTCTTTGACACGGCGAAATAAAATGCGACACATGCCAGCACCCAAAATGCCTGACACGATGATGATAAGATTTGCCATCACCAGCGGTGCGTTGATGATTTGTGCCACAGACAGCCCCACAGGTGTGGTTACTGAACGAGTGGCAAACGCCAAAATCGTTTCCATATTCAAAGCAAACAGATAGCTTAGCGACATCGGCAACACCGCCCCAACGATACTTGCCAACAGCACAATGATGCCAAGTTTTTTGACAGGCAAACCCTTAAAATCCATACCCGCCAGCGGCACTGCCAACAGCACCGTACTGTATCCGAGCAGGCGGTCAAACACTGGCTTGGCGTGGGCATAATACACATGATAATCCAGCTGAATGATGAGCAATAAAATCAAAGTCAAAACAATCGCCACGATAATCATCGGTACGCCTTTGATGTACTTATTTAGGTATCTTAGGACATATTTTGCACCAATGTGTGCCACCAAAGTAACCACAAAGGCAATCGCTATGGTTGTGCCATCAAGCATCATCAGACTTCTCCTTATCCGTGCCTTGTAACCAAGCTGCTGACAATTTGGCAAATGCCCACAGCGGAACCAAAGTACTAATCACAATCACCGCCGACACTGGTAACAAATCCGCTCCCAGTCCAAACAGCAAAATCCCCGCCCCTGCCGACACTGGCAAAAAAGCAAATCCGCTATCCACAAGCAAAGTGCTTGCCGCTCCAGACAGCCACGCAGGCACGCCAACAGTCAGACGCACAGCAACCAGCACCACAAACAAACTCACCAAGCCGACAATGTTCGCCGCCGTTGGCATACCCAGCCAGCTGCACACCACCAACGCCAACTCACGAAAACCCACGACAATGGCGATGGTTGCCATCATTGCCAGCCAAAACCGCTTACTGTACCATGTGCGTTTCATCACATTCCCTTTTGTTTTAAACTTATTGAATTAATCTAAATCAATTTAAGCCCAACCACCCAATCCCAAACCCATCGACAAATCATTTGGGATACTTCAGATATTTTTGAGACGCTTAAGATGCCAGATACTCAAGACGCCCAAGATACTCATAATTTACATTGAACCACCTAGGCTTGGCAAGGTCAAGTGATTGACTGCTATGTTCACTATTTTTATCAATGATAATCGGCAAAATTTCACCTGCTTTTTATCTTTTGCCCTTTTAAACGCCACAACGCAGCCCCATTAATAATAAACAACCGCCGATGTTTGATTAAGCGATTGATTATCAAAGTATTTTCAAGGCATTTTTAAAGATTTTATCACACACTGGCGAAAATCTGCACCAAGCAGATGGGTAAATTGTATCAAATTATTGTATCAAATGATTAATTAATTTTAATAAAAATTGATAAAAACCTGACAAATGATTTGTCTAATCGTGCTGTCGGTTTATTTGACCATAAATTGATTGATAATTAAGCGTGATTTGCCCTGCCTGCAGCATTTGATTGGTTGAAAGATGGCACAAAAGCCAGTATAATGGAATGTTCACATTACGCCCACCAAGAGATAATTTTACATGAGCGAAAATAACCACTTGATTACCGAAGAGCATGATGAATCATCATCACAATTGGCCGCCTTGATTCGTCTGGGCAAGGAACAAGGTTATCTTACCTATGCTGAAGTAAACGATCAACTGCCTGAATCTGTCACCGAAAGCGATCAAATCGAAGACATTATCCAGATGCTGACCGATGTGGGCATTCAAGTGTTTGAAGTCGCCCCTGATGACGATGACATTCTTTTGGCAGACACTGGCAGTGATGACGATGTCGCTGCTGACGAAGCGGCGGCAGTGTTGGCATCGGTTGAGACTGAGCCGGGACGCACCACTGACCCTGTGCGTATGTATATGCGTGAGATGGGTACAGTAGATTTGCTGACTCGTGAAGGCGAAATCGGCATCGCCAAACGCATCGAAGAAGGCACTCGTGAAGTGCAGTACATCATGGCATATTGGCCGGGTACGGTAAAATTTGTCCTAGACGAATACCAGCAAGTGCTAAACGGCGAGAAAAAAATCTCAGACATCGTATCAGGCTTTTTGAGCAATGACGATGGCGAATTTGACCTGCTCGAAGAAACCGAGCTGAACCTAGAATCGCCAACAGTCGTTGATAACGATGATGAGCTGGACGACGACAGCGATGATGGCTCAATCGATGCCGACGCTGACGACTCAAGTCTAGATCCTGAAGAAGTGCGTGTGCGTTTTGAAGAAATGCAAAACTTATACGACAAATCACAAAAAGCACTGGAAAAACACGGTCGTGGCAGCGAGCAAGCCAAAGCCGCTTATGATGAGCTTGCCAATCATTTTATGCTGATTAAACTTAACAATCGCTTGTCCGATCAGGTGATGAATCTGATGCGTGAAGTTTATGAAGATGTGCGTGCCAACGAACGGCGTATTATGAAATTGGTCGTCCGCCGTGGTAAGATGCCGCTTGATGAGTTCAAAAAGACCTTCCCAAGTAACGAAACCAACATCGAATGGCTGATGCATCGCATCGAAGGCAAGCCAGCATTTGCCGAGACGCTTGCCAAGATTGAGCCAGAAGTGGTATCACTGCAACAAAAAATCCTAGCACACGAGCAAGCACTGCAAATTGATATCCGTGATATGAAAGCGGTCGCTCGCCAGATGGCCATCGGTGAAGCCAAAGCACGCCGTGCCAAAAAAGACATGGTCGAAGCCAACTTGCGTTTGGTGATTTCTATTGCCAAAAAATACACCAACCGTGGCTTGCAATTTCTTGACCTAATCCAAGAAGGCAACATTGGATTGATGAAAGCGGTGGATAAATTTGAATATCGCCGTGGTTATAAGTTCTCAACTTATGCCACTTGGTGGATTCGCCAAGCCATCACTCGCTCAATCGCCGACCAAGCTCGCACCATTCGTATCCCTGTGCATATGATTGAGACGATTAATAAAATTAACCGTGTCAGTCGCCAGCTACTCCAAGAAATGGGTCGTGAGCCAACGCCAGAAGAGTTGGGTGAACGCTTGGATATGGACGAAGCCAAAGTCCGCAAAGTGCTAAAAATCGCCAAAGAGCCGATTTCTATGGAAACGCCGATTGGTGATGATGAAGACAGCCACTTGGGTGATTTTATCGAAGATAACACCATCTCAAGTCCGATTGAGAATGCCACCGCCGAAGGCTTGCGTGAAGCGACTCGAGAAGTGCTGGACAATCTGACCGAGCGTGAAGCCAAAGTACTAAAAATGCGTTTTGGTATTGATATGCCAAGCGATCACACGCTTGAAGAAGTCGGCAAGCAGTTTGATGTGACTCGTGAACGCATTCGCCAAATTGAAGCTAAGGCACTGCGTAAACTACGCCACCCATCACGCTCTGAGCATTTGCGGTCATTCTTAGAAAACGACTGATACCACCCACTGCTCATAAGCCTGCCGATTGATGATTGGCAGGTTTATTTTTCCTATGATGTCAGTTTGGTTTTGGCTTTTTGATTTTTTGACTTTTTATAATGATAAAATTTTAAGGATATTTTTATGAGAATTTTACAATCCACCTATTATACCCCACGCCGTATCGTCAGCGAACGAGCGGTCAATGGCACTTATCAGCTGCAAGTGCAAAGCATTGATGAGCGTATCAATACCGAAAATCACCCTTTTGCCGAGCTGATTAACACCAGCATGGCAACGATAAATTTTCGTGGCGACGATGTGGTGATTAAAAAAGAATTTTTGAAGGATTTTGTGCAATGCACCGATTTTAGCACCGCCCACTACAATGGACAAACTGGCGTGTTTTATGCTGGGGAATTGTGCTATTTTCACCCTGAGTATGAATTTTTCTTGGTGCTGAACGAAGATTTGAGCAATGAATACGACAAAACGCTGATTGAATCGGGCTTTTTTGCGGTGTCGCTACTGGGCTATCATAACGGCAACTGGGGCAATCTGGAAAAAATCCGCCAATTTTATGAGCAATATTTGTCAAAATACATCTCACAAGACGCCAAAATCAGCCTGTTGCTCAAAGAAGGTCAGGATTTGATTTTTAAAACGCACACCATCAAGCCGTTGGCGTTGGATATTCACACCATGTATAATGATGATTTTGCCCCTGTGCATCGTAAAATCAAGCACGACCTAACGCACAACAACAAAGGCGTGGTGCTGCTACATGGCGTGGCTGGCTCTGGAAAAACCAACTATATCAAGTGGCTGACCGCTCAAATTCCTGATAAGAATTTCATTTTTGTACCAAATAATTTGATCGGTGCGTTGGCAGAACCACAATTTATGTCCATGCTGATTGATAATAAAAACTCAATTTTGGTATTAGAAGATTGCGAAAATTATATCGCCGAGCGTGTCGGTGGCGGTAACACTTCCGATGTGGTCTCAACCATCTTAAATATCGCCGATGGTATCTTGTCCGATGTGCTAGAATGCCAATTTATCTGCACTTTTAACGCCGATTTGATGGATATTGACCACGCCTTACTACGCCGTGGACGCTTGATTGCCGAGTATCAATTTGCCCCACTGACCGCCGAAAAAGCCAACCGCTACCTACAAAGCCAAGGCAAAACCATCACCGTTGATGTGCCAACAACTTTGGCTCAAATCACCAACATTGACGATGATGAATATAAAGTTGGACCCAAAAAAGGCGGTTTTGGTTTTTTGGCGACGCCTTAAATCGGTTTGATTTGGTTAAATTAATTTAATTATAAATTTATCAAATTTAATCAATTAACCCATGAATAAAAAAATCTCGCCAAACAAGCGAGATTTTTATTTTGCCAATTATTTAGCTATTTGGGCAGTTTGGGCGGATTGGCAGGCTTGGGCAAACCGATGCCGCCATCTTCATCATCTGACGCTTTATCGTCTTTTGCCATGCCATCAAGCGGTGCAGGATTGTTGGTAATTTCCACAATCTCTTGAATGGTTTTTGGTTCGTCTTTGGCTTTTCTGCCCAGACGGCGGACGATTGAATCAGAAAAAAAGCGAGTTTCTTTGGTTTCGCTGGTTTCTTCAAAAATCATCTCGCCCAGACTGTTAATTTTGGCGTATTTGACCGTCTGTTTGCGTGGCCAAAAAAAGTCCAAAGGCCGAGTAAAAAAGTGATTGGACACTAGCTCGTGCAAGCGTCGCCACTCCATAAATTTGACTTCTTTTGAGCGTAATGCCACCATCAACGCCAAAGAAAAGCTCACCAATAAGTTCACCAAGCCAATCAACAACACGCCTGCAAAAGACAGCACAATCACCTGCCAAGTCAAATGCTCAGGCGACAGATAGTACAGCCCATGCACAAAGTTCGCCGAAGCAAAGGCGATATGGCGAATGTCCAAGGGCAAACCCAGCATATAACCCACCGTCGCCGTGCTGCCCAAAAAGCAACCAAAGATAAAATTACCCATGATTGCCCCAAGGTTGGCTTCAATAAAACCGCTCATCTTATCCAGCCAATGCTTTGGCAGTATCGACACCAGCAGCCGATGTCTGCGGATACGCTCGCCGATTTTGTTATACGCTGCCAAATTGTCATAATAGCCAGCAATCAAACCTGAAAAGAACAAAAACACCCCAGCAATGGCAGCGTGCGGCAGTGCCAGCGAGCGAATCGGATCAAGGTCATGCAGCAAATGTGCCGCCTGCATACCGTCAATCATCGGCGTGCCACTCACCAAACCCCAAACATAAGCAATGAGCAACGCCACAGGCATGGCAACCGAAATATTGCCCATAATCGCAATAAACTGCGTGCGTAAAATATCCACAATCAGCTCTGCCAATTTGGTCAGTTGCTGGGTTTTTTTGCCAGAAGCGTCCGAGATGGTCGAAGCAATCGCCGCTGCGGTCATGGCAGGCTGCTTGGTGGCAACCGTACCGCCAGCGATGTGAATAAACACAAAGCCCAAACCATAAATCATGCTATTAACAAACGCTCGCCCCACAGGTGCCAGCACCAGATGATACGACAGCGTTTTTAGGGTTGCCATAAAGCCGATAAACAGACCACCAATGGCGGCTTTTTTGTACATTTGGCGGTAGCCATCTCTGTCAGTACTGATGTAATGCTCACCGACACGACCAGCGTTTTCGGTAACTTTACGAGACAGTAGCCGTGTGTTTGACTCAATCAATGAGCCAAAGCTATAACGAGTTTTGGCAGTTTTTACCACCGCCACGGTCAAATCCACCACCGCTTTATCACGGTTATTGTCGGTATCGCTCACCAGCGTAACCAAAGTTCGCATTCTTTGCAAACTCTGCTCAAGTCGTGCCAGCATATTGGTTAGGCGGATTGAGATGCCTGTTTTATAAACTCGTTTTCGAAGTGTATCAACAATATCTTCACACTGCTCAACCATCACCATCAGCGGTGCTGGGTCAATGTCATGCTCTGGCTTGACATCGGTCATCAAATCCAGCTCATGCACTTGGCGGTATTGATTGACAAATAAAATCGCTTCTTGGTTTTGGGCGACAAACGCCGCCGAATAATTGAGCAATTCTGGATAAAAATTCATCAATTCAGGGTGCAGGCCGATGCCACTGATGCGATATGACAAAATCACGATGGCATTTAGAATGTTATTTTTGGCCTGTGCCACCAAGCCCAAATCTTTCTCATCTGGGTGAATTAAAGCCACCAGCTCGTCCCAGCGATTTTCGCTGATGCTCGCCAACCAGCCAGAATCGCTGGATTTGTCAAACAAATCACTGACCAGCTCGACCACCGAATCTTCTTCGGGTAATAATGGCAAAAACCGATGGCTCACCAATCGTGAAACGCTGCTGGCAAAACTCTGATCCGATGCGATGCCTGTGTCTGTGTATAAGGTAATTTGACGATAATTATTAATTAATCTTAATATAAATGCCGACAAACCTGCACCATATTCAGGGTGATTTTGTAGCAGCTCAATGAGTTCATCAAATCTGGCATTCATCACTTCGCTGTCGCCATCAGGGACTCGCAGAGCATTAATCAGACGCTTGAGCGTCTCAGGCTCGGGCAGCTCTTGCAGCACCACAACCCGCTGCAATATCTGTTCAAGATCCACGGTATCAGCAACCAACACAGGCAAACTCCACAAAGATTTATTTGATAAATGGTCAAAATTTATAAAAAAATTAATGCTAATGTACCACACTTGGCGATAATTGCCAAATGACAGCGAGCAAATTTTGCTCAAAAATTGTATCAAAATCTTGTTGATTTTTAATAATTTTTAAATGTTTGATAATATTTAATAAGCAAAAATACAGACAAAAATGCAAGCAAAAACACAACAAAAACAAGGGCAAATTTCATCATCTGCCCTTGTTGATTTGTTGGCCAATTTGTTAAATGTGATATTGACTTTTTATAAAAATTGAGTTGTGCAAAGCATCAAATTTATGCAAAAAACTCAGCATCAAACGCCATGATGCTGCTTGAGCCTGCTTTTGCCATCTGTGCGTGTGCGTACAAGTCAGGCAAGCTGCGAGCCACGAAATACTCAGCAAGTTTACGGCGTGATTCGTAAAAATCGCCAGTTTTGCCATCGCAGGCTTTGACAATCAACAGATACATATAAGCATAGCACAAATAGCCGACAGCGTGCAGATAATCCACCGCACTGGCATTGATGGCGTTGGCATCGCTTTGGGCGGCGTCTTGCATCGCTGCCGTCAAATCAGCCACAGCGTCAGCAGCATCTAGTACTGCTGCCGTGATGGCATGATTTGGGGCTTGCTCGGCTGCTTGGCGGATTTCTTGCAAAAATGCCGTCATCGCCTTGCCACCATCTTTGATGACTTTGCGACCCAACAAATCCAGCGACTGAATGCCGTTTGTGCCTTCATAAATCTGCGAAATGCGAGTATCTCGCACGATTTGCTCCATGCCCCATTCGCTGATATAGCCATGACCGCCAAACACTTGCTGGCAATCAATCGCCGCATCAAAAGATTTGTCGGTTACAAAAGCCTTGGCAATCGGTGTCAATAATGCCACTTTGCCAGCAGCAGCAGCCTTGGCATCGGCATCGTCTGAGAATTTGGCAATGTCCAGATTTTGGGCGACATACATCGCAAAGGTGCGTGCTGCTACACTGTTCGCCTTGGCATTTAGTAGCATACGGCGGACATCGGCATGATGAATAATGCTGTCGGCAGGCTTGTCGGCATTGACCACGCCTGTATCAGCACGACCTTGCAGGCGATCGCAAGCGTAGCGTGTGGCGTTTTGGTATGCCAAGACGCTCGCCCCCAAGCCTTGCAGTCCCATGGTAACACGCTCATAATTCATCATCACAAACATCGCCGCAAGCCCTGCATTTTCTTGACCGACCAAATAACCAGTCGCCCCATCAAAATTCATTACGCAAGTGGCAGACGCCTTAATACCCATCTTATGCTCAATTGAGCCTGCCTGCACGCCATTACGCTCGCCCAGACTGCCATCAGCATTGACCAAGAATTTTGGTACGATAAACAGCGAAATACCCCGTGAGCCAGCAGGTGCGTTTGGCGTTTTGGCAAGCACCAGATGAATGATATTATCCGCCAAATCATGCTCGCCGCCAGTGATAAAAATCTTAGTGCCAGTGATGGCATAACTGCCGTCATCGTTTGGCACGGCACGAGTTTTGATAATACCCAAATCCGTCCCTGCATGTGGCTCAGTCAGGCACATCGTCCCTGCCCATTGCCCTTCGTACAGCTTTTGTAGGTATTGCTGTTTTTGCTCTTGACTTGCCACCGCCAACAGGCACAGGCTTGCTCCCACTGTCAAATTCGGATACAGAGCAAAAGATTGGTTGGTGGCAAATAGCATCTCTTCGGTCAGCATCGTTACCATTTTTGGCATGCCCTGCCCACCAAACTCAGGGTCGCCGCCCAGCCCAATCCAGCCAGCATCAGCATAAGCACGAAACGCTTCTTTAAAACCTGTCGGCGTCGCCACTTGACCATCGCCCAAGTACTTTGCCCCTTCTTGGTCGCCAGACTGGTTGAGCGGTAGTAGCACTTCGGTGGCAAATTTTGACATTTCTTCCAAAATCATGTCCACCGTGTCTTCGTCCACATGTGCCAACTTTTCGGTATTTGCCCAAAATTGCGGTGCATCAAACACTTCTTTTAGGGTAAAACGCATCTCGTCCAAAGGGGCTGTATATTGTAAAGTCATAAAATTTCCTTATTTTTGCATCAGGTTTGTCGGTTTGATGGTTTTTAAAAGTCATTTTATTGTTAAAATCTGCTTAAATAAAATCATATTTTAAATATATTTTAAATTAAAGCAGTTTTGTTAAATTCAATGGCGTTTTAAATCACTCACCAAACCGATTTTGTGGATAAATATGGATAAATCAGTTAAATCAATTTGAATTAATTAAAAAGCAAACTGCTCAATGTGCATCGCCATCAAGCTATCTTCGCCAGCATTAATGCGAGCAATATGCACAGCGTGGCGTGGCAGCAGCTTGGCAAAATAAAACTCGGCAGTCTTGACCTTGGCATCATAAAATCCATAATCGCCATGCACCGATTTATCACTGTCCAAATCTGCGTCCAGTGTCGCCAGTTTTTGCTTGGCAAGCACTGCCATGCGAGCCCACAGATACGCCAAAGTTACATAGCCGCTAAAGTGCAGATAATCCACCGCCGCCGCACCGATGGCTTCGGGGTTTTGGGTCGATTGCATGGCGATGCGTGCCGTCACATCTGACCATTGTTTGTTTAGCTTAATTAAAGGACGGACAAACGCCCCCACTTCGTCATTTTCGGCGTGTTCTTGGCAGAATTTATGGATAATTTTGGTAAAATTGGCAAGCATTTTGCCCTGTGAACCAAGCACCTTACGACCAAGCAAATCCAGCGACTGAATCTCTGTCGTGCCTTCGTATAGGCAGGCAATGCGAGTATCACGGACATTTTGTTCCATGCCCCATTCGCTGATATAGCCATGGCCGCCATAAACTTGCACGCCGTGGTTGGCCGCTTCGTAGCCTGTTTCGGTCAAAAACGCCTTGGCAATCGGTGTCAATAGCGACAGCATCTCATCGGCAAATTTGACTTCGGCTGGATTTTCACCTTTGGCAACCACATCGGCAAACTGCGACAGATAATAAACCAATGCTCTGCCACCTTCGGCAAATGCCTTTTGGGTCAAAAGCATATTTCGCACGGCAGGGTGATGAATGATGCTATCGGCGGCTTTGTTCGGTTCTTTAATGCCTGACAAAGCACGCATCGCCCCACGATCTTTGGCATAAGCCAGCGACCCCTGAAAGGCAAATTCAGACGCTGCCAGACCTTGAATTGCCGTGCCAATGCGTGCCACATTCATAAAGGTAAACATCGCATTTAGTCCACGATTTTTTGGGCCAATCAGATAGCCGGTCGCCCTATCAAAATTCATCACACAAGTGGCGGACGCCTTGATGCCCATTTTATGCTCAATCGAACCACACACCACACCATTACGCTCACCCACCGAGCCATCGGCATTGACCAAAAATTTTGGTACAATAAATAGCGAAATGCCTTTTGTACCAGCAGGAGCATCTGGTAAGCGAGCCAGCACGATATGAATGATGTTTTCGGTCAAATCATGCTCGCCTGCTGAGATAAAGATTTTTTGTCCAGTGATGGCATAGCTACCGTCATCGTTTGGCACGGCACGAGTTTTGATAATGCCCAAATCCGAACCTGCATGCGACTCGGTCAAGCACATCGTACCAGACCACACGCCTGTGTTGAGCTTTTCTAGATAAATCGCCTTTTGTTCGCCAGTGCCGTGATGCTCAATGGTGGCAATTGCCCCATGCGATAACCCCGGATACATGGCAAACGACCAGTTCGCCGTTCCCATCATTTCGCTCACCGCACTTGATAGCGAAGTTGGCAAGCCCATGCCGCCATATTCAGGCTCGGCGGTCAATGCCGAAAAGCCCAATTCACAATACTGCTCATAAGCCTGCTTAAAGCCTGTTGGTGTAAACACTTGTCCGTTATCAAAGCGGCAGCCTTCGATATCGCCTGTGCGGTTTAGCGGTGAGATGACCGTCTGAGCAAAGTCGGCAGCCGCTTCCAAATAGCTATTGATGGTCTCGGTATCCAAGTCGCCATAGCTTGGCAAATTTTGATAATGTGCTTGGCTGTCTAATAGCTCATGCATAACAAAGCGAATGTCACGAAGTGGTGCGGTGTATTGCATATTTATTCCTTATAAATCAATCAAAATCTACAAATATATACCAATCTTGTGCTAATAAAATAGCCAATCACACCACCAAATGCAAGCACAGCCAGCTGACTGATGGGTCATAAACCCAGCTTGCAAAAGCCCATAGCGATTTGACTGGCGATGATGGATTTAGATTTATCAATTGATTGACCGCTCACAAATCATCAATTAAAAAAAACCGCCCAAAAATTTGGACGGCTTTTGTGCTGGGTATCAAATGGTTTGATTATCCAATGATTCAATCGGATTATTTGATACGCATATCACCAGTTTCAACAAAACGCTGATGCCATGATAGTGCTTCTAGCAACAGGTGTGGCGTGTGTACGCCGCCTGCAGCACGGCTGGCAACTTCTGCACGATCATAATAATCACGCAGCATATCACGATAATCAGGGTGTGAGCAGTTATCAATAATCAGTTTGGCACGCTGGCGTGGAGATTTGCCACGCAGATCCGCCATGCCCTGCTCAGTAACGATAAACATCACATCATGTTCGGTGTGGTCGTGATGGCTGACCATCGGCACGATGGCAGAGATTGCACCGCCTTTGGCAGTCGATGGGCTGACATAGAATGAGAAAAAGCCATTACGAGTAAAGTCGCCAGAACCGCCGATGCCGTTCATCATGCGAGTACCCATCACATGCGTTGAGTTTACATTGCCATAGATATCCGCTTCGATCATCGAGTTCATGCCGATGACACCTAGGCGGCGGATAACTTCTGGGTTATTGCTGATTTCCATTGGGCGTAGGATAATTTTGTCCTTTAAGAACTCAATGTTTTCGTTAAAGCGAGCCAAAGCGTCTGGGCTAAATGACAAGGCGGTGGCTGATGCGGTTTTCATCTTTTTGGCAAGAATCAAATCAAGCATACCATCTTGTAGTACTTCGGTATAGCCTTCTAGGTCGTCAAATGGCGCATCAAGCAATCCTGCCATCACCGCATTGGCGACATTGCCCACACCTGATTGTAGTGGCAATAGGCTCTTTGGTAGGTGGCCTGCTTTGACTTCGTGATCAAGAAAATCAATCACTTGAGCAGCGATACGCTTAGACACATCGTCAGGCTCAGCAAACTTAGAGTTGCGGTCGCCAGCGTTAGTCAGTACGATGGCGATGATTTTATCAGCATCACATTCTAGTGCTGGCACACCGATACGGTCAAACGATCCGATAATCGGAATTGGCTTACGGTGTGGTGGCAGACCCACTTCGGCATAGACATCATGCATGCCTTCTAGGCCGGGGCTTAGTGCTTCATTAATCTCAATGATGACTTTTTTGGCGTTTTTGACCGCTTCAACGCCGTGGCCGATACCCATGGCAAAGATAATTTTACCATCTTCGGTGATGCCAGCAGCTTCGATGATGGCGATATCAAACTCACCATAAAAGCCTTGACGCATCTGCTGCTCAACATGCGATAGGTGCATGTCTTGGTAGGCGATATTACCAGCGTTAATGCCGTTACGCAGCGTTGGGTCAGATTGGAAAGGTGAACGGAAATGCAATGCATTGGCTTCAGCCAGCACACCATCACACTCTGGGGCGGTCGATGCACCTGTTACCATGCCGATGCTGAATTTTTCGCCTTGGGCGTGTAAGGCTTTGGCTTTATTGGCGATGGCGGTTGGTAGGGCTTTTGGGTAGCCTGCACCAGTAAAGCCGGTGATCGCTAGGTTCATGCCATTTTTGACAAACTCGGCTGCTTGCTCGGCACTCATGACTTTGTCACGCAGACCTGCGTGGCGGATACGCTCAATAGACATACTGTCTCCTTATAAATATATACCGTTTGTTAGCTAATGCTCTTGGGATTTTAGCATTATATACAAATAAAATAAATAGCCAAAGCAAATATTTGTGGGGATTTTTAAACCTTATTAAGTATTATCAACGACATCGTTGTTGGTAATAACAAGTTAATGCAATCATTTTTTTCAATTCAATCTGACGCATAAAGGCTTCAATGCTGTCCCAATCGGGCTGGTTGTCGGCATTAACAGGTAACAGGATTTTTTGTTTTTTCAAACGTTCAGTCCCCATTTTATAGCCATAACCATATTTAATCCGTTGCTTTTCAATACACATAGTAATAAATAAAGACGTGTATTTATTTAAATACTTAGGTCTCAGCTTACGAGTATCATTGCCAAATAAAGCCTTATAAGGGTGATAAAATGCATATCCTACCGAACCATTTCGGTTCACGGAAATACAATCTTTTTCTAAAGTTGAATTTTGGTTGGAAACAAAATAACCAATGCCATTATTATTTGCCGTCGCCGTGATATATGGCGTATTTCCAGATATACGCTCACGTTCATAAATATCCTGCCCTGAAATAATCTCGCAAATATCCTGTATCGCAAAGGCGATCCAACGTTGTTCAAATGGTCTCCAAGGATCTACCCCCCCCCCGCAAGTTATTGTTATTTAAGGATTTTTCATAATAACTTAATACCGTGGCGATTTTATCCTGCTCGATCTTTTTGATAAACTCTTCCATAAACTGCCAATCGGGCAAGCCATCGGAATTAATGGGAAGTAGGATTTTTTCACGTTGAATGCGTTTGTCGTTAATCTCACGATTAAATGAATACTTCTCTTCCAGTCTTTTAATTATGCCCGATAAAAATAAATACACATATTTATTCGGTTGTTCCAACATTAATGCGGTAACGTGATCGCTGGCGACAAAGCGGTAATGATGAAAGAACGTTGAACCCACGCTACCGCTGTTTGCCAAGGTTAAACCGTTTTCAAAGGTGCGAACGCCCTTTGAATTACCAATAAAATTATCTACGCCATTATTAGCCGCGGTAGATGAAATATAAGGTGTTTGTCCGTCTTGTTGATTGCTTTTGGTTAGGCGTTTTCCACGTTGAACTTCAACAAAGATCTCGGAAAAAGCAAATTCCCGCCACCACGTATTTTTTAGGCTGCCTGTGGAAATCATCAATTCTACGGCTTTATCGGCATAATACGCTTTTAATTCGGCAATCTGTTTTTGTTCTTTTTGCTTGATAAAATCTTCCATAAACTGCCAATCGGGTAAGCCGTCTGAATTGACTGGTAGCATTATTCTTGTACGATTTAATCTACCCAATGTTGCTCCTGTGCTACCCCAAGAAAATTTTTTCATTTGAATTTTCAAGAGTGGGATAATAAACATAGCAATCCAATGATTTAAATTATCATTGCTTAAGACCTGAATATTCTGCCCAGTCCAAAAACTGTTTTTTTGATAAAAAACGGTTTGCGTATCTAAACCGATGGTGATCACATTTCCTTCATCTTTTTTGTATTTAGGCATTTGTTCATCGGGTACAAATAGATTAATGCCATTATCTATATCACTGCGAGTTACATAAGGTGTTTTTCCATTTTCATCTGTATTCAGTTTATTTTTATCAATGCCACTTTTAGTTGCCCGAATACTAAAAATACCTCCCGTCCCACCAATAAAGAAACTAAGCCACTCCTTATCCGTTAATTTCAACTCATTCATTATCGCTCTCCAATCCAAATAAATACCCCCTGCCGTGGGTAATCATATTGACTTCAAAGGTCAGATAATCAGCGATGACTTTTTCAAAATCCGCTTCGCTTGGGATTTCATCGTTAAAGTAATAAAAAGAATGCAACCATTCGTCTTCGGCTTCTATGGTGGTTTCGACGCAGAATTTGCTTTCTGCTTGAATGCGTCCGAACCAAACATCTAGCAGGTGTTGTTTTTTGTCTTTGGCACTGACGGTTTCAACCAAACCGATATGTTTTTGCACTTCAAAGCCGTCATTTTCAAAGTTGATAAATTTGACGAGCTTATCTTTATCGTGGGGAATGCCTGTTGAAAATACGGCAATACAAGGGTTGGTGCCTACGCCGTAGAAGGTGTTTTTGTTCAGCGTAATCACCCCTTCAAGGGTATGTTTTTTCAAGATATTTTCTTTAATCGCCTGCTCTTCTTTGGTTTTGCCCGTCATAGACGATTGCGGCACAATCACAATGGCTTTGCCGTCTGAAGTCAGCGAGTCCAGCAGATGTTCGGTAAAGGAAATTTCGTATAAATTTGGGTTTGCCTTTGAACCTTGCGAATAAGGCGGGTTCATCATACCGATGTTGCACCCTTTAAGCTGTAATTGTGCGGGATTTTGTTTGAGAAAATCTTCTTGCTCTAAGTTGCTTTTGCCGTCGCCACGCAAAATCATATTTGTTGTGGCGATGGTAAACATATAGGGCTGTAACTCTACGCCATGCAGTTGGTTTTTACGGATATTGCGTTTTTCGCTGTCTTTATCGGTTTTTTGCAACATATGGTGCATAGCGGCAATCAGAAAACCAGCCGTGCCGCAACAAGGGTCAAAGACTGAATCGGTCGGTTTGAGATCAATCAGTTCACAAAACAGTTCAACGATATGGCGTGGAGTAAGCACAATGCCTAAGGTTTGCCCGTCGCCCCCTGAATAAGACATAAATTCGCCGTAAAAACGCCCCAAATAATCTTCGGCGGAATGGATGTATTTGATGTTTTTATAAATATGATCGTAGATAAATTGGGTGTAATGTTTGAGCGGGGTTTTACCCAAGGTTGCGTTAATTTCGTTGATGGCTTTGGTATCACGAATCACTAAAAACTGACTGAGCAATTTATCTTTTTTTACTTGTGGTTTAACTTGGGCCCGATCTAAATTTGCCTGTATGGCTTCGTAGATTTTCTGCCCGTCGGTTTTAATATCGTCGCCGTTTAAATTGCCAATATCAAAGTTTTTATGCTCTATTTCACGCAACGCAAGCAAAATGCCTGACACAATCAGAGGTTTATCTTTGTCTTGAATGCTACCGTAGTTGCGTAAATCTTCGTGTAATTCTTTGGCATCTTTTAGAATTTCAGCCGTGGTTTTTTCTTCATCGGTTTGTTCTTTTAAGATATTTTTGGTGTAATACTCACCGATATTCTTTTGATTAAATAAGGTAAAGGTTTCAACGTCTTCCAGCTCTTTATATTCGCCACGTTCATTAATAAAGAGCGGTGAAATTTTGTGGCGTTTTTCATTGCCAGATACGCCGATAGCGATAATTTTTTTGTAGCTTGTGTTTTTCGCTAAATGAATACCGTAATGCAACGCACCATTGACGGCAAAATCTTTTAAACTCGCCGTAGTTTGACAAATTAAGTTATTCGTATCCCGTTTGATATGATCGGCAACATCGGCTTTATCTTCAATCACAATCACAAAATCTTTCACAATACCGCAAAATTCAGGATAACCCGCTTTGCCTGTTTGGGCTTTGGATGCGGTTTTCAACGCCTTATCCAGCTCGCTAATATCGCTGCCCTGTGGGCATAAATCCAATTCTGCTTCTTTCAGTAGCTCGTAAACCCAAAGGTCGGTTTTAATTTCTTTTTTTGCCATATTGAAAACCAATAGTCATATTTTAATTGCAAAAACACCGCCATGGTTGGCGATGTTTTGATGGCTAAAACGGACGATTATTTGGCAAATTTGCCCAGTTATCGCTCAATGATTAGCCAGTTATAACCCAGCCTTAAGGCTTGCCACGATAAATCTGTCCAAATCACCGTCCAGTACCGCTCCAGTGTTTGAGTTCTCAACCCCTGTGCGTAAGTCCTTGATGCGTGAGTCGTCCAGCACATAAGAGCGAATTTGACTGCCCCAGCCGATGTCGGACTTGCTGTCTTCGAGTGCTTGTTGTTTTTCCATGCGTTTTTGCATTTCTAGCTCGTACAGCTTGGCACGCAGCATTTTCATGGCGGTGTCTTTGTTGGCGTGCTGGCTACGCTCATTTTGGCACGCCACGACCACGCCAGTTGGCTGGTGCGTAATACGCACGGCAGAGTCGGTGGTATTGACATGCTGACCGCCTGCACCGCTTGAGCGATAGGTATCAATGCGTAAATCGGCAGGATTGATGTCAATCTCAACATTGTCGTCAATCTCAGGCGAGACAAACACCGCCGCAAATGAAGTATGGCGGCCGTTATTGCTGTCAAATGGTGATTTGCGAACCAAGCGATGCACGCCAATCTCCGTGCGTAGCCAACCAAAGGCATAATCGCCCTTCACTGCAATGGTGGCAGACTTGATGCCAGCCACGCCGCCTTCGGACACTTCCATTACTTCCGCCTTAAAGCCGTGGCTTTCGCACCAACGCAGATACATTCGCAGTAGCATCTGCGACCAGTCTTGGGCTTCGGTGCCGCCTGAGCCTGCTTGGATATCCAAATAGCAGTTATTGGCATCCATCTCACCGCTGAACATTCGCTTAAATTCCAAATCAGCAACCTTATCAGCAGCGGCGTCCAACTCGGCTTGCACATCGGCCAGTAGGCTTTCGTCATCGGCTTCGACCGCCAGCTCCAGCATCGCTATCGCATCTTCTAAGCTGGCGTCCAGCCCTTCGATGACGCCGATGATGCCGTCCAGTACGGATTTTTCTTTGCTGATTCTGGTGGCTTCGTCAGGGTTATTCCAAATTTCTGGATTTTCAAGCTCTAGATTAACTTCTTCTAGACGCTCTTTTTTGGTCTCAAAGTCAAAGATACCCCCGAAGTTCTTGGCCACGGCTGGCTAAGTCTTTGATTTGTTCTTGATATTGTGCAATTTCCATAACGATTCCAACTTACATTTAAAAACAGAATAAAAATAAAAACAATCGGCAAATTATAGCAAATTTATCATCAACTTGCCATTGGTTGCATTTTACTATCAATTGCTTTTTGCCATCAATTCAATTTAGATTAATGATGCCAATTGTGCCACTGACACCACTTATACCACCGATTACATTGACCAATCACGCACCTGCCAGCCTTGAGTTTTGGCGTGTGCCAATAAAATCGCATCTGGCGTGATGCACACCGCTTCATCGGCATAGCTTAAGAGCGGAATATCGTTTTTTGAGTCCGAATAAGCGATGAGCTTGTCAAAATGTATGCCTTTTTGTTGATAGGATTTGATGAGATTTTCTAAATGATAAATCTTGCCATCTTTGAAATTTGGGCGATCTGCCACCTTGCCTGTGTAGGCGTTATCCACCACCTGTAAGCGAGTTGCCAAAGTATGCTCACCGTCCACGCCAAATAATTCCGCAATCGGTACAACCACAAAGTCATTAGTCGCACTAATCACCACCACCGTATCACCTTGCTCTTTGTGGTGTTGGATTTGTTCCATCGCCTTGGGTCGCATATTTGGTCGTATCCAAGTATTTAGATATTCTTCACGATAAGCCAGCAAATCCACCATCGTTTGTGTCTTTAAAAATGCCGCCACAAACTCATTATATTCCACCGCATCGAGCGTGCCTGCAATATAATCTTGATAAAATTTATCATTGGCATCGGCATAAATTTTGGCATCGACCAGTCCTTTATTGACGATAAATTGCCCCCAGCTATGATCGCTATCGACATTAAGCATGGTCATATCTAGGTCAAATAAAGCTAAATTTGGCATGATGTTCTCTTTTGTGCTGTTTGGTTGTTTGTCAGTTTTAATAAACTTTAATAAACTGTTGATATTTGGCTTGGGTAGTATTTATGGCATTTGTGGCATTACTTGCCGTATAATTTTGCCAATGCCAACAGCTGACTTCGTTCGCTTGGCGTGAGCTGATCACCAAAAATCATCAGTGTTTTTGGTGATTTTTTGGGCAAAATCACAAAAAACTGCAGAATAACCGCCTGCGTGATGCCCAAATTCACCGCCGTGATTTTTTGTAGATAGGCTTGATAAACGATGGCTCTTGGTGGCTTTGGTGCGTGGCGTGTCGATGCCGTGCCTGCCAAGAGCCAGACGCCATCAATCTGGCGTGTGCTGAATTTTTGGATATCATTGGCTCGCCCAGTTTGATAATAATGACTAATAAAAATGGTTATTAATAATAAAATCAGCCACTGCCACCACGACAAATCCGCCGCCAAGCAAAGCAGCCACACCAGTGCAATCACGCCCCACCACAGCCACACGCCTGCTTTTGTTGGGCGAAGTGTGATGTCTATGGTTAGGGCATTTTTGGGATTTGATAGCATTCAGATTGTCAATTTATCCACTAATTTAATCAGTCTGTATGGTTATTCGGCATGACGCAATTGTTTCATTTTGGCAATCAACGCCGTCACGCTTGGCTCATCAGGCGTGTCTTGCCCCATAAAAAACAACAGCAAATCTGGATCTTCATATTTTAGCATATCTTCAAAAGCCTGCTGCTCATCGCTACTGGCTGACAAATAATGCGTCTTGACATAAGGATCGATATAAAAATCCAATTCCTTTAGGCCACGGCGTGCTTGATAAATAATGCGTCGCTGTGCGTCGGTCGGCTCGATACTCATAATTTTTCCTTGGTGATAAAATTACAAACTGCGAAATTGCAAAGCTAAAAAAAACTATAAAACTGCGAAATTTTTACCCAATATCAATACCAATATTAATATCAGTAACATTGGCAAAATCTGGCAAACCATGCAAAAAGCATGAATGCTTAAACATTAATACTAGGCATTATCTCACGATTGGGCGATGAATGACAATAAAAAAACGGCCACAATGACCGTTTTTGTGTATCCAAAACTTAGGCTAGTGGGCTATGCTCTTCAATCAAAGGCTTAAGCTCGCCTGCTTGATACATTTGTAGGATAATGTCGCTACCACCGATCAGCTCGCCATTTACCCAAAGTTGTGGGAAGGTTGGCCAGTTGGCAATCAGTGGCAAGGTGCTGCGAATTTCTGGATTTTCCAAGATATTCACAAACGCAAATGGGCGGCCGATTTGGGTCAGCACTTCCACCGCACGCGCCGAAAAGCCGCATTGTGGGAATTGTGGTGTGCCTTTCATATACAGCAGCACAGCATGGTCTTTGATTTGATTTTCGATCAAAGTTTTGATTTCTGGATTGATGTCGGTCATAATGTTCTCCATTTGGGAATTTTTGGTTATTATGGGGCTAAATGGCGATTTTTACAAGGCTTTTTGTGTAAAACTCATCATTTATCAGCACGGTTAAAATCGATTGTGTTAATTCAAACGCTTGCTAAAACGCTCGGCATTTGCCCCATTTTATCAAAAATCGCCATACCGTCCGATACCACAAAAGTGGTAAAATCTAAAGTAAAAATATGATTTAAAAGTATGATTTAAAAATTACTTTTTAAAAAGCAAAACCACCGCACTTGCCCAAATGCCTTCGCCACGCCCTATCCAGCCCATTTTTTCGTTGGTGGTTGCCTTGATACTCACGCAGTCCACACCCACGCCCAGCACGCCTGCGATGGTTTCACGCATGGCGGCATTGTGCGGAGCGATTTTTGGACGCTCACAAATCACCGTGATGTCAGCATTGCCAAGCGTGTAGCCGTGCATTTGCACCAAATCATACACATGTTTTAGTAGCACCCTGCTGTCCGCTCCCTTAAAAGCAGGGTCAGTATCAGGAAAATGCTGCCCAATATCACCCAAAGCCAACGCCCCCAAAAGTGCGTCCGCCAAAGCGTGCAAAATCACATCGCCGTCCGAATGTGCCTTGATGCCGTGCGTGTGGGGAATTTTTACACCACCAAGCGTTACAAAATCACCTTCACAAAACGCATGAACATCTAAGCCTTGACCGATTTTTAGCATAAAATCCCCCAAAATTGCAAATGCCTTGAAATTTTGCGATTATAACACAAAATATTGCTACAAATGCTATAATGCCCTAACAAAGCCAAATTGATGCATTGATGCCCCAACTTGCTGACAGATTTAATATGTGCTTTGATATTTGTTTGATGATTGGCAAATATCGCAGCGGTTTGGCAAATCAATTTACCCAATTAATATTAAGATAACATTATGAATGCTTTTAAATTATCCGATGTCGCCCCCAGTCTAAACAAAGACCCAAAAGACATCAAAGTCATTGTCGGTATGTCTGGCGGTGTGGACAGCTCTGTTGCTGCGGTTTTGCTTAAGCAAGCTGGCTTTTGTGTCGAAGGCCTATTTATGAAAAACTGGGAAGAAGATGACGGCACCGAATACTGCACCGCCATGACCGATTTGGCCGATGCTCAAGCGGTGGCGGATAAAATCGGCATACCGCTACACACCGCCAATTTTTCGATGGAATATTGGGACAGGGTGTTTGAGCATTTTTTGGCAGAATATGGGGCAGGACGCACGCCAAATCCTGATATTTTGTGCAATAAAGAAGTGAAATTTAAGGCATTTTTGGATTATGCGATGACTTTGGGAGCGGATTTTATCGCCACAGGCCACTATGCTCGCCGCAGCCATGCCAAAGATGGCATCGCCCAGCTGTTGCGTGGTCTTGATAATAATAAAGATCAAAGTTACTTTTTGCACGCTGTGGCTGGCGATAAGATTGCCAAAACGCTATTTCCTGTGGGTGAACTTGAAAAACCTGCCGTGCGAGCCATTGCTGAGCAATACGAACTTGCCACCGCCAAGAAAAAAGACTCGACAGGCATTTGCTTTATCGGTGAGCGTAAATTTAAGGATTTTTTGCAAACTTATCTGCCTGCCAAAAAAGGTGAGATTTTTACCGATGACGGTATCAAAATTGGCACGCATGATGGCTTGATGTATTATACCATCGGTCAGCGTGGTGGCATCGGCATTGGCGGCGTCTCTGGCCGTCCAGAAGAGCCATGGTTTGTGCTGCACAAGGATCTGGACAATAACCGCCTAATTGTCGGACAGGGTCATGACCACCCTTGGCTGCAAAGCACCGAACTTGTCGCCTATAAGCTGGACTGGGTCGGTGGCGAGCCATCTGAGATTCGCCAAAATGGGCTGCGATGCACCGCCAAAACTCGCTACCGCCAACCTGACCAAACTTGCACGGTGTTTGCTTGCGATGATGGGCGAGTTAAAGTGGTCTTTGATGAGCCGCAGCGTGCCGTTACCGCAGGTCAATCGTGCGTGTTTTATGTCGGTGAAATCTGCCTTGGTGGGGGCGTGATTGAGCATATGAACGCCGATTTGAACGCTCCCATTCCCCAATATAAGTAAATCATTTATTGATAAAAATTAATAAAAATTCATAAATCTGCCAAACCGCCCATGATTGATGATAGGATTGGGCGGTTTTTTTTGATGATTATTGGTAATTATCGATACTCATTAATGATTATCGGTAAAATATTTGTGATATTTTAAATCATGGCTTAAATTTTATTCAGTGGTATTTATCATAAAAGCCACTATTAATAAAATCAATAAAACAATCTTAAAATAAAATTAAAATCTATCAAAAACCAATCCAAAACAACTAAGAAACAACTCAAAAATAAAACACCAAAGCCAAACCAATTGGGCAAAAATTTAAAAATTGATAGGTTTAAAAAAAAATTCAAATTTGCTATACTTAACTGCTCATTAATCGTTATTTTTCATTCGTGGTTTAAATTCATGGTTTGCCCATCGTTTAACCCATATTTTAGGAAATCTTATGTCATTATCCGCCCTTACCGCCCTATCTCCGCTTGATGGTCGCTATGCGTCAAAATGCGATGCCCTGCGTCCTTTTTTGTCCGAATTTGGTTTGATTCATGCCCGTGTTACCGTTGAAGTGCGTTGGCTGCAAGCCCTTGCCAATCACCCACAAATTGAAGAGTTAGTACCATTTTCAAGCCAAACCAATGCCCATCTAGATGCGATTGTGGCGAATTTTAGCGAAGCTGACGCCCTGCGTATCAAAGAAATCGAACGCACCACCAACCATGATGTCAAGGCGGTTGAATATTTCCTAAAAGAGCAAATCGCCAATATTGACGAGCTGGCGAATGCTGGTGAATTTATCCATTTTGCCTGCACTTCAGAAGATATTAACAACCTATCGCACGCTTTGATGCTCAAGGCTGGCCGTGATGTGCTGGTCGATGCGATGCAAAATATCATTGATGAAATTGCCAAACTGGCACAAACGCACGCCGAGCAGCCGATGCTATCACGCACGCACGGACAGACCGCCAGTCCTACCACACTGGGCAAAGAAATGGCCAATGTCGCCTATCGCCTACACCGCCAAATCCAACAATTTAAAAACACCGAATTGTTAGGCAAAATTAACGGTGCAGTCGGCAACTATAACGCCCATCTGTCCGCCTATCCACAGATTGATTGGGCAAAGCACTCTCAAGGTTTTGTCGAAAGTCTGGGTCTGACCTTTAACCCATACACCACACAGATTGAGCCGCACGATTATATGGCGGAGCTGTTTGATGCTTTACGCCGTTTTAATATCATTTTGATTGATTTTAACCGTGATGTTTGGGGCTATATTTCTTTGGGTTATTTTAAACAAAAACTAAAAGAAGGTGAAGTTGGCTCATCAACCATGCCGCACAAGGTCAATCCGATTGACTTTGAAAACTCTGAAGGCAATTTGGGCATCGCTAATGCCATTTTGGCACATCTAGGCGAAAAATTGCCAATTTCTCGCTGGCAGCGTGATTTGACCGACTCCACAGTGCTACGCAACATGGGCGTTGGTTTTGCCCAAAGTTTAATCGCCTTTGAAGCTTGTCTAAAAGGTATTGGCAAACTTGAGCTAAACGCTGATCGCCTGCTGGAAGATTTGGACAACGCCCAAGAAGTGCTTGCCGAGCCAATCCAAACCGTGATGCGTCGCTACAATGTCGAAAAACCGTACGAAAAACTCAAAGCCTTGACTCGTGGCCAAGCGATGACTCGTGAGATGATGGTGAATTTTGTTGATGGTGATGAGCTAAACGCCGTACCAAGTGCCGACAAAACTCGCTTGCGTGAGCTGACCCCTGCCACTTATATTGGCAATGCCGACGCTCAAGCCAAAGCCCTAAAAGACCATCTGTCTAAATAAGGCTATCTAAAATTAAAATTTAGATAAACAAAGCACCCCAAAGTTATCAAACCTTGGGGTGCTTTGGCATTTTTATTGGCATTTAAAATCAAGCAATCGATTGGATTGTGATTTTTAGGCTTTTTTATTGGGATTGCCGCCAGTTAAGTGGCTGATTCTTTTGGTAACCACCACCGCCACAGGCAAGCTGATCACCGCCCCAACCGCAATTGCACCCAAAATATACATACCTTTATCAAAACCAGTAACAACCGCCACGATAATCAAAATGCCGATAATCACGGTAAAAGCAATCGAAAAAATGGCACTAAACAAAGGAAAATTCATACAAACCCCCATTAACTGTGTGGAATACTGTATTTATACACTTTTTTGATGCAAATGTTAAGTACTTTTTCAAAAAAATCCATAAATTTTTTGTGGTTTAGGCGGCAGCTTAGAAAAATTTGTACAAGCATGCATAAATCGCTTACATTTGCCATCTTTTGTGCTAAAATTAGGCGTTTATGGCAAAGCGTTGGTTATCTTTAGCTGATAACAGCAACTGCGTCCGTGATGAGCGGATATCGCCTACCAGCCAATACCAGCAAACCCATGCAACCAAGCTGCCATCTGCTTGAATTTGACAAAGACAGAACCTGCCGTTTGGCAAAGGATTTTTTATGAAAACCATGCAATTAAACGAAGTGCGTAAAGCGTTTATTGAATTTTTTAAAAGCAAAAACCACACCCATGTGCCATCATCGAGCCTAATTCCGCACAATGACCCCACTTTGCTATTTACCAATGCGGGCATGAACCAATTTAAAGACACTTTTTTAGGTCTTGAAAAGCGAGATTATGTGCGTGCGGTAACTTCCCAAAAATGCGTGCGTGCTGGCGGCAAGCACAACGACCTTGACAATGTCGGCTACACCGCTCGCCATCATACCTTTTTTGAGATGTTGGGTAATTTTAGTTTTGGTGATTATTTTAAGGCCAATGCCATTGCTTTTGCGTGGGAATTTTTGACTTCCGATCAATGGCTTGCCCTACCCAAAGAGCGTCTGTATGTAACCATTTACCATACCGATGACGAAGCGTTTGATATTTGGCATAAAGACATCGGACTTGCCCCTGAGCGGATTATCCGCATTGGCGATAACAAAGGCGGTGCGTATCAATCCGATAACTTTTGGATGATGGGTGATACTGGCCCTTGCGGCCCTTGTACTGAGATTTTTTATGACCACGGCGAGCATATCGCAGGTGGCCTGCCCGGTACGCCTGAAGAAGATGGTGACCGCTATATTGAGATTTGGAACTGCGTCTTTATGCAGTTTAATCGCCAAAAAGACGGTACGCTAGAGCCACTACCAAAGCCATCGGTGGATACTGGCATGGGGCTAGAGCGTATCAGTGCCATCATGCAGGGCGTGCATGGCAACTACGAAGTGGATATTTTTGTCAATTTGATGAATGCTGCCGCCAAAATCCTAGGCATCACCAATAGCGAACAGGCATCACTAAAAGTCATCGCTGACCATATCCGTGCCGTTTCGTTCTTGATTGCTGACGGCGTCCGCCCAAGTAACGAAGGCCGTGGCTATGTGCTACGCCGCATCATTCGCCGTGCCGTGCGTCATGGCAACAAACTGGGTGCTGATGGTGCGTTTTTTTACCAAATGGTTCCTGCTTTGGTTCATGAAATGGGCGAAGCCTATCCGCAACTGATCGAAAAAAGCCAAGAAATCCAAAACGCTATCCAAAAAGAAGAAGAGCAATTTGCCAAAACGCTGGCTCAAGGTCTACGCCTATTGTCTGGCGAGCTTGAAAAACTTAGCGATGGCGACACTTTGGACGGTGAAACGGTGTTTAAGCTGTACGACACTTACGGTTTCCCCGTGGACTTGACCGCCGACATCGCTCGTGAACGCAATATCAGCATTGACGAAGACGGCTTTGAGACGCATATGCAAACCCAACGAGAGCGGGCCCGTGATGCTGGCAAATTTGACATCGATTACACCGCCGCCATCAAAGTTGAAACACCAACCCAATTTTTGGGCTATGATTCACTGGCTGCCGAGTCGCAAATTTTTGGCCTGTATCAAGACGGCAAAGAAGTCCAAGAACTTAACGAAGGCGACCAAGGCGTTATCGTATTGACCGCTACGCCGTTTTATGCCGAAGGTGGTGGTCAAGTTGGCGAAACTGGTGAAATCAGTACCGAAAGTGGCGTATTTGCCGTTGAAGACACCAAAAAATCTGGCCAAGCCATCATTCATCATGGCACGGTCAAGATGGGACAAATTCAAAGCAAACAAGCCGCTGCTGCCCAAGTGATTGACGATGTCCGCCGTGCTTCTGCCAAAAACCACTCAGCCACACACCTGCTGCACGCCGCCCTACGCACCGTACTAGGTACAGGCGTCGCCCAAAAAGGCTCATTGGTATCTAGCGAAGTGCTGCGTTTTGACTTTTCTTATGATGGCTCAATCAGCGCCGATGAGTTGGCTCAAGTTGAACGCTTGGTCAATGAACAAATCCAAAAAAACACCGCCGTCAGCATCGAGCATATGGACATCGATTCGGCGATGAAAAAAGGTGCGATGGCACTGTTTGGCGAAAAATATGGCGAAACCGTCCGAGTACTGACCATGGGCGAAAAACAAGACCAAACGCCATTTTCTATCGAGCTGTGTGGCGGCTTGCATGTGCTACAAACAGGCGACATTGGCATCTTTAAAATCGTCTCTGAAAGCGGTATCGCTGCAGGGATTCGCCGCATCGAAGCCTTGACTGGCATGGGGGCGTTGCGTTATATTCAAGCTGGCGAACGCACACTATCGACTTTGGCAAACAACCTAAAAGCCAAGCGTAATGAAATTTTGCCACGCATCACCAGCCTAAGCGACAAACAGCGTGAATTTGAAAAACAAATCGAGCAGCTAAACCAAAAACTGGCAAGCATGCAAGCAATCAGCCTGCTGGATAACGCCCAAAGCATTGGCGATTATCAACTGCTTGTCGCCAAAGTCGCTGGCATTGACGGCAAGAGCATTCGTGGCTTGGTTGATACGCTAAAATCTCGCTTGGAGAATGCGGTGATTGTACTGATTGGCGAAACCGACGATTTGGCTTTGGCAGCCAGCGTTGCCAAATCCTCCCAAGACAAAGCCAAAGCAGGCGACATCATTCGCCATCTGGCAGGCGAGCTTGGCGGTAAAGGCGGCGGCAAACCTGACTTTGCCCAAGGTGGCGCACCAAAATCAGACAAGCTGGCTGGCGTATTGGCAGCACTACAAACCAAACTGGCTGCTGATTTGGCGTAATCCTTTTATTATTTTTGCAATTTTTATTTTACATACTGCTTTTTATTTTTAATCACATCTGATTTGGATAAAATTAACAAATATCAAGCAGTATCATTTTCCGTAGGGTCAAACAAGGCAAATGTAAATGGCACTAATTGTACAAAAATACGGCGGGACTTCGATGGGTAACATCACCCGCATCAAAAATGTTGCCGAGCGTGTCAAACGCTGGCATGATAACGGTCATCAAGTCGTTGTGGTCGTCTCTGCCATGAGTGGCGAAACAAACCGACTGATCGGATTGGCAAGAGAAATCACCAACGATCCAGACCCCAGAGAATACGATCAAATGGTCTGCACTGGCGAGCAAGTCTCCATTTCGCTGCTGTCGATGGCACTACAATCCATCGGTGTGCAAGCCAAATCCATGACAGGCGGTCAGGTTGCCATTCATACTGATGACACCCACACCAAGGCACGCATTCAAAGCATCGACACCGAAGCGATCAAAAGCGAGCTAGACGCTGGTCGTGTCGTGGTGGTTGCTGGCTTTCAGGGCATCAACGAGTATGGCGATGTAACCACGCTGGGTCGTGGCGGCTCTGACACCACAGGCGTCGCTTTGGCTGCTGCCCTAAAAGCGGACGAATGCCAAATTTATACCGATGTCGATGGCGTCTATACTACCGATCCCCGTGTTACACCAAAAGCCAAAAAACTGTCAAAAATCACTTTTGAAGAAATGATAGAAATGGCAAGTCTGGGCTCAAAAGTGCTACAAATTCGCTCTGTTGAGTTTGCAGGCAAATACCAAGTGCCACTGCGTGTGTTGTCAAGTTTTGATGACAATGCCGATGGCGTTTTTGATGACAACTTTAAACAAAATGTAGGTACACTTATCACGATTGATGAAGGAGATGATATGGAACGCGCGGTAATTTCTGGTATCGCTTTTAACCGAGATGAAGCAAAAATCGTGGTGCGTGGCGTACCCGACCGCCCAGGCATTGCATCAGCAATCCTAAGCCCAGTCAGTGCGGCAAACATCGAAATTGACATGATTATCCAAAACGCTTCGGACGAAGGCTTTACCGATTTTAGCTTTACCGTGCAGCGTGGCGATTACGACAAAACCCTAAAAATCCTGAATGAGCGTGTCAAAGACGACATCGGTGCCAGCGAGATTTTTGGCGATAATAATGTCGTTAAAGTCTCAATCGTTGGCGTGGGCATGCGTTCTCATGCAGGTGTCGCCAGCAAAATGTTTGACACTTTGGCAAGCAGTAACATCAACCTACAAATGATTTCTACCAGTGAAATCAAGGTTTCTGTACTTATCCAAGAACAGCACCTAGAAAAAGCCGTCAAAGAGCTACACACCGCTTTTGGTCTGGATCGTCAAGATGGCGAAAGTAAAGTTGCAGGCCTATAATTGGTATTTTAACCGATCATTGGCACGGTTACTTTGATAACTTTTTGTTTGGTAATTTTTTAAATGCCAAATAAAATACTACAGTTACCAAAAAAGTACTGACAATTTGCTCAATGCAATTTATAATGTTGCGTTGAGCATATTTTTTTAAGAACTCAATTTTCCAAAAATCGCAACAAAACCACGCCAATTTGCCATAAACATGGATTCACTGGACACAATAACTGCATTTTGGCGTCGCATAAGGAGTATATTATGCTAATTCTCACTCGCCGTGTTGGCGAAACCCTAATGATTGGCGATGAAGTCAGCGTTACTGTTTTGGGCGTTAAAGGCAATCAAGTTCGCCTAGGCGTCAATGCCCCAAAGGACATCGCCGTCCATCGTGAAGAAATCTATCAGCGTATCCAGCACGAACGCTCCATGCAAATGCACATGGGCCATCTTGAGCAGCCTGGCAGCTTTGCTCCGCCGTCATTTGATGATGATGACTATTTCAACCGCTAATCAACGCTGGATAGCTTTGGATAATTTTGAATAACTTTGGATAAATTATGTCAAATACACAAATTTCAAAAATTTTGGCTGGTGTGGCCGATCAGACACTGTCATTTACTGATGTGATTGCTTTTATCGAGTCCAATTACCATTATCAGCCTGTTGATTTTGCCAATGGCGAAGTAAACAACCCTGCTGGCACTAACGAAGGCAGTGCCAAAGTGTTTGGTCTTGCTAAGCTGCACGGACTGAACCAATTGGACACTTTGTCGCTATTTGCCGAGCATTATCGTGCAGTTTTGGCAAATCCTGATGGCGATGACCACGCCAATATCCGCAATTTTATGCACTACGGCTGGCAAGGCATCGGCATGCCGACCAATGCTTTGACACCAAAAGCATAATTTTGACAAAATTACCCCGTCTGGCTTGAAAATCACTTGTCAAGCCAGATAATTTTATGTATAATTTAGGTTTTAATTTTTCTGCTACTTCTTGATTGTCGTCGCCTTTAACGGTAAGAAATAAGTGGCCTAACCATGAAAAAGTTCTGCTTTATTCGTGCCGTGTCCATACCACAATTAACTGGCACCAAAGCATGACTGGCACACCTGATACCGCTCAATATCCGTGCCAACAAGATTAGGAGTTCACCATGTCTCGAGTATGTCAAGTGACTGGAAAACGCCCACAAGTGGGCAACAATGTATCACACGCAAACAACAAAACCCGTCGTCGTTTTTTGCCAAACCTACACAACCATCGTTTTTGGGTAGAGTCTGAAAACCGTTTCGTGCGTCTGCGTGTTTCATCTAAAGGTATGCGTATCATTGATAAGCATGGTATCGACAAAGTACTTGCCGACCTGCGTGCACAAGGTCAAAAAATCTAATTGATTTTTGCCCATCATATCAAATAGCTAAAGGATACGATCATGAGAGATAAAATTAAACTAGTTTCTACTGCTGGTACTGGTTATTTCTACACCACTACCAAAAACAAACGCACCATGCCAGGCAAAATGGAAATCAAAAAATTTGATCCAAAAGTTCGCCAACATGTTTTGTTCAAAGAAGCAAAAATCAAATAATTTGCTTGTTTGATTATAAAAATTATAAAATGCTCATTGTTCATTCAATGGGCATTTTTTATTACCCTTTATTTGTTATTGCCTTTGGTGTTTTTAGCATGGGCTGTTTTATTGCCAAATTGACAATTTTCACTTTAGCCCATTTTATTTGTTAAATCAAAGCACTATACCAAAACACTACATCAACGCATTGTATTGACGCATGGTGGTGATTTTTTCATAATTTTTATCACGATAACGAATCGTTTGGCGTTTTTGCTTGAAAATTGCTTGAAAAATCCAAGAAATTTGCTATACTAACCGCCACTAGAGTACTCGCCAGTGAAGCGTATTCCTGAGCCGATAATCTTATTTTAGGATTTGGGTTCCATTGCTTTGTTGAGCATGCCTGCATCTTTTGATGTATCAGGAAGCCGTAATAAGCATGACTCTTATCCGCCTTGAACTTCACGGTTCATGGTCACCCCTTTGCAGCGGTACTTTGGTATTTATTTGATAAATTTTTTTTGATTTTTTTTGCAAAAAATTTGTTGACAAATAAAAAACTTCTGCTATAATAGCACACATCTTAAGCACAGAGCATAAGATAACCGACATTCCCCAATAGCTCAGTCGGTAGAGCATCGGACTGTTAATCCGTGTGTCCCTGGTTCGAGCCCAGGTTGGGGAGCCAAATTCGAAACGCCCTTGGTAATTTACTAAGGGCGTTTTTTATTACCCATCTTAATAGCAAATAATCAGATCCGATTTGACATCACACCCCAACATGCTATAATCAAAGCCATTATAACCATTCTAG
This sequence comes from Moraxella marmotae, assembly GCF_042219885.1. Classification (NCBI taxonomy): domain Bacteria; kingdom Pseudomonadati; phylum Pseudomonadota; class Gammaproteobacteria; order Moraxellales; family Moraxellaceae; genus Moraxella; species Moraxella marmotae. Next base: position 97,228 of record NZ_JBHJHR010000002.1, read on the forward strand.
GGATAAAATTATGCTACCACCGCATATTAAAAACCGCTATTCCGATTGTCCGCAAACCATCATGCGCCCTGTGCATTTGCGTCTGTCCGAAGAGATCATTCAGTATCTGGAAGAGACCGCAAAAGTACATGGCTTTGGTCGCATTCAGGGGCTGATTCGCCTGTATATCCGCCAAGGTCTAGACCGTGATCATGGCGATTACACCTTGGCAAATGACATGCTATTTATCGAAAAACTGCGTAAAAAAGGCGTCAGCCAAAAAATCATCGATGAAGCCTTGGCAGATGTCAATGAAAAATGCGATTTGGGATAAGACCATCAACCCATCAATTATAACAGTTGATAATTTGCCATGCCTGCGATTGCGATTAAACAATTTGGACGGCATGGCGTTAAATTTTTATCAAAAAAAACAATCCATGCTAATAATGGATTGTTTTTTAGTGTGTCGCTTGATGGGCTTATTGGAGTTCGCCTTGCTGCTTGGTTAGGCTAAATTTCAGCCCTTCGCCCAAGCCTTTGCCGACTTGCACGCCAAAGCGATCAAAAATCTTATTCATCGGATTGACATAGCTATAATCCACCGTGTCCAAATCCAGTGATTTTTTAAGCTGATTGATGCCGCCAGTTTTATCGGCAAGCCCCAATGCCACAGCATCTTTACCTGTCCAAAATAAACCGCTAAATAACTGATTTTGTTCAGGATTTTTTAGTTTATTGCCACGGCCTTTTTTGACAGCATTGATGAAATTTTGGTGTGTGGTGTCCAGCAGCTTTTGCACATGCAATCGTTCATCGGCGGTCATCTCACGGCTGATGCTCAAAATGTCCTTGTACTCACCTGCGGTCATGGTGCGGTCTTTAACGCCCGCTTTTTGCATCAGCTCTTCGATGTTATAACCTGACATAATCACGCCAATTGAGCCGACCAAACTGGACGGATTGACCCAAATCTCATCGGCAGCCGAAGCGATATAATACGCCCCTGAAGCCCCCATGTCGCCAATGACGGCGTACAGTTTTTTGTCTGGGTATTCGCTGCGTAAATCCATCGCCGTTTGCCAAATTTCATCAGACTGCACTGGTGAACCACCTGGTGAATTGATATTTAGCACCACGGCTTTGGCTTGCTCATTTTCAAAGGCCTGCGTCAAAGAATCGCCGATGTTTTTGGCATTGGCATCGCTGCTGTCGGCAATCACGCCAGTAACATCAACCACGGCAATGTGTGGCTCGTGCATGCCGACGCTTTCAAATGATGAGCTGCCACTGCAACCAAAACCCATGGCCACAACAATAAAAAGCAAATACACAAAGGTCAGCAATTTAAAGAAAATCGACCAGCGGCGGCTGGATTTTTGTTCTTCAATGCTGGCTAATAAAGTTTTTTCGAGCAATCGCCATTCTTCGCCCTGTCTGGGTGCGGACATTGGCGTGTCAGGATTTGGGAGCTGCTCGGGGGATTTGTTCGGATTGGGTGGCCATGCCATATTGTTCACCTTATTTTAATGAATATTTTAAATTAATTACTATGATTGGTAGCTAAAACTCTTAAAACTATCACCACAATAACACACCGCTTTTGACAAATCAATCACCAATGTTTGACCATCGATATTTGCTCATTGATATTTGACCATCGTTGTTTAATCACTGTTTAATCGCTGTTTAATTGTTGATGCTTAGCCATCATTGTCTAATCATCAATATAGTGCTTTTGTGTGGCGTGCAGTTTTGCCGCTATTGATTCATCATCAATATCAGCCGACTGCGTCGTCCCCAACCAAATCGTCTGGGCAAAATGATTGGGCAAATCAATGGACAAATCTTCTTGGCACAGCATCGCCCACAATTGCCACAGCTTGGGCTGCCTGCTGCTACTGATAATCAGCTGTGTGCCTGATTTGTCGCTTTTATCTGAAATCTTAGTCAAATCATCATTTGGATTGTCAGTGCCATCGTCGGTTTGCCATGAAAATTTTGGCAAATGATCGCTGACAATTTCAAGCTCGCAATGCTGCATTTCTCCATCATCAATTTGCCGCCAGCCTGTCAAAGCACGAATCTGCAAGCCTTCCGCCTGCCAACTTTTGCCAGCATCGCACGGCTCATGGCGAATATTTGCCAAAGACTCGTGTCGCCCTGCCTGCCAATAACGATGCACCGACAGCTCATTTGCCAGTTGCCCCACCAGTGGCATAAAGATCGGACTGGGGCTTTGGACAATAATGCCATCTAGCCCTTGACGCCCAACACCTTGGCGGTGTAGCTGGTCAATCAGCACATCGGCATGATTGGCTCGAAGCCGCTTAACGCCCATATCGCTCAATATCAGCCATTGATGCACGCCCTGCTGACCGTGCTGACGAATCAGCAGCTGCATCACATTGGGCGTGTCGCTTTTTAGGGCAATTAATTGTAGCCCATCATCACTGGGGCGAAAAGCCACCAGCAGCAATGCTGTCATCGGTAACGCAAGCAGCCAGCGAGAAAATAACTTGGGCAACAATAAAATCATCAGCACAATAAAGCATAGCATAAACCCCACCATGCCAAACGGTGCATACAACCATGCACTGATAACGCCCAAATGCGTACCCAGCCCCACTGCCAAAGTTTCGTGCAAAAAGTGCAATATGCTCGTTGAAATCGACCACAATGCATCTGATAAACTTGGGGAAAACGCAAACAGCACCCCTGCCAAGAGATTTATCGGCACAACGACCAAACCAAACAATTCAATGGCAAATAAATTGACCAACAAACCCCACAGCGGCACCTTGCCAAATAACAACACCGTCAAAGGCAGCATCGCAAAAAACAGCCAAAATTGCAGCTTGGTCGCCTGACAAAATCGCCGCCAAATCACCAACCATCGCCCTTGTGCAATGGCATTTGCTTGGCTCATGGGCAAATCCAGCTCGGATAATGCATACCGCACCAGTAGCAGCACCGCAATGAACGACAGCCAAAAACCTGCCTGCCAAAGCACATACGGATCTTGCCATGTCATCAACAAAGCGACCGCTGCCAGCGTTGTTATCGTGCCGACTGGCAAAGCAAAATACCGCACCACCCACACTGCCATCAGCATATACACCGTACGCACCGCTGGCACATCAAAGCCAGTAAATAACGCATAAATCACGCTGGCAGCCACCATAATCATCATACGCAGCTGCCACTTTGGGACACGCTGGTATGCTGCCAAAGCAAAGCGATCAAAAATCCGTGTCGCCAATCCTGCCAAAATCATCGCCAAAAACAGCACATGCGTACCAGAAATAGCAAGCAAATGCGAAATGCCTGCCAGCTGATACAAGTCCTTGGTTGGTTTGTCAATCAAGGCACGATCGCCAGTCAATAAACTGAGCGTTACCGCCTTGGCTTGTGCTTGCGATAAGTCCAGTTGTAGCCAGTCTTGATAAAAATGCGTCCGCAGCTTTTGGCGAAAACTCTCAAGCGACAGCAAAAATCGCTGTGATATACCATTGCCATCTAAAGGCTCTACTTCACCCATCGCCAAAATCTGGGCATTGGCATGAATGTGGCGTGTTCGTAGCCATTGATTGCTATCAAAGCCACTGGCGGATTTGTCTTGAGTAGCTGGCGTAATCAGCAGCTTAACCGCCACTTGGCTGGCAGGCGTTATTTGTTTAAGATTGCTTAAGTCTGTTTTGGTAAAATTTGGATTGGCTGACATCAGTACGGTGATGCCTTCTAGTGCATGCTGCTGCGGTGGATTATGATGATTTGAGCCATCGTTGGCAGTCGTCTCTTTGTTGCTTGCATTGTCTTGGCTTGGCTTATCGGTATCATTGATAGACAGCGACTGGTTGTCCAAAAAAGGATTAATCACCGCCAAGGCATTGGCTGGCAAATCGGACAATTCGGCAGGTTTGACATCGCTAATCACCGCCATTTGCCGATAGCTACTGCCCAATGCTGGCTCATAAACGCCATCGCTGATGGCGGTGATTAAAGCGGTGGCACTGACAATATAGCGAGATTTGACGGCATGCTGCTCATAATCAAAATGTGCCGACATCGCCCGTAGCACAAACAACAGCACAATCGCAAGCAAACACAAAGCACGCAGCCAAACCACGGGACGAAACAAAGACGGTAGGCAACTTAAAACCTTGCTTATCCAGCCAAGCTTGGTCGGTTTTATCCGATTGATTTTTGGTAAATTGGCTTTTGCTAAAATCGCTTTTGTCAAATCAGCTTTTGTTGTCAAACTCTGGCAAATGCTGCAATAAGCCAAACAGCGTGGCAAAAGCCAAAATCCAGCAAACAGCATCACCACCGCAAGCAGCGTTATGCCATCAAACCAAGCACTGGTAAATAACGCCATCAGCGTGTCATCTAAAGCAAACTGCCCTAGAACGCCCAGTGTCGCCAGTACAACGATGGCAACGATAACAAACAACCAAACCAGCACGCCGTTACCCTGATGGTGTCATGCCGCTAAGAATATTTTGAATCAATGGCAAATCATCGGCATAGGTCAGCTTGATATTCATGCGAGATGCTGGCACGATATGCACTGGCACGCCCATCATCTCACACGCCGACGCTTCATCTGTGATGGGGTTTTTGGTATCAAGCACATGGCGAAAAGCCGCTTTTAGCGTGCCGATTTTAAAGGCTTGCGGCGTCAGTGCTTGCCACAGATGCTCACGATTTACCGTATGTTCAATGCGATGATTTTTGGCGTATTTTAGCGTATCAACCACTGCCGTCGCCAAAATCACCGCCTGCATATCATCGCCAGTCTCAATTTTAGCAATCAAATTATCCAAATCCGCACTGGGTAAACAAGGGCGAGCGGCATCATGAATCAGCACCCAATCATCATCACCGCCACCCAGCTCACATATCATCGCCAAGCCATTCATCACCGATTGCCAACGCTCCGCCCCACCGATGGCATGATGAATCTGCCCAGTAAATGATGCCCTAAATTTGGGCATCAAAGCATCGGCATAAGCATCATCGGCAGACAGCACCAAAGTCAGCGAGTCAAATTTGCGATGATTTAACCGTGCAATGCTATGCTCAAGCACTGTCTTACCGCAGATGCTCAGATATTGCTTGGGTTTGTCAGCACCAAAGCGTGAGCCAGTGCCTGCTGCCACAATCAGTGGGTAAATGATGGGTTGTTTCATAAGTTGTCAGATGATGTTTTTGGCAATGTGTCGGATAAACCGTTTGGCTAAATTTTTTAAAACTTGTGGGCAAAAGTTGTCGGCAACACTTTTGATGGCGCCTTTAGTAGAGTCTTTGGGTAAATTGCCAGATAATAAAAATCGCCAAAATATTTTGGCGAAATGTCTGAATTATCGCAGTTTGAATATCAAAACCGATGCTAAATTTGTGGCAAAATGCCCATCAATCAACCGTAACTGGCTCTGGCAGCATATCCACCGACTCAATCTCTTCTTCGACCTTAGGCATTGGTTGGTGTGAGTACACAATCGGAGCATTGGACAGCTGGATAAAAGTTTCGCCACGCTTAATCAACCCCAAATCCAACCGTGCATGCTCTTCGATAGCAGACAGGCCAGATTTAAGATCCTTGACATCGGCCAATAAAATGCTGTTTTTATAGGCCTGCTCTTCATTCAGCTTAATCTGTTCTTGTAGTTTGTCTTTAATACTGAGCAAATTATTATGGCCATATTCGCCATACCAATATTGATAAGACAGCAATAGCAGCATCATTGTGGCAAGCACAATGGCAAGCGCATAGCCAAATTTGCCTGCCGTCATGCGTACCAACGATTTGGTGATATTTGCCACAATGATTTTCCTAACAAATTAGTGAATGTTTGGCACAGCATCAGCCACGCAAACCGATAAACTCTTCACGGCCACGGTAAGCGGCACGCACTTGCTGCTCGATGCGTAGCAACTGGTTGTATTTTGCCACACGGTCAGAGCGGCACAGTGAGCCAGTTTTGATTTGACCTGCAGCAGTACCGACCGCCAAGTCAGCAATGGTGCTGTCTTCGGTTTCGCCAGAGCGATGGCTGATGATGGTTGCATAGCCGTTTTGTTTTGCCAAATAGATGGCGTCCAAAGTTTCGCTCAAAGTACCGATTTGGTTAAATTTAATCAAAATGGCGTTGGCAATGTGTTTATCAATGCCTTCTTGTAGGATTTTTGGATTGGTAACAAACAAATCATCGCCCACCAACTGAACTTTATTGCCCAGTTGTTTGGTGAGATAAGCCCAACCGTCCCAATCGCTCTCGTCCAAGCCGTCTTCGATAGAGATGATTGGATATTGATTGCAAAGGTGTGTTAAATAATCGCTAAAACCTTGGCTGTCAAAGGCTTTGTTGCCTTCGCCTGCCAAAATATACTGGCCATCTTTATAAAACTCAGACGATGCACAGTCTAGTGCTAAGAAAATGTCTTGACCTGCTTTGTAGCCTGCCTTATCAATCGCCTGCATGATGACCGTGATGGCTTCTTCGTTAGAGCGTAAATTTGGAGCAAAGCCGCCTTCATCGCCCACCGCCGTATTTAGCCCTTGAGCTTTTAGTACCGATTTTAGGGCATGAAAAATCTCTGTACCTGCACGCAATGCTTCAGAAAACGAAGTAAAGCCCACTGGCTCAATCATAAATTCTTGGATATCCACGGTGTTATCGGCATGCGCACCGCCATTTAGGATATTCATCATCGGCACAGGCATGGTTAGTGAAGTTTGACCACGCAAATTTGCGATATATTGGTGCAGTGGCAAAGACTGCGACAATGCTGCCGCTTTTGCTGCTGCCAAAGACACTGCCAACATCGCATTCGCACCCATATTGCCTTTATTTTCTGTGCCGTCAAGCTCAATCAAAATGTTGTCAATTTCGGTTTGTTTGGTAACATCTTTATCCAGCAATGCCGTGCGAATTTGGCTATTGGCATTTGCCACGGCTTTTTTGACGCCCTTGCCCAAATAACGAGCCGCATCGCCATCTCTAAGCTCCAATGCTTCACGAGAGCCAGTTGATGCACCGCTTGGGGCTGCTGCACGGCCGCAGATGCCATTGGCAAGAATCACATCAGCTTCGATGGTTGGATTGCCACGAGAATCCAAAATTTCACGAGCAATAATATCTTTGATTTCTACAACATTTTTGGTATCTTCAGCGTACATAACAACTCCCATTTGATTAATGATTATTGATAAATAATTTGGCGTATTTAAACCAAATTATTTATGAGCTAATTACTTGGTGCTTGATGGTTAAAGCGATTTGGGTTATTTTGGATTATTTGGTATCCAACGATTCAAAGCCTTTGACCAAGTCATCAAGCTGCTTAAGTTGGGTTAAAAATGGCTCAAGCTGATCCAATCTCAATGCACTTGGGCCATCACATTTTGCCTTGTCTGGATCTGGGTGTGCTTCAAGGAATAAACCTGCCAAGCCTGTCGCCATGCCAGCTCTTGCCAAAGTAGTGATTTGATGTCGGCGACCGCCTGCACTGTCGGCACGAGCCCCCGGTTCTTGTAGGGCATGGGTAACATCAAAAAACACTGGCACATTCATCGCCTTCATCGTCTCAAAGCCCAGCATATCAACAACCAGATTGTTATAACCAAATGCCGAACCGCGCTCACAAAGAATGATTTGATCATTGCCAGCTTCTAGGCATTTGTTGATGATATGACGCATCTCGTGCGGTGCCAAAAACTGTGCTTTTTTGACATTAATCACCTTGCCTGTGCGAGCGATAGCACTCACCAAATCGGTTTGGCGTGATAAAAATGCTGGCAGTTGTAGCACATCGGCCACTTTTGCCACAGGGGCAGCTTGGTATGGCTCATGCACATCGGTGATGATGGGGACTTGATAAGTTTCTTTGATGTCATTTAGCCATGTCAAACCTGTCTCAAGGCTAGGGCCACGAAATGAATGCAGACTTGAGCGGTTGGCCTTATCAAAACTTGCCTTAAACACATAGCCAATGTTCAGCCGTTGGCAAATTTCAATGTATTGCTCGGCAATTTCAAACGCCAATTCACGACTTTCAAGCACATTCATGCCACCAAACAACACAAATGGCTTGTCGTTGGCAATTTCAATGCCTGATACAGAAACTGTCGATTGAGCAGCGGTCATTGACTGTGTCATGTCAAAATCCTTAAAAATTATCATCATTGGCACAAAATCGGCAATGCCGAGCTTGTATTATACTACCAACTGCGACTAAAAACACCCAAAATAACAAAAAAGCACATCAAGAACTGGCTTGATGTGCTTTTGATTTAACGATTTTTCACATCGATTGCCGCTTTGATAAAGCTGTTAAACAACGGATGTCCGCCCCGTGGCGAGCTGGTAAATTCTGGGTGATACTGCACCGCAACAAACCAAGGGTGGTCATTAATTTCAATCGACTCAACCAAATGCTGCTTGGCAGAATAGCCAGAAATTGTCATGCCTGCTGTCTCTAGCGGCTCAATGTAACGGTTATTCATCTCATAGCGGTGGCGATGACGCTCGGTGATGTTTTTAGCACCATAGATTTTTGCCAATTTTGAACCACTGACCAATTCCGCTTCTTGAGCACCCAGACGCATCGTACCGCCCAAATCGCTGTCGTCTGAGCGGATTTGCAATTCGCCCTTTTCGTCGAACCATTCGGTAATCAGACCAATGATTGGATTGGCGGTTTTACGATCAAATTCAGTGGAATTTGCTTCCAAGCCCAGAACATTGCGAGCAAATTCAATCACTGCCAACTGCATACCTAGGCAAATGCCCAAAAATGGCTTGTTATTTTCACGGGCATATTGAATGGCTTTCATTTTACCAAGTGTGCCACGCTCACCAAAACCACCCGGTACCAAAATCGCATCGACATCGTCCAAGGCTTTAACCGCTTGATCATCTATCTCTAGACTTTCGGCACTGATGTACTGGATACGCACTTTGGTTTTGTTATAAATGCCAGCGTGCAACAACGCTTCATTGACCGATTTATACGCATCAGGCAACTCAACATATTTGCCAACCATCGCCACCACGATTTCGCCTTGTGAGTTAAACAAGTCATCAACCACCTGATCCCAATCGGATAGATCCGCTTCAGGTGCTTGAATGCCAAAGCGTTCACAAATCAAATCGTCCAAATTCTGCTCATAAAAACGGCGTGGAATCTGATAAATCGACTTGGCATCTTCGCACAAAATCACGCCACGAGTTTCGACATTGGTAAACAAAGCGATTTTTTGGCGATTGTCTTCTGAAATGCTATGCTCCGAGCGACAAATCAACACATCGGGCTGCAAGCCAATCGAACGCAGCTCTTTGACCGAGTGTTGGGTTGGCTTGGTTTTTGACTCGCCTGCTGATGTAATGTACGGTACAAGCGTCAAATGCATCAATAGTGAATTGGCACTGCCCAGCTCCACTTGCATTTGGCGAACCGCTTCCATAAATGGCAAACTTTCAATATCACCCACCGTACCGCCAATTTCGATGATGGCAATGTCATAGCCTTCGCCACTGGCACGGATTTTGTGCTTAATCTCATCGGTGATGTGCGGAATAACCTGCACCGTGCCGCCTAAATAATCGCCACGACGCTCTTTGGCAAGTACAGTTTGGTAAATGCGACCGCTGGTAAAGTTGTTGGCTTTGCTCATTTTTGAGCGACGCAAAAACCGCTCATAATAGCCCAAGTCCAAATCGGTCTCTGCACCATCTTCGGTAACAAAGACTTCGCCATGCTGGAATGGACTCATCGTACCCGGATCGACATTAATATAAGGATCCATTTTGGTCATGGTAACTTTTAGGCCACGAGCTTCCAAAACGGCGGCAATTGATGCGGCGGCGATACCCTTGCCAAGAGATGAAACAACGCCGCCAGTTACAAAGATAAATTTAGTAGTCATAATCATGCATCGGTTGCTGGTAAAGTAGAATTTTACTAAAAATCACCAAAAAAATATAGGGGTTTTGGGGAAATTTTTTGTATTTTGGCAGTTTTAAGTCCGCAAAATTTAGCCATGACACAAGCAAGCAATGCGACAACTTATTCCTATGCTTGCTCTTATTAATCTGCCATAAAAAAGAGCCGCAAGCTGCGACCCTTTTTTTTTGCTTTTGGCAATATCAGCAATTATTGCTCTTCAACTTGAGATAAAGAACGGACATAGGCTGCCAGCAGCATGATACGCTCATTACCCAGTTTGGATTGCCATGCAGGCATGATACCAGTACGACCATGGCGAATGGTGGTTTGGATAGTTTCTTTATCGCCGCCAAATAGCCAAATATCATCGGTCAAGTTCGGCGCACCCACAGCGATTTGGCCTTTGCCATCAGCACCGTGACATGCAGCACATTTGCTATCAAAGATTGCTTTACCTTGAGCAACTTTTGCCTGATCTAGGGTGTAGTCATTTTGGTTGCCAGAAATGTTTAGGACATATTCGGCAGCGGCTTTAACGCCTGCTTCACCCAAATCTTTTTGCCATGCTGGCATTGACATTGCATCTGCATGACCACGACCATTATGAATGGTTAGCAAGATTTGATCTGCATTGCCACCATACAACCAATCATCATCGGTCAAGTTCGGATAACCTGTTGCACCTTTGGCGTTCGAGCCATGGCACAAAGCACAGTTTTGTAGAAACAGACGACCACCGATTTTTTGGGCTTGTGGATCTGCGGCCAACTTATCTACATAAGGTGCCAACAGTTTGATTTGCTCATCAATTTGAGATTGCAAATCAGAGTTGTCTTCGCCAACTTTACGCTGTGATTGCAGTTCGTTTAGTTTTGCCAATACGACTGTTGCTTCACTTGCACCTGCATTTGCTAGGATATTTTGCTCAAAGTTTTCAGTAAATACACGGTTGTTGGCTTGTAGCTGACTATTTAATTCGTTGGCAGATGTCCAAGATACTTGCTGGCCGTCCACTTCAACGGTGGTTACACCTTTCCATGATGCTGGCTGGATTGATGGGAATAGCACAAAATAGCCCAAACCCCAAATCAAAGTACCAAAGAAAATCACCAACCACCACTTTGGTAGTGGTTTATCATACTCTTGAATACCATCATAAACATGGCCTGTCGTGCCGTCATCTTCTAGCGTAGGCTTGGATTTTAGCGTCCATACCAACACGCCAAAGATAGCCAACCAACAGCCTAACGATAAGACAGTGATCCAAGAACTCCAAAAAAAGCTCATTGTATATCCTTAGTGCGCTGATCTGATGACAGAGTTTGAGTATCTCTGTCATCTAGCGCAAGTTGTGCGTCTTCTTCAAAGCGTTTTTTATTTTTTGGTGAATATGCCCACCACGCAACTCCAATAAAGGCGACAAATGCCGATACGGTTGCGATACTATGCAAAACGCCCCAATTCATTAGCGTTGACCTTGCATTGCAATACCCAACTGCTGCAAGTAAGCAACAACGGCATCAAGCTCGGTTGCACCCTGAACTTGGTCAGGTGCTTTCTCGATGTCTTCATCTGTATATGGCAAGCCAAAACGCTCTTTAAATAGACGCATTTTTTCTTGCACCTTGGTGCCATTAACTTCGTTTTTGGCAAGCCAAGGATAAGAAGGCATGACAGATTCTGGCACAACAGATCGTGGGTTGGTCAAGTGGTCAATATGCCACTGGTCTGAGTAGCGACCGCCGACTCGTGCCAAATCAGGACCTGTACGCTTAGAACCCCACAAGAATGGGTGGTCCCAAGAAGATTCTGCAGCACGGCTGTATGGTCCATAACGCTCAACTTCGGCACGCAATGGGCGAATCATCTGCGTATGGCACACATGGCAACCTTCTCTGATGTAGATGTCTCGACCTTCGATCTCCAATGCCGTCCAAGGACGCATATTTGGCAAAGGTTTATTCACACCACCTTCTTCGGCGACTGTCTCATCATAAATCAGTGGGACAATTTCAACCAGTGTCGCAAAACTGACGGCGATAACGATAAAGATGACGAGTAAACCTGTGTTTTTCTCTACCAATTCGTGAGTGATTTTTGACATTGTTTACCCCTTATGCTTGTGCAGTTGCTTGTTCGCTGTCAGTGGCTTGCTCTGGCTTAGCAGCTGGCTCAACAACGCCCGGCATCTTGATGGTACGATAGCAGTTATAAGCCATCACAAACATACCTGCCACATACAATGCACCACCCAACGCACGCACCACATACGGCCAGTGTGATACCACAACCGTTTGGATAAAGTCATACGCCAAAGTACCGTCTGGGTTGGTTGCACGCCACATCATACCTTGGGTAATACCCGAGATCCACAAGGCAACAATGTACAATACCGTACCTGTGGTTGCCAGCCAAAAGTGCAAAGTAATCAAGCTGGTTGAATACATTTTTGCTTTGCTAAAGATGCGTGGCAACAGTACATAGATAGAGCCGATGGTAATCATACCAACCCAGCCCAATGCACCTGAATGCACATGGCCAACTGTCCAGTCAGTGTTATGGCTGATGGCGTTCACCGCTTTGATTGACAGCATTGGACCTTCAAAGGTACTCATCGCATAGAATGACAATGCCACAATCAAGAAACGAATGATAGGGTCTGTGCGTAGTTTATCCCAGCTGCCAGACAGTGTTAGTACACCGTTAATCATACCGCCCCAAGAAGGTGCAAATAGGATTAGCGAGAACACCATACCCAAAGACTGAGTCCAGTCAGGCAGTGCTGAATAATGTAGATGGTGACCACCTGCCCACATATAAGACGCAATCAACGCCCAGAAGTGAACGATTGACAAGCGATATGAATAAACAGGGCGACCCACTTGCACAGGAATGAAGTAATACATCATACCAAGGAATGCAGCGGTCAAGTAGAAACCTACGGCGTTATGACCATACCACCATTGAACCATAGCGTCTGTTGCACCGCCAAACAGCGAGTAAGACTTGAACAATCCGACTGGAATGGCAAAGCTATTGACAATGTGTAGCAATGCAATGGTGATGATGAACGCAGCAAAGAACCAGTTCGCTACATAAATGTGCGAAGTTTGGCGTTTGATGATTGTACCAAAAAATACAACCGCATAAGCCACCCAAACAATCGCCAAGAAAATGTCAATTGGCCATTCCAATTCGGCATATTCTTTGGCTGATGTGATACCCAGTGGCAATGTAATCACCGCCGCAACAATAATGGCTTGCCAACCCCAAAAGGTAAACCATGCCAAATATGGTGCAAACAATCTGGTTTTACAGGTACGCTGAACAATATAGTAAGATGTTGCAAAAAGAGCCGATCCCCCAAACGCAAAAATCACCGCATTGGTGTGTAACGGTCTTAAGCGTCCAAAAGATAGCCATGAAGTGTCAAAATTTAATACTGGCCATGCCAACTGTGATGCAATAAATACACCCACAGCCATGCCAACGATACCCCAAAACACCGCCATGATCGTAAAAAATCGCACAATGGTGATTTCATATTCATGATCAACGGATAATGGGGCTACTGCTGATTTGTATAGACTCATTGGATATTTTCCTGTGCAGCCCGATTTATTTAGCTTGGCAATTTACCAAATTGAATGTCCAAAATAAGTAAAAATCGCCCTTGCTTTGATCTTGTGTGTCTATTGTAACGCAAAGTCAAGCAAATATCATCAATTCAGACCAGCAAAAATGAAAAAATCCTTATTTTTTCTATGGAATAATAGCAAATTTTTGAAATTTTCCAAAAACGCCTGATTCCGTGCTTGCTTGGCTTGCTCATTGCTTGGCTTGCGTCAGGCGGCATGGCAATAACGCCACCACCAAATATATCCATACTGACAATATGGTATTGTCAGAAGTTTTTCACGCCTTATTATACAACACAAATGTAATTTTTGGGTATATTTTGTAAAAATATTGAAATTTTTTGGCAATATTATCTGATTTTTTATCAAAAAACGCCGATGATTTGGACAATTTATCTGCTTATTACCTACTTTTGTCGCTTGATTTTGATACCTGATTTTGATAAAAGTTGGTCAAATTGGCTCAATTCGCTGTTTTTTGTAAAAATTTGTAAAGATTTGCCCCACCAAATCAAATTTATCATAAAACATCATAAAAATTGTTTTCATTAAAATAACTTTTGGTAAATTCAGCAACAATCACTGGGATTTTTGTTTTATAATATGCCAATTTGGGTGATGTTTGATTTGGTGATATTTTGCCACAATTACCAAAAATACTCAAAAATTAGACACGCAATTTATTTTATTCTTAATAAATAATAGTAAAAGGAAAAATTTATGGCAAAGTTTCTAAGTCAAGATTGGTTTGATAAAGTCAGCGAGCTAAACGCTGCCACCGATGCCCTTAATCTGCCGCCCAATCTTGCCGCCATTTTATTAAACCTAAAAGTGACTGGCGACACCAATGCCGAGCTACACCTAAAAGACGGTAAAATCGCTCAAGGTGCGATTGATGACGCCATCAGCACCATCACGATTGATGGCGATACTTTGTTACAAATTATCAAAACAGGCGACATCAACCAAGCCATTGAAGCCTTTATGGTCGGCAAAATTCGCATCGATGGCGACATGACGCAAGTGATGGCACTACAATCCGCCAAACCAAGCCAAGAACAAAAGGCTTTATTTAAGCAGATTTTGGCAATGACTGAATTTTAAGCTTTGCCTAATTTTAGATTGATACCACCCTATCGTGCTTAGTTTTATTTGAATAAATATTTATCATCAAATAAGTTATCACAGCTTGGTAGAGTGGCTTTTTGGGGTTTTATGGTAAGCCAAGATAATTGTTAAGATTTTTTTTATAAATTTAAATCAATAAATATCATCATGACTGGCAAAAGCACAAAATAAATACCAAAACCCTACAAAAAGTGATAATATATCCAAACGACAATTCTAAACGACGATGCCAATAGCATTCGCCAGTCGTCATATTGTTATCATGCCGCTATCCTGCCTTTGTGGGCGGATATGCCATTACCGAGCCATGCCTTAAGATTTTATTTAACACAATCTTATCATAGGCGATAAGCCAAGGTATCCCTTATGTCAGAAGAACAAAAACCCAAGAAAAAGCCCCGTCCTGCTCCCGAAAAAATCATTCCGCATTCTAAAGATATGGACGCAACCAAGCATCGTGTACACCCACGCTTTGTGAAGGGCAAATATCAAAACATTCGCCTAATTAGCATGTATGCAATCTTAGCAGGATTTTTGATTGCACCGTGGATTCGCTGGAATGGGCGACAGGCGTTGCTTTTTGATGTGGTGCAGCCAAGGTTTTATATCTTTGGGGCGACTTTTATGCCTCAAGATTTTTATTTCTTTGCCTTTGTGTTTATCATCGCCGCTTTGATGCTGTTTATGGTGACGGTGTATGCTGGGCGTGTGTGGTGCGGTTATGCTTGTCCGCAGACCATCTATGTGCATCTGTATCAGCATGTCGAAAAGTGGATTATCGGCGACCGCAACAAACGCATTAAGTTTGACAAAGCCCCTTGGAATGCCGAAAAAATCCTAAAAACATTCATTGTGCACTGCATTTGGGGCGTGTTTTCGTCCGTGACGGCCTTGACTTTTATTGCCTTTATTGTCGGTACTGATTATCTGTTTTTTAATGGACACCCTTTGTTCTTTATGGGCTGGGGTAAGATGACATGGATTTTCTTTTTGCTCATCACCTTTGTTACTCAGACCAACGGTGGCTATATGCGAGAGCATATGTGCGTGTATATTTGCCCTTATGGTCGATTCCAGTCGGTGATGTTTGATAAAGATACGCTGATTGTCTCTTATGATTATGAGCGTGGCGAACCTCGTGGTGCTCGCAAAAAAGACACTGCCGCTGGCGAATACGGCGACTGCGTCAATTGTGCGATGTGCGTGCAAGTTTGCCCAACAGGTATCGACATTCGTGATGGTCTGCAAGTAGAATGTATCCAATGTGCCGCCTGTATCGATGCTTGTAACGAAATCATGGACAAAGTCGGCTATCCCCGTGGCTTGATTCGCTACACCACCGAGCGGCAATTGGTCGAAAAACAAAAAACCAAAATCATCGGCTGGCGTATCTTTGCTTATATCGGCGTGCTGGGTGCGTGTATCGTGGCAGCAACCCTAATCGCTGTCGGACGCTCACCTTTGGAGATGGAAATTCGCCACGACCGCAAACAAATCTCCACTATCGGCCGTGATGGTATGGTCGAAAACAGCTATGTGCTAAAAATCGTCAATAAGACCGATGAGCAGCAAGTTTATCAAGTTCGCCTAGAAGCCGAAGGCAGTGATGGTATGAAACTGCGTTCACGCTTCAAGCAGCTGCCGCTACAAGCCAATGAGCCATACGACTTGCCAGTGAGCATTGTCGGCGATCCAAGCATCGTCAAGGTAGGCAGTACACCAATTACCATCACCGTGTACAGTAAAGACGGTCAATACAGTGCTTCAGCTCAAGATGTCTTTAACTACGAACCGAAAAGTGAAAAATAACCGACGCTTTGGCATTCTTATCATTATGATTATTATTGATATTAAAGCCAATCAAAAGTGTCTTAAAATCCAAGCCCTGTTGTGATACAATGGGGCTTGGATTTTTTAGGATTACGCCCATGAACACCACATCAAGCACCAACAAACAAGCCAACCTTTGGTATAAAAATTACATGGTTTTGATTTTTGTGATTGGCTTGCCAGTGTTTGTGGTGCTGATTTGTCTGTTTTTTATTTTTTATTCAATAAAAATCCAAGATTCCACTGTGCGTGATGATTGGTACATGGACGGCAAAACTTTATACCAAGATGCTTCACGAGACAAACTCAGCCACGATTTGGGCATTTGGGGCATCATGCGTTTTGACGGTTTGGATAATGGCGACAGCAAAGTAAGTTTTGAGCTAAATTACCCCAAAGATAGTCTAAACAGTGGTCAATTGAGCGATGGTACGGCACTTGACTACCCCAAAACATTGGCAGTGCATATCTCACACGCCACCGATGATAACAAAGACCGTGATTTTGTCATCACATATCAGCAAGGCAATCAATACACTGGCACAGTTGCTCTCGATGCCACGCCTGCCAAGTATTACCTACAAATCAGCAACAGCGGTACGCACAACTGGCGACTTATCCAAAAAGAAAACCTGCCCATTCATAATATCGTCTTTACACCACTGACCAGCTTTGATGACGAACAAAGCCAATTGCCCAACCAAAAAGACAAGCGACTGTCATCGCACCCATCATCACCATCAGACAAATGATTTAAAATATTAATTAATAACTTTAATCAATAATCTTAAGCAATAAAAAAAACTGGCTCATCACCAGTTTTTTTTATTTTTGTTTGTTAGCAATATTTCAGCAAATATATTCTGAACCAAATATTTACTCTGATTTGAGTGCTTGCTCTTCTTCGGCAATTACTTGGCGAGCCACATGCAAAATCAGCTGTCTGAGCCAACGATGGGCTGGGTGATGTTGCAATAAAGGCGACCACGCCATGGTTAATTCAAATTCAGGAATAAAAAACGGCGGCTCTTTGACGATGATTTGTGAATTATTATCCGCCTGCAATCGTGCCACACGAGTCGGCAAAGTCGCAATCAAATCCTTATTTGCCGCCAGCATCGCAGGCATCTGATAATGGCGAGTAAAAACGCTGATTTGCCGCTTTTGTCCCAGTCGCTGCAAGGCTTGGTCAATTGAGCCAAGACCGCCAGATTTCTCAGGATTGACCCCAAAACCCACACCCATGCCAGTTTTTGAGACCCACACATGCTGGGCTTTTAGGTAGTTTTTGAGATTAAAGCGGTTGGCATACGGACTGTCCGCCGACAACAGACAGCTAAAAGTATCTCGCCAAACCAGCACTTGGTGAAAACTTTGGGGAATCTCATTAAAGCGGTTAATCGCCAAATCAACACGCCCCTGCTCCATATCACGATACGACACATCTGATGGCGTCAAAAAGTCCAAAATCACATTCGGTGCTTCGCTTCTAAGTGCCTTGACCAAGCGGGGAACCAAAGTCGCTTCGGCATAATCGCTGGTCATAATGCGAAACACTCGTGAAGTGCTATAAGGGCGAAACTCGGTGCGTGGCTCAAGCAATGTGGTAATGTCCGACAAGACTTCACGAATGCGTGGCTGCAACTCAAAAGCTCGCTCGGTTGGTGTCATGCCTTCGGACGAACGCACCAGCAGCGGATCATTAAACAGCGAACGCAATCGCCGCAAAATGTTACTCATCGCAGGCTGGGTAATGCCCAACTGCTCTGCCGCTCGTGTTACATTTTTTTCACGCAGTAGCACATCTAAATAAAATAATAAGTTTAAATCCACTTTTTGTAAATTCATACAGCCAACCTATGTCCAATTTGTCCATGTGCTTATCATGATTTGCTCATATTTACCAATGCTTGCCAACCGCCAAACCACTTTATCAAATTATCAGATTTTAGAAAATCTAAATATTTAGCATCTAAATGTTTATTTGCAAAATGTTCTTTTTAAAGTGCTTATCTATTAATGACATCAATGCCCATCGCTTGCAAAATTTGGCAATTTTAGCGGTTTTAGCAGTTTTGTATTGCCAGTTTGCGTTATCCAATTTGTGCTATTGAATCAAAACCGAACAGCCAACCGCCACTTGCTCATACAGCCAAACCAGCTCATCGTTTCGCATTCGCACGCAGCCATGCGACAGCGGCTCACCCATCGGCTCACTGTCAGGCGTGCCGTGGATATAGATATAGCGAGATTTGGTATCCACGCTGACACCATCGGCATTGACACCACGATTAAAGCCGTCTTCGCAACCTGCCAGCCACAAAATCCGCCCCAAAATCCAATCACGACCCACAAACTGCTCGCCTAGTGCCGCATCGTATAGCTCGCCAGTGAATTGACGAGCCACAAAAACCGCATTGGCAGGCAAATTATCGCCAAATTTTTCGCTGATGATGTGCCGACCCAATGGCGTGCAGCCCGAGCCTTCGGATTGACCTGTGCCATTTTTGCCTGTTGAGATGGCAAATTGGCGTAGCAAACGCTCACCAGCCATCAGTGTTAGCGTCTGTGTTTTGGTATCAATAATCAGATGCGTGTTATCCTGTGTCATCATTTGCCATCGGTTTGGTTTGGTGGTTTGGTGATTGATTTTGATGATAATTTTGGCTGGTGATTGTTTTGGTAAATTGGCAACTTTTGAGTATCTGACCATTTGACAGCTGATCAAATTTGTCATTTTAAAAACTTGCAAGCCTACAAATAATTTAGCAAAATCACACCATAAATCCTGATTAAAATAATCATCATTTCTAAAAATGATAGTATAGCAAAGCTCGCTGAATTTAACAGAGAAAAATCATCAAAAATGCCAAAAATTTGCGTTTATTTGTAAAATTTTTATAAAAATCGCTCCAGCAAGCCATCACAAAATTCCAAAAAATGCTATAATCTAGCAATAAGTTTATTTTTAGTGGATTTTGGTTAATTTATTTAATTAATCAGCTTAATCAATCAGTTTAACCAATCAAGGATATTGCCATGAGTAATGCAACCATCTTACAGCACTTGCCAGTCGGCAAAAAAGTCGGTATCGCTTTTTCTGGCGGTTTGGACACTTCGGCAGCACTGCTTTGGATGAAACAAAAAGGTGCTAAGCCATATGCGTACACCGCCAATTTGGGACAGCCTGACGAAGATGACTATAACGCCATTCCTGCCAAGGCTGAACAATACGGTGCTATCCAAGCTCGCTTGATTGATTGCCGCTTACAGCTTGCCCAAGAAGGCATCGCCGCTATCCAATGCGGTGCATTTCATGTAACCACAGGCGGCATGCCGTACTTTAACACCACGCCATTGGGGCGTGCGGTAACAGGCACAATGCTGGTCTCTGCCATGCGTGAAGACGATGTCAATATCTGGGGCGATGGCTCAACTTATAAAGGCAACGACATTGAGCGTTTTTATCGCTATGGTCTGCTTGCCAATCCTGAACTAAAAATTTACAAACCTTGGTTGGATCAGACCTTTATTGACGAGCTGGGCGGTCGTGCCGAGATGAGCCAGTTTTTGATTGATAATGGCTTTGATTATAAGATGAGCAAAGAAAAAGCCTACTCAACCGACTCAAATATGCTTGGAGCGACGCACGAAGCCAAAGATTTGGAATATCTGGACGCCAGCCATAAAATTGTTGAGCCAATCATGGGCGTTCGCTACTGGGACGAAAGCATCAAAATCGATGCCGAAACCGTCAGCATTACTTTTAAAGAAGGTGTTCCTACTGCCATCAATGGCGAAACTTATGACAGCCCTGTGGATTTGATTTTAAAGGCCAATGAAATCGGCGGCCGCCACGGTCTGGGCATGACCGACCAAATCGAAAACCGCATTATCGAAGCCAAATCTCGTGGCATCTATGAAGCACCGGGCATGGCACTGCTGCACATCGCTTATGAGCGTCTGGTAACAGGCATTCATAACGAAGACACCATCGAGCAGTACCGCATTAATGGCTTGCGTTTGGGTCGTCTGCTGTACCAAGGTCGCTGGTTTGATAGCCAAGCATTGATGCTGCGTGAGACGGCACAGCGTTGGGTCGCCAAAGCCATCACTGGCACGGTAACGCTTGAGCTGCGTCGTGGTAATGACTACTCTATCCTAAATACCGAATCGCCAAATCTAACCTACGAAGCCGATCGCCTGTCGATGGAAAAAGTCGAAGATGCCGCATTTACGCCGCTGGATCGTATCGGACAGCTAACCATGCGTAATTTGGATATTGCCGACACACGCCAAAAACTGGGTCTGTATGTCCAATCAGGCTTATTGGGTCTGGGCGGTGGCAATGCCGTGCCACAGCTTGAGCAACAAGACGAACAGCAGGGCAAATAACAACACAAATAAAGCCCAAATCAATGATAAAATTCCCAGTCCGAGCCGATTGGGAATTTTTTTAAACAATTTTTAAAATTATTTGACACCGTTTTTTTTTTGATATATTTCCCATAAACAGTTATTTTATAATATTGGGAGTATTCTATGGCATTTAATAGTGCAAAATATAAAATGGTGAAAAATACCGCCAAAACTTCTGGTGTCGCCTGCGATTTAGAGACCTTTGTTTATGCCAATCAAAAACTGATTAATAATTTTAAATACCTGAAGTATGTCAGTATTTTTTTATTGTTCTAGCAACTATCATGCTGCTAACAGTTATTTTAATCCCTGTCGGAATTTTGTTTTTGCCTATGGGTATATTTGGTTATATCTATACCAATAAACAGATTAAGGAACATCTCTCTTTTATTGAATACGCCACAAACCAAGACCCAGATTTTCGTTAATTCAAACACGCTTATTAGCACAGTCGCTTGCAATCTCTTTGCAAGCGACTTTTTATCTGCGTAGCAAATTTAAAACTTGACAAAATCGCCCCATGCTAGAATAATGGCAAGATATTCATTTTTAGCCATTTTATTGAGAAATATTATATAATTTATCAAATATTACTCAATAAATCAAATAGCCAAGTGAGCCAATTATGACCACACAACTGACCATGATTCAGCCAGATGACTGGCATATCCATCTGCGTGACGGCGATGCACTTGCCACCACTGTACCACATGCGGCAAGCAGTTTTAACCGTGTGATTTGTATGCCAAATCTCGTGCCGCCTGTCAAAACCGCCCAACAAGCGGTGGATTATCGTGAACGCATCTTGGCAGCCTTGCACCAAAGCGACATTGACACCAAACGCAAAGACAGCTTTGATCCACGCATGGTGCTATATCTGACCGACCACACAACTGCCGATGACATCAGTCAAGCAGTTGCCACAGGCGTGGTCTCGGCGGTCAAGCTCTACCCTGCTGGAGCGACCACCAACTCTGCCGATGGCGTAACCGATATTTTGGGGCGTGGTTCGGTATTTGATGCCATGCAAAAGCACGGTTTGCCGCTTTTGGTGCATGGCGAAGTTACGCACGCACAGATTGATATTTTTGATCGTGAAAAGCGGTTTTTGGACGATGTGCTAAGCCAAATTATCAAAAATTTCCCCGAGCTAAAAATCGTCATGGAGCATATCACCACCGCCGATGCTGCTGATTTTTGTCTGGCTCAAGGCAAGCACATCGCCGCCACCATTACGCCGCAGCATTTGTTATTTAACCGCAATCACTTGCTGGTTGGTGGTGTCAAACCGCATTATTATTGCCTGCCAATTCTTAAGCGTGCCGACCACCAAAAACGCCTGCTGCAAGTGGCAACCAGTGGCAATCCCAAATTTTTCTTAGGCACAGACTCAGCCCCACACGCCACACACACCAAAGAAGCGGCTTGTGGCTGTGCAGGCTGTTATAGTGCATTGCACGCCCTGCCGCTGTACGCCGCCGCCTTTGAGAGCGTGGACGCACTGGATAAACTGGAAAACTTTGCCAGCGTCTATGGTGCAAACTTTTATGGCTTGCCAGTCAATAACAGCACCATCACACTGGTCAAAAAACCACAAACCATACCGCAAAGTTTTGACTATTTGGGCGACAAAACGCTCACGCCACTGCTGGCAGGTGAAACACTGGATTGGCAAGTGGTGCAATGATGGATAAGCCAAATAAGCCCACCATTGCCAATCGTTTTCGTGGTTTTTTGCCTGTTGTTGTCGATGTGGAGACAGCTGGGTTTAATGCCCAGACTGATGCCCTGCTTGAGATTGCCTGCATTCCCATCTTGATGAATGATGATGGAAAACTGTACCAAGGCGAAGCGTTAAATGCTCACATTGAGCCTTTTGATGGTGCCAATCTTGAGCCGACATCGCTCAAATTCACAGGCATCAATCCTGACAGTCCGATTCGCAAAGCCATCAGCGAAGACGAAAAAACCGCCTTGCGTCGCATTTTTAAGGCACTCAAAGCCGTCAAAAAACAGCACGGTTGCCGTCAGTGTATCTTGGTTGGGCATAATGCCCATTTTGACTTGGGATTTTTGAATGCCGCCATTGCTCGCACGAATAGCAAAAACCAGTCGCCCTTTCATGCCTTTAGCGTGCTGGATACCGCCAGTTTTGCCGCTTTGGCTTATGGGCATACGGTGCTGGCACGCACTTGTGTGATGGCAGGCATTGACTTTGACAACAGCCATGCCCATTCAGCACTGTACGACACCCAAAAAACTGCCGAGCTGTTTTGCCACATTGTCAATCAAAGCACCCTACTGCCAGCCGTGGCTGATTCGACAGACAATACCGAATTGTCAATCAGAGTATCCGCCTGCCAGCCGTGGCCGATTTGACAGACAATGTCGATAATGTAGATAATTTAAACAATACAGATAATGCAGACAGTCAAAGTGACACCAGCGAATAAACCATTTTATCATTAATAAAATCAAGGAGTTGTTATGCCATCTTTTGATGTTGTATCCGAGTTACAAACCTTTGAAGTCAAGCACGCTGTGCAAAATGCCGAAAAAGAAGTCGGCACACGCTTTGACTTTAAGGGTAGTGATATTCAAATTGAGCTGAACGAAAAAGCCAAAACCGTTACCATCACCACCGACAACGAACTGCAAGCAGACAATGTCTATGCCATCTTTGAAAAGCAGCTCATCAAGCGTGGCGTGGATTTACAAAGCCTAGACCCACAAGACAAAACCCAGTCAGGCAAGCACACCAAGCAAGTCATCAACCTAAAAGACGGTCTGGACGCTAACACCGCCAAAAAAATCTCCAAAGCACTCAAAGAGTCTGATCTAAAGGTCTCTGCCAGCATTCAAGGCGATAAAATCCGAGTAACCGACAAGAAAAAAGACAATTTGCAGCTGGCGATGGCATTTTTGAAAGAAAAACAATTTGGCGTACCGCTACAATTTAACAATTTCAAAGACTGATTGCCAAAACTGATAAAGCCCACAACGGTAATCATCAACAAAGCTATCAATAAAAACGGCTTGAAAATCTGTGTTTTCAGGCCGTTTTATTTGACCATTCATCACATCGTCATTGCTGTAATTAATCCAAATATCCAAAATAATTATTTATAAATCAAATAGTTATAAACTTTTATCAGGTTTTTATAATTCAATGCTTGACGACTAAAAATATTTTGCTATAATAGCACCACTTTCGAAACAACGGTGAAAGCGTCGAAAGTTGGTAAAGCATCTGATGATGACTTTGCACACTGTGTCCCATTCGTCTAGAGGCCTAGGACACCGCCCTTTCACGGCGGTAACAGGGGTTCGAATCCCCTATGGGATGCCAATATTCTAAAATACGCTTGGTTAATCAATCAAGCGTATTTTTTTATTTGCCAAATCATCAGATAATTGGCTTGGCTTTAATATCAATATAAAACCGCTTTGGGTTTGATGAGATTCTAAGCAATGGATAAAACGCTTAAGTTTTACAACCAAGCGTTAAGGTTTTGGATTTGAAATTTTGAGCCTTTGGGCGAATTCATCTTTGGAAGATTTGCCCCATTGCCTAGCACGACACGCCGATAATCCACGCCTGCCCATCGGCACTGCCCTTATCCAAGTCCGCTCGGCGAACCAAAGGCTCGGTACAGCCCTTTGGCTCAATATATGCCACCGCCAGCTCTGCCGCCACTTCATGCAAAACACCGCCACCATGTTCGGCACGCACATAGATATAAAATGGCTGCTCAAGTGGCTTAACAAAGCTGTCAAGCACATATACCGCCCCTTGATGCTCCATCTTGGCGTGATAATCTTCAAAATGCAGCATTGGCTCACCGCCCACCACCGCATCAAACAGCTTGGATTTCACAAAAATCACCAAAGGCAACTGATCTGCTTGCACTTGGTTTGTGGCACGGTCAAAGGCCTTGCCAGCAGCATTGGCACATACGCCAACCAATAAAGATGCCAAAACCGACAAAGACAGCAGTAGCACATGTAGCGATTTTTTCATTATATATTCCTTAAAACGCATCATATTTTAACTGCGGGCGATTAAATCAGGTGGTTAAATCAAGTAATTAAATCATATTTCAACCCATCAATTATAAGCCATATTGTCCATCGTGTCATCAATCATGCCGTCAAGTATCAAGCACAAATTTAATCAACTCATACACTTATCCATATCATAGCAACCAACAAAAGCCAAAAGCAAAAATCCCCAAAGATAAATCTTTGGGGATTTGGTAGGTTTGCACTGTTTAAATTTAATGCAAAATCAATGGCTTGGACAATGTATTACATCATACCGCCCATGCCACCCATACCGCCCATGCCAGCAGCAGCCATCGCCGCACCGTTGTCTTTGGCTGGTAGGTCAGTAATCATCACTTCGGTGGTCAGCATCAGACCTGCCACAGAAGCAGCATGCTCCAGTGCTGAACGAGTAACTTTGGCAGGATCTAGGATACCCATAGCGATCATGTCGCCATATTCGCCAGTGGCGGCGTTATAGCCATAGTTGCCTGAGCCGTTTTTGACTTCGTTAATGATGACAGACGCTTCTTCGCCAGCGTTGGTAACGATTTGGCGAAGTGGTGCTTCCATCGCACGGCGTAGGATATTGATACCAGCGTTTTGGTCTTCGTTATCGCCTTTTAGGTCGCTTAGAGCAGCCAAGGCACGCACCAACGCTACGCCACCACCCGGTACGACGCCTTCTTCAACAGCGGCACGAGTGGCATGCAAGGCATCATCGACACGGTCTTTTTTCTCTTTCATTTCGGTTTCGGTTGCTGCACCGACTTTGATCACCGCAACACCGCCTGACAGTTTTGCCACACGCTCTTGCAATTTTTCTTTATCATAATCAGAAGTTGACTCTTCAACTTGACGGCGGATAGACTCAACTCGTGCTTCGATGTCGGCTTTATCGCCTGCACCATCAACAATCACGGTGTTTTCTTTGCCGATGGTAACTTTTTTGGCAGTACCCAAATGAGCAATCTCAGCCGCTTCAAGGCTTAGACCCACTTCTTCTGAGATAACCACGCCGCCTGTCAAGATGGCAATGTCTTGTAGCATGGCTTTACGGCGATCGCCAAAACCCGGTGCTTTGACCGCACAAGTTTTTAGGCCACCACGCAAAGTGTTCACTACCAAAGTCGCCAATGCTTCGTTTTCGACATCTTCGGCGATGATTAGCAATGGACGGCTGGTTTGCATCACTTTTTCAAGCAATGGCACGATTTCACGGATATTGCTGATTTTTTTATCCACCAACAAAATCAATGGATTGTCAAATTCGCAAGTTAGGCTGTCTTGCTTGTTGGCAAAATATGGGCTGATATAACCACGATCAAACTGCATGCCTTCAACCACTTCCAAAGCATCTTCAAAGCCAGAGCCTTCTTCGACAGTGATAACGCCTTGCTTGCCAACGGTTTCCATGGCTTTGCTGATAAGCTCGCCGATGGTGGTGTCTGAGTTGGCAGAGATTGAGCCAACTTGAGCGATGGCTTTGTGGTCATTGGCTGGCGTTGATAATGCACGGATTTCTTCGACGGCAGCACGCACGCCTTTGTCGATGCCACGCTTTAGATCCATTGGGTTCATGCCAGCGGCGACAGTTTTCATGCCTTCAACCAAAATCGCCTGTGCCAATACTGTCGCAGTCGTCGTACCATCACCTGCCACATCGTTGGTTTTGGCGGCAACTTCACGCACCAGCTGAGCACCCATATTTTCAAATTTATCTTCTAATTCAATCTCTTTTGCCACACTCACACCATCTTTGGTGATGGTTGGTGCGCCAAATGATTTGTCAATCACCACATTGCGACCTTTTGGGCCTAAGGTAACTTTGACGGCATTTGCCAAAATGTTCACGCCATCGATCATCTTTTCTCGAGCGTTAGTGCCAAAACTTACATCTTTTGCCATGGTTTTACTCCATATTCAATGTTAAAATTTTAAATGATTTATTTTATAAATAATAAAAGTCAAACAGCATTAGGCTTCCAAAACGCCCAATACATCACTTTCTTTCATGATAAGTAGCTCTTCGCCATCAACTTTGACAGTTTGACCTGCATATTGGCCAAATAGCACAGTGTCGCCAACTTTGACATCTAGCGGGCGTACTTCGCCGTTATCACGCACTTGACCGTTACCAGCGGCAATCACTTCGCCTTGTTGTGGTTTTTCAGCGGCACTGCCCGGCAGCAAGATGCCACCTGCGGTTTTTTGCTCTTCTTCGGTGCGGCGAACAACAATGCGGTCGTGTAGTGGACGAATTTTCATAATCACTCCGTTAATTTAAACTTAAAAGATAAAAGAAAAAGGTTAAATTTAATGTGTCATAAGTGGTGTTTTGTTGATGAATTTCAAGTTTTTTATGAAAAAAAATTACTAAAATTTTATTTTTTGGGTGAATTTATCGTAAAATAATGGCCAACAGATGAATACATTTAACATTGCAATAATGATGCTAGGGATAGCACCGATACACCCTTGCATCAGATTATCAAACCATCGGTAAATCTTAAGCAATATTTAATCAATATTAAAACCAAAGCCAAACCACCAAACCAAGGTCAATTGCAGGTTAATCATGACAAATACGCCCAATTCACCCCATTTGCCAAATACCGCCTTTGCCCAGCTTTTTGAGCATTGCCAACAAGCACAGTTGGATATTGGCTTGCCACCCAAGATTGTCGGCACTAGCCAAAATAACGCCGCCATACGCCAATATTTAGAAAATTTAAATATTGCCATTAATCAAAAAATGCTCACTCATGGCGTCAAGGCAATGTCGCACATTGAAAATTTGCTTGCCATTCGCACGCTGGCGATTGATGGGATTTTGATTGAGATGTTTGATTTTTATCAATTTCCCAAAGATTTTGCCCTGTTTGCGGTTGGTGGCTATGGCCGTGGCGAGTTGTCGCCTGCATCAGACATTGATATTTTATTGATTGGTGAGACGATTGCTTGTGCCAAAGATAATATTGAAAAATTTGTGGCAGATCTTTGGGATATTGGCATTACGCCAGCGTTTTCGGTGCGTAGCCTTGATGAGACACGCACAGCCGCCAGTGAGCAAACCATCGCCACTGCCATGCTAGAAGCACGAATTTTGGCAGGCAATTGGGATTTGGCAAATTTTCCTTATCAAGTTGTAAAGTCAGTTTGGACAATCCAAGATTTTTATGCCGCCAAAATGGCCGAAGCCAAAGAACGCTATCTTGCCTATAATGCCACAGCGTACAATCTGGAACCAAACATCAAAAATGCCCCGGGTGGCTTGCGAGATTTGCACATGATTGGCTGGCTGTGGCGGTTTTATTTTGGCAAAACTGGCATGGCAGAGCTGGTAGCGAGTGGCTTTATCAATGCCGATGAATGTGAAAGTTTGCTGGCAGGACAGCGGTTTTTGTGGTGCATTCGCCATCATTTGCACACCTTGACCGCTCGAGGTGAGGACAGATTGCTGTTTGATTACCAAAAAAGCATCGCCCAACATTTTGGCTATTATGCATCAAGCGACACCATCACGCACCATGAGATTACCGAGGCACTTGAGGCGATGATGCGGCTGTATTATCGCCATGTGATGCGTATTTCGGCATTATCAGAAGTATTGTGCGAATATTTTTATGAAAAATATCTGGCAAATGCCGTACAGACGACGGCGATTGATGATGATTTTTGTTTGGTGAAAACAAGCGTTGGGCAAAATCAACCAAACACACCAAAAGCCGTCAAAATCGCCATCGCTCATGCCGATACTTTTACCAAAAATCCTGCCAATTTATTAAAGATTTTCTTAATTATGGGACAACAAGGCATCAGCCAAATCACTGCCAGCACTTTGCGAGCCATGTATCTGGCAAGTGCTTTGGTTGATGAAAAATATCGCAGTATCGATGAGCATCGCCGCCTATTTTTGGCAAATTTACAAGAAAACAACTACCTGTTTCATCGCCTAAGACTAATGAAGCGTTTTGGGATTTTGGGCAATTATTTGCCAGCATTTGGCAAAATCATGGGGCTGATGCAGTATGATTTGTTCCATCGCTATACGGTTGATGCCCATACGCTGCTATTGGTGCGGATTTTGCACCGTTTTGCTGACAAAAATCAGCAGGACAAATACGATTTGGTGAGTGAAGTTTACCAAAAAATCGCCAGAAAAGACATTTTGGTAATTGCAGCGATTTTTCATGACATTGCCAAGGGGCGTGGCGGCGACCATTCGACATTGGGAGCCGTGGACGCTTATCAATTTTGTATCACGCACGGCATGAGCGAAGCAGACAGCCAACTGGTACAGTGGCTGGTGCTTGAGCATCTGACCATGTCGCTGACCGCCCAAAAACAGGACATCAGCGACCCTGAAGTGATTGCCAAATTTGCTGAATTTACTGGCTCAATCACACGGCTCAATCACCTGTATGTGCTGACTGTTGCTGATATGAACGCCACCAATAACCAGCTTTGGAACAATTGGCGAGCGTCTTTATTAAAGCAGCTGTATGTGAGCGTGCATCGTGTGCATAGCCTTGGCGTGCATGTTACCGATAAAGATGTGGTGATTGCCAGCCGTAAGCAAAAAGCCCAAGAGCTGCTGCCGATGATTGATAAGCATCGCTTAAATGCACTGTGGGACAGTTTTGGTGAAGAGTTCTTTTTAAAACAAAAACACCGAGACATTGCTTGGCAATCGGCACAGCTTTTACACGCCAAGCATAAACTGGAACAAAATCAGCCGATTATCGCCCTAAGACCGCACAGTGATGTGTCCTTGCGTGGCGTTCAGCTGCTGGTTTGTGCACCTGACCAAGACAATTTGTTTGCCACGACGGTGTGTTTTTTGGACAAAATGGGCTTTAGTGTGCTAGATGCGACCATTATCTCAGCGACCATTGATGGCATTAATATCGCCGTGGATTCTTATGTATTGCTTGATCAGCAGGCAGAAACCGCACGGGCGATGGCGGACGATACTTGCCCACAAATTGATGATAAGCGTACCGAGCAAATCATCGATGGACTGACCCAAAAGCTAAAAACTGGCGAGCTTTGCCAGCCAAATAAAATTTTTAAGGCAAATAAACTCAAGCATTTTACCGTGCCAACGCAGGTGCATTTTTCAAAGGCGACCACTTTGGCAAATCTAGGGCATCACAAAATGTACTTAGTGACTAAAGACAATCCGTCACTGCTTGCCAAAATCGGCATGATTTTTAGCCAACAAAATATCCAAGTGCATGGTGCACGCATCACTACTTTGGGCGAGCGAGCCGAAGATACTTTTTATTTGAGCGGCAGGCACGGCAAGCCACTTGATGAGATGCAGTTAGATAAGCTCAAAGATACGATTATTAAGACACTTGGTTAAATCAGTCAAATTCGCTTTTTAATTATCTGCTTGATAACCAGTGCATGATTTGTGAAAATTTTGATAAAAACAAGCAAGATTTTGTTGAATTTTTTGCACAAAAAACCGCCCAAAGACAGCTTTATGGCATGGCATTTTGGGCGTTTTTATGCCAAAATGGTGATGTTTATATTGACAAAAATAAGGATTTTTTTATGAATTTTTTACCCCAGCTGCGTATTTTTGCTTTGGCTGCTGCCTTATCATCAACCGCCTTGGCAAATCAAACCATCAGCACGCACGCCTTGGACGAAGAAGAGCTGCCAGCGTGTGCCAAAATGCAACTGTCGGTCGGTGTTGAATTTGCCAACATTTACCCAGATTGTGGTTATGCTGAAGGCTTGGCGGCGGTGATTAAAGACGGTAAATATGGCTATGTTGATAAATCAGGCAAAATCGTCATCGCCGCCGTTTACCAAGAAGCCTATCCGTTTAGTGATGGTCTGGGGCTAATTAAGCAAAATGATAAATATGGCTATCTAAATAAATCAGGCAAAATCACCATCAGTCCACAATATCGTGATGCTTGGGGCTTTTGGGAAGGGCGTGCCAAAATCAAAAAAGACGGCAAATATGGCTTTATTGACACCACAGGCAAAGTGGTCATTAAGCCGCAATATGACATACTGGGCGATTGGTTCGAAGAAGGTTTGGTGCTGTTTAAAAAAGACGGCAAATACGGCTTTTTAGACAAATCGGGCAAAGTTGCCATTCGCCCAGAGTTTGACTCGGCAAAAGATTTTTCAGAAGGCTTGGCGGCTGTAACCAAAAAAACAGGTCAAAAAGACGCTCAAGGCCGCTCTTTGCACAAATATGGCTTTATTGATAAAACTGGCAAAGTGGTCATCGATATCAAATACGATTTGGTCTATGATTTTTTGTCAGGGGCGGCGTATGTGGTCGATGGCGATGAAGCGTATTATATCGACAAACAAGGCAACCGCACCAGCATGCCCAATTATCGTGATTTTTAGGCGATTTGGAGCTTGGTTTTGATGGATTTGGCGTGATGGCGTGTAATAAAATCTTTGCTATTTGTCAAAAACCTGCTATAATAAAAAGTTCAAGGGGATGTTCTGGCTTCGACGCTGGTAGCGAAACCTAATGATGCATGTCAAGAGCGTGTGACTCTTGTAAATCAACATACATTTAAAATAGTCGCAAACGACGAAACTTACGCACTAGCAGCCTAAGGGCAGCTTGGGACGGCACGGATTGCCTTTGGTCTGGTTGCTCTCCCCGATGCGAACGTACAAAGGATAGTCAAATTTGGCGTTGCGACAAGTTTGGCGAAACTCTTAGCAAATCGTCCAAGCCTACCTGACTGTCGGTTCGGTGCGGATTAAAGCGATAGGCAGATTCTAAACATGTAGAGTCATAGATGTAGTGCTGGCGGACGCGGGTTCAACTCCCGCCATCTCCACCAGTTATATAACCAAACACCACCACATACCACCCAAAACCCTAAGAAAATCAACGGCTTAGGGTTTTTTCTTTGCCTTATATTGCCATGTATAACCACCTATAATATACTGTTTTTTGTATATCTATTTGTATCTCTCAATGTTCACCAAAGTAGAGATGCAAATTCACTTCACAGAGATACATTAAACCACACAAAATTGTCAGATTTTTGCTTTTAAAATGTGCAAAATAAACAAAGATAAAACCGAAAATTTCTTAGAGCCACAATTGGACGCTGACCCAAGCAGAATTGAGCTTACCGCCGCAGATGGCGAATTATTACAACAGCTATTGGATAATCCGCCGCCGCTTAGTCCTGTATTGCGTGATTTGCTATCAACAAATAAACAGGAACGCCCAAAAGATACCCCTGTTCATTTATCAAAAATTGTTGATTGAATTTATCTATTTTTAACAAAATGATAAACTTTTTTAAATAAAGACCACAGCTTGACTGTGCGACTTGGCTCAAAATCCGCCTTGCCATCAGGAATAATCACCGCATTGCCATCTTCATCGATGGTGCGACGAGCTTCATGGTCAAAGCCGTTACTGTCGCCTTCTTCGTTGGTGTGTTCATCGACAATTTGGGCAATCTCTTGCTTTTGACGCAGTGGTGCTGATTCAAACAAAACCGCCAAAGGCATCTCCAGCTCTTTGCTGGCGGTGCTTTCGATTTGGCTAAGATGGCGATACAGCTCAATAAACCACGGATCATAATCGGCCGACTCAAGCTGGTCAAGCTCATGGCGAATCGGCAATGGATAAGGCAAATTTTTATAAAATTGCCACAGGCTGATGGTATGCAGATCAGTTTTTAGGATATATTCGCCGTTTTTGGTCTCAGTAATCAAATCGTGATACCGCAGCTGCTCCAGATAAATGTTCCATTTTGGCATCTCTTTACGGCCAAGCATATGTCGCAACTCGTTTTCGCTGACGGTTTTGCCATCTTGGTAGCGTTTGTAGGTCAAATTTAGCATATCCAACAAACTGAGCAGTGGGTGGCGGACTGGCACTTCTTTGGTCTCAAAAATGGTCAGCGTGTGGCTAATTTGCACGCCAAGCAAAATCAAATTCCACGACAAATAAATCCACAGTAAAAAAATCGGCAAAGCAGCAAACGCCCCATAAATCGCTTCATAACTGGTAAAATTACTCATCACGCTGCCAAAAATGTGCTTAAGACTTTCAAACAGCACAGCGGTAATCAAGCCAGCGATGGCGGCATTTTTGATGGGAACTTGTGCTTTTGGGACGAACCAATACATCAGCGTAAAACCTGCCGTCATCAAGCTAAACGAGATGATATACGCCCAAACGCCCCAATCGATGCCATAGCCGCCGATTTGTCGATTGAGAAAATCAAGGCTACGAATGGCACTGGACGCACCAAAAGCCACACCTAAAATCACTGGCCCCAAAGTCAAAATCATCCAATAATGCACAATGCTGGCAACGCCGCCTGAGCGATCTTGGACACGCCAAATTTTATTAAACGCATGCTCAATGGTGTTTAGGGTCATGATGGCGGTTACGAACAACCCTGCAACACCGACAATGCCCAGATTGCTGGATTTTTCGGTAAAACTTTCAATATAGCCACCAATTTGGTTGCTGGCAGCTGGGAACAGATTTTCAGAAATCAGCTGCTGCAGATGCTCACGAAAATCCGCCAAGGCAGGCACGCTAGAAAAAATCACCAAAACCACCGTCAGCATCGGCACCAGCGACAGCAGCGTGGTATAGGTCAGACTGGCGGCTTTTTGTTGGCATTCATCTTCTATAAAATGGCGTGCCAACAACCGCAAATACATAAACCAAGCATGATGGGCAAAAGGCAATTTGTTCAAAAATTTTGTCATAATATCGATGAGATTTTGCTAAATGGCTTATTAGTCTAACAAATATTGTCAAATTATGCAGGTTAAGTTGTGTACAATTATGTATAAAAGTTTTACAAAGCGGCAATTTTTCCAAAACAAATCCCAATTCAAACTCCAGCCAAAACCGCTTTTTATTCTGCCAAATTTGCCAATTATTAAAATTGCCAATTTTGCTCGATAATTTGGACAAAAACCAACCCAAACGCCAGTTTTGCCATTGGATTTGCCCCATTTGATAAAAATCTTGGTATAATGCATTTTTGGCAAAATCATTCAAATTAAATCTTATCTCATGAACAATACAATCTCACCGTATGTTTTGGTGCTGTACGACACCAACAAAGATTCAACCAAGCAGCTTGCCTACTTTATCGCCCAAGGTGTAACTGATGCTGGCGTGGCGGTAAAAATTCGCCGTGTGCCAAAGGTGTCGGCGGTCAGTGAGCAGACCATGCCAGCGATTCCAGACGATGGGGATTTGTATTGTACGGCCGATGAGCTGATTGACTGTGCAGGGCTGGCAATGGGCAGCCCGACGCATTTTGGCAATATGTCGGCAAGTTTAAAATATTTTTGGGACAATACCGTCTCAGCCTGGCTGGCTGGCAATTTACAAGGCAAGCCTGCGTGTGTGTTCACCAGTACTGGCAGTCAGCATGGCGGTCAAGAAAGCACTTTATTATCAATGATGTTGCCGCTACTGCACCACGGTATGCTACTTTTGGGTCTGCCTTATGCCCACCCTGAGCTGTCAAACACCGTTCGGGGTGGTACGCCATACGGTGCTAGCCATGTCGCTGGCACGCAGCACCAAAACAGCATCACCCAAGACGAGCAAACGCTGGCCATCGCTCAAGGCGTGCGACTGGCAAATTTGGTCAAACAGCTACAAGGCAATCACTCATGAAAAAAACCAAAACCCAAGAACCGCCCAAACCCACAAAACCCGTGCAGCAGGCTTTAATCATCACTTGGGGCATTTGGCTGCTGGTTGTACTGATGGCTTATCCTTTGGCGGTTTTTGTTGCCACTGCTGCCAGCTTTTGGGCAGGTGTGGGCGTGCAGCTGCTTGGCTTGATACCAGCACTGCTTTGCACGCCAGCGGTTTTGCGGGGCAATTCGCCCTATGCTTTGATGTGGGTGAGTATGGTAGCGTTGGTGTATTTGGGCATAGCAGGCGTGTTGGCGTTGCTGCGTATTTATGAACAAGCCCCTACGGCAGTCTGGATAGTGCAGGTGGTTGAAGCGGTATTACTGCTATTGATTAATGGTCAATTATTTGTCCTACTAAAACGCCTGCCTGCCTTGCACCGCCAAAATGAAAATTAAACAAATTGATTTTAAATTAAAAATAATAATTTCAATTTGAAAATTTTGCCATTTCATTGATTAAATTGCTTTTTGAACTTACCAAAATAAAACATCAGCCACGACAATCACGGCTGATGTTTTTTAATCCACATTTATAAATTTAATTTAAATTAAAATATCAATTTAATTTAGTCAATTCCATCGAGATAACTTTGCCGTCTGAAGTTTGGCTAACTTTGACTGGCAAATAATTTAGGCTGGGTGCTAGCCAAAAACTGGTCGCACGGCTGTGGTCGTCATGGATACGATCGATGCGTACGGTTTCGTAAGTGCCTGCTGGTACTGTGATTTTGCCATGATTGACACGGCGAAAGCGTGTGTTTTCGATGTCGGTGCGTTTGACCAGCAGATACGAGCCGGTAAATTTGCCGTTAATCAACTCTTGGCGGATTTGGGCTTCTAGGCTTAAATCATCATAAGCCTGTTTTGGCATTTTAAGGGTCGTTGCTTTACTTTTATAAGTGCTGACAACGGTTTTGGCAGCGTTATTAAAGCGGATACTGTGCGTGCTGCCGATACCCAAAATGCGAGCAGACATATTGGCACTGCTTGGCACGATATGCCCATTTGACAGGCTAAAGCTGGCATCTTGGTTTAAGGTAGCAATGCCCACCGCACGGGCATTGACGGTGTATTTGTATTGATTGCCTGTTTTGGTCAAGGTGCGTGTGGCCGTGCCAGTTTTGCCATCAGCATTGACACGGTAAGTGGCCGAATAGCTGGGCAAATCCGCCGCTGCTGCCATCATAGGTACTGCAGCGATGGTGGCGGTTGCCGCCGCACAAAATAGAGCTTTTGAGAATTTATTGGTGTTTTTGGTATTCATAGCGTTGCATTCCTTAAATGTTCAAAGAATCTGTGCTTATAATGGATATATTTTGTTACAATTTCAAGTTTTTTCGTGCTATCTTTTGTGGTTTTTATGTCAAATTTATGCCAAAAGGTTGCTTAATCTGGCAACATTTGCCATGAATTTGCTGTAAATGTGTCAAAACTTGGGCTTTTCTTGCCAAAATACTTTTTATTTTTATTATACGATTTAAAAAAATTAATTGCGTCTTTATCAAAAAAACAAAGCGAACAATTTTAACTGCTCGCTTTGTGGATATTTGCAATTTTATGAATTGATAACAAATTATTGATTTAAAAAACTCAAATCTTCATCAGGGCGTGCCGTGGTAACAATACAGCCATTGTCCGTAACGATGAGCGTATGCTCCCATTGGGCGGATAATTTGCGGTCTTTGGTGATTGCTGTCCAGCCATCTTTCATCACTTTGGTTTGCCAGACGCCTTGGTTAATCATCGGCTCAATGGTCAATGCCATGCCTGTTTTTAGCTCAACGCCAGTGCCTGCCTTGCCATAGTGCAGCACTTGTGGCTCGGCATGAAAAGTCTTGCCAATGCCATGTCCGCAGAACTCTCGCACGATACTAAAGCGTTCAGGCTCAACCACCGCTTGGATTGCCGCACCGATGTCGCCCAATCTGGCTCCATTTTTGACAACTTTCATGCCAGCGTATAGGGCTTCTTGGGCGACACGGCAAATGCGTTCTGCCATCACCGAACCTTGACCAACAATCCACATTTTTGATGTATCACCATAATAGCCATCTTTGATGACTGTAACATCGATATTGATAATATCGCCATCTTTGAGCAGACGCTCATGGTCTGGAATGCCGTGACAGACGACATGATTGATCGATGTACAGATGGATTTTGGGAAACCGTGATAATTAAGCGGTGCAGGCGTTGCTCCTTGCACTTCGGTGATATAGCGGTGAGCAATGTCGTCCAGCTCGCCAGTGCTGACGCCAGCTTTGACATGCTCATCAAGCATAATCAGCACATCGGCCGCCAGTTTGCCAGCGATTTGCATTTTTTCAATGTCGTGTGCGTCTAAAATTGGGATATTTTTACTCATGATAATCAGTTAGTTAATTTTTAATAAAGTATTTTGGGAAATGTGCCATAAAACACAAATGAAAATGGGCATAAAACTGCCCATATTCTAGCACAAAAGCCACCCTAACGCTATCTTTGGCGACATCTGTTTTTTTGTCAAAATTTTGTCAAATGTATCAGACAAAACCTATCATTCTTCGTCAAGCAAATCCTGCTCTCTGGCTGCTTGCAAAATGATGCTTGAGCGGTTGCCACTGCGACAAAACAGATGCAGCGGACGCTCACTGCTGTTATAAAAATCAGCAAATGCCTGCACATGATGCATCTCAAGCATACCACCAGCAAACGGAATGTGGCAATACTCAATGCCATACTCGGCGGCGGCATGGGCAATTTCATCAGACAATGGCTGGTTTGGCTCTTCGTGGTCTGGGCGGTTATTGACCAAAGTCTTATAGCCTTGCTCTGCCAAGGCTTTAACATCATCAACGCTGATTTGGCCAGAAACGGTAATCAATTCACTCATAACAATCCTTAAATTTACCGATTAAAATGGATAGATTACTCTGATTTTTTGATTTTGGCAAATGCAAATCATTGGCTTATGATTTTATTGATACTTTATTAACAATTTATTGATGATCTATTGATAAATTATGCCCCAAAATTTGGGTAAAAACTGACCCAGCGGTCATCTGCCAAAATTTTGATTTCAGTTGTCCAAAAATGTGCTAAAATCGCAAAAATTGCCAAATATTTACCGTGATTTGATAAAAGCGTGTGATAAAAGCAAAGGCATTTGTCAAGCCGCTTGCATCTTGTATAAAGCCATTTATATAAAGCCAATTACACCAATCATTGGTATCAAGGCAATGATAAACGATAATACCATTTGTATTTGAGCATAATTTAACCACAGTTTAACCATTGTTCGCTGAACTTGATACAGCCATCATGATTTGACCGCCAAACACTGCCAGCTAACAGGACGATAGCCATGCCATTGCCATTTTTAAAAAAACGCCTAGCCAGCATCATGCCCAAAAGCCCTAGCGATACAGCCATCAACTGCGATTATCCGCATTTGTTTGAGCCTTTAGAATTAGGATTTACCACCCTAAAAAATCGCATCGTTATGGGTTCGATGCATACAGGGCTTGAAGACAGGTTTTATAATTATGGCAAATTGGCGGCTTATTTTGAAGCTCGAGCAAAAG
This sequence comes from Moraxella marmotae, assembly GCF_042219885.1. Taxonomy (NCBI): domain Bacteria; kingdom Pseudomonadati; phylum Pseudomonadota; class Gammaproteobacteria; order Moraxellales; family Moraxellaceae; genus Moraxella; species Moraxella marmotae. Next base: position 135,473 of record NZ_JBHJHR010000002.1, read on the forward strand.
GCGGCGTCGGTCTGATCGTTACTGGTGGTATCGCCCCCAATCGCTCAGGCTGGCTGACACCGCTGGGCGGTACGCTAAACCGCTTGGCAGATGTGATGCATCACGCACGCATCACTCGTGCCGTGCATAGACATGGGGCAAAAATCCTGCTGCAAATCCTGCATTCTGGGCGTTATGGCTATCATCCATTTGTGGTTGCTCCCAGTGCCATCAAATCGCCGATTTCACCCTTTAAGCCACGGCAGATGAGCCTAAAAAATATCCAGGCCACCATTGGCGACTTTGCCCATACCGCCACGCTTGCCAAAAAAGCTGGCTATGATGGCGTGGAAATCATGGGTTCTGAAGGTTATCTAATCAATCAATTTTTATCCGCTCGCACCAACAAACGCACAGACGCCTACGGTGGCAGTTTACAAAATCGCATGAAATTTGCCTTGCAAATCGTGCAGGCAGTGCGTGCGGCGGTCGGTGCTGATTTTATTATCAGTTTTCGCCTATCCATCATTGAGCTTGTCGAAGATGGAGCAACCACAGACGAAGTGATCACACTTGCCAAAGCTCTGGCCGATACTGGCGTTAGCCTGATAAATACTGGCATCGGCTGGCATGAAGCACGCATTCCCACCATCGTTACCAGTGTGCCCCGTGCCGCCTTTACTCGCTACACGGCGGCGGTCAAAAAAGCGGTCAATATCCCTGTCATCGCCGCCAATCGCATCAATATGCCTGCCACTGCCGAAGCAATCTTGGCAAGCGGACAAGCGGACATGGTGCAGATGGCACGCCCATTTTTGGCAGACAGTGAATGGGTCAATAAAGCCGCCAATAATCAAGCACACCTTATCAATACCTGCATCGGCTGCAATCAGGCTTGTCTGGATCATACTTTTAATAATGAGCGTGCCAGCTGCTTGGTCAATCCTTCGGCATGCTTTGAGAGCGAAATTGCCATCAAACCCACCAAAAAACCCAAAAAAATCATCGTTGTCGGTGCTGGTGTCGCTGGCTTATCCGCTGCCGTTACCGCTGCCGCTCGTGGCCATCAGGTGAGCATTTATGAAGCTCGTCCGTTTATTGGCGGTCAGTTTAATCTAGCAAAAGTCATACCAGGTAAAGAAGAATTTTTTGAGACCATTCGTTATTTTCGTGAGCAGATTAAGCGGCTCAATATCACAGTTTATCTAAATACACCAGTTAGCAAATCAATGCTTGATAATGCCGATGCCGATCATATCATCATCGCCACAGGTGTCGTGCCACGCCAGTTGCCAAGCCTAGCAGGGGCAAATTTGCCCAAGGTAATCAGTTACAGCCAGCTGCTGACAGGCGAGCAAATCGCAGGTGAGCGTGTGGCGGTGCTGGGGGCTGGCGGTATCGGCTTTGATGTTGCTGAATTTTTGGTGCATGGCGGATTGGTGTCGCCAGCGGTTAATCAAGCCGATTATCAGCCCACCGCTCAGACGGCAGATGCGTTTTTTGAGCAATGGGGCGTGGCATCTGATGCCAATTATACGCATCGTGGTGCATTAATCCCCGCCAAGCCACCCAAAGCCGCTCGCCAAGTGTATCTGCTACAACGCAGCACAGGCAAACTGGGCAAAACCCTGAACAAAACCACAGGCTGGGTACATAAAGCCGCCATTAAGCAAGCTGGCGTAATACAAATCGCTGGGGCGAATTATGACAAAGTTACCGATGAAGGGCTGTGGATTACTGTCGATGGCAAATCGCAGCTGCTTAGAGTGGATACCGTCGTGCTGTGCGTCGGTCAAGAGTCAGTCAATGATTTGATGCCAAAACTCGGCGACACGCCAAAAGCGGACTATCGCATCATCGGCGGTGCCAAATCTTCAGAGCGGCTCGACGCCAAGCGTGCCATCAAAGAAGGTTTTGAATTGGCAGTTAAGCTATAAAAACAAAAATAAAAAAAATGAAAACACATTAAAACCCACCGTGATAACGCTGATGTTTATCACGGTTTTGGGTGTATTGGCGTTTTGGTTAATTGTTGATGGCTTGGTATTTTTAAATTGATTGTAATAAATACTAAAATTTATCCCCTTTAACGATAGCTCAACGCTTCGGCAATGTGCGATGTGTTAATGGCATCACTGTCCGCCAAATCGGCAATGGTGCGAGCCACTCGCAAAATGCGATGATAGCTGCGTGCCGACAGATTTAAGCGTGATTGTGCCATCTTAAACATTTGCTGCTCGCCCACGCCCAATGTCGCCACTTGATCCAGCTCGCTTGGGCTAAGCTCATAATTTGCCTTGCCTTGGCGTGCCAAAGCCTTATTGCGTGCTGCCACCACTCTTTGTCTGACGGTCGCCGAACTTTCACCTGCAGCGGCATTTTGCAAATCATCAATCGGCATGGCAGGCACGGTAATGTGCAAATCAATACGATCAAGCAGCGGCCCTGAAATTTTGTCTTGATATTTTTTGACTTGCTCAGGTCGGCAGTGGCAACGGTTTGAGATGTCGCCATGATAGCCACACGGACAAGGGTTCATCGCTGCAATCAGCTGAAAATCCGCTGGAAAAGACACCTGTGAATTGGCTCGTGAGATGATGATTTCTTTGGATTCGATTGGCTGACGCAAAGTTTCTAGAGTTTTACGGTCAAATTCTGGCAGCTCGTCCATAAAAACCACGCCACGATGCCCCAGACTGATTTCACCGGGCTTGGGTCGTGAGCCGCCACCCACCAATGCCGCCGCTGATATGGTATGGTGAATGGTGCGAAATGGCCTTTCACCAAAGCGATAATCCACGCCAGCAATGGAATAAATGCTCGCCACTTCCAACGCTTCATCTTCGCTCAATGGCGGTAAAATGCTCGGCAAGCGTGATGCCATCAAGGTCTTGCCTGAACCGGGTGAGCCTTTGAATAACAAAGAATGTCCACCAGCAGCGGCGATTTCTAAGGCACGGCGTGCGTGATGCTGACCTTTGACATCGGCCAAATCCAATGCATACGCCACCGTTTGCTCAGCAGTCGGCATGGTCGCTACTGGCAACAAATCCGCTGGATTGTTATTTAGCCCACTGACCACATCGAGATGGCGACACACCGCCGCCAACGAATCTGCCGCCAATACGCTGATATCGCCGACTTTGACCGCTTCATTGGCATTGGCAACTGGCGTGATGAGCGTGCGTGCTTGACTGTCGGTTTTGTTGTGCATTTTGATTGCACGAGCCACCGACAGCACGCCAGTGATGGCTCTTAGCTCGCCATTGAGTGCCAATTCTCCGACAAATTCAAATTTTTCAAGCACTTGGGCATCAATCTGACCGCTGGCCGCCAAAATCCCCATGGCAATCGGCAAATCCAGCCGTGAGCCATCTTTGGGCAAATCTGCTGGAGCAAGACTGATGGTCAGGCGGCGATTGGGAAATTCAAAGCCAGAGTTAATCAGTGCCGAACGCACTCGATCCTTACTTTCTCGCACTGACGCCTCAGGCAGCCCCACGATGGTCAATGCTGGCAAACCCGGGGACAAATGCACCTCCACCAACACTTGTGGTGCGTGCAGCCCAATCACCGAGCGTGTATAAACTTTGGCAAATGACATAATTCAATCCGCAGAAAATTAACTCAACTTAGCCCAATCAAATGTGGTTTGATTTGATTTAACTCAATTTTATTGACAATATTTGTTAAATAATATAATCATTTAACAATCAAACCAATCACCAAAAATCGCCAATCCGCCAGACATCAATCAGGGGCGACCGTTACCAGCACACGGATACTGTCTGGCACTAAGGATAATCCAGACAATGCCTGCAAGCCTTGCTCCTTAAGCTTAACCAAGGCTTGGATTTCGTCTGGACGCACATTGGGGTTAATTGCCTGCAGACGCATCAAGCGGCCAATTTCTTTATCCATATACTCACCAAAAGTGGTGATGGCTTGGCTGCTGATTTGGGTCAATTTATCAGCGGCAATGCGTTTGGCGTCTTGGACTCTGGCATCAATCACCGCCGCACGAGCCTTAGCGACTTGACGGGCTCTGGCCTTATCCAAGCGGTCAATCAGCGGCATAATTTTTTCGCTGGTGGCAACTTGGCTCAAATCATCGCCACGCTCACTCAAAAACACTCGCAGATTTTGTTGGGGCAGATAAGCGGACAAATTCAAATGCTTGGCGGCGATGGCTTCGATGCGAAATTGATGCTCAACCATTAGCATGCCTTTTGGCAGTGCTGCCGATTTTAGTAATGCCACTTGTGTATTGCCAAAGCTGCCAGACAAAATCATCTCAAGAATCGCCTGCACCAACGGGTGTTCGTAGGTCATGTAGTGCATGTCTTCTCGTGCCAATGCCTGCTGGCGGCTAAAGGTCAAAGTCATGCCGTCTTCGTCCAGCGGCAGGCTCTCAATGCCCTCAATATCCACCTCGGACGCATCGATGGGGTGAATCACCCAAGAGCCATCACGCTGCACACTATAATCCATACCGACAGCGGTCAAATAGCGATCCAAAAATCTGGGCAGCAGCTGATTATTATCCAGCTCATACATCGCCGCTTGGATACGCTGAGCCACGCTTGGGCGGCATGAGTTATACTCAAGCAAGCGATCACGCCCTGCTTGTAGCTCTGCCTCCAGCGTCTGACGATACACCCCTGCCTCGGCGATCAGTTGAACCAGCTGCTCGTGATTATTCTCACTTGGCATGCTTTCAAGCAAAGGCTTGAGTTTAGCGATATACGCCTCTTGGACAGATTGGGCGGTTGGGCTGATTTGGTGAAAGATATTTAACGCACCATCGTACCAATTGTATAGCCGCTCTTGAGCTGTTCCCATCACAAACGGCACATGCAGACGGATTTGGGCAATTTGTCCGATGCGATCCAGTCGCCCAATGCGTTGCTCAAGCGTATCAGGATTGGCAGGCAAATCAAACAGCACCAAATCTTGGGCAAACTGGAAATTACGCCCTTCTGAGCCAATCTCTGAGCATAACAAAATCTGCGCCCCTGCTTCATCGGCAAAATACGCCGCCGCCTGATCTCGCTCCAAAAGGCTCATCTGCTCGGTAAAAATCGCCGTCTTAATCCCAGCATGCAAGCGTAACACCGCTTCTAGGCTCTCAATAGTCGCCCCACTGCGAGCAATAAGCAGTACTTTTTTGTGCTTGAGTTCATCACGCAGCTGACCAATTAGCCACGGCACTCGTGGATCATTTTCTAGCCATGAGCCATCTGGGTAATTTTCTTCGCCCCACAGTTGCTCACGCAATTTGCCCTGCGTGTAATGGGTGTTTTTCCACGATTCTGGCAGTGGCAGCGGACAAGGAATGCTGGTTCTGCCAAAAAATCCCTGCACGCTGTCTCGAGTGTTGCGAAACAGCACACGGCCAGTACCGTGGCGATCAAGCAGCTCATTAATCACATGATGACGCAGGCGTTCGTTGGCGTTGATGTCTGCCAATTCGCTCTCATCAAAGCCCAAAAGCCCTGCCACGGCACGGATTTGTTTGGCGGATAAATCTTGTCCATCAATCAATAAAGTTGCCACCATCGCCACATCAGCAAAGGCATCTTGAGCGGCGATAAAATCGTCCAAATCATCAAAGCGGTGCGGATCGAGCAGTCTTAGCCGTGCAAAATGACTCTCAACACCCAGCTGCTCAGGTGTGGCGGTCAAAAGCAGCACGCCTGCGATGTGTGCAGCAAAATCCGCCACCAGTTCGTATTTGTCATTGCCGCCTTGCTCGCTGTCCCAGTGCAAATGGTGTGCTTCGTCCACCACCAACAAATCAAAACCAGCGGCAAACGCCTGTTCGTACAAGTCATGATGATCAAGGAGCAAATCAATGCCTGCAATGATAAATTGCTCGGTCAAAAAGACATTTTGTTCTGGATTATGCTCTTTGATAGAAGCGGTACGCACCAAGTCAAATAACGCAAAATCCAAATTAAAGCGGCGTTTTAATTCAATCATCCATTGATATTGCAAGCTGTCAGGCACCAGCACCAGCACACGATTGACCTTGCCTGTCAAAATCTGCTGATGGATAATCAGTCCCGCTTCGATGGTCTTGCCCAGCCCCACTTCGTCCGCCAGCAGCACACGGGGCGACAGACGCTTGCCCACTTCGTGAGCGATATACAGCTGATGCTTGATGGTATCGACACGAGCACCGATAAGACCACGCAATGGGTGGCGACTTAGCATCGCTTGGATACGCAAGGCATCTTGGCGTAAGTCATACCAATCCATGCCTTCGATACGCCCAGCCAGCAGACGCTCAAGCGGCTTGGCCAAAGTGATATTTGCCGCCAAGCGTGTTTCCATCAGGCTTTTGCCGCAAGTCAGATGATAACGCATCACCCCAGAGATGTCTTCGCACCGCTCAACCGTATATCGCACGCCGTCTTGGTCGGTAATCTCATCACCGACCGAAAACACCACACGAGACAGCAATGCCGATGCCTTGGCATACACTCGGGTTTCTTCACTTTGGGGAAATAAAATATGCACACAGCGATCATCAACATCGATGACCACGCCAAGCCCTAGGCTTGATTCGCTATCAGATAGGTAACGCTGACCAATGGCAAAATTTTCACTCATAAAACGCCCAATGACTTATCATTATTCTAAATTCTAAAAATATTTGCTAACAAGCAAAAACATACTATTTTACTTGAGTTGAACAAATTTTACATCATTTTTCTTTTATGTTTCTTTTTATGGACACCATTTGGGCGTTTTTCAAGCCAAAATCATGCGTGGGTTGGGGGTGGTTTATCTCCACTGGTAGGCTTGCCTGTTATAAATTTTATTCAAATCAATCATCAAAGTCATGCCAAACACCGTAGATTTTATAGTGTATTGGTCAAAATACGGCAAATTGCCCAAAATTTGATGCCCGCCAACTGATGGCAAATGTGCTAAAATAAACAAATCCTTTGCAATTTACCCACAATCTTTTAAAGAGAAAAACAAGTTATGAAAGCTGTATTTTTGGACGCAGGGACATTTTCTGCCGAAGCTCATCTGCCTGCCCCAGATGGCATCAGCGATTATCAAGTCTATGACAGCACGCCCAATGATGCCGCCACTATCATCGCACGCTGCCAAGATGCTGATATTATCTTGACCAACAAAGTGCTTTTAAGTGCCGAAATTATCCACGCCCTGCCCAAGCTAAAACTGATTCAGCTGACCGCCACAGGGACAAATAATGTCGATAAAGCCGCCTGCGATGCTTGCAATGTAGCACTGTATAATGTCGCTGGCTACTCGGTCGATAGCGTGCCTGAACATACGCTGATGATGATGCTATCAGTCATGCGTGCTGGCAGTTATTATCACAGCAAAGCTACCGATGGCACTTGGCGGAGTGATGGTAAGTTTTGCCTACTAGATATGCCGCTGTTTGATTTGGCAAATCGCACGCTGGGGATTATTGGTGCAGGGGCGATTGGTCGGCGTGTTGGTGAGCTTGCCACCGCCTTTGGTATGCATGTCTTATACGCCGAGCGACAAGACAAAACCGTCTGCCGTGCTGGTTATACTGCCTTTGATGAAGTGCTGGCAAATAGCGATGTGATTAGCCTGCATTGCCCTTTGACCAATGACACAGCCAAGCTGATTAACGCCAAAACTCTTGCCAAAATGCACAAAAAACCCTTAATTATCAATGTCGCTCGTGGTGGCGTGGTCGATGCTGCCAGTATCGTGCAGGCTATCCATCAAGGGCAAATCTTGGGCTATGCGTCAGATGTGTTTGATAATGAGCCGTTTGCTGATGATGATTGCTTGCTTAATATCGCTGATCACCCCCGTGTGCTTTTTACACCGCACAACGCTTGGGGTAGTCTGTCGGCACAGCAGCGATTGTGGCAAATTTTATCAACGCAAGTCAGCCAGTTTATCCAAACATACAGCCAAAATGGTTAAATACTACCAAATCAACACGCAAACTGCTTAAAATACGCAATAAAAAAAAGACAGTACACATGGCACTGTCTTTTTGTTCTTAGGTCAAGCCCAAGATTAGAAGCGGTAAGTTACACCAACTTTGGCGATTGGGAACCAGTTAGAGTAATCCTTATCTTCGATGCCTCGTTCAGCATCTTTGGCAGCTTGTTCAGCTTTCGCATCATCTTTCGCACCAACAGCTTTGATGTCAGCATCAACTTTACCTAGGTAGGTTGCACCGATTTCACCAAATACACCCCAGTTATTGTTTAGGTTTGGACGGAAACCAACAGTCAAATATGGGGCAACTTTGTTGCGGTGTTCTAGCTTACCTTCTAGCGTACCGATTTCATCAAATGTGTATTCTTTGCCTTTGATGGTGTAACCATTAGCAGTGCTGCCATTTGGGTTAGCACGAACTTTGATGTCGTTATCAGGTACGATAACACCAGCACCAACAGTGAACCAGTTGGCTGCAGGACGCATTTGTACGCCTAGGTATGGGTTGGAAAAATCGGTGTCAAGTTGGTAGTTTACGCCATCAGCGTCAAAATTATCATTAACCATCTTGGCAACATCGCCACCAGCCCAACCAGCTTGTAGCTCAACTGTGTCATTCACCGCCCAAGCGATGTTTGCACCATAGCCCAATGTACCAACTTCAGCACTCACTGCTGCAGGTTTGGTTAGGGTTTTAAAAATAGTACGACCACCGTCAACGACAGTGCGAGTACCGTCAGCAACTGCGTGACCTGCGTTAGTAACGACATTTGCCATTGCAGAAGTAGATAGTAATACTGCTGCAGAGATTGCAGCCAATTTTACAGTTTTCATTGCTTTCTCCTAAAACGACACATCAAATATCAAAATCAATCTTTGATCTTTAATGCGTCTTGTTATTGATGGTTACATTTTAATACGATGATTCGCACAATGTAACCCCAGTTTTTATGGTTTTTTATGCATTTATGTAAAAAATCATGAACGATTGCTCAAGAATTTTACAAGCAGATAAAAATTTGCGAATATGGTTACAATTAGTTACAATTTTAACCGCGGCATCAACAGTATCAATCTGCCATTTTGCACCACAAAAAATTGCCAGTTATTTTATCACAACTGACCGAGCAATTCACCTGTGGCGTTATTTTTTTGTGAACCACTGGTCATTTATGAGAATTAAAATTATTTACATAAAATCGGATAGATTGACCAATTTTACCAACTGGCAACTGGACGCACATCATAAATACGCAGCGGCACAATCTGAATGCTTGGCGATGATTTGGGTTGGTTTATGGCATTATCCTGATTGCCTTGGTTACTCCAGTTATCTTGATTGTCTTGATTGGCGGTATGTTCTTGCTCACCTATCAAAGGCACCGCCGCCAGCCATTCAACCGCCACGGTCGATGCAGCAATCCCTAGATTTGCCAAGCATTTGGCGGCTTGGTGCTGATACATGGATTGGTTTTGGCAAAGGTTTTGTGTAAGCGTTGGGCGGTGGGCAACGGTATATAACAGCAAATGATAATACTGCCAAGTCGCCTGCGGTGCCGCTGGCTCAGCGTTAGGCATGCTATCCGTATGATGGGGAATCGGTGCCGCCACTTGCTTGGTCAAATAATGCGAGTCATCAAGCAAAACGGCATACAGCCAATGACGAATCATCATGGCACTTGGCGGACAATCTCTTAAATGACTGTCGGTCTGTGTATCACTGGTGCCAACGGTCATTTGGCTCATATTTTCACAAAAACCCAGAGCGGCGATGCCCTGCTCTTTATGTGCCGTGGTGATGGCGGTGTTTAGCCATGAGCCTTTATCGTTTGCCAATTTGTTAAGCTGCACAGGCGAGATTTGCCAAACTGCCATGGCATCAGCATCGGCACGCATCAGCAGGCTTTGTTGCCGCTCATACACATAGGCGGTGGTCTGGTCGGTGGTGTTTTGGGTGATTAGCCAAGTGGTCATCAAAGCAATGAATAAAATCATCACCAACACAATAAGCAGCACAAATCCTGACTGTTGGGTTGTTTGTTTCACGGTTGCCCTACCTGCTCATCGGTTGGATTGCCGAGATTGGCAGTGTTTGCACTTGCATTTATCGCATTTGTATTCATCACATTGACAAAAGCCACATCGATTTGATTGAGTTGCCTTGGTAAATTATCCTTTGGCAAGGTGAATGCTTGTCCAAAAATCTTAATGCTGTCTTGGATTTTTTGGCTGTGATTGATGGCAAAGGCAGCTCGATTTAGCACCAAAAGGCTGACGCCAACAATCGGCTGATTTTGGTATTGATCAATGGGCAATTGGTAAATCTTATCACGATCTGCCACCGTCAGACGCACCCAAAAGCCATCAATGTTTGGCACCAAAACCACGCCCAAGCCACCGCCACCACGCAGCTGATAGGATTTGCTAATGTTAAGCCTTTTGTCGGTTCTGTCGGCTTTATTATCATTGACACGCTCATCAATGATGGCGTTAATATAAATCGAGCCGCCACGCCGATCTCGTGTGCCATCACGCTCAATGGCATCAGTGATATAGCGAGCAGCATCACAACGCAATGCCGTCGTGCCGTCATCTTCACGTTGCACAAAATACCGCTCAATGATCACTTGACCATCAACCCATGCCAGCGTGCCATCTGTCAATCTGACACGCCGCCTGCCAAGTGCCAAATTCCCTTCACAATCCCACATGTCCGCTGGGGCGGTGTATTGCACGGTGAGCTGGTCGGACGCTGGTAGGTTTTTGATGGTCGCTGGCGTATAAGCCGCCTGCGTGAGCTGTTTTGGAGAAATGGGCGAGCCGCTGCCATCTGTCAATGCCGCCAGCTGCCCAGCATTTATCAAAACTGCTTGCGGCCAACTGTCCATCATGCCAAGACCTGCCAAGCGTAACTGCTCACTCATGGCGGCGATGCCGTGGATTTCTTTATCCATCACGGTGGCGGTGTTGTGCATATCGGTCGCCCTGTGCAGACTTGATGCGTACAGACTGACCGTCATCAGCACAATCATCGCACCGATGGCCAACGCCACCACCAATTCCAAAAGGCTAAAACCCTGCTCACGATAACTCATAAGCCGCCCATACTCACGCAATTGTTCTGATGAGCCAAATTGTCTTTTTGGTCAATCTGACAGCGGTGTAATTTGGTCATGGCGTCATTGCCCCATGCCGCCACCCAGCATTGCCCTGCTTGTCCCATCTGACCCATTTGGCAAGGCACAACACCAATGACAATACCAAAATCGGCGGCGGTTTGGGCGGTTTGACTTGCCAGCCATTTGGCATAATCATCAGGCTGACAGCCTTGATGACACGACATTTGCACTGCATGGGCAGCACGGCGATAGCGACTCATCGCATCAGTGCCATTTGCCTGCCCGACCAGTTGATTGAGCTGTCTGGCATAACTGTGCTTTTGCTTATCGCTGAAGGCACGCACGGCGTGATAATCATTGCCAATCAACTGCACCGCCTTGGCATGCTGGCTGGCATTTTCAGAACGCACCGACAGGCGAGCCTGCACGCTTAACAGCCCCAAAACCACCACGGACAGCAGCGTCAAAGCAACCAGCACTTCTAATAGGCTCATGCCACGCTGACGGTCTGTCATTTGCTGATAGCTCATGGATTATCCGCCCGAGTTAATGACAAATCCTGCGTGCCGTGTGCCACACAAACGCCCAGCAACCGCACACTGGGATAATGGCTCAAAATAAGCTTGGCAACCGCCGATAAAGTCGCCCCTGTGGTAACCACATCATCAAAAATAATCACCTGTCGCTGCTTAATCTGCTGGCACAAATAAAAATCCATCTGCGTACTATCAAGCCGCTCATGGCGACTCAAACCCCGCTGATGTCGTGTGCCGTCATGCCGTGCCACCGCTTGGCAAATGGGCAACTGCCAATGCCAAGCCAAGTAGCGAGCCAATATCAAAACAGGATTAAACCCACGATGGCGAATGCGGCTTACCGTCGTCGGAACAGGCAAAATCACCGTATTGCCCACATGACAGCCTTCTGGCTTAGGCAGTGTGCCAATCAATGCGTATAACGCCAGCAATGACTGGATTTGCTCAATGTCTTTAAAGTTTTTAATTAAAAAATTAACAGGATATTGATAATAACTGATGGGATAAATTCGCAGATGCCGAATGGCATGACCAAAATCCGCCGATGATGAATTGGCAGGCTGGGTCAAATGTGTCGCTGTCAGGGCAATTTTTACTGGTGGTACTGGCGTGATAATTTGCTCATGGCAGTGCTGGCAAATCATGCCCTGTTGTGATTTTTGTGCAGTGGTGTCGGTCTGCTGGCAAATTACGCAATGCCGATGCAGCCTGTGCAACCAAATCGCTGGCTGATAATGCACCCATTTTGGAACGGTGGCAGCTGCTTTTGGTACATGAGCAAAATGATCACGCTGGCTGGGCGTTGCTTTGCTCATGGTGGCTGTGAGCGGCTTTTGGCGGATTTTTTGCAACCATTTCGTTTTTTGCAAAAATTTGGTCTGAAACACTTTCATCAATGCTTGCCATCATGACAAATGGTAAAATTGGCAAAGCGTTTGGGCGAAGTTATTATCAATCCCGACCCAAAATCACGCCATCTGACCCATCATTATCCAATCATTTTATGTCAAATTACAGTCCCATCCAATCATTGAGCATCAAGCCGACACCGATTGATGTGGATTCATGATTATAATCAATAAACGATTGACCATAGCCTTGGAACAGCTGTACATAACCGCTCACACCCCTGCCCAGCGGACGCACATAGTCAAGCTGCAACGCTCCTTTGTGCGTGCCGGGGTTATAACGCACCGTACCTGAAATGTTGGATTTATTTTCTAGCTGATACAAAAAACGCACATCGCCATAGCCATAATAATCCAGTACATCTGGGTTGTCATCTGGCGCACCGCTGTCATTTTTTACCACTCTTGTCCACAGGCGTGGCATGACGGTCAGTTTATCCCATTCCATGCCTGTCATCAGATAAGCCCTGTTCCATGAGCGAGACAGTGGGTTGTCTTCGCCATTGGAATGATGCACCACGCCTGCACCCAACATACGCAGCTTGCCACCAAACGGTAAATCTGCATGCACCGGCTGCGTCACAAAAAGCTCTGGCTGATAATCATGGACACGGAATGGGCGTGATTTGTTTTCATTATATACTTGCCAATGCGACTGCTGCGTATAACCAAACCACAAATCGGCATCGGTCCCCAAAAGGTTTTCGGCGGCTTTGACCTTAAAGGACAGCTGGAATTTTAGCTCGGTTGCTCGCAAATCATTGGGCGTAAACCGCTCGCCGTGCTGAGTTGGTGTCTGTGGCTCACGGTTAGGCTTGCCGTTAATGTACAGGGGCAAAATGTACATCGGATTGTGTGGGCGAGTGGACCACAGTGGTGCATTATTGCGATCCAAATCATAAGCCAAACTCAGCGGTGTAAATCGCTTGGCGATTTGTTCAAGCTGCCGATCGCTTTCTTTGGTGCTTTGACCCTGTTCATCAATGGCAAACAGTCTATCCGTCTCAGGTTTGGACTCATTATAAATGACCTGCGGCTTGCCTTTGATGGTCTGTAAAATGGTGTCGCCAAGTTTGATGGAGCGTTTGGCTTCGGTTTGACTTGGTGTATCACCCACCGCCAATGCATCATAGCACGCCAGACGCATCGCATCTTGGATTAGTGTTGAGCAATTAATCAGCATCGCCTTTTCGTCAATGGTGATACTCGGCATGGTAGGCGATTCTGCTGGCATTGCCATCGGATTGAACTTGGCAGTCGCATCAGCACCATTAATATCAGCCGACACAGGCGTTACAATCTCAGCATTCATCTGCTCGGTTAAGACAGCGGCGTCTGCCACTGTGGTGCTGGCATCATCTTGGGTTTCTTCGATAAATGCCACAGGATTTGGCACGGCATATGCCGAATTGACCTGCATCATGCCCAAGCAAGCAAGCACCGACGCCGACAAGGTTGAAAGTGAAATTTTCATGAAATATTACTCTAAAATCAATCCATCTGAGCAAGCAAACGCCAGACAAACAAAACAATCATAAAATAACGGTATAATAACACAGATATCAGCGATGGCAAAGATTGCTTTGGTGAAATATGCCACCGCCGTCATTTTAAATGCAAATACAGCATATCTGTTATAAATTTAATTATAAAATTAATTTAAATTTATTTAAAATCATCACTGATAACGCCGCCCATTATGCTCAATATAGCCATCTTGGTGGCGACCTGCTGGATCGTGATGCGTCCAATGCACCACGCCGCCTTTGTCGGTATATTCATATTCACCATAAAAATCCACCCAATCACCCTTTGCCAAGCCCTGCACTTTTGGTGCCAAATCAATATTGTGGGCAATCAGCACTGTTGGCGATTTGGCGTGAGATTTGGCGTGTAAGCTATCATCTAAGCTAACGATGAATTTTTGATGGCGACTGCCCTTAAGATCATCTGGCAAAACTGCCTTTACCTTGCCGCAGCCACGCACCTGCACATCAGAACGCTGCGACTTAAAACTGTCAATAATCAAGCGATTATTGCACAATTTGTCCGATGATTTTACAGCCACGCTTTGAGCGTCCACCTGCTGATTGTCCGCTTGGGCTTGAGCAGTTGCTTGGTTTGGGCTTGGCTGTTTTGGCGGTGCTTGTTCAGGCTGACAAGCAGCCACGCATAATGCCACCAGCGGTAGGGCAAATTTGGCTTTTATCATGCTTTGATGAATGATGTTTGTTAAGTTTATTTTCATTATCGCTCGCCCAAGCCTTCTGATAAGGTTTTGGTAATTGGCTTGGTCAGATATGACAAGACGCTACGCTCTTTGGCTTTAATATCCACGCTGGCAGTCATACCCGGGCGTATCACGACATCTTCGGCACGGCGACCTTCAAACTCAGTGCCAGAAATGCGAATTTGCACACGATAATATGGTTTTTCGCCTTGCGGTGTCGCTTCTTTTAGGGTATCTGGACTGATATACACCACCTTGCCTTTCATTGCACCAAAAATGGAATAATCATAAGCATCTAGCTTGACGCTCGCCACTTGCCCTTCTTTGACATAGGCAATATCAGCAGGGCGAACTTTGGCTTCAACCACCAAATCACTGTCGGTGGGCAAAAGCTCCATAATTACTTCGCCAGGCTTAACCACGCCACCAATGGTGGTGATGCGAATGTTATTAACCTTGCCTGCCGTGGGGGCAAATAGGCGTTTTTCTTGCAATACTTGGCTACGATCTCGCAGCTGTTCTTGTTCAGATTGTAGCTCTTCTTGGGCGCGCGTCATCTCGGCTTGTGCATCTTCAAAGTATTTATTACGCTTGTTGGTGATTTGTGCTTTGATATCTGCCACTTGGCGACGCAGGCGAATCACATCGGCTTGGCTGACATCACCATAATCCAAAAGCGGCTCATTGAGCGACAATTCTTGAGTTGCCAAAGACAGCATCTGCTCAAGCGATGAAATTTCTTGAGAAATTGCCTGACGGCGACGATTGTACAGCTCAGTTTGGTTTTGGACATATTCAGGATAACGCTTGATGCTGTCAGGAAATGACAATGGGCGGTTTAGGATTTCGGCTTCTAGGCGAATCACTTTGGCTTGCAAGGCGGCAACCTTAGTCGCCGAATTGTCCACCGCTGCCTGTGCCCGCTCTTCTTCTAGCACCAAAAGCAGCTGTCCACGCTTGACTTCTTCACCTTCTTTGACCAAAATCGATGACAACACACCGCCATCAGACGCTTGGATTTCTTGGGTGCGAGAGCTGGCGATGACCGTTGCTGTTGCCCGAGTTACTTGGTCAATCTTGGCAAAATACGCCCAAGTCAATAAAACCACCACCGTAATCAAAGCCGTCCAAATAATAATGCGTGCCTTATTTGAGTTGGGTTTGTGTGGCTGATAGCGATATGAGTTTGACATTCTAAATTCCAAAACAAATATGAGTATAAATCATCAATACTAATGAATATTTTTCAACAGCTTATTGTTCAGTTTTGACAGGCGGCAACTGATTGCTATTGATGGCATCGGTTTTTTGGGCTTGGCTTGCCTGTGTTTGAGCTTGTGCCTGAGCCTGTGCTTGCTCCAGCTGTGCTTGGCGTCTTGCCACCGCAGCTTCTTCATTTTTACGCAGTTGGTCTAGCACCGCCTGCTTTGGTCCGTCCATCACCACTTGGCTATCGTTCATGATGATAATGCGATCCACCAAAGACAATAATGCTGGCTTATGCGTAGATAAAATCAGCGTTTTTTGTGGGTCTTTAAATTCTTGGGCAAGTACATGAATACATTGCTGCTCTTGGTTATTATCCATCGAAGCGGTCGGCTCATCAAGCAGCCACACAGACGGCTGCGTCAGCACCAAGCGAGTAAACGCCACCAGCTGCTTTTGACCACCAGACAAACCCTTACCACCTTCACTAATCATCAAATCCAAACCGCTAGAATGTCCAGACACCAAGCGAATTAGACCTGTTCTGTGCAAGGCACGGCTTAATACATCATCTGGCGGCGTCGGCATACCGATCAATAAGTTGTCTCGAAGTGTGCCTTGGAATAATCGGTGATCCTGCTGCAAATAACCCACTTGCTCGCTTAGGCTTTCTCGGCTGATTTGTAGCATATCCAAGCCGTCCAGCAAAATATGCCCTGAAGTCGGTGCATACAAGCCTGATAGTAGCTTAAGCAAAGTGGATTTGCCAGAACCAATCGCTCCCAAAATCGCCACACGCTCGCCAGCTCTGATGGTCAGATTTGGCACTTGTAGGGCTGGGCGGTCGTTGTCTGGATAATTAAAACCCAGCTGCTGGCATTGAAAATTGCCATAAATCTTTGATGGCGACAACGGATAATTGACGCCTTGGTTATCCTGCTCAAGTTTGTACAGATTTTCAATATTTGCCTGAGCGGCTTTGGCGTGCGAATATTGCACCAGCATATTTGGCACATTCATAATTGGCGATAAGATCCGTCCACCCAAGATGGTCGATGCAATCAAGCCACCCATGGTCATCTCACCAGACATCACAATGTACGAACCTGTAATCACAATACCGACATAGCTGATTTGTTGTAGCATTTGGATAAAGTAGTTCAGGTTGTCATTGGCATGACGCATGCTGATATCATTATTGATGGTGATGTTCATGACTTTTAGCCACTTGGACAAAAATTTCCAATTGCCAGAACCCGCCTTAATCGTCTCAATGCCTTCAACCGCTTCAACCAAAATCCCCGTTTTTTGGTAAGATGCCTTGGCACCTTCTTGGGCGATTTTGTCAATTTTATTGCGACTATAAAAACCCAATGCCAAACCAATCAACGCCGCTGTCAAAGGCACGACCGCAATCATCGGCGATGCGATGGCTGAAATCAGTGCCATAAACAGCAAACTCATTGGCAAATCCACCAAGGTAAACAAAGTGGTGGCGGTAAAAAAGCTGCGAACTTGCTCATAACCACGCAACTGAGCTGCCAGTGAACCGACCGAATTTGGCATTCTGTCCACACGCACCTTAAGCAATCGCTCAAAAATCGAGCGTGACAAATCCTGATCCATGCCAGCAATCATGCGATCCATCACACGAGAGCGGGCAAATTTCATGAATGCTTCAAACAAAATCACCAAAAGCACCCCAGAGCTTAGGATAATCAAGGTGTATTCACTGCGTGTCGGAATCACACGGTCATAGACTTGCATCGAAAACAAAGATGCCGCCAACGCCAGCAAACTGATGATAAACGACGCAATCACCGCTTCGACCACGACGCTTTTGTGCTGCAAGATACTTTCACGCAGCAGCCCAGCAAAAGTGGTTTTTTGCCCTTGTGCCGCCTTGGCTTTGATGTCAAGCTTGACCACCAATTCAAACTCTTCGGCACGCAGTCGGTGCGTCTGATGCTCTTGGGCAAATAGCCAAATATCCTGATCAAGTTTGACAATCCGACCAAAACCCAAACTTGGGTGATAAGCAATCAACGGCATAAACGCCGCATCAGGTGCTGGCAGCACTTCAAAGCCATCGTTAATCCCAAGCGACTGCAACATCGTCTCCAAAGACGCATAAGGGTTGAGTGCTTTTTTGGCAAGTGCCAGACTTGATTGCAAGCGGTTTTTATCAACAGGATAGCCCTGCTCTTTTAGGATAACGCTGACGGCATTGGCAAGCTCTTGGGCGTTTACGCTGGGTTGGTTTTTGACATCTTGCATCGGCGAAGACATGGCTAAAATTCCTTGGTTTTGGCATCAGTTGGCACATGGCCGCACTGGTTTAATAATTTGAAATTTTAATTTAAATACACCAAATTTGGACAAATTTGATTTAACATACAAACGACACTTAAGCCAAACACACTAACTTTCGCTGGATAGCTGTTTTGCTGGTGTCGGCTCGCTCATTTCATCAATTGGCAAATCCTGCGGTGATGGCTCATCGGTCGGCACATCAGCAATTACCGCTGTCGGTGCGGTTGCAATTGGCTCTGGCATCTGACTTGTCTCATCAGCTGATAGATTTTGAGTAGGTGTTTGCTCTGGCGTAGCTGCAGCGTTTGGGGCAGTTTGCCCATCTTGTATCTCATCATACTCCCAAGGCACGATTTCTGGCTCACTTCGCACCATCGGCCCTGTGTCTGGTAGTGCTGAATTGGGAGAATCAGCAGTGGCAATCGGCATACTTTGCTGAGCAGATTGCTTTTTGGCAAAATATTCGTCCAGCTCGTTTTTGGCATATTGAAATGGTCGAAACTCGGTCGATGGCTGTTTGATAAAATCAATCGATTGTTGCTGCCACGGCATCAACGCAAAATCCACCTGTAATTTATAAAAATTTGCCACCATTTGTGCCTGTACTTGGCGAAGCTGCTGCTCGTATTGCGACTGTTCACGCACGGCGTTTAGCACTTCCAGCCAGCTTTTTCGCCCTGCGATAAACTGGCGGCGATAAGAGTTCAGGACAATCTGCGCCCCAGCCACCGCTGCTGTTAGCGACAGTTCTTGATCTCTGGCACTGACAAATTGTTGGTACTGGGTTTGGATATTTTCCATCACCGATCGTCTGGACGCTTCTTGGCTTTGGATTAGGCTTTGGACTCGTGATTCAGACGCTCGTGCTAGGGCAATGTTTGAAAACCCTGCACCCGGATTGTAGCTGACACCTACCGTAAAATTGTCTTCAAAGCGGTGGTTGCGATGATTATAGTCGTTTTGGTATTGCACATAGACGGTGGGCATTTGGCTGGCTCGCTGCGATTTGACTTCATAGCGTGCCGCTTCAATCTCAAAACGCTGGCGAATGATGCTTGGGTGATTTTCGCTAACTTCCGAAAATGCCAATTCACCATAATTTTGTGACTGGGCTTTAACTTGCTTTGCCATCTCGGCGATATTAACATTGCTTGGCATACCCACTGGCACGCCGATCATCTGCTGCAATCTGGCTTCTGCGATGCGTTGCTGCTCGATAGCACCCTGCAAGGAATTTTGGTCTTGCAAGATACGGTTGGTAATCAAATCCAGCTCAATCTTGGCAGAAACTCCTTGAGCGACACGGCGTTTCATCATCGCTTCAAACTCCGCCAACTGCTGCAAATTATTGGCATACAACTCTTGCAAGGATAACGCATAAATGTAGCTTTGCCACACATCAATGGTGTTTTTGGCGACTTCGTTTTGTCGCTCCATGATTTTGGCATTGGCGGCTTTGTCATCATTGATGGCACGATTGACATCTGCAGTCAGCTTGCCCCCTGTCCACAGTGGTTGATTGATGGCAAAACGGGTAACATTGCCATCATTGTCATTATACTGCGATGATAGGCTTGGTGTTGGCAAATAGCCCAATTTGGCAGCTGTCACCCCTTCGGTAGCCGCTTGTCTATCAGCAACCGCTGCACCCACCAAAGGGTGCGTTTGTACAGCCAAACTGATCAGTTGATTAACTTGCAATGGATTAGCATCAGCGTGAGCGACAGGCAGCACGGACGCAGCAACCAATGCCACCGCCAGCTGAGTTAGCCGCAGTTTTTTTGATACAGTATGAACAGAGCGTTTGCAAAAAAAATGTATCATGTAATTTACTCACAACACGCAGTAGAGCCAAGCCACACCATCTACCGCTTGCATTTTATTGGTAATCAAATGTCTTTTATAGCCAAAAAAAACATCACAAATCGATAATAAACAGATAATCAGAATCCAAACCATGAATCTATGCCAAGCGTCCCATGCCTATCCATAAATCATAACCGATTATTATAGCAGATTACCCAATAAAGCTTTTAAATTTTTGTTGTGAGTTTTGTAAAAAAAATACCACACCAGTTCAGCTTATTACTTGCTTATTTGTCAAAAATTGATTAGATATGGGCAAAATGTGCTATACTAATGCATCGCATTTACCATTTTGTCAGTATCATTAGCATTTTTATCATCATTTCATGAAAAATCACAACCCACCTCCTACCAAGCCCAGTGCCAGCCAAGCCAAAAATTTTAAGCCGTCCATCATGGTGGTGATGCTTGTTGTGTTGTTGATGTTTGGTCTGTTGGTGATTAGCGTAACTTATCTGCTATCGCAATATGAGCCAAAACCAAGTGCCGACAGCCAAGCCGTTGCTGACAATCTGAGCGTCCAGCCACTGTCCGATGAAGAACAGCAGGCACTAAAAACCTTAAGCGAAGATGAGCTTGATGAGACGGCTGATGGTAAAGATGATGAAAATTCTGATGAAGCAGACAGCGACTCAAGCGATGAGCCTGCCACGCCAGCGGTGCAGAATCGCACGGACGAATCTGAAAAATCAGACACCAAAGACGAACCAAAAAACGACGACAAGGATAAAGACAAGAGCAAGAGCAAAGATAAAAATCTGACCCCAGCAGACAAACCCAGCTCTACTGGCACACAAACCAGCTCCGATCTGTATCTACCATCTCGGCAGCTGCCCAACACGCCTACTGCCGATCAAGAATACATCAATCACGAAGCTGCCGCCCAAGCCGATGCCATCGATGAGCAGTTATCCATTGCCATCAATCAAGTACGCCAGCTTAATGACCAAAAACTTGCCGCCGTCTTAGAACGAAATAACAACAAGCCTGCCAATGCCAATTCTAATGCTGGCAACAATACTGGCAATGCCAGCAGCAATAATGAGCAGTCCCAAACTGGTGAATAACTCTCAAATTTGGCACAGTTAGGTAAGGTTGGCAAATTTTAATCAGCCACTTTTTAATAAACGGTTCAATTAAAATCATGCTGTCACATTGGGCTATCTGCTTACCAACTTAACAGCGACTTGATTGGCTTGAATGCTTTTGCCTGCCAGCACCTGCTGGGCAATCATCATCTCTTTATTGTCATCAAATCCTGTAAAGCGATACTCCACCATGCCATCTTTGACAATCAACCAGCCTGCTTGCTGCTCAATGACTGCCTTATCGGTCAATGTCAGGGCTTTATTGTCAATCTCAAAGCGTCTGGGGGTTAATCGCAGCCGACCTTGGGCGAAAGTATGACAAGTTTTTAGCTGATTGCGTTTATGATTAAACACAAACATCATCACCGCAAACACCGCCAACGCACCGATGGCATACGCCACAGGTGCTATAAAGCACACCCAAGCCACCGCCACACCGACAACGAGCAACACCAAAGACCACCAAAACATCAAATCATTGACCTGTCCATTTAGTGCAATGACCACGCCGTCATTATCCACCGTCAGCATCTTACCAGCCCAGTGCTTGTTTTTGGGCGGTGATGATTTGGTTAATGCCTGCTTCTGCCAAACTTAGCATGGCATCGGTTTGGGTGCGTGAAAATGACTTATCCTCTGCCGTGCCTTGGATTTCAATAAATCCGCCTGCTTGTGTCATCACAACATTTAAATCTGTATCGCAAGTTGAGTCCTCGGCGTAGTTCAGATCCAGCAGTGCCTGACCGTCTTTTAGCCCCACCGACACCGCCGCCACCAATCCCAGCAGCGGATCTTGGCTAAGTTTTTTATCACGCTGCAAGCATTCTAAGGCATCAATCAGTGCCACCGCCGCACCGCTGATACTTGCTGTGCGTGTGCCGCCATCGGCTTGGATAACATCACAATCAATATAAATGGTATTTTCGCCAAGTTTTGACAAATCCAGCATCGCTCGCAACGAACGGCCAATCAATCGCTGAATCTCTTGGGTGCGACCTGACTGCTTGCCTCGTGCCGCCTCACGCTGGGTGCGTGTGCCTGTGGCTCTGGGTAGCATGCCGTATTCTGCCGTAAGCCAGCCTTTGCCCTGACCTTTTAGCCAGCGTGGTACGCCTGCTTCGATGCTGGCGGTGCATAGCACTTTGGTATCACCAAAACACACCAAAACCGAACCTTCGGCGTGTTTGGTGTACTGGCGGATAAAGCTGATTGGGCGAAGTTCATGATTTTGACGGTTATCGATACGCATCTGATGTCTCATTGGTTTGGGAAGTTGGGTTTGGTAAAATGGGTAGATTGGATAAATTGGTCATTACAATTGATTAAACTTACAAGCAGTTAAAATTTACCAATCAAAAATTGTCTTAAATGCAGTCTTGCAACTTGGTCTTAAACTCATCATTTTACCAAGTTACTTGCCAAAATACAAAACAAACCTGCCAACAATTGCCAGCAGGTTTGATTTTTGCCAGTTTATATGCAGCTTTCAATCGCATAACACCAGATTATTTGCTCTCTTCGAGTTTTCGCAGCTCTTTGCGCAAAATTTTGCCGACATTGGACTTAGGCAACTCGCCGATAAATTCGATATATTTTGGACGCTTGTAGCCTGTTAGGTTTTCTTTTGCCCAAGCTCGCACTTCTTCGGTGCTGAGTGTGGCGTCTTTTTTGACGACAAAAACCTTGACCACTTCGCCACTGTGATCGTCTGGCACGCCAATCACGCCGCACTCTAGGATTTTTGGGTGCATGGTGATGACATCTTCGACTTCGTTAGGATAGACATTAAAGCCAGAAACCAAAATCATGTCTTTTTTGCGATCGACAATTTTAACAAAGCCTTTCTCGTCCATCACGCCAATATCACCTGTGCGAAAATAACCGTCTTTGGTGGTTACTTTTTCGGTTTCGTCTGGGCGTTTCCAGTAGCCTTTCATCACCTGCGGGCCTTTGGCACAGATTTCGCCAGACTCGCCAAGCGGCACTTCATTGCCATCATCATCTAGGATTTTGATATCAGTACCCGGCATCGGAATGCCGATTTTGCCTGTGTAACCGCCCGGCGGATTTAGGGTTAATACAGGCGATGTCTCGGACAAGCCATAGCCTTCGATGATACAACTGCCTGTCAAGCGCTCCCACGCTCTGGCGGTGTCTGACAGCACCGACATACCGCCGCCCAAAGACAGACGCAAATTGCTGTGATCCAAAGCCTTAAAGCCTTCGTCATGCACCAAGCCATTAAACAAAGTATTGACCGCTGGGAAAAATACTGGCTTGTATTTTTGATAATCTTTACAAACCGCTGCAAAATCTCGTGGATTGGTAATCAGCAGCATGCTAAAGCCCATCTTCATGCCCAAAAGACCACAAGCGGTGAACGAAAAAATATGATACAGTGGCAACGCCACAGCAATGTATTTGCCAGACAAATCTGGCTCAGGAAATGCTTTGAGTAAAAATGGCACGCATTGCTCGACATTGGCAATTAAGTTGCCGTGCGTAAGCATCGCCCCTTTTGCCACGCCTGTTGTGCCGCCAGTGTACTGCAAAACAGCAATATCATCGAGCGACAAATCAGGACGCTGATAAGCCGATACCGATACTTTATTTAGAGCATCTTTAAAGCTGACATAGCCAGGGATATTCCAAGTTGGTACCATTTTTTTGACATGGCGAACCACGGCATTGACCACAAGACCTTTTAAACCCAGCATATCGCCCAAGGTTGCCACCACCACATGCCGCACCTGACCTTTGTTGGCGACTTTTTCGAAAGTGTGAGCAAAGTTTTCAACGATAAACAACACCTTGGCTTCAGAGTCGTTCAGCTGATGCTCAAGCTCGTGAGCGGTGTACAGCGGATTGACATTGACCAGCACCAAGCCTGCTCGCACAACGCCCAGCATGGTTATGGGATATTGCAAAATGTTTGGCATCATCACCGCCACCTTGTCGCCTTTTTGCAGCCCCAAAGATTGTAGATAAGCGGCGATTTGGCGGCTATAATTGTCCAATTCACGATAAGTGATGGATTTATCCATACAAGTAAAGGCAATTCTGTCGCCAAATCGTGCAAATGCCTGCTCAAAAGCATCAATCAAAGCATTGGTATTGCTTGGTATCTGAAAATCAAAGTCAATGCCCTGCTCTTGATAGGTTTTGTACCATAATGCATCGGTTGTTGGGTGCGTGGTTGCCATGTTGTTATCCCTTAATAGTCCATGATTTTGATGATTTTTATACAAATTGATAAGTTTGCACATTTGTACAAATCTGTATTAATTTGCATAAATCCGCCAAAGCGAGATGATAAGCATTCAATCTAGCACAAATTATCCAATTGGACAAGTACCAAACCCGAATTATTATAGACAAAATCGGCAAAACATGGGCAAAGCACGCATAAACAAAATCCAACACAAAAAAAGCAAGCCTAAGCCTGCTTTTTTATTTTTAAACATTTGCTAAACACTTGCCAAAAATTACCAAGAAAAACTGGCAAAGTGTTTGGTATTTGATATTTTTGATGTTTAATATCTGGTATTTAGCCCAATTTTCGCAACTCTTTACGCAAAATTTTGCCAACATTGGACTTTGGCAGCTCGTCCACAAAGGCGATTTTTTTGGGGCGTTTGTAGCCTGTGAGCGTTTGTTTTGCCCATGCTTTGATGTCCGCTTCGCTCAAATTTGGGTCTTTTTTGACAATAAACACCTTGACCACTTCGCCACTATGCTCGCTTGGCACGCCGATTGCACCGCACTCTAGCACGCCAGCGTGGGCGGCGATGGCTTCTTCGACTTCGTTGGGATAGACATTAAAGCCAGAAACCAAAATCATGTCTTTTTTGCGATCGACAATCTTAAAATAACCCTGCTCGTCCATCACGCCAATATCGCCTGTTCGAAAATAGCCGTCAGCAGTCATCACTTTGGCGGTCTCGTCAGGCTGCTTCCAATAGCCTTTCATCACCTGCGGGCCTTTGGCACAAATCTCGCCAGATTCGCCTTGCGGTACTTCATTGCCATCATCGTCAAGCAGCACAATGTCGGTCGATGGAAATGGTACACCGATTTTGCCAGTATAGCTGCCCAAAGGATTAAAGGTCAGCACAGGCGATGTCTCGGATAAGCCATAACCTTCGATGATATAATTGCCAGTGATTTGCTCCCACGCTTCTGCCGTGCTTGGCAATACCGCCATGCCACCACCCAAAGAGATTTTTAGGTTGCTGTGATCCAATGCCTTAAATCCCTTATGGTGTGCCAAAGCGTTAAACAAAGTATTCACCGCTGGGAAAAATTGCGGACGGTATTTGGCAAATTGCTTGGTCAAATCATCAAAATCTCGTGCATTGGGAATCAACAGCAACGCAAAGCCCAGCCGCATGCCCAGCATCGTTACCATAAACGAAAAAATATGATACAGTGGCAACGCCACCGCCATATATTCGCCATGCTGATAAGGCTGCTCAAAGCCGCTTTTGACATAAGTCATGCACTGCTCGACATTGGCAATCAAGTTGCCATGTGTCAGCATCGCCCCTTTTGCCACGCCTGTCGTACCACCCGTGTACTGCAAAATCGCCACATCGTCCAACGACAGATTTGGTCTGGTATAAGGGTGGTTTTTCTTTAGAATATCTTTAAAATTAATCCTATTTGGAATACAAAAACTTGGCACCATTTTTTTGATATGGCGAACCACGGCATTAATCAGCACGCCCTTGATGCCCATCATATCGCCAATGCCTGTGGTAATCACATGGCGGATTTGCCCTTTATTTTTAACCTTTTCAAAGGTGTGAGCGAAGTTTTCAACGATAAACAGTACTTTGGCTTCAGAGTCGTTGAGCTGATGCTCAAGCTCGTGAGCGGTGTACAGCGGATTGACATTGACCAGTACCAAGCCTGCTCGTACAATGCCCATCATCACCGCCAAATATTGGGGCGTGTTGGGCATCATCACCGCCACTTTATCACCTGATGACAGCCCCAAGGACTGCAAATAGCCAGCGATTTGTTGGCTGATGGCGTCCAGCTCATCATAGCCGATATGCACACCCATAAAGGTAATGGCACGCTGACCACGATTGGCAGCAAAATTCACATCAAAAAAATCCAGTAGCGATGCCACACCATCAGGCATTTTAAGCCCAATGTCCAGCTGGTTTTTTTGATAAGTGGCTTGCCATGCTCTATCGACAGGCGTAACAAAAGCAGCGTAATCAGTCATTCTGTGTCCTTTGTGTGATTTTTTCAATCAACTGTTCAATTAAAATTAACAAACTAAAACTAACATTAACCAACAAATTAATAAACCAAGCCAAATCCATGCCAAGCAAATTGCCAGTAAATTACTAAGCAAATGACAAATGCATTTATCATAATTTACCCCAAGTTTAAGCAAAATGGCAAACGTCCATTGGGTTTTAGGCAATTGGCTTATAAACTACTCATCTTGTGCGTACTTGACAATGATTTTTTGTGAACCGATTTTCATGATTTTTCATTGACAAATATCGCAAATTGCTTTATGCAAAATAACAAAATCAAAATTTCAAACAAATGCCCACTCACCATCAATTGACGGCTTTTTTGGGCATGATTTTGGCAAGGCATGCCACCAATTGGGCGGCGATTGTCGCTTTGGTAGCCTTGGGCAATTGCACCAAAGGCTCATCATAACGCTCAGCAAAAAACACCGTCATGGCATTATCATCACTACCAAAGCCAATACTTTTATCTGACACATCATTTACAGCGATCATGTCTAGGTTTTTGGTGATAAGCTTGGCTTTGGCGTAATTTTCGGTATCTTGGGTCTCAGCGGCAAAACCCAGCGTCAAAAGCCTTGGGTAAGTCTTGGCAATCGTCGCCAAAATATCTGGATTTTTGATAAGTTCAAGCGTCATGGTGTCTTGATTGTGCGTTTTTTTGATTTTGTGATTGGCGATATTTGCCATCTTAAAATCCGCCACCGCCGCCGTCGCAATAAACACATCTGCCGCCTTGCAAGCGTCCATGCATGCAGTGAGCATCTCATCGGCCGTACCGACATTGAAACGCTCCACGCCATAAGGTGTCGGCAAAGCGACTCGCTTACCGCTAATCAGTACCACTTTTGCCCCTGCATCACGGCACGCCTGTGCCAAGGCATAGCCCATTTTGCCAGTTGAGTGGTTGGACAAATATCGCACAGGGTCAATCGGCTCTAAAGTCGCACCAGCGGTAATCACCACGGTTTTATTTGCCAAATGCTGCACCAAACGCTGACGAGTGATAAGCGCCAACACCTGCTGGCACAACTCTTCTGGCTCAGGCAACCTTCCTGCCCCCACATCGCCACACGCCTGCTCACCGCTGTCAGGCGTGATGATATGATAACCAAATCGCTTGAGTTTTGCCAAATTATCCTGCGTGGCAGCGTTGGCATACATCGCTTGATTCATCGCAGGGGCAAGCCATATCGGTGCGGTACTTGCCAAACAAACCGTGGTCACCAAATTATCCGCCAAGCCATTTGCCAATTTGGCAAGTGTATTGGCAGACGCTGGTGCAACCAAAATCATATCCGCCCACTTGGCAAGCTCAATATGCCCCATGCCACGCTCAGCTTCGGCGTCCAAAAGCTCGATATGCACCTGATGACCTGTCAGTGCCTGCAAGGTGAGCGGCGTAATAAATTCGCACGCTGCCGCCGTCATCATCACACGCACCTGACAGCCTGCCTTGATGAGCAGGCGTGCCAACACGGCAGACTTATAAGCAGCGATACCGCCTGTGATGGCAAGTAAAATCTTGGGGGAGTCGGTCATAGCAAACCCATTGGATAAATTACATCAAAATCAAAAATAAAAAAGGGCATTATACACGATAATGCCGTCATTGTTGGTGTAAATTATCACCCGCTGGGTTTATCGATAATCCACTACCCACCCAGCTGTTACATTTGTGAGAGAAAATGCCAAAAGTTTACAATATTGGGGTTTATTAATGACACATTTTTATGGTACAGTTGCCAATCTATACAATTTAGTTTTGGTATTTTGCGACGCTGCCACATCGCTACGCTGCCAGATACCCAAAAATAGGAATTGCCATGTTTGCACAAATCAAACGATTCTTGGAACTTGAAGCAGCTGGCGGCATCGTACTTGCCCTTGCTGCCATCGTTGCCATGATTGTTGCCAACTCGCCACTTAATGACTTGTATCATGCCTTTATCCATGCCCCTGTGGTGGTGCAGATTGGGCAATTTGCGATTGCCAAAGACGCTCATCATTGGATTAATGATGGCCTGATGGCGATATTTTTCTTTTTGGTGGGGCTTGAGCTAAAGCGTGAAGCCTTGGTCGGTGAGTTGTCCGATATTAAGCAGATTTTGATGCCTGCCTTGGCAGCTGTTGGCGGTATGATTGCTCCAGCACTGATTTATGTGCTGTTTAATTATGACAATCCAGCACAGCTGGCCGGCTGGGCGACGCCTGCTGCCACCGACATCGCTTTTGCACTGGGTGTGCTGAGTCTGCTGGGCAGTCGTGTACCAAATGCACTCAAGGTATTTTTGGCATCGATTGCCATTTTTGATGACCTTGGGGCGATTATCATCATTGCGTTGTTTTATACCAGTGATTTGTCCTTGGCATCGCTGGGCGTAGCGGCGGTTTGCTTTCCGTTTTTATTTTTGTTAAATAAAATGAATGTCGTGCGTCTGACGCCGTATTTGCTGATTGGCGTGGTTTTGTGGGCGGCATTGCTAAAATCTGGCGTGCATGCCACTTTGGCAGGCGTGTTGTTGGCATTTTTTATTCCACTGCGTAACAAAAAAGACCCTGAGCATTCGCCACTTGAAGAGCTTGAGCATGATTTGCATACGACGGTTGCCTTTGGGATTTTGCCTTTGTTCGCCTTTGCTAATGCTGGGATTTCGTTTGCTGGCACAGGCATTGACACCCTGTTGCACCCTGTGCCGATTGGCATCGCTGCAGGTTTGTTTATCGGCAAACAAATTGGCGTAATGGCGGCGGTGCTGTTTTGTCTAAAATTGGGTCTGGCAAACCTACCAAAAGGCACTAACCTTAAGCAAATTTATGGCGTTTCGCTGCTTTGCGGCATTGGTTTTACCATGAGTTTATTCATCTCTGGGCTGGCGTTTTTGGAAGTACCGACAGACTTCGATCCACGCTTGGGGATTATTCTAGGCTCGATTGTCTCTGGGATTGCTGGCTATGTGGTGCTGCGTGGTAGTATCGATAATGCCGATCACCCCACGCTTGCCAAAGATAACCACGAAGGCTTTATCCCTGATGCCAAATCATAATCAGTCAATTTATCGACAACAATAACAATCCAAATCCCAACAAAATAAGCCAGTGCTAATACTGGCTTATTTTCTTTTATATCCAATTGCCAAGTGGTTGATTTACCAATCAGCCAAATCGGCATTAGAATCAATCATCAATAAAGTCAATCAGCATGAGCATTTAAGCGTGCCACCAACTCCGCCCCCGTCTCATCTTGGCAATGATGCACATTGACGCCTGCCCACAGCGACATCAGCTCGGTATTGCCTGTTTGACCGCCATAAGCACGCAGTGATTTGGTCATGGCGTTGAGCGTTGGGTAAATTGGCACAGCATCGTGGCGAACCATACCGTCAAATTGGGCAAATTGCCGCATATAATCGGTTACTAGCCCACGAGCCAGCTTGCCAGAGTACAATCTGGTCAATGCCGTCTCGCCTGCTTTGGCAGCAAGTAGCCGAGATTGCCACGATTTGGCGATGACAGACTCAGCCGTGGTCAAAAATGCCGTCCCCACCGCCACCGCCGACGCCCCCAAATCCAAATAATGGCGTACGCTATCAGCTGTGGCGATACCACCTGCCGCCACCAATGGCAACGCATGACCTGCGTCCGCCAATGCCTGCCGACTGGCAACCAATAGCGGCTCCAGTGGCAGTGGCTCTGCTTCTTCATACAGCCAGCCGCCACGGTGTCCGCCTGCTTCCATGCCCTGCACAATCACCGCATCAGCACCGACATTTGCCCATGCGACCGCTTCATCGGGGTGATTGGCTGTACCGACCACCAGTGTACCAACCTTGTGTAACGCCGCCACTTGCTCTGTCGTTAAAATACCAAAAGTAAAGCCTGCCACTGGCACAGGATTGTTTAGCAGTACTGCAAATTGTTCATCAAAATCATAAGCAGGCCGACTGGCGACATCTGCCACAACGCCCAAGTTGTCATAAAAAGATACCAACCATGACGGCATCTTGCTGGCGAGTTTTTCGGTCAAATGTGTTGGCAAAACCATCAAATTCACCAAAAAACTGCCGCAATCTGCCGATTTTATTGCTCGAATCTGAGCATCAATCTGCTCAGCACTCATCATACCTGCTCCCAAAGACCCCAAAGCCCCTGCCTGACAAGCAGCAATCACAAAGTTGGCATCGCTCGCCCCTGCCATCGGTGCTTGGATAATTGGCGTTTTTAGGTTAAGTTTTTGTAAAAAATCATTCATAAAAATCTCCCTTTGATTGCTTAAATCATTTTAGGTAATAACAAATTGATAATAAATAAATTGATTGGATAATTTTGATATCAGTCCAGCAATCCTGTGTGCATTGATAACAATTTTTAACACAACTTACATCTTTGCTACAATTATTCGCAGTTTTATCATGCCATATTTGCATTTTTATATGATTTTTTATATTATAATAACTGCATCGCCATTGCAAGTTGATGGCTTGTTTTGTCAGATGACTTTTTAAAGACAATTGGGACAATTATGAAAAAACTGCTTATTGCTTCTACCGCCATCGCATTTGCCATCACTGGCTGTGCCAGCAATCCGATCAATGTCGCCAAAGACAAAGTGCAAAAACTGCAACACCGCAAACATGGCGAACACACACCAACTCAGCAAAATACGCAGCATGCCACCCCCAGCGACAAACTGACCACTGGCACACGCACAGACAAGCCAGTCGCCATCTATCAATGCGAGCAAAATGCCAATCTTATCGCCAAATATCTGCCTGCACAAAGCCGTGCCATCTTGACGGTCTATGCCCCAAGCTGGCAATTACACCACCAAGAAATCACCATGGAATCTGCGGTAACTGGCTCAGGCATGCGTTTTGTGAATAACACCAATCCGCACAGTGCTTATGAATGGCATGTTAAAGGTAGTGAAGGCATCTTGGGCGTTACCATTGACGGCAGTGAGTACACCTTGCACTGCCAAGCCACCGCCCAATCCATCTGATGATTGACTCATTTTAATCATCAAGCCAAATCAGCCCAAGAATGCCGATGTATGGATTGCATTTTTGGGCTTTTTGGTTTTTATAAATAAAATAATTGTGAAAAGATTGTTTTTTTTGATAAAATTGCACCAAATTCAAATGATTTTAGTAACATATCTTTATGATAATTACCAAAGCTGACAAGTTTGCAAGTTGGGGCGTGACTGCCGATGAGCTTTACGCTTATCGCAGCAAAATCAAAAACCTAACTTGGCTCATTCCTACAGATTTACTTTTTGGTGGTCAAAAAGGCATTTATGGCGGCAGAGGTTCTGGAGCATTTCACCATGAGCTTGGCGTGCTTATTGATAACAGCCAAAATTTACAAGAATTTCATGCTGGTTTAATAAAATTGGCTGAGCGCTGGAGTATTATTAATATACCATTAATAAAATAACTTAATAGGATTAAACAATGTATCGCATTTATATTGGATATTTTACCGAAACCAATGAAAACAAACTGCACGCCGCTTTTGATATTTATGGCGAATTTATGAAAGTGCTTGCCAAAGGTTATTTGGAAGATGGTTGTTTCGAAATGTACACCAAAAAGGACAGCTCTTGGTATTTTGATAGCTATGTTGCCTTGCAAAAACACTTACCTTTTCATGTTGATATAGAAAGACTTGAAAAACTTGACATAGATAATGTTTTTGGTGTTTTTTGGGTAAACTATGAAGAAGATCTTGTTTGCAAAAAAGGCAAAATATTAACGATTGTTGATGATTTTTATATTGACAAGTTTTTGTGGGAAGATTGATAAAACTTCAATTTCTGGTAAAACTGATTGTTTTTAATCATAAAATAAACTTATATATTTCTTTATATCTTAGACACGCCTGCACTCTATGATTGTGGGCGTGTATCACATAAGACACATCATCTCAATTTAAAAATCAAAACACCATCTTTATCAACATAATGATAATTGACAAGGCAACAATAATCACCTATGCTTATAAAACTTGTTTAACAACCAAACAAAATTGATAAACCATGAAAAAACAAACGCTATTTTTGGCATTAGGCTTACCCTTGATGCTTACTGGCTGTGCCACCATGCATAGCAATCAGCAGCCAGTGGATTGTGCTGCCGTCGATTGGCAAAGTCTTGGCGTGGCTGATGGTCAAGCTGGTCGCTACCCTTATGAAATCACACGCCATCAAAAAAGCTGCCCCATGCTTGCCATCACGCCTGATGTTATCAAAACTTGGGAAGAAGGTCGGCAAATTGGACTAAAACAATACTGCACCAAAGCCTACGCCTACCAAATCGGTCAGCGTGGTGAGTCACTGAACCAAGTCTGCCCAGAAGACGGCTTGTTAGAAATCCAACAATCGCACGCACTGGGCTATCAGCAATACTACCGTCAATCGCAGCTCAACCGTGATTGGCTGTATCCGTTTTATCAGCCGTGGTATGTGCCGATGCCGTATCGCTATTGGCGGTAGTGGTGATTAAATTGTTAAAATCCAAACCAAAAAAAAAGCAGAAAACCCCAATTTTCTGCTTTTTGTTTGTCAAATTAAAATCAATAGCGATTAAACGCTGGGATTGACCTTAGCCAATTTAGCAATTTTGGCGGCTTGCTTGGATAACACCTTTCGCTTACCCATCGGATCAATCGTCAAGGCACGATAAATTTCCACACGATCGCCATCTTGTAACACCGTGTTTAGTGATTTTTTTTGGCTAAAAATACCGACATACCACGCTTTATGGTTGGGTTCATCGTCCTTATGCGTCTGACACCAAGCCCAAAACTCAGCAAAATCCTGATCGTGTATCCAGCCACTTGCCGCCAACGCATCATAAATGCAGCTGCCTGCCGCCAGCTCAAGCTCGGTATAATACTGCCTGTTCGTCTGTGAAACGCAAGCGATGGCAATTCTCATCATGCCACCCACTCAAGCACCAAGCCAACGATGGCAACCAGTACCGCCACTGGCACGACAATCCGCACTAGCACACGCCAAAGATTATAACGCAGCTCGCTGGATAAGTTAAAAGTTTTTCTCAAGTGGCTGATTTTCATCACAAAACCAGAGAACACCGCCAACAAAAGCACAGCCACAAGGCTTAGGCAAATCATCAAAATCAGCAAGAACTTGGCTGGTATCAGACCAAACGCCAACGCCAGCACTGGCACCACAACCACAGCAATCAGCAGGCCAAAGCGAGCCGACAACTGCGTCCACACATAATACAGCAAAAATGCCGAAATCAGCAACATACCCAGACTTGTGGCGATAAACGATGGCGTATTAACCAACGCACTGCCTGCCAAAATCGCCAACGAACCAAAAATCAGCTGCGTAAACCAAATTGGCAAAATATAGCCTGCCAAAGATTTTTTGGTGTGCATCAGACTTGGTGTCGTCGCCATACCGCCAAACCAATACAGCCCAGTCCCTACGCCAACACACAATAACGCCAACACAACCGCACGAGACCACTCGCCCAAGCTGACATCGGTCATCACAGGCACGCTCACCGAGCTATCAAACACCGACCACAGCGAACCTGCCAAAATCAGCAGCACACCGATAAACAACAGCCGTGTTCTTAATAAACTCAAAATCAATGCCATCACCGTCAAGCCTGCGGTAATGCCCATCACTGGCACATCTTGCACCATCGACGAATAAGACATCGCCAAACCTTGAGCGATACGCCCTGAAATGCTGGCACTAGTCAGCAACGCCACAAGCACCGACAACACCGCAAAACCACGCCAAACCAAACTGGCATCTGCTTCACGGGTTAGCTTTTGCATGCCTTGCCACGGCGTATCGCCTGAGCGTGCCGACAAAGCAAACTCAGCAAACAGCACTGGCAACCCCACCAACGCCATCGCCAGTAGCCAAAGCAGCCAAAAATCCAGCTCTCGTGCCATATTCGGTGCAATTTGCCCAACAAATAACAGCGGCAAGGCACACGCCACAAAAAACACGGTATATCGATGTTGCATAGTTTTTACCATAGAAATTTATAAATACTTATAGATACTTTTGATATTTGCAGTATTGTAACACAAAAACGCACCAAGTATAAAAGTGTAAACTCTTCACCCGCGCACAATAAAACCCCAAAGGTTAAAATTTAACTTTTGGGGTTTTTGCATCATTTCACCAATGGCATCGCACGGACACCAAAAGCAAATCAGTGAACCGCTGACAAAAATTCAGACAAAATCTTAATGTCGTTATCAGACAAGCGAGCAGCAACCATCTGCATCATGCCTTTTTCGCCTTTTTTGGCGGCGTCATTGGTACGCACTTCTGAATCCATTGATACTTCATCTTCACGACCTGCGGCACGGAACAGTTTTAGCTGAGTTGCCAAATAAGTCGCATGCTGACCGCCCAAGCGTGGGAAACCAGCGAACGCATTGCCCATGCCTTTTGGATCATGACAGCCTGCACATGGAATCACGCCACGAGTTTTGTCGCCGCCAAGGTACAATTTGCTTGCTTGGGCGGCAGTGGCTTTGTTGCCATAGCCTGGTGTCCATGGATCTTGGCTGGCATAGTAGCCTGCAAGGTTGGCAAGGTCTTGCTGAGTTAGGCCTGCCAACTGTGCTTCCATGATACCGTTGCGGCGTGCTTTGGTCTTAAAGTCCACCAACTGCTTATATAGGTATTTGACATTTTGACCACCAAGGTTTGGTTGGGCTGGGGCGACACTTACACCGTTAGCACCATGGCAGGCAGCACAATTAACATCAACGATTTTTTTACCTGCTTCGATATCATAGGCAGGCACAGGATAGGTAAAAGCATAAGCCGACAGACTGGCAAAACCAATCCCTGTTGCTAAAGCGAATTTGGCTAAAGTTGATTTTTTTGCAGGTTTCATAACAATTTCCTACTAACTTGGCTAAGTCTTGGGTGATGTTGTGGGCTGAATTTTGTCCAAAATCCAACGCATCATTTTATTTTTAAAAACCAATCATGGTATCAGCTGAATAACACTTGCTATTATAGCAAGAGTTGGCTAAATTTTCCTACAAAAATTGTGGTTTTAGTAACATTTTTTTAAAAAAATCGTGATTTTTTGGCAAATTTGGGCAAAAAATCGACTGTTTGCCAAAAATCGGTGGGATTTGTCAAGATTAACGCCCATTGAATACGCCAACGATATGCCAACAATACACCAATAACATACCAAAATGTTATCATCGGCTCATATAATCAATCAAATCTGCAAAATCTTTATCGCTGCAACTTTGGCACAGCCCCATCGCTGGCATTTGCGGCATGCCTTGGCGAGTCGATTTTACCAGTTTTTCGATGCCTTTTTGGGATTTGAGTTGTTGCCATGTGGCGGTGTCGCCTTTTTTAGGGGCATCAAACGCCCCAGTATCATGGCACGCCGCACAGCTTTGCTCATAGGTTTTGCCAATATCGGCTTGCACATGGACACTCATCACGCCCAACGCCAACGCACCTGCCATCATTAATGTTGTTGTTTTCATAAAAACTCAAAGTTTACCAATGGTGGGTTTATTATTGATGTTTTTGGATATGATTACAAGTGGATTTTGGTAATCAAATTGATAACGCCGTGTTAAAAACTGGCAAAATCGGCATGATTAAGCGGCGATTGAGTGTATAAATGGGCATTTAATCAGCGTATAAATCGGCTTTTAAATTCACCACACGACAAAATATGATAGCCGTGCTGGTATTGACAAGTAAATTATGATGCCAAAAGCGGCAAATATCGCTATTTTTGAGCTTTCATGATACACTAGCCGATGATTGTTATCATGATGATTATTTGATATGAATAGCCAAGATTTTTTAAAAAAAATTCAGCAAACCGAATTTTTATTATCCGCACCGACCTTTCGGCTTTGCCCTGATGATGTCGGTTTTGAAGTGGCATTTGCAGGACGCTCAAATGCTGGCAAATCGTCTGCCATCAACACCATCACTCACCAAAAGCAGCTGGCACGCTCATCAAAAACGCCCGGCCGCACACAGATGATTAACTTTTTTACCGTCGGCAGTCCCCAATCTCGTATTGTCGATTTGCCCGGTTATGGCTACGCCGCCGTCCCTGAGAGCATGAAAATCAAATGGCAAAAAGAGCTGGAAGAATATCTGGTTTCTCGCAAATCCTTGGTTGGGCTGGTGCTGATGACCGACATTCGCCACCCGCTCAAATATTTTGATGAACAAATGCTACATTGGGCAAAAGATGGCAATCTGCCTGTGCATGTGCTTTTGACCAAAGCCGATAAGCTCAAGCGTGGTGCACAAAAAGCCGCCCTACTTGCCACCAAAAAACAGCTACAAGCCTTAGAGCTGCCATTTAGCATTCAGCTGTTTTCGGCACTCAAAAAACAAGGCATTGATGAGCTTGCCGATGTGCTGGGCGATTGGCTGCATTTGGCGGAGCCAGTTTTGGACGAAAATTTGGCAAATGCTGATAGCCAAGATAATTTGGATAATTTGGACAATCCTTCCAACGCCAATCATTCCAACAACAATCATCATGACGGTGAAACATCATGAGCGGTGTGCTATATATTGTCGCCACGCCCATCGGCAATCTGGGCGATATGACCGCCAGAGCCATTGACACACTAAAATCTGCCGATATTATCGCCTGCGAAGACACTCGCACATCAGGCAAATTACTGAGCTTTTTTAATATCAATACGCCAACCATCGCCTATCATGAGCATAACGCCGACAGCCAAACCCAAAAACTGATTGACAAGCTGACGGCTGGGCAATCCATCGCCCTAATCAGTGATGCTGGTACGCCCTTGGTGTCAGACCCCGGATTTCGCTTGGTCAAGGCGGCACATAATGACGGCATCACGGTCGTGCCAATCGTTGGGGCTTGTGCGATGATTGCAGCATTATCGGCGGCAGGTTTGCCATCGGATAAATTCAGTTTTATCGGCTTTTTGCCTGCTAAGTCACACGGCCGCATCAAGACACTGCAGGCTTGGCAAGCACGCACCGAGACGCTGATTTTTTATGAAGCACCGCACCGCATCATTGACAGCCTAAGCGATATGGTTGCCGTCTTTGGTGCCAAAAGGCAAGCCGCCCTGTGCCGTGAGCTGACCAAAACCTTTGAAACCATCAAAAAACTGCCTTTGGGCGAGTTGCTCGATTTTGTCCAAAATGACGGCAATCAACAAAAAGGAGAAATTGTTTTGGTGGTCGCAGGCAGCACTGACGAGCATCAAGCACAAGATTATGACGATTGGTTGCTGCGTATCGCCAAAGAGCTGCCGCCCAAAAAAGCCGCTGGCATCGTCGCCGATGTGCTGGGGCTAAAAAAATCTGCCGTCTATGATCGCCTGATGGCACTACAAAATCAGCCATCTTATTAATAGTTTGATTAGTTTAATTAATTATTTAAATTTACCACAGATTAAAGGAGTCTATTATGACGCTAAAAAATTCACTCACCGAAGCGGTAAAAACTGCAATGAAAGCCCGTGAAATGGACATTGTCAAAATCCTACGCAATGTGCAAGCAGTAATCAAAAAAGTAGAAATCGACAACCAAACCGAGCTTGATGATAAGGCAGTGTTAGAATTACTACAAAAACAAATCAAACAAAGACAAGAATCTTTGGAAATTTATCAAGCCAATGGCCGTGAAGATTTGGCCGCCAAAGAGCAGCTGGAGATTGAAGTGATTGGTCAGTTTTTGCCAGCACAGCTTGACGAATCGGCACTGACCGCCATCATCGCTGCCGCCATCAGCGAGCTAAACGCTGAAGGCATGAAAGATATGAGCAAAGTGATGAATCTGGTCAAAGAACAAACGGTCGGTCAAGCCGATCCTTCGGTGATTTCAGGCTTGGTCAAAAAAGCTCTAACTGCTTGATTTTATTATTTTAAATTGACAAAAACGCATCTGGGTGAAAGATGCGTTTTTTTGTTTTGGTGGATAAATTATCAACTATTTATTCCAAATCTTTTTGTATTTTGCCAACAGCTCATCTGGCGTTTCGGCTCGCTCATCGTCTTTGATGATGCAATCAATCGGGCAGACTTTATCACAGGTCGGCTCATCATAAAAACCCACGCACTCGGTACATAGATCTGGATTGATGACATAGGTTTTTTGACCTTTTTGGTCATAGCTGATGGCATCGTTTGGGCATTCTGGCTCGCAGATGTCACAGTTGATGCAGTCGGTGGTGATTTTTAGTGCCATAGTGTGGGGTTTGTATTATATTTTAATTATTTGTAGCGTATGCCTTTAATTTTCATTGCTTACAATCTGTGTTAGAATTAGCGAGTAGTATCATTGATCTTTAAACCGTAAATTTTAGTATTGATGCAATATACATCATCAAGAACGATCTCTTTATCAACATGACCAATCTTCATCTTACGATTGTGGCAAGTGTTTCGATAATTTCAATTTGAAATGTTTTTGACATGATAAAAACTTAGACAGTTTATGAACCTTTATTTTAACACAAAATTGGCAGAAAATTATAAAAGCCCTGCCCAGATTATTCGTATTCTCACCGAAGATTGGCTCATTCATAATGTCTATTGTCCTTGCTGCGGAGCATTTCCTGTCAATGCTTTTAACAACAATAAGCCTGTGGGCGATTTTTATTGCTCTTTGTGCGCAGAGCAATTTGAGCTAAAAAGTAAAAATAGTAAAACATTGGGTAAAAGTGTTGCCGATGGTGCTTATCACACCATGATTGAGCGTATCAATTCTGATACCAATCCAAATTTTTTCTTCTTAAATTACAGCAAACATGATTATTCTGTCAAAAATTTGGTCATTGTACCCAAGCACTTTTTTACATCTGACATCATTATTCCCAGAAAAAATGGTATCCCCAATCGCCCCAATTATATCATGTGTTCAATTAATACAGCCGCATTGCCCAATAATGGTAAAATTAGCATCATCAATCAAGGGCAAATTGTCGCTCAAGAAAAGGTATTGGAACAATGGCAGCAAAATTTCTTTTTGCGAAACATGAAAAAAGAAAACAAGGGCTGGCTTTTGACCATCATGAATTATTTGGATAAAATCCCCAATGGTGAATTTTCACTCAAACAAATCTATGACTTTGAGCCTGAGTTGGCACAAAAATATCCAAATAATAACCACATTAAAGATAAAATCCGCCAACAATTACAGTTTTTACGAGATAAAGGTATGATTGAATTTTTGGGCAGTGGTCGTTATCGCAAGGTGATATGATGAGTTTGATTTTTGATATTCATGAATTTAATAAGTTAAAAATGATGAATGTTGCAAATACCTTCTCAAGTAAGATAGATTTTGAGCAACAAGAATGGCACTTTATACTATCGCCCAATAAAGACCTAGATGTTAAAATCAGCTATTTATTTCAATTTGACCGCTTAGAAAATGATACTGTAGAAGTGTATTATAATGGCGTAGATGAATCTACATTACGCTATGATATTTTGGCTTTGGCTCAATACCACATACAAGATTTGAAATATCAACTAAATTAGTTGCAATCACTTATTTTATGAAAAACAGCGGCAATTTCACCAATCAGGTTACTCTTGCCGCCTGCCCATTTTAATAATGGTTTCATCAATTACCCACTAAGTATAAATCGGCTCACTCACGCTTTTCATCACCAACGCAAATTGCAGATCGTCAGCAGCGATGTCATTGAAGGGATTTTTGATTTTGGCAATCCAGCCAGAGCCTAACGCCCCATCGATGCTGGCATCTTTTTTGTCCCACATTTCGGTCAGTTTATAGGTAAGATTGCCTTTTGGTGTCATGATTTCAATATCATCGCCGACCATCAGTTTGTTCTTAATCGACAGCGTCAAAAACTCATCGCTCACTTCGCTCACTTCAGCGACGAACTGCTGATGATCGGTCTTTGATGAGCCGTATTCATAATTTTGATAATCCGAATGCACATGGCGGCGTAAAAAACCTTCGGTATAGCCACGATTAGCAAGCCCATCAAGAGCGGTAATCAGACTGGTATCAAACGGCTTGCCTGCCACAGCATCGTCGATGGCACGGCGGTACACTTGAGCGGTGCGAGCAACATAATAATGCGACTTGGTACGCCCTTCGATTTTTAAAGAATGCACGCCCATATTAACCAAATCAGGGACTAGCTCCACCGCACGCAAGTCCTTAGAGTTCATGATATAAGTGCCATGCTCATCTTCATACATCGCCATCAGCTCGCCTTTGTGGCCTTGCTCTTCGATTAGCACCACTTCATCGGACGGTTTTTGGACATAATCATCACCCATCACCACATCGCCGTTGAGATTGACCGTGCCGATGGCGTTGTCTTGGGCGGCTTGATTGGGGATAAACACCTGCGGATTTTCTTGGGTATTTTGCACAGGGACGATGTCGCCTGTCTCATTTTCCACCGCTTGATAAGTATTATACGACCAGCGGCAGGCATTGGTGCAAGTACCTTGGTTGGCATCACGCTTATTGATATAACCAGACAGCAGACAGCGTCCAGAATACGCCATGCACAACGCCCCATGGACAAACACTTCAATCTCCATATCAGGGACTTCTGCGATGATTTGTTCGATTTCTTTGAGTGATAATTCACGGCTGACAATCACACGGCTCACGCCCATTTGTTGCCAAAATTTCACCGTCGCCCAGTTCACGGCATTGGCCTGCACCGATAAGTGAATCGCCTGCTCAGGGAAGGCTTCTCGCACCATCATAATCATGCCAGCGTCCGACATGATGAGTGCGTCAGGCTTCATCTCAATCACAGGGCGAATGTCTTCGATAAAAGTTTTTAGCTTGGCGTTATGGGCTTGGATATTGACCACCACATAAAACTTCTTGCCAAGCGAATGGGCATAAGCGATGCCCTTGGCAAGGTTTTCTTCATCAAAATCGTTATTTCGCACACGCAAAGAATAGCGTGCCTGCCCTGCATAGACAGCGTCCGCCCCATAAGCAAAGGCGTATTGCATATTCTTAAAAGTGCCTGCTGGGCAAAGCAGCTCGGCTTTTTGGGTGGGTTTGTCCAAATGTTCGGTGGTCATAAGATTGCCTGTATTGGTCATTTTTTTCATATCAAATTTAATGTCAAATTGTGCCTATTATAGCAAATTTTGGACTCAGATGGTTAAAATCCTTGGGCAATTCTCCGTTTTGTGGCATTTTGATGCGATAAAATTCTGCGGCATTGGGCGGTTTTTGATTGGTAATGTTAATTGGCGTTAATTGATGGTTTTTAACTGATGACATCAAGCCATTTTTAACTTTTAATCAATTTGGCAGCTTGGTTTGATGATTTGCCTGACGGCTTATTTGGTTATTTATTTGATTTTTTTATCATATTTTTAATTTTTACTTTCTTAATAAAAAAAACAAATAATATAATTTTATTTTTATCATAGATGTGGTATATTATTGAGCAAATTATTATAATATTACATTTTGCACTGTTGAGAGATTATTTTAGAGTATTGTTTTTGTTATTTTTTTAGAGATTATTATGAAAAAACTCATTCCTGTGGTGGTGATTATTGGTATCATCGCCTTAATTGTGGCACTGATTAACCGCCCCAACCCACATCAGCAAACCACTACCCAAAACACCAGTGATGGCGATGATAAACAAACGCTCACCGTGGTAACGCCTTGGGAGCTGACTTCCACCGATCCCAGCACTTCAGGTTTTATTTATCAGCGACTGGGCATCGCTGAGACTTTGGTTGATGTCGATGAACAAGGCAAGCTGATACCTGCTTTGGCAAGTGATTGGCACAGCGACGATCATGGCAAAACTTGGTATTTTCGCCTGCGTGATGGTATCAAATTCCACGATGGCAGCACTTTGGACAGCGATGCAGTGGTCAATGCCCTAACCATTGCCCTAGGCAAACCAACCGCACTGGAATCGGCACATATCCAAGCCATCAACGCCACCGATGCCGACACCGTGCAATTTGTCCTACAATCACCACTGCAAGCATTCCCTGCTTATTTGGCACACGCCACCGCCATTATCCTATCACCAAAGGCTTATGATGCAAAAGGCGAAGTTGCCCAAGTTATCGGCACAGGTGCTTATCAGGCCACGCTCATTGAGCCGCCACAAAAGGTGGAGCAAGTGGCTTTTGATGGCTATTGGGGACAAAAAGCACACATCAAGCACATCACTTATCTGGCAAACTCTCGCAGCGAATCACGCACACTGCTTGCCCAAAGCAGCCCAAACCATCTGGTATATAACCTTGATGCAGCAAGTCTGGCACGCCTGCAAGCTGATGACAATTTGCAAGTGCATACCAAATCCATCGCTCGCACCATTCAATATAAAGTCAATGCCAAAGCCGCTCCATTTGATGATGTCAAAGTGCGTCAAATCCTAAGCCAAGCCATCGATCGCCAAGGCATCAGCGAATCTATTCTACAAATCGACGGCGGCATGGCAGAGCAGATTTTGCCGCCATTATTTGCCGATTGGCAGCTTGATTTGTCCCACAAAAAACCAGATTATGACGC
Organism: Moraxella marmotae; assembly: GCF_042219885.1. NCBI lineage: Bacteria > Pseudomonadati > Pseudomonadota > Gammaproteobacteria > Moraxellales > Moraxellaceae > Moraxella > Moraxella marmotae. Next base: position 178,512 of record NZ_JBHJHR010000002.1, read on the forward strand.
ACTCAAGCAAGCACTGTTTGAGCTGGGCTTTAGCCAAAATGCCGAAGGCAAACTGCTAGACAGCCACGGCAAGCCTGTCAAATTCACCCTAAAAACTTTCTCTGATCGCCCTGAGTTGCCTTTGGTTGCCACCGCATTGCAGGCACAATTTGCCAAGCTGGGTATCGATGTCGATGTCGCCATTGGCAATTTTTCGGACATTCCTGCATCGCACCAAAACGGCACATTACAAATGGCACTGTACGCACGCAATTATGGGCTAATCCCCGATCCTATCGGCACGCTGATGGAAGATTTTGACGCCAAAGGCAGCGACTGGGGCGTGATGAATTGGCAAAATCCAACTTTGACCACTTTATTAACCCAACTCAATAACGGTCAAGGCGGCGAGAGTAACGACATCGCCACCAAAAAACAAATTTCGCAAATTATCCACGATGAACAGCCCATCACGCCGATTGTGTATTATCAGCAACAAGTGGTTGCCAATAAAAAGTTGAGCGGCGTAACCTTAGATCCTTTTGAGCGTCATTTTCATCTAAATCAGCTGTCGTGGTAACTTATGCTTGAATTACTCATTAAGCGGCTGGTGCAGCTGCTTTTGGTCATCTGGTCGGTCGGCACGCTGACATTTGTGCTGACTTATAATCTGCCCGGCGATATGGCATATCGTATCGCTGCCAGTCGCTACGGCTACGATCAGACTAACGCCGCCGCTGCCGAGCTTGTCCGTGCCGAGCTTGGCTTGGATCAATCGTGGTGGCAGTCGTATTTTGGCTGGTTTGTTGATTTGTTGCAGTTAAATCTTGGCAAATCGCTGGTCAGTGGCGAGTCGGTGTGGGTCGAAGTCCAGCATCAATTCGGGCATACGCTCAATTTGGCTTTGGTGGCTTTGCTGATTTCTGCAATCATCGCCCCACCCATTGGGCTGTGGCTGGCTGGCAAAACTGGCAGCATCGCCGATCGTGTCAGCCTTGGCATCAGCATCGTGATCCGCTCACTGCCTGTGTTTATCATCGGCATTTTATTTATCAGCGTGTTTGCAGTCAAATTACAATGGCTACCTGCGGCAGGTTATGGCTCGTGGCAGCATTTTATCCTGCCTGCTTTGACGCTTGCCACAGGTCTTACTGCCATCGCTGTCCGTGTCAGTCGCCAAGCCATGATTGCTGTGGCCAATTCGCAATATTATCATCATGCCAAGCTCAAAGGCCTAAGCCACTGGCAAAGATTTTATCGGCATGGTCTTAGAAATGTCGCCATTCCCATCATCGCCTACCACTCAGTGCAGCTGATTTATCTGATCGAAGGCGTGGTGATTGTGGAGACTTTATTTGCTTGGCCAGGCAGTGGTCATGCCTTGGTGCATGCCGTCATCGCTCGTGATATTCCGCTGATTCAGGGAACGGCACTGGTGATGGGCGTGTTGTTTGTTTTGTTAAATTTGTGCGTTGATATGCTAAGCAGTCTGATTGACCCACGCATTGATGAACCCTAAACCAAGGAAAATCACATGAAAATTATCCATATTTGGCGGTATTTTTCGCCGCTACAAAAGCTGGGCATGATAATCTTGGTTGGGTTGTTTGCTTTTGGTTTTTTGCAGCCGTGGTATTATCCTGTGGACGGTGCTGCCCAAAATTTGAATGCCATTTTGCAAGGCTCAAGCCGCCTGCACTGGTTTGGCACGGATCATTTTGGGCGTGATATGCTCTCACGGATTGCCGCTGCCATTCGTCTGTCTTTGGGCATGGTCGTGGTCAGTGTCGGCTTGGCGTTGGTGTTTGGGCTGCTGGCAGGCATCGTGGCAAGTCTTGGTACGCTGTATGACAAAGTGTTAAGTTTTATTTGCGATGTCATCATGGCACTGCCCGGCTTATTGTTTGTGCTGTTATTTGCTGCCATCGCCCCAAATTCATTTTGGGCATTGTATTTAGGCATCGCTTTGGTGATGTGGGTTGAGTTTTTTAAGATGGCTCGTGCTATCGCCAAAACTTTGGCCACAAGTCCACAGCTGGAGTCATCACGGCTGATGGATATGGGATTTTGGTATTGTATTAAGCGGCATTATCTGCCAAGTCTGTTGCCCATGCTGCTGCCCTTGGCGGCTTATGGGGCAGGCAATGCCATCTTGGCGTTGGCGACGCTGGGCTTTATCAATGTCGGACTGCGTCCGCCCACCGCCGAACTGGGTCTGATGATGACCGAACTTTTTGCCTATTATTATCAAGCACCTTGGATTTTTGTCCAGCCGATTATCGTAACTTTGCTGCTGGTGCTAAGTTTTCATCTGCTTTCGGGAAATACACAATCATGATAACCGCCGACACACAAACCGCACCGCCTTTGATGCGTATTGACACGCTGTCTGTGCATACGCCTGATGGGGTAGCTTTGGTTGAGCCGATAAGTTTTGATTTGCACGCCAATCGTGCGTTGATTATCCTAGGCGAAACTGGCTCTGGCAAAAGCCTGCTGGCTCAAGCGATTATGGGTGCTTTGCCAGACGGTTTGCACACCAAAGGTAAGATTGACTACCAAGGCGAACCGCTCACTCCCCAAAGCACTGCCAAACTTTGGGGGCGAAAACTTGCCATGCTCGCCCAAGAGCCGACCTTGAGCCTAGATCCGACCATGACGGTGTTTGGGCAAGTTTATGAAGGCTTTTATTATATCGCCAAGCAGCCCAAATCTACCGCCCAAGCCAGCACCCAAAGCAAATTATCACAGCTTGGTCTAAAGGATTTTGGTACGCATTATCCGCATCAGCTCTCTGGTGGCATGGCACAACGCAGTGCCTTTGCCACGGTCAGCACTGGCGGTGCTGACATCATCATTGCCGATGAGCCAACCAAAGGGCTGGATAGCAAAAATCGGCAAATCGTTGTCGATTTATTAAAGCAAATCATCACAGATGGTGGTACTTTGCTCATCATCACCCACGACATCGAAGTCGCCAGCAGTTTGGCCACCACGCCTAACGCCGCCTTGATGGTGATGAAAAAAGGCCAGCTGCTTGAGCAGGGACTGGCAAGCGAAATTTTAGCACGCCCCACCGCCGACTACACCAAACAAATGCTAAAAGCCGCACCAAGCCACTGGCAGGCATTGGGCAAAACTAAGCCTGTGCATTGTTATCATAATGCTCAAAATGATATTAAAAATACCCAAACAAGCACGCCAAAAACGCCACTTTTGACCACCGAAAACCTTGGCATCAGCCGTGGCAAAACAACGCTGTTTTCTGGGCTAAATTTCACACTTTATCATCAAGACATTATCGGCATCACAGGTGCTAGCGGCATCGGTAAGAGCTCACTGGGTGATGTGTTGTGCGGACTTTTACCACCCAGCACAGGGCGGCTACACTGGCACCAAACGCTCAAGCGTCATCAACTGCTCAAGCTGTACCAAGACCCTTCATCGGCATTTGCCACGCACATCAGCTTACAGACCTTGCTTGATGATGTGGTTAAAAGACACCGACTAAATACCAGCAAAATCCCAAAACTGCTGGACGCTCTACACCTTGAGCCAGAGCTGCTACACAGAAGTGCCAGCCATGTCTCAGGCGGTGAGCTGCAGCGGTTTGCCATTTTGCGGGCGTTATTACTTGAGCCTGTGGTGCTGTTTGCCGATGAAGCGACTTCACGGCTTGACCCCATCACCCAAGAAATCACCATGGATCTGCTCGTGGAACAATGCCAAAATAACCGCTGTGCCTTGGTGATTGTCAGCCATGATTTGGATTTGGTGCGGCATTATAGCCGACAAACCATTGATTTGACCGATTATTTGCCACAATCCGCCCATATTTAGTGAGTCAGTCGGTGGCGTATTGGCTAATTTCTAACAAATTGCCGTCAGGATCATAGCAATACACCGAGCGAATACGCCCCACAGCTCCTGTTCTGTCCACGATACCACCTTGCAATATTTCAACGCCAAAACTTGTTAAAATATCCATCACCTGTATCAATGGCGTATCGGTTAAAAGACACAAATCCGCCGTGCCAGTGTCGGCATGGCGAGCATTGGGCTTGATTTCGTGGTGCTTTTGGTGCAGGTTAATTTTTTGCTTGCCAAATTGCAACGCCTTGCGATTATCACCAAAAGTCACCACCGCCATGCCCAGCACTTGCGTATAAAAACGAATGCTGGCATCAATGTCCGCCACGGTCAGCACCAGATGATCCAGTGCAGTAATTGCAATTTTGTCGGCTTTGGGTTGGGTAAATTTATCCATCTTACAATTCCGTCAGTTCAAATTATTCTACAAGCAAACATTATCCACTGATATATAAAACCTGACAAGTTAATTTTTATGACAAAATCCATTAAAAAACTTGCGATAATCTGCTATCATAAGCATTTGCACACTTTGTTACAGCCGAGTAAATTATGAGTACACATCAAGCATTTTTAGACGCCGTCGCCGCCCAACTGCCCAATGTCGCCATCAAAACCGACAGCGAGTCTTGTGGTCATTGGGGTCGTGATTGGACGGTGCATTTTTCGGTCGATTGTCAAGCCGTCCTATTTCCAAAAACCACCGAAGATGTCGCTGCCATCGTCCGCTTGGCGAACGAACATCGCACGCCACTGGTTCCTAGCGGTGGACGCACTGGACTGTCGGCAGCGGCGGTAGCGGCGTTTGGTGAGATTGTGGTGAGCTTTGATAAGATGAACCAAATTGGTAAATTTTATGAAGCTGATCGCATGGTCGAAGTGGAAGCTGGCGTGGTAACTAAGGCATTGCAAGAATTTGCCGAATCCAAAGATTTGTACTATGCGGTGGATTTTGCATCATCTGGTTCAAGCCAAATCGGTGGCAATATCGGTACTAACGCTGGCGGCATCAAGGTGATTCGCTATGGCATGACTCGCAACCAAATCCTAGGGCTGACGGTCGTTACTGGCAAAGGTGATATTTTACAGCTCAATGGCGGTATGCTAAAAAACGCCACAGGCTACGACTTACGCCACCTATTTATCGGTGCTGAAGGTACGCTGGGCTTTGTTACTCATGCTTTGATTAAGCTAGAAAAACAGCCTGTCAATCTGACCGCCATGGTGCTGGGCGTGAGTGAATTTAGCCATGTGGTGGCACTGCTTGACCGCTTTGGCAAGGCGTTGAATTTGACTGCTTTTGAGTTTTTTGACCAAATTGCTGTGGATAAAGTCGTCAGTGCAGGCCATACCAAAGCCCCATTTGATAGCCGCACGCCATTTTATGTGCTGCTGGAATTTGAAGCACTCAGCGATGAAGTCTTGGATACGGCGATGGGCGTGTTTGAGTCGTGTGCCGAAGACGGCTTGATTGTCGATGGCGTGATGAGCCAAAGCGTCGGACAACTGCAAGAGCTGTGGAAATTGCGTGAATCCATCTCAGAAACCATCTCGGTGTTCACTCCTTACAAAAACGATGTGTCGGTGCTTATCAATCATTTGGGTGATTTTATCAGCGATATCGAGAGTATCGTCAAAAACAATTACCCAGGTTTTGAAATTTGCTGGTTTGGGCATATCGGCGATGGCAATTTGCACCTAAATATCCTAAAACCTGAACACCTAAGCAAAGATGAATTTTTTGGCAAATGCCAAACAGTCAATCAATATGTGTTTGATACCGTCAAAAAATACCAAGGCTCAATCTCTGCCGAGCATGGTGTTGGCATGACCAAAAAACCTTATCTGGGCTATACCAGAAGCCAAGCCGAGATTGACTACATGAAAGCCATCAAAGCAGCTTTTGACCCCAACGGTATCATCAATCCAGGCAAGATTTTTGATTGATTTGCCCCACTGCTGCGAGCGTCCCAATTACCAATGATTTTAATTATTTATTGATAATAAATTAAGATTTATTGGCTTTTGTGAACTGTGGGTCAAATAAAACCCAACAAAACTGCCATCAAATGCGGTATGATGGCAGTTTTTCAGCGGTAAATTTTAGCCGTAAACTTCAACTGTAAATTTCAGCGGTAACTTGTAACTGCAAATTTTAGCCGTAAATTTTATTGCCATTCATATTGACATTGACATTAATATTGACACCAATTATGCCGAGCCAAACCGATAAGCTAAAAAAATACTTCGAACCCATCAAACTGGGGCAGACCGAACTTGGTAATACTTTGCTTGTTGGGCTAAATTATCAATTTAGCCAACCAAAAAAGCAAGGATTGGCTGCCATGCTTGCCAAATTGCCCCTGCCGATTTATCTGCTTCGCCAAAAAACTTTGGCCGTCGATGTGGATTTGTCCTGCTTTGTGCTGGACAAAAAACAAACCATCATCGAAACCATCTGGTACGGCAATCTTAGAAATGCCAGCCAATCGATTCGCCATCAAGGTGATGCTCTCATCGGTGCCAAAAGTTTTGCCGATGCACTACTGCCCCAAGAGCAGATTTTGCTTAAGATGGATAAGACGCCAGACGCTGCCCATCAGCTGATTTTTGTGCTAAGCAGCTATCACAATCAGCCGCTCAAAACTGCCGAAAAAGGCATGGCGTATTTTGGCGATAAAGAAAAACCCAAATGCCACAGCGTGGATTTTGGGCAGGTAGATGACGACTGCCAGTCGCTGGTTTTGTGGCAAATGACTCGCTGCGATAGTGATTGGCAATTAAGCTCACCTATGTACAATCTGGGCATCAAAAAACTTACTGGCAAATCCATCGATACGCTGACATCAGCGGTGAATGATTATGTACAATCACAACAGCGTTGGTGATTCATCGGTTTTTAAATGCTTTGAATTTATCAACAAGTACATCAGTACATTTTACCAACTGACAAATTAGCAAAACCATAAAATCCACACTATATAAAACGGCAAGCCATGCAATATTGGTTGCCGTTTTTTTATGGAGTTTGTGGCTTTTTTAGCTCAGACAAATTGCCCCATCGCCCAAATCCTTTTGCCTTGCACGGTTTTGGTTTGGGCGTTTGAGCATTTGAATATTTGGGCGTTTGGGTGTTTTAGCCATCTAAAACATTTAAACCATTTTGGCGATTTACACCATCTAAACTATTTGAGCAAATTTTTTATCACACCCATCAAGCCACGACTGATGGCACGAGTGGCTTGTTTGTTCAGCTGATTGCCCAATTGGTCGGCGACATTGTACGCCACGCCTTGGCCAGATTTTTTACGGCTGCCCATCAAACCACCGATAAAACCGTCCAATGCCGTCGCCGCTTTGCCATCATCAGCTTTGGCGGATTTTTGGGCGGTTTGAGTTTTGGAAGTTTGAGTGTTTTGCGTGCTTTGCTCGGCAATTTGGTCTTGCTCGGCTTCAGTTTTTGCCACATCATTGAGTGCTTCAAATGCCGAATAATTATCCACCATATCTTTATAATAGCGATACAAAATATCACCCTGATACGCCTGATTTCGCTCATCATCACTAAGTGGTGTCAGCTGTGATGATGGCGGTAAAATAAAGGCACGCTCAACCACGGTTGGCATACCTTTATCGTCCAAAAACGACACCAACGCCTCGCCCACACCCAGCTCACTGATGACACTGGCGACATCGAGCTGTCCATTGCTGCGGAAGGTTTCGGCGGCAGATTTGACCGCTTTTTGATCTCGTGGCGTAAAGGCACGCAAGGCATGCTGAATGCGATTGCCCAACTGCCCCAAGATGGCATCGGGCAAATCCAGCGGATTTTGGGTAACAAAATACACACCCACGCCCTTTGAGCGAATCAGACGCACCACTTGCTCAATTTGCTTGGTCAAAGCCTGCGGCATGCCATCAAACAACAAATGTGCTTCGTCAAAAAACAGCACAAATTTTGGCTTATCCAAATCGCCCACTTCTGGAAAAGTCTCAAAAATCTCCGCCAAAAACCACAACAAAAAAGCCGCATACAAGCGTGGCGATCGCATCAGTTTTTCAGAATTTAGGATATTAATCACACCTTTGTCGCCATCGGTTTGTAGCCAATCTGCCAAATTCAGCGACGGCTCACCAAAAAACTGTTTCGCCCCTTCGCTCTCAAGTTGTAGCAGCTGGCGTTGGATTGCTCCGATACTTGCCGCTGAGATGTTGCCGTATTGCACACGAAATTCTGCGGCATGCTCTGAAACATAGACCAGCATACTGCGTAAATCTTTCAGATCAAGCAAATGCCAGCCTTTATCATCGGCAACTTTAAATACCAGATTTAATAAGCCTTCTTGGGTGTCATTCAGCCCCATCAGGCGTGATAATAGCGAACTGCCCAGCTGTGAGATGGTAACTCGCACAGGAATGCCAGTCTCGCCATACACGTCCCAAAAACGCACAGGAAATCCTGTCAAATAATCGTCCGTCAGGCCAAATTCTGCCATTCGCTCGCCAACTTTACCTGTCGCTGTGCCACTTTTTGCGATGCCTGACAAATCGCCTTTGACATCTGCCAAAAACACAGGCACACCTTCACGGCTAAAGCTCTCTGCCATCTTTCTTAGGCTGATGGTCTTACCTGTACCTGTCGCCCCTGCGATTAGCCCATGGCGGTTTGCCATCTTAGCAATGACGCCCAAGTCGGCTTTGGTGTCGGTGGTTTTTGCAAGATTTAATTGCATGATGTATCCTTGGTGCTGTACTTTTAAATCGCTTATTATACCGTCAGTGGCTCTGTTGCGGCAGTGGATTTTTGTAAATTTGGAAAATTGCCACCAAGACATTGTCGGATTGGTAAAAAACAAGTCCAACACCCAAATAGACAAATCCCCCAGCCATCAGACTGAGGGATTTGCTTAGGTTAGTTAGCTAATCGGTTGGGATTAGATAATTTGGATACCTTGCTGGATATAAACAACTTCGTCATTGACTTGACCAGTTGAACCTTGGTATTGGTATTTATCATATACCACACCATCTTTAACAATATTGGCATCGGTTTTTTCCCATACATTCCAGTTTTGTTGCAATGCACCGCCACTGTCTTTGAATTGGATTGCACCATTACCACCTTGTTTGGTTGCTTCACCATTGCGGCCAAAGTCCACGGTATCGTTAACATCACCTTTAATGTACAGTTCTTTAACTGTATCACCTTCTCGTTGCAGGTCGTCTAAAGTTAAGCTAACTGTTTGGTTACCTATGGCACCAACGATAGCACGCATATCAATGGTTTCAAAGTTCAATACTTGGCTGTAATCTAAGTTTAGATCTTCACCTCGCAAGACCAGTGTGTCGTTACCTTCACCACCATCAATACGACCTTGAGCGGTATTCACTTGGCTACCAGTAATCGTCAAGCTATCATCACCAGCACCGAAGTTAATTTTGACATTATCGGCACCTGTTTTGGCAATGCTATCAACAGTCAGACTGTCGTTGCCATCACCAAATTCAATCGTACCACCGGCAAGTGTGCCTTTGATATTCATGGTGTCGTTGCCGTTACCGAAGGTAAATGTACCATCTGTATCAACATTATTACCCACTTCAACCAAGTTATCACCATCACCGAGGTTAAAGGCTTGTTTTTGACCTGCAATAGTGCTGATATCACCTTTTACTGAGATGACATCATCGCCACTACCTGTGGTAAAGTCAATTTTCTTAACAAGGTCATTGCCACCTTTTGGACCATAACCAACACGCAGAGTGTTATTACCTTCGCCCAGATCGATATTTTTGGTACCATCATAGTCACCGCCAACATCGATGGTGTCGTTACCATCGCCACCATAAATATTAGTGGTCGCTGCATTTACAATATCACCACCGACACGAAGAATGTTGGTATCCCCAGCTTGGTCAACGCCTTTACCTAGGTCAAAACTATAGGTACCGATAACAAAACCACGTTCAAGAGAGATGCGGTCACTACCCGAGCCAGTTGCTACCAAACCAGCGTTCATTGATTGACCAGTACCACGGAATTGAAGGCTATCATCACCTGCCCCAAGATCAACTTTAAGATCATAACCAACGGTTGAGCCAAGCGAGCCATTTGACACACCAAAGCCACCAAATGGTTTATAATCCAAGCCGACAATAATGGTATCGTTACCATCAGTTGCCGTAATCGCACCTTGTTCAGCCGTACCTGTTTTTTGTTTACCTAGGAGTTTTCCGTTGGTAATCAAAGATTGGTCAAAGTCTTTATCCGGATTGGTTAATGGACCACCATCGGTAGTTAAATCACTGAATAAGTTACGCAACAAGCTCACTTTGCTTTCAGACACATTACCTGCCGCATCAGTAACACGCAGTTCTAATGTGCCAGCAACTTTACGGTCGATATTTGGCAAGGATAGGTGGTATTTGCCATCATTTTCAGCAGAAACTTTAACCCAATCAGTTTTTCCTGTACCGGCAGTATATCGATATTCAATGGTTGCTTCGACTTCAGACAAGCCAGCTGGTACAAACACCACTTCACCGGTTGCAGGATCGAATTTCTCAACTGACATTTGCTCGACTAAGGTATCCAAGCGGAAGTCAAATGTGCCTTTGTCGCTGGTTGATAGCTCATCGCCATTTTTATCTTCAATAACCACTTTATAACGGTAGCTGGTGTTGAAAGTATCACCCAACACATTGTCACCTTTTGGTGTTAATGTGTAGTTCAAACCGTTATGAGTTAAGTCGGCAGACACATCGTTTTTGTCAAACTCGGTAAATTCTTTTACTTCTACAGGTTTTCCATCTGCCCCTGTCACTACTTTTGTCCCTTCAGACAAGGTGTAACGATAGACTTTAACCGTTTGCCCTGCTGCTGGCTCTTTATCCAATGTAAAGGTTAATGTTGCATCTTTATCGTTGGTTAAGCCAGTAGCTAAGTTTACTGCATCGTCTGGATTAGCCGCACTTGTAACATCACCCACAAATTTCGGATCGTTGTCTTTGTAGAAATTGCTATACTGATATTTGCCTGCTACAAGCGGTTCGTCAGTCAAATTATCGTGCAATTTGATGTCGGTTACTTGTGGTGTGCCGGCAGTATTGTCAATATCAGTCGCTGTTTTACCGTCCGCTGAATTGCCTGTTGCTTTTACGCTGTACTCTTTGGTTTGTGAGTAATTTGCTAACGCATTAGCTGGGAATGTTACAGTCCACTCACCTTTTTCAGACGGCATTGCTTTGGCGGTTGCCAATACTTGCTCTGAACCTTTTTCAGTGATGGTAACAGTTACTTCACCTTTAATATTTTGGCTAATACCTTTCACTAAGAAACCTGCGGCAGCTTCGGCTGGGCTGATTTGTGCGTACACATCACCAGCTGCAGAGCCATCATCTTTTGCAGCTGCTGCTTGTTTATCGCCTGAAATTTCGGTGATATCAATAGTTGGTTTCACTTCATTGGTAGAAGTATCTTTCACCGTCACTTCATTACCATCAATGCCACCCACTTTGAATTTACCTTTTTCTACGCCTTCGGTAACATTATCTGCTTTTACCGGCGTGGTGATGGTAAATTCTTTAACACCAGCTGGTACATTCAATGTGCCGTCTTCGTTCAAGGTTACGTCTTTAGAGAACTCTGACTTATCAAAATCATCTTTGCCTAATTGACCTTCACCTGTGCCGTTTGGCAACTCGAACGGTAGATTTTTATTACCATTGTTGTTAGTCAACTTAACAGTGGTAACAAAATTTGTACCCTCATCTGTGGTGTCTGGTGTAGTTACCACACCTTTACCATCTTTAGGATCAACATTGGCTGGGATATTGTCATCTGTTGTGGTGTCTTTATCCATACCCGGTTTAGCAGCAGGATCACCATTTGTACCTTCTGCTTTCACCTCTGATTTGTCTTTCACTGCTTCAGGATCGATGGTTACTGTACCGTCTGACTCAACTTTTACACCCGCTGGTTTGGTTGTACCTTCTTTAAGTGTCCAAGTATCGTCTGCACCTTTAACGATGGTTACTTCTTGTGGCTTCTCATCTTCATCAGTGAATGTTACTTTCACTTCAGTGTTGTCAGGGCCCGGAATAACATGCGCACCGCCGTTACCTTCAGCCACAACATTTGGATCGTTCGCTGGTGGAGTAGGTGGAACGGCTGGATCGTTAGAAGTGTCGTTTACGGTCACTTCGTTACCTTCAACGCCACCGACAGTGAATTTACCTGTTTCTGGGCCTTCAGTAACATTATCTGCTTTCACAGGCGTGGTGATGGTAAATTCTTTAACGCCGGCCGGAACCTTCAATGTACCGTCTGGATTTTGGGTTACGCCGTTAGAGAACTCTGGCTTATCAAAGTCATCTTTGCCTAATTCACCAGGTTTTGTGCCGTTTGGTTGAGCAAATGACAGGCTTGGATTACCGTTTTCATTGGTTAATTTAACGGTTGTTACTAGCTCTTCACCTTCGTTTTTCGGTGTTGTAGTTTGTACACCTTTGCCGTCTTTGTTATCAACACCAGCAGGTTCTGGCGTAGGCTCTGTTGGCATAGGATCTGTTGGTGTAGGTTCTGTATGTACAGCAGGAACTGTGCCAGTGCCTTTATCTGAAGGTGTTTTCTCTGGTGCTTTTGCAACCACTTCTACTTTATCACCTTCTTTTAATACAGGTACATCAACGCTATATTTGCCGTCTTTATCTGCTTTGGTGGTTTGGGTTGAGCCATCAGGCAAGGTTACAGTTACATCTGCATTTGGATCTGTTTTACCTGAAATGGTGGTTTTATCATCAGCACCATTACCATCGGTATCTTTGTTGGATACATCAACGGTTGGGGTTGTGGTTTTTTCAGGTGTAGGTGGTACAACAGGAACGACAGAAGTATCCACGGTCACCGCTGAAGAACCTTCAGCAGAGGTGTTGCCCGCTGGATCCTCAACTTTAGCGGTAACTTTAATTTCGCCGTCTTGTTTTACCGGTACATCAACGGTGGTAAAGCCATCTTTCAACATTTCTGCTGTTACAGGGATTTCTTTCGTTTCTGGACCTTCTGGGGTCGTAATGGTTACTTTAATAGTGTCACCAACTTCGGTCTTATCCGGGATTGTGATGTAAACTGGTGTAGTTTCCTCACCATCTTTTGAACCCAATTCTTGTTTATTCAATTTACCGTCAAGGTTGCCATCTTCACCGAATACGATATTTGGTGCACCGTTTTCGTTGGCTGGCACTTTTTGACCATTTGGCAATTCTACTTCTTTGCCTGAATCATCATTATCGTCTACTTTACCATCGCCATTAGTATCACCAGGGATTTTGGTATCCACAGAAACGGTTTTTTTGCCTTCGCCAGAAGTGTTGCCTGCTGGGTCAGTTACTTTGGCGGTTACTGTGATATCACCGTCTTGGTCTTTGGCAACCGGTACAGACTCTTCAATATAACCTTTAGCAATATCTTCTTGAGTCAATACCACATCTTTTTCAGTGGTTTTGCCATCTGGTGTAGTCACTTTAACGTGTACGGTATCGCCAGCTTCGGTGTTATCTGGAATAGTGATGTAAACCGGTGTTTTGTCGGCTGGATCTTTTGAACCTAATTCTTCTTTGTTCAATTTGCCGTCGTCATTTTTATCTTCACCGAATACGATGTTTGGTGCACCATTATCGTTTGCTGGCACTTTTTGACCGTTTGGCAATTCTACTTTCTTGTCTGAGTCATCAGTGTCATCAAGTTTGCCGTCGTTATTGCTGTCGCCTGGGATTTTGCTATCCACAGAAACGGTTTTGCTACCTTCGCCAGATGATTGACCGGTAGAATCGGTTACTTTGGCGGTTACTGTGATATCACTGTCTTTGGTAACAGGCACTGATTCTTCGATATAGCCTTTGGCAATATCATCTTTGGTTAATACCACATCTTTTTCTCTGACTTCGCCATATGGGACTCCGCCATCTGGTGTAATCACTTTAATGTGCACGGTATCGCCAGCTTCAGTGTTATCTGGAATGGTGATGTAAACCAGTGTTTTATCGGCTGGATCTTTTGAACCTAATTCTTCTTTGTTCAATTTGCCGTCGTTGTTTGCATCTTCACCAAAAATGATGTTTGGTGCACCGTCGGTATTTACAGGTACTTTCTGACCGTTTGGCAAGGTAATTTCTTTGCCTGAATCATCATCACCATCAATTTTACCATTGTAATTGCTATCGCCTGGGATATTATCGACCGCCACAGCTTTATCTGCATCAGCTGTGTTGTCTTTGTCATCTGTACCTCTGGCATTAACATCAGAACCATCTTTGACTTTATCCGCTGGGATAGTGAATGTGCCGTCTTGGTTTTTGACTAAATCAGGGTTGTCCGTACTCCAGTTGCCGTCTTTGTCTTTGGTCAAAGTGACTTCTTTTTGGCTGTCGTCTGCGTCGATGTATGTCACTTCAACTTTAGTGTTGTCTGGACCTGGTTTAACAGTGACTGAACCGTCATCTTTCGCAGTTAAGATTGGCTTGTCGGCTGTGGTGTCGGGGTTATTACCCACTGATGCCGGTTCGGCTTCTGCTGGTGTATTATGATTGTTGATGCCAGTTGCTCCAACCTTAGAGCCGTCTTCAATCAACTCAGCTGGAATGGTAAAGGTTGCATCTTTGCCCGGGCCGCTGATTATCACTCTGTCATCATCTTCAGGCTCTGGCGCCCATTTTTCACTTTGTGAATCATATTTCACCACAACTTTTTGTGGTTCACCATTTTCATCGGTAAATTTCACCACAACTTCGGTATTATCTTCACCAGGGGTGACAGTGATGGAGCCATTGTCATCAGCCAAAGTGGGCTTGTCGGCATCATCTTTAGCTGTTACTGTTTTGGTGGCGGTATTGCCGTTGTCATCAGTAGAAGTGGCGATTACCGGTGTATTAAACTCCACTTGTTTTGGCGGAATGGTGGTTTTACCGCTTTCAGGGTCGGTGGTCAATGCAGGATCGTTTGAAGTCCACTTGCCATCTTCACCTTTGGTAATGGTGGCGGTATGTTCTTTGCCGTCTTCGTCGGTGTATTTGACCTCAACTTTAATATTATCACCTTTTGGTGTGATGGTGACAGAACCATCATCATTAGCCAAAACTTCAGGTGTATCAGCTGTCGTATCCACCTTAGCGGTTGCTGTTGCTTCATTTGAAGACTGGCTGCCGTCTGGGTTGGTGACTTTTGCTGTTACTTTGATTTCACTTAAGTCTGTGGTTGGTACATCGACGGTGGTAAAGCCATCTTTCAACATTTCTGCTGTTACAGGGATTTCTTGGTCTTTGCCATTGATGGTTACGATAACTTTATCGCCTTCTTCGGTGTTGTCAGGAATGGTTACATACACTGGGGTAGATTGATCGTCACCGATTTCTGTTTTATTCAAAGTACCGTCTTGGTTTGTATCTTCACCGAATACGATGTTTGGTGCACCATCGGTATTGCGTGGAACGGTTTTGCCGTTTGGCAATTTCACTTCGTTATTTGAATCGTCATCACCATCAACCTTGCCATCGTTATTGCTGTCGCCAGGGATTTTGGTGTCAGTTGGTTGTTCTGGTTCAGATGCTGGGTTGTTGCCTGCAATTGCTTTATCCGCATCGGCCATATTGCCTTTATCGTCAGTACCTTTGGCATTCACATCAGAGCCATCTTTGACTTTATCTGCTGGGATAGTGAATGTACCGTCTTGGTTTTTCACCAAATCAGGGTTGTCTGATGTCCAGTTGCCGTCTTTGTCTTTGGTCAAAGTGGCTTCTTTTGGATTACCGTCTTCATCGGTGTATTTCACAACAACTTTGGTGTTGTCTGGACCTGGTTTAACGGTGATTGAGCCATCGTCGTTAGGAGTTAAATCCGGCTTGTCTGCTGTGGTGTCAGTTTCGGGGGTAGTTGGGTTGTTGCCAGCAGTGGTAGTTCTGGTGGCTTCATTACCTTTATCGTCAGTACCTTTGGCAGTCACTTCTGAGCCATCTTTGACTTTATCCGCTGGAATGGTGATTATGCCTGTTTTTGGATCGACAACCAAGTTAGGATCGGTGCTTGTCCAGTTGCCGTCTTTACCTTTGGTAATGGTAGAAGTATGCTCAACACCATTTTCATCGGTGTATTTCACATCAACTTTGGTGTTGTCATTACCTGGTTTAGCAGTGACTGAACCATCATTGTTAGGAGTCAGATTTGGCTTGTCTGCTGTGGTGTCAGCTACAGGCTTATCGTCATCATCACTCGCCAACGCTGCAATACCACCTGCACCCAATAGACCACCGATTAGCCATGGCCAGATGGCTGCTTTGGCTTCTGTTGCACCTAGCCACCATGGAGCGGCGACTGGGTTACCACCTAGGGCTTGACCTTCGACATCACCGATTGCCAGTTGGGTGACATAGTCAGCGACTTCACCAGTATCTGGTAGGTAGTAGTAGAATTGACCGTTTTCTGCTTCACCGATTAGAGTGGCAGCGTCGTTGTCATAAAAGTCTTCGATAATCAGATCGGTTTCTTGACCTTCATCTTCTAGTGAGACATGTAGGTCTTTGCCCACACGCTTGGTGATGATGTGGTCAGGACCACGGCCAGTGGCTTGGTCGATGAATTGATAATTGACATTTTTGGCAGCTTTGATGACGGTGGCTTGACCATCATTAGTGACCAAATTGACTTGTTGTACAGTTTGTACAGCGTCATTGATTTTTACAATAATATTTTTCATAAATACTCTAAATAAAATCTATTTTAATATGTTTAAAATATAAAATAATACATAAAACAATAATCGCTTGGGGATTATTGGTTAGGAATCACAACCATCACACGGCGGTTTTCTTGACGACCTGCATCGGTGTCATTAGTTGCCACTGGGCGTGATTCGCCAAAACCTTGAGCAGTTAGGCGTGCGGGGTTGATGCCGTGGTTTTTGATTAGGGCATTGCGTACTTCGTTGGCACGACGCTCAGACAGTTTTTGGTTATAAGCATCGCTGCCTTTTGAGTCGGTATGACCTTCGATGATGGCAACAGCATCTGGGTATTGAGCCAAGAAATCAGCGGCTTTTTGGACTTCGCCTTTGTATTGGGCTTTGATGTTTGATTTGTCAAAGTCAAATAGGATATTTAGGCGGACATTTGGGCGTGTCTCAACATAGTACTCAGTCGCTGGTGCGGCAGCGACAGCCACTGGTTGTGGTGCTGGCATCGGTGCAGGCTTTGGTGCTGGGCAGTTTTCAGGATTGACACGGCTGATTTGATGGTTTTGTTTGTAAGTGCTGTTGGCTTGTAGCGTTTGAGCAGCTTGTTCTGGGGTGATTTGTTGTAGCACTGGTAGGTAGTTTTGTGCTGTGTTCACCAAGAAGTACTGTGTTTCACCAGCTTTTAGGTTGATGGTGGCAGCACCTGCAGCCAAATCGTTAATTTTTTGGGCGGTTGGTACAGCACTTAGTTTGACATCACCAGCACACACGATACCTGCTGAGTAGTGACCGTCTTGCAAGCTGGTCAAAAAGCGACCGTCTAAGCCAATGTTGGTGCTGGAGTCTGATGTTGGCACATCGTTGCTTGATGGGCGGATAAAGACAACAGCAGCGGTGCGGTCAGTCAATGCCAAATTGCTCAAATTGCCAGAGGCTGATTTGTTCCAAGCCACATGACTGCCTGGAACAACGACAGTGTTGGCTTGAGCGGATACCGCCAAAGCTGAAACGGCAATCGCTCCTGCCAGTGAAAGTTGTTTGATAGATAGCATAGTTTACCTTAGTAAATAATTAAGATGGTGTTACTATTGGCTCCATCTCTTAGTAAAATCAGCACAAAATTTAATCACGATCTAAATTTGTACTGCCTCAAATAATCATACCTTGGTCGCATTCAAATCATTAGCATGCAAAGCAACTGTTCCAAACCTAAGCCATCAACACAAATATTCTTGCAATCCAAATATTCAAATTCTTTAAAATGGCTAAATAATTTAAATTTAGTTTTGGGTGAACTTATAATTAATAAAAATAATTTTTATCGCCTTTATGCATGGTTTGATTTAAAAAGATATAAAAATTAATTGAATTAATAATAAATAATGTAGCAATCAATGCAATGATATATTGTATGACACTCGCATTATACCAACTTAATTATCCGCAATCAAAGAGATGAACTGAGCAGTCAGTTTTGGCAAATCCATATACAACTAAAGCAACTTATTGATTTTTCTTACAATTTTTTATTATTTAAAATTTGTATAATATTTTATTTATTACAAAAATACTAAAAAATTTTACCCCCCCCCTTGAGATTTTGATAGTAAATTCCCTATTTATCAATCGGATAAGGTTGTATTTTATAGAAATAATTCAGCAACATTTGGTTAATATGATTAAAAAATACCCAAATCTTACAGTTTAAATTAATAATTGTATATAAAATTGCCAAGATTTCATCTTGGATTATTCAATCCATCATACATTTCACTGATAAAAAAAACATATAGCCAGTCAGCTGAGTGCTAACTGGCTATATAAGAAATCAAAGCATTTAAGATGCTAAAGATTTAAATTTTAAAACCAAATTGGCTATCAATGAATGCCATAATTGGCAAGCAATGCTTCTAATTTTGGCTTGCGTCCACGATAGGCAACATACAAATCCATTGGTGGGCGTGAGCCGCCTTGGGATAAGATGGTGTCTTCAAACTTCTTACCGACCACAGGGCTTAGCACGCCTTCTTCTTCAAACTTGGCAAAGCCGTCCGTAGATAGCAGCTCCGACCACAGATAGCTGTAATACCCTGCCGCATAGCCACCTGCAAAGATGTGACTAAAGAAATTGGGGCGGCGTACATAGTCTGGAATCGGCGTTACGCCAATGTCTTTGGTGGTCTGCAAATACAACGCTTGAGCGAAATTATCAGGCTTATCCGCCGTGTATTCCATATTGACCTTCATATCAAAAATGGCAAATTCCAACTGGCGAGTTAAGCTGATTGCCCCTTGATAATGCTTGGCTTCAAGCAATTTATCCAGCAAATCACTTGGCAGTGGTTCGCCCGTCTGATAATGTGCCGAAATAAACGGCAAGGATTCACGATTGGTAGTAAAGCCTTCCATCAACTGGCTGGGCATCTCGATGGCGTCCCACGGCACGCCGTTTAGACCTGTTACGCCCTGCACCTGCATTTGGGTAAGCATCAGGTTCATGCCATGCCCAAACTCATGAAACAGCGTGGTTACTTCATCATGTAACAACAGCGATGGCTGACCTTCGCTGGGCTTGCGGCAATTTAGCACCAAAATCGCCACAGGCAGCTGCACACTGCCGTCAGCATGGCGAATGCGGTCAATGGCAGTCGCCATCCAAGCCCCTTCTTTTTTGTTTTCTCTAGCATACATATCCAGATAAAACGAAGCCTTATGGCGGTTTTGGGCATCAAACACTTCATAAAACCGCACCGACTTATCCCACACATCGGCTTGGGCTTCACGGATAGTCACGCCAAACAGTCGCTTGGCAATCTCAAACAATCCGCTCAAAACTTTTTGTTCAGGGAAATAGACTCGCAGTTTTTCTTTGTCAAATGAATATAAGGCATGGCGGTGCTTTTCGGTATAATAAGCAATGTCCCACGCATTGAGTTTATCAACGCCATAATTTTGTTTGGCAAAGGCGGTCAGTTCGGCAAGCTGTGCTTGTGCTTGCTTGCGACTGCGAGCTGCCAAACCATTCAAAAATTCCATCACTTCAGCAGGGCTGTCCGCCATTTTGGTTGCCAGTGAATATTCGGCATAATTTTTAAAGCCCAAAAGCTGTGCCAACTGCAAGCGTAATGACAAAATCTCAGCAATCACTGGCGTATTGTCCCACTTGCCAGCATTGGGGCCAGCATCCGATGCCTTGGTTGCAAAGGCTTCATGCACTTTGGCACGCAATGCAGCATCATCGGCATAATTCATCACCGCCACATAGCTTGTGGTATTAATACCAATGCGATAGCCTGTCTCGCCCTTGTCTTTGGCGGCCTGCTTAGCACTTTCTAAAGCAGATTCGTTTAGCCCTTTTAGAGCATCGGCATTGTCAAAGGTTTGCGACCAGCCTGCGGTAGCGTCCAACACATTGTTGCTGTATTGACTGGACAGCTCGGACAGTCTTTTTTGGATTTGAGCAAGTTTTTCTTGCTTGTCGGCTGGCAAATCAATGCCTGACAGACGAAAATCCAAAATCGCATCATCGATGGATTTTTGTTGTTCGATGTCAAAACTGGCAAATTCGGCAGAGTTTTTTAGCGTCATCACCGCATCAAATAATGGCTTGTGCATGCCACGCCAGCTATAAAAATCACTGGACAAACCCAGCATTTCATTATAAGCATCTCTTAGCTCATCGCTGTTGGCCACAGAGTGTAAATTTGACGCCACCGACCACGCACGATTGATTTGGTTGTCAATATTTGCCAAAGGATAATAGAAATTTTGCCAAGTAATCACAGGCTGGGCAGCGACAGTATCGATGACGGTTTTGGCGGTGTCAAACAAAAACTGCATTGCAGGCACGATATGCTTGGGCTTGATTTGTGAATATTTTGGCAAACCTGAAAAATCAAGCAGCGGATTGTGCTTGAGATGCTCAGGAATAGTTAAGGCAGTGGCAGGCAAATTGCCCAAAGCAAATTTTGGCAAACCTACCAAGCCCAAGGCGATGGCACTGCCCGTACCGCATAAAAAACGACGACGATTCATCATTGATACTCCATGTAAAATAACAGTCAAAATTTAAATGATAATCTTTTGGGTTGGATTATTGTAGCACATCAAAATTATAAAAAACACCCATCAACAGATGAGTGTTTGTAAAACCGCCATAGCGATTGGCAACGCCAAATGAGTAATTAACAATTGGCAATTGGCAATTGGCAATTGGCAATCAACAATCGCTTGTCAGTCTGCCGCAATGATTGCAATAAAACAATCATTGCGATTGGGCAGCGTCATTTTCTGCCTTAGGCAATGGCTGGGCGATGACGGTTGCCGACTCGCCTGCCACAGGCTGGGCGGTATTTTGTGCTTCATCACTGGCAAGCGTCGCTGTCCGCATGGCTTCACGCTGGCGGTTAAACTCAGTGATTTGCTCTGCCGTTAAGTTAGCACCGCCGCCTAGGGCTTGGTACAACTGGATTTGGCTCATCAAGCGAGCCAGCTCAAGCTGCAAAATGCCCTGCTGATTGGCAAACAATGAACGCTCAGCGTCCAATACCGTCAGATAATTATCCAAACCTGAGCGAAAGCGTGCATAAGCGATGTTATAAGTCTGCTGATAGTTGTCTTGCAGTCGAAACTGCGACTCTATCTGCTGACCCAAAGTCGCACGCTCTGCCAGCACATCGGACACTTCTTTAAAGGCGGTTTGAATGGTTTTTTCATAATTGACCAAAGCCAATTTTTGGGCAATTTGTGCCATCTCGTGATTGGCACGGCGGCTGCCTGCATCAAAAATCGGCAAGCTAATCGCTGGCCCAAACGACCAACCAAACGCACTGGATTTTAGCAAATCGTCCAAACTGCTACTACCAAAACCAATGCTGGACGATAGGCGAATTGATGGGAAATATGCCGCTCGTGCGACATTGATATTTGCCCCAGCTGCTTTTAGACTGTGTTCAGCTTGCACAATATCAGGGCGATAATACAACAGCTCACTGGGCAGACCTGTGCTAAACAAAGTCTGCGATGTGATGTCGCCCAGTCGCATATTGCGATTGACGCTTGGCAAAAGCTCATTTGGCACAGGGCGACCAATCAGCATTTGTAAGGCGTTACGAGCTTTTAGGATATTGGTATCGGCAGCATAGACCGCCAATTTTGCCGCTTCTAGCGAGCTTTCGGCTTGCAAACTTGGCGTCTTGGCATCAATTCCTGCTTCAAAGCGTTTTTTGGTGATGACCATCGCCTGCTCACGAGTTTTTAGCGTCTCTGCCGCCAAATGTCTTTGAGCCAAAGCGTGTCCCAAATTGACATAAGCCTGAGCCACGCCAGAGATGATGGAGATTTGTGCCGCATCTTTGGCAGCATTGGTTGCCAGATATTGATGCAACGCTTGCTCTTTTTGACTGGCGACTTTGCCCCACAAATCCAGCTCATAGCTACTCATTGCCAAGCCGACATTATAGCCAGTGGCTGGGTTGGCATCGATGCTGTTATTGGCTTGGCGAGTGGCAGCTGCCGAGCTGCCAACCTGTGGCAAACTGTTTGCTTGCGTAATTTGAAATTGGGCACGAGCCGACTGCACCGCCAAAATAGCCGCTTGCAAGTCTTTGTTGTTTTCAAGTGCCAACTCAATCAAGGATTTTAACTTTTCGTCAGTATAAAAATCCTGCCAACGCAGCGACGCCACACTGGGTGCTTCAGCGGTGCTGACGGTTTCGGCATCATACACTTTATAGGCATCATTCATCGGTACATTCGGCACCGCCAAAATCGGCGCCGAAGTATCCACTTTTTTTGGTATGCTGCTACACGCCGCCATACTGATGCTAAGCACTGACAATGTCAAGACATGCAAAGTGGTTGAAGTTTTCATAATAAGTCCTTAAACTTTTTCAGTAGTCTTGGCCGCAGCCACAGCTTTTGGCTTATAAGGGAACAGCGTACGAATCCACACATAGAACATTGGGATAAAGAACACGCCCAATACGGTTGCGGTAATTACGCCACCCAAAACCCCTGTACCAACTGCATTTTGACTGCCAGAACCTGCACCTGATGACAGATACAGCGGCACAACACCCATACCAAACGCCAATGAAGTCATGATAATCGGACGCAAACGCAAGCGTGCCGCCGTCATAACCGATTCTTTGAGCGATTTGCCAGATTCTTGGATTTCTTTGGCAAATTCGATAATCAAAATGGCGTTTTTGGCAGACAGACCGACCACGGTCAATAGTGCCACTTGCAAATACACATCGTTGGCAAGTCCGTGTACTTTGGTAAGCAATACCGAACCGACCACGCCCAGCGGAATGACCAAAATCACTGCAAATGGTACAGACCAGCTTTCGTACAGTGCCGCCAAGCACAAGAACACCACCAAGATCGAAATGGCATACAAGAACGGTGCTTGACCACCTGATTTTTTCTCTTCAAGCGATAAACCAGACCATTCAAAATCGATGCCTTCTGGCAGCTGTGCCGCCATCTGCTCCATTGCCGCCATCGCTTGACCAGTACTCATGCCCGGTGTCGCTGCACCTGTCAATGCCATCGACGAAAACCCATTATAGCGAGTCAAACTTGGGCTGCCATATTCCCATTTGCTGGTAGAAAATGCCCCAAAATTCACCATCTCGCCTGCGTTATTACGCACATACCATTGATTGATGTCTTCTGGTACGACACGGCTATTGGCATCGCCTTGGATATAGACTTTTTTGATGCGTCCACGGTCAATAAAGTCATTGATATAGCTGCCGCCCCACGCTTGTGAGATGGTGGTATTAATCGCTGCCAATGGCACGCCATAAGCAGATGCTTGTTCTTGGTTGATATCCACTTTCAGTTTTGGTGCATCTTCTTGACCACCCGGGCGAATCGAAGCAATCGCTGGGTTTTGCATTGACATGCCCATCAGCATATTGCGAGCTTCAAGCAGTGCTTCATGCCCCACGCCACCAACATCTTGCAGCTGCAAATCAAAGCCGCTGGCATTACCAAAGCCTTGGATAGATGGCGGTGCTACTGGGAAAATCAGGCTGGCTTCAGGAATCATCACATTCATCGCCATCGCACGACCGACAATCGCTTGGGCGGTGTTTTGTTTGCCCTTACGCTCGTCCCAGTCTTTAAGATCGACGAATGCCAAGCCAGCATTTTGACCTGTACCCATAAAGCTAAAGCCAGAGATAGTAAACACAGAGTTAATATTATCCGTCTCTTGGGTTTGGTAATAATTGGCGATTTTGTCCATGACATCATTTGTCTGCGACAAAGTTGAGCCTGCTGGTAGCTGTACCAAAGTCATCACCGCCCCTTGGTCTTCTTCGGGGACAAATGAGCTTGGCAGACGCATAAACACAAACGCCAACACGCCAACGATACCAAAATAAGTCAGCAGATAAATCAATTTGGCAGCAAAAGTTTTACCGACAAAATTTTCATAACGCTGACTGGCATTATAAAACAGGCGGTTAAACCAGCCAAAGAAACCTTTTTGGCTGTGAATATCTTGATGGGCTTTACGCTTTAAGATGGTCGCACACAAGGCTGGCGTAAACACCAACGCAATGATGGCGGATAAGGTCATACTGGTAATCAAAGTTACCGCAAATTGACGATAAATCACCCCAGTTGAGCCACCAAAGAAAATCATCGGTACAAATACCACCGACAAAATCAACGCAATACCGATGACTACTTTACTGATTTCGTCCATGGACTTGGTGGTGGCGTCAAGCACTGACATGTTTGGATCTTCTTCGAGCAGACGCTCGACATTTTCCACCACGATAATCGCATCATCGACCAACAGACCGATGGCAAGCACCATGGCAAACATGGTCAAAATGTTAATACTATAACCAAATACCGACAACACGGCAAATGTTCCCAAAATCACCACTGGCACTGCCAAAGTCGGAATAATAGTTGCACGCCAGTTTTGTAGGAATAATAGCATCACAAAAAATACCAGCACCACCGCTTCAAGCAGTGTATGCACTACTTGTGTGATGGACAAGCGAACAAATGGCGTGGTGTCATAAGGCACAACCAATTTCATGCCTTGTGGGAAATTTTTGGACAGCTCATCTAAGCGAGCACCGACTGCTTCACGCACTTCTAGGGCGTTGGCACCAGATGCCAACATAATCGCCATACCTGATGCTGGCTTGCCATTAAACTGGGCGCGGAATTGGTAGTTTTCGCTACCAAGCTCTACACGACCCACATCTTTGATGCGAATTTGTGCACCTGCAGTGTCCGTTTTTAGTAGAATGTTTTCAAAATCTGATACAGTTTGTAGATAGCTTTGGACGCTGACAACAGCATTAACCACTGTGCGATTGTCGTCAGTCGGCAAAGTACCCAATTGACCAGCCGATACCTGCACATTTTGTGACTGGATAGCACCTGCCACATCTGATGGCATCAAGCTATAAGCACGCAATTTTTCAGGATCGAGCCAAATACGCATCGCATAAGACGAACCAAAGACATTGGTACCGCCCACACCTTCGACACGGCTGATGGGATCGACGATATTGGCATTGAGATAATCGGCAATGTCCGACTGATCCATGCTGCCATCTTCGGACACAAAACCCGCCACCATCAAAAAGTCGCTGGCAGATTTTTCGACATTTAGCCCCAGACGCTGCACCATCTCAGGCAGTGAGCTGGTCGCTGCTTGCAGTTTGTTTTGGACTTGCACCTGTGCGGTGTCTGGGTTAGTGCCATTTTCAAAGGTTAGCGTAACGGTTGCTGCACCTGCCGCTGACGAGCTTGATGACATATACATCAAGCCGTCTAAGCCTTTCATTTGCTGTTCGATGACTTGCGTTACCGAGTTTTCGATGGTTTCGGCATCGGCACCGGGGTAGGCGGCATGGATAGACACCGTCGGCGGTGCGATTTGTGGGTATTGCTCCACAGGCAGACCACGAATTGCTAGGACACCCACCAACATGATTAAGATGGCGATAACCCAAGCAAAAATCGGTCTATGAATAAAAAAACGAGACATACATTACCTATTTTGTTGGATTATTTGCTTTCATCAGTGGCAGGCTCATCAGCAGCTGGAGCGGCAGGTGCTTGAGCTGGCGGTGCTCCAGCATCGGCATTGGCTTCACTGCTGGTCGCTGGTAGCTCACGCACGGTAACTTCTTGATCTGGTTTGACCTTTGAGCCGCCAATGATAACCACTTTTTCACCTGAATTGATACCGCCTGTGATGATCCAATTGCCATTATAAGTCCCTGCTGTCGTTACATTACGCAGCTCAACTTTATTGGCACCATTGACCACATAAACTTGGGTTTCGCCTTTTGGTGTGCGAATCACCGCACTTTGGGGCAGTAAAGCAGCATTATGCACCACGCTTTGGATTAGGCGTGCATTGACAAACATACCCGGGATTAGCTTGCCTTCAGGATTTGGGAAAATGGCACGCAAGGTCATATTGCCAGTGGCTTTATCCACGCTGGCATTGGCAAGTAACAATCTACCCAAGGCTGGATAAGTTTGGCCATCTTCTAGTACCAATTGCACTTCGGCACTGCCCTGACCTGCTTGACCTGATTCGATTTGCTCACGCAGGCGTAGCATTTGGGTTGATGATTGGCTGATGTCCACAAAGACTTCATTTAGGCGGCTAATAGTAACCAGTGGTGTGGGCTGATTGGCAGACACCAACGCCCCTGCCGTCACCTGCGAGATGCCTGTTACGCCGCTGATAGGTGCTTTGACAATCGTACGACCATAGTCCAGCTGACTGGCACCAAGATTTGCCTTGGCACTTTGTACCGATGATGCGGCACTGTGGACAGTGCTGTCTGCTTGGGCAACTGCCGCTCTAGCAGCTTCGACATTGGCCTGTGCGGTACGCACCGCTGTGACGGCTTGATCGTATGATTGGCGTGAAATCGCTTCAGCTTCTAACAAGCCTTCTAGTCGTGCCAAGTCTGCACGAGCTTGTGCCAAATTGGCTTCTTGAGCGGTCAAATTCGCCTGTGCCGACGCTTTGGTCGCTTGGGCATTGCTCACCGCAGCTTCGGCATTTTTTACCGCCGCTTCACCAGCTTGGATAGCACTGGTGTAACTGTCCACATTGATGCGATATAGCGGCTGACCTGCACGCACGACGCTGCCTTCTCGAAACAGCACTTCATCAACGATGCCTGTTACCTGCGGACGGACTTCGGAAGTCTCACTGGCTGCCACACGCCCTGCAAAATTTTGGATAATCGGCACTGTCTGCAAAGTAACCGTCTGAACATCGACGGTAGGGTTTGGCATTTGTTGTTGTGCGGCGGCTTGCTGGTCTGATTTGCCGCACGCAGTCATCAAGCCTGCACTCGTCATCAGCCCGATAATCACCGCTGCTTGTAAATTTAATTTCATAACAACCTACTTTATTACACTAAAATAATTTTATGGCTTTACCTACTTATCCGCCATGCCAATGCCAGCAAATCAAGCAAAACCTTAAAACCACTTGTTAGCTCCCATTGATTTAAAGGGTTTGGGAGTAAATCTGTCCATTATAGCCCATTTTTTCATCAATTAAAGGGGAATATTTCTATTATTTTTGCACATAGTGTCAAATTTTTGTCTTGCATTTTGCTGGGTTTTATGTACAACTTAATAAAAATGCGACTTTTTTATCAAATTTTTAAAATTTTGCTTGTATTTTTAAAATTTTTTGGTAAGATATCAGGACTTAAAGGGCTGGATGGCAGAGTGGTCATGCAGCGGACTGCAACTCCGTGTACGCCGGTTCGATTCCGACTCCAGCCTCCATTTTTTCGCCCGGGTGGTGAAATTGGTAGACACAAGGGATTTAAAATCCCTCGCTCTTTTGAGCGTGCCGGTTCAAGTCCGGCCCCGGGCACCACCCTATGGTGTTCAAAACCCCAATGCACTGGTATTGGGGTTTTTGTTTTGCTGTTTGGTTTTGTTGGATTATGTTTTAACGGACTGTGTTTTAACTTTAATCATGTCTTGATTTGTGCCTTGCTTTGATTGGGCTTTTTGGGCGTGATTTACCAATTGATTATTTCACCATTTGTTCATTGCACTTATGCACTCACTGCCCAAATTTGCCAATGCCTTTTATAAAATCAGTATAAAATTAGCACAGCGATGGATTGATTAATCAATCATCAGTTATTAATTATCGAGCATCTATCAATCGAAAACCAACAATATCCATCGCCCCATCAGTCAGCATGGCAAAGTCAATATCCACCTTGGCATATCTGAGCGTAAACGGTGTGTCAATTTCGCCTTGGCGGTAGGCAGGTCTTGGGTCTTGGGCAATAAGATTTTGGATAATCTCAAGGTCTGTTTGGGTAAGATTGCCTTGATTGATTAGCTCATTTAGCTTAAGCATTGCCTGCTGATTGATTCTCACCGTGCGAATCGGCGGCGTGTCTATCGTGCCACAGACCGCCTGCGGCACGCTATCAACAAATGGCAAATACGGCTTGATGTCCACAATCGGCGTACCATCAACCATGTCCGCACCGATGATGTGCAGACGCACTCGCTGCTTATCAATCTCCAGCCGATGCAGCCGCACCACCGACAAACCCAATGCCGATGGGCGATACATGCTGCGTGTGGCAAAAACGCCCATTTTGGCATTACCGCCAAAGCGTGGCGGACGCACCTGCGGACGAAAATTGTCCTGCGACTTGTTTTGGTGAAATTGCCACACTATCCACAGATGGCTGTACTGCTCGATGCCCACAAAGGCCGCTGGCGTATCATAAGGGGCGATAAACTCAATAGTACTTGCCACATTGACCAGATTTGGCTGTCTGGGAATGCCAAATTTTTGGGTCAATGGCGAATGATGACGGCCAATCACTGGCAAATGAATCATAGTCATAGAGAATTTTTCTCGTTTATGCTAAAATGCGTGTCGCTTATTCCAAATTTACCCTAAACCCAAGGCACAAAACTCGCTATCATACGCCAATGTTTTTTTCTTTGGCTTTTGTTGGCGATTTGACTGCCACCTTGATAATAAGAGAATATTATGTCTAAGTTTATCACAGAAACCGTCACTTATGTACATCACTGGAATGATAGCCTATTTACCATCAAGACCACTCGTGGCGACAGCCTGCGTTTTCGCAATGGTGAATTTGCGATGATTGGCATCATGGTTGATGGCAAACCTTTGGCTCGTGCTTATTCTATCGCCAGCCCAAACTGGGCAGAAGAGTTGGAATTTTTCTCCATCAAAGTCCCTGATGGTCCACTGACTTCACGCCTACAACACATCAAAGTTGGTGATGAATTGCTTATCAGCAAAAAACCAACTGGCACGCTGGTACTGGACGATTTGCTACCTGGTAAGCACCTGTATATGCTTGCCACAGGTACAGGTTTAGCACCGTTTTTGTCATTGTGCCGTGATCCTGAAGTTTATGAACGCTTTGAAAAAGTCATCTTGGTGCATGGCGTGCGTCATGTCAATGATTTGGCGTATAAAGACTTCTTTGAAAATGAGCTGCCAAATGATGAAATCTTTGGCGAATGGGTGCGTGAAAAATTCATCTACTACCCAACCGTCACTCGTGATGAGTTCAAAAACACAGGGCGTGTTACCGACTTGATGAAATCAGGCAAATTGTTTGCAGACATTGGCCTACCGCCAATTAATAAAGACGACGACCGTGTGATGATCTGCGGTAGCATGGCGATGAATGCCGACACCGCCGAGATTTTGGACGGTTTTGGTTTGACAGTATCGCCACGCATGGGCGAACCTGCCGACTATGTGGTTGAGCGTGCCTTTGTCGGCTAAGTGATTGATTTTATTATTATTATTATTATTAATTGTATTTAATTAATCACATTGTCCATCTGATTTTAAGATTATATTTGATAGATAAAAAGACGCATGATTTAATCAATGCGTCTTTTTGTTTTAAGCACTTGCCCTTTACTGGCTACATTAGAGCATTGGAACATTGGGATATTGAAATATCAATAATTTTTTAGATAATTTTAAATTGTTTTAAATCTATAAAATTATCGTTAAATCAAATCACGCAATCGCCGCTGACAGTTTTGCCGCCAGTGCCGCCAACGCTTGCGGATCAGCCATCGCTGTTTCATGCTTGGCAACTTCGCTAAAATGTGCTGGCACCAAATGCATGTGATAATGAAATACCGACTGCCCTGCTTGGGCGTCATTAAGCTGCATCTGTGTGATACCTTGGGTGTTTAGGACGCTGCGTTGGGCTTTAATAATTTTTTGGGCAGTGGCAATCACCGCTGCCGCATAATCCAACGGCAAGTCCGACAGCTCAACCGCTGGGCATTTGGGAATCACCAGCACATGCCCCGTCGCCACTGGCATAATGTCCATAAATGCCAAAGTTTTATCGTCTTCATAGACCTTATGGCAAGGGATTTCACCACGCAAAATCTTGGCAAAAATATTGTTGTCATCATAAGCTACCGTCATCATCGCACTCCTAGGTTGTTTTGGTGGTTGTCTTGGTAATCGTTTTATTTGACACATTGTAGCACAGCTGCGATGATAATTTAATCTGATTTTGTGGGCGGTTTTGTGGTATAGTAGTCAATTTATCAACTCCTTAAATCAATTCATTAAAGCACACCGACACCATGGATCGCACCGACAAACCTTTGCTGATATTACAAGAATTATTCGCTGACGACAGTTTTGTTTTTCGGACGCACAATGTCAAGCTCGCCAAAATCCAAACTGCCCAAGATTTGCCGCAGATGTTTTTGGCACATTATGATAGTTTGCCTGATGACATCAAGGCAGATTTGCCACTGACGCCATCGCTGCTTAAGCAAATCAACACGCCGATGACCGCCGCCCAAGCCTGCACCGCACTTGGCTTGCCGTTGGGCAGCATATCACCAGCGTGGCATATCAAAATCAGCGGCACGGCGGTGATTGCCTGCGATGCTTTATCTCTTGCTCTACATACACAGTTTACCAATACTGCAAAAAGTAGCCAAGCTGTCTATGGCGAAAAACATACACTCATCGAGCAAGAAGCCACTCGCTGGCAACTGGCTGGCTGCGTCAATGTATTGTACAAAAACGCTGCGTATCAATTAATCAGCGTGGATTTGCAAGGCGATGATTTGGAGCTGACGCCAACCGTTGATGGCTATGTTCGCCTACCAAATGCCCACGCACTGGCCACGACGCACGCCATCAACACCCTAAAAAACAACCACCCTGATAAGATGAAATATCTGCACGATGCCATCTTAGAAAAAGTAACCGCCACCACGCTATAAAGCCAAATTATTAATTCATTAACCAATGATTAGTCGGTAAAATAAATCAAAATAAATAAACCCACTTGCAAGCACACAAGTGGGTTTGTTATTAACAGTCATGATGATGCAAACCTATCACGATAATGCACTACGGCAAATCAAGCCATTAGCCTTGCTCATCATCAGACTTGGGCAATGGCAATGGACCACCCAGCAGATGCTCATCGGTCATTTCATTGTGCGAATTATGCTCGGCAGATTCTTCGGTGATGTACCATTGACTGTTGCGATATAGGGTCAGTCTATCACGACCCAAGCCACGCCACAAACAATACATCATCACAAAAATCACCAGTGCAAATGGCAAACCTGCCACAATCGCCGCCGCTTGTAATGCCCCCAAACCGCCTGCTGCCAGTAGCACCGCTGCCACGATGCCTTCAGAGCTGACCCAAAACAATCGCTGAATCTTTGGCGGATCGGTCTCACCGCCAGCGGTCAGCATATCCACCACAAGGCTAGCACTATCTGCCGATGTTACAAACCACAGAATAATCATCACCAACGCCACACTGATTAAACCTTGGGTAAATGGATAATATTCCAGCAGTTTAAAAATCGCACTACCATAATCTGCCTGCACCGCTTCAAGCAAGCCAAACGAGCCATTTAGCTCCATGTGGATTGCCACGCCACCAAAGGCAGTGAACCACAAAAACAGCAGCAGCATCGGCACAAGCAGCACACCAAACAAAAACTCTCTGATGGTACGCCCACGAGAAATGCGAGCGATAAAAATCCCCACAAATGGCGACCAGCTGATCCACCACGCCCAATAAAACACCGTCCATGATGCCTGCCAATCGGTGTCTTTATAGGCTTCATTCCACAGACCCAGCTCAATGAGATTGCCGGCATAATTACCGATATTTTCGACAAAACTGTCCAAAATAAACTGCGTTGGCCCCATGATAATCATAAACGCCAAAAACAGCAGCGTTACGATGATGGTAATGTCGCTCAATCTTTTGACGCCCTTGTCCAGCCCTGCCATCACCGAGATGGTCGCACAAGCGGTAATCACCGCAATCAGAGCGATTTTTAGCATCAAACTGGGCGTTAGACCCCACAGCTGCACCAAACCTGTCTCCAGCTGCATCACGCCCAAGCCAAGCGAAGTTACCACGCCAAAAATCGTACCAAAAACCGCCAAAATATCGACCGTATGCCCCCAACCGCCGTAGATTTTTTTACCAATTAAGGGAAAAAGCACCGAGCGAATCGACAGCGGTAAACCACGCCGATAATGAAAATACGCCAAAGACAACGCCACCACCGCATACACCGCCCATGCGTGCAGCCCCCAATGCAAAAATGAGATTTTCATCGCATCAACCGCTGCCGCCATCGTTTCAGGTTCGGCCTTTGGCGGTGCAACGAAGTGATATAATGGCTCTGCCGTTCCCCAGTACAAAAGCCCAATGCCAATGCCTGCCGAAAACAGCATACCAATCCACGAGCCAAAACTGTATTCAGGCACTTCGGTCTGATGCCCCAAGCGAATATCGCCATAGCGACTCAACGCCAAATAAATACAAAACACCACAGCGGCATTCATCAAAATAATCAGCACAAAGCCAAATTTATGGCTAATCAGGCTCTGCATTTGCCCAAAAATCTGCCCTGCCTGCTCACTAAACAGCGAGCCATACAGCATAAACAGCACTACGAGCAACGACGAAATGGCAAAAACAGGCACACTGACCTTGGGGAAAATGCCAAATCGGCTGATTTTCACCCCTTCGGTCATGATGTGAGTGTCGCTTTCGTGCTTGCTGGTGGGTTTTTTGGGTGGTGTGTCGGATACACGCATTCATCTCTCCTTGGTCTGTAATTTTTGTGAGTTTGACTGTTGATTTATTGCTCATTAAAATTTAAGTTTAACTTAAAAAGTTTTGATAAAATTTATGATAACTTTTAAAATTTTAACTTAAAAAAAATTTAACAAATATCAAACAAATCCTAAGCAATCAGACAGTTGGACAGATTTTTAATTGTATTATCAAGCCAATCAATATGGCTGATGTGTCGGCAAATGTCAAATTATCCTTTGGCGTTTGCCAGCGTTTGTACCAATCCTAGGCAAAAATACAATTAAAAATCAATCAAAAATAACTTAAATACACCATAATAAATACCACAAAAAGCCAATCCTGTGGCTCAAAAATTGATACGCCAACGGATTAACCATTTATCAGTAAACGCCCTAAGCCTAGCAAGAATTGCGATATTTTGCAAATATTGTGATATATTATTGGTAAATTTTTGGGAAATTTATCCAATTTTAGCCAAAATTATTGATTTAACTATTTGATTTATATTGGTTTTTTATAAAGTCGTGAATTTGTTGCTCTTTTGTAATTTTATGATATTATCCAATAAATTGCTTTAAAACCATACAAAAACACCACTTATAACCAAAATTTATAATCTTGCCAAAAAATCAAGCAAGTTTTTGCTCGTAAAAAATGCTAAAATACCAAGAAAATTGTTAGCCAACCGCCAATTTAGCATTGGATTTGTTAGCATAAATTTACATGAAAATAGGAAAAACAATTATGCCAATCTATCGCTCCAAAACTTCCACCGCTGGCCGCAACATGGCAGGGGCTCGTGCGTTGTGGCGTGCCACAGGCATGACTGATGGCGATTTTGATAAGCCGATTATCGCCATCGCCAACTCTTTTACCCAATTTGTCCCAGGTCATGTGCATCTGAAGGACATGGGTCAGCTGGTCGCTCGTGAAATCGAAAAAGCCGGCGGCGTCGCCAAAGAATTTAACACCATCGCCATCGATGACGGCATCGCCATGGGGCATGGCGGTATGCTGTATAGCTTGCCAAGCCGTGATTTGATTGCCGATAGCGTTGAATATATGGTCAATGCTCACTGTGCCGATGCGTTGGTATGTATCTCAAATTGCGATAAAATCACCCCGGGCATGCTGATGGCCGCCATGCGTCTGAACATTCCAACCATCTTTGTCTCTGGCGGCCCGATGGAAGCTGGTAAGGTCTTGGCAAGCGAGCTGCACGATGGTCATACCGCCCACGAGACGGTGGTCAATGACAGCGGTCAAAAAGTGCGTAAGCTGGACTTGGTCGATGCAATGATTGATGCTGCTGATGATTTGATCAGTGATAATGATGTCGCCAGTGTCGAGCGTTCGGCTTGCCCAACTTGTGGCTCATGCTCTGGTATGTTTACCGCCAATTCTATGAACTGCTTAACCGAAGCACTGGGTCTGTCGTTGCCGGGTAATGGCTCGCTGCTTGCCACGCACGCCAAACGCAAAGAGCTGTTTTTGGAAGCTGGACGAATGATTGTTGAGATTACCAAGCGTTATTATGAACAAGATGACCATTCAGTATTGCCAAAAAGCATCGCCACCAAAGCCGCCTTTGAAAACGCCATGAGCCTAGACATTGCTATGGGTGGCTCAACCAATACCATCTTGCACCTATTGGCAGCTGCCAGTGAAGCAGGCGTGGACTTTAAGATGGCGGATATTGACCGCCTAAGTCGCTTGGTGCCTTGCTTATCAAAAGTCGCCCCTGCCACCCAAAAATACCACATGGAAGATGTGCATCGTGCTGGTGGCGTGATGGGGATCTTGGCTGAACTAAACCGAGCTGGGCTACTAGCCACCGATGTCTCAACCGTACACGCTGCCACAATGGCGGACGCCTTAGCCAAGTGGGATGTCATGAATCCTGACAACACTGATGCTCGTGAACGCTACATTGCCGCCCCCGGTGGCGTGCGTACCACTCAAGCCTTTAGCCAAAATAAAGTCTGGAGCAATCTGGATCTGAACCGTGAATCTGGCTGTATCCGCTCCAAAGAATTTGCCTACTCTCAAGATGGCGGTTTGGCGGTGCTGTTTGGCAATATCGCCGAGCGTGGCTGTGTGGTCAAGACCGCTGGCGTGGACGAAAGTATCCTAAAATTCACTGGCCGTGCCAGAGTGTTTGAGAGCCAAGACAGTGCGGTAGAAGCGATTTTGGCAGATAAAATTGTTGCAGGCGACATCGTCATTATCCGCTACGAAGGCCCCAAAGGCGGCCCCGGCATGCAAGAAATGCTCTACCCAACCAGCTACCTAAAATCCAAAGGCTTGGGCAAAGCCTGTGCATTGCTGACCGATGGTCGTTTCTCAGGCGGTACTTCTGGATTATCGATTGGACACGCCAGCCCAGAAGCTGCCGAAGGCGGTGCGATAGGCTTGGTCGAAGAATTTGACACCATTCACATTGACATTCCAAATCGCAGCATTCATCTAGATATCAGCGATGACGAACTTGCCAATCGCCGTGCCGCCATGGACGCTCGTGGCAAAAACGCTTGGAAACCTGTCAATCGTGAACGCCATGTTTCCCAAGCCCTGCGTGCCTACGCCGCCATGGCAACCAGTGCCGACACAGGGGCGGTGCGTGATGTATCACAAGTAGAATAATCCGCTTTTGTCCCAACATTAAGCCAATGGACAAAACCCATCGGCAAAACACAGACTACAATGAGCGATAAGACATGGGTCAAAATACACGGTGAATATATTTTACCAATATTTTGCCCATGTTTTTTTTATGATGAAGTTTTGTAAATTTGGCATAAATATGCATGATTTGTGCCAAATTTCTGTTATCATATAGCTATCTTTGGTCCACTCATTAAGGATATGTTATGAAAAGTCTAAAAATCGCCGCTGCCGCTGCCATCATCGCCCTGTCAGGCTGTGCAGTTACAACAACCGACGCTCAAAAATCAGCCGCTCACAATGCTGGCGTTGCCAGTGCAAACCTGTTTAACAATGCCGTTAAACAAACCTGCCAAACTCAACTGGCCAACAATCAATACTGGAAAGCCGCTGCAGCTACCATGAAAACCGAAACGCAAGCCAAAGTCGTTGACGCTACCTGCAGCTGCGTTGTCAAAAAGGCCCCAGAAGTAGTGAACTTGACCGAAGTGCTAAACGCTGCCATCAACGCCGACACTCGTGCCACTGTCGCCCAAAAAATTGTATCGCATTCTTTGAAAGCCTGCGTAACCGACACACTAAATAACAAATTGGACACACTGCTTAAGCCTTAATTGGTTAAGTTTTAGTTAAATAAAACCACCTTTGGATTGTCCGAAGGTGGTTTTATTTGGCTTACAATGTTTGGCTTGTGGTATTTGACTTATGACATTTGACTTGTCATTTTATTGAATCCGTATGGTTAAATCAATTTATCGCATCAATTAACTTAGATTAAATTAACTTTTTCAAATGATTACAATTTTAAAAATTCATCACAGTCCAATTTCACCAATGAATGGCAAATGGCGGTATTTTTGGTCATAATCCAAGCCATAGCCTACAATAAATCTGTCTTCAACTTCAAAACCACAGAAACTCACCGCCATTGGGATTTCTCGGCGTGATGGCTTACTCACCAAAGTGCAAATTTCGATGGAATTTGGCTCACGAGTTTGTAAAATCTCAACCACTTTTGACAAAGTACGCCCAGAATCGATAATATCTTCGACAATCAGCACATCTTTGCCTTTGATTTCGCTGTCCAAATCTTTGATAATTTTAACATCGCCGCTTGAGACGGTGGTTTTGTTGATATAGCTTGACACGGTCATAAAGTCAATTTCGTGCGGCTTGGCAATTTGACGGCACAAATCCGCCATAAAAATCACCGAACCACGCAACAAGCCGACCAATACCAATTCTTTATCGCTGTTGGCATAATGGGCATTGATGGCTACGCCCAGCTCTTCGACTTTGGCGGCGATTTGTTCGGCAGAAATCATCACATTCAATTCTCGTGGTTCGCTCATGGATACTCCAAATATACGCTTGTTAAGATTATTAAAACTATAAAAACTGTTAAAATTGTTAAAACTATTAAAATGATTGATATGATTAATCAATGCTAAAATTTATCACTGCTGAAATTTTGCCAATGCCAATTCCGACAGAGCAAATTGGCGAATGTCGTTGAGCATTGTGGTATCAAAATTATGAATAAAAGCAAATGCCAGCTGACGCTGTGGATCGCAAAACGCCACCGAGCCATTATAACCCATATGTCCGTACGCTTGCTTGGCATCTTGTAGGCTAAATACACGATGAAAACCCAGTCGCCACTGCATATCCGCTGGCATCACCGCATCAAAGCCGCTCGCCTGCACCGCTCGCAGCTGTGCCATAGTATCGGCATCAATCAAGGTCTGACCCTGCCAGCTGCCACCAGCGGCGTGCATGGCGTAGATGCGAGCCAGTGCGTTGGCCGTTGAGATGCCATTGGCGGCAGGAATGGTTGCCATCAGCACCGCATCACGGTGATACTCCAGACCGTCTTTGGCGTTGGGCATGAGAGCATTTTTATAATTTGCCAAATTCATGCGACTGGTGTCAAAATACAGACGGTTAATATTGGCAGTGTTGGCAGTCGTATCGCCCAATGCTGCTTGCCACAATTGACTCACGGGCAAATTGGCAAAGGTCTGCAAAGTCGCTTGGCTGTCAGGCTTTAGCACTGGCTTATGGCGTGGCGTGTTGTCATTTGGCGACTGATAAAAATACCGCACAGGCTTGGCAACTTGATCAAGCAGCTCACTACCAATCCCATAATACAGCTCGCCCACCACACCCAAAGGCTGTGCCAGATAATGATTTAGGGCTTGATTGACCGTCATGCCTGTTACTCGCTCCACCAAGCCGCCCAGCACCCAGCCTGACACCAAAGCACTGTAAGCACTGGCATAGTGGTGCGTTTCTTGGTTTTTTGGCGTGCCAATGGGCATGGCAGCGATGTGGGTTAGCATAAATTGCCAATCCAACAACGCTTGAGCGTCGGTTGCCACCGATGTGATGTCAAATAGCCCTGCTCGATGGCTAAGTACTTGTTTTAGCGTGATATTTTGTTTACCATTTTGGGCAAATTCTGGCCAATATTTGCTCACACAAGCATCATAATCCAAAAGCCCTTGGGATACCAAAACAGCGATTAGGGTTGCCATCACGCCCTTGCCGATGGAGAAATTCACCGACAAAGTCTGCACAGACCAAGGCTGATTTGGCAAGGCTTGCCCTATGGCGGCATTGACCACCAATTTGCCCTGATGATAAATCGCCAAAGCACCGCCAGCTGGGGCATCGTCCAGCTGCAACGAATCCAGTACCGACTGAAAATCTGTTTGTAACATGAAACACTTACCGCACAATCAATATCAATGATAAATCATCAACAAATCATGAAAAAAAAATTATAACAATCAAAAACTTACAAAAAAGCCACCGTACCCAACAGGTGCGTTTTGTCCGCATCTTTGGCATATAAGCCAAACTCAATGCCCAGCTGACAAGGTGCATCACTTAATAGCTCAACCTTTGATGGCAAAAATACTGGCAACTTGAACGACACATCAACTCGATATGCCGCTGGCAAATCAAACTGGCGACTGATGGCAGCCAATGAGCGTGCCTTTGTCCACATGCCGTGAGCAATCGCCTTAGGAAAGCCAAACGCTCGTGCCGACAAGGGGTGCAAGTGAATGAGATTAAAATCACCAGAAACAAAGGCATAACGCCGTCCGATGTCTTCGGCAATCTCTAGACTTAGGCAGATGCCGCCTTCGACAGCTTCAGGCTTGGCAGGCGTTGGTTTTTTGTCCGTGGTTTTGTCGTTTTTGGCGGCTTGGCGGTCGGCTTTGGATTTTTTTTGACGAGATAAATAAGTGGAAACGCCCTGCCAGACCAGCTCATCACCCACCATCACCGTGGTCAAAAAATCAAACTGCTGTCCTTTGTCATGCACACGCAAATTGTCCAAGCGTACCGACATACTCACCGTTTCGGTGTCAAAAATCACTCGGTGCTGGGTAACGCTGTTTTCTAAATGCACCAGCCCCAACATCGCAAAAGGAAATTCGCCTGTTGCCATCATATTCATCTGCAAAGTCTGCGACAGCACCGCAAAATAAGTGGCAGGCACTCGCCCATCGTCCACAAAGCCACAAATTTTGCGATAATCACGCAAATTGCTTTGGTCAATCGCCAGCTTATCCACGGTATAGACCGACTCAGGCAAGCTTAGCGCTGCCGTCTGGGCAGATGGCAGTAGGCTTTTGATGACATTGGCGTAAGTCGTGTGCATTTTGGGCAATTCGCTAAAATGTTTGTCCGACATAAAATTTCCTTTGGCTAACTGGCTAATGGGCAAAACCCAATGAAAAATCAGCGATAAGTTTGGTAAATCGTGCCTGCGATGCTTGAGCTTTAAATTTGAAATAATGAAAAATCACCGCTCAAGCATCAAAATTTAAATTAACTCAATTAAATTGCAATCACGCACCCAACAGGCTTTGACCGCAGACACGCACGACATTACCATTGATACCGCCAGCTTGTGGCGACAGCAGCCAAGCGATGGTCTCGGCGACATCGACAGGCTCGCCGCCTTGGCTCATCGAGTTCATGCGGCGGCCAGCTTCACGGATAGCAAATGGGATTTGACCTGTCATTTTGGTCTCAATAAAGCCCGGAGCGACAGCGTTAATGGTGCGTGATGAACCTTCTAATAGCTTGGCGGTTGCTTCAACCAAGCCGATCACGCCTGCCTTACTGGTGGCATAATTTGACTGACCCAAATTGCCAGCAATACCTGAAATGGACGACACACACACGATGCGTGCCGATGGGCTAAGTCCTTGATTGGCGAGCAAATAATCGTTAATGCGTGCGATGGCAGCAAGGTTAATCCCCAGTACCAAATCCCACTTGTCTTCGCTCATCTTCGCCAAAGTCTTATCACGAGTTACGCCAGCGTTATGCACCACGCCGTCAAGCTCACCACAAGCACGGACAATCTGCTCGGCAGCATTGGCATCAGTGATGTCCAATGGCAATGCCTGACCGCCAATGCGTCCAGCAACTTTTTGTAAATCCGCCAAACTGGCTGGTACATCAAGACAATACACCTTTGCCCCATCACGAGCCAACACTTCGGCAATCGCCTGCCCAATGCCACGGCTTGCCCCAGTAACTAGGATTTTTTTGCCTTGCAAGGTGTCGGCATTTGTTTGTTCGGCATTTGCTTGGCCAATATAAATCGGCTGAGCAGACACATAGGCAGATTTGGCAGACATAAAAAAGTTTAGCGTGTGTGCCAGCTGATTTTCTGCCCCATTTTGCACATACAGCACTTGGGCGGTGATGCCTTTTTTGAATTCTTTGGCGATGGATTTGACAAAGCCCAATAATGCTCGCTGTGCTAGGGCAAAATGCACATCCGTGCCTGTGCAGCAGCTGGGGCGAGCGATGATGATGACTCGCCCTGATGATTTGATACGGCGTGCCAATGGCTGAAAAAATTCATACACTTGCTTTAATTCATCGGCATTTTTGATATTGGTGGCATCAAAAATCACCACCTTAAAGCGGGCATTTTCGTCATCAAGACGAGCGGACAAATCGCTGCTTTTGGCAGGGTATTGTGCCGTTTGGTTGCAGGCAACTTTGGCATCGTGAGTCGTCAAAATCTGTGCCAACGCTTCACGCACCGCCACATCATCGCCCACCGACAGCCCCAACGCCACTTCGCCACGCACCACTGGCTGACCCAGCTCAAACCGATCCAGCTTGATGGGCATTGGCAAGCCTAGGTTTTTTGCCACTTTTCTGCCCAAAGGGGATTGCACCAACTCTCCGTAACGATCGCTCATCTTGCTCTCCTGATTTGCTTGTGTATTTGCCGAAAATTCTAGATAGTTAAATTCCAGACAATTCCAGAATAAATCAAATATCCATTGGCAAAGATAAATTTGTAATATAGCACCCTATTGTATCACAGAATCGGCATAATCAAAAATGGTTGGCGGCTTTTGCCATATTTTTTTAACAATTTTCCATCAATTGACACAAGCTCCCACAAATGCCACCAAATACGGATTATGCCAAGTGTTTGTCATGGTTCGTTACTGATTGGCGACTGGGATTAATCATGACTTGATGGTCAATGGTATGTTTTTATAAAAAATAGTAATTTAAAATAATTTTTGTATAATATTTTGTTATTTATTATCGGAAAATTCCCACAGGACGAATTAATAGTGTTAAGCTAACTGGGTCTTGATGGTCAATTTTGCCATTTGTGCCGTCTGATTTTGGCGTTATTTGGTATCAATTGATAATAAATTCACAAAAATTTAAGGATAAACCATGAGCATTCAAAAAGTCGCCATCTTAGGCGGTAATCGCATTCCTTTTGCACGCAGTAACGGTGTCTATGCCGACGCCAGCAATATCGATATGCTGTCGGCGGCGTTAGATGGCTTGGTGGCTCGCTTTGAATTGGCGGACAAGCCAATCGGCGAAGTGGTCGCAGGCACGGTACTCAAGCACAGCCGAGATCTGAACCTAACTCGAGAATCGGTGCTAAATACCGATTTGTCGCCAACCACGCCTGCTTATGACATCTCACAAGCGTGCGGCACAGGCCTGCAGGCGGTGTTTGCTGTGGCAAATAAAATCGCCCTAGGCATCATCGACAGCGGTATCGCAGGCGGTACGGATACCACATCGGACGCACCGATTGCACTGGGAGACGGTCTGCGTAAACCATTATTACGCCTAAGCAACGCCAAAAACGCCAAGCAACGCCTATCTGCCATCAGTAGCATCAACCCCAAAGACCTATTGGCACTGCCCCAAAATGGCGAACCCCGCACTCGCCTATCCATGGGCGAACACCAAGCCATCACTGCACTGGAGTGGGACATCGGCCGTACCGAGCAGGACGCCTTGGCATATCGCAGCCACCAAAACCTTGCCGCTGCCTATGAAGCTGGGTTTTTTGCCGATTTGATGACGCCTTATAAAGGCTTGGTGCAAGATAACAACCTGCGAGCCGACACCACGCCAGAAAAGCTTGCCAGCCTAAAACCTGTCTTTGGCAAAAAAAATGCCAACCCCACGATGACCGCTGGCAACTGCACGCCACTGACTGATGGTGCATCGTGCGTGCTGTTATCCAGTGAAGCGTGGGCGGCAGAGCATGGCTTTGAGCCGTTGGCGTATCTGACGCATCAGCAAACGGCTGCTGTCGATTTTATCGGCAAACAAGGCCTGACCGAAGGCCTACTCATGGCACCTGTCTATGCCGTACCAAAAATGCTGGCTCGTGCTGGTCTTAGCTTGCAAGACTTTGATTTTTATGAAATTCACGAAGCATTTGCATCACAAGTGCTGTCCACCTTGGCCGCTTGGGAAGATGAAACTTTTTGCAAAACTCGCCTAGGCTTGGACGCACCACTGGGAGCGATTGACCGCAGCAAGCTTAATGTCAATGGCTCAAGCCTAGCTGCAGGACACCCCTTTGCTGCCACTGGTGGGCGTATCATCGCCACCGCTGCCAAGCTGCTTGCCCAAAAAGGCTCAGGCCGTGCCTTAGTGTCTATCTGTGCTGCTGGCGGTCAAGGCGTGGTGTGCATTTTGGAGCGTTAAGTGTTAAGTATCAAAAATCAGGCATAAAAGCTCAAATTTGCCAAAAAAACACCATCTGCCAATTTTGTGGTAGATGGTGTTTTTATTTAAAATTATATTAAATATATTGAATTTTAATTTTGATGAATAAACCAATTGGCTAAATTTTATTATTCAACCAAGGCGGTTGATTGTTATGATGTTCTAGGGCGTGATTGCTCAAAGTCGGCATCAT
Organism: Moraxella marmotae; assembly: GCF_042219885.1. Taxonomy (NCBI): domain Bacteria; kingdom Pseudomonadati; phylum Pseudomonadota; class Gammaproteobacteria; order Moraxellales; family Moraxellaceae; genus Moraxella; species Moraxella marmotae. The sequence goes on from NZ_JBHJHR010000002.1 coordinate 221,147, forward strand.
CTGCCGGCCAAATTGCTTAACTTCTGCCATACTCAGCCCCATATCGGTGAGTTGTTTGGCAGCATCTTTGAACGCTCTAAAAAATTCAAAGGTGTAATTGACTGTAAATTGCCCTGTTGAGATACCGACAGCACCGACATCGCATAGCCTTTTAAAGACTGCTTTATCATTCAATCTGCCACCGTTTTCCCAAGTTACCGCCAGCGACAATGCCAAATCCCTTGGAAAAAAATAACAATTGGTATCGATATGTCTGGGGGTGACTCGGTTAAATTTCATCTTAAGTTTTTGATTCTTTGATAAAATATCAAGATAAACTTCGCTTGGCAAGCTGTCGTAATCGCCCACTGATTCCCAATGATCAGGGCAAATCAAATCGCCAGATTCATCACAAAAATTACGCAAGGCATAGGCATAATGTGCTTGGCTCTTCTGCAAAGTATGCACCAAACTTGCAATATGGTTTGGCTCATACCAGTTATCATCGTCCAAATAGCAGACATAATCTTCTTGGGTCAAAAACGGTGCAATGGCGTTAATTGTGCTGTTAATTTTGCCGTTAGCCCCAGTATTCATCGGCAAATACACCGTGACGACTTCAGGATATTTTTTAACAATTGCTCGCACTCTGTCGGCGAATTGATCGCCATCGACAATCACATAATGCTTGGCAGAATAAGTCTGGGCTTTGACGCTTAGGATTGCACGCTCCAATTCGCTGCGCCCGGTACTTGATGTGATAACGGCGACGGTTTTTTGATGAGAATTTTTGACTATCATGCGTGTTGATTTCCTATAATTTGCGACCAATCCTGCGAATAATAAAACCAATACAATTCACGCAAACGAGTGTGAAATAGATTTTTCCAAGGCTTGGCTGCGGTAGAATAATGGACAATTAATGGCAATCTCTGCCCAAAATCATCTTGGCTTTGGTTGGTGATTTTGTGCATTTTATGCATAAAATCAATACCAACTTGATAATTAAATCCCCGTGCCAATTTCAACCAACGATCACGAAATAGCTCATTTAGCACTTCTTGATCGCCATCGGTAATCAAGTCTTTGTATTCGGTGGTATAAGCCAATGCCTTATCGCAAATCTCTTCACCACGCCACAGTTTGCTATTAATCAACAGCACGCCTGCGTTAAATTCGCCTTTATATTGATAAATTTCGTTGGCAATTGGGTCTTTGACTGCCGCCACAAAATGCTTGCCAAGCTCAATATCAAACAAATCACGCAAAGAACCATTGACCACCAAATCACAATCCAAATACAAAACCTTATCAAAATCAAGCAGTTGTGGAATAAAATAGCGAAAATAAGTGGCGTCTGAATTGATGTGCGGATAAGTTTTAAATTGCTTGATGGTTGGGTTGTCGATTTTGATGTCCGTGATGGTACTGTCAAATGCTGATAATTTCATCTGAATTGCTTTGAACCACTCACTGGGAAAATCACGATTTAACACATAAAAATCCACCTGCCTGTTATGATAACAGATGGATTTTAGGGTAACGACCAACTGCTCAGCATAGCTAAAATCTGCACCAAAAACAACTTTGATTCTATTCATCGATTTTATCCGTCTTATCCATCGTTAATATCGCTAATCTTACAGAGTGCGTGATGATTACAATTCGTCCAGCCACGCCATTTGGATTGCTTCCAAGATACGCTCATTGGATTTGTTCGGATCATCGCCAAACTCCGCCAGCTCGCAGACATAGCGGTGCAAATCGGTAAAGCGAATGTATTGCACATCTTCATCGGGGTATTTTTCTGCCAAGGCGATTGCGATATCCAAAGTGTCTTGCCAAGTAAGCATCGTCATCTCCGCTTTTTATTCAATGATTTAACCAAATTTTCAATGGTTTAAAAAATGATTTATAAATTGGCTTGTCAAATTAGCCGTAAAATTTGGCAAATTATAGCACACATGGCACACATTGCCCAGTTAAGTCGGTGTTATGCCTTAATTCTATCGCCAAACATAAGCACCAATAAGCCAACCAGCATCACCGCCATGCCCAGATATTTGTACCAAGACAAAGGTCGAACAGGCATCTGAATCAAACCAAACAAATCAATCGCCATGCCTGCAACCAGCTGCCCTAAGATGACCAAAAATACCATATTTACCAAACCAATCTTTGGGGCAAGCATCGCCATCGAAAACACAAAACCTGCACCAATGATGCCGCCAAGCCACCGCCACCACGGCTGAGTTGATAAATTATCCAGCAGTCCGCTAAAGTTGTTTTGATACAGCATCACCGCCGCCAAGCACAGCGTACCGATAAGAAACGACACAAACGCCGCCGACAGCGTCTGATTGCCCAAGCCGTGTGCCAATCTGGCGTTAATCGCTGCCTGCACCGCCGAACCCATGCCCACGGCAAAGGCCATCAACCAATAAACATATTGCATCATTGCACCTGTATCTGATTAATAAGTCGCCATCATACACCAAAACACTCCATTTGCCAAAACAAACACGCCCTGCCAAGCGGTCAGAGCATGTTTGGTGGTGGTGTGTTTTGATGGCTATTTGTTAATGAATATCAAAACAATTTAGCTGTTCATCATCAAATATTCAAAGGCAGACAGGCCAGCTTTTGAACCTTCGCCCATGGCAATGTTGATTTGCTTATATGGCACGGTGGTTACATCGCCACAAGCAAAAATCCCCGGTTTGTCAGTGCGGCATTTGGTGTCAATCTCAATCTCACCTTGGGCGGTGGTTTTTACCAAGCCTTTGGCGATTTCAGAGTTTGGTACCAAGCCGATTTGGACAAATACTGCCGACAGTGGCAAGGTTTTGTTTTCGCCTGAAGTGCGATCTTGATAAATCAAGGCATTGACCTTGCTGCCATCTGTGGTAATCTCTTGGGTGGCGGCAGATTTGATGATGGTGATATTATCACGAGCTTGGGCTTTGTCCACCAGTACTTGGTCGGCACGCAAAGTATCGCCAAACTCAAGGATAGTTACATGCTTGACAATACCTGCCAAATCCAACGCCGCTTCCACACCTGAGTTGCCGCCGCCGATAACCGCCACATCTTTACCCTTAAAGAATGGACCGTCGCAATGTGGGCAATACGCCACGCCATTACCAATGTTCTCATCTTCGCCTTTGACGCCAAGTTTACGCCATTTTGCCCCTGTGGCAAGGATAATGGTGCGTGAAGTCCAGCTAGCACCTGTATTTAGCGTAACTTGATAACCGCCCTTGACTTCTTCGATGGCTGACACGCTGACATGCTCTTTGACGGTGATGTTATATTCTTTGATGTGCGTTGCCAAATTTGCCGCCAAAGTGTTGCCATTGGTCAAAGGAATAGAAATCAAGTTCTCAATATCTTGCGTGTCCTTGACTTGACCACCGATGCGATCGGCAACCATCGCCACACGCAGCCCCTTACGAGCGGTATAAATCGCCGCCGCCGAACCTGCAGGACCGCCGCCGATGACGGTTACATCTTGGGTTTCAAGCTGTGGCTCATCGCTGGCTGCCAGCAAATCTGGATATTGCTCTTGCAATTTTTCGATCAATTTGGCAGTGTCCACTTTACCGTTGGCAAATGGTTTGCCGTTCAAAAATACCGCTGGCACGCCCTGAATGCCTTTTTCGGCAACCAATTCAGGGAATACGCCGCCGTCAATCATTTCGTTTTCGATGCCGTCATTTAAGATGGCAAATTGGTTCAACGCCTGCACCACATCTGGGCAGTTGTGGCACGATAGTGAAACAAAAGTTTGGAATTTTAGCGGTGCTTTGATGCGTTTGACCAAATTTTGGATACCTTCGTCCAATTTTAGCGTGTGTCCGCCTGCCTGCAAAATCGCCAAAATCAATGAAGTAAACTCATGACCACCCGGAATGCCACTAAAAACGATGCCTGTATCACGGTTTTCGGTAGTGATTTTAAAACTCATTGGCGTCAAGTTGGCATCAGTGATGGCAGCATCAAAGGTGATTTTGTCGGTTGTGCCAGCGATTTTGGTCAAAAAATCCACCAATTCGCCACGCTTTGGGTGTTCACCTTGACCGATAACCAGCTGGATTGGGCGAGTCATGTTGCTGCTATAAGATTTGACAGCGTCTAATAAACCTTGATCTAACATATTGCTCTCTCTGTGTCTTTGCTGTTGTTGATGAATGTTGTCATTAATGATGAAATGGCTGCTTGCCACAATATGCGTTCATTATAACAAAACCATCATGATTAAAAAATTTAGGAATTTAAAACACTGTTATCACAATCATCAAATCATCAACGCCTTTTGCCAAACCTTTGGCACAAAAATTACAAATGATGTTGATTTAACTTGATAATTGGCGGCATTCTTGCTAATATAATCACAAGATTAACACTAAAAATGCTGGCGTTTATCTGTGGATACTCCATTGATCGTTCATTGGTGATTCGTTGATGCTGTCGGCACAATCCTTGGGAGAATACCATGTTACCAGAATACAGAGATTTGATGACCAAGCTAAAAGCTGAAGGTGATCTACATTTCCAAAAACTTTTTGACGAGCATAACGAGCTGGACACTGAAATCGAAAAACTAGAAAGCGATCCAGTGGCTTCTGTTAGCCGTAAAGCTGAAATTGACGAAATGAAACACAAAAAACTTCACCTAAAAGATGAGTTGCGTGTTTATCTAGAAAGCCTAGAAAGCGAAGCATAATTCGCCAATTGATTGCTGATTTTATCAGTTAATCATGCCCATTAAGCCTGTGCCTTGCGTGCAGGCTTTTTCTTGTGATAAATTTTGCTAAACTCTTGGCAAATCACCAATTTCAAACCCAAAATGTCATTTAAAAATGATAAGCAATGATGAGCAAACAAAAACCCCAAACCATCAAGGCTTGGGGTTTATAACTAATATTATCTAAAAAGATAAATTAGATTTTACCAACTAGGTCTAGGCTTGGTTTCAAAGTTTCTTGACCCGCTTCCCATGCTGCTGGGCAAACTTCGCCGTCGTTTTCACGCACATATTGAGCGGCTTTGACTTTGCGAACCATGTCTTTGGCAGAACGGCCGATGCCTAGATCGTGGATTTCAGCAACTTTGATGAAACCATCTGGATCAACTAGGAAAGTACCACGCAATGCAGCGTTGTCTTCTTCGATCATGATGTTAAAGCCACGAGTGATTTTGCCAGTACCGTCGCCAAGCATTGGGTATTGTACTTTTGAAATCGCTGGTGATGAATCGTGCCATGCTTTGTGTACAAAATGCGTGTCAGTAGATACGGCATACACTTCTACGCCAAGTGCTTTTAGCTCTTCGTAATGAGCTGCCATGTCTTCAAGCTCAGTTGGGCAAACGAAAGTAAAGTCGTGTGGGTAGAATAGGAAAATCGCCCAGCCGCCTTTGACATCTTCAGAAGTGATGGTTTTGAACTCGCCGTTTACATAGGCTTGGGTTGAAAACTCAGGAATTTGTTGATTGATAATTGCTGCCATAATATTACCCTTTTTAGTTTGGCTAAATTGACTAAACAACCAAAACGAAAACCGCTCGGCTTTGTCTTGGCTCATGGTTATAATACAACAAAATTATCCATTTTCAACAGTTAAAACTTCCAAATATGTTGTTTTATTTTATCAAACTTAGGTACAATAGCAGCAATTAGCCATGGCAATATTTATTGGTAATATTGATTGATGGTATTCGTTGATAGCATTATTGCCAAAAATTACCAAAACGCTTTTTTAGCCCAGACTTTATAAGGATAAGGACGATTATGATTACGCTTCGCCAATTAGAATTTGCCCTTGCGGTTGCCAAGCATCGCCATTTTAAGCGAGCTGCCGAAGAATGCAACATCTCACAATCTGCACTCAGCCTAGGCATCGCCGAGCTAGAAAAACAACTGGACACCCAGATTTTTGAGCGTAATAACAAGCAAGTGCTAATCACACCCATCGGCGAAGAGCTGCTGGAGCGAGCACAACGCATTTCTAGTGAAATCAATGACTTAATCACCAGAGCTCACAGCCACCAAGTGCCGCTGGCGTATCCGATGACCATCGGCATCATTCCAACGATTGCCCCTTATCTGCTGCCCAAAGTATTGCCAACGCTCAAAAGCCAGTATCCGAATTTTGAGCTGTCGGTCATCGAAAAGCAGACCGAGCGACTCATCGACCAAGTCCGCTATGGACACATTGACACCGCCATCATCGCCCTGCCGTATCCACTGGACGGCTTGCACGCTTTTGAATTTTGGGCGGAAGATTTTTTTGCCATCTTGCCAGAAAACGATACGCACATCAGCATGGGCAAAATTAACAGCGATGATTTGTCAAAAACCAATCTGCTACTATTGGGCGAAGGGCATTGTTTGACCGACCAAGTGCTGTCGGTGTGCGCCTTGAGCAAAAGCGAAATCCGCTCAAGTTTTTCAGATGCCAGTCTTAATACGCTGATTCAGATGAGTCTGGCTGGCATGGGGACGACGCTGGTGCCAAAAATGGCATTGGATCAGCTTAATGACAATAAGGCCATTCACGCTGTGCCACTGGCAGAGCCGGGGCCGCACAGACGCTTGGCGTTCATCACTCGCCTAAACTACGCTCGGGTCAATGATGTGCGACTGCTTAGCGAAATTTTCCGCCAGACGCTCAATCAAAGCGAACAAAGCCAAAACTAAAAATCAAAGCTAAAAGCTAAAGACTGCCGTGTCGTGATTTGAGTAAGCCATGCCAATACTGATAATCTGGCATGGCTTTTTTGACGCTCGCCCAAAATGCCTGACTGTGATTGGCGTGGTGCAAATGGCACAATTCATGCACCAAAACATACGCCAAACAGCCGACAGGATAGGCGGCCAAATTGGTACTTAGGGCAATTTTGGCGGTGCGTACATTGCAGCTGCCCCAGCGACTGGACATCTTTTTTAGGCAGATGGCTGTGGCGGATTTGCCGACCACAGGCTGCCATTTGTCCAATAACTCTGGCAAAAGCCGTGAAATTTCATCTCGATAAATCCAATCCAGCAGCATCTGCTCATCGTCCAAAGTGTCCAGTCGGCGAAAAGTGCGTGCATGAATCAGCGTCCGCCGCTCGTGCAGCCACGCTTTGGCATCAAAAATCTCGCCCCATAGTCGTGGCGGTGATTGGTTTTTGGCAATCAAAGCCTGATGTGTCCGCACCGCCCAATCCATGCGACTGTCTATCGCTGCTATCAGCCGCTCTTGGCTGATGTGGCGTGGCGTGCTGATGTGCAGCCCATCGGCTTTGATGCGAAAATTGATATTTTTTACCGCTTTATTAGTGATAAACAGCGACATGCCATGATTGGCAAAACGCTCATTCAGCTCAATCATGGCAGCGGATAACGGGTGCATTGGGCGGATAAATTACAAAGTCTGTGCCAAAATACGCACACACAATTCGGCAAAATCAATGCCACGAGCCTTGGCAGCCATCGGTACAAGACTGTGATCGGTCATGCCCGGCACGGTGTTTAGCTCAAGCAAATACAAAGTGCCATCATCGCCCTTCAAAAAGTCCACACGAGACCAGCCCTTACCACCGATGGCGGCAAATGCTTGTTTGGCGATTTTTTGCATTTGTTGTTCTTGCTCGGCGGTCAAGTCCGATGGGCATTGATACACTGTATCATCACGCAGATATTTGGCTTCGTAGTCGTAGAATTTGCCTGTTGGGATAATGCGAATGCTCGGCAAGGCGTCATCGCCCAGCAATGAGCAGGCATATTCGCCACCTGTGATGGCTTTTTCTGCCAAAATCGCCCCATGATATTGCTTGAGTGTCGGATAAGCCTTGGCAAGACCACCTGCTTCTTCGATCATCATCACGCCCACGCTACTGCCTTCGGCGGCTGGCTTGACAAACAACGGCAAACCCAGTTGGCGTTCAACGGCATCAAAATCCGTCTCATCGTCCAGCACCACATACGGCACATTGGGCAAATTCAACGCCTGCCACAGCAGACGGCAGCGAAATTTATCCATAGCAATGGCAGATGCCAACACGCCACAGCCTGTGTAGGGAATCTTAAAACCGTCCAACACGCCTTGCAAGCTGCCATCTTCGCCAAAAGTGCCGTGCAAGACATTAAACACACGGTCATAACCACGCAAAGTCGAAATGTCGGTTTCAGCTGGGTCAAAATGATAAGCGTCCACACCTTTTGATAATAAAGCATTTAGCACAGCTTTGCCGCTATTTAGCGATACTTCTCGCTCACTGCTAAAGCCACCACAGACGACAGCAACTTTACCAAAGTTTTGTGGATTGATGGATTGAGTTGTCATATATTTTCTCTTTTGTTTTCTCTTTAAGCTATTTTTATTAAGGATAACTAATAAATTACTGGAATAAATTAGACCGCTGCATCTGCATTTAGGTACAAATCATTATCTCTTAAATCCAGACAAATTTGCCCCACATTGCCCGCACCTTGAGTGATAAGCATATCGCCTGCTCGCAGCACACGCTGCATGACAGGGGCAAGGTTATCTTTATCCACCAAAGTCGGCTCAACTTGACCACGATGGCGGATACTGCGTGCCAACGCCTTGGTGTCTGCACCGACAATCGGCAACTCACCAGCAGGATAAACATCGAGCAGTAGCAGCTCATCAACGCCAGACAGTACTTCCACAAACTCATCAAAGCAATCACGAGTGCGGCTATAGCGGTGCGGCTGGAACATCAGCACCAAGCGGCGTTCAGGGTAACTTTGGCGAGCAGCCTTGATGGTCGCTGCCACTTCGGTCGGGTGATGGCCATAATCATCAATCAACAAAACATCGCCATCATCAATGACGACAGTCGCTTGATGCTCAAAACGACGACCGACACCTGCAAATTTTGACAACGCACGGATAATGGCATCATCGCCCACGCCTTCATCAGTTGCCAGTGTAATCGCCGCTAGAGCATTATAAACATTATGCTCACCTGGAATGTTCAGCGTCAGACGCAGCGGCTCACGGTCTTTACGCAGTACGGTAAAATGCGTTTTTGTGCCTTCAACCGATAAATCCACCGCCTGCACATCATTATGCGACTGCAAACCAAAGGTCAGCACTGGGCGAGCAATATCATCAATCATGCTAAGCAGCACTTCATCATCGCCACAGATTGCCGCCAAGCCATAAAATGGCATATTTTGCAAAAATTGGATATAGGCTTGTTTGAGCTTATCAAAACTGCCTTCATAAGTATCCATATGGTCTTCGTCAATGTTGGTTACAATCGCCGCCATCGGACGCAAGGACAAAAACGATGCGTCCGATTCGTCAGCTTCTGCCACCAAGTAGCGAGATTGCCCCAATGCGGCATTTTTGCCAGATGCGTTTAATTTACCACCAATCACATAGGTTGGATCCAGTCCAGCTTCGGTCAGCATCATCGTCAGCATGCTGGTGGTGGTGGTCTTGCCATGCGCCCCTGCCACAGCGATACTATGGCGATAACGCATCAGCTCGCCCAGCATATCGGCACGGCGTACCACAGGCAAGCGAGCTTGTAGTGCTGCTTGGATTTCAGGATTGCTCTTGTCAATGGCAGATGACACCACCACCACATCGGCATTACTGATATTGCCTGCATCGTGTCCGATATAGACGACAATACCCAGGCTAACCAGTCGGTCAGTTACCACACTGGTCTTGATGTCCGAACCTGTTACTTTATAGCCTTGGTTGGCAAGCACTTCAGCGATGCCACACATGCCAGCTCCACCAATTCCCACAAAGTGAATGGTTTTGATGCGTCGCATTTCTGGAATTTCAATTAAGCGTTTTGGGAGCGATTTGGTTTCTGACATTCTAAGATTATCCTTGATAAGGTGGTAAATAGGAATGATGTTATCGGTGGTTGTATCAATTACTGTGTTAATTTTTATAACAATTGTTTTATCAGTTATTTGACAAAACTTGCAATCACATCGGCGACTTGCTTATCAACACAATCACGAGCCTGTAACCTAGCGGCGATTGCCATTTGTCGGCAAGTATCACGATCAAGCCCATCGATTATCTCGGCAAGCGTCTGCCCTGTCAGCGTGGATTGCGGCATCAAAATGGCAGCGTCCGCATCAACCAGCACACGAGCATTGGCTGTCTGGTGATCATCGACAGCGTGCGGCAATGGCACAAAAATCGCCGCCACGCCAGCGGTCTGGATTTCGGTAACGGTCAATGCTCCCGCTCGGCAAACAATCACATCTGCCCACGCATACGCCGCCGCCATGTCATCGATAAATGGCATCAGCTCAAGGGTGTGTTTGTTGGCATCGATTTGGGCTTGTGAATAAGCCACCAGCATCTGCTCATGGTTGTCCTTGCCGCACTGATGGCGAACAGATAGCGGACGATTGACAACGCCAAGCATCTCAACAATGGCTTGGTTAATCGCCATCGCACCCAGCGAACCGCCAACCACCAGCACTTTTAGTGGAGATTCGTCCTGCAAATAACGCTGCTGTGGCGGCATGATATCACTGATGGCTCGGCGAACAGGATTGCCCACGGTGATGACCTTTTTGGCATCTGCCACAAACGCCCCATCAAACGCCTGCAACACCTTATCGGCATGGCGTGCTAGGTTTTTATTGCTCATGCCAGCGATGGCGTTTTGTTCGTGGATAATTAGCGGCACTTTGCACAGTTTGGCAGCCAGACCACCGGGAGCAGTTACATAGCCACCAAAACCCACCACCACATCGATTTGCTGGCTTTGGATAATATTGCGTGCCGCCAACACCGCCTTTAGTAGCATAAATGGCAGCTTCACCATGCGTGCCAAGCCCTTACCACGCAAGCCCTGCATCTCGATGGTGTGCATCTGATAACCATGCTTGGCAACCAAGCCATTTTCCATACCAGTTGGCGTACCCAGCCAGTGAATCACCGCCCCACGGCGTGCCAGCTCATCTGCCACCGCCAACGCAGGAAAGACATGACCGCCTGTACCTGCCGCCATCATTAGCACATTCATTTTTTTTGTCATAAAAGCGTCCAACTTATCAATCTTAGCATTATCAATGTGCTATTTTGAATGACTTTTTGCCCAAACTCAAGTTATTTTTTGCGAAAATTTATCAAGCAAATCTTACCAAAATATATTATTTTTATTGATAATTAATTCAATATTTATTAAATAATCTGGTCAAGTTGCCCATCACTGGCGGCACTCAATGTTGTTTTCGATAAACGCCACAAAATCTACCGCAATCTGCGTACCACATTGCTCATCAATCTCACGCACGCAAGTTGGGCTGGTAACATTAATCTCAGTAATCAAGCCACCGATGACATCTAAGCCCACAAAATACAAGCCTTTATCCAACAAAACAGGGGCAACCGCTTCGGCAAGCTGTCGCTCACGCTCGGTCAGCGGCATCGCCACGCCACGCCCACCTGCTGCCAGATTGCCACGAGTTTCGCCCTGCGATGGAATGCGTGCCAAGCAATAATCCACAGGCTTACCACCCACAATCAGCACACGCTTGTCGCCTTCGGTGATGGCAGGAATGTATTTTTGTGCCATGATGGGCAAGCTGCCAAGCTCGGTCAGCATCTCAAGCGTTGAGCCGATGTTTGGACTGTCCGCCGTCAAGCGAAAAATCCCCATGCCGCCCATGCCGTCCAAGGGCTTAACAATCACATCTTGATGCTCATTGATAAACGCACGGATATGCGTCTGCTTGTTCGTTACGATGGTTGGCGACATCAGCTGGCTAAACTGCGTGGCAAACAGCTTTTCGTTGCAGTCTTTGACACTCAAAGGATCATTGACCACCCACACACCAGCACGCTTGGCATAGTCAAGCAGATGCAAAGCGTACAAAAATTTCATATCAAACGGCGGATCTTTACGCATCAAAATCACATCAAAATCAGTCGCATCGTGAGTCTGCATCTCGCCCAAATCATAAAAATGCTCAGGATTTTTATAGACACTGACCGCTTGACTGTCTACTTTCAAACTACCCTTATCCAGCCACAAATCAGCAATCTGGCAATAATGCAGCCCATGCCCACGCTCGCTAATTGCCCACATCATCGCCAAAGTGGTGTCTTTTTTGTAATTAATCGTTGTAATGTCGTCCATCACAATCAAAAAATTCAAGGTTTTCATTCTCTTATCCAACAGTCAAAGTGATTTTAATAATTTAGTTATTTTGGTTAAATATGAATTAAAGTTAAATTTATTCGCTAACGCCGTATTGCTCACGGTAAGCCTGCATTTGTGCCAGCTGTTCGGCAGTGCCATGTTTGGCAACATAATCGGTGATGTCGTCCATCGTAACCAATGCCAAAACAGGCACTTGCAAAGACTCTGCAAGCTCTTGAATGGCGGATTTGTCGCCCTGACCTTTTTCTTTGCGATCCAGTGCCACGATGATGCCAGCAACTTTTGCTCCTACCTTGTCAAGCAGTGCCACCACTTCACGCATCGCTGTGCCTGCGGTCATCACATCATCAATCACCCATACCGATTTGCCTGACAAATCAGCACCAACCAACATACCGCCTTCGCCGTGATCTTTGGCTTCTTTGCGGTTATAGCCCCAGTTGGCGTTGATGTTGTGATGCGTCCACAGGGCTTGAGCGGTTGCTGCCACAAAAGGAATGCCCTTATACGCCGCCCCAAAAATCACCAAATCATCGGTATCGGTATGAGCTGCCAAAGCATCAGCATAGCCAGTCGCCAGCACACTGAGCAACTCGCCAGTTGCCAGCAATCCTGCATTAAAAAAATACGGACTGACACGGCCAGATTTTAGGGTAAAACTGCCAAAACGCAGCACATTATTTTTTAGGGCAACTTCAATAAATTGTTGGGGGTTAAAAGATGACATACAAATTCCTTAGTATAAATGACCTGTGCCACTGGTGTATCAAATCACTGCCTATTGTACTCTGTATGGATATTTTTTACAATTCAAAGACGACACAAAACCCAGCTTGATACACAAACTGGGTTTTGTTTTTGCGATAAAATCTTAAGGCAAAATTAGGCTTTTGCGGCAGCTTGAGCAGCAGCAACTTCAGCAGCGAAGTCTTCTTGCTTTTTCTCGATGCCTTCGCCAACTTCTAGGCGTTTAAAGCTGATAACAGTTGCACCTTCGGCTTTTAGCACATCGCCAACTTTTTTGTCATTGTCCATAACATAAGGTTGGTTTACCAAAGTTACTTCGTTTAGGTATTTTTGGATACCACCAGTAATCATCTTTTCAATTACCGCTTCTGGCTTGCCAGATTCTTTTGCTTTGGCTTCGATGATGTCTTTTTCACGAGCTAGAATATCGGCAGGAACATCGGCTTCGTTTACCGCCAATGGGTTGAATGCTGCAACTTGCATTGCAACCGCTTTACCCACTTCTTCTGAACCGCCTTCATAAGACACCACAACACCGATACGCAAACCGTGGCGGTATGCTGCTAGGTTAGCACCTTCGATAACTTCGGCACGGCGAACTTGGATATTTTCACCGATTTTTTGTACCAATGCCACACGAGCTTCTTCAACAGAAACACCGTCAGCGTATGGCAATGCTGAAATGGCAGCCACATCGGTAACATTGTTTGCCAAAGCAAGTTCGGCAACTTGGTTAGCAAATGCAGTGAAGTTTTCGTCTTTTGCCACGAAGTCAGTTTGGCAGTTTACTTCTAGCAATAGAGCCTTGCCTGCACCTTGGGCGATGATGATAGCACCATCAGCAGCGATGTTGCCTGCTTTTTTGGCAGCTTTGGCTTGGCCTGATTTACGCAGGTTGTCAATCGCAAGTTCGATGTCGCCATTTGCTTCTTCAAGTGCTTTTTTGCACTCCATCATACCAAGACCAGTACGGTCACGCAGCTCTTTTACCAGCTTTGCAGAAACTTGAGTCATTTAGATTACCTTAAATTTGTATTGATAATAAGCTCGATAACAGTATGGCATCAGATGCCAAAACCCAGCTACCGAGCTTAAATGTTAAATCTTGAATAATTGAATAAATAATTACTCAGCAGCTTGTTCAGCTTGTGCTTCAACCGCAGCTACATCAGCACCGCCTTGAGTTTTTGCATACTCTTTACCAGCGATGATGGCATCAGCCATTGCAGTAACATATAGGTTTACGGCACGGATAGCGTCGTCGTTTGCTGCGATGACATAATCAACATTGTCTGGGTTTGAGTTGGTATCAACGATGCCGATAACTGGAATGCCAAGGTTTTTGGCTTCTTTGATAGCGATGGCTTCATGATCCACATCGATAACAAACAAGGCATCTGGCAAGCCACCCATGTCTTTGATACCGCCCAAAGCACGCTCTAGTTTTTCCATTTGACGGGTACGCTCTAGTGCTTCACGCTTGGTTAGCTTAGCAAAAGTACCGTCTTCAGCTTGCTTTTCTAGCTCTTTTAGGCGAGTGATTGACTGGCGAAGTGTTTTCCAGTTGGTTAGCATACCGCCCAACCAGCGATGATCAACATAAGGCATGCCCGCACGCAAAGCTTGCTCACGGATTACCGCACTGGCGGCACGCTTAGTACCAACGAACAAAATCTTGTTGCGAGCTGCTGCTTGCTTGTTTGCAAAAGTCAAAGCTTCGTTAAATTGCTTAACAGTATGCTCAAGGTTGATGATATGAATGCGGTTACGAGCACCAAAGATGTATTGGCTCATTTTTGGGTTCCAAAAACGAGTTTGGTGGCCAAAGTGAGCACCTGCTTCTAGCAAGTCACGCATTGAGATTTGAGTTGGGTTTTTGTCTGACATAAAAAATCCTAAAAGTTTGGGTTACGCCTCCACGAAACCAAAATATCGAATCTGCCAGCACGCATTCATCAGCAAATTGATGAATTATTCAAACTGACAAACACCCCGATATTTGCGATAATTTCGTGTGTGTAGTTTCAAGTGAGTTAAAAAATACGCCCATTGATAAAAATGGACGCATCATTATAGCAGATAAACCGCCAAAAGCCAAGGGTAAACTTGACTAATTTATCCGATTTTATCCGCTAAACGCTTGGCTCAAGGTATTTTTCGGCTTCTTGTAAATCAACAGTAACCAAACTTGAGATGCCAGCGGTTGGCATCGTGATGCCTTTGAGTTCTTGAGCGGTCTGCATGGCAAGTTTATTATGGCTAATAAAAATAAACTGCACATCGTCAGCAAGCTCATGAATCAGCCCTGTAAAGCGAGCGACATTGGCATCGTCAAGCGGTGCGTCCACCTCATCAAGCACACAAAACGGTGCAGGGTGCTGCTTAAAAATCGCAAAAATCAAACTCAGTGCCGTCAAAGTCTTCTCACCGCCAGACAGCACCGCTAGGCGTGAATTTTTCTTGCCTTTGGGCTGTGCCATCAGCACCAGACCCGCTCGCCATTTGTCCGCCTTTGATAAGCTGTCATCTTCCATCAGGCTAAGACTTGCCTGACCGCCGCCAAACACCTTAGAAAACAAGGCATTCAGCTCTTTATTGACCGCTGCCAGTGCCGTCAAAAACAGCGATTTGGTTTTTTCATCAATGGCACGAATGGCATCTTCAAGTTTTGCCATGCTTTGGGTGATGTCGGTGATTTGCTCGTCCATCGGCGAAACACGCAGCTCAAGCTCGGCAAGCTCGGCAGCAGCTGCCAAATTCACCGCCCCAAGTCGTGCGATTTGAGCTTTGATTTTTTCACGCTCATCGCTATTATCCACAAAGTTTTGCTCAGGTTTGGCACGAAAATCCGCCAACATCGCTGGCAAATTAAACGCCGTATCCAATCGCAAAAGCTCATCGCCCAAATCCTGCAAGCGGCTTTCGCCCACGGCAGCGTCCGCACTGATTTGTGCCGATGCAGCTTGGGCGGCGGCAAATTGGCTGTGTGCCTGCGTCAGCTCATCTTGCAATTTACTTTGTCCGATTTGCAAGGCTTTGGCGGCAGCTTCGTATTCATCACTGGTGATTTTTAGCTCATGACTGACCAGCTTGGCAGATTTTAGTGCTTCTTCAAGTTTTGGTAATTTTTCATTCAAAATCGCCTGCTGCTTTTGGGTGGCACTGATGTCACCTTGGGTTTGGGTGGCACTGTGCTGTGCCATTTGTAGCAGTCGCTCGGCATGGGTTTTGTTTTGGCTGAGTGTGCCAAATTTCAGTTGCAAGGTTTGATAAGCTTCGTTTTGGGCTTTTAGTGCCAAATTGCTCTCATCAATGCGTGCCGTCTGCACACTCATCGCTTGATTGGCCTGTTCAAGTTTTGGGGCAAATGCTTGTAATTTGTCCGTGCAATCTTGCAATTCGGCATTCAATTCGCTCAATTCTCGCTCAATATCCGCTCGCTCATCGTCCAGCTGGGCTTGTTGTTTGCCAAAATTTTCGTGGCGAATTTGTGCTGCTTGGATTTTGGCGGACAAGGCGGCAATGCTTTGCTCGGCGTGGTGCAGCTGCTGAATCGTGGCGGTTTTTTGGGCGATGATTTCTTCTAGTGCCACTTTATTATGCTCAAGCTGTCCTGTGGCTTGCTTGAGCTGTTTTTGGGCGGCTTGCAGCTCATCTTCAAGGGCGTTTAGCTCATCTTCTAGCACTTCTAACCGCTCAAGGTGTTTTTTTCTCTCTGCCAAAAACTGGCTGTCGGACGCTCCCAATTTGCTGATGTGCAGCATACCAAAACTACCAATCAGCCAGCCTGCTTTGGTCACAATCATCACGCCAAGCAGCTTACTAGGCTCAAGCTCAAGCGTCGCCAGTGGCTCATCGCCTGTGTACAAATAGCAGCGGCCAAACAGCTCAAGCGTCGGCGTGCTAAACAGTTTATCAAAGCGAATCAACTGCTCGCTGATGGCTTTTGGCAAATTTGCCACCAATTCACTGGCGTACAATGCCGACGACGCCATGCCGCTGTCGCTTTTTTTGCCAGTTTTTAAAATCAAATTGACATCTTTGTCAATCCAAGTCTGGCTGATTTGTGTTGGCAAATTGTCGCTTAACTTGGCACTTAGCCAAAAGCCCAAAAATTTATCCAAAACATCGGCATAGTCAGCACCCACACTGGTCAATGCCAATTTATCCTGCAATGTCGGCAAAGCCTGATATGCCAAGGCATCATCACCCATCGGTGCTGGCGGCGGATTGCTCACGGCTTTGGCGTGTACCAGTTTGTGCAAAATCTCGTACTCGCCCATCAAAGTGGCATGGCGTTTTTCTTGGCTTTGTGTGCTTGTTTGTAAGGTTTTGACGGTTTCGCCCAATTTTTCGACAATTTGCCTTAGTTCGTCATCGTCTTGCAAATGCTCAAGCCGCTGTCTTAGCGTGTCTGCCAAGGATTGTTGGTGCGTCAAATCGGCTTTGTCGCTGTCCAAATTGGGCATATTTTGCAATGCTTGCTTTAGCTCATCGCTGCGTTTTTGCCATTTGTCAAAATTGATCTGCACACGCTGTTTTTGTGATTGCGCCAATTTTTGGCGATTATCCAATTGGTTTTTTTCTTGGGTTAGGGCGTGAAGTTCGTCTCGCTGTTTTTGCCAAGCGATTTGGGCATCGCTTTGGTTTTGTTTGGCGGCATCGAGTTTGGCTTGCATTTGTGCCACATCTGGCGAAATGGCGTCCAGCTCATCGCTGATTTGCACCAATTCGGCTTGCGATTGCTCGATATTTGCCAAAGCATCGGCGTGCTGCACACTTAGGCGGGCGATTTTTTCTTCGTTCTGGGCAATCTCACCATTGACCGTAAAAAAGTTATGTTGGGCGGTTTGCTCTGCCATTTGGGCGTTGTGATATTTATCACGAGCTTCGTCCTTGAGCCATTGCCCTTCGGCGACTTTTGCCGAAAACATATCCAGCTCATGCCGCACTTTGTTTACTTGTGCTTCAAGTTTTGCCAAGCTCTCGCCCGATTTGCCTTGCTCGCCTTTTTTTATTTCGTGGTACTGCCATGCTTCAAACAGACGGCGGATTAGGTCTTCTTTTTGTAGGCTTTGTAATTGATCATTTAACGCTTGGTACTGCTTGGCAGATTCGGCTTGACGCATCAGCGTCTTTTGTTGTTTTTTTAGCTCACCTTGCAAATCGGACAGTCGATTGAGATTTTCTTTGGTCTCAATCAGCTTTTTTTCGGTATCGGCACGGCGAACCTGATAGCGAGACACGCCTGCCCCTTCTTCGATAAATTCACGCAGCTGCATCGGACTGGATTCGACAATTCGCCCAATCATGCCCTGCTCAATCACCGCATAGCTACGAGCACCAAGCCCTGTCCCCAAAAACACATCAACCACATCACGGCGACGCACACGCTGTCCGTTGATAAAATAATCGGATTTGCCTTCTTTGGTAACTTGACGGCGTAGCGACAATTCTTGGTACAAATTCAGCTCATGGCGAATGCCGTGCGTCTCATCTTGGGTATGCTCAAAAACCAGCTCAACACTGGCAAGACTTTTGGCAGCACGCCCTTCCACGCCTGCAAAAATCACATCGCTCATCGCACCGCCACGCAGCTGCTTGGCAGAAGTTTCGCCCAGCACCCAGCGGATCGCATCGATGACATTGGACTTGCCGCAGCCGTTTGGCCCCACGATGGCGGTGATGTCGTGCTTAAAGGTGAAAGTGGTCGGATTGGCAAAGGATTTGAATCCCGCCAATTTTAGGGATTTTAGTCGCATAAAATCTCAAGGTTTGGGTAAAAGTGGGTTATTTTAACAAAATTTATGCCGCATTGCTTGGTGCAATTGGTTTAAATTTTCTTGTTTATTTTTTATTCAAAAGTTTTTTTAATTAAAATCACATCAAAAAACCATCATCAACTGATGATGGCTTGGTAAATGATGGAATATCATGGGTTGTTTGCTTGGTTGGCAGGCACTGCCTCAATCAGCTCACTTAAGGCTTTTTGGTACACATTTCGCTTAAATGGCACAACGCCAGTCAAAGGAAACCAATAACTCACCCATTGCCAATCGTCAAATTCTGGCACACTCACATCAAAACGAATGTGCTTGGTGTTCGCCTCATCAAGATACAACAAAAACCATTTTTGTTTTTGTCCAATACACATCGGCTCTTGGCCTGCACGCACATAGCGTTTTGGCAAGCGATAACGCAGCCAATCTCGGGTTACTGCCAGCACTTCTACATGCTCAGGGTGCAGCCCCACTTCTTCGTACAGTTCTCGATACATCGCTTCAAGCGGCGTCTCTCCACGGCTGATACCGCCTTGGGGAAATTGCCAACTGTCATGACCGATACGCTTTGCCCACAAAAGTTGCCCGTGTGTATTTACCAAGATGATGCCGACATTTGGACGAAATCCGTCTGCATCAATCATAACTTAACTCTTAATTTATAAATTTAATTTAAATGCCGCCAAAATGCATGGCGGATTACTTGATGACTATTAAACCAAAAAATGGCCAAAAAGTGTAATGTTTTTTAAAATAAATTCGTATTTTGCGTGTTTTTGTGCAATTGGTGAAATTTTGTGAGCAATCCAAGCAAACAATTTGCCAAAACCCGCCAAACCAAGTACAATAAATCGTTTGGTCAATTTGGCTTAATTTTAATCAATACATGAATAAAAATGGGTGTTTTATGGCACAATTAAATGCAGAATTGGTTTGGCAAGATGGCGTGCATTTTGTCGGTACATCACCATCAGGTCATAGCGTGCATATTGATGGCGACAAAAACGCTGGTGCCAGTCCAATGGAGCTGATTTTGCTCGGATTGGGCGGCTGTGCCAGCTATGATGTGGTCAGCATCATGAAAAAATCACGCCAAGACATTCACGATGTCCGCTGCCAGATGCGTGCGGTGCGTGCCGATACTGTGCCAGCCGTTTATACCGATATTCATTTGCATTTTGTGGTGACAGGCAACAACATCAAAGAGTCGCAGCTTGCCAAAGCCATCGAACTGTCTGCCGAAAAATACTGTTCTGCTTCCAAAATGCTATCAGATGGCGGCGTAAATATCACGCACGATTATCAGATTGTCGCAGCCTGATGCTTGTGCCATTGTTTGTCTAATTGTTCATGTGATCATGGTGTGATGGCTGTATGATAATTGCATTATTCGCCAATACTGGCATCAAACTGACCGTGCTTTTGGTGCTGTTTGCTTGCCTATTGCCCTATGTCTGTGCGGTATTTGCCAATGCTGCACAGCAAAATCATATGCACCAAACACAGACAGCGACAAATTTTTATCATGCCAAAATCAGCAGTTTTCAAAGTTTACCAATATTTTTGGGCAGTGTCGTCGTTGCCTTGTACACCTTTGTGCCTGCTGGTGTGATTAATATGCTGTCGCTGGGTTTTGTGCTGTTTCGGCTGGGCTTTATTGTCAGCTGTTTGGCAAAGTGGCAACTGTTTGGCAAAGTTACCGCCACACTTGCCATCGCCTGCTGTGTGATGTTGTTTGTTTTGGCGTATCAAATTGGCGTATAGGATAAGTTAAGTGCTTAGTTAAAATCTGTAAAGTGATAAGTTCAGCGGAATATTCCTATTTAAATTTTAAGATTTTATTTTTTTGACAATTTAATATTGGTATCTACCATGTAGCTTAAATCAACGCTGACATCAGGCGTATCAGCCAACAATATCGCCAATTTTGTACTGGGTGCGTGCAAGGCAGGGGTGATGTCATCAAAGGGTCTCTTAAGTGTTAAATCTCCTATCTTAAACCTACAAACTAAACCACAAACAAGAAATAAAGAAAAAATATCAAATATATTACAATCATTAATAAAAACCAATAAAATCTCCATATTTTACTATCATTTGATTTTAGCTTATTTCCAAGTATGAACATATCTCTGTTGTGAACATAATCATAAATATTCACAAAAACCGTCCAAGAAATAAATAAAAATATAAAAAATTCATAAATATCAAAATAATATTTCTTATCCAACTCAATTGATACGATAGTGCTTATAACAAAAGGGGCGATAATAAGGATTTTATTTGCACTCATGTTTATTCTCTCCTTTAGCATTTTGGGATATACAGCTATCATATATCGCATCGGAGATAGTGTCATTTATACCAATCGGATCAATAGCTGTGTGATTTGGCAAAGGTATAAAACCTTGATAGGACTTGGTCAATTCCAAAAACAGATTAACATAACTTGAGCTGCGATGTGTAACATTGTTTTTTATCAAGCAATATCATGCCTTGCCATCTAAAAATATTTGACCATTCTTATTTGCAAATCGTTTAACCAAACTTCAGCTAACAATCAGTCCCAAAATTAACCGCCAATTTAACCCAAAATCTAACCAAAATACCGCTGCAAGCCTTTTAATAACAGCTCTTCATCAACCGACACGCCCGACAGATGCGGCTTTAGCATGGACGCACCGCCGCCTGTCAAAATCATCTCAAAATTTGGATAAGCCTGCTGCACACTCGCCACCGCACCAACCACGCCAAATAACACGCCATGATTGACCGCATCATCGGTGGTTGTTCCCAGTGATAAGGTGTCAAATCGCCCTTGCTTGACGCCAATCTGCTGTGTGCCAGCATACAGAGCATGACGCTGCATATATAGATTTGGCAAAATATAACCGCCCAAATGCACACCGCAATCAATCACATCAATGGTCAATGCCGTGCCACAGCCAATCACGCACTGCTTGCGGTGCTTATCCACCACGCCCAGCATCTGCAGCCAGCGATCCACGCCCAACTGTGTTGGCTCATAACGACTGCTCAACATCGCATGCTTGTCATCGACTTTGGCAAATTCAAACGCCACACCAATCTCACCCAAAGTTTTGGCGATGGCGTAATTGATTTTTTCACCCAAAACGCTAGAAATGCCCACAAAACTTGGGCGAAAATGGCGAAATGTCCCAAGTAAGCCCAAAAGCAACTCATCAGGGGCTTTTAGGTGTTCTTTGGCATCAGATAGGACGATTTGCCCATCTTTAATCAGCCAATATTTTAGGCGTGTATTGCCCAAATCTAGCCATAATACGGTGGTTGTTTGTGTTGTCTGCGTTGTTTTTTGTATCGCTTTTTGCATATTACCCATTCTCAATATCGTCCGCCACCTGCACCATACCAGCAAAAACGGTCTCAACACCATTGGCGTTTTTTAATAATAACGCCCCTTGCTCGTTAATGCCCAAACATCGCCCAGACTGGCTGACCGTTTGCATGTCATCACGAGCATAAATACACACATCACGCCCCATTAGCACATGAGCATCATTAAACGCCGTGATAAATGCCGCCATCGCAGTCGTGTCTTGACCATCTTGGGCGTGATTATCTTGAGCATGGGTGATTTGGTTGTGCCGATAAATCGCCTGATAAATCGCTTGGCAAATCGGACGGTATAACTCATCAGCATCAGGCAGCTGCCCCAAATCCGCTTGCCATAATGCCTTTAGGCTGCTTGCTTGATACAGTCCATCGGCGATGGTCGGGCAGTTTTTGACATTCAGACCCACACCGACCACCACGCCTGCCAGCGTTGATTTTTGTTGAATCTGGGTAAAAACTGGCTCAATCAAAATACCAGCCAATTTTTGGAATAAATGCCGCTCATCATCATAATGGCCAATGTCATTTGCCCATTTGACGCCAATTTTGGGTAAATTTTGGGCAGCTCGTGCGGCATTGATTTGGGTAATCACTGGCATTTTGGCAAGATAAAACCCCACCAAAAGCGACACCATGCCTGTCAATTTAGCAAGTCCCAAGCCGTCCGTCTGCCCCTGCATCGGCACATAAACAGACAAAAACACATTACCCCCAGCACTCACCCAAGAACGCCCATGCTGCCCACGCCCTGCCGTCTGCGTGTCGGCGGTGAACAAATGCCACTTGCCATGATCGCATTTGCCTTGGGCGATGGCGGTGATAAGCTGCGTGTTGGTGCTGTCGGTCAAGGCGTCATGGCGGTGCTGGGTCTGAATCTGCTGCCAAAGCAAGTCAAATGGATAATCCGTGATGGTCATAGCTTAAGATGGTTTGATGGTTAAAATCGTTTAAATGGTTGAATGATTAAAATGGGTTAAATGGCTGATAAATTGGCTAAAATCGATAAAATTGCGTTATAATACCATAAATTGGAATAAATAATGGATAAATGTCAATGATCTATTTATGGTTTGTTTTGGCAGGATTGGTCGCAGGGTTGTGTGCAGGATTGTTTGGTGTTGGCGGTGGTATGATTATTGTGCCAGCGTTGATTTGGATTTTGTCCTATTATGGCATGTCGGGTGAGATTGTGCCACATGTCGCTGTGGGGACGGCATTGGCAACCATTATCCTAACTTCCATCAGCTCAATGAGCGCCCACCATCAGCGTGGCGGTGTGCGTTGGGAAATTTTTCGCCACATGGCAAAAGGCTTGGTACTGGGCAGTCTGGTTGGTGCGTGGATTGCCACTTTGATTGATGGCTCGGATTTGCAGGCGATTTTGGGCGGTGGGGCGTTTTTGATGGCGGTAAAAATGCTATTTTTCCCCAACCAAGAACGCCTTGATGTAACGCCACCACCTGCCTATCAGCAAGGCATGGCAGGCGTGATTATTGGGCTGTTGTCGGCGATTTTTGGCATCGGTGGCGGCAGTCTGACCGTGCCTTATCTGAGCCAGCACGGTGTACCGATGCGACAAGCTGTTGGTACTTCGGCCGCTTGTGGATTGCCGATTGCCATCGCTGGTGCGTTGGGATTTATTTGGTTTGGTCGCACAGACAGCGTGGTTGCCGATTCTGCCGAGCTGCTTGGTTTTGTGCATATCGGTGCTTTTTTTACCATCAGTATTTTAAGTTTTATCATGGCAAAAGTCGGTGCAAAACTGGCTCACGCCCTGCCTGCTCAGATGCTCAAGCGTGCCTTTGGCGTGCTGCTGATGATTGTCGGCGTGCAGTTGATTGTCAGCGGTTTATGATTGATACTCATAATTTCAAAAGATAAAAACCAAAAATACTTTGGGCGTGTGTATATTGCCCAAAGTATTTTTTATGAATATCAAAGCAAAACTTTAAAAATCCAAGCAAAAAATTTCTCAAAGAAATTTCCAAAAAAAAATCACCCCTAAAGCATTGCCTTAAGGGTAATTGATATGGTGGCGAGAGGCAGGATCGAACTGCCGACACACGGATTTTCAATCCGTTGCTCTACCAACTGAGCTATCACGCCAATTGCTGCATATTAAACCAAAAAACCGCTGGCTTGTCAAGAAAAATCATGCCAAAAATCTGAATTTCTGATTTTATTTTACGCTTGTCCGTTCAATAAAAAAGCTCTGATAAAAACCAGAGCTTTTTTGCTTTTGCTGTGATGATTTGGGTAGATTGTTAAAATCGTTGGTTGATTTTAACAATTATCCATCAATTGTCCATCAAATCAATGAACCATACCCAATTACAGCACATTATTACAGCAGATTCACCAACAGCAAATACGACACCGCACTGATGGCAGCTGCCGCAGGCAAAGTAATCACCCACGCCAAGCCAATCGGACGCATGAGTTTCCAGTTGGTGTTTTTATTAACCAAACCGATGCCCAAAACCGCACCGACCAAAATGTGCGTACTGGACACAGGAATGCCTAGGCTTGACGCTCCCATCACCACGGCAGCGGCGGCCAGTTCGGCAGCAAAGCCTGATGCTGGGTGCATCTCGGTCAAATTGGTGCCGACCGTCTGGATAACTTCTTTACCAATAAACCACAAGCCGACAATCAACGCCACGCCAAAAGTAACCATCACAGGACCTGGTACGGTAGCATGTGCTTCGATGGCGTTAAATTTAATCACGTCCATAATCGCCACAAATGGGCCGACCGCATTGGCAATGTCATTTGAGCCATGGCTAAAGGCAAAAGCACAAGCGGTAAACACCTGCATCCAGCTGAACATCACAAAAGTCGCCTTGCCCAAATCTTCTTTGTGCTTGCCACGAATGGTCTTGGTGTAGATAAATGCCGTCAGCCAAACCAACGCCCCCAGCATGCCCATCACCAAGCACGCCTGCAGCATCGATAACGCCAAGCCAGTATTTGCCAAGCCCTTAAACACCACCATCGCCGTCATGATAACCGCACCCAAGGCGGCAATCAGCGGTACCCAAGTTTTTAGGGCTTTTAGAGTGTCGATATTTTCACGCTTACGCTCAAGCTCAAATAATGAACGGTAATAATCGGTTTCCAAATCTTCACGCTGGCAATCGCTGTCTTTATAAACTTCCTGATCACGCAGCATGGCGTTGGTGTATGGTAATTTTTCAGCTTCGCTCAATGTCTCAAAGTATTCTTTTTGCTGACGCTTAAGATTTTTCTTTTGGGCTTTGATGGCTTTGACGATAACTTCGGCTTTGTCATTATAGGCCAAAATGTTTTTCTTAATCAGGCTATACAGCACATAAGATAACGCACCGCCCAACAGTGGCGAGAGAACCCACGAGATGGCGATTTCGCCGATTTTTGACCATTTGACGGTCGAAAATGCCAATTCAGCACCACCGACATTGACACCCAACACAATCGAGCTGCCGACAATGCCGCCGATAATGGCGTGTGTGGTTGAAACTGGCAAGCCACGCTTGGTTGCCAAAAGCAGCCAAAATGCCGCTGCAACCAGTGCCGACAGCATCAAATAAATAAACTGCTTGGGCGACACGCCAAGATCTGAAATGTCCACAATACCACTGCGAATGGTGTCAGTTACCGCCGCACCCGCCAGTACCGCCCCTGAAACTTCAAAAATCGCCGCCACCGCCAAGGCTTGGGTAACGGTCAAAGTGCCTGCACCGACCGAAGTGCCAAAAGAGTTGGCAACATCGTTACCGCCGATGTTAAACGCCATAAAAATCCCAAAGAAACTGGCGACCATAAACAGCGCAACTTGCTGGTGCATGGTGTAGCCCAATCCCCATTGGATAAAATAAATACTCATGCCAGCCAACAGCAACCCAAAAAACAGGTTGGCAACCATTGGCGTGCTTTGTTTTGTTGAATTTACCATAAATCCGCCAAAAATTTCATAAAAAAGCCACCGACCAAGAGCTTTCCCTTATCGAGTGGCTGAGCCTTAAGCCGCATAACTCATCAAATTATTCTTATGGGCTTGATGATATTTTAACACAGTTATAAAAATTACACCCAAATTTTTGACAAGAAATTTGACAAAAAGTCCAAATCGGACAAAACCAACAAAAGCGGAGAAAATAGCCACCGAAGTCAAAAAGCCAAATCGGATATTTATGAAAGCATTAGGGCAAATTGTTAACTTTTTGGCTTGTTTGAGCTGCTATTGATTTTGGCGATTGTTAAAATTTTTAAAATTGAACCATCAATACAAACAACACAGTCAGCCCAAAAACATAGCGACCCACCCACGCATTTTGGCGAAAAGCGGTAAAGCACGCCAAGCGTTCACGGTTTTTTATCAACTGATACTGTCGCCAAAACATCACAAGCACAGGACAAAAACCAACCACAATCAGCCAATTGGCGATTTTTGGTGAAAAATAATGCCAAAATGCCAACTGTATCAGCAGCACAAACAAGGCATTTAGCAGCATGATGATTGCCACATCATAGCAAGCAAATAAAATCGCTGTGGATTTGACGCCGATTTTTAGATCATCATCACGGTCGCACATGGCATATTCAGTATCATACGCCACCGTCCAGCACATATAAGCAGCAAACAGCACCCAAGTCCAAGTATCCGTATGACCTTGGACAGCGACATAGGCCATCGGTATCGCCCAGCCAAACGCTGCCGCCAGTACCACCTGCGGCAAATTGGTGAACCGCTTCATAAACGGATAAACAAATGCCAAACTCACCGCCACAAGCGACCAATAAAACACCGACAACGGCAAAAACAAAAGCAAGCACGCCGCCAATAGCGACAAGCCAACAAAGCTCATCACCGCCGTGCGTGCCGATAACCTGCCATCAGCCAGCGGTCTGCCGTGGGTGCGTTTGACCTGACCATCAACTTTGCGGTCGGCAAAGTCATTAATCGCACAGCCTGCCGCTCGCATCAGCACCGCCCCCAGTGCAAAAATGATGATTAGCTTTACCGCTGGCTTTTGGTCAATGCCGACCGATGCCAATAGCACCGCCCACAAAGTCGGATACAACAAAAGCTCCGTCCCCACAGGCTTATCAAAGCGAGTCAGTTGCAGCCATGCGACACATTTATCCGCCATACTCATGGGCGTGCCAGTTTGATGATTTTTCATAAATGATGGTTTTTTATAAATTGTGGTCTGACTTTGCTAAGCTGTATAATTGCAAAGCGTGCAATAACGACATGATGGGATATTGACGGCGAATGACAGTAATGGTTTCAGCTTTTGGGCGGTGCATCTGCGACTTGGCAAAAGGCGACCATTCGTCTTTTTTGGGCAAAAATGGCTCATTTTCCAATTGGCAAATCCGTCTTTTGTGCATGAAATTTTGTAATAAAACCCAAAAAGTCATGGCAAGATACCCTATAAAATCCAATTATCCATCTAAATACTCTAATTAGTTAATTTAATTAAAATATGGCACACAATTAAGTTTTATCAACCCAATACACTCAAACTTATCACATCGGATATACTCTTCTGTTGTGATTTTTGACAAGGAATAATCCTTATCATAATAGGTTTCAAAATCAATCACGATTGGGCGTTCCCAATCTATGTTTTGTTCTAACATTTAATGCCCCCAATATCTAGAAATTAGCATGGATATTATCATCAGGGCTAGTACAACATGAAATCCAATAAAAAACCACGCTGTAATGTTGCCGTAAATACTGCCGACTTCTTGTCCTTTGGTTCTGTATCGTCTAGTATTTCTATACTGTCTAGTATTTCTATACTGTCTAGTATTTCTATACTGTCTAGTATTTCTATACTGTTTAGCCATACCTAGCTCCTTTTGTTAAAAAATGAATTCAAAATGAAAATACTACACGACATCAATCCGTCTTAGCCAAACAAAGTTATTTCATTTGTTAAAATTTGGTTAAATCTATGTCACCAATCATTTGGTTGATTTTATCATAAAATCAATAAAATCATGCCACAAATTTTCCCAATAATCATCAATAAATATTGTCAATGTACTTCGTATCTGTCAAATCTTAGCACATCATTTTTGACGCTTTGCTGCGGCAATTGTCCAGCAAAATAAGGAGCAAGAATCGGACGCTTGATGATAAGTTTGCCTGTCGTGGCCAATAACGATTTGGCATGGTCAAACAGTTTAATCTCATCGTCAAGCGGCGGCGGTGCAACCAAGTCGTGCAACACTTGCATTTGCTTATTGACTTTGGCTTTGTAGCTGTCTTTTGGGAACATGGGGTCTAAATACACGCAATCATAACAACCGCCCAGCACCGCTGTGTCGCCATGGACAATCTGAATGCCAGACAGTAGCCCCGGCCAATTTTTGTGCGTCATCATCAGTTGATATTCATAAAACAGCAACATCGCCAAAACAGGATTGGACTCGCACAATGTCAGCCTAGCCCCTGTGCTTGCCAATATCAGCCCATCATGCCCAAGCCCTGCCGTGCCGTCCAGCACCGTCATGGTGTTGTTGATTTTACACGCCTGCAAAATCAGCTCTGACTTACGCCCAGCGGTAACAATCCGCCGTGTCAGTGCTTGCCAGTTGAGCGATGACTTAATTACCGTGCGATTGTCAATTTTTATCAGTACAGGCGTATCTTTGATGATGGCAATCATCGGCATCTTGGGATAATCACTGGCAAATTGAGCAAGCAGCTTATCGCCAAACTTGGGCAGCTGATGGCAACCAAACACCAGTCCCAAGTTCTTTTCGTCATTAATGCGATAAAGTGCATCAAGGCAAGCGGACGGCCCATCAGTGAGCATCAAAATCTGCACGGTGATTTTCCTTGTTAAATTGCCAAATTGTCCAAATTCGCCAAATTAGCCTTGAATCTGATAACCAAAACCAAAAAAAGCCACCAACACCAGCACGCCAGTGATGATTCTTAGGTAAGCAAAAATCATCAAATCTTTTTTGCTGACCCATGCCACCATCCAGCGAATGCACAGCAACGCCACCACAAAGGATACCACCGTACCGACCGCCAAAACCACCCAATCATTTGCTGTTTGTAATAAATCTTTATGTTTTAATAAATCAAGCAATGCTGCCCCGACAATCACGGGAATGCCCAAAAAAAACGAAAATTCTGTCGCTGCTTTTTTTGATGTGCCAAGCAATAATGCCCCAATGATGGTCGAGCCTGAGCGTGATGTCCCGGGTATCAACGCCAAACACTGACAAAGCCCAATGCCCAAAGCGGTCTTAAAGCTGATATTTTCGGCTTCGGCAGCGTGGATTTGGCGTGGGTTTTTTTCGGCATAAATAATCACCAACGCCCCCAAAATCAGTGTAGTCGCCACCACCAATGGGTGAAATAGCGTTTTGGTGATAAAATCAGCCATCGTAAAACCAACCACCATCACTGGCAAAGTGGCGATAATCAGCGAAACCCCCAACTGGCGTGGCTTTACCATGCCTTCGGCACGCCCTGTCAAAAGCCCCATAAACGCCTGCCAAAGCCTGCCCCAATAATCATAAATCACCGCCAAAATTGCACCCAACTGGATAAAAACGATGAACAGATTGCGAAAACTGCCAGTTAAAAAATTCATCAAATCCGCTGACAAAATCAGATAGCCTGTGCTAGAGATGGGCAAAAACTCGCTGATGCCTTCAACGATACCCATGATCACAGCTTTGATAATCAACAAAATATCCATAAATGCTCTCGGTGTGATTGATTGTAGGATTGTGCTATTTTATTAAAATTAATTCAATTTATTAAAAGTTATTGATAGCTTACATAAATTTTACATTAATAATATCAAGGCTCATCAACAGCGTCGGTATTGATGCCTGTATTAATGGCGGATTGATAAACTTTTTGCAGGTTTAATGCTTACCCTGCTGTGCCAGCGTTTTCCACGCATTATCACGCAAATAAACTGGCAATGCTTGCTCGGCCACCACCGCTTGCCCTGCTTGATAAGCATGCCATGCCAAGCGAGCAATGTCCACCGCTGTCGGCTGTACTGGTGCAACAGTCGCCGCCGACTCAACCAAAGCCGTGCCATCGCCAGTGATGACATCGGCGACAAGCTGACTGCCGTAGTCCAGCAGGCCTTCGTTACCATAAGGGTTATTTGGCTGGATAATTGGCGTTGCTTTGCCGTTTTTTATCACAAAATGCCCAGCGTACAGTTGATTTTGGCGAGCGTCCATCACGGCGGTGATGCTGGTGTCATCGGCATATTGTCCACCCAATTGTGCCGTATCTGCCAGCACCGCCAGACTTGACACACCCACACAAGGAACATCAGCCGCCACTGCCAACGCCTGCACCACTGCCGTATTGATGCGAATGCCACTAAACGCACCCGGCCCACGGTTAAAGGCAAGGCAATCTATCTCATTAAGCCCAAGCCCACTTGCCGCCAACGCCACATCAACCATGGATAGGATAATCTCGGTTTGTCCACGGTTTCCAGCGATGGTTTGTTGATAAATCACGGTGTTGTCTTGGACAATTGCCAGCGAGCATTGCTCAAAAACGGTATCAAACGCCATTAAAGTTGTCATGATCTTTCCAAACTTGGCCAATCAAAAACGCTTTTTGAAATTGGGCGGCAGCTGACCTTGCATTTGTTGCATTTTTTTCTGCATCTCTTCCATGCTTGGCATGTCGTTAGGGTTTAGCCCCAAATCTTGCATGGATTTTTGCATCTGTGCCATATCCACTGACTCATCACCGCCTTTGTTGGCATTACCAAACAACGGTCCACCGCCAGACATGCCACGAGTCAAGCCCTGCACCGCTTTCATCATCTTGCCGATACCATCAGGACGGCTAATCATTTTCATCATTTTTGCCATTTGCTTGTGCTGCTTGAGCAAGCGATTGACATCTTGGATTTGCTTGCCTGAGCCTGCGGCAATGCGGCGTTTGCGACTTGGGGTGATTTTATCTGGATTTTGGCGTTCAAATGGCGTCATCGAATGAATCAAGGCTTCCATTTCTTTGACCTTTTCTTCAGGTTTAGCTTCTGCCATCGCTTTTTGGATATCGACACCGCCCAAGCCCGGCATCTTGTCCAAAAATCCTGCCATGCCGCCCAAGTTTTTCATTTGTTGAAATTGACTTAACAAATCTTCTAAGTCGAATTCACCGCCTTTTTGGATTTTTCTTGCCATTTTTTCGGCTTTTTCACGGTCGATTTTTTGCTCAACTTCTTCGACCAGACTCAGCACATCACCCATGCCCAAAATACGCTGGGCGATACGCTCAGGGTGAAACAGCTCAAGGGCGTCTAATTTTTCGCCACGACCCAAAAATTTAATCGGCTTGCCAGTGATGGCTCGCACCGACAGTGCCGCACCGCCACGAGCATCGCCATCGGTTTTGGTCAAAATCACACCTGTCAATGGCAAGGCATCATTAAAGGCTTTGGCGGTATTTGCCGCATCTTGACCTGTCATACTATCAACCACAAACAGCGTCTCAACAGGATTGACCGCCGCCGTCAGTGCTTTGATTTCGTCCATCATTTCATCATCAATGTGCAAGCGTCCAGCGGTATCAATGATAAGAATGTCTTGATACTGTAATTTGGCTTGTTCAATGGCACGATGGGCGATAGTAATCGGATTTTCGTCCGTGCTTGATGGCACAAAGCTGGCTCCCACTTGCTCGGCAACTTGCTCAAGCTGCTTAATCGCTGCTGGGCGATAGATGTCGGCAGAAACCAGCATTACCTTTTTGTTTTGCTTGTCTTGCAAAAATTTGGCAAGTTTACCTGCGGTGGTGGTTTTACCTGCCCCTTGCAAGCCAGCCAGCAGATACACCAATGGCGGCTTGCCAGTCATCTCAAGGCTTTGGTTGGCACTGCCCATCATTTCGGTCAGCTCGTCATAGACAATTTTGACAAATGCCTGACCTGGTGCCAGTTCTTTTAGCACTTCTTGACCCAAGGCTTGTTCTTTGACTTTTGCCACAAAATCACGAGCCACAGGCAACGCCACATCAGCTTCAAGCAGTGCCATACGCACTTCACGCAGCGTGTCTTTGATATTGTCTTCGGTCAGCTGTCCTGTGCCTGCGATATTTCGCAAACTGCCAGAGAGTCGTTCGGTTAAGGTATCAAACATAATCTTTCCATTTATTTATCAATTTGCAATCGTTTACAATGGTAAATTTGATGGCATTACCAAACTATTGCTACAAATACCTGCTATTTTATGCTAAATTAGGCAAATATTCCAATTTAATTGCACGATTCATGCCAATATCTGTGCTTTTTTGCTCAAATTGACCGTTAATCGGCCGTTTTTGACGAATTTAGGCGAATTTCTGGACTCAAACTTGAGTAAAACACACATTTGGTGAGAACAAAGGGGCAGTTGTGCTGTTGATTTTTTTGATTTGTTTGATGATTTATGCAGGCACAGGGCTGTATTTGGCTGGTGCTTTGTACAAAGATACGCCCATTCACAAAGGCGTGTTGGGGATTTTGTCGCTGGCCATGTTGCTGCACGGCTTTGTGCTGTATCCTGAGATTATCACGCTGTATGGGCTAAATTTTAATCTGTTTAACACCCTAAGCCTAACCAGCCTGTTTTTTGTGCTGTTTTATGTATTGTTTGGCTTGTACCGCCCAATTTTGAGCCTTGGCGTGCTGGCGATACCGATGGCATTGGCAGGCGTGAGTCTTGGCTATTTTGGTAAAGTGGCTTATGAGCCTTTGACCGATTTGTCTGGCAGTTTGCAGATTCATATTTTGCTGTCTTTTGCCGCTTATTGCGTGCTATTGATGGCGGCAATTCAGGGGCTGCTTTTACATTTGCAAATCCGTGAGCTTAAGCACCAGACCATGCACCGCTTTTGGGTCAGCCGCTTGCCGTCTTTACAGAGCATGGAAAGCCTGCTGTTTGACATGATTTTGATGGGCTTTGTGATTTTGAGCATCGCCTTGGGCTTGGGATTTGTGGCAACTTACGACATCTTAGATCAGCATTTGGCACACAAAATGGCATTTAGCACACTAAGCTGGCTGATTTATGGCGTGCTGATTGTTGGGCATTATCGCATGGGCTGGCGTGGTAAGCGTGCCGCCAATTTTGCCATGTACGGCTTTATTTTACTGGCGGTTGGCTTTGTTGGCTCAAAGGCGGTGATGGAATTTTTACTGGGCTGATTATCGTATTAGCACCACAAAAGCCGATACCTTGCAAAATCCTGCCGCTGCCCCATATAGGATTTTGTTTTTGATTTTAATTTATTTGAGTTTATTTGAGTTTAACTGTGTTAAATTTGGACAGCTTTGCCGAAATGATTAAAACGGTTAAATTTGGTTAAATTAAGTCAAATGACTAAAATTAACTTATTTAAATTATTAAAGTTTTTAAAATGTTAGGATAATAATGATGAGCCAAAACAATCAATCTGCCCTGTCGCCAAAACCTGCTCGCACCGAAATCCAAAACCCTGAGTTGTGGAATTTTCCCATGGATTATCCCATGAGTATCATCGGACACGAAGGCTATCGTGAAGAATTGCTTAATGAAGTCAAATTAATTTTGGCAGAATTATTCCCTGATTTTGACCACGCCAGTATCCAAATGCGTGCATCACGCACAGGTCGGTTTCACTCACTGCGAGTCAATCTACACCTGACGGCTGCCGATGAAGTCAATCGCCTGTACACCGCTCTTGATAAAGCCAAAACCGTACGCACGGTTGTCTAACTCTGCTAAGACCACGGATTTTGTGGTCTTTTTTTTGTAAAGCTGCCATGAATCTTTTAAAAACTCATCTCATCGATAGCAACCAAGCACCTCCCACGATACCCAAACCTGCAAACGCCCTACGCATTTTGCACACATCAGATTGGCATTTGGGCAAATTATTATATGGGCAAGCACGCTATGACGAATTTGCCAAATTTTTAGATTGGCTACAAGATGCTTTGCTGGATTATCAGGTTGATGTGCTGATTGTCGCTGGTGATATTTTTGACACCATGACACCCAGTAACCGTGCTGAGCATCTGTATCATCATTTTTTGGCGACTGCATTTTTACATCAAATCAAGCACATTGTCATTGTCGCTGGCAACCACGACTCACCCACCAACTTACAAAAAACCAAAGAAGTGCTGGGCGTGCTCAACACACAGGTCATCGGTGCGATTGATGATGAGCCACATGAGCAGCTGATTACGCTGGCCGATAGCGACAATCAGCCCATCGCCATCGTTATGGCAGTCCCCTATCTGCGAGATCGAGATGTCCGCACCAGTGGCGACGCCACGAGCATCGAACAAAAAAACCAACTGCTGCTACAAGGCGTTGCCGATTATTATCATTCATTAGCAAATCTTGCCAAGCAACAGCAAGAACAGATTAGCCAAACTTACCAAAAAACCGTGCCAATCATTGCCACAGGACACCTTTATGCCGCAGGAGCAAGCGTTTCATCGGACGATGATGGTATGCGTGATATTCAAGTCGGCACACTGGGGCAGATTAACGCCAATATCTTTGATGATGCGATTGATTATGTCGCTCTTGGGCATATTCACGCCGCCCAAATGGTCGCCAAACAAAATCGCATTCGCTATTGTGGCTCACCCATTGCCATGGGTTTTGGGGAAATTGGTCGGCATAAGCAAGTTTTGCTCGTTGATTTGCCATTGGATAAAAAGCAAATCCATGACGAAAATTTACCGCAAAATCCACCACAAATCATTGATAATAATACAATTTCTGACATTGCCATTCACAGTTTGCCCGTGCCGATTTTTCACAATCTGGCAAGAATTGTTGGCGATATGGATTTTATCAAAGCCAGTATCCATCAGCTAAAATCTTATGAGCAAACCATCTGGCTTGAGATTGAATATCAAGCAGACACACTGATTGCCAATCTTAAACAGCAAATCACCGATTTATTGGATAGCAGTCAATTGGTCGCTGTCAGCATCAAAAATAAGGGGGTTTATCAAGGCAGTCTAAAAGCACACACGCCCACCGTCAATCTTGAGCATCTGGACGAAATGGAAATTTTTTATAAACGACTTGCCAAAGAAAATCTAAATAATAATGAAGAAAAACTTTTAATTGATGCTTATCAAACTTTATTAAAGCAAATGCAAGAAACCGATGCCAACGCCCAATAATTTCATGGTAAATACTGATGAAAATCTTAAAACTGACTTTTGAAAATATCAACTCACTAAAAGGCAAATGGCAGATTGATTTTGAAGATTTGGCATTTAGTAACCATGCCTTGTTTGCCATCACAGGACCGACAGGGGCGGGCAAAACAACGATTTTGGACGCCATCTGCTTGGCGTTATACGGTGAAACGCCACGCCTAAACATCTCTGCCAACCAAAATGAGCTGATGAGCATCGGTACAGCCTTTGCTTCGAGTACGCTGATTTTTCGGGCAAATCAAAAAATTTATAAAGCCAGCTGGGCCCAGCGGCGTGCCAACCAAAAAAGCGATGGCAAGCTGCAAGCCATTCACCGTGAAATCAGCCTACTTCAGCACGCCGATGATGACAATGGGCAAATTTTGGAAGAAAAGGCCAGTCTGGTAACCAAGCAAATTGAGCAAATTTTGGGCATGAACAAGGCACAATTTACTCGCTCGGTGATGCTGGTGCAGGGGGAATTTGCGGCATTTTTACAGTCGGACGCTGCCGAGCGTGGACAAATCCTTGAGCAAATCACTGGCACGCACATCTATGCCAAAATCAGCCAAGCCGCCTTTGAGAAAAATAAAAAACAAAATCATTTATTAAAAGAACTACAAATTAAGCTGGGTGAAGTGCAGCTATTAGATTCAGAATCTTATCAAACGCTTATCGAGCAACTGCAAGACAGCAATCAGCAAAAACAGCAACTAGAAACCAACATTCAACACGCCGACAATCAGTTAAAACTTGCCAATCAATACACGCAGCTTTATGAAGAAAATAGCTATTGGCAAGAAAAACTCAAGCAAAATCAAACAGATTTTGATAATTTTTTGCCAAATCAAAAACGCCTGAACGATGCCAAACAAGCTCAGTCATTGCAATCTTTTTATCAAGCATTGACCGACAGCCAAAACAGCCATCAAGCCAAAAATCGTGAATTAAGCGAGCTGATCGCCTTATTGCCCACCCAACAAAATCAGCTTGATGAACAAATCATTATACAAAAAAATTATCAAGAAAAACTACAAAAAATCAATCTGGATTATGACAACGCCAAATCGGTATTGCACGCTGTTCGCCAATTGGATCAGCAGATCATCACCGCCAAACAAACCCAAACACATCAGCAACAAAATCTAGACAAAACACGCAATGAGCAAATCGCAAGCGAACAAGTACTGAGCGATGCCCAAGCCCAAAAGCACGCTTTGCAACAAGAAATGGTACAAATCGAGCAACAATTAAACCAAAATCATTATGACAAATTATTAGAAAAACTGCACATTTGTGATCGCCATGCCAGTCAATTTGATGGCGTGGTTAATCCAATCGTACACGCCTACGATCAACAGCTCATCAATTTAAATAAACTGCACGAAAAAATTGGGCAACTGGATAAAATGCGTGCAGATTATAAAGCTGAAAGACAAAATCTCCAACAACCACAAGACAACATTGTCCATCATAAAAAAAATATCATTAATGTATTAAAGCTAAATAATCAAGCTGATTTGTATTCATTGTCGGACTTTGAAAATATCATCAACGAGCAGCAAACAGCCATCAAAAAACACAGTGAATTACAGCACACTCTAACACAAATCAGCCAAGCCTATCAACAGTATCTGCCCATGCTTGCCGAGATGGACAGTTTGCACGATGCACAAGCCAAATTGGCACAAGAAGAAAAAACCAGCAAAGACACGCTTGAGCTTCTGACTAAAAACCTACAAAAAACCCAAGAAATTCAAAGCTCTATGGCAGAAAACTTTGAGCTACATCAACAAATTTTGCACATGAAACAGCATTTTGACAAGCTCAATGCCGGCGATGCCTGCCCACTGTGTGGCAGTACCACACACCCATACAAAGCACTGTCCCACCATCTTGATGGCAGTGATGCACAGCTTGCCAAGCAAAAATTGGACGACTGCCAGCAAGAGCTTGCAGTACTCAATCTAGAAATTGAAAACCAAAACAAAGCACTTTATAGCACCCAAATTTATCTACAAAATAATCAAGAAAAACTGGATAATCTATCCAAACAAAGCCATACAATTTATGAGCAATTGGAGCAGCTTTGGCTGTCCATCGCTATGCATTTTGGTGAATATGACAACTTGCCTGATGCCGATACCATTGCTATTTTGGTACAAAAAACCACCGCCAAAATTAGCACTCTTGAGCAAACTTATGCACAAGCCAGCCAGCTTATCAATCAGCTCAACCAAGCGATTCATTCTGAAAAAATTCTACAATCTAAAGTTGATAACCTACTGGCATTGGGGCAACAACGCAGACAAGACGCCCAAGAGCTGTACACGCACATCAAAACACAAAATGCACATTTAGCAGACGCACTGATACCGCAAGTTTGTAAACTGTTGAAGGCACAAAATGAGCTTGAACCGCATCAGGATTTGAGTGATTTTGATGTACATTTGCAGACCATTGGGCAATCACTGGGCAATTTATTGAGTCATATCAAGGGAGACATGAGTTTTGAGCATGAAAGGCTGCTACCAATTGAACTAAATCTCACAAAACTTGCCAGTGTCCGCCAAAATATTCTACACACACAACAAAACCTTACTCAGAAGGTGGATAAATTGCAGCAATTGAGCGATGTTTTGGGACAAAAACAAACTGCCGCCATTCGTCTAGATGCACAAATTGCCGAAAAAACCCACACCTTGCAGACGCTGCTGCCAGCGATTGACGAATGGCAAGCCGCCATCAATGCCAGCTGCCACGATATTCAGCAGTTAAACGGCCAACGCCATGAGCTGTTTGGTACAAAAAATCCTGATGACATTGAGCAAAATTATCAATCACAACTTAAAAATATACAGGCAGACTTAGACGGCGTGAATTTGACAATCCAAAACAGCTTTGCCGCCCTGCAAGCTCACAAGGCCAATATCCAAAGTCTAACGACGCTCGTTGATGAACTCACAATCAAACAGCAAAACAATCAAGCCGACTTTGATGCTGCATTGGCTGCATCGCCTTTTGCTTCCCAAGCACAGTTTTTGGCGGCGATATTGCCCACCGATGAGATAGCCAATTTGCAGGCAGAGTTTGACAAAATCAATCACCAGCTTAACCAAGCCACCATTTCTTTGGCCAACAATCAAGAAAAATTGGACGCTTTGGTCAATCAAAACCCCAATGTATCATCACTACAAGTTATTGAATTACAAGAAAATTTATCAAAATTACAAGCACAATGGGCAGATATTAACCAAAAAATTGGTGAGTTGACAACGCTTAAAAATAACGAAGAAAACCGCCGAACTTATCAAGCGGATTTGATTGAGCAAATCGAAAAACAGCAACAACAAAACGCCATTTGGGCAAAACTTGATGCGCTCATCGGCTCAGCAGACGGCAAAAAATACCGCAACTTCGTCCAAGGCTTGACGCTGGATTTGGTGCTGCATCACGCCAATCAAATCCTTGCCAAAATGAACGATCGCTATCTTTTGACCTTTGATGGCGATAGCGGCAAATCGCTGGAAATCTTGGTTACTGACTTACATCAAGGCGACGCTGTCCGCAGCAGCAAAAATCTCTCTGGCGGCGAAAGTTTTATCATCTCGCTGGCGTTGGCGTTGGGCTTATCGCAGATTAATAGCCAAAATGTGCAAATCGAATCGCTGTTTTTGGACGAAGGTTTTGGTACTTTGGACGAAACGGCTTTGGATTTGGCGTTGGGGACATTGTTTGAGCTACAACAAAGCGGTAAAAGCATCGGCATTATCAGCCATGTGGCAAGCTTAAAAGAACGCATCGATACACAAATTGTCGTAGAAAAACAAGCTGGCGGTAATAGTACATTAATCGGTGCAGGCGTTCGCCGTTTGCATCATTAATTATAAATATAAATTAAATAATTTATTGGATAGTTTATTTGGTTAAACTTATTTAATTAGTTTACTATTGATAAATTTCAAAGTTTGTGCGGTGTTTGTGTGGCATCTGTACATTGTCTGTACAATAACCGCAAGGCGTGCGTTAATCAGTGCTAATGAGTATTTTATATGATGCAAAATTAATCATAATTTAGCAAACAGCAAAATGTCAAAATGACGAACTGTACCCAGCTCACACCCAACCCAAAACACGCAAGCACGCCATGCCAACCGCCAGCCCAATCATGCTCACCACAGTGGTGAAGGCAAGAATGTTCGCCGCCAGCACATCGTTACCGCCCATCGCCTTTGCCATCACATAACTGGCGGCTGCCACAGGACTTGCTACCATAATAAACAGCACACCAAAATGCATCGGCGGCAAGGCAAACGCCACGCCCACAACCACCGCCAACAGTGGTGCAACCAGCACCCGCCCAATGCTTGCTTGCATTGAGATGCCTGACAAGCCCAGCATGGATTTGATGTCCAGTGTCGCCCCAGCACACAGCAGTGCCAAAGGCAGAGCAATGTGTGCCAACAACTCACCTGTGCGGACAATGGGTGTAGGCGGCGAATTAATACCTAACGCTTGATAAACAAAGGCGGCAACTAGGGCGATAATTAGCGGATTTTTAATAATTTTTTGGAAAATATCCAGACTTTGTTGTCCAAAATTTTTGACATTTTGGGTGCGTGATAGCGTGATGACTGATAAGATATTATACAAAATCGTAATCAGCCCCATATATACCGCACCAACGCTCGTGCCTTGACTGCCATAGGCATTACCCACCACTGACAGCGAAATAATCGCCATATTTGAGCGAAAAACACCCTGCACAAACACGCCTTTATCACGCTGATTTGGCACAAAATATTTGGCATAAATCTCTGCACCGATAAACAACACAAAAGTGGTAACAACGCCAGCGGTGATGAGCGTGATTTGTTCAGAGTAATTTACCTGACTTTTAATAACACTAAAAAATAGCAAACACGGTAAGCAATAATTAAACACCAGTTTTGATGCCACATCAATGAAACTGGCGTTAATCGTGCCACGCTTGTGCATCGCATACCCAAGTGCCATGATTGCTAGGTTTGGAAATACAATCATAAAAGCAAAACTGATGGCAGCAAATAATGCTTGGGCATTCATACACAAACCTTAATCAGTGATTTTACGAAATTTATTATTAAAATAAGATAAAATAAACTCAGACAAATAAGCAGTTATTTATCCAAAATCTCTTGGGTCTTTTTGAGCTTTTTTATCGTCATTGCCAGCAGGCTAATCGCTGCAGGCGTTACGCCACTGATACGACTTGCCTGCCCCAAAGTCGCTGGGCGTACTTGTGATAATTTTTGCACAATTTCATTAGACAAACCTGAAACCGCTTGATAATCAAAATCCAGTGGCAGCTCTGTATTTTCAAGGCGTTTCATCTGCTCGATTTCGTCATTTTGGCGGTCAATATAACCTGCGTATTTGACACGGATTTCGATTTGCTCGCCCACTTCTTGAGCCGCTTGACTGTCGGCCACTTGGGCAATGTCGTCAAAATTAATGTTGGGGCGTTTTAATAAATCCAGCAGCGTGTTTTCTTTGGTCAAAATCTCGCCAGTATTTGTCATAAATGCTTTGCCAATGGCGTTATTTGGCGTCGCCCAAATGTCTTGTAGGCGAGCGGTTTCACTGGCGATGGCGTCCATTTTTTGGTTAAATTTTGCCCAGCGTTCATCATCGACCAGACCCAATTCACGCCCAATGGCAGTCAGACGCTCATCGGCGTTGTCTTCACGCAGCAGCAGGCGATGCTCAGCACGACTGGTAAACATGCGATATGGCTCGTTTGTGCCGTGGGTAATCAAATCATCGACCAACACGCCAAGATACGCCTGATGTCGCTGCGGCGTCCAAGGGGCTTGATCGGACGCTTGGCGTGCGGCATTTAGACCTGCTAAAAGCCCTTGGGCAGCAGCTTCTTCGTAGCCTGTCGTGCCGTTGATTTGCCCTGCAAAAAACAGGCCGTCGATGGACTTGGTTTCTAGCGTCGGCTTAAGATTTTGGGGATCAAAATAGTCGTATTCGATGGCATAACCCGGGCGAGTGATGTGAGCATTTTCAAGCCCACGCATTGAGTGGATAAACGCCACTTGCACATCAAATGGCAAGCTGGTTGAGATGCCGTTTGGGTATAATTCGTGCGTGGTCAGCCCTTCAGGCTCAATAAAAATCTGATGGCTGTCTTTGTCAGCAAAGCGGTGAATTTTATCTTCGATACTTGGGCAATAGCGTGGGCCAACGCCTTCGATTTTGCCACTAAACATCGGTGAGCGGTCAAGGTTGGCACGGATAATCTCGTGCGTACGCTCGTTGGTGTGGGTAATGTAGCAGTTGATTTGGCGTGGGTGCATCGACACATCGCCCATGTAGCTCATCACTGGCAACGGTGTATCGCCCGGCTGCACTTGCATCACACTAAAATCCACCGTGCGAGCATCAATGCGTGCTGGCGTGCCTGTTTTTAGTCGCCCGACAGGCAGGTTTAATTCACGCAAACGATCAGCCAAGCGAATCGCTGGCATGTCGCCCGCTCGTCCGCCACGCTGCGACTCCAGCCCCACATGAATCACACCGCCCAAAAATGTCCCTGATGTCAGCACCACCGTGCGTGTATTAAACCGCACGCCAGACGCTGTTACCACGGCAACGGCACGGCCATTTTCGACAATAATGTCATCAACAGGCTGCTGGAACAAATCCAAATTGTCTTGATTTTCAAGCACATGGCGAATCGCCGCCTTGTATAAAATGCGGTCAGCTTGGGCTCGTGTGGCTCGCACTGCCGCCCCTTTTCGGCTGTTTAACACACGAAACTGAATGCCTGCTTGGTCAGTTGCCAAAGCCATCGCCCCACCCAAAGCGTCCACTTCTCGCACCAGATGCGATTTGCCAATGCCGCCAATGGCAGGGTTACAGCTCATCTGCCCCAAAGTCTCAATATTGTGTGTTACCAACAAAGTTGCCGAACCCATGCGAGCAGCTACCAACGCCGCTTCGGTGCCTGCATGACCGCCACCAATGACGATGACATCATAAGTTTTTGGGTAGTGATAAGTGTTCATGTGATTTGTTATCCAGTTGTCCAGCCAAATTATCCAGTTGCCGTTGATTGATTTAATTAATTAATTAATTTGTTAATCTATTATCAAATCGATGATTTACAATTTAACGGCACTGAT
The DNA here is from genome assembly GCF_042219885.1 of Moraxella marmotae. Classification (NCBI taxonomy): domain Bacteria; kingdom Pseudomonadati; phylum Pseudomonadota; class Gammaproteobacteria; order Moraxellales; family Moraxellaceae; genus Moraxella; species Moraxella marmotae. The sequence continues at coordinate 263,549 of NZ_JBHJHR010000002.1, forward strand.
AAATGTACGATCAAAGTCAAAATTTAATCAAACTGGCTATTTTAGCACACTTTTAACCAAGCCCAACAAAAATCTGGCGACAAACCACGCTTTTTGATTGCATTTGTGCCGATTATCGCTTATGATACGCCATCTTTATTTGTCATGACAATTTAATCACCGTATTAATTGTCATGACAAATGTTAATTTTATAATCATAAATTTTTTAGATAAAATTCAAACCGTTATGAAACTTTTGCACGCTTTTTTAATCGTTCTGACTTGCACCACCATGACCGCTTGCGTGCATAAAATCGTTACTGTACCTGTCAAAGTCGCCTACAAAACCACCAAAGGCGTGGTCAAAGGCACGGTCGCTGTCGGCAAAGCTCTAATCCCTGGCGATAGCGATGACGAAAAAGAAAGTAAGCACAAGAAAAAATAACGGCATTATTAGCTGTCAAAATTCAAGTTTAGCCAAACTTAACCAAACCAATTAAATACCCGCCAAGATACCAAAAATCACTTGGTAACGGCGGATAAAATGGACAGAACTTGGCTCAAAAACAGCCAATTATCGCCATCAATGCTTTAAATAATGCTTGCACGGCAATGGCAAGGTTTGGTATAATGGCAGCTGTTTTTTGAGAGCCCTTCGTTTCCCCAACTCTAAAAACAAATAAAATCAAGCATTGCTTGAGATTTTTATTTGTATTACTCTCAAACTCAACTAAATAGGTTTTATATGACTACTACTATCAGTGCTAAACCTGCTGAAGTTGTACATGACTGGTATGTCGTGGACGCTGAAGGCAAAACTCTAGGTCGTCTAGCTTCTGAGATTGCTTCTCGTCTTCGTGGCAAACATAAGCCATCGTACACTCCACATGTGGATACTGGCGATTATATCGTTGTTATTAATGCTGACAAAATTGCTGTAACTGGCAAAAAAGCTCAGGACAAAAAATACTACCGTCATACTGGTTATCCGGGCGGTATCAAGGAAACCAACTTTACAAAACTTCTTGCTCACAAGCCTGAAGATGTATTGTTTAAAGCTGTTAAAGGCATGCTTCCAAAAGGTCCTTTGGGCTATGCAATGATTAAGAAGTTAAAACTGTATGCGGGTACTGAACACCCACACACAGCTCAACAACCTAAAGTACTAGACATCTAAGGAGACATTATGGAACGCAATTACGGCACTGGTCGCCGCAAGACTTCTACCGCTCGTGTCTTCTTGTCTAAAGGCACAGGTAACATCGTTGTAAACGGCAAATCACTAGACGAATACTTCGGTCGTGAAACTTCTCGCATGGTTGTTCGTCAGCCACTAGAGTTGCTAGAACTGACCAATAGCGTTGACCTATACATCACTGTTGTTGGCGGTGGTATCAATGGTCAAGCGGGTGCAATTCGTCATGGTATCACTCGTGCATTGATCGAATCTGACGAAAGCTACAAACCTGCTCTAAAAGCAGCTGGCTTCGTTACTCGTGATGCTCGTGAAGTTGAACGCAAAAAATTGGGTCTACGCAAAGCTCGTCGTCGTCCACAATTCTCAAAGCGTTAATCTTACGATTGCCACATGCAAAAAGCTCTTGGTTTTTATCAAGGGCTTTTTATTTGCTTATGTTTTTTTGCCGTGCTTTTTAATTTCACATTTCACCAGTTCTATCTTTATTAATTTCACATTCAATTAAAGCGTTTGATTAAAATATTTGGTTAAAATATCAGATAAAATTTATTAATAAATAATAAAAACTTCATGCAATTTTTAATCACTATTCGCTAATAACTGCCATCTTAAATAAATCAAGCTGTTTTAAATTTTTAAATTTTTAGCAATTTTTTATTAATTACCCAAAACAAGCAGACAGCAATTAAGATTTTTTGTAACTTTTCTTGCAATTTTACCAAAGCAGTGCAGAAAAAAATTTTAAAATATGGTAACATTACAGAGATAATTTTTTTTCGAAAATTCTCAGTTATATCAATTTTACTACAATATTAAATTAGCTAATATTCGGTAAATTCGCTTTTTCGTTAAATCATTAAAATTTTTGCGACTTTTTTTGACAACTTTGTAAGAGAATAATTTATTTTATTACAAAAATAGCTTAAAATAGTCATATTTAGCAAAAATAGGCACAGCAAATGTGGCAAATTTAATAAAAGTGTTTTATTATAGCCACACACCCAGTATGGGAATATTCCCATTCTTTTTCTGGAGGAAGTTTTAATGAGCCATGCCGAAGGCGTGAATGTTAAACGCCGTAGAGTCCTAATCGCAAGCACAGCTGCCATTGGTGCAGTCGGTGTTGGTGCGATCGCCACCCCATTTGTGCGTTCTTGGTATCCAAGCGCCAAAGCGGAAGCCGCTGGTGCCGCTGTCGTTCAAGACATCGCAGGTATCGAAAACGGACAAATGATTACCGTGAAATATCGTGGCAAGCCCATCTTTGTCGTCAAACGCACTGAAGAGATGGTGGCAAATCTTAGTAAAGTAACCCCAAAACTTAGCGATCCAAATTCTGAAGCATCTGTTCAGCCTGAAGAATGCAAAAACGAAACACGCTCACTAAAACCAGAATTGTTGGTTGTTGAGGGTGTTTGTACGCATTTGGGCTGCGCACCAACTTTCCGTCCTGAAGTCGGTGCGGCAGATTTGGGTGGTGCTGACTGGTTTGGTGGTTTTTTCTGTCCATGCCATGGATCTTTGTATGACCTAGCCGGACGCGTGTATAGCGGCGTACCTGCCCCTGCGAACCTGCCAGTGCCGATCTATAGCATCGATGGCACAATCTTGACCGTTGGGGAGGCTTAATCATGAGTATTGCTAAGAAGTTTATGAGCTGGGTAGACGCACGCTATCCCGCCACCGAAACTTATGAATACCACATGTCCAAATACTATGCACCAAAAAATTTCAACTTTTGGTACTTTTTTGGCGTGCTATCCATGGTTGTTTTGGTCAACCAGTTGGTTACAGGTATTTGGCTGACAATGATGTTCAACCCAAGTGCCGAAGGTGCATTTGCATCGCTTGAATACATCATGCGTGATGTCAAAGGCGGCTGGCTAATCCGTTATATGCACTCAACAGGTGCGTCAGCGTTCTTTATCGTTGTCTATCTGCACATGTTCCGTGGCTTGTTATACGGCTCATACAAAAAACCCCGTGAGCTTGTTTGGCTTATCGGTATGGGCATCTACCTATGCTTGATGGCGGAAGGTTTCTTTGGCTACCTACTACCATGGGGCAATATGTCCTACTGGGGTGCGCAGGTTATCCTAAACTTGCCTGCTGCGATTCCATTTATTGGTGATGGCTTGGCAGAATGGGTGCGTGGTGACTACCTAATCTCTGGCATTACCCTAAACCGTTTCTTTGCTCTGCATGTGATTGCCATTCCTTTGGTATTGGTTGGTTTGGTATTTATGCACTTGGTTGCCTTGCACCATGTTGGCTCAAACAACCCAGACGGTATCGACATCAAAAAACTTAAAGACAAAAACGGCGTGCCACTTGATGGCGTACCTTTCCACCCATACTACACCACTCATGACATGGTTGGTATCGTGGTGTTCTTTATCTGTTTCTTTGCTGTGGTATTCTTCGTTCCTGAAGGTGGCGGCTACTTCCTAGAAAAACCAAACTTTGAAGTGGCAAACGCTCTAAAAACACCGCCACACATTGCACCTGTATGGTACTACATGCCGTTCTATGCCATTTTGCGTGCCGTACCGCACAAATTGGGTGGTGTCATTGCCATGGGTTCTGCGATTGCTGCGTTGTTTGTCCTGCCATGGCTGGATCGCTCACCAGTGCGTTCAATTCGCTACAAAGGCATTTTGTCAAAAATCGCCCTTGCCATCTTTGCTGTTAGCTTTGTCATTCTAGGCTATCTGGGCGGTACAGCTTCTACACCAACCGCTACCATCGTTGGTCGTATCTGTACAGCACTATACTTCTTGTATTTCCTATTGATGCCGTTCTACACTTCGATTGAGAAATGCAAACAACCACCAGAACGAGTTACCGGAGGTCACTAATGAAAGCACTTAATTCACTTGTAAAATTCGGTGCTGGTGCTATTTTGGCGACAGCTGGCGTTTTGATGAGCAATAATGCTCTTGCTTCGGGTGGTCATGGCTGTGGTGAATATACCGAAGCTGACGGCTCAAAAGTTACCCTAGAGTGTAGCAAAGCACCGATTGACTTGACCAATAAAGGCTCTTTACAGCGTGGTGCTGCGATGTTTATGAACTACTGTGCTGGTTGCCATTCAGCACAATATGTTCGCCACTCTCGCATTGCACAGGATTTGGACATTCCACCTGAGTTGGTTGAAAAATATCTGATGGTAACAACCAATGCCATCGGTGATCACATCACTGCTGGCATTGACCCTGAGCTACAAAGCCAGTGGTTCGGTGCAGCACCACCAGATTTGTCGCTAGAAACTCGTCTGCGTGGTGATGACTGGGTATATACTTACCTATTGTCATTCTACGAAGATCCAAGCCGTCCTTGGGGTGCAAACAACCTTGTGCTGGCAAATGCTGCCATGCCACATGTGTTGCACAACCTGCAACACTCACTTGGTCAAAAAGAGTACGAAGCACGAGTTGGCGACCTTGTAAACTTTATGGCATGGATGGCTGAGCCAGTCCGCCACGATCGTAAGGTTTATGGTGCATTTGTGGTACTGTTCTTGTTGATTCTATTAATTCCAGTATATCTACTTAACAAAGAATTCTGGAAAGATGTCAAATAAGACAGTCTAACCATCAAAAGACCGGTGATTTTTCATCGGTCTTTTTGTATTTTGCCCACCAATTTCACCAGATAGTTACAGACTTAATCAAAAAATTTTGCTAAACTAATGGCATCATTCATGCAATGGCTTATCATGGCAAAATTACCACACATTCCCTTAGCACAGTTCGTACTTTATGCCGACCATGGGCTAAATAGCCATATCGTACGCTTATTGCTCGAAGAAAAGCAGCTGGAATATCAGCTGATTATCATTGACGACGAATACCCCGAAGAGCTGATTGAGCTAAACCCTTATCGCACGCTGCCGATTTTGGTCAATCGTGATATTGCCTTGTATGAATTTAATATCATTTTTGAATATCTTGAAGAGCGACATCAGATGCCGCGCCTGCTGCCCGCCGCTCCCAATGAGCGTGCCAAAGTGCGGCAATTGGCTTGGCGTCTGCAAAAAGACTGGCTGGCTTTGGCATATACGCTGCTAACCCACCCAGACAGTTTTGATTACAATCAAGCCGAACTTGCCAAAAAATCATTGTCCGATTCACTGGTAACGCTGGCTCCGTTATTTGGCCATCAGCCTTATTTTTTGTCCGATGAATTTGGTTGGTGCGATGCGTTATTATTGCCCTTATTGTGGCGATTGCCCGAAATGCAAATTCAGCTGCCTGTGCATTTGACACGCCCATTGTTGGATTATCAATCACGGTTATTTGCTCGCCCAAGTTTTCAAGCCAGTATTCAATTCAAGGAAACTTTATGACCACACCAAAACGCCCTTATATCGTCCGTGCTTTTCATGAATGGATCGAAGATAACGACTACACGCCCTATCTGATGATTGATGCCACACACCCTGATGTTGTCGCACCACTGGAATACGCCCAAGAAGGTCGATTAGTGCTGGCCGCTTCTTATCAAGCCACGCACAATTTGCAAATTGACAATGATGCCATCAGCTTTGATGCACGATTTGGCGGCATCTCACGGCAAATTTGGATTCCCATGCCAGCTTTGATGGCAATTTATGCCAAAGAAGACCCTGAGCATGGTGCGTTTTTTGATCCCAATGAGTACGCTGACTATGCCGATGTCGTCGCTGACGATACCAACAAAGCAGCACCAAAGCCTGCCAGCAAAAAAGGCTCAGCGCTAAGAGTGCTTGACTAAATTTACAAAACTAAACGCAACAGTCACAGTTTTTTAACAATCTGGCAGGTAATTTGATAAAATAACGCTTTACCATCAAATTTATCATCAAATGATGGACTGGTTTATTTTGGATTTTTGGTTTGCATTTGTTTGTATTTATTGAGCGTACAGGTTAATCCATGCGTCTTTTGGTTGCTGCGGCATTATCTTTATCCATCTGGTCGGCATCAGTATCGGCATTGGCTCAATACAGCTATGAGCAAGCCAAAGCCGATTTGTACCGCCATTCGCCAGCTCTGCAAGCAGCAGCACTGCTTGATGAAGCCAGTCGCATTCAGGCGGACGCACTGTCAGGGCTAGGTCGTCCAACAATCTCACTCAATGCCCGAGCCATCAGCTACCATCAGCGTGCCGATGTCGCCACCGATGGCATCAAATCGGCATTGGGCGAACATCTAAATACCCAATCTGATGCCAAACTCACCGATTTGGCAAATCTTGGGTTAGATACCGATCAATTATCACAAATCGGTCAAATCAATCAGCAGTTAATCGGCAATGCCATCAACCGCTTGCCTAACGAAATCCATCTGGACGCCAAAGACAGCCAAATCACGCCCAGCATTGTCATCTCGGCACCGCTATACACTGGCGGCGTCATCAGCACCAGCAAACAAATCGCCAATCTTGGCAGCCAACGCCAAAGTCTGTCCACCCAAGAACAAAATTCACTGGTGCAACTTGAACTGATTCGCCTGTATTTTGGCACGCAGCTCAAGCACACGCTGTCGCAGGCAGCAGCCAGTAATTACCAAGCGATGCAGCAGCACGCCAACAATGCCCTAAAACTTGAGCAGGCAGGTTTTATCAGTCGTGGGCAGCGAATGCAATTTGAAGTGGCACGCAATCAGACTCAGCGAGCTTATGAGCTGGCAAAACTGGCTTATGAGCAAAGCCTGTTTGAGCTGCAAGATTTGCTTGGCAAACGCCAGCTTGATGAGTTGTCCACGCTGCTATTTATCAACCCATCGCAGTCTTTGAGCTGGCAAGATTTGCAACAAGCATTTGACACGCAGTCGCCACTGGTGCAAAAACTTGCCGCTGATGTCAGCCTTGCCAATCAGCAAGTCAAGCTACAAAAAGCAAGCAAAAAGCCCAAAGTTTTTGCCTTTGGTGAGTATGCTCCCAGTGATAATGACTGGTTTGTCGGTGTCGCTGCCAATTACCCTTTATACACTGGCGTCAATCGTGATGGGCAAATCCAAGCCGCCAGACTAAAAGCCAACGCCGCTGCCGCCGCTGCCGAGCAAGCCACCCAACAAGCCGTCAAAGCCATGCACTTGGCGTATTTGGAATTTAATAACGCTCGGCTGACGCATGGCATTTTGGTGCAAAATCGCAGTGCCGCTTTGGAGAATTTACGCATTCAAAAATTGGCATTTCAAGAAGGCTTTGGTACTGCCACCGATGTCATCGATGCCGAAAACCGCCTGCAACAAGTCCACAGCGAAACTGCCGCCAACGCCTACCGCTACATCATGGCGTTGGCAAGCCTGCTACACAGCACGGGCAATTTGGACCGCTTTGGCGATTATTTGACAGGCAGGGGCGTAATTCAGATTGCCAACTGATTGACCATTTGGCAATTTTACCATTTTCAATCAGCTTTTAATCAGTTTTGATTAAATTATTTTAAATTGATATTCAAATTAAATGTTTATTTTATTGATCAGCATTTGACAAAATCAACCACAAGTCGACACCATGAGTAAGCAAAAATCCGACACGCCGCCTGCTGATCATTCATCAAATGATGAATTTAACACGCCATCAAATCAGCCCAATGATGAGCAAATATCAATCGATGGCGAGCAAAATCAGACAACGGACAATCCGCCAAAAAGCGATGATGGCAACGACACGGACGATGTCGCACAATCGCAGCAACATCAATCGGCAGCTTATAAATCTGCCCCAAAAAAGCCAATTTTTTGGATTTTGGTGGGTATGCTGTGTGCCGCCCTGCTGATGCTGATTGGTTATGGTTTATTAAAAAGCTACCAAGGCGGCGGACAGACAGCGGCAAATACCGTTAATACCACCAGTGGCAACTCTGGCAAGCATGACGATGGCTTGGTGCAGACACTCAAGGACAAAATCGCTGGCAAACAAATCGTTACGCTACAAGGCGAAGTCCACAGCGAAACCATCAATGTCAGCACCAAATTGCCCAGTCGCATTGACACCATTTATGTTACAGAAGGTCAAGCGGTCAAGGCAGGCGATTTGCTCATCAAACTCATCAGCCCAGAAATCGAAGCCAAAAAGCAGCAAGCCGCCGCCATGCTACAATCGGCACTTGCTCTGCAATCGTCGGCCAATCGTGGCACTCGCCAAGAAAATGTCGAAACCCTGCACGCCAATTGGCAAGCGGCTGTCGCACAGGCGGACTTGGCTGCCAAAACCGCCCAGCGTGGCGATTATCTGTACCAAGAAGGCGTCATCTCTCGCCAACGCCGTGATGAAATGCAAACTGCCAACATCTCCGCCAATCAGCTGGCACAAGCTGCCCATCAACAATATCTCAAAGCCGTCCACGGTCGCACTGATGAACAAAAATCCAGTGCCGATGCCCAAGTCAAAATCGCTCAAGCCGCCGTCCAAGAAGCCGATGCCCTAGACAGCGAAACCCTGCTGCACGCCCCTGCTGACGGCGTGATTAATAAAATCTATACCAAACCCAGCGAATTGGCAATGCCTGCGATTCCAGTACTGAGCCTGCTTGATGCCAAAACCAGCGTCAAGCTAGTCGTGCGAGAAGATTATTACGCCAGCATCTATCAGCACTCAAGTCTGAGTGGCTATATCCCTGCATTAAATCGCACGGCGGATTTTCGTATCGTTGCCACCGACAGCGAAGGCGAATTTGCCACCATAAAAAGCACCAGACAAAGCGGCGGTTATGACATCAAAAGTTTTACTTTGACACTTGAGCCAATCGATGCCATCGCAGGGCTAAAAGCTGGCATGAGCGTGATTTTTGATGTGCAAATCGACACGATAAATCAGCCATGAGCAAGCAGCTGCCCAATACCAAAACACCAACAAGCCGCCACAACCAACGCCAGTTTGGTTTTTTGGGCAGTTTTTGGTGTGGCGTGCTGCGAGAGTGTCGCCGATTGTCAAGCAGTCCTTGGGATTTGTTCGTGTTATTTGGCATACCGCTGTTGGTGATTGTACTGTTTGGCAGTTTATTTATTGGGGTAAAAGCCCAGCATTTGCCTGTGATGGTGATTGACCAAGACCAAAGCACACTAAGTCGCACGATTATCCGCCATATCAATGCCAGCCAAACGCTGACAATCACTGACATCAGCACCAACCCACAGGCTGCCGAACATGCCATCAACACCTTAGCAATTGGCGGCTATCTGCAAATTCCGCAGGGGGCTGAAAAGCGTCTGGTGCGTGGTGATGACGCTGGTATCGCCATCATGCACAACCAATCTTTTTATAGCTGGGGCAGCGGCACGGCATCGGCTTTATCGTCCGCCACCCATGCTGGCGTTCGTCAGTTTTTGAGCCAAGAGCATTTTGATGGCTTATTGCCACATTTGGCACGCACACGATCGCACATCAAAATTGCCGTATTGTTTAACCCACAAATGAGCTACGAATTATTTTTGGAGCCGTTTTTGGTGCCTGCGGTGCTGCATTTGCTATTATCTTGTCTGATTGCTTTTGCCATCGGTATGGAATTTAAGCAAAACACGCTCAGTGACTGGCTGGGGCGGTCGCCTGTTTCGGCTTTTTTTGGCAAAATCAGCGTCTATGTTGCCATCATTTGTCTGTGGCATTGGCTGTGGCTGACATGGCTGGTTGGTGTGCGTGGTTATTTTATCGCTGGCAGTGGCGTGGTGCTGATTGTGGCACAGGGGCTGTTTTATTGGGCGTATGCGTTATTTGGTGCGTTGATTATTTTAATCACTCAAGACGCCAACAAAAGTTTTGGACTGCTTGCGGTTTATGGCGGTTCATCGATGAGCTTTGCCGGCGTGTCGTTGCCACTAAACAATGCGTCAGGTTTTGCCAAATTTTGGTCCAACATTATCCCATTTACCAGCTACGCCAAAATACAAACTCAAAGCTGGATTATCGGCACGCCAACCGCCAATATTTTGCCACAGTTGGCGGTTTTGATGGTATTTGTTGTTATTTTTGGGATTGCTTCCGTGTTGTTATTACAAAAATTACACCATAAACGGCACAACCAAGTGCAAAATCAAGGGCAAAATCAAGGCAATCCATCATGACAGCTTTTGTTTATCATTTGAGAGCATTTGGGCAAAATTGCCTAGAGATACTGCTATTGATTGTCAAAAATCGTTCGATTTTTTTGACTTTGGTGCTGTCGGTCTATCTTTATAGCTTTTTTTATCCTGCCGCTTATCAAGCCCAGCACGCCGAGCATGTGCCGATTGTCATTGTCGATCAAGAACAATCACCACTGACCCAAAAAATTATCCAGACCGCCAAACACAGCCCCAGCATCGAAGTGGTTGCCATCACCGAGCAATACGGCGACGCCTTTAAACTGGTACAAACCAACCAAGCTGAAGGCATTTTATATTTGCCAAACAACCTAAGTACCAGCATTCATCACGGCGACAGTGGCGGTATTGGCATTTATTTGAGTGCAGCGTACTTTTTACGCACACAGCAAGCAGGGCTTGGGCTGGCAGATAGTTTGCAAGCATTATTAAGCCAAGAGCTTGAAAAATTCACCCAAATTCATCACAAAATACCGCACGCCCCAGTGCATAAAATCCCATTGTTTAATCCGCTGTCAGGCTATGGCAGCTATGTGTTTGCCGCTGTTGCACCGCTGATTGTGCATCAGACGCTACTGCTTGGCGTTGGTATGATGATTACTCAGATTCGGCAACAGCAGCGCCGCCTAAGTCTGCACCGTTTATTTGCCATCTTTGCTGTCGTTGGCGTGATTGGTGTGTTGTCGTGTTTTTATTTGTTTGGATTTGCATTTTGGTGGCATGATTATCCCCGTGGCGGCAATTTTATTGGCATGGTGCTGACCAGCGTGCTGTTTGTTTATGGTGTGATTGCTCTAGCATTATTTATGGCATCGTTTTTTGATATGCCAGAGCGTGTCGGTCAAGTGCTGATTTTTTCGTCAGTGCCGCTGTTTTTATTGTCTGGTGTGGTTTATCCATTGGCTGCGATGCCGCCTATATTGGCGTGGTTTGCCAGACTTTTACCCAGTACCCAAGGCATTTTGGCGTTTGTGCAGTTCAATCAAATGGGCGTCACCATCGCCGATGTTTTGCCAAAACTGGTATATTTGGCGATAACCATGCTGATATTTACCATGTTGGCAATTTGGCGGCTGTGCTTTTGCTCAAATCACCCTACGAGATATAAGAGATAGTCAATTTTATGGCGATAAATGTTTAAAACGAAAAATTGACTTGGTTTTTTGCAATAAATGGTTTAGAATTGACCCAGTAGCAGCTACCACCGATACCGCTGGTGATAGCCGCTTGGTTAATTATACTTGACTTAGCTACTTGAGCGTAGTAAGATAATCAACACAAGGATAATTGCAATGCGAATAATGCTCTTCATTGCGTTACTCCTTACTGGGTGGTTGCTGCTGCTTGATAGGTGAGCAGCGGTAACCTACAAGACAGGTGCTGCTACACCTGTCTTGATGTGCCTATCATAGGCAAATAAATAAAAAAGTCAAGTATCTGCTTGGCTTTTTTATTTTTGCATTGAATTAATTTAAAAATCAAAAAAACCACCGAAATATTTTAAATATCTCGGTGGTTTTGGTTTATTTTGGTAAATTGCTCAGTTTTTTAAGCTGGCTTAATCTGAATTTAAGCTGACTGAATTAATTATACCGCAATTTATCAAAGGTAAATTGATCGTCCGCCCAGTCGATGCTGATGGTATCGCCAGCGGCAAATTCACCAGCCAGCAGCAGCTGCGCCAATGGGTTTTCGATTTCCTGCTGAATGGCTCGCTTAAGCGGTCTGGCACCAAACACAGGATCATAGCCCACCGCCACCAAGTGCGTCATCGCTTCATCGCTTAAGCTAAGGCCGATTTCACGCTCTTTTAGGCGTAAACGCAGCCGCTCAAGCTGAATTTTGGCAATGCCCACCATCTGCTCACGAGCCAAGCTATGAAAGACGACAATTTCATCGATGCGATTGACAAATTCGGGGCGAAAATGTGCTGTAACCGACGCCATCACCGCTGATTTTATCTCATCATACGCCGCATCGCTCATCTCATTGATGGTGTGGCTGCCCAGATTACTGGTCATGATGATGACAGTGTTTTTAAAATTCACCACACGCCCTTGGCTGTCGGTCAAGCGGCCATCGTCCAGCACCTGCAATAAGATATTGAACACATCAGGGTGTGCTTTTTCCACTTCGTCAAACAGCACCACGCTATAAGGCTTACGGCGTACCGCTTCGGTCAAAATGCCGCCTTCTTCATAACCCACATAACCTGGGGGTGCACCAACCAAGCGAGACACGCTGTGCTTTTCCATAAATTCACTCATATCAATCCGCACCATCGCATCTTCTGAGTCAAATAAAAAATTCGCCAGCGTCTTGGTCAGTTCAGTTTTACCAACCCCTGTTGGGCCTAAGAATAAAAACGAACCGCTCGGCTTATTAGGATCTGACAATCCAGAACGGCTGCGGCGTACAGCATTGGCGACGGCACGCACCGCTTCATTTTGACCAATCACACGCTCGTGCAATAGCTCTTCCATTGCCAGCAGTTTATTACGCTCACCTTGTAGCATCTTAGCAACAGGAATGCCTGTGGCTGCTGACACCACTTCGGCGATTTCGTTATCGGTAACTTTATTGCGTAACAATTTGGGCGTCTGTTCGCTCTCGTCCGTTTGCTCTTCGGCAAGCTGTTTTTCAAGCTCGATAATCTCGCCGTATTGTAGCTGTGATGCTCGCGCATAATCACCTTCACGCAATGCCTGCTCCAGCGTGATGCGAGCGGTATCCAGCTTGGCTTGTAGCTGCTTGCTTTTTTCGACGCCAGCTTTTTCGGCTCGCCACACTTCTTCTAGCTCGGCATATTCTCGTTGGGCATCGTCAATTTGTGCCTGCAATGATTTGACCTGTGATTTTGCTGACGCATCGTCTTCGTTTTTGACCGCTTCTAGCTGCATTTTTAGCTGAATGATACGCCGATCAAGTTTGTCCAAGCTCTCAGGCTTAGAATCCAGCTCCATCTTGATGCGACTGGCAGCTTCATCAATCAAATCAATCGCCTTATCTGGCAGCTGTCGGTCGGTGATGTAGCGATGGCTCATTTTGGCGGCAGCAATAATCGCCGAGTCCATGATTTTGACACCGTGGTGCAACTCATACCGCTCTTTTAGACCACGCAAAATCGCCACAGTATCTTCAACGCTTGGCTCATCAACCAGCACTTTTTGGAATCGGCGTTCAAGGGCAGGATCTTTTTCGATGTATTGGCGGTATTCGTCCAAAGTGGTCGCCCCCACGCAACGCAGCTCACCCCGTGCCAATGCTGGTTTTAGCATATTGCCTGCGTCCATAGCCCCACTGGTTTTGCCAGCACCCACCATGGTGTGTAGCTCATCGATAAATAAGATGACATTGCCGTCTTGTTTGGCAAGTTCGTTTAATACCGATTTTAGTCGTTCTTCAAATTCACCATGATATTTCGCTCCAGCGATTAACGAACCCATATCCAAAGATAGCACGGTTTTATTACGCAGACTTTCAGGCACTTCGCCATTGACGATACGCTGAGCCAGCCCTTCAACGATGGCAGTTTTGCCCACGCCTGCTTCACCAATCAGCACAGGATTATTTTTGGTGCGGCGTGATAGCACCTGCACCGTGCGGCGGATTTCGTCATCACGCCCAATCACAGGGTCCAATTTGCCTGCCAATGCTCGCTCGGTTAGGTTGATGGTGTATTTGTCCAATGCTTGTCGGTTTTGTTCGCTGTTTTGATTGTTCACGGTTTCACCCCCTCGAATGCTTGTAATCATTTGTTGTAAATTGCTCGCCGTCATGCCTGCCTGCGTCAAGACTTTGTGCGTGGTTTTGTCTTCAAATAACGCCAAAATTAGCCATTCTACCGCCACATATTCATCTTGGGCGTGGTTGGCGTGCTTTTCGGTAGCTTGTAGCACTTTGGCAGCATCAGGCGACAGACCCACTTGGGCAGGTGGCTGGCTGATGATGGCTTGATGTGTCAGCAGTTCACGGCTTAAGTTTTGTAAATCCGCCATGTTTGCACCGCTTGCCGTCAAAATGGCATTGCCTGTGTCGTTGTCCAGCACCGCCATCAGCAGATGCACTGGAGCAATCGCCGTATGTCGCTGGGTCATTGCTAACTGCTGTGCTTGGCGGATAATCTCTTGTAATGTACGAGTGTATTTTTCAAAATTCATCGGTTATCCTTATTATCAATGTTAATCATCGTGGCGATAATCACTGGCATTACCAGACAAATTTATTAGCCAACATAAAATATCAATCATTGATAAATGGTGATTGCATTGTTGAAAAATATATGGTAGGCGGTGATAATTTTTTCAATACTTAGATAAAGTTATCCACAAATATTTTTATAATTAATTGATTTTATTATGATTAATTATTTTTTGATAACAGACTTGTATTTGTCAAAACTCGCCCCATGTGGCAAAATTTTTAGGGCAATTTATCTTATTCTTAACAATAAAAAATAGAGCGGTGAAATTGGCTCTATTTTTTATGGGTGATTTGCTGTTGTTTTGGTTTTATTGGTTTAGCTATTTTGGTTGTTTATGACGCCAAGCCAGCAAATCTTGGACATCTTGGCTGATACCTGCCGTCAGTGCTTCGATGCTGGTATAATGCCGCTCGCCGTGCAAAAAGTGCGTCAATATCACCTGTAATTCCAGACCGTACAAATCACCTGCAAAGTGCGGCAAATGCACTTCCAGCCGCCAGTCTTTGCCCTTGACGCTGGGACGCAAGCCCACACTCACCGCCGCAAATCGGCTACCGTCCATAAGCCCTGCCACACCCTGACCTTCACCCAAATCCTGCCAGTCAAGCAACACGCCATCACGATACGCCAACACATCAGCGGCATACACGCCATGCAAGGCAGGTTTTAGGCGGTTTAGGGCGACATTGGCAGTCGGAAAACCAAAAGTTCGCCCTATCTTATCACCATGCACGACTTGACCTGTGATGCTGTACGCTCGCCCAAGCAGCGATGCCGCTTGCTCAAGCTTGCCATTTGCCAGTGCTTCACGCACCTTTGATGAGCTGATACGCACGCCATTTTGGGTGATGCTGGGCAAATTATCCACACTAAAACCCATCTTGGCCAAAAATGCCTTATCGCCCACTCTGTCATGCCCAAAGCGAAAATCATCACCCAATACCAAATGTGCGACATTCAAATTTTTTAGCAATGCTGAAAAATCTTGTGCCGACAAAGAGCGGAATGCGTCATCAAAACTGGCAACCAGCAGATAATCAACGCCCAATTTGGCAATTTGGCTGATTTTTTCGCCAATGCTGGTCAGTCGTGCTGGCGGATTGTCTGGCAAAAAAAACTCTCTGGGCTGCGGCTCAAAAACCATCACCGCTTGAGCCAGCTGCATTTGCCGAGCGTCATCGGACAATGCCGACAGCAGTGCCTGATGTCCCAAATGCACGCCGTCATAATTGCCAATAGTCAAAGCAACAGGCGGTAAAGTTGGCGGATTGTGAATATCTAATTGAATAACTTTCATGAAAATCAATGCTGCTTATTGTTTATTTGCCATGGCATCAATCACAGGCACGCCAAGTTTTTCGGCGGCGATTTCGTTGGCGGTCTTAGCGTCTGGTGATAAGCCTTTTAGTAGTGGCAAATTTTTGACTTCTTGACGCTGACGCACCGCCAAGCTCACTGGCACCATGCGAGCAAATTCGAACAAATGCAGCCACATCTCTTCGCCACCTTCTAGGCTTTCTTCGTCTGCCAGACGAATAGCGGCAATCTCCATCAAAGCACGAATCAGCTCATTTTCGTCCGCCGTCAAGCTCACGCCAGCCACGCCAATACCTGTGATATAGCCACCTGCCCAGTCTTTGAGTGCCAACACTCGCTCGTGCAGCTCATGCTCATCATCAGGCACCAGCGGCTCATAGCCATAGGCGTCGTCTTTGTCTTTTAGGGCAAAGCTGACATCTTCGGCATACTCGCTCAACAGCTCAAGTGCCGCTTCATCTGGCAGCGAAAAACTCAACGCTTCTAAAATGCGTGTCCAGCCGTCCACATCGGTGGCGTGGCACATGGTCATGATGCCTGTCATGATGCCATGCAGCTCACTGATGGACACATCACTCCAGTCGGCAAACGCCGCCGTCCAATCGTCCCAGCCAGACAGATAATCGGTACTCATAATTCCCCTTTTGGCTTATTTTGGTTTGGTTTATTTGGTCAATAATCAATACTGGTATCAATTTAAAAAACTGCTTATTATAACACAACCGCCATCGTTGTGCGGCAAAATTGTCAATGGCACACGCTGCCATGTCGACAAGCATTTTTTGGATAATTTGCAGCTCATTGATGAATATTTAATTTTTAATGGCATTAAAAATCACTTTAAACAGCCAAAAGAGCATCGAATGCGTGGTAAAAATTTGCCGATAGACAAATTGACCGTAATACGATAATATTAGTAAAATTTGTTTAACAAACTTCACATTAGGAAAAATTATGTTAGCCCAATTACAAGCCCTTGAGCAAACCATCATTGCGATGAAAAAACAATATGCCGTAACCGCCACCGAGCTTGCCAATCTCAAGCAACGCATCGCCAACGATGACAGTCCACAACAAATCAACGCCTTGCAAGCCAAACTTAGCCAAGCCATACTTGATGCCGACAACTATCATCAAAAAATCGACAGCCTAGAGCAGACACGCAGCAGCCTAGAAGACCAAATTTCTGACTTGTACCAAGCCAATCAAGCACTCATCGCCGAAAACGAAGATCTCAAAGAAAAAAATGCCAAAGCCGTTGCTCGTGTCGAAACAATTCGTGATTGGTTATCAAAAATTGATTATTCTAACTGATTGATATTATTGGTATTTTGTACAAAGATATTTTTAATGAATTTTAAGAAATTTTAAGGAATTTTTATGAATCAACAAGACACACCAAATCAAAAACCTGCCATCATCGCCCAAGAACAATTTCGCCAAATTGACATCAACATTGCTGGCACATCGCACCGCATCGTCTGTCCTGTCGGCGAAATCAAAAACTTAGAAAGCAGCGTTGAAACCATCAACCAAAAAATCCGTGATTTACGCAAAGATCTTAAGAATAAAACGCCAAGCAACGAAGAGCTGTTGGTGTTTGTTTGCCTAGATTTTTATGATCAAATCCAAGCACTACAAAACCAAATCAACGCCCTGCAAGATGAGCGAAAACAAGTGGCATCTATGATTGATAAAATTAATAGCCAAGCACGCTCAATGCTGTAATTTTAATCATTTTTAATTATTGATGGCAATAATAAATTGACAATTAATAAAAATTAATCAATAACATGACATTGGCTTTATGGTTATTGCCGTTATGGCTGTTACCATTTTGCCGATGCCATTTTTATTGGCAGCGTTTGTTAATGCGGTTTTATTGCCATTATTATCCGTTATCCATTGATAAATTTTATCAAAATATCAGTATCAGCTGACTTTGGGCAAATTTTCATCAGGGTGCGTGTCGGCATAGCTTTGCAGATGCTCGTCATTACAAAAAAATCGCTCATTTTCTTGGTTTTTTTGTAACAAAATGCCCCGATAAGTCGCCAACTGATGCCCGCAATAATGACACTGACGCAAGCTGGTATCGTCGCCTTCTTGCGGAAAAAATGCCTTGGGCGGCTTAGGATACATAAATTTTAGCAGCACCCACATCACCACGCAGATAATCAACGCATTTAAAATAAAAGCAAACATAACAATTTTTCCAAACACTCTCAAAAATGAAGAAATAAAGCATTACTATATCACAAAGTGCGGGGGTTTATGCTATACTAATGGAAAGTTTGTCAGGATTTTGGCAAACGCAAATTTTCGCCAAGTATCTGCCCAGCGTTTGGCTGTGATTTTGATGCTTTTTTGATGTATTACAAAGCACTTAGCATGATGCATGAGTTGCCAAAACAAATAGGATAAAAAATGCCAAAAACGAAAACAGCTGCACCAAGCAGCACCGAAACCAGCTTGCACACCACCGAATCTGCGGTTGGCAAAATCACTTTTGCACTGATTCAGACCAATTTTTGGGTGGGTGATATTGCCGGCAATGTCAAAAAAATGCACGCTTTGGCGATTGATGCCAAAAATCGTGGTGCTGACATTGTCGTTTTTCCTGAATTGTCGTTGGTGGGTTATCCGCCAGAAGATTTGCTGCTGCGTCCTACTTTGGGCGAGCGAGTGCGTGATGCCATGGCAAAACTTGCCGAAATTGAAGGCATTGTGATTATCCTGGGTTATCCGCACATTGACCATCACGGCACTTTTAACTCGGCGGCAATCTTACAAGGCGGCAGCCAAAAAGGTTTTTATCATAAGCAGCATTTGCCAAATTATGGCATCTTTGACGAACGCCGCTATTTTCAAAAAGGCCGCAACCAAGTCCTGTTTGACTACAAAGGTGCAACCATTGGCCTATTGATTTGCGAAGATATTTGGCATGACGCCCCCATCAAATCGCTTAAACAAGAAGGGGCTGATTTGGTCGTGGTGATTAACGCATCGCCGTTTGAGATTGGCAAACAAGCCGAACGCAAAGCCCTACTTGCCAAACAATCCGCCACGCACCAGCTGCCGATTATCTATGTCAATACGGTCGGCGCTCAAGACGATATCGTCTTTGATGGTGGCTCATTGATTATGCAGGCTGATGGCGAGATTGCCCACGAAGGTTCAAGATTTTTAAATCAACTGCTGATGGCACAATACGATGTTGCCACCAAAGCCTTTGATAATCAAGTCAAACCGCCGCTTGTGCTGTCTGAAGAATCAGAGATGTATCAAGCCTTGGTTGTTGGCTTGCGTGATTATGTCAATCGCTCAGGATTTAAGGGCGTGATTGTCGGCTTGTCTGGCGGTATTGACAGTGCTTTGACGCTGGCCATCGCTGTCGATGCACTCGGCTCGGATCGTGTCTATGCGGTGATGATGCCATATGAATACACCGCCCAAATCAGCCTAGACGATGCCGAAGCTCAAGCGGCACGGCTGAATGTGTCCTACACCGTCTGCCCAATTCACGATGCGGTCGCTGGTCTGCGTTCGGCACTGTCGCCGCTACTTGCCAATAGTGAGCCTGATGTTACCGAAGAAAACCTACAAGCTCGAGCTCGTGGCACGATTTTGATGGCTTTGTCCAATAAATTTGGACATATGGTCATCTCAACAGGCAACAAATCAGAAAATGCTGTCGGCTACTCTACGCTGTATGGCGATATGGTCGGTGGCTTTGATGTGCTAAAAGATGTCTATAAAACTGATGTTTATCGCTTGGCAAATTACCGCAACCGCCTTGAAGACAATCCTGTCATTCCTGAGCGTGTCATCACTCGTCCGCCAAGTGCTGAGCTGCGTCCGAACCAAAAAGACCAAGACAGCTTGGGCGATTATGGGACACTGGACAGTATCTTGCGAATGTACATTGACGAAGATTTGGGCTATAAAGCCATCGTGGCGGCAGGATTTGAGCCAGCCACTGTCGAAAAAGTGCTGTCAATGGTCGATCGTGCCGAATACAAACGCCGCCAAGGAGCCATCGGTACGAAGATTACCAAAAAATCCTTTGGCCGTGAACGTCGCTATCCATTGGTCAATGGCTGGTCAATCAAGGGCTGATTTAATCGTAAAATTGGCATAAAAACAAAGCTCATCGTGATGATGGGCTTTGTTTTTGCTGGCTTGTTTGTACTTGGGTATTTTGGTTGTGGTTGATTGGTAATTTTAAAATTGGTAAGTTTAAAAAGGATTAACCGCCTGCAAACCATCAATCATAACAAAATCTTTGGTATTGCGTGTTACCAAAACCAGCTCATACACCAGTGCAATGCTGGCAATCTGAGCATCTACCAAATGGATAATTCTGCCGTGCGTTTGGCGTTTGGCGTTTGGCGTTTGGCGTTTGGCGTTTGGCACATTGATAAGCACAATCACCATCAAAAGCCAAAATACGATTGGCAAAATCCACCTGCAACATCTCATCAATCAAGCGTAAATAATGCAATTTTTTTCTTACCATCTGCCATCAACAACGCCCCAGTCAATAGCTCAGCTTGGGTGATGCTGCTGATAAATAAAGGACTGTAATTATCCAACCAGTCAACCACAACCAAACTGGGATTGGGTCGCATCAATTCGGACAATATATTAGTATCAAGCAGATACATCAAAAACCGCCCATTCTGCTGGCATCGGTGCGTGCAGGCGGCACAAAGTCATCATCTGCCGCATCAGCAAAGCGTTTGGCAATACTTGATCCCAGTCGTGTCTTTCCAGTCAATGCTTCATACTCTGCCACAGACACCAAATAGGCGGTTGGCTTGTTGTGGTTTAACACAGTGACCGCTTGCGTTTGAGCTTGATGAATGATGGCGGTGGGATTTTTCTTAAGTTTGGATATGCTGACAGTTGTCATGTAATTTTCCTAATATGTCCTGTTTTATGGTCTTATCATAGCAAATTTTGTGGCAATGTGCTGTTTTTTGCTATATTTTTATCACAAATCACTATAAAAAGAAAAACCACACAAATCAATCCTGATAAGATTTGCGTGGTTTTTAAGGTGCTTTTAAGGCGATTGATGGCAAATATCAACACAACCAAGCTCAGCCAAAATCACCCCATCAACCCATCAACCCTAGGCGAGAGCAAAATGCGTGTATAAGCTACCAAAAACAGCACAAAACACACAATCCAGCACCCTTGCGATGCGGCAATCAAACCCAGATAATTGTCAAAAAACAGCGGAGCCAACACACGCAGAACAAAGCTGGCAATCATCAGCACAAACATCACAGACACCAACTTGGGCGGCTGATGGATATTTCGCCCTGTATGCCCCAGCGACACACGAGCCATCATCGCCACCGTCGTCATGCCAATGGCGGTTAATGCCAGCGAATGCACGCCCAGACTTGGATTAGCGTCTATCCACGGCAGTATGGCAATGAGTAGCAGCGACAGCACCATGCCCCAAAATGACAGATACAGCGACCACAGCAGTGGTTTTTGCCAAATGCCACGATGATACCAGTACACCAAGCGTACAACATTCACCAAAGCGACAAGCACCGCCAGCAAACTCACCAAAATCGGCTTAGGATACGCCAAATACACCACCATCAAGCCAAAAAAACCAAACAAAGACGCTTTATCCAGCAGTGCTGAATTGGCAAGCTTGACCTGAACACCGCTGGGCGTGCCATCGTTATTGACCGATATGCCTTTTTCGATAAAAAACGGCAAAACACGGCGGCCGATGGTAAACACCACACCCACAATCAAAAACAACGCCACATACAGCGACAGCTGCTGAACAGTTTGACAACCCATCAGCACACCCACGCCAAACGCAAGCTGGCAAATCAGCAGCAGAATCAATTTGGCAACGATACCAATTTGACGCTTTTGGCGGACAATCAGCACCGCCCTTGTTACTGCAAATGTCGTCAGCAGCCAAAACAGCACATCAGCGACCCAAGCCAGCACGAGCAGCACCGCACCGCCAGATGCCATCGGAGCGACAAGCCACAACACCCGGGCGACAAGCCACGGCAAAAATATCGCAAACAATCGCCAGCCCACAGGCATCGGCACGCCTGTCCACGCCTTGACCGCCGTCAATAAAAAACCAGCAATCACCGCACAGGCATAGCCAAACAGCATCTCATGCCCATGCCAATAATTGGGGATTGTCATCAGATGAAAATTTATCCGCCCCATCAACACCAAATGCCATGCCAGCATCGTGATGACAGCAAAGGCTGCCGAACTTAAGAAAAACACACGAAAGCCGAGATTTAGCACTGGATGGGGAGATTTGTCAGGTTTGGCGATATTAATCAGCATGGTTTTTGCCTTATATTAATTAAATTAATTTAACTGTTTATTAATAATTTATGATTAATGGCTGGATAATTATCCGCTGTCATTCATTGCTCTATTATAAAGATATATTTTAAATATATCTATTAAAATTTGGCGGATAATGATAAAACTGCCACAATCAAGCCGAGCGGTCAATTTCAAGGCGATATTGCAAGCGATAAGTTCGGCTGGTATCGGCATAGGCTAACAAAATCATGCTCCAAATTGCTTTTGCGATAATCTCTCTTTTGCCTTCGTCCCACAATGCTTGCCAATCAATGACATAATCCAAAGTCGTCAAATAGCCCAAATAAGCAGAATCAGCCACGACATTCATCAGCAGCATCAGCCATAATACCAACAAATATCGCTCAATCATTTTTGGGTGTCGCAGCCGATACAAATAAATCAGCACGATAAATTCCATAATGTAAAATACCACCCAAAAAGCAATGTACGCCCCCAAGCCAACCGTCATGCCAGTGTCAGCCAGCTCTGCAGCAAGTTCTAGATAGCACAAATACACTTGTTGTAGTGCAGCAACCATCTGAATAATCATAAATGCACGGATAAAAGCCCATGATTTCCACAAAGGGTGCCTACTGGCGGTATCCCGATCCACCTTTTGCCAGCGATTATTTGAATCAATCATAGTTTCTGCTGCCAAAAATTGCCGTGCCGACACGCACCATCGTTGAGCCATGCGTTACCGCCGCTGCCATATCGCCGCTCATGCCCATGCTGATACTGTCCCAGCTGGGCAGCTGATAGCGTGCCGCCATCTCATCAAACAACGCCTTGGTACGCACAAAGGCATCGCTGCCATCTTTACTAGGAATGACCATCAAGCCCCGCAAACGCAAATTATCGCACGCCAAAATAGCATCAATCAACGCTGGCACATCTTGGGGCTGGCAGCCAGATTTGCTGTCTTCATCATCAATATTGACCTGTATCAACACATTCAACGGCGGCAAGCCTGCACGCTGCTCATTCAGCCGTTTGGCGATAATATCACGCTCCAGCGTATGCACCCAGTCAAAATGCTTGGCAATGTCTTTGGTCTTGTTCCGCTGAATGCTGCCAATGTAATGCCACACAATCGGCAAATCGCCAAGCTCACCCATTTTGCCCAAGGCTTCTTGCAGATAATTTTCGCCAAAATCTCGCTGACCCAGCTCAAACAAAGCCGCAATCATCGCCGCAGGCTTGGTCTTTGATACCGCAAGCAAACTGGCAGGCTGCGTGCGATTTGCCACATGATTGGCGGTGTCCAACTGCTGCTTGACCGCTTGATAATTGGCAATGAGTAAATTTTTATCAAAATCCATAACAACACCCCAAATTAGATTTGTCGCAAATAAACACGAAATATAAATAAGAAAATCTGACCAAATTGTAGCATATTTTGGGCGATGACTTGAGAAAATGCTGGCAATTTGCTTTAATAATTGGCAAATGTAAAACTTAGAAAAATTAGGAAAATGCGATGAGCGTGCCAAATTTGCTGGATTTGTTGAGTTTTAGCCATGCCAAAGGTGCGTCAGATTTGCACCTGTCGGCTGGCAGCCCTGTGATGCTGCGGCTTGATGGTGAGCTGATGCCCGTTGGCATTGCTAATATTCATAGCGATGGCATCAGCCAGATGTTACGCTCGGTGATGACGGCGGCGGATTTTGAGATATGGCAGACCACAAAAGAACATGATTTTGCCATCAGTGTCAGCCTTCAGGGGGTGGCGGTGCGGTTTCGTGTCAATGCCTTTTTTACGCACAAAGGGGCGGCAGCGGTATTTCGCACAATACCCAGTCGCATTGCAAGCCTAGATGAGCTGTGTACTGATGCCACGATTTTACACAGCCTGCACGCCATCGCCAAGCTAAAATCAGGGCTGGTATTGGTAACTGGGGCGACAGGCTCAGGCAAATCCACCACTTTGGCGGCGATTATCAATCACATCAATCGGCACAAAAAATCGCACATTTTGACCATCGAAGATCCCATTGAATTTGTGCATGAATGCCAATTGTCTTTGATTAATCAGCGGCAAGTCGGTGCTGATACCACAAGTTTTGAGCAGGCGTTACGCTCGGCACTGCGTGAAGATCCTGATGTGATTTTGGTTGGTGAATTGCGAGATTTGCAAACCATTCGTCTGGCGTTGCGTGCTGCCGAAACTGGGCATTTGGTTTTGGCGACACTGCATACCATGAACGCCCCAAAAAGCATCGATCGCATCGTTGATGTTTTTGATAGCCACGAAAAGCACCTAATCCGCACCATGCTGGCCGATTCGCTACAAGCGATTGTCGCCCAAAGGCTTTTGCCAGCTACCACAGGCGGCCGTGTGGCGGTGTTTGAGATACTGCTGCACACGCCTGCGGTGGCAAATTTGATTCGTGAAAATAAATTGGCACAGCTGCCGTCTGTTATCCAAACAGGCATCGAGCAAGGCATGATAAGCCTAGATTATCATCTTGACAAACTGTTATCTCAAGGCAAAATCAGCCGTGATACCGCCAAAGAATACGCCCAAGCCTTGCAATTTTGATTGTTATAAATTGCCATTTTTACGGCCAATAAAAAAACAAACCCAGTCTAACGCTGGGCTTGTTTTTGGTTATTATCATACCGCTGACCGATGACAAAAATCATTTGGATTCGGCGTTGGTTTTTTGGCATTCGTCGCTATCGCACACGCCGTATAGCACCAAAGAATGCCCTGACAGCTTAAAGTTATGCTCTTGGGCAACCTTGAACTGCTCATCTTCGATAACGGTATTACGAAACTCGACAATCTTACCGCAAACATCACACACCAAATGATCGTGATGCTCTTCTTGGACGATTTCAAAAACCGACAAATTATTCTCAAAATTATGACGCTCAACGATGCCTGCTTGCTCAAACTGCGTCAAAACACGGTACACCGTCGCCAAGCCGACATCTTCGCCCTGCTCTGCCAACGCACGATAGACATCTTCGGCACTCATGTGGTGATGCTCGGCATTCTCCAGTAATTCTAAAATCTTAATGCGTGGTAGCGTAACTTTCAGTCCTGCTTTTCGCAAATCTTTATTTGTAAATGCCATAATTTAAAACCCCAATATTGTCTTATACATAGTTGATAATTTACCACAAAAATCGCCATCTTGCACCCAAAAATCATCACAGCAGACCAAAACATTGCGATAAGTTTATCCAATCATCACAAAGCATTACAAAATATTGCAAAATGCAACAAAAAAGCAAAAAATCAGGGCAAGTCAAAGCAAGCCAGTGCAAAAAGCCACCGCCAAAACCAAAAGACACTTGCATAATCGCTAACTTATGTTTAATATGGTGCAGAAGATTTGTTGTTGGGAATGATAATGAAAAAATCGACTTTAAAATTAGCAAGTTTGGGCTTGGTTGCGGCATTGGCGTTGTCAGGCTGCAGCGTTTTTCGTGTGTACACCATCGATTTGCCACAAGGCACGCCGCTATCGGTTGAGCAAGCCCAGCGAGTGCAAATTGGCATGAATGCCAACCAAGTGCTGTATTTGCTTGGCTCGCCTGCCCTAAAAGACACGCTGGCTCCAAACCGCTGGGATTATATTTATGACTACACCGCTGGCACGGAAGGCAAACGCAAGAAAAAGGCCAATGTCAAAAATGCTTCGCAATATTTGAGCGTGTATTTTGACAATCAAGGGCAAGTGGTACGCATTGATGGCATCGACAGCCTACCGCCGACACGCCATTAATCACGGATTTTGATAAATTACCAAACAATGAAACCGCTTTTGGCATCAATCAAAAGCGGTTTTTGTATTTTTGGCGTTTTGGCAATTATTGGTGATTGTTAGCAATTGGTGAATCATTTGCCAAACAACCTATCACAACAATCCATCGAAACAACCAACCATTGGGCAGATTGTGATGAATTGGTAAATTGGTAAATATTTAAATTATCTTATTTGGATTTTTTAAGTTTGCTGCGAATAAAGCCAATCACCACTGGCAGTACGCTAAAAATAATGATACCAAAAATCACATAAGTGAAATTTTCTTTCATCACAGGCTGATTGCCAAAAAAATACCCAAGCAGCACAAAAGACGCAATCCAACAAAAACCGCCAATGATGTTATAGCTGATAAAATAGCGGTAATCCATCTTGCCTGCCCCTGCCACAAATGGGGCAAAAGTGCGAGCAAATGGCAAAAATCTGGCAAAAATGATGGTCTTGCCGCCATGCTTGGCAAAAAAATCTTGGGTGTTTTTTAGGTGCTGCTGATTGATCCAGCGTGAATCCATCTCAAAAATCTTACTGCCCAAATGCCTGCCAATGTGATAATTGAGCGTATCGCCAAGCACCGCCGCCACAAATAATAGCCCAATCAATAACGCTGGGTTTAGCTCGCCTGTAAATGCCGCCAACGCTCCAGCGGCAAATAACAAACTGTCGCCCGGCAAAAATGGCATCACCACCAAGCCAGTTTCTACAAAAATAATCAAAAACAAAATGGCATAAATCCACATGCCATAATCTTTTAAAAATTCCGCCAAATGCTGATCAATGTGCAAAACAAAGCTCATCAGCTGCATCACAATATCCATCACAACCCGCCAAATATTATCAAAATAACTGTTATTAAAATTAAAATCAAAACAACAATTTAAAACTTACAAATTAAGCCGAATTTAATCAAACGCAATTTAATCAAATGTAAAAATGCAATAAAAGCAACATATGTTAGCAGAAATTTTGCTCATAAAAGGTAATTTTTTATTATAAAAATCTTAATCCCACCGCACAAAAAACCGCCACTATCAACAAAGACAATGGACGGCTTTTATTTTGGCAGTGTTGCCACTGCGTTTTGACAGTTTTTGACGATTGTCAATGATTATTGTGCTGATGATTGCTCTGATGGCTGTTCATCATCTTCATAATCAAATTCATCGTCATCGTGGACATTACAAGCATCACACATCAGATTTTCCTTAAAGTTTGTCAATTATGGTTTGCCAGATTGGGCTTTGGCTGGCTTGACTGATAACACCAATCATCAATCAAGCCGCCTTTTGCCAATCTTGCTGCAATTTGCCCAAAGATTAGGCGTATTGCTGACGTACTTTTTTGGTCATCTCAATCATGTTCGCCAATGCTGCCACAGTTTCTTCCCAGTTGCGAGTTTTTAGACCGCAGTCTGGGTTTACCCATAGGCGTTCTGCTGGAATGTATTTCACCGCTTCATCGATAACCACTTGCATATTTTCGCTGCTTGGGGTGCGTGGTGAGTGAATATCGTACACACCCGGACCAATGGCGTTGTGATAACCGTCGCCTTTGAAGGCATCTAGCAGCTGCAAGCCTGAGCGTGCAGTTTCGATGGTGATCACATCGGCGTCCATCGCACTGATGTGTGCCAAGCAGTCATGGAATGATGAATAGCACATGTGCGTGTGGATTTGTGTGGTCTTGTGAGCGATTGAGCATGAATGCTTAAAGGCATTGACCGCTTGTTGCCAGTAGTGCAGCTGATCGGCTGTTTTTAGTGGCAAGCCTTCACGGAATGCTGGCTCGTCAATCTGGATAATCGCCACGCCAGCGTCTTGCAAGTCACCAACTTCTTGGTTGATGGCTTCGGCAATTTGTAGGCGTAGAATGTCTCGAGTTGCCGTGTCGCTTGGTGCAAATGACCAGTTTAGAATCGTTACAGGGCCAGTCAGCATGCCTTTCATTGGCTTGTTGGTTAGGCTTTGGGCATAATTGATCCATTCAACGGTCATCGCTGTTGGGCGGCTGATATCGCCAACAACAATCGGCGGACGCACGCAGCGAGTGCCGTAGCTTTGTACCCAGCCATTTGCCGATACCCAGAAGCCTTCCATATACTTGGCGAAGTATTCAACCATGTCGGTACGCTCAGCTTCACCATGAACAAAGACATCTAAGCCAAGTTTTTCTTGCTCATCAACCGAACGGCGGATTTCTGCTTTCATGGCGTTTTCATAATCGGCATCAGACAGCTCGCCTTTGTTCCACTGGCTGCGAGCCTTGCGGATTTCGATGGTTTGTGGGAATGAGCCGATGGTCGTGGTTGGGAACAGTGGCAAATTCAGCTTATCTTGCTGGGCGGCATAACGCTCAACAAATTCACCATCACGAGCCTTGGCAGCTGATGTCGGTGCAGTCAGATTCAAAGCAACAGCATTGGTGTCGGCTTGGATTTCGCCTGTGGCAAGTTTGGCACAAGTTACCACTTCGCTCAATTTTTGTTTAGCAAAGGCAAGTTTACCAACCAAAGCCGCTGGCACATTTTCAAGGCTAACATCGACTGGCAGATGCAGCAGGCTTGAGCCTGAGCCTACCCACAGACGCTCACCAAGCTTGGCATAGCTTTCGCCCAAAATCTCTGCCGCTGCCGCTTGGTCAGTCGTCCAGACGCTGCGACCATCGACCACACCGATTGATAGAATTTTGTGCGTTGGCAATTGATCAATCACTTGCTGGGCGTATTGTTTTGGCGACTTGGCACGAGTGATATCAATGTGAATGCCTGCCACTGGTAGGTTGCACGCTGTGTTGATATTATTGCCCAGAGTGTCAAAATAGCTGGCAACGATGATTTTTGGCGGAATACGCTGCAAGGTGCTATAAGCACGCTCAAACGCTTGCTGCCAAGTGCCGTCCAAGTCTAGGCTCAAAATCGGCTCGTCTAACTGAGCGTATTCTACGCCAAGCTCGCCCAATGTCGCCAACAATTGGCTGTACGCAGGGATAAGTTTGTCCAAATGAGCGGTTTTGTCGTCATTTTCGCTGGTTGCCAAATATAGGAAGCTAACTGGGCCAACCAAAACCACTTTTAGTGGCTTATTGACGCCATTTTTGTCCAAAATCGCTTTGGCATCATTGACTTGCTTGATGATTTGGCTAAAATCTGTATTGGCAAAATCTTGATCTTTGGCAAGCTCTGGCACTAGGTAGTGATAGTTGGTGTCAAACCATTTGGTCATCTGCCAAGCTGCAGTATCAGCAAATTTGCCTGTGTTATCACGGCCACGAGCAAAGTAGAACTGACGGTCAAAAGTATCCAAAGTCTCAGCACCAGCAAAGCGTGGCGGTACAACGCCCAAAGCTGTCGCCAAAGTCAAAACCAAGTCATAATGTGCAAAATCACCAGTGGTAATCACATCAAGACCTGCGTCAATCTGATCTTGGATATTGGTTGTAAATACCGCTTCAATCTGTGCAAGCGTTTCGGCTTTGTCTTGTTTGCCTTTCCAGTATTTTTCTAGGGCAAATTTGGTTTGGCGGCGGTCGCCAATGCGGGGATAGCCCAAAATGTGGCTGGTCGTTGTCATAGCATTTTTCCTTATTTCAGGTTACAACTTAAAAATTTAAATGCAGTTTTTAGGTGAATTTAATTCATCAAAATAATAAAATAATGAATAATTTTGATGTTGCATATCTTAACCCAAAATTACCTTGAATAAAAATCAAGTTTTTCATTATAAGATGAATTTTATTTGATATTGAGCAAAAACTGCACAACTTTATAACAAAATTGCACAAAAAATAAGCAAATTCCTGACAAATTGCCGTTTTAACATGAATATATTTTTATTATATGATAAAATGATGAAAAATTTTAATCAGATATTGCCATGTTAGAAATTCGCCATTTACAAATGCTCAGTACGCTAAGACGCCACGGCTCACTGGCCAGCACCGCCGATGAGCTAAATTTGACCGCTTCTGCGATCAGCCATCAACTAAAAGAGCTTGAGAGTTATTATAACATCACACTGGTCAATCGCCGCACACGGCCAGTGAGCTTTACGCCAGCAGGGCTTGTGGTGCTTGAGCTTGCCGATAGCATCTTGCCGCAGGTGGCACGCTCAAAAGCCGAAATCAAGCGGCTGGCACACGGGCAAGCAGGCAGGCTTCGGCTTGCCAGTGAGTGCCACAGCTGCTTTGATTGGCTGATGCCGATTTTGAATGTCTATCGTGGACAATATAGCGATGTTGAGCTGGATTTTGCCACAGGCTTTGACCCAGAGCCGCATCAGATGCTGATAGACAATGAGATTGATTTGCTCATCACCGCCAGTGATTTGCCGATTGCTGGCATTCATTATTTGCCGCTGTTTACCTACGAAAGTCGGCTGGTGCTGTCGCCTGCTCATCGCTTGGCAAGCGGTGAATTTATCGCCGCTGAAGACTTGGCAGATCAGACGCTCATTGCCTATCCTGTCGAAGAAAGCCGCCTTGACATCATCGCCAAATTCTTAGCCCCAAGTGGCATCACCCCTGCTCGCATTCGCACCACTGAGCTGACCGCCATGCTCATTCAGCTGGTCGCCAGTGA
Source organism: Moraxella marmotae (assembly GCF_042219885.1). Lineage (NCBI taxonomy): Bacteria > Pseudomonadati > Pseudomonadota > Gammaproteobacteria > Moraxellales > Moraxellaceae > Moraxella > Moraxella marmotae. The sequence continues at coordinate 294,040 of NZ_JBHJHR010000002.1, forward strand.
GCGTGGCGTGGCGGCATTGCCTGATTGGGTGGTGCTAGAATACGAACGCAAAGGCTGGGTGGTCTCTCGCCCACTGGGGGCAGGCGTGCATTGTCAGCTGTATGCCGCCATTCGTGCCAGTGATGCTGGGCTTGACTATATGCAAGGATTTTTGGGCTTATTAAAAGACATCAAAAAACCCTAAACCGCCCAAAGCCCAAATTAACAAAAAAGCAAACCGCTGTGCTACAAGGTTTGCTTTTTATTTTTGCTTTTGTGATTGGCGTTGGTGTAAAATTGCTTGTTGTAAATTTAGGTTTTACTACTTAACACAATCAATCAATATTAATAATTAACGGCAAGAGCGAATCGCCTTGCTCATTTTTGGGATAAGTTGATAATGGCTGAACTGGCGCTAGGTAGCTTGGCACGGCTTCAAGGTTGGAGCGGTGATAGCAGACAAAATTAGCATCAAGACCCGAAAAATCTGCAAATTCAGGGCTGTCGCAGAAATTATCTGGCTGATAGCGATGCGAAATGAACCAATAGCACTGATAATCTAAGCTGTCAAAATACGACAACAGTTCATCGCTGTGATGTGGGTGAGCTTCGACAAAGATAATCGGTTTTAGCCGATTAATCAGCCGAACCCCCCCCTGTAACACATTTTTATCAAAGCCTTCGGCATCAATCTTGAGCAATTTTAACGCTGGTAAATTTGCCAAATCTGGGTGGCTGTCTAGATCAATCAAATTTAAATTTTCGTGATGAACATCGCCAGTAAACTCAAACTCGGTCGAATAACCCTTGTTAATCGAAAACGCACCATAATTCCACTGGGTCGTATAGTCGCTGGATTGCACCTGCGTGCTGCCTTGGCTGTCGCTCACGCCTGTGTGATAAGCGTGGACATTGGTCAGCTGATTTAGGGCAAGGTTGCAGCACAATTGTTGAAAAATAATCCGCTGCGGCTCAAAACAAAACAACCGACCCTGCGTCAGATGCTTAGCAATCGGCACGGCGTGCATGCCGATATTTGAGCCAACTTCGATGACATTGTCGGTAGCCGTTAGGATTGATTGAAAAAATCTGACTTCAAGCTCTGACCACTCGCCATAGATTCTGCCATAATTACTGATAAAATCGCCTTCGATTAAGCTAAATAAACCATGGCGTAAGTTGTGCAGCGTTGTTTTCATAAATTGCCCAAATCGGCTCAAAATTATTGAATTATTTTAATTGAGTTATTATAGACAATTTTTGAGAATTGGCAATATCAGCGGTGATGGTGATACATTTTAATAACAAATCAACGAGCAGCTACACAACGCCCAAAATCACCGCTAAAATCACGCTCATCATCTCAACCAGCTCAATCCCAGCTCCCAAAGTGTCGCCTGTGATGCCGCCAATTCGCTTGACAAAAATGTACCGCAAAAACGCCACTGTCAGCACCAGCCCCAAGCCAAGCCCCAACGCCAGCTTGACAGGCAGCAGCCAAAGACCCATCAAATACAGCAAAATCACCGCCACCAAAGGCTGCCAAGCGACATCGCCAAACGCTGAACCGATACCACCAGAGCGAACATACGGCGTGCTGACAAACATCATCAGCACCGACAGCCGACCGAGCATGGGGGCAAAAATCAGCACCGCCATTTGCTGCTGCTCAATCAAACTATAAACCGCTGCAAATTTGAGCAGCACAATCACCACAATGGCAATCACGCCCATCGCCCCTGTGTGCGTGTCTTTCATGATGGTAAGTGTCCGCTCACGATCGCCAAAGCCACCCACCCAAGCATCGGTAGTGTCCGCCAAGCCGTCCAAATGCAGCCCACCAGTCAGCCATGCCCACATCGCCACCACCGCCGCACTGGCGAGCATTATCGGCAAATGACTCATCGCCAAAAGATACAGCACCCCACCGATTGCCAGACCAATCAAAGGGTGAAACAGCAAGGATTTGGCGTTTTGATCACGACTGGGTACGACTGGCAAGGTGATGGGCAAAATGGTCAAAAACTGCACAGCAATCAAAAATGGCATTAAAATACGGTTCATGGTCGTAACAATTTGCCTTGTTGATAAATAAAGCGGTGAATCTCGCCAAGTTCGACTGGCTGCGACAAAATCTCATCTAAGGGCAAATTTAACGCCAGCAGATACAGGTATTTTATCACGCCGCCATGTGTGATGACACAAAGATTGTCCCAAGCGTGCGTTTGACAAAGCGTGTCAATCTGCACCAAAGCATCATCGATGCGTCTGGCAAACTGCATGATGGATTCGCCACGATTTGGGGTGAATTGCGTGGGTTTTTGCCACCATGCCGCCAGCTGCTCAGGGTATTTGGCATACAAATCGGCGGTGAATTGACCTTCCCAATCGCCAAAATCCATCTCTTGCAAGCCGTCTATAACCACCATCGGCAACTGATATTTATCCGCCTGAGCATGGGAAAAATCGGCACAGCGGCTAAGCGGCGAAGTGACAATCGCCTGCCATGCATTCGCTTGTATGCCTTGATTAAAACCGTCAAGCATCTGCTGCCAGCCTTTGTCTGTCAAGGCGTCGTCCGTTTTGCCACGCAGTATCATGCCTTGGGTCAAAAGCTCGGTTTCACCATGTCGCAAGCAGGATAAAATCATGATTTGTCCGTCACGCCAGCTTCGCCAAAGGTCGCCATTTGTGCATGCACCACGCACGCCAGCTGAATGATACCAAACGCTGTGGTTGCCCCTGTGCCTTCGCCTAGACGCAATCCCAAATCAATGAGCGGCACGGCATTCATCGCATCTAGGACTTTTTGGTTGCCGTATTCTGCCGATTTGTGCGAAAACAGCATGTATTCACGCACATCAGGGTTGATGCGTGTGGCACACAAAGCACAAACCGCCGAAATAAAACCGCCCACAATCACAGGCAAACCCAGCTGTGCCGCTCGCAGATATGCCCCCACCATCGCCACCATCTCAAAGCCTGCCACCGATTGCAAATAAACCAAGGGATCGTTTTTATCTTGATACAAATCAATGGCTTGGTCAATGACTTGTTTTTTGAACGTAAAAGTCTTATCATCAACGCCAGTGCCTAAGCCTGTCAAGCCGTCCGCTCGCTCACCCAATAACAAACCTGCCAGAGCCGATGATGCGGTAGTATTGCCAATGCCCATCTCGCCTGCGATATAAATATCTGCCCCTTGCTGTACCGCTTGCTCGACGCTCATTTTGCCAATGTCTAACGCCTGCAAGCACTGCTCATGGCTCATCGCTGGGGCTTTTAGGAAATTTTGAGTGCTTGGGGCAACAGGATACTGCTCCACGCCCACGCATTCATAAGCGTCGCCCAAAGTCCCACAATCGATAACCTGTGAAGTCGCTCCATAATGGCGAGCCATCACACTGATGCACGCCCCACCTGTGGCAAAATTGTACAGCATTTGCCGTGTTACTTCTTGTGGATAAGCAGACACGCCAAGGCTTGCGATGCCGTGATCGCCAGCAAAAGTACACACATACAGCCGATTTGCCACAGGCTTATCCTTGCCTTGCATACCTGCCAAAGCCAGCACCACCGACTCCATCTGTCCCAGCGAGCCTGTCGGCTTGGTCAGTTGGTTTTGGCGTACGCTGGCAGCGGTGCGTGCGTTTTGGTCAATGGGTTTGATCGCATCTAAATACCACATCATCTCGTCCTATTGTTGATAACTATGATAAAGTTTTTTAAGTTGATTGATTTTATTAAGTTAAAATTGGCTAAAATCAGCAAAAATCTTTGTAAGACTGGCCATCACTTTAGCACCATCGGCAAGCCAGCGACACAAAACACCACTTGATCGGCCAGCTGTGCGATTTGTTGGTGCAAAAACCCACTTTCATCGACAAATTGCCGTGTCAGTTGCCCCATTGGCACGATGCCCAAGCCAGTTTCATTGCTGACCAAAACGACATCGGCACGGCTTGTCGTCAGTGCTTGGATAAACGCTTGGCGGTGCTGTGCAAATTGGCTCTCATCTGGCAAACCCAGTAGATTAGATAGCCAAAGCGTCAAACAATCCACCAAAATCACGCAATCGTCGCCGTATCGGCTCAAAACACCCGCCAAGTCAAGCGGCTCTTCAACCACCTGCCAATGGCTTGGGCGATTGTGCTGATGGTGCTTAATTCTTTCTGCCATCTCGTCATCGCTAGCGGTGGCAGTGGCAACATAAATCACCTGCTTGCCAGCCGTTTCGGCTTGGGCGGCAAGCTGTTGGGCGTGGCGAGATTTGCCAGAGCGAGCACCGCCAAGAACAAAATAAAGCATCGCAATTATCCAAATAGTTTTTTAGATACTTAAAAATCAATTTCAATGATAAATTTATTATCAAAAATTAATCATATAAATTAATTATATTAAAATAAATCAATCCGTTGTATCGGTGTCAGCTCACCTTGCAGCTTATCGGCTTGATAATGCCCCACAGTGATTTGATTGACCCAAAAACGCTGCGGCGGACAAGGGATATTTTGTATCATCGTCAGCACCTGATGGCTGGTTATGCCTTGGCGATAAAAGCCCAAAGTAATGTGCGGACAGTAGTTATCTGGAGCAATCTCGCTCTTAATACCGCCCAAGGCTTGGCGAATGCGGCTCAAATTATCCGCCCAATCATCAATCGCCAAAAACAAACTGCTGCTAAAACCATCAACGCCTTTAACGCCAAGCTCAAATGCTGGCAGTTTTAGCCGCTGTATCGCTTGGGCTTGCTTGGCAATTTGTGCCAGCGTGCAATCGTCATCATAAATCGGTGCATCTGCCAAAAAACCATTGACAAACAGCGTGATATGAAACTGCCGCCGATAGCCGTCATGCAGGATTTGGGCAAATTGACTTTGCATCTGTTTGCAATAAGATAACACATTATCGCCAACAATCTCAATATACCAAACCACATAATGCCACCGCCCCTTGTGCCAGCTTGGATAATCCTGAAACTCATCCAACGCCAACACAGGCGTTTTGGGGTCAAATCTCATGCCGTGGCATCAATTCCCAGTGTGGTCATGTCCCATCTTGGCACGCAGCTGACCGCCAAGCCATCAGATTGCCCTGCCTGCAAGCGACAAAAGCCAGCATAAGCAATCATCGCTCCATTGTCCGTACAAAGCTCGGTTGGTGCATAATACACGGACGCACCGATTTTGGACAATTCTGTCGCCAATGCCGCTCGCAGAGCTTGGTTTGCTGAGACACCGCCAGCGATGACCAGTTGTTTTAGGTTGGTTTGCTTGAGTGCTTTGGTGCATTTTTTGACCAAAGTATCAACGACGGCATACTGAAAACTGGCGGCAATGTCAGCACGCACAGCGTCATCACAATCGCTGTTTGGCGTGTCTTTAATCAGATTATGCACCGCTGTTTTCATGCCACTGAACGAAAAATCCAGACCCTTATGCAGCATTGGGCGTGGCAGCTCAAAAGCGTGGCAGTTGCCATGTTTTGCCAATCGCTCAACATTGGGGCCACCCGGATAAGGCAGATTGAGCATTTTGGCAGCTTTATCAAAGCACTCACCCACCGCATCATCGATGGACTCGCCCAATATCGTATAATCGCCCACGCCGTCAGCTTGCACCAGCATGGTATGACCACCTGAAACCAGTAAGCACACAAACGGAAAATCTGGCGGATTGTCATTGGCCAATAGCGGTGCTAGCAGATGTCCTTCCATATGATGCACGCCAATGGCAGGCACGCCCAGCCCATACGCCAGCGTCCGCCCAAATAACGCCCCTGTCATCAAAGCCCCGATCAGCCCCGGGCCTTTGGTGTACGCCACCGCATCAATTTGCGATTTGTCAATGCCAGCTTTTTGTAGCAGCTCACGAAATAATGGCACCAATTTGCGAATGTGATCACGACTGGCAAGCTCTGGCACGACACCGCCATAAGTGGCATGCAGCTCAATCTGACTGTATAACACCTGTGCCAGCACGCCACCTTGGTGATTATTTAGGGTGCTGTCATAGATGGCAAGTCCCGTTTCATCACACGAAGTTTCAAGACCCAATACTTTCATAAAAATTTTCCCAAACTGATGGCAATTTTAATTTTGCCAATCTTTAACCTTTAACCTTTAATCTTTAATTTTGTCAATCGATGTGCTTTATTATAGCACAGCTTGCCTGTCAGCACGGCGGATTTGGGCAAATTTGCCAAGCAGATTGACTGCCTACGCCGCCGTTGTGTTTTTAACACTTGCCAAAACCAGATCAATGAATTTTAATTAATTTTATCAAAAGCTGTCTTTGATTTATTGCAATCATCATTGGTTGATGACCAAAAAATTGCCAATCATTTATTATATTTATGATAAACTTAAAATCATTAATATTTGATATTTGAGATTGTCTCAATAAAGTAGTACAGTTGTAATCTACCAAAGTGTCTGCGTTTTTGCGTGCAATTTTCGCTCAAAAGCATTGCCTGCTGTTGATATTTGGCACTTTGATAAGCATCTTGGGCGTCGGTCAATGTTTCAAATTTGGCTCGCCAAGTATGCTGATATGGCATTTTTATTTAAAATGTTAAAATAATCTGATGATTTGATGATTTTTTACAATAAATTAAATGCCATAACCCACTTTGCAAGTATGCAAAACAAGGAAAGTATGGCATAATACCGCCGCATTTATGAAAATTGATAACAAACTCAATTAGGAGTCCGTATGAGCAAATCTACCATTGTCTATACCCACACTGACGAAGCCCCAGCATTAGCAACTTATTCTTTACTTCCCATCATTCAAGCCTTTGGCAAAACTGCCGATATTGATTTTGTCACCAGTGATATTTCTTTGGCAGGCCGTATTTTGGCAGCTTTTCCAGAATTTTTGACCCCAGAGCAGCGTGTGACTGACGCTTTGGCAGAGCTTGCCGAGCTGGTTACTAAGCCTGAAGCCAATATCATCAAATTGCCAAACATCAGTGCTTCAGTGCCACAGCTACTGGCCGCCATCAAAGAGCTGCAAGCCCAAGGCTACCAACTGCCAGAATACCCAAGCAACCCACAAACTGACGAAGAAAAAGACATTCAAAAGCGTTATGACAAAATCAAAGGCAGTGCAGTAAACCCAGTTTTGCGTGAAGGCAACTCTGACCGCCGTGCACCAAATGCCGTCAAAAACTTCGCCAAAAAATACCCACACAGCATGGGTGCGTGGAGCAAAGACAGCAAATCGCATGTTGCCACCATGCAAAGCGGTGATTTTTTTGCTAACGAACAATCAAAAACTGTCGCTGATGCAACCACCGTGTCGTTTGTATTTACCGACAATCAAGGCAACCAAACCCAGCTACGCAAACCATTGGTACTAAAAGCAGGCGAAATCATCGATGCCACTTATATGAGCAAAAAAGCCCTGTTGGCATTCTTGGCAGAGCAAATCGCCGATGCCAAAGCCAAAGGCGTGCTGTTCTCACTGCACATGAAAGCCACCATGATGAAAGTGTCTGACCCTGTGATTTTTGGTCATGCGGTCAAGGTATTTTTTGCCCCAGTATTTGAGCAATATGGCGAACAATTGGCAGCCGCTGGCGTTGATGTCAATAACGGCTTTGGCAACCTACTTGCCAACCTAGACAAACTCGATGCCGATACTCGTGCTGGTGTCGAAAAAGCCATCGCCGATGCTTATGCCGCCAATCCTGACATTGCCATGGTTGATAGCGACAAAGGCATCACCAACTTGCATGTGCCAAGCGATGTGATTGTCGATGCGTCTATGCCAGCGATGATTCGCAACTCTGGCCGCATGTGGGACAAAAACGGCAACGCCCAAGACACCAAAGCGGTCATTCCTGACAGCAGCTATGCTTATGTTTATCAAACTGTGATTGATTTTTGCCGTGAAAATGGTGCTTTTGACCCAACAACCATGGGCAGCGTGCCAAATGTCGGCTTGATGGCTCAAAAAGCCGAAGAATACGGCTCACACGACAAGACCTTTGAAATCACTGCTGATGGTAAAGTCGAAATCATTGACGATAAAGGCAATGTGCTGACTTCACACACTGTCGAAGCTGGCGACATTTGGCGTGCTTGCCAAACCAAAGACGCTCCTGTCAAAGACTGGGTACAATTGGCGGTCAATCGTGCTCGCCTAAGCAACACACCAGCCATTTTCTGGCTTGATCAAAAACGCGCCCACGATGCCCAGCTGATTAACAAAGTCAATCAATACCTTGCCGAGCTGGATACTGATGGCTTAGATATTCAAATCCTAACCCCTGCCGACGCTTGTCTAGCCAGCCTAAAACGCATGAAAGATGGCCTAGACACCATCTCGGTAACAGGCAATGTGCTGCGTGATTACAACACCGACCTATTCCCAATCCTAGAGCTTGGCACTTCTGCCAAAATGCTGTCTATCGTGCCATTGATGAACGGCGGCGGCATGTTTGAAACAGGTGCTGGCGGCTCTGCCCCAAAACATGTACAGCAGTTCAACGAAGAAAACCATCTGCGTTGGGACAGCTTGGGCGAATTTTTGGCATTGGCGGTATCGTTTGAGCATTTAGCACAAACCACAGGCAACACCAAAGCACAAATCTTGGCAGAAACGCTGGATCGTGCGACCGAAAAACTGCTACTAAACGACAAATCACCAAAACGCAAAGTAGGCGAGCTTGACAACCGTGGCAGCCATTTCTACCTGGCCAATTACTGGGCTCAAGAGCTGGCAACACAAGATAAAGATGCTCAAATTGCCGAACAATTTGCCGCCGTCGCCAAAGCATTGAGTGATAACGAAAGCAAAATTGTCGAAGAGCTGAATCAAGCCCAAGGTCAAGCAACTGACATCGGCGGTTACTATGCCCCAAGTTTTGATAAAGCATCAGCGGCAATGCGTCCAAGTGCGACACTTAATCAAGCACTTGAATTGCTAAACTGATAAGTAATCGTCCCTACTACCAAAATGGCTCGTTGTTTATCAATGAGCCATTTTTTTTATGCTTAATTTTTTTTAAAAAATTGGCAACAAAAAAAACCAAGCCCAAAATAAGGCTTGGTTTGATAAATCGGTTTTGGCAAATGGCAGATTATTCTGCGTCTTTGCGGGCACCCAATTTTTCTTTGATGCGTGCAGATTTACCTGAACGATCACGCAAGTAGTACAACTTGGCACGACGCACATCACCACGACGCTTCACTTCGATGCTGGCGATTAGCGGTGAATGTAGTTGGAATGCACGCTCAACACCAACACCGCTTGAGATTTTACGCACGGTGAATGCTGAGTTTAGACCACGGTTGCGTTTGGCAATAACCACACCTTCAAAAGCCTGCAGACGCTCACGGTCGCCTTCACGAACTTTTACTTGCACGACAACAGTGTCGCCCGGTGCAAAAGATGGGTGGTTTTTTAGTTGTGCATTTTCAACAACTTGTACTAAAGGATGTTTGTTGCTCACAAGATTTCTCCTGATAATGATGGCATAGGCTAAAAACTTTTTGGCAAAATGCCGTGGCTAAAAAGTCGCATACCATGCTTTAATAAAGCGGCATCATCACAATGCACGCTGCACCTGAACCACACAGGTTATTAATAAAACTTTTGAGTTAATCTTCCAAGTCTTTGAGCCACTTGGCTTGCTGTTTGTTCGGCACAAATGCCTGCCACAATGCTGGGCGGCGTGCCTTAGTGCGTTTCACCTGCTGCAAAAAACGCCATTTGGCGATATTGGCATGATGCCCTGACAGCAGTACAGGCGGCACTTTATCGCCATAAAAATCAATCGGTTTGGTGTAATGCGGACAATCCAATAGGCCATCAACAAAAGAGTCCTGCTCGGCCGACAAATCATCGCCCATCACATTGGGCAAGCGGCGAATCACACTATCCATCAGCACCATCGCAGGCAGCTCACCACCTGTCAAAACATAATCACCGATGGAAATCTCCCCATCGACATAGCGGGCAATCAGTCGCTCATCGATGCCTTCATAGCGACCGCACAACAATATCATGCCGTCAAGTTTTGGCATTTGGGCGACCACAGACTCGCTTAAAGTCTCACCTTGTGGCGATAAATAAATCACTGGACATTTGCCAGCATCGACATTGCAGCCAGCATCTGCCGCCATCGCCTTGGCGTGCAAAATGGCCTTCTTCAGTGGCTCGGCCATCATCACCATGCCCGGACCACCACCAAAAGGACGCTCATCAATGCGGCGATAGTTGTCTTGGGTAAAATCCCTTGGGTTGATCAGCCGTATCTGCACTTGTTGGTTTTTGACAGCTCGCCCAACCACGCCATACTCTTTGATGGCACAGAACATCTCAGGCAAGATACTGATAACCGCAAAAAACACCGACCATTATCCCAAAATTTAAAATTATTATCTGCAAGATTATTGTCTGGCTGTCTGGCAATTTTACTGGCTTAGCCTAACAACACCAACAACAAAAATCTAGTAAAACAAGCCCATTGCCTATCAGTAATCTGCACCCCATGCCACACGCATGGTTTTATTGGCCAAATCAACCGCCAGCACAATATCACGATGCCACGGTATCAAGCGTTCTTCATTATCAATGCTGTCCGCCGTTGGCTTAAGCGAGATGATTTCATGAGCGCCTGTTTCGAACATTTCTTTGATTTGTCCAAGTTTTTCGCCTTCTTCATTAACCACCGAAAGCCCGATCAAATCCGACCAGTAGTATTCATCTTCGTTAAGTTCAGGAAAGCTGTCTTTGCTCACCCAAACGCCCGTGCCATTCATCAGTTCGGCAGCATTGCGATCGGCAATTTCTTCAAAACAAGCCACCAAGCCTTGCCCTTGATGACGCCATTGTTTGACGGTCAAAGGCTTAAAGCCAGTTGCGGTTTTTATCCACCATGGTTTCATCTCAAAAATGTCCGCACGGTTATCCGTTTGGCTAAAAACCCACAGCCAGCCTTTGATGCCATAGGGTTTTTTGAGCGTGGCAATTTTGACAAGCTCGGACTCTGCGGCAGGCGATTTGGGATTGAGATTTGGCTGATGTGTACGCATGAATACTTCTAAAATAAATGCTTAAAAATTTCGCAAATACTGATAGCAGAAAACGGTTTACACCCAACAAGAGTGCAAACCGTGCTAATAAAGCAGCGATTAAGCGGCTTTGTTCAATGCTTTTACAAGTGATGCCACACGCTCAGTTGGCTGTGCACCTTTAGCAACCCAAGCGTTATAAGCTTCTAGGTCGATGCGAGTTTCAACTTCTTGACCACGAGCCATTGGGTTAAAAAAGCCGATTTTTTCGATAAAACGACCGTCACGAGCTGCACGCTTGTCAGCAACAACAACTTGATAGAATGGACGCTTTTTTGAACCGCCACGGGCTAGACGAATAACTACCATGATAACTCTCTTAATAAAGTAAAAAATCTAAAAAATCAATTTGCAAGAATTAGAGCATGATACAGATTCGATAAGTTGAGGATGAGCCGTACGAACCTGAACCACTAAAACCGTAATTATAGCAAGAATTTTTCCATCTTTAAAGCAAAAAATGACTTTTTTACAAAAATTACTTCAAAACCCCAACAAAAGCTGTGCTAAAATGACAATCAAAAGACCAGCGAGACCGATGATGCCCAAAGCCTTGCAAAATTTATTTTCTAAGCTGCAATACAAACTGTATTCAAATACGCTACAAACCTTAATCATGGTGTGTTTTATTGTGCTTATCAGTGTAACCCTGTCAATTTGGCTATTTTGGCGTAGTCTGTATTTGCCTGAGCTAAAAAGCCATGCCAATTATCTGTCCAGTGAGATTACCCTGCTGACTTCCGCTCAGACCAAGTGGCATGACGATCCCCAATTCACGCAATGGCTAAAAAGCAATACACACATTGATATTGTCAGCGATCCCAAGCAATTTCCTGATGTCGCCGACAAGCCACTGGTAACACATCTGACCAAAATTATGGCAAAAGAAATTTCCGATTCGCTGGGGCGAGAAGTTGAAGTGTATTTCAAATTCAAACCCACGCCAAAACTTTGGATTCACGACAGTGCCTATCCAGACATTTGGATACGAGAACCGATGCGGCATTATTCTCAATACAGCACAGGGGTGCTGGTTGGTTTTTTGTTTGGCATTCCGCTTTTGACGATTTTTACCATTTGGGTGCTGGTGCGTGGACTCAATCGACCACTCAAAAAATTGGAGCGTGCCGCCAACGATTATATCACCCAAGGACACGCCACTACTTTACCCACCCAGACTGGCCCCAATGAGATTCGCAAGGTAAATACCGCCTTTAATCGCCTATTTACCACGCTCAACCAAGCTCAAAAAGAACGCACCATCATGCTTGCTGGCATCAGCCATGACCTGCGTACACCGCTGACACGCATGCGTCTGACCGCCGAGATGCTGCCTGATGAGTTTTTTCGAGAAGGTTTGGTTTATGATATCGAAGACATGGACGCCATTTTGGAGCAGTTCATTTCATTTATGAAAGATGGCTCTGATGAACCTGTTAAGCCGACCAATTTGGACGCCATTTTTAAGGAAATTATGGTGCAATTTGCCGATGTGCGGTTTATTTATGAATCCAATTTCACCCAGCAAGTGCCAGTGCGTCCTTTGTCCATCAAGCGTTTGATTGTCAATTTGGTCAATAATGCCATTCGCTATGGCAAGCAGCCAATTCATCTGATGGCAGAGATTTTGCCTGCCTGTGATGAGACAGCCGATGACAATACCCAACCATATCCGACTTTGGTGCTGTGCGTCAAAGACGAAGGTGAAGGCGTTGCCGATGATCAGCTTGAACGCATCTTACAGCCCTTTGAACGTGGCGAATCGGCACGCACCACCCAAGGCAGTGGGCTTGGGCTAGCCATTGTTAGTCGCATCGCTCATCTACACCAAGGGGAAGTTGAAGCCAGCAACCACTCGGATGGCGGTCTGCAAGTCTGCGTCAAAATTCCACTGATGACACAAATTGCCGACACTTTGGGCGATGATGACAGCGATGATACACCCTAAGCGATTGTTATCATAAATAATCACCGCCAATCGGATTATAAACAGCTTACAAATTGTCGCCTTTGCTGCTTTTATGAATGGTTTTTTCGACCCTGTCTTGGGTGATTTCATCGGCAGCGACCACTACACCCACCTGCTTGACAGGCCAACGCATGGTAAATCTCGCCCCTTTGTACGCTGGGCTTTCGTCCACGGTCAATGTGGCATTGAACCAAAATGCAATGCGGCTAATGATGGACAATCCCAAGCCGTAACCACCAGACGCACGAGTTCGGCTATCATCTAGGCGAGCAAATGGGATAAAGATTTTTTCACGGTCTTTTTCATCAATGCCATGCCCATCATCTTCGACACTGATGAATGCTTCGCCCTTTTGCACGCCAGCACTTAGTACCACGGTGCTGTTGGCGTATCTTAGGGCATTGCCAACCAAATTTTGCATCACACGGTGCAGATACCGTCTGTCTGCCATCGCCACGGCTTTGGCTGGCGGCAGCTGGCAGATGAAGTTAATCGGCTTGCCCAGTGCATTGGTTTCACGCTCAAGCTGTTCCACCAGTTCACGCAAATTCACCATTTCCCAATCCATCTTGGGTGAGCCTTCTTCGAGTTTGGCATGCGTCAAAATCTCATCAATCAGCTCATTTAAAGACTCAATGTCAGCATCGATATATTCTTTTTGCATCTGCCGAGAATCAGCATCATCGGTATCTGCCAGCATATCAACCGCAAAGCGAATGCGTGCCACAGGCGTGCGAAGTTCATGCGACACCGCACGAGTCAGCTCACGCTGCGACTCAATCAGCCGCTTGATGTGTGCCGTCATCGCATTAAAAGTTACCGACAAGCGAGCAATGTCATCACTGCCAACCACTTGCACCTTGGTATCCAAATTGCCTTGAGCCACTCTGTCCACGCCCAGCTGCAATAACTGCAAGCGACGCTCCAGTGGCAAAATCAGTGCATACACACCCAAAGCAATCAAAAACACACAAATCAGCACCACACTGCCCAAAAGATTTAGCGGGAACCAGTTAAACAACGCCACTGGCCCAACCACAATCACCAAATCTTCAACATCTGATGCCATGATGAATGAGATGGTGGAATTTTGTCCACGAATGCCGTCTTGAAAAATGATAACCAATTCATCTCGTTTTAGTCGAGAAATCTGATCAGGGTCTAGGCGTAAATTGTGAATGGATTGTAAATAAATGGGGTAAGAAAATTTGTGGCTCAAAAATTGCAAACGAGCTTGTTTTTGCTCAGTGCCTTGATAGCGAGATAAATCGTCCAACAAAAAAATCGTCAATGCCCGCACCTGCCGTTCGCCGACCTGCGTCAGCTTGACGGTCAAAATGTCGTTTGAACCTTCGAGCCGATGATAAAAAGTGGATTGGTTGCTGTATTGATCATAACGGACAACCGCTTTGCCTTCTTCGATGCGACGCATTTCACGAGCTTTGAACTCGACGCTTTGCATGGGGATAATTTCAAAATTACTACCAAATAATGAGCTGATGTCATTGAGCCAGTAGTTTTTTTGAGCAGGGGTTTCTTGATAATTTACCCCTTGAGCAATCAAATAAAACACCCCTGTTGCCACCGTCTCACGATAAGACTGGGCGCGCTCTTGATTGATGGTATCTACCAATAAATAAGCAAAAAAGGCGACGGACAGACACACCAACAATAAGCCAGCATATATGCGAAAAAAAATACTTCTTTCTGTCAAACTCATGAAAGCCACACCAAACCATGTCTGATAAAATGAAAGCCAGCAGATGCCGGCTTTGCAAAAATCAATACATCAAAATGACGCATTTGTTTTAGTTACCTTCTTTGACAAATAAGTAACCCTTGCTGCGTACTGTCTTGATGCGTTTTGGATTCTCTGGATCATCGCCAATTTTTGGTCGAATGCGAGAGATTCGCACATCAATCGAACGATCTTGACCATCGTACTCGATGCCACGCAGACGCTCAAAGATGTCTTCACGAGACAGAATACGGCCAGCATTTGACGCCAACAGCCATAACAGATCATACTCAGCACTGGTAAAGTCAACCAGTTCGTCATTGAGCGTTACCGAGCGGCCGCCATTATCAATGACCAAATCGCCAAACTCCAGACGCTGCGGTGATGATTCAGTTGGTGCTGTCTCAGAACGGCGTAACAACGCACGAATGCGAGCCAGCAAAACCCTTGGTTGGGCAGGTTTGGCGACATAATCGTCCGCACCCATCTCAAGACCAAGCACCTGATCCATATCGTCTGTGCGTGCCGTCATCATCAAAATCGGCTGTTGATACTGAGCTCGTACTTCACGACATACCGTCAAGCCATCGCTGCCCGGCAGCATCACATCAAGCACCACCAAATCTGGCTGCTCGCTGATAATGCGTTGAATGGCTCGAGTGCCATCGGTCTCAATCGCAACATCTAATCCGTTTTTACGCAAGTAGTCTTGTGTCAGCATCGCCAATCGTTCGTCATCTTCAACGATCAGGATTCGGGGCAAGTCTTCTTTTTCAGGGGTACCAGTCATAGTTATCCTAAATCAAACCACATCAAAGTATCTATGGTAAATCGCTGTTGAATTAAGCACGATTTTTGTATTTTTGAATCGTTTGTAACTGTGCAACAGACTCTGCCAGTGCTGCCAAAGCGGCATTGGTTTGTAGTGTGTCGCTTTGATTGGTTAGCATCTGTTCGGCAGCTCGTCTGGCTTCGGCGATTTTTACTTCGTCCAAATCATGCGCACGCTCTGCTGAATCTGCCAATACTGTCACAATGTGTGGCTGCACTTCAAGCACACCACCAGAGACATAAATCACTTCTTCATTTGAGCCATCAGCGGATTTTAGACGCATTGGGCCTGGTTTTAGCAGTGTAATCAGCGGCGTATGACCTGCCAATACACCGATTTCACCAGAATGTCCATTAGCGACCAGCATGCTGATATCGCCAGCATACAACTCTTCTCTTGCACTTACGATTCGGCACTTAAAAGTTGCCATATGATTCTCCCAATAAGTCAGGAAATTATCGTTAGTTAAGCTACAGTCAGACGGCGAGCCAACTGACTGCAGCTCATCAAGTTCATGCTTTTAGCTTCTCAGCCTTGGCAACAACTTCATCGATACCACCTACCATGTAGAACGCTTGTTCTGGCAGATGATCGTACTCACCTTCAATGATTGCTTTAAAGCCAGCGATGGTATCACGCAAGGCAACATATTTACCCGGTGCACCAGTAAATACTTCAGCAACATGGAATGGCTGAGATAGGAAACGCTGGATTTTACGAGCACGGTAAACAGTCATCTTGTCTTCTTCTGACAATTCGTCCATACCCAAAATTGCGATGATGTCTTTTAGCTCTTTGTAGCGTTGCAATACTTCTTGGACACCACGAGCAACGGTATAATGCTCATCGCCAATCACTTGTGGGTCAAGCTGGCGAGAAGTTGAATCCAATGGGTCAACCGCAGGGTAAATACCTTGTGATGCGATATCACGGCTTAGTACGACTGTTGCGTCCAAGTGAGCGAAAGTGGTTGCTGGTGATGGGTCGGTCAAGTCGTCCGCAGGTACATAGACCGCTTGCACAGAAGTAATAGAGCCTGATTGTGTTGAAGTAATACGCTCTTGTAGCAAGCCCATTTCTTCAGCAAGTGTTGGCTGATAACCTACTGCCGATGGCATACGACCCAAAAGTGCTGACACTTCAGTACCTGCCAAGGTATAACGATAAATGTTATCAACGAACAACAGAACATCACGACCTTTGCCAGTGGCTTCGTCTTTTTCGTCACGGAAATATTCTGCCATGGTCAAGCCTGTCAAGGCAACACGCAAGCGGTTTCCTGGTGGCTCATTCATCTGACCATAAACCATCGCAACTTTAGATTTGGTGAAGTCTTCGGTGTTTACAACGCCAGCTTCTTGCATTTCGTGATAAAAGTCGTTACCTTCACGAGTACGCTCACCGACACCAGCAAATACTGACAGACCCGAGTGTTTTAATGCGATGTTGTTGATCAATTCCATCATATTAACGGTTTTACCAACACCAGCACCACCGAACAGACCAACTTTACCACCTTTGGCAAATGGGCATAGCAAGTCAATTACTTTAATACCTGTTTCTAGCAGTTCGGTTGAGTTTGATTGCTCATCATAGCTTGGTGCTTCACGGTGGATAGACCATTTTTCTGCAGCATTAACTGGGCCAGCTTCGTCAATTGGGCGACCCAGCACGTCCATAATACGACCCAAAGTTGCTTGACCAACTGGCACAGAAATCGGTGCACCAGAATTTGTTACTGTTAAACCACGCTTCAAGCCTTCTGTTGAACCCATTGCAATGGTACGCACCACGCCATCGCCCAACTGTTGCTGTACTTCTAGTGT
Source organism: Moraxella marmotae (assembly GCF_042219885.1). Classification (NCBI taxonomy): domain Bacteria; kingdom Pseudomonadati; phylum Pseudomonadota; class Gammaproteobacteria; order Moraxellales; family Moraxellaceae; genus Moraxella; species Moraxella marmotae. The sequence continues at coordinate 311,467 of NZ_JBHJHR010000002.1, forward strand.
AGTTTCGGTACCATCAACGCTCAACGCATCAAAGATTTGTGGCACTTGACCACGGTCAAATTCAACGTCAATAACCGCGCCAATGATCTGTACAATACGACCGCTCATTGCGTTCTCCTAAATTATTTTACTAGACCAGATTTTGATTGGTTTGCGGTTTCTCTAAAAGTATAATTAGAAACAACGCCACTTTTGTCAAACAAAATCACCAATTCTTTAGTTTGAATATTTTCACCAAGAGAGAAGAAGTTGTATGGGATAAAGTTTCTCGCCATTGGTGTAGAACGTGAATGTCGATATGTCCAAACTTCATTTCCGCTATCAGTAAATGATACGCCATCAGCAGAGCCGAATTTATTTATAATATCTTGCTTGCTGGTAACACCTTTCACAATAACACTTTCAACACTCTGCTGGGTTTGTTCTTTCATTACTGTATTACCAGTTGAAACACAGCCAGTTACTAACAAAGCTGCGAAAATACCAGCAATAAGACCACGGGTAGAAATAGATGTCATATGTCTATCCTTATCATCCTAAGAAACAGCAGCGGCACCGCCAACGATTTCCGAAATTTCTCGGGTAATCGCCGCTTGACGCAACTTGTTATAAACCAACTGTAATTCTTTAATTAAGTTACCAGCATTATCTGTCGCTGCTTTCATTGCTACCATACGAGCCGACTGTTCAGAAGCGATGTTTTCACGAACTGACTGATAGACCACAGATTCAATGTAGCGTAAAAGCAAGCTATCGATGAGAGTTTTGGTATCTGGTTCGTAGATATAATCCCAGCTGTGTGCTTGAAGCGTTTCATCTTCAAACTCACCTTCTGCCAATGGTACGATTTGTTCAACCACTGGTTTTTGTGCCATAGCGTTGATAAATCTGTTATAGACCAAATAAATACGATCCAATTTACCATTCAGATAATCATCAAGCATGGACTGAACCGGGGTATTGATTTGCTCCAATGATGGATTGTCGCCATAATCAGTAACGGCACTGGTTACTTTACCGCCAAAATTTTTGAAAAATCCTACGCCCTTTGCACCAATGACTGCAAATTCAATCTCAACCGATTGTTCTTGATAGCTTTTGACTGTTTTTAGCAAGTTCTTAAATAGGTTAATATTTAAGCCACCTGCCAAGCCACGGTCAGAAGTCACAACGACAAACCCAACACGATTCACCGGACGGCTCACCATATAAGGGTGCTTGTAGTCTGACTGTGCTTGCACTAAATGCGAAATAACACGACGCATACCATCGGCATAAGGACGGCCTGATTCCATTCGCTCTTGGGCACGACGCATTTTACTAGCGGCCACCATTTGCATTGCACGCGTGATTTTTTGCGTACTTTTAATGCTGGTTACTTTAGCACGAATTTCTTTTAAGCTTGCCATAATTATTCCAATACTGGACTTATTATAAAAGGGTTTATGGTGCGTTAAAACAAACGCCTAACACACCATATTACTTTGATACTGCTTAGTAGCTGGCAGTTGCTTTGAATGCTTCAACCGCTGCTTTTAGACGACCTTCGATATCGTCATTATAATTTGCAGTTTCATCAATTTCTGTCATCAATGCTGCATGTTCAGTACGCAAATAGCGTAGGAAAGCTTCTTCGAATGCACCAATTTTTTCTACTGGTACATCAGCCAAATAGCCTTCGTTTGATGCATAAATCACCGCTGCTTGATCAGCAATTGACATCGGTGCGTATTGTTTTTGCTTCATCAATTCAGTAACACGCACACCATGCTCCAATTGTTGCTTGGTTGCGTCATCAAGATCTGATGCAAATTGAGCAAACGCTGCCAATTCACGATACTGTGCTAATGCAGTACGGATACCACCAGACAGCTTTTTGATGATTTTGGTCTGTGCAGCACCACCAACACGAGATACCGAAATACCAGCGTTCACCGCAGGACGGATACCTGAGTTAAATAGGTTTGACTCAAGGAAAATCTGACCATCGGTAATCGAAATTACGTTGGTTGGTACGAATGCAGACACGTCACCTGCTTGGGTTTCGATGATTGGCAAGGCAGTCAATGAGCCAGTTTTGCCTTTCACTTCACCATTGGTAAATGCTTCTACATAATCGGCATTCACACGAGATGCACGCTCTAGTAGGCGTGAATGTAGATAGAATACATCGCCTGGGTATGCTTCACGCCCTGGTGGACGGCGTAGCAATAGCGAGATTTGACGATAAGCAACCGCTTGTTTTGACAAATCATCATAAACAATCAGTGCATCTTCACCACGGTCACGGAAATATTCGCCCATGGTACAGCCTGAGTATGGTGCGATGTATTGCAATGCTGCAGGTTCAGACGCTGATGCAACCACAACGGTTGTGTACTCTAATGCACCAGTTTCTTCTAGCTTACGCACGACATTGGCGATGGTAGAGCGTTTTTGACCAACGGCAACATACACACACTTAATGCCAGAGTTTTTCTGAGCGATGATTGCGTCAATTGCCAATGCAGTTTTACCAGTTTGGCGGTCGCCAATGATCAACTCACGCTGACCACGACCAATAGGAATCATGGTATCAACTGCTTTATAGCCTGTCATTACTGGCTCATCAACCGATTGACGAGCAATAACACCCGGAGCAATTTTTTCAACTTTATCAGTAAGTTTTGCATTGATTGGACCTTTGCCGTCGATTGGGTTGCCCAACGCATCGACAACACGACCCAAAAGTTCAGGACCGACTGGCACTTCCAGAATACGACCTGTGCAATATGCTTTTTGACCTTCTTGTAGGCTTAGATATTCACCCAGTACAACCGCACCGACTGAATCTTGCTCAAGGTTTAGTGCCATACCATAGACACCACCCTCAAACTCGATCATCTCGCCATACATGGCTTCTTCTAGGCCATGGATTTGCACAATACCATCAGAGACACTGACGATAACGCCTTCAGTTTTTGCAGTTGCGCTTACGTCAAGGTCTTGAATACGCTGCTTAATCAGATTGCTGATTTCGGCTGGATTCAATTGTTGCATTGCCTTGTTTCCTTTGAATTAGACAGCTCGCCACTTACGCAGTTAGCTGAGTCTTTAATTGTTTTAACTTGCCACGCACTGAGCCATCAGTAAACTTATCGCCCACTTTAATCGTCGCTCCGCCCAATAAACTTGGATCTACAGATTCATGCAAAATTACAATAGAACCTGTTGAGATAGCTAGGCGTTCTTGCAATTGCTTGCTTTGAGCTTCGGTCAGTGGATAGGCTGAAGTAACGTAAGCATCAACCTGTTTGAGCTCTTGTGATTTTAGCTTACTGTAATGAGCATGAATTTCTGGCAATAATGCCAAACGATTATGCTCTGCTAACTGTTTGGTAAAGTTAGCCAACGCTTGAGATGCTTGCTCTGCTGTTAATTTGCCATAGGCATCAATTAAAATATCTGCCCTTTGTGCTGCAGAAATGGCTGGATTGTTTAGCAGTGAAGCAAAATCTTCATTGCGTACAACATCGCTTGCAACCGACAAAAAAACTTCCCAGTTGCTAATTGCGTTTTGCTCTTTAGCGTAATCAAATGCTGCTTTGGCATATGGTCTTGCTAAGGTAGATAGTTCAGCCATGATATCCTCTAATTTACAGCTTAGCCGCCAACTGTTCAAGCATGCTGGCGTGTTCTTGTTCATTGATTTTGTCTTGCAAAATCTTTTCAGCACCAAGTACAGCAAGGCTTGCAACTTGCGAACGCAATTGTTCACGAGTTTGGGCAACTTCTTGCTCCACAGCCGCATGAGCTGCAGCGATGATGCGTTCGCCATCTAGGCGAGCCTGTTCTTTGGCATCTTCAATCATCTGATTGGCAGTTTTGTTCGCACGCTCAATGATGGAAGCTGCTTCAGCTTTGGCAGCGGCAAATTCTGCTTCAACTTGCTTTTCGGCAGAAGCCAAATCTGCTTTTGCTTTTTCTGCGGCATTTAAGCCGTCTTCAATTTTTCGTTGACGCTCATTAATCGCGCCGATCAGTGGCGGCCATACGAATTTCATACAAAATAGCACAAAAATCGCAAACGCAATCAACTGACCAAAAATGGTTAAATTGATCATCCAATCACCTCGTTGTTAGTGAAAGTCAGGTGATGCCCACCTTTGATGATTCTCCAAAGGTGGTCGTTAGACTGACGGTTTCAGCTTATGCGAATGGGTTGGCGAACAATAGAAGCATTGCAATACCAACACCAATCATTGGTACGGCGTCAAGCAGACCTGCCACGATGAACATTTTGGTTTGTAGTTGCGAACCTAGTTCAGGTTGACGAGCAGTACTTTCTAGGAATTTACCGCCTAAGATGGCAAAGCCGATACCTGTTGCTAGTGCACCTGCACCGATTAGTAGAGCTACTGCAAGTAGGGTGTACTGTGCGATTACTGGATCCATGATGTCTCCTTATGACCTAAATTTAAGGGTTATTAAAAAGATTCAAATTAATGTTCGGATTCTGCTGAAATCAACGATAAATATACAATCGTTAGCATCATGAATACGAACGCCTGAAGAGTAATAACTAAAATATGGAAGATTGCCCAAGGCACACTCAATGCCCACTGAATCCAAAACGGCATCAGTGCAACCAAGATAAAAATCAGCTCGCCTGCGTACATGTTACCAAATAGACGCAAGCCCAATGAGATTGGTTTTGCCAATAATGTAACAATTTCTAGTACTAGGTTTACTGGGATTAAGATAGCTTGCAAAACTGGGTTTTTTGCACTAAAAGGGTGCAAAGTAAATTCTGCAATAAAGCCACCAACGCCTTTATATTTCAAGCCAAAACCGATGATTAGCAAGAACACGCCAATCGCCATGCCCAAAGTGATATTTGGGTCAGTGGTTGGTACAATTTTGAAATATACATGATGTGGATCATGACCCATCAAAGAACCCACCCATTGTGCCAATGCTGGAATCCAGTCAATCGGCACAAGGTCCATCAAGTTCATTAGGAAAATCCACACAAAAATCGTCAATGACAGCGGTGCTATCAGCTTTGATGGACCATTGTAAGATTCACGAACGCTATTATCCACGAAATCTACAATCATCTCAATGAAAGCTTGCAACTTAGTTGGGACGCCTGAAGTCGCTTTACGACCAACTGCCCAAAAAAGTGCCAAAAACAAAATGCCCAAGCCAATAGACCATAGCATGGAATCCAGATGGATCGCCGTAAACCCCATCTGTTGAGCCTCAGCGGCGTCGTGTGCCACTTTCCAACCCAATTCAGGGTGCTTGCCAAATGTCCAGTTGGTCAAATGGTGAGCAATATATTCTGTAGATGTCTGTTCGGCTGCCATAATAAGCTTCTTATTTTAACTCAAAAAAGAAAAATTGGTGATAAACGCCAAATCAAAAAAACGAAGTTACCATTTAACACACTCAATCCATTGTCGTTAATTGTCATTCGCTTGACTTGTTTAACTGGCTGGCACAAAAAAGTGTCAATCCAGCGTATTTCCCTTGCCATCAGTTCTGACAAAAGCCATACTCAGCATTGATTAATAAAATCAATCAATTTCACAAAATCTTATGAAAATCGTAACAATAAATTGCATTTGTAACTAACCCTGTATCTTACTTGAGTGTTGGCAATATGTAAAGAGCAAAATGCCATTTTATGGCTAAGATTTTGCAAATTTATGGCAAATTGTCGCAATTTTTGCAAAATTTGCTTATTTTTGCCCAAAAAATCGGTTTTTGCCCAACTTTTTGTCAATAAAGCAGACGGCGGTCAAAAATTTTGATGATTAAAATCACGCAGTCAATTTTGTTCACTTTTGCCATTTTGACAAAAATTTGTCATAACAAAAAGCAATGCATTGATTGATAATACTGATATAAATAACGCCAGTGTGGAATTGATTATTTTAGCCGTATCAAGCTAAGACTTTGGCAAAATTGCATCAAAACATAGCCTGCGATGACCGCAAAAGTGTGAATTGGCGTTAGGCTAATAAAAATAAAAGCAAAGCCTGCGATGCTAATCAGCCATTTGATTGCCAAACCAAGATAAGTGTTGAGCATGATTTGTTTGGCATATCGCACACCGACCGTATGATAGGCGATATAAGTAAAGGCAAACTGCCCCAAAAAAGCCAGCAGCGAACCTGCCAAAATACCCTTAGCAATCAGCCAGTTGGTGTCTGACAAAGCATAACTTAACCCAAAACCCAACACAGCCAAAGCCAGCACCGTCCAGATTTGGCGATTTTGGTTGCGGTAAATTGTGGCTTGCTGGCTTTTTTTGGCTGGACTTGACATTTGATACGCTAATGTTGTGTGAAAAATGGGCAACTGATGACGGCTTGATGATTGATAAAGCTAAGTTAAATTAAATTTAGTTAAAATAAATTAAAATTAAACTCAAGCCAAACCCAAATCAAGCCATCATCATACCAAACCATCATTATAAAAAGTCAAATCATGACTGGCAAGTGTTATTTTGCAATGGCTGACAATTAGCGACTGGCAATTGCAAAATTACTTGGCACACTGCTGCATGGTGGCAACCATCGATTTCCATACTTCGATAAAGTCGTCCGAGCCGCCGCTCATGTCTTCTTGAAGTACTTCAACTTTGACATTGCCCAGTTTGTTTTTGACGCCATCAGACACTCTGCCTTGTGAAATCAAGCACATCGCTGGTTTTGGGCGTACGCTGTTTAGCTTTTTAAATTGGCTGGCTTTTGGATTTAGGTGGTGATCAGGTGTCAATGCCCCTGCAAAAGTCAGCCCTGCCGCTTGCTCAATGTACTGATAAGCGTCATGATACGCCCAATAAGGCAATTTGGTTGGCATCTTGACCGATTGGACGGCGGCGTCCATGCGTTGCTCAAAATCGGCAGCATTTTTTTGGTAAACGGCTTTATTTTCTGGATTGGCATAACCGTGAATCACCGCCAACGCACGGACGATGGCTTTGGCATTTTCTGGGTCTAGCCAAATGTGGGCATCTTCGCTGTCGCTGCGTGGCTGACCGTCCAGTTGACGCAGTGGCAGGCGGTGAAAGGCGTTAAATTTTAGCAACGAAATGGCATTGGGAGCATCTTGTAGCGGTTTTGCCAAATTTTGCTCCATCGCTTCGCCAAACCACACCACATAATCGCTGTCTTTGACCAATTTGACCTTGCTGGGCGACAACGAACCATGATGCCCAACATCGCCTGTCTCGAGCAGCACTTCGGCGTCTTGGTTGCCTTGGGTGACGGCATGGCTTAATAATGCCAACGGATAATTACTGACACTCACCACGCCTGCCACTGCTGGCATTGCAGCCAATAGACTTGCCAATAAAGTGCCTTTGAGCCAAGATTTGATTTTCATAAAAACCTTCCTGTAAATTGTAAATTTGATTGAATTTGCTGTGTCAATTGAGCAAAAAAGCCGTGCTAATTATATCACAATTTTATCAAAATGTTATCGTATAACAACAAAACCTGCCACGCCAAACGCCGATTGATGCCATTAATTATGGCTGTGATACATCATTTTAATGCTTATTATAAATAATTTTGGATAAAATACTTGGGTTTTATTGATAAAATTTGCTAATATTGTATAGTCAAACGCAGTTTTTTTGGGTATAATGTAACAAATAGCAAAAAGTTATGAAATCAACAGCGTGCTTGATTTTGTCAATAAGGCTTACGCCCTATCGATGGACCGCTATTATTTGCAAGCACCATTTTAAGTATCACAAAGAAGGTTAAACATTTTATGCCAGCTGCACATTCGACACACTCTTGTCAGCACAGTCATCACCACGATCATCATCACGATGTTTATCACAACAACCCCCACGAGCGTCTGCAACAAGCCAAAACCTACTGCGTTGAGCGTGGGGCAAGATTTACACCGCTTAGAGAAGAAGTTTATAAGCTAATCCTAGAAGCGGATAAACCGATGGGTGCTTATGATCTCATCAGTGCCTTACAAAATAGCCGTCAAAACAGCAACACCGCCAAAAAAACCAACATCGCACCGCCGACAGTGTATCGCTCGCTTGAGTTTTTGCTCAATGAAGGCTTGATTCACCAACTAAGCTCAATGAATGCCTATATTCCTTGCTGCCACCCACGAGATCAGCATGTGGCGGCATTTTTGATTTGCCAAGACTGCAAAAAAGTCGAAGAATGCAGCACTTTGCCCGTCAATAGCGTGATGGATTTTGCTGCTCACGATGCCCAATTTACCGTCAAAAATAGCGTGATTGAACTCAAAGGCACTTGCCGTGACTGCCACAACACCTAATCCAGCCACGCCAGAAACGGCGGTCATTCTAAGCCTAGACAAAGTCAGCTACCGTATCGATGACAGTGAGCTGGTCAGTGGCGTCAGCATGAATATCCATGCCAACGAAATGATCAGCTTAATCGGCCCAAACGGTGCGGGCAAATCCACTTTGGTAAAGCTGATTTTGGGGCTATTGCGTCCAAGCAGTGGGCATATTGACAAAAAAGTCAGCCATATCAGCTATGTGCCGCAACGCTTTAGCGTGCCAAGCATTTTGCCCTTGCAAGTGGTGGATTTGTTATCACAAGCCAATCCCAAGCGATTGACCGATGAACAAAAAGCCCACATTTATACGCAGCTGTCCATCACACCACTGCTAAATAAGCAGATACATCACTTATCTGGCGGTGAGTCGCAGCGTGTACTGCTGGCTCGTGCTTTGCTCGATAAGCCTGAGCTGCTGATTTTGGACGAGCCGATGCAGGGGCTTGACCCTGAAAGCGAAAGCTGGCTGTATCAGTTTTTGGATCAGTTGCCTGATTTTTTACAATGTGCCATGCTGGTGATATCGCACGATTTGCACTGGGTGATGAAAGGCTCACGCCGTGTCATTTGCCTAAATAAGCACATTTGTTGTCAAGGTGTGCCAAGCCAAATCGCCATCACACCTGAATTTGTCCAGCTGTTTGGCTATCAATCGCCTTATATTCATCAACACACCCACTGCGATCATCATCTTGCCCACGATACCCACAATCACAACCACTGAGTAACCCAATGAACGACTGGCTGCCCATCATCGCCCCTGCTTGGATAGCAGGCACTCTGATTGCTTTATTGTCCGCACCGCTCGGCTGCTTGGTGCTGTGGCGGCGATTGGCGTTTTTTTCGGATACTTTGGCACATGGGGCATTGCTCGGTGTTGCTTTGGCTGCTTGGCTGCATTTGCCGACCGATTTGAGCATTGGCATTGTTAGTGTCGCTGTCATCATCGCATTAACAGTATTAAAGGACAATCGCCTACCCACCGATGCCACGCTTGCCGTGCTGGCTTCGACCTTGCTTTGTCTAGGCTTACTGACCTTAACTCAGCTCACCCAGCAGCAGGCTAATGTTTTGGGGTTTTTGTTTGGCAGCCTGCTGGATATTGATTGGTCGGATTTGCCCAGATTGGCGATATTAATCGGCATTGGTCTGATTGTTCTAAAGCTCATTTGGCAAGCACAGGTCAAGCTCGCCACTTCCGAAGCACTTGCCCAAATCCAAGGCATCAAGCCCTTGCAGCAGCATCTGTTTTTTATGGGATTGTTGGCAGGATTTTGTGCGGTAGCACTGCAAGCGGTCGGCAGCCTGCTGATTAGCGGTTTGTTGATTTTGCCAGCATTGATTGCTCGCTTATTTGCCAAATCGCCCAGCATGATGGTCATACTTGCCATACTTTTTGCCCAAATCGCTGTTACTGCTGGCGTTTGGGGCAGTGTGTGGCTGGATATCCAAACTGGCTTAAGCATCGTTTTGATATTGGCTTTGGGCTTTTTTGGCACGGCTTTATTTGGTAAATTGATTAAAAAATAAATTAAAAACAACCAAATATTACCGCTCATCTACCCATCAACTTTGTCAGCGATATGAAATCTTTAAACCCCATCACGCCCACGCACCAGACAGCTTTTGTTATGGTGCAATTGTCCGATTTTCACCTGACAGGTCGCATCGGTCAATCGCCCAGCTATCAGCGATTTTTGCAAGTGCTACAAATGGCGACGACGCTGCAGCCAGATTTGTTTATCTGCACTGGTGATTTGGTCAATGATGGCAACAGTGATGCTTATGATTGGCTGTTTGAGATGCTGCAACGCACTGGCACGCCTTATCTTGCCATCGCTGGCAATCACGATGTTACCCACGAAATCGGCACAGGTTTGCCTTATGAAAAGCGGCTACACATTCCCATCACCCCAGATGTCAGGCTGCTCAATTGTCATCGGCAGCTTGTTGGCACACATCACGATTGGCAGCTTTTGCTACTAGACTCAAGCGTTGGCGGTGAAACTCATGGCAAGCTGTCAGCAGCAACGCTGTCATGGCTGGATACGACTTTGGCAAATTCACCCCTGCCTGCCATCATCGCCCTGCACCACCACCCCAGCCCAGTCGGTTCGGCGTGGATTGATGCTTATCAGCTTGCCAATGCAGCCGATTTTTGGCAAATTATCCAAAAGCACCGCCACGCACACACCATCATCTGCGGCCATGTTCATCAGGCACAGCATTTACAGCCACTGGCACACCACCCTGTGCAGCTATTGAGCTGTCCATCAACCGATCGTCAATTTGCCCCTTTGATTGACGAGTTTACCCTTGATAATCAACCAGCGGGCTGCCGAGTGATACAGATTGATAACACAGGCGTACTTTCAAGTTACATAAAAAGAATGCAAAATACGCACTGATGCGCAAATTATCGCTCAAGTTTTGAAAATTTTTGCTCTTAAAGTAAAAATAATGCTTGAGATTTGGCATTGTATCACGATATACTGGTTTAATTTTTTTGTTAATTGCCAATTGTATTGGTGATTTGTACCATTTTTTGCAAAGTACCAATTTTGCAAAAATCGTTGTGGTTTATTCATCAATCGTGCTGCGACTGATGAATATCAGGCGATAACTTTGGGTTGCAAGTGATTGCATCGCATTTATTAAATCTGATTGAGGATAAATTCAGATGACAGACACCACCGTCTTTACCCCTTACCAACCTGCCAAAGATGAAGAATATATGTCCGATGCTCAGTTGGCACATTTTCGCTCAATTTTGAGAAATTGGCGTGAAGAATTGGTTTCTGAAGCCGAACGCACCAAAGCGTACATTCACGAAGAAACCAATACCATGTCAGATATTAACGATCGTGCCACTCAAGAAGAAGAGTTTGCCTTAGCCTTGCGTACTCGTGATCGTGAACGCAAACTGATTCGCAAAATTGACAAGTCTTTGGCAGAGATTGAGACTGGTGATTATGGATTTTGTGAAACTTGTGGTACCGAAATCGGCCTGCGTCGCTTGGAAGCTCGCCCAACCGCCACGCAATGCATCGACTGCAAAACTTTATCTGAAATCAAAGAAAAACAAAATCACGGTTAAGGTCGTATGGCACAAAAGCCCATTGGGCGATTTGCCCCATCGCCAACACACCACCTGCATCTTGGCTCGCTAACCACCGCCGTAGCGAGCTTTTGTCATATCAAGTCATTGGGCGGTCAGTGGCTGCTACGCATCGAAGATGTGGATTTTGAACGCTGCAAACCTGCCTATGCCGACAGCATTTTGTACGATTTGGACGCACTTGGGCTACACTGGGACGGACAAGTGGTCTATCAGTCGGCACGCACGGCGATTTATGATGAGTTTTTGTACGATACTTTGGCGTCGGTCAGCTATGCCTGCCACTGCTCACGCAAACAGCTGGACGCCCACCGTGCCAAAAATCCCACACCACACGCTCTTAACACACCCATCGTCTATCCACGCCTGTGCCTAAATCGCCAGTTGGACAAGCACCACCCTGACAGCAAAATCCGCCTACAACTGCCCGATGTGGCGACAGCATTTGTCGATGGCTTACAAGGCGTGATTTGGGACAATCCTGCCAAAAGTCTGGGTGATGTCGTGGTCAAACGCCAAAACCAGATGATTAACTATATTCTAGCGTGCAGCATTGATGATGGCTTACAAAACATCAGCCATGTCATGCGTGGGCTAGACATCATGCCGATGACCGTGGCACAGCTGGACATTCTTAACCTGTGCAAATTGCCCACGCCGAGCTATTTTTATCATCTGCCGCTACTGCTAAACCAAGACGGACAAAAATTATCCAAGCAAAATCTGGCAACACCGATAGACACCAGTCGCCCTGCCAAGCTTTTAATTTATGCCCTAAAACTTTTGGGTCAGCCCACCTTTGATGCGATGCAAGATGCCAGCCCCAGCGAGATTTTGGACTTTGCTATACGCCATTGGCATCATGAACCGCTTAAGCACAAAAGCACCTTGGCGGTGATTTAAACAAAGCAAGTGGTTGGATTTGCTTGATTTGCCAAAATTTTTCTAACCCATCACATTTTCCCCAATCTACCGCTTTGCCAAATCAGATAAATTGGTAAATTAGCAAATTGGTAAATTAATAAACTGCCCTTGATAAGCTGTTCAAAAAAACCAGTAAAAACAAAACCCCCAAATCCAAAGATTTAAGGGTTTTGATTGATTAATCAGTCATTTGGTCAAGCGACTGACAGTTGATTAGAATGCCAAGTGAGCACCCAAGCCAAGCATTGTCGCATCTTCTGACAAGTAGTTGTAGCTTGCTTCTACGCCAAAGTTAGCAGTTGGCTTGTAGCCGACACCCACGCCACCAGCTAGGCTGGTTTTGTCACGGTTTTGGCTATAGGCAACGCCTTCACGGCCTTTGACATCAACTTCAGTTTTTGCGATACCCAATTTGCCTTTGGCATAAAATGGGGTGTTCATGAAGTTATAGCGATAAGTACCATAAGCACCGTAAGTTTTTACATCACCTTCAACAGGTGCGTTGCCAATGTGGAATTTTTTGCTGTCTGTACCGACAAATTCTGCTTCAACACCAAAATTTTGGTCGAAGTTATAGCCGCCATAGACGCCATAAGCGGTGTTTTTGCCGCTGATTTGGTCAGCGTCGATTTGGCCGATTTTAACACCCACATAAGGCTGTGCGTCTGCTGAGTTGCCGTAGCTGATGGCAGCGTTGGCACTCATTGCCAATAGTGAAGATGCTGATACGGCCAGTAATGCTTTTGATAGAGTTTTCATCGTTTTTCTCCTAAGTTGGTTAATTGATTTGGGTAACAAATAGATAATTGGTTCAACCAAAATATCTGTCATCTCAAACGATGGGTTTATAGTAACAAAATATTTCGTAATAACTGTGCGTGTTTTATAGGTGCTGTGTAAAGTTTTGCAAAGATTGCCCCAAAGACAGCAAGACTGTGCCGATTTTCTCTACCAAGTGTTGCAAATGTCTCTAAGATGAGCCAATTTTTACATTTTATCAAACAATGGTCAATGATAAAATGATGAAAAATCGCCCAAATTGGCAAGTTAAGTATAAAAATACCGATAAATTGGTCAAAATCGCCAAAAATCTGGCGTTATTTTTGTTATTTTTTGAATTGTCAAAAATTGATCAATAAATAAAAATCGCTTTGGCGGATAAAATGGCTAAATTTTGTACAAAAATTGAGCATTGTTACACCGCAGACGATTTTTGGCACAAATTTTGGGACTGTGTTACAATCCATTTTGGTAGGTTTTATAAAATTTTTATCAAATTTGGCAGATTTAGCGAATTTGGTGAATTTGGCAGATTTGATGCGTTTGTATTTTTGGCATAACTTTTTAAAGTCATTTTAAACCTAAAACCATTTTAAAATCGCTTGATTGGGAGTAATGATGACACAGACATCTGACGGCACGCCAGCGATGGCAGGGCAAAAATCACTGATTATTTTTGATTTGGACGGCACGCTCATTGACAGTGCGGTGGATTTGGCGGCGGCGGTGAATCGTATGTATGGCAAGCTAAATTTGCCAACCATGCCCATCGACACCATCAAAAGCTGGGTAGGCAATGGCTCGGTTAAGCTGGTTGAGCGAGCATTGGCAGCTCATCAACAAACAGCCCAGCAGGTGGACAGTCAGGCACTGTCGGCAGCACACGAGATATTTTTGGCAGAATATGCCTGTTGCAGCACCGAGCAGACGCAGGCATATGAAGGCGTGTCGGTAGGGCTTAATGCTTTGGTGGACGCTGGCTATACTTTGGCGATTTGCACCAATAAACCCACTCGCTATTTGCCAGAGATTTTGGCACATTTTGGCTGGTCAGACAGCTTTACCATCGTCATCGGTGGCGATTCGCTGGCGGTCAAAAAGCCAAACCCTGAGCCGCTTTTGTATATTTGCCAACAGCTTGGTATCTTGCCAAAGCAAGCGGTGATGGTCGGCGATTCAAAAAACGACATCTTGGCAGCTCAAGCCGCCAACATCACCACGCTGGCATTACGCTACGGCTATAATTATGGCGAACCGATTGATAACACCAATCCAGATATGGCGTTTGATGATTTTAATCAATTAATCGCTTGTCTTTTACGGTAGTGCTGACAAACATTCTTTAAAAACATGACTTTTAAAGTACCGCCTTTGGATTGCTTTGCAAACTTTGCTTTTGAAAAGCGTCAAAACACCGCTGCCGTCTGTTTGTTGTTATTTTTTGGCAGTAATGGCTAAGATTTTGGTAACTTTTGCCACGATTTTTTGCTGATTGTCAGTAATGTCAATGGTGTAGCTGCGGACGGTGTCGCCTGTTTTGACAGCGTCCATAATCTGCAAAATCTCGGCAGTGTCGATTTTTAGGCGTGCGGTGAGCGATGATGTCGCCTTGTCCAAAAACTCGACCGTTGCTTGCTTGTCCGTTACCAGATAATCTTTGCCCAAGCGGTGCATGAGCATGATTTTTAGCAAAGGCTCAGTCATCATCATGATGCTGCCAGTAAACTGTGTGCCGTCCGTGTAGCGGTTTAGGCGAGTCAGTGGCAGCTCAACCACGCACAGCCCATTATCAAAATCAAGCGTGCGAACACGAATCCCTGCCCCAACAAATGGCGGATAAGCGTTCAGGAGGTTTTTGATAAACAGCGGCAACAGCTGCGGATAAGTGGTTTTTTTGCCTGTTTTGATAAACCGACCCAATTTTGTCCGAGTATTTGCAAACACAACATCACCCCACTTGCTGAAAAATTCCCATTTTGCCACAGATATACGCTAAAATAAAGCCAAATCAACAAACCTTTTTTATTCATTTGACTATGACCAGCCATCTTGATCCCAACGCCAAAAAACAACAGCTAAAAAACTTGGTGCAAACACTGCCCAACCTGCCCGGTATTTATAAAATGCTGGATAAAACAGGCGATATCTTATATGTCGGCAAAGCCAAATCGCTAAAAAATCGTGTCGGCAGTTATTTTGCCAAAACCATCGAACACCCAAAAACCCAAGCCTTAGTGCAACGCATTGATAATATTGAGATTATTATCACACGCAGCGAAGCTGAAGCGTTATTGCTCGAACAAAATCTCATCAAGTATCACAGACCGCCTTATAATATCATTTTAAGAGATGACAAATCGTATCTGTACATTTATATCAGCACGGACAAATTTGCCAGACTGAGCATCGGTCGTGGCAAGGGCAAGCATGTGCAGGGGCGGTTTTTTGGGCCTTATCCTTCGGCAAACAGTGCCAAAGAGTCGCTGCTTTTGATGCAGCGGCTGTTTATGCTGCGAAGTTGCACCAACAGTTTTTTTGCCCAACGCAAACGCCCTTGCCTAGAATACCAAATCAAGCGTTGCAAAGCACCATGCGTGGGCTTGGTTGAACCTGATGAATACGCTGGCGATGTCAAGGCGGCTTTGGCGTTTTTGCAGGGCAATGCTGGCGATGTGCAAGCCATTTTGATCCAAAAAATGGAACAAGCAGCGGCAGAACTGAACTTTGAGCAAGCGGCATTTTATCGAGATCAGCTGACAATGATTCGAGATGTGCAGGCCAAGCAAGCGGTGTTTCGTCTAAGCGGTGAAGCGGATATTTTTGCCATCGCTATCCGTTCAGGCATGATTGCCTTGCATGTCTTGACGGTGCGTGGCGGACAAGTGCTGGGCGGCAAAAACTATTTTCCAGATGACATCGCCCCTGATGCCAAGGATGCTGCCGAAAGATTGAGCGAGTTTTTGTTGTCGTTTTATTTGCAAGTCAGCGACGATTTGCCTGATGAAATTATCACATCGGTTGCCATCGAACACGCCGACACAGTGAGCCAATTATTGAGCGAACAATTTGGCAAACGCACGCAAATCAAGCACAAAGTAACCAAGCACCGTGATGATTGGCTGACCATCGCCGAACTCAACGCCAATAATGCCTTGTCGCTAAAACTAAAAGACAGCCAAGAATTGCAAACTCGCTTTGCTGCCTTGCAGTCGGTGTTGTCTAGTGTCAGTGATGCCACCATCAACCGCATCGAGTGCTTTGACATCAGCCACACCATGGGCGAAGCTGCCATCGGCTCTTGTGTGGTGTTTGACCATGGCGGTGTGCGTAAGCGTGATTATCGCCAGTACGCCATTCACGACATCACCGCAGGCGATGACTATGCTGCCATGCGTCAAGTGCTGACACGGCGATACAGCAAGCAGCCGCTGCCTGATTTACTGTTGATTGATGGCGGTAAAGGTCAGCTCAATATCGCCAAAGAAGTCCTAGTCGAGCTTGGCAAATTGGACGACACTCTGCTGGTCGGTGTGGCAAAAGGCGAAGGTCGCAAGGCAGGACTTGAAGTGCTGCATTTTATCCATCATAAGCCTTTGGATTTGCCAAGCGATCACAAGGCATTACACCTGATTATGCAGATTCGTGATGAAGCCCACCGCTTTGCCATCACCGCTCACCGAAAAAAGCGAGACAAAAAGCGTGCTGGCTCCGTCTTGGAAGCTATCCCCGGCTTAGGACAAAAACGCCGCCGTGATTTGCTCAACCATTTTGGCGGCATCTCGCAACTGCTCGGTGCGTCCCAAAGCGAAATCGCTGAAGTCAAAGGCATTGGCAATGTGCTGGCTGGGACGATTTATAAGGCATTGCACGATTGATTTGCCAAGTTTTCAGAAGTTTTAATATATCTTAAATCGCTTAAAATTTTCATAAATACAACAAAAACGCCCACAAAATTATCCGTGGGCGTTGTAAATTAAGACAAAATATTTTTAATAAAATCAATCAATCGGCGGCGTGTAAGTGCCGTTTTTGATGTCATCTTTAATAAGCTCTGCTTGTGCCAGCACCTGAGTCAGCAGGTTTTTGACATCGTCAAGCGTCGCCACTGGGCTAAGTGTGGTCATTTTTAGCGATTGTACATCTTGGCGATTGTCCGCCACACGAGTAACACCAATGTTGGCTTCACCACGAGCAAACAGCTCATCGGCGACATTTTGGTTCAGACTGTCAAGCAGCTCGGCAGGATAATCTTTTGGCACGACACGAAACAGCACGGACGCAAATTGTGGCTCAACCAACAGCTCCAGTCCGTCCGTTGCCTTGATATAATCCGCCACGGCACGAGTCAAATTCACCCCATGGTCAATCATCGAGCCGTACAGCTCTTCGCCCAAGGCTTCGACAGTGAACCATAATTTGAGTGCATCAAATCGGCGAGTGGTTTGTAGCGATTTGGAGACCAGATTTGGCACGCCATGCTCTTCGTCATAGGCGGAATTGAGATATTCGGCTTCGTAGTGCATAAAGCGGTAATTGCGTTCGTCTTTTAATAAAAATGCCCCACAAGAAATACTTTGGAAAAAATGCTTATGAAAATCAAGCGTCAGCGAATCAGACAGCTCAACGCCATCAAGCATCGCACGATAATCATTGGATAGTAGCAACGCCCCACCCCAAGCAGCATCAATATGTAGCCATGCCCCAAAATCATCGCACAGCTTGCGGATTGACTTGATGTCATCAATCGCCCCAGCGTCAGTCGTGCCAGCGGTTGCCACGACACAGGCGACGATTTTGCCATCATCGTGGAGCTGCTGCAAGGTTTTTGCCAGTGCGTCGGTGTCCATTTGGGCGTTTTGATTGACAGGCACGGCAACGACAGACGCAAAACCCATGCCCATCATCGCCATGTTTTTTTGGACGCTAAAATGGGCGTTTTGTGAGCAGATGACCTTGACCTTGCTCAACGCATCGGCAGGAATGCCCAGCTGCTGCACCAACCAAGGCTTGCCATCGGCGTCCGTCCAATGCTTAGCAATGCACCAATCTCGTGCCAGTAGCACGCCCATCAGGTTTGACTGCGTACCGCCTGATGTGAACACGCCTGCCGTACCGCTGCCGTAGCCTGCTTTTTGGCGTAGCCAGTCGATGAGCTGCACTTCCATCAGCGAACCCACAGGCGACTGATCCCATGAGTCCATGGATTGGTTGGTGGCGTTAATCAGCACTTCGGCGATTTGGCTAGCAACCATCGTTGGGCAATGCAAATGAGCCAGCGAATGCGGGTGATGTACTTTTAGGCTTTTGTTCAAAAACAGCTCAGTCAAACGTGCCAAAGTCTGCTGCACGCCAAGGCCTTGCTTACTTGGGCGAAAATCCACCTGCTCACGAAGCTGTCTGATACTGCCGCCTGTGTACATTTTATCATTGCCAAGCCATGCGGTTACGGCTTTAACCGCTTGATTCATCGCACTTTCGTAGTCGGCGATGGCGGCAGGGTCATTACAAAATAAGGCTTGGCGGTGTTTGGATAGGTTTGTCATTGGGATACCACACTGATTGGGAAATGCTTAATTTTATTACCAATATCCCCCAAAGGCAAGCTAATTTGAATGAAAATAATTTTATTTGGCATATTTTTTGATACAATGGTTTTTATTGTGTTTTATAAAAGGATTAAACATGAATCAACCCAAAAACAACTTATTTGCCTTAGCTTATAAGGAATTGAGCCAAGACGCATTTTTTGCATGGTTATTTAATTTTGCCAATCCTGTTTATAAAAACAGCCATGAGCAACTACACGATTGTGCCGTGTCATTATTGCAAAAATGGCTGGGCATCAATATTGACATTGCAACCATCGAAGTCAAAACCCAAGAAACTTTTTCTACCGAAGACAAGGAAAACGAGAACGTCAAAAGACGCAACGCCATAGACTTGTTTATTATTATTAACAAAAATACTTATCTTATCATAGAAAGCAAAACCAACAGTTCTTTGCATTCTAATCAATTGGAGCGTTATACCAAACACGCCAAAGAAAACTATAAAAATTTTACTGGCATCTATCTAAAAACAGGTAACGAATCAAACTACGTCCGAGCCAATATTCACCCTGCTTTTAAAGCCATCACTCGCCAAGACTTACTGGAGCATTTTAATTCATATAAAGACAGTATTCACAAAGACGGTATTCGCAATGACATCTTTATTGATTTTGTGGAAAATTTACAAGATATTGAAAATCAGACCAACAGCTTTGAACAATCAAGCCCTGAGAATTGGGAATGGCGTCAATGGGAAGGTTTTTATCAAAAATTGGACAATTTAAACCTATTGGAAGATTGGTTTTATGTTGATAGACGTAGCGGCGGTTTTTTGGCAGCAGATTTTAAAGGCAAACAATGGCAAAGTAAGCATGGCGAATACAAGATTTTATTTGCTGTTCATGAAAAACAGCTGGTTTTTGGCATTTTTCTTGGCGATACAAATAAGCAAAATAACAAAGACAAAAGCATTAAAAGGGAGGTGAGAGATGAATTTGCAGAGCGTTTGCCCAATGCCGCAAAAGATAAATTTCTAAAAATTACAAAACCCAAAAGATTGGGTATGGGCAAGTTTACAAGAGTAGCATTTGTTGATAAATATTGGCTTGATGATGCAGGCAACTACATTGGTATTGATGAAATGATTAAAAAAATGAAACAATATCATGAATTTTTACTGTCTTTATAAAGCAATAAAAAATGGCAAGCCCTAAAGTTTGCCATTTTTTTGTTTGATTAACGATTTGATGAATGCTTAACCACGCACCGCTTGCAAGGCTTCAGCCACTGCCTTTTTAAAGCGGACGATGACTTCTTGGCATTCTTCACGAGTGATGGTGATTGGGCAAAGCAGACGCACCACCGTGCCGCCACGACCGCCACGCTCCAAAAGCAGCTTGTTATTAAAGCAAGCCTTTTGGATAGCGGCTGCCAATTGACCATCAGCAGGATAAGAACCCATGTGATCGGCAGGCTGACGCTCATCGACAATCTCAATGCCTGTCATCAAACCACGACCACGCACATGGCCAATGCAAGGATATTCGGCAGCGATTTTTTGTAATTCATCACGCAAAAACTCACCTTGAATGCGTGAATTTTCGGCAAGGTTATTTTTGCTGATTTCTTCTAGCACATTATAGCCTGCCGCCATCGCCAGCTGATTGCCACGGAATGTGCCTGTGTGTCCTGCTGGCGACCATGCGTCAAATTTCTTGTTAATCGCCAACACACAAAGTGGCAAGCCGCCACCCACCGCCTTACTCATTACCACCACATCAGGGGTGATGCCAGCGTGTTCAAAGGCGAACATTTTGCCTGAGCGAGCAAAGCCTGCTTGTACTTCGTCCAAGATTAGCACAATGCCATGCTTGGCGGTAACTTCACGGATTTTTTGTAGCCATTTGGCAGGGGCAGGCACGACGCCGCCTTCACCTTGAATGGCTTCTAGGATAACAGCGGCAGGCTTAACCACACCACTTTCCACATCTTCGATGAAATTTTCAAAATAATAAGTCAGTGCGTCCACACCAGCTTCACCGCCCAGACCCAATGGGCAACGGTATTCGTGCGGATAGGGCATAAACTGTACGCCTGCCATCAGATTACCGACTTTTTCTTTGGCGGATAGATTGCCTGTCATGGCAAGTGAGCCGTGCGTCATGCCGTGATAGCCGCCACTAAAGGCGATGACATTATCACGACCTGTGTAGGTTTTGGCAAGTTTAATCGCCGCTTCGGTGCCGTCCGCTCCAGTTGGGCCACAAAATTGCAATACAAAATCTTGTGGGAAAAATGACAGCAGTTTTTCGGTAAATGCGTCTTTAATCGGCGTGGTGATATCCAAAGTATGCAGCGGCAGACCACTGTCTAGCACATCTTTGATGGCATTGATGGTGGCTGGGTGATTATGACCCAGTGCCAGCGTGCCTGCACCAGCAAGACAGTCAAGGTACTCGTTACCTTCAACATCAGTCACCCAACAACCTTGGGCTTTGGCAATGGCAAGCGGCAGCTTGCGTGGATAACTACGGACATTCGACTCCATCTGGTCTTGACGAGCCAAGTAGTAGTCATTGGTTGCATTTTGTGCAGGGGTTACAGGGGTGTGAACGCTCATATCGGATTACCATCTCAGATAAGGGTTAAAAACAAAAGCATAAACATGCTTGGCGAAAAAAAACCTATACTGCTGTATAGGTTCTAAGATTTACTGAATAATTTTTTAATCATTATTCAAATAAAAATGGCAGACAAACTCTTGCATACACCGTGCAATCGTTTGATATTGGGTTATCTGTTTTTGATAAAACAGCAAACTTACTATCAGATTTGTCTATTTTTAACTATCTTAAAACCTTTTTTGAAATTTATCAGTGCATAAAAACCGTTAATTGACAATGATAAATTAAATTTGTTAGCGACTAAGTTTTATGAAAAATGCAAAGACAATCAATCATCTTTGCATGGCGTATGATACACTGTTTTTGGGGAATGTAAAGGGATTTTTTAATCAACTTAGCAAGTGTGGCAAAATAACAACAAACAGCAACAATAAATTTACCATCTGCCTAAATTGTTTGGTACAATAACCAAATTTTCGCTGTATTTTATCATATAATTTAGCAAGATTAAGCCACCGCCGTGACAAATAAACACTCTTTACGCAACACCAAAATCCCCACCACCGATCCGCAAGCTGGGCTAAAGCTGACCGAAATTTTTTATTCGCTGCAAGGTGAAGCCTTGGCATCTGGCTTGCCGACCATTTTTATTCGACTGACAGGCTGTCCGTTACGCTGCGTGTATTGTGATACCACTTATTCGTTCACTGGCGGTGAGCGTTGGGGGCTTGATGAGATTTTGTCGCACATTGCCCAGTATCCTTGTCGGCGTGTCTGCATCACAGGCGGCGAGCCACTGGCACAGCCTAACGCCATCGCCCTGATGGATAAACTGCTGGCATCAGGCTATGAGATTAGCCTTGAGACCGCAGGGGCGTTATCCGTTGCCGATGTGCCGCCTGCAGTATCCAAAGTCATGGATCTAAAAACCCCATCATCTGGCGAATCGGACAAAAACCTATGGGATAACTTGCCACACTTAACCCATCACGACCAAATCAAAATCGTCATCGCCGACCGAGCCGATTATGATTGGGCGGCAGCGATGATTGCCAAATATGATTTGGATAAAAAAGTCGGCACAATCTGGCTATCGCCGATGTTCAATATCCACGAAAACAACGCCCAGACGCCAACCATCGCCACCGATTTGGCAGAATGGATATTGGCGGACGCCCTGCCAGTTCGCTTTGGCATACAGCTGCATAAAATCATCTGGGCAGACGCCAAAGGCAAATAGGCAACAAAAAAAACAGGACAAAAAGCAGCAGAACAAACGGCAATTGGCGAATTTGACGGAATGAACAGCTTTGACGGATTTGATAAACTTGATGGATTTGACGGATTTAATCGATTTGATGGATTTGACGGATTTGAAATCATAAAGGGATAATAATGATTGTTGAGCTTTTTGATACCAGTTTATTAATTTATCTACTGGATATGGTCGGCGTCATCGCCTGTGCCATCGCCGCCACGACGCTTGCCATGTACAAGCGATTTGATTTATTTGGTGGTATTTTGGTGTCGATGGTCAATGCCATTGGCGGTGGTACGATTCGTGATTTGATGCTCGACCGCCACCCGCTGTTTTGGATGATGGATTTAAACTATGTCATTGTGATTAGCATCACATCAATCCTATGCCAAATGTTCTTTCACCGCCATCAGCACATTGATGCGGCACTAAAATTCTTTGATGCCATTGGTTTGGCGGCGTTTAGCGTGATTGGTCTGACGGTGGCGTTATCGCTTGATGCTCACCCTGCCATCGCCATCATGATGGCGGTGATGACCAGCATCGCAGGCGGCATCATGCGTGATATGATTTGTAACGAAATTCCGCTGGTACTCCAAAAAGAAATCTACATCAGTGCCAGTATTTTGGGTTCGGCGCTGTATTTGGTTTTGGATAAATTTGGGACGGCGGACTGGATAAAGCAAAGTCTGGCGTTAGCGACGATTTTTGGCGTTCGTATGATGGCAGTGCGGTTTGATTGGCATCTGCCATCGATTCAGCTTAGACAATCCAACCGCTCATCATAATTTTAACTTCAAATTGATTATTAAATTTAAATTGATTTAAAGTACAATGGATTAAAGTTAGTTTATTGATATGGATTGAATGGAACAAAATCAATCCATCGCCTTAAGCTGGTAAAATCATCTATGCTCCAAGCGGATTTAACGCCGCTATCTGCATTACCGCCAAATCTTTGATAATCAGTTGTAGGTTTTGGCTGCCCTGCCATTCGTTGATGTCCAAAGTGTACAAAATATGCACACTTGCCGCTCGATAATCCCAGTTTTGTGGCTGATAATTGAACCAAATCGCATCAATCGGATATTGCACGCCTGCCATTTTTAGGGTCAATTTTAGGTGTTTGTCCTTTAGCACACGATGGTTTAGCACTTCAAATTCACCGTCAAACGCTGGCGGCGTAAAGCCATTGCCCCAGACGCTGATATTTTGTAGAGTGTCGGCAAATCGCAAGCTAAATTCATCTGGCGTCAAAGTGCCGTCGGTGAATTGCTCTTCGCAAAATAACGCATCGTCAAACTGTGCCATCTGCTCGGCAAATGCCTTGGCAAAACGCTCAAAGTTGGATTTTTTTAGCGTCAATCCTGCCGCCATCGCATGACCGCCAAAATGCTCAATCAAATCAGGATATTCAAAAGCCACACGCTCGATGACATCACGGATATGCACGCCAGCAATGGAGCGTGCCGAACCTTTGATGGCATCGTCATCAGCGATGGCATCGGTATCCGCTGGAGCAAAGACAATGCACGGACAATACAGCTGCTGCTTGAGTCGTCCTGCCACGATGCCGATGACGCCTTGATGCCAGTCGTCTTGATACAGTACCATGGATTTGTGAGCATCGCCTTCGTTGAGTGCTGGCAAAGTTTCGATAATGGCAACGGCATCATCTTTCATACTCATCTCAACGGCACGGCGTGCGTGATTGAGCTTATTTAGCTCCATTGCCAAGCGGTGTGCCGTCTGCCAATCGTCCGCCAGCAAGCACTCAACGCCGATACGCATATCGTCCATACGCCCAGCAGCATTAATCCGTGGTGCGATGGCAAAGCCAAAATCTTCGCTGGTGATGCTCTGATGCTGCCGCCCTGCCTGCTCTAAGATTGCCAAAATGCCAATAACGCACTGTGCTTGGCGAATCCGTGCCAAGCCATGAGTGACCAAAATGCGGTTATTGCGGTCAAGCACGCCCAAATCCGCCACCGTACCCAGTGCCACCAAATCCAAATATTGGGCGACATTGGCGGTGGATTTGCCCTGCTCTCGGCGATATTTGGCAAGTCTGCCCATGACATAAAACGCCACACCGACACCGACCAAGCATTTACTACCAAAACCACAGCCCAGTTGATTGGGATTGACCACCGCATCGGCAGGCGGTGATGGCTTGGTGGTCAAATGGTGATCGGTAATCACCACTTTAACGCCCAGCCGATGTGCCTGCTCGACACCTTCGTGGCTTGAGATGCCATTATCCACCGTGATGATGAGTTTGGGTTGGTAGCGTGCCACGCCATAATCAACAATCTGCGGCGTCAAGCCATAGCCGAACTTAAAGCGATCTGGCACCAAAAAATCCACCACCGCCCCCATCTGCCGTAGCGAACGCACCATCAGTGCTGTACTGGTCGCCCCATCGCAGTCAAAATCGCCCACGATGAGTATCTTATCTTGATGGTCAATCGCCGCATCAATCAGCGAAATGGCGGTATCAATGCCCAGCAAATCCGCCGCTGGCAACAACTGCGACAACTGCGTATCCAGCTGGCTGATGTCATCGATTTGCCGTGCTTGTAACACTCGTGCCAGTGCTGGATAGCCAGTCTGTGCCAAAAGATTGGACGATGGCAACTCATTGAGCCTTGGTGTCAGTGCTAAGTGTGCCATTATCTGCCTATCCTGCCTTGGTTAGTGATTTTGGTAAGCTGAATGTAACATTCTCTTCGATACCAGACAGCTCCATTGGTGTGTCAGCACCCCAGTCTTGCAGCGTTTTTAGCACTTCTTGGATCAGTATCTCTGGTGCTGATGCCCCTGCAGTTACACCGACATAATCAACTTGGTCAAACCACGCTTTGTCCATCTGGGCGGCATTGTCAATCAAATACGCACGCTTGCCCATACGCTCGGCAAGCTCACGCAAGCGGTTGGAATTGCTGGAATTTGGACTGCCAACCACCAGCACGACATCGCATTTTTTGGACAGCATTTTGACGGCATCTTGGCGGTTTTGGGTGGCATAACAAATATCGTCTTTGCGTGGGGCATTGATGGCGGGGAATTTGTCTTTTAAAGCATCAATCACATTTGCCGTATCGTCCATCGATAAGGTGGTTTGGGTAACGAACGCCAGCGGTTTGTCTTGGTCAAACTGCAAATTTGCCACATCTTCGACATCTTCGACCAGATGAATACGACCGCCAAAACTGCCATCAAACCGCCCCATCGTGCCTTCCACTTCAGGGTGTCCAGCATGACCAATCAAGATGGCGTCCATGCCTTCTTTGGCAAATTTGCCCACTTCGATATGCACCTTAGTCACCAGCGGACAAGTGGCATCAAACACCGTCAAATCACGGCGTGCCGCTTCGTCTTCGACCATTTTACTGACGCCATGTGCCGAAAAAATCACAATCGCCCCATCTGGCACTTCGTCCAATTCTTCAACAAACACCGCACCACGGCGAGCCAAATCTTCGACCACAAATTTGTTATGAACGACTTCATGGCGGACATAAATGGGCGGATTAAAACGGCGTAAGGCTTCATTGACAATGGCAATGGCTCGATCCACGCCTGCACAAAATCCCCGTGGGTTGGCTAATAAAATTTTCATCGAATTACTCAAAATTTGTCAAAATTCATCAAAATATCCATGCATTTTATCAAATTTGGCTCAATAAACCTAACGCCAAATCACTTTTTAAAGAATTTTTTGTGGCAAAGTGTGAAAAGTGGTAAAATAAACCATCAGCTGCCGCCCAAGCGATTGGGCTTGATGGCAGTCGCTTATTTGCATTAATTTTATTTTATATAAATTGATTTTGTATAAAGATTTACATAAGGCTTTATATCAATATATCAATTTGCATACCGCTTTTATAAAGATATGCATGGAGAATCACATGATTGGCAAACTGTTTATCATCACCGCCGCTTCTGGCACAGGCAAGACTTCCTTGGTCAAACAGCTGCTTGATCGCACCGACAATCTCACCGTCAGCATCTCGCACACCACTCGCAGCCCCCGCCCTGGCGAGACGGACGGCGTGCATTATCATTTTGTTGATAAAGCGGCATTTGAGACGCTGATTGGCGAGTCGGCATTTTTGGAATATGCCCAAGTTTTTGACAATTACTACGGCACAAGCCAAAAAGCGGTCAGCGACTTATTAACAAAAGGCGTTGATGTGATTTTGGAGATTGACTGGCAAGGGGCATTGCAAGTTAAGCAAAAATTTGCCGATGCGGTGATGATTTTTATTCTGCCGCCAAGTCGTGATGCCCTGCGTACTCGCCTATCTGGTCGTGGGCAAGACAGCCAAGAAGTCATCGAAAAACGCTTGGCAGGTTCGCTGACTGAGATGCGTCAATACGACAAATTTGACTATGTGGTGATTAATGACGATTTTGAGACCGCTTTGGCAGATTTACAAACCATCATCAAAAGCCACCGCTTGACGCTAAACGCCCAAAGCGTGCGTAATGCAGCACTGATTGCTGGGTTATTTGCCGATTGATGTTCGTTTGATGCTAAGTAATGCTGATACACCGACCGATATTTTGCGACTTTTTGGTCAAATTTTGCCCAAGGCAGAAAAATTAGCAATAAGTACTTAAAAAACCCAAAAAATCTTGCTATAATAAAAGATTGTTATTTTATTTGAGAGAAAACCTATGGCACGAGTAACGATCGAAGATTGTCTGGCAAATGTCGATAACCGCTTTGAGCTGATTTTGGTAGCAAGTAAGCGCGCTCGCCAGCTTGCCAATGGTAAAGTTGAGCCAACGGTTGCCGTGGACAACGACAAACCAACCGTACTGGCATTGCGTGAGATTGCCGCTGGTAATGTCAGCCGTGAGATTTTGGACGAGCCAGACGAAGATTTGTACAGCAAATCCATGCAATCTTTTGAGATTACCCCTGAGCAATTGGGTAACACCCTATAATCTCAACACCCATCAAAGCCATGTTTAGCATGGCTTTTTTGTTAGCAGTTATTAGCAACCATTAACAAAGATACCATTTTTGCAACACAATTTTTATCAAATAACAAATTTTATAATATAACAAAATGGCACAAATACTAATCAATCAAATGATGAATTTCATAAAATCAACCATCAATATATTGACAACAACCCCACAAAGTGATTTATTATACTAATGGTAAGTTTTTGCCATGTTAGCGTTGCTGTGCCTTTATTTGAGTAATTTGGTTGAGTTTAACTAAATTTTGCTTAAATTTTTATTGGCATGGCAATAAATATCCACCAGACCGTGAGCCATCTATGTTAGACAGCTATCACCCACATGACATTCCCACCCACCTAAGCCACCCCCTAGTGGACGAAGCTCGAGACAGTCTGATGCGTGCCGTCGCCTATTTGTCCAAAGATGAGCGTGCCGATGTGCTGCGTGCGTGTCATTTTGGCGATGTGGCTCACATCAAGGACAAACGCAAATCTGGCGAGCCGTACATCACCCACCCCATCGCTGTGGCGGAGATTTTGGCAGGATTTCGCCTAGATCGAGATACCATCATCGCTGCCATCTTACATGATACGGTCGAAGATACCGAAGTGACCGATGAGATGCTCACGGCAGAATTTGGCAAAATCGTCTCGCAGCTGGTCGATGGCGTCACCAAACTCAAATCATCAGGCATGAGCAAACAACAAAGCCAAGCCGCCACTTTTCATAAAATCTTAACCGCCACGCTGATTGACCCCCGTGTGCTGATTGTCAAATTGTCCGACCGCCTGCACAATATGTCCACGCTCGATGCCGTCAGCGAAGAAAAACAAAAACGCACCGCCACTGAGACTTTGGATTTTTATGTGCCGTTTGCTCGCTTGATGGGGTTAAATAACATCGCTGATTATATCGAGCTGCTGTGCTATCGCAACCTAAATCCTGCCATGTACAACAAGTTTACTGACAAACTTTTGCAGCACGGTTTGGGGCGTAATTTTCAAAAAACTGAGATTAGCACTTATTTACAAAATCTGCTTGGCTATCTCAATCTGGACGGCAATGTGCAAGTGCTGGATAACCGTGCTTCGATGTACCGCCAATTTTTCAAAAACCGTGGACAAATCAGCCAACTGATTCGCCAGTATGATTTTGAAGTTATCCTAAAAGATATTGAATCTTGTGATAAACTTGCCGCTCACTTAATCCAAAAATACCAAATCGGCGATCGCTACATTCAGGACAATATCCGCAAGCCTTTAGCAGGCGGCAATCAGTCTTTGACCTTATTTTATGATCGGGATTATAATCACATCAAAATCACGCTAATGACCCAGCGTATGCAAGAAGCGGCACGCCTTGGCATCATCAGTAACGAGCATACTGGCGTCAGTCAGTCGGTGATTCAGGCGAGCCTTAGAAATATGCAAGACTTGGCAAATGCTGGGCATGGCAACCACGAAGGCGATGATATCCAAATCGCCATCATCGAAGAGCTGATCAGCTATCTGCACGAACGCAAAATCGTCTGCTACAGTCCCAAAGGTCGTGCTTATGAGCTGCCCCGTGGCTCAACGGCACTGGACTTTGCCTATGCTGTCGGTCCTGCCATCGGCAACATCGCTACTGGAGCGGACATTAATAACGAGCATGGCAAGCTGGGATTGGTGCTTGCCGATGGTGATACCGTGAGCATCGATACGGACAAAAACGCCACACCAAGAGCTGAATGGCTGGGCTTTGTGGCGACCAACAAAGCTCGCAGTGAGATTTTAAAATTCCTAAAACGCCTGCCCAAAGACCAACAAATCCAATACGGCAAACAAGCCCTTGATCGTGCCTTGAATACTTATGGCAAACGCATCGACGATCTGGACGACAGCGATTGGCAAAATATCCTAAAATGGCGTGGTATCAATACCGCCGATGAGCTGTTTATGCAGCTATCGACAGGCGTGCTATTGCCGCAACTGGTGGTATCTCGCTTGTTTAGTGAAGAGATTGATCACGCCGATGGTAACGAAATCACTCGCTCCAAGCATCTTTTGGCTGGCATTAAGGGCGTGGAAGTGGACTTTGCCCGCTGCTGTAACCCCATCTATGGCGATCACATTGTCGGCCATCTGTCTCGCCAAGGCTTGGTGGTGCATCGCCACAAGTGCTACTCACTGCAAGCGGTGCGTGCCGACAACCCTTATCAGATTATTCAGCTCAACTGGAAGCCAGCAACTGCCATGGTCGAGCAGTCCAACGCCCTGCGTTTTCCTGCAATGCTGCGTATCTACGCCATGCTCAACGAAGAGCAAATCAGCCAAGTCATCTATGAAATGCGTGCCTTAAACATCGGTGTCGAGCAAACCCAAGTCAAGGCCGACAACAAAGCCGATAAAATGGACAAAGACGGCAAAGTCGGTACCACAACCTTGCGTGTGATTGTCCGCTCACGCCAGCATTTGGCAGAAGGCATCGAAAAACTGCGAAATCTGCTCGGCTATCCAAACATCATGCGACTGTATCAATGATTGATATTGATGGCTTGTGTTAATCATAAAGGCATCGGCAAATTATCGCTGAAAATCGCTTGAATTTGGCATAACAAGTGTTTTATGATAAGCAAAATTCGCCATTTATCTGGCGATTTTATGAACCATTTTAACAATGTTGGCAATTTTTGATATTTTGACAATTGAGACGGTTGTTAAATTTTTAATCAGATATTAATTTATCAATATTAATTTACATTATCAATTAACTTAACAATAAAGAGAATCATCATGAGCAAACAAATCATTCATACCGACAACGCCCCTGCAGCGGTAGGCACTTATTCACAAGCGGTCAAGGTCGGCAACACTGTCTATATTTCAGGTCAGTTAGGTCTAGACCCTGCCACGATGGAGCTAAAAGACGGCTTTTTGGCACAGGCTGAACAAGCCATGGACAATCTGGCAGCCATCGCTGCAGCTGCTGGTGGCAGCCTAAACGACACGGTAAAATTCAATGTGTCATTGACCGATTTGGCAGATTTTGCGACGCTTAACGAAGTATTTAACCGCCGTCTAAACGCCCCATACCCTGCTCGTGCAGCGGTGCAGGTTGCTGCTTTGCCAAAAGGTGGCGTGGTTGAGATTGAAGCCATTTTACATTTGGCGTAATTGGTATTAGTTGACAAAATTTGCCATTATCGCACGATTTGACACGATTTGGCATTTTTTGACAGCCAATTTATCGCCAAATCACCATCAAAGCCTTTGGGTTTCCAAGGGCTTTTTGTGTAAGATTTGGCGGATTTTGGGATATTTTGTTATAATGCCAAGAAGTCGCCACTGGGCAAATTACCTTGGTGGCAAACATTTGACACATTCAACGCCCAAGTTTTATTTGTGAAAAGATTTGTAAGTTTATGAATTTTAAGGATAAATTATGACAGCCACCGCACAGTCTGCCATCATTTTTGATCATTGTCGTGCAGGTATTTTTATGGAAGCAGACTTTTGTACTGCCGACACCGCTGCCATCGCCGATGCTTGCCGCCAAGCCTTGCAGGTGCTTGATGAACTCAAGCAACACTATGCCGACGCATCGCTGGGTTTGAGCATTGGCTTTGGAGCGACGGCGTGGCAAGCGTTTAATCACAGCGATGAAGGCAGTCAAATCAAGCCATTTCGTCCATTGGGTGGCGGCCTAGCACCTGCCACCCAGCACGATGTTTTATTTCATATCCAGTCTTTGCGTCATGATG
Organism: Moraxella marmotae; assembly: GCF_042219885.1. Lineage (NCBI taxonomy): Bacteria > Pseudomonadati > Pseudomonadota > Gammaproteobacteria > Moraxellales > Moraxellaceae > Moraxella > Moraxella marmotae. The sequence continues at coordinate 342,774 of NZ_JBHJHR010000002.1, forward strand.
TCAATTTTAGTCTTGCCAAGGCGTTGGTGGTAATTTTTAAAAATATCGCCACCATCAAAAGCGAGACGCACGGTTTTCGCTGGGTCGAAGATCGTGGCTTAGAAGGTTTTGTTGATGGCACTGAAAACCCGCAGGGCGACGCTATCTGTGATGTCGCCATCATCAAAGACGGTGCGGACGCTGGCGGCAGCTATGTTTTGTTACAAAAATATCGCCACGATTTGGACAAATGGGACACCCTGCCAGTGCATCGCCAAGAAGCCTGTGTCGGTCGCAGTAAGGCGGACAATATCGAATTTGACAAATCCGAGCGGCTGCCAGACTCGCATCTGGGGCGTACCAATCTCAAAGAAGACGGCAAAACTCTAGAAATCGTGCGTCGTAGCCTGCCGTACGGCACGGTAACTGGCGAACACGGCTTGATGTTTATCGCTTATGCCGCTCGCCTGTGGAATATCGAAGCACAGCTGCTCAGTATGTTTGGCGAGACAGACGGCAAGACCGATTTGCTACTGAAGCATGTCAGCACGGCTGTATCAGGGGCGTATTATTACGCACCGTCGGTCGAACGCCTACAAAATCTCTAAGCCTGCACCATGAGCCATCACCCCCACCAGTCCATGCACGCCCTACTTGCTCAAGTCGCCTTAGCCGTGCCAGTGGGGGATTTTTTTGATTATCTGTGTCCTGCCGATTTGCCCATGCCTGCCATCGGTGTGCGTGTGTTGGTGCCGTTTGGTCATCGGACGCTGGTCGGTGTGGTGGTCGGTCATATCGCCATAGATGACAGCAGTGTCTTGATGCACAAGCTCAAAGCCATCAAGCAAATCTTGGACAGCACGCCGATTATTAATCATCAGCTGCTTAAGCTGGCCAATTGGCTTTCGAAGTATTATCACCACCCTTTGGGCGATGTCTATTCGGTCATGCTGCCGACACTGATTAATCAAGGCAAGCCCATCAATGCCGCCACTGGTTATTATCGTGCCATCTGCGATGATGTGAGCCAGTTATCCAAGACCGCCAAAAAACAGCGGCAACTGCTTGAGCAAATCATCGCTTGTCGTGATGGCATCAGTGAATCGGCGTTAATCGGCATGGGGGCAACTCGTGCCAGCCTAAATGCTTTGGTCAAAAAAGGTTTGATTGTCCGTGATGAGCGTACCGATGATGCCACTGCCAAGCGTCCGCCCAAGGCTTGTCTACGCCAGACGCCACTGACTGCCAATGACGAACAAAGCCATGCCCTAGCCGCCATCTGTCAAGCCTGTGATGCAGGTTGTTATCAAGGGTTTTTGTTGGACGGTATCACAGGCTCTGGCAAGACCGAAGTCTATCTACAAGCGATGCAGCATGTGCTGTCATCAGGCAAGCAGGTGTTGATACTCGTCCCTGAGATTGGACTGACACCACAAACTCAGCACCGCTTTGCTGCACGGTTTGACGCTGCCATCTGCGTGCTGCACTCTGGTATGAGCGATGGCGAGCGGCTGCAAGGCTGGCAAGATTGTCGCTTGGCAAATGCCCAAATCATCATCGGCACACGCTCAAGCGTGCTGTATCCTTTTGATAATCTTGGGCTGATTATCATCGATGAAGCCCACGACACTTCTTATAAACAGCAAGACCATCTACGCTATCACGCCTGCGATGTGGCGATGGTGCGAGCCTTATTTGCCAAAATCCCCATCGTTTTAGGTACTGCCACGCCAAGCCTAGAACAACTAAAGCTCATCAAAGATGGCAAATTGCAACATCTCAAGCTCACCCAGCGAGCAGGTGATGCCACCTTTGCCACCATGCAACTGGTGGATATGCGACTGGGGTCGTCTTGGGCGTTACACACTGATGGCAATCTAAGCGATACCACCTTGTCTGCTACCACCGTACAAACCATGAAAAACCATCTGCTGCGTGGCGAGCAGGTTTTGGTGTTTTTGAATCGGCGTGGCTATGCACCGATATTGATTTGCCAAGCCTGCGGCCATCAGGCAGACTGCCCAAATTGCGATGCCCATCTGACGGTGCATAAAAACAACTTACAACCGATGCACAGCTTGCTGCGTTGTCATCATTGCGGTTATCAGACCGCCATGCCACACACCTGTCCTGTTTGCCACAGCGACAATCTGGATACCATCGGCACAGGCACGACACGGCTGGTCGAGCATTTGCACGCTTTATTTGCCAATCCACAAATCAGCCACAGCACTTATCCGATTTTACAAATTGACAAAGACACCATGCGAAAAAAGGGTGCGTGGGATAAGACACTGGCTCAGATTCACACAGGGCAGCCTGCCATTTTGGTCGGCACACAGATGATCGCCAAGGGGCATCATTTTGAAAATGTTACTTTGGTGGTGATTGCTGATGCCGATTTGGGGTTTTTGTCGCCAGATTTTCGCTCGCCTGAGCATACCGCCCAACGCATCATACAGGTCGCTGGGCGTGCAGGGCGTGCCAAAAAAGCCGGCACGGTGCTGATTCAGACGCTCCAGCCAGACAACCCACTACTACTAAATCTTGTGCAGCAAGGCTATCACGCCTTTGCCGAGCGACTCTTAAACGAACGGCAACAGCTGGGACTGCCGCCTTATAGCCATGCGGTACTGATTCGTGCCGAAAGCCCCAATTATCAGCAAGCCAAACATGCCATCATCGCTGCCAAGCAACACCTACCCAAGCAGCACCCTTTTGCCATCAATGCCCCCATCGATGCACCGATGACCAAAAAAAACAACCGCTATCAGGTGCAGATGCTGATTTTGTCAAAAAATCGCCCAGTGCTGCATCAGTTTTTGGCGACTTGGTGGCAAACCGTGCTTGCTCTACCCAGCAGCAAATCGGTACGGCTGAGTATTGATGTCGATCCGATGGGTTGGTGATTGTGGTGTTTTGATGAATTATCAATTAAAATTAATAACTGATAGCTGGCAATTGGCAACTGTTGACAACTGATAAAAAGTAAGCAATCAAGCAAATCAGCCATCAGTGCCAATTTCGCTAGTCTAATCTAGGCAGCGTTTGGGCGTTTGTTTTTTGCTCAAAGAAGTTTGGCAACGCCACAAGCTGTTATCGGTGGGCGTGCGGTAGATGGTCAGCTTGCGTCCGTTCAGATAACCAAGCGGATAACCGACATCAGACACTGTCGCCACCACCGCACAGTCCGTGGCGATACCATCGGCATGGCTGACCACCGCAATATCGGCGTGATCGGTCATGCGATCAATCAGCAAATCAGCGGGGCATTGTCCTGTATTGGCTATGATACCATCAACCTGTCTTGCCACGCTACTGGCTTGAGTGTACACATCAAGCAGCAGTTTTTGCTCTTGCTGCTTGACATACATCGGCATAAACTGCCCCACAAAAATCGCCAACAGCACACCAAACATCGACAACGCCACCGACAGCCCAACCAGACTTACGCCGCCTTCTTGTTTTAGGTGCTGTTTTTGGGCATCTTTATCTTGTGGATATAACGCCAAAGCGTCGGCAATCTCACGGCGTGCCATGCGATAATAATAAGCGTCCGCCCAGCGTGCCACCATACTTGCCCAAAACAGCCACACCGCAGCACCGATGGCGATACGCAGCGGCCATTGATAAGATTCGGCAAATTGACCGATGAGCAAATATTCACAAATTGCCAAAATAATAACAATATTGACCTTAATAAACGACCAACCCGCCACGCAATACACCACACAATCCAAATAGCGTTTACGATACAGCAGCCAACCAAAAGTCATAAAAAATGCCGCCCAATTCCAGCGTGCGTGCATTTGCCCTGCTTGGTCAAACTGGGCAAATCGTTTGAGATAATACGCCTGCGAACGATGACCAATAAACCATCTGTCTAGGCGAGTCCGCTCATCGTCATTGAGCTGACTTTGGTAAAATGGCGGCGGCGTGGTATCTTCCAAAAACGGTAAACGAAACATAATGGCTCTTTTTAGCGGATTTAGCAGGTTTTGACAAATTGCCCAGCAAGCCAAAGTTTGCCAGCTTGCGGTTAGACCCGATATTCTTTATAATGGGCGGTTTTGTGATTCTCTATTTTACGCCCTTTTATGACAAATTCAACACCCCAAACCACCACTCAAACGCTGCCGATTGACGACAAAGCAACCGACAGCCAAATTGACACCCAAGAAATCAGCACACGCCTTGCCAAGCTGGCACAGACGCCTGAGCAATTTCGCAAAATCAACACCTTTATGAAACGCCGTACGCACATGAGCCAGCATTGTGAGCAGGCACTGCTGGATACTCGCTACGCCCATATTTATGTCAATCCCACAGGCGAGCTTGGCAAATTGGGCGATGTCGCTGGCATTAACGATTTGCGTGCTTTGTTTGCCGACAGCCCCAATGGTGCGATCGCTCCTTTGACGCTGGAGATTGGTTTTGGCATGGGTGATAGCCTGCTTGAGATGGCAAAAAACGCCCCAGAAACCAACTTTATCGGCATCGAAGTGCATGAGCCAGGTATCGGCCGCCTAACTTTTTTGGCAGATGAATATCAATTGACCAACCTAAAAGTCATCAACGGCGACGCCATCGCCCTATTGGATAATCTGCCTGACAATCATCTGGACACTTTGCAGCTGTATTTTCCTGACCCATGGCAAAAAAAGCGTCATTATAAACGCCGTTTCGTTACCCACGACCGCATGGCAAAAGTCGCTCGTGTGCTAAAACTTGGCGGCAAGTTCCACGCCGCCACCGACTGGGAGCATTATGCGTTTTGGATGCTTGAAGTGTTAGACAGCATGCCAGAGTTTATCAATCACAGCGGCAAGGGCAATTTTACCCCACGCCCTGATTTTCGCCCTTTGACCAAATTTGAGCAGCGTGGCATGACGCACGGCCATGGCGTGTGGGATTTGATTTATCTAAAAACCACCCCAAAAGACGATTGACCATCAAAGATTGATTTGATTGTTTTTATTCATTGACTATTAGACCTTAAAATAAAATCACCCCAAAGTTTTACACTTGGGGTGATTTTTTTGTTGTGATGATACGAATGCGATGTGATTGAATTTAATGTTATAAAATCAAATCAAAGTTCAATCCAAAATCAAGCTGTCGTCTTCGACTTTTTCGCCACGAGTTTTTTCAAACATCTCCAACAAATCTGGCACAGTCATGCCTTGGCGGTCATTGCCAGCCACATCAAGCACCACTTGCCCACGGTGCAGCATCACCGTACGAGTGCCGTGCGTCAGTGCCTGCTGCATTGAGTGCGTTACCATCATGGTGGTCAGTTTATTTTCGCTGACGATTTTGTCGGTCAATTCCAGAACAAAAGCGGCAGTTTTTGGGTCCAAAGCAGCGGTATGCTCATCAAGCAGCAGGATTTTGGACGGTTGCAGGCTTGCCATCAAAAGACTCACCGCCTGACGCTGACCGCCAGAGAGCAGCCCCATGCGGTCGGTTAGGCGGTTTTCTAACCCCAGCTTGAGAATGGATAGTTTTTCACGAAACAGCTCACGGTTTTTGTGATTTAATGCCCCTACCAAACCACGCACGCCGCCACGCTTATACGCCAGTGCCATGTTTTCTTCGATGGTCAAGGCTTCACAAGTGCCAGCCATCGGATCTTGGAAAACTCGTGCCACTTGCTTGGCTCGCTTATGCGTATCAAAGCGTGTTACATCTTGGCCGTTGATTTTGATGCTACCACTATCGACACGCACCGCACCACTGACGGCGTTTAAAAAGGTTGATTTGCCTGCACCATTAGTACCGATGACTGTCACAAATTCGCCATCAGCGATCGACAGCGATAAGCCACGCAGTGCTGGGTTTTCAATTGGGGTGCCACGATTGAATGTCAAACGCAAATCGGTTGCTTGTAACATAATTTACCCCTTATGCTTTTTTGGATAATTTGGCTTTGATTTGTGGCAAGGCAAGCACAATCACCACCAACAAGGTCGTTACCAAGTTCAAATCTTGCGATTTAAAACCGCTGGCAAGGGCGATTTGGATAATTGAGCGGTACAAAATCGCCCCAATCACCACCGCCAAAGTCATCAAAAAAATCCGCTTGGCAGACAGCACCGCTTCACCAATAATCACCGCCGCAAGACCGATAACAATCGTACCGATACCCATCGAGACATCGGCAAAACCTTGCGTCTGCACAAACAACGCTCCAGACAGTGCAATCAAGCCGTTGGAGATTGCCATGCCTAAGATAACAATCCAAGGGGTGTTGATGCCTTGGGCTTGAGCCATTCGCAAATTAGAGCCTGTGGCACGCATGGCAAGCCCTGTCTCGGTACTAAAAAACCAGTCCAATGCCAGTTTTATCAACAAAACAATGCCAAAAAGTACGGCGACTTTTACCCAAAGTGCCTGACCCAATCCAGCAAATGGCGTGAATACCGTCGGCTGCCCAAGCAGCGGCAAATTTGGCCCATTCATGATGTGCAGATTGATTGACCATAATGCAGTCATCATCAAAATACCTGCCAGTAGATGCAAAATGCCCAATTTGACATGCAGCCAAGCGGTCATCATGCCTGCTGCCATGCCTGCTGCCATGCCCAATACGCACGCCAACCATGGATTAATGCCTGCAATAATCGCCACGCCAGCGACCGCACCGCCCAATGGGAAACTGCCATCTGCTGTCAAATCTGGAAAATCCAAAATGCGAAACGAAATCAGCACGCCCAATGCCATCAACGCATAAATCAGACCGCTTTCTAATGCACCAAATAAAGCAATAAAATTCATGGACCATACTCGCCATAAAAAGTTCAAAATGTCTATTATACCAAAATCTGCACGCAAATAGGCATAAAATCGATAAAACAAACCCAAGCTTTGGCAATTTTTTCAATTGTTTGGCTTGGGTTTGGGGCATGATTGCAGTTTGAGCGGTGATTTTGATAAAGATTTATCAAAACTTTATCAAAATATTGACCAACATTCACCGAATATACGATAAATCTGACCGCTCAATACGCTAAAATCTTCAGCAATCTGGTTTTAAAATCTTGCTTACTCAACAATCTTGGCAGCACGGTCAAGCACCGATTGTGGCAACTCGATGCCCTGCTCGGCGGCGTGTTTTGGACTGACATGCAAATCCAGATTTTTTGAGACATACACAGGAATGTTGGCAGGTTTTTCGCCTTTTAGAATGCGAGCGATAATTTTACCGCTTTGTTTACCAAGGTCGGTGTAGTTCACACCCAAAGCTGCAACCGCACCACGCTCCACCGCTTCAGTGTTTGATGCAATCAGCGGAATCTTGGCATTGACAGCGACTTGATAAATCGCTTCGTAGGCATTGACCACCATGTTATCGGTTGAAGTATAAAACACATCGACTTTACCCACCAAGCTGTTTGCCGCTTGGGTAATGTCGCTGGATTTTTGGGCTGGTGCTTCGATGACATTGATGCCAAGCGGTGCTAATTTTTCTTTAAGATTTTTTAGCACGATGGTTGAATTGACTTCACCGGGGCTGTACACATAGCCGACATTTTTGACATTGGGTACCAATTCACGAATCAGCTCAATTTGTGGCTCATACGGCAGCACATCAGACGCACCCGTGATATTGCCATTTGGTTTTTCTAGGCTTGTGACCAATTTGGCTTCAACTGGGTCAGTTACCGCCGAAAAAACAATCGGCAAGTCGCTGGTTGCTGCTGCGATTGCTTGTGCCGATGGCGTGGCGATGGCGTAGATGACATCAGGGTTGTCAGAGACGAATTGCTTGGCGATTTGTCCTGCTGTTGCCATATTGCCTTGAGCGGATTGGAAATTTACCGTCAAATTCTCGCCTTCTTTAAAGCCTTCGGCAGCCAACTGCTCCAAAGCACCAGTGCGAGCAGCGTCCAAAGCAGGGTGTTCGACAATGGCAGTAATAGCAACGGTTTTGGCGTCTGCCATATTGCTGTCAGCGGCGGCTGTGTCGGCAGGCTTATCACCACCGCAAGCGGTCAATGCCAAGGCAGTTAGGCTTGCCCAAAGGGTATTTTTTAGGAAATTGGTTTTCATAAATTTTCCATTCATCGTTTATCAAAATTAATCAAAAACTGAGTAAAATTTGCCAAACTTTCGCCAATTTAGCCAATTGAATGCATTTGGCAAATTCAACCAATTCGATAGATTTAGCAAATTTAACAAATTTTTCACAAATAATCAAACTGCTATTAACCATCATTTAAGATTTGGCATTTAGCATTTGGTATCGCTGCCATCAAGCACCTGATGTGGTCTCTTGATGGCGAATGGGCAGTTTTATTACTTTTGTGCTTGGCGTGCTGGCACGGTATCGACATTAATCGCTGTGCCAAGTGTCGCCAAATCCACCGTAACGCCTTGCTCGGCGGCGTGTTTTGGGCTGACAAATAAAGTCAAAGTATTCATCACTTCTGGCGTGATTTGGCTTGGCGGTGTGCCGTCCAGTGCTTGAGCGACCAGCTTGGCAGTGGCCAGACCAAAGTCATAATCATTCACGCCCAAAGCAGCGGTTGCCCCACGACGCACCGAAAATTCATCAGAAGTAATCACAGGGATTTTTAGCTCATTGGCGGCTTGTACCATCGCTTCCATCGCTGATGCCACGCCATTATCCAATGATGTATAAAGCAAATCCGCCTTGCCTGCCAGTGAGCGTGTCGCATCTGCCACATCGCTTGAGCGGTTGGCAGGCACATCGACCAAAGTCATGCCATATTTTGGCAAAAGCTCGGTCAGCTGGTTTTTGATTGCCACTGAGTTGGCTTCACCGGGACTATAAACAAAGCCGATACGCTTGGCGTCAGGCTTGATTTTGGTAAATAGCTCAATCTGTGGCTCAAGCGGCAACTGGCTGGATAAGCCTGTGATATTGCTTTGCGTGCCTTTGTTGTTTTGGTCGATTAATTTGGCTGCCACAGGGTCAGATACCGCCGTATAAATCAGCGGAATACTGATGGTCTCGGTTGCCGCTGCCAGACTTTGAGCCGTTGGCGTGGTGATGGCAACGATGGCATCAGGATTGTCGGCGGTAAACTGCTTGGCGATTTGGGCGGCGGTTGCCATACTGCCTTGGGCAGATTGGAAATTTACCGTCAAATTCTCGCCTTGCTTATAGCCCAAAGATGCCAAGCCATCGACCACACCCAGGCGGATATCGTCCAATGACGGATGCTCAACGATGGCAGAAATGGCAATGGTTTTGGCAGGTTTTGTTGCCGTTTCACCGCTGTTTTGTTCACTGGTGGTGTTTTGGGCAGGCTGACTGCAGCCGACCGCCATCATTGCCAACATCGCTGGCATGACCAATGCAAATTTATTACGAGCCAAGTTCATCATCATTCTCCAAATTGGGTTTGATTTATCATCAAAATTGTTAAAAATCTGTGCAACTTGATTGTAACACAAAATCCACCCAATGAATACCGCTTTAAAAGTCGCCATTTGTCAATATCGCCAATCCTTTACTCACCCAGCATGCCCAAGGCTCTTATCTATTCAAATCTATTCAAAATCACACCAAAAACAAAACCCAAACCAAGCGTTTTTGCTTGATTTGGGCTGGTTGTTTATTGATTAATTTTATCAGATTAAACCTAATTCATTGGCGTGCCATTTGTTAATCCAATCCAATCAATAAGTTTCGTTAGACTCCACAATACTAATACTGGTATCGCTGGTGCTTGGTGTGGTAGCAGGCTCGCTGTGTTCGGCAGGCTTGGCGTGCGGTGTTGGCTCTGCGGCAGGTTCACTGGACTTGGTTGGTTTGGGGTTTTGGCGTACAGACGGATTGGCTGCTTGTGGTTTTTCACGCACTGGACGCTCGGCAACTGATGTGCTTGGCGTGGCAGTGTCTTGGGTGTTTTTGGGTTGAGCGGTTTTGGTTTGGGCAGTTTTGTCTTGTTTATCCTGCTTGTCTTGCTTATCTTGAGAGCGAGTCTCGCCAGTCTCAGGGCGTGGACGCACAACGGTGGTTTTGACCGTGGTATTGGTGCTTTGTGGGCGTTCGGTGCGTGGCAATGCTTCATCATCACGCACAATGCGTTCGCTGGCGGTAAGCTCTGGCTGACGCTCCACCACCTGCGGACGGCTGACGCCTGCGTCTTGCTCTGGCAAATCACCCTGCATACCTGCTGCCGATGCCATCAAAATATCAGCAAGCAAGCGGACGGCGTTGTGATTATTGTCATAAAGTACGATATCGCCATTGACCACTTGATAGGTAACTTGCTTGGCGACAACCGTGCCATTGTTTAGCTCAACTTGATCTTGGCTGGCACGCTGCAAAAGCGTTACCCCAGATTGGGCAAAGGCAAACTCCGCCGCTGATAAATCTTGTGAACTTGGCGTCAGATACAGATCCACCATACAGCTGTCGGCAAAATTGGTGGCGTTTTGGGCATCGATACGCAAGCTGCTCAATTGCTGGCCAATGGCACTTTGCATGCTTAGGCTTTGTTCGTCAGACAAGCCCACCGCTTGATTCATGGCGGCGTTTAAAATCAGATTTTTTACCGCAAAATCCAATTGCACTCTTAAATTGGCATCATCACACACCGATTCTAGCTGCTGCACCACAGGCTTGGCAACCGCCAGCTCGCTTTCGTCATGGCTGCCCTTGTCGCAGCCTGCCAACGCCAGCATCACCGCCGCTGGTATGCTCATGAATTTTACGGTAGATTTTTTCATCATTTTACTCATCATTATCTGTCAGTCCAGCCAAGTGTGCCGTCAAATATGCTATAATGCACGCTTGGCAAATGCCCCATTATACCATAAGTCGCCCAAATCGCACGCCTTGTGTGCGTTTTTACACATTTGTCTTTTAATTTTTTACAAAGCATTAACATGAATCCAATACCACCAGACGACATACAAGACAGAAATTTTGACACCATCAGTGAGCATTTTGCCAAAAAAGTCTATGGCGGTCTCAAAGGTCGCATTCGCTTGGCGGTCTTAACGCACGACATCGGCGAAGTTTTGGCGACAAAAAAACCCAACCAGCCCTTACGCATCTTAGATGTCGGTGCTGGATTGGCACAGATTAGCCTATCACTTGCCCAAGCCAACCCCCATCATCAAGTGGTGATTAACGACATCTCGGACAATATGCTCACGATGGCAAAAGAGCATGCCAACACACTGGGCGTGGCGGATACGGTGCAGTTTATCACTTGTCCTTATCAGGATTTGGCAGAGCAGCTGTCTGGTCAAAAATTTGATTTAATCTTATGCCATGCGGTGCTAGAATGGCTGGGTCAGCCCCAACAAATTATGGCGTTTTTTGATGAATTTTTGGCAGATGATGGCCTGCTTTCGTTATGTTTTTATAATCCTGCCAGTAAAATTTATCGCAATTTGGTGATGGGTAATTTTTATCAATTGGACACGCCCCGCCCTGCTGATAACAAAAGTCTCACCCCAAACCACCCTGTCGCCCCTGAAGTGGTCGAATCGTGGCTTGCTGCACACGATTATCAAGTGCTGATCCGTTCTGGGATTCGGGTGTTTTCTGATTATGCACCGCTAAAGCGTGGCGGTCTTAACCACCCTGATGATGTCGTGGCGATGGAGCTGAAATACGCCCGCCAAGCGCCTTTTTGTGCGATGGGTCGTTATTTACATATCCTTTGCCAAAAATAAAGACAACTTTGCCATCAATCACTCTGGATTGACAAAAATTGGTAAAAATCGATCATATTTGGGCATTTGGTTATTAATAATAGCTTGACAATGTGATAAAATAGCCCACGGTTTCACTGCTTAATAAGATTGATTTATGTTTTCATTTTTATCCATTGAATTTGCATTCATGTTTGTGGCATTTTTGGCGATATATTGGTTGTTTCGCCACGCACCAAAATTCCAAAATCTGCTGCTGGTTGCCCTAAGTTATTTGATTATCTATCTGATGGCAGGAGCGGTAGCGACAGCGATTTTGTTTGTTTATACGGTGTTTGTGTTTTTTATCACCAAGGCAATGGGTCAAAGCCCAAACAAGAAAAAGCTGCTCATCTTAGGCATCACCATCACGCTGATTCAGCTTAGCGTGTTCAAATATTACGATTTTTTCCGTGAAACCATCAAAGCCAGCCTTGATTTGATGCAGTTAGACAGCTCTGGATTGATGGCAAACATCATCTTTCCACTGGGCATTTCGTATTATTCCTTCCAAGCCATCAGCTACATGGTCAGCCGTTATTATGACGAAAAAGCCGTGCCAGAGTTTGGCTTTTTTGAGCTGCTGCAATATTTGTCATTTTTTGCAACCATCAGTGCTGGCCCCATCGCTCGTGCCAAAGTCGCATCTGGCCTAAACGACATCGAAGGCAACCCTTGCGGCATGAGAGAACAAATTGTCAGCCGCAGCCCACGCCGCATCTTATTTCCTACCGTTGCTTTGGCGTTGATATTATTGGCATTAATCAAAAAATGGTGGCTCGCTGGCTGGTTGGCGGACAACTGGGTCAATCCTGTGTTTACCAATCCGATGCAGTACCACAGCCTAGAAGTGCTGGTTGCTGTTTATGCTTATACTTTGCAGCTGTTTTTGGATTTTTCAGGATACAGCGAGATGATGGTGGCGTTTGGGCTGCTTCTTGGTTTTCGCTTACCGATGAACTTTAAAGCACCGCTGATTGCTCACAATATCCGTGCTTTTTGGGACAGATGGCACATCAGTTTATCCACATGGATTCGTGATTATATTTACATTCCCTTAGGCGGCAGTCGTCATGGCTTTGTCCGCACGCAGATAAATCTGCTGATTGCCATGGCATTGTCAGGCATTTGGCATGGCTCTAGCCTAAACTTTTTGCTCTGGGGCGTGCTGCACGGCTTGGCAATCATTTATCTAAATTGCACCGACAAACTTTACCAAAACTTGCGTGGTATCGATGGCAAATCTGCCAGAAACGCCCTGTATCGCCACAGCACGCTGGGCAAAGCGATTGGTATTTTTGTGACGGTAAATTTTGTAGCGTTTTGCTTTGTTTTTTTCCGTGCCACCAGCTGGGCAGAAGCCATGCAGATTTTTACCGCTTTGGCAAATAACCACACCAACATCGGCTGGAGTGCCAACCCATTGTACATGCTGAGTATCTTTATCATCGCTTGGCTGATTTATCCAGCATTTACTCGCAACACGCCTGCCATGGTACAAGCCGCTGCACGCCTGCCAAAACTTGTGCTGATTGGCTGTTTGTTTATTTGTCTAATGATTGTCATCATCTTTGCACCATCAGGGATTCCGGGGTTTATTTATGCAAACTTCTAATCAACCATCTGCCAATCAGCACCAAAAAACGCATTATCCTGAACCCAAGCACATCAAACTGGGTGCTAGACCGACGCCGTATTTTCATGGACGCACTTATGCGTATTTGCTGGGCGTGCTGATTGCTTTTGCCATCGCTTGCACATGGATTATGCAAAACTCCATCAATGCTTATTATCTGCAAACCTACCACAAAGACAGCCCATTATCTAAGCTTGAGCAGTCTGCTCTTTGGAAAAAAGGCGGTGATATTGGCAATGCCTTGTACCAAATGCACGGCAGTTTTACCGATTCGGTGGTTGCTGCCAATCAATGGGTGGTGGATTTTTTTAATGAATATTTGGCTTATACGCCTGAATATAAAGCCGAACTTGCCCAAAAGTTCGCCCAAGAAGCCGCACGGCAAGCCGCCATCGCCGAAGAAAACCGCCAAAAACAGCTCGCCAGTCAGTACACTTTGCGTACTGGCGATGAGATTTTTTTCGCTGGCGATTCGATGATGCAAGGGGTTGCACCGCATGTGCAGCAATACCTACAAAAAAACTACAACATCAAATCGGTCAATCTTTCCAAACAAAGCACGGGACTTGCTTATCCCAGCTTGTTTAACTGGCCAAAAACCATCGAAGAGACACTATCAAGCAATGCCAATATCAAGATTTTGGCGGTGTTTTTGGGGCCAAATGATCCTTGGGATATGCCTGATTTGGTCAATGGCGGTCAGCTAAAATTCCAAACGCCAGAATGGGAAGCAGGTTACAGAGCTCGCATGGCGACGATTTTGGACAGTGCCAAAAACCACGGCGTCAAGGTGATTTGGATTACACCGCCAAACATGAAAAAACAAAAGCTCAACGAGCAGATGATTTATCTTAACGGCATCATGCAAGATGAGCTAAAACGCCACGGTGCTTTGGTGATTGACTCACGCCAGCTGTTAGGTACGAGCAACGATGTTTACAATGACTATCTTGTAAAAGACGGCGAATCCATTAAAATGCGTAGTGGCGACGGCATTCACTTTAGCGTCAAAGGGCAAAAACTGATCGCCGAAGCCTTACAAGAACAACTCACCATCGTGCCTTAATTTGCCAGATGTCGCATCGGCTTGGCACGCACCATTTGGGTGAATCAAGTTTTGGATAATTTTATGAAAAAAAGCTTTTTGTTATCAGCCTTGTGCATGGCAAGCATGGCGGCACACGCTGGCTATTTGACCAATTATAATGAGCCAAACACCGATAAGCTCGTCCAAGCCCTAGCAAACAAAAACTTCCACATCGTGCAACTGGGCGACTCGCACACCGCTGGCGATAGCATGACTGACGCCTTACGCCAAAACCTGCAAGCCAGCTATGGCGATGGCGGTATGGGCTGGGCGATGCCAATGTATTTTAGCGGACAACGCATGGCTCGCTACGGCTATGACAATTATCAATGGACACCCATCTCTAGCCGCCGCACGCACAGCGAAAATTACACCTTAGGCGGTATGATTGCCAAGCCGAACTTTTCAGGCAGCACCTTGACCATCAAGCCCAAAAACTACGAAGTCGCCCAAACCATGACCGTCAGTATCCGACAAGGGGCAACCGATGGCGTGCTGACAGGTGTTGATGCCGATGGACAGAGTTTTACCATTGAAGCACCGATTAAAAACAACACTTGGCAGACGGCCACTTTTCATGCCAAATTGCCCTTTACCATCACCGCCCAAGGCAACATGAGCAATACCGCACTGGGCGGCTGGTGGGGCAAATCAGCCCAATCATCAGGGGCGATTGTCTCGGCACTGGGGATTAATGGGGCCGAGCTGTCGCACCAAAGCCGATGGAACAGTGCTGCATGGCAAAAAGAGCTGGGCATGATCGCACCTGAATTGGTCATCTTGGCATACGGCACGAACGAAGCGTACAACAATGTCGATCCCTTTACCGTGCAATCGGTGCTGACCGAACGCATCAGACAGATTCGCCAAGCATCGCCAAACTCGGCGGTGATGATTATCTCAGCACCTGAGTCGCTCAAAAGCACGGGCGGTGGCTGTGGCACTCGCCCTTATCAGCTGTCTGCTATCCAAGAAATCCAACGCCAAACCGCCCAAAACGAAAAAACGCTGTTTTGGGATTGGCAAGCGGCGATGGGTGGCAGCTGCTCGATGACTGGCTGGATTGGCCGTGGCAAGGCCAGCAAGGACGGTGTGCATTTTACGCACAGTGGCTATCAGCAGCTGGGCAATCTGTTGGCCGATGACATCAAATCCTTGTCTGCTACGGCTTATCAGCCAAACAGTTTGTACAATTTTTCTAATAACTCTTATGGATTTTGATAAAATCAGTCAAGTTATGGTAAACTGAATAAATCACCCAATACAAACAACGACTTGTAATTAAAATTGAAATAAATTGAAATTAAAATCAAGGGCTGGACAAGTCCTTGATTTTTTACTATATTAGATGCCCATCACTCACATTTGGCATCTTTATGCGTACGATTGCCCCACGCCATCTCGCCCTTATCGGTTCGCTGCAAGTCATCTTGGCAAGCATCTGCTGGGGGACGCTTGGTATTATCGCCACACGACTTCATGAATTTGGCTTTGACAGTTTTGGCATCGCCATCTTGCGTATCGTCAGTGCTGGCGTGCTGATACTGGCTTTGTTGCCCAAACTGTTGCCGACTTTTGCCAATATCAGTGCCAAAGCATGGCTTGGCTTGATTGTCCAATCGCTCATCGGCGTGCTGGGCATGACTTTGTGCTATTTTTATGCGGTCAATCGTGTGGGTGTGAGCATGGCAGTGGCACTGCTTTATACCGCCCCTGTGTTTAGCCTAATCTTGGCACGGCTTATCTTGGGCGAAAAAATCTCAGGCAAATCCGCCCTGCTTGCCGTCATCGCTGTGCTTGGTGTGGCGTGCTTGATGGCTGGTGATACTTTTCAGTTCAATGCTGGTGTGGTGGTTGGCTTGTTGTCAGGGCTGTGTTATTCGCTGTATGGCATTTTGGGCAAAAAAGCCATGTCGTCTGCACAATCAACACACATGGTGTTTTTTAGTTCGGTGATTTTTAGTGCCATTGCTTTATTATTCAGTCCGCAGACTTATCAGACTTATGCCACACTCTGGACGCTGCCCGTCTCGGCGGTGTTTTTTGCTGTTGGGCTAAGTTTGGTTGGCACGATCATACCCTTTTTCTTATATATGAGTGCATTACAAAAATTGCCCGCCACCACCGCATCGGTCTTTACCATCATCGAACCTTTGACGGCGATTGTTTTGGCGGTGTTTTTGTTGCATCAGCCCTTGTCAATGGTTCAGCTGATTGGCACAGTACTGATTATCGGTGCAACTTTGGCAAATGCTCTCATTCGCCGCTGATGGTGATGTTTTTGGCAAAATGGGCAATTTTTACAATAATTATCCGTTATCAAATCCAACTTTTGCTTGCTTAATTGGTTAATTTTAATAAAAATGATTGGTTAAATTATCTAAGAAGTGAGTGGTTCAATTGCCTTAAATTGCCCAAATGCCAATTTTACCCAGTTTTGTCTTGAGTTTAATTTTAATTGACTTTTGGCATTTAGCCCCAATTACACCCCAAATTATCAATTATCAAGCCAGCCATCTGCCAAGCAAAGCATTCACCGCCGACTCGGTGCGTAAAATGCGACTGCCAAGACTTGCCGCCTGTACGCCAACACTGCCCAAAAGCTCAATCTCATAAGGGATAAAGCCCCCTTCAGCACCGACGACAAGCACCGTTGGCAAGCCATCGGTGGTCAAATCAGCAAAGCTGTGCGACGCATATGGGTGTGCCACCACCGCACGCCCACCGCCAATCAAGGTAGGCAGCTCGTCTTGTACAAAGGGCTTGAACCGCTTGGCAAAAGTCAGCTGCGGCAATTGGGTATCCACGCCCTGCTCTAGGCCTTCAATCAGATACTCACGGCTGCGATTAAGTAGCGGTGATGACCAATACGACTTATCGGTACGAAAACTATTCACCAGCACAATGTGCCGCACGCCCATCGCCGTCATGTCCATCATCAGCCGTCTTAGCACCTTGGGGCGTGGCAATGCCAAAACCACCGTCAAATCCAGCTTTGGCGGTGGTGGTGTATCTAGGCAAACTTTGGACAATTGCACTTGATTGTCATCAATGGCACTGATAATCGCCCTGCCAAGCCAACCGCCCAGCTGCCCCACTTTTAGCTCATCGCCCACGCCTGCCCCTAGCACCGAGCAGATATGGGTAATGGTCTTGGGGTTGGTAATCACAGCTTGTTGATTGATAAGTAAATTGTCCGTATCCAATAAAATCACATTCATGGTTTGGTAAATTGGCATCACATAAAGCAATCATGGTACATCTTGAGTGGCAATTTATCAAGTGTCTTTGATACACAGCATACACAGCACACTCCACACAAACGCCCAAAAGCCGATGGCAAAAGTCGCCAACAAATCCGCCCCTTGAGCAATCCACCATTTGGCAAGTAGCGGTGCCAGCAGCTGCGCCCCTGCATAAATGGCAATCAGCACTGCTGACAATTTGATGCCTTGAGCAGGCTGCAAATGACGAGCGTATCGCTGCGTACACATCACCGAACCCAAAAACCCTGCACCAACCCCCAAAGCACACAGCACCACACCCATCACATTTGGCAACAGCAATAACGCCCCCACACCCACGCCTTGTATCACATAACTGGCGACAATCGCCATCTTATCACCAATGCGACTACCAAGCCGATTCCACACTGGCGTAAACAGCAGACAAGACACCGCCACCATCGTCCAAATGTGCGGATTGAGCCAATGATTTTTATGAATCAAATGTGCCAAAGTCGGCAAAAATGTCATCGGCAAAATATAGCCCAGACCACCGCCCAAATACGCCAAAAATAACAAACTGCTCCGCTTATCAAATAAAGGCTGGGCAGGTTTGGGCGATTTTGCTTGGTCTGGCATCACCGCAAAATTGACCTGCAAGCGATACAGCTGATAAAACGCCACTGCACCAAACACTAACGCAAAAGCCAACGCTGGCAACCAGCGATGACTGCCCACAAAATACGCTGACGACCACGCCGCCACAAACCCACTGGCAACCAAGCCCGCTGACACACCCAGATACATATAGCCGCTCAAATATGCATAGCCCTGTTCGTGCAGCCACTCAAGCATCAATGCAGGTGCCAGCACAAACACCACGCCATTGGTGATGCCATTGACCAACCGAAGTGCCATCATTACATCAAAAGATACTGGCAAACACTGCCACGCTGTCGATGCAACATTAATTAATAAACTGATTAATAAAGCAGGTTTAATCCATCTGGGCGACGCACACGCCACCGCCAACAACGCACCGAGCAAATAGCCCAAGTAATTCATGCTCGCCAAATCCGCCCCTTGCTCAAGCGTGTACAACCCATCGGCGATAAAATAAGGCAATAATGGCGTATAAATAAACCGCCCAAAAATATGCACCGCCGCCAGTGCCATCATCACAGCGATTAAATTTCGCCACAGCGTCCACCTGTCCGCTTGCTTGAAAATTGTTAAATTTGCCATAATCAAATTCCTTTATAATTTTAAAGATGCTATTAATTTATATGATACAATTTAAGAATAAAAATAAGTATTTTAGCCATTTTATCAGTGATTTGCCCGCCATGCGACCTTTAAATCATCATTATTATTTTTGGATATATTGATGTGTTGAAAATTTTAAAAATTGGTTTGCCAATCTTTGATCTAAATTGTTTGATTTGCATTGCTTAATTTTAACTTTGCGATTTATCATTTGCTAAATTCGCCCAAAAAAAATAGCCGATAAATGACTATCGGCTATTTTATAAGTTTTGATTAACAGTTTAATTAATCACACATCACCAATCAAGCTGGCAATGGCGGCGGCAATGCGTCATCATCGGCATGATTGTCCGCTGGCTGCACTGCCACTGGTACTTCGTGTTGATATTCCTTTGGCTCTCGTGGTGATTCGCCTGCCATGATTTGTAGCAGCTGCTCACGATCAATAGTTTCCCACTTCATCAGTGCCTCAACCATGGCGTGCATTTTGTCATGATTATCATCAATCAGCTTATACGCCACATCGTACTGAGCTTCTAGGATACTGCGGATTTCGTCATCGACTTTTTGTTGGGTCGCCTCAGAAATGGTGCGTGTGCTACCACCAAAGTAGCCGCCATGCTCTTCGGCCTCATAGACCATCACGCCCATCGCATCGGACATGCCATAGCGAGTAACCATGGCTCGTGCCATTTTGGTTGCACGCTCAAAGTCATTGGACGCCCCTGTGGATTTGCGATCCACAAAGATCTCTTCGGCGATGCGTCCGCCAAATAAGATGGCGATTTCGTTGAGCATTTTGTCTTTATAATTACTCACCGCATCTTGTTCTGGCAGCTGCCAAGTTACGCCTAACGCCCAGCCTCGTGGCATGATGGTAACTTTATGCACAGGGTCAGTCCCCGGCAAAAGCTCTGCCACCAAAGCATGGCCTGCCTCGTGATAAGCGGTAGCACGGCGTTCTGATTCTTGTAGCACCATAGATTTGCGTTCAGGACCCATGTACAGCTTGTCTTTGGCGTCCTCAAAGTCGTTCATGTCCACGCTGGCCTTATCACGGCGAGCAGCGAACAATGCCGCCTCATTCACCAAATTGGCAAGTTGCGCCCCACTAAAGCCCGGCGTGCCTCGTGCCAAGGCATTGACATCAACACCGATGGTCGCTGGCAATTTTTTCAAATGCACATTCAAAATCTGCTCACGACCCTTAATATCTGGCAAGCCAACACTCACTTGGCGGTCAAAGCGTCCCGGACGCAGCAACGCCTTATCCAACACATCGACACGGTTGGTCGCTGCAATCACGATCACGCCGTCATTGCCTTCAAAGCCGTCCATCTCCACCAAAAGCTGGTTGAGCGTCTGCTCACGCTCATCATGACCGCCGCCCATGCCACTGCCACGATGGCGACCCACGGCATCGATTTCGTCAATAAAGATGATGCATGGTGCGTTCTTTTTGGCTTGTTCAAACATATCACGCACACGGCTGGCACCAACACCAACAAACATCTCAACAAAATCCGAGCCAGAAATGCTAAAAAATGGTACTTTGGCTTCACCAGCGATGGCCTTGGCGAGCAAAGTTTTGCCCGTACCCGGTGGCCCAACCATCAGCACGCCACGGGGAATGGTCGCACCCAGCTTGGTGAATTTGCTTGGATCTTTCAAAAAATCGACAATTTCAGCAACTTCTTGCTTGGACTCTTCGACACCAGCGACATCAGCAAAAGTTACCTTAACCTGATCTTCACTGAGCATTTTGGCTTTTGATTTGCCAAAACTCATCGGATTGCGCCCGCCCATGCCACCGCCAGCACCACCGCCGCTCATGCCACGCATGATTAGCCAAAACAAGCCGACAATCAACAGAATTGGAAACGCCGCCATCAATAGCTGCATGCCCACGCCTTGACGCTCTGGCAATGTGCCTTGTACATCAACCTTATGCTCACGCAATAACGGCATCAGCTCATTATCGGTAATCTCAGGGCGAACGGTGTCAAATTTGGTGCCATTGACTTTGGTACCTGTGATTTGCTCACCACTGATGGTTACATCTTTGATTTCGCCTTGTGAAACTGCCGTCACAAATGCCGAATAATTCATCGAATCAGCATCGGCTTTGCCGACATCAAGATTGCTAAAAATCGCAACCACGATACCGATAATCACCAGCCACAATAAGGTATTTTTTACCATGTCGCTCAAACTTTTCTCATCCTTAGCTTAGGGATATTGGGCAGCTGCCCAACGCTTGTGTATTTGCTTTATATGTTGCTTAATTTTTTTATTTCAAGTCAACGCCGTGATTGATTTGATTTTATTTAATCGCCACCCAAAACATCTCTTTTGAGCGTGGGCGTGATGCGGCTGGCTTGATGCTTTTAATTTTGCTAAACTGTTTTTGCATTTCGGCTCTAAGCTCTTGTGAGCCTTCACCCTGAAACACTTTCATAATCAAAGCACCGCCTTCTGGCAGCACTTTTAGGGCAAAATCAACCGCCAATTCGCACAGATACATCATGCGTGGCTGATCCACCGCCGACATGCCAGAAGTGTTCGGTGCCATATCTGACAGCACGACATCGACCGTGCGGCCGCCAACTTCGTCCATGATTTGATTAAATACCGCTTCTTCACGAAAATCGCCTTGGATAAAAGTAACATTTTCAAGCGTATCCATCGGCAAAATATCTGACGCAATCAAAGTGCCGCCCACACCCACCAGCTGACCTGCCACTTGTGACCAACTGCCCGGTGCCGAACCCAAATCCACCACCGTCATGCCTTTTTTTATCAGTCCCGTTTTTTCGTTAATCTCAATCAGCTTATAAGCAGCACGAGCTCGATAGCCTTCTTTTTGGGCTTTTTGTACATAAAAATCATCAATATGCTCTTTCATCCAAGCACGGCTGGATTTTGAGAATTTTTTGTTTTTAATTCGGGTTGCCATGGGCGTGTTAATACCTATTTATCAATCATCGTCAAATGGATTAGTTTACCATTATTAGCAACAAATTTGGTGAAATTCTGCTATAATAGCGTAAATATTTCTCTCTGCCATCTAACTTTTGGCGATTTTGGAACTTTCATGAGCAAAAAAGCAAAACTACAAGACATCAAAGCCCTTCGTGGCATCGGCCACCGACTAAACCCTGTGGTCATCGTCGGCGGTAACGGCATCACGCCAACCGTCATCGAAGAAGTCGCTCGTGCATTGCACGACCACGAATTAATCAAAATCAAAATCCCAGCTGGCTCTGCTGACGAACGCAAAGAATGTGCCGACGCCATCGCTACTGCCACCGAATCAGAAGTCATTCATCACATCGGTCGCATGGTGCTGCTACTGCGTGCCAATCCTGAACCGAACGCCAAGCTATCCAACCTTAGCCGCTTTGGTTTTTGATATTTGATACGCCAAAACCCTTAATGCAGACAACAAATCCGCCAATTGACACACTAAATCAGGCAATGCATCGTGAAAAAATGCGATTTTTGCCTGATGATTTTTATCTGCATCAGCTGACCCCCATCACAGATGGTGATGCTGCTCATCTTGATTTGCCCACGCCTGCCATTACTGCCAGTATCGGCAATTTAAACGGCAAATTACACCTTGCTTTTTTTATCCAAAAAACACCGCACACTGAGCAAATTTTTGCCAATATACCCAAGCAGCTGCCCAGCCAAGCCAAATCCTGTGATGATAAGTCCAGCAATGCGGTGCGTGCAGATTTTTTGTGGGAGTCGGATTGTTTTGAGTGTTTTTTTGGTCCAAAGCAAGCAAAGGGTTATTTTGAAGTCAATGCCGCCACCGATGGCCGCTACAACATTTATCGCTTTGACGATTATCGCACACCCAAGCAGCTGCCGCCTGTCGCCGATGATGACCATCGGCTGATTTTTGATGGTCATGAGTCGTTTTCCGATGGTTATGTGTGCCGATTTGCCATCGCCCATCACCATCAGCCGCTGGATTTGTCCATGCTTGATGTTAATTTGACGGCAATTTTATATCCTTTGGTAGCTGGCGTATCCGTGCCAATTTATTATGCCAGCCGTCATGCCACACCGCCAGATTTTCACTGTCGCCAGTATTGGCTTGGCTAAATTATTTGGCATTTGGCTAAGCTGTTTGACCCAATTATCCTGCCTGCCCATCTGCTGTGTCAAAATGCTGATTGTTACTGCTTTGCCAATTTGACTTACCAAACCAACTCAACCCAACCTGCCAACTTATCAATTTGTCAAAATACAGTATAAAAAACAAAAAAATAAGCCAGACAACTGTCTGGCTTGGGTGTCAATGTTGATGCTAAGCTTATTGCTCGTTCATCGCAAACATGATACCAGTGTTTGCCGAAGCATCATTGTAGCGTGCATCACGCCATACGCTATAACCGTTATGCTGCGTGTATGGGCTAAATTTCGGCTGACGAAAATCTGATACCCACTGCGTGCCGTTATAGATTTGGATATGGCCGTGCGGGTTTTTTGATGAGCGGTTAAATACCGCAATATCGCCCACTTGTGGCACATAGTTATCATTGCTGATTTTGACAAACCCAGCACTGGCAAGCGTGCCATTGGCATACATATAAGCCGATGCTTGCGGTATGAATTCATAGCCTGCTGCTTGCAATGCTTTGCGGACATACATCGCACAGCGACCAATGCTACGGCCTAAGGCGGCTCGTGATGCAGCAGCGGCTGCCACACTTGGTGCACTGTTGCTGGTTAGGCGTTCGGTACCAGAGAATGAAGGTTGAAAGTTAGCACTAAAGTTTTGAACGGTTGTACCACTGGCGGACTGATGATAGGTTCTGGTTGCTGCATTTTGACTGTTTGCAATCAAGCCATTAATGACACTGTCAATATCATCTGGAACACTGGCGGTATAACTGATTTGGGTAGAGCTATTTGAATACGCACTTTGTGCTGCACTCGATTGTGCAAATGTCAGTCCTACGGCTGACAACAGCCAAAATACTCGTTTCATTTAGTTTCCTCACACGGCTAAAGCTTGCATTGGCTTATCTCACATGAATCTGACTTAGATGCTCATTCACCCAAGTCTCGCCCCTTTGCGTCACTTTATTCGTGTTTATAAGTTGGTTTTGATTAAAGCTTGTGGCACACAATACACATCCTTGGTGTACTAGAAAACTGGGCTTCTTACTGCTATTAAAATACACAAATAAGATTACCACTTTTCTCAAAAGGCGTGATACACTTGCTCTGCGGACACCATGTCCATAGGTCTTTTTATCATCTTGGTGAACCATGTCTGATTCTACAAAAACCACACCGTTTAATGATTTGTTAGCAAAAACTCGCAAACCCAATCATCTCGCCAGTCAGCTCGAAAAACAAGCGGCGGCAGGTGCGACACTGCCCAGACAGTTGTCGTACAAATATCACTATTTGCAACAACAAACACAGCTTGTCCGCCAAGCACTGGCTGGGTTGTTTAGCCAAGATGTGCTTAGCGACTGTCATGTCGTCAATGCGTCGTCAATCCAAATCACCCTATCACTGGGTTCTTCGACTGCGGCCAATCATGTGCGTTATATGATGGAAAATTGTGTTCAAGCTTTACGCACTTATGATCAGCGTTTTTGTCAGTTACAAGCAATCAAGGTGGTTAGCACCCCCCAATTGTCGCAATCAAACGCTCGTCCAGATGGTATTAAAAAGACCCTAAGCGAAAACACAAAGCAAATAATAGCACAAAATGTCCAATTTGTCACCCAAAATGAGCAGCTGCAGCAGGCTTTGCGGCGTTTAATCACTGATGATAAATAATTTTAGAAAAATATTTTTAATAAAAATAAATAAAATTAGCGAGCTGTTTGGCGATATTTACCAAATTTTTATGATGGTGGTTTGCTGGCTTTTTGTAATTTTTTGTAAACGATGGCAGTTACAATCCGCCATCATGATAAATATTCAAAATCACCATAATATTAAATCCACTTGCCCAAGCTAACATCAACACACAACACGCCTGCTAACTGCCAGAATTTTCAAGCATTTTTGGCAAAAATTGCCCATCATCAACCCATAATAAAAGACCCAATGAAGTTAAACTTCACGGGTCTTGTGGATTTGTTATTAATATTATGCAAGAAATAAAATATGTCTGTAATATTTCAGTTATTTTGCCAGAATTTAAATGGTATCGGACAATTGTACACCAATTGGCTTGACCTTAGATGGCATCGACATAAGTGATGGGACAATCGTCTTTGTCACAAAATGTTACAATTTCAAAACTGCTTGGGTCTGCCAGCACCGCTCGGATTAGGGCATTATTCACCGCATGGCCAGATTTATAGGCGGAGAATTTGGCGAGCAATGGGTGGCCAATCACATACAAATCACCCACCGCATCAAGCATCTTGTGGCGGACGAACTCATTGGGATAACGCAAACCGCCTTCGTTTACCACCGAATCATCATCAAGCACCACCGCATTGTCCAAACTGCCGCCCAGTGCCAAATTGTTCTTTTTAAGATATTCCAAATCCTTTAAAAAGCCAAATGTGCGTGCCTGCCCCACTTCGGTGGCAAAATTGGCGGTGTTAAAATCCAAACGAGTCGTCTGGCAAGTAGCCGCAATTGCCGCATGATTAAAATCAATTTCAAAATCCATCAAAAACCCATCATCATAAGGCTCAAGACATGCCCATTTGTCGCCATCTTGTACTTTGACTGGCTTGGTGATTTTGATGAATTTTTTTAAGCTTGTCTGCTCGACAATCCCTGCTTGATCGATTAAATACAAAAACGGTGCAGCACTGCCGTCCATAATCGGAATCTCAGCAGCGTCCACTTGGATAATTAAATTGTCCAAACCAAAAGCCGCCACCGCAGACAGCAGATGCTCAACTGTGCCAATGCGTGCATCGCCCTGCACCAAATTGGACGACATCATGGTGTCTTGTACCAAATGGGAATTCATCGGCACAAACGCCCCCAAGTCGGTACGCTCAAAAACAATGCCTGTGTCTGGCTCGGCTGGCATCAAGGTGAGCGTCACTTTTTTGCCGCTGTGTAGCCCTATGCCTGTCGCTGTGATGGCTTTTGCAACGGTACGCTGATAGAACTGTGTCATAATCATTCTCGGTATTTTGTTCTTATATTTTGGTTGCGTCTTTATCCACGACATCAGGAAAGATAGGCCAAAAATATTTCAAAATGTGTCGTGATAGTTTAACACTTAGCATCATTTTTGTCATCTGCTGCGATTTGGGCTTTATCAATAATTGTGTTTGATTTGTTTTATAATTTGTAAATTTGACCAACATTTACCAAAAATTTGCCAAACCTTGCCACAAATCTGCCCAAACTTGGTGCAGATGGCTGATTTTTGGGCAATTTTTCCAAATCATTCAACAAAAAAAACAGCACCCAAAAGATGCTGCTTTGATGGTTTTTACCCATTTATGTCTGCTTGCAACCAACTTATGCCAATCGCATTTTGCTTGGCATTTGACGGTGCAAATTGACAAAATTAGGCAGAAACACGAGTTTGGTATTCGCCAGTGCGAGTATCAACACGGACGATTTCGTTTTGTTGGACAAACAGCGGCACACGCACGGTTGCCCCAGTTTCTAGGCGAGCTGGCTTGCCACCACCACCTGAAGTGTCGCCACGCACACCCGGATCGGTCTCAACAATCTCAAGCTCAACGAAGTTTGGCGGCGTTACCGACAATGGTGAGCCGTTAAACAAAGTGATGGTGCATAGTGCGTTTGAGTTTTCTTTTAGCCACTGTGCGGCATCGCCCATCGCTGTTTTGTCGGCTTGCAGCTGCTCAAAAGTCTCTGGGTGCATAAAATGCCAAAACTCGCCATCATTGTACAGATAGTTCATCTCGACATCCATCACATCAGCACCTTCTAGGCTGTCGCCTGATTTGAAGGTCTGCTCTAGCACCTTGCCAGTACGCAAATTGCGTAGCTTAACACGGTTAAACGCTTGGCCTTTGCCTGGTTTGACATACTCATTTTCAAGGATTGAGCATGGGTTGCCATCAAGCATGACTTTTAGACCTGCTTTAAAATCATTTGTAGAAAAACTTGCCATAATTTACCTGCCAGTTAAAAATAAATCGAGCATCGCTCAGTTAAAATTCAATTTGTGATGCAAAAATACGCTATAATAACGCATCATTGACTTGCAAACATTGCATTATATAAACTTTTACCGATTTTTGTCAAAAAATAAACCATGATTTCTACAAAAAAATTACACATCGCCCCCACGATGGCGGATTTTGACGATTGGCAAAGCGAACTTGCCGCTGCCGTTAGCGATATTCATGCCTTATTTGAGCTGCTAAACTTGCCCACGCCACACACGCCTTATGCACCCAAAAAATTCCCCTTGCGTGTGCCGCACGCCTTTATTGCCAAGATGCAACAAGGCGATATGAATGACCCTTTACTACAACAAGTACTGCCTGATATTCGTGAGGCTTTGCCCATCTTGGGCTACGACACCGACCCTTTGGCCGAAAATCACCACAATCCCATCAAGGGATTATTGCACAAATACCGCTCTCGGGTGCTATTGACTGTAACAGGTGCTTGTGCGGTGCATTGCCGTTACTGCTTTCGCCAGCATTTTGATTATGCGGCAAATCAGCCCAGCACGCACGAGATTGAGCATGTCGTCAATTATATCCATCAGCACCCAGAGATTGACGAAGTGCTGTTAAGCGGTGGCGATCCTTTGAGCCTAAATAACAAACGCTTGGCGTTATGGCTAGACAAGCTGTCTGGCATTGCTCACATCAGCACCATTCGCCTGCACACACGCATGCCAGTCGTTCTGCCCAATCGCATTGATGAGCCGCTTTTGCAATTATTCGCAAACTGCCAAAAACGGCTGGTGATGGTGCTACACATCAATCACCCCAATGAGATTGATGATGCTTTTATCGCCAAATGTCAAAAGCTTAAAGACGCAGGCGTGATTTTGCTAAATCAAACCGTACTGTTATCTGGCATTAACGATAACGCCGACACCTTGGCACGCCTAAGCCATGCGTTATTTGACGCTGGGATTTTGCCGTATTATTTACACATTTTGGACAAAGTACAAGGGGCGGCACATTTTGATCTGTCGATTGAGCAAGCGGCGGCGATTTATTGGCAATTGCTTGAGCTGCTGCCGGGGTATCTGGTACCAAAACTGGTGCAAGAGCTGCCAAATCGCCCATTTAAGACGCCGATTGACATTCATCGATATGTCGATTGGCAAAAATTTGACCAAAAATCCAATCATTAAAATTTGCACTTTTGATAAATTTTGATAATTTTACAAAAAATGCTTGCAATATTTTAAAAACTTGGTAGAATAGTCCCACGATTTAGGCGTATAGCTCAGTTGGTTAGAGCACCACCTTGACATGGTGGGGGTCGATGGTTCGAGTCCGTTTACGCCTACCATATTATGACAAGGCTTTCCCCATACTGTGCGGAAAGCCTTTGTTTTGTCCGCTTTTTATCATCAAAACCAAACCGCCCAAAATCACCCCATCACCCCAAAGTTGTATTGACCCATCGGCATAATCTGGGCAAACTAAGCCTTTTGGCTCTGTACCATTGTATTTATCAGTTTAAATTATTTTAATTGTTTTAAAGATTTTATAAAATTATGCCATCAAATAACCCCAACCACCACACCGCCTTGAGCGATGCCGAGCTTATGCGTTATAGTCGTCAGATTCTGCTGGACGGTTGGGACATTGATGCCCAAATTCGGCTAAAAAACGCCTGTATCGCCATCATTGGCATGGGCGGACTTGGCAGCGTGGTTGCACCGATTTTGGTGCGTGCTGGTGTGGGTAAGGTGCATCTGTTTGACTTTGATACGGTGGACGACAGCAATCTGCAGCGGCAACTGCTGTACACTCAAGCCGACATCGACACACCAAAGGTGCAAGCCGCCCAAAAAGCTCTAGCCGCCCAAAATAATCTTGTGGCGGTCATGGCACATCATCTACAGCTCAACGACGCCAATATCGCCAATACACTGACGTCGCTTATGGCGGATTTGTGGATTGATTGCAGTGATAATTTTGCCATTCGTCATGCCCTAAACCGCCATGCCGTAGCAAGCCGAACGCCTTTATTATCGCTGTCTGCCATCGGTGAAGTCGGTCAGGCGGCACTGTTTGAGCCTGCCGATACTGGCTGTTATGCTTGCTTGTTTGGTACAAAATCAGACACGACCGCCAATTGTGCCAGCTCTGGCGTTTTGGCAAGCACGGTGGCGGTTGTTGGCTCGCTAGGGGCTGATGCCGCTTTGCATTTTTTGGGTCAAAATTTAAATTGCCTAAGAAATCAGCTACTGATTTGGCAAGGCAAGCGTGCCACTTTACAAAAAATGACCTTTAATAAAGCCGAAAATTGCCCAATTTGCCACAATTTATAAAAATCATTTTATAAAAGTATTTACCAAAATAAACCCAATAATAGCAAAAAAAAACGGCTTATTACCAAGCCGTTTTTGATTTTATCCATCTTGCCTTTAGCACAGATTAGCAAGGAAATGGGGCGTTTTTGCGTGAATAATACCACCATGTCAAAGCAATGCACAGCACATAAAACGCAATCAGCACCAAAAAAGTCCCATTGACGCCAAGGCCTGAGCCGAACATTTTTGGGATAAAAAATCCGCCATAAGCAGCAAATCCGCCAGCAAAACCCACCACCGCTGCCGATTCTTTGCGAGCTTGATTGACCAAATCGGGTGAGTTTAGGCGTTCGTGCAGCGTGCGAAAAATCACTGGAATCATGCGAAAAGTCGAGCCATTGCCGATGCCTGTGGTGATAAATAGCAACATAAAGCCTGTAAAATAGCCCACAAAATTGCCATTTTGTAAAAAAATCATCACCGCAACCACAGCGATTGCCATCACGACATAATTCCAAAAGGTGACTCGAGCACCGCCGACTTTATCTGCCAGCCAGCCACCAACTGGGCGAAATAATGCCCCTACCAAAGGCCCCAAAAATGCCACTTTTAAAGGGTCAATCTCAGGAAAAGACTGCTTAATCACCATCGGAAAAGCGGCACTAAAGCCAATGAATGAGCCAAAAGTCGCCAAATACAAAATGCACATAATCCAGTTATGCTGACGGCCAAAAATCACCGATTGCTCTTTAAATGATGCCTTAGCACCGCTCAAATCATTCATGCCAAACCATGCAAAAAGCGTCATGATGGCGATGGGAATTACCCAAACAAAGGCGGCGTTTTGTAGGTACAAAGTGTTGCCAGTTTCGGTAACTTGCCCATCGCCTGCCAACGCACCAAACAGCGAAAAGCCGATAACCACTGGCACGATAAACTGCAACGCCGAGACACCCAAGTTGCCCAAACCTGCATTTAGCCCTAACGCCATGCCTTGCTTGGATTTGGGATAAAAAAACGAGATGTTGGACATGCTTGATGAAAAGTTAGCACCGCCAAAACCGCACAACAAAGCAATAATGGCAAAAGTCATGAACGGCGTGTCAGGATTTTGGATAGCAAATCCCAGCCAAATTGTCGGAATCAGCAGTGAAGCGGTGGAAATCGTCGTCCAGCGGCGACCGCCAAAAATCGGCACCAAAAATGCATAAAAAATCCGCATGGTTGCCCCAGACAAGGCAGGCAACGCCAAAAGCCACGACAGTTGTGCTTTGTCAAATTTAAAGCCCACTTCAGGCATACGCACGACAATCACACTCCAAATCACCCACACCGAAAACGCCAGCAGCAACGCTGGGATAGAAATCCACAGGTTTCGGTTGGCGACTCGGCTGCCGCCGTTATTCCAAAATGTCTCATCTTCGGGACGCCAATCGTCAATACAGCGTCCGCCTTTGAGTTCGTTTTTCATTGTTATCTCCAAGTTTTGCTTTTTGATGTTCGTTTATGATAAATATCAGCGATAATGCCGATGATAAATCAGGGTTTGGTTTTGTGGTCTTGCTCCATTTTTGGCTTAACTTCGGATAGATAAATCCAAATCAAACTCACCCACACGACGCCAAACATAATCATAAAAGCCGATGAGCGAACGCCTGTGATGTCCACCGCCGCACCGAACATAATTGGCAAAATAAAGCCACCCAAGCCGCCTGCCAAGCCAACAACGCCCGACACCGCCCCCAAGTTGTCTTTGTATTGGTCGGATAAATATTTAAATACCGACGCTTTGCCAATTGCAAAAGTGATGCCAAGCAAGAAAATCAGCACGGTAAAAACGGTGGCGTTTAGCCCAACATAAAAGCTTTTTTCGCCATCGACCGTCTGAATGGTCAAAAATGTCTGCGGATAAGACAGCACAAACAGCAGCAAAAATGACGACCACAGCACCCACCAAGTGACGGTATGAGCCGAATATTTGTCCGACAACCAACCGCCCAAAGCTCGCAGCACACCACCGGGCAAGCTAAAGCACGCCGCCAAAAATGCCGCTGTCTGCAAGCTAAAACCGTATTCGCCCACATAATATTTGGTCATCCACAATGCCAATGCCACATAGCCACCAAAGACGATAGAATAGTATTGACTATAACGCCAAACATTTTTGTCTTTTAGCACAGCCAATTGGCTAGCAAGGCTGGCTTTGCTGGCGGTGCGGTGATTTTTATTATCATGGCTAAAAATCCAAAAACCGATTGCCGTTATCAGCATGATGCCAGCATAGACTTTTGGCAAAAACCGCCAACCTTCGGCAGCACTGACCGCTGTCGATGCACCCATAGCAATAATCGCAGGTCCGATAATTTTGGTCAATGCCGAGCCTGCATTGCCTGCCCCAAAAACGCCCATGGCAAAGCCTTGTTTGCTAGCTTCAAACCACTTGGCGACATAGGCAATGCCCACCGAAAAAGAGCCGCCTGCCAAGCCGACAAACAGACCCAATAACAAAAATTGCCAGTATTGATCGGCATAACCCATCAAAAAAATGGGCAGCACCGTGGCAAGCATCAGCACAAAAAAGACGATACGGCCACCGTATTTGTCAGTCATCATACCCAAAGGCAGCCGCACCAGCGAACCTGTCAGCACAGGCGTGGCAGCCAATAAGCCAAATTGGGTTTCGTTCAAATCAAGCGTCTGCTGAATCGGAATGCCCAAAACAGCAAACATCATCCAAATCATAAAACACACCGTAAAAGCGGTGGTCGATGCAATCAGTACAATGGTGGATTTTGTCGTCATGTCTGACTCTTATTAAATGTCAAATGCTTATCAAAAAAGTGCTAAAATGCACAAATAAATGCACAAATCATCGCTTGGTAGTCCAATTTACCAAATCGGCAACCAACCCCAAGCTTAATCAATTTAACTAAAAAAATTTACAATCAGCAATAAAGCTATAATAAAGTGAAATTTTTTTGAATTAGTTGATTTAAATCAAGTATAAATCTGCATTCTTATGCCTAAAATAAGGGCAACTACTACTTAAGAAGTAGTCGATTTTCTCAAGGATTAGCGTATAATTTCCTGTATTTTCAATAACTTGTTTGTGTTTTACTGATTATAATCAATTTTTTTGGACTCAAATGGCATTTTGTGGCTTTTTGGGGGTATATATGTTAAATGTTCGTGGTATTTTGCCCAGAGCCATCACTGTGCGTGCATGGCTGGCGGTTGGCGTGATTGTGTTTTTTGCCACCGCCGCAGCCAGCACATCGGCAGTTTTGGCTTGGGTGTCAAAATCTGACGCTCAAGCACTCAACTCGGTCGGCTCGATTCGCATGGCAACTTATCGCATCAATTATCTTTTGGCCACCGATACCGCCTTGCCGATTGATAGCAGCCTAAAGCTCGACCCTGCCCTGTCCGTCAATCAACAGCTGATTGATGATATGCAAGCACGCCTTGATGTGCTGGACGCCTATCAAGATATGCTTGGCAATAAAGACACCGAAATTGACAGCCAGACCGAAACCATTCAGCATCATTGGCAGCACCTGCTAAAGCCTGCTTTGCTCGCCAATGACCGCTCGGCATCGCTGGCAGCGTCCAAGATTTATATCACCGAAGTCAATAAATTGACCAAAAAGATCCAGATGCGTAGTGAAGCTCGCCAGCACTGGCAGCAGGTGATACAGATGTCGGCATTGGTGATTATTTTATTGACGCTGCTGTTGGGTATGTATGAGCTGCGGCATAATGTGCTAAGACCGATTCGCTCGCTCATTGACAGCACACAGCATTTTAGCCGTGGTCGCTATGTGCCTGCACCCATCATCGGCTATGATGAATTTTGCACACTGAGTCAGTCGTTTAATGACATGGCACAGACCATCAACGCCCACCAAGCCAAGCTCAACCAAGAAGTGCTGAACAAAACTTGGCATCTGACCCAAGCCAATCAGCTGCTCAAACTTTTGTATGATTTTTCAAATCAGCTCAATCAAGAGCCTGTTACCTTATCCAAGCTGCAGCATTTATTGGAGAATTTTTCCAAGATTAATCCAAATTTTGGCTTTACTTTGTGCTTACATGATTATCTCAAATTAAACGATCTTAAATTGGACGAGCTGCCAAACCCAGCCAATGGCAATAAAGACAGCAGCCAAATCATCATCTCGTCCAAAGACAGCGTCAGCATTCACAGCCCACTGACCAACGCCAAAGATGAGCCGCAAAATCGCACTTCCACCAGCAAAATCTGCTCCACAGGCAACTGCGAACAATGTCAAAGCAAATCCATGCCATCAACCAAAATCTACCCAATCAACGCCCAAAACAGCTACTGGGGCGAGCTGATGGTACACCAACAAGCCATCGATCATAACAATTCGGCGATTACCGAAGAATTGATACAGGCATTGGCAAGTCTGATAAGTCTAGTATTTACTATCCAAAAACAACGACAGCAAGAGCATCAGCTGATATTATTAGAAGAGAGAAACACCATCGCCCGTGAGTTGCATGATTCATTGGCACAGTCTTTATCTTATCTAAAAATTCAGCTGTCAATGCTCGGCACACACGCCCGCCAATTGTCCGACATTGTCCAAGATGATCACGCCGATCGCACGCAGATTGTCAAGCACAACCAAAATCTGCTGCAAGTGCTATCGCAGGCACGCACAGGACTGGACAGTGCTTATACCCAGCTAAGAGAGCTGCTGGTTACTTTTCGTCTAAAAATTGAGTCAGGCAGTTTTGATAATGCCATCGAGCAGGCTTGTGATGAATTTTCTGCCAAAGGCGGCTTTCAAATCACGCTGGACAATCGCATCTTAAGCCAAAACCTAAGTGCCAATGAGCAAATTGATCTGCTGCAAATTTTGCGTGAAGCCTTATCAAATATCTGGCGTCATGCCCACGCCCAGCAAGTGAGCGTCCAGCTGTATCAAAAGACGCATGCCGATGTGGAGCAGCGGATTTATCTGACCATCAGCGATGATGGTGTGGGCTTACCCAAGCACATTGACGAGCAGCACCATCATGGACTAAAAATCATGCAAGAACGGACGCACAGTCTGGGCGGCAAGTTTAACATTCGTAGCATTGGCGATACTGACAGCCACAGCCAAAACCCGCCCAAAGGCACTGTGGTGAGCATTTGGTTTTTGCCCAAATTTTATCAACAATTTCACAACTAGGACGCCATCATGGTTCTTAAAATCTTTACCGCCACAAGCCCTGCCCACCTGCTACTGGTCGATGATCACCCCATGCTACGCCGTGGCTTGTCTGATTTATTAAGCCTAGAAAAAGATGTCCAAGTCATCGCCGAAGCCAATCACGGTATGGAAGCCTTAGAGATTTTGGACAAGCAGGCGGTGGATTTGGTGATTTTGGATCACACCATGCCTGTGCTAAACGGCATCGAGACGCTCAAAAAAATCCGAGAGCTGGGCATCGATACCAAAGTTTTATTATTCACCGTGTCGGACAACAGCAAAGATGTTCAAGATGCCCTACAACTGGGCGTTGATGGCTATCTGCTCAAAGACATGGAGCCAGAGCAAATCATCATCGATGTGCGTAAGATTTTGCACGGTGAATTGGTCATCAGTCCAAGTCTTGCCCCCATTTTGGCTCAAGCCATGCGTAAGCCTGTACAAACCGACAACAGCTATGAGCTGACAGAGCGAGAAATCCAAGTAGCAAAAATGATCGCCCAAGGCATGAGCAACAAGATGATCGGTAATAAACTTGGCATTGCCGAATCGACAGTCAAAGTGCATGTTAAGCACATTTTGGGTAAAATTGGTCTGCGTACTCGAGTTGAAATCGCCGTCTGGGCGGTTGGTCAATATCAGCTTTGATTGCTTAAAATGGGCGATATACACCCAAAGTAGTAGCGAATTTGGCAAATTTTATCAATGGAATTATAGGGTAAGGGCAGGCTTTTTTGTTATAGTAGTGCTACACCCATCACCGAGGCAACGCCCATAAGTTATTGTCATGAAAAAGTCTTTCTTCTCCCAGCCGACGCAAGCTGATATGCCAGCGGCGGATTGTTTTGACACGGTATTTTATGGCAATAAATTGACCCTAGCGTCCCAACACCCAACAGGCGAACTGGTTGATAATTTTCATCGCAAATTGACCTATTTGCGGCTGTCTGTCACCGATTTTTGTAATTTTCGCTGTGAGTATTGCCTACCCAATGGCTATCAAGGCAAGCGTCCAGATAATGAGCTGACTTTGGACGAGATTGGCACGCTGCTCACGGGCTTTGCTGCACTTGGCACAACCAAAGTGCGACTGACTGGCGGCGAGCCGTCCATTCGCCGTGATTTGACCGAGATTATCAAGCTTGCCAAAGCCACCGATGGCATCAACACCACTTGTGTTACTTCCAACGGCTATAAACTTAGCAAGCATATCCGTGCTTGGCACGATGCCGGACTTGATAAGCTAAACTTGAGCATTGACAGCTTTGATCGGGATAAATTTCATAAAATCACGGGCTATGACGGCCTGCCTGCCCTGCTTACCGATATTGATAAACTCTTAGAATCCACCGATATTTGCCTAAAAATCAATGGTATTTTGATGGCGAACACCGCCTATGACAATCTGATGGCGGCACTGGATTTTGTCAAAAATCGCCCTGTTACCTATCGCTTTATTGAGTTTATGCAAACTTCGGACAACAGCCAGTTGTTTTTTGCCGAACACGCCAGCAGTCGCCACATCAAAAACTACCTTAATGCACACGGCTGGACTGCCACCGTGCGAGCAACAGACGGTGGCCCTGCCATCGAATACGCTCACCCTGATTATGTCGGCAAGATTGGCTTGATTGAGCCGTATGCACCGCAGTTTTGTGATAATTGTAACCGCTTGCGAGTCAGCAGCTTAGGTCAGGTGCATCTTTGTTTGTTTGATAGTAAAAATTATGACATTCGCCCTTATCTTAGCACTGGCGATGTCGATGGGCTAATAGCTGCCCTAGAGCGTCTGATGCCCATCAAGCCTGAGCATCATTATCTGCACTCTGCCAACAGCGGCATGATGCGTAATCTGTCCATGGTTGGCGGCTAGTGTTATAATTTGGTACTATAATCCGATGCTACAATCTTGTTATTATCGGTCTTTTGCCAATTTTTAGTCAATTTAGAGTATCTTATGGACACATTACCCAAATTCATCGGCACACTGACCGCTGTACGCACAGGCAAGGTTGAACCTTTTGTGCGTGGCGTGAGTGCCATTCATAAAATCGCCATCGACGGCAGCATGAAGGTCAATCTGCTGGGGCTTGAAGATGATGAGCAAGCCGAGCATAAATTTCACGGCGGGCCGCTAAAGGCGGTGCATCAGATGCCCATCACCACTTATGATGCCATCAATCAAGCCTTTGGCTTAAACGCTTACATTGGCTCACTGGGAGAGAATTTGACCGTCATCACCGATGGCGAACCGATGGACGAAAAAACCGTCTGCATTGGCGATATCTATCAATTTGGCGATGGTGATGACTGCGTACAGCTGCGTGTGGTACAGCCCAGACGACCGTGTTATAAGATTAACGATCGCCTAAATAACGCCGGCATTTCATCATTTATCAGTCGCCAAGGCATCGCTGGCTGGTATTATCAAGTGGTCAAAACTGGCATGATGCAAGCCAATTTGCCGGTGTATCTGATTGCTCGCCCTTTTGAATTTGCCAATTTGCAGACACTGTGGCAGCTGGTCAATCAAAAAGGCAAAATCGATGCCCAAATCGCCAACCGCTGGCTTGCCATTGACTGCCTAGAGAGCAGCTGGAAACAAAAGATTTCCAATAAAATCTTAAGCCCTTAGTAAAAATACATTTGCTAAATAAACGCTTGAATCAAACAATTTAACTTAAGCGATACAGCTTAAAAATGCAACTCAAAACAGTTTAAACTTTCTAAATTCACCCAATAGGATAACTTATGTGCAATCTGTGTAACGATCCCAACCATAAACCAGACACCCCAAAAGCTGATAAGCCATTTATCCCCTTAAATATCGCCGTGCTGACCGTGTCCGATACTCGCACGCTAGACGAAGACAGCTCGGGCAAATTTTTGGCGGATAGTCTAACTGACGCAGGGCATACGCTGATTGACCGCAAACTGACCACCGATGACATTTACCAAATCCGTGCCGTCATCAGTGCGTGGATTGCTGATGCTCGTGTCCATGCCATCATCACCACAGGTGGCACAGGGTTTTATCATCGTGATAATATGCCAGAAGCGGTGGGCGTGCTGTTTGACAAAGAAGTGCAAGGCTTTGGTGAGATGTTCCGTGCCATCTCCAAAGATGAAATCGGCATGTCCACGCTACAATCTCGTGCCGTCGCTGGCATGGCAAATAACACGGTGATTTTTTGCCTGCCGGGTTCAACAGGTGCGTGTCGCACAGGCTGGCAAGGCATCATCAAAGATCAGCTGGATAACCGCACTCGTCCGTGTAACTTTGTACCACATTTGATGCGTGAAAATCCATCGCACGGCTGATGTGATGGCATTTTTATGATATTTTTAAAATAAATTAAAATTATTTTTGTTATTTGAATAAAATAATAAATAAAATAATAACTTGTTAATCAAATCATCACATGATTGGCATTTTAATGATTGGAATTGTGGCATGAATTTATCTGGCGTATTGATTTTGGCAGGTGGTGAGTCCAGCCGCATGGGGCAGCCCAAGGCACAGCTGAGCTTGCCTGATGGCAAAACTTTGCTTGAATTTCATCTAAATCACGCCCAAACGCTGAATTTGCCGATTTTTTTGGCGGATAATGGCAAGCGGTTTATTGATAAAAAATGCACTAAAAATCAATCCATTATAGCGATTGACGATTATCTGCCTTGTGATAATACCGGCAAAGGGGCAGGCCCATTGTCCGCCATCGCCGCAGGTTTATCCGCCATCAAAGACGGCTATCTGCTGGTTGTCAGTTGCGATCATTTGCTAAACATTGATAAAATCGCCCAAATGCTTAGACACGCCACTGCTCAAGTCAGCCACCTGACTGGCGAAAAAGACTATCCGTTATTGGGCGTATATCATGCACGGATTTTGCCGATTTTGCTGGATTTTTTGACAGCAGGCAACCGCTCGGTGATGCAGTTTTTGCGATTGTGCCACTGCCAAAGCATCGCCATCAGTGGTGATTGGCAAGCGTTGGCAAATTTTAACACGCCTGATGAATTTGATTTTGCTTTGGAAAAATTTATGACCCAACAAACCCACACCCCAACCGCCACACTGACCCATGTCGATAGTAATGGCGAGATTTCTATGGTTGATGTCTCCACCAAAGCCATCACCCAACGCACTGCCACTGCCACCGGCAAGGTGATTTTTCCGCCAGAAATTTATCAAGCCATCAAACAAGCCGATGGCATGACCAAAAAAGGCTCAATCACCCAGACCGCCCACATCGCTGGCATCATGGGGGCAAAACGCACCAGTGATTTGATTCCGCTGTGCCATCAGTTGCCGCTTGATGGTGTCAAATTAAGCTTTGATTATGACGACAAAAAGCATGCCATCATTGCCACTGCCACCGCCAAAGTTACCCACAAAACAGGCGTAGAAATGGAAGCTCTAACCGCCGTGTCGGTGGCGTGTTTGACGATTTATGACATGACCAAGGCGATGAGCCATGACATTATCATCGGTGATATTTGCCTGCTTAATAAAACTGGGGGAAAGTCTGATTATGTCAAATAATGCAACAACAGCCATCACAATTACTGTATTATATTTTGCCAGTCTTGCCGAACAAGCAGGCAAAGACGAAGAAATTTTGACCATCGCCAATGGTGATTTGGGTGCAATTTATGCCGATTTATCCGCCAAATATGGTTTTGATTTGAGCCAAGACAAATTGGCAGTTGCCATCAATCACCAAATGACCCACTGGCAAGCAGCCGTCCACGATGGCGATGTGCTTGCTTTTATTCCGCCTGTGGCTGGGGGCTGATATGAACCACAAACTACATCAAGGCTCATCAACCATCACCCTAACCGCTGATGACGCTTATCGCACAGCAATCACTGATGGCTTTGCTTTATTAGACACGCCGATTGATGACAGACGCCTAAAAAACGCCCTGCTCGATGGCAGCTGCGGAGCGTTAGCGACTTTTGAGGGCTGGGTGCGTAATCACAACAACGCTCGCCCTGTCACTCGACTGACTTATTATGGCTACGAGGCGTTGGCGTTAAATCAAGGCAAGCAGCTCATCAGTGAGGCCTGTGATAAATTTGACATCGAACACGCCATCGCCATGCATCGCATCGGTGATTTGGCAATTGGTGATATGGCGGTGTGGATTGGCGTAACGGCTCATCATCGCCATCCTGCGTTTGATGCTTGCCGCTGGCTACTTGACGCCATCAAAGCACAAATCCCCATCTGGAAGCAAGAATTTTATGCCGACAGTAGCGACAGTTTATGGCTGTCCAATAATGGGTAAAGCAATAACACGATAACACAGACGACAACACAAAGGTGATAACATGCAAAGTGGTAACATACAGCGTATTTTGGCAAATTTATGGATTTTGGCAACAGTGGCAATATCGGCAACGCTGACAGCGTGCGACAACTCGGACAACTCGCCCAAAACGCCCACCATCACTGTCTATGCTGCAGCCAGCCTTAGCAATGCCTTGGACGAGATTAACGCCACTTACCAACAAAAATACGCCAGCACCGTCAATACATCGTACGCTTCATCAGGCACACTTGCCAAACAAATCCAAAATCACGCCCCTGCCGATGTGTTTTTGTCCGCCGATACCGCTTGGGTAGATGCGTTGGCAAAGCAGTCGCACCTGTTGGCAGATGGCCAAAAAAACCTGCTCGCCAACCGCCTTGTGCTTATCACGCCCAAGGACAATCCTGCAACGATTGGCATTGGCACAGATGGATTTTTTGACCCCAAGCAATTTGATGGCAAACTGTGCATCGGCAATCCTGACAGCGTCCCTGCCGGCAAATACGCCAAGCAAGCACTGACTTATCTGGGTGTGTGGGATAAACTGGCAGACAAATTGGTTCAAACCGAAAATGTCCGCTCCGCCCTAAACTTTGTCAATCGTGGTGAGTGCCAACTGGGCGTGGTGTATCGCACCGATGCGGCAGTGGCGGATAATGTCAAAATCGTCGCTACCTTTGACAAAGACAGCCATCAGCCCATCGTTTATCCTTTGGCGATTGTTCAGCAAGCAAACAGCGATACCGCCAGCGTGCATCAGTATTATGAGTTTTTACAAAGCGATGATGCCCAACGCATTTACCAAAAATATGGCTTTGAAGTGCTGCCATGACAGGGCTTAGCTATGATGAATGGCAGGTGATTTATTTGTCCTGTAAAATCGCCCTTTTTAGCCTAATCATCACCATCATACCTGCGATTTTGGTGGGTTATTGGCTGGCTCGTTGTCAGTTTTTTGGTAAATCTTTGGTGGAAACTTTGGTGTTTTTGCCATTGGTGCTGCCGCCTGTTATCCCCGGCTACCTACTCTTACTCGGTTTTGGCAATCAAGGCATTTTTGGGCGGTATTTGTCCGCTTTGGGCATTGAGCTGGCGTTTGATTGGAAAGGGGCGGTCTTAGCAAGCAGCGTGATGGGCTTTCCTTTGATGGTGCAGTCGGTGCGTCTTGCTATTGAACTGGTTGATAGACGGCTTGAGATTGCTGCCATGACTTTGGGTTCAAGTCGTATCAAGGTATTTTTTGGCATCACCCTGCCTTTGGCAAAAACAGGCATTTTAATCGGTGCAATGCTGGCTTTTTGTCGCAGTCTTGGCGAATTTGGGGCGACCATCACCTTTGTGGGCAATATCGCAGGACAAACACGCACGCTGCCTTTGGCGATTTATAGCCTGTTGCAGCAGCCCAATAGCGATGATAAAATTTTGCGGCTGATGATGATTAGTATCGCCGTGGCATTTGTGGCGATGTGGATCGCTCAGTGGTACAACCGCACCCAAAAACACAGGCTGATAAACGATGGTCTTTGATTGCCAATTTCACCTAGCACTGGGCAAATTTTGCCTTGATGTCAATCTGCATTCAGATGCTCAAGTTGTCGGATTGTTTGGCGT
Source organism: Moraxella marmotae (assembly GCF_042219885.1). Lineage (NCBI taxonomy): Bacteria > Pseudomonadati > Pseudomonadota > Gammaproteobacteria > Moraxellales > Moraxellaceae > Moraxella > Moraxella marmotae. Next base: position 384,235 of record NZ_JBHJHR010000002.1, read on the forward strand.
GTCAGGCTCGGGTAAGAGCAGTATTTTGCACGCCATTGCCGGCATTCACACACCAAAAACTGGCAAAATCTGCATCAATCAGCAAACTTGGTTTGACACCAAAACTCACACCAATCTTAGTATCCAAAAGCGGCGTGTCGGTCTGGTGTTTCAAGATGCCCAGCTCTTTCCCCACAAAAGCGTGCTGGACAATCTGCTCTACGGCTATCACAATATCTCTTTGGACTCTCGGCATTTTCAACCTGATGAGATTATCAATTTATTAAAACTCAATCACCTTACCCATCGCCTACCCATCAAACTGTCTGGCGGCGAAAAACAGCGTGTCGCTTTGGGGCGTGCTTTGCTTTATTCGCCAAATTTGCTGCTGCTTGACGAGCCATTGTCCGCCCTTGACAGTACGCACAAGGCGGAAATTTTACCGTTTTTTCAAGCAGTGATTAAAAATACCAACATTCCCATGCTTTATGTCAGCCACGACAAGGCAGAAATTGAGCAGCTGACCGATACGATTTATTATCTGCCATCGCCATAATTGATTAAAAACTTGCCAAAAAGCGGTGAAAATTTGTCAAAATTTAGCAACAAAAAGAGCGTGATAACACCACGCCCTTTTGTTTTATCAATGCACAATATTTCATCAATACAAGTTTGACACTCACAACACCCAATCAAACAGCTCAATGGCGACTTGCTCGCCTTGCTTGACCCCTGCATTGCTCTCGTCCAGCACGATTAGGCAGTTGGCTTGCGACAGCTGCTTGATGCGGTGCGAATCTTGAGCAACCGCTGGCGTAACGACAAGCCCTTGCTCGCTTTGCTCAAAATAGCCCCGCTGATACTCTCGTCTGCTGGGATTTTTTTTGATGGCAGTGGTGGTTTTTGCCAAAAGTCGCAAAGTTTTTGGTGCGTCCATCGCTCCCAACGCCTGCCATAAGGCTGGACGAACAAAATTGATGCAGCCAACCACAGTAGATAGCGGATTGCCCGGCAGTCCAAAATACAGCACCGTGCGTTTGTTATCGGCATTGCCGATATTGTCGGTAAATTCACCAAAAACAAAGGGCTTACCCGGCTTCATAGCGACCTTATAATGATTAATTTTGCCAAGATTTTCAACCACTTGCGTCAAAAAGTCATAATCGCCCACCGACACGCCTGCACTGGAGATAATCACATCGCATTCGGTGATGGCTGTTTTGACGGTGTGTTCGGTATCTGCTAAGGTGTCCTTGGTGATGCCGTAGTCTTTGATAATGACAGGTAATTTGTCAAGCAGTGCTTTTAGTGTCGGTGTGTTTGAGTTATAAATCTGAGCCAAATTGGTCAGCGGGCAACCAACAGCAACCAGCTCATCACCTGTGGCAATCAGCCCCACTGTCAGTGGCGTAAACACCTGCACTGTCTTATGCCCCATGCTGGCAAGCAGGCTAATATCGCTGGGATTTAGGCGTTTGCCCACCGTCAGCAGGCGGTCATGCTGGGCAATCTCTTCACCTTGGCGGCGGATATTTGCTCCCAGTTTGGCAGCTTGGCTAAGTGTGATGGCATACGGCTGCGATTTGTCAAGCGTCGCCTTAATGTCATCAAAATTGGTATTTTCTTGCATCACGACCGTATCACAGCCGCTTGGCACGACTGCACCGGTAAAAATCCGCACCGCCTGATTGGGTAAAAGCTCACCGACAAACGGCTTGCCAGCACAGGACTCACCGATGATGTCAAAAGTACTGCCACTGTCCAGTTGGCCATTTTTTGCCAACGCAAATCCGTCCATCGCTGACAAGTCTTGGCGTGGCATATCAAAAGCAGCATCGATGTCAATCGCCAGCACATGATTGAGTGCATCATTAATCGCAATATCCATCACCGATCGAGATGCCAAAGGATTATCATCAGCTAAATAAGTAGCCACTCTATCGGCGATGGCTTTTTTTAATTCATCTACACAAATCATCTGCTTTTTCCTATGCTTTTATCAATTTGGCGTTATCATTCGCCACGATAGACATTTTGTTCGTTCATTTGCAATTCGATGCCGACAATGTCCGCTTGTTTACTTAATCTAAACAAATAATCACACAATCCATGATGAAAAGATTGCTGTTTTAGCTGATTTTCGATCATCGGATACGCTTCATCAAAATCCAACAATTTGCCATCTTGCTTTTGTAGCACTTCAACCACATGAATGCCGTAGCGTGTCTCGATCGGATTGACGCCCACACCGACAGGCAAAGCAAATACCGCCGTCTCAAACTCAGGCACTGTACCGCCTTTTTGTAAAATGCCCAGCTCACCGCCATCATCTTTAGAAGGGCAAGCAGAATATTGGCGTGCCAGCTCAATAAAATCACTGTTACGAGTTGGGCTATTTTTAAGCTTTTCAATCAGCTGGCAGGCTTGTTTTTTAAGCTCAATTCGCTCTTCGCCTTCTTGGGGCGGTGATGCCAGCAAAATATGGCGTACTTTCATAATCGGCGTACTGACAAACTGGCTTTTGTTGGCATTATAATACTGCAAACAGCTGGCTTTGTCAGGGGCGTTGGCAACCACTTGTTGCTCAATCAGCGTGGCGATGGCCGTCTCTTCGTCAGCTTGCCATGCCGTCTCACCCAAGTGCTGCACCACCGCTTGGCGTAATAACTCACGCAGCACCAACGCCTGAGCCGCCAAAAACAGAGCTTCTTCTTGGCTATCGGCAGGGTGATATTGAGCTTCGGCAGCCACCGCTTTGGGGTCTAGGGCGACGCCATTAATGCTGATTTTTGGTAGCGTCTGGCGGCTTGATGCGATAAGATTGCTGTGATTGGACATCTCTTCTGCCAAGGCTTTTTTGATAAACTCAGCATCTGATGATGGCTTGGTCAAATCATCGGAAGTCGGCATAATGCGAATGCCGTCATCATCTTCAACCAAACCTGCTGGCGTGTCTGGAATATAAGTGCCAACGCTCATAAATCTCCCCTTAAGATAAATAATGCCCATTATCCAAAATCGTGGCAGCGTTTGCCATACTTCTTTGGGAGAATGTCAAAATATGGCAAATTTTACAAATCCGCTCAACGCTCAACACAAAAAAAAGCCACAAAGACAAGGATAAATCTTTGTGGCAAGGCGGGGCTTATTTTATTGTTGTTATTATTGCGGTTAGGTTTAAATTATTATTGTCGTGATTGCTGTTACGATTGTTGTTAAATTATCGCTTATCGTGATTTTTTCTGACGCACGATTTGATAATTGCGACCCAGATACCAAATCGGTGCTGAAATAATATGAATCAAGCGAGTAAATGGCACCAGCAAAATCAGCGTCGTTCCCAAAAGCATGTGCATCTTATACACCAAATCAGCATGCTCAATCAAAGTTGCCGCCTGCACTGGGCGAAGGATTGCCAAGTTTTGAGCCCAACCTGCCAAACTTAGCATCAGCTCGCCATCGCTGTGTTTTGGATACAGACAAATTGTCCCAAGCCCCATCACCAATTGTGCTAATAACAAAATCAATAGCAGCTTATCACTGGTGGTCGATGTGTGGCTGATGCGTGGATTGGTAAAGCGACGCCAAATCAGCATAGTCAAGCCAATAAAGCACATCACGCCTGCGATACCACCGACAATCACCGCCACAAACTGCTTTTGGGCGACAGTGATGAAATGCTCATAAACAAAATGCGGCGTCAGCATACCAAAAAAATGTCCAAGCAGCACCACCAAAATCCCCACATGGAATAAGTTGCTGGCGACACGCATATAATTATCCGACAGCATTTGGCTTGAGCCGGCACGCCATGTATATTGCGACAAATCAAATCTTGCCCAGCAGCCCAACACGCACACCGCCAAAGCAATGTATGGATAAATTCCAAACAAGAAAACATGAATCCAGTTTTGCGTACTCATACATTCACTCCTTTTGCGTTTGTGGGATTGGTTGTGTTGTTTTGGTTAAAACCCACCCAATGCACAGGCTGGGTTTGCATATTTTGGGCATTGGCACCTGCCATCTCGCTGATACGCTTGGCAGTTTGGCTAGATGGGCATTGCTCATCGTTATTTGCCATAAAATTGACCACTTCTTCTTCCCATTCGGCATCAATCGCCGCTGGCGTGGTGTCGTCAATCACTTTGCCCATTTTTGAAAGCTCATCATCAATCACGCTAAGTGGCTGACCTGCGATTTGTAATAATGCCTTAAACAAGCAAACATAGCGGCTGTTTTTGTCCGCCAATCGTGCCGCCAGCAGTATCAAAATGTGCTTAATATCAGCGATTTCTAGACGAATGGCAATGTCGTCATCGGTTTGGGTGGCTTGATATGCCAAAAACTCCAGATACATCGGCAAATAATCGGGCAATTCTTTGACACCGATTTCAAAGCCTGCCGCTTCGTATTGTGCCATCAAATCCACCATCGCCTGACCACGATCACGGCTCTCGCCATGCACATGCTCAAACAGCCACAGCGACAGATTGCGACCACGCTCAAATAAGCCATCATATCTTGACTGTGCGTCAATATTGCCAAGACTGGCAAGCTCATCGATAAACTCGGCGATTTCTTGACGCACTTCTGGGCTGATTAGCACAGATTTCATCACAATCTCACGGCAAGCGTGCAAATGCTCGCCGTCAAACAACGCATCATCAGGATAGTCAAGCAACAAGCTGATGACTTTTAATAATTTAAAGTCCATCTTAAGACTCCCATGTCTGCACAGTGTCAATCATCTCACGGCGGTTGGTTTTTCTTTGACCAAACATGCTGGTGTCGTTATTGCCACTACAACCTTCACCAAAGCTAAAGCCGCAGCCATTTTTCTCGGCAAAAACATCACTCATCGCTTCTTCACGGTGTGCCGTTGGAATCACAAAACGATCTTCATAATTGGCGATGGCAAGATAGCGATACATCTCATTCACTTGTTGCTTGGTTAGACCCACTGCGTCAAGCACCGATTGAGCATCTTGTTTTTCGACCAGCTCCAGACGCTTGTACGAACGCATGGCAAGCAAGCGTTTTAGTGCCAGACGCACCGGCTCTTCGTCGCCAGCGGTGAGCATATTGGCAAGGTATTGTAGCGGAATACGCAAGCTGTCCACATCAGGAATCAGTCCGTCCATACCTACTTGCCCTGCTTCGGCGGCGTTTTGGATCGGTGATAGCGGCGGCACATACCACACCATCGGTAAGGTGCGATATTCTGGGTGTAGCGGTAGAGCCAATTTCCAATCCACCGCAAGTTTATAAACTGGCGACTTTTGGGCAGCTTCGATAACACTCATCGGCACGCCATCTTTTAAAGCCTGTTCGATGACTTTTGGATCATTAGGGTCTAAGAAAATATCCAACTGGGCTTGGTATAGGTCTTTTTCGTTGGCCACGCTTGCCGCTTCTTGGATTTTGTCGGCATCATACAGCAGCACGCCAAGGTAGCGAATCCGCCCCACGCAAGTCTCAGAACAGATAGTCGGCTGACCTGATTCGATGCGTGGATAGCAGAAAATACATTTTTCAGACTTGCCAGATTTCCAGTTATAATAAATTTTCTTATAAGGGCAGCCTGAAATACACATACGCCAGCCACGGCATTTTTCTTGGTCAATCAAGACAATGCCATCTTCTTCACGCTTATAAATCGCCCCCGATGGACACGATGCCACACAAGTTGGGTTTAGGCAATGCTCGCACAGGCGTGGCAGATACATCATAAAGGTGTTTTCGTATTGCCCATAAATATCGGCTTGGATATTGTCAAAGTTCTTATCAATGCGGCGTTTTTCAAATTCAGAGCCTAGGATTTCTTCCCAGTTTGGACCCCATTCGATTTTTTGCATACGCTTGCCAGTAATCAGCGAGCGTGGGCGGGCAATCGGCTGATGCTCACCGATTGGAGCGGTGTGCAGGTGCTGATAATCAAAATCAAACGGCTCATAATAATCGTCAAGCGTTGGCAAATCAGGGTTGGCAAAGATATTGGCAAGCACTCGGAATTTACCGCCGATTTTTGGATTGATAGAGCCATTGGCATTACGAATCCAGCCCCCTTTCCATTTTTCTTGATTTTCCCACTCTTTAGGAAAACCGATGCCCGGCTTGGATTCGACATTGTTAAACCATGCGTATTCCATACCTTCACGGCTGGTCCAGACATTTTTGCAGGTAACAGAGCAAGTGTGGCAACCAATACATTTATCAAGGTTTAGCACCATGCCCACTTGTGAACGAATTTTCATCTTAATTTCCTTGACCTAGCGACAGCTTGGTAAATTGGTAAAATTTGTCATTTAAGCGTATGTTGAGTGTATTATGCTCCCTTTGGCAGAACGGATTTATTCTGCCAAAGGGTGTATCCATCAATCTAAAGTAGTAGGTAGTGGTCTTGGCAAACTGTCATCAGGCTTGCCTTCCAGCCAGTCGATATTTGCCATCTTACGCACGATTACGAACTCATCACGGTTACAGCCGACTGTGCCATAGTAGTTAAAGCCATAGCTTTGTTGGGCATAGCCACCGATCATGTGTGTCGGTTTTAGGATTGTGCGAGTTACTGAGTTATGGATACCGCCACGGTTGCCGGTGTTTTCAGAACCCGGGATATTGACCAGTTTTTCTTGGGCATGGTACATCATCGTCATGCCTTCTTTGACACGTTGCGAGACGACCGCACGAGCGGTGATTGCACCGTTATGGTTAAACACTTCAATCCAGTCATTATCCACAATGCCGGCTTTTTTGGCATCGATTTCACTTATCCAGATAATCGGACCACCACGGCTCAAGGTCAGCATCAGCAAGTTTTCTGAATAGGTTGAATGAATCCCCCACTTTTGGTGTGGTGTTAAGAAATTCAACACAATTTCTGTATTTCCATTAGACTGATAGCGTTTGAGCGTCTGGGTGGCTCGTGTATCAATCGGCGGACGATACTGCTGCATCTGCTCACCAAATGCCTGCATCCATGGGTGATCTTGATAAAACTGCTGACGGCCAGTGATGGTACGCCATGGAATCAGCTCATGCACATTGGTATAGCCTGCGTTATAGCTGACTTTTTCGGACTCAAGGCCTGACCAAGTCGGACTTGAGATGATTTTGCGTGGCTGAGCGACGATGTCACGGAAACGGATTTTTTCATGCTCGCTGGATTTGGCAAGGTGTGTATGATCTCGCCCTGTGTTTTTGGACAAGTCCGCCCATGCCTTGACTGCCACATGACCGTTAGTCTCTGGAGCTAACATTAAGATGGTCTCGGCAGCATCGATGGCAGTGTTGATGCGCGGTCGGCCGTGAGCCACACCGTCTTCGGTGACGGTATAGTTAAGCTCTGCCAGCTGTGCCACTTCATCATTTGTATCCCAATTGATGCCTTTTGAGCCATTGCCCAGCTTATCCAGCAGCGTACCAAGCGATGTGTATTTGGCATAAGTGGACGGATAATCACGCTCAACCACTTTGATGTGCGGGCAGTTAATCCCCGGTATCGGACGCTCGCCTGCAGTTTTCCAGTCGCTGCCGCCAAATGGCTGAGCAAGCTCGGCTGGGCTGTCGTGCTGCATTGGTAAAGTAACAATGTCCGTCTCAATCCCCAAATGTCCGTGGCTCAATTCTGAGAATTTTTTGGCGATGCCTTTATAAATCTCCCAGTCGGTTTTTGATTCCCAAGCAGGGTCGGTCGCTGCGGTCAATGGGTGGATAAATGGGTGCATGTCCGAAGTATTCATGTCGTCTTTTTCGTACCAAGTGGCGGTCGGCAAAACGATGTCTGAATACAAGCAAGTGCTTGACATACGAAAATCTAAAGTCGTTACAAGGTCTAACTTGCCTGTCGGTGCATCATCAACCCAATCCACTTCATTGGGACGAAGGCCATCATGCACCGTCTCATTGCCCAAAATACCATGCTTAGTACCAAGCAGATAATGCAGCATATATTCATGGCCTTTGCCTGATGAACCAAGCAAGTTTGAACGCCAAATGAACAAGTTTCTTGGGAAGTTGGCTGGATTGTCAGGCGACTCGGCAGCAAAGCGGATTGAGCCATTTTCAAGCCCATTGACCACATACTTTTCGGCATCGCCAGACGCTTTGGCGGCACGACCCAGCACCAGTGGGTTTTGGTTCAGCTGTGGTGCAGATGGCAGCCAGCCAGCACGCTCGGCACGGATATTGTAGTCAAGCATATGCTCAGGGAATTGCGACTTATCAGCGTGTGGCGACAGCAGCTCATGTGCTGATACTTTTTCGTGTCGCCATTGGCTTGAGTGATTATAAAAGAAACTCGTGCCGTTCATATGGCGTGGCGGTCTGTGCCAATCTAGGGCAAATGCCAAAGGCGCCCAACCTGTCTGCGGTCTGAGTTTTTCTTGACCGACATAGTGAGCCCAGCCGCCGCCTGATTGACCGATACAACCACACAAAATCAGCATATTAATCACGCCACGGTAGTTCATGTCCATGTGATACCAGTGGTTCATACCAGCGCCGATGATAATCATCGATTTGCCGTGAGTTTTGTGGGCGTTTTCGGCAAATTCACGAGCGATTTGGATCACTTTTTCACGGCTAACGCCAGTGATTTTTTCTTGCCAAGCTGGTGTGCCTGCCACCGTTTCGTCATTATAATCATCGGTAACATGATTGCCGCCAATGCCATTATCCACACCAAGGTTGGCAAGCATCAAATCAAACACCGTCACCACTTTGGCGGTTGTGCCATCTGCCAAGGTCAAACTGCGGCAAGGCAGCGTTTTGTACTGAATGTCATCGCCAGCAACCGAAGTAAAGTATGGGTGTTCGCCACCGCCAAAATAATCCAAGCCAACTTCCACCGTCTCGCCAGAGTCTTTTTGGGACAGTTGCAAGCTAACTTCTTGATTATTTTTGCCTTCTTTGTTTTCTAGATTCCAGCGGCCAGACTCACCCCAGCGATAGCCGATTGAGCCAATGGGCGAAACCAGCTCGCCGTTTTGGTCGCAGGCGATGGTTTTCCATTCTGGGTTGTTTTCTTGACCCAAATTGTCCACCAAATCAGACGCACGCAAGAAACGCCCAGCTCGTGCTGATTTGCCTTCGCCTTCGATCATCACCAGCATCGGCAAATCGGTATAGCGGCGTGCATAATCCAAGAAATAATCGCTTGGCTGCTTAAGATAAAATTCCTTGATAATCACATGACAAAATGCCTGAGCCAAAGCAGCATCAGTACCTTGTTTTGGATTTAGCCACAAATCGCACAGCTTGGCAATCTCGGCATAGTCAGGCGTGATGGCGACGGTTTTTGTGCCTTTATAACGCACTTCGGTAAAAAAGTGAGCGTCTGGCGTACGAGTTTGGGGGATGTTTGAACCCCAAGCCAAAATGTAGTTTGAGTTATACCAATCAGCAGCTTCAGGCACATCGGTTTGTTCACCCCAAATCATCGGTGATGCTGGCGGCAAATCGCAATACCAATCATAAAACGACAGGCACACCCCACCAATCAGCGACAAATAACGGCTACCAGCGGCATAGCTGACCATACTCATGGCAGGAATTGGCGAAAAACCCATGATGCGGTCAGGGCCAAAGGTTTTGGCGGTATAGACATTGCTGGCGGCGATGATTTCTAGCACTTCATTCCAGCTAGAACGCACAAAACCGCCCAAGCCACGCTTGGACTTGTATTGCACAGTCTTGGCAGGATCGCTGACGATGCTGCCCCACGCTTCGACAGGGTCTGAATATTTCGCCCTTGCTTCACGCCACAATTTTAGCAGCGGCTTACGCACTTTGGGGTATTTTAGGCGGTTGGCAGAATACATATACCAGCTATAAGATGCACCCCGTGGACAGCCCCGTGGTTCGTGGTTTGGCAAGTCTGGGCGTGTGCGTGGATAGTCGGTTTGTTGAGTTTCCCAAGTTACCAAGCCGTTTTTGACATAAATTTTCCACGAGCATGAGCCAGTGCAGTTTACGCCGTGAGTTGAGCGGACAATTTTGTCATATTGCCAGCGATTGCGATAAAAATTCTCCCAATCACGGCTTTCATTTCTGACTTCACCGTGTCCATTGGCATATTCGCCAGTTTTTTTCTTAAAAAAACGAAATTGGTCGAGTAAGTGGCTCATTTTGCTTTCCTCGTTGTTATAAAAGGGATTGCATTGGCAATCGCCAAGCGTGATTGCATTATAAAAAGCAAATCGCCGCTTAGCCATTGCCTAAATGGCTACAAACAGATACTTCTTTGGGTGTAGTGGATTGTTTTATGATTTAAATTTTTATTTAATTAAAATAAAAAAATATCACCTAAACCCTGTTGGGATTGTGATTGATGATAACTTTTATCAGACTTAGGATAAGCCATGCCTTGTCGATGGCGTTTGTGCGATTTTTTCATCAAATTCAGCATCAGCCAGCCTGTCAATCAATCGGATATGCTTGACAAAATTACGCCTGCACTAGCCAAAAGTAGTAAACAGCCATCGCCACTTGCCACCTAAGCACACTGCCAATGGACGGCGTGATTTTTTACAATGCTGCATCGATTTGACTTTATTTTGACTTTCATCTTTAATAATGATAAACCATGAAAAAACTCTACGATGACCAAAAAGCTGCCTATCTTAAACTGTTAAGTCAGCACCCCATTTTTGCAGCAGCCAGTCACAAAAAATCCTTGCTGTCGGCAGTCAGCATTCATCATTATCCAAAAAATAGTTTAATTTATCTACAATATTCCAAAGTGCGGTATTTGTATTTTTTGCTTGATGGGGTGATTAATTGCTATCGCCAACAGCCCAACGGCCAAGAAAGCCTAATGACAAGTTTTGACAGTCATCAGCATGGGATTAAGTCTGTGCAAATGATTAATGAAAATCTACCCAAAGGGCAATCCGCTGCGTCTGCCACAGGCAACCAAACCAGCAATCCGCCAACACTGGCTTACAGTCGGTACACACTGGCCGCCCAAGACAACTGCCATCAGCTGACCGCCAAGGCCGCCCAAAGTGCTTATTTGGCACTCTTACCCATCACAGAGCTTGCCAAAATCTTTGAGTCAGCACCGCTTGGCGTGTTGTTTGATTGGTATGGCACGCAGATGCAGCAGCAGCTTGCCACGCAGTTTTTGTTAAATGATTTGTTGAGTCTAAAAACAGCACAGGCAAAAGTGGCGTATTATCTGCTGGCTTATGCTAATGATAAAGGCATAGTAACCGCCAACATGAGTCAAAAAAATCTGGCAGGGCTGCTCGGCATTCGTCCTGAGACACTAAGCCGCACTTTTGGCATGATGGTCAAACAGCAAATCATCAGCATCAATCTGGCAGAGTACACCATCTTAAAACCTGAGTTATTATCCGCCATGATTGAGCAATAATCCGCTGATAATTATTTGGAAAAATTAAATTTAAATCCGATAAAAGCCATGAAATGCCATTAAAGCTGTCAAATTTTCAACGCTGATTTGGCATTGATTTTATCGCCACGGCATACGCCAGCACTTCCACGCCATCGCCGACATCACTCATCTCAAACCGTAAGCCATACAGTGCGTGGCAGCCTGCCTGTGCCGCTTGCCGTTTGGCACGCACCACCGCTTCACGGCGAGCTCGATCCAAAAGCGTCTCATAAATGGTTAGGTTTTTGCCAAACAGACTAAAAATCGCCGCAATCACCAGCTTAAACCTATCCTGTGCAAGCACCACGCTGCCTGTCACAAACACTGTTTCGCACACGCCTTTTGGCTCAAAAAATCGCTCAGTTGATGCTCGAATGTGCTGATATTGTTGTTCATCAACCTGCAAACTTGCCAAATGTCGCCGTTCAGCTCGTGTACCAAAATACCAGCCAATGACAAATAATAATACAGAAATCAGCACCTGAAACAACTGCTGATGCAGATACTCCAACACTTGCATATTGACAATCTCATTTGTTAATTATTCTGCATGATTTATGCCATCTTGGGCAAAAGGATTGAATTTTTGCTGCACCTTGACCGCCGTGCCATAGACGAACAATTCAGACGCTCCTGCGGTGATGTTTGATGTCGAAAAACGAATGCCGACAATGGCATCAGCACCCAAGGCATGAGCTTTGGCAATCATGCGTTCCATCGCTTCTTGGCGTGCTTCTTCTAAAAGCTCGGTATAAGCCGTCAGCTCGCCACCCACGATATTTTTTAGCCCTGCTAACAAATCCTTGCCGACATGCTTGCTACGCACCGTGCTGCCATAAACCACATCTAACCGCTCGGTGATGATATAGCCGGGCAAATGTTCCAAATTTGATAATTGCATGATAATTTTCCTTAATCTGATTGATTTTTAAAATTTGGGTATTAAACTTGCCAAAAACAACAAAAGCAGGTCACATCAGCACCCTGCTTTTATTTATCTTATCTAAATAATATTAACCAAATAATATCAATGATTACTCATCGGTATGGAATAACAAAAACAGCTCTGTGATGTTGTCTTCAAGGGCGTTTGCCATCTGTGCCAAAGTCTCGTCATCACGCATCTCGTCCATCTCTTCGTCAATGCCTGACAGCATCACCATCGGCAAGGTCAGCATCGCCACATCTTCTTCGGTGCTTTCGTCATCAAACCAATCGACATTTTCGTCCGAATACATCGCATCAACAAAGCCAATCGCCCATGCCGCCAAATCGCCATCTTCGCTAAAGTCTTCGGCTTCTTCGCTGGCATCAAAAGGCAGCTCAATCGGCTGCTCGGCCTTTAGCGTGTCAAGCAGCTCTTGTTGCCATGCTTTTAGGGCAGCTTTGACTTCGCTTGGCACGCCATCGTCCGCCCCTTCAAAAAACGCCGACAACCAATTTGGCAAAGGTTTGCCCACCACCGTCGCCGTCAAAAATCCATGGGCAGCGATGGGATCTAGCCCCATTTCGTTGGCTGGTGATTCTAGGTAGGCAAACAATTCTTGTTTATTCATAATATACTCGATTTAAAATGGTCGATGCCAAACTTAGCATCGATGGGTAAATGACGGCTTGGCGGCTCATTTGACAATTTAGCAATTTAGCAATTGCGATGATTAAAAATCATCATCAAAATCATCTGAGTCGTCCAAATCGTCCAAGTCGTCAAAATCATCAAACTCGGCAAAATCGTCTTCGTCTTCTAAGGCACGCTTGAGCTTGTTTAGGCGTTGCTCTTCAAGCAGTGCGTCGATTTTTAGGCGTTTTTCAAGCGGTTTTGCCTTGCCTTCGTCCGCAAGCTTGGCATCAGCATCTTCTTCAAAGTTATCATCATCAAAATCATCATTAATATTGCTCATAATGACTCCCAATCTATCACAAGTGGCAAAGCACCTGTGGCTTTCCTATTTTTTGCTGCGGCAGCTTTTGCCACCGATGAATAGTTAGCCTTATAAAACGGATTTGTTTTTTTGTCAAGTATTATCTTCATCAAGCAGCACTTTATCTCGTGCCAATTTGAGCCGATCGGCGGTCATGGTTGTTACACCGACAATCTCACGCCCATCACGCTCATGTACCGTGCTTGGATTGCCAAGTGGCGACAGCGTCATATAAGTGGCGACTTCTTGGCGGCCTGTCTCACCAAAAATCACCAGCTCATTTTCTCTACGAGCATCTAAGATTGACTTAGCAGCCTGAGCCAAATCGGCATCACTGCACACCGCTTTGACAGGCAGAGCAAACAGGTGCATTTGGCGGTGCTTGTCGCAAACCACTTGATTGACCATCACCAGTAGCTTAGATAATAAAGCAGCGGCGGCGGCGGTTTTGGCACCAGTTTCGGTGGCATATAAAGTTACCGCCACGCCAGATTCATCAAAGGTTTTTTTGTTGGTCAAGGCTATGCCTGTAAAAATCGGCAGCTCAAGCACCGCCTTGGCAGCACGGTCAAACAGCTGATCACACAAGGCAAAATAAGATTCTTTGACATCATGCCCCACGGTGGTCAATAGACGATGCGGATCTTTAAACCCCAGCTGCACGGTGTAGGCGGCATTGAGCGACTGGGTGTCGCTTGGCGGCAATACCGACTCATCAATCTCATCGCTGTCATCTGCCACCGTCTCATCAGCCATCTGCTCGCTGTGCGTCTGTGCAGAAAGCGTCTGTGCCAAAGTGGTATGCTCGGTTAAGATGCCTTTATTGAGCAAATTTTTGCGGACTTGGCTGGCGATTTGTGCTTTGAGTTCATCGGTTGGGCGTGCCACATAGCCATACACCAGCCACAGGATAATATGCAGCCCAATCACACTAAGCAAAAACACCCAATTGCCTGACAAAATCCCCGCTCGGCTCACAGGCTTGGCTTGCACTACCACCTTGCCCAGAGCCTGATCACCTGAAGTGATGGCTTGCTCGGCTTGATAGCCATCGCCAGTCTCACCCAGCGGTACTAACACGCCGCCTTGGCTGTCATAGATGCCCACATAGCCAATCATTTGCTCATCGGCATACGGCTCGGCAATCACGCTCATGCTCACACGGTCATAGGCGGCCAGTGGTGCGACAAGCTCTTGGGACAGTGCTGCAACGCTGCGATCGACCACCGCTTGATTTTGGGCGGTGATGTTACGCTCAGCACCGATTACAAAAAACAGCACATGCAAAATCAAACTTACCAAAACAATTGCCGCAAAAATACCCTGTCTGGGTGCTAAGTATGTCATGATGATTGCCAAATAATCAAAAAAGTTAAATTTTGCTATTATACCACCAAATTGGCAGATTTTATCACGCCAAACCGCCCAATTTGCGTTGATTGTTTTAAAATAACGGTTAAATGGCGTTTAGATAGCATTTTAAAAGCACCAAAACCACACGGCCGATGCGATTTTTGGCAATTGACACCTTTTTTATTAATATTTATTTAACATATAATTAATAAAATTATAGCAATCTACCACCCATTATCGCCACCATCGGCAATAATATTGGCTTTAATCTTGGCTTTGGTCTTTTAAAATCGCCCATTACCTGCTAATATGTTAATCATTCACAATCACGATGGTAAGGGTCTTTATGTCTTACACCTACGCACTCCCAAAAAACAGCCAAGCATGGCAAAACGCACTCAACACCGTGGCTCACACGCTGCCCAGCGAGATTGTCGGTCGTGATTTTACCGCCAATGACATCGCTGCCAAATTGTCAAAATTGCCACTGTTTGCCATCATTGTCATCACCAAAGCACAACAAACTGCCGATATTGATGCCCTAATGCAGCAATGGGTGGACACGCAAGCCAATTGGCAGCTTGCCATCGTCCAAGACGATGAAGTCGCCAAAGCCAACGCCCATCTGATTGACACGCATGAACCGCTGGAGCATGTGGCAATTCACCGCTATCTCTTGACCCCAAAAACCGACATGGGTCAAATCAGTAAAACCGCCGCTGCCCACATTATCGATGAGCAAATCACTCGCCATCTGTCGGCGGCTGTCTGTGCTGATGTGCATATTTTATCGGCAGATAAGATGCTGACACGCCACCGCTTGGCTTGCTTTGATATGGATTCGACGCTGATTCAAGAAGAAGTGATTGTTGAGCTTGCCAAGTTTTGCGGCGTTGAAAAACAAGTCGCCCAAATCACCGAGCAGGCGATGCGTGGCGAGATTGATTTTGCCACCAGTTTTGCACGCCGTGTGGCATTGCTTGCTGATGCACCGCTGTCCATCGTTGATGAGATTATCGCCAAGCATATCCATGTGCAGCCGGGGGCAGCAGCGACCATTTCGGCACTCAAAGCCATCGGTTATCATACGGTGCTGGTCTCAGGCGGCTTTGAACCATTTGCCAAATATGTCGCCGAAACGCTGGGCATGGACGAATATTATGCCAATCCACTGCTGCACGATGGCAAAACCTTGGCAGGTATGGTGGACGACAATATCTTAGATGGCAACCAAAAAGCCGCCATCTCCCAAAAAATCGCCCATCGTCTGGGCTTGCCAATGCAGCAAGTGATCTGCATTGGTGATGGTGCAAACGATTTGCCGATGATGTCAATCAGCGACTTAGGTATCGCTTATCGTGCCAAGCCCATCGTTCAAGCCAAAGCCGATGCTGCGGTAAATATCACAGGGCTAGAAGGCATCATCTACGCACTGGGGCATCGCTTGGACGCTCGCTGATTTACCACAATGATTGTTAGCGAGCGATTTGTCGGATAAATCATCAGACGGTTTGCCAGATAATAAGCTGGGCAAGTTGTTAGACGATTGATTGGATAATTTGTTAGATAATTTTAAAAATTGACCAAATTTTAGAGAATTTAGAGAAAAAGCCATGTTTACCTTACCCATCATCAATGTCAAAACCAACCCACTGGACGCCCTACTGGCTGCCGTGGGTTTACGCCTACAAAACCTTGCCAAATCACGCAATAACGAGACTTTTAACAATCTTATCAAAGACCGCAATGTCTGTATCCAGTTTTTGGCTCCTGATGTGAGCCGCTATTTTCGCTTTGAAAATTCGCATTTTGGGCAAGCGATGGGCGTGGCGACCAACGCCGATTTGACCATTGATTTTAAAGATGCGATGACTGGCGTGCGTCTTTTGACCAAAGGCGATGTTGCCGCCTTTATGACCGCTATCCAAGACGGCGATGTAACCATCACAGGCGATTATAAATTGGTGCTGTGGTTTGCTGGCATCGGCAAGCAGGCTGCCAGCGTGCCTGACGAATACCAAGCGTATCTTGATCAAGCCAAGCCACTGATTCAAGCTGCCAAACCTTATCTTGAGACGACCAAAGAATTGTTTAATAATATTAAACAAAAATTGGGTAAATAACCATAAATCATTGGCAACAAACCGCCACTGATGGCAGATTTTGCCAAAAATTTTGGCGATAATCGGCTATTTATTTGCTATTTTTGTCAATTTTAAGTACAATCGTTTACTCAATTTGATTAGGTATGATGACGAAATGACAACCACCATTTCAAAGCAACAAATCGCACGCTTATTTGACTTGCCATTGATGGATTTGCTCATGCAGGCACAGACAGTACACCGCCAGCATTTTAATGCCAATGAAGTGCAAATCAGCACCTTATTATCCATCAAAACTGGCAATTGCCCAGAAGATTGTGGCTATTGCTCACAGTCGGGGCATTATCGTGATAAAACAGGACTGACCGCCGAAAAACGACTGGAAATCCAAAAAGTGCTGGCGGCCGCTCGCCGTGCCAAGGCTCAAGGCTCATCACGCTTTTGTATGGGGGCAGCATGGAAGCACCCCAGTGCCAAAGACATGCCGTATCTGGTTGATCTGATCAGTGAAGTCAAAGCCATGGGGCTTGAGACTTGCATGACTTTGGGCATGCTCAATCCTGAACAAGCCAAAACCTTGGCAGACGCTGGCCTAGATTATTACAATCACAACCTAGACACTTCTCGCAACTACTACGACAGCGTAACCAGCACTCGCACCTATGATGAGCGACTGGCAACCATCGAATATGTCCGCAATGCTGGCATCAATGTCTGCTCAGGCAGTATTGTCGGCATGGGCGAAAGTCGTGAAGACCGCATTGACTGGGTTTATGAACTCACCCAAATGCCGATACCACCACAGTCAATTCCTGTCAATCTGCTTGTTCCCATCGCAGGCACGCCGCTTGGCGATAAGGTGCTTGCCGAAGGTCGGCTGTCTGTCATTGAGTGGATTCGCACCATTGCCGTTACTCGCATCTGCTGCCCAACCAGCTATGTCCGCCTATCAGCTGGGCGAGAAAGCCTAAGCGATGGCGAGCAGGCGTTGGCGTTTATGGCAGGTGCTAACTCGTTCTTTTATGGTGATAAGCTGCTCACCACAGGCAACCAATCCACTTCACACGATGACAGACTGATGGCAGAGCTGGGGCTGACACCCACCAAACCCATGCCAAAACCAAAAATCATCGACGCCATCAGTGGCTTGGCGGTCAATCAAAAACTGCCAGAAGGCTGTCCGCTCAGTGCCTAGCTTGGTGCGTCATATCACCCAGCATTTAGCGGCACTGAAATTGGCTTGATGATTTGTCAAATTTCACTCAAATTTGCCCAAACCCAGCCCAAATTTGGGCGAAGTTTTGGCTCAAACCAATCCAAACTTCGCCAAGTGCCACACCAAACCCATTAGTTATCAAGATGCATCATTGTGCTATAATGGTGCATCTTTTGGCTTTGAGCATTTGGAGAGCGTGATGTTTGCCTACATTAAAGCATTTCATATCATCAGCATGGTTTGCTGGTTTGCTGGGATTTTTTATTTGCCCAGATTGTTTGTGTATCATGCAATGAGCGATGATGCAGCAAGTCAAGAGCGATTCGCCATCATGGAGCGTAAGCTGTACCGTGGTATCATGACGCCAGCGATGATTGCCACTTGGGTTTTTGGGCTACTTATGATTGCGTCTGCACCGAGTATTTATCTGCAACAAGGTTGGTTGCATATTAAGCTATGCTTGGTTGTTTTATTAAGTATTTATCATTTGTCTTGCGGTCATTTTCGCCAAAAATTAATCAACAATCCACAGCACAAAACGCATGTTTATTGGCGTTGGTTTAACGAAATCCCTGTGTTTATTCTCATCGCCGTGGTGATTTTGGTGGTGGTTAAGCCGATATGATTAAGCCAAATGAATCCTATTTGCCTATCAAAATTATCATCGCTCGTCAGTGTTAAAATTTATCACAATTCTTAAGGCGTTAAGGCATTTGCTCGGTCAAGTCTTGCCAGTTTTCCCAAGCAAATGCCGCCATCACTTGCCCAAAAGCATCATCAAGCGGTGCGGCAATGCTCAAAGGCTCGCCAGTGATTGGGTGTTCAAAATCCAGCCGATGGGCGTGCAAAAGCAGCCTTTGAGTGCCAACATTGGCGGTGATGGCACGATTTTGTACCTTATCGCCGTGAGTGGTATCGCCGACGATGGGGTGAAAAATGTGTTTCATGTGGCGGCGTAGCTGGTGCTTGCGTCCAGTTATCGGTGTCAGACGCACCAGCGAATAGCGTGAAGTGGCAAAACGCCGACAAGACACAAACGGCTGCTCAGTGGTCGCCAGCACTTGATAATCGGTGATGGCATTCTCTGGCGGTTTATCGGCATTGGCAAATTTATCGGCGATTTTGTCCAATCTGGGTTTTAGCGGATAATCAATGCGTCCACTGCCGATGATGCCACGCACCACCGCCAGATAGGTTTTTTGTACTTGGTGAGTCTCAAAGGCCAGCGACAACAGCCGTGCCACTTCACTGCTTAACGCAAACAGCAACACGCCTGATGTCGGTCTGTCCAGCCGATGTACAGGATAGACCAGCTGGCCGATTTGATCTCGCAAAGTCTGCATCACAAACACCGTCTCATGCTTATCCAGCCACGAACGATGCACCAACATACCTGCTGGTTTATTCACCACCACCAAAAATTCATCACGATAAAGTATCTGTAACAATGTCTGCACCACAGCCCCACGCCTGACCAAAACCGCCCACTATAACAAGTTATCCACCAAAAATCCACCCTGTCAAATAGCCCTATTAATTCAGATAAATCATTTATCTTTTGTCTGTTAAGATAATGATTTTATTAAATCAATTTGGCGGCTGGATTTTGGCAAATTTTAGCTTTGGTCAATTTCCCCAATTCCCCAATTCCCCAATTTGTATTTTTAACAACTGTTTTTTCAAATTTGATTTACTATTTAACAAAATCATCACAATCAGCAATCTGTGAGCAAATCTGCATAGCCACTTTTGGCATAAATATGCTATATTATCGCAGGCAAAGGGGGGTTTTATGATTTATGATATTATCGGCGACATACACGGACAAGCGGACAAGCTGATTGGGCTATTGACCAAGCTTGGCTATCGGCACGATGGCTATTGCTATCAGCCGCCAGCAAATCATCAGGCGATTTTTATTGGCGATTTTATCGATCGTGGCTCTCGTCAATTGGACACGCTACAAATTGTCTTTGATATGCTGGATCACGGTGCGGCGTTGGCAGTGATGGGCAATCATGAATACAATGCCATTGGCTATGCCACGCCCCACCCTGATGGCGATTTTTGTCGTCCACGCACCAGTCGCAACACCAAGCAGCATCAGGCGTTTTTGGACGAAGCCCCCTTGGGTTCAGATTTGCACGCTTATTGGCTGTCTCGGCTGTATGAGCTGCCGCTGTGGCTTGAGCTGCCGATGCTCAATGTCATTCATGCCTGCTGGGATACCGCCGCCCAACAAGTGCTATCGCCCCATCTGACTGCCAATCGCTGCCTAACCCCAGCTGGCATCATCGCCACGGCATTGTGCGATTCGCCAGAGTTTTTTGCCCTTGAGCGACTGCTAAAAGGCATCGAAAGCCCGCTGCCTGCTGGCGTGGTGCTGATTGACGGCCATGACATTGTCCGCAAGCGAACTCGAGTCAAATGGTGGCTTGATGATTGGCAAAACCGCCCACTGTCAGAAGCCGCCCAGCTTGGCACTCGTGCCAGAATGAACCTGCCTGATGACTGTGATATCAAGCCTTTGCCCATCGACTTTAGGCTTGATACCGCCAAGCCGATTTTTATTGGGCATTATTGGCTGGACGGCACACCTGCGATACTCTCGGGCAGTGTGGTTTGTACCGATTATTCCGCTGGCACGACAGGGCATTTGACCGCTTATCAATTCGACACCGACAATCCAACTTTGGATAATGGCAATTTTGTGCAATACATCGCATCGGCATGATTTTATTGGCAATATTTGACAAAACAACGCCAAATCACGCCAAGCATTTGCCATTTTGGTGTAAATGTGCTAATTTACTTTTTTGCTAATTTGTTTTTTAACTGATATTTTTTAAATACCATTAAGGGAAAAATATGTCTGACACACAACCTGCACCGATTGCATCGCCTGCTGGCACGCCAAAGGTTGGCATCATCATGGGTTCACAATCCGACTGGGCGACCATGTGCCACGCTGCACAGATTTTGGCCGATTTTGGTGTGGCATTTGAATGCGAAGTGGTCTCAGCCCACCGCACGCCAGATAAGCTGTTTGACTACGCCAAATCCGCCAAAGACAAAGGCCTACAAATCATCATCGCTGGTGCAGGTGGTGCAGCTCACCTACCGGGCATGTGTGCATCACAGACCGCCCTACCTGTACTGGGCGTGCCTGTCAAATCCAGCACTCTAAGCGGTTGGGACAGCCTGCTATCCATCGTGCAAATGCCAAAAGGCGTGGCGGTTGGTACACTTGCTATCGGCACGGCAGGGGCGTTTAACGCTGGGCTGTTGGCGATACAGATTTTGGCAATTCACGATAAAAACCTTGCCAAACAATTGCAAGAATTTCGCCAAAAACAAACCGACACGGTGCTAAATAGCCCAATTCCAGGGGTTATCAATTAAGCCAATTAATGATTGTTAATCGCCAACCATTAATCATTCATTGTCAATTAAATATTCACAATGTGAGCAATTTTATTATTTGGGTAAGCAATCATCAAACCCTTTGCTTGATTGCTTGATTTGCCCAACTGGATAAGTAAATTGCCAAAATTACGCCAAATCATGGGCAAAATGTGCGATAATAGCCAACGGTTTTGCCCATCGTTGGCTGTTTTTATTTTGTATTGATATTTTTAGACGATTTTTTAGACGGTTTTTAGATAAATTTTTGGATAAATTATGACTTCTACCATCAAAACCATTGGCATTCTTGGCGGCGGTCAGCTTGGCATGATGCTTGCCCAAGCCGCCTTACAGCTGGGCTATCGCTGCGTATTTTTGGAAGATGCCGACAATGCCCCTGCGTCTTTGTATGGACAAGTGTTCAAAAGCCACGAGCTGGATAAATTCATCGCCGCCAGTGATGTGTTTACCCTAGAATTTGAAAACACGCCTGTTGATACTGCTCGCACCTTGGGCAATCTTAGCGACAAAGGCGGACTGTTTCCACCTGCCGATGCCCTACAAATCGCCCAAGATCGTCTGGCCGAAAAAGCGTTATTTAATCAACTGGACATCGATACCGTGCCGTATCTATCGGTCAGTAGTTTAGACGAGCTACATAATGCCTGTCAGCAGCTGGGCTTGCCTTTGGTACTAAAAACCAGTCGTGGCGGCTATGACGGCAAAGGGCAATTCGTCATTAAAACTACCAACGATATCCAAACCGCTTGGCATGAGCTGGGCGATGCCGTAACAGGTCAAGGCGGACTGACCAGCACGCCTGCACCTTTGATTGCCGAAGGGTTTATTAACTTTAGCCGTGAAGTCTCCATCATCGCTGTGCGTGCCAAAAATGGCGACATTCGCTACTACCCTTTGGTCGAAAATCACCACAAAAACGGCATTCTTGCCAAAACCATCGCTCCTGCCGATAACATCGCTCACCTAACCGAGCAAGCCCAAAGCAACATCGGCAAAATCCTAACGCACCTTGATTATGTTGGCGTGCTGACGCTGGAGCTGTTTGTTACCGAATCTGGATTGATTGCTAACGAAATCGCCCCCCGTGTGCATAACTCAGGACATTGGAGCATTGAAGGGGCGTACTGCAGCCAATTTGAAAGCCATATCCGTGCGGTGACAGGCTTGCCGCTGGGCGATACCCAAATCGCCAAACCATCGGTAATGCTCAATGTTATTGGTAAATATCCTGATATAAATCAATTACTTAGCATTGATGGCGTGCATTTTCACCATTACCACAAATCCGAACGCACAGGGCGAAAAATCGGACACATCACCATCACTGCTGATGAGCCAAATGCTGCCGTTGCCGCCATTGAGCAGCTTTTGAACTAAGCGACACAAGGCAAGTATTTTAAAACAACTAAAATAAAATTTTAAAATACTTGCCATCGGCTAAGTTTGAGATTAATCAAATCATGCAAATATTTATCGATGCCGACGCCATCGCCAACATCGCCAAAGAGCTGATTATTAAGACTGCCAATCGCACGCAAGTTTGTGCGATTTTTGTGGCAAATCGTCCGACACGGCTGCCGCCATCGCCATTTTTACAAAGCATCACCGTATCGCAAGGCTTTGATATTGCTGATCATTATATCGCAGATGCTGTCAATGCTGGCGACTTGGTGATTACCAGCGACATCGTGCTTGCCCATGATGTGCTAGAGCGTGGAGCGTTAGTGCTGACCGCGCGTGGTGAGCGACTGACCGCCGAAAACATCAAGCCCAAGCTCAACGCACGAGATTTTATGGACATGATGCGTGGCACAGGCGTGCTAGAGCCTGCACAGATGGGCGGACAAAAACCTTACGGCGATAAAGACAAAATCGCCTTTGCCAATGCCCTAAATCAACTGGTCAAACCGCCCAAAACATCGCCAGTGTCATAAAATCGCTATTTTGACTATCCTATTTAACAATTCTACTTAATAATTTAACAGTCCCATTAAACCACCCCAGCAATTTTGATCATCTTATCAATAACCACAAATAACCACAGCGGTTATTTTATTTGCCATTCCATTTATCATTCTGCCAATCATTTTATTAACAGCCCATCACCAGCCCCAGCACCAAATCCGCAATCGCCCCATCAACAATCAAGCAAGAAAAAACTTGCAAAATTGGGCAAATCGGACAAGCTATTTTATAAAAATTGGTGCATAATAAGACTGGTTTTATTTTTAGCATTTTATTGACGATAAATACTATTTGATGGATTGGCAAAAGACAATGATTGAACAATGGAGCAAAGAGCTGATTTTACAACGCTTACTTGCCTTGACTTTATTGACCGTTTTGGTGATTTTGTGCTTGCAAGTGGTGAAGTTTTTTATTTCGTCTGCCATTTGGGCAGCGATTTTGACTTATATCACTTTTCCGCTGTATCGATTTTTTCACCAAAAGGTGCATCTTAGCCCCACTATCAGTGCCTTGATTATGACCGTGTCCATCACGCTGATGATTGGCATTCCTTTGGTGCTTGGCGTGTTTTTCTTGCAACAAGAAGTGGTGAATTTTTATGGCATGGCGGTCAGACGACTGCAAGCAGGCTATGTGGATTTGCCCGAAAGTATCAAAAATCTGCCCGTCATCGGTCAGCAAATCAAAAACGCCCTTTGGGAGATTAACAAAGACCCCGAAAGTTCGATGGCGGTGGTGCGGACTTGGATTCAGTCGCATTTGTATTACGGCAAAATCGCCTTTGATGCCGCACTCAAAAACTTCGCCAAACTGGGCATGGCGTTGATGACCATGTTTTTCTTTTATCGTGATGGCATGAGTTTGGTTAAACAGATTCGCCAAGCGATGCGTAACATCATCGGCGATCGCATCGATCACTACATTGACGCCATCGCCAGCACCACCCAAGCGGTCGTCTATGGCATCGGATTGACGGCACTGGCTCAGGCACTGCTGGCAGGGATTGGCTATGCTGTCGCTGGTACGCCCAATCCGATTTTATTGACCATCATCACTTTTATCGTGGCGATGATACCGTTTGGCACGCCGTTTGCTTGGGGTTCGGTGGCGTTATGGCTGTTATCACAAGGGCAAACCACCGAAGGCATCGGACTTGGGCTGTGGGGCATCTTGGTCATCAGCTGGGTGGATAATTTGATTCGCCCCATCGTCATCAGCGGTGCGACCAAAATTCCGTTTATCATTATTTTTATTGGCGTGCTGGGTGGCTTGACAGCATTTGGCTTTGTCGGTCTGTTCATCGGCCCTGTGGTGCTTGCCATCGGTCTTGCGGTGTGGCGTGAATGGATCAGCCAGCACAAAAACGAAATTTTTGCCAGTCGCCGTAGCGGTGCGGTGGCGGCTAGTGGGCAAGCATTGTTATCAGATGCCATGCCCTGCTCTGATACCGACACTACCAATTCTGCCAACGCTAACACCAACGACACCAACCACCAAGGATAACCATGCTCACTGTACTTGCTGATGAAAATATCGCCAATCTTGATGACTATCTGGCACATCACGACATTCGCCTAATTAAGATGGCTGGGCGTGATATCACCGCCAAAACGCTCGCCACACATCGCCCAAACGCTTTATTTATCCGCTCGGTTACGCAGGTGGCAGCGGACAATTTGGGCGATTTATCCGCTTTGCCGCTGAAATTTGTCGGCTCGGCAACCATCGGCACTGACCATGTTGATGGCGATTATTTGGACAAGTTTGGCATCAGCTTTGCCAATGCCGCTGGTTGCAGTAAGCATTCGGTCGCCCAATATGTCATCACCGCCATCTTACACGCCTTACCACAAGCACGGCAAACACCGATTCGCCTTGGCATCATCGGACTTGGCAATATCGGCAGCACGCTGGCAGACTATGCCGCACGACTGGGCTGGCAGGTGTCAGGCTACGATCCGTTTTTGCCGCCATCAGATATCAACCAAGCCGACTTCGATGGCGTGCTGACAGCCGATGTCATCAGCATTCACACGCCTTTGACGCACAGCGGTCGCCACCCCACCGCCAAGCTATTTGACGCTGCCACTTTCTCCAAGCTCAACACCAATGCCTTGCTCATCAACACCGCTCGTGGCGAAATCATCGAACAGACGGCACTGATGCACGCCATCGCCAATAAAAATTTGCGTGTCGTGCTTGATGTATTTCCACACGAGCCTACCATTGATGCCGATTTGCTAAATGCTCTGACGCTTGCCACACCGCACATCGCAGGCTATACCCTAGAAGGCAAAATCCGTGGCACGGACATGATTTATCAAGCCTTTTGCCGACATTTTGACCTTGAGATTTGCCAAACGCTGCCGCCACTGTTGCCTGATAATCCTTATCGCTTTGATGAATTGATGGATAAGTTTAGCTTAATAAAACTTCGTGATTATTATGATATTGCCGCCGATTTTGCCAGTTTGCAAATGGTCAATCATCAAGGCGTGACTGGGGCGGATTTTGACAAATTGCGTAAAAACTACCGCCTACGCCATGAATGGCTGTGATTGATTGCCAGATAAATTTAGCCACCAAGCCAATTTTTATAAAATTCAGCTTTTATAAACCAACCAATTTTTAATAAAATTAACAAATCGTATGAAACCAACGACCGATTACGCCCCCACGATGAGCCTTGCCAATGCTCAAAAAAAAGCCGAACTGCTTGGCAAAATCCGCCAGTTTTTTGCCGAACGCAAAGTGCTGGAAGTGACCACGCCGATTTTGTCGCACGCAGGCAATACCGATGTCTATATCGAGTCGGTAGCGGCCAATTTTCATGACCAAGGCAAGCTGACCACTGGCTATTTGCACACTTCGCCAGAGTTTGCCATGAAACGGTTGCTCGCCAGCTATCGAGTGCCGATTTATCAGATTTGCCAAGTGTTCCGAGATAACGAAAAAGGGCGGCGGCATAATGTCGAATTTACCATGCTAGAATGGTATCGCCCCGATTTTGATTTGGACGAGCTGGCGGACGAGTTGGCAGCACTGCTGACTGCGGTTACTGGGCAGACCGTCAAGCTGTGCCAATTAAGCTATGCTGATGCTTTTGTCAAATATGCTGGCATTCACCCCTTTAGTGCTGATGTCGATGCCCTACGCCAATGTGCCATCGCCCACGGTATCCGTCTGGATATGGGGAGCGATGTGCAAAGTTGGCTGGATTTGCTGTTTAGCCATCTGGTTGAACCAAAACTTGGCTTTGAGATGCCGACCTTGATTGTCGATTATCCGCCAGCGACCGCTGCTCTTGCCAAGATGAGTATCGATGCTGATGGGCATCAGGTCGCACGCCGCTTTGAGCTGTATATGCACGGCTACGAGATTGCCAATGCCTATGATGAGCTTGCCGATGCCAAAGAGCTGCGTGCCAGATTTATTGCGGACAATCAAGCACGGCAACAGCTTGGGCTGCCGACCATGCCCATTGATACGCACCTGCTGGCGGCGTGCGATGATTTGCCTGCGTGTAGCGGTATCGCACTGGGCGTTGATCGGCTGTTTATGGTGCTAAACCAATTGAACGACATTCGCCACACCATCGCCATCACCACCGACCGTGCTTGAGTTATCGTGATGTTGATTTTTAATTAATTCAACTAATTTAACCAATTAAAATCACTTCATCAATCCACACCCAGCACGCTTTTTGCCCATAAAATCAGCGGCAAATCCACCATCTTGCCATCAACGGCAAACACCGTCTCGCCAGTGCTTTGGTATTTTTGGTAAATGGCACGAGCAAAATCCTGCTCATCTGCCATATCCGACAAAGCACGCTTGGCGATGGCGACTTGCTTGGGGTGAATCAACAGCTGACCGCCAAAGCCAAAATCTCGCCAATGCCGCACACACGCCGCCAAGCCTGTTTCATCATAAAAATCGACAAACACCGTTTCTATCGGCGGCTTTAGACCGTTTGCCAGCGAATGAATCAAAAGCTCGCTGCGAATCTTATCAAACAGCACGCCAGCCGCGGCAGAACCCAGACGCACCCCCAAAGACTGCAACAAATCCAGCCGCCCAAAGCTCATCGCCCACACGCCCTGTGCCTGTGCGATACTAGCAATGTTAGCGATACCAAGGGCAGACTCAATCATGGCAATCACTGGCTTATTTGTCGCACGGTGCAAGTGTTCAACTTGAGCGGCGTTTTGGCATTTTGGTAATAGCACGCCAGTCAAATGCACCAAGTGCGGCAACATCGCCAAATCCAGCTGATAATCATCGCTGTGAGCGGCATTAATCCGCAGCCAATAATCACATGGGCTTTGCTTATCAAAATCCATCAAAGCCTGACGGACGCTGTGTTTTTGCTCATCTGCCACCGCATCTTCCAGGTCAATGATAATGGCATCAGCCCCTGACTGCACCGCTTTGGCGACACGCTGCAGATGCACCGCTGGCACAAATAAAAACAAAGTTTTGCCCATTACTTTATCCATACTTCACAGTTTCTCATTTAAGATATTTTTAAAATTGGTAACAATAAATGAATAAAAATATATCATCATTTGTCAAATTTGCCAATCTCACCAAGCGGATTTGGTGCTTTGGTTTGCGTATTATGTCAGTATTTTGACAATTTTAATAAATGATGAATAATAAATAATGAATAATGCGGGATAAAATATTAACTTTTTATCAATTATCCAAATAAAAAGGACTGACTTTCACGATGAAAATCAGTCCCATCAAGTCTGCAATTTTGATGAAGTTTGGCAAATTAAACTGTTTAAAATCCACCAAAATCGGTCAAAATCCGACTTGCTTAGACAATAAGATTATTGTGCTTGGTTAAAGTTTTGATAATCTTTGCCTTGTTCGATTTGCTGCATACCGCCATCAGTGGTGCGTGCATAAACAGTCACATTCACTTCAACACGACGGTTTGGCTGCAAGCAGTCAATCAATTGCGGACGTGGCAAGCTATCGCTACATTGTACATTTGGCAATGGTTGTAGCTTACCTGCACCTGCTGCAGATAGTGTCGCTGCGTTCACGCCACGCTCGATTAGGTAGCGGCGGACAGTCTCAGCACGACGCTCAGACAGGCGGATATTGTAGTCATGGCTACCTAGGCGGTCAGTATGACCTACCAAGTGTACACGGCTCTCGCCACGCTGTTCCCACTCTTTTAGCTGTACTGCCAAAGCGTCTAGGCGTGCTTTGCCTGCTGGTAGCATATCTTTAAGCTCATATTTGTCAAACTTAAATAGTGCGTCAGCTTCTAGGGTGATACGCTCATTAACGATTGGTTGCATCGGTGCTGGAGCTGGCATCACTGGTGCAGGTTGATTGATGATGACAGTTTTGCCAGCTTCTGGTGCTTTGGCATACTGAGCACAATCTTTTGGCAGCCAGTAGAACTCTTGGCCACGATAGTTTTCGTCAAAAATCACTTTGTACTGACAAACTTTAACGCTGTCATCTGCTTGATAAAACTTCAAGATATAGTCCCACTCACGAGCTTTGATTGACTCGTTAAAATGTGGACGGCCAAGCAGTTGATACAACTCATCTTTTGCCACACCTGGACGAATCTTTGACAAATTCTCACGGTTTGGGAATTGACCATCTTTTTGCCATGCCTTATTCAGCTCTGGAAAATAGATGTCTTCGGCAGCGATGGTGCCTTGGTTTGAGATGTTTTGGCTGACTTGCTTAGTACCCATACAGCCAGTGATGGCAAATACAGACACTGCCAAGACGCTCAATGCGTTTAATTTTTTCATAAAATTTTCCTAATTAGCAATTGCTAAATTAAAAATGAATAAATTCGTTGGGAAACCCCGTGCAACTTGACACAGGATTCCCCAAGTGTGGTTAGCAGATTAGAAGTGGAAACCTGCACCCACTGAACCGCCTGCGTTACCTTGGCTGTCAGCAGAGCCAGATACTTTCAGCACCCAGCGACCGTTGTCAGACAATCTTGACAGACCGACAGCAATCGCACCTTGGCCGTTGTAGCTTGCCACACCACCAGTCAGCATAGACTTACCTGGGATATAGGCTTGTGGCAATGCTGCCATCGCCATCGCTGACGATACGCCTGCGTTAGCATCGTTAGCTACGCCAGTGATGCTGTTTGCTAGGTTACCAGCAACGCCTTTTAGCTGATCCACATTGACTGCGTCAGTACCATCAATGCCTGGTGCGACATTTTTGATGCGTACAGGATCGCCGCCTTGGTTCAGGTTCAACGCTGTGGTGCCGTCACGATCGGTAACTGGATCCAAGTTTACAGTGCTTGTACCGTTGGTTAGGTTCATACCTGTGAACTCAGGACGATCTGCGATCTTAACGATCAGCTCTTTACCGTTGCTTTCCACATAGGTGTTTTTGGCTGATACAGGTGTTGTCGTTGCGTTAGCCACACCACCTTTCACAGTCAAGGTTTGACCCAAGTCTTTGTGGATTTCTACGCCATCGTTGCCTTGGAAGTTCAAGCCTTTGGCAGTCAAGTTGGCAACTGCACCGTTGGTAACATTTGCTACATCGCCTGTGGTTGCAACTTTGTTAGGCTCGGCAGCTGTCGCCTTACCATCTTCAAACTTAACATTGCCAGTTGCGATGTTGAAGGTAACATTGGTTGTACCATTTGCACCTTTGGTAACCACAGCGGTTGTACCAGTACCGTTGACAAAGTTCACTTGGTTGCCAGATTTAACATCGGCAACTTTTTTACCATCAGCACCACCGATGCCCCAAGAAACATTGCCCACAGCGTTAGCAACTTCGTCCAATTGCGATTTGTTCACCGCATCAGTCGGAGCAACACCTCTGGAAACATTGGTGATTCGCTTACCGCCAGCATCGATACCATTTTGGTTGATGGTGACAGGGCCGGCTTTCACTTCATTTGCTTTGACACTGTTGATATCAATGTCTTTTGCCAATGAGTAAGTGAAGTTTTGAGCTTTTTGATCCAACACTAGGTTGTTACCTGCCTTGAAGGTTACTTCTTCGCCCGGTTGAACCAGCTCTGTGGTCTTACCATTGACGATACCAGTGCCTTCTTTGCCGCCAGTTACTCTCCAACCAGAATTGTTGATTGCATTAGTTACTGTGGTTGCATTCACCAGCTTGTCGCCTTCGACAGGTTTTTTCACCTTACCAGCAGCCATTACGCTAAGGTCAGTGGTTGCCACATCAAAGGTTATGTTACGAGAACCATCTGCAGCAGGCTGGCTGACATTCGCAGTTGTACCTTTACCATCAACAAAGTTCAGTTTAGCTAAAGTATTGTTAGCAATCTTCGCTTCATCAACTCCAACGGTAATTTGGCGTGTACCATCAGCTGTCGTTGTACCTGTAACAGTTACACCGTCGCCACCTTTGAAGTCAACCTTATTGGCATTCTTCACAGTGTCGGTGTAGTTGTTGCCGCTGGTAGATACCACCCAACCCATGTTAGCGATGTCACGAACAGTCGCTGCTGAGTTTTGGATATTGTCTGGCAAATCTTTCAGGTTAACCAGTTTATCACCTTTTGGATTGGTTACGCCTGGAACTTTATTACCATCTTTACCAACAGTGTCGCCTGGGTTGGTTGCAACATCGGTTGTGTTCAACACAGAACCTACGCCAGTGATTTGCGTTGGGGTTTCTTTGCCATCAACAGTTGTGGTGACATTCAATGCAGAAACTGGTGCTTTGTCTTCTGGGTTGTTGGTTGCTTTTTCAGCTTTTTCAGCTTTGAAGTCAACTTTTGGTGCAGCTGCATCGCTTACATTGCCCACAGTCAATGTGGTTGCGTTCACATTGTTGAAGGTAACGTTTTCTGATGTTGCTACTTCGTAACCGTTGTCGATTTGCTTAATCTTGATGTTGTTACCAGCATCTAGTGTGAAGGTTTCATCAGAAACAAGGCGTTTGCCTTCTTCTGCCAAGTTTTCTTCCACTTTAGATTCAGCATTAACCGCATCTTTAACTTGTTTGGTTGTCAAGTTAAAGCCAATACCACCAACTGCATTTTTCAGATCGCTAACATTGACAGCGTTGTTTAGCGTGTCGCCAGTTGCATTTGCCAATACAGTGTTGAATGGTTTGGTTGCGTTTTCAGTCGTTGCGATTTCATCACGCAAGCCGCTGGCTGTATTTTTCAGTGAAACTGGGCCTAAGTTGTCGCCAGTACCTACCAATACAACTGTGTTGCTTGGTGTTGATAGATCATCAGTAACTTTGCCGTCTTTAGCGTTCACATAAGCCAATGGGCTGTTGAAGGTAACATTGGTTGTACCATCATCTTTTTTGGTGACAACTGCAGTTGTACCGATACCATTAACAAAGTTAACTTGGCTGCCAGCTTTGACATCATTAACTTTCTTAGCATCGTTACCAGCGATAGTCCAA
Source organism: Moraxella marmotae (assembly GCF_042219885.1). Lineage (NCBI taxonomy): Bacteria > Pseudomonadati > Pseudomonadota > Gammaproteobacteria > Moraxellales > Moraxellaceae > Moraxella > Moraxella marmotae. The sequence goes on from NZ_JBHJHR010000002.1 coordinate 416,014, forward strand.
GAAGCGTTGTTGATTGCATCAGCAACGTTGGTTGCATTAACCAGTTTGTCGCCTTGACCTTCAGGAACAACAACAGTACCGTTGCTTATGGTTGCACCTTCTTCATTAGGATTAGGCTCGCTGTTGCTTAGACCCAAAGTTGCAGTATCAGCTTTGATGGTGATGGTGCGAACAGTTTTACCGTCTTTCTCAACATCAGAACCAGTAACAGCCAGACCACCTTCACCTTTGAAGTTTACTTTATCAGCATTCTTCACAGTGTTGGTGTAACCATTGCCTTCTGCTTCAACAACCCAACCCATGTTAGCGATGTCACGAACAGTCGCTGCTGAGTTTTGGATATTGTCTGGCAAATCTTTCAGGTTAACCAGTTTATCACCTTTTGGATTGGTTACGCCTGGAACTTTATTACCATCTTTACCAACAGTGTCGCCTGGGTTGGTTGCAACATCGGTTGTGTTCAACACAGAACCTACGCCAGTGATTTGCGTTGGGGTTTCTTTGCCATCAACAGTTGTGGTGACATTCAATGCAGAAACTGGTGCTTTGTCTTCTGGGTTGTTGGTTGCTTTTTCAGCTTTTTCAGCTTTGAAGTCAACTTTTGGTGCAGCTGCATCGCTTACATTGCCCACAGTCAATGTGGTTGCGTTCACATTGTTGAAGGTAACGTTTTCTGATGTTGCTACTTCGTAACCGTTGTCGATTTGCTTAATCTTGATGTTGTTACCAGCATCTAGTGTGAAGGTTTCATCAGAAACAAGGCGTTTGCCTTCTTCTGCCAAGTTTTCTTCCACTTTAGATTCAGCATTAACCGCATCTTTAACTTGTTTGGTTGTCAAGTTAAAGCCAATACCACCAACTGCATTTTTCAGATCGCTAACATTGACAGCGTTGTTTAGCGTGTCGCCAGTTGCATTTGCCAATACAGTGTTGAATGGTTTGGTTGCGTTTTCAGTCGTTGCGATTTCATCACGCAAGCCGCTGGCTGTATTTTTCAGTGAAACTGGGCCTAAGTTGTCGCCAGTACCTACCAATACAACTGTGTTGCTTGGTGTTGATAGATCATCAGTAACTTTGCCGTCTTTAGCGTTCACATAAGCCAATGGGCTGTTGAAGGTAACATTGGTTGTACCATCATCTTTTTTGGTGACAACTGCAGTTGTACCGATACCATTAACAAAGTTAACTTGGCTGCCAGCTTTGACATCATTAACTTTCTTAGCATCGTTACCAGCGATAGTCCAAGAAGCGTTGTTGATTGCATCAGCAACGTTGGTTGCATTAACCAGTTTGTCGCCTTGACCTTCAGGAACAACAACAGTACCGTTGCTTATGGTTGCACCTTCTTCATTAGGATTAGGCTCGCTGTTGCTTAGACCCAAAGTTGCAGTATCAGCTTTGATGGTGATGGTGCGAACAGTTTTACCGTCTTTCTCAACATCAGAACCAGTAACAGCCAGACCACCTTCACCTTTGAAGTTTACTTTATCAGCATTCTTCACAGTGTTGGTGTAACCATTGCCTTCTGCTTCAACAACCCAACCCATGTTAGCGATGTCACGAACAGTCGCTGCTGAGTTTAGAGTTTTTTCATCCAATGGCGATTCTTTAGAACCAAGATTAACTAAAGTACTGGTATCTGGTGTACCTGGTTTTTCTGTGGTGACAGGAGTACCGTCTGTATTACCACCGTTGGTTGCAACATCGGTTGTGTTCAACACAGAACCTACGCCAGTGATTTGCGTTGGGGTTTCTTTGCCATCAACAGTTGTGGTGACATTCAATGCAGAAACTGGTGCTTTGTCTTCTGGGTTGTTGGTTGCTTTTTCAGCTTTTTCAGCTTTGAAGTCAACTTTTGGTGCAGCTGCATCGCTTACATTGCCCACAGTCAATGTGGTTGCGTTCACATTGTTGAAGGTAACGTTTTCTGATGTTGCTACTTCGTAACCGTTGTCGATTTGCTTAATCTTGATGTTGTTACCAGCATCTAGTGTGAAGGTTTCATCAGAAACAAGGCGTTTGCCTTCTTCTGCCAAGTTTTCTTCCACTTTAGATTCAGCATTAACCGCATCTTTAACTTGTTTGGTTGTCAAGTTAAAGCCAATACCACCAACTGCATTTTTCAGATCGCTAACATTGACAGCGTTGTTTAGCGTGTCGCCAGTTGCATTTGCCAATACAGTGTTGAATGGTTTGGTTGCGTTTTCAGTCGTTGCGATTTCATCACGCAAGCCGCTGGCTGTATTTTTCAGTGAAACTGGGCCTAAGTTGTCGCCAGTACCTACCAATACAACTGTGTTGCTTGGTGTTGATAGATCATCAGTAACTTTGCCGTCTTTAGCGTTCACATAAGCCAATGGGCTGTTGAAGGTAACATTGGTTGTACCATCATCTTTTTTGGTGACAACTGCAGTTGTACCGATACCATTAACAAAGTTAACTTGGCTGCCAGCTTTGACATCATTAACTTTCTTAGCATCGTTACCAGCGATAGTCCAAGAAGCGTTGTTGATTGCATCAGCAACGTTGGTTGCATTAACCAGTTTGTCGCCTTGACCTTCAGGAACAACAACAGTACCGTTGCTTATGGTTGCACCTTCTTCATTAGGATTAGGCTCGCTGTTGCTTAGACCCAAAGTTGCAGTATCAGCTTTGATGGTGATGGTGCGAACAGTTTTACCGTCTTTCTCAACATCAGAACCAGTAACAGCCAGACCACCTTCACCTTTGAAGTTTACTTTATCAGCATTCTTCACAGTGTTGGTGTAACCATTGCCTTCTGCTTCAACAACCCAACCCATGTTAGCGATGTCACGAACAGTCGCTGCTGAGTTTAGAGTTTTTTCATCCAATGGCGATTCTTTAGAACCAAGATTAACTAAAGTACTGGTATCTGGTGTACCTGGTTTTTCTGTGGTGACAGGAGTACCGTCTGTATTACCACCGTTGGTTGCAACATCGGTTGTGTTCAACACAGAACCTACGCCAGTGATTTGCGTTGGGGTTTCTTTGCCATCAACAGTTGTGGTGACATTCAATGCAGAAACTGGTGCTTTGTCTTCTGGGTTGTTGGTTGCTTTTTCAGCTTTTTCAGCTTTGAAGTCAACTTTTGGTGCAGCTGCATCGCTTACATTGCCCACAGTCAATGTGGTTGCGTTCACATTGTTGAAGGTAACGTTTTCTGATGTTGCTACTTCGTAACCGTTGTCGATTTGCTTAATCTTGATGTTGTTACCAGCATCTAGTGTGAAGGTTTCATCAGAAACAAGGCGTTTGCCTTCTTCTGCCAAGTTTTCTTCCACTTTAGATTCAGCATTAACCGCATCTTTAACTTGTTTGGTTGTCAAGTTAAAGCCAATACCACCAACTGCATTTTTCAGATCGCTAACATTGACAGCGTTGTTTAGCGTGTCGCCAGTTGCATTTGCCAATACAGTGTTGAATGGTTTGGTTGCGTTTTCAGTCGTTGCGATTTCATCACGCAAGCCGCTGGCTGTATTTTTCAGTGAAACTGGGCCTAAGTTGTCGCCAGTACCTACCAATACAACTGTGTTGCTTGGTGTTGATAGATCATCAGTAACTTTGCCGTCTTTAGCGTTCACATAAGCCAATGGGCTGTTGAAGGTAACATTGGTTGTACCATCATCTTTTTTGGTGACAACTGCAGTTGTACCGATACCATTAACAAAGTTAACTTGGCTGCCAGCTTTGACATCATTAACTTTCTTAGCATCGTTACCAGCGATAGTCCAAGAAGCGTTGTTGATTGCATCAGCAACGTTGGTTGCATTAACCAGTTTGTCGCCTTGACCTTCAGGAACAACAACAGTACCGTTGCTTATGGTTGCACCTTCTTCATTAGGATTAGGCTCGCTGTTGCTTAGACCCAAAGTTGCAGTATCAGCTTTGATGGTGATGGTGCGAGTTTCGCCATCGGTCTTACCGTTTACTTGGATACCGTTTTCGCCTACGAAATCAACTTTTTGAGCGTTGGTGACTGAGTCTTCGTATGCTTTTTCAGCATTGTTTTCGTCTTTATTTTTGCTTGCGGCAACAACCCAGCCTAATTTTTTCGCATCTTCAACGGTCAATGCGTTGTTAGCTGTTGAGTTATTTAGGTCAAGCAAGTTTTTGGTTGCGTCAGTTGAAGGAGCACCAGTTTCAGCAAAGGTTTTTGCACCTTTTTCGATACCGCTCAAGGTAACATCGCCACCGGTTGCATTGGACAAAGTCAAAGTGCCGTTAGTGGTTGGTGTTAGATTAACTGTACCGTTGGCATTGGTCAGATTCACACCTTTAAACTCAGGGGTTTCTGCGATCTTAACGATCAGTGCAGTGCCGTTGTTTTCAACATAGGTGTTTTTGTCTGATACTTCTTTGGCAGCAGTGCCGTCTGGATTGTTAGCACCACCAGCAACGGTTAGCGTCTCACCCAAGTTTTTGTGGATTTCAGCTGTGGCGTTGTTGTTGCCTTGGAAGTTGATACCCTTAGCGGTCAAATGCATGGTTGCATTGGTTAGGGTATCACCATTAACAAAACCAGTCTTATCAGTAACTTCAAAATCTGAAGCAGGGCTATTTGCATTAAAATTATCGCCAGTAGCAACCACATTAAAGGTTACATTGGTTTCACCGTCTTTTTCACCTTTGCTAACAGTCGCAGTTGTGCCTGTGCCGTTTACAAAGTTTACTTTGCTGCCAGCTTTGACATCATTAACTTTTTCGCCATCGTTACCAGCGATAGCCCAAGAGACATTGTTCACTGCATTAGCGATATTGGTTGCATTGACCAGTTTGTCGCCTTCGCCAGTTGCTGGTGCAGCGATTGTGCCGTTAGTAACGGTCAAAGTAGTGTTTTCAGCAGTTGCCGAAATGGTGATGTTGCTGCCATCTCGTTTGACATCAACATTTTTACCAGCTTTGATAGTAACTTCTTCACCTGGGTTGATCAGTTCTGATTTATCTTTAGCATCTGCAGCAGTGCTGTCTGTACCGCCATCTGTACCAGTTTTTAGTGTCCAGCCAGATTTGTTGATGGCATTTACCAAAGTATCGCCAGTTACTAAGCTGTTGCCGTTTTGAGCTGGGTTTGCTGCGGTGTCAATAGACACTGAACCATTGGCATTGTTAGTAACGGTTGTGGTATCAGCTTTGATGGTGATGGTGCGAGTTTCGCCATCGGTCTTACCGTTTACTTGGATACCGTTTTCGCCTACGAAATCAACTTTTTGAGCGTTGGTGACTGAGTCTTCGTATGCTTTTTCAGCATTGTTTTCGTCTTTATTTTTGCTTGCGGCAACAACCCAGCCTAATTTTTTCGCATCTTCAACGGTCAATGCGTTGTTAGCTGTTGAGTTATTTAGGTCAAGCAAGTTTTTGGTTGCGTCAGTTGAAGGAGCACCAGTTTCAGCAAAGGTTTTTGCACCTTTTTCGATACCGCTCAAGGTAACATCGCCACCGGTTGCATTGGACAAAGTCAAAGTGCCGTTAGTGGTTGGTGTTAGATTAACTGTACCGTTGGCATTGGTCAGATTCACACCTTTAAACTCAGGGGTTTCTGCGATCTTAACGATCAGTGCAGTGCCGTTGTTTTCAACATAGGTGTTTTTGTCTGATACTTCTTTGGCAGCAGTGCCGTCTGGATTGTTAGCACCACCAGCAACGGTTAGCGTCTCACCCAAGTTTTTGTGGATTTCAGCTGTGGCGTTGTTGTTGCCTTGGAAGTTGATACCCTTAGCGGTCAAATGCATGGTTGCATTGGTTAGGGTATCACCATTAACAAAACCAGTCTTATCAGTAACTTCAAAATCTGAAGCAGGGCTATTTGCATTAAAATTATCGCCAGTAGCAACCACATTAAAGGTTACATTGGTTTCACCGTCTTTTTCACCTTTGCTAACAGTCGCAGTTGTGCCTGTGCCGTTTACAAAGTTTACTTTGCTGCCAGCTTTGACATCATTAACTTTTTCGCCATCGTTACCAGCGATAGCCCAAGAGACATTGTTCACTGCATTAGCGATATTGGTTGCATTGACCAGTTTGTCGCCTTCGCCAGTTGCTGGTGCAGCGATTGTGCCGTTAGTAACGGTCAAAGTAGTGTTTTCAGCAGTTGCCGAAATGGTGATGTTGCTGCCATCTCGTTTGACATCAACATTTTTACCAGCTTTGATAGTAACTTCTTCACCTGGGTTGATCAGTTCTGATTTATCTTTAGCATCTGCAGCAGTGCTGTCTGTACCGCCATCTGTACCAGTTTTTAGTGTCCAGCCAGATTTGTTGATGGCATTTACCAAAGTATCGCCAGTTACTAAGCTGTTGCCGTTTTGAGCTGGGTTTGCTGCGGTGTCAATAGACACTGAACCATTGGCATTGTTAGTAACGGTTGTGGTATCAGCTTTGATGGTGATGGTGCGAGTTTCGCCATCGGTCTTACCGTTTACTTGGATACCGTTTTCGCCTACGAAATCAACTTTTTGAGCGTTGGTGACTGAGTCTTCGTATGCTTTTTCAGCATTGTTTTCGTCTTTATTTTTGCTTGCGGCAACAACCCAGCCTAATTTTTTCGCATCTTCAACGGTCAATGCGTTGTTAGCTGTTGAGTTATTTAGGTCAAGCAAGTTTTTGGTTGCGTCAGTTGAAGGAGCACCAGTTTCAGCAAAGGTTTTTGCACCTTTTTCGATACCGCTCAAGGTAACATCGCCACCGGTTGCATTGGACAAAGTCAAAGTGCCGTTAGTGGTTGGTGTTAGATTAACTGTACCGTTGGCATTGGTCAGATTCACACCTTTAAACTCAGGGGTTTCTGCGATCTTAACGATCAGTGCAGTGCCGTTGTTTTCAACATAGGTGTTTTTGTCTGATACTGGTGTTGCGTTTGTATCAGTTACGCCACCGGCAACAGTCAAAGTCTCACCCAAGTTTTTATGGATGTCTTTTTGATCTGCAGCATTGTTGCCAGTGAAGTTCATGCCTTTTAGGGTCAGGTACGTAGTGGCATTGTCCAGGGTATTGCCTGTTACATAGCCTTCTGGACCAGTTACTGCGAAGGTAACATTGTTTTTGTCAAATGTATCACCAGCGGTGTTGACATTAAAGGTTACATTGGTTTCACCTGGTTTAGCGCCCGCTGTTACAACAGCAGTTGTACCACAGCCGCTAACAAAGTTCACTTGGTTGCCGGCTTTAACATCAGCAACTTTGGTGCCGCCAGGACCGCCCACGCTCCAAGAAACATTGTTCACTGCATTAGCGATATTGGTTGCATTGACCAGTTTGTCGCCGTCTGTCTCATCTGTTGGTGCAGCAATTTTACCGTCAGTTACGGTTAAGGTTGTGGTTTCAGGAGCTTTCGGATCTTGGGGAACAGTAGAGATGGTGATTGTAGCGTTTTGTTGCTTAATCTGGATACCGTCGCCAGCTTGGAAAGTAACCACATCATTTGGGCTAATCAGCTCATTGTAGTCTTGTATCTCACTTGTATTTTCACCATTGCTATCCGCAGCAGCACCAACGGTCAGCTGCCAACCAGATTCGTTGATGGCTTTGACCAAGGTTGTACCATTAACCAGTTTATTGCCATCTTGATTGGTTCCAATAGATGCTTTACCAGCATCTTCGTTTGGCCCTCTAGAATAGTTTGCTGCATGATAGTTGTCTGCAAAATTGGTCGTTACATCAGTGGTCTCAATCGGCGCAGCTGGGGTTGCTGGTGGGGTATTGACATTGATCGTGGTTGTGCCGTCACCGTTATCATTGAACGCAACATTTGTACCAGCTACATACTTAGGAATAGCATTCATCGCTGCATACAGCTGTGAGCCGTTGATGGCATCGGTAGAAGTTGCAGAAATCTTACCTGCTGCGACATTAATCAGCTGACGCTCTGCACCGACCGCACCGATAGAAGCCACAGCAGTCGGGCTGCTACCAGCAAAGCCGTTATAAGTCCAAGGACCAACGGTTGCTGTGTTTTCTTTCGTTGCCGCACGGTCGGTGGATTGGCTACCTAAGATCACTGAGTTATCTTGAGTAGAAGTGATACCACGACCCAAAGCTACTGTGTCTTTATTGCCAACAGTTGTGCCTGCACCGATAGCGGTTGCATTTTCGGCAGTTGCTTTAGAATCTGTACCCAATACGGTAGCATTTATGCCAGATGCTGCTGTGCCGTTACCGATCGCAGTAGCAAATAGAGCAGATGCTGCGGCTTGGCTACCCAAAGCGATGGTTTTGTTGGCTGTGGCACTAGCAGCATTACCCAATGCCGTTGCCCCCCAACGGGTTGCCTTTGCAGCAGAACCGACAGCCGTTGCACCACGAGCCTCATCATTTTGTCCCATTGGGGTAGCAGCTGACACAGCAGCGTCACCAGCTACGGCGTTTTGACCAATAGCAACACCATTGGTACTCTCAGCTTTAGCCATACGACCAGCTGCCAAGCCGGCTGAAGCAAGTGCCTGTGCCTGAATGCCCAAAGCAGTACCTGTATCGCCAGTAACACGGGCCTGGCTACCAACCGCTGTCCCGCCAGTACCGCTGGTTAATTCTACTTTAGCCTCAGAACCAACAACTACTGAGCTTTGGTTGGCTGTTTTTGCCGCAGCACCAATAACAACACTGGCATCAGCTGTCATACTGCCCGCATTGGTACTTTCTGCCTTATAACCGATGGCAACGCCGTAAACATCATTAGCATTTGCGGCTGCACCAATCGCAATGGTACCTGTATTTCCTGTTTTTGCTCCACCGCCAATGGCAATAGAATCGGTCTCGGTTGTGATTGCTGGACCAGTACCATCAACATAAATTAAGCCATTAGCAGACTTATCAACCACAGCCATCGCTTGAGCCGAGCCAAGCATGGCTGCCCCTGCAATACTGATGGCAACAGCGGCCTTAGCGATACCAGACTGGCTGTCTGCCTCCGCTTCGTTTACCTCAGTTGAACCGACAGCAGCAGACGATGATTTGCCCTGAGCACGAGCAAACTCGCAGACCGCTTGAAAGGTCTGAGTCGAGCGGTTGAAAATAACTCGATAGAGTTTATTCATAAATTATCCTCATAAAAGTACACAGCGTCAGATACTTGATACCTTTTCTGTGCGTGCGTACACCTTGTTATCACAGTAACAGGCACAGGCAAGCGAAGTATTGACCCTTGGCAAAACGCCAAATATCAACGACCCCACTTGCTTGTCAGTTACCAAAAACGATGCAAACAGCCAACGACAGCTAGCATGATTGATTAGATATAATTCATAATCAATTAATCATAACTTGGCTACGGTTATGTTGTTGCATTTACCACTTGATTATACTGTTTTTGCTGGCTTTTGAACAGACAGCTGGCGTAATTTTAGCAAAATAAATGGTATGGACTTTGTAACATTCGCTTAACGAACGCTTAATTTTTGGTCAAATGTTTCGCCAAAATTTCGTATATTCATCTATGCAAATATAGCACAAATTGGGCATTTTGGCTTGGGTAATTTTGCTAGTTTTTTGTAAAAACCCAATAAAATCAATCTATTTAATTCTGTTTTTATCAGTCCACCCCCCCCCTGTTTATCTTGCGGATTTTGGCGATAATCGGTATTTGGTGTGGTCAAATTGGCATGATTTTGGCGATAATCGGTCGCTATGATTAATTTTATCCAAAATCAGATTAGATAAAATTAATCAAACTTTTGTCATGCCAAAATCTCGCCTGCCAAACTTATATTTATAAGAAATTATTAAAAATCATTTATCACAATCCACCAAATTCCAAAATTTAAAAATTTAAAACCAAAAACCAAAAAACCGCCCAATGCGATGACTGGGCGGTTTTTGGGGTTTTGGTTATCAGCTGTTGGCTTGTGCCAATTTGGGTGCTGTGCTGTTTATTTGAGCTTTACAGATTTGATAAGTTTTATAGATTTTGTGGTGTCAAAATCGTCAGCTCAACACGGCGGTTTTGGGCGCGGCCGGCGTCGGTGGCGTTTGATGCCACAGGCTCACGCATACCATAGCCGACGGTACGGATACGGCTCGGTGAGATGCCTTGGGCGACTAGGTAATTACGCACTGAGCCAGCACGGCGTTCGGACAGCGTTTGGTTGTATTCTGCTCGGCCTGTTGAGTCGGTATGACCTGCCACGACGATGCTGGTTTGGTTATACTGCTGCATGGTGCTTGCCAGTCGGTCTAGGCTGTTTAGGAATGCTGGGTTTAGGGTCGCATCGTCATAGGCAAAAGTGATGTTGCCCGGCATGACTAGGTTGATATTGCCTGTGGTTTGGTCATGCTCGACAGTTACGCCTGTGCCTGCCATTTGTTTTTCGATTTGTTTGGCTTGGCGTTCCATGTACGCACCGGCAGCAGCACCGATGGCAGCACCGATGGCGGCATCACGGCCAGTTTTATCGCCGCCTGTGGCTTTTGAGATGGCAGCACCCAGTACCGCACCTGCTGCTGTGCCGATGGCGGCTTTATTAAAGCCCTTGCCTTCGCCATTACCGCCCATGCCACCTGTTGATGCACAGCCTGACAGTGCCACGCTGGCTGCTAATGCCGTTACGCCAAATGCTTTTAGTTTCATGATAGCTCCTTGTTGTCCTTAGGACTGGTTGGATAATTTGTTGTACAATTTACAAAATATAGGGTGAATTTTGGGACAGCGGCGAATGGATTTGTTTAAATTTGCTCAATTCATCACCATTGTCATATCACCTATTATGCACGCCATTTCTTGCTTGTTTGTGTGGCTTGTGTAGCAAGTTGGTGGCGTTTTTATTATCATTTGGGCGGCAGATTGCTTGATTGTTGATGAATTGGCGGCTTTGTTGGTTTTGTTTGGCGTTTGGGCGCGGGCGATTGGTTGATTTTTGGGCAATTTGTCCATCAAGTCAAATACTGGCGGCGGTGCGTGAGCGAAATTGTTACAAAGTTTATCAAAATACGGTCAATTGGCACGAAATTTGACAAAAATCTCCCATCGTCGCACAGATTTTGTTAAACTATCGATGATGTACAACTGTGAACATTTGCCCAGTGTTTTGCTTGGCGGTGCTGTGTCTTGTGTGTGGATTTTGGTCAATTTGATAAATGACATAAAAAATTACATAAACTCAGCAAAGCACAAACCAAGCGTTGGGCGGTGTGTTGATTTGTTGATTGTAATACAAATTTGCGTTTAAAATTTGCGTTTTAGGACATATCATGGCGGATAACTCAAAGACTTTGCCCTTTTTTGAAAAACTGCACAAAAGCAAGCCAAAACTTGCCCAAAAGCTATCACTCATCACCAACACCGGCACGATTGCCGCCAACAGTCTGATGCTTGGCGTACCAGTCATCAGTGCTGGCGTGGCAAAGATGTTCACTGGCTCAAAGGCGGCGGACAAGGCGGTGATTGACATTGCCAATTACTGGATTGGGACTAATAATCTGCTGATTGATAAGCTACTACCAAGTAAAGACTGGCGTATCCGCTTGCCTGATAACCTAAACCCCAATGGCAAATATCTGCTGATTTGTAACCATCAATCATGGGTGGATACCAGCATTATCCAGTATATCAGTGCAGGTGTGCTGCCGATTACACGGTTTTTTGCCAAGCATGAGCTGATTTATATTCCTGTGGTGGGGCAGACCTTTTATTTTCTGGATTTTCCGATGATGAAGCGGCACACACCAGAGCAAATCGCCAAAAACCCAGCACTGGCACGCCGTGACTTTGACGAAGCCCAACGAGCCTGTCAAGCCTTGAGCGGTAAGCCGTTTGTGCTGCTAAATTACCTAGAAGGCACACGCTTTACCCCTGCCAAGCACCAAAAGCAAGCATCGCCCTACCGCCATCTGCTCAAGCCCAAGGCGGGTGGCTTTGCCTTGGCGTTATCCAGTCTTGGCGATGAGATTGATGGTATCTTGGACATGACTTTGGTGTATCCTGACGGCACGCCCAGCTATGGCGATCTGTGGTCTGGTAAGCTGACACGGCTGGCGGTGGATATTGACTTTATCCGCCCTGATGATAAGCTACTCACCGCCCTAAAACATGGCGAATATGAGCATAACAAGGCGGTCAAAGCCGAGCTGTACGCATGGCTAGATAGCGTCTGGCAAGCCAAAGATGCCAAGATTGAGCGGATATTGGGCGAGTTTGCCACGCCTGCCAGCACCGCCACCGATAGCAGTACCAACACCGACACCGATAAGGACTAAGCCATGACAGCCGACCGCCAGCCACCGCACGAGCCAGCCGGGCATGATGCCGATTTTGATGAAGTGATACCGTTTTATGGTACAGACAAGCAAGCCAACCGATCGCCTAGCCGTGCCAAGCTAAGCTATGATATCATCATGCTGATATTGCTGGTGATTGATCTGACCTTGATTGGTGTGGATAATGTTTTGATGAGCGGCTTTGCGGTGCGTGTCGGTGAGTGGATAGGTATGTCCGATAGCCTGATGGCGTATCAGCAGCTGCACCATCTGAGCGTTGATACGCTGGCGGGGTTTTTTACGCTGTTTTGGGTGGTGGATTTGTTTGTGCGGTGGGGACTTGCCATCTATCGACGGACTTATTACCGCTGGTTTTTCTTTCCTTTTGTGCATTGGTACGAAGTGTTGGGCGTGTTTCCTGCCTTGCGTGCCTTGCGACTGCTTAGAGCGGCGGTTATCGCTCGCCGATTGCACCGCATGGGCATACAGGTGATTCCTGCTCGTTGGCTTAAGTCGGCGAAGTTTTATTATCATGTGCTGCTAGAAGAGCTGTCTGACCGAGTGATTTTGACCGCTGTGGGTAATTTTCGAGCTCAGCTAAACCGCTCACAGGCGGACAGTGGTCGGCTGATGCATCAGACCATTGACCAAAACCGCCAGCAGATACAGACCGCCCTGCTGAGCCTGCTACGCACCGAGCTGACCCCACGCCTGCAAGCTGCCCTACTGTCGCACCAAGGCGAGCAGCTGGCGATAAAAATCGGTCACGCTGTCGAGCAGGCACTCAATGACACGCCAGAGCTTCGCAAATACCTAAAGCTGATCCCCATCGCAGGCGGCGTCATCGAGTCGCAGATTCACACCATCGGCCGCAGCATCGGCGAAAATGTTACCAACGCCATCAATGCCCATCTGTTTGGCGATGATACGCTGGATCATCTGATGGTGGCGGTGGCTCATGGCGTGGCACAGATTGACACTACACGCCCAGAAGTGCAGGCACTGATCAGCGAAGTGGTCGATGATGTGCTGGACGCCTTTGAAGAGCAAGTCAAAATCCAACAATGGAAACACAGTCAGCAGCTGCCGATTTAGTCGGTGAGTGGCGTGGTTGTTGGTTGATTTGTTTATTGGTGATTGTTAATGGGCAATTTATCAGTTTTGTTAATTTGTCAAATTGCCCATTTGTCAAGTTGTTAATTTGCCAATCCGCCAATTTATCCACAAATCAGCTTGGAAGTTTGGGCGGATTGGGCTGGGTTGGCATCAGATTGGCGGTTAATTGGCGGTTATTATCTTAGCGGTCGCCATTTGATAATCACAAATTGAACAATCACAATTTGGCAATTGTCAGTTGGTGCGGATTGACGGCTGTAAAATCATGGCAAATCACAAGCACCGATGGGCAATTGTCAAAAAGACGGTAAAATCAGGCAATGCCAAGCGGTGGCGACTGGCTGATTTGGCATAAGCTGCTTTTTTCATTCGCCAAAAAATGCTACAATCTGTCATCATCTTATTTTTATCCTAAAAAGGGCAAATTCACATGACCCAAGCCGTTACTTTATTTGGCAAAATGCTCACTTTTAGCCGCCTAAAAATCCAGACCGACGATCTGGGGCAGATTCGCCACGAGCTAGAGCGAGTACTGGCGGATAACCCCATCGCCAATGGCCTGCCCATCGTCATCGACAGTGCGGTGATGCTGGAGCTGGACGCGCTGGTGGATATGCTATGGCTGATGGACATACAGCCCATCGGTATCGTCAGTGGCGTGCTGGACGAGCAGGCAAAAGATTTGCGATTGGCGATTTTACCTGCCGATGGCAAGCGTATCGAACGCCTGCCACATACCAAAACCGACGACTCTGGCAAGACTGCCAAGCCCAGCGAGCCTACTCAGCCGACGACTGCCGATAGCCCAGATGGTGCAGATGCCGAGCCTGCCTCTGTGTCGGTGGCCGCCACCAGCACCCAGCAAAGCACCACACTGGCCACCGCCCAAGACAACAGCCGTGCTTTGGTCAGTGGCATTCATACTCAGATGCTGCGTTCAGGTCAGAGCTTGCAGCACTTGGGTGGTGATTTGACCATCATCGGCGGTGTCAATGATGGTGCTGAAGCCATCACCGATAACAGCTTGCATATCTATGGCCGTGGCTTGGGTCGCTTGGTGGCAGGGGCGACTGGCGATAAGCACGCACGGATTTTTTGCCAAAAATTCAACCCATCGCTGGTGTCGGTCGCTGGCACTTATTGCCTGCGTGATGCCATACCCAGTGAGATGATCGATCAGGCGGTGCAGGTAACTTATGATGAAGATCAGGGCTTGGTATTTACCCTGCTTAAGCAGCTTTGATGGGTGTTAATCGGCTTTATCGGTTTTATCAATTTTAATCTGCCCAAACATGGCTTGGTTGTTATCGCTGGCTGATTGATCATTTGCCGATGGGCGAAATTAACCAAACCGCACCAATTTGACACAAAAAATCAGCAAATACCCATTGATGAATTGATGAAAATGGCAAAATATGCTATGCTGATGACGGAATTTAATTTGTCTAAATGTATGCGGTCATCGCTTGCCGATGCCGTTTGATTGCCATCGCAGCAATCGTTATTGTTATTAAGTTTATATTGCTATACAGTTAAGGAGTGCCATTGTGGCAAAAATCGTCGTAGTAACTTCGGGCAAAGGTGGCGTCGGTAAAACCACCACCAGTGCATCGTTTGGTGCAGGGCTTGCCAAGCGTGGTTTTAAGACCGTGATTATTGATTTTGATGTGGGCTTGCGTAACCTTGATTTGATCATGGGCTGCGAAAACCGCATCGTCTATGACTTTGTCGATGTCATCAGTGGCAATGCCAAATTGGCTCAAGCCTTGGTCAAAGACAAGCAGTTTGACAACCTATTTATCCTACCTGCATCACAGACTCGTGATAAAGACGCACTGACTGACGAAGGCGTCGCTGCTGTGATGAAAGAGCTGTCAGAAGACATGGCGTTTGATTATATCATCTGCGACAGTCCAGCAGGTATCGAGCGTGGGGCGCAGCTGGCGATGTATCATGCTGATGAAGCCTTGATCGTTACCAACCCTGAAGTCTCGTCTGTGCGTGACTCTGACCGCATTATCGGTATCCTACAAAGCCGCACCAAAAAAGTCGAAGAAGGCGGCAGCGTGCGTGAGCATCTGGTCATCACTCGCTACAATCCAAAGCGTGCCGCAGAAGGCGAAATGATGGACTATCACACCATCGCCGATGAGATTTTGCGTGTGCCATTAATCGGCATTATCCCAGAAAGCAATGCCGTGCTTGAAGCATCTAACCAAGGTCAGCCTGTGATTCACTTTGGCGACTCGGCAGCTGGCCAGTGCTACGAAGACATTGTTTCTCGCTTTTTGGGCGAAGAAGTACCGCTACGCCATTTGGAAGTGAAGAAAAAAGGTTTCTTTGAACGCTTATTTGGGGGTTAATGATGAAAAAAGGATTTTGGAGTACGCTGTTTGGTGGTAATGGCAGCTCAAACAGTGCCAACATCGCCAAAGACCGCCTAAAGGTCATCGTCGCCAGTCATGATCGCCTAAACACTCGCCTAAATGCCGAACGCATTGAGCAGATGAAGCGTGAAATTCTGGAAGTGGTGAATAAATATGTCAATGGCGTCAATTTGGACGATCTGAATATCAATCATCGCCACGAAGACAACCTTGATGTGCTAGAGATGAATATCAGCCTACCTGATCGCAAATGATTAGTCATTATGACAGACTGCATCAAATCACAAATTACCCAAGTTAAATGCTTGGGTTTTTTGTTGGTCGGTTTTTGGTTTTGGCTTTTTTAGTTTTTGCAGTTTTGGTTTTGGCGGTTTGATTTAATTTTGATGGATTAAATTTTGGCAAATTGTTATTTTTTTAAATTAAAATCATCATTGAATTTTTGACAATTTGCCCATTAAATTAACCTGCCAATTTCTGATTTGCCGATTTATCAATATCAATTTACCATCATTAAAAATACCGCCACAAAAAAACACCGCCCAAAAATTTTAGGCGGTGTTTTGGTTTGGTTAATCAATTCAGTGAATTAGCCAATCAATCAGCAAATGAATGATTATTTTAGACCACGCTCCATTTCTTCAAATTGAGCAGTGATTTGTGCCGATGGTGCAGCAGTCAGCAGACTGACCACGATGGTGGTGATAAAGCTTGCTGCAAAGCCTGGCAAAATCGAATAAATCGCATCATTGGCTGGCTGGCCGTTGATGGTAAAGCCACCATACACCCAAACAACCACCGTCAAAGCACCGACAATCATACCTGCCAAAGCACCGTTACGGTTCATGCGTTTCCACATCAAGCTTAGGATAACCAGTGGGCCAAATGCCGCACCAAAGCCTGCCCAAGCGTGCGATACCAATTTAAGCACCGAGCTGTTGCTGTCGCCTGCTAGGATAATGGCAACCACCGCCACAATCACCACCGAGATACGACCAACAGTCACTTGGCGAGCTTCTGATGCGTCTTTGTCCAAAAACAGCTTATAGACATCACGAGTCAAAGAGCTGGATACAACCAAAAGCTGCGATGAGATGGTACTCATAATCGCCGCCAAAATCGCCGCCAACAAGAAACCTGAAATCAGTGGGTGGAATAAAATCTGTGAGAACACCAAGAAAATGGTCTCAGGGTCTTTTAGCTCCATGCCAGTTTTTGAGATATAGGCCACACCTGCCAAGCCCACCATCAAAGCACCGATCAGGCTTAGAATCATCCAGCCCATGCCGATGGCGGTCGCTACTGGCACATCTTTGACCGAGCGAATCGCCATAAAGCGGACAATGATGTGCGGCTGACCAAAATAGCCAAAGCCCCACGCCATCAGCGATACCACGCCCATGGCAGTTACGCCATTCATCCAGTTGAACACTTCGGCATTGGCCTGCTGGGCGATTGCCATACCTTCGGATATGCCGCCAATTTCGGTAAATGCCACAATTGGCACAAGCAGCATGGCAATCAGCATGATCACGCCTTGGACAAAGTCAGTCAATGACACCGCCAAAAAGCCACCAAACAAGGTATATGCCACGACCACGCCAGCAGTTACCCACAAGCCTAGGCTGTACGATAGACCCAATGAGCTTTCAAACAGCTTGCCGCCTGCCACCAGACTGGCTGCAGTATAAACGGTAAAGAACAAAATCACCACCACCGCCGACACGATACGCAGCAGGTGCGATTTATCATGGAAACGGTTGGCAAAATAATCTGGCAAAGTGATGGCATTGTCCGCCACTTCGGTGTACACACGCAAGCGTGGTGCGACAATCAAATAGTTGGCAAATGCCCCAATGGTCAAGCCCAATGCAATCCAAATACTCACCACACCAGACGCATACATATAACCCGGCAAGCCAAGCAGCAACCAGCCTGACATATCCGATGCCCCTGCTGATAACGCCGTTACCGCAGGACCCAAATCACGACCGCCAAGGATATAACCTTCGACATCGTTTTTTTGTTTAAAATAGGCATAGATACCAATGGCAATCATCAAAATAAAATAAATCGCCAATGAAATCCATACACCCGTTGCCACATTTTGCATGGCACACTCCTTACAACTGTGCGAAACATACCTGTCCGCTAAAATCATTATAAAATATTGCTTATATCATCATTTATACCATCAGAATAATGATACATTTGGCAGTTTTGCTAGTGAAACTTGGCATAAAAACACATCAAAACCAAAACAATACAGCCCAAATCATCTCAATGCACAAGCATAAAATGTATAAGCAGACAGTTATTATAACATAAAAATAACAATTCTTTAACCTATTAATGATAATTATTATCATTAAATGGCTTTCTGCCGCCGTTTTATTAAATTTTACGCTCAAAATTTGGCAAATCGTTCATAAATTGAGCAGTTTTGCCAAAATTGTCAAAAATTTTTGATAAATTTATCATAAAAACCGCATAATTTTTGCCAAAATTTTTTAAAAAAACTTTGTCAATCCAGCAAATTTTGGGTATAATAGCCAGCTATTGTGCCATTTGATTTGAGATTTATTTAAGATTTTTATGTTAAATTAACTCAACATTGACTTAAAGTGGTGCGTAAGATTTTGCCAAAATCGGTTTGATTGATGTTGGCAGTTGTTGGCGAACTGGTCGCAAGTTCGCTTATTGTTAAATAGTTAAGGATCACTCATGAGCCAATTTACTCTAAACGGCGTTATTCGTGCCGATGAACAGCAGGGCAAAGGTGCGAGCCGCCGCCTGCGTAAAGAAAACCTAGTACCAGCCATCATCTACGGCGGCAACGCTGAACCTGTGGCCATCTGCGTCAAAAATAACGAGCTGGTTAAAGCCCTAGAAAGCGAATCATTCTTTTCAAGCGTAGTAACCATCGCTGTGGACGGCACTGAGCATAAAGTAAATATCCAAGCATTGCAACGCCACCCAGCCAAAGGCTTCCCACTACATGTGGACTTCAAGCGTGCTGACGCCTAAGTCTAAGCACTAGCCAAAAACCAGTAAGCTGCTTACTGGTTTTTTTGTTGATTAATTGATTTGCAGTTTGTTGATTGAGAGAGTTTATGAGTATCAAATTGATTGTCGGACTTGGCAACCCCGGCGGACAATACCAACACACACGCCACAATGCAGGTTTTTGGTTTGTGCAGGCGTTGTGCGACAAATTCAACCTAAGCCTAAATTTTGACAAAAAATTTCACGGACAAATTGGGCGTGGTATGATTGACGGCCAAGAAGTTCGTTTGATTTTGCCAGAGACTTTTATGAATCGCTCTGGGCAAGCGGTCGCTCCGTTTGCCAAATTCTACGGCATCACTGCCGAACATATCCTAATCGCTCATGACGAACTGGACATTGCTGCAGGCAGCATCAAGCTAAAAACTGGCGGCGGACACGGCGGACACAACGGTCTAAAAGACATCGTGCCACACATCGGTGCCGATTTTCACCGCCTGCGTATCGGCATCGGCCGCCCTGCTCACTCATCGCAAGTGAGCGGCTTTGTGCTTGCCAAACCACCTGCGGACGAACGCATCAGCATTGATGCCGCCATTGAATGTGCGGTAGATAATATCGGTGAGATTATCGCAGGCGATATGGATAAAGCACGCAATCGCATTAATGGCTTTAAATTGCCTTGACTTGATAATTAAATCATTAATCAGCGGATAAACGGATAAAAGCCACAAAACACGGACTAAATCTCCGTGTTTTTGTTTTTATGAATAAAAATGTGTTGTTTTTACCGTTTTGCTTGGGATAAAAAACAAGATAAGCACCAATACCGCATTAACAAACGGAATCAACATTAGTACCGTCCACCATAAAGACCACCCAGTATCCATCAGGCGTCTGACCGTGATAAACATCAAAAGCAATGATAATGCCTGCCATAAGGTAGCCAAAAATATACCAACCAACTCTTGATCGTGGGGAATGGAAAACCCCACAAAAACAACCAGAGAAATAAAAATAATTGACAAACTCATCATGGCATAAATCCCACGAGTCAATACTCGCCACGACCAAAAAGAATCTTTAGGTGGTAGCAAACGGGGATCTGCCCCAAAGCGATTATCGCCCACCGTCCCAGATGCAAAAGTCACAAATAATCCCAATCCAAAATTCACAATCGGAATAAAAGCCAACCATGCCCAATTTGGATTAACATCAATATCTTTCAACCTTCTAGAAGCAAGGTAGCACTGAATTGGAGCTCCTAATATAAAACCAACAAGCATCTTATCTAATGCAAATGGATCGAAATTAGGGTCATTCAAGAAGAAGAACGAAAATAGCAGACTAAAACCCAGTCCAATAATTTGTGAAATAAAAAAATAATCCAACCTTCTCATTCTTTTGGTTGTTTGTTTATTTGGTTGGTTGTTTTGCATCACAGCTCCTAAATTGACAAGTTTTTATTTGTTTAAGCAAATTTAAACAAACCAATAATATCAAAATGATGATTAATTTTAAATAGTGTCGCCATAAAAATCGCTGTAAACATCTCCGTTTTTTGGCAAAATCGGTAAAATGGGCAAAATCCATAAAATTTCCCAAAAATACAACGGCTTTGCGTTATAATAAGGCTTTATTTATTTGCCACAATGATAGCCACGGGAATAACGATGACAACAGCCAACCCCTACGCCAATCGCACCGCCAAGCATTTTGACGGTATCCGCTTTGATGAAGCCCTAATCCAAAAATACAACCGCCAAGGCCCACGCTACACTTCTTATCCGACCGCACTGGAATTTTTACCGATTGCTGACGATGCCGAAGCCAAAATCCTAAGCACACGAGACGACAGCGTGCCGTTGTCGCTGTATCTGCACATTCCATTTTGCCGCCATCTGTGCTACTACTGTGGCTGCAACAAAATCATCACCAAAAAAAACAGCGATGCTGGCGATTATTTGGATTATCTGTTCAAAGAAATTCGCCACAAAAAATCCTACCTAAAAGGCACGCTACTGGTCAAGCAGCTGCATTTGGGCGGTGGTACGCCAACTTTTTTGAGCGATGACGAATTGGCGGCGTTGTGGCAATTTTTACACGATGAATTTAACTTTGCTGATGATGGCGATTATTCGATAGAAATTGACCCCAGAGAGCTGCGGCCAAATACTTTGAGCCTGCTTAAAGATTTGGGTTTTAATCGCCTAAGTTTTGGCGTGCAAGATTTGGATCATAAAGTGCAAATCGCCGTCAACCGTGTGCAATCGCTTGAGCTGATTGAGCAAGTGATGACGACCGCACAGGCGTTGGGCTATCGCTCGACCAATATCGATCTGATTTATGGGCTGCCGCATCAAAGCATCGAGAGCATGAATAATACCATTCGCCAAATCGTGCGGCTGTCGCCAGATCGCTTGTCGGTGTTTAATTATGCTCATCTGCCTGAACGCTTTGCCGCCCAAAAGCGTATCCGTGAAGCCGATTTGCCAAGTCCTGCCGACAAACTTACCATGTTTGGCAATATCATCAAGGCACTGGGCGAAGCAGGCTATCAATACATTGGCATTGACCATTTTGCCAAACCCAATGACAGCATGGCGATCGCCCAGCGAAACGGCGAGCTGCACCGCAATTTTCAGGGTTATGCCATCTTGGGCGAGTGCGATTTGCTTGGCTTTGGGGTCAGTGCCATCAGCCAAATCGGTCAGCACATCTTACAAAATCCCACCGCCCTTGGCGACTATCAGGCAGCGGTGGCACAGGACAAACTGCCCGCCATCAAGCATATCCAAAGCGACAGCAAAGACGAGTTACGCCGCCATGTCATCATGAATCTACTTTGCCATGATTATATGGATTTTGGGGATTTGCGTGAGCGTTTTGGGATTGAGCCGACCAGCTATTTTGCCAATGAGATTGCCAGCTTGCACGACATGGCAGCCGATGGCTTGGTGAGCATTGATGAGCATGGTATCAGCATTTTATCAAAAGGTCGCATTCTTGGGCGTAATGTGGCGATGGTTTTTGATGAATACTTGGGCAAAAAACACGCCAACCGCTTTTCTCGGGTGATTTGATTAAGTATTTGGTGGACAAAAGCCAGAACCAATTTTATGATAATTTTAAATAAGCTTTAATGTAATTATAGGCTTGATTTAACAATCCTGATAATCCATGCCATAACCCATTCGGGGCTAATATCATTGGCTTTGAATGGGTTTTGTGCAATTTTATTACTAGTCTGTTAGAAGCATGCAGACATCGTATGGTTTATCTGGTTCGCAACTTAAATATTGCTTGCCTAAAAAACAGGTTGTTTGGATTTCTCCAAAAGAATGTGCCTGAGCATTGGTGGTTGTCAATACTGTTGCTAGCAAGCCTGCGGAAATGGCAGTAGTTAAAGTTTTACTCATCAGAGATTTCATAATTTCACTCCTTGTTTATTGTATCACAAGTCTTATTGTGCATAATAATTAAGATCGATGCAATTTTTGTTATTTTAATAAGTTTGCAGACTTTTTTTTGTTTTTCACCCCCCCCCAAACCAAAAACCCCCGCACTCTCGTACGGGGGTCTGAAATAAGGTGCTGACGATGACCTACTCTCACATGGGCGAACCACACTACCATCGGCGCTAAGACGTTTCACTTCTGAGTTCGGGAAGGGATCAGGTGGTTCCATCTTGCTATTGTCGTCAGCGTAAAAGGATTAACAACGCTGCTTATGAGTCTGTTATTTAATTTTTACTTTAAATTGTTATCTTTTTAAAGCTATTCAAGATTGATTCAAGCTTGCTAGGTAAAATCTTTACACTTTATCATACTAAACCACTTGGGTGTTGTATGGTCAAGCCAAACGAGCAATTAGTATTGGTTAGCTACACGTATCACTACGCTTCCACACCCAACCTATCAACGTCGTAGTCTACAACGGCTCTTTAGGGAAATCTTATCTTGAGGTGGGCTTCCCGCTTAGATGCTTTCAGCGGTTATCCCATCCGAACGTAGCTACCCGGCAATGCCACTGGCGTGACAACCGGAACACCAGAGGTTCGTCCACTCTGGTCCTCTCGTACTAGGAGCAGATCCTCTCAAATTTCCAACGCCCACGGTAGATAGGGACCGAACTGTCTCACGACGTTCTAAACCCAGCTCGCGTACCTCTTTAAATGGCGAACAGCCATACCCTTGGGACCTGCTTCAGCCCCAGGATGAGATGAGCCGACATCGAGGTGCCAAACACCGCCGTCGATATGAACTCTTGGGCGGTATCAGCCTGTTATCCCCAGAGTACCTTTTATCCGTTGAGCGATGGCCCTTCCATACAGAACCACCGGATCACTAAGACCTACTTTCGTACCTGCTCGACTTGTGGGTCTCGCAGTTAAGCGCGCTTTTGCCTTTATACTCTTTGAACGATTTCCGACCGTTCTGAGCGCACCTTCGTACTCCTCCGTTACTCTTTAGGAGGAGACCGCCCCAGTCAAACTACCCACCATACATTGTCCTCGATATTGTGATATCTGAGTTAGAACCCCAACATAACCAGGGTGGTATTTCAAGGTTGGCTCCATGGCAACTGGCGTCGCCACTTCAAAGCCTCCCACCTATCCTACACAAGTTAGGTCAAAGTTCAATGTAAAGCTGTAGTAAAGGTTCACGGGGTCTTTCCGTCTAGCCGCGGGTACACAGCATCTTCACTGCGATTTCGATTTCACTGAGTCTCTGCTGGAGACAGCGCTGCCATCATTATGCCATTCGTGCAGGTCGGAACTTACCCGACAAGGAATTTCGCTACCTTAGGACCGTTATAGTTACGGCCGCCGTTTACTGGGGCTTCGATCAAGAGCTTCGCATACGCTAACCCCATCAATTAACCTTCCAGCACCGGGCAGGCATCACACCCTATACGTCCACTTTCGTGTTTGCAGAGTGCTGTGTTTTTAATAAACAGTTGCAGCAGCCTGGTATCTGCGACTGCCAACAGCTTACACCGCAAGGGTTTCACCGTCGGCAGCGTACCTTCTCCCGAAGTTACGGTACCATTTTGCCTAGTTCCTTCAGCAGAGTTCTCTCAAGCGCCTTGGTATTCTCTACCTGACCACCTGTGTCGGTTTCGGGTACGATTTGTTTATAACTATCGCTTAGAAGCTTTTCCTGGAAGCATGGTATTTGCCACTTCGCCAGTAAACTGGCTTGCTATCAGATCTCAGTAATAGTCTAGCGGATTTGCCTACTAAACCTACCTACATCCTTCCACCTGGACAACCATCGCCAGGCTGGCATAACCTTCTCCGTCCCTCCATCGCATCATAAACAAGTATCGGAATATTAACCGATTTCCCATCGACTACGCCTTTCGGCCTCGCCTTAGGGGTCGACTCACCCAGCCCCGATTAACGTTGGACTGGAACCCTTGGTCTTCCGGCGAACGGGCTTTTCACCCGTTTTGTCGTTACTCACGTCAGCATTCGCTCTTGTGATACCTCCAGCATACCTTACGATACACCTTCACAGGCTTACACAACGCTCCCCTACCACTTAATTGAAACAATTAAATCCGCAGCTTCGGCTCCTAGTTTGAGCCCCGTTACATCTTCCGCGCAGGCCGACTCGACTAGTGAGCTATTACGCTTTCTTTAAAGGGTGGCTGCTTCTAAGCCAACCTCCTAGCTGTCTGTGCCTTCCCACATCGTTTCCCACTTAACTAGGAATTTGGGGCCTTAGCTGGCGGTCTGGGTTGTTTCCCTCTTGACGACGGACGTTAGCACCCGCCGTCTGTCTCCCGGATATTACTCATCGGTATTCGGAGTTTGCATCGGTTTGGTAAGTCGGGATGACCCCCTAGCCGAAACAGTGCTCTACCCCCAATGGTATTCGTCCGAGGCGCTACCTAAATAGCTTTCGGGGAGAACCAGCTATCACCGAGTTTGATTAGCCTTTCACCCCTATCCACAAGTCATCCCCTACCTTTTCAACGGGAGTGGGTTCGGTCCTCCGGTGCCTGTTACGGCACTTTCAACCTGCTCATGGATAGATCACTCGGTTTCGGGTCTATACCCTGCAACTAAACGCCCTATTAAGACTCGGTTTCCCTACGGCTCCCCTATACGGTTAACCTTGCTACAGAATATAAGTCGCTGACCCATTATACAAAAGGTACGCCGTCACGGAACAAGTCCGCTCCGACTGCTTGTATGCACACGGTTTCAGGTTCTATTTCACTCCCCTAACAGGGGTTCTTTTCGCCTTTCCCTCACGGTACTGGTTCACTATCGGTCAGTCAGGAGTATTTAGCCTTGGAGGATGGTCCCCCCATCTTCAGACAGAATTTCTCGTGTTCCGCCCTACTTAATATGTCGCTTAAACAGTTTCGCATACAGGACTATCACCTACTATGGTTGGCTTTCCCACGCCATTTTGCTACTGTTTAATTGATCGGCTCCTCCCCGTTCGCTCGCCGCTACTTGGGGAATCTCAATTGATGTCTTTTCCTCGGGGTACTGAGATGTTTCACTTCTCCCGGTTTGCCTCATAAAATAAATTATGATACCTAAGTTATCTTAGGTGGGTTTCCCCATTCAGAAATCGCCGGGTCACAGGATATTGCCACCTCACCGACGCTTATCGCAGGCTATCACGTCTTTCATCGCCTCTGACTGCCAAGGCATCCACCATGTGCACTTCATTACTTGACCATACAACCCCAAAGGGTCTTTAATGTATGGGTAATGTGTAACGATTCACCTATGTTTACGCTTGATTCAGTTCTCTTTACTTTAGCTAAGTACATTTTGGGGTGTACTTAGCATGGTTAATAAATTACGTTGGATAATTTATTAACCCAGACTCATAATCATGTTGTTAAATAATAATATAAACTTCGTCAGTTTATAAAGTTAAAGCATAGATAAGAAATCTTTCTTAAATCGCTTATGTATGCTTGATGTTTAATGATTGGTGGAGCCAAGGAGAGTCGAACTCCTGACCTCCTGCGTGCAAGGCAGGCGCTCTACCAACTGAGCTATGGCCCCATAAATGGTGGGTCTAATAAGACTTGAACTTATGACCCCCGCGTTATCAACACGGTGCTCTAACCAACTGAGCTATAGACCCGTTTTAAACATCTTACTAAAGAACAACTTGTTGTGAATTCTTGCCAATCAGATATCTTCGTTAAGGAGGTGATCCAGCCGCAGGTTCCCCTACGGCTACCTTGTTACGACTTCACCCCAGTCATCGACCCCACCGTGGTGATCGCCCTCTTGCGTTAGGCTAACCACTTCTGGTGAGATCAACTCCCATGGTGTGACGGGCGGTGTGTACAAGGCCCGGGAACGTATTCACCGCAGCATTCTGATCTGCGATTACTAGCGATTCCGACTTCATGGAGTCGAGTTGCAGACTCCAATCCGGACTACGATAGGCTTTTTGAGATTGGCATCACATCGCTGTGTAGCAACCCTTTGTACCTACCATTGTAGCACGTGTGTAGCCCTGGTCGTAAGGGCCATGATGACTTGACGTCGTCCCCGCCTTCCTCCAGTTTGTCACTGGCAGTATCCTTAGAGTTCCCACCCGAAGTGCTGGTAACTAAGGAAAAGGGTTGCGCTCGTTGCGGGACTTAACCCAACATCTCACGACACGAGCTGACGACAGCCATGCAGCACCTGTATCACAGTTCCCGAAGGCACTAAGCTATCTCTAGCGAATTCTGTGTATGTCAAGACCAGGTAAGGTTCTTCGCGTTGCATCGAATTAAACCACATGCTCCACCGCTTGTGCGGGCCCCCGTCAATTCATTTGAGTTTTAACCTTGCGGCCGTACTCCCCAGGCGGTCTACTTATTGCGTTAACTGCGTCACTAAGTCTTCAAGAGACCCAACGACTGGTAGACATCGTTTACGGCGTGGACTACCAGGGTATCTAATCCTGTTTGCTACCCACGCTTTCGCACCTCAGTGTCAGTATGATGCCAGGGAGCTGCCTTCGCCATCGGTATTCCTCCAGATCTCTACGCATTTCACCGCTACACCTGGAATTCTACTCCCCTCTCACCTACTCTAGTTACCCAGTATCAGATGCAATTCCTAGGTTAAGCCCAGGGCTTTCACATCTGACTTAAGTAACCACCTACGCGCGCTTTACGCCCAGTAATTCCGATTAACGCTTGCACCCTCTGTATTACCGCGGCTGCTGGCACAGAGTTAGCCGGTGCTTATTCTGTGGGTAACGTCAGGGCTAATGGGTATTAACCATTAGCTTTTCCTCCCCACTTAAAGTGCTTTACAACCAAAAGGCCTTCTTCACACACGCGGCATGGCTGGATCAGGCTTTCGCCCATTGTCCAATATTCCCCACTGCTGCCTCCCGTAGGAGTCTGGGCCGTGTCTCAGTCCCAGTGTGGCTGATCATCCTCTCAGACCAGCTACAGATCGTCGCCTTGGTAGGCCTTTACCCCACCAACTAGCTAATCCGACTTAGGCTCATCTAATAGCGAGAGCTTGCGCCCCCTTTCACCCGTAGGTCGTATGCGGTATTAGCTTGAGTTTCCCCAAGTTATCCCCCACTACTAGGCAGATTCCTAAGCATTACTCACCCGTCCGCCACTAGGTATCAAAAGCAAGCTTTCTAACCTCGTTCGACTTGCATGTGTTAAGCCTGCCGCCAGCGTTCAATCTGAGCCATGATCAAACTCTTCAGTTTAATCTTGTTTTGCCTATGAGTTTGACTTAGTAAACTAAGTTAAATCGATAGGGCTTTAATGTTGGCTCATTTATCGTACTTACTAGCAAATATTTGCTCATCGTGTAAATGAATTAACTTTGAGTATTTTTGCCTTACTTAAATAAGTGTAATACTAAGATAAGTAAAAGTATCAATAAATGATAATATTTTTAAGTATCTTGTATTGACAAAAATCCACACAAGTTGTTCTTTAGTTTGGATTTTAAATAGTTTGTTAATCATCGTCTGATTAACTTGAGCTGACTATTATAACATGGAATGTTTTAATGTCAAGCGGTTTTTTATTTTGATTTGTGATGCCCTTTTAATCTTTTAAAAAGTCATCGTCGCAATCAATGTGGGCTATTATACGCTAATTTTTTGTGCCGTCAAGCATTATTTTTAAAATTTTTGCAAAAAATTAGAATTTTTTGCGTAATGTGGTTACAAAACCAGATAACGCATAGGCAACACCAATTGCCAACAGTCCCACAGGTACATTATATAAGACGATGCCGAATGCCAAGACCGCCAATAACAGCACCGCAAACGGTACTTTTTGGCGATCAAATTCTTTGAATGAATAATATTTGATGTTGCTGACCATTAATAAGCCACAAATCATCGCCCAAGCAGCAAAAAACCAAGTCCATGCCGTAACGCTGGTCATCGGCTCGATATATTTGACGGCGACCAATACCGAGCAGGCAATCAACAGTGCTGCCAATGGGCTGGCCAATCCGATGAAGTACTTTTTATCGACAATGCCAATTTGGACATTAAAGCGAGCCAAGCGAAATGCCGCACAAGCTGCATAAACAAAAGCACACGCCATGCCAAATCGCCCCAAAGGCTCAAGGGCAAAACTATAAATCAAAATCGCTGGTGCCAGCCCAAATGCGATACAGTCTGCCAAAGAGTCGTACTGCTCACCAAATGGGCTTTGGGCATTTAGCATGCGAGCCGCCCTGCCGTCCATGCCGTCCAAAAATGCCGATACAAAAATCGCCAGCCCAGCACGGTAATAGTCGCCACTGGTACTCAAAATAATCGAATAAAACCCTGAAAATAGCGACAATGTGGTAATCAGATTGGGGACTAGGTACACCCCTGAAGTGATGATACGCTTGCCGCCTGTATGTTCAGGCTCAATCACTTCAAAGGTGATGCCGTCATGCTCCGATTCGACTGGTGTACTGTTGATTTTTGGTTTTTGGGTGTCTGACATCTTTGTTTTTCCGCATTCAAACAGTGGTTGCCATGGTTGTGGCTGTAATTGAATCTAAAATATCCGCCAACTGGACAAAGCTGGGCTTATTCGCCAACCAACCATTTGACCACTGCCATTTTATCCAATGGCATGGCTGGTGCATCGGTAGGCTTTAGAATCGGTGCCAAAAATTCAACAATCTGCTTGGCATGCTCATCAAACTGCCAAGGTGGATTGATGACAAATAAACCTGTGCCATTTAGACCGACAGCGACATCATTTGGGTATAAATTCAGCTCACAAACCAGCTGTTTTTTGATACCTGTGCGTTTCATTTTTTTGTAAAATAATTCAACGGCATCGACATTTTTTATCGGATACCACAGCACAAAAGTGCCTGTTGAAAATTTCTTATGGCTAGCAACCAGTAAATCCACCAAACGCCCAAAATCCTTATGCTCTTGTTCAAATGGCGGATCCAGCAGGATAATGCCACGCTTTTCTTTGGGTGGCACAACCGCAGGCACACCTTCAAAAGCATCACGGTGGTGAATGCCGATGGGCAACTGATACAGCTGATAATTGAGTGCGTCGTACTCGTCCGCCACCGCTTCAAAGGCTTCGGCACGCAGCGGTGCATCGGCAGAATGGTGTTCGCCGTGATGAGCAATCCACCAAGGCGACCCTGGATAGACATATTGATCGTATTTTTGGCGAGCAAAATTCAAATCGCTTAAATATTGACTGACTGCTTTTGGCAGATGGTTCACGCCTGCATTGACGGCATTTTCAAGTGCGACAATGCCCAGTTGTGCTTCTTTGGTCTTTTGGGTTTCGGTGCTTGCCAAAGAGTATAAGCCCCGACCGCCATAGGCATCTAGCACATAAAACGGCTTGGATTTGGCAGAAAATTGTGCCAATAATTGCAATAATAAAATGTGCTTTGCAACATCGGCAAAGTTGCCTGCGTGATAGGCGTGTTTGTAGTTCATAATGAGAATTTTTCGTGATTTTGGTGCAGTTATGGTATCATAAACACCAGTTTTTCGCCATTGTTATTTTGGTGGCAAGGTGAGAGTGGTTAATCCACGCCTGCACTTACTTGGTTATTGGGTTAATATGAATAAGACTGCATTGATTGCTTATATCCAATCGCATTATGATACCACACCAGATTATTTGTTTGCCAAGCACCCAACGGCGGCAGTATTTCGCCACAAAAATGGCAAATGGTTCGCCCTGCTGACTTCGCCATCTGCCAACAAGCTGGGACTGTCAGGCGATGATTGCCATGATATGATTAATCCAGATATTATCAATCTAAAAGTGCCACCCGAACAGCTCGGCTCGCTGCTTGCCATGCCCGGATTTTTGCCTGCTTATCACATGAATAAAGAGCATTGGGTGAGCGTGCTGATTGATGTCGCTAACGAAAAACTGCTAAAAAGCGTGCTTGATGACAGCTTTTATTTGACAAGCCAAGCGTAATAATCGCCATGGTTTTGATGATTTTTCCCAGCATAAAACTTAGCAAAAATAAGACAAGCATTAGACTGTAATGATAAATAAGGCAACTGATAAAATGAATCATAATTTTGATAGCAACTGGCAAAATCTGCTTGATGATAAACTTGATGGCTTGGTGCATACTGGCGTTGTCGTGCTGGACAATGTGTTTGCCAAAGCGGATTTATTGGCACTACAAAACGAAAGCGGCTTTATTGACTATAAAGAAGCCCATCTGACGCACGGCGAGCGACAGACGCAGATTCGTGGCGATAGTATTCGTTGGATTGATGACGACTGCCCTGCTGGAGCGGCTTATTTGCGTAGCATTTGGGAGCTTGGGCGATATTTTAACCAGACTTTATATACCGGCATTCGCTCGGCAGAAGCTCATTATGCCTGCTATCCTGCTGGCTTTGGCTATCAATGGCATGTGGACAATCGCCAAGGGCATGATGAACGGGTCATTTCTGCGGTGTTTTATCTTAATGACGACTGGCAAGACAGCGATGGCGGCGAGATTTTGGTCATTGACAAAACTGGCGAACAACAAACTTTGATGCCCAAGGCCAACCGCTTGGTGATTTTTGATAGCAATTTGCGTCATCAGGTCAATATCACCCACCGCCGCCGTTTTTCTATCGCCACTTGGCTGCGGCATGATGATGGCGTTTTATAACCCATTAAATGCTTTGATGATTTGGACAATTTAATTTTTTAACTTCAATTAAAATTGATTAACTTTAATTTGATTAACTTTGGTAATTTTATGAAAAAATTTTCACTACTTTTTTTATCCATCATTTTGGCTGCCTGCACGCCAAGCAATCAGACGGCAAATAAGGCCGATGAACACGCCCAGCAATCAGCCACCGAAGCCAAAAACAGCACTGTGCAATTGTCCAATTTGGCAGATAAGGCAAGCCAAGATGAAGTGCGTGCTACCCTTAGTAAATATCTGCCTGCCGAGCGAGTGGCAGCGGTGATGGATTGGGTGGTTGATTATAATACCACCATCAAAAACACCAGCTTGGTCAATGGCTTTGGTACTGATAAGCCGCAATACGACACGGTAGCCATCGATACGCTGTGGCAAAATGCCAAAAAAGATTTTGTCGGTACTAACTGCCGCATTAACACTTTTGCCCTACTCAAGGACAATCTGCAAATTAACGATGCTCCTGCCAATGACAGTTTGTTATTTATCGACCATGATGCCATTGATGCAGGCGGTTTATTTACTGCCAGTGATTTGAGCAAGTTTGACCGACTGTACGGCAAGGTCAAAACCGAAGCCACCAAAGACGCTCGTGTCCATGCCGACAAGATGAAAGCGTATTTTGACGGTATCAAATTTGACGACAACGCCACCATGCTGTCGGTGGTGATTCATGATGATTTGGACGGCGGTGATTTTTTATTTATCGGCCATGTGGGCGTGCTGGTGCCAGCGGATAAGGGTTATTTATTTATCGAAAAAATTTCTTTTCAAGAACCTTATCAGGCGATTAAATTTGCCAGCAAAGACGATGCCTATAGTTATCTGTTTGATAAATACGCCATCAGCTACGATCAGCCGACCGCACAGCCGTTTATTATGGAAAATGATAAACTGGTGAAATATCAAGCAGTTGAGTAATATCGCACCTAGGCATATGCGATGAAAAATTATGGTTTGTTTTGCCGATACTGGCTTTGACTGGCTACTTTTGTAGGCAGTACGATTGATGGTGTCTTTAATAACAAAATGGCGTGCAGATAAGCAAAATCAGCCCCACCATGCAATACGATCATAGCGGCAAATTGATTAAAACGCTACCAATTCAGTTGATTTGGTCAATTTAGTAAATTTGGCAATTGATGTCCGATTGGTCAATTAACCGTTATTAATAAAATGCTTGTTTACTGTGCGTTCATTTAATTTATCAAGGCAACAATTCGTCAAAACAACAATTTTTAAACAATAAGGGAAAACCATGACCCCCACTTTAGATTTATCCATCGAACTGATAAAACAGCCGTCCGTCACGCCAGATGATAAAGATTGCCAAAATATCTTGGCAAAACGCCTGACGCAGGCAGGTTTTGACTGTGAATTTATGTATTTTGGCGATGCCGATGACAAAGGCAACAACGCCCAAATCAAAAACCTATGGGCAATCAAGCACGGCCGTGATGCAGACGCTCCAGTGCTGTGCTTTGCCGGTCATACCGATGTCGTGCCAACAGGCGATGAAACACGCTGGACTTATCCGCCATTTTCTGCCACCGTTGCTGACGGCAAACTGTGGGGGCGTGGGGCGTCGGATATGAAAACTGGTGTGGCAAGTTTTATCGTGGCTGCCGAAAATTTTATCAAAAATCACCGCAATCACGCTGGCAGCATTGCCCTACTCATCACCGCTGACGAAGAAGGCGTGGCAATCAATGGCACGGTAAAAGTCGCCGAAGCACTCAAAGCTCGTGGGCAAAAAATGGATTATTGCCTAGTAGGCGAGCCGTCCAGTACGCACACTTTGGGCGATGTCATCAAAAATGGTCGCCGTGGCTCATTAAACGCCAAACTCACCGTCACGGGCAAACAAGGACACATCGCCTATCCGCATTTGGCAATCAACCCCATTCATGCCCTAGCACCTGCCCTTGACGAGCTGGTCGCCACCCATTGGGACGATGGCAATGCCTATTTTCCTGCCACATCGATGCAAATTTCCAACATTCAATCAGGCACAGGGGCAACCAATGTCATCGGTGGCAGCTGCCAAGTGCTGTTTAACTTTCGCTACTGCACCGAAAACACCGCCGAGAGTCTAATGGCAAAAACGCATCAGATTTTTGATAAGCATTTTGAGCATTCAAAAGCCAGCTATGAGATTGAATGGACGCTCTCAGGCGTGCCATTTTTGACCGAAAAAGGGGAATTTGTCGATGCTTGCTGCCAAGCCATTCATGCGGTTACTGGCACAACTGCCGAGCTGTCCACTTCAGGCGGCACATCGGACGGTCGATTTATCGCACCGATTATGAATGCTCAAGTGGTCGAATTGGGCGTGCTAAATGCCACCATTCATCAAGTTGATGAGCATGTCAGCGTGGCGGATTTGGACAATCTCACCAGCATTTATGAAAAAATTCTGGAAAAAATGCTACTTTAATTGATAAAACTGTCTTTAAATCACTGTAACAACAGTTTAAATATCAGTGGATTTTGGCATGATGGCACAAAATCCACTTTCTGTGTTTTCAATTGCAATTTTAAGATTTAAACAGGCAAATAAAAACGCACCTGATAAATCAGCCAAAGCCGTCTATCAAGGTGCGTCTTAATCCGCTTGGGATTACATATGGTGGCGAGAGGCAGGATCGAACTGCCGACACACGGATTTTCAATCCGTTGCTCTACCAACTGAGCTATCACGCCAAAGTGGGCGTATTAAACCAAAAAAATCGGTGCAGGTCAAGCGTTTTTGATAAAAATTTGTGAAATTTTGGCAAAATTTTCAAAAAACTGAGTTTTTGGGGCGATTTTTGGGATTTTTTGGGCAAAAATGCCCCAATTTTGCCAAACTTTGGTATGATACGGTTTTTTATGATTTAGCCAATGTTATGACTGCCAAAACCAATTTTATCGCCACCATATCGCTGGATTTGTTAAACTTTACCCACACCAATCCCAAGCTGGACGATTTGCAACGCTGGCAACAAACCGCCTTAATGCCAATCATTGATACAGTTTTGGCGGCGGCAAATTTGCCAAAACCGCTTGATGCCGCTTGCCATTATGCCATGAGCAACGGCGGTAAGCGAGTGCGTCCGCTGCTAGTTTTGGCGACTTTTTTGGCATTGAGTAATCACACTCACCGCCCAGCGAACGCCACCACCGCCCAGATGGTGCAGCGTGCGATGGCGGCGGTTGAGCTGATTCACGGCTATTCGCTGGTGCATGATGATTTGCCATGCATGGACGACGACGCCCTAAGACGGGGGCAGCCGACTTGCCACATCGTCTATGGCGAAGGCGTGGCTCTGCTGGCTGGTGATGCCTTGCAGTCGCTTGCTTTTGAAGCACTGACGGCAGATTATGAACAAGCCACACCTGATGCCACCACCGCTTTTTTATTATTACAAACGCTTGCCCCACGAGCCAGACGAATGGTGAGCGGGCAGATGCTGGATATCGAAGGCGAACAACAAACACTTGGTCAAAATGCCCTAGAAGCCATTCACCGTGATAAAACAGGGGCGTTGATTGAAGCGGCAATCTTGATGGGCGGTATCTGTGCCAATGCCGACACAAAGACGCTCTCAAAACTGGGCGAATACGCCCAAGCCATCGGCCTTGCCTTTCAGGTGCAAGACGATGTGCTAGATGTCATCGCCGACACCGCAACGCTCGGCAAACCTGCTGGCAGCGATGAAAAATTGGAAAAATCCACCTATGTCAAGCTGCTGGGCGTCGATGGTGCCAGCCGCTATGCCGATGATTTATTTGACAAAGCACGGCAATCGGTGAGCGACTTTGGGACGGATAATTTGTTAATCCAAATCGCCAACTGGCTACAAAAACGCAAATTTTAACGCCGATTTGATAACATTTACCCATAATTTTGGTATTTGACATTTGACATCAAATAACAAGTAAATTAACTGATGATGGCACGCTACGCCATCAGCTTTTGCATGGCGGCAGGTTTGGCAAGGCTATCGCCATCGCTCCATTGATATTGGCTGCCGACGGCATTGAGTGCTTGATTTATCTGGGAAAATTGCTCTGCATTGACCATCACCGCAAGCCGATACAAATGCCAATGAAAATGAGTCAAACTGTGGCGAATTTTGACCACCTTGGCATCACCAAGTAGCGGTAGTGGTAGCACATCAAGCAGCTGCCGCTCCGCCAAATCAAGTAAGGCATCATCGCCGCCACTCTGCCAAAGCCGTGCCAGTGCCGCCTGCAAGCTCTCATCATTCATCGCTTTATCCGTGTCAGCAGATAAAGCAAATAACGGCAAGCACCACAATCCGTCCCAAATGCCGCCGTGATTTTGGCGATGCAGCCACAAAGTCTGCGTGGGTAAATTGCTATTTTGCAAAATATCTTGAGACGGCATATTTTCAGACAATCCATCTTGACAAACCACCGCCAAAGCGACGCTGTGCCGATGCGGTTTGGGGGCGGCTTTTTTCTTGACAGGAAATTGGCTTTGGCTGCCGTTGATAAAGGCTTGGCAATCTGCCGATACTGGACAAAGCTCACACTTTGGGCGGCTGCGAGTACAGACAGTCGCCCCCAAATCCATCATCGCTTGGGCATACCTGCCGCTGTCTTGACTGGGTGTTAGCTGTGTCGCCAACGCCCACAGCTGCTTATCCGTGGCACTTTTGGTGATGTCGCCTGTGATGGCACGGTGTCTGGTCAGCACTCGTTTGACATTGCCATCACAAATCACTCCAAAATCTCGCACACCCATCGCCACAATTGCCCCTGCGGTCGAACGCCCCACGCCTTTGATGCTCTGCCATTCTGCTACCGATGACGGATACCTACCATGCTCATTAATAAATTGGACGACCTGCCTAGCCCCAGCGTGCAGATTGCGAGCCCGAGCATAATAGCCAAGCCCCGCCCACAGCGGTGCAACCGCCTGCCAATCTGCCGCCGCCAGTGCCTGTACGGTAGGGAATTTTTGTAAAAATCGCTCAAAAAATCCCAGCACCGTAACCACTTGTGTCTGCTGCAGCATAATCTCAGACAGCCAAACTGCATAAATATCAGCCGTGTCAGCGTGGTGATACTGCCAAGGCAAATCATGCCGTCCATGCACCACAAACCACGCAAGCAGTCGCTTGGCAAAGTCGCCATCATCACCCACTTTGTCGTGCTGGGTGTCGCTTGGCGTG
The DNA here is from genome assembly GCF_042219885.1 of Moraxella marmotae. NCBI lineage: Bacteria > Pseudomonadati > Pseudomonadota > Gammaproteobacteria > Moraxellales > Moraxellaceae > Moraxella > Moraxella marmotae. The sequence continues at coordinate 452,076 of NZ_JBHJHR010000002.1, forward strand.
CTTGATGGCTCCGATGGACTGGATAAATTTGATAACTCTGATAACTCTGCCAAGTTTGGTAAATCTGGTAAATTTGGCAAATCGGACGCCTGGGCGATCTGGGTGGTGTGGTCGGTTGTGGTCATGTCAAATATCTGCTAAAATTCATCTGCTAAAACTCAAACGCATCATTATAAAAATCCACCACGCCAATTACAATGCCCAAAATGTCAGCTTGGGTTGATTGGTGTCAAACTTGCCATCATCAGCCAAATTTTGCCAAAATGACCATGCCAACATCGCACCGCCTTGACCACCCCAAAACTTACACCATCAAAGGCTTGTGCTGTGCTTTATCCATCGGCTTGCTGGCGGTGTTGGCATCCCCAGCGACCGCTTTTGGTAAAACTTTTGCCAACTCATCTGCTGATGATACCGCCCAACAAACCGCCCAAAACACGGTGCAAGATACGGTACACATTCTAAGCACCACCATCAGCCAAGTCATCAAAAAAAGCACCGAGCAAGATCAGCTGTATCAAGGCGATGCTGATATAGCCCAATCCAAACCGCTGACAAAATCCACCCAAGCCCCAGCCAGCGTCTTATCTTTTGATGAGCAATTTGCCGAATGCAATGAACAATTTGCCGACCGACACGCACCGACTTTGGTAGGCAAGCAAGGCGAAAAATTGAGCGGCTTGACAAAAGCACTGTGCTTTGATGGCTTTGCCACCTTGCACTCTGGCATCGCTCGCACACCCTTATGGTCGGCATCACATTTGACCAAAGCGCGCATCGGACAGGCACGCATTTTGGCTCGTGTGGATAACTTTCACCCAGAGACACGCCTGCGGCCTGCCGAGCGTGCCGAATTGGCGGACTATCGCCGCTCAGGGTTTGACCGTGGGCATGTCGCTCCCAATGGCGATATGGCGACCGTCAATGCACAATATGCCAGTTTTAGCTTGGCAAATATCGCACCACAAAACAGCGAGCATAACCGCAATCTGTGGCGGCATATTGAGATTAGCACACGCCAGCTTGCCGTACAGCATGATGAGATTTATGTGGTTACTGGCGTGGCGTTTTTGGGCAAAACCGAGCGAGTTGGTGGGCGAGTGCTGGTGCCAAGCCATTTTTTTAAGGCGGTGTACATTCCCAGCTTATCGGCGGCAGGCGTTTATTTTTCGCCCAATGACGGCACAGGCAATTATCAAATCATCAGCCTAAGCGAGCTGACTTATCGCACAGGCATCAGTGCCATGCCATCGCTGCCAGATGATATTCAACAGCACGCCCATCGCCTGCCCACACCCATGCAGACCGAGCCGAGCGAGCAGACACCCATCGGCAGTCAAAGCAGCGGCTGGCTAGAGTTTGCCATCGCCATCGTGCGTTATTTGGTTGAGTTTTTGCACCGTGCATGATTGCCAGACTTGATATTTTTTTAATTATCTAAATTATTTATCCAAATTTTAATTACCCAGTCAAAAAGGTCAGACTATGCTAAATCCTTTTGCTAATGATGATGAAGTACTGAGCATTGGCGAGCTTTGTATCGAAAACGGCTTTGATAGCATCGAGCTGTACGGCGAGCTGTCCATTGCTTATAATAATGACGGCCTAATCCAAGCCAAAGCCTTGCAGGATTTTGCCAATCGCTTGGTTGCCGTGCTTGAAAATGCCGCCGACAATGGCGAATTTGACAACCAAAACAATCAGAGCAATCAAAACCCAGACAGCCAAACCACCAGAGAATGGGTTGATAATCCGTTTGCCTAAATTTGTCAAAGCTGGTAAAAATTGATGATTTAGCTATTTGGCGAATTGAGCGGATTTGAATATTATTTTTGACAATTTTGAATATTTCAGATAACATCTGTTTACTTATTGCAATAAAAATTGGCAAAACAGCACAATCGTTAGCACAAATTGCACAAAAAGAGCGTGAAAAGTATTTGCAAGGCATGACAGGCTTGGTTATAATGCCAACAAGCCGATGATTGTGTATTTGTATATCCAATTTATCAGCAATTGTCACCAAGCCCAAAATTGTCAATTTTGACAAACCAACCACGCTTTGTGGGCGTACAAAAAGGAGTTTATTATGAAACTGACCACCAAATTACTGGCACTGGGTGCTGGCGTACTGTTATCAACTTCTGCCTTGGCTGCCGATGCCATCGTTGGCAAATGGAAAATGAGCGAAAAAGGCGAAGACAAAGCCATTATCACCATCAGCCAAGTGGGCGATCAATTCCAAGGCGTGATGACCAAAGGCATCACCGAAAAAGCCAAAAAATCTGAAGGCAAAGTCGTCCTGTCTGGCATCGTCAATCAAGGCGGCGGCAAATACAAAGGCAAAGGCGCCCACCCAACCCTGCCACTCAAAGGTACGGTAAATATCACCATCAATGGCAATAACATCACCATCAAGAGCATCGCAGGCACACAAACTGGCGTTAAGCAATAATTTACCAAGTTGTGAATTGGCTGCACTTGGTTTGATTTAGCTAGATTTAGCCAAGCTTAGTCAAATTTGGCTAAATTTAAAATCTGCCCAAAAAAATACACCACCCGATTGGACGGTGTATTTTTTTTATTAAAATATTTTAATCAAAACTTGAATTTATCAATTAAAAATCAAAGGGCATTTTCGTCAAATTCACCAGTGCGAATACGAATCACTTGCTCAAGTGGCGTTACAAAGATCTTACCATCGCCAATTTTGCCTGTATTTGCCACCTTAATAATCGCTTCGATAATACCATCTGTCATCTCGTCGGTGCAGGCGACTTCAATTTTTATCTTTGGCAAAAAATCCACCACATATTCTGCACCACGGTACATTTCAGTATGCCCTTTTTGGCGACCAAAACCCTTAACTTCAGTGATGGTAATACCATTGACCCCGATTTCTGATAGGGCTTCTCGCACATCGTCCAGCTTAAATGGTTTGATAATTGCAGAAATCAGTTTCATAACAAAATCCTTGGCGGTTGGCTAGTTGAGTTATTATATAAAAAATTTGCCAAAAATCCAATGTTTTCCCAAAAGTTGGCTTGGTTAGTCCAAGTTGGTTTAAATTGATTCAAATTGGCTCAAGTCAGCTAAGTGAGTAAAGCCAAAGACCCAAAGCCAAAATCTTGATGCAAAAGCTACCACCTATTCACAATAACTGATACAATAAGCCATCTTATCAGCTTTGGGGAAAATTATGTCAAAAAAATATGCCGTCATCGGTCTGGGTGGTTCTGGTTTGTCTGCGGTGGATTTTTTGGTCAAGCAAGGGCATCAGGTTGCCGTTACCGATGAAAATGCCACGCCTGCCCTAGCCGATAAGCTGCCACAGGCGGTAGCGTATCATTTTGGGGCGATTGATGGTGATTTGTTGCTGTCTGTTGATAGCATCGTCATCAGCCCCGGCATTGACCCAAGAATCCCTGCCGTCGCCGCCGCCAAAGCTGCCAACATTCCTGTGATTAGCGATGTTCAGCTATTTATCGATGCCCTAAAACAGCGTGATGCCGCCCAAGGCAAGCACACGCCAATTGTCGCCATCACAGGCTCAAACGCCAAAAGCACTGTAACCACCTTGGTTGGCGAGATGGCAAAATCGGCTGGTATCGCTGTCGGTGTCGGCGGCAATATCGGCACGCCAGCACTTAAGCTACTTGATTTGCCAGACATGGCGTTAGCGGTGCTGGAGTTGTCCAGTTTTCAGCTGGAGCATATCTTTGATTTATCGGCACAAGCTGCCACCATTTTAAACATCTCTGCCGACCATTTGGATCGTCATGACGGCATGGACGATTATTTGGCTCAAAAACTACGCATTTTTGATGGCTGTCATCATGCCATCATTTGCCAAGATGATCCAGAGCTGATGCACACTTGCCAGCAAACTCTTGCTAAGCTTGCCCCAAACGCATCGATATTGACCACCGACAGCTCACTAACAGCACAAGCGGCGGATTTTTATCTGTACGATGATGGCATAGGTCTGGCGTTATATCATCACGACCAAAAATTACTCAGCACTGACAAACTTAACATCAAAGGCAAGCACAATCTGCTCAACGCCTTATCCGCCCTAGCACTGGGGACGGCGGTCAATCTGCCACAGGCAGCGATGCTAAAAACTTTGAGCGAATTTAAAGGTCTGCCACACCGCTGTGAATATGTCAGCGAAGTTGGCGGCAAGGCGTATTTTAACGACTCAAAAGGCACAAACATCGGCTCAACCATCGCCGCCATTGATGGACTGGGGACGGTCTATGGTCAGCACTCTTTGGCACTGATTTTGGGCGGTTTGGGCAAAGGGCAAGATTTTAGCGAATTGGCAAGCGATGTCGCTCGCTGGGTCGATACCGTTTATCTGATCGGTGCTGACGCCAAAGTCATCGAGCAAGGGCTGCTGCTTGGTGATGCCACTTTAGCGGACAGATTGATTCATGTCGGTACGCTGGATAAAGCAGTAACTGCCGCCAGCCAAAGCACTGCCAAGGCGGTGCTGCTATCGCCAGCGTGTGCCAGCATGGATCAGTTCAAAAACTACGGCGAGCGTGGCGAAAAATTTGTCGCCATGGTGCATAAGCTTGCCAAATAGTTTTTAATTTAACATTAAACTTAAATTCAAAATCAAAATCAAAACCAAAGCCGTGATTGGTCAATCGAACCTTCACGGCTCTTTTGTCAATTTTAGGCAAATTTTTGGTAGTTTTTTGGTGGATTGTGATATGGCGGATAAATTGGCAAAAATTTGGATAAATCGGCACAAAATACGGCAAATTGGCACAGGCATTTTATCCGCCAAACATCACCAAAACTACCGTCAAATCCGCCAAATCACACGAAATTCCCCACCTTTTTAACCAAAAAATCGTTATAATAGACAGCTTAGACTATTCATCGATAAAGCAGCCATGTCCCAGTTTTTTGATAAAATTCTTAAATTTTGTTCCGAGCGAAATATCAAAAAAGTCTTGCTAGTCAGCCTAGGCTTACTCATCGGCATCAGCCTGCTGATGATTGCATCGGCGTCTGTGCCGTTTGCCACATCACGCAATATGGAGCCGCTCAAGTTTTTTTGGTCGCAATTGTCCTATGTTAGCATCGGTTTGTTGCTTGCCGCCATCATTTATCGCATTCCTTTGAAAGTGTATTATCTGGGGCGGCATTTGCATGTCGTGATTTTGATGTGGATTGCGGTGATAGTTTTGCTTGGCTTGACGGCGATGTTTGGCGAAGTCATCAACGGCTCACGGCGATGGCTGTCGCTCAAAGTTTTTAATCTGCAAGCTGCCGAACTTGCCAAGGCGGTGATGGTGTTTATCACTGCCGACTATGTGGTACGCCGCTCTGCTGAAGTGCGTGGCAACCTTTGGACAGGTTCTCGCTTGATCATGTGGTATGCACCCGTCATTGGCTTTTTGATTGCTCAGCCAGACTTTGGTACTTTGTTGGTTATTTTATCGACCTTGGTGGTGATGGTGTTTGTCAGTGGCGCGCCCCTTCGCCAATACGGCTGGCTAGTGGGTCTATTTACCGCCACCGCCAGTGCCATCGCTTGGCTTGAACCTTATCGCCGTGAACGCATCTTATCCTTTACCGATGCCTTTGACGACTTGCAAGGCTCGGATTATCAGCTGGCACGCAGTCTGATTGCTTATGGTCGTGGGCAATTTAGCGGTCTGGGCTATGGCAACAGTGTCCAAAAATTATCCCACCTGCCCGAAGCACACACCGACTTTTTGCTGGCAATCACTGGCGAAGAGTTTGGTTTTTTGGGCGTTGGTTTGGTTTTGGCATTGGAGCTGCTCATTATCTTTTGCATCATCTGCATCAGCTTACGCTCGCTTGGTTATCGCCAACTTCGCCTAAGCTATACCGTGTTTGGCTTTGCGGTGGTGATTTTTGGGCAAGTGATTATCAATGCGGGCATGACCATGGGGCTGGCACCAACCAAGGGCTTGACCATGCCGTTTTTTAGCTTTGGTGGTTCGTCCATTGTTGTCTTGTTGATGATGATTGGCTTTGTATTGAGAGTTGAAAAAGAAGGCCCTGAGATTTATCAAGCCAAACAAAACGACCGCTATTAACGCTCTTTTATCATCAAATGAAGTACTGCCATGCTACTGGATATTAACCGCTACCAATTCGCCACTTACAAAAAAGAGCTGTCCGCCTTGGTGCAGTTGGGCATTCCCATGCTGCTGGCTCAAATTGCCCAAGTCGGCACCAGCTTTATTGATACGGTGATGGCTGGCGGTGCTGGCAAGGGAGATTTGGCAGCGGTTGCCTTGGGCAGTAGTGTTTTTGTTACCGTCTATGTGACTTTGATGGGCGTGATGACATCACTAAATCCGATGATTGCCCAGCTGCACGGCAGTAAAAACCATGCCGCAGTCGGCGAAATGGGACGCCAAGGCATCTGGTATGGGCTGATGATTGGCATCATTGGCATGCTTTTGATGTGGTTTGCCATCACGCCCTTTAAGCTGTGGCTAGATATCAGCCCCAGCACCTTTGTCATCGCCGAACAATACCTGTGGTTCATCGGACTTGCCATGCCAGCGGCGATGGTGCATCGTGCCTTGCACGCTTATGCGTCCAGTCTCAATCAGCCAAAAATCATCATGTGGGTCAGCTGGCTGTGCTTTTTTATCAATATTCCGCTCAACTGGATTTTTGTTTATGGCAAATTTGGTATGCCAGCATTGGGCGGTGCTGGCTGCGGACTTGCCACGGCGATTGTGTTTTGGATTAATGCCATCACGCTGTGGCTATTGATTGTCAAAAATCACCATTTTCAAATCTTTGGTTTGATGAGCCGATTTAGCTTGCCTGACCCAAAGAGCCTGTGGGAGATTACACGGCTTGGCGTGCCAATCGGTCTGTCGTTTTTTATTGAAGTCAGTTTGTTTACCTGCATCATGTTTTTGGTCGCCAAATTGGACGGCAATGCCGAAGACTATGTCGCCGCCCAACAGGTGGTGATTAGCCTGACCAGCTTGATTTATATGATTCCACAAAGTCTTGGCAGTGCAACAACGGTGCGTGTCGGTTATAGCCTTGGCAAAGAGCAGTACCAAAGAGCGCGCTACATCTCTGGTGTGTCTATCTGGACAGCGATACTGATGTCGTTTGGCACGGCGTTGTTTTTGATTGTGTTTCGCTATCCGCTTGCCAAAATGTACACGGACGATTTGGCGGTCATCGCCTTGGCAGGCAGTTTGATTTTGTACGCTGCGGCATTTCAGCTGGTCGATGCGGTACAAACCGTCGCCAGCTATGCCCTGCGTGGCTACAAAGTTACCACCATTGCCATGGTCATTCACATTGTGGCGTTTTGGGGCTGCGGTCTGATTCCGGGATATTTGATGGCGTTTTATGCCAAAATGGGCATTTATGGCTTTTGGACGGCATTGGTCGTCTCGCTGGGCGTGGCGGCGGTGTTTTTGTTGTGGTATCTTGAAGTGCATAGCAAAAAAGTCGTCCGCCAAATGCGACTGCGTGCCTTATGACCTTTGCTTGATAAATAAACTTTATTTTTATATTAAAAAACATTAAACCCAAAACCTGATTGGCTTTGGGTTTTAAGAAGCTAAAGACTGTGATTTTGCATCAAATAATTTGACAAATGATCGGTAATTTCAAGTACAAAAATTTAGGTAACTGAACTTTATTTTCTTAATTTACAAAAGGTTATCTTAATCAAACTGGCACAAACGCAAGTATTGCTCGGTTCGACCTAGCAATACTTGCCAGTAACCATTTTACCTACCGCATCTAATTTTTAAGATGTTTTTTTGGATTGTAATAATTCATTCATTTCAGATAATAATTTAATCTCACGTTTTAAATTTTCAATTGTTTCGTCTTTATGTGAAAGAATAAGCTGAAGGCGTTGTATCTCATTAGTAAAATCTTCTTTCCCTACGGCAAAATACGTATTCGTAATATTCTCGTTATTGGACAAATTATTGACTTGGATCTTAGATTGCTCACCATAAGAAAGCAGCTCTAGCAGATCAATACCAAACACTTCCGAGATTTGTTCTAATCGCCCTAAATTTGATCTGGTATCGCCACGCTCAATTTTTGCATAACCCTGCGTTGACATACTAAGCTTGCTCGCCATTTCTTCCTGCGTCCATTGACGCTCTTCTCTTAATAAACGGATTTTTTCGTTGGTTTTCATAATGTTTACTTTTTGGGTGGGTGATAGTTATATTTTGTTGATTGTAGCATTATTTTATTCTGGTGCATAATTTTATAAGCATAAATTTTGAAAAAATTTTCTCCATAAAAACAAGAATTAGAAAAGAAATTTTATATATTCTATCTTGATTTTTATTAGGAAGTAGACTCTTGGTTTTAATTAAAATCTATTTGTTAGGAGCAACAGAACATGAGACAGAAAGATTTGTTAATAGAAAATATCTTTGAATTTATAGAGAATATTGATTTTCCAAAATTCTCAGATCTCAAAATACATAAATTCCCAGAAATACCGAACAATAAATTAATCAATGCGGTAGAAGTATTAAATAAAAATGGTTATAAAATATCACATAAAGATGTTATTTTGTTAATAGATGACACACTATTTGGCAGTGCAAAAGATTTTTTCTTGATGACACATTCAATGTTTTTTTGTAAAGAGCTTATGCAAGAGCCAATTTATGGAAAGTTATCAAGTATTAGAACTGTATCTTATCACAATAGAACTTTGCACTTATATGACAAAGACGATGATTCATATTGGGAATGCACGTTAAGCTTGCCCAATAAAAATAATTTTCCTTTGCTAAGTGAATTTTTGACAGAAGTAATTAATGAACGAAATAAAATAGAATTTGATATTAATTATGAAAATGAATTAAAAGAACAATTGGAAAAAATTGAAAATGAAAAAAATATAGAATTAGAGAATCAAGCAAAAAAAGAGCATTTAAGAAAGTTGCATATTGATTTTTCTTTCGAAGATACATCTGATGAAATTTTAAGTAGGGTGAATAATTTATTTAAATTAATTAAAAATATTAATGAATCATTCAATCTTGTTTTTGTAATTGATTCCATGTGCGATAAAAAACTTAATGCCATGTTTTCTGAGCTTACGATTGAAAACTACCTATCAAAAGATGGTATATACTTATTAATATATAGTATTATCTATGATTATCATTGCTTAGAGAGTGAATACAGTAAAATGCTCTCTGTTTCTGAGATTATAGAGAAAAATAAAGAAATTATAGTAGAGCGATTATCTATCGCAAATGAATACATATCTTCATATAAGAAATGTATTGAATTTTCGTTGTCTTTCATGTCTAAGTTTTCATCAATACCCATTTCAAAAGAATTAATCTTAGATGAAAATAGTGAGGCTTATATAAAAGATAATTTAAATGAATCTATTATGCTGGAGTTGATAAACTCAATAGATAATATTCCAAATTTATTTGATGATGAAGCTGATAAAGTTGACGAACTCTATGAATACGACGATGAAGAAATCGATGATGAAAACATAATAGAAAGCGAGCCCAAAGCTAATACATTACTTGCCGATTTTTTATCCAAAAACTCTGATGGCATTCTCGCTAAATTAAAAAATAGTGGGATTTTATTAACTACGGCAACATTAAATAATGATGAAAGCATTTTAAAAATAGCAGGTGTTATTTATAATTTATTACCTTTGCCAATTAGATTTGTGGTTAGCTTGGAAATGTTGGAAAATATTTTATTAAATAACAGACATTTTTTAATTGATAAACTATCCAAATAATTAGGATATGGTTAATAATTAACCACTGCCCATTTAATTTTTATATTAAAAAACATTAAACCCAAAACCAAATTGGCTTTGGGTTTATTTTTTAGATTGATTGACTAATCGATTAAGTCAATTTGGCGTTATTCAAGATAAATCAAATCAACGCAACACAAATATATCCATCAGCAGATTATTCATCATTTGCCGATGTGATTCGCTTGGTGTCTTTGGCGACTGATTTTGCTTCACCGTCCACTGTTGTGCCAAAACCGCCCTTATTAAACGGACTGCCACCCATACCACCGAACGGATTTTGACCGCCGCCCATGTTGCCCATATTGCCAAATGGACTTTGACCGCCCATTTGTCGTGCCATCATTTGCATCATTTTGTCTTGATTTTTGAGTGCATAATTTTTGGCAAAAGTGGTCAGTTTTTTCTGCACAAATGGCAATAGCAGCACCAATGCCGCCACATCAGTCAATAACCCCGGCAACAAAAACAGCACTCCTGCCAAACCGATGGCGATGGATTTGGTGATGGTTGATTCGGCAGGCTGATTGGCAGGATTGGGAATCACGCCGTTTTGCATGGCTTTCATTTGTTGTGCCATCGGATTGAGCGTGCCTGCGGCTTTTTTTATCATTGAGATGCCCAAAACAGCAGCGACAATGAACCAAGCAAATACCGCCCAGCCGCCACCATCAATAAACTGTGCAACCAGATACCAAAGTAGCATTTCAATGATAAACCAAATCAAAGCAATGCCTACCAATGCACCCATGCTTTTCTCCTTTGAATGTTTAATAACCAAGTAAAATACGCTATACTAACAGTAAATCAGGGCAATTGGCAAGTTTTCAAGTTGCTTTGGTAATTATTCGTACTTTTAGGCACTTATATGACACTGATTATCGGCATTGACCCCGGCTCACGCATGACTGGCTACGGCATTATCAGCTCTGACAATGACAAATTAAGCTTTGTTGATGCTGGCACGATTCGCACCAACAGCAGCGACATCACCGAACGCATTGCCCAGATTTTCGCTGGCGTTTCACGCATCGTTACCCATTACCAAAAATACAGCGATCGGCCGATGCAGGCGGCGATTGAGCAGGTTTTTATGGCGTCCAACCCTGATTCGGCACTAAAACTTGGGCAAGCTCGGGGGGCTGCCATCGCTGCTTTGACCGCTCTGGATTTGTCAGTCAGCGAATACACCGCTCGCCAAATCAAACAAGCCGTCTGTGGCTATGGTGCAGCGGACAAAGAACAGGTTACGGCGATGGTTTGTCGCATCTTATCGCTAGAGATTATCCCCCAAGCCGATGCCGCCGACGGTCTGGCGTGTGCCATCTGCCACGCCCACGCTTCGCACTCGATGAGTAAACTGCTCAACATCAGCACGCTAACCAACAGAAATAGCAACAAGAAAAAAGGACGCTGGCGACTGGACGAAGCGGATTTATTGCAACTAAAACAACGCACAAAATAGCCCAGCTGCCAATTTTTTAGAGTATCAAATTTGCCAGATGATAACTGATGATAACTTAGTCAATGATTTGTCGGATTTGTCGGTAAATTGCCCATTGGCACGGCTAAGGATTGCTGCTTGGTATGCCACCTTGCCACCATGAAGTCTTATCTTGGCAATGCAAATCCTGCAAATCATCACCAACCAAATCGATGAGCAGCACTTGCCCATCATCATCAAGTGATAATTTGGCAAATTTCGCCTGTGCATAACACTCACCCAAACCTTCGGCAAACAGCCAACCGTCTGGCGGCAGCTGCCAGTCGCCCTGCGTGCCATTTAGTACAATCGGCACGGCTTTATCCACAGGCTGCCAAGTGATGCGTCTGATGATTGAGCGATTATCAAGCAAGGCATAGCCCAAGCGGTACTTTGCCGTCGTGCCAGTAGTGGCTTTGTCGGCATTGAGCTGATAATTTAACGCCATATAATCGCCCTGCAGCCACGAGCGGGGATCGCTGACACCAAGCGGTGCATAGACTACTCGCCCAGTCGCCAGATGCCGTTCATAATTTATCACCATCACCGCCATCACGCCAAGGCTGACAAGCGTTAGGATAATCGGCAACCTTTTGGATAATTTACGCATCGCTTGCCCCTTGTGTTTGTTTGGCTTGGTGAAATGATGTTAGCGATAACAATTTTGCCATCACAAAAACCACAAGACCGCTGATAAAAATGGTGATAAATTTTAGCAAAAACGGCACGGACAACTGATAATACAACAGCCACAACAGCCCAATACCCACCAGCGATAATAAGGCTACCATCATGCGGTCGTGCTTGCTCAAGGCATGGGCAAAGACCAAAATCACCGCCACAATAGGGGCATGACCGACACCAAACAGCACGCCAAGTAGCGACAACAACATCGCCACACGCAAAGGCAAATAAGCCAAAATCCCAAAACCCAAGCCAAGCAGCAGCCCAAGACTTGCCCAAAATGGCGGCGTGCCAAGCTCAGGGATTAGATTCACCACCCCAAAACCTGTCGCCATCAATAGCATAAAGCCTGCCACCGTGCGATCATAGCCCAAATGCTGACAGCGTGCATGTTGGCGATACAAGATCAAACTTACCATCAAGCCCAGCCCATAAATACCGCTCAAATATCCTCCCCAAGTCCAGTGCAACACCGACCAATCGTCCAGCACCACAGCATAAAATACCGCCGCCCCATAGCCAATCAACAAATGCATCAGCAAATAAAACCAATGCACACGCAGCCGATACAGCAGCACCAGTAACAAGCACTGCACCAAAACAAACGCCCCAATGCCATCATTATCCAGCCACCGTGCCAAGCCCTGACCAACCAAGCCCATGCCAATCAGCACCAAGGCATAAGCCAAATGCCGAAAATACGCCGACTGCTGCCGACTGTACCAAAACAGCCACACGCCTGCTGCTGCCGACAGCACGCCACACGCTAGCAAAGCCTGCCACGCATCATGCACCCACGCCTGCACACCAAAAATAGCAAACAGACTAGAAACCCAGCCACCCACCGCCAATATCGGCGTATGCAGCGAATACTGATGGTTAAGTCGCTTGCCAAACAGCCAAAACAGCAACCATGCACACAGCCCAAACCAAAGCTGGGCAACCACCGCCATCATCAGCCAATCTGATGTATCAAGCCAAGGCGTCAGCACCACCCACAAGGTGAACAGACTGCTTGCCACGCCTGCCAAGGCTACCGCCGCAATCTTTGGCTGCTGCCGTGCATAAGCCGCCATCAGCAGCGGCGATAAAATCACTGCTACTCCCACGCCACGCCCCAGCAGTGTCGTCATGTCGTCAAATATCATCGATGCAAAAAATGACAAGCCAATCATAGCAAGCGTTGTCAGCCACAACGCCAATTGACTTCGCCCAAACAGCACATATTGCCCAACAACCAGCAGCAACGACAGCCCCAACTGCCACTCAGGCATCTGCATAAAACGCTGATCAAAATACAGCCACAACGCCAGCTGTGCCACCACTGCCAGCAGCAGGTACACACCTTGATTATCACGATACAGCCAAGGCACGAGCAGCAGCGACCAAATGGCAAACAGCCAAAAATTATCCGCCCCTGTCTGATACACTTGCCCAATCACCAAAAGCCCCAAACCAATCATCAGCCCACAAATCGTATGCAGCACGCTTTGCCACAGACCTGTCGTACGCAGGCTAATCATGGCAGCCGCCAGCATCAATAGCGGTGCGATGCTCAATTTCACCGCATCTGGTAGCAGCAGCCAATTTGCCGCCAGCAGATACACCACCGATGACGCCATCAATGCAGCACCAATCACACCAAAGGCTGCCAGCATCGGCGGCGACACCAAAGCCTGTGCGATGTGCGTTGGTGCATCACTGGGCATCTTTGGTTGATGCACTGTATTTGACGCTTGCCAAAAATCCGTTAAATTCATAAGCTGATTTCTTTTTGATTGTAAGGTTTGTAGGTTTTGTGGGATCAATGCTACTATATCACACTTTGCTATCAGACTTTGGCAAAACTGGCGATTATTTAGCCATATTGATAAATGCTGTGTATTCTGGCAAATATTGGCAAAACCGACCAAAACCCAAACCAAGCCAAAATCACAAGCTATCTATAAAAAAAAATGCCGCCCATATGAGCGACATTTTAAAATTTTACTTAAAATCTGTAAAAACTGATTGGCTGATTAAATCAATCAACTTTTTCGATCTCTTCAGCTTGTGGGCCTTTTTTGCCTTCAGCAAGGATAAAAGAAACTTTTTGACCTTCGAACAGCGTCTTAAAGCCAGAGCCAGCGATGGCACTGTAATGAGCGAACACATCTTGACCGCCGTTGTCTTGAGCGATAAAACCAAAACCTTTTGATTCGTTGAACCATTTGACAGTGCCAAGTACTTTTTGAGACATGATAAAATTTCCTAATTTGAATGAATGAAAAGCGTAAAAACGCAACTTATGCTATTCATGCGTAAAACATACAAAAACAATCGGGATAACAGGCGGGTCGCCCCATCTTCATTCAACTATCCAAATAAGAAACTTACTGGTCTTGCCTAAAGAATGCTTGATACCACTGCGTTTGTCTGCAGTTGCAAAGCTGACCGATTCGGCCAACTTCTCGGTACATAAATACCATGCTTGGCATTATAACAAATTTTTATCAAAAAAGCAGAATTATTTTGGCTTTTTATATTAAATGAGATTAAAAGATAGCTATTGCCAAAAAATCGCTGATTTGTCGTCCATTTTGCCAAAGTTTTACCAAAAATTTGCTAAAATTTGGTCAAAGTTTAAGATTGATAAAACTTGGTGAAATTTTGGTAAAAATTATCGCCAATTAAACCTTTAGCCAACCCATCACTTGTGCCAAAGCACAAGCACACAGCACGGCATAGACCAAACCAAAAGATTTACAAAAACTCAAATACTGGGCAGGCAACGCCACATCAGCAGGATCGTCCACATCAGTGCCACGCATCAAATGCATGGAATAAACCAACCCAAGCAAAGCATACAGCGGATAACTGGCAACCACCGCCAAACCCAAGCCATAAAAATCCAAAAAATACCACGCCACACACGATACCAGCGACCACACCGAAGTTGTCAAACTGATAATCATAAAAAATCCATTACCAATCAACAGCTTGCCGCCATTACGCTCAAGCAAAGTGGACTCAATCATTACCAAAATGGCAACCAATAAGCTACAAACAATCAATAAATTTTCTAAAGAATATAAAGTCATCATTATCTATGCGGCATACGCCAATTATTATCTTATTATCAAAGCCGCCATTATAACGGTTTGTGCGATTATTGAAAAGCCAGTAAAGTAAAGCAATGCGATACAATGCAATCAATACGGACAAATAAAAACAGCCACCCATTTGGCAGCTGCTTTTGTTTTGATCAACACAAAATTTGTACCGATGCTTAGTTCTTTTCTTTATCGATGATTTTGTTACCACCAATCCAAGGCATCATCGCACGCAATTTAGCACCTGTGGTTTCGATTGGGTGAGCGGCGTTATTGCGGCGGCGTGCAGTCATTGATGGATAGTTGGTTTGACCTTCGGCGATGAACATCTTAGCATATTCGCCATCTTGAATGCGTTTTAGAGCATGACGCATGGCAGCACGAGATTGCTCATTGATAACTTCAGGGCCAGTCACATATTCGCCATATTCAGCGTTGTTACTGATTGAGTAGTTCATGTCAGCGATACCGCCTTCGTACATCAAATCAACGATCAGTTTTAGCTCGTGCAAGCACTCAAAATAAGCCATCTCTGGAGCATAGCCTGCTTCCACCAGCGTCTCAAAGCCCATCTTAACCAACTCAACCGCACCACCGCAAAGAACGGCTTGCTCACCAAATAGGTCAGTTTCGGTTTCGTCTTTAAAAGTGGTCTCGATGATGCCAGAGCGGCCACCGCCCACACCAGCAGCATAAGACAACGCCAACTGCTTGGCACTGCCAGACGCATCACGCCATACAGCGATAAGATCAGGGATACCGCCGCCTTTGGTGAATTCAGAGCGTACTGTATGGCCTGGTGCTTTTGGAGCAACCATAATCACATCAAGGTCAGCTCGTGGCTCAACTTGGTTATAATGAATGGCAAAGCCGTGAGCAAACGCCAAGGTAGCACCCTGTTTGATGTTTGGCTCAATGACTTCTTTATAAAGCTGACGCTGGAACTCGTCTGGCGTCAAAATCATCACCACATCAGCACCAGCGACGGCATCGGCAGTTTCGGCAACTTTTAGGCCAGCATTTTCGGCTTTTTTCCAAGATGCAGAGCCTGCACGCAGACCCACAGTCACATCAACGCCGCTGTCTTTTAGGTTCAATGCATGAGCATGACCTTGTGAGCCGTAGCCGATGATGGCGACTTTTTTGCTTTGGATAATTGACAAATCACAATCTTTGTCATAATAAATGTTTAAGCTCATAAGAGTTTCCTTAAAAATTGCCATAAATGGCGTTAGGTTTGATTAAAAATACAAACAAAAAATCAATGCACTATTTTGGTGATTTTACCATAATTACAATGCCAGTTAAAATAAGCAATGCCCCAAAATATCCATAAATGTTTAGGCTGTCGCCAAATATTATCAATGCCAACAGGGCAGCAAATAACGGATCGCTTGTCTCAATGATTTGAACCCTGCTGGCTTCTCCAAGTTCAACAGCTTTGGTGGTCAAATAAAATCCACCGATGGTTGGCAACAAAACAAGGCAGGCAATCATCAGCCAAGCCGTATGATTTGGCAAATGCAAATCTTGCATATAAGGAATAAAAAGATACACACTACCAAAAGTAAACAGCCAAAATAATTGGGCAAAACCCCCGCCGACTTTTAAGATTTTTGCCATAAAGATAAATAAGGCATAACCCAAACCGCCCAGTAAAGCTAGCAAAATACCAAGATAGCTGCCAGAGACATCTCTTTCAAATAACAGTAGCAAGGATACGCCAGCAACGATGCTTATAAAGGATATTGACTTATAAAAATCAATCCGTTCTTTGAGAAAAAATACCGCCAAAAGCAGCGTTATCCCACCTGCTGCATAAGTCAAAAACGACACCAACGGAATTGATGCGTGGTAAAATGCCCAAGTCTCAAAAAAATATAAGCAAAAAATTCCCAAAAAACCCAATAAAGCGAATTTGTACCAATGTTTTGCATGGCAGACAATTTGTTTTCTTAGTGTATTACTGGTCAAACCAAAAACAGAGATTATCAAAAAAGCCAAAAAACATTTCCAAAAAGCTAAGGCATTTGGAGATAATTTATCATCAAAATCAAAAGCAAATCTGGTAAAAATGCCAATAGAGCCATTGAATATGGCGGCAGCAAGTGCAAAAATCTCTGGTCTTTTAAAACGATTATCCGTTGTCGCATTCATTGATTAAATTTATAACTGCTAATGTTTTAAAAGACCTTAAGTGATTTTAATGCGGTTAAATTGCCAGTGTTCGCTCACCACGAGCAATGCCAATGACCCCAGAGCGTACCACTTCTAAGATGCGATCACGGCCAATCACATCAATAAAACCGTCCAACTTGCCAGCATCACCAGTGATTAAGATGGTGTACAGATTTGGGCTGACATCGACAATTTGGGCACGGAAAATGTCAGCATTACGCTTAACTTCTTCACGGTATGAGCCTGTGGCACGCACTTTGATGAGCATCAGCTCACGCTCCACATGGCTGCCACCGCTTAGGTCTGATAAGTTTTGAACCTTGACAACTTCAATCAGTTTATGCAGCTGCTTGGTAATCTGCTCAATTTTGTCATTGGTGGTGGTCGTGGTCAAAGTCAAACGAGAAATGGTCGGATCATCGGTAGCGGCGACATTGAGCGTATCAATGTTATAGCCACGCTGAGAAAATAGACCAACCACACGAGACAGCGAACCTGCTTCGTTCTCCATCAACACAGAAATCAGATGTTTATGTACTTGATTTGGCATTAGGTACGCTCCCCTTTTGATAACCACATATCACGCATTGACTGACCAGCAACTTGCATCGGATACACATGCTCACCTTTGTCCACATAGACATCGATAAAAACCAATTTGTCTTCTAATGCCAACGCCGCTGCCAGCTCTTGCTCCATGGTGGCAGGATTGGTGATTTTGACACCGACATGGCCATAGCTTTCGGCAAGTTTGACAAAATCAGGCAATGATTTCATGTACGACTGTGCATGGCGACCTTCGTACAGCATATCTTGCCACTGCTTCACCATGCCCAGCTGAGCATTGTTTAGGTTTAGGATTTTGACTGGCAAATTATACTGCAAGCAAGTGGACAGCTCTTGGATATTCATCTGAATCGAGCCTTCGCCAGTGATACAAACAACCGTCCGCTCAGGGCAAGCCAATTTGGCCGCCATCGCATACGGCAAGCCCACGCCCATCGTGCCTAAGCCACCAGAGTTTAGCCATTGGCGTGGCTCATCGTATTTATAATACAAAGCGGCAAACATCTGGTGCTGACCCACATCAGAAGCGATAATCGCCTTGCCATCGGTCAATTTATAAAGCGTCTCAACCACATGCTGCGGCTTGATGGCGTGAATTTCGGCAGTCATGTCATCTTCGCCATAACGCAAGCCATGACGCTTACGCCATTCGTTAATCTGCGTCCACCAGTCATTTAGGGCATGCTCATCGATGCGTTTGTCGGTTTCTTTGAGCAAAGCAAGCATTTCGCTAAGCACCAATTTGACATCGCCAACAATCGGAATGTGTGCGGTGATGGTCTTAGAAATGCTGGCAGGGTCAATATCAATGTGGATAATGGTCGCATTTGGGCAGAATTTTTTGACATTGTTGGTGACACGGT
Organism: Moraxella marmotae; assembly: GCF_042219885.1. Taxonomy (NCBI): domain Bacteria; kingdom Pseudomonadati; phylum Pseudomonadota; class Gammaproteobacteria; order Moraxellales; family Moraxellaceae; genus Moraxella; species Moraxella marmotae. Next base: position 470,745 of record NZ_JBHJHR010000002.1, read on the forward strand.
CATCAAAGCGAGCGCCCACTGCCAAAATCACATCGGCATGGTGCATGGTCATATTGGCTTCATAAGTGCCGTGCATACCCAACATACCAATAAACTGCTCGCCAGACCCCGGATACGCTCCCAAGCCCATCAAAGTATTGGTTACAGGTAATTTTAGCAAATCTGCCAACTGACGCAGCTCATCGCTGGCATTGCCCAGCACCACACCACCGCCTGAATACAGCACTGGACGCTTGGCGGCCAATAAAGTTTCGATGGCTTTTTTGATTTGACCGCCATGCCCTTTGTGCGTTGGCTGATAAGAACGCATACTGACCGACTCAGGCATCACATAGGCAAATTTATCATTAGGATTGGTCATGTCCTTTGGAATGTCTACCACGACTGGGCCTGGGCGGCCAGAACTGGCGATATAAAAGGCTTTTTTGATAATCGCTGGGATTTCTTCGGCACTGCGAACCTGAAAACTGTGCTTGACGATTGGGCGTGAAATGCCCACCATATCGCACTCTTGGAACGCATCATCACCGATTAGGCTAGATGGCACTTGCCCTGCCAAAATCACCATCGGAACAGAATCCATATAAGCAGTGGCAATCGCCGTTACGGTATTGGTCGCACCCGGCCCTGAAGTCGCCAGCACCACGCCTGTTTTGCCTGTTGTGCGGCTATAAGCGTCCGCCATGTGTCCTGCGGCTTGCTCATGACGCACCAACACATGCTCAATTTTATCTTGCTTAAATAAGGCATCATAAATGTGCAGCACCGCACCGCCCGGATAGCCAAAAATATATTCAACCCCTTCATCAATCAAGGATTGAACCAGCATTTCAGCACCTGACATCATTGCCGTCTCGCCACGAGCCAAAATCTCTTGGAGTTCATGAAAATGTGCCGCAGCGTCTTTGGTTTGGGTGTGTCCCGTCATATTCGGGATCTGAGTAGTTTGCGTCATAAAATTTACATCCTTTTGCCAAATTGGCAATATGCAGACGAAAAAAGCGTGGCAGTCATGCGAATATCAGGCAATAGGTGTTATAAAATAACGCAAGATGGCTTGGAATAATCCAAAACAAGAGATGGGAAAATTTCCTATGTCTTGCAGACCGATAAGTCCTATTGCAATGTGTCATTTTGCGTCATCAAACGGTAATCTGATAGCACCAACAACACAAACGCAGCACCTGATAAATAGCTACGCCGACTTTATAATAATGCCCATTGGTAAAAAAGCATCATCAATATACTTTAGCTATCTTACCCCAAAAATTCGACCTTGCCAAGCCATTTTTACCATTTTTGTCATTTTTTATCAGATTTTTGTTCAATTGTACAAATTTTTATCAATCAACAACAATCGCCACCAAAACAAAACGAGCCAGTTGCAGAAAAATGCAAATAAAAAAATACAAATAAATTGTCGGCATACAAATCCATAAAAATCACCAATTTTGTCGAATTTGCCAAATTTTGGTGATTTTGGCGGCAGTCTAATGATACAATAGACAATTTTGATGGTTACTATACAATGATGCAATTTGTATGCTGTAACTTGTATTGGTGATTTGGGCAGATTGGCAAGTTTTGGTAATCTGACAATTTGGTATGGCAATTTGGCATCTGATTTTTCGACACGCTGACCTGATATGGCAAGCAATGCTGTGGCTGACTTTGCTGGTGTTTATCCATCACGCTCACGCTGGCAGTTATCCTACTCACAGCAGCGGCACAGCCTATAAAAGCATTGGCAAATTTGGCGAAACGGTTTACAGTCAGCTGCCACCGCTTGCCTTGCCTTTTGATGCCGTGTCCGTGCATTATCTACACAAAGCTACTGATGCCACGCCCCATTTATCAGCAAATCATGACCAAAATCACAACCCAGCGTCAGCTTGTCAATATCTAAAAATCAACCTAGATACCCTAAAACTTAGCGAAAAATCTGGCGAAACGGTTTATGAAATGGACAAAAATGGCAACCGCATCGCCCTAAGTCCGCCTATCATCGCCGATAAAATTCGGCGTATCGAACACACCATGCGTGATTATTGTCATGGCTGAACGCATTTTTACTGTCAGCACCGACAGCGACACCAGCGATGAATGCCTAAGTGCCGCCGATGTCAAGGCGTGGATTCATCAAAAAGCCCTTGAGTTGGGATTTTCGGACTGCGGATTTTTGAGCGTTCATCACCCATTATTTGCCGAGCAAACTTTGGCACTCAAGCAATGGCTGAATCAGGGACTAAACGGCACGCTGGATTTTTTGCACGAAAATCACGATTTGCGTGCCAATCCGCACAAGCTGGTCGATGGTGCCAAAACCATCATCAGTGTCCGCATGGATTATCTGCACGATATGCCTAAGCCACGCAGCATCACCGACAACGACAGACCCAATAACGCCATCATCGCACGCTATGCTCGTGGTCGAGATTATCACAAAACCGTACGCCAACAGCTCAAAAAACTTGCTCGTGCCATCGAATCGCAGCTACCGCACTGGCAACATTTGGCAATCGGTGCTGACAAACCCTTTGTTTTTCGTCCGTTTAGCGACTCTGCACCCATCTTTGAGCGTCCCATCGCTGATGCGGCTGGGCTTGGCTGGACGGGCAAGCACACCTTATTAATCAACCGCCAAGCAGGGTCGTTTTTTAATTTGGGCGAGCTATTTATCAGTCTTGATTTGGTTGGTGAAGATGAAATGCACCCTGTCAAATCACACTGCGGCAGCTGCACCGCCTGCATCAACATTTGCCCAACTCAAGCCATCATCGCACCGCACACGCTAGACGCTGCTGCTTGCATTTCTTATCTGACCATTGAGCATAAAGGCAGCATCGATGTCAAATACCGCAAAGCGATTGGCAATCGGATTTTTGGCTGCGATGATTGCCAGCTGATTTGCCCATGGAATCGCTATGCCAAAATTTCCACCGTTGCCGATTATACCCCAAGGCACGGCTTGGACGACATAACCTTGTTGGAAGTTTGGGCGTGGAGCGAAGAAGATTTTTTGACCAAAACCGAAGGTTCACCGCTGCGGCGTACTGGCTATTTGCACTTGCTTCGCAATACCGCCATCGCCTTGGGCAACTGCCAACCCAAAACCCCTACCGAACACCAAGCCATTATCCATGCCTTGCAATCACGCCTAGGCACAGATGCGATGCTTGATGAGCATATTTTGTGGGCAATTGATGAGCTGGGTCAGTTTTTCTCAAATATGGGCGCTGATACTTAAAATGATTTTGGCAATTTGATTATTTATGATTATTTATGATTATTTAATTGTTTGATTGAATTTGATTGATAAATTTGCCCAAAACCAAACGCTCAAAAGCCAAAAATCCAAAACCAAAAACTTGAAGCCAAAATTTAAAATCACCCAACAAAAAACCGCCCACATCGGAGCGGCTTGTGATGTTTTGATGCTATGAATTAAGCCAAAACATCACGCTATTGATTCATCAAGCAGATAAATTATGCAACTTTGGCAGAAACATAATCGATGGCTTTTTGAACAGTGGTCAGCTCGGCTGAATCTTCATCAGGAATGGTGATGCCAAAGCTGCTTTCAAATGCCATGACCAACTCAACCAAATCTAGTGAGTCTGCACCCAAATCATCCATAAAAGATGCTTCGTTTTTGATTTCATCAACGCTTAGACCAAGTTGTTCGGCTACTGCGTCTTTTACTTTAGCTTCGATATCGCTCATGGTAGTTTCCTTTAATTGATTAACCGGTGCAAAATGTTGCTGCGGTTTGGATAAAATTCGTGATTATCATAAAACATTTGCCAAAAAAGTGCAAGCATTTATGAATACATATGTACACTTTTTTTCATAATAGCCCCATTTTTTGGCTTTGTCAATGATTTTTAATCACCAAAAACGGAGCTGGTATCGGCAATTTACATATACATGCCGCCATTGACCGCAAGCACTGTGCCTGTGATGTAGCTGGCTTCATCACTTGCCAAGAATGACACTGCCGCTGCAATCTCTTCAGGCTGTGCCATACGCCCCAAAGGTACAGCGTCCAGCATTGAGCTGATGAGTCGCTCGTCCAGCTCTTCGGTCATGTCTGTCTCAACAAACCCCGGTGCAACGCAGTTTACTGTAACGCCACGAGAGCCAATTTCTCGAGCCAAAGCACGGGCAAAACCTTCAGCACCTGCCTTAGTGGCGGCGTAATTGGTTTGTCCTGCATTGCCCATTTGACCGACCACAGAAGTGATGTTGATGATACGGCCTTGGCGAGCTTTCATCATGCCACGCACCGCTCTACGGCTCATGCGATAAATGGAAGTTAGGTTGGTGTCGATAACACTTGCCCAGTCTTCGTCTTTCATTCGCATAAGTAGGCCGTCTTTGGTGATGCCAGCGTTATTGACCAGCACATCGATGCCGCCATAGATGCTGTCGATTTCTTCAAACAGTTTGTCAATATCATCATTATTACAGACATCAAGCACTCGGCCGATGCCGCCTGATTCGCTCAAATACTCTGCAATCGCTTCTGCCCCTTTTTCGCTGGTGGCAGTGCCGATGACAAAATTCCCTTCTTTTGCAAAACGCTGGGCAATCGCCTTACCAATGCCACGGCTTGCACCTGTAACCAATACGATTTTTCTGCTCATGCCAAATTCTCCAGTTTTTCTAGTCGTGCCAATTTGTCTGTCGGCAAGGCGGCAATCGGTGTCGCTTGGCGTTTGGCAAGATTTGACAACACATTGCCCGGGCCACATTCAATCAACAAATCCACCTTTTGCTCCGCCAGTTTTTGCATGGTTTTTGCCCATTGCACTGGCATGGATAGCTGCTCTGTCAAAGCCAGCTTAATCTCGGCAATATCGCTATGCACTTTGGCGTGGCGGTTTTGGATTACCGAAATGTTTGCCTTGGTAAAAGTGGTTTGGGTCAATAGCTGTGCCAAGGCATCGCTGGCAGGATTCATCAAGGCACAATGCGAAGGCACTGACACCTTAAGCGGTACGGCTTTTTTACCCAATGCTTCAACTGCCGATAGCACCCCTGCCACGCCAACAGCAGTACCTGCCACCACCACTTGACCGGGGCTGTTAAAGTTTGCGGCATTGACCGTGCCAACGCTGCTACTGATTTCTTCGCACAGGCTGATGACTTGTTCATCTTCTAAACCCAAAACCGCTGCCATCTGCGTATCCATGCCCTGCACCGCTTCGGTCATCAGTTTGCCACGCTCATGCACCAGTTTGGCGGCATCTGCCAATCTTAGCACCCCAGACGCCACCAAGGCACTGTATTCGCCCAATGAATGCCCTGCCAAATACAGCGGCTTTATCGATTGAGCAGCAAGCATCGGCTCGATAATCCGCCAAATGGCAACGCTCGCCACCAACAATGCTGGCTGCGTAAATTCCGTTTTATTTAGGCGAGTGTCATCTTGAGTCACTTCCCATAAATCAAAGCCCAACGCTGCACTGGCTTCATCAAAAGTCGCCTGCACAATTGGGTGTGCTTGAGCAAGCTCATTCATCATGCCGATGGTCTGCGAGCCTTGACCTGGAAAAACCACCGCCAAGCGTTTTGTTACATTGGTATTGTCCTGAATCATAGTTCACCTTATTATTTTTTGGCATTTGCACTTTGGCAAATCGCCCTTCCTACCGCATACCAATCAAATGTTGGTATTGTGTCGCCAATTTTACCACATTTACCACAAAAATAAACAATTGTTTACCCAAAGCTGCAGTGATAAAATTTTGATAACAAAAAACCAAGCCCATGATAATATCGGCTTGGTTTTGTTACCACTGGGCAGCGATTAGCTATCTTGGCTAACCTTGAATAGCTGGCGACCACGATAAAAACCATCTTTGGTTGCGTGGTGGCGAAGGTGTTTTTCGCCAGTGGTAGAATCGATGCTTAGCTCAGCAATAGCGATATGGTCGTGCGAACGACGCATGTCACGGCGTGAGCGGCTCTTGCGGTTTTGTTGAACTGCCATGATAGCTCCTAATAATCAGTCAGGCAAAAACTGCCCATAAAGAAAAAACGGTTCGTGCGTCTTTGTCAATTTGTGTCAATGCGATTTAGCATCAATCGCCGTCCATCATAGACCAATGCACCATAAACCCTGTATTATACGCAAAAATCTTGCAAATTTCAAAGCCTAATCGCAAAAATTTACAAATCTTTTTATAAAATGATGGCAAAGCGTCCAAATTTGGCAATTTTTGGCGTTTTTTTTGGTAAATTTTGGATAATTTTAACGACTTTTGGCAATTTACCAATCCATAAATTGATTAATTTAGGACAATTTGCCCTTCAATCCTGCCAATGCTGCAAATGGATTGTCGTGAATTTCTTCACTTTCAAGCTCATCACCTGCCGATTCCACCAGCATTTCACAATCTTCGTGGCGTGGTGACAGCGGCAAAGTGAGCAATAACTCATCTTCAAGCAAGTCTTTGATTGGCAATTTGTGCGTTACGCCGTTGCCAAGCTCTTGCATCAAAATATACTCAGCATCATCAATCAGCGGCACATCATCGGCTGATGCCAATAACGCCAGCGAATACGCTCCGCTAACATCGACATCAAGCGGCTCAAGACAACGCTGGCAAGCCACTTGGATTTGCCCTGCCACTTGATAATCCAGCCAAACGATACCATCAACCTTGTGCAGGCGAACAGCCACAGCCAGCACGCCATCAGTACAAGTCTGCTCGGCAAGGCGTGGCAGCTCACCAATCTGCAAATCGCCCTGCCACTCAAAACCAATATCCGCCCACTTTTCTAGCATGATATGATTGGGCAAGGTTTGCTTTTCTGGGTGCTTGTGTGAAATTGCGGTCATATACTCTGATTGTTTGCCATTTTTAGATATTGAACCGCATATTATGGCATAATTTTGGTTTTGATAAAAGTAATTTTTGAGCGATTTAATTGTTATTGCCAATTTTTTGGTCAAATTATAAAATATTTTTAAATTAAACAATGAATTTTAATTACCATAAAATTTTTATGGCAAATTTTTATCATAAATTTATGCTAAAATAACCAACGCTAAAATCGCCAACAATTTAAAACTCAAACCAATTGTTATGATAAATTTTAATCAATTATCCCCAAATTTGAGCTTATGCCAAGCGGCAAGCGACCCTACGCACGCCGTGCAAATTCATCAGCTGTGGCAAAAATTTTATCAAACTTGCCCATCGTTACCAAAATTTGCCCAAGCGACCGCCCAAATCTGTCCTGATGATTGGCAATCGGCATATCACATTTGGCAAAGCATCAAATCCGACAATCAAAATGAGCAAGCACTCACCGACTGGCTAATCGCCTTATTTAATCAAGTGTTTGACAATCCGCACCTGCCACAAATGCCGACCATTTTGGTGCGTGGCAAGGGCGAGCCAGAATATTTCCCTGCCGAGCATCACAAGCCAGCTTGTATCGAATTTGCTCACGGCTTTTTTCAAAGTGCCTTGCACGAAATCAGTCATTGGTGCATTGCTGGCAAAAAGCGGCGAGTCTTGAACGACTTTGGTTATTGGTACGAAGCTGATGGCAGAGACGAGCAGACCCAAGCCTTATTTGAGCAAGTAGAAATCAAGCCACAAGCGGTAGAATGCTTGCTGACTTTGGCGTGTGGACGCTATTTTTATGTCTCGCAGGACAATCTGAATGCCGATTTTGACACCAGTGGTAGCACTTTTGCCGCCGATGTTTACGCACAAGCGATGGCGTATTTATCCAATCCAGACAGCCTACCCCAAGATGCTCAGGTTTTACTCTGGCTACTACTGACGCTCAGCCACAGCGATTATTACACCGCCTTACCACCTAAGCCTAGTGTAACTTGAAGTAATCATAAGGACAATCATGCAAATTTATTATCCCCACCCTGATAATCCGCAAGCACGAATTATCACACAAATCGCTAAGGCGTTACAAAACGACCAACTGCTCGTCTATCCAGATATAGGTGGCTATCGTCTGGCGATGTCCTTAAACGCGAAGCAAGCCTTTGAGCAAGCTTGTCGCATGGCACAAAGTCAAGAGCTGATATTTTGCTTAATCTGCCGTGATTTGAGCCAGATTGCCAATTATGCCCAAGTGAGCAATTTTGCTCATCGTATTTTAAAAAAGCACTTGGGTCAAAATATCGATTTTATGCTGCCTGCTACCAAAACAACGCCCAAAAAGTACCTGCACGCCAAACACCAAGGCATCGCTGTCCGCACCGCAAACACGCCTTTATCGCTTGCTTTGCTTGATGAGTTGGGCGAAGCGTTTGTCAGCCTACCAATAATTTTAGGTGGCGAGCAGCCAATATTTGATGGTGGCTACGAATTGCAAATGTTGCTCGAAAATTTGGTTGATGGTTTTGTTGACGGCGGTGATATGAATCAATCGGCTACTGCTATCATCAATCTGATCAATGATGAAATAGTGCTGCTTAACCAAGGTGAGATTGATATGGCTGATTTATAAGCATCATCTGCATCATTCATGCCATTTATATCATCTAAAATACAAAAACCCTGATAAAACTATCAGGGTTTTGTTTGAGTTATTGATCTGTCAATTATGGACGATCAACCAACTCAACATATGCCATAGGGGCATTATCACCATCACGGAAACCGCATTTGATGATGCGTAGGTAACCGCCTGGACGAGTTTGGTAGCGTGGACCAAGCTCAGCAAACAGTTTACCAACCATATCTTTGTTACGCATACGGCTGAATGCCAGACGGCGATTTGCAACGCTGTCTTCTTTTGCCAAAGTAATCAAAGGCTCTGCCACACGGCGAAGCTCTTTTGCTTTTGGCAAAGTAGTTTTGATTAGCTCATGTTCAAACAATGAATTTGTCATGTTTTGGAACATAGCCTTACGATGGCTGCTGGTGCGACCCAGCTTGACTCCGCTTTTACGATGTCGCATGGTCAAGTATCCTTTAAATTAGCGGTTGCGATAAGAAAAACGATCATCGACTCGCAAATCGCTTGGTGGCCAATTGTCTAGACGCATACCAAGTTCAAGATTTTTTGATGCAAGCACATCTTTAATCTCAGTCAATGATTTCTTACCTAGATTTGGTGTTTTTAACAACTCAGTTTCTGAGCGTTGTACCAAATCACCGATGTAATAAATATTTTCAGCTTTTAAGCAGTTTGCCGAACGAACCGTTAGCTCAAGATCGTCCACTGGACGCAATAGTACAGGGTCAATCTCTTCTTTTTCTTTGATAGGCTCAGGTGCTTCTTCTGCTTCCAAATCCACAAAAATCGCAATTTGCTGTTGCAGAATGGTTGCAGCTTTGCGAATGGCTTCTTCTGGGTCAATCGTGCCGTTAGTTTCAAGCTCAATAATCAGCTTATCAAGATCGGTACGCTGTTCAACACGAGCATTCTCAACATCGTATGCCACACGAATAATTGGGCTAAAACTTGCATCAAGTTTTAGGCGGCCAATGATTTTTGAATTGGCATCTTCACGGCGTTGATTGGCAGGCTCATAACCACGACCAGTAACCACACGCAAACGCATCTTCAGATGACCACGCTCGCTCAATGTACCCAACACCAAGTCTGGGTTGGCAATCTCAACATTGTGCGGTAGCTCTAAATCGGCAGCGGTTACGACACCTGCACCCTTCTTATCCAAAGTCAAATAAGCTTCATTTTGGTCATGCAAAACAATTGCCAAAGATTTTAGGTTAAGCAAAAGATCCAAAACATCTTCTTGCAAACCTTCAAGGGTTGAATACTCATGATCCACTCCTTCGATCTCTGCTTCAATGACTGCAGCACCAGATAATGAAGAAAGCAGAATGCGGCGTAGAGCATTACCAAGGGTATGCCCAAAACCGCGTTCTAACGGCTCGAGCGTGACCTTTGCAGTCGTTTCATTAACCGTATCTACGCTAATTGCGCTCGGTGTTAGAAACTCAGTTGCATTTGTCATAGTGTCACCTCGAATTATTCGGATTATTTAGAATATAGCTCAACAATCAAGTGTTCGTTGATTTCAGCTGGCAATTCACTACGCTCTGGCGCAGATTTGAAAGTACCTTGAAGTTTGCTGTGATCAACTTCCAACCATGCTGGAATGCCACGCTGTGTTGCAAGCTCAACTGCGTTTTTGATGCGAAGTTGTTCTTTTGATTTTTCATGTACAGCAATCACATCACCGTCTTGAACTTGGATAGATGGGATATTTACACGAACAAACTCATCACGACCAGCTTTTTTTAGCATGATTGCACGATGGCTAACCAATTGGCGTGCTTCTGCACGAGTTGCACCAAAGCCCATGCGATAAACAACATTATCCAAACGACGCTCTAGTGTTACCAATAGGTTTTCACCAGTTGCACCACGCTGACGCGCTGCTTCTTTATAATAGTTAGAGAATTGACGCTCTAAAACACCATAAATGCGTTTAACTTTTTGTTTTTCACGAAGCTGTGATGCGTATTCAGAAGTTTTATTTTGGCTATTGCCATGCTGACCAGGTACACGACCTGCTTTTTTTGTCTTCACATCAAAAGGTTTTACACCTGATTTTAGTTGCAAATCAGTGCCTTCACGACGTGATAGTTTTAATTTTGGACCAATATAACGGGCCATAAGTCTATCTCCTTAAACGCGGCGCTTCTTAGGTGGGCGGCAGCCGTTGTGTGGAATTGGTGTTACATCGCTGATGCTGTTAATTTTATAACCCAATGCACCTAATGCACGAACCGCAGACTCACGACCTGGTCCTGGACCTTTTACCAAGACATCAACATTCTTAACACCGTAAGTTTCTTGAGCAGCTTTGCCCGCAACTTCAGCTGCAACCTGTGCAGCAAATGGTGTAGATTTGCGTGAACCGCGGAAGCCTTGTCCACCGGAAGTGGCCCAAGCCAATGCATTACCTTGACGATCAGTAATCGTTACAATGGTGTTATTAAAAGACGCATGAATGTGGGCGATACCTTCAGATACCGAACGACGAGCCACTTTTTTGCGGCTGCGAGTGTCTTTTGCCATCTTTTAGCTTCCTAAGTTAGTTACTTTTTAATTGCTTTGCGTGGACCTTTGCGGGTACGCGCGTTAGTTTTTGTGCGTTGACCATTAACTGGCAGACCACGACGATGACGAAGACCGCGATAGCAACCAAGATCGACCAAACGCTTGATGTTCATTGAAACTTCACGACGAAGATCACCTTCTACTGTGTAGTTTGCAACTTCTGCACGAACAGCATCCAGTTGTGAATCATCTAACGAACCAATTTTGGTAGTTTCGTTGATACCAACCGCAGCAAGAATTTGCTTAGCAGTGGTACGACCAATACCAAAAATGTAAGTTAGCGAAATCACAGCATGTTTGTTGTCCGGAATGTTTACACCGGCAATACGAGCCATTGATTTCTCTCCATTAGTGCAAGTACAGATTGTATTTGCTACGTTTAACCACCAACAAATAAATTTGCTAGTGTGGCAAGAAGCGGATAATACATTATCCGCTGCGAAATATCAAGTATTAATTTGTAACTTAACCTTGACGTTGTTTGTGGCGTGGTTCTGCACTGCAAATCACAAGAACTTTACCCTTGCGACGAACAATTTTACAGCTGCCACAGATTTTTTTTACAGATGCTTGAACTTTCATTTCACGCTCCTAAAAGAGTTGCCTTAACGAGGCGATTTAATTAATGTTTGATCGTGGTATTGGTGTGTCATCAAGTGAGCTTGAATTTGGGCAATAAAGTCCATCAACACAACAACCATAATCAATAAAGATGATCCGCCCAATGGGATTGATACATGGAATGAATTTTGTACAACCATTGGCATTAAGCAGATAACCGTCATGTACATCGAACCAATAAATGTCAGACGATTCAAAACAAAATCTAAGTAACGCTTGGTTTGCTGTCCTGGTCTGATGCCCGGTATGTAAGCACCGCTACGCTTTAAGTTCTCTGCCACTTCTTTTGGATTGAACATCAATGCTGTATAAAAATAACAGAAAAAGATAATCATCACACCAAAAAATAGCAAGTACAGCGGTTTACCAGGCTGCAATATCAGTGAGATATTTTGCAAAATCTCTTGACCCAGTGTTGGGTTTTCATCAAAAGTGGTCCATTGACTCAAGCTGGCTGGCAAAAGCAGCAACGAACTGGCAAAAATCGCTGGAATTACCCCTGCCATGTTAATCTTCAATGGCAAATGCGATTGTTGCTGTGCGTATAGCTTACGACCCAGCTGCTGTTTTTGGGCATAATTCACTGGAATGCGACGCTGTGCACGCTCAATGAAGACAATGGCGGCAATCACAGAGATGCCAACAACGGCAAATAGCAACATGGCTATCAGGTTCATATTCTGGCTAATGGCTTGAGAAATGATGCCTGGTGCACTGGCAATAATACTGGCAAAAATCAGCATTGAAATGCCATTGCCAATACCTCGCTCAGTGATTTGCTCACCCAGCCACATCAAAAACATCGAACCTGCCACCAACGAAGTTACTGCAGGAATATAAAAACTCAAGCCCGATGTCAGCGTCAAACCGCCAGCAATCAAGCCAGTGGACATACCAACAGCCTGCACGAATGCCAATGCCAATGCACCTTGTCTGGTGTATTTGTTCAATTTTCTGCGGCCAGATTCACCCTCTTTTTTGAGTGCCTCTAACGACGGAACAATTGTAGACATCATTTGCACGACAATCGATGCAGAAATGTATGGCATAATACCCAATGCCATGATGGACATACGCTGCAACGCCCCTCCAGAAAACATGTTAAACATACCCAAAAAGGTATTGCCATTTTTCTGGAAGAACCCTGCCAAAGTTACCGGATTGATACCCGGTACTGGAATGTGCGAACCAAGTCGATAAACAATCAACGCTCCCAACAAAAACAGCATACGACTCCAAAGCTCATCATACTTGCGAATAAAAGCCAATGGATTCAAAAAACTACCTGATTGAGATGCTGACTGCTTTGACATAGATTACTCCTCGATGCTGCCACCAGCAGCTTCGATTGCTTGTTTTGCACCTTTAGTAACTTTTACGCCTTTGAATACCAAAGCACGAGTTACTTCACCAGAAAGGATAATGCGAGCACGCTTCATATCGCCACGGATAATGTTTGCAGCTTTTAGCGTCTCAACACTAACCACATCACCTTCGATTTTATTCAACTCAGATAGGCGTACTTCTGCAGTTGTCATTGCCATTTTTGATGTAAAACCAAATTTTGGCAAACGACGGTAGATTGGCATTTGACCGCCTTCAAAACCTGCAGGAATGCTAGAGCCAGAGCGTGAAGTTTGACCTTTGATACCACGACCACCGGTTTTACCCAAGCCAGAAGCAATACCACGACCACGACGAAGTGCTTTTTTCTTAGCACCTAGCGCTGGAGATAACTCATTCAGTTTAAGACCCATTACACTTCCTCCACTTTAACCATGTAGATCACACGATTTACCATACCACGAGTTGATGGAGTATCTTCAACTTCAACAGTATGTCCGATGCGACGAAGTCCCAAACCTTTTAGGCAAGCTTTATGGCTTGCTAAACGATGGGCACTCGATTTTACTTGAGTAACTTTCATTTTTTTCATCGTAACTCACCTATCTTCTTAGCCCAAAATTTCTTCAACAGTTTTGCCACGCTTCGCTGCTACTTGTTCTGGTGAAGTCATATCACGCAGACCTTTAAAAGTAGCTTGAACAACGTTGGCTGCATTGGTTGAGCCATAGCATTTTGCCAATACGTTTTGAACGCCTGCAACTTCAAGCACTGCACGCATCGCACCACCAGCAATAACACCAGTACCTTCAGAAGCTGGTTGCATATATACTTTTGATGCACCGTGGCGTGCGTTGATTGGGTGCTGCAAAGTATGACCTGCCAAATCAACAGTGATCATATTGCGTTTTGCCGCTTCCAAAGCTTTTTGAATCGCTGCTGGCACTTCACGGGCTTTACCACGACCGAAACCAACACGACCATTGCCATCACCAACCACAGTCAATGCTGTGAAAGAGAAGATGCGACCACCTTTAACGACTTTTGCTACACGGTCAACGGCAACCAATTTTTCTACCAAACCGTCAGTTTGTTCAACTTTTGCCATGATTAGAACTCCAATCCGTTTTCGCGAGCAGCGTCAGCCAAGGCTTTAACGCGGCCATGATATTTAAAACCACTACGGTCAAATGCAACTTTGGTTACACCAGCTGCTTTTGCACGCTCTGCGATTAATGCACCAACAGCTTTTGCTGCTTCAACATTACCTGTGGCACCTGAACGCAAGGTCGCATCAAGTGTTGATGCTTGAGCAACAACAACACCGCCAGTAGGTGAGATGATTTGTGCATAAATATGGCGTGGAGTGCGTGTTACGGTCAAACGGTTGATACCTAGATGACGGATATGTGCACGAGTTTTCTTTGCTCGACGAAGACGAGCTGCTTTTTTATCAAACATTATGGCTCACCTTTTATTTTTTCTTAGCTTCTTTACGAAGAACAACTTCATCGCTATAACGAACACCTTTACCTTTATAAGGCTCTGGTGGACGGAAGCTACGAATTTTAGCAGCTGCTTGGCCAAGTTTTTGCTTATCGCTTGATTTTAAAACGATTTCAGTTTGGCTTGGGCTTTCTGCCGACACACCTTCTGGTAGCGTGTATTCGATTGGGTGTGAGAAACCTAGGCTTAGGTTAACTTTGTTGCCAGCAACTTGGGCACGATAACCAACGCCGATAAGCTGTAAGCGACGCTCAAAACCTTCGCTGACACCTTTAACCATATTGTTCAATAGAGCACGCACAGTACCAGTATGCATCCACGCTTCTTTGGTGTCTACAACTGGAGATAGTGTTACAACACCATCTTCTTGTTTTAGCTCGACCAATCCATGCAGGCTCAAAGACAAAGTGCCGTTTTTGCCTTTGACTTCAACCTGCCGATCGTTCAAAGTAACACTAGTGCCAGCTGGCAGTGTTACTGGGGCTTTAGCCACACGAGACATAGGAATTTCCTTCAAATGAATTAAAACTACCAAAATGGTAGCAAACAAAAAAACTAACAGGCATTAAAGCCTGCTAGTTTAACATATTTAGATTTAGAAGTAAACCTAGAAATCTAAATTTTCCAGTGGATTGCTTAATTAAGCAACCAATGCGATGACTTCGCCACCGATACCTGCTTCACGAGCAGCACGGTCGCTCATAATACCTTTACTGGTTGAGATGATAGCAACACCAAGACCTTTTTTGACGCTTGGCAATTCATCTTTACCACGGTATTGACGCAAACCTGGACGGCTAAAACGCTTCAATTGCTCGATAACGCCTTTGCCTTGATAGTATTTCAACTCAATGTTCAATACTTTTTTACCATTGTCAGCATCGCTCACTTCAGCAGAAGTCAAATAACCTTCAGCAACCAACAAATCAGCGATTGATTTGCGTAGTTTAGAAGCTGGCATTTGTACAGATGGTTTGTTTCGTGATTGTGCGTTGCGAATGCGAGTTAGCATGTCGGCAACTGGATCTTGCATACTCATAGCGTAACTCCTTATTACCAGCTAGCTTTACGAACGCCAGGCACATCGCCTTGCATAACATGAATACGTAACATATTACGTGATAGACCAAATTTGCGGAAGTAGCCGTGTGGACGACCAGTTAGACCGCAACGGTTGCGCAAACGCACTGGTGATGCGTTGCGTGGTAGAGCTTGTAGTGCCAACATTGCATCTAGACGCTCTTCTTCGCTAGCATTGATATCGCTAATGATAGCTTTTAGCTTTGCACGCTTTTGCGCATACTTAGCTACTGTTTTTTCGCGTTTTAGTTCGCGATTAATCATGCTCTTTTTAGCCATAACGTTTTACCTTATCTGAATGGGAAGCCAAATGCTTTAAGCAATGCACGACCTTGATCATCGTCTGCTGCAGTTGTCGTGATAGTCACGTCCAAGCCACGGATACGATCGATTTTATCAAAGTCCACTTCAGGAAAAACGATCTGCTCTTTGATACCTAGCGAATAGTTGCCACGACCATCAAATGCTTTTGCAGAAAAACCACGGAAGTCACGGATACGCGGAATTGCAATGGCAATTAGACGATCTAAGAATTCGTACATTTGCTCGCCACGCAGCGTAACTTTACAGCCGATTGGCCATTCTTCACGAATTTTGAATCCTGCAACTGATTTGCGTGCTTTTGTTACAACAGGTTTTTGACCAGCGATTGCCGTCATGTCTGCCAAAGCACCTTCTAGTAGTTTTTTATCTTGTGCTGCACCACCAACACCCATGTTCAGAGTGATCTTGGTGATTTTTGGCACTTGCATGACATTTTCTAAGCCCAGCTCTTCTTTGATTTGCTGTTTTAGCTTGTCATTGTATAGTGATTTTAATCTTGCCATTACTATATACCCTTAGTCTCTTATGCAGTCGCCACTACTTCACCAGTTGAACGATAGATGCGCTCTTTTTTGCCTTCTGCGTTCACTTGGTAAGCAATACGATCTGCTTTTTGGGTTTTTGCGTTATAAATCGCAACATTTGAAATATGTAAAAACGCTTCTTGCTTAACAATGCCACCTTCTTTGCCCAACATTTGGTTGGGTTTTTGATGTTTGGTTACAATGTTAATGCCTTCAACTTTTACACGGTCTGCTTTCACCGCCAAAATTGTGCCTTGCTTGCCTTTGTCTTTGCCAGCAATCACAACCACGGTGTCGCCTTTACGTAACTTTGCCATAATAAGCCTCTAAACAATTACAGTACTTCTGGTGCAAGTGAAACAATTTTCATGAATTGCTCACCACGCAGTTCGCGGGTAACAGGTCCAAAAATACGCGTTGCAATCGGTGCTTTGTTGTTATTCAACAATACCGCAGCATTGTCGTCAAAACGAAGCACTGAACCATCTGGGCGACGGACGCCTTTTTTGGTACGAACAACAACAGCATTCATCACGTCGCCTTTTTTCACACGGCCACGGGGAATTGCTTCTTTCACTGTTACTTTGATGATGTCGCCAACAGATGCATAACGACGATGTGAACCACCCAGTACTTTAATGCACTGAACGCGTCTTGCACCACTGTTATCTGCAACTTCCAGCATTGTTTCAGTCTGAATCATCGCATTACTCCAATAATAAATAAAGCAATAAAAGCCATTTACCAATAATTTGGTAATCTTGCATTAAAAATGCAATTATACTAGCAAATGGCTCTTAATGCAAATAACTTAAATTTTTACAGCAGCCTCAACCACATCTACCAAAGCCCAAGTTTTGGTCTTTGAGAATGGACGGGTTTCTTTGATGCGTACGATATCACCTTCTTGGCAAACATTATTTTCGTCGTGTGCTTTTAGCTTGGTTGAACGACGAACTTGTTTACCATACATTGGGTGACGAATTTGGCGTTCAACCAATACAACAATCGATTTGTCCATCTTGTTGCTGATAACTTTACCAGTTACGACGCCAACTTCTTGAGTTTGAGTGTTCTCGCTCATGCGTCACCTCTTTGTTTTTCGTTGATCAAAGTTAGAATCTTGGCAATCGTGCGACGATTTGCTTTGATTTCATGAGTATTGCCTAGCTGACCCGTAGCTTTTGCCATACGCAGACGAAATGCGTCAAGTTGCTTTTCGTCAAGCAATTGAGCCAACTCTTCTACTGATTTTTCGCGTAATTCGTTGGTTTTCATTACATAATCGTCCGTTTAACAATGGTGGTCTTGAATGGAAGTTTTGCTGCTGCAAGCGTCAAAGCTTCACGAGCAAGTTCTTCACTAACACCTTGGATTTCATAAAGCATCTTGCCTGGCTTGATTTCTGCTACCCAGTACTCAACAGGACCTTTACCTTTACCCATACGAACTTCCAATGGTTTTTCGGTAATTGGCTTGTCTGGGAATACACGGATCCAGATTTTACCGCCACGCTTAATGCGACGAGTGATGGTACGACGCGCAGCTTCAATTTGACGAGCAGTCATACGACCACGACCGATTGATTTTAGACCAATTTCACCAAAAGCAACTGTGTTACCACGTTGGGCAAGTCCAGTGTTACGCCCTTTGTGCATTTTGCGAAACTTGGTACGTTTTGGTTGTAACATAGCTTAACCTCTGTCTGTGTTGCGGCGGTTAGTACGGCCACGGCGTTTTGGTGTGCGTGCTTTGTCTTCTACAACTGGGTTGTAAACACTATTCATGCCGTCTAGAATTTCACCGCGGAAAATCCAAACTTTAACACCGATAGTACCGTATGTGGTTTCAGCACGAACTGATGCATAATCAATATCAGCACGCAATGTGTGCAAAGGCACACGGCCTTCACGATACCATTCGGTACGAGCAATCTCAGCACCGCCTAGACGACCTGAAAGCTCAACCTTGATGCCTTGTGCACCAGAACGCATGCTGTTTTGGACAGCACGTTTCATAGCACGGCGGAACATTACACGACGCTCCAACTGGCTTGAGATGCCTTCTGCAACCAGACGAGCATCCAAATCAGGAGAAGTAATCTCTTGAATGTTCACTTGTGCAGGAACACCCATCAATTTGGTCAGTTCTTTTTGTAGGCTTTCAATGTCTTCGCCTTTTTTGCCAATGATCACACCTGGGCGTGCACTGTGAATGGTGATTTTTGCAGCACCAGTAGGACGCTCGATATTGATATGGCTAACCATTGCACCTTCTAGTTTTTTGCGTAGGAAAGCACGGACTTGAAAGTCATTTAGCAGATATTCTGAATATTGCTTTGGACTTGCATACCAGTTAGCGTTATGCTTTTTGATAACACCTAGACGGATACCAATTGGATGTACTTTTTGACCCATAATTATTCCCCTACTTTAACAGTGATATGACAAGTACGCTTGCTGATGCGATCAGCACGACCCTTGGCACGGGGCATAATACGCTTCAAGGTGATACCTTCATCAACATAAATGGTGGTGACACGCAATTTGTCAATGTCAAGACCATTGTTGTGTTCAGCGTTTGCGATTGCTGAATTTAGGCATTTCTTAACCAATTTAGCACCTTTTTTGTTGCTAAAGGTAAGAATGTCTAAAGCTCGCTCAATTGGCTTACCACGAACTTCGTCCGCAACCAATCTTACTTTTTGTGCCGAAATGGCGGCACCACGTAATTTTGCAGTTACTTCCATGGTAGCACCTTATCTCTTCGATTTCTTATCAACGCCGTGACCACGATATGAACGAGTCGGGGCGAATTCACCTAGTTTATGACCAACCATTTGCTCGCTAACGATAACTGGCACATGAGTGCGACCGTTGTGAACAGCGATGGTTAGACCTACCATTTGTGGTAGAATCATCGAGCGACGTGACCAAGTTTTGATCGGTTTGCGGCTGTTGCTTTCTAGAGCGTCTTCAACCTTGGCAAACAAATGCGCATCGATAAATGGACCTTTTTTCAATGAACGAGGCATGAAACTTTTCCTTTATTTCTTGGCACGACGGCGACGGATGATCATACTGTCAGTACGCTTGTTAGAACGAGTCTTAAGACCCTTAGCTTTCTGACCCCATGGGCTAGTTGGGTGCTTACCGAAGTTACGGCCTTCACCACCACCGTGTGGGTGGTCAATCGGGTTCATCGCAGTACCACGAACGGTAGGACGAACACCACGCCAGCGTGCTGCACCTGCTTTACCTAGTGATTTTAGGTTGTTTTCAGTGTTTGATACTTCACCGATAACCGCACGGCAGTTTGCGTGGATACGGCGAGTTTCACCTGAACGCAAGCGAACAATCACATAAGCACCATCACGACCTAGCAATTGAACTGCTGCACCTGCTGAACGAGCGATTTGTGCACCTTTGCCAATTTTTAGTTCGATGTTGTGAATGATAGTACCAACAGGGATATTTTTTAGTGGCAAGCAGTTACCTGGACGGATTGGAGCTGCTTCACCTGATTGTACTTGATCGCCAACACTCAATTTCTTTGGAGCGATGATATAACGACGCTCACCATCTGCATATTTTAGCAATGCGATGTGGGCAGTACGGTTTGGATCGTATTCGATACGCTCAACAACCGCTGGGATACCGTCTTTAGTACGCTTAAAGTCAATTAGGCGATAATTTTGCTTGTGACCACCACCGATATGACGGGTAGTGATACGACCGTTATTATTACGACCACCATTTTTAGCTTTTGATTCGACAAGCGGTGCATATGGACGACCTTTATAAAGGTGTGGATGCACTACTTTCTCAACAAAGCGACGACCTGGTGATGTAGGTTTTGCTTTTACGATAGGCATTTTTTGAATCCTTATTCGTTAGTCGCTGTTTCGCCAGTGGCTTCTTCACCAGCACCGATTTGTACGTCTGAACCAGCTTTTAGGGTGACATACGCTTTTTTAACGTCAGAACGCTTACCAACCACACGACCAAAACGCTTGGTTTTACCTTTGGTGTTTAGTGTGTTTACTTTCACAACTTCAACACCTTCAAACATTAGCTCAACAGCTTGTTTGATTTCGCGTTTAGTGGCATTGCTATCGACTTTAAAAACCTGAACACCAAGAGAATCGCCTAGACGCTGAGATTTTTCTGAAAATACAGGTGCTTTTAGTACCTGATATAGTCTTGCGTTGCTCATGCAAGTGTCTCCTCAAATTGTTTAGCCGCTTCTACTGACATGATAACTTTGTCGTATGAAACCAAGCTTACTGGATCAACTTCACGAGTACCCAATACATTGACATATGGGATATTGCGTGCAGCCAAGTACAAGTTTTCGTCAACTTCGTGAGTTACGATCAATGCACGTGGAGCATTCAAGTCAGCCAGTTTGGCGATAAGCTCTTTGGTTTTTGGTGCTGAAACAGAAATTTCATCAACCAAAATCAAGCGTTCTTGACGAACAAGCTCAGCCAAAATGCACTGCATTGCACCACGATACATTTTGCGGTTTACTTTTTGTGACCAATCTTGTGGCTTAGCAGCGAATGCACGACCACCGCCAACCCAAATAGGGCTACGAATTGAGCCAGCACGGGCACGACCAGTACCCTTTTGACGCCATGGCTTTTTGCCACCGCCAGAAACTTCGCCACGAGTTTTTTGTGCACGAGTACCTTGACGAGCACCTGCCAAATAAGCGGTTACTACTTGGTGTACCAAGGCTTCATTGAACTCACGACCAAATGTAACTTCAGAAAGCTCAACCGCCGCACCTGTAACAGTTTTTAAATTCACGTTAATCCCCTTTACTAGGCTTTGACTGACGGACGTACGATAACGTCACCACCATTGGCACCTGGAATAGCACCTTTGATGACTAGTACACCTTTTTCGGCGTCAATAGAAACAATTTCCAAGCCTTGAATAGTAACACGCTTATTACCCATTTGACCTGGCATTTTTTTGCCTTTGAATACACGACCTGGGGTTTGGTTTTGACCTGTTGAACCCAATACACGGTGAGAAACAGAGTTACCGTGAGTTGCGTCTTGGGTGCGGAAGTTGTGACGCTTCACACCACCTTGAAAACCTTTACCCTTGCTTTGACCAGTCACATCAACCAACTGACCAACTTCAAAGACATCAGCAGCTGAAATGCTGCCACCAATTTCACGACCTTCAAGATCGCTTTCTTCTGCGCGAAATTCCCAAACACCACGACCAGCAGCAACGCCAGCTTTTGCGAAGTGTCCTTTTTGAGCAGCAGTCACACGGCTGTCACGACGCTCACCTGTAGTGATTTGAATCGCATTATAGCCATCGGTGTCTACTGTTTTGATTTGCGAGATGCGGTTGGCATCAACCTCAACCACTGTGACAGGGATAGAAACGCCTGCTTCAGTGAAGACTCGGGTCATGCCGCATTTTTTACCGACTAAACCAATCGCCATTTTAGACCTCTTTATATTAATAGTTTAATAGCTCAAACCAAACTGATGTTCATTAGCCCAAAGCAATCTGAACATCGACACCAGCCGCTAGATCTAGCTTCATCAATGCATCAACAGTTTTATCTGTTGGCTGTACGATGTCGATCATGCGCTTATGGGTGCGAATTTCATACTGGTCACGAGCGTCTTTGTTGACGTGTGGTGATGTCAATACGTTGAACCGCTCAATACGAGTCGGCAACGGTACAGGACCGCAAACTTGTGCACCTGTACGCTTTGCAGTATCGACAATCTCTTGTGCCGACTGATCAATCAAACGATGGTCGAACGATTTTAGTCGGATACGGATTCTCTGGTTAGCCATGCCAACAAGCTCCTAATTTTAAGTGCTTTACAAACTTCCATCTATCTTTATGTTAAAACAGATTTCAGTTAAACCGTTAAAATTCGCTTTACAAATCTAAAAGCGAAATAATCCAATCCCTACTAACCTATGCAAAAATACGCAAGTCAGCAGGGGAGTTTGTTCAATAGTGCCAAAAACGATGCTTCGGCTGTGGCGTTGTCTTAGTACTTGCGATTATTTGAACAAGGTTCATTTCTGAAGTAAACTCTTTGCCCTATCGGCAAAAAGCACAACGCAATATAAAATGATGTTGCATATTATACACGAAAAATTCGCCAATGCAAGGTATTTATTGGGTTTTATCGTGAATTTTTATGCCATTTTTATGATATTAACAAAAACCATACCAATTAAAATTTGGCAATACAAGCTCATAGCAAATCACCAAATCGGTAGCCATTAATTAAAAAATCGCCGTTTTTGCTTGATTTATGGTTTTTTTAGATAAGGCCATGCTGCTTTTAGATAAATCATCATTGACCACAAAGTCAAAATCACCGCAATCACCATCAGCACATAACCGACCATCTCAAGCGACTGCCAGTTAAGCAGCAGCACCGTGATGGCAATCATCTGAAAAGCAGTCTTAAGCTTGCCGACATAAGACACCGCCACGCTGGTGCGAGCCCCCAATTCTGCCATCCATTCTCGCAGTGCCGACACGGCAATTTCTCGTGAAATAATCACCATTGCAGATGTCGCCATGACGATGTTTGGGTGCCACTGTACCAAAATAATCAATGCCACCGCCACCATCAATTTATCCGCCACAGGATCCAAAAACCGCCCAAATGCCGAAGTCATGTTCATGCGGCGTGCCAAATAACCATCAAGCCAATCGGTGATTGCTGCCAAAATAAACACCAAAGTCAAAAGCAAGTGCCGCAGCATGCTATCGCTGTAATCAAGCATACCCAAGCGAGCAATGGCATTGTTAGGAATGGCAGCCACACCAATGCCCAATGCTGGCGGCCAGTAAGCAATCGCCACAAACAAAGGAATCATGGCAATGCGGGCAATGGTCAGGTTATTGGGCAGATTAAATACCGATGTTGGCTGATTGGGCTGCTCGGATTTAAGGCTCATATATCTTATCCGGATAAATTTGCCCTATGATACCCAATTTTGGCAAAATTTTCCATTGCTTTTATTTGGATTTTGTCATACGCATCGCACAACAAACCGTGCTTTTGTGCCACAAAAATGCTACCATAACCGCATTTTGATGATTTGATGGCTCTTTGGCCAAAGTGAGTATTTTGTGAGTACAGTTGTTGATGCCGTGATTATCGGTGCTGGTGCGTCAGGGTTATTTTGTGCCTTTAATTTGGCAAATTTTGGCAAATCGGTGCTGGTCATTGATCATGCCAATAAAGCTGGCAAAAAGATTTTGATGTCAGGGGGCGGCTATTGTAACTTTATCAATCGGCAAGTTGAACCGCAGCATTTTATTAGCCAAAATCCGCATTTTGTCAAATCCGCCTTGGCCAAATATGGTAGCGATGATTTTATCAATCTGGTCAAGCGCCACAACATTGCCCATCATGAGCGTGAGCATGGGCAGCTATTTTGTGATCATAGTGCCAAAGACATTGTCAATATGCTTATCGATGAATGCCAAACGGCTGGCGTTGAGATTCGCCTGCTGACCCAAATTGAGCAAATCCATGCGACTAAGACGGGTTTTGCCATTCATACACGGCATAAAAAAGACGCCACAAGCGATGTCATCAGCAGCACCGCACTCATCGTTGCCACAGGCGGATTGTCCATTCCGACACTTGGAGCAAGTGGCTTTGGCTATCAAGTCGCCACGCAATTTGGTCATCAGATCGTCCCTACCGAAGCAGCGTTAGTGCCATTTACTTTTACCGATAAAATTGGTGAGATGATCAAATCTTTGGCAGGTGTTGCTATCGATGTCATCGCTTATAATGACAAAATCCAATTTCGCCTGCCGCTGCTATTTACCCATCGTGGGCTGTCTGGCCCTGCCATGTTGCAGCTGTCTAATTATTGGCAAGTCGGCGAGCGTATCAGCATTAACCTACTGCCAAACTTGGACGCCAGCCAATATCTGCTCAATACCAAACGGCAATCGCCCAAAAAACTGCTCAGAACGGCATTGGCAGGCATTTTGCCCAAAAAACTCATCGCCGCCTTTGAAGCTTATCTGTGGCAAGCGTACAAAGACACCGAACTTGCCAACATCAAAGATGATGACCTGCGTCAAGTCGGCTCAATGCTCAACGCTTGGCATATCAAGCCCAGCGGCACCGAAGGCTACCGAGTCGCTGAAGTGACTCGTGGCGGTGTCGATACTCGTGATGTCTCAAGCAAAACCATGGAATCACGCCTGCAAAACAACCTGTATTTTATCGGTGAAGTGCTTGATGTGACTGGCTGGCTGGGCGGTTATAATTTTGCGTGGGCATGGGCAAGCGGCTATGCTTGCGCCGAAAGTGTTGGTATGCGTTGGTCTTAAGACTATCGCTTGCATGATTTTGCTTGAATGATTGTGCTTAAATGCTTTTAATGCTTTAACAGTTTTAACGATTTTAAAAGCATTGTTAAAATAAAATAGGGCAAAAAATTCGCCCTATTTTTATTGGCTTGATTGTATTGGCTTGGTTTTATTGGTTTAACTTGATTGATTGTCATAATAAACTTACCAATCATCAACCATCATTGACCAAATCAAGCCAGTTTTTTGACCACAAATCCCAGATGACGCACGGTGTTTTCTTGCTCCATCGGTGCTAGGGTCGCTCTGTCGTGCGGTTTGTCTTTTAGGTAAGTGCGTGCCACACGCTTTAGATCGTCCAAAGTGACGGCTAGGATTTTGGCACGCATTTGCTGCTGCCATGCTTTATCACGATTGTGCAGCTCGCTCATGCAGCATTTGACCGCTTCACCTGCTGGCGAACCCGGCTTATCCATGCCAGCAATGATGCCCAAAATCGCTTCGGTCAGCTGCTCTGGATCGTGTTC
The DNA here is from genome assembly GCF_042219885.1 of Moraxella marmotae. NCBI lineage: Bacteria > Pseudomonadati > Pseudomonadota > Gammaproteobacteria > Moraxellales > Moraxellaceae > Moraxella > Moraxella marmotae. Next base: position 496,090 of record NZ_JBHJHR010000002.1, read on the forward strand.
GTTATCCAAAAGCCAGTCGATGCTTTTGGTAAAATGGGCAAAAGTCTGCTCACAGTTTGGATCACGATAACTATAAAATCTAAACGCCCCAGCATTACTATCAAAGCTGGCACCGCCGCCGTACGCACCGCCTTTTTCACGGATCGCCCCATGCAGGTAGCCATTACGCAAAAACGGTGCTAACACCATCAACGCTGGCGTGTCGTCATGCCCTGAAGTGGTCGCAGGATAGGCGGCGGCGTTGTGATAGACATTGGTCGAAATCAGCCACGCCATATCGCCATCATCGCCATTGATGTGATTCAACTCATCAAATACCAAAGTATCTGTCGATGGATTGTCTGTATTTTGATTTACTTGAGCATCAAGCTGCTTGGCAATCTCGCCCAGCAAATCATCGCTGGCATGCGGCTCACAAACCAGTAAAATTTGCTTTGGCAAGCCAATCAAAGTGTGATGCAAATCCGTCAATCGCTGACCCAGTGTCGTCCATAATGCTGGGTCGTTTTGGGCGGTATTCAAAAATGACTTGAGTGCTGCCAAGGCTGGCAAACCTGAATAAGCGTATTCGGTGCGTGCCTGCCGACTCATGCGGCGTGATGCCGTCTGCATGGCATAAGCATGCCCTGCCCCTGCCAAGCGTGATTGCCAGCTGCTTTGTTTTTGTTGTAATAATTCACGAATGCGGTCAGATTCGCTAAAGATAGAATGATTTAATACTTCACTAACCAAGCCAATCGCTTCAGGTTTACGGTTCAATGCTCGAGTCGCCAGCACAAAATAACTGCTCATGGCATCGGCATCGTGTAAATCGGTGCGTTGGCTGATGCGTGCCGTTACTCCAGACGAGTGCGACGCCTGCACCGCCTGAAATGCTCTGGCGTCATAATTTGTCGTGCCAACTTCGGACAATAATGTCAGATATAAAGGCAACAGCGGATTATTCATCACCTGATTTGCCACCTTGTCGTCAAGCGGTGTAATCAGCTGATAATAATACAAGCCGTTGGTGCCAGTGTGGTACAGATGCACAGGATAAGTGCCATGGCTGGTTGTCAGCGTCGTCTGCGTGCCATGCGTGAAGGCGACATCGCTTGGCACATCATCAAGACCAACCTTTGGCAACAAGTCCACATCATCTGGCGTGGCTTGGCGTGCTTGCAAATCTGCCATCTGCTGGCGGATTTTTGCTCGCTCATCATCGCTTAAAGTGCTGTCTAGCTGTGCCAGTGCTGCCTTTTCGTCCGCCAGCAAACGAGCGGCTTTTTGGGTGTCTGGCGACATGGTCAGACGCACACGATGCGGATTGTCAATCAGATGCGTCTTAATCAAATTCTGCACCCAATTTGGCTGCTGTGCCTGCTGTTTTAGCCATGCCAAATGCTCGTCAATTTGCCAAACATCGAGCGGATTGCCACCATGGATTGCCGTGCTAAAGCCTTCAAGCATCAAAGTCAGCCCATACGGCATGCTATCGCCACCAATGTGCCGTTGGTCAATCTCGATCTGATGCAGCACGGTTTGGATAACTTCGTCTGAGATTGGATTATTAGCAACATCACGCAACAAATCCAAAATCCCCTGCTCAACCGCTTGGGCATACTCCACTTCTGAGCCACGCAATCCAGCATAAAACGCCATGTGGTAATGGCTATCGTCCAAGCCCAAAAGCGGACTTGGTGCGCTCGCCAGTGGGTGGCTCTCAAGGTACGCTCGCAGTGGCGAACCACTATGCTCAATCAGCACCCCTTCCATCAGACGCAGCGACAGACGCAAGCGTGGGTCGGTGATGGTCGGCAGCAGCCACGCCAGCACATGATGGGTCATGTTCTTATCATCGGTATCGGCACTATAAGTGTCCTGTACCGCCACTGGTGCGGTCAGGTCTTGCTCTTTGATGGAAGTGAATTTTTTGCCTTTGGCGGCTTTTTGATTGTCATCAAATCGTGCCAAGGCGTCGTTGTGCAATTTGGCTTGGATTTCACCGACGGCAATGTCGCCAAAACTCATGATAATGGCATTGCTTGGGTGGTAGTGCGTCTGATGAAACGCCACCAAATCGGCGTGGTTTAGCTTGGGAATGTCAGCAGGATTACCGCCAGAATTATAATGGTAAGTGGTCGTTGGGAACAGGTGCGGCACCAAGGCATAATACAGCTGCTCAAGCTCGCTACTCATCGCCCCTTTCATCTCATTAAAAACGATGCCGTGGTATTCAGGCTTATCATGCTCGTCAAGCTCGATACGGATACCTTCTTGGGCAAAATCCAGCGGGTGAATGTTTGGGAAAAACACGGCGTCCATGTACACCGACAGCAGATTAAAAAAGTCCTTTTTATTTTGACTGGCAAACGGATAAACCGTCCAATCACTTGCCGTCATCGCATTCATAAAGGTATTCAAAGAACGCTTCACCATGCTAAAAAACGGATCTCGCACAGGGTATTTTTCTGAACCGCAAAGCACCACATGCTCCAAAATGTGTGCTTCGCCACGAGAAGTCATCGGCTGAGTCGCAAAGCCAATCATCAAGGCATTTTCTTGATTATCACACGCCAAGTGATAGTGCATCGCACCAGTGGCACGGTGGCGTGAAGTCAGCACCGTGATGCCCAAAGCGTCAATGCTTCGGCTCTCGACAAGCTCAAAGCTGTCATGTAAAGTGGTTGTCATTTATTATTCCTACTTTTTGTAAAATTTAGATAATTTTATAAAGAATGGATTAATTAGGCAGGCAAATGGTGGTCAAAACTATCCAAAATTGCCCAAAATCTACCCTGCCAAACCGTGCTATTTTATCATAATTGATGGCGATATTTTCAAAATTTGCCCCATTTTCACCCCATTTCACCACAAAGATTTATCCAAAAACCCAATGCTTTGATAAGATTTGCCTGATTTTTGCAAAATTTCTACAAAATCCAACAAAGCCTTGAACAAACGGCATAACAAACAGCATAATAATGGCTGAAATCTTAGATAAGTTTTGATATACTAAGCATATACTAAGCCAAGGCGGTTTATCCGATTTTTTGCACGCTAACACGATAAGGAGTCGATGATGTATCAGCATGTACTACTGGTTACCGATCTAAAAGACGACACCGATTTGGTCGCCAAAAAAGCAAAATGGATTTTGGACGCCGAGCCGCAAGCACAGCTGTCGGTTTTGCATATTGTTGAAGAGACCATGCTGGGCTTTGGCTATGAGCTGATTCCAGCGTCTGCCCTGCATGAGCAAATCGATGATGAGCGTTGCCAAAAAGCACGAATCCGCCTTGCTGAAGTTTTGGCACGCAATCATTTGCAAGCCCATCATGTCAATATCAAAACCGCCATCTCTGGACGCAAGGGCATCGTGGATTATTGCCAGTCGCAGGCGGTAGATTTGGTGGTGATTGGTCGCCACAAACGCACTGGACTGTCGGCGTGGATTGCTGGGGCAACCGCTGACAGCATTTTGCCTGATGTGGACAGTGATTTGTTGGTGGTACAACTGGCTGCCGACTAATCCGCTGCTTACCATCGTCCCAAGTCGTCTATTTTGCATAAAATCATTTTATGCCAAGTGGACGGCTTGCGATTTTTTGGTGAATTTGATTTTAACGCATTGAATTTATTGAATTTATTTTTATTTTAACCATTAAGAGATATCACTATGTATGACATCGTTGCCATCGGTAATGCCTTGGTAGATACCGAATTTACCCTATCTGATGCAGCACTGGCCGACACTGGGCTGACACTGGGCAATATGACCCTTGCCGACACCGACACCCAAAATGCCCTATTTGCCAAATTAAGCGAACAAGGCAACACACCTGCCAAGCAAGCAGGTGGCGGCTCGGCGGCCAACAGTATGGTTGCCTTTGCATCCTTGGGCGGTACGGCGTTTTATCATTGCCGTGTTGGTGGTGATGATATGGGCGATTTTTATTTGGCAGATTTGGCAAATTCTGGCGTGCAGACCAGTGCCGATTTTGCCGTCCAAACCGATGGTACGACTGGCTCATGCGTGGTGCTGGTTACGCCAGATGGCGAACGCACCATGCAGACGCACCTAGGAGCCAGCAGCCAAATCAATGCCGACAATGTCAAATTCGACACCCTAAACGGTGCCAAATGGTTGTATTTGGAAGGCTATCTTGCCATGTCGCCAAGTGTTGCCGATGCACTTGAGCAGCTGCACCACACCGCCCGCCAAGCAGGTGCCAAAATCGCCGTGAGCTTTGCCGATCCTGCGGTGGTCAAATTCGCCAAAGACGGATTACAAGCGATGCTAAATCGTGGCGTCGATGCGGTATTTTGCAACCTAGAAGAAGCCAGCTTATTTGCCAATGCTGATGGCGATGCCGACCCTGTCAATGCCCTGCTAAAATACAGCGAGCTGGTGGTCATCACCAATTCAGACAAGCCAACCGCCATCGCCTGCCGTGGTGATAACGGCATCGAAGAATACCAAGTTGAAAGCGTTGCCGTCAGCCAAGTCATCGACACCAACGGTGCTGGCGATAACTACGCTGGTGCTTTCTTGTACGGCTTATCACAGGGCTTGGATTTGCCAAGCTGCGGCAAATTGGCGGCGGCGGTCGCTTCCGCCATCGTCAGCCAGTTTGGCCCCCGTCTGACGGTTGCTGATTATCAGGCGATTAAAGGGTCTGTTTTATAATCTGCTTTTTGATAAGTCACATCATATAGTAAAGTTAGATAAATTTAATCCCATAATGATGTTTGAAAACCATTATGGGATTGTTTTTGTAATGTATCAGCCCTGCCTTAATGCAATGTATTTAAAAATATTAAAATAACTTAATAATATATAAACCATTTTATTGCGTTTTTTAGCAGCAATTCGAGAGCATTGACTTTTATTTATGGAAATTATACCATACTTTAATAAGTCTAAATTTAGCATTTTTGGCAGTGGGGTTTTAAAACCTTTGGTTAATTGACACAACCTGTCAATCCTCTATGGTAAAGTAGCTAAAAATTGGTGGTCGTAAGGCAATGAGGACAATGGTTTCAAAAACAACTAAGCTGGCAGAGCGTTTGGGCGAATTGCTAAAATTGTTAAACAAAGGAAATCGAGTTGATATTTATCAGCTGAGCGAATATTTTTCTGTTTCAGCTCGCACTGTTCAGCGTGACATCAGGGATCGTTTTACCTTTTTGGAATGGGAAGAGTACGGACCTCGTTACTACAAACTCAACCTAACTCATCTGGGTATTTTAAATGAGCAAGATATTCAACGCTTCGCCCGCTTTGCCAGTATTGCCGATCTTTTTCCGAAAATTGACCGCGAGTTTTATCAAGAACAGCTCACCCGTAGCGTGCAAGTAAAAGGCATTCAATACGAAGATATTAGCCATTTAGATAAAGCATTTAAGCAACTACAAGAAGCAATTCAACAGCACCATTATGTGCATTTCAAATATATTAAAAATCAGACAAACACGGCTAAATTTTATCAAATCGCCCCTTATAGCTTAATCAATAAAAACGGCATTTGGTATTTAATCGGCACAGATAACGATAAACAAAAAACATTCTGCTTCACGCAAATTTCAATGTTAAGAACCCTGAATGAAACGTTTGAGCCAAATAAACAGTTTATCGAAGAAATTAGCAAAAATGACAGTATTTCCCACGGTAATCAAATTAGTGAAGTCATTATTCAAGTCGCCCCCTTTGCGACCCCATATTTTCTACGGCGTAATTTGTTACCTAACCAAAAGTTACTACATAAATTAGATGACGGCGGATTATTACTGGCGTGCGAAAACGTGAATGAATTAGATATTGTGCCATTGGTGCAATACTGGATCCCGCATTTAACCATTATCAGCCCACAGGGGTTGCAGGGGAAAATGGTGGAGGAAATTCAAGAATATATAGCAAAACAATATTAAAAAACGAATTATTATTCACAATATTTAATTGGAGCAAATATGTTTTCAAAATCAAAAGGTAAAGAACAACAAACATTAGATGAAATATCTAAGCAGGTTTTAGCTGAGACTAAAAAATATTTAAAAGATAATTCACTTAAAGAGGATATAGAAGAAAAATCACCTATGGAAAATAATCGTAAACAACCTACAATTTCAGTGGACATTACTACACCACAGGTAACATTAAATGATGTAATACTTTCGGCATCGACCAGAACCCAACTTGAAGAAGGAATGGCAAAATTACGATTTCATAAAATCATCTATGAAGAATGGAATTTTGCTTCTGTAGATAAACAAGGTCGTTCCGTTATACTAAATTTTTATGGCGATCCAGGTACAGGTAAAACGCTGACAGCAGAAGCATTTGCAGGAAGTTTAAATTTACCTATTATTAAATTAGGGATTGCTGAATTAGAAAGTAAATTTATGGGGGAAACATCAAAGAATATTCAAAGGGTGTTTCAAAAAGCAACAGAAAATGGGGCAGTACTATTTTTTGATGAAGCTGATACATTATTAGGGAAACGTTTATCATCCGTTACTCAAGGGATCGATAATGAAGTTAATTCAATGCGTTCAACCTTATTAATTGAATTAGAAAAATTTGATGGTATTGCGATTTTTGCTACTAATTTTGCCAAAAATTATGATGAAGCATTCCGTAGCCGTATTAGCCATCACATTCATTTTGATTTACCTGATTCGGAAAACCGTAAAGCATTATGGCAAAGGATGTTAGTTGAACAAATTCCACTAGAAGGAGAAAGAGAACAAATTATTACCAATATTGCAGAATTAACCGAAGGGTTTTCAGGTAGAGAAATACGTACTTGTATGCGTTTAGTATTACCTAAAGCATTACTAGAAGCCGAAAAAGCACGGGTAGAACCGAAAGTAACCTTAGAGCAATTACAAGCGGTCATCTCTCAAGTAAAACTTGCAAAAAAAGAAGTAGCAAGTAGTCATGGTCGTCGTTCTCGCACTGAAACTTCTGAGGAAATGAATGTAGCAAGATCGTTATTAGGTGTTTCAGAGTAATTTATTAAATATAGGAGTAAAAAATGGGATTCTTCAGTAGTCTTTGTGATGGTGTTAAAAGTGTAGCATCTGCAACGTGGGAAGGCGTCAAAAGTGCTGCATCTTCGGTTTGGGAGGGCGCCAAAAAGGTTGCTAGAGCAGTTGTTGATACAGCAGTGGAATCAGGTGGAAAGATTGTTGGTGCTGTGAAAACAGTATATAACGCTGTAAAACCTTATTTAAAACCTGCTGCAGAAGCAATAAAAACTGCTGCTACTGCTGCCAGTGTTTATTTTCCTTGGGCAAAAACGGTCGGAGATGCATTTGCGAAAGGATTAGAGTGGCTGCATACAGCTGGTGATAATGATGTGGTTAAGAAAATAAGTGAGGCGATAGAATGGGCATTGAAAAACCTCAGAACTGTTAAAGAATCATTCTTTAACGAAAAAGAAGAGGAGGAGGCGATTAAACGCCAGAGAGATTTAAATAAAGCGATGAGCCTGATGAAAACAGAAGAACAACGCCTTTCAATTCGTTTTGCTCAATTGATTAATGAGTATATTTTGGTCAAGACTCGTATCAAAGATGCTTTAGATAGTTTTGAGACAAGCAATTCAAATAATTTTGAACATTATTTGCGTTTAAGAGCTACGCAAAAATTATTAAAAATCACCGAAAGACATCTGTCTAAGGCTCAAGAATTAAGTGAAATTTCTGACGATGATGTATTTTTAATTGAAATGGGCAACAAATTATTAGAAAAAAAACCATACTTAACATCAGACGAAGGAATGAGATTGGATAGACTGATTCAACACCGTTGCAATGGTAAAACACTATTACCATTTGTTTTTGAAGAATTGATTTTTTCTTGGAATGTCAGATTAAATGATATGGAGGAAAAATGGGACAATTTGAATGCTAAAATTGCTAAATTAAAACATGCACTTAGACAACTTCAAGTCAAACAAAAAATTGAAGGGCTTTCGCAGAATGAAACAATTCGTTTGAATGACTTAACCAATGAGGTTCAAAATCTAAGTGCGCTTTTAGAGGATCAAGAAGCCCAAAATAGAGCAATGCAAAATTATGTTTATGCATCTGAAGGTTTCTTGCAAGTATTGGAAAAGACCGAAGAGCAATGGATAGACGAAGATAGAGAATGGGTTCTTGAAGAAAGTTCCGAAGTAGGAATGTTGCTAATTGACTGCGTCGAGAATAATCACCCATGGGGCAGCTTGACTAAAGAACAACAATCTCTGATTTCTGATTTCGCCAATGTATTTGCCAAAGATAGCCAAAGACGAACAGAAGAAACGATTGATGAAATTGAGGTGGCATAATGTTTAGCTTAGATATTATTTATTTTTTAAGTCCTTATTCAGGAAAGTTAGAAATTCTACCTGTGGTGTTTTTTCTGATTATTTTATTTTTATTTGTTTTTACAGTTGTAAATTTATATAAAAATGCCAATCAAGAAAATTGGGAGAGAAATTGGGTATCTAAAAAATTAGATATAGAGAAAGGAAGTCTGTCTGAGCTGAGTCAAAATATAGCTTCTAAATCAGAATATGTAGCGGACGCAATGCCGGGGATTATTTTGATTGTAGGTCTATTGGGTACATTTATCGGTCTAGGATTGGCACTAGACAAAGCATCAAATATCCTAAGTAGTGCCGATATGAATAATGTTGATGGCTCTATGGGGCAACTGATGCAAATGATGGAGGGACTTGGTACTAAATTTAAAACATCAACTTGGGGATTGATTGCATTTCTATTATTAAAATTTATTTCAGCAAGAAATAATTATGATGAAAGAAGATTAACCTGGACATCAATCAAAGTTAAGTCTATTTTAGAAAATAGTCGCCAAGAATATCTCTCATCATTAGAAAAAAGACAAGAAGATTTGCTTATTTCTATTTCCAAACTGACCGAGAAATTGGAAAAATCTCAAGAAGAGAACCGTAAATCAAACGAAAACTTGTTAAGTGGTGTTATTGAGCAACAATCTAAAACAAGCACCGCCACTCAAGAAGCAAATAATTTAGCTCATAAAGTATTGCGAGACTCATTAAATGGGCTATTTAATCAGCTATTAGACAATCAGGCGAAAATTAGTCAAAATAATACGCAATTACTTGAAAGAATTTCAAGTAAACAAATAACATTATTAGATCAGCAACATACTGAATTTAAAGAAACTACCAATACAATGGCAAAGGTAATTTCTGGCACTATTGACAGTTCGTTTGCCAAATTGCTTTCTCAGCAGCTAGAGCATTCAAAAGACAATCAAGAGAGCCTAAAAGAATTAACCCAAGAAATCTGCAACTCAATCCAAGCTTCGCAGGAGTGCATTATTGAAGCAGTGGATAAAAACAGTGCATTCTTGGAAAAAACCGCTCAAGAGAGTGAAAAAACTCGAAATGCGATGGATAAGTTTGTCAATGAAAGCTTAAAAACCATTGACAGCCTTAAAGAATCGGCGGGTGGCATGTCTCAAGCTGCAAAAGATATGGGGGATTCAGCAAAAGACATAGGAGATTCGGCAACCAAACTCCAAACAGTAATCGATTCTCTTGCAGATGAAATGGACAAGTTAATGTCCCAAATGAAAAACGATTTGGGCGAGACTATCAGCAAGATGGATCAGAGCTTTGTTGCAAATATGGATAAAATGACTCGGAATCTCAATGCAACCATTGGCGATATGAACAAAAGCTTCAAACAGAATATGGTCGAAATGTCAAAAAACTTAGAGCGTGCAACCACTGATATTTCACAAGCAGTAAAGCAATTATCTAAATCAGTAGACGATACGATGACAAATGTCAGCAATACAATTAATAAATCCATGGATTTGCAAAAAAATGCTCAGCTAGTATTTGTTGCAACAAGTGATAATTTAAATGAACATGTTATCAAAATGACAAATCTGGTAGATAAACTCAGCGGCGATATTACAAGCGGACTTGCAGCTGTATCCGCCAGTAACAGATCAATGACGTCATTAGACAAACGTTATAATACAACATTAGATCGAATTGCAGACTTGGTTTCTGCACTGCAACAAATTAGTGAGAAATTGAATGAAAGATAAACCAAATGAATGGGTTTCTATTTCTGATCTGATGTCAGGCGTAATGGCTATTGTAATGCTTTTATTGGTTGTATCAGTTTTACAAAAAACCTATTCTGAATTTAAACACCAACAAGAAATGCAACAAGGTGATTTTGCCCAGCAAAAGAAAATGACCGAGATGTTATCAAATCTCAAGCAATCCATTTCTGAACAAGGGGCTTCTGAACTCGTGGATTTCAATATGGCAGATTCAAGGATTATTCTGAAAGATGGCGTATTTGAAAAAGGGAGTGCTTGCATCACACCTCTTGCCCAAACCGCCTTATCAAGTATTGAAGATAAGGTGATTGAGCATCTAAAAAATGCACCCAACCACGAGATTTTTGTTGAAGGTTATACTGACAGCGACCCTGTATCTGTACCTGTTACAAATTTTGAGAAATATTGTACGGTATATGATGATAATTATACTTTATCCGCTGCCAGAGCAAGAGAAGCTAGAAAGTTAATTATTGGCAACCTAACGGAAAAAGAAGCAAAGAAAATTATTGTTGCAGGCTATGGGGATTCTAGGTTATTACCCAACATTCCAAGCATCGATTCTAGAAATAGACGAGTTGAAATTCGATTTGTTATTAATAAATCTAACCAAAAATAGGCATATTAGATAAAATTGAAAATTATCATAAACAATCAAGATAATTCAATAGCTTTTGCTTACAAATTCACACGCTGCTAGTTGGCTTAAAAACAACAATCATAGCAAACATGGGTGATAAATTTGTTGGCTTATGAGTTTTAATGTATTTTTACTTGGTGAATCAAGGTTGCCAAATTTAAACTTATCTAGTGAAGATTCTCTGGCAGTATTTCATATTGCCAGAGAATCCGTGTATTTTTAGCTATTTTAGGATTTTATTAAAGCAAAAGTCTAATTTTTACTTTTATTTACTAAAAAATAAAAGTAAAAATAGGCGTGATTTTAATTACATCAACTATGCACTTTTTATAATCACTGATTCGCAAAACTCTACAAATCTTTTCAATCTCTTTTACCCAAGCCAAACAACATTTTTAAAACACCACTTCCACACGCCCAAATAGCGAAACATTGTGGTCTTGTTGCGTTAATTTGTTATTATAATAGCTGACATCGCCCTGCAAAAACACCCACTCACGCCACACAGGCTGGCGGTAGCTGATGTATGGCCCATAGGTGTTGAGATGGGCTTTTTTATCGACAATATCGCCACCTGTGTACAAGCCATAATTTAGCTCGCCTGTGCCACGCTTCACCTGCCAATGATGTCGCTGAAACAGGCTACTGCTCCAGTTGAGATTTTCTTCGTCTTTGTGCGTATAATGCAAATGCGAGCGGCTGACGATAGCTCGGCTGTCAGACTGTGCCTGCGCAAACTCTAGCGTGGATAACGCCATATGTTCGCTGCGTGAGCCATAGCGGTAGGTCTGCTCAAATCGTGCCTGCACATCAGGCGATAATTGCCAATTTTTGCCAATTTTTGCACGGATAAAAATATCATCAGAACGCACGCCCAAATCCACATCTAAGCCAGTGTCGTGGCGAAATTTTGACCAACGCAATGCCAAAGATGAGTTGTCTTCACGAGCTTGGCGTGAGTCATATGCCTTATCGTCTTTTTTGTTGGCGGTGGCTAGACGGCTATCGGTCAAGATGCCACCATCGGCAGGCTCATCGTCCAGATTGTCATCACCAAAAACGACACTCAGACGATTTTCTAAAGCTGGCAGTTTAACCTTACCACGCAGTCGTGGCTTGATGGTCGTGCCGTCTTTTTCGCTCCAAGTGGTATCGACAATCACACGCAAACTGGCTCGTGCTGGCTTATTAGGGTCAGTTTCACCAAACCAATCATCGATATGATGTGCCGTGCCTTGCAGCCAGCCTTTGAATTGGCGGCGATGATTATCCAGCCAACCTGTCTGACTTGGCGTGCCATCAATCGATACCGACGCTGACTTGTCTTGGGGTAGTGGTTCATTTGCCATCACCGTCATTGGTAATAATGACAATAATGGCAAGATCGGCAGTAATGCCATCGCCCCAAGCGGTGCGGTCTTATTTTTCATCATGTGATTCATTATATTATTCATCATTAATTGTTCATTTGCCAAGGGTTTTGGCTCTGGTTATCATCTGCTGCTTATAACTGCTTAAGCCACAACTGCACGGCAAAACCCATAAACAGCCCACCAGCCAACAGCATCGCCAGCACGCCAAGCAGTGCATGTTTGGCAAATTTGCTTGCCAAAAATTTACCAGTATAAATCAATAAAGTCAAATAACCACAACTGACCGTCTGCAAAATCAACGCCAAAATCAAAAAACTCAGCCATGACTTGTCGTAGCTTGGCTCGACAAATTGCACAAAAAACGACAAGAAAAACAAAATCGCCTTGGGATTGGTCAGGCTTAGGCCTAATGCACGATAAAAGTAATTTTGTGCTGCTGGCGGCTTGATGGCGATGGGCGTTTGGCTGATGATGTGGCGGTTTTTGAATGTCTGATATGCCCCTATAAGTAGCCGCACGCCGATATATGCCAAATACAGCCCACCAATCAGCTTAATCAGATGAAACACGGTCGGATACAGCTTTAAGAGCGTGCCAGCACCCAAAATCGTGGCAATCATCAAGAGTGTATCGCCAAGCAAAATGCCCGCCATCGCTCGCCTGCCTGCCGCTCGCCCATGCGATGCCGACACCGATAAGCAGTACAAACTGTTTGGGCCGGGCAAAGCAATAATCACCACCACAGCCACCACATAAGTCAGTAAATCTGTAATCCCAAACATTTTAACTCATCAACCCAGACCCATTGCTGTTTGCCATCACTATACCCAATTTGCCCAACGCTTGCAATATTTTTACATTTGCCACGCACAATTTTATGATTCATTTTTGTGCCGATTTTGCACGCATAATAAAAAAGACACCCAATAACAGATGTCTTTTTTGATGGGTTTGTGGCAATTATTGACCTGCCGACTTGGCAGCTTCTTGCATGGCTTTCATTTGTGCTTCCATCATCGCTTGCTGTTCAGCTTGGATAGCCTTGGCATCGGTAACTTTTTTAAGCTCCAAAGTGAAAATCAGTACACTGTTTGGCCCAATCGTGCCACCCACGCCTTGATCGCCATACGCCAAATCTGCTGGGATATACAGCTCGTATTTGCCGCCTTCTTTCATCAATTGCAAGCCTTCAGTCCAGCCTTTGATTACTTGATTTAGCATAAATGGTACAGCTTGACCTTCTGATGTGTCAAACACTGTGCCATCAACCAATTTGCCTTCATAAGCGGCATATACGCCATCTTTGGCGGTTGGTGATTTGCCAGTGCCTTCGGTGATGACTTTGTATTGTAGGCCAGATGCGGTGGTTTTTACGCCATCTTTTTTGGCATTGTCCGCCAAGAATTTCTCGCCGTCAGCTTTGTTTTTGGCAGCGGTTTCTTGTTGTTTTTTGCTGGCTTCTTCGGTTTTGCGTTTTTCATAGCTTTCGCCAAGTTTTTGCACTTCTTCGGTATTCAAAGCACTCTCAGCACCATTATAACCGTCTTTAAAAGCTTTGTAATAAATGTCCAAATCCAGCTGATCTTCGATGCGTTTTAGTGTCTGACCTGCGTCATAACCAAAAACATAGCTCACTTTTTGCATTTCGGTGCTTTTTTCGGTAACGACAGTTGATTTTTCGCCTGCTTTTGGTGCGTCTGCTTTATCACCTTTATTACAACCTGTCAAAACCAAGGCGGCAGTGATGGCAGCGACTAATGCTTGTTTTTTCATAAAATCTCTCAAGTTTGGATAAACGAACAAAAATGAATAAAAATAACGCCCCATGATAGCAAAATTTGCCAATTTTTGCCATGACTATCCCAAAATTTTAAACGCATCTTGTATAATTATTGTTAAGATTGTTGAAGTCTTTTTGATGATGGGGCGTAAAAGGAAATTTTGGTGTTACAATCAACATCAGCTGTATCGTCATTTTGCCCAATTTATGGCAAAAATGCTCAGATGCGTCATCATTGTCATCATCATTTATCATGAGTAATATTTGGAAGTTTTCATGGATTTTAATAAAATTGCAATCTTTAACCAAGGGCTGCAAGGTCCCATCGGCTCAATTGTCGGTGCGATTGTGCTATTTATCATCAGCTGGCTGGCAGCACTGCTACTGGCGACGCTGACTCGCAAAACCTTATCAAAACTGGACATTAATGGGCGAATGCAACGCTCAACGGGCAGCGATTATCCTGTGGATAATTTGCTCGCCAAAATCGTCTTTTGGTTTGTGTTTGCCATCGGTATCTCGGCGGTACTCAATCAATTAAAAATTGACGCACTGTCCGTGCCGTTTAGCAATATGATCAATCAAGTGTTGTCGTTTTTGCCAAATCTACTGGCAGCGATTACTGTCGGCGTGATTGGCTGGCTGGTGGCAACCATCGCCAAAAACACCGCCAAAACCATGCTGGGCAAAGCGGTTTTGGACGAAAAATTATCCCAAGAAACCAACATCAAGCCACTGAGTGAAACCATTGCCGATATGCTGTACTGGTTTATCATGCTGATTGTGCTGACGATGGTTGTCGGTCGCCTTGGCTTGACTGGGCTGTTTACGCCGCTGACCAACATGATTGATAAGATTTTTGATTTTATCCCAAATCTGTTGATGGCAAGTTTGGTGCTGTTTGTTGGCTTGATTATCGCTCGTGCTGTGCGTGGCATCGTTACCAATATGATTGCTGGGCTAAACATTCAGGCATTGGCCGCCAAAGCTGGCGTTAGCGAACAAAACAATCTGCCAAATATCGCAGGTTCGGTGGTGTTTTTGCTCATCATTGTGCCTTTTACGATTGTGGCATTGGACGCTCTAAAGGTAGAAGCCATCTCACGCCCTGCTACCAATATGCTCAATAAAATCATGGAAACGCTGCCCAATGTCTTTACTGCAGCGGCGGTGCTGGTGGTAACTTATTTTGTGGTGCATCTGGTAGGCAATATCATCAAGGGCTTGTTGGCAAATACCCAACTGGACAGTCTGCCTGCACGCATTGGCTTACAAGGCGTTTTTGGCAATAAGCGTCTGTCAGAAGTGGTGGCTTGCGGCATTTTGTTTTTTGCCATGTTATTTGCCATCACTGCAGCGGCGGAGATTTTGGGCTTTGATCAAATCCGTGATGTGATTGCCATGCTGATTGCCTTTGGTGGTCAGATTATCTTGGGTGCGGTCATCTTGGCGGTGGGTTTTTGGCTTGCCAATATCATCGCCAACACTGTCCAAAACGCCGAACAAGGCTCACGCCTGCTGGCAAATATCGTGCGAGTGCTGATTATGGGCTTGGTGCTGGCGATGGGTCTGCGTGCGATGGGCATTGCCGATAGCATTGTCAATTTGGCGTTTGGTCTGACTTTGGGGGCTGTGGCAGTGGCGTTTGCTTTGGCGTTTGGCTTGGGTGGCCGAGAAGCTGCCGCACGCCTGCTAAAGCGTATCCAAGACAAAGCCGAAAACGAAGCGGACAATAAACTTGCCCAAAAAACCAATCATCAGGACGATTCAAATTTTTAATTTTAAATTGTTCTGATTTTGTCAAATGGTTAAAAAACAGCATTTTGGTTCAGCCAAGATGCTGTTTTTTGGTTTTAAGATTTAAATGGTTAAAATGATTTGATGGCAATTTAGTCGATAAAGCGTTTTTTAAATTTTTGCACAAATACCACAACAAGCCCCAGCAAATAACAAACACCAAAAACCACCGCCACGCCACAGGGTGCAAAAATCAAACCTGTAATTGGTGCCAGCCGCCTGCCAGTATCGCTGATGACCGCTCGCATGGCTTGTTCTTGTTCGGCGGTTTGTTCATCGTCAGTAAACCAGCCATTACCGTCCAAATCATAACTTTGTAGCACCGCTTGCAGATGATAATCGGTCAATGTCGCCGTCAAAATAATCAAGACATAAACAATGAACGATGCCAACAAAAACCGCCGCCAAAGCCGCCAACCTTTTATTTGCCCAAGCCGCCAAATAATAAACGGTGTCAATAAAAGTACGGTTAGCATGATATTTGTAAAAATTTGCCAAAATGCTATCATTTTTATATTCTTTAAATTTCAATAAATTTATTATTAAATATTAATCAAATCCCCAACATCTGACAAATAATCCCATAATGATCTTCGAACATCTGTGCGGCATCAAGCTGCGATAAGGGCAGCCAAAAAGCACGGTTGGCGTCATCACTGCCTTGCACGGCTGGCAGGCACTCTGCGTGCGGCAGCTCAAAATAGTACGCCATCGTTACGGTACGCCCACGCTGGCTGCGGTCTGGTGCATCAAACAGTCGCTGGGATTTGCAGCTATTAATCAGCGTCTGTTTATCCAGTTGGATCAAAG
Source organism: Moraxella marmotae (assembly GCF_042219885.1). NCBI lineage: Bacteria > Pseudomonadati > Pseudomonadota > Gammaproteobacteria > Moraxellales > Moraxellaceae > Moraxella > Moraxella marmotae. The sequence continues at coordinate 512,589 of NZ_JBHJHR010000002.1, forward strand.
TTTCTTCGTAGATTTCACGAATGCAAGCGGTAAAAAAATCTTCACCACAATCCACAAAGCCGCCGGGCAATGCATACAGCCCTTGTCCGTACTCACCGCCACGCTCAATCAGCAGCAGATGCCCTGATTGGACAATCAACGCATCAGCAGTGATAAAGCTTGGCGTATAAGGAGCGGCTTGCCAAGCGGCTTGATAGGCTTTGATGTGGCGGACTTGCTGCTTTAGGTATTGATAGCTGGGCGTCTGGATAAACCGCTGCAAAAAATCGGCACTGGCATCGGTCAGCTGCTCATAAGCGGCACGGCGAGCAGCGCCATCATCGCCAAAATACGCTTGGCGAATCGGCGTGGCGGACAAATCGTGATGGCTATCCACCACAAATCGGCGATATTGCGGAAAGAGTGATAAATAATAAGAACTGTCGTCTTTGATATGTCCGATGATGGCAATTTGTTCATCTTTGGTATTAGTCGCGATACTTTGAATGGCGGATTGGACGCCCAGCAGCCATTTGTTATCATTATAAGTGGCATCGTTAATGCCGACACAGTGGATTTTTTGGCGTGTTTTGGCATCAAAACTGCCCAAAATCATCTCACGGCGTTCGTCCAGACTAAAAGGATTTTTTGGTGTGCGTGGGGCATTTGCCGAGCCGATTAGGACAATGACTTGCTTGGCGTGGCATAATGCACGCTCAATCACATAGCGATGCCCTTGGTGAAATGGCTGAAACCGACCAATAAAAACCAAATATTGCAATTGTGCCAAACTCATAAACCACCCAAAATTTAAAAAAATTCTCTTGATAAAGCTTGGCTATGTTACCATATAGGACAAGTATTTGTACACGAACAGGAAAAAACCATGAGCGAAACCCTATCCAGCAACATAAAAATCACCGAATCTGCCCAAGATTATCTTGCCGAACTGCTCGCCAAACAAGAAGTTGAAGGCATTGGCGTGCGGATTTTTGTTGAATATGCAGGCACACCCCGTGCCGAATGCTGCATGTCATATTGCCAGCCTGACGAAGTGGACGAAGCGGATTTACACATCAGTTATGACAAATTCACCGCACACATTGATGCCGACAGCGTGCCTTATCTACATGATGCAGTGATTGATTATAATAAAGATCGTTTTGGTGGTCAGCTGACCTTCCGTGCACCCAACTCAAAAGTGCCGCAAGTTGGTGAAAATGCCAGCATCGAAGAGCGTATCAATTATGTCCTGCAAGCGGAGATTAACCCAAGCCTTGCCAGCCATGGTGGTTCGGTGGAGCTGCTTGAAGTTATCGAAGACGAAGCAGGTCTGACAGCGGTGCTAAAATTTGGTGGCGGTTGCCAAGGTTGTTCGGCGGTTGATGTGACTTTGCGTCAAGGCGTGGAAGTGCAGCTTAAGCAGCAAATTCCGGAACTGACTCAAGTGGTGGACGAAACCGACCACAGCGTCTCGGACAATGCTTATTATAAATAATGGCATAATACCCAAAATTCATGATAACACCCACTCAATCCCTGCTATCATATAGCTTTGAGTGGGTTTTTTATGAAAAATAAAAAGTTTGTCCGCATTGTCATTCTAAAAACACCAAGAAAATTTGTCAAATGGTTAAAAACAGCATTTTGGTTCAGCCAAGATGCTGTTTTTATTTGGGATTTATATTATAACCACAATAAACCAACTCACTCAATAATCCATCACTTGGCTGTTTGATGAAGTTCTTGTAGTACTTGTAACAATTTCACCCTATCATAGCCTCGATACTCTTGACCATTCATTGTGCGGATTTGCAATCCATCAATCAAGCCAGTCGGCGGAAGATGACCAGCATATTTACCCTGCTTGTTTAGAATTATAACGGTTGGATAAGCAAAGACTTCATTGTGAAAACCCACATAAGATAAAGCCTGCAAACCATTGGTATAATCGCCATCAATATGAGCAATCACAAAATTATCCGCCACATAATGATTTAATTTTATAGCATTATCAATATCATCTTGGGCAATATTTTCATGCATTACCCACTCGGACAAACCATCATCACCATCACGCCAAACATAATCATGTGTTTGGACTTCGCCATTAAAATGCCTATCTAAAACATGACACCAAATGCACCACTCACCCCCATAGATTAACAACACATTTTTATTTTGTTGTTTGGCGGCATGAATGGCGTTTTTGATAATGACAACTTGGTCGCCGCATTCATCGTGCAATTTGGCAAGCCCATCACGGCAATTGGCATTTGGCGTTTTTGGGTAATGCTCTATGGGCTTGGTTTCCAGAGCGGTAGTTTTGGCAAACGAACAGGCAGTTATTGCCAAGCCAAATAATAAACCGATATAAGGTAATTTTTTCATATTTTCTGTCCTACAAAACAGCGAACAATTTTCATTGCTCGCTGTTTTTGTTAAACCATTGTCGGTTACCCACCAATCTTCTTATATTTCATACGCTTTGGTGTGGCGTCAGCACCGAGTTTGTCTTTACGCCATTTTTCGTATTCGGTGTAGTTGCCATCAAAGAACTCTGGCTCTTCGTTTTCAAACGACAAAATATGCGTACAAATACGGTCAAGGAACCAGCGGTCATGCGACACCACCATCACCGTACCAGGGAACACTTCCACCGCATCTTCTAAGGCACGCAAGGTCTCGACATCAAGGTCGTTTGACGGCTCGTCCAGCAGAATAACATTCGCCCCTTGTTTTAGGGTTTTGGCAAGTTGTAGGCGGTTACGCTCACCACCTGATAAGCTGCCCACACGCTTTTGTTGATCTTGACCTTTAAAGTTAAAGCGTCCGATGTAGGCACGGCTTGGCGTGGTGTATTCACCAACAGTAATCATATCCAGTCCATCTGAGACTTCTTCCCACACGGTTTTATTGTCGTCAAGCTCATCACGCACCTGTCCAACATAGGCGACTTTGACGCTCTCACCCACTTCCACCGAGCCAGTGTCAGGCTTGTCTTTGCCAGTAATCATGTTAAACAAAGTCGTTTTACCAGCACCGTTTGGACCGACAATGCCGACAATCGCCATCGGCGGCACGGTAAATGATAGGTTTTCGTACAACAAACGATCGCCAAATGATTTGGAAATGTTATTGACTTCAATCACTTTATTGCCAAGGCGTGGCCCCGGTGGAATATAAATCTCGGCAGTTTCGTTACGCTGCTGGAACTCTCGAGAGTTCATCTCTTCAAAGCGTTCTAAGCGAGATTTGGATTTGGCTTGCTGGCCTTTTTGGTTTTTGCGTACCCATTCCAGCTCTTGTTTTAGGGCTTTGGCAAAGGCTTCTTCTTGCTTTTGCTCTTGTTCTAGGCGTTTGTTTTTCTGCTCTAGCCATTCGGTGTAGTTGCCTTGGTATGGATAGCCATAACCACGGTCAAGCTCCAAGATCCACTCAGCGACATTATCAAGGAAATAGCGATCGTGGGTAATCGCCACAATCGTACCTGAATAGTCTTTTAAGAAACGCTCAAGCCATGCCACAGATTCTGCGTCCAAGTGGTTGGTCGGCTCGTCAAGCAGCAGCATATCAGGCTTGGATAATAGCAAGCGACACAGGGCGACACGGCGTTTTTCGCCACCAGAGAGTTTAGACACATCAGCGTCCCAAGGCGGCAGGCGTAGAGCGTCAGCGGCTTTTTCAAGCTGGGTGTTTAGGTTGTGAGCGTCCCACGCTTGAATAATGTCTTCCATTTTGCCCTGTTCGGCAGCCAGTTTATCAAAATCGGCATCAGGCTCGGCGTATTCGGCATAGATTTGGTTGAGTCGCTCAAGTGCGTCCAGTGCTTCACGCACGCCATCTTCGACATTGCCACGCACATCTTTGGCGGGGTCAAGCTGTGGCTCTTGGGGCAGATAGCCGACCTTAATGCCAGTCTGTGGGCGAGCTTCACCATTAAACTCAGTATCCACGCCTGCCATGATGCGTAGCAGTGTGGATTTACCTGCACCGTTTAGACCCAGCACGCCAATCTTAGCACCCGGGAAAAACGACAGCGAAATGTCCTTGAGAATTTCACGCTTGGGCGGAACAATTTTTGACACCTTGTTCATGGTGTAGATATATTGAGCCATATAAGTCCTTGAATTAAAAAGAAAATTTTACAGATTATCAATACTGACAAAATCGCATAGGTAACCGTCTATTATCGCATGGTTTAGACAGTGGAGCAAGTATTTAGCACAGAGCAGAGCAAATTTTCAACGCTTTGTTTTGGACGCTAATTTAAAAATTGTGCCTAAAATCTGATTTTAATTATGATAATTTTGTGATAGCATAAGAAAATCACAAAAACGGCATCAGCTTGATAGCCCAAATCCGCAGCCAAGCAAGCAGCCACTCACCCAACAGCCAAACCGAGATTAACCATGCAAATCATTCACAACACCGCCGAGCAACGCTTTGAGACCACCATCGATGGCATCACCGCCTATTTAAGCTATCAGGTGCTTGATGAGCAGACTTTGGATTATGACCACACCATCGTGCCGTCGGCTTTGGGCGGTCGTGGTTTGGGCAGTTTGTTGGTTCGCCACGCCTTAGATTATGCACAGGACAATGGCAAAAAAGTACTGCCCAGCTGCAGCTTTGTGGCAAACTATATCCAAAGACGCCCAGAATATCAGCCGCTACTGGCGACAGATGCCCCAGAATAACACTGACCAAATCACGCCAAAATAACAAACTTTTGCCATCTTAGGCGGTGTTTTTGCCAAAATTTTGGTAAAATGTCTGTCATTTTTTACCAGTGATTTTTACAATAACAATTTTTATCACCAATCACCAACCCAAGGAATATCATGAGCAGTCTTACCCCAAACCAAGTCAAACTACAACTGGAGCGACTACAAGGCTGGACACTGGACGGTAACAGCCTTGTCAAGACCTACCAATTCGCCAGCTTTGCCGATGCGATTGCCTTTATGACTCGTGTGGCGTTTTATTGTCAAGAATTGGAGCATTATCCCACTTGGGAAAACTGCTACCGCACGCTCAAAGTCCGCATTGGCGATGCCGACCAATACGAAGTGCATGGGCGAGACATTCAGCTTGCCAAGCGTATGGAGATGGCAAATGGCGTTATTTTTGACAATGATTAAATGATGAAAAATGAGCCGATTTGGCTCATTTTTTAGATATTGCAAGATATTAAATTATTGGGTTTGACACGAAACCATGCCGCTACCCACCGTTATGCAATTAGTTCTTGTAGGTCCAATGTTGTACAATGGCTGTATAGGTTGGATTTGTGGCGTACCCATCAATGCTATGCCAGTTGCAGCTTCATGATAAGCTTGTGCACGCTGCTGCATACCTGTTGCGTATGCATTTGATAAGCCACTTATAGCCTGCATAAAAGCGTCAGCATTCTCAACCGCCCTTTGTCTATCAAAAATCTCTCCTTGTACTTGGCGAGCATAACTGGAACAGTCAGCACGAGTAATTTTACCGTTAAACTGCTGCATATAGTGATTGTAATGCTTGTCCAAAACATCATTATCAACAATATAATTATTGATTCTAAAGCGGTATAAATTTACAGCTTCACTTGCCAATTGTGGACTTAACAACCCTGCATCATCACAGAGCGTTAGCATTGCACTATCTCTTGCGAATTGTTGATGCTGCTCAGGTGTCATAACGCTTGCACAGCCTGCCAAAATAACCAAAGATAGAGTTGCTAAAGTTAATTGAAGTATCCTTAACATCGTTAGTCTCCCAAAAAAAATCCTAAAATGGTATTATCCTATTTTAGAATAATAATGTCAATCAAGTTATTTATCTATGCTTGATTTTCATGAAAACCATTTACCAAGACCGCTATGCAAATTTAATCAACACATTGGTTTTAATAAGAAAAAATAGAAAACTAACCCAATTCCAAGTCGCACAACATTTAGGCAAGCCACAATCTTACATTGCCAAAATTGAAAAGCGAGAGCGAAAATTAGATGTGTTAGAATTTATCCAACTTTGTGAAACATTAGAAGTATCGCCAAGTGAAATTATCGCTCTTGTGTAATATTTCTATGCACAACCACCTATTTTTGCTACAATGCCCTACATATCCAAACTCCAAGCAAGGCGATCTTGCCATCGTATCGATCGATTTTTGATTGTTTTATTTAATATTCTTTTACTTGTAATATTCTTTTTTTATGACCACACACATTGACACCCGTTCGGTCAGCGATTTTACCGAATACGCCTATCTTAACTACGCCATGTATGTCATCATGGACAGAGCCTTGCCGCACATTGCCGATGGGCTAAAACCTGTCCAAAGACGCATCGTCTATGCCATGAGCGAGCTGGGACTTCGCCACACCGCCAAGCCCAAAAAGTCTGCTCGCACCGTCGGTGATGTGCTGGGCAAATATCACCCACACGGTGATTCTGCCTGCTATGAAGCGATGGTACTGATGGCACAGCCGTTCAGTTATCGCTATCCTTTGATTCATGGTCAAGGCAACTGGGGCAGTCCCGACGACCCAAAATCCTTTGCTGCCATGCGTTATACCGAAGCGAAGATGAGCCAATACGCCAATACGCTGCTGGCGGAGCTTGAGCAAGGCACGGTGGATTGGCAGGATAATTTTGATGGTTCGTTGTCCGAGCCAGTGACGCTGCCAGCTCGCCTGCCCAATATTCTGCTCAACGGCACAACAGGCATCGCTGTCGGCATGGCGACCGACATTCCACCGCACAATCTCAACGAAGTGGTCAAAGCCTGCATTCGCCTGCTAAAAAATCCTGAGCTGTCCGTCAAGCAGCTTACCCAGAGCATTCTTGCCCCAGATTTGCCGACCGCTGCCGAGATTATCACACCAAAAGACGAGCTGCTTGCCATGTATGAATCTGGCAAAGGCAGCTACAAAATGCGTGCCACTTATCACACCGACCCCAAACAAAAAAATTTGGTCATCATTGACGCCCTGCCTTATCAGGTGTCTGGCAATAAAATTGTCGAGCAAATCGCCAAACTGATGATTGACAAAAAACTGCCATGGGTCAATGAAATCCGTGATGAATCGGACAATACCAACCCTTGCCGCATCGTCATTGAGCTTAAAAAAGGCAAATTGGACATCGATAAAATCATGAGCCATCTGTTTGCCAATACTGACCTTGAAACCAATTACCGTGTCAATATGAACATGATTGGCACCAATGGCAAACCTGAAGTCAAAAACCTAAAAACCATCTTGGCAGAATGGCTGTCGGTACGCCGCAGCGTGGTGATTCGCCGTCTGCAATATCGCTTGGATAAGATTGATAAACGCTTGCACATTTTGGCAGGTTTATTGGTGGCTTATCTGAATATTGATGAAGTGATTGCCATCATTCGTGAAGAAGACGACCCAAAACTTGAGCTGATGACACGCTTTGGCTTAAGCGATATTCAAGCCGATGCGATTTTGGACATTAAACTGCGACAACTTGCCAAGCTTGAAGAAATCGAACTCAATGCCGAGCGTGATCGCTTGCAGGCAGAGCGTGCGGTGATTGCCGAGCAGCTGAATAATCCTGATGCCTTGACTGCATTATTAATCGATGAGCTGACCGCTGATGCCAAAGAACATGGCGATGCTCGCCGCTCGCCTGTGGTTGAGCGTGCCGAAGCCACCAGCCTAAAAGCCACCGAACTGGTGAGTAGTGAGCCGATTACGGTGATTTTGTCGCAAGCAGGCTGGATTCGCCTTGCCAAAGGGCATAATACCGAACCTGATAAGATGAACTACCGAGCAGGCGATGGCTATCTGACGCACGCCTTGGGCAAATCCACCGAACGGCTGATTTTGCTGGATAACACAGGGCGAAGCTACGGCTTGGACGCCATTCATCTGCCATCGGCTCGCACCCAAGGCGATCCCATCACCAGTCTGCTCAATCTTGCCAATGGCAATAAAATTGAACAGCTGCATTTTGCCAGTCCCCAAAATATCATCATGGCAAGCAGCAGCGGTTATGGCTTTATTAACAGTTTAAATAATCTGGACACCGCCCAAAAAGCGGGTAAAGCCAGCATCAATCTGGGCGATGGCAAACTGCTGCCCATCAGCGTGATGGCAGAGTCGGACAGTTTGGTTGCTGTCAGTGTGTCTAATGGCAATTTGCTGATTTTTCCAAGCGAAGAGTTGCCCATGCTCGCCAAAGGCAAAGGCAACAAGCTGGTCAATCTCAAGGCGGAAGAGACCATCACCGCCATCGCCAGTCTGTCAGCATCGGACAGCTTGGTCATCACCGCTGGCAAACGGACGCTCACCCTAAAACCTGCCGACATCGCCAATTACATCGCTCGCCGTGCCAGCCGTGGCACTGCCCTACCAAAAGGTTTTGGCAAAGTGGTCAGCATGGCAAAACTTAGCAAAGATGATGGCTAAAATCCAAACCGTTATCAAACAAAAACCGCTCAAAATTTGGGCGGTTTTTTGATGAATCAGCGATGGATAACATTTGCCAAATTTTGCCAATGTTTACAATCTGCTTACTTTGGCTTATCTTAAAATTGGCAAATTTAACCAGTTTAATCAAAGTTTTTATTTGACCAAAGTTTTATTTAAACAGCATCAGATTTGGCAAACACATACACGCAAAACTCGCCAGAGACGGCAAATTCTGCACACTGCTCAAGCATCGCACGGCGTTCTGGCTTGGCTTTGTAGGCGTATGGCGTCATGGCAATCAGGCTTTTGAGTGCTTGATTGTCAAGCTGCATCGGTGCGGTGATAAAATGCGTCTGAATTAGGCGAAATTTTGGCGACAGCAGTTGCACAAATTTGTCTGGCTGATGGGCAATCACTGTATCAAACAACGCCGCCCGCATGGCGTACAGATGACTGGGTGCTGGCGTCGCCACAACCAAAATCCCATCGCTTGCCAGCACTCGGTGCATCTCATCGACAGGTAAGGGGCTAAACAAACTGGTGCAAACCGACACCGATGCATCTGCCACTGGCAAAACCGCACCCGTCCCCACCACCCAAGTGATGCGATTGGCTTTGTCGGCTTTGGCGGCGATTTGCACGGCAGATTTGGCAATATCCAGCCCAATCACTTTTGATGTCGCCATCAGAGCTTGGGTGTAGTAGCCTTCACCGCAGCCAATATCTAGCACCGTCTGTGGCTTGATGGCCTGCACGATGTCAGCAACCGCCAACTTGAGCGGCTCATAATATCCTGCTGCCAAAAACGCACGGCGTGCCTGCACCGCTTCGATGGTATCACCCGGGTTTTTGCTTTTTTTGTGCTGAACGACATGCAGATTGACATAGCCTTCTTTGGCGACATCAAAGCTGTGGCCGTGCGTGCAACGGTAAGTTTTGTCAGTCAAAATCAGTGGCGTTTGGCAGATTGGGCAGGTAAGCATGGCATCATCAAGATAAAATTTGGCTTATTTTAGCACAATTTGGCGGCAAATTGGCTCGGTAAAATGCGGGGAAAATTTAGGCGAAATTTGATGGAATTGACAAACTGGCGATTTAATCAAATTACCAAATTTTTTAAAATTAAAAATCATTAAACGGTGAAATTACAAAACTGCCAATGGTTAAATATTAAATTATGAATTTATTAAAATGGATAAATTTCGTCAATTTAATTAATCATTATCAATCTATTAAAGACAGTGGTTAAAATGCCGTTATTTTTTGCCTGCCAAAACGCCACTGGCAATCACCAAGACAATGCCCACCAACGCCATCAACGGCAACACTTCACCAAACGCCACCACGCCATATAAAGTGGATAGCACCACCACCAGATAACTCAGTGCCGACACCATGAACTTTCGCCCCACCTTGTAGGCATGCGTCATCGCCAGCTGCCCTGCCATCGCCGATACGCCAATGCCAAACAAATACGGCAACATCGGCAAGCCAATCGGCGTCCAGCCTTGAATGCCACTCATCACCGCCGCCAAAACACTGGCAAGCAGCGAAAAATAAAACACAATCCGCCACGATGGCTCGCCAAGCAAAGACAGCTCACGCACCTGCAAATACGCATAGCCTGCAATCGCACCGCTTGCCAGACCGATGGCAGTCGGCAGCAGCCCTTGCCCCAAAATACTGGGGCGTAAAATCAACACAATGCCAACAAGCCCCAGTACCAGTGCAAACCAAGTCAGACGACTGGGGACTTGCCGCAGGATAATCACCGAAAAAATCGCCAAAAATATTGCCGAAGTGTAGCTAAAAGTAATGGCAGTCGCTAACGGCAAATGCACCAAACCAAAAAAGAACATAAACAAGCTGACACTGCCCGCCAACGACCGCCAAAAATGTGCCTGCCAATAACGAGTGGTGAACTGCTTGCCAGTCATCAACGCCTGCACGCCCAGCACCACTGTGGCAAACAGCACTCGCCAAAACACCAGCTCATACTCATGCATGGCAAACTTTACCCCTGTGGTCTTGACCAGCACGCCCATGATGGTAAAACAAATGGCAGCAACCACCATCCACAGTGAGCCTGTGGTTGAGCCAGTGTCAATATGGGCGGTGCGTGGGTGGTTTGTCATATTGGGGCGTCTTTGATGCAGCCAGCGACATTGCTATCACTGGCTAAGCTGAGCGGGCAAAATAATTCGATAAATAAAGATGAGTCAAAAGGCGTATTGTACTGGATTATTTGGCTGGCGTAAACCATGCCAAATCACTGGCTGCGACCGAGCAACTGACGCAGTAGCTCTATTTCTTTGTCTTTTTGGGCAAGCAGCTCGTCCTTGTGGGCGATGATAAGGTGCAGCTTTTCAATTTCTTGGCGACTGCCATAATAGCGGTTGGCATAGCTGCCATTATTATCACCGATTAATAACGCCACATCTCGGTCTTTTTTGAGTAATTCCACCACATCAATATTAAAGGTGTTGGCGATATTTTGTAAATGTTCAATGTTGATTTTGCTCTCGCCCCGTTCTAATTTGGCATAACCGTTTTTTGACATCGCCAATTTTTCTGCCATTTGCTCTTGGGTCAAATGTTGCTCTTTTCTTAATTGAGCAAGGTTTTTGGCAATATCCATGGGCTACCTTTTTGTGGGTAAAAGTGATGAAAAGTGGGTGGAAAAAATCAGGTTTATGGGTGGATTACACCAATCTCATTTTATAGAATGATAAAATATTTTGGTAATTTTAGCAATGTTTTTTTTGAGAGAAATAAGGATAATGTTATGGTTTTACCTTTGATTATAGGTGCAGCACTGATTGGCGGTCTTTGGTTTGTTGCTTCTCAATGGTCTGGCAAACATATTGCTGTACTGGGCGGTCGTGGTGTTGGCAAAACCACATTTATCGAATATCTAAAAACCAAACGCATTCGTTCAGATTATCACCAAACAGCCACTGTGGACAAATATGAAGCAATGAAGGTTAGGATTGAGGGGATTACCTTATACATTAGCAGTGGTTATGATGTTAGCGGTGCAAAAGGGAATCATGAAGAATGGAGAAAGCAAATTGAAAAAGCTGATATTGTGTTTTATCTTTTAGATATTAATAAAGTACTTAGAAAAGATGAACGATATATCAAAAACACCGAGCAAGATCTTGATGAGATCAAAGACTCGATTGCTAGACGCCAAGAAAAAATGACGGTCTTTTTGATTGCCAACCATGCCGATGAACAACCTGACTATACTAATAATTTTACCAAATTTGAAGAAAAAGTTGGCAAACAACGAATCTTGGAACAAGCGGTTATCAATCTTGGTGGCACAAAATATTGCAAAGTTATCATTGGCTCATTAAAAAATGAAGAACAAGCCAAAAAGCTGGTAACCAATATCCTAAAAAGCTATGATGCAGACAACAAAAAGTAAGGTTTATTGATATGAAACAGTTTAAACCCATCTATATTTATGCCCAGTCACTGGATAATAGCTCAGACGATTTGATGTACCAAATCACTCATGCAAACAAAGCAGTATTGACACAAATTGGCGATTTATCACAATCTCAGCAAATTATTGGCGATATGAATGCCGTAATTTCACACAAAACCCTTAAAAAACATATTGTTGATATTATCACCAATACCATTATCTCCAAAATTGGTGGAGAATATATCAAAAATAGTAAGGATTGCCTAATTTATCACAAAGACAATCAAATAGTCATCAATGTCAGAACTAATGAAACAGATAATTTGGGTCGGCGTTCTTTTATCCAGCTCTTGTTAGATACATCGAATTTGACACAAGCGGATCAAGATGGTTATTTTGATTATTTTTATGAGGGTTTTATGCAGTTTTGCAAAGAAACGGGCAGAACACCACAAAAAAATATAGATTTTATCAATATAATTAAACAGTTAATTTTTTCTGACTTAACAACAATTCGTGACAAAATCCAAAGTAAAAAAGGCGTTGATTTGCCCAAAATTTCAATATACATCATCGCTATTTGTATTGCTCTTTTGGTTGTTCTTATCATAAAAAGTTGCAATTCTTAATTTTTGTAGATATTTTTAGGATTTTATTATGTTTTATCATGATATTGACGATTTGCCTACTGATGTAAAACCCAACCATCTGATTGTCATTAGTTCACGAGATTTTGAAAAAGCAAAACAAACTCGGGAAACGGGGCAATTTTTGCTGGAAAGCGATAAGCATTTTTTGGTGATGCCAACCCAAGAAGAGTCTCGACAGCACTCCATCATCAGACCTTTGTATGAGAACAATTATTTGAAAGAAAATACCATTTTATTGCTGGATAAAAATCCACAAAATGGCAATTATTACCTGCCCTGTGAAATAGTAGCAGAGCGAAATATAAAAATGCAAATGTTACACCTACCGACTCTGTGCCAACACTTAGGGGCGAAACGTGTAAGCATCGTGCTAAATGAAAAAGCAGAAGAATGTCGCTCCATGGGTATTGATATTCGCACTAATGTAAAAGGAGTAAATGCCAACACAGGAACGAATTATACCAACGACCAAAACAGCAATAATCGTACAGACTTAGTCACAGAGTTTGACGGCTGTGATATGGACTTAGCAGCAGCCGAACAGCTTATGCATAAAGGTATTTTTGATGGCAATGATGAAATTATTGCATTTTATAATAGTGCCAAAAATCAAATAAATAGAATGCGAAGTCAAAGATTGCGTTGCAAAACAAGCCAAGACATTTCCAAACAGCTTAATATGTTTGCTAATGCAAATATCCCAATTCTGCAAACCATTTTTAATGCCGACACAAAAGCCCAGATGAAAAAGCTGCAATCATTAGAAATAGAATATGAAGTGATGTTTTAGTAGACCAATAAAAAGCCCAAAGGTTCTGGTGATATACCTTTGGGCTTAATATTTTGGGTTATTTATTTTATTAAACTTATGGGACTATCTCAGAGTGGTAACTGTGCTATACTATAAATGCGAAAATGGCTAATTGTTAATTAAAAAAACTGCAAGTTAAAAAGACTTTGATAACTCAAAGTCTTTTTTTTATCAACTTATCAATGCTCCCGAGTCGCACGAAACTCCACTTCAGGGTATCGCTCTTGCATCAGTTGCAGATTGACACGGCTGGGGGCAAGGTAGGTCAGATAGCCGCCGCCGTCCACCGACAGCTGATCATGGGCTTTTTTCTTAAATTTCTCAAACGCCACCTTATCATCACAATGCACCCACCGCACCGTGGCGATAGACACTGGCTCAAAGGTGCATTGCACTTTGTATTCTTCTGCCAAGCGATGTGCCACCACTTCAAATTGCAGCACGCCCACCGCCCCCAAGATCAGATCATTATTAATCTGCGGCATAAACACCTGCGTCGCCCCTTCTTCGGACAGCTGCTGTAAGCCTTTTTGTAATTGCTTGGATTTCATCGGATCTTTTAGCACCACACGGCGAAACAGCTCAGGAGCAAAGTGCGGAATGCCAGTAAAATTCAGCGTCTCGCCACTGGTAAAGCTATCGCCAATCTGAATCGTGCCATGATTATGCAGACCGATAATGTCGCCTGCGTAGGCTTCTTCGAGTGCTTCACGGTCGCCTGCCAAAAACATCAAAGCGTCCGATACTCGCACTTCTTTGCCGATACGCACATGATTCATCTTCATGCCACGCTCATATTTGCCTGAGCAGATCCGCATAAACGCCACACGATCTCGGTGCTTGGGGTCCATATTGGCTTGGATTTTGAACACAAAGCCAGTAAAATCAGGCTCGTCCGCCTTGACCGTGCGTTCTACCGCCGTATGATCTTTTGGTGCTGGGGCGTGATTGACCAAAGTGTCCAGCACCATATTCACCCCAAAATTGCCCAATGCCGTCCCAAACAGCACAGGCGTGATTTTACCGCTCAAAAACGCATCTTCGTCCCAGTCGCCAGCGGACAGCTTGGCAAGCTCCAGACTTTCTTCAAACTCATTAAACACCAGCTCGCCCAGTCGCTCACGCACATCGCTATGGTCGTAGCCGTCACGGATTTCAATTTCGGTAATTTCGCTGCCGTGGCCTTTTTTGTACATGTGCAATTTGTCATCATTGATATGATACACACCGACAAAATCCTGCCCCATGCCCATCGGCCAAGTAATCGGCACGCAGCGGATTTTTAGCACGCTTTCAATCTCATCAAGCAAAGCAAGCGGATCTTGGATTTCACGGTCAAGTTTATTGACAAAACTGATAATCGGCGTATCACGCATGCGACACACTTCCATCAGCTTAATCGTCCGCTCTTCTACACCCTTAGCACCGTCAATCACCATCAAAGCACTGTCCACAGCGGTCAGCGTGCGGTAAGTGTCTTCTGAAAAGTCGGCATGGCCGGGGGTGTCCAAGAGATTAACCATATGATTTTTATAGGGAAATTGCATCACTGATGTCGTGATCGAAATCCCACGCTCTTGCTCCATGCTCATCCAGTCAGATGTGGCGTGGCGGTCGGCTTTGCGTCCACGCACTTCGCCAGCGACTTGGATCGCCTTGCCCCAAAGGAGCAATTTTTCGGTCATGGTGGTTTTACCAGCATCAGGGTGGCTGATGATAGCGAAAGTTCTGCGAGTGTTGATTTGCTGTTGTAAGGCTGACATGATGTGATTTTTCTCAATAACAATGAACTAAAAATAAACAAAATTGCTCAATAAATTTTTGCAAATTATATCACAAAACTGCCCAAGATAGCGACAAAGCACCGTTGATCACGCCTGCGTGTTTTGGTTTTATAAACTGGCGTGCTAAACTTGTGTGCTAAAATCGATGTTTGGCAAATGCCAGTATCCGCCAAGCCAGCAATTATGCCACTGCCAATTTATGATAGGCATTGGGCGATAGGGCTGTTATAATGATAAAAATGATAAATAAGCTGGATTTGTTATCATCGCCTGCCGATTTGTGCAGCTATCCATTATCCATTGTTTACCATTAAAAACTTTAGCATTTAAAAATTTATTAACCATTAAGATAATATTATGAATAAGCCTGTTCCCAATCTTGCCACTTTTGACACTTCGCACATCGACCCCAGCCGCCCGCCAGTGGTTTTGGTTGATGGCTCATATTATTTGTTTCGCTGTTTTCACGGTTTGCCGCCACTGTCCAACTCACAAGGGCTGCCGACCAATGCCATTCGTGGCGTGCTAAACGCCTTGGGCAAATTAATCAAAAAATACAATCCCACGCACATGGCGATTGCCTTTGACACCAAAGCACCGACTTTTCGCCATCAATTGTCCGCCGCCTATAAGGCACACCGTCCGCCGATGGACGATGATTTGCGAGTGCAAATTCCCCACATTCACGAAATGATCGAAAAGATGGGCATTGCCCTGATAAAAATCGACGGCTACGAAGCGGACGACATCATTGGCACGCTGGCACACACCGCCTGCACCCAAGGCTATCCTGTGGTCATCTCAACAGGCGATAAGGATATGGCACAGCTGGTCAATGACTGCGTGGTACTCGAAGACAGCTTTAGTGGCAAAATCACCGACAAAGCAGGCGTGGTTGAGAAATTTGGCGTAACCAGCGAGCAGATTGCCGATTATTTGACGCTGATGGGCGATGCGTCCGATGGTATCGCTGGCATTCCCAAAGTCGGTGCAAAAACCGCCGCTAAACTGCTGAACGAATACGGCGACATTGACACCCTGCTGGCTCATGCCGATGCCATCAAAGGGGCGGTCGGCAAAAGCATCGCTGAGCATCAAGGCGAGATTCCGCTCAATCGCACCTTAGCAACCATCGTTACCAACCTAGATTTGGCGATGAATTTTGATGACATTGCCATCGATAACAGCACTGCCGCCAAACAGCAGCGAGCCCCAGCCTTGCATGCTTTGTTTGAGATGCTAGAATTTAAAAAAGAAATGGCAGAAACCGCCAAATTGTTAGGCGAGAATATCAGCCAAAGTTTTACCAAAGCTGACGATGCCGATAATCGAGATGATTTTAACAATTTAGATAATATTAATAAAAATCCATCACCAAATACTCAAAATTCACCAAATGACACGCCAGCCGTGCCGACATTGGCAAGTAGCGAGCCAGTTTATCACACGGTACAGACACTGGCAGATTTTGAAAAATTGCTTGATAAACTCGCAAGCAGCCCTTATTTTGCCATCGATACCGAAACCACAAGCATCAACTGGCAGCACGCCAAACTGGTCGGCATCTCGGTCAGCTGTGCCAATTATGAAGGCTATTATATCCCTGTGGGGCATACGGGCGATTTTGATGTCTTACTGGATAATCAATTGCCGCTAGAGCTGGTATTATCAAGACTTAAGCCAATTTTAGAAAATCCAAACATCGGTAAAATCGGTCAGCACATCAAATACGATGCCCACATTTTTATGAAATATGGCATCAGTTTGGCAAACTGGCAAATGGACACCATGCTGGCAAGCTATGTTATCAATGCCGCCGCCACTCGTCATAACATGGACGCCCTTGCTGAGTATTATCTGCACACCAAAACCACCACTTTTGAAGCGGTGGCAGGCAAAGGTGCCAAGCAGCTTACCTTTGATAAAGTCGCCATTGACAGTGCCAGCCAGTATGCCTGCGAAGATGCAGACATTACTTTTAGATTATTTAGTATTTTTAATGAATATCTAAAAAATGACAGCGTTGGCAGTCGCCTACTGCACCAGCTTGAAATCCCCACCGCCCAAATTCTAACGCAGATGGAGCATGATGGCATTTTGATTGCCACGGATTTTTTGGGCAAATTGTCTGGCGAATTTGACAAGCAAATCATGGCATTACAAATCGATGCCGAGCGTATCGCTGGTGAGAGTTTTAACCTTGCCAGTCCCAAGCAGCTGGGTGAGATTTTGTTTGATAAACTGGGCATCGCAGGCGGTAAAAAAACCAAAACAGGGCAATACTCCACTTCCGAAGCGGTGTTATCAAAAATCGAGCACCCACTGGTCGATGTCGTGCTGGAGCATCGCAGCCTATCTAAGCTAAAAAGCACCTACACGGACGCTCTGGCTGCCGCTGCCGACCGTCATGCTCGTGTGCATACCAACTACCATCAAGCACTGACCAGCACAGGGCGACTGTCATCATCTGACCCCAATTTGCAAAATATCCCCATTCGCACCGACACAGGGCGGCTGATTCGTGAAGCCTTTATCGCACCTGCCGATAGAGTTATCTTGGCGGCGGATTATTCGCAGATTGAGCTGCGGCTGATGGCACATTTTAGCGGTGATGAAAGTTTAATTCGTGCTTTTAACCAAAACCTAGACATTCACACCGCCACCGCCGCCGAAATCATGGGCAAAAGCATCGATGAAGTTACTGCTGGCGAACGCCGAGCCGCCAAAGCAGTGAATTTTGGGCTGTTGTATGGCATGAGTGCCTTTGGGCTTGCCAAGCAGCTGGGCGTTGAGCGTCATATCGCTCAAGACTACATCAAACGCTACTTTGCTCGCTATCCTGCCATCAGTGATTATATGCAAAATACCAAAGCGATGGCAAAACAAAACGGCTATGTGCAGACGATTTTGGGTCGCAAATTATACACCCCTGACATCGAAAGTAGCAACCGCATGATCAAAGAAGCTGCCGAGCGTGCCGCCATCAATGCCCCCTTGCAGGGTTCGGCAGCTGAGATTATCAAACTTGCAATGATCGCTGTCGATGCCATCTTGCCCAAAGAACACGCCAAGCTGCTGCTGCAAGTGCATGATGAGCTGGTGTTTGAAGCTGATCGCAGTCAAGCAGCACACATCGCCCAATCCATCAAAACCGTGATGCAAAATGTGCTAAGAGACACTGCCAAAACCTTGGGCTGGGCAATTGATTTTGCTGTGCCGCTGGTGGTGGAAGTCGGCATGGGCGACAATTGGGATCAGGCACATTAAGCCATTTTGGCAAGTTTGTCATTTTTGCAAATCTGCCTTTTTCGCCCAATATTTAATTTTTTAATTTTTAAAACTGGCAATCTGAAATGGTTGCCAGTTTAATTTTTTAAATTTTGCGGTATTTGCTGATTTTTTTTGGCAATTTGCCATTTGTCATTTGCCATTTTTTTTATTATTTTTCTAATTTTTAAAATTTAAAAAGCAAAAAAAATAACAGGCCATACCAGCAGATATGACCTGTTATTTTTCATGATTTTACCATGCGTAAAATCCGTATCCTTACCAACCTTCCTTGAATAGCATTTCATCCTTGCCCTGCTCCATCAGGGTTCTCCGTTGCTATGGGTGTATTATGCAACAAAATTGTGGCGATGAACATACGCCAATGGCGTCAATATGTGTAAGAAATGTCTTACAATGCACCGCAATGCACCAAAAATACGCCAAAAAGCAGAGCAGCTCATCAAGCGGCTATTCTTGTATCCAAGCACCATTTCGCCACAGCAAAGCAAAGCGAGTTGCCTTGCCGTCTTTTTCTGAGCCGACATATTGCTCGGCATTTTTGCGACTCCAGCGTAAGATGGTCGGATTGCCATTATCGTCCACATCTGGTGCGTCAAACAAATAATGGAATTTTGGCTCCAGTTGTGCCTTGATTTCACGCAATTCGCTCAACTTGGGCGGACGAGTTTCACGCACTTTGGGGAATTTTGATGCTGCCAAAAACAGCCCAGCCGCCCCTTCACGCAATACATAATGGTCGTCAAACTTTTGTGAACGCAGGTTCGGCATGGCAATCGCCGTCATGCGTGGGGGTGCTGCCTGACCATTTTTTAGCACTTTTCTGGTATTATCGCAGCTGCGACAGGCAAAGTACGCCCCAAAACGCCCTGTTTTTAGCTCCATTTGCCCATCGCACTTATCACAGTCAATGGTCGGTGCGTCATTGGTCGCTCCGCCGATTTCAAACACGCCTTTTTCGAGCAAATAGCCATCACAATCAGGATTGTTGCCACAAATGTGTAATTTTAGTCCGCCATCAACGATATAACCGTCCATCGCTGCGTTACATTTTGGGCAGCGTTTTTTCTCCATCAAGGCATTGACTTCTGCCGAATCGTCGTCGGCATCAAATTCAAACGCCGATACTGGCATCAAATTTTTGGTGCCTTTGCAGCGTTCTTTGGGCGGTAGATTATAGCCTGTACAGCCCAAAAACACGCCTGTTGAGCCAGTTCGCACCTGCATCGGACGACTGCACAAATCGCAATGAATGTCTGGCACATTGGTTGGGTTGTTCGGACGCATGCCATCGGCAGCTTTGGCAGTGTCTAGTTTTTGTTTAAATCCGTGATAAAAATTGTCCAAAACCGCTTTCCAATTCTCATGGCCAACCGCCACTTCGTCCAGCTGCCCTTCTAGCCCTGCGGTAAACGCATAATCCATCAAATCAGGAAAACTTTCGACCAGCCGTTCGGTAACGATGTCGCCCATTTTTTCGGCATATAGGCGTTTGTTCTCAAGTTTGACATAGCCACGCTCTTGGATAGTTGAGATAATCGCTGCATAAGTTGAAGGGCGGCCGATGCCACGGCTTTCTAGCTCTTTGACCAGACTGGCTTCGCTGTATCGTGCTGGTGGCTTGGTAAAATGCTGTGTCGGCTCGATGCTTGACAAGGGCAATTTTTCGCCAACCACCACCGCTGGCAGCAGCACATCATCACTTTTGGCAGGTGGCTGCACACGAGTATAACCATCAAAAACCAGCGTCCGCCCTTTGGCTTTTAGCTCAATATCGCCAGCACTGACGATAAGATTGACCGACTGATAGCGTGCTGGCGTCATCTGGCAGGCGACAAATTGCCGCCAAATCAGCTCGTACAGACGCTGGGCATCACGCTCCATGGCAGTCAGCTGGGCGGATTTGACATTGACATTGGACGGACGAATCGCTTCGTGAGCTTCTTGGGCGTTTTGTTTATTGCCATAAAAATTGGGCTTATCTGGCAAATAAGCCTGTCCAAAATTCTCATCAATATAGCCACGCACAGCAGCCAATGCATCTTGGCTCAAAAAAGTCGAATCAGTACGCATATAGGTAATATAACCTGCTTCGTACAGTCGCTGTGCCAAAATCATGGTTTTTTTGACGCTAAAACCTAGGCGTGTGCTGGCAGCTTGTTGTAGCGTCGATGTGATAAACGGTGCTGATGCTCGAGATTGGGTTGGCTTTTCGTCAATACCAGAGACGATAAAATCAGCGGCTTGCAAGGTAGCCACCACTTTATCGGCATCGCTTTGTTTGCCAAGTTTTAGCGTTTTGCCTTGCTGTTTTACCGCCTGCAGACGCAAATTGGCATCACCTGCGATGTTATTGGTGTGAATTTCCCAATATTCCACTGGCACAAAAGCACGAATCTCTCGCTCTCGCTCCACCACCAGACGAGTCGCTACCGACTGCACACGCCCAGCCGACAAGCCACGAGCCACTTTTGCCCACAGTAGCGGCGACACCATAAAGCCAACCACACGGTCAAGAAAACGGCGAGCTTGCTGGGCATTGACACGGTCAATATTGAGCTTGTCAGGGTGTTCAAAGGCATTTTGAATGGCGGATTTGGTGATTTCGTTAAACACCACACGGCTGTATTTGTCATCATCGCCGCCGATGACTTCTTTGAGATGCCAAGCAATCGCTTCCCCTTCTCTGTCCAAGTCCGTTGCCAGATAGATTTTGTCGGCATCTTTTGCCAAAGCCTTGAGTTCACGAATCACTTTGATTTTATTTGGCAGCACTTCATACACCGCTGCCCAGTCATGCTCAGGATCGACACCCATTCGCCGCACTAGGGCTTTTTGGGCTTTTTGTTCACGAGACAATCCAGCATCTTCGCCCTTGGTGGCTTTATTGGCAGTACCGCCAACAGGCAAATCACGCACATGGCCAATGCTTGAGCGGACGATATAATCACTGCCCAGATATTTGTTGATGGTTTTAGCTTTGGCAGGCGACTCCACGATTACCAAGGCCTTGCCCTTGGCATTGGCTGCAGTTGATGCAGCTTTGGTGGTGGTTTTTTTGGTGGTTGCCATCTTGTTGCCTTATTAAAGTTAAAAATAAAAAAAAAACGAAATAAAAGATAAAATCAGCGTATCTGCCATCGGCATCAGACCAAAAGCGTACTAAATTTGCATTTATAGGGTGCAAATGACATTTTGTCAATCACTTTATGAATTTTTTATAAAATAATGCCGATTATCCGTCTGATTTGGCTAACATTTGTCCAATTCGCCCTGATTATGGCGTGTCGGCTTGATTTTCCCTGTCGTTTTCCCTAGCGATTTGTCCTTGCCAAATTTATCCCTGTCAAGTTTATCTTTGCTGATGAACCTGTATCGCCCATGCACTCAGCTGGCGTTTTAGGGCTTGCAAATCCTTGTCCGCTTGAGCTTTGTCTAATTTATACGCCTTGTGGCTGTGCTGGTACTGATTATCCAGCCAATATAGCGCGATGTGATTTGCCTTGAGTGCCAAGCCTAGAACCTGTGGGGCGATACTCGGCGGCAAATCCACCGCCACGCCATGCAGCTGCTCGGCTTGCCGCTGCATTTTGGCGGTGTAAAAAGTCTGCTCAATCAGCTGCCATGTGCCATCGACTGCCACATATTGTGCCAGTGGCAAAGCCAGCTCATCAATCATCAAAGTGTACTGGGCAATCATCGGCGTGCTTGGCGTGCGAGCGTAAGGGTCTGTCCCCATTGGCTTGGCAGGACGAAGTACCGCCAAAGTCTTTAAAAGCCAGCTTGGGCAGCTGATAAGCTTAGGGAAAATTTGTCTTTGGCGTGCCATCAGACGAAAATCTGCCACACGAGTTTCGCTGGCTTTTGGGCGTGCTGCCATAAAATTGCCCAACAAAAACCCCGCTGCCACCAAAACCACCACCGTGGCAATCATCGCATTTGACCAGACCATCACACGCCCCTAAAGCAGCAACTGACGCTTGCCACTGCTGTCCATCGATGAGACCAGCCCACGCTCTTCCATCTGGTCAAGTAGGCGTGCAGCACGGTTATAGCCGATGCTAAATTTGCGTTGCACCGCTGAAATCGACGGTCTGCGTGTCTCCACCACAAATGCCGCCGCCGCTTCATACAGCTCATCGCCATCACTGCTGGCATTCATGTCGCCACTGCCTTCACCTTCAAAGGTATAACTGTCGGACAAATCAATATAATCAGGGCTGCCACGCTCACGCCATGCATCGCACACACGATTGACTTCATCGTCGTCCACATAAGCACCGTGCATACGCTCAGGGCTGTTTTTGCCCGGACCAATAAACATCATATCGCCATGCCCCAGCATGTCTTCGGCACCGCCTTCTTCGATGATGGTACGGCTGTCCACCTTAGAATTGACACGCAACGCCACACGGGCAGGCACATTCGCCTTGATAAGCCCTGTTACCACATTGACAGTTGGACGCTGAGTCGCCAGCAGCAGATGAATGCCAGCAGCTCGAGCTTTTTGGGCAAGACGCACAATCGGCTCTTCGGCAGTTTTGCCAAGCTGCATGATCATATCGGCAAATTCATCAGCGACAATCACGATGGTTGGCAGCGCTTTGAGCTTAGGCGGCTTAGACTGGCTGACGCTATCGCTCATTTGCCAAAGCGGATCAAAAATCGGCTCGCCGCTGTGTTCAGCTTGTTCGATTTTTTTGTTAAATTCGCTGATTTTACGCACTCGCAATTTACTCATCAGCTGATAGCGTCGCTCCATTTCATTGACACACCAAGTCAATGCCGCCACCGCATCTTTCATGTCGGTAATCACAGGCGTCAGTAGATGCGGAATGTCGCCATAGTTGGCAAGCTCAAGCTGTTTGGGGTCAATCAGCACCAGCTTTAGATCATCAGGCGTGTATTTTAGCAGCATCGATAACAAAAAGGCATTGACCAGCACCGATTTGCCCGAGCCTGTCGTACCAGCGACCAGCATATGCGGTGCTTTGGCAAGATCGGCAATCACAGGCTTGCCACTGATGTCCTTGCCCACGGCGATGGCGATTTGGTTGTTTGGATCTTTATAATCTGGCGTGTCCAACAGCTCAATCAAATGCACCGTTTCACGATTTTTGTTCGGCACTTCGATACCGATATAAGGCTTGCCGGGGATAACTTCCACCACACGCAGCGATGCCTTGGACATTGAGCGTGCCAAATCCTGTGCGATACGAGTAACACGGCTTGCCTTGACACCAGGGGCAAGCTCCACTTCAAAGCGAGTAACCACTGGGCCGACCATCGCCGAGACGACTTGGGCTTGGATATTGTATTCTTGCAGTTTAATCTCAAGCAATTCACTGGCTTTGTCCAGTGCTTCTTGGCTAACTTGGGGCTTTTTGGACAAATCTGGCTTATCGAGCAAATCCAGCTCTGGAATCGGCGATAAGCTCATGCGATAAGTCAGCGTATCCATCGCATGGGATTTGGGTTTGCCAGCTTGCACGCCTGCATCATCGGCTGATGGCTGATATTCCACCCAGTCTGCCACCGTTTCATTGGTGATATTTGCCTTAGGCGTTTGATGAATGCTTGGCTGAATTGCACCATCTTTATCAGCCGTCTGTGAAATTGTTTTATCAGTAGCGACTGGGGCGATTTCATCATTTTCAATTTGGGTAAAATCAGCCTGAACCGCTGACTTAACCGCCACTTGCGTGTCAGTGGCATCGCTTGAAATCTGACTTGAGATGTGGCTTGGACTTGAGTCTTGGCTCAATACTTCAGCTGGCTTGACTGCTGCTTTTTCAAGCATATCTACCACACGAACCTTAGGCAAGGCGGCCTGCTTGGATGAGCTTGACTGCTCAGCTTGTAGTGCCGCTTGCTTGGCCTGTTGTTCTGCTTGACGCTGTGCCAGCAGCTCTTCACGCAAGCCAGAATGCCGCAAAAAGCTCTCCAATGCCCCTTTATGATTGTGCGGCGTTGCCAAATCCACCGCCATTTGCGTCTGCTCGTCATCATCAAGCACCACTGACGCATCGTTGTCTTGATCGGTGGTTTCGTCCGTTTTGGTTTTTTTGGCATCAAGCCAGCCAAACAGCACATCTTGCACCAACGCACGCCAGCGAATCTCAAAACTTAGCACCGAAAGCACAATAATGGTGGCGATGATTAACAAAACTGCTGGCATTTCACCAAAAGCATCGGCCAAATTGCTCTGCAAAGTCGTGCCAATCGCACCACCCAAAGTCAATGCCGCTTGTGCGTCTTGTAAACCGCCTGCATAGGACAATAAGGCACTGACAAATAATAACAACAGCCCATAAGCACAAGCACGGATTGCCCAAATCAGCTTGGTGTGCGTCCACCATTGGCAGACTAATTCATACGCCAATGCCAACACCAAAAACCACGCCCCAAAGCCAAAAAAGGCGTGCAAAATATCAGCAATCCAAGCCCCCAATCGTCCGCCAACATTGCTAACGGTCAGATTGCTGCTGACATGCGACCATGCCGAATCGTCAGGATTGTAGGACAACAAGGACAAAAACAAAAAAATCAGCAAGCCGATACCAAAAGCACTAAAAATCAGCTTTCTGATGGTGGGTAAGCTTTCGACAAATTTGGCAACGGCTGGGCTTTGAAATAGATTACTCATGATCTCTCGTAGGCAGGCAATGGACGGTTTATCAACTCATCATAAACTATCTATTATAGCGAATTTGGGCAAATTTACCAAACTTTTGTCATCAAGTGGCAAGCCTATGGGCGGATTTCACCATGCCCAAACACCACCCATTTTTCACTGGTTAAACCGTGCAATCCCACAGGCCCCCGTGCGTGGATTTTGTCGGTTGAGATGCCAATTTCAGCACCCAAACCGTACTCAAAGCCATCAGCAAAACGGCTTGATGCATTGACCATCACACTGGACGAATCCACACGGCGGATAAAGGCATTGGTGGCGGCATAATTGTCGGTGATAATCACATCGGTGTGATGGCTGCCGTAGTGATTAATGTGGGCGATGGCAGCGTCCAAATCATCAACCACCTTTACCGCCAAAATCGGTGCCAGATATTCAGCATACCAGTCTTCTTCACAAGCTGGGCTAAGATTTAATCCGCTATCGGCAAGTATCGCCATGCTCACAGGACAGACACGAAATTGCATGGCAGCATCGACATCGCTCATGGCGGTGAGAATTTTTGGTAAGGCAGTTGCTGCCACCGCCTGATGCACCAGCAGCGTTTCCATCACATTACACGGTGCGTAGCGTGAAGTTTTGGCATTGACCGCCACCGTGGTCGCCATGTCCATATCGGCATCTTTGTCAATATAAGTGTGGCAATTGCCGTCCAAATGCTTAATCACAGGCACGCTTGCCCCACGGCTGATACGCTCAATCAAACCCTTGCCGCCCCGTGGTATCACCACATCGACGGTATCTTTCATGGTGATTAGGCTATCCACTGCCGCACGGTCGGTGGTCGCCAGCACCTGCACGACATCTTGGGGCAGGCCTGCTTGTGTTAGCCCTTGGTAAATACAGGCAGCAATCGCTTGGTTGGAATGATATGCTTCAGAGCCACCACGTAAAATGATGGCATTGCCCGACTTAATCGCCAGACTTGCCGCTTCTAGCGTAACATTTGGGCGAGATTCATAAATCATACCAATCACCCCAAGCGGCACTCGCATCTTACCCAGCAAAATGCCTGATGGACGATGGGTCAAATGGCTCATCTCACCCACAGGGTCGGGCAAATTTATCACATCGTCCAGCGATGCCATCATCGCCCCAAAGCGAGCATCGTTTAACACCAATCTGTCAAGCAAAGCGGCATCTAACGCATTGTCCTGCCCTGCTTTGACATCTTTGGCATTGGCAGCCAGCACTTGTGCTTTATTGGCAAAAAGTGCCTGCTTAATGCACGCCAATGCTTGATTTTTGGTTTTGGTATCGGCAGCGGCCAAAATTGCAGACGCTGCCTTTGCCTGCTTGCCCACCGTCTGCATATATGCCACCACATCGTCAATTTGTACCGCTTGCACTTTTGTCATCGCATTTGTCATCGCATCGCCCTTTGGTTGTCGCTTTAGTCATCACTTTGGTTATCGCTTGGATTTTACATCTTTTGCATCTTTTTTCTGTATCTTTTAAATCTTTGAACAAATAAACACCACACGGCATCAACGCCTGACTGCATTGTAAGCATAAACTGGCAAAAATACCACCCAAATTCTCGCCAATTATTGCGTTTTTTGATAAATATAGCAAAAAATGCGAAAAATATTTGCCTTTATAAAAAAATTGGGTAAAATTACGGTGATAAATTTTGTTTTGATAAAATTATACTGGCAAATTGTGCCAACATTCATCTTGCTTAGGAATTTTCATGACTCACTCACGCCCGATTGCCCTTGACTTACAAGACATTCATAAAAGCTATGGCTCGCTTGATGTGCTAAAAGGCGTGTCATTGACAGCGTATGACGGCGATGTCATCAGTATTTTGGGGTCGTCAGGCTCAGGCAAATCCACCTTGCTACGCTGCATTAACCTGCTTGAAAAACCCACATCTGGTAAAATCATTGTCGGTCAAGAAGCCTTGGCACTCAAGCCACACAAGGGCGAGTTGGTTGCCGCTGACAATAAGCAGCTTGAAAAATTGCGTTCAAAAATCGGCTTTGTGTTCCAAAGTTTTAACCTATGGCCGCACAAAACCATCTTACAAAACATCATCGAAGGCCCAACACAAGTGCTTGGTGTCTCAAAAAGCGACGCCATCGCCGATGCCGAACGCCTACTTGCCAAGGTCGGTCTGCTGGACAAAAAAGACGCCTACCCAGATAACCTATCAGGCGGTCAGCGTCAGCGTGTCGCTATCGCTCGCTCGCTTGCCATGCGTCCACAGGTACTGCTGTTTGATGAGCCGACTTCGGCACTCGACCCAGAGCTGGTCAATGAAGTGCTGGCGGTCATGCGTGAGCTGGCAGCCGAAGGCCGCACCATGCTGATTGTTACCCACGAGATGCGATTTGCTCGTGAAGTGTCTAGCAAAGTGGTCTTTTTGCACCAAGGCCGCATCGAAGAAATCGGCACACCCGAAGAAGTATTTGATAATCCAAAATCGCCACGAGTGCGTGAATTTATGGCATCGCACCGCTAAATTGGCGAGATTGACTTTTTAACTTGCTTAACCTAGGAAATTGTATCATGATGAAACGCCTGCTTGTTCTGACTGCTGCCACTGCATTTGCCCTAACTGGCTGCAACAAAGCCCAAGATAACGACACCGCCAAAGCCGATGACGCTGCCGCCAAAGAACAAAAAAACTTGGTCATCGCCACCGAAGCAGCCTACCCACCGTTTAACGACACCGATGCCAATGGCAACATTGTTGGCTTTGATGTCGATGTGATGAATGCTTTGTGTGAAGAAATGAATGCCAAATGTGAAATTGTCGCCCAAGATTGGGACGGTCTGATTCCGGGGCTATTGGCGAACAAATACGACGCCATCATCGCTGGTATGTCGGTTACGCCAGAGCGTCAAGCACAGGTTGATTTTTCGGATTCGTACTTTTCAAATACCATCGTTTGGCTGGCCAAAAATGACGGCAGCTTTGACCCAAATAACATCAAAGACAAAGTACTGGCAAGCCAACGCTCAACCACAGGGGCAGCCTACATCAGCGAAAAATACGACGGCAAAGACGGCAACCGTGTGCAGCTGTATGACACCTACACCAACGCCTATTTGGACATGAAAGCTGGACGCAACCAAGCGGTCATGGCCGAAAAAGTCTCTGCCAGCGACTGGCTAAAACAAGCAGGCAACCAAGATTTTGGCTTGGTCGGCGATGAGATTGATAACAACGACCATCTGGGCATCGCCATGCGTAAAGGCGATAGCCTAAAAGCTGAGTTTGATGCTGCTCTTGCAAAAATCAAAGAAAACGGCAAATTGGCAGAAATTGAAAAAGCACATTTTCAATAATCCACCCTTGCCCAAATACTCTGGCGTACCATCAATCCGTACGCCAACCACCCAATCATGTTAGTTAGGAGATTGTCATGAAACCTGTTTTGAAGTTCGCCACCTTCGCCCTTGCCGCTGCTGCACTGTCTGCGTGTAGTAATGACAAGCCTGCTGACATGCCAGCACAACAAGCAGCGGACAGCAGCCAAAAAAGCCTTATCATCGCCACCGAGTCGAGCTTTAAGCCGTTTAGCTATCTGGACAATCAAGGCAACTTGGTTGGCTTTGAGATTGACCTTGCCAATGCTTTGTGTGAACAGATGAACGCCAAGTGCGACATCGTCAGCCAAGATTGGGACAGTCTGATTCCCAGCCTAAACGCTCAAAAATCTGACGCCATCATGGCAGGCATGTCAATCACCGAAGAGCGTCTGAATGCGGTTGATTTTAGCGAACCGTATTTTGACAATACTTTGGTGCTTATCGGCAAAAAAGGCGACTCGACCACCATCGACAATATCGCTGGCAAAACCGTCGCCACTCAGCAAGCGACCGTCTCGGCAGATTATCTTGCCAAAAACTATCCTGATGCCGTCGTCAAAACTTACGACAAGCAAGACAATGCTTATCTGGATTTGGCGTCAGGTCGTGCCGATTTGATGCTGTCTGATGTCGTGCCTGCGTCTGATTGGCTAAAAACTGACGCTGGGGCTGGCTTTGAAGTCAAAGGCACACCGATTGACATCAACGATAAAGTCGGCATCGCTATCCGCAAAGGCGACAGCCTAAAAGCAGATTTTGACGCTGCCCTTGCCAGCCTAAAAACCAACGGCAAGTATGACGAAATCCTTGCCAAATACTTCGACACTCAAGCAGTCGGCAAATAACCACCCCACCAGATGCGGGCGACTTTGCCTGCATCATGGTATTTTTTTATCAAGGAGTTGATTATGAAATTTACAAAATTTGGACTTATGGCGGCGGCCATTGGTGTGTTTGGCCTAAGTGCTTGCAGCGGTCAAAATTCAGAGCAAGCGTCCAATGATGCAGTGCTGCGTATCGGCACAGAAGGGGCTTATGCACCGTTTAACTTCACCAATCCAGACGCCAGCCTAGGCGGTTTTGACATTGACATCGCCCAAGCCTTATGCGACAAAATGCAGACCAAATGCGAGATTGTCGCCCAAGATTGGGACGGCATCATTCCTGCCCTAAAAACAGGCAAATTTGACGCCATCGTCTCGGCAATGTCGGTAACGCCAGAGCGTAGCGAGCAGGTGGATTTTAGCCAGCCGTACTACATCAACTCTTTGGTGTTTTTGGCAAAAAATCAGTCAAATTTTGACCCAACGAGTGCCAAAGCCATCGAATCTGCCAAGATTGTCGCCCAACGCTCAACCATCTCAAGTCAGTGGCTGACCCAAACTTACCCAAACAGCAAGCCACAACTGTATGACACCCTTGACAATGCCTTTATTGACTTGGGCAATGGTCGTGCTGATGCGATGATTTCGGACAAATTGCCAGCACTGACTTGGCTAAAATCCGACATTGGCAAAGGCTTTGAAATCAAAGGCGGCGACATTGATATTAATGACAAAATCGCCGTGGCAGTGGACAAAGGCAACGATGAGCTACTCCAAAAAATTAACACTGCCCTAGATGCCATCAAAGCGGACGGCACTTATAAACAAATCGTCATCAAGCACTTTGGTGAAGAAGGCATGCCACAAGGCATGGAATAAGATTTTATTAATCTTAAGCATTATTTTAAAAAGTGCAATTGCTTTTGGTGGTGTCGCCATCACCAAAAGCCTGTTTTGTCCATCAAAATGATTTTGATGGCATTCAGCCATTTTTATAACAAGAAAATATCGCCATTTGTAGATATTAAGGTTTTATTGTGTTTGACTTACAAGGCTACGGCCCACTTTTGATACAAGGCACGATTTTGACCATCAAATTAGGCTTGGCCAGTTTGGTTTTGGGCTTGGTTTTTGGTCTTTTGGGTGCGCTTGCCAAATTGTCAGGAATTTGGATATTGGAAAAAATTGCCAATGTCTATACAACTGTCGTCCGTGGCATTCCCGAACTGCTGATGGTGTTCTTTATTTTTTATGGTGGTAGCGTGATTTTTGCCGCCATCGCCAAACAAATGGGCTATCACGGACGGCTTGACATCAGCCAGTTTTGGGCTGGGGTGACAGCATTGTCCATCATGTTTGGGGCTTATGCGACCGAAGTGTTTCGCATGGCAATCCAAGACATTCCCAAAGGTCAATGGGAATCCGCCCAAAGCATCGGCATGACGCCATTTCAGACGCTAAGACGCATCATTTTGCCGCAAATGTGGATGGTGGCATTGCCCGGTTTGGGCAATTTGGCGTTGGTTTTACTCAAAGACACGGCGTTGGTTTCGCTGATTGGCTTACAAGATTTGATGTATTATTCACAGCGTGCCGCCCAATCCACCCAAAAAGCCTTTACCTTTTATCTGGCCGCCGCCTTTATTTATCTGGCATTAACTTCAGTGGTAACGCTATTTATCATGTGGTGTGAATCTCGTGCCAATCCTGCTGCACGCTACGCCAAACGCTTACGCAAAAAATCAGGGGGTCAGGCATGAGCTGGAACTGGCAAGCAATCATCAAATATTTTCCCGACTTACTGGCGGCATCCGTAACCACCATTGAGCTTGTGGTAACTTCGTGTGCGATTGGCTTGGTGTTGGGCGTGATTTTGGGGCTGCTGCGTCTGTCGCCGACGCTGTGGCTGCGTGCGATACCTGCGGTGTATATTTTCTTTTTTCGTGGTACGCCGCTGCTGGTGCAGATTTTCTTGATTTATTATGGCTTGGGACAATTTGACACCATTAAGCAATCTACACTTTGGGAGCCAGTTTTTAGTCAAGCCTACTGGTGTGCGATTATCGCCTTTACGCTCAACACTTCTGCCTACATCGGTGAGATTGTGCGTGGTGCGGTGATGGCCGTGCCGACTGGCGAGCTGGAAGCTGCCGATGCCATCGGTATGTCAAAATTACAAAAATTAAAACGCATCACCCTGCCACGAGCCTTTGGTATCATGATTCCTGCTTATAGTAATGAAGTGATTTTTATGCTCAAAGGCAGTGCATTGGCTGCGTCAATCACTGTGGTTGAGCTGACGCACAAAGCTCGTGATATCATCGCCATCACCTATCTGAACCTAGAGATGTTTTTTGCTGCTGGCGTGATTTATCTGCTCATCAGCTGGGTGTTTTTGTTCGCATTTCGCCAATTTGAACGCCACATTAACCGCCATAAACGCTATGTGCCACCAACGGCCGATGCCAATTTGCCAAATTAGCAATTAAGGAAAACTTATGACACTACATACCATTATTTTAGCAGCTGGCAAAGGCACACGCATGAAATCCACTCGCCCAAAGGTCTTACAAACCTTGGCAGGCAAGGCATTGGTCGCTCATGTGTTGGACACTTGTGCCAACATTCACGCCGATAACACCGTGCTGATTTATGGCTTTGGCGGTGAGATGGTCAAAACCGCCCTTGCCGATTATCCCATCACTTTTGCCGAACAAGCCGAGCAGCTGGGTACAGGCCATGCGGTCAAGATGGCTTTGCCGCACTTGCCCACCGCTGGCAAAAGTCTGATTTTGTACGGTGATGTGCCGCTAACGCAAGCTGCCACGCTACAAAAACTGGTTGCCGCCAACACCGATGGCATTTCTATGCTGACTTTGCAAGTTGCCAATCCGTTTGGCTTGGGTCGCATTATCCGTGAAAACGGCAAAGTGGTCGCCATCGTCGAGCAAAAAGACGCCAGCGAAGAGCAAAAACGCATCACCGAGATTAACAGTGGCATCTACTGCGTGAATAATGCCCTGCTGCACAAATATTTGCCAATTTTAAGTAACGACAACGCACAAGGCGAATATTATCTGACGGACATTGTCAAATTGGCAGTCAATGACGGCATCAATATCACCACCATCGCCCCAGAATTTGACTTTGAGATCGAAGGGGTCAATGATCGCATTCAGCTTGCCAATCTGGAACGCACTTACCAAGCTCACCAAATCCACGCCCTGCAATTGGGCGGCGTGCAATTTGCCGACCCTACTCGTGTGGATATTCGTGGCACGCTGCACTGCGGTCAAGATGTGTTTATTGATATTAATACGGTGTTTGTCGGTGAAGTGGTGCTGGGCGATGGCGTGCAAATCGATGCTGGCAACATCATCACAAGCAGCCAAATCGGCAGCCATACACACATCAAGCCAAACTGCGTGATTGATGACAGCCAAATTGGTTGCGATGCCAGCATTGGGCCATTTGCCCACTTGCGACCCAAATCGGTGCTGTCCGACAAGGTCAAAATCGGTAACTTTGTCGAAACCAAAAAAAGCACCGTCGGCTACGGCAGTAAAATCAACCATCTTAGCTATGTTGGCGACAGCGTCGTCGGCCGTGATGTCAATATCGGTGCTGGCGTCATCACTTGCAATTATGACGGCGTCAATAAATTCACCACCACCATCGGCGACAATGCCTTTATCGGCAGTAACTCAAGTCTAGTCGCACCTGTCAAAATCGGTGCTGGTGCGACCATCGGTGCAGGCTCGGTCATCACCAAAAACGCCGATGATGGCAAGCTCACCTTATCTCGTGCCAAACAAGCCACCATTAATGGCTGGGTAAGACCTGTCAAAAAGGGTTAAGGAATCAATAAACTGTCTTTAAATCTGAACAATAAAAAACCTGCTACATTTGGCAGGTTTTTTTATAAAAATTTATCAAAATTTTAAAATTATTTACGCTCGCCCAATTTGGCACTGATTTCACGCAATAACAAAATGTCTTCTGATGGCTCTGCTGGTGCGGCTGGCTCTTCGGCTTTTTCGGCACGGCGTAGTACATTCATACCCTTGACCATCATAAAGATGATGAATGCCAAAATAATAAAGTTAATCACCACCGTGATAAAACTGCCATACGCCAGCATTGGTGCGCCCGCCTCTTTGAGTGCGTCATAAGTCATCGGCACGCCTGCTGGGGCATCACCCAGTAGGATAAACATATTTTTAAAATCAAATTCGCCACCCATAATAAACGAAACGATTGGCATAATCACATCTTCGACCAATGAAGTGGTGATTTTACCAAAAGCAGCACCGATAATCACACCGACCGCCAAATCCATCACATTGCCTTTTAGGGCAAATTCTTTAAACTCTTGAATAATGCTCATAGTTTACTCTTATCTTATTTAATGAAACAATAAAAATACCCAATCTGGCGGCAAAGATATGCACAATCCAAGATTAGGCATCGTCGCAGGCCAATCAGCCATGCTAAAACTTGGACAATTTTAGCACAGCTTTCGCCATAAACTGTAGCATTTGATGGTAAGTGTGTTAAGTAATGTTAATCACTCATCAAATGCTGGCAAATCAGTCTTTTTTGCGACCAAAACGCTTACGCTCGTTCTCGGTCAAATAACGCTTGCGGATACGAATGGATTTTGGCGTAACTTCCACCAATTCATCATCTTCGATAAATTCCAAGGCTTGCTCAAGCGTGTATTCCAGTGCTGGCGTTAGGATAATGGCATCGTCCGAGCCTGATGCACGGATATTGGTCAGCTGCTTGGCTTTGGTTGGATTGACCACCATATCGTCCGAACGAGAGTTGATGCCGATAATCATACCTTCGTACACTTCCAGCTGCGGCTTGGCAAATAGGCGGCCACGGTCTTGTAAGCTAAACAACGCATAACCCAAGCAAGTGCCTGTTACCATCGAAACCAGCACGCCATTTTGACGCTTGGCGACTGTGCCTTCTTTGGCAGGACCATAATGCGAAAAGCTGGAAGTCATGATGCCTGTGCCTGATGTCATGGTCAAAAACGCCGAACGAAAACCAATCAAGCCACGAGACGGTACTGTCGCTTCGATGCGGATACGGCCTTTACCGTCCACTTCCATATTGGTCAGCTCGCCTTTGCGGTTGCCCATTTCTTGCATTACTGCACCTTGATGCTGCTCTTCGACATCAAAAGTGACATTTTCGTAAGGCTCGCACATCACGCCATCAATCTCTTTCATGATGACTTGTGGGCGTGACACCCCAAGCTCAAAGCCTTCACGACGCATATTTTCGATCAACACCGACAAATGCAGCTCGCCACGACCTGAAACCTTGAATTTTTCTGGGCTGTCGGTATCTTCGACACGCAATGCCACATTATGAATCAGCTCACGATCCAGACGCTCACGGATATTGCGTGAAGTCACAAATTTGCCTTCTTTACCCGCAAATGGCGAGTCATTGACCTGAAAAGTCATCGAAACTGTTGGCTCGTCCACCGACAACGCTGGCAGAGCTTCAACATTTTGCGGATCACAAATCGTATCTGAAATATTCAGTGCATCGATACCTGTGATACAGACGATATCGCCCGCCTGTGCCGAATCGACATCGACACGCTCAAGCCCATGATAGCCCATGATTTTTAGAATGCGGCCGTTACGCTTGTTGCCGTCTTTGTCAATTACCGTTACTGGCGTGTTGGTTTTTACCGAACCACGCTGAATGCGACCCACGCCGATAACACCCACAAAGCTGTTATAATCCAGACTTGAAATCTGCATCTGGAATGGGCCGTCGACATCGACCTTTGGCGGCTCAACAATATCAACGATTGTCTCAAACAGCGGCGTCATATCACTTGCCAAGCCATCTGGCTCAAGCCCTGCAATGCCGTTGATGCCCGATGCATACACAATCGGAAAATCCAACTGCTCATCGGTGGCATCTAGGCTGTCAAACAGATCAAACACTTGGTCAATTACCCAGTCGGCACGGGCAGCAGGTTTGTCAATTTTATTGATGATGACAATCGGCTTTAGTCCACGAGCGAACGCCTTTTGGGTAACAAAGCGTGTTTGTGGCATTGGACCTTCTTGCGAATCCACCAGTAGCAGCACACAATCCACCATCGACATCACACGCTCAACTTCACCACCAAAGTCGGCGTGGCCCGGAGTGTCCACGATATTGATGCGGTATTCGGTATTGCTACGCTTATCCAGCCATTTGATGGCGGTATTTTTTGCCAAAATGGTGATGCCACGCTCAGATTCCAGTGCGTTAGAATCCATCACACGCTCAATCTCGCCTGAGCGTTCGCCCAATGCACCAGATTGTTGTAGAAGTTTATCAACTAGGGTTGTCTTACCGTGGTCGACATGGGCAATGATTGCGATGTTTCGCAAGTGCTTGATATCGTTTGCCATAAATACTCAATATAAATTTAATCTTGGCGATACGCCTGATTTGCTAAAAAAAAGATTTCTAATCGGATAGAAAAGGCTAAAAAACCGTTTATTATAACATAAGTTAAGTAATTTTTAAACCATAAACTGCTTGGCTGTTAGACTTGCCTTGGGGTTACTCACAGATAAAATATTAAAAACAACACGACAAATAACAAAAAGCCACCCAAAACTGAGTGGCTTTTGTGCTTATTTGATAAATCCAAATAAACCTAAGTCGTCCAAATTATGGTTGTACAACCATGTCTTTGGTTTGGTCAACAGTGGTAGTCTTAGTACCAGTGATGACTGCTTCTACACGACGGTTCATTGCTTTACCTTCAGCAGTGGTGTTTGGAGCGATCGGACGATCAAAGCCATAACCCACAGCATTTAGACGGTTTGGAGCAACGCCAAATTCGTTAGTTAGCATAGACTTCACAGCGTTTGCACGAGCTTCAGACAGACGCTGGTTGTAGCGTGCATTTGAGCGTGCTGAATCACGAGATGCGTGACCTTCGATCACTGCAGTTGCGTTCGGGAAGTCACGCATTTGAGCAGCAACTTTGGCAACTTCTTCACGGTATTGTGGTTTGATCGCTGATTTGTCATAATCAAAGAATACACGCAATTCTTGGCGTAGTTCTTCAACTAGGTTAACTTGTACTGGGCAGCCACGAGCATCAACAACAGTGTTCATTGGTGTGCCTGGGCAAGCGTCTAGGTGATCAGGTACACCGTCGCCATCAGTATCAACGATACGATCTTCGATAACTACTGGTGCAACAGTTTCAACAACTGGTGCTGGCTCTTCTACTGCAACAACAGGTACTGCAGGTGCTAGACGGCCACCCAAAGTTACTTCTAGGCCAGCCAATGCCAAGCCTTCCCACCAGTTGTTGTCAAAGTTATGGATTGCACGAGCTTCGCCACGCAGTGCCAAAGCGTCATTCACTAGGTAACGAGCGCCCAGACCCACATTACCGATAGTGTCTTTAGACTCAGTTACACGCTCACCAGCAGCTACTGATTTGGTTACTGAACCAGTTTGACCAGCTTGAGTCTTATAAGCTTCTTTAGCTTCTACTTTGATTTTTGATTGACCAGCACCGATCAATACATATGGCTTAAATTTGCTTGCAGCATTGTAGCCAGTGAATTGTTCAGTACCGATTAGGAAGTTACCGCTGATGGTTTGTTGTTCAGCGTCAAAACGGTTGGCTGAATCTTTGTGTTTTGACCAATCAGATGCTTGTGCGTCAGTGTTAGACACGCCGTATTCTACTTGGAACTGAGTAGATGGGGTCAATTCGATACCGATTGCCGCACCAGTCCATAGGTCGCTATCCAAAGCAACGCCACCATTTAGCGGATCACGAGTGCTTGCTGGATTAGAGTTTGCAGCTTGGTCGTTCAAACGGTTAGCTGCTGTGTCAGCATTTAGAAGTTTGCCAGTACGCAATACTGCACGCTGATCGTCATGTGCTTCGTCAGTGTAGTGATAGCCTAGTAGCAATGGGCTAACAGTAACACCCGCTTGCGCAGCGACTGGCGCTACAGCTGCTGCGATTACCGCAAGAGCGATTTTGTTAAATTTCATAAATTCCTCCAAGGAGTGGTTGGTTTTTCAAGAGTACCATGCCTATTGTAGCACAGTATTCCAGTACCTGCCAATAATCTGTTACAATTCTCTTGTTTTTGCAATAGAAAACAACCTAGCAGGTCACTCAGTCATGCCCATTAGGCTTTTATTACGACTTATTTGGTTAGCTTAACTGTAAATATCGCAATTTACAACCTTTTTTTGTCAAAAAATACATAATATTACACAAAACAGGCTTATATTTACGATTTTACCACAGTTTTGTGGTGGTTTATTGAGTGGTAAATGCCGCTTTCATCGCTTGCACCGCATTGGCAAGTCCCATAAATACCGCATCGGCGATCAATGCATGGCCGATATTTAGCTCATGAATGCCTTCGATCTGAGCGATGGCAGCCACATTATCTCTGGTTAGGCCATGCCCTGCATTGACCAGCAGCTTGGAATTGGCTTGGGCATATGCCGCTGCTGCCTTGATACGCTCAAGCTCTTTGGCGGTTCGTGCAGCATCACCATCTAAGCTGCTGTGCGCATAAGCCCCTGTATGCAGCTCGATGGCATCAGCACCCAAAGCAATCGCCACATCAATCTGATGAATGTCTGGATCAATAAACAGCGATACCTGCACGCCTGCTTGGTGCAGCTTTTGGATAAATTCGCCCAGATTTGGCAAATTGGCAATGTCCAAGCCGCCTTCGGTGGTTAGCTCTTGGCGTTTTTCTGGCACAAGACACACCCATGCAGGACGCACTTGGCAAGCGATGGCAAGCATTTCATCAGTTACCGCCATCTCAAGATTCATGCGAGTGGTCAGACGCTTTGCCATTTCGTACACATCGGCGTCACGGATATGACGGCGATCTTCACGCAAATGCAAAGTGATGCCTGCCGCCCCCGCCTGCTCACAAATCAACGCCCCTTCGATAGGGCACGGATAGCCCACGCCACGGGCATTACGCAGCGTGGCGATGTGGTCAATATTGACGCCCAATAACGGTGTGTTCATAATCACCCCTTTGTCTTTGTTGTCATAATTTAGGTCAGATAACGCATGCTCTGCTGCCACAAAGTGCGACTGTGCAAAGGTTTGTAATCAAGCAAAAAATCCATCAGCTGCTTGTGGATTTGTCCAAATTCTGCCAAATGGTCAAACACAAGCAAGTTTTGTAATGCCAAATCCATCTGCTGCAGCTGCAAGCCTTGATAGCACGGACTGGCTTTGTTCGCAGCGTGATAATCGGCTGGCAATGCCGTACCATCTGGCACAAAACCCATCTGCGGCACAAAACGATACACGCCATCGGCAACAATCGGCTCGCCAAAACCATCATTGCCAAAATCTATCGCCATGCCAAGCTCGGCAAATAACGCCCTTTCAAAAATCCGCAAATAAACTTTCATGGCATGCAGCTCATCCACAGCAGACAGGGACAATTTATCCAAAGCGTGCAATTTGGCGGTGTTGGTGTGATAAGTTTGCCAAAGTGCTGGGCAAGCATTTTCATTTGCCAAAAGTTTATACAGCACTTCATTCATATATAATAAAGCATACTGCACTCGCCCCTTGGTCAAAAGATAGCCAGAATACTGACTTAGGTTTTGCCCATCGGCATCATCACCGATTTGCTCGCTGAGCATCTGCTCAAATGATGGCGAAAATCCCAAACCGATTTGGCTAAAACTTTTTAGGGCATGATTGCCATTTGCCAACAAATAAACTGGCGTAAACAGCGGCATGCCACGCACACCAACGCCATGCACCACGCCATGCTCATAAGAAAAAAACTGGTAAATCGCTCGTTTTTCTTGATAAGCACGCTGATGCAACAAATAGCCATTGAGCGGAGTGTTTTTCATGTTGATTGCAACTGTGAGCGTTGTGGTATGGGCGTTTTATCCATGGCATTTGGCAATTTGTTTTGATTGTTTTGTTTGTCTTGGTTTATTATGGCTATTACGACATTTATAAACACTTACCAAATAATGTAGCAAATTTGATTCATCGTCTGATGAATTTTAAATAAATGCAATTTTGAATTTAACCAAATACAAACAACCCATCACACTGCCCGAATCAATAACCCAAACTGTTTAATGCACGCTCATCGTCTGACCAGCCACGCTTGACCTTGACCCACAAAGTCAGCATGATTTTGCGGTCAAACAGCACTTCCATATCTTTGCGAGCATCGATGCCCACTTGCTTGATACGAGTGCCTTTGTCGCCGATGACGATGCTTTTTTGACCAGCTCGCTCCACAAAAATCGTGGCATCAATAAAAGTTACCGCCTTACGCCATTTACCTGTTTCGGGGTCTTGGTGTGCTGGCTCGTCCTTAAAAGTGTCAATTTGCACCGTCAAATCATACGGCACTTCATCGCCTGATGAACGCATGATTTTTTCACGGATAATCTCGGACGCCAAAAAGCGTTCGGAACGGTCGGTAATCTGCTCAGGGTCAAAAATCGCAGGACGCTGCGGCAAATAGCTGGCAATCACCGTCTGCAGACGCTCAAGGTTATGGTGGCGTAATGCCGACACAGGAATAATGTCCGCAAAATCAAAACTTTCGCTAAAACTTTCAATCACAGGCAGCAGCTGCGATTTATCCTTGATGGTGTCGGACTTATTAATCACCAAAATCACTGGCAAATTGGTCGCTGACAATTTCTCCAACGTCAATAAATCGTCTTCACGCCACTGCACGCCATCAACCACAAACAGCACCAAATCCACATCAGACAATGCCGACACCGCCGCCTTATTCATACGCTCGTTAATGGCTCGCACTTGTTTGCTGTGAATGCCGGGCGTATCAACAAAAACAATCTGCATCTCATCATTGGTCAAAATCCCATGAATGCGATGGCGAGTGGTCTGTGGCTTTCTGGAAGTGATGGATAGTTTTTGCCCAAGCAAGTGGTTCATCAGCGTGGATTTGCCGACATTTGGGCGACCGACAATTGCCACAAAACCCGCCCTAAAGGACTCATGATTTAAGGTCGGTTGAGCGTCAAAAAACGCCGAAATGGTGTCTTCATTGCTCAAGGTTTTGGTGTCGTCAGTCATGGTATTTCCTATGCTTGTGTTTGGTTTTGTTGGCTGTTTGTTGGTTTATTGGTTTGTTAATTTGGTGTAATTGCCAAATTTATCAAATTAATCGGTTAAATCGTTTTAATCAAATTGCTAAAATGAACAACTTGGCAATTTTACCAATTAAATTTTTAGTGAAAGTTTGTTCAGCTGATTAATCATCAGCTCGGCACATTTTTGTTCGGCGATGCGTCGGCTTGCCCCAGTTTCAACGATGGCATTAGCACCTGTTACGGCAACATCACACCTGACCACAAATACCTGATGCGGTGCATTACCCCGTGTCTCAAGCAGCTCATAAGTCGGCAATGGCAAATGATTGCCCTGTAGCAGCTCTTGAAGGCGTGACTTGGCATCTTTGAGTACTTGCTCTTGGCCGACTTGGGCGATGAGATTTTGATACCAGCCCAGCACCATCTGATCGACAAATTGACAATCGCCCACATCAAGATAAACCGCCGCAATCAACGCTTCCACGGCGTCCGCCAAAATCGAAGCACGATGACGGCCGCCGCCCTTACGCTCGCCCACGCCCAATATCAGATGGCGAGACAGCTCCAGCTCATCAGCAATCTGCACCAGCGTTTCTTGCCGCACCAAAGTGGCACGCATGCGAGTCAATTTACCTTCGTCATGCTCTGGATAATGAGCAAACAACGCCTTGGCGATAATCAAACCAAGCAACGCATCACCCAAAAACTCCAAGCGTTCGTAGCTGTTTTTTGGGTCATAAGAGCGGTGCGTCAAAGCACGCTTGGGCAGCGATATGTCTTTGAATTGATAACCCAATTTTTGGCACAAAACAGGCAGCCCCTGCTCAAAGTCAGTAAAATAGGACATCTGAGCAGGGGATTTGTAGGCAATATTGGGTGTTTTTAGGATTTTTGGGGTTCGTTTGTTCACAGATTGCCTTATTGTCTAGTCGATAGCACCGTTACGCTCAAAGCTTGGCAAATGCAGCCCCGGCTCTTTGTGCATCCAAATATAAGTCGCCCTGCCTGATAGGTTCGCTTCTGGTACAAAGCCCCAAAAACGCCCATCATCACTGCGATCACGGTTATCACCCATCACAAAATATTGCCCTTGTGGGACGGTGATTGACCATTTTTCGCCGCCAGACTCCAGCAGTAGCGGTGAATTTTGTTGTAAAAATGGTGCGGCAGCTGATGCATTGATTTCACCGACATAGCGAGTGGTATAAGTGTGCTTGCCCAAGTTTTCGCTTTGGTAGCGAGCAAAGCGTTCTTCTTCACGCCCCATGGCGGCACGGTCTGCATCACTTAGTGCTTGACCATCGATTACCGCTGGCAGCATTTTTTCAACCAAAGGCTTGGCCATCTGATAAGTGGTTGGTGAAGTTGGCACAGCTTCGCCATTGATACTTAGCACGCCTTTATCAAAACTCACCGTATCACCCGGCAAGCCAATGATGCGTTTGATAAAATAAACATTGTCATTCAAAGGATAGCGAAATACCGCCACATCGCCACGCTCAGGGCTGCCTGTGTCCAAAATTTTGGTGTGAATCAATGGCAGACGCAAGCCGTATGCCGATTTATTGACCGCAATAAAATCACCAGTATATAAAGTCGGCACCATCGATGATGATGGGATATTAAATGGCTCAACGACAAAAGCACGCAGCAGCACAATCACCGCCAGCACTGGCAAAAATTCGTAGGAATAACGCACCAATGCCGTCTGCTTTGGCGGATTGCCCTTGAGTGCCACCAAGCGAGAACGGCTCGCCAAAAAGTCTCGATGAGCGGCCTTGATGTTACTTGGCGTCTCGTCATTTGGCACAAACGCATCGGCAGGGGTTGTGATTTGATGTGCCAATAACGCCTTCTCCAGCACCGCTTTATCCGCCGCCAGCTGTGATTCGGCA
The DNA here is from genome assembly GCF_042219885.1 of Moraxella marmotae. NCBI lineage: Bacteria > Pseudomonadati > Pseudomonadota > Gammaproteobacteria > Moraxellales > Moraxellaceae > Moraxella > Moraxella marmotae. The sequence continues at coordinate 554,845 of NZ_JBHJHR010000002.1, forward strand.
GCTCGTGCTTGCTTGACATAATGCTTAATCGTACGGTGCTGCTTTAGGGCAAATTTATCCACCAGCCAAACCACCAAAAACAGCAAAGTTATCGGTATGATAATCAAATTAATATCAAAATTCACCAAAATCTCCTACGGTTATTTATGCCATGTTTGTTGTTCATCGATTGTCAAGATTTGTTGATTAATCACATGGTTTAATGATATAGTCAAATTGTATAAAACGATGCCAATTAAAAATGCCAGCCAAGCTGTGGCAATATTGCACAAACCGCCAAACCACCAATGTGTCATCAATCCATCTTTGCAAGAGCATTATAACAACCGCTTGTATCACCAATGAATGCAATCGGTATAAAATATGTATAAATACTTAACTATCTTTGGCAAGTTTTTCGCTTAGCTATCTACTTTTAGCACTGCCAAGAATGCTTCTTGTGGAATCTCAACGCTGCCGACTTGTTTCATGCGTTTTTTGCCTGCTTTTTGTTTTTCAAGCAGTTTTTTCTTACGGCTGACATCGCCGCCATAACACTTGGCCAAAACATCTTTTCGCATCGCCTTGACCGTTGAGCGTGCGATAATCTGACTGCCAATCGCCGCCTGAATCGCCACATCAAACATCTGACGGGGAATCAGCTCTTTCATCTTTTCGACCAGCTGATTACCACGGCGGCGAGCGTGTTCTTGGTGGCAAATCATCGCCAAGGCATCGACTTTTTCGCCATTAATCAGCACATCGACACGAGCCAATTTGTCCGCTTCATAACGCTCAAAGCCATAATCCAATGACGCAAAGCCACGGCTGGCGGATTTTAGCTTATCAAAGAAATCCATCACCACTTCGCCCATCGGAATATCAAACACCACCTGCACTTGGCGTGCCATAAATTTCATATCAACCTGCACACCACGACGCTCAATCGCCAAGGTGATGACATTGCCCAAATATTCTTGTGGTACAAGGATATGGCAGCGTGCAATCGGCTCACGAAACTCAGCAATCACGCCAGTGTCAGGCAGTCTGGACGGATTATCCACATAGACGATGTCGCCGTTTTTCTTGACAATCTCATAAATCACCGATGGTGCGGTGGTAATCAAATCCAGATCGTATTCACGCTCTAGCCGCTCTTGGATAATCTCCATGTGCAGCATGCCCAAAAATCCACAGCGAAAACCAAAGCCCAACGCTTCTGAAGTGTCTGGCTCAAAAAATAACGCCGCATCGTTGATTTGTAGCTTTTGCAGAGCTTCACGGAATTTTTCAAAATCGCTTGAGTCAATCGGGAACATGCCTGCATAAACTTGCGGTGTAACCTTTTGAAAACCCGGGATATTTTCAACATCAGGCGTCTTGGCGTGCGTGATGGTATCACCCACTGGTGCCCCTTGAATATCCTTGATACCTGCGATGACAAAGCCCACTTCACCTGCGTACAGCACATCGGTTTCTAGCGATTTTGGGGTAAAAACACCGATCGATGTAACAATGTGGCTTTCGCCTGTGGATTTGATAAAAATCTTATCGCCTTTTGCCACTTGCCCTTCGCGCACACGCACCAAAGACACCACGCCCAAATAATTATCAAACCAAGAATCGATAATCAATGCCTGCAGCGGTGCATCTGTATCGCCTGTCGGTGCTGGGATTTTATCCACCAAAGTTTGTAGCAGCTCATCGATACCAACGCCAGTTTTGGCAGACACTCGTGGTGCATCTACCGCTTCGATGCCGATGATGTCTTCGATTTCTTCGATAACTCGCTCAGGCTCCACCTGCGGCAGATCGATTTTATTCAAAACTGGCAAAACTTCCAAGCCCTGCTCGACAGCGGTATAACAGTTGGCAACGGATTGTGCTTCAACGCCTTGGGCGGCATCAACCACCAACAACGCCCCTTCACAAGCCGCCAGCGAGCGAGACACTTCATAGCTAAAATCCACATGCCCCGGAGTGTCAATAAAATTTAGCTGATAAGTTTCGCCATTGGGGTGGTTATAATGTAAAGTTACCGACTGTGCCTTGATGGTAATGCCACGCTCACGCTCAATGTCCATGCTGTCAAGCACCTGTGCCTGCATTTCACGATCGGACAGACCGCCACACACTTGGATAAAACGGTCGGCAAGCGTACTTTTGCCGTGGTCAATGTGTGCAATGATGGAAAAATTGCGAATTTTGGTAATGTCGGTGGGTTTTTTTGCAGTCATAAAAGCAACACTCATCGGCGTAAAATCAATAAAATTATCAAAGCATGACGGCTGGATAAATGGGTTTGGTGGCAGGATTTGATAAACACAGCCCTTGGCGTGCTTATTTGGCAAAATCAATCATCAAAACACCAAAAAGTCCAAGATCAATCAACATTGACTTGGCAGCATAAATAAAATTTTCTAAACTTTTTATAAAATTTAAATTAATATTATCAAACTTTGGCATGCTCTTTGGTATTTTACCCTAAATGCAGCTTTTTCGCCATCACATTTCAAGCAGAAATCATCAAAACACCAAACTTGCGTCTGGTATCGGTCAAATCAGTGGTAAATTTATCGCAAATTGATTTGGGCAAAATTTGCTTGGTAAATTGCCTGTGGCTTAATCGTCTTGCTTGGCGCTTGGCGGTGTGCCAGTTTTTTGGGCGTGAATGTATGGCGATGCCCACGGCGATGTACCATAAAACGAGCCGTTAATCTGCGTTTGTTCGATCAAATATTCACGGAATTTTAGATAAAACGCATGATCAGGTGGCGTTGGATTTGCCCAAAATTGATCCAGCGGCTTTTGGTCAGTCAGCCCTTTGATGTCGTATAACGCACGCCCCATCACTTTGGTTGGTTTTTTGTGATAAATGGATTGCAAACCTGTGGTGCTATTGACCGTAATCATGCCGATGCTATGGCGAATCAAAGTCGGTAAATGCCCATCGCAGCCATAATGCACACGCCCAGCGATACCAAGTTCAGATGCTGCCTTGGCAATTCGCTTTTTATAATCTCGATGCCCACGGTCTAAAGGGTGATGCTTAAACATCAGCTGCGTGCCATCTGGAGCGTGCTTGGCAAATGACAACAGCACTTCATCAATAAAATCAACCACATCGGCATAATCGCTGTGATGGGTGATTTGTGAATCGTTATGCACTTGTAGGCTGACCAGATAATACCGACCGCTTGCCTGTTCGGTGAGCTGTTTTTGTAGCCGCTTATCTGGATAATATCGCATCAGTTTGCGTAAGGGTGCAATCGTCCACGCCAACATCTCTTGACCGATGGACAGGCCACGATAATGCATGTAGTGCGGATAACGCCACTGGCATAAAAAGACAATAAGGTAGTAAAGCATACTGGCAGCACACAGCCGCCAAAAACGGTTTGCTGTGTATTTGGGCTTATCATTGGCAGCAGCAAAATTGGCAATCATTGCAGGATTTAGCTGAGAATAGCCATTAATGCCATGCTCTTCAAGCGTGATATAGTCAGGGCGAAGGTAGCCTTCTTCAAACACAAAAAACGAAGTGCCAAGCCTACCACAAACCGCCTTGGCGATGGTATGGTACGGACGGCAATCATTAAAACACACCACCGCATCAATCTGATGTTGCTTGATGATTTGCTGCAAAAAAGAGTCAAATTCGTCCAACTTGCCACGATAATTGCTCATTTTGTCTTTATGACAATAAAAAAACGCATCGCCAGCATTAAAATTAATCTTATGCACCATGCGGCCACCGTCCATCAAAAAGGTGGCAAAACGACAAAAGAACACGCCCATCTTGCCCTGCAAAAGCAAAATGCGGCGATGTTCAAGCAGTCGTTTCATAGATGCAGACATGGCACACCTGTACTTGGCTCAGTGAAATTATCGGAGTATTTTTAGCACAACTGTCTATTGTAGCACAACTGACTTGGGCTTTTGCTTAGAATTATTTTATCAAATCGTAAATTTGCGTAGCTGCATCAAGCGAGTTTTTGCCTGACGCATCAGTCGAGCGGTAAAAGTCGGCTTGGGGTTTTGTGCTGCGTGATTATAAAGATATTCAATCACCTGCTCACAACTGGCAAGTCCATGGCCATTTGGCAAGCGGTACAAAGGGTACGTAATCAGTGTGCCATAAATCAAAGTCGGCAAATCCATCGGCGTGGTGCGTTGGCGGCGAGACAGTGCCTGAATTTTGGGCGTATTATCTGGTTCAATCACATCATCAGTCAAGCCAAACCCAGCATAAAACGGCAAGCCATAGCACACCACCGCCACGCCACGCAGCAAAGCTTCAAAGCCAGTCAGCGAACTGATGGTATGCACCACATCACAAAGCTCCAAACATTGGGGCATGGCGGTATCGGTAGCGACAATGTCCGCCAATGCCAGCGTTTGTTCATCAATCTTGCCCAGTCTTAAGCCTGCTTCAATATCAGGGTGCGGCTTATAAACAATCACATCATCGGCAAAATCAGCACGCACTTTTTTGAGCAACTCGGCATTGGTGCAAATCTGACTGGTACAGTTTTTGACCGATGCATCATCTTCGACTTGACCGACCACCAAGCGGATTTTTGCCGATGGCTTAAGCGTTTTTTGAGCGTTGATTTGTTGTTTTAGCCTGTGGTTGATTGTGCCGACATTGTATTTACTGACACGATTTGCCAAAAGCAGCCTGTGCAAATTGTTGGCACGCTGGATTTGCTCATCATTAAGCACCAGATTTTGTAAAATCATCTCAAGCCGTGATGGATAATTGGCATCAAAATAAATGCCCACATCGTCCACCACCACCGACAACGGCTCAAGCAGCGTCGCCCCCAAACCATTTGAGCGGACAAAACCATCTTCCATGCACCAAATCCGTGGTCGATGCTGATTTTGATAATCGGCGATTTTTTGAGCAAGTGCCTGCTTGGTGGACAAACCCCATACCAAATACTGCTGCTCATCACTCAAGCCTGCAAGAGCTTTTTTGTCATCACGACAAATACGTTTGGCGTTATAGTTGTCGGTGAATAACAAACGGATTTTGGTTTTTGGCTTAAAAGTCAAATTCACCTTAGGAAATTGCACGAATGCCTTAACAAAATCCACCTTCCAGCGGCTAAAATCATACGCCAATAAATCGCCTGCCAGCATATTTTGATGATGGCGATTGCAGATCAGATAATCCATCACCGTCTCAATATCGCAGCCTTTGCCAGTTGCTGGATCGGCATAGTGGCTATAAGCGATGTAACTGGCAAAAAACAGCTGTGCCACACTCACAGCACCAAAGGCTTGGTATCGCTGGCGTAGCTTTTGATACAGTGGTAAATTTTGGATAAAAGTATCATCGGTCAAGCCAAAACCGCAGTACCAACTCACCCCAAAACAATGTACGGTTTTGCCCAGCATTAACGCTTCAAAGCCCATGTGGCTACTGACAGTAAATACCGCATCGACTTGCTCAAGCAGGGCAATCGGATTGCACGCATCAGACAAAATGCCCACGCCATCTGCCGCCGCCAAATAGCCCTTGCCAGCTGGGTGCGTCTTTATCCACAGGTTGGCATCAGGATATTGTGCTTTTGCCTGGCTTATCATCGCCAAAAAATGCCGCTTATCGGCACTGGCACCTAGGATTGACGCATCGCCCGCCACTTGATCGATGATTAAAATGTGTTTTTTGTGATTATTGGCAAGCTGGGATAACTTGGGTGCGTGCTGAACAGCGTTGTATTTAGACAAGCGATGAGTGATGAGTTTATCCATCAATCGCACGCTGGTGGCTTGCTTGTCATCATTCCAAGACTGGGTAGTCTGCTCAATTAGACATTGCAAGCGGTTGGGCTTGGTCAAATCAAAATAAATGCCCAAATCATCAAGCACAAAACTGGCACCAAATCGGCTGTCCACACCACTGTCTAGCGAGCGTAAAAATCCATCTTCGGCACGCCAAAGTGGTAAATTAAGCTTATCTGCTAAGGCTTGGGCGTGTTTGGCAGAAGGTTTTTGTCCCCAAGCCAGCACTGCTTGTTTGCCAGCTTGGTTGTCGGCATTGTCATTGGCGTTTTTTGAGCCAAAAATCTGTTTTTTGCCAAAAAATGGTCGCACTGGCACGCCCAACGCATTTGCCAGTAGCTGGTTATTTCTAATGATACCTTGTGTTGCCACCAAAAATTCACAAATTTGCGTCTGCATAATCCATCACAACGCTGCAATCACGCCAGCGGCGACAGCGATTTGATAAAAAATTTGTGAAATGCCACGGGTGATTTCTACACGGCGAGTTTTGACTTTTGGCAATACCATGATTTCATCGCCTTGTTGCAGTCGATAAGCGGTATTGACCACTTTGGTTTCGCCATTTTGTTGTAGCACTAAGATATTATTTGGATCGGCATTGTCGTCCATACCACCTGATTTGGCGATATAATCTGCCACCGTCAGTTTGGGGTCAAAGCTCAAAGCCCCTTGAGCTCGCACCTGACCATTGACCGTAACGACCGAAGTCTGCTCAGGAATGTGGATAATGTCGCCTTGTTGTAAAATGATATCCTGCCAAGAATCTGGCACAATCACCACTCGACCAGTCGGCTCAATGCGGCGAGCCTTGGCAATAAATTGCTCAACCAATTTGGCATCTTCGGCGCGCAACTGAGCTTCTTCACGAGTGACTGACTGCGTTGCCAGCGTCATCTCTTGTAAGCGGTCAAGTGCTTGATTAATCGCTTGTTTTTGTTGTTCGGCGACAGATTTGCGGTAAATGGATAAATTTTGCACATTAGCAAGACTGGACGGCTCAAGCTGAGCAATGATGTCTTTGAGCCTTGCACCATACGGTAAAATCACCGCCCCATTGCCGCGATGCGCACCAGTTACTTGTACAGCGATGGTGTCGGCATAGCGATCTGATGTTACCACCAAAGTATCGCCATTATTGACAGGCACACGAGCCGCCTGTGATAAGGCATAGTATTCTGCCGTCTGGGCACGCCCTGCTGCTCTGGTGATGCTGATATTGGTCGCATCCGCCAAAGGATTGGCAACCGACAGCACATCAGCCACAGTCAGATTGCCGACATTGTACTCAAAAATGTACTCATTTTGTACACGCCCAGAGATGCTAAAGGTTTGTTTTTGCGGAGCAACGGTAATAACATCGCCATCACGAAACGCAAAAGGCTGTAAGCGACCAGCGATTAAAAAATCGTACAAATTCACCTGCTGCATCACTTGACCATTACGGCGAATGGTAATATCAATATAACTGCCACGCTCAGGGTCCACGCCACCTGCTCGATCAAGATAGCTTAACACCGAATCTGCCGCCAAGCCACCATAATAACCCGGCTGATTGACAAAGCCTGTAACAAAAACTTTGACTGGCTGAGCTTGTTCAAGCGATGCATACACGCCGACATTAGAGCGATAAATGCGAGCGATGGCATTTTGCACCACCGATTGTAGCTGCCCATTTTGGATACCTGCCACACGCACAGGGCCGACATTTGGCAAAAAGATATTGCCCTGCGGATCGACCGTCATGGTGCTGGCATATTGATACGCACCCCACATTCGCACTTGCACATTGTCACCGGGGTTGATGACATAGCTATCATTAAAAGTTGAGCCGCTCGTGGTCGAAAACGCCCCACGAAATAATTGCGACCCAAAGATTTTTGGCTGATTTTTGTTGGCATCGCTGATTTGCTGATAAGCACTGGAATTATTAATCACCGCACTGCTGCCAAGGCTTGCTGCTGCCACTGCTTCAGCTGGTGTCGCTTCGGCTGGCACTTCACCAACAGCACTCAAGACCGCCAAACGACCCATATTGGTCGAGCCACTGGCAAAACTTGCCACAGATAATGTCGCAACCAATGATGCAAGCAAGGTTTTTTTAAACATAATCACAATCCTATTTTGAATGGTCACGGATAATCGCCAAAATCAAAACAATAAACCCATACAAAATGAGCAACAATAACAACGAAGTGCCAATCACATAAGCGTGGCGGGGATAAGTGGCATCTTCGGCGGCGTGCGGCGATGAAATTACCACCAAATTTTTCATTTTGCGTATCGCTTCGATGCGAGCACTCTCTAGTGAAGTCAATGCCAATTTGTACAGCTCATTGGCAAACGCAACATCGGCTTTGATGGCTTCAAATTGTGCCGTTTGGGCGTTGAGTCGGCTGTTTTTTGGCGAAGTCAGTTTGTCCTGCTCTTCACGGATTTGCTTTTCTACAGAAGCGATTTGACTACGCAAACTCACTACTTGCGGTGCTTCAGGGTTTAGGTAGCTAAGCAGTTGCCGCTCTTCGGTTCTTAGGCTGCTTAATTGCCCTTGCAGCGTAGCAATCACCTGATTGATAATCTGGGCGTTGGTTTGCGGGTCAAAGATTTCGTTGGTATTTTGATAATCCAACAGCTGCTGCTTGGCTTCATTTAGGCGATTTTCGGCATCGCTGACTTGTGTGGTAACAAAAGCAAGCTGTTCACTGGCGACTTTTTTGGAAATGTCATTGACAAATTGTTCAGACTCGCCCAAGATGGCTTGGTTTAGCTGTAAGGCAAACTCTGGCGTAAAGCCTTCGGTGGAAACCTTCAGCACCGAGCTGGGTTCGTCCAAAGTTACCGAAACTCGTTTTTTGTAATATTCCACCAGTTCTTCTTGGGAAGCATCTTGGTCGATTTCATTGACAAAATCTTTGCCATCAACATAATAGCTTTTGCGAAAATCAAAACGCTTATCCAGCTTGTCAATCAAATCTGTGGATAAAATGTACTCTGTCAAATATATCGCATCATCACGATTGGTGTTATTAACCCCCAAAAGTGCCGAAATGCCCGTGGCTGATGTGCCTTGCTCGCTGACCTGCTTGACCACCACATTAGAAGTGCTGACATAGCGTGGTGCGGCAAACAGCAGCAAATAACAGATAATAACAATCCAAGGTATAACCACCACCACGGCAAATAGCCCTTGGTTGATACGCTTACTTCTTAGCTTCATGGACATGCTTGTTATATACCTCGATTGCTTGTTTTACATCATCAAACACATGTGCTTTTTGATTCATTAATACGATGGCAAGATCACAATTTCGCTCAATATCGCCCAAATTGTGCGACACCACCAAAAACCCCGATTGCTCTCTGCGTGCTTGCAGCACTTCTTCGCTGCGTTTACGAAATGCCGCATCGCCCACCGCACTGACTTCATCAAGCATATAATAATCAAAATCAAATGCCAGCGACAGCCCAAAAGTCAAGCGTGAACGCATACCAGATGAGTAGCTTTTGACTGGCATATCAAAATATTTGCCAATATCGGCAAACTCTTCGACAAAGCGGATTTTTTCGTCCACATAGTCGCCATTGGAATACAGACGGCAAACAAAGCGAACATTTTGGCGACCTGTCAGGCTGCCCTGAAAACCACCGCCAACACCGACTGGCCATGAGATGGTCGAATCAGTAATCACCTCGCCGCTGTCTGGCTTATCCAAGCCACAAATTATGCGCAGCAGTGTGGATTTGCCCGCACCATTTCTGCCCAGCAGTCCCACGCTTTGCTTATCTTCGATGGTGAAATTCAAATCCTTAAACAAATAATGCCGACCTTGCGGGGTCATAAAGGACTTGGTGATGTCTTTGACTTGAATCATATTTGTAAATTCTTTATCAAATTATTTGTCAATTTGGCAAAATGTAAAGCTTATAAAAATATTAGCCATTATTTGCTGCGAATCAAATCATGCTCGCATGCCTTATATAACAGCAACCCAAAAAACACCACACATATCGTCCAAATGGTAAAATAAGCACCACTGGCATGATATACTGGATAAGTCGGTGCCAGTGCATGGCGGATTAGCTCAAGATTGTGAATGAATGGATTGTACATCAAATAGCTCAAATACGGCTCAGGAACGATATGTACTGAATAAATCACACCTGATGAAAAATACAGCACGCTAAAAAAAATACTGATAATTTTGCCAATCTCACCACCATAATGACCAACAATCATCAAAATCAACGCCAGCCCAAAACTAAAAAAGAACATACCAATCCAGCCCGCCAAAACAATGTGCAAATTGGCAACGCTAAATTCCACCCCGAAAAACAACAAACCCACCAGCAGCAAAATAAAGGTGAAAAAATAAATCAATAATTCCAAAAACGAGCGAGCAATGATGATATCAATATGGCGAACGGCACGGTACATAAGCAGCCCTTGGTTTGCCTCAACTGCCCCCAGGGATCGTAAAGCAATCCGCTGCATCATAAAAAATGGGATAATGCCCGCCACCAAAAACAGCTTATAATCCATGCCGGGCAACACACGCTTCATCACCGCCCCAAAAATAATGAGCAAAATCAGCACCTGCGCCAGAACCTCCAGTGGTGCCCACAGATACCCCAGACGATAACTACCAAATCGTGTCTGCAATTCACGCATCAATAAAGCATGGATTGCAGCAATCATCACCGCAATGCCGCTACGCTTTTTAATGGGTCGATAAGGGGGAAGTTTTACGGACATAAATTATCTGATTATTAAATTTTCGCTATTGTATCATATCCGCCATCGCCAATCCACTCTAACCCCCCAAACCAAAAACCCCCGCACTCTCGTACGGGGGTCTGAAATAAGGTGCTGACGATGACCTACTCTCACATGGGCGAACCACACTACCATCGGCGCTAAGACGTTTCACTTCTGAGTTCGGGAAGGGATCAGGTGGTTCCATCTTGCTATTGTCGTCAGCGTAAAAGGATTAACAACGCTGCTTATGAGTCTGTTATTTAATTTTTACTTTAAATTGTTATCTTTTTAAAGCTATTCAAGATTGATTCAAGCTTGCTAGGTAAAATCTTTACACTTTATCATACTAAACCACTTGGGTGTTGTATGGTCAAGCCAAACGAGCAATTAGTATTGGTTAGCTACACGTATCACTACGCTTCCACACCCAACCTATCAACGTCGTAGTCTACAACGGCTCTTTAGGGAAATCTTATCTTGAGGTGGGCTTCCCGCTTAGATGCTTTCAGCGGTTATCCCATCCGAACGTAGCTACCCGGCAATGCCACTGGCGTGACAACCGGAACACCAGAGGTTCGTCCACTCTGGTCCTCTCGTACTAGGAGCAGATCCTCTCAAATTTCCAACGCCCACGGTAGATAGGGACCGAACTGTCTCACGACGTTCTAAACCCAGCTCGCGTACCTCTTTAAATGGCGAACAGCCATACCCTTGGGACCTGCTTCAGCCCCAGGATGAGATGAGCCGACATCGAGGTGCCAAACACCGCCGTCGATATGAACTCTTGGGCGGTATCAGCCTGTTATCCCCAGAGTACCTTTTATCCGTTGAGCGATGGCCCTTCCATACAGAACCACCGGATCACTAAGACCTACTTTCGTACCTGCTCGACTTGTGGGTCTCGCAGTTAAGCGCGCTTTTGCCTTTATACTCTTTGAACGATTTCCGACCGTTCTGAGCGCACCTTCGTACTCCTCCGTTACTCTTTAGGAGGAGACCGCCCCAGTCAAACTACCCACCATACATTGTCCTCGATATTGTGATATCTGAGTTAGAACCCCAACATAACCAGGGTGGTATTTCAAGGTTGGCTCCATGGCAACTGGCGTCGCCACTTCAAAGCCTCCCACCTATCCTACACAAGTTAGGTCAAAGTTCAATGTAAAGCTGTAGTAAAGGTTCACGGGGTCTTTCCGTCTAGCCGCGGGTACACAGCATCTTCACTGCGATTTCGATTTCACTGAGTCTCTGCTGGAGACAGCGCTGCCATCATTATGCCATTCGTGCAGGTCGGAACTTACCCGACAAGGAATTTCGCTACCTTAGGACCGTTATAGTTACGGCCGCCGTTTACTGGGGCTTCGATCAAGAGCTTCGCATACGCTAACCCCATCAATTAACCTTCCAGCACCGGGCAGGCATCACACCCTATACGTCCACTTTCGTGTTTGCAGAGTGCTGTGTTTTTAATAAACAGTTGCAGCAGCCTGGTATCTGCGACTGCCAACAGCTTACACCGCAAGGGTTTCACCGTCGGCAGCGTACCTTCTCCCGAAGTTACGGTACCATTTTGCCTAGTTCCTTCAGCAGAGTTCTCTCAAGCGCCTTGGTATTCTCTACCTGACCACCTGTGTCGGTTTCGGGTACGATTTGTTTATAACTATCGCTTAGAAGCTTTTCCTGGAAGCATGGTATTTGCCACTTCGCCAGTAAACTGGCTTGCTATCAGATCTCAGTAATAGTCTAGCGGATTTGCCTACTAAACCTACCTACATCCTTCCACCTGGACAACCATCGCCAGGCTGGCATAACCTTCTCCGTCCCTCCATCGCATCATAAACAAGTATCGGAATATTAACCGATTTCCCATCGACTACGCCTTTCGGCCTCGCCTTAGGGGTCGACTCACCCAGCCCCGATTAACGTTGGACTGGAACCCTTGGTCTTCCGGCGAACGGGCTTTTCACCCGTTTTGTCGTTACTCACGTCAGCATTCGCTCTTGTGATACCTCCAGCATACCTTACGATACACCTTCACAGGCTTACACAACGCTCCCCTACCACTTAATTGAAACAATTAAATCCGCAGCTTCGGCTCCTAGTTTGAGCCCCGTTACATCTTCCGCGCAGGCCGACTCGACTAGTGAGCTATTACGCTTTCTTTAAAGGGTGGCTGCTTCTAAGCCAACCTCCTAGCTGTCTGTGCCTTCCCACATCGTTTCCCACTTAACTAGGAATTTGGGGCCTTAGCTGGCGGTCTGGGTTGTTTCCCTCTTGACGACGGACGTTAGCACCCGCCGTCTGTCTCCCGGATATTACTCATCGGTATTCGGAGTTTGCATCGGTTTGGTAAGTCGGGATGACCCCCTAGCCGAAACAGTGCTCTACCCCCAATGGTATTCGTCCGAGGCGCTACCTAAATAGCTTTCGGGGAGAACCAGCTATCACCGAGTTTGATTAGCCTTTCACCCCTATCCACAAGTCATCCCCTACCTTTTCAACGGGAGTGGGTTCGGTCCTCCGGTGCCTGTTACGGCACTTTCAACCTGCTCATGGATAGATCACTCGGTTTCGGGTCTATACCCTGCAACTAAACGCCCTATTAAGACTCGGTTTCCCTACGGCTCCCCTATACGGTTAACCTTGCTACAGAATATAAGTCGCTGACCCATTATACAAAAGGTACGCCGTCACGGAACAAGTCCGCTCCGACTGCTTGTATGCACACGGTTTCAGGTTCTATTTCACTCCCCTAACAGGGGTTCTTTTCGCCTTTCCCTCACGGTACTGGTTCACTATCGGTCAGTCAGGAGTATTTAGCCTTGGAGGATGGTCCCCCCATCTTCAGACAGAATTTCTCGTGTTCCGCCCTACTTAATATGTCGCTTAAACAGTTTCGCATACAGGACTATCACCTACTATGGTTGGCTTTCCCACGCCATTTTGCTACTGTTTAATTGATCGGCTCCTCCCCGTTCGCTCGCCGCTACTTGGGGAATCTCAATTGATGTCTTTTCCTCGGGGTACTGAGATGTTTCACTTCTCCCGGTTTGCCTCATAAAATAAATTATGATACCTAAGTTATCTTAGGTGGGTTTCCCCATTCAGAAATCGCCGGGTCACAGGATATTGCCACCTCACCGACGCTTATCGCAGGCTATCACGTCTTTCATCGCCTCTGACTGCCAAGGCATCCACCATGTGCACTTCATTACTTGACCATACAACCCCAAAGGGTCTTTAATGTATGGGTAATGTGTAACGATTCACCTATGTTTACGCTTGATTCAGTTCTCTTTACTTTAGCTAAGTACATTTTGGGGTGTACTTAGCATGGTTAATAAATTACGTTGGATAATTTATTAACCCAGACTCATAATCATGTTGTTAAATAATAATATAAACTTCGTCAGTTTATAAAGTTAAAGCATAGATAAGAAATCTTTCTTAAATCGCTTATGTATGCTTGATGTTTAATGATTGGTGGAGCCAAGGAGAGTCGAACTCCTGACCTCCTGCGTGCAAGGCAGGCGCTCTACCAACTGAGCTATGGCCCCATAAATGGTGGGTCTAATAAGACTTGAACTTATGACCCCCGCGTTATCAACACGGTGCTCTAACCAACTGAGCTATAGACCCGTTTTAAACATCTTACTAAAGAACAACTTGTTGTGAATTCTTGCCAATCAGATATCTTCGTTAAGGAGGTGATCCAGCCGCAGGTTCCCCTACGGCTACCTTGTTACGACTTCACCCCAGTCATCGACCCCACCGTGGTGATCGCCCTCTTGCGTTAGGCTAACCACTTCTGGTGAGATCAACTCCCATGGTGTGACGGGCGGTGTGTACAAGGCCCGGGAACGTATTCACCGCAGCATTCTGATCTGCGATTACTAGCGATTCCGACTTCATGGAGTCGAGTTGCAGACTCCAATCCGGACTACGATAGGCTTTTTGAGATTGGCATCACATCGCTGTGTAGCAACCCTTTGTACCTACCATTGTAGCACGTGTGTAGCCCTGGTCGTAAGGGCCATGATGACTTGACGTCGTCCCCGCCTTCCTCCAGTTTGTCACTGGCAGTATCCTTAGAGTTCCCACCCGAAGTGCTGGTAACTAAGGAAAAGGGTTGCGCTCGTTGCGGGACTTAACCCAACATCTCACGACACGAGCTGACGACAGCCATGCAGCACCTGTATCACAGTTCCCGAAGGCACTAAGCTATCTCTAGCGAATTCTGTGTATGTCAAGACCAGGTAAGGTTCTTCGCGTTGCATCGAATTAAACCACATGCTCCACCGCTTGTGCGGGCCCCCGTCAATTCATTTGAGTTTTAACCTTGCGGCCGTACTCCCCAGGCGGTCTACTTATTGCGTTAACTGCGTCACTAAGTCTTCAAGAGACCCAACGACTGGTAGACATCGTTTACGGCGTGGACTACCAGGGTATCTAATCCTGTTTGCTACCCACGCTTTCGCACCTCAGTGTCAGTATGATGCCAGGGAGCTGCCTTCGCCATCGGTATTCCTCCAGATCTCTACGCATTTCACCGCTACACCTGGAATTCTACTCCCCTCTCACCTACTCTAGTTACCCAGTATCAGATGCAATTCCTAGGTTAAGCCCAGGGCTTTCACATCTGACTTAAGTAACCACCTACGCGCGCTTTACGCCCAGTAATTCCGATTAACGCTTGCACCCTCTGTATTACCGCGGCTGCTGGCACAGAGTTAGCCGGTGCTTATTCTGTGGGTAACGTCAGGGCTAATGGGTATTAACCATTAGCTTTTCCTCCCCACTTAAAGTGCTTTACAACCAAAAGGCCTTCTTCACACACGCGGCATGGCTGGATCAGGCTTTCGCCCATTGTCCAATATTCCCCACTGCTGCCTCCCGTAGGAGTCTGGGCCGTGTCTCAGTCCCAGTGTGGCTGATCATCCTCTCAGACCAGCTACAGATCGTCGCCTTGGTAGGCCTTTACCCCACCAACTAGCTAATCCGACTTAGGCTCATCTAATAGCGAGAGCTTGCGCCCCCTTTCACCCGTAGGTCGTATGCGGTATTAGCTTGAGTTTCCCCAAGTTATCCCCCACTACTAGGCAGATTCCTAAGCATTACTCACCCGTCCGCCACTAGGTATCAAAAGCAAGCTTTCTAACCTCGTTCGACTTGCATGTGTTAAGCCTGCCGCCAGCGTTCAATCTGAGCCATGATCAAACTCTTCAGTTTAATCTTGTTTTGCCTATGAGTTTGACTTAGTAAACTAAGTTAAATCGATAGGGCTTTAATGTTGGCTCATTTATCGTACTTACTAGCAAATATTTGCTCATCGTGTAAATGAATTAACTTTGAGTATTTTTGCCTTACTTAAATAAGTGTAATACTAAGATAAGTAAAAGTATCAATAAATGATAATATTTTTAAGTATCTTGTATTGACAAAAATCCACACAAGTTGTTCTTTAGTTTGGATTTTAAATAGTTTGTTAATCATCGTCTGATTAACTTGAGCTGACTATTATAACATGGAATGTTTTAATGTCAAGCGGTTTTTTTTTATTATTTTCGAGATTATCTTGAAATACTCAATTTATTATCCCAAAAATATTACCTTGTTTATCAAGGTATGCAGTATATTATAATTGTTTAAAATCAGATGTCAAGCATTAATTTTAAGTTTTTATAATATTTGGTGGCGATGAAGAGACTTGAACTCTTGACCTCACGATTATGAGTCGTGCGCTCTAACCAGCTGAGCTACATCGCCGTTACAGGACGCAAATTATAGCACAAAGTTACGCCTTGTCAATAACAATTTTTGAAAAAATTGCAAAAATTTAAAAATAAAAAGCAGACCGATAAGCCGGGTTCTGTCGTGGACAATCATTCATCTAGGCGTGCCGTTGCCGACACGCTCAAGCAACCTACCCGAACTCTGAGCGGGCAACCCATTGAGTTCCTATTTGGTCTTGCTACATGTGGAGTTTACCTTGCCATGAACTGTCGCCAGTCATGCGGTGGGCTCTTACCCCACCGTTTCACCCTTACCCGACCACTTAATTTGACTGTCGTCAGTAGACACATCAAAATCAATCAAATTAAGTGGTCGGGCGGTCTATTCTCTGTTGCACTGGTCGTGGGCTTTCACCCCCTAGCCGTTAGCTAGCACATCGCCCTGTGTAGCCCGGACTTTCCTCTGACAATGATGCCAGCGATTGCCTAGTCTGCTCTGAGCTGATTATAGCACAGTTTTGCCCATTTTAATAACTGTATTTTAATAACGCTTTGTCAAGTTAAGAATCGGCGGTTAATTTGTGGTATTTTGCCAATAATTGCTCTTGGCTTTCTGGATATTTGGGGTCTTTTGGAATGCAATCGACAGGGCAAATGTCCACACACTGCGGCGTGTCATGATGCCCCACACATTCGGTGCATAAATCAGGATCGATAATATAAATGTCATCACCTGCCGAAATCGCTTCGTTTGGGCATACTGGTTCGCAAACATCGCAGTTGATACATTCTTCGGTGATTTTTAGTGCCATGAATTGTGCCTTTATGTGCTTAAATTGGTGCTTTGATTTGCCTGTTTTTAATTTTGGGTTTTGATTTTTTATGAAATTATATGAATTTATGAAATTGTATAAAAAATCAACGAAATTTTTGCTCAAAAGCCTGCAAAACCGACTCGGAGACAAATTTACTGACATCGCCGCCCAGTTTTGCCACTTCACGCACCAAAGTTGATGAAACAAAAGAATACTCTTGGGACGGCGTCAAAAATACCGCTTCAAAATTGTCATTTAAGCTGCGGTTCATATTGGCAAGCCCAAATTCGTACTCAAAATCACTCACCGCACGCAAACCCCGCAAAACAGCACTGGCACCTTGCTCTTGGGCAAAATCAACCAACAAGCCTTCAAAGCCCACCACCGAAACTCTGGGATTGTCCGCAAAATAGCTCTCAACCAAAGACACTCGCTCATCAAAATCAAACAGCGGTTTTTTGTGATGGGCAAAAGCCACGGCAATGACAACTTCGTCAAACAGCTTTAGGGCACGATTTACCAAATCAATGTGGCCATTGGTAATCGGATCAAAAGTGCCGGGATAAAGAACTTTTTTGGGCATGGTGGTTGTCTTATGTCTTTTGATAATTTGGGTGATTGTTATTAAATAAAGGCGATTATAGTAGCAAATTTTTGGCAAATTTTAAACCATCACGCCCAAACCAAGCAAAGATTGGCAAATAAATTGGCAATTTAAAAGACAAAATTGCTTTGTCTTTTAAATTGATCAAAATTTAGCAACTTGATTGGCAAACTGAATTAACGCTTACAAAAGCCTTGCTGCTGCAAATAATCCAGCATAAACGGACGCACTTCGCCGCCAAAGGTCGCTGCAATCTGTGCCTTCCAGTCCAAATCCAGCCCACGGCCTTGGTAGTACTCACGCACCACTTCATTATACGCTGCCAAATCGGCATCGCTGGCAGCCTGATAAGTGTCGGTCGATACCAAAACATCAAGTGGCAAGCGTGGGCGTTGGGATTGATTGACCTTTGATGACATATCTGGGTGGCCTAGGCACAAGCCAAATAACGGCACGACATGCTGGGGCAATCCCAAAACCTGCCCAGCTCGCTGAATGTCATTACGCAAGCTGCCAATGTACACGCCGCCCAAGCCCAGACTTTCGGCAGCTGCCAAGACATTTTGAGCCATCAAAGCCGCATCAATCGCCCCAATGATTGCCACTTCTGTCCAGTCCGTCTGCACATCGGCAAGCTGATGGTGGCGATGACTGTCCATACAAAATACCAAATATTCGGCACAATCTTCGACATAAGCATGACCCAAGCGTTTGCCTGCCTGCACAGCTTGCTCGTACTCTTGTTCGCTCATGTCGCACGAAATTTGGCGTAAGGCGGTACGTTTGGCTTTATCCACCACTCGAATCACACTCGCCGCCTGCAAAAAGCTCGATGTCGATACCGCTCTGCCTGCTTCTAACACGGCCAAGAGCATCTCATCAGAAATCGGCTCGCCAGTATATTTGCGGATTGAGCGATGCTCAAGCAAGGTTTGTAGTGTTGGTTTGCTATCTAGCATGGTGTATTCCTTTTAATAACCCATTGATTTTAATGATTTTAATAAAATAAAAAATCAAAATGATAAATTGACTTTTTAGCTTTGGCAATTTTGACAATATACTTGGCAATGTTGCATAAGTTGCAAAATAATTCAACGCCAAAATTGATATTGTCTAAACAAAAATAATGGTCATATTAGCAATTATCCTGCCCAAGTGCAACCAAAAGCACACCAGCCGCTAAATTTTCTGGGCAAACACAAATTGCCAAACCACAAGTCCAACCGCACCCATACCGCATCAATAAAATTGTCATCTTTGCCATTATCTTTTATAATGCCATGCTATAATTGGGCGAATTAATGCTTTTAAACAGTTTTACTTTAGACAATTTTAAACAATTTGAATTAAAAATCCAAGGAATAACAATGGCAAAAAAACCAAGCAATCAAATTTGTGCCAACAAAAAAGCACGGCATGAGTTTTTTATTGAAGAGACCTTTGAAGCAGGGCTGGCACTCGAAGGCTGGGAAGTCAAGTCCATTCGTGCTGGCAAAATGACCATCACCGAAAGCTATGTCATCTTTAAAAATGGCGAAGCGTTTTTGTTCGGAGCGCACATTCAGCCGCTATTGACCAGCTCAACGCATGTACACCCTGACAATATCCGCACTCGAAAATTACTACTTCACCGCCGTGAAATTGACAAATTGTACGGCATGGTTCACCAAAAAGGCCATGCTGTCGTTGCCCTGTCCTGCTACTGGAAAAATAGCCGTGTCAAATGCGAAATCGCACTGGCAAAAGGCAAAAAACTGCACGACAAGCGAGCCACGCTCAAAGAGCGAGACTTTGCTCGTGATAAGCAGCGCGGCTTTAAAAATCAGCTGTGATTGAGCGGTTTTGTCGGTGCGTGCTGTGGTGTTATTTTTATAAATATTATTTTTAAGTAAATTTTTTTAATTGATTTTTAAATTTTTAAAATAATAAAACCATCACGGCGACATCTGGCGGCGATACGCCAACATGCCTTGGACAATCAAACACAGTACCGCCAGCCAAATCAAACCATAGCTGATAAGCATACCCAGTTCAAATGCACCGCCCAAAACGGTGATGGACAATAAAAACAGCAACACTGGCTCAAGGTAGCTTAGCATACCAAATAAGCTGACAGGCAACAGGCGACTGGATTGGATATTGGTTGCCATCGCCAGCACGCTAATCGCCCCCAGTCCAAATGCCTTGGCAAGCAAAACGCCATCTTGTGCCACTGCCGCCGCCCCACTGCCGACAATCGCAAGCAAACAAAACGGTGCAATCAAGCACACATCAACAAACAAACCTGTCAAAGCACCAATGCCCAATTTGCGGCGAAAAACATAATAAATCGGATAAGTGCCACACACCCATAAAGTCGCCCAACTGATGCCGCTGGTGCGGACAATCTCAAAGCCCACGCCTGCCGCTGCCAATGCTACCGCCAGCGTCTGCAATCGAGACAGCCTTTCGCCAAATACCAAAAACCCTGCCACCACCATCGCCAAAGGAAACAAAAAATAACCCATGGCAACCTGCACGCTTTGCTGATTGACTGGTGCCCACATAAATAGCCAAAATTGACTCGCCAAAATCGGCGTCGGCAACACCAAATACAGCCAATCCTTAACCCCTTTTAGGTTTTGTAACTCAGCTTTGATTTGCAAAAATTTACCGCTCAATGTCAAAAACAGCACCATGCACAGCCACATCATCACCATTCGCCACAAAAACACCTGCGTCCCTGACAGCGGCGACAGCCATTTGCCATAAGCATATGCCACGCCAAACAGCACATTGGATAGCACCGCCAACGCCACACCAACGGCAAGCTGGCTCATCAATCGCTCACTCGTCAGAGTTTTATGTGGAATTTTATCTATTTTATTAACGATGCTATTCATATTATCTTAAATTAAATTGGTGATGATTTGACGGATAAATGAGAATTTATGCCATGTATTTTAAGAAGATTTGATGAAAAGATAATTTGACATTATGCCAATTTATGGATTTATTTTGCATAAAAATTAAAATTTTGATAAAATTTCTCACATTTTGGCAAAATACGACAATATGCACAAACTTGATGACATTGACAAACAAATCCTAAATCTGCTACAAGACGACGCCACTTTGCCACTCAAAAGCATCGCCGAAAAGCTAGGGACTTCGGTGGCAACCACCCAAAGACGCATCGCTCAGCTAAACCAAAATAAAGTCATCGAGCGGACGGTCGCCATTGTCAATCCTGTCAAAGTTGAGCGTCCGCTCACCGTGCTGGTACTGATAAAAATGAGCCACTCAAACACACCGATGCAGCACCGCTTTGAGCGACTGATGGCAAAGCACCCGCAGGTAATGAGTTGTTATGAGATTTCTGGCGATTATGATTTTGTGCTGATGGTGGCTAATCAAAATATGCAAGATTATCATCGTTTCACTCGCCAAAATCTGACTGGCGAGAATAATGTTGCTCATTTTAACAGTCAATTTGTGATGAATGCCGTCAAATCCAGTACCAAAATTCACCTAGATAGCCAAGAGTGATGATTATGATAAATAAATTTTATGGTGGCGTGTTGGCAAATGTGCCAATGATTGTACTATTAAGCGTGGCGATGGCTGGCTGCCAAGACAAATCCGCCGAGCAAAACCTAAAACTCATCAGCGATGAAGCTCAAGCCACCCAAGCGGCACAAAGCGAAACTGTATCAGACGATGATAAATCGCAAAATGCCCAAACAGATGCAGCCAATCCGCACGATTTTGATGCGTTATTACAGCAGCTGGGCGACACGCAAACGCCTGAAACAACTGCCAAGCCGATCATCACCGCCGATGGCAAAACACAGATAGATTGGTCGCAGATTGATACCAAAACCGCCCAAGCAGACGCTGATAACTTTGATTATCCGTTTGCCATTGACAGTCAGCCTGTCATCAATTATGCCAAGACCTTTGGTGTCAGTGCCAAACAAGCCCAACACGCCATGATGCTATCAATGGCAAGCCCTGAAGCACTGGGCAAAGTGGTTGATCAGCTGGGCGGCAAATATCTGTCGCACCACTTTCGTGATGGCAAAAATCCTGCCTTGATTATCCAGACCACGCCAGATGTCGTCAGCCAGACGCACGATTATGTGATTGCTGATAAATTTGGCGAAGGTTTGGTTTTGCCTGTTGAAATTATTCCAAGTGATGATAAATAATTTGGTAAAATAACAAAACCAAATCAGCAAAAATAAAAGCAAGTTTAAATTTAGACTTGCTTTTTTTATTTGATCAAATATGCTAATAAGTCTGGCGGCTGACCGAACCGACATAAATCGCCAACATGGTCAATGTCGCCCCAAACCACTGCATGGCATTGATGGGCTTATGCAACCAAAAATAATCCAAAACCAACGCCGCCACAGGCTCGGTCAGCAGCAGCAATCCTGTCAAGGCAAGGCTCAATTTTGGGATACTATAAGCAATCACACCCCATGCCAAGCACTGCATCACCACGCCATAAACCAAAATCCAGCCAACTTCTGTCATTGACACTGGTAACAATTTATCATAATCAAGCCACAGCATCAAAGGCAGCATCGCTAGCGAACCGCCAATGCCTACCAAGCTCATCAGTGGCAAAATCGCCACCGTCGCCTGCCGATGTGCCTGCCGTATCCAAGTCATCGAGATGGCAAGGCACGCCCCAGAGACAATCCCCGCCACCAAGCCAAAACCTGCCTTGGCATTATGCCCAAACTCAGGGCTGGCAATCAAACCCACGCCAATCACCGCAAGGACTAGGCTTGCCAGCTGAATTTTGCTTTGTTTTTCTTGATAAAACACAAAACCAATCAACGCCAAGAAAAATATCTGCAAGCTGTTTAGCAGCGTTGAGATGCCTGGCCCTAGTGCATAAATGCTTTCATGCCACAGTGCCAAATCCAGTCCCAATGCCGCCCCTGACAGCAGTGCAAATACCATCGCTGGGCGTGATGTGGGGAATTTTTGGCGAAAAATGCACGCCAACAACACAAAAATCAGCGACGACACCACCAACCGCCAAAACGCCATCGCATACGCCCCAAGCGACACATGGGCGACAATCAAGCTGCCCATGCCAAATAGCACACAACCAATCAGCAATCCTGATATCGGTAGCGTCTGCGAAGTTTTGTGCATGGGTTTGCTCCTTTTTATTTTTTGATAAGGTTAAGTTATGACTGATAAATATTCACCAATTTTGGCAAATTATCCGCCCAACTTATCCGCCCAGCCGCTCAAGCAATGCCAAAAATTCATCTTCGCTGACAACGCTCACCCCAAGCGTGGTCGCCTTGTCAAGTTTGCTGCCTGCTTTTTCGCCAGCCAATAGCCGTGTGGTCTTGGCAGAGACGCTGCCTGACACCTTTGCCCCCAGTGCCAGCAGCTTATCTTTGGCTTCATCACGCCCCATCGCACCAAGCGTGCCAGTAATTACCCAGGTCTCACCTGCCAGTGGCAAATCGGCAGTATCAGCGGCGGCAAGCGGCTGCCAAGTTACGCCAGCGGCAAGCAATGCCTGCACCACTTCGATGTTATGCGTGGCACGAAAAAAGTCATAAATTGACTGTGCGGTTACTTCACCAATGTCGGCAACTGCTTGCAAATGCTCAAGTTTGGCGTCCATAATCGGTTGTAAGTCGCCAAATTCTTGAGCGAGCGATAACGCCGTGCTTTCGCCCACACCACGAATGCCTAGAGCGAAAATAAAGCGTGGCAAGGTGGTTTGTTTGGATTTTTCGATGGCGGCAAGCATTTTACTAACCGATTTTTCGCCCAAACCTTCTAAAGTCATCAAATGCTCGGCGTGCGTGTGCAGCTGATAAATATCGGCAACACTTTTGATCAATTTCATCTCAAAAAACTTAATCAGCCACTGACCGCCCAAGCCATCAATGTCCATCGCACGGCGTGCCACAAAGTGGATCAACGCCTCTTGTTGCTGGGCACTGCAGTACAATCCGCCTGTACAGCGTGCCAAAGCCTCGCCCTCTGGCAGCACCACAGGCGAATCACACACAGGGCAAGCCGTAGGCAGAACAATTGGGCGTGCATCACTGGGCCGCAAATCACCAATCACGCCAGAGACCTTGGGAATGACATCGCCAGCACGATGGACATTGACCATATCGCCAATCATCACATCAAGGCGGTTGATTTCACCAAAATTGTGCAAAGTTACATTACTCACCGTCACGCCGCCGACATTGACAGGCTCAAGTTTGCCCACTGGCGTTAGTGTGCCAGTTCGTCCCACTTGCCACTCAACATCAATCAAGCGTGTCGGCACGGTTTCGGCAGGGAATTTGTAAGCGGTTGCCCAGCGTGGCTCACGACTCAAAAAGCCCAAGCGATTTTGTAGTGCCAAATCATTGACCTTAACCACCATGCCGTCAATCTCAAACGGCAAACCGCTGCGAGTTTTGATGACATTTTCATAATAAGCCTGAATTTCATCATGCGTATGAGCGATGGCAAATGGCGAAGTCTCAAAACCCAAATCGCCAAGCCAAGCCATCGCCGATGACTGCGTGGCGATATGCTCAGGCAAGCCTTGATTGACCGAATAGCCAAAAAACGCCAACGGTCTGGCAGCAGCGATGGCAGGATTGAGCTGACGCAATGAGCCTGCTGCTGCATTTCTGGGATTGGCAAAAGTTTTTTCGCCACGCTCGATACTTTGGCGGTTGAGCTTATCAAAACCTGCCTTGGGCATCAGCACCTCGCCACGAATCTCAAGCCATGCAATCTGCTCGCAGCCTGCCAAAGTCAGCGGCAAATTGCGAATGGTTTTGACATTGTGCGTAATGTCCTCGCCAACTTGTCCATCGCCTCGAGTAACCGCCTGCACAAATTTGCCGTGCTGATATTTTAGCGACACCGCCAGCCCATCAAGTTTTAGCTCCATCTCATATTCGCCGATTGGCACGCCGAGCCGCTCATTGGCTCGCCGCAAAAATCCTGCCAAATCTTCACTATTAAAGACATTACCCAAAGACAGCATCGGCACATCGTGTGCCACTTGGGTAAAAAACGGCAACGGCTCACCGCCAACCGTATTAATCGGACTGTCCGCCTGCACCAGCTGGGGGTATTGATTTTCAAGTGCCAACAGCTGCTGACGCAAGCCATCATATTCACCGTCCGAAATGCTCGGCTTATCCAGTACATAATAGGCGTGATTGTGCCGCTTTAGTAGCGTAATCAACGCACGCATTTGCTCGATAATGGTCGATTCGGTTGTCGCTTTGGCTGTGGCTTGATTTGTGCTGCCATCATCGGTAGCGTCATCAAAAAAAGAAATCTGCTGATTTGTCATATCGCTCATCGGTTTGTTATTTATAAAATTTAAATGATAAATTTAACAAAATTATCAATTTATAACACATATTAAAACTTGCATATTTAATCAGCCTTGAGCAAGCAAGTCAATAACAAAGCAGCCACTGCCAAACTTTTATTTATTGGCTGTTCAATTTTTTGTCATCAGATTTTAAGGGATTTTGGCAAATTTGCCCTGTATCATTCAACGCTAAAGTGTAACAATTTGCTTAAATTTTATACAAAATTTTGACTTCGGTGGCAAAGTGCGGTAAATTTGATTAAATTTTGTACCAAATCAAGGGAACTGTCATGGCCAATCACCCAACCAATGCACTGCAATCCGCCCATCTGGCACTAAAAAACCATCTGCAAAAACAAAATATCCACATCTCATGGCAACGCTACGGCATCGAAGCGTTAAATTTTATGGCGTTGGGGTTGTTTTGCTCGTTGATTTTGGGATTGATTATCAAAAATATCGGCACTTGGCTGCAATTATCATGGCTGGTTGAGATTGGTACGCAGGCACAAGCCATGATGGGAGCAGCCATCGGTGCTGGCGTCGCCCACGCACTCAAAGCACCGCCACTGGTGATTTTGACATCGGTCAGTACAGGGTTGGCTGGGGCAAGCATGGGCGGTGCGGTTGGGGCGTTCGTGGCGGCATTAATCGGTGCTGAATTTGGCAAATTTGTCCATCGCACCACGCCGATTGATATCATCGTTACGCCAATGGTAACGCTGATTGTCGGCATGGCGGTCGCTGGCTTTGTCAGCCCTTGGATTGATGCGTTAATGCTGTCACTTGGTGAGCTGATTATGTGGGCGGTCGAGCTGTCGCCTGTGCTGATGAGCGTGGTCGTGGCGGTGGTGATGGGCTTGATGCTGACTTTGCCCATCTCCAGTGCTGCCATCGCCATCAGTCTAAACTTGAGCGGTCTGGCAGCAGGGGCGGCAACCATCGGCTGTGTATCGCAGATGGTCGGCTTTGCAACAATGAGCAAAAAAGACAACGGTATCAGCGGCGTGCTGGCTTGCGGCTTGGGAACGAGCATGATTTTGATGCCAAATATCCTAAAAAATCCCAAAATCTGGCTGCCACCAACCTTGACCAGTGCGGTTTTGGCACCGTTTGCCACCGCCATGTTTGGCATGAGCAATATCCCATCAGGGGCAGGCATGGGGACATCTGGGCTGGTCGGTCAAGTCGGCACGCTAAATGCCATGGGCATGCAGCCGTCTACTTGGGCATTGATGGCGGTGTTTCATTTTATTTTGCCTGCGTTTTTGACTTGGCTGTTTGCCAAATGGTGTTATCACAAAAACTGGATAAAAGCTGGCGATTTGACGCTCAATCAATCTTAGCTCTTGCAGATTTTGGGTGCATTTGGCAAAAGTTTGGCGAATGCTTGGTAGTAAATATTTGGCAACTTACAACCAATCTTGGCACAATGTTATTTGTCCATGCTGCCGATAATATAGCGATAATATTACCGACAATTTGCCCAAAAAAGCCAATCAAAAGTGATGATTTGGCAAATTTTACCGCCAAAGCCAGTGCAATTTTTTGGGAAAATTGGTATCATTGGCGGCATCAATCGCCATGCTCGGCAGGCGAAAACCGCAACCATTTTAAGGTAATCACATGAGCGTCCCATTAAATATCCATGTTATCGACCACCCTTTGGTGCGTCATAAGCTGTCCTTGATGCGTGAAAAAGACACCAGCACCTACAAATTTCGCACCCTGACCAATGAGCTTGGACGGCTGATGGCGTATGAAGCCAGCCGTGATTTTAAGATTGAAAGTTTTCAAATGCAAGGCTGGTGCGGACAAATCACTGGCGAACAAATCAAGGGTAAGACCGTTACCGTTGTGCCGATTTTGCGAGCAGGTCTTGGTATGCTTGATGGTGTGCTGGACCTACTGCCGACCGCCAAAATCTCGGTTGTCGGCTTGCAGCGTGATGAAGAGACGCTTGAGCCTGTACCGTTTTTTGAAAAATTCGTCAATGACATCGACCAACGCCCTGCGTTAATCTTAGATCCGATGCTCGCCACAGGCGGCAGCATGGTCGCCACCATTGATATGCTAAAAAAACACGGCTGCACCAACATCAAAGCCTTGGTACTCGTGGCAGCTCCTGAAGGCGTGCGTCTGGTCAATGATGCTCACCCTGATGTCAAAATCTACACCGCCGCCCTAGACAGCCATCTTAACGAAAACGGCTACATTATCCCCGGCCTTGGCGATGCTGGCGATAAAATCTTTGGCACTAAGCAGTTTGATTGACCAAGTTTTTGGTTTAAATAAACTGGGCAAATGGATTGTTATCTGTTTGCTCGGTTTTTTATGGAATATTGGGAAATGATCAATTTATCAATCATCTAAAAACACCCCAAAATCTCGTATTTGGGGCGTTTTTAAGATTTTTTAGAATTAATGATTAATTTAAATCAACGATCAAAACGGAATGTCATCATCAGCCATGCCTGATGCTGGGGTGATGACATTTTTGTCAGCGGCAGGCGTGGCAGCAGGCGGCGGTGTCGCTGGGGCTGCTGGCGGTGCTGGCGGCTGCTGGAATGAATGGTTTTGTGCCATCGTATTGCCTTGAGCCATGCCTTGGTTTGGTGGATTTTGGGCAAAATTGTCCTGATAACCTTGATTCATCGGAGCGGCATTGCCTTGCGGATAGGTAGGCTGACCGCCAAACTGATTGGCTTGGTTAAAGCCGCCTTGGTTCATGCCGTTGCCCATGTTGTTTTGATAGGCGTTTTGATTACCTGCTTGGCGTGCGTAGTTTTGGTTGCCTGCTTGGTAGCCGCCTTGATTGCGGTAGTCGTTTTGACCGCCAGCGTAGTTATTTTGATAGCCGCCGCCATTGTCATTACCGCCACGAGAGCCAAGCATCTGCATGGTGTCGGCACGCACTTCGGTGCTGTAACGCTCTTGTCCTGTTTGTGCATCTTGCCATTTGCGAGTCCGCAGGCTGCCTTCGACATAGATTTGTGAGCCTTTACGCAGATATTGGGCGGCGATTTCCGCCAGTTTATTATTAAACACCACACGGTGCCACTCGGTATGCTCTTTACGCTCACCTGTGTTGCGGTCATTCCAACGCTCAGAAGTCGCCACCGATACCGTGGCAATCATGCCGCCATTATCAAAATTACGCACTTCTGGGTCGTTGCCCAAATTGCCCACAAGAATGACCTTATTAACGCTCATACGATTTCCTTTGTTGCTTTAAAAAGTTAATAACCAAAAATTTTAGACCAAATTTGATAATTTTTGATATTAAAGATAACGATTGCTCAAATTGTTTACTTTACGAGATTTTGGTCAAAATTGCCATCAATTTTTGCAATTTTTGCCAAATTCACCAAAATAATGGCAAATGGCGTCGCCTAGCTTGCCAGCATCGGCCGCAAAAATCTGCCAGTGTGCGAACGCTCGTCCGCTGCCACCGTCTCAGGCGTGCCAGTGGCGACGATTTGACCGCCATTGCTGCCGCCTTCATAGCCCAAATCAACAATCCAGTCGGCGGTTTTTATCACATCTAAATTATGCTCAATCACCACCACCGTATTGCCACGATCACGCAAAGTGTGCAAAATGTGCAGCAGTTTGGCAATGTCATGAAAATGCAGCCCTGTGGTCGGCTCGTCCAAGATGTACAAAGTCTGCCCTGTGTCTCGCTTAGCAAGCTCTTTGGCAAGTTTGACACGCTGTGCCTCACCGCCTGAGAGCGTCGTCGCTGACTGCCCCAAGCGGATATAGTCCAGCCCCACCTCATGCAGTGCCTCAAGTCGGCGATGAATGGCAGGAATCGCCTCAAAAAACACCATCGCCTCCTCAACCGTCATATCCAGCACATCGCTGATGGATTTGCCCTTGTATAGCACTTCTAAGGTCTCACGGTTATAACGCTTGCCATGGCAGGCATCGCATGGCACATACATATCTGGCAAAAAGTGCATCTCAACCTTAATCAAGCCATCGCCTTGGCAGACCTCACAGCGGCCACCTTTGACATTAAAGCTAAACCGCCCTGCTTTATAGCCTCTGGCTCTGGCCTCTGGCGTCTGGGTGAATAAATCTCGTATCAAGGTAAACACGCCTGTGTAAGTGGCAGGGTTACTGCGTGGTGTGCGTCCGATGGGGCTTTGGTCAATGTCCACCATCTTATCCAAATGCTCAAGCCCTGTGATTTTTTCGTATTTTTCAGGGACCAGCGTGGTGGCGTTATTGAGCGATGTGGCGGCCAGTGGCATCAGCGTGCGGTTAATCAAGGTTGATTTGCCAGAGCCTGACACGCCAGTGATGCAGGTCATCACGCCGATGGGGATTTGCAAATTGACATTTTTTAGGTTATTGCCACTTGCTCCATCAAGGCGGATAAATAGCGGCTCTTGGACGGTTTTTTTGCCTTTTTGGACGCTGATGGTCTTAGGCGTGTGGCGAATGCTTGGCACGGCGATGCGGCGTTTGCCAGACAAATATTCGCCCGTCAATGAGCCTTCGGTATTTGCCACTTCTTCGGCAGTACCTGCCGCCACGATACGGCCGCCATGCACGCCTGCACCGACGCCGATGTCAATGATGTGATCGGCTTGGCGAATGGCATCTTCGTCATGCTCAACGACGACCACCGTATTGCCCAAATCTCGCAAATGCGTCAAAGTGGACAGCAGGCGGTCATTATCACGCTGGTGCAGGCCGATAGACGGCTCATCAAGCACATACATCACGCCCATCAAGCCTGCACCGATTTGGCTGGCAAGTCGTATCCGCTGTGCTTCGCCGCCTGAGAGCGTCTCTGCCGAGCGTGCCAAAGTCAGATATTCCAAGCCGACTTTGGTCAAAAAGCCCAACCGCTCACGGATTTCCTTAAAAATCTTATCGGCAACTTCGCCTTTTGCACCGTCAATTTTAAGATTTTCGTAATAATGCCACGCTTCGCCGATGGGCATTTGGATAATATCACCAATGCCCTTGCCGTCCACACGCACATGGCGAGCGATGTCGTTGAGTCGTACGCCACCGCAGGCATTACAAGTGGTGTCCGACAGATATTGCGACAGCTCATCACGCACCAAATTGCTGGTCGTGGTGGCGTAGCGGCGTTCTAAATAAGGCAAAATGCCTTCAAACGGCACGGTCTTGGTCGTCTTGCGTCCACGCTCATCTGTGAAGTTAAACTCAATTTTATCTTTGCCAGAGCCATTCAAAATCACCGCTTGCTGCTTGGCTGGCAGCGACTGCCACGGCATATCCATATCAATCTGATAATGACGGCAAACGGTGGACAGCAGCCCAAAATAATAAGCGTGCCGCTTATCCCAGCCATGTATCGCCCCTTGGTTGAGCGATTTTTCGGGGTGGGTAACGATGCGTTCGGCAGCGAAATATTGCCGCTTGCCCAAGCCATCACACACAGGACACGCCCCAGCAGGATTATTAAAGCTAAACAATCTTGGCTCAAGCTCACTCACCGCACGGTCGCACACTGGGCAGGAATGTTTGGCGGATAAAATCTGCTCATCATCGCCATCAGGATTGCTGTCCATGTGGTGTAAGATGGCAATGTCATTGCCCAATTTGAGTGCCACTTCCAGACTTTCGGCGACACGATTGCCCAAGTCTGCACGCACCTTAAAGCGATCCACCACCACTTCGATGCTGTGTTTTTTGTTTTTTTCTAGGCTGGGCAAATCGTCCGTTTCATAGATCACGCCATCGATACGAACACGCATAAAACCCTGGCTGGGCAACTGCTCAAGCAGGGCAATATGCTCGCCTTTGCGTTCACGCACCACAGGTGCTAAAATCATCAGCCGTGTATCGTCAGGCAGGCTCATGATACCATCAACCATCTCGCTGATGGTCTGTGCCACCATCGGCTCGCCATGCTCAGGGCAATGCGGCACACCCACCCGAGCAAACAACAGCCGCAGATAATCATACACTTCGGTAATCGTGCCGACCGTTGAGCGTGGATTGTGGTTGGTGGATTTTTGTTCAATGGCGATGGCAGGGGACAAGCCTTCGATGCTGTCCACATCTGGCTTTTGCATTTGGCTCAAAAACTGGCGTGCATACGCCGACAGACTCTCCACATAGCGGCGTTGTCCTTCGGCATACAAGGTATCAAACGCCAGCGACGATTTGCCAGAGCCTGATAAGCCAGTAATCACGACAAATTTATCTCGTGGAATGTCCACATCGATGTTTTTTAGGTTGTGCGTGCGTGCGCCACGAATGGCGATTTTATCGTGAGCCATAAGATGCCTTTTGTTGATTGACTTTTGGTAAATGCTCTTTAATTTAAATTGCTTTTAGATTGCCTTTACATCGTCTTTGGGTTGTTAATTGAATGATCAAATTTCTATAAAACACCCTTATCATGGGGGCGATTGTGGATTTTTAAAGTCATCAATGATGGCATGATGGCGACCAATCATGCCGCTGATTGCCCATAATTCAATAACCTTGTTGTTTTAGCGTTTTATAGCCCAAGCAGCCGTCTTTTGAGCCGTTATCACAGGCTTTGCCGTACCAAGATTTGGCGGCTTTTAGGTTTTTGGCGACGCCTTGCCCATATTCGTGCATCACGCCTAAGCTGTACTGGGCATCTTCGTCATCTTGGGCGGCGGATTTTTGATACCAAGTTCTGGCTTTGGCGTAGTCTTGCTTAACGCCTTGACCATAATAATACATCTCGCCCAGATAATACTGAGCCACCGACTCGCCCTTATTTGCCGCCGAAGTCAGATAACGCAACGCTTCGGTGTTGCTTTGGCGTATCACCGAACCATCAAAATACATCATACCCAAAAACATCTCAGCCACTGGCTGACCTTGTTTGGCAGCTTTTTCGATCCATTCCTTGGCATCAAAACTCATCTCGCTTTCTTCTTCAATGAATGCTATCGCCACCATCAACTGAGCATCGGCATCGCCTGCCATGGCTTTTTGGGCGATTTGCTCGGCGTCAAGTGCCAACAGCTCTGCCGAAGGCTGCCAATCTGCCAGCACAGGCTGGGCAAATACAGCGGCAGCAAGCGACAATAAGGCAAATAATTTTTTCATAGCATCTCCCTAAACTGAATCAACTGACCCAAAATCAGATAAAAAAAATTATAAACAAGACCATATTTGATTGCAAGGTGTGGGGCGATCGGCTTGCCGTCTATACTTGCATTTCTAACGATTGCAAAAAAGCAACCAAAGCTCTTTTTTGGTTTTGGT
Source organism: Moraxella marmotae (assembly GCF_042219885.1). Taxonomy (NCBI): domain Bacteria; kingdom Pseudomonadati; phylum Pseudomonadota; class Gammaproteobacteria; order Moraxellales; family Moraxellaceae; genus Moraxella; species Moraxella marmotae. The sequence goes on from NZ_JBHJHR010000002.1 coordinate 587,117, forward strand.
TAAGATTTTGCCAACTTTGATCCAATTCATCATTACCGTCAGTTTGCTGCATAAAATCGCTGAAAAAATAACTGATGGGCGTTTTTAAAAATGTCGCTATCGTCACCAAATGAGCCACATTAATCTTATTTGTACCCCGCTCATAGCGAGAAAGCTGCGGCTGAGAAATGTCCACTTGTTCGGACAACCATTCAGCTGTATAACCTTTTTCTTTGCGTTTTTGTTGAATCCGCTGACCTATCAAATAATCCACATTGGTAGGGGGAAATTTTGCCATCACAAGCTGCCTTAAAAAAATATTCAATGAATGAATATTTTTCTTTATTTTTATGCTTGATTACAGGAACATAAAAGTATATTATATGAATAAAATATTCTTTTATGTTATATTCACTATTTGTTGCGAGGAAATTATGAATACGCTTAAAAAGTTAATTTTGTGTTTTGCTGGCATTGGTGCTTTACTATGCTCAACTGCCGCAAATGCGTTTGGTGCGTCCGACTTATTTGGGTCAAATGATTTGTTTGGTCCTGGTCCATTTGATAGTCCATCAGGCAATTCATGGGTAAATGCAGACAGAACTGGTTCTGAGGCTCGTGGTTATTCTTACGCTGTTTGCTACTACCAAACTTCAAGTTACTCAAACTTCCCTGATCATAACTTTTCAATAGTTATCAAAGGCAGTGAGTACAACTGCCCATATTCCATTAAATACAACCCTGTAACTGGTCAATGGAAATAATGTTTACGGTTAACTATCTTTTTATCATTTAAAAACACAGACAGATTGGGAGATTTTCTCAATCTGTTTTTTTTAATTTATCATTGATATAAACTTGCTATAATAGCCGAACTCATACGCTATTTTTAGATATATTCATGACCAAAACCATTCGCATCTTTTTGGGTGGCTCGTTTGACCCTATTCATCACGCACATTTGCAGATGGCATTGGCTGTTTATCGCACTTTACAAGCGGCGACACAGCAACCCATCAGCATTCACCTGCTGCCCACCGCTGGCAATCCCTTCAAAAATCCGCCCACGCCTGCGATCCATCGCATCGCCATGATGCAGCGTGCCATCGCATCTTTATTAACTCAAGGCATCGCCATTGGCATTGATACTCGTGAGCTTGAGCAGCCGCCGCCTGTTTATACCATCGATACGGTAGCACAGCTGTGCCAATCTTATGCCGATGACATGCTGATTTTTGTCATCGGTGGCGACAGTCTGGCTGGACTGCATCGCTGGAAGTCGTATGATGCACTGATTCGGCAAATCAAGATTTGGGCATTTGAACGCATCGGCGATGATGGGCAAATTGATGCCGATATTGCCAAGCGATGCACCGATGATTTGGATAAGTTTTTGGCAACAGACAATCAAATTTTTATTGATAAAACACCCATCGCCGCCATGTCGTCAAGCCAAATTCGCACACTGATTGCCCAAAATCATCAACAAGCCGCCGCCACGCTCATCGATGATGATGTTTTGGCGTATATTATGGCAAATCATCTGTACCAAGACGCCAAAACTGTGGTATAATTTACAGTTATCGTGTTAAAAATACTTAAATTATGACCGCATTAACTTTAGAACAAACGCTCAATTTGGTCATTGAGACCTTAGACGACCTAAAAGCCAAAAACATCACCACCTTGACCATCGAGCATCTGACCGAGATTGCCGAGCGAATCGTCATCTGCGACGCCACCAGTAAGCGTCATGTCAAGGCATTGGCGGACAAACTGGGTGCTGCTATGAAAGATGCAGGACTCATGCCACTGGGCCGTGAAGGCGACAAAGACAGCGATTGGACACTGGTGGACTTAGGTTCGGTGGTGGTGCATATCATGACGCCACAAGCTCGTGAGTTTTATGACCTTGAAGGCTTGTGGTCATCGCCAGATACTCTTAAGGCTTTGAGCGTCCAAAAAGACTGACAAAACCGATGGGCGATTGACTGCCCTACCCAAAACCCAAACTGATTTACCCATCATCATACGGATAACTGGACTGACCAAAGGCCCAAGTTATCCGTTTTTATTTGGCTGAATTTTGGTAAGTTTGGCGGGTTTGGTGATTTTAGCAACTTTGAATGGTTTTGATAGCTTTGGTGGTTGTGATAATTTTGCTAAATTGTCTATGCTCGCAAGCGATAATACCACGGATAAGACACGCCATAGCCAATGTGCAAAAAATTTGCCAAAATTTTGCCAGTCAAACCCCAAACCACTTCTGCTTGCCCATCGTGATTGTTGTCAGTGCGACCATCATTAATCAGCCACGCTGGCGTGTGCAGTTTTTGCTTTGTCAATGCCTTTCGATAAAACACATAATCACTGGGCGGTGTGCCGATGAGCTGTGGCAAATCCGCCCAAAACAGACGGCAAATCTCATCTTGACTGGCAACCAGTCGAGACGCCATCTGGCTGGTGATGCTAGCGACCACAGGGCGGACGAGCAGCCCTTTTTGGGAAATCTGCATCGGCAAAAACCCAAGCAAAGTGCTGTCATCAGCCAGTAATCCCACTTCTTCAAACGCTTCTCGCAGTGCCACCTGATAAGATGAGCCATCGCCCACATCACGCTTACCACCCACCAGCGACACTTCACCTGCGTGGCTAGACAGCGTGCTGGCACGGCGAGTGAGCAAAATGCGTGGCGTGTCTTCATCGGTAATCGCCAACAAAACGCAAGCGTGTGGCTGCGGCTTGGCGACCAGTAGCCGCTGATAATCTTGGTGCAGTTTGGCACGCATCGCCTTATCCAGCAAATCATTATCATCAAACAAAAACAAAATGTCCTGACTGCGGTGCTGCATCAGTGCTTGACTTAACGCAAAAAATCGGTGCTGTGGTGCGACGCTGACTGGCGTTTTGTCCAAAAAATCATGAGCAAACAACAAAGGCTTGGTAAGCAAAAAATCATTCATGGCAGATTCATCGATGGCTTTTATTTGTGTTTTTGGTCAAATTATTTTAAACTAAACTTGGCTTTTTGGCTGATTTTTTAGCAAATTTATGGGAATTTTATGCCTTATTGTATGCAATGCGGACACGCCGCCCACCACACCATTCCTGATGGCGACAGTCGGCAACGCCTTGTCTGCCCCAATTGCGGCTTTATCCATTATGACAATCCCAAAATGATCTGTGGCATGTTGGTGTGCCATCACGACCAAATCCTGATGTGTCGGCGTGCCATCGAGCCACGCTATGGCTATTGGACGCTGCCAGCAGGTTTTATGGAAATTGGCGAAACGATGATCGAAGGGGCGTTGCGTGAGACCATCGAAGAAGCCGCCGCCACCGCAAGTGATGCCAAATTGTACTGCTTATTTGACATTCCCTATCTGGGGCAAATCCACGCCATGTATCTGGGCAAGCTGGGACAAGATGGCCGCTTTGGTGTGGGCGTTGAGAGCCTAGAATGTGCCTTAATTGCCCAAAACGACCTGCCTTGGGACGATTTGGCATTTCGCACCATTCGCCTGACACTACAAAAATACCTTGCCGACAAACAAGCGATTATTGATGACGGCAAAGACCCTGACGATTTTGCCAATTATCCATTGCACCAAATCACGCTTGATGAGATTGTCGCCGAAGAATTGCAATAATTTATCGTTAATTTGGTCATTAAGTTAGCGTCAATTTATTGCCAATTTGCCGTCAATTTATCGTCAAATAGCAACGCCGTAATGGTAGTAATGGCAAGGCAAGGGTTAAACTTTAAAATTGCTAAACTTCCAAAATAAAGTTAATCGGGCCATCATTGTGGGCAATCACTTGCATATTTGCCCCAAATTGCCCTGTGGCGACCATCGTGTGGCGTGATTTGGCATAATCCACCAATTTAGCAAACAACGCTGCCGCTTCAAGCGGTGGCATCGCTGGAGCAAAATCAGGGCGGCGACCCTTGTCGGTCAATGCCATCAGCGTAAATTGCGACACCAGCAACAAGCCACCGCCGACATCAACCAGACTCTTGTCCAGCTTGCCCAGCTTGTCGGCATCGGTGGTATTTTCAAAAATGCGATAGCCCAAAATCTTATCCACCAAACGGCACGCTCGCTCATAGTCGTCTGCCTTGGCGATGCCGATATATGCCAGCACGCCGCCATCGATACTGCCGACAATCTGACCATCAACTTCTACTCGTGCCTGATGCACACGCTGTATCAGTGCTTTCATTGGTTTTCCTTGTGAGTTTTTAGTTGGTTGTAAAATTTAATTGCTAAAGTGATTTTAAAGATTGTTCAAATTATCCAGCTTAGGGATATTCCACCACTGTGCCGATGGGTGATGTGCTGCCAGATACACCTGCAAATAACGCTGGGTATCATTGCTAATGATGGCATTATCGCTGTCATCGGCGTGATTATAGGCGATGGCGGCAAGCGTAATGCCACGCTGTGCCAATACCGACAAACTGAGCAAAGTGTGGTTAATGCTGCCCAATCTGCCTGAAGTGACCAAAATCACTGGATAGCCGTTATCAGCAATATAATCAATCATCAAACCGCCATCAACCGTGTCCCAAAGCGGTACCATCAGCCCACCCGCCCCTTCGATTAAGACCACTTCATAACGCTCAGACAGCTGGCGTGTGCAGTCGGCAAGGTGCTTGCCATCGATGGGCTTATTATCCAGTCGGCTCGCCAAATGCGGCGATGCTGGATAGGACAATAACGCAGGCATGGTCAGCTTTGCCTTGTCATCATCAGTCAAGGGCATCGCCATCAGCTGCCGATGCACCAAAATATCATCACTGATGGCATCGCAGCCCGTCTGAACCAGTTTTTGGGTGATGACCGATTTGCCCAGCTGCCTAAGTGCCTTGGCAATCTGACCTGTGGCGATTGTCTTGCCGATGTCGGTATCAATCCCACTGATAAAATAGCAGCCGCTCATCTGTTTCATGCTTGTTGTCCTTGTGGTGCTTGTTGTGTGTTTTTTTTGGGCTTGTTGATGGTTTTGTATGGGTGATTTTGTATGGGCGGTGGCTTGTCAATCGGCTGGCTTGGTGGGCTTATGTGCGATGATCAAAACTGGACAATAAGTCAAAGCATAGCCCAAATCGGTTGCCATGTTGGCATAATCATCACAAAACTTGGCAAGTCGCCCCTTATCCCAACGAAATGCCGCACCAGCAGCGGTTACGCCTGTGGCTTGCATATGCCGAAGTACCGACATCGGCGAATCAAAATACAGCACCGATTGATAAGCGTCCAGTACATCAACCACAAAGCCTGCTTGGACAAATCGACAAGCCAACTCATCGGCAGTGTCATAAGTCAGCCCCTGCCCTGTCAACTGGTGGATTTCGCCAAGATTGCCCTTGACAAAGCTGCCAATCGCCAACACGCCGCCATCTGCCATCGCCTGATACAGCCGTGCCAACAGCTTATCGGCAGGATAAATCCATTGCAGCATCGCCGATGACAGCACCAAATCCAACTGGCTGGGCAATGAAATTGTTTGGATATCGCCAATCAGATAGCGATGATGAGCAGGCGGCGGCGTGAGCGGATTGAGCCGAACCTGCCGATATAAATCGTTCAGATACAGGCGATTGACCGCAAAACGCCCCAAAAAAGCATCTGTCAAAAGCCCACTGCCAACGCCCATCTCCAGTGCTTGATCGATGGGCTTATCCTTGATAAATTCGGACAAATAATCCATCAGACGGCTTGCCATCTCGCCTTGTACGCTGGCATTGGCTCGGTAGCTGGCATATGCCTTGGTAAATCGCTGGGCAAGGCGGTCAGAGTCAATCACAAAAGATGGCGTAGTCATGATACTTGGTCAATGTGTCGGTTATGGCTGTGGTTATGATTGTCGTTGTTGGCTTAGGTTTCATTTTGGCGATGGGTTTTGGCGGTTGCTTGCTGTTTATTATTTATTAATGATTCATTCATGACAAATCAACTTAGGTATCATCAAACACATGCACCGCCCAAATATCGGTACGCATAGACTAATCGGCAAGCTGCTGCTGCAATGTCTGCATAAACGCACTCAGCTCATCATCACCAATGCCAGCATTTAGGCAAATCCGCAGCCGTGCCTGACCTTGCGGTACGGTCGGCGGACGCACAGGCAGTACATAATAGCCTGTCGCCCAGATGTCGGCAGCCAGTTTTAGTACGCTGGCATTATCCCCAATAATCACAGGGACTATTTGGCTTGTCGATGGCGTGGGCAAATTCAGCTCGGTCAGAAGCTGGTTGAGCTTATCGCTCATCGCCGACAGACGCAGGCGTGCATCGTTCATTTGGGTGATTTTGGTCAATACAAAACTCGTCCAAGCGGCATTCATCGGCGGCAAAGCGGTGCTAAAAATCAAAGGACGCACATGGTTAATTAAAAACGCCTTTAAAATTTCATGGCAAATCACATAACCGCCGACAGATGCCAACGCCTTGCCAAACGCTCCGACGATAAAATCAATCTCATCAATCACCCCAAATTCTTCAACGCAGCCCAAGCCACGCTCGCCACGCACACCGATGGCATGGGCTTCATCGACATACAGCATCAGCTGGCGATACCGCCGCTTCATCGCTACCAGTGCAGACAAATCGGTTACATCACCGTCCATACTAAAAATGCTCTCAGTAACCACGACAATGCGGTCAATGCTCGCATCTTGGCTGTATTTTTGGACTAGGCTTTCTAATTGGCTCAAATTTTGGTGCTGATAGCGGACGGTTTTTGTGCCGTTTTGGGCTGCCAGACGCATACCATCAATGATGCTGGCATGTACCAATTTATCCGCCAAAATCAGCGTCCGCCCATCACAAATGGCAGGCAAAATCCCCACATTGGCATGATAGCCGCTGTTAAATAACAAACACGCTCGCCCAAATAACGCCTGCATCTGCATCTCAAGCCGATCCATGCTAGCAAAATTGCCAGTCAATAGCCGTGATGATGACGAACCAAGTGGCTGCATTTGTCCAGCCACGCTCGCCAAAAACTCATCATAATAAGCACGATTTTGGGCGATGCCCAAATAGTCATTGCTCGCCAGATTGAGCATCAAAACATGATGATCGATGCTAATATGGCGAAGGCTATGCTCGGTGTGGCGAAACGCTCGGTAATTGTGCGTCTTTTTTAGCTTATCCAAGCGGTCTGCATAATGGCAAAGCAGCTCATCGTTCATACTTAAGATGCTCCTGACAAATCGCCAATCAGTGCCACAAATTCGCCCAGCAAATAATCCAGCTCATCATCACTGATCACAAATGGCGGCATCAGATAGACCAATTTGCCAAACGGACGAATCCAAATGCCACGCTGTAAGCACTGCTGTTGAATCTTATGCATATCCACCGCAAAATCCAGCTCAACCACCGCAATCGCCCCCAGTACACGACAATCCACCACATAAGGCAGATGTCGAAGTGTCGCCAAAGCCGACTGGCATTGGCGGCTGATATGGGTAACTTTGGCTTGCCAATCGCCATCTAACAGCAGCCGAGTACTGGCAAGAGCAGCGGCACACGCCAAAGGATTTGCCATAAAAGTTGGGCCGTGCATAAACACGCCTGCCTGCCCATCACTGATGGTATGTGCCACCGCCTGCGTGGTCAGTACCGCCGACATGGTCAGATAGCCGCCAGTCAATGCCTTGCCCAGACACATCACATCAGGCACGACGCCAGCATGATGGCAGGCAAATAATTGCCCTGTCCGCCCAAAGCCTGTGGCAATCTCATCAAAAATCAGCAACACATCGTACGCATCGCACAACTGTCTGAGTATTTTTAGATAATTGGGGTGATAAAAACGCATACCGCCTGCCCCTTGCACCACAGGCTCGATGATAAATGCCGCCACGCTGTCATGATGCTGCTCAAACGCCGCTTTTAGCACCGCCGTTTCGTCATCAGACCAAGGCTCATCAAAGCCAATGCTCGGTGCTGGCACAAAGATACGACTGGGCAAACTGCCACCAAAAATCTGGTGCATGCCAGTAACAGGATCGCACACGCTCATGGCATTCCAAGTATCGCCATGATAGCCTGAGCGTGTGGTCATGATGTTGGTTTTGTTGGGTTTTTGGCGAGCGTGCTGATATTGCACTGCCATCTTGAGTGCCACTTCCACCGCCACCGAACCAGAATCGGCATAAAAAATGTGCTGCAGCGGCTCTGGGGTGGTTTGTAAAAGTAACTTGCCCAAGGCAATGGCAGGCTCGTGCGTCAAGCCACCAAACATGATGTGCGACATCTTGCCCAGCTGCTCGGTGATGGCGGCGTTTAGCACAGGGTGATTGTAGCCGTGAATGGCACACCACCACGACGACATGCCGTCAATCAACGCCGTGCCATCATCAAGATAAATCCGACAACCTTCGGCAGATGCCACCTTAAACGCTGGCAAAGGATTGGTCATCGAAGTATAAGGGTGCCACAAATGCTCGGTGTCAAATTGGTCAATCATAAGCTGCAAAACTTGGGACAAATTGGCTTATCATAACGAATTTATACAAAAAATGATAGCCTTTCATTGACCAATCGCCCCAGTATGGGTGTATTGAGCATTAAAACACCAAAAATTAAAATTAAAAATTAAGCATCAGGCAATCTGGCGATCCATATCCCTGCACCGAGTGAAATTGCCGACACCAGCCACGCCAACCATTGTAAATCGCTCGGCAATCGCCAAAACAGCAGCAACGCCGACACGCTCATCATCAGCCAAGCCAGATATTTGGCAAATCGTGGCATCGCTCGGCGTGTCTGCCAATCAATAATCATCTTGCCAAACAATCGATGCGACAACAACCACAGATAAAATCGGCGTGAACTTCTCGCCCAACAATAAGCAGCCAGTAGCACAAAAACCGTCGTCGGCATGCCCGGCACCACCACGCCAACCAAACCCAACGCCAAAAACAGCACACCCAAAGCAAAAAACAGCACACGCATGGGCGTGCTTTGGTAAATCAAATCATCAACAGGGCGTTTGTGCATATTCAAAGCTCCATTTGCTGGCTTGTTGGGCGTTTTTGTTGGGTTTTGTTGGTTTGGCAAATTGGCAAAAATCGATTGGCAAAATCAATCAAAGCATCAAAATTACGCCCATTTTATCGCATTTGCCCCAAATAGGCTATTAAAAAATATAAATTATTCTCATTATCGTTTGTTATATTGTCAATAATGCGGTTTGTGCCTGATGCTTTGTAATTGATGCTTTGCGTTGCGTTGTGTCATTTAAAATGTACAGTTTGCCCAACCAAACGCAAGCGGTGAATTTGTCTGGTATTTTGTGCTAAAATAGGCAAATTTACCAATTTACCAATTTACCAATTTACCAATTTACCAATTTACCAATTTACCAATTTAACAATTTAACAATTTAACAATTTGATTATTTTGTTATTTGATAATTGATTAAAGGATATTTATCGTGAATTTATTTGCCCTAGCCCAAAACATCGTCCCCCAACAGGCATTGAGCGAGCTGGCAGGTGCTTTGGCAGCCAGCAAAAACCCATATCTAAAAAAGGCATTGATTCGCAGCTTTGCCAAGGCATATGATATTGGCTTGGACGAATACGCCCGTGGCAGCTTGGACGATTATGCCAGCTTTAACGACTTTTTTACTCGTGAATTAAAAGACAATGCTCGAGCGATAGACACCGCCAAAGACAGCATCATCTGCCCTGCTGATGGTACGGTATCGCAGGCAGGCGTTATCCGCCAAGGTGCGATTGTCCAAGCCAAAGGGCGTGATTATGAAGTCGGTCAGCTGCTGGCGGATTATGACGATGGGCGTGAGTTTGTCGATGGCAGCTTTGCCACCATTTATCTGGCACCAAGCAACTACCACCGTGTGCATATGCCGTTTGATGGGCGGCTGATTGCCACTCGCTATGTGCCAGGGACGCTGTTTTCGGTCAATGACACCACCGCTCAGTCCGTGCCAGATTTGTTCGCTCGCAATGAACGCTTGGTTTGTCTGTTTGAGACGGCATTTGGGCGAGCGGCCGTGGTGCTGGTTGGTGCGATGATTGTGGCAGGGATTGAGTGCGTCGCCACAGGGCAAATCAAGCGGACGCCTTATATTCAGTACCGCACGCACGATTTGCCACTCACCAAAGGCGACGAGCTGGGCAGATTTTATCTGGGTTCAACCGCCATCGTACTGTTGCCAAAAGCCGCTAGCAACGCTTGGCTGGACGATGTCCGCCACGGTCAAAAAGTGCTGATGGGGCAAGCCATCGGACGCTGTGATTTGGGCAGTATGGGTAATTTGGCTAATGCGGCGGTTAATTCGTCAGACAACCCAGCAGATAGCTGAGCGGATAATTTTGCTAAGATTTTCGCCAAAATTTGCTAACTTTCGCTAATTTTGTCAAAATTTACCAAAGCCAAATCAAAACTGGCAAATAATTAAAATGCCCATTGATGATTTGGCAAATTGGCAACATTACCCAAATAACAGCTTTGGTAATGACAATCAGCGTCAGTCTTGAACGACTTCATCAATATCCACGGCGTGCAGTGCGTCCAATGCATCAATCAACGCACGATAATCAGGACGCATGGCGATAAACTGGCTGGCACTCACCGCCTGAATGTCAGCACGGCATTTTGATTCAAAGGCTTCGGACGCTGCACGCAGTCGTGGCACGCCTGCATAGCGTGCCGCCCCCACCATGCGATGTGCCAGCTCGGACAGCGTGGCACGGTTGCGATCCGCCCACGCACGCTCTAGGGCTTGTTTTTCGTTATCGGCACTATCAATCATCATCTCCAGCAGTTTTTTGGCAAGCTGCGGCTTGTTCGCCGAGCGTTCCAAAGCATCTGCCCAATCCACATCGGATAAGGTGCTAGGTGTGTCGGTCAATTCATCGACAATCGGCAAAGTTTCGCATTCTTCAAGCACATCTGGCGGTGCTTGGGTGTTATCACTGCGATTGAGCCATTTTTGTAGCGTCTGCACCAGCTGCATCTCACCAACTGGCTTGCCCACATAGTCGTTTAGCCCTGATGACACCAAGCGATCTTTTTCGTCAGACAAGCCATGGGCGGTCAATGCCACAATCGGCACAGGCTCAGCCAGATAAGTCTGCTCAATCTTACGAATCTGAATCGATGCTTCTAGCCCTGACATTCTGGGCATTTGCATATCCATAAAAATCATATCAATCGGCGGAATCGCCCCTGTGATGCTTTGGGTCATTTTTTCGATGGCATCAAAGCCGCTGTTTGCCGTGACCACTTCCACACCAAGCTCACCAAGTAAGGCATCAAGCACCAGCAGATTTGGCAAATGATCATCGACCGCTAGGATACGGCGACCGACAAATTTGGCTTGGCGTGTCGGCTGGGCGGCCAAGTTTTGTTGATTTGATAGCATCGCATACAGCTGCCGTCTGTCCATCGGCTCGTATAGGGCGTGCGTCTGATAACGAGCAATTAGCTGCTCATTCATGCCCACTTGATAGCCGTAACTGGCCAGTTTGCCACGATAACGCAGGCGAATCTGCCGTAAAATCGCACCGACATCGTCCTTGGCGGCATCTTGTCCAAAATTATCCACAATCACCCAGTCATACTCGGTGTCGTTTTTGTCCAGTCGCTCCAACAAATCCGCCAAACCGATAGCCACCGTCAGCTGCACTTTGGTATCCATCAGGCTGGCTCTCATCACTTGCAAGGCAGGGGCATGGTTAATCCAAACCAACAGCTGCATCGGCTCATGCAGCACATCAGGTATGCTTTGTAGTCGCTGATCCAGCCAAGTTTCATCATCACCATCGACAATCCCTGTGGGCATCTCAAACCAAAAAGTCGCCCCAGCGTTGGCGATGTTTTCGCTTTGATTGTCAAAAAAGCCAATACTGCCGCCCATCAAATGCGTCAGCTGCTTACAAATCACCAAGCCAAGCCCTGTACCACCATAGCGGCGAGTTACCGACAGATCACCTTGGCTAAAGCTCACAAACAGCTGTGCTTTGTCGCTTTCGCTCACGCCTTTGCCGGTATCTTCCACTTCGATTCGCAAAAAGCCGTGTTTTTTTGCCAAGCTGACACGCACCACCACGCCGCCTGTGTCGGTGAATTTGATGGCATTGCCCACCAGATTGGTCAAGATTTGTTTCACTCGCAAACTGTCGCCGACCACTTGCGTTGGCACATCATCATAAAACAGCACCGCCAGACGCAGGCGTTTTTCTAAGGCGGCAGGCGAGAGCATATCCACCACATCATACACCGTGGCGTACAAGTCAAAATCATGGCTGTCCAAAATCAGCTTGCCTGCTTCCATCTTTGAAAAATCCAGCACATCATTGACCAATGCCAATAGGTGCGCACTGGATTTTTTGATGGTTTGCACATATAAATTTTGTTCGCCAGTCAGCTGGGCTTTGCGTGCCAAAAGATTGATAAAACCGTCAATGCTGTTGAGCGGTGTGCGTAACTCATGGCTGATATTTGCCAAAAATGCCGATTTGGCTTGGCTGGTTGAGATGGCAGCATCTCTGGCGTTGCGGATTGAGATGTTTTGCATTTCCATCTCATCAAAGGCTTGTTGCAAATCTCGCTCGGTTTCTTCGGCATGGGTTTTTAGCTCAGTAAAACTGTTGTCAAGCCGTCTGATGGCACGAGCAAAATCATCACGTAATAGGGCAAATTCGCCATCGGTTTTTAGGTTTGGCACACGAGATAAATTGTCAGCGTCTAGCCGCTGCAAGTACAGCCGCATCTCATAAATCGGTGCAATCCAACGCTTAGAATAGATATTTAAAATCAGCAATAGCAGCAAAATGGTAATCAGCCCTGTGATGGCCAATGCCAGCCCCACACGATAAGAAGCGATGGTAAACGGCGTGCTGTCCATGTCCACGACCAGCCAGTAGCGTTTATTATCAAAGATGAACGACTTGCCATAAGCCATGCCCACTGGCGTCTGCACACGCCAAATCTCTTTGGCCTGTAAATCAAACTCCCCCCAAGACAAATCGGTCTGCATGCCTGTGCTAAACAGTACCTGTCCGATGCCGTCCATCACCGCCACTCTAAGCACATGATGGTTGCGTGATTGTTGTAGTTTGATGAACCAATTTTCATTAACAAAAGGCGATGCTGGCTCTAGGCTGTCCGCCGACTCGCTGTCCATATTGGGCGTGATGACGGTCAAAAGATCATCATCATTCATCTGTGCCACCGTCTGCTCAAGGCGTCTTTGGCGATGCTGCAAATCGGTCAATAGCGGCCGCACGATGTCTTCGTAGCGTACCAGTGCCGCCGTCGCCATGGTGTCTTGTTCGGACAATATCGCTCGGCGTGTCTCGCTCATCACCAGATACGCCCCTGCCATCGCCAAAATGACAATCGGCAAAAACACCAACAAAATCAGCTGCCCATACGCACTTTTTATGCCAAATGCCTTATTAATTTGCATCGCCTTTATCTCTATCCAACCAATCGTCCAAAACGCCCAGATATACCAGCACTATACCAAAAACACCGCCCCAATGACAACCAATCCGCCCAAACAAATTGATCGCAAGTGTTTAACCTGCTTGTTAATATGCTATAATCAAGCGTTATTGGTGATTGTACCATCGGTTTTTTAGTTTATTTAAATTTATTGATTTAAATGATTGATGTTTTGATATTAAACCGATCAATTTACCCATCAATCCACCCATTAAAATGACAACTTGAGCCATCGTTTATGACAACTGACTTTATCCATCACGCCAGCACTTTGTCCGACTGCGTGGGCAGCACGCCACTGGTTGCCCTAAAAAGCCTTGGCAAAGACACGCACGCCACTTTATTTGCCAAACTCGAAGGCAACAACCCAGCAGGCTCGGTTAAGGATCGCCCTGCGTTTAATATGATTTATCAAGCCGAGCAGCGTGGACAAATCAAACCCGGCGACACGCTCATCGAAGCCACCAGTGGCAACACTGGCATCGCACTTGCTATGGTCGCTGCCATGCGTGGCTATCAGATGGTGCTACTGATGCCTGCCAACTCCACCCAAGAACGCAAAGACGCCATGACCGCTTATGGGGCGACATTAATCGAAGTTGAAGAAGGCATGGAAGCGGCTCGAGATTTGGCATTGCAAATGCAAGCAGACGGCAAAGGCATCGTGCTGGATCAGTTTAACAATCCAGACAACAAACAAGCCCACTATCTGACCACTGGCCCTGAACTGTGGCAACAAACTGGCGGTAAGATTACCCATTTTGTCAGCTCAATGGGAACCACTGGCACCATCATGGGTGTCAGCCAATATCTTAAAGAACAAAACCCTAATATCCAAATCATCGGCCTGCAGCCTGACGAAAACTCTGCCATCGCTGGGATTCGCCGCTGGCCAGCAGCGTATTTGCCGGGGATTTTTGAGCCATCATTGGTCGATGTCGTCATGGACATCAACCAAGCCGACGCCGAACGCTATATGCGTAAATTGGCTCGTGAAGAAGGCATCTTTTGTGGCGTATCATCAGGCGGTGCAGCGTGGGCAGCCCACCAAATCGCCAAAACCAACCCCAACGCCCAGATTGCCTTTATCGTCTGCGACCGTGGCGACAGATATTTATCAACAGGGCTGTTTGGCGTTGTTGATGAGTGATTTTTAATGATTTTGATTGATTAATGGTAAAAAAATTTTAATTGATATTTTTAAATATTTTAAAATTTATAATTTTTTTTAAAATGTATTAATAAAAATTATTAATCAATTAAACTTAGCAAATACAGCAAAAGGAACAGCCATCATGCTAAATCATGCACCGATATTGGTTTTTGATATTGAGACTATCCCTGATGTTCAGACTGGCAAACGCCTATATCCCGACATCGCCACGCTGGACGAGCATGATGCACTGACGGCACTGATTGCCCTGCGTCAAGCCGAAGCAGGCACGGATTTTATGCGTCTGCCACTGCACAAAATCGCCTGTTTGTCGTTTTTGTGGTTTGATGGCAATCAATTTCATCTCAAATCATTATCGCTTGAAACGATGGGCGAAAAAGAGATTTTGGCGACTTTTTTGCGAGCCTTTGACAAAAAACCGACGCTGGTCAGCTGGAACGGTGCAGGCTTTGACCTTCCTGTGATGATGTACCGTGCCATGCACCACAAATTAAGCTGTCCTGCCCTGTTTAACTCCGCCCAAAAGCCAGATTATCTGCACCGCTATGGCGAGATGCACATTGATTTGATGGACAAAATGGCACTGTACAACGGCTATCAACGCCAAAAACTTGACACGGTCGCAAGCCTATGCGGTTTTGCTGGCAAAGGCGACATTGACGGCTCGCAAGTGGTGCCGATGGTCGAAAATGGCGAATGGGCAAAACTTTGCACTTATTGCGAATCTGATGTGCTAAACACTTGGCTGATTTATCTGCGATGGCTGATTTTGGTCGGCAGAGCCGATGTGTCGCTGTGTGATGCTTTGATTGATGGCACTTATCAATTTGTCGAATCGCTACAAAACGCCGATGGTACACGCCGCCATCAGAGCTTTTTGGACGCTTGGGTGCGATAACCGTAAAGCGGTGCGATTTCACCATAAAGCTATGCTATAATAGCCAGCCATTTTCATTCAAAATACCCATCTAACGACAGGCAACGCTTTGATATGACAGCACAACATTCTTTAATCGCAAGCCCAAGCAAAAAAGGCAAGTCCAATGCTCGCACCAGAAAACGCTTGGCAGACGCCCCTTTGATTGATTTTACCATCACCAACTTGGCACACGATGGGCGTGGTGTCGCTGTTTATCAAGACAATCACCCAACGCACAATCCTGATAAAGTCGGCAAAAAAGTCTTTATCAGCTTTGCTTTGCCCAATGAGACGGTGTCGGTCAAGCTCACCAACAGCAAAAAAACCTTTGAAGAAGGCGATGCCCAAGCCATCATCGCCAATCCGCACCCAGAACGCCAAACGCCGCCATGTCCGCATTTTGGCGTCTGTGGCGGTTGCAGCTTGCAGCATTGGGACGCTGATGGGCAGATTGCCTTTAAGCAGTCGGTATTATCTGAGCTATTGACGCACCAAGCTGGCGTACAGCCTGAGCATTGGTTGCCGCCTTTGGTGGGTGATCGCTTGGGCTATCGCACCAAGGCACGCATGGGTGTGCGTTATGTCGCCAAAAAACAAACGGCATTGGTTGGCTTTCGTGAGCGTGCCAGTAATTTTTTGGCGGCGTTGGACGAATGTCATATTTTGGATAAACGCATCGGCTTTGAAATTGAAAATCTCAAAGCACTCATCACCAGCCTAGATGCCAAAGACGCCATCGCCCAGCTGGAAGTGGCGATGGGCGAGACTTTGCCACACATCGCCGACAGCCAAAAATCGGTCGCTGTGATTATCCGCCACCTAAGCGAGCTGTCGGACGCTGATATGGACAAATTACGCCAGTTTTTTGATGAGCGTGATTGGCAGCTGTTTTTGCAGCCCAAAGGCTCAGACAGCGTGCATCGCATTGACACCGACAACGCTCGTGCCAGCTCATTGACCGTGCCACCGACTGGCGGACTGTTTTATCATTTGCCAAATTTTGATTTGACTTATGAATTTTCGCCACTGGATTTTACGCAGGTCAATTTGTCCGTCAATCAAAAAATGATGGATTTGGCTTGTCAATTGCTGGATTTGCAAGCTGGCGAGCGTGTGCTGGATTTGTTCTGCGGTTTGGGCAATTTTAGCCTAGCTTTGGCAAGAAAAGTGGGCGAAACTGGCTTTGTGGTTGGTGTCGAAGGCTCAAGCGAGATGACCGAACGAGCCAAAATGAACGCCCATGCCAATGGCATTCATCATGCCGAGTTTTACGCTCAAGATTTGACCCAAGATTTTAGCCATCAGCCGTGGGCGACAGGCGAAAACCGCTTTGATGCCCTGCTGATTGATCCGCCCCGCTCAGGTGCGTGGGAAGTGATGGCGTATCTGCCAAAATTTAACGCCAAACGCATCGTCTATGTCTCGTGCAACCCTGCCACGCTGGCTCGTGATACCAAAGCACTCATCGATGCTGGCTATCGCTTGACGCACGCTGGGGTGATGGATATGTTTAGTCACACAGGGCATGTTGAGAGTATCGCCAGATTTGAGCGTGCCTAACTGGTAATTTTAAAGATTAACATATCATATTAAAAATATATCAAAAATCAAATCGGATTTTGGCGGTCAATTGTCAAATTTTGCAACCTTTTATCATTGACCGCTTGGTTGTTTTGATTAATAATTTTAATCAACATCTAAAGTTTTATGATACAAATAAACACCCCCCCAACGCCTAAGCATTGGGGGTTATTATTGTCATCAATTTACCCAAATGGGCAAAAGCTGCCAAGATTGTCAAATTTACAAATCGCCAAATTTACGCTTGGCTTTTTTGTCCTGACGCTTGGCAAAAAACACTTCTTCGATAACCTTTGGGCGTGGTTTGCCAGCGGATTTGTCAAAACGCTTGGGATTGCCTTGGGTTTTGTTATCTGCAAATTTATTGTCCGCAAATTTGCCACGCTTTGGGCGGTCAAACTCAGCCTTGGCGGTGAATTTGGCAGGCTTGGCAGCTTTGCCAAAACGCTTTTCACGGTTTTCATAATTGCCACGGCTTTCACGACCATCACGACTGTCATAATTGCCACGACTTTCACGACTGTCGGCTTGATAAAAATCACGCTGGCTGCGTGTGCCATCGCCTTGGCGTTCGCCTTGACGGTCTTTGTTGCCAAAGCGTCTGTCGGCTGACTGCTCAAAACGACTACCACGGCTATCAGTACGCTCACGAGTAAAGCGGCTTTCACGGCTGTCATGGTTTTCACGGCTGTCACGACCATCAAAACGGCCATCTGTGCGAGCATCGCCACGCTCACGACCAAATTGACGCTCACCACGCCCAAAACTGCGGCGGTTGTCATTGCGACCACGCCCTTTGCCACGACCACGACGCTCTTTTGGCTCAAAACCAAAATTGCGAGTCGGCTCCATGCCTTCGATGCTTGCCACCGTCATTTGTCGCTTAAGGTAGCGATTGATTTGATCCAATTGGCGGTTGTCCTCGATGCTGCACAAATTCACCGCCACGCCTGTGCGTCCTGCCCGGCCGCAGCGACCGATGCGATGCACATAATCCTCAACTTGGCGGGGCAAATCGTAATTAATCACATGACTGATGGCAGAAATATCAATGCCTCGTGCTGCCACATCGGTGGCAATCAGCAAGTCGCATTTGCCAGCTTTCATGTCGGCAACGATGCGGTTTCGCTTACCCTGTGGCAAATCGCCATGCAAATAGCGCGCCTTGTAGCCTGCTTCGACCAGCTGATTTGCCAGTTTTTCGGTGGATAATTTGGTTGCCGCAAAAATCACCGCCTGCTTAATCTCAGGATTGTTTAGCAATTCTTGCAAGATTTTATTTTTGTGGTGAAAATCATCGCAAAAATACACACTCTCGTCAATGTGTGCCGACTCTACCTTGATAGCGATTTTTTCAGGATTGGTGGTGAAACTTTCGGCAATTTTACCCACTGCACCATCCCAAGTCGCTGACGACATCACCGTCTGGCGAGTGCTTGGCGTGTTTTGTAAAATTTCTTGAATATCATCAGCAAAGCCCATATCCAGCATGCGATCGGCTTCGTCCAAAATCAGCATCTCAAGCCCAGACAAATCCACACGACCTGCTCGCATATGGTCAATCAGTCGCCCCGGTGTGGCAATCACCACCTGCACGCCTTTTTTTAGGGCGCGCAGCTGACCGCCATAAGGCGCACCGCCCACCAAAGGCACGCTAAACATATTACGCATGCCATCACCATAACGGCGGACGCTGTCTTGTACTTGCAGTGCCAGCTCTCGTGTCGGAGTCAAAATCAGTGCATGAATGTGCTTTTCAAGCTTAGGCTTGCGGCTCATTTTGTCCAAAATCGGTAGCACAAACGCCGCCGTCTTGCCTGAGCCTGTCTGTGCTGACAATAGCAAATCTCGGCCGTTTAGTGCATGGGGGATTGCCGCCGCTTGAATGGGTGTTGGAGTGGTGTAACCGCTTTTAATCAGTGCTTTTAGCAGCGGTTTGTTCAGTCCCAAATCGCCAAATTGCACAACAAATTCGCCATCATCGCTCTGGCTTTGGCTGGCTGCTGCATCAATCATATCTGTCATAATTTTCTCAATCGTTTTAATGCCCCACTGATGAGTCAATTTTTGCTACAAAAAAGCAGCACAGACCACCCAAGCTGTCGCTTTGGTCTGCTAAATTGCATTTTGAACTGGTGGCAAGTTGGTCGCTGTTGCTTACTTTTACGCCAGATGCCAAGGCATCGGCACAGACTTTATCCGTCATCATTTTCGGATTGGCAAGCCAAAATCATCGCAACAGTATTATTAAGATAAACTATCAGATAGACTGGGAAAAATCCGCTTAAAGCACATAAACCGTGCTTAAGTGAGATTTGGTCATCGGATAAAATTGATAAAAACTGGACAAACAGACAAAAATCTGTTTCCTATCGGCGGCGATGTCATCAAATAGCGAGTGTGAACAATTCACAGAACGGTCATTATAACACAAATCATGACAAAAAACGCATTTTGTTTTCATTTAAAATAAACAAACACGCCTGCAAGCGATAAGACAGATTTTGGTAAGTAAAATTTACGCTTTTTTGCTTTAAAATTTGCCCACAAGGTGCCATAATACCAAAATAGCAATAGATTTTGTCAAGTTTGCAATCTTTTAGCGTTTGTGAACATTTTTTGAAAAGATACAAGGATTTGCCGTGGTACAGATTCGTGATAGCCTGCCCCTATTGGGCGGCAACAGCAGCAGCATGGATAGTGCAACAATGGCAGCCAGCCTAGTCGCCAAGCAGTTACACCCTGATTTTCGAGCACAGCTTACCAATCACAAGCTAAGCAGCACGCTTGACCACACCGACAGCACGACCACGCCCAGCGAGCTAGATGTTTCAGACATTGATGTGGATACTTGGATTGCCAGCGTCGCCGCTCGCATCGGTAAGACGGATTTGCCCATCTTGCGGCAGGCTTGCCAATTTGTCCAAATCCAAGTCAATAAGCCGCATGTAACTCGCTCAGGGGCGTATATCACTGGCATCGGCATGGCAGATATTTTGGCTTATCTGTTCCAAGATGAGAACGCCCTTGCTGCCGCCATGCTGTATCGCACCGCACGCCGTGAGCTGGTGAGTATCGACACCATCAAAACCAACTTTGGTGAAGACATTGCCCACTTAGTACTAGACACTCTGGCAATGGGTAAATTATCCGAGAGCATCGAGAACAATCAGCGATTGGAAGATTTTTTTGAGTCCAATCAGCGTGATCAATTGTCCAACATTTATAGCATGCTCATCAGCACCACCAACGATGTGCGTGCCGTGCTGATTAAACTTGCCGAGCGAACCTTTGCCATGCGTGAGCTGTCATTTTCGCCACCTGACCGCCAACAGCGAGTCGCACGAGAAGTGATGGCAATTTATGCACCGCTGGCACACCGCTTGTCCATCGCCCAGCTAAAATGGGAATTGGAAGATTTGGCGTTTCGCTATCTTGCCCCTGATGAATACAAAAAAATCGCCGCCTTGCTTGCCGAAAAACGCAGCGAACGAGAAGCGTACATTCAGCTGGTACAGGCCAAACTGGGCGAAGAGCTGAAGCGCGCTGGCATCGAAGGCGAAGTCTCTGGGCGAGTCAAGCACATCTACTCCATCTGGCGTAAGATGAAATCCAAAAATCTGTCCTTTGATCAGCTGTACGACATTCGTGCCTTGCGAGTGCTGGTCAATAGCAACGCCGAGTGCTACTACACGCTAGGCATCGTGCATGGCTTGTGGCGGCATATTCCTGAGCAATTTGACGACTACATCACCAACCCCAAGCCCAATGGCTATAAGTCATTACATACCGCTGTCATCGCCGAAAATCGCACCTTAGAAGTGCAAATTCGCACCTTTGATATGCACTTTGAAGCAGAGCTGGGCAAATGCTCACATGTCAGCTACAAAGAAGGTCTAAAAGCCAAAAAAGACGACTATCTGACCCAAAAAATCAGCTCACTCAGACAACTGCTTGCCAACGACAAAACCGACATCGAAGACGACACCGAGCTTGACATTGACAATGCCGAACGCATCTATGTCTTTAGCCGTGATGGCGATATTACCGAGCTGCCCAAAGGGGCAACGGTGCTGGATTTTGCCTATTATGTGCATACCGAAGTCGGCAACCGAGCCCAAGGTGCGCGTGTCAATGGCCGCTATGTGCCGCTGACGCACCAGCCCAAAACAGGCGATCAGATTGAGATTATCACCAAATCCAGCCGAGAACCCAACCGTGATTGGCTGATGGCATCGCTTGGCTATATCCACACCAATCGAGCCAAATCCAAGCTACGCCAATGGTTTAATAAGCAAGACCGTGATAAAAATATCGAAACTGGCAAAGGTCTGCTCTTGCGTGAATTTGACCGCTTGTCCATCTTGCCCAATCAGGTCAATTTGGCAGAGTATTTTGGTGAGCTTAATGTCAAATCCGAAGACGATTTGTATGTCGCCTTGGTCATCGGCGATGTCAGCGTTACCCAAATCAGCAACCTAGTCGCCCAAAAACTGGAGCTGACCGCACCGCCTGCCGATGAGTCTGCCATTGACATCAAAACCCCGGTACGCACCAACAAATACAAAATCGAGCTTGAAGGCTTTGACAATGTCGAGCTGCACCTTGCCAAATGCTGCAATCCTGTGCATGGCGAGCCAATCGCTGGCTTTATCACCCTATCAAGCGGTGTCAGTATCCACAACCAAGGCTGCCCTGAATATCTACGTTTGGTAGAGCGTGAGCCAGACCGCTCGGTAATCGCACGCTGGCAGGAAAGTTTTGGCCGCTATCAGCCCGTGGTTATCCATGTCGAAGCCCAAAATGCCAATGGGCTGCTGCGTGATTTGGTGCATGTCATCGACCGTGAGAAGGTCAATATTCACCGTGCCGAGACGGTGAGCAATGACGGTGCAATTAGCCATATGAAGTTTTATGTGGAAGTGGCAGGCATTTCGCATTTATCACGCCTGCTCAATAAAATCGAACAACAGCCCGGCGTACTGCACGCTCGCCGAGCCACAGCCTAGGTGCATTATGCCAGAGTTACCTGAAGTTGAGACGACCAAAGCCAGCCTAACGCCGCTTATTGGTAAGACTGTCCGACAAGTACAAATCCGCTACCCAAAGCTACGCTACGAGATTCCAAGCGATTTGCCCAGCTTGGTCGGCTTTCGTCTGACGGCGATACATCGGCGTGCCAAATACCTGCTGCTTGATTTTTATCACGCCAAGGACAATCGCCAAAAAACGCTGCTAATTCATCTGGGCATGTCGGGCAGTTTGCAGCAGCATATCGATGAACCACCTAAAAAGCACGATCATGTGTTGATTGACTTTGGTGATGATGGCGATAACGGCAGTTTGAATAATGGCGACAGCTTAGATAGTATCACCCTGCACTATCACGACCCCAGACGCTTTGGCATGATGCTGTGGGTGGTCAATGACGACTATATCGGCACGCTTGACACTGCCGAACGCTTTTTGGAAAAACTCGGCCCTGAGCCGCTTGGCAATAAGTTTGACCTAAATTACCTAAGACGCATCATTCACCGCACAGGCGAAAAGCACAAAAAACCCATCGCCAAACCCATCAAGGCACTCATCATGGAACAGGCTATCGTGGTCGGTGTCGGCAATATCTATGCCGCCGAGAGTTTGTTTTTGTCAAAGATTCACCCTTTGACGCCAGCGTGTCGGCTTGATGATGATCAGTTGTCGCTGCTGATTGATAATATCAAACAAATCCTACACCGTGCCATCGAGCAAGGCGGCTCAAGCCTAAAGGATTTCACCGTCGGCGAAGGCAAAACTGGCTATTTTCAGCAGACGCTCTTGGTCTATGGGCGTGATGGTCAAAGCTGCACCATGTGCGGCACGATACTTGAAAATGTCAAAATCGCTGGGCGTGCCAGTGTGTATTGTCCGCATTGTCAGCCGCTCACGCCCTAGGTTTGGCATAAAAATAAAAAAAGATGGCTTGGTTGCCATCTTTTTTTTATTATCAATTTTGGACATCAAGCCCAAATGGTTAAATTTTCGATAAGTATATTGAGATAATCAGATTTTTAATTAAAACTAATTGCCGTAATTGTCAGCAATCACCGAACGCAACTTGGCAAAATAAGCATCATCAAGCAAATTGTTATTCTCATCAAGCAAATCGGCGGATAAATCTTGGGCAAGCATATTTGCCACCGACACCATGCTATCAAAGCCACGCAAGGCGTGCTGCTGCGGCAGCGTCAAAAACAGTACCAATCCCAAAAACTGCTCTTCAGGCAGCGTGTTTAGATCAAATCCTCGCACGCCCCTATGCTCCATACCTGCCATACAAAACCACAAATCGCCCGTGCCGTCCTCGTTTTCGTGGCGATAAAACAGATTCATCGCCCCATATTTCATGCCATAAGTGCGGACAATCTCCAGCACCTTTTTGCCAGCCAATCCTGCAAACGAACCTTGCGGCATGATAACGATGGTGATGATTTCTTTGGCGTGTGCCAAGGCGTCATTGTCATGGTTAAACTGCTGACGCTCGTCCAGATGGCGGTCTAGGATTGGTGAGTTTTGCTCAAATTTCATATCTGCCGCCGACAGCTGATATTTGGTGGTGTCGTCATGCTCACTGGCCCAAGCGTCATCGGCTTGGCGATTGTCAGCAGCGGCTTGATGGCTGGTGTGGTGGCTGGTGTGATGATTGTCGTGGTGATAGCCATCGGCTTGGGCAGGCTCTTGATGGACTGGCTCAGTGCTGGCTGCTTGGGTAGGCAGGACAAACTCGTCATCTTGCGGCTCTTCATGGACATCACGCTCTGGCAGCTGTCTGTCTTCTCGTGGAATGATGGGCAAGCCGTATTTGGTCTTCACCCCAAGCTCATCGGCGTCCAGCACCGTATTGGCACGGCGAAGGCTGCGTGCCACCATCAGCACACCCACCAAAACAACCAACAACGCCAAAATCAACCACAGACCATTCCACTGCATAATTACCCCAAAATGTCCCAAAAGCATCTGGCAATACCGATGCCAACTTATCAAAATCCAATCAAAAAATTGTCAAAAAAAACTATAAAAACACGCCCAGCTGTCAAACACTGGCAAGCAACATTAGTCTAGCAGATTTCTGTTTTTTCGTCATCATTTACACAGTAAATCAAGAAAATTGTTACAATTTTTTGGTTGTCAATTGCCCAAATCGTCCACAATTTTCCAAATTGACCACACTTGCCGCAATCATCACAATTGCCACAACCGATTGACTTTATGCCAAATTAAAAAATAAAAAAAAATCGCCCCAATATGGAGCGACTTTTGACAAAGAATAAAAATTATTTTTTGCCACGGTTTGCGAATGCACCAAAACGCTTGTTGAAGCTCGCCACACGACCTTCGTTGGCGGTTTTGCGTTGTTCGCCAGTATAAAATGGGTGTGATGCACTAGAAATATCCAATGGGAAGTATGGGTATTCTTGACCTTCGTACTCACGAGTTGTCTTGGTAGTAACGGTTGAACGAGTCAAAAAGTACACATCAGCATTGGTGTCATGGAACAATACTTCACGGTAATCTGGGTGAATGTCTTTACGCATAATTCATCTCTTATCCAATAAACCTAAGCACCAATAAGCACTGCCAAATCAAGCTTAACAGTGGAACATAGCCACGCCATCACCAACCAACTTCAGCATGTCGCACCATGTTTTTCTGTGTTATTAGCCAACTTAAGTGGGAACATAAAGTCTAAATTTTATCAAAAAGTCCTTTGATTTTCAAGTATCTTTTAATAAAATTACCAATAATAAACAATCACAAAAAATCTCAATCACCTTGGCGGCTGTCAATCCAGCCACGCAGCTTTTGCCCTGCCTTAAAAGTAACCACACGGCGAGCCTGCACAGGGACGCTTTCGCCAGTCTTTGGGTTACGGCCGGGGCGAGATTTTTTGTCTTTAAGCTCAAAATTGCCAAAGCCAGACAGCTTGACTTCTTTGCCTTCGCTCAGGCTTTGGCTAATTTCATCAAAAAAACCATCGACCAGCTTTCTGGCCTGCTGGCGTGTCAATCGCAAGCGAATCGTCAGCTGATCCACCATGTCCGCCTTGGTTAATGCACTCATGATTTATCCTTATTTATCAATAAGTTGATGAAATAATTAATTTATTTGCATTTGATAATTTTACACTTGATGACTTATTAATGCAAATTAATTTTTTAGCCATTGCACATTAACAATGAGCCGCCAGCATCACAGGCAGCCCATTGTCAAGCCATCAAACACCGCAAGCGATGATTGGGTAATTTGGCAAAGCGTCAGACACGCAAAGCATCAATCACGCAAAGTTGCACCGTGATTTTGTGCCAATTTGGCAATCACCTTATCAACAGCGGCTTTGATTTGCTCATCTTCAAGCGTGGCGTGATGGTCTTGGAACACCATGGCAAATGCCAAAGATTTTTTGCCCGCCGGCAGATGCTCACCAGCATAAACATCAAACAGCCACAAATCTTGCAGATATTTGCCCGCCTGCGTATAAATCTCGCCAGCCAGCGTCTGCCAAGTAACATCGATATCGACCAGCACCGCCAAATCACGGCGAACCGATGGGAATTTGCTTGGCGTGGTGATACGCACTTGATGGCGACCAAGGGCAACCAAAGCGTCCAAATTCAACTGAGCCACCCACACTGTCGGCAAATCCAAAGCCTTGGCAACGCTTGGGTGCAACTGACCAAACCAGCCCAGACGCTCGCCATCAACGAGCAGATACGCACTTTGCCCGGGGTGCAAAAACGCAAGTGCGGCACGCTCATACTGCACCGACGCCTTGTCCAGCGTACTTGGTAATAAGCTCTCAATATCACGCTTCAGATCATAAAAATCCATCGCACGAGTGGCGTGGCTTTGTTCGTGCGTGATGTCGCCTGTCGCCACGATGGCAAGGCTTGGCGTCTGTACCAAATTGGCAACATCTGCCCCCACAAAGCTCAAACCTGTTTCAAACAAACGCACTCTGGTTTGTTGGCGGTTTAGATTGTAGCTCACCACTGGCAATAGGCTTGACATCAGCGTACGCCGCATGACCGCCAAATCGCTAGAAATTGGGTTGGCAAGCGGCAAAGTCTCGCCTAGGCTAGCATCATCAAACAACGCTTCAACCTTGGCATCGCTAAAGCTAAAACTCACCGCTTCATGATAGCCTGCGTCCGCTAGGTGCAGCTTGAACTGATGAATCAAATCGGCAGTATCGTCATAACGCATATCCACCGCAAACTCTGGCAAGGCTGGCGAAATGTTGGCATAGCCATAAATGCGTGCGACTTCTTCGATGATGTCTTCAGCGATGGCAATATCAAAGCGATGGCTTGGCGGCTGACAAGTCAAAACACCATCTTGGCAAGTGCTGACAATCTCAAGGCGATTTAAGATGGCGACCATCTCGTCAGCTTTAATGTCTGTACCCAAAAGTTTATTGACCTTTGTCACAGGAACGCTGATGGCACAACGCTTGGGCAAATTGTCCAAACTTTCGACACAAGCGATGGTGCTGGCTTGACCGCCTGCCACGGTGGTAATCAAGCTGGTGGCACGGTCTAGGGCTGCCTGTGGCAACTCAAAATCCACCCCACGCTCAAAACGCTGCGACGCATCGGTATGCAGACCAAAACGGCGCGCTCGCCCAGCGATGCTCAACCGATTAAAATGAGCGCTTTCTAGCACGATGCTGGTGGTATTGTCCGTTACCGCTGAACGCAAGCCACCCATAATCCCTGCCAATGCCAGCACACCGACATCATCGGCAATCACCAGCTCATCGCCAGTTAAGGTAATGGTTTGCTCGTTTAATAATTCGACGCTCTCGCCAGCATTTGCCAAGCGTACACAAATATCACCGACAATTTTATCGGCATCAAAGGCATGCAGCGGCTGACCCAATTCTAGCAAAACATAATTGGTCACATCGACCAAAAAATTATGCACACGCACCCCTGACGCTGTCAATGCATCAGCGATCCAAGCTGGCGTCGGACAAGTGCGATCAATGCCATCGATTCGCTGTGCCAAATAGCGTGGGCAAGCGGCTACTGCTGCCACTTGGATATTTGGGGCGTAATTGGTGCTTGGGTTGGGGCGGTCAATCGCCACGGCATTTAGCGGTATTTGGTTAATTGCCGCAATCTCACGAGCCAAGCCTTTGACACTTAGGCAATCGCCACGGTTTGGCGTGATGGCAATTTCAAAAATTTTGGCGTCCAGATTCAGATACTCACGCACATCAACACCAATCGGTGCATCAGCAGCCAGCTCCATCAGACCATCGATTTTATCTTCTAAGCCAAGCTCGGACGCACCGCAGAGCATACCTTGGGATTCGACACCACGCAGTTTACCCTTTTTAATCTTAAAGCCTTTATCGTCATCGCTGGGCAGCACCGCACCGATGGTCGCCACCACCACTTTTAGGCCGACACGCACATTGGGTGCACCGCAGACGATTTGTAATTGCTCGCCTGTGCCGATGTCCACTTTGGTCACACGCAGGCGGTCGGCATCAGGGTGCTGCTCGCAGGCAAGCACTTGCCCCACCACCACGCCACCAAATGGCGGTGCTACCGTCTCCACGCCGTCCAGCTCAAGCCCTGCCATCGTCAGCTGCTCGCCCAAGGTGTCGCTATCCACGCTTGGGTTTGCCCATTGTCTTAGCCATTGTTCACTAATTTTCATTGTAATCTCGATTCAAATTGATGAAATATGTTTAATTGTTTGACAAAGATAAATTAACCAAATTGTCTTAAAAAGCGTAAATCATTTTGGAAAAATAGGCGTAAATCATCGATGCCATAATACAGCATGGCAAAGCGTTCAATCCCCAAACCAAAAGCAAAGCCAGTGTACTCGTCAGGGTCAATGCCGCAGTTTTTTAGTACTTGTGGGTGTACCATACCGCAGCCCAGCACTTCTAGCCATTTGCCGCTGTCGGATAAGATATCCACTTCCGCCGAAGGTTCGGTAAATGGGAAAAACGATGGGCGAAAACGCACGGTCATTTGTTTGCCAAAAAACGCATTCAAAAACTCATGAATCAAGCCTTTTAATTCGGCAAAATTGCTTGATTTGCTAATCATCAAGCCTTCCATCTGGTGAAACATTGGCGAGTGCGTCTGGTCGCTGTCGCAGCGGTACACACGGCCCGGGCAGATGATGCGAATCGGTGGCTGGCTATCTTGCATGGTGCGAATCTGCACGCCTGATGTGTGCGTCCGCAGCAGATAATGAGCATCAAAATAAAAAGTGTCGTGCATCGCTCGAGCTGGGTGGTGGCTTGGGATATTGAGTGCTTCAAAATTATAATAATCGCTCTCAACTTCAGGTCCTGTCGCCACGCTAAAACCCGCCTGCACAAAAAACTGCTTCATGCGTTCGGTGGTCTGGGTAATCGGGTGCAATCCACCCTTGGCGATGCCACGAGCAGGTAGGCTGATGTCAATTTGTTCGCTGGCAAGTTTGGCGTCAAGTGCCGCCTTGGCAAGCTGCTCACTCTTATTATCCAACGCTTCGCCCAAGCGAGTACGCAGCGTGTGCAAATACGCACCGTATTGTTTTTTTAGCTCGGCATCAAGCGTACCCATTTGCTTGGACAGTGCGGTCAGGGCGGATTTTTTGCCGGTGAGATTCACACGCAGCTGCTGCAAATCACGCTCATCGCTCATCTGATCAATCAAGGCACTTGCCGCATCACCAAAAGCCGTCAGTTCATCTTGGCTGATTTGCTCAAGCGGCTTATCCAGTACAGGTAGAGAAGTAAAATCTGGCTGTATCATAGTATCATCTTTACATTTATTGGCAAAAATACGCAAAAGCACAACTTTGGTGCTTTTATCCTTTGTAATTTATTTTAAAGAATTGAAAAATTTTTGCAAATCTTTTCAAATGCTTTGGCAAAAATAGTCAAGATTTGACCAGTTTGGCTGATTAATTTATCAGTTTATCAACAATTAATTATCAAGTTGTGTTATCAATTGATTCATCATCGGCTGTCTATCATCAGCATATCCGCCCATGATATACAAAAACCCCACTCAAAGAGCAGGGCCTTGTATGTATTGACAAGCAATTATGCCAAAGCAGCTTTTGCTTTTTCTGCGATTGCAGTGAAAGCAGCAGCGTCATGCATCGCAATGTCAGCTAGGATACGGCGGTCAATCTCAATGTTTGCCTTTTTCAGACCATTGATCAGACGGCTGTAGCTTAGGCCATTTAGGCGAGCACCAGCATTGATACGAGCAATCCACAGACGGCGGAAAGAACGCTTTTTGTTACGGCGGTCACGATATGCGTATTGACCAGCTTTCATAACAGCTTGTACTGCTACACGATACACACGAGAGCGTGCACCATAGTAGCCTTTTGCACGAGCTAGAACTTTTTTATGACGGCGATTTGCTTGTACACCACGTTTTACACGAGCCATTTTATTCTCCTAAAATATCCGAAAAGTTGATTAGATGTATGGGCACATACGACGGATAGATGCCACGTCAGATGCGTGAACCATAACGCAACCACGAAGTTGACGGATACGCTTTGGAGATTTTTTGGTCAAAATGTGACGCTTAAATGCTTGCTTACGCTTAAAGCCGTTTGCGGTTTTTTTGAAACGCTTAGCCGCACCACGTTTGGTTTTTAGTTTCATAGTAGCCTCTTAGATTAAGTTGGTTGCCCAACGACAAAACCTTTTTGCCTAGCATCGCTGATGCTGACGGAAGGTGGGAGCCATATTATAGTGGATAATTTGGCCAAAAACAAGCTTATTATACCTTTGATGAGATTGTTTCTTTACTTACAGCATCGCAAGCGGTACAATACCAATGTTTGAATGCATTTTTAAGTATTGGCAAGATAATCACTTTGGTGGCTGGCTTGATTATTGATGGTCGCCGATTTGTCAATTTATCTTGACACATCATCAATCCAACAAGAGCTAAAAGCACATGACAAGCTGGCTTGACACCCTAAAATTTAATGACAATGGCTTGATTCCTGCCATCGCCCAAGACCGCAGCACAGGACAGGTGATGATGGTCGCTTGGCAAAATAAACAAGCCCTGCAGCTGACCTTTGAGACTGGCACGGCGGTGTATTTTTCACGCTCACGGGGCAAGCTGTGGCACAAAGGCGAAAGCTCAGGACACACCCAGATTGTCCACGATATCTACACCGATTGCGACAATGATGTCATCATCTTATCCATCACCCAAATCGGCGGCATCGCTTGCCATACAGGGCGGCAGTCGTGCTTTTTTCAGCGATTGGACAAGGCGGGCAACTGGCAAATCATCAGCGATGTCATCAAAGACCCTGATGAGATTTATGGCAAAGACAGCAAATCAGACCAGCCAAATCCGCACACACCAAGCGTGGCGATCGCAGACAGCCTTGATGTGCTAACCGAACTTGATGCCATCTTGGAGCAACGCAAACAAGCAGACAAAGAAAGCTCGTATGTCGCCAGCTTATACCACAAAGGACTGAACAAAATCCTAGAAAAAGTCGGCGAAGAAGCCATCGAAAGCGTCATCGCCGCCAAAGAGCTGGAGCGTGCCAAAAACGCAGGAACAAATGTCGATGAGATGGCACACGATTTGGTTTATGAAGTGGCAGACACTTGGTTTCATCAGATGGTGGCACTGTCGGCATTGGGACTGTCATCAAAAGATGTGATTAATGAGCTGGCTCGCCGTTTTGGTGTGTCGGGCATTGACGAAAAAAACAGCCGCAGCCAATAAATCACACGGTTTTGACACGGTTTATCGATTATCAAAGATTGATAATCTATTAAATACAGATTGACAATTGGGCATTTTAACAAGCGAAAGGCTAATAAGCATTTTTGATAAATTTAGATAACTGTTTTATTTATCATTGATAAACACATAAGGGGCAAACTATGGGTTCATTATCCATCACACATTGGCTGATTTTGTTGGTGATTGTTGTTGTCGTTTTTGGTACAAGCAAACTTAAAAACGCTGGCAAAGATCTTGGAGCGGCGGTCAAAGGCTTTAAAGACGCCGTCAATGAAGACGACAAACCAAAGATTGACAACGCACCAAAAACCGTCATCGCCGAAGAAATCAAAGCCGAAAAACCCAGCGAGAACAAACCGACTGACTTATGATTGGTAATCTTGGTTTTTTTGAGCTGACGCTGTTTGGCATCATCGCACTGGTTGTGCTAGGCCCTGAAAAACTGCCCATTGCCGCACGCACGGTGGGGCGGTGGTATGGTACTTTTCGCCGTGCCAGCCAGCGGCTACAAAACGAGATTTCTAGCGAATTGCAACTGCTTGAAACCCAAGAGATGCTCAAAAAAGAGCTGGAGCAAATTCGCCAATCTGAACAGCAAATGAAAGCACAAATGGACGCTTTGCAGCAGTCACTCAATCGCAGCAAACAGCACATTGACCACCAAACTGCCGCCACTTGGCAACAAATCAATGCAGCGGCAGATCATTCATCAACAAATAATCCTGCGGCGGTCAGTGTCGAAAATACCACCGCACCGATGAACAATTATTGGTTTTTGCTTGGTGATTATGATCGCCGTCGCCGCTTGCCAAAAGCACCGTTTTTGCCAAATTACACCGCCGATCCGCTTTTATCCCAACCACAGAATCACCCATGAGCCAGCAAGATTTGTCCACCGATGATATGCCTTTGATGTCGCATTTTATTGAATTGCGAAGTCGCTTTATTCGCATTTTTATAGCGATATTGCTGGTATTTTTGGCATTGGTTGGCTTTAGTCGGCAGCTGTACGATTTTATCTCAAATCCGCTGGTCGCCCTACTACCGCACGAAGCCAGCCTGATTGCCACCGATGTCGCATCGGGGTTTTTGGCACCCATTCGTTTGACTTTTTTTATCACTTTGTTTGTAACCGTGCCGTTTATTTTGGCACAAATTTGGGGCTTTATCTCACCGGGGCTGTATAAGCACGAAAAACGAGCTGCCATACCGCTGCTACTTTCATCGATTGTGCTGTTTTATATTGGCGTGGC
This sequence comes from Moraxella marmotae, assembly GCF_042219885.1. Taxonomy (NCBI): domain Bacteria; kingdom Pseudomonadati; phylum Pseudomonadota; class Gammaproteobacteria; order Moraxellales; family Moraxellaceae; genus Moraxella; species Moraxella marmotae. The sequence continues at coordinate 619,309 of NZ_JBHJHR010000002.1, forward strand.
GTTTGCTTATTTTGTGGTGCTGGTTCCTGCACTGAAATTTTTTGTGATGTTTGCCCCTGATAATGTGCTGCCGATGACTGACATTGACAGTTATCTTGGCTTTGTGATTAAGCTGTTTTTGGTGTTTGGGGTGATGTTTGAAATCCCTGTGGTAACGCTGATTTTGGTGATGATGCGATTGGTGAGCGTCCAAAGTCTGGCCGATAAGCGTCGCTACATCATTGTCGGCTGCTTTGCCATCGCTGCCATCGTTACGCCGCCTGACGGAGCCAGTATGCTGATGCTTGCCATTCCCATGTGTTTGTTGTTCGAATTTGGCCTGATATTGGCACGGATTTTGGTCAAAAACACCGAGCCAAACCCCACCGATGAGCATTTGCCATCAATTCATGAATAACCACGGAGCATTATCGTGAGCGAAAACAATTTGCAAGCCAAACTTGACCATATCCAATCGGTGTACCGTGATTGGCTGTCTGCCAAGTCCGCTCTAGCCGATGCCCAACAAGAGCTGGAGCGAGCATTGAGCTTGATTCAAGAAATCGAAACGGCTTATTACAGTGCCGATTTTGCGGCATTATACCAAGCAGATGCCGAAGGCAAACTCAACACCGCCACCGAAGGCGAGTACAGCGTCATGGGCGAAGATACGATTTATAATGAATTTATCGAAAAAGACCAAATCCTATGGTCAATGCTCAAACTGTGCGTTAAACATTTGGAAAGGTAGTCACAAAAAAACCGCAAAACCATCTTAAAAAAAACAATCTTAAAAAATCATCGCAAAAAACTACATCTGCAACGCTGGCGTATCGTGTATCAGCAAATATCAAATTGCCAAAACGCCTGTATCAAACCCAAAGACAAGAACAAAAAACCATCGCAACAAATCCAAATATGGGTTGCGATGGTTTTTATTTTGGCGGTTATGTTCCATGTGAAACCTAACCGCCATTAGATTAAGTTCAAATATCAATATAATCAAGCATTAATCAAACATCAAGCACTGATTTGATACCGATTAATGATGCGATTCGTGCAAGCGGTTGCGTTCGTTTTCGGCATCGACAATTTTATCAGCAATGCTCATCGCCTGAAAACTGTTGGGGTCAGCAAGTTTCCACATATCATCAAGCACACGGCGACCGCAATCGCCTGTCAATAGCGAACCTGAATCGATAAATTGGTAATGCTCGGATAACAGCTTAATCCAACCGTCTGGCTGACGACGCACGATGTGGTGCGGCTTTAGCTCGGTGGGGTGAGTCAATCCTGCACAGCCGACAATCTCCGCCAAGGCTTTTAGAGTGTTTTGGTGGAAATTTGCCACACGCATTGACTTATCAGGCACATCAAGTGCCTTTTGGCGTGCAGGGTCCTGAGTGGCGACCCCAGTTGGGCATTTGTTGGTGTGGCATGAGCGTGATTGGATACAGCCGACCGCAAACATAAAGCCCCGTGCCGAGTTACACCAGTCAGCCCCCAGACTCATCAGCTTAGCAATGTCAAATCCAGAAATCACCTTGCCGCTCACGCCCACCTTGATTTTGTCACGAATGCCTGCACCGACCAAAGTATTTTGGACAAAAATCAGTGCATCGACCAGCGGCATGCCCACCGAATCCATAAACTCAACTGGTGCTGCCCCAGTGCCACCTTCGGCACCATCAACCACGATAAAATCAGGGTAATTGTCTTCTTCAATCATCGCCTTGACAATCGCCATAAATTCCCACGGCATACCGATGCACAGCTTAAAGCCCACAGGCTTACCGCCTGACAGCTCACGCAAGCGTTGCCAAAACTGCACCAGCTCTTTTGGTGTACTAAACTCTGGGTGCGTTGGCGGTGAGATACAATCCACACCCATCGGAATGTCTCGAGTGGTGGCAATCTCTTCGGTGATTTTTGATGCTGGTAGTACGCCGCCTTTGCCTGGTTTTGCCCCTTGCGACAGCTTAATCTCAATCATCTTCACCTGCGGCAAGCTGGCACGCTGCTTAAAGGTCTCTGGGTTAAATCTGCCGTGCTCATCTCGGCAACCAAAATATGCCGTACCCAGCTGCCAAACCAAATCGCCGCCGTGCTTTTGGTGATAAGGGCTGATACTGCCTTCGCCAGTGTCATGGGCAAAGCCGCCCAATTTCGCCCCTTTGTTTAAGGACTCAATCGCCGCCGCCGATAACGCCCCAAAGCTCATCGCTGAGATATTAAACACCGACAAATCATAAGGCTGCAAACAACGCTCATTGCCCACTTTGACACGAAAATTGTGATCGTCAATTTTATGGCTACGCCCTGAATGCAAAAACCAATCCGTGCCGGGTTTAGTCAAATCGTTCAGACTGCCAAAAGCGGTGGTGCTATTGACATTTTTGGCTCTCTGATAGACGATGGATCGCTGCAAGCGTGAAAACGGCACTTCTTCACGGTCGCCTTCGATAAAATACTGACGCACTTCTGGGCGGAAATTTTCAAACAAAAAACGAATGTGTCCGCTGATGGGATAATTGCGTAAAATCGCATGGCGTTTTTGATTGATGTTATAAATTCCTAGGCAAGTCAAGCAAGTTGCGATAACCAGCAGCCACCAGATTTTAAAAAAAAACGCAATCGGAATCAGGGCGATACATACCCAAAAAATCGCATAGCGGGGCAAGACCAAAAACAGATAATTGGCAGAATCTTGAGATGGTTTTGATGGAGTCATGTGATTTGTATGCTAAGTTGGTGTACACTTGTGTACAATTGTTAATAAATTAAAGCGTTATTATACCACAGCCGATTTATCATAATAATTTGCCAATAATGATAAAGCTATTAAAAAATCAAATAAAATAAATGACTGCCAAGTAAATGCTGCTAAAACGGCACATTTTGCCAAAGTATTTGAAAAATCAATGAAAAAATTGTCAAAATGTATAAAATATTGCAATAAGTTGCTTTATTTTTGTATAAAATTTAGCTACAATGGCGACAATCATTTTCCATTAATTTTTAGCGAAAAGCCAACTTATGCCGAATAAAATTCCTGCTTATCTACGCATTAAGCACGCCATTTTGGACAAAATTCACGCTGGAGCTTGGAAGTCTGGCACTGCCATTCCTGCTGAAGTTACCCTTGCCGAGGACTTCGGTGTCTCACGCATGACGGTCAATCGTGCGGTCAAAGAGCTGGAGGCGGAGCGAGTTTTGGAACGCCGCCAAGGTTCAGGCACTTATGTCGCCCAACAAAAATACAACAACGCCCACATCGAAATCCGTAACATCGTCAAGGATATCAATGAGCATCATGGCAGCTATCATGCCAAGGTGCTGTCGATGACGACACTGGACGCACAGGCGTTGGCGTTGGCGGACAATCTGTGGCTGTCGACGCTGTTTTTTGACAATGTGCTGAGCGACGACGCCAAGCTGTACCGAGTGTGCATCGTGCATTATGGCGATGATTTGCCGATTCAGTACGAAGAGCGTTGGGTCAATGCTCAAATCGTCCCTGAGTTTATCAGTCAAGATTTTCACCAAGTCAATACCAGCGATTATCTGATTGACCATGTGCCACTGGAGTATGGCGATTATCAAATCCACGCCAAACTGCCACCTGAGCCAGTGCGTCAAGCCCTACAAATGCAAGAGTATGAGCCTGCACTGCTGCACGCACGCCACACCAAAGCCCAAGGCGTGTCGGTGGCGTTTGTCAATATGTGGCACCCCAGCAGTCGTTTCTCATTTGGCGGTAAATTGTAAGCCTGCCCAGTTTGATATTGGCATGGTAAGTTCTTGATTTTATTTAAATTGTATTTAATTTAAATCAGCTTATCATGCCAATTTGTCATACCAACTGCCCAAACCAAAGCACCGATACCGCACAAAGCAAATCCCTTATGCCAAAGCTATGGTATAATGGTGTTTTTGTCAAATCAGCGACCGACAATGCCCAGCGACTACCAAAGCCCTGCAATTCACCGCACGCCCACCAATCACACTCGCCCCACGCCAACCCAAGAGCAGCTGGCGGCACTGGATATGGCACGCACAGGGCAATCGTTTAAAATCGTCGCCTACGCTGGTGCTGGCAAGACCACAACCCTAAGCCTAATCAGCGAAAACCTGCGTGGTCGTGGGCTGTATTTGGCATTTAACAAAGCCATCGCTACCGAAGCACAGGGCAAATTTCCTACCAATGTCCGCTGTCAGACTTTTCATTCTTTGGCGTTTCGTCATGTCAATCGCAATATCACCGCCAAAATCAGCCTGCCACGGCTCACGCCCACTCGCCTTGCCGATGAGCTAAAGCTCACCGCCATCAGCACCGAGCGACTGATTGACGGCATCAAAAAACCTGTGGTACTCACGCCTGCCAAACTTGCCAACATCATCAGCGAAGCGATTGGCACTTTTTGTAAGACTTCATCAAGCTACCCTGCTCCACGCCACATCACCGCCCCTAGCTGGATGAGTGAAGCGGACGCAGCAGCACTTCAGCAGACGCTGTATCCTGCCTTTGAGCAGCGGTGGCTACAATCCATCGACCCACGCCACCAAGCAGGCATCAGCCACGACATTTATCTAAAATTGTGGACACTGACAAATCCAGTGATTCCTGCTGATTTTATCTTATTTGACGAAGCCCAAGACGCAGACCCTTTGATGATGGGGGCGTTAATTCGCCAAGACAAACAAACCATCTATGTCGGCGATGCTCATCAGCAGATTTATGAATGGCGTGGGGCATTAAACGCCATGAAACGCCTGCCCTATCCGCAGACGCTATTGACGCAGTCTTTTCGTTTTGGTGAAGCGATTGCTGATGTCGCCAATGTGTTTTTGACCGCCTTACAAGAAACCGTTCCGCTCAAAGGCAATCCCAATTGCCACTCAACCTTGCACAAAAGTCTGGTGCATGGTGCCAAAGATGCCATCTTATGCCGCACCAACGCCACCGCCATGAGCCACCTGCTCGATGGGCTAAAACTTGGGCATAAAGTCGCTTTGCAAGCAGACAGCCAGCGGATTTTGCGGTTTTGTCAGGGGGCAGAGAGCCTAAGAAATGGTAAATCCGCCTATGGTATTCCTGAATTGGCGTATTTTAACCACTGGGCAGAAGTCCAAGAATTTAGCGAAACTGACGAAGGCGGCGATCTAAAAACTTGGGTCAAGCTCATCGAAGAGCACGGCACAGCAACCATCATTAACGCCCTAAACAGCCTAAGTAACCCACACCATGCCGACTATGTGGTCTCAACGGCACACAAATCTAAGGGGCTGGAGTGGAATCGTGTGCAAATCAGCGATGATTTTTTGTATGACATCAATTCTTTGGCGGTCAAAATCACCCCAGAAGAGCTACGCCTGCTGTATGTCGCCTGTACCCGTGGCAAAACGGTGCTGGACATTCACCACATCAGCGAGCTTTTGCACAGTCTGCAGCACAAAAAACTCATTTACGGCTAATGCTTATTGATTTGAATAATTTATTTATAAGTTATTTAAAAATTTATGATAAATTGACAAACCCAAAAACCAAATAACAAACCCCAAAACCAATCCTTAAAAATGAATACCACCATGCCCTTTGCTCATCTGTTTGCCAAACCTGTTCGCCTGCTTGCACCGATGGAAGGCTTGACCGACCCTTTGATGCGGCGGATTTTGACCGACATCGCTGCCACGCTGGATGCACCTTATGATTGGGCGGTCAGTGAGTTTATCCGTGTGACGCATTATCCGCTGCCTGAGCATGTGTTTTATAAATTCGTCCCAGAGCTGCATCACGGCGGCTGCACTGCCAGTGGTACGCCAGTACATGTGCAGCTGTTGGGTAATAATCTTGAGACGATGAGCCAAAGTGCCGCCACTGCTGCCAAACTTGGGGCAAAAGCCATTGATTTGAATTTTGGCTGCCCTGCCAAGACGGTCAATAACCACAAAGGCGGCTCGGTGCTGCTTGAAGAGCCAGACACGCTGTATCGCATCATTCAAGCGGTGCGGCAAGCCGTACCAAGCGATGTGCCAGTCTCTGCCAAAATCCGCCTAGGCTACACCGACACCAGTCTATCGCAGGACATCGGCATGGCGGTGCGTGATGGCGGTGCCAACTGGCTGACCGTCCACGCTCGCACTAAGGTTGATGGCTATAAGCCGCCTGCCTATTGGGAAAAAATCGCCCCTTTTACCGCATTGGGCTTGCCAATCATCGCCAATGGGGAAATCTGGAACAAAGACCATGCCGACCGCTGCATCAGCCAAGCTGGTACGCCCCATCTGATGCTCGGCCGTGGTGCGGTAACACGCCCTGACTTGACGGCACTCATCGCCAGCACAGGGCAGCTAGACTGGGCGGATTTGTGTGCTTATCAATTGCAATTTTTAGCCGACAAGACGGACAATCAAAATGGACTCATCGGACGCTACAAACAATGGCTTGGCATGCTCACCAAAGGCTATCCACAGGCAGAGCAACTGTGGCAAACGGTCAAAAAAATCAAAGACAAAGGCGAAATTGAGCGATTAATTCGCCAAAGCCAAAGCGGTCAGTGATGGGATGTTTTGCTGCCTTGTTATTGTTATTCATTGCCTGCGGTTTTGTTTATCTGCTTGTGGCGTTGTACTGTCAGCACCTTGGTATGATACTCAAGCAAAGTGCTGCGATGGCCGACACTCACCACAACGCTGTGCGGCAAATGCTGAATAATCAACCGATAAGCAAGCTGTTCATTGGCTTCATCAAGTGCTGAAGTCGCTTCGTCCAAAAATAGCACATCAGGACGCACCAGCAATACTCGCACAAAACCAATACGCTGCACCTGCCCTGGTGTCAGCTGCATTTGCCACGGACGCACTTCATCAAGCCGCTTTGCCAGTTTGTGCATACCCAAAACACCAAGCCAATGGCGAATCGTTTCATCATCAGCTTGGATATCAGGATAACAGATAACATCACGCAAGCTGCCTTGGGGAACATAGCTACGCTGCGGCACAAACCAGGTTTTTTTGCCCAAATCAAGCATCATCGCTCCCACAGTCGGCAGCGGATAAATACCCGCCATCGCTCGCAGCAAGCTGCTTTTGCCCACGCCAGATTCACCCTGAATGAGCAGCCGCTCTCCGTGTCCAAGCGACACATCGATAGGCTCAAACAACAAGCCGCCGTCCACCGCAGTCAGTCCAAACTGCTGCAACGCCAACATGGCATTGGCTGGAGTCGGCAAATCTGCTTGATAAGATTTAGGCTGGCTATGCTGCCGCTCGATACACGCAAGCGAATGCAAAAATTCATACAAACGATTGATCCGAGCTTGATACAGGGTAAAACTTTCATAAAACAAACGAAAAAACGACAAAGCACGCATCAGCCGATTAAACGACTGCACTGTCTGATGCACATCGCCCAGCTTAATCTGCCCAGCAAAAAATCTGGGTGCTTGTAGCATAATCGGCATCAACATCGCAAACTGCGTAACGCCTGTATTAAAGCCACCCAAACCAAGCGAACGCTTGATGATAGCCCAGCGGTTATGGATAATGGCATCAAAACATGCCATCAAGGTCAGCCGTTCACGCTTTTCGCCTTGATAAAAAGCGATGCTCTCAGCATGATCTTTAATGCGTACCAATGCGTAGCGATAATCGCCGTGGCGGTGTTCTTTTTCAAAGTTTAGCCAAATCAAAGGCTTGCCAATCCATACTGAGATTGCTGTCGCCGCCAAAATAAATCCATAAACCAAAAATACCGCCCCTTTGGGAATCTCAAAACCTGCCAGCACCAACACGCCTGACAGCCCCCACAAAATCAGCGTAAACTCAATCGATGACAAAATGGCATTTAGCACGCCACGCACCATCTCAAGGGTGTCGGTAATAAAGGCGGTGGCGTCTTGTTCGATACGCTGATCAATATTATCAGGTGCATCGGTGTGCGTGATGCGGTAATAATTTTGGTGATCAAGCCATTTATCCAATAAGACTCGGTTAAGTTTTTCCAACCAGCGAATTTCAAACACTTGTCCAATGAGAATATCGATAATCTCTTGGATAACTTTTAGACCAACCAAACTGGCATTAATCAAAGCAAAAAACCAAAATGCCGCTGGCTGCATCTCTTGCAATGCGGTATAAAGTCCGTTATAAAAAAAGGTGTTCAGCACGCTGATTCGCACTTCGATAAGCACAAAGGCAATCAGTAGCACCACCATCAAAATGACCTTAATCAGGCGTGTGTCTTGCAAGCAAGGTTTGCTGATTGCCCAAAATTTTTGTCCTGTAGTTGTCCAACGCACCAAACCAAACAGACTGATTGCAAACAGCAAACACACCCACGCCAAAGTCTGCCCAAACCATATCAAAGAGCCATTTAGCTCACTTTGCCAATCCATAAAATCCCCATCAAATCACCCAAGTGTCGTTTTATCATCAACCAAAAACCCTTTTTGTCCAAAACAAAAAGGGCTTATCGTTAGCAACAATCGTTAGCAACAACCGCCATCAAAACGCATAAGTGTAGCCGATGGTATAATTGCGACCCCGACCGCCTGAAAATCTGTCCGAAGTCGGCAAAACCGCCGTCGTTAGATAATTCAGATATTCTTTATTTAGCAAGTTATTGACGCCCAAGCTCAATTGACCTTTGCCAAGCGGCTGTCTGTATGACAAATCCACCAAAGTGTAGCCATCAAATTTGGCAGGGTTGGTTGCCGCTGGATAATTTTTTGAGAACAGATGCGTCGCCGTCATCACAAAACGCTTATCGCCTGCCATCGTGTGCGTGATGCCGACACTCAGCTTATCTGGGCTGATATTTCGTGCTGGCATATCAACCATGATGCCATTGCCCAAAGCGTCATATTTGCCTTTGGTGTGAGCGTAGCTGGCACTTAGCTGGGTGCTGTCAGTGGCTTGGTATCGCACGGCAATTTCACCGCCTTTGATGTCGGTTTTTTGGCGTTTGGCTCGATAGCCTTCGACATCGGTATCATATTCTAAGGTTGAACCCATGTCCGATTTGGACTGATACACGCTGGCATCTAAAGTGAGTTTATCATTGACAAAGCGTACACCAACTTCGGCGTTATCTGTAACAATTGGCTCAAGGTTAATGTCATTGACGCTGCGGTTAATGGCATTAATCGCACGCAAAGTACCGCCAACATCTGGCATACCCAGACCCTTGGCATAATTGGCAAAAACTTGGGTATTATCAGTCACATCATAGACCACGCCAACGCTTGGCAGCAGCTCGTCAAATTTTACCTTGCCGCCTGCGACCGCTGTCGGTGTCCATCGGCGATTTTCTTGGCCAAAACGAGTCGCTCGTGTATAGCCTGCTAGCGTTTGATAATCATCGACTTTTAGCTCGCCGTTTTCATAACGCAAGCCAGCAGATAGATTAAGACGCTCTGCCAAGCGAACACGAGCCTGCACAAATGGCGACACATTGCGATAAGTCATCTTGGGCGCCCATACTCGATGATAGCGAATCAAGTTTTGGGCGGTATCATCTTGCATGGCGTCCACGCCTGCGGTAACAGCCAGCTTATCCTGCCACAAATCAGCCTTATGCAGCGATAGCTTAACGCCAGCTTTGGTGGATTCGTTTTGGGATTGGTCAAGTAACTTACCATCTGGCAAAATGGCAATATCTTGGTAATTATTGGCATAGTTGGCACCATAGCGTGCGGTAAAATCATTATAAAATGCCTGTGCCGACAAACGAGTGCCAAAGAAATCTTCGTCATCATAAGCAGCGTTAATGGTCAAGACATCATTATAAGGGTTTTTGCCCTGCTCACCATCGACGGCGGCATCGTATTTGCGAGCTGTGTCGGTATGGCCTGTGGTGCGATCGCCCTTCACATTGACATAATCTTGAGTGCCTTCTAGGTGATAATAATTCACCGAAGCACTGACGGTCTTATTTTCGTCCAAACGATGACTGCCCTTGACCAGCACATCTAGGCTGTCTGAACCTTGGATATCGCCTTGGTTACCGTAGATGCCCATCATGCGGCCATCGGCTTGATAATACATGCCTTCTTTGGCATATTTGATGGCAAATAGGGCATCGCTTTTGTCATTGCCATAGCTGGCTTGATAACGCACATCACCGCCCAGACCTGCTGCAGTCAACTGGTCTGATGAGCTTGCTGATACACGAATTTCTTGGCGGACACCATCGTCTCGGTTGGATTTGGTGATGAAATTCACGATACCGCCTGTTGCACCCAAGCCCTGTTCTGCTGATGCACCATAAACCACTTCGATGCGATCCACCATCGACAAATCAATGGTGCGGCTCTCACGGCTACCGTTACGCAGTGGATTTGACTGCGGTACGCCATCGATCATAAACAGCACATCTCGGCCACGAAAACTCTCGCCTACTGTACCAAGTTTTTCGCTGGCGGGGGCGTAACCTGGGATTAATTTTGCCAATGCTTGCGATGTGTCGCCACTGATTGCCAATTGGTCTTCAAGCTGCTGACGGTTGATAATCAGCACTTTTTGGGCAGATTCTTTAAGCGTAACATGGTTACGCTTGGCGGTTACATATTCGGTTGCCAATACCACGCTTGGTGTCTGCTCAGCAAAGGCAGGCGACATCGCCATCATCAAAGCGATGGACAATGCCGATGGCATTAGGCTTAATTGCTTGGCTGCTAAAGGGTTGCGGTACATCTAAAATTTCCTAAACGATAAATCAATCAAAACTTCGCCATCATTTATCAAATCCAAAATAAAACCCACTTACCGACTGGCAAGTGGTGTTATTTTTCCTAATCGCAAGATGCCTACAAATGATAGCGGTTATCATTATAATTGTATTTGTAAAATAAGTCTATACTTCAATACAAATTTTGTCCGATAAAATCACTTTAGCACGCCCACCCATCACAAAGTATCGACAATAATCGGCTTGCCTTGATGCGTCAAAACCGTCACATCAACTTGGTACAGCTCACGGATATTTTGGGCGGTCAGCACTTCAGATGGTGTGCCGACTGCTTTGATTTGCCCTGATTTCATCATCACCACCGTATCGGCAAACTGTGCCGCTTGGTTAATGTCGTGCAGGACGATGACGATGGTTTTACCCTGTGCTGCCAGCGATTTTAGCTTTCGCATCAACTTGCCAGCGTGGTACATATCCAGATTATTGAGCGGCTCATCAAGCAGCAAATATGGCGTATCTTGGCAAACAACCATCGCAATCAGCACACGCTGCCTTTGACCGCCAGACAAATCACTCAAAAACCGCTCCGCCAACGGCTCAAGCTCAAACGCCGCCATCACCGCAGCGACTTTTTGGGCATCATCGGCAGTGGGGCGACCTTGGTGGTACGGATAACGACCAAACATCAGCAGCTCTTTGACTCGCAATCTGCCTTGGATATGGTTTTCTTGGGTCAGCATAGCAAGCGTCTGAGCCAGCAGGCGATTGTCCGTATCGGCAACCGACAGACCGCCAAACGACACCGAGCCAGTCTGTAAAGGCGTGATGCGAGCCATCAAGCTAAACAGCGTGGATTTGCCAGCACCGTTTGGGCCAATCAACGCCACGACTTGCCCTGTTGGTAAATCCAGATGAATGTCTTGTAAAATGGTGAGCGATGGATTCACCTGATAAGACACGCCAGTAACTGCAATCATAGCACCGCCTTTTTATTATTGTATTGATGAAAAATTATCCACAAAAACACCAAGCCGCCAACCAGCTCAATGACCACTTCGAGTATGCCTGCCATCTTTAGCACTTGCTCAAATACCAACTGCCCTGCCACCAAGCACAGCATGGCAAGCAGCGACACCAGCACCAGACGCACGGCATGGTGCATGCTCGGTGCGATGCGATTTGCCAAGGCACAAACCAACAGCCCAAAAAAAGTGACTGGCCCAACCATCGCTGTCGATACCGCCACAAGTAACGCAATCATCGCCAGCAGCCCCAGCGTCAGCCGATGGTAATTGATGCCAAGATTAATCGCAGGCAAGCGGCCAAGCATCAAAATATCTAGGGGAAATCTGAGCCGATACATCAGCACAGCACAAACCACGCACACAGCGACGCCCACGCCCAACACTTCCGTATTGACCGTATTAAAGCCTGCATAGCTCACCGATTGGATCGTAACAAATTCTTCAGGATCAATCATGCGTGCCACCAAAAACGACAAACTGCGAAACAACAAGCCACAGACCACGCCGACCAAGATAAGCCGTGTCAAATCCTGACTTTGTCGCCCAAAAAGCAGCTGAAACATCAGCAAAGACAAGCCGAGCATGATGGCAACTTCGATGGCAAATTTACCCAAAGTCGGAATCGCTGCCATGCCCACCGAACCCAACACAAACACCATCACGCTTTTGATGAGTAAATACAAACTGTCAAAGCCCAATAGTGCTGGGGTGAGAATGGGGTTATTGGTCAAAGTCTGAAACAGCAAAGTCGATGCACCGATGGCAAAACCGACCGTCATCAGTGCCAAAAGTTTTTTGCTTCGTAGGCTTAGGACAAATTCCCAACTGCCAGACACATTGACGGTCAAAAACAGCACACAGCAGATGATGAGCAAAACAGCAGCCGTCAAAACAGGGTGAGCCTTGAGATGATAAAAAATACCAGACATGGGTATGAACACACTTTACTTAACTATATCAATAAAAATCGATGAAAATATCAAACTATCGCACGGCTTGGTACAAATTTTGCACAGGTTTGGCAGGTTTGTTTTGGCGGTGCGGTTATTTTGGCAGCTTGGTTATTTTTGGCGATATAACAACCACAAAAACACCATCGCCCCCAGCACGCCAAACACCACCGTTACGGGTATCTCAAAAGGATAAATCAGCAATCGCCCAATGATGTCAGACAACAGCACCGCCGATGAGCCAAGCAATGCCACCGCAGGCAATGACAATCGCAGCCGATCACCAACCAAGCGGCTGATGATATTTGGCACGACCAAGCCCACAAAAGGAATCATGCCCACCGTCGCCACCACCACCGAGCTGACCAAAGCCACCATCACCACCGACAGACGCAGCACTGTTTGTTTATTGACCCCAAGGTTGGTGGCAATGTGATCGCCAAGTCCGATGATGGTCAATTTGTCTGCCAATACATAAGCCAGCACCGACACGCCACCGACCAGCCAAAGCAGCTCATATCGCCCTGCCAAAATGCTCGAAAAATCACCAAATCGCCACACGCTCAAGAGCTGCACCATCTCGGTTTGATAAGCGATAAAAGTACTTACCGCATCAATAATACCGCTAAACACGATGCCCACCAGTGGCACCATCAGATAATCGGTGGCTGGCAACCGCTTGACCAATCGCATAAAAACCATCATGCCAAACATCGCACATACGGTGGCAATGGCGATTTTTATGCCGACCGCCGCCGATGGCAATAACAAAGCCGTCAGTAGCATACCCAAGGCGGCACTTTGGGTAGCTCCCACCATCGATGGCTCAACAAAGCGGTTTTTTAGCACCACTTGCATCATCATGCCAGCAATCGCCATGCCTGCCCCTGTTAGGATAATGGCAAGCGTTCTGGGAATGCGGCTTTGGATCAAAATCATGGCGTGATTATCGCCATCATGACCCAAGCCAAACAAACCCTGCCAGCTAAAATCCGCCACACCGACAGACAGGCTCAGCAGCACCAGACCGCCCAAAATCAGCAGACTGATGGCGTTAATCAGCATGGCTTTTTGCCATGCATGGTTGGTGGCGTTGGTTGTCGCCGTGTCAATTTGCCCCATCATCAATCAGATATCCAAAACAAGCACACACCGACCTGCCCACTGGCTTTGTCGCAGTGAGCAGGTGTCGGTTTGTCGATAAATAGCTAAGTAGGCATCAGTTGCCCAAAAAGAATTTAATCCAGTCCGTGATTATTTGGCAGCAAAGGCATCACGCACCAATTTGGCATCGTTGAGCCATTGATAATAGCCGCCAAACGCCAAATAACTGTCAGCACTCAGATAGACGATTTGTTGGTTTTTCCAGGCTTTGGTGCCGTGCATCAAAGGATTGTCCAGCACCGCTTTGGCAGATTGACCTTCTTCACCAATGGCAGCACCACGGTCTAGGACAAATAGCCAATCTGGATCGACTTTTTGTAGGTATTCAAAGCTGATCGGCTGTCCGTGGCGAGCGTCTTGGATATGCTCATCTGCCATCGGAATGCCAAAAGTGGTGTGCAAAAAGCCATAGCGAGAGTTTTTGCCATAGGCGGATAATTTGTTGCCATTGACCAAAATCGCTAAGCCGTTGCCCTTATTTGCCACAGCCGCTTTGGTTTTGGCAATCTCATCGTCAATGCTGGCGATGGCGGCATCAGCTTCGGCTTGTTTGTCAAACAATTTACCAAAATCCGTCAGCTGCTGCTTGGTGGCTTCATAGACATTTTGGGTGTCGATGGTCAGATTGACCACAGGGGCGACTTTGGCGATCTCTTCGCTTTTTTCTGCCATGCGTGAGCCGACAAATACCGCCTTAGGCTGCAAGGTGTTCAAGGCTTCCAAATTCGGCTCAAACACCGTGCCGATATCGGCAGATTCTGGCGTATTTTCCGCTTTGACATTCGCCAGACGCAGATTGGCAGGCATACCTTCGACAGGCACGCCAAGCACGGCAAGGTTTTGTAGTGCCGTCATGTCATAGACCGCCAATGGGTGTGGATTGGCAGGCAAGGCCAGCTCGCCATTGGCAGTGTGAATGCTCACCTGACTTGGGGCATCGCTGGCAGTTTCGGCGGCTTGGGTGCTTTGGTCGCTCTCTGGCTGTGCTGGAGCGGATTTGTCGCAGGCACTCAGACTCATCATCGCCGCCAATGCCATGCCTAGGGGTAAAAATTTATTGGTTGTCATACATCACCTAAATTCAATGGTTGCAAATATTGCAAATGTCTCAATCAAAACAAATCGGCACAATGTCCAAATGTTGTATTATCAAATTTTGCTATTATAAAGCAGTATCGGCAATGATTCAAACCAAATAAGAATATTTTTTATTTGCAAATAATTAATGCTACAAAAAACTACAATTGCGTGATGATTGGGATAAATTTGCCCAAAAATTGCCCATCTTACTTTCTTACTTTGGGCAAAGGTTATTTTGGTGTTAAAAATTTTGAATAAAAAAACACCAAATCGGCGGACTTGGTGTTTACTTTTAATAACTTAACAATTGATTAATTATTACTAATTATTAAGTGATGAGCCATCAGTTGATTGTGGCACGGTATTTGACCACGGCGGTCGCACCGATGCCCAAATCTTCGATGTTCCAACGCAGGGCTTGATATTGGCTAAATGGCACATTTTGCACCACACCATTGACCGTGGTGCGTAGCGGCATAAACACAAAGCGGCCATCGCTGACGCTGGCTTGCGTGCCTAGAGATGGCGAAACATGACCATTAAAACTTGCCCCTTTTGGCAAGCTCAACGCCACCAGCATATTACGCACACGGTCTTTGCCGTTGTTGGTGAGCAGTGTCTGATACTCAATCAAATCGCCAGATTTAATAACGGTATCGGTGGTTACTGGCTCAAGCACTTCTTGACCATCAACCATACGCACGATAAAGGCATTCATCACCGTATCGACATCATTACTGGTAATCACCGTCGGCGTGGTGGTCGGTGTCTGTGCCGCTGCTGGTGCGGTCTTGGCAGGGGTGCTTGGTGCGGTGGTTGGCACTGCCGAACACGCCGCCAAAACCAGTGCAGACAAACTTAATGATAAAATCGCAGAAATTTTCATAAAATTATCCTTATTTGGCAAAATTAACATAAAATCAGCATAAAATTGGCATAAATTTGCTATAAGCATACCACAGCTTGCCCAAAGAGTGAATTTTTTGACTGTTTAATTATAGTAACTTATTCTAATCGCTTGAAAAACGCACAAAAAACTTGGCATTGCCCAAAAACTTTGCTATCTTATCCAGTTATGGCGATGTTTTTGTAACATTCTATCAATCCAGCCATCAGCCCAGCTTGATAGTCATCGCCAGATATTTTTATCATTTATTATTTGTAGCAAATTTACACTGATTTTTTATTGTTGTTATAGCAAACTACTGCCTGTTAGCCTGCCTTGCCATCTGGCTTTGGAGAAAATATGCACCCTATCCAATCATCTGCCGACACTACCACCAATCTTACGCCTGTGCATTGGTTTCGCAATTCTGCACCTTATATTAACACGCACCGCAACAAGACCTTTGTGGTGATGTTTGGCGGTGAAGCGGTCGCTCACGAAAATTTTGTTAGCTTGATTCATGATTTTGCACTGCTGCACAGTTTGGGCATCAAACTGGTGCTGGTGCATGGTGCTCGACCACAAGTCGAGCAAAACCTACAAGGGCGTGGACTGACCGCCAGCCTGCATGACGATGTGCGAGTAACGCCAAAGTCGGCGATGCCTGCCATCTTAGAAGCGGTCGGCTCAATCCGCCTACAAATAGAAGCCCAGTTATCCATGGGGCTTGCCAACTCGCCGATGTACGGCTCTCGCATTGATGCGATTTCAGGCAATTTTGTAACCGCACGCCCCTATGGTATCCGTGATGGCGTGGATTATCAGATGACTGGCGAAGTTCGCTCCATCGATGTCGATGCCATTCGCCACAATTTGGACAATGACCACATTGTTATCCTAGGCCCGACAGGATTTTCGGTAACAGGCGAGATTTTTAATCTGCTTGCCGAAGATGTCGCCTTGACCACTGCGGTGGCATTACAAGCTGATAAGCTGATTTTTTTGGGCAATGAAGATGGCATCATTGGGCGTGATGGTCGCTTATTGCATGAACTGATTCCCAATGAAGTCGATCGCCTGCTCAGAGATCGTGGCGACCAAGAAGAAATCGCCCACTTTTTACGCTGTGCGGCTGCTGCCTGTCGCCAAGGGGTGCATCGCACACACATCATCTCTTATACCAAAGATGGGGCGTTAATCGAAGAGCTGTTTACCAGAGACGGCTCTGGCACTTTGGTGAGCCACGATCCATACGAAGAGATTCGCCGTGCCACCATTCATGATGTGATTGGCTTATTAGAGCTATTAAAGCCGCTCGAAGAACAAGGCATTTTAATCCGCCGCAGCCAAGAGCGACTGGAGCAAGAAATTGAGTTTTATAGCGTGATTGAGCGTGATGGCACGATTTTGGGCTGTGCCGCTTTATATCCGCTCGATGAGCAGTCGGCAGAAGTCGCCAGCCTTGCCATTCACCCAGACTACCGCAAAGGCAGCCGTGGCGCGGATTTGCTGGCGTTTTTGGAGCAGCAGGCACGCAGCCACGGACTGCATCAGTTGTTTGCCCTAACTACGCACACTTCGCATTGGTTTGTTGAGCAGGGTTTTGGCGAAGTGTCGGTGGACGATTTGCCAAACGCTCGCCAAGGCAGCTATGATCACAGTCGCAATTCAAAAGTGCTAAAAAAACAGCTATAAACCGCTGCTAATACTACTCATATCGCTAGTCAGTATTGTTAATCAAAACTTCAAGTTGGACGACTTGAAGTTTTGTGTTTGCTACTGCCAAATTGTCAAAAAGTTATTGCCAAAAATGTGGCTGGCACAACAGCCATCTTTGGCCTTTTAAACGCAATGGCAAAGCAAGTCAGTGCTTGACAAATAAAGCGGTATTGGTAAAAACGGTTATCGTTTATCAAAGCAAGATATAAACTTATCACTTGTAATATCGCAATGCAAAATGTGCAGTAACGCCACAAATTAAAAAATAACCGCCTTAATCAAAGCGTGGATATAATCCAAATCGCCATGATGATTAAGATAAACATCGCTGCCACCAATGCCCGCACCCAGTAGTAATAAAGGGCTGCTTTTACTATTATTTTATTTTTTAATATTTTTAGATATGATAATAGGTGCAACCATTAAGAAGATAAATAACAACCACAATTGTCCATTCGATAACTCAAAAGTTGATTTAATCATCAGGTAAATTACCATTCCTAAACAAACTGGTATCATGTGATTGCTACCAACAATCTTTGTCATCAATTTTCTCATTGTAATATCTCTCATGGTTTGGCAGACTTGCTCTAAGCGAAAAATATTATAATCTTTGGGATTAATATTTTTAAACAAATATTAACATAATGTTTTTAAAAAAGAAAATTCCAACACAACCCCAAACAAAAACCCAAGCGATGACTTGGGTTTTTGCTATCTTAAGTTTGTTGTTTTTAGCGATTATTTGTCGTGTATTCATTGCCAAAATTAGCCAAAAATGCCGATAAAACTTTGCAAAATGGCCACATTCATCAAATCCACAAAAAACGCCCCCACCATCGGCACAATCAAAAACGCCTTATGCGATGGCATATAACGATCGGTAATCGCCTGCATATTGGCGATGGCGGTCGGTGTCGCCCCCAGACCAAAGCCACAATGCCCTGCCGCCAACACCGCCGAATCGTAGTCTTTGCCCATGATACGGAAGGTAACAAAATACGCATAACCAATCATGGCGATGGTCTGTGCCACCAAAACCACCAAAATCGGCCCTGCCAAACCTGTCAATTCCCACAATTTTAGCGATAGCAACGCCATGGCAAGAAATAGCGACAATGCCGCATTGCCAAAGACATCGATGGCACGGTCAAACATATCAAAATTAAACACCATCGTCAAAGCGTTGCGAATCACCACACCGCCAAACAATGCCCAAACAAAGGTCGGCAGCTCAAACCAAGTGTCTTTGGCAAAAGCGGTCATAATGTCGGCAAATGCCAAACAAGCAGCAAATAACGCCAAAGTCTCGATGGCTGATGAAGCGGTGATTAGGCGAATGTTGTCTGGACGCTCAAAAATCTCTTTGTGAGCGGTGTCGTCGCCCAAGTCGTGCTTGGTGCTGTACAGTGATTGATTGTCGGCAAGCTGCTCAACTTGTGAAGGGTTGTCCTTATTGGCGGTTGGCTTGATGCCCAGTTTGTTGGTCAGGCGTTTTGCCACAGGGCCACCGATGATACCGCCAGCAACCAAGCCATAAGTGGCACAAGCGATACCCAAAGTCGTCGCTCCCACCAAGCCGTATTTGTCTTCAAGCGTCGAACCCCACGCCCCTGCCGTACCATGTCCGCCTGTCAGCGAGATAGAGCCTGCCACCAAACCCATCAAAGGATCTAAGCCCAAAGCGGCCGATAGTCCAACGCCGATTAAGTTTTGGAAAATGATAAAACCTG
Source organism: Moraxella marmotae (assembly GCF_042219885.1). NCBI lineage: Bacteria > Pseudomonadati > Pseudomonadota > Gammaproteobacteria > Moraxellales > Moraxellaceae > Moraxella > Moraxella marmotae. The sequence goes on from NZ_JBHJHR010000002.1 coordinate 638,535, forward strand.
ACACCACAAACAAGAAAATCAGCAATGGCTTGCCGCCTGCTTTTAGCCGGCCAAAATCTGCCGACAGACCGATGGACGCAAAAAACATCAGCATGCACGCCGTCTGCAATTCTTTTTGGAAGGTAAAACTGTAACCAAAAAACCAATTTAGGCAATAAATCACCACCGCAGCGATTAAGCCGCCAGCCACAGGTTCTGGGATATTAAAATCGCCCAAAAACTTCACACGCTTTACCAAAAAGCGTCCAAGCAGCAACACCAATGTCGCCAAAATCAATGTATAATAACCGTTTAATACGATTTCCACCACAATCCCCTTTTGAATTTGTAGCACATATAACACCAAAAAGCGTACCGCCAAGGCACGCCGATGGATAACCAAAGGCATTACTAACTATTTAAAAATATTTAAAAATTTATGGATAATTAATAACATAAGCAATGCCATGCACTACAGTATATACAAAGTTGCTGGCATTTGCCAAATAAATCCGCCAATTTTTTGGTTTTTAAAATGTTATTTATCGTTTGTCTGTGCTTTTTTTTGGCGGTTTTTGGGTGATTTTGATAGGTTTGTGGTCATTGCCCATTTGATCATTATCACAAACAAAAACCCAAGTCATCGCTTGGGTTTTTGCAGTAAGTTTTGTGGTGAATTTAGCAAAGATTAACGCAAAAATGCTCGTGCGTTGCGGAACAATCGCATCCAAGCACCGTCATTTACCCAGTCGTTCGGCTTCCAAGAATGGTTCACCGCTCGCAAATTACGCTCTGGGTGCGGCATCATCAAAGTTACACGGCCGTCATTGCTACACACGCCTGTAATGCCTTCGGGTGAGCCGTTCGGATTGAGCGGATAATGCTCGGTTGGCTTGCCTTGGCTGTCCACATAACGCAGGGCGATTTGGCCATGCAATGCCAGCTCGGTCATGGATTTTTCGTCCAAATCGGCATAGCCTTCACCGTGTGCGATGGCAATCGGCAAAATGCTGTCTTGCATGCCTTTTAGCAGTACCGACTTGGTACGCTCAACACGGACATTGACCGTGCGTGCTTCAAAGCGTGCGGATTTGTTGGCTCTAAAGCGTGGGAAATGCTCTGCTCCCACCATCAAATCCTTTAACTGACTCATCATCTGACAGCCATTGCACACGCCTAGGGCAAAGGTCTCAGGGCGGTGGAAAAAGCGAGCAAATTGCATACGCAGCTCGTCATGGAACAGCACTGAATTTGCCCAGCCAGAGCCAGCACCCAGCACATCACCATAACTAAAGCCGCCGCACGCCACCAAACCTTCAAAGTCTCGCAGATTGATGCGTCCGCTCATCAAATCGCTCATATGCACATCAATGGCATCAAAGCCTGCACGCACAAAGCCTGCACCCATCTCCAGATGGCCGTTCACGCCCTGCTCACGCAAGATGGCGACTTTTGGGGTGCTGGTGCGGCTATTGACATACGGTGCTTCGACTGCCAAATCCAAATCATAATTGGCAGCGGCAATCAAGCCATGATGATTGACATCGTCAATTAGGGCAAATTCTTGGTCGGCACAGGCAGGATTATCACGCAAGCTGGCGATGGCATGGCTGACTTTGCTCCATTCTTGTTGCAGCTGGCTGCGGCTGATTGCCAGCGATACGCTTGGCGTGTTGATGCTTAGCACATCTAGCCCTGCACCGCCTGCTGGCGTTTGTTTGGCTTGACCAATTAGGCTAACAAATCGCTCAACGCCACAGTCTTTGACCAATGCCATAAACGCTTCGGTGTCTTCTGGCAGCACCTGCACCACCGCACCCAGCTCTTCGGCGAATAGCTGACCAAGCAAATTGTCATCGCCAAGTGCCAGATTGACCGCCATACGACTGGCAAACTGCATCTCGGCCACCGTCGCCACCAAGCCACCGTCACCGATGTCGTGATAAGCTCTGATTAATTTGGCTTTGGCGGCGGTTTGGATAAAGTTAAAGAATTGGATCAAATCGTCTGGCTGCTCCAAATCTGGGCAGTCATTACCAAGCTGGCTTAAAGTCTGTGCCAAAATCGAGCCGCCCAACCGCAATTTGCCTGCTGATAAATCGATGCGATACAAGGCTGAGTCTTGATTGACCAACGCTGGTGTCAGCGTGTTTGCGACATCTTGGACAGGAGCAAAGGCGGTGATGATCAGACTCATCGGTGATGTGACAGATTTATCCACGCCATCGTCTTGCCAAACGGCTTTCATGGATAAGCTGTCCTTGCCCACAGGAATGGTGATGCCCAGTGCAGGACACAGCTCTTCGCCCACGGCATGCACCGCATCGAACAAGGCGGCATCTTCTTGTGGGTCGCCACATGCTGCCATCCAGTTAGCAGATAGGACGATGTCGCTGATTTTATCAATGCGTGCCGATGCGATGTTGGTTACTGCTTCACCGACTGCCAAGCGTGCCGATGCCTTGGCATCAATCAACGCCACTGGTGCTCGCTCGCCCATCGCCATCGCTTCGCCAGTTTTGGCGTGTAAGCCTGTGCTGGTCACGGCACAGTCTGCCACTGGCACTTGATAGCGGCCGACATATTGATCTTGAGTAACCATACCAGTGATTGAGCGGTCGCCAATGCTGATTAAGAACGATTTGCTGGCAACGGTTGGGTGGCGAAGTACATCTTTGATGCTGCTTGCCAAATCGACCGCTTGGATGTCCAGTGCTTTTAAAGCGACCGCTTGACGCTCAAATTGACGCTGCATTTTTGGCGTGCCACCAAGCAGCACCTGCATTGGCATATCCACTGGCTGCTCTGGCAACAGCGGATCATCAACCACCAACTGACGCACCGCCGTCGCCACGCCCAAAATCGCATATGGGCAACGCTCACGCTGGCAGATTTCATCAAATAACGCTTGGCTGTCTGGGCGAATTGCCAAAACATAACGCTCTTGGGCTTCGTTTGACCAAATGGCCATCGGCGACATGCCTGCTTCTAGCGATGGCACTTGACGCAAGTTTAGGTGTGCGCCCAGCTCGTGATCGTCCACCAGCTCTGGCATGGCGTTTGATAAGCCGCCTGCACCGACATCGTGGATTGAGATGATTGGGTTATTGTCCACGCCATCTTTGGTCATCGCCCAACAAGTGTCAATCACTTCTTGGCAGCGGCGTTCCATCTCGGCGTTGTCACGCTGTACTGATGCAAAATCCAAACCTTCGTCCAGCTCGCCACTGTCCACCGAGCTTGCCGCACCACCGCCCAAGCCAATTTGCATCGCAGGGCCGCCCAGCACGATGAGCAGATCGCCTTCTTGAATGGTGTTTTTTTGTACCAAATCACGCTTGATGTTGCCATAGCCACCAGCGATCATGATCGGCTTATGATAGCCACGCATTTGGCTGCCGTCTTGGGCATCAGAAGTGTCTAGCTGAAAAGTTCTAAAATAGCCGTTCAAGTTTGGGCGACCAAATTCGTTGGCAAATGCCGCACCGCCCAATGGGCCTTCGATCATGATATCCAGCGCTGATGCCATGCGTGCAGGCTTGCTGTAATCGGCTGCTGACACCACCCCAGAAGTTTCCCATTTTTCAGGCATATTTGGCAGGTGCAAATGCGATACGCTAAAGCCAGTCAAGCCAGCTTTTGGTTTGCCGCCACGACCTGTCGCCCCTTCATCACGAATCTCACCGCCTGCCCCAGTCGCCGCCCCAGCAAACGGTGCAATCGCCGTTGGGTGGTTGTGCGTCTCAACTTTCATCAAAATGTCAATTTGCTCATCGTGAAAGCCGTACTGTGCTTCGCCTGCGTCGTTTTTGGTGGGATAAAAACGCTTATCCATAAAGCCTTCCATCACCGCCGCATTGTCCTTATATGCCGACAAGATGCCGTCCGAGTGTTTTTCGTGCGTGTTGCGAATCATCTTAAACAGTGACTTGGGCTGCACCGCACCGTCCACCGTCCATTCGGCATTAAAAATCTTATGGCGGCAATGCTCGGAGTTGGCTTGGGCAAACATCATCAGCTCAACATCGGTCGGATTGCGTCCCAATTTGGTGAAGTTTTCGACCAAATAATCGATGTCTTGGGCAGACAACGCAAAGCCGTATTTGGCGTTGGCATCGATCAAGGCTTGCTTGCCGTGATTGATGATGTCCACCGAGTTTAGATGTTCAGGCTTGCCATCAACGAACAACGCCGACACCGCCGCCAAATCATAAACCAAACTTTGGGTCATGCGGTCGTGTAAAATCGCTTCGGCGGCCGCTGGCAAGCGTGCTGGTAAATCATCGCCAGTCAAGGTATAAACCACCACTCGCTCAACACGGCCAATCGGCACACCGCAGTTATTAAAAATATCGGTCGCCTTTGATGCCCAAGGGCTGATTGTGCCAAAGCGTGGGGCGACAATCACCTGAATTTGATTATCGGCAGCAGGCTGCTGGGTCAGTTTTTGACCTTGATTTAACAAATCAATCGCCTTGTTATAGTCTGGCTCAGACAGCGGTGCATCAAAAACATACACCTGCTGGCTGCTCAAAGCGTGAATTTTCAGCCCAGCTTTGTTGCGAAGTTGATCCGCCAATTTTTGTGCTTGAAAATCTGTCAAAAAACCCAAGCCTGCGATGGTACTCGTCATGGTATTTACCCTTGCAAAAGATGCCAAAATCGTGGTCGTTTCAAAAGGTGGTGGCTAATTTTTAAATATGATTTAAATTATCATTTAATCCATAATATAAAATCTCTGGCATTACCCAAAGCATCGCCACGCCCCAAAATAAATGCTTATCATTATAACAGATTTTTAATGAGAATTTTAACCAAAAACAACAAAGAGAGACGAAAATTTCATCTCTCTTTGCTCATCATCAATCACAAGCACCGCCAAAAATTATTGATAAAAATCAATAATCATTTAATCAGTCAAATCTTAACGCCAAGGACTAACACGCATCGCTTCTTGGATTAAGTTTTCATTTTTGGTGATTCGTTGGCTGATTTCAGCGATTTTATTGGGCAATTCTAACAAATGCTTGCGGGCTTCTTTTTCACTGCCAAAGTTTAGATTATCGCCTTCTTTGAGCTTTTTTAGTTGCTCTTGATAAGTAGCGAGATTTTTCTTGTCCGCTTTGATCAAGCCTTGTAACTTATTGATATTATAGCCATATTCGTTGGCACGATACAGCTTGGGCTGCAGTTGTGCTGGGCAATTGTGGGTGTTAATGTAGCCGCCAGACAGTCCCTTATAATAGGCGTTTGACGGCGTGCAATATTGCACCAGCCCAGCGTCTCGCCCACGCTCCCACGCCGCTTCGTCTGGGACGATGCCCACCTTGGCACAGGCTTTGCCGTGCTGCATCAAGCGTTGCCACGACTCGCCACGGTTGCCGTCTTTGACACCGACAGCGTACCAATCCGCCGAACGGCACTCGTTGGCAGTCATGGTTGCACAGCCTGCCACCATGCCCATTACCGCCAAAATGCCTATCATGATATATTTCATCGTTACTGTCCTTGAATTTTATTAACGATTAAATTAATAGCGAATTATAAAAATTGACAAATGAGCGTGTCAAGTTTTATTCCACGCCAGCCAAGTCCAGTTTTGAGTCAATGCGAAATACCAACCACGCACCGACCACCACCAAAATACTGACAATCATACCCAATTTGACCACAGGATTTAAGTCAAATAAGCCAATGAGCAAACCGCCAAAAATCCCCACCGAAAACTGCAGCGAACCCTGTAAGGCACTTGCCATGCCTGCTCGCTTTTTTTGAAATGCCAAAGCGATGGCGGCGGCGTTCGGCTGAGTAAATCCCAAACCTGCAATACAGCTAAAAATGCTGGCAAAAACCAAATAAAAATTGGCATCACCACCAAAAACAAGCCCAAGCAGCAGCAAGCAGCAAGCAGCCACCAACTGCATCAACGCCCCAAAACGCAAAAGCTGCACCAAGTGAAAGCGTTTGGTCAAAAGCTGATTGACCTGCGTTAAAGCGATAAAGCCAAAGGCATTTAGCCCAAAGGCGATGGCAAATTGTCGCTCATTTAGCCCATAATTGACCATAAACAGCTCGCTTGAGATGGACAAATAGATAAAAAACGCCCCTTGTAGCAGTCCTGCCGCCATCGCTGGCACCATAAATCTTTGGTCTTTCATCAAGCTGACATATTGAACAAAAGTCTGGCTCATCGGCTTGGTGTTGCGGTTTTCTTCAGCCAAAGTTTCTTTTAAAAACAGCTTGGTCAAAATCAGATTGACCACGCCATAAGCCGCCAAAAACCAAAAAATGGCGTGCCATTCGGCGACTTGTAAAATCGCCGCCCCCAAGCTTGGAGCCAAAATCGGTGCTACGCCCATCACCAAAATCATCAAGCTAAACGCTCGTGCCGACTGCACAGGCGTCAGCGTATCACGAATGGCGGCACGACTCACCACCGCCGTAACGCACGCACCCAGTGCTTGCATTGTCCGTGCCGCAAACAGCACATATTCGCTGCTTGTGGTCGCACAAATCATCGACGCTATCACAAAAATCGTCATGCCGATATACATGGGCTTGACCCGCCCCACACGGTCGCTAAACGGCCCATAAAATAACTGCCCCAGCACCAAGCCGACAAAATACGCTGGCACGGATTTGGCGATGCTTGAGACGCTCACCCCAAAATCTGCCGCCATGCTCGGAAAGGACGGCAAATACATATCAATCGACAAAGGGCCGATGGCAATCATCACGCCCAATATCATCACCCACAAGACGGGAAAGTCTGTTTTTCGCTGTTGATTCATGGTTGTCATTGTTGTCTTATCTATTGTAAAAATTTGGGTAAAATGAAAATAAATTTTGGTAAAATAAGTTTGTCTAATTTGCATAAAAGTTGCATTTAAATTTGAATTTCGATAAATAAACTCGAACAAATTGAATAAAAAATTGAGCAAACTTAAGCAAATCAAGACAAACTGGGCAAATAAAACGCACCATTGTAACATATTTTGGGCGGATTTATTTTGGCTAAAATGTCAGCAAACATTGCCCAATTGACAAACCGCACCAACAAGCCAAATCGCTTGGGCAATCCGCTATCATGCTCAGCATTGCCCAAGATTGTTGCATAGCCCAGTATTGTTCGGTATTGCCCAAGATTGTTTTTAACATGAATCATTTGTCATATTTGATTTAAAATTGAATGAAAAGTTTTATAAAATTAAAGAGCCGTTATGCCAAACCCATCGACACTACCGCCGATTGCCCAACTGATTGTCCGCCATCGACTGCTTGAGCCTGCTGTGTTGCAGCAAGCCATCATCGACGCTGCCGCTGCCGAACGCCCTTTGGTGCATCATTTGGTGAGTCAGCGGCTACTGTCTGCTCGTCAGATTGCCGAAATCCAAAGCAAAAGCCAAAATGTCGCCATTTTTGACCTTAGCAGTGCCAATGAATTTGTCGATGCTGGCTGCGATGAGCAGGTGTTTTTGCAGCACCGAGTTTTACCGATTAGCATCAAAAATGGCGTGCTGTCCTTGGCGACCAGCGACCTTGGCGATGCCGCTGCCTTTGCTGCCGTTCGCTTTCATACACGCCTGCAGATTTTGCCGCTTTTGGTTGAAGAAGATAAATTATCGGCACGCTTGGACAGCCTGTATCTAGGGACACAAGTGGCTTTTGATGATGGCAGTGATGAGCTTGATAGTCTTGATGAGCCAAGCCATGCTGTCGATGATGCACCGACCGTGCGTTTTGTTCAAAAGCTGCTTATCGATGCCATTCGCCTAAAAGCATCAGACATTCATTTTGAATTGTACGAAAAAGTGTACCGCATTCGCTTTCGTATCGATGGCGTGATGCAAGTGATACAAACGCCGCCCAAAGCCCAAGCCGCCAGAATCACTTCCTACATCAAAGTCATCTCAGGGCTGGACATTGCCGAAAAACGCCACGCCCAAGACGGACGGCTCAAGTTCTCAACCGCCGATGGGCGTTCGGTGGATTTTCGTGTCAGCACGCTGCCGACCCTATACGGCGAAAAAGTGGTTTTGCGACTGCTGGACTCAGCCCAAGCACTCATCGGACTGGACGCACTGGGCATGAGCGATGTGCAAGTGGCTCAATTTACCCAAGCCCTACAAAAGCCCCAAGGCATGATTTTAATCACCGGCCCCACTGGCTCTGGCAAGACGGTTTCGCTGTACACCGCCATGAGCCTGCTTAATACGCCCACAGTCAATATCCTAAGCTGCGAAGATCCCGTGGAGATTTATTTGACTGGTATCAATCAGGTCAATATCAACCCCAAAATTCAGCTGGATTTTGCCGATGTGCTGCGAGCATTTTTACGCCAAGACCCCGATGTGATCATGATTGGCGAAATCCGTGATAGCGACACCGCCCAGATTGCCACCACCGCCGCCCAAACAGGGCATCTGGTGCTATCGACACTGCACACCAACACCGCCGCCGCTGCCATCACTCGCCTAAACAGCATGGGCGTGCCGTCTTTTCATCTGTCCAGCAGTCTAAGCCTAATCATCGCCCAGCGACTGGCTCGCAAGCTGTGTGAGCATTGTAAGCGTGCCGTATCCATGCCCAGTCAAGCTCTGGCTCAGGCAGGATTTGGCGATGATGACATCGCCAACTGCAGCACGGTCTATGAGCCTGTCGGCTGCCATCATTGCAAAAACGGCTACCGTGGGCGTGTGGGGATTTTTGAGCTGCTGCCTGTGGTGGCTCAGATTGAGACGCTGATTTTGTCTGGAGCATCGGCGGCCGACATCGAAGCGATGAGCCGACAATTGGGCAACGACAGCCTAAAACAAGCTGGCATCAAAAAGGTGATGGCAGGCGAAATTAGCCTGTCTGAGATGCACCGCATCATCAATCAATAACTGTGCAAACATTGTGGATAACTGCTAAAAAATCTATGGAAAATAAAAATAAAACTTATATAAATCAAAAGGTTATAAACAATCACTCAAAGCAAAAATTACCTGTGGATAACTTGTCAAAAAGCCAAAATACAGCCGCAGATACCGTATTTAAATACAAAGCACTCACCGCCCAAGGCAAAACCGTCCATGGTCAAATTAGTGCCAAAAACGCCCTACTGGCAAAGGCACAATTACGCAAGCAAGGCCTTAGTGAGATTGTCCTAAGTGCCAAAGGCGTCGAGTGGCACATTCATCGGCGTATCCCTGCTCGGCAAATTCTGCTGACTTTACGCACACTGAGCACGCTGGTCGGCTCTGGCATCGTGCTATCGACCGCCTTGGGCATCGCTGCCAAGACCACAAACCATGCAAAACTTGCGACCAAAATTCACCAAATCAAAACCGACATCGAACAAGGCAACAGTTTTGGCCATGCCATCGCCAAGCACGCAGAATTTGACACCTTGACCGTCGCTTTGATTAATGCTGGCGAACAATCAGGCAAACTGGACACCATGCTCGATCGTGCCGCACGCCACGCCGCACACCAAGCCCAGCTCAAAGCACAGCTGACTCGTGCCTTACGCTATCCGCTGTTGGTGGCTGTGGTGGCAGTTGTCGTTACTGCCGTTTTATTACTCATGGTTGTGCCAAGTTTTGCCGCCACTTTTGAGAATATGGGCAGCAAGTTGCCCACGATTACCCAGTGGGTGCTTGGGTTGTCAAATTGGCTGGCGGCATATTTTTGGACGCTGCTGATTGCCTTTGGCATCGGCGTGGCAATATTGGCTTATTTGTACAAAACTTCTGCTGCTATCCGCCTTTGGTGGGCATCAAAAAGCCTGTCGCTGCCTGTGTTTGGGCAATTAATCACCGCCGTGAGCAGCGCTCGCTTTGCCAGCACGCTTGCCACGACTTTACAAGCAGGCGTACCCTTAACCAAAAGCATCGATTTGGCAGGACAAGCCGCCAATCAGCCCATCTTTATCAAAGCCAGCCAAGCGATTGCCCTTGATGTCGCAGCAGGCATTTCGCTGGCCGATGCCATGAAAAATGCCCAAATATTCCCCGCAGTCAGCACGCAGATGGTCAGCATCGGTGAAGCGTCAGGCAAACTGAGCGAAATGCTCGAACAAGTCGCCGCTTATCACAACAAACAAGCGGCTGAGCGTACCGATGCATTGGTTGCGATGATTGAGCCTGCCATTATCTTAACCATGGGCGTGCTGATTGGCGGCTTGGTGCTGGCAATGTATTTGCCGATTTTTAATATGGGAGCAGGGCTGTGATGGCGGTGATTGAGACTTTGGCAAACCTACCCCATGGGCTAACGCTTGGCATGGTGGCGGTGGTGGGAGCGGTGATTGGCAGTTTTATTGCACTGGTTATCCATCGCTTGCCCCAGATCATGATGAACGAATGGCATGACGATGTGGCAAATTTTTTGTCCCAAAACGGCATCGATACCGCCAAAATGACTGGCATTACTAAAGACAACAGTACGCACGCCGATACGCACCCAAATCTTAGCCTAAGTTATCCATCATCGCACTGTCCGCACTGCTGCTCATCGATTGCTTATTATGACAATATCCCCATCATCAGCTATCTGATACTACAAGGCAAATGCCGCCACTGCCAAGCTGCTATCTTGCCCATGTATCCACTGGTGGAGCTTGGCTGTGCCGTGCTGTCGGTCTGGGTCGTCATGGTGCAGGGCATGACGGCAGCAGGACTGTTGTCGCTTTTGTTTGTTTGGTTTGGGGTGGCATTGGCAGGCATTGATTGGCGAGTGCAGCTGCTGCCTGATCGCTTGGTGCTGCCGTTTGGCATGATTGGTCTTGTCGCCAATGGCTTTGGGCTGTTTACCGATAGCAGCGATGCCATCTTTGGGGCGGTGGCAGGATTTGTGTTATTATGGGCAATTAACGCCATCTACAAAATCCTGCGTGGTCATGACGGCATGGGGCTGGGCGATGCCAAATTGCTGGCTGCCTTGGGTGCGTGGCTGGGCGTGTGGCAGCTGCCGTGGCTGGTGCTGATGGCGTCTGCGTTTGGCGTGGTCGCTGGCGTGATTGACCGCTACCTGTCAGGCAAGAGCAGAGCCTTTGCCTTTGGGCCATATTTGCTGATTGCTGGATTTATTTTGTTATTATACGGTGAATCATTGACCGATTATTATTTAAAATTATTTTATTAAATTAAATAGATAAATTTAATAAAATTTAAATACCAAAAAGGAAAAATCATGTTTATCTTGGGACTGACTGGCGGCATCGGCAGTGGCAAAACCGCCGCCAGCGATTATTTTGCCGCCCAAGGCATCACGGTGGTCGACGCCGATGTCATCGCTCATCAGCTCACCTGTGCTGGCAGTCCGCTGCTAAATGCATTGCAGGCGGCTTTTGGCGATTGGGTTATCGATGAACACGGCAACTACAACCGCCCCGCCATGCGTCAGTATGTCTTTGACAATCCCACAAAACTTGCTACGCTTAACGCCATCATGCACCCTGCTATCCATCACGCCATCACCAACGCACTAGCACAGGCGGCATCTGCCTATGTCGTGCTGTCCGTGCCGCTACTTTTTGAAGGTCGGCACAAATCGCCCAATTTGCTTGGGCTTTGCCATCAGGTGCTGGTCGTCGATGCGTCAGTAGATACGCAGCTGGAGCGTGCAGCACACCGAGACAACAGCAGCTGTGAGCAAATTGCCGCCATCATCGATAAGCAAATCAGCCGAGCAGACCGCCTTGCCATCGCTGCCCAAATCGGTGCTGACATCGTCAATAATGACGGCGATAAAGACGCCTTGTATGTCAAACTTGCTGCATTGCACGCCAAATATCTGAGCCAAGCGGCAGATTTTGGCAAAGAACAAATTGATAAATAATGTATTGATAAACTGATAAATTGGCCAAATTAACGAAATTAGCTAGCCCAAACCGCCAAAGCAGCCAGCATGCCACTGGCTTAGCGGCTAATCGCCCTTGCGATGGCCAAGTTTTTTGCGGATATGCGTCAGCATTTGCCGAGACATTCTTAAATAAGAACTCAAATCAGACACCGACAGCCGTGCCGCCAGCGTTGGGTTTTCTTGGATAAATTTGACATAGCGAGCCTGAGCGTCGCTGATGAGCAGATTATCAATGCGGTCGGCGTTTTGCGTCAGCACCTGCATCAGATGCTCATTGATGTGCCGATAAAAAAACGGATAACGCTGACAGCAGTCGTGATAGTGCGTCTGGTCGATGGTCAAAATCACACTCGGCTCAATGGTCTGCATGCTGTATTTACAAGGCTCACCATCAAAAAACGCACGATGTTCGATAACGCATTCGCCTTCTTGGATAAACTGCACATTGACCACGCCGCCTTGTTCGTCTTGGTATTCAAGTTTGCCAAGCCCTGCCACCAGCACGCCCATCTGCGTTTGGGATTGTCCTGCCTTGAGCCAATAACTGCGAGCAGGCAAGCGGCACACGCCCCAGCCTGAGACGACATCGACAAGCTCGTCATCACCAAGCTCAGGCACGCTGCGTGCCAAATGTGTCACCCATCGCTTGATGATCTGGGCGTCAGTCAGCCGTTTGGCATCAGCAAATAATGCCAAGCTGTCTTTATCAAACATTGACATAATCCTTTGATTCTGGTAGCCAAGTATTCATAATGGCACTGGCTTTGGCAAGCTTATCAGGCGTGCCAATCAGCTCATGGGCAATTTGCCCTGCCGCTTCAAGCAGCGACTCATCACGCACAATGTCCGCCAAATAATAGCCCATATCGCCCGTTTGTCGCTTGCCAAGCAGCTCGCCTGCCCCACGCAGTGCCAAATCTTTTTGGGCAATGACAAAGCCGTCAGTATGACTTCTTAGCACATTGAGCCGCTCAATGCCTGTTGGGGATAAGGGCGACTGGTACAACAACACACAAAAACTTTTGGCACTGCCACGCCCCACACGCCCACGCAGCTGGTGCAGCTGTGATAAGCCTAGGCGTTCGGCATTTTCGATCACCATCAAAGACGCATTTGGCACATCGACGCCCACTTCGATGACCGTGGTGGCAACGAGCAGATCAATGCTGCCTTCTTTAAAAGCCGTCATCACCGCTTGCTTTTCGGCGGCTTTCATTTTGCCATGCACCAAGCCGATACTGATGTCCAGCCTTTGAGCCAAATCATCATAAGTCAGCTGTGCCGATTGGGCGTCAAGCGTGGCGGATTCTTCGACCAGCGGACAGACCCAATACGCCTGCTTGCCCATTTTGCAATTTTCACGGATACGCTCAATCACTTCATCACGCCGCTCACGGCTGATGGTTACGGTGGTGATGGGCGTACGATTAGGCGGCAGCTCATCAATCACCGACACGTCCATATCGCCATACATACTCATCGCCAAGGTGCGTGGAATGGGCGTGGCGGTCATGGTCAGCTGATGCGGTGTGCTGCCCATCACGCCTTTATTGGTCAGCTTGAGCCGCTGCTCAACGCCAAATCGGTGCTGCTCATCGATAATCACCAAGCCCAGTTTGGCAAATGCCACATTGTCCGAAAACAAAGCATGCGTCCCCACCACGATTTGCACTTGATTGTCGCTGATGGCTGACAGTGCTTGACTGCGAGCTTTGGCGGTTTGTTTGCCGACCAGCCAGCCGACACCGATACCTAAGGGCGTGAACCATTTTTGAAAATTGAGCAAATGCTGCTCTGCCAAAATCTCCGTCGGTGCCATCACCGCCACCTGCCAGCCGCTATCGATGGCATAACAAGCCGTCATCGCCGCCACCAAAGTTTTGCCAGCACCAACATCGCCTTGGATTAGCCTGAGCATCGGCTGCGATGTCGCCATATCCGCCACCGCTTCGCCAATCACTCGCTTTTGGGCGGCGGTCAAGTCAAACGGCAAAGTCGCCAAAATCTTATCCGCCAGCGGGCTTTTGCTGTCGCATTTGGGGGCTTTGTGCCGATAGACATTATTACGGCGAAATAAAAAACTTAACTGATGAGCGACCAGCTCTTCGATAATAATCCGCCGACAAGCAGGGTGCGAACGGTCTTTTAGTCCAGTCAATAATGCCGTCTGGCTAAAAATATCGGCATGAATGCTCGGCAGATGAATCTGTGTCAAAGCTGGCAACAAATCGCCAGACAAATCCACGCCAGCACGCATCAATTCTGCATCGGATAAGCAATGGATACCATCGTGGCGTACCGCTTGTAATGCCAGTCGCACCAGTTGGCGGATTTTATTTTGGTGAAGTCCCTTGACCGCAGGATAAATCGGCAACAGCCCTGTTTGTGCCTGCTGCGTGCCTGTGATGTGGTATTCAGGGTGCGACATCTGCGTACCATAGCGGCTGATTTTGATTTCACCAAAAGCGGTAATCTTCGCCCCAACGCTCATGGTGTTTGTCAGTCCAGCATAAGTCTTAAAAAACCTAAGCACAATCAAGCCAGTATCATCTTCTAGCGTTACCGACAGCCCTGTGCGGTTTTTTTCGACCCAAGTTACCGTCCCTGATACCAATGCACTCATGCCGTGGACGACATCACCGATTGGCACGATGCGGCTACGGTCTTCATAATCTCTGGGCAGGTGCATCAGCATATCAAAAATGCGATAAATGCCCAATTCTGCCAAGCGATTTGCCAACGCCTGCCCCACACCAGTTAGGGCAGTTACAGGCAGATGAATGGTCATGGTCGGCTGAGTCATGGTGGTTTTTTTGTTTTTGTTGTTGGTGTTAGACTGATTTTAAAATAATTTGCCCAAAAAAGCAAAAAGCCGACCAATGATGGCCAGCTTTTTGGCAATATTGTCAAGCATCGGCATCAAAAATCATCAGCATCTTCTGCCAAAATCATACCGCCTGCCACGGTGTGATAAGTCGCTTCATCAATCAAAATAAACGACCCTGTGGCGGTATTGTCAGCATAAGCGGTTGCCAAAATCGGCTTTTGTAGGCTAATGCTCACTTCGCCAATGTCGTTCATGTTTAGGGTGCTTTGGTCGCTAAAGTTTGACAAAGTATGCACGTCCCAAACATGGTGAATCTCGCTAACCTTGGCAAAAACAGTCTGTGTGGTGTGCTTGAGCAGATATTTGCGTGCAGGATTTAGGGCTCTGGCATCAAACCAGCACAAGGTTGCCTTGATACGCTTGGTTGGTAAATTGGCAGTGTCCGCCGCTACGATAGTATCGCCACGAGAGATGTCCACATCGTCCGCCAGACAGACGGTAACTTGCTCGCCCACATAAGCGGCATCGACGATACCATTTGGGCTGATGATTTGCTTGATGCTGCTGGTCTGTGCCGATGGCTCGACACGCACCAAGTCGCCGACAGCGATTTGCCCTGCTTCGATACGCCCTTGATAACCACGAAAATCGTCCTGCTTATCACCATCAGCTCTTAGCACATATTGTACAGGCAAATGAAACGCCGCCTTGTCCGTAACCGCTTGCTCACCGACTGGCAAATTCTCCAAAATCTCAAGCAACGCTCCGCCATCGTACCACGGCGTGTGCTGGCTTTTGTGGACGATGTTATCGCCATTTAATGCCGACACTGGGACAAATTGCACATCGCCCAAATCCAGCTGTGCCGCCAAATCTTGATAAGCACGCACAATCGCCTGAAATTTGTCTTGGCTAAAATCCAGCAAATCCATCTTATTGACCGCCACCAAAATGTGCGGACAACGCAGATGCTTTAAGATTGCCGAATGCCGCTTGGTTTGGGGCAATAATTTGACTGGATTTTCATCAAAATTAATCTGTGAAGCGTCGAGCAAAACCACCGCCGCATGAGCTGTGGACGCTCCTGTTACCATGTTGCGAGTGTACTGCTCGTGGCCTGGGGTATCGGCGATGATGAATTTACGCTTGGCGGTCGAAAAATAGCGATACGCCACATCGATGGTGATGCCCTGCTCACGCTCAGCTTCCAGACCGTCTGTCAATACCGAAAAATCAATGGTATCGCTGGCGTTTTTGGTCTTATCAAGGTTTTTTAGCTGATCGGTCAATAGTGCCTTGCTGTCATAAAGCAGGCGACCGATCAGCGTGCTTTTGCCGTCATCGACACTGCCTGCGGTGATGAATCTTAGCGGTGCATGGGTGTTTAGATTGCTCATTGTTTTATCCTTTTGATAGTCGTCTGGTTTTGGCTGGTTGTGGCTAAATTTGCCTAAGTTTTTATTTGCCTAAATTTTCTCAATTTTGTCAAATTTGCCCAAGTTATTGGCGATTTAACAATTTAACAAATTGGCAATTTGACAGTTAAAAATAGCCTTGTTTTTTGCGTGCTTCCATCGCCGCTTCGCTCACCTGATCGTCCAGACGGGTTGCACTGCGTTCTGAGATTTCCACCACGGCAGTTTCTTGGATAATCTCATCAGGCGTGCTGGCAGTACTCGCCACAGGGCAAGTACAAGAAATGTCGCCCACCGTGCGAAAACGCACCGAACGGATTTGGCTAATCTCGCCGTCTGCCTTTGGTGTCAGTGGCGTAACTGGTACTAGCAGTCCGTTTTTTTCGACCACTTCACGCTCATGAGCATAATAAATTGACGGCAATTCCAGATTTTCACGAGCGATATATTGCCAAATGTCCAGCTCCGTCCAGTTAGAAATCGGAAAAACTCGCATATTCTCGCCTTGGTGATGCTTGGCGTTATACAGCGACCACAACTCTGGACGCTGAGCTTTGGGATCCCATTGACCAAACTCATCACGGAACGAAAAAATCCGCTCTTTGGCACGGGCTTTTTCTTCGTCACGGCGAGCCCCACCCATCAAGGCATCAAACTGATGCTCAGCGATGGTCTCAAGCAAAGTTACCGCCTGAGCGCCATTGCGTGAATCCGTCTCACGGCGTAGCACCACCGTGCCTTTGGCAATCGAATCTTCGACATGACCGACCACCAATCTGGCTCCCAGCTTGGCCACTTGCTCATCACGAAATTGGATCACTTCAGGATAATTATGCCCAGTATCAATATGCACCAAAGGAAATGGCAGGGCAATTTGGCGACCTTCAACGGCAAACGCCTTGCGTGCCAAAGCCAGCAAGACTACCGAATCCTTACCACCTGAGAACAACAACGCAGGGTTGCGACATTCAGCGATGACTTCACGGATAATGTAGATGGACTCGGCTTCAAGCCAATCCAGATGTTGGTTTTGTAGCGTGGCTGATGTTGTCATAATGCTTACCTATAATTAATAAATTTTTACTTAAAATGCTAAATCAATGCTCAAAGGCGATTTGTTCAAAGGTATTAAATCGACTAAAAATCGGCTTATTTATGCAAGCCGCATTCCTTGCTGTCACGATTTTCCCACCACCAGCGACCAGCACGAATGTCTTCGCCTGCCTTGACCGCAATCGTGCATGGCTCGCAGCCGATGGACGGATAGCCTTGATGATACAGCTGATTAAAAGGAATGTTAAACCGCAAAATATATGCCCAAACTTCCTGCTCGCTCCAGTCGTAGATGGGGTTATATTTGGCGATGCCACGGCTGTCGTCCTGCTCGGCAAAATCCAGCGTCGTGCGTGTTACCGACTGCTCACGGCGTTGCCCTGTCAGCCAAGCATCGGCATCGCTTAAGGCACGATTGAGCGGCTCAACTTTACGGATAAAACAGCACTGCTTACGCAAATCCACACTGTCATAAAACGCATTCGCCCCATGCGTCTGCACATAGTCCGCCACCGCCGTTTCATCAGGATAATACAGCTGAAAATTTAGCATCGGATAATGCGACTGCACCTGCTCAATCAACGCCAAAGTCTCGGCGTTTAGCCTGCCTGTCTGCAAAGTAAACACTTCGCCAGTTGAGCCAATCTTTGCCAAAACATCGGTAATCACCATATCTTCGACCGCCAAACTGCTGGCAAATTTGACCTTGTCGTGCTTGGCGTGGATATCGGTTAGGCGTTGGGCTAAGGTGGCGATTTTGGCATCAAGCGTCTGTAACACCAGCTCGCTGGGTGTTGGGATTTGCCATAACGCAGGCTTTATAATCATGATTTTGCTTCCCAAAGGTGGCTGTTGGCATCACTTTTGTGCCATTGGCAATTACATTTACGATTTAATTGATAATCGTGTCATTAGCAATCGCTTGGCTTTGTCAGTGTTGCAAGTTTTGCAAGCGTTGCCAATTTGGCGATACATTTATAAGATATAAGATAAATGAGAATGCGATTGCAAGCATTTCAAACATTTTAGGATACAAAGTACCACCACCCCAGCAAAATCGAAAATAACTTTTTGTAAAAAGTAAATCGCTTTTTGGCATTAGCGATTGATGACTACAAAATGTTTACACAATGCCATACATTTATAAAACATCACCGCCTAAGATGTGCTATATTTTGGCAAATTGGTTTGCTTTTCATTGAATTGGATTGAATTGGATTAATTGAATAAGAATAAGGCTTAATGATGAAACGATACTCGCTTGTTGCCCCTGTACTGCTTGGCTTGGCTGCCTGCACCAGCCACGCACCGACCGCTTTGACGGCTGTTGCCACACCCCAGCCAAAACGCCCCATCGTCGCCTTGGTGTTGGGCGGTGGCGGTGCTCGTGGCTTTGCTCATGTCGGTGCGATACAGTCGCTGGAATCGCACGGTATCCGCCCTGATTTGGTGGTGGGGACGAGCGTTGGGGCGTTGGTCGGTGCGGTCTATGCCAGCGGAAAATCGCCCAGCGAGCTTGAGCATATCGCCACCACCATCACGCCCAAGGACATCATTGACATCAGCCCATCTAAGCAGGGCTTGATCGATGGCACACGCCTGCGGCACTATGTCAATCAGCAGGTCAATCACCGCCCTATCGAAAAATTCCCCATGCGTTATGCCGCTGTCGCTACCTTGGCGACCACCAAGACCGCCACCGCATTCACTCTGGGTGAAGCAGGCATCGCCGTGCAAGCGTCTGCCAGCGTGCCGAATTTATTCATCGCCCCACGCATTCCTGACAAATACGGTCAAAAATACACCGACGGCTCACAGTCTGCCCTGCTGCCTGCCCAAATCGCCAAAAATCTGGGGGCTGATGTGGTGATTGCGGTTGATTTGATGAGCGATAACCGCAGCGATACAGCCAAAGCTAAAACCAAGCCAGCCAAACCAATAACCACCGATAACCCAAGCACCAGCACCGATGATGGCCACCGCATCAGCATCGGACACGACCAGACGCATATCCATGCCCAGTGGGGCGAGCAGCGTGTTGCCATTCCCATCAATTTGGGTCAGCTGAACGAAGCGAGCAAGGCGTTGCCGTTTGAGCTGCCGCTTGGCGATATTGTTGGCAATATCATCAAATCCATACCTGCCAACACCGAGCTTGACATTCCCAAAGGGCTGCCCAATCGGCTGCCGACTAATGCCCATGAGTTTTGGCAAGTCTTTGGCAATATCGGTGCTAACGCCCGAGCCGCCGATGCCGACATCAAAGCCAGCGATGTCATCATCGAGCCTGAGATTGCCGACATCTCGGTGATGGACATGGCAAGCCGCCGCCAGCTGATTGAGCAAGGTAAAATCGCCACCGATGCCAAGATTGACGCCATCAAACAAGCCATCGCCGCCGCCCAAGTTGCCCATACCAAAAGCCCAAGCATTCAATAAATCCCAACAGCCAAATACCAAAAATCCGCCAAACTTGCTCTGATTTGGCGGATTTTTATAATTTTTAGATAAATTAAAAAATAAAATGGCAAAACCCATCATTATAAAATTTGATAAATTTAGTCAAACTTTATAAACTTTGGCTTATTTGCCCACATCATCAACATCGCACCACGGCGTGACAGTCTGTGTATAGCGATATGTAAAATTCAGCCCTTCTGGGAAAAGCTGTGCCAATTCACCATCAAAACTTTGATTGAGCATCATCGCCTTCTTTGGCACTAACGCCACGACACGCAGATAGGCATAAGTTTCTTTGGTCGCCATCTCAGTAACCGCCAGCCGATCTTGGGCAGGTGATAACACATTGATCTCAGTATCTAGCCGCTGATATTTGCCATTTGGCAAACAGCGAAAGCTAATGTTTTCGCCAATGATCAAGCCATTATCCGAGCGGCGAAAACTCACCACAGTACTGGTATCATCGTCCAATGCACTGCCTTTGGGCATCGCCCAGTAACCATCAAAAGCCGCCGCTGGCAGTACATCGGTAGGCAGTTTATCATTGTGCGGTTTGGCAGTAGCGTCAGCGGTCGTCAGTGCCATGCCTACTGCAAACAAGCACGCAAATTGTCGCCATGGTTTCATCGTTTTATCCTTGTTTGTTTTAAAAAGACAACACCCAAACATCTGGCAGATACTTGGGTTTGTCATTAAGCCAATTGGATTGTTAAGATAATTTAATAAGATTAATCTATCAAATAATCATTAATCCAATCATTTATTTAGCAATATTAATCAATCAAACTCGCTCAATGATGGTAGCAATCCCTTGACCCAGACCGATGCACATGGTGGCAAGACCGATTTGGGTGTCTTGTTGCTCCATGACATTGAGCAAAGTTGTGGTGATGCGAGCCCCAGAGCAGCCCAGTGGGTGACCTAAGGCAATCGCACCGCCGTTTAAATTGACGATGTCTTGCTTGTCCAGTAGATCCAAGCCTTTTAGTACCGACAAGCCTTGAGCGGCAAAGGCTTCGTTTAGCTCGATGGTCTGAATGTCAGACAGCGACAAGCCAGCTCGCTTGAGTGCTTTTTGGGTGGCAGGCACAGGGCCATAACCCATGATGGCGGCATCACAGCCTGCCGTTGCCATCGAGCGAATGCGAGCCCGAGCTTTTAGCCCTAAGGCTTTTGCCTTGGCGGCACTCATCACCAGCATCGCCGACGCACCGTCTGACAGTGCCGATGAAGTCCCTGCCGTTACCGTGCCGCCTTTGGGGTCAAAGACAGGACGCAATGCTTCAAATGCCTGCAAATTGGCATCAGGGCGAATCACTTCATCAACCGTACAAAGCTGCAAATTGCCATCGGCATCATGACCTTCAACGCCGACGATTTCGTTAGCAAAGCGGCCTTCTTGGGTGGCTGCCCATGCTTTTTTGTGCGAATTGACCCCAAATTCATCTTGCATCTGGCGAGTGATGCCATTTAAGCGGCCGAGCATCTCGGCGGTTAGCCCCATCATGTTTGACGCTCGAGCGTAGTGCTTGGACGCTTTTAGGTTGGGATCGACACCGTGCATCATCGACACATGACCCATGTGTTCCACGCCGCCGATGATAAACATATCGCCTTGGTTGGTCATAATCTGAGCCGCTGCCGTGTGCAGTGCCTGCATGGACGAGCCGCATAAGCGGTTCACCGTCTGGGCTGGGACAGATTTTGGGACATCGGCCAACAAAGCGGCATAGCGTGCGATGTTCCAGCCCTGCTCTAGCGTCTGATTCACGCAGCCCCAGATGATGTCTTCTAATTCGCTAGGATCGATGCCGTTACGCTCAATGAGTGCCTTAATCAGCTCAGCGGACAAATCGTCCGCACGCACATGGCGGAACATGCCGTTTTTGGTTTTACCCATCGCTGTGCGTACGCCATCAACGATGACCACATCTTTTGGACTTAAAACTGTCATTGTATTTTTCCCTTATTTTTAATATTAATTAAATATTAATTTAAATATCAATCAAGCCGATTAATAAAATGTCTCGCCTTGCTGTGCCATCGTGCGTAGTTTTTCTGGGGCTTGGTACGCCTTGCCAAGATGGGCATATTTATCGCACAACGCCACATAATTTGCCACGCCGATTTGGTCGATATAGCGGCATGGGCCACCACGGAACGGTGGGAAACCCACGCCCATAATCATCGCCATATCCGCTTCGCTGGCACTGGCGACGATGTTATCTTCTAGGCAACGCACGGTTTCATTACAAAACGCAATCATCATGCGATCGATGACTTCTTGTTCATCAAAGGCTTGGCTGCCTGACTGCACTGCTTTTAATAGCTCATAAGTGGCATCATCAGCCAGTTTTTTGGGTTTGCCTTTTTTGTCGGTTTCGTATTTATAAAAGCCGACGCCGTTTTTTTGGCCCAGACGCTGATGCTCATACATCAGCTCAGTCGCCCCTTTGTAGTCAGGTTTCATGCGGTCTGGAAAACCTTCTGCCATCACCTTGGCGGCATGCACGCCAGTATCCATGCCCACGACATCAAGCAGATAAGCAGGACCCATCGGCCAGCCGAATTTTTCCATGATTTTATCAATCTGCACAAAATCAGCACCGTCTTTAATCAGCAAATCAAACGCCCCAAAGTACGGAAACAGCACACGATTCACCAAAAAGCCTGGGCAGTCATTGACCACAATCGGCGTTTTGCCCATTTTTTGGGCAAGGGCAACCGTCGTCGCCACCGCCGCATCGCTGGTTTTTTCGCCACGGATAACTTCCACCAGTGGCATGCGATGCACAGGGTTAAAAAAGTGCATACCCACAAAGTTTTCTGGGCGTTTTAGGGCTTTGGCTAGACGAGTGATGGAGATGGTTGAAGTGTTCGATGCCAAAATCGCATCGTCTTTTGTCAAGCTCTCAACTTCTGCCAGCACCGCTTCTTTGACCGCTGGGTTTTCGACCACCGCTTCAATCACGATGTCCGTTGTACCAAAGTCGCCATAATTAAGCGTTGGGCGGATACGGCTTAGGGTCTCGCCCATCTTGGCAGGGGTAGATTTGCCACGCTCCACTTCTTTGGCAAGCAGTTTACTGGCTTCACTCATGCCCAGCTCCAGCTGCTCGCCTTTGATGTCTTTCATGATAATCGGCAAGCCCTTGGTCGCTGCTTGATAAGCGATGCCGCCGCCCATGATGCCTGCACCCAATACCGCCGCTTGGCTGATGTCGTGGGCGTTTTGGCTGTGAGCTTTGGCCAGTTTTTTGACCGCTTGATCGTTTAAGAATAAGCCGACCAACGCCGCTGCTTGCGGTGTCGTCGCTGCTTTGGCAAAGCCTTTGGCTTCAATCTTGATGGCGTCATCACGGTTTAGATTGGCGTGCTTTTCGATGCTCTCAACAGCAATCGCCACCGCAGGGTATTGTTTTGGATTGGCTTTGGCAAAAATCATGCCCTTAGCGGCATTAAACGCCATCGCCTGCTCCAGCTGATTGAGCTTGACAGGTTGTAGCTTTTCGGCACGCTTGGCTTGCCAGTCCAGCTCGCCTGCGATGCATTTTTTGACCAAATCTGTCGCCGATGCCAGCAGAGCATCATCAGCGACCACCGCATCGACCAAGCCCATTTTTAGGGCATCGGCAGGCTTATACGCCTTGCCTGTGGCGATGGCTTCTAGGGCGTTATCGATGCCCAATAAGCGTGGCGTCCGCACCGAACCACCGAAGCCCGGGAAAATGCCAAGTTTGGTCTCAGGCAAGCCAATCTGTGCCGATGTGCCAGCCACTCGGTATTCACAGACCAAAGTCATCTCACAGCCACCGCCCAGTGCTGCCCCATTGACCGCAGCGACTTTTGGGAATGGCAAATCTTCAAAGCGGTTAAAGGTGTCGTTAATGTCAAGCAACCACGCTTCTAGCTCGCTGGGATCTTTTTTGAAATAATCGACAAACTCGGTGATGTCCGCCCCAGCGATAAAGACTTTTTTGGCAGAAGTAACGATTAAGCCCTTGATGTCCGTGGCTTGCTCCAGTGCAGTAACGGCATCGATAAATTCTTGGTTAGTGGTTTTGTCAAATTTATTCACGCTTTCGCCGACAGCATCAAAACGAAATTCGACAATGCCTGCCGATTGGTCGAGATAGTCCACGCCAATGGTTTTTCCTTGATAAATCATGAATACTCCTTCTGAGTGCTAAAAACTAAGCTGCAAGCCGCCCTACACACCAAAGTGGGGCAAACCGCCTGCAACAACACGCCTAATATAGCACACCGCCATACAGATTTCATCTACTTAGCCGACCTGCGATCATGACCAATGGGTCATCAATAAATACAGCCAAATGGCAGCATCTTGTGCTAATTGACGGTAAATTTTGCCAAAATCTTAAAGACAGATTTACAACAATCTCAATTTTTTGTAAGATAGCTGATAAGACAAATGCGATGCGATTGTTAATCAATGTGATTGTTAAAACTGTTATAAGTTGTCAAAATGAGCCAACAAACTTACTACGATATTTTGGGCATCTCGCCAACGGCAGAGACGGCGGTTATCCATGCCGCTTATCACGCCTTGAGCAAAAAATACGCCAACCCATCGGCGGACACCGCCCACATGGCAAGCATACTCAGACAAGCCTATGAAGTGCTGTCTGATGCCAAAAAGCGTGCCGACTACGATGCTTGGCTACGCCAGCAGTCAGCACAGCAAGGCAGTGCCAATGCCGCACCGCCACCGATAAACCCTTATCAGTCGCCCAATCCGTACGCATCGACCAATGATAATAAGCCATCAGGCATTACCAGTTATCGCACAGCAAACCGCTCGGATAAATTGGTAGCCTTTTGGCTGGTCGGTATCGTGCTGGTACTCATCATCGCAGCGGTAGCGATGGCGGCTTATTTATTCTTATCACAGGACACCACCACTGATGACGAACCTGTCGCCCCCATCGCCACCGAGCAACTCGCACCGAGTGAGCCGCCACCGCTGATGCCAGTTGAGCCGACTGTCAGCGTGCCGACTATCTCCCCAGAGCAGCAAAACGCCTATACCCAAGCCCATGCCGACTATCTGGCAGCGGTCAGACGCATTAATGCTGTATGGAATAGCCTGCCCAAGTCCACCAAAGACGCCCTACGCACCGAGCAGCGTGCCATCAACGCCAACCGAGAAGCCTTCTGCCAATCTCAGGCCGCCAGTCAGTACACCGCCGACATCGACATCAAGACCGCTCGCTACTACTGCGAAGTGCCACAGCTGGACGCACGCACCGAAGAGCTAAAAGTCTATGCCGCCACGGTAAACGCACGCCCAAGCAGTATCACGCCTGAGTATCAGATCGATGACACGCCCAGCTACCAAGCACCCAGCAACGACCCTGTGGACAATACCACGCCTGCCGAAGCTCGCGCCCTGTACGATGACGCAGTCGCCAATATCAACGCCATCTGGAACAGCCTGCCTGACGACATCAAAGACGAGCTAAGAGCCGAGCAGCGTGCCATCAACAGCGATCGTGAATCACGCTGCAAGGCATACGCCAAAGCCGCCTACACCAGCCGCCAAGACCAAAGCGTCGCTCGCTATCTGTGCGAAGTGCCAGAGCTGGACAGCCGAGCCATCGAGCTACAAGAATACTACTGATAACCAACAACAGACGATGCACAACAGATACACAACAACGGAGAACACCATGCAACGCCTAGCCATCACACGCCCACTCACCGCCCTACTGGCGGCGGCTACCATCACCGCTACCCTACCTGCACAGGCGGCTGAGTGGGTAGAGATCGATGCCAGTGGTGTCGTGGACAAGGAAACTCGCTATGCCGACTACGACAGCCTACAACAACACAGCTTTGGTTATGGCAGTGGCAACTATTACACCATTTGGTTAAAGACAACCTACCCCAAAGCCCAAAAACTAGCCGATGGCAAACTGTATCGAGAAGCCAAAAGCTACTATTATATCGACTGTCAAAATAAAAGGTTGATTAGTGATGCTGTCCATTATTACACCAGTACAGGCAACACAGTGGACAGTGTCAGCCAATATGTCAGCACCAGCTCATCAAGCAACTGGAGCCGTGCCATTCCTGATAGTGTTGGCGATGGCATCGTTAATAGCGTCTGTAAGCTGGCGAATATCAAATTCGGTCCGCTCTGATTCTGACGATCATCACACGGATAGTCATACCAAGATACCACCAATAAAAATCCGCCTGATTTGGCTGTCAGGCGGATTTTAGCTGTCATAGCTGACAGCTTAGGGCTTGAGTGTCGGCTCATCGCCGTGGGTGATCACTTGCTCATTGACGATAATCTCGCTCACCCCCTGCATGCTTGGCAGCTCGTACATGGTCTCTAGCAGGGCATTTTCGATGATTGACCGCAGACCCCGTGCGCCAGTCTTACGCTCCATCGCACGCTTGGCGATGGCGGTGAGTGCGGCAGGCTCAAAGGACAGCTTGACGCCTTCCATACCAAACAGATATTGGTACTGCTTGACCAGTGCGTTTTTTGGCTCGGTCAAGATCTGCACCAGTGCCGCTTCGTCCAGCTCTTCTAGGCTGGCAATCACTGGCAAGCGGCCGATCAGCTCTGGAATGATACCAAATTTGATCAAATCTTCGGCTTCGACATCACGAAACAGCTCGGTGATGTTGGACTCTTCTTTGGCTTTGACATCGGCATTAAAGCCAATGCCAGTTTTTTCGGTGCGTTGGCGAATCACACGATCCAGCCCAGCAAATGCCCCACCGACAATCATCAAAATATTACTGGTGTCCACCTGTATCATCTCTTGGCGTGGGTGCTTGCGGCCGCCCTGCGGTGGGATATTTGCCACCGTGCCTTCGATGAGCTTGAGTAGTGCCTGCTGCACGCCTTCGCCTGAGACATCACGAGTGATGGACGGATTTTCGCTTTTGCGTGAGATTTTATCAATCTCATCGATATAAATGATGCCTTTTTGGGCTTTTTCGACATCATAATCGGACGCTTGCAGCAGCTTTTGGACGATATTTTCCACATCTTCGCCGACATAGCCTGCTTCGGTGAGCGTCGTGGCGTCCGCCATCGCAAACGGCACATCTAGCATTTTTGCCAAAGTCTGTGCCAGTAGGGTCTTGCCTGAGCCAGTCGGCCCAATGAGCAAAATGTTACTTTTGTTCAGCTCGACACGCTCGCTGTTACCGCTTTCATCATTGCTTGTGTCATCAGCGGCGACTTTTAGGCGTTTGTAGTGGTTGTACACCGCCACCGACAGGGCTTTTTTGGCGGCATCTTGACCGATGACATACTCGTCCAGATGGGCTCGCAGCTCTTTGGGTTTGGGCAGTGGCTTGTTGAGCCATTCGCTGTCGCTGTTTGGCGTGTCAGGGTCATATGATGCTTTTGGCTCGGATTTGTCGGCTTTATCAGCCTTGTCTTTTGTCGATTGGGCAGGCTTTAATAAATCGCCGCACGCTTCGATACATTCATTACAAATATTGGCATTGTCGCCTGCGATGAGTTTTTTGACTTCGTCTTTTGATTTGCCACAGAACGAACAGCTTGGCACTTCGGTTTTGGTCATGATTTATCCTTATTTGGCAAATGGGTTGATGCTTGGACTATAAATTTTGTTGATTGCTTGATTGATTAGTTTATCAGTCAATCACAACGCTTTTGGACGCTTATCCAGCACCACATCAACCAAGCCGTATTCACGAGCTTGCTCGGCACTCATAAAGTTATCACGGTCGGTATCACGCTCCAGTTTTTCAAAAGGCTGACCAGTATGCTCTGCCAACAGGCGGTTTAATTTGGCTTTTAGCTCAATGATTTCTCGTGCGTGAATCTCAATGTCTGACGCTTGACCACGGAATCCGCCCAGCGGCTGATGAATCATCACTCGTGAGTTTGCCAAGGCGTAGCGTTTGCCTTTTTCGCCTGCCGACAACAAAAACGAACCCATCGAACAGGCTTGACCCAAGCAAATGGTCGAAACATCTGGCTTGATAAAATTCATGGTGTCATAGATCGCCATGCCTGCCGTAACCACGCCGCCCGGTGAGTTGATATACAGATGAATGTCTTTGTCTGGATTGTCCGCTTCCAAAAATAGCAGCTGGGCGACGATCAGATTTGCCATGTTATCTTCGACTTGACCTGTCAAAAAAATGACACGCTCACGCAATAATCTTGAGAAAATATCAAATGAGCGTTCGCCACGGCCTGACTGCTCGATAACCATCGGCACTAGGGCATTTTGGGGAGCGTACAGGGCGTCGCTTAATTGATCATAAAATGGGTTTTGTTTGATGTGATTCATAATGTTCCTTGTTGCCATCAGGCGTTGGTATTCTTGAATTTTAAGCTGTTATTAAGCCGTTATTAAGCTGTTGAAATGTTCGGCAGCTTAAGATTTGGCTATCTGCAAGAACAAAAACCCCACGCATACGCTTGGGGCATTTGTCCAAATCACTCAAAACGAGCAATCTGCAACACAGTGTGATTATACAGCTTGTTGTTGTGCTGCCACCAACAAATCTTGGTATTTCACTTGTTTTTCGCTGACTTTAGCTTGGCCAAGCAGATAATCAACCACTTGATCTTCTAACACCACAGACTCAACTTGAGCGCGCTGGGCTTTGTCGTTGGTGTAGTATTCGATGACTTCTTGTGGGTCTTCGTAGTTTTCGGCAGCTTCAGCGATAAAGGCGGTAACACGCTCTTGATCCACTTGCAGCTCTTGGGTTTCGATGATTTGGCTAACCAATACACCCAAACGCACTGCACGCAATGCTTGATCTTCAAACAGCTCATTTGGCAGCATGTTTGAGTCAAAAGTCGCTGGGTTTTGGCCAAATTGTTGGGCAAAGCGGTTTAGCATCATTTGACGCTGGCGGTCAATTTCTTGCTCTAACATCGCTTTTGGCACATCAAATTCGTTCTTTTCTAGCAAAGCATCAAACGCTGCTTGCTTGACTTGGTTGCGGCCAGCGTGCTTAACTTCACGCTCCATGTTTTTGCGGACATCGGCTTTTAGCTTGTCTAGGCCGCCTTCGGTAACGCCGAACAGAGCAAAAAACTCATCGTTCAACTCTGGCAAAGTCGCTACTTTGACTTCTTTGACAGTGATGATAAATTGGGCTTCTTTGCCAGCTAGGTTTGCGGCTTGATAATCTTCTGGGAAGGTTACGGTGATGGTTTTTTCTTCGCCAGCTTTCATGCCTTTCATGCCGTCTTCAAAGCCAGGAATCATGCGGCCTGAGCCGATAACTAGGTTATAATTTTCGGCACTGCCGCCTTCGAATTTTTCGCCATCGATAGAGCCGACAAAGTCAAAAGTCGCTTGGTCGCCGTCTTCTAACGCACCGTCTTTGGTTTCAAAGGTTTGGCGTTGTTTTTGCAAGTTTTCGATCATGCCATCGACATCTTCGTCAGAAACGCTAGCAACTTGGCGTTCAACTTCGATTTCGCCCAAGCCTTGGATTTCAACTTTTGGGAAAGTCTCAACAGTGGCTTGATATACCAAAAAGTCGTCTTCTAGCTTGACATCGTCAATGTTTGGCACGCCAACCACACGGATTTTTTCGTTTGCTAGAGCTTCAAAAACGGTATCACGAATCACATCATTGATGACTTCTTGTTGGATACCTGCACCGTATTGGGCACGAATGTGCGATACTGGCACTTTGCCTTTGCGAAAACCGTCGATTTTGGCGGTTTTCGCCACGCTGCGGATACGGCTTTCAACTTTGCTTTGGATATTGCCCACTGGTACTTTGACGGTCAATTGGGTTTCTTTGTCAGATAAAACATTGACAGCTACTTGTAAATCGCTCATAACTCACCTTAAATAATGTAGAAAAATAAAAAAATGGTCGGTCCAAAGACCAAAATCTGGTTGTATCATTACTGGTTATGCAATTATTATCCATTCTGATTTTAGAACAATTAATAATGAACATTAATAATGTACACATAAATCTATTATAAGCAATACAGTATAGCCAATCATCGCCAAAATTACAACCATTACCGCATCTAAAACCACATCTAAAGCACAAAATAAGGCACAAAAGTTTGCCAAAGTTTATCAGCAAATGACCGCCAAATCAGCTGCCCAGCGTTCGGCAAATGCGCGTTGAAAATGTACATCGATTTTTTGGTCAATTGCTGATAAATTGTCAATAAAACACTGGCAAATTACGGCACGCCAGCGGCAATCTTAAGCGTCCGCTTGTAGCTGTGCCAGTAGGCTTTGCAGGGCTTTGGCACGGTGGCTGATGGCGTTTTTGGCACGCTTTTCAAGCTCGGCGGCACTTTTACCAAGACTTGGCACAAAAAACAGCGGATCATAACCAAAACCATGCTCGCCACAAGGTGCGGTCAGTACTTGCCCATGCCATTTGCCGATGGCAATCAGCGGCATCGGATCGGTGGCGTGTCGCACCAATGCCAGCACGCACACAAAAAACGCTTCGATTGGCTCATCACCACGAAAAGGCAACAAGTCGCTCAGCAGTTTGGCGTTATTGGCAGCATCATCGCCGTGCGTGCCAGCATAGCGTGCCGAATAGATGCCGGGGGCGTTGCCCAGCACAGGCACGCACAGCCCTGAATCATCAGCGATGGCAGGCAGTCCGCTGGCATCGGCAGCGTGGCGTGCCTTGATGATGGCGTTTTCGATAAAACTTGCCCCATCTTCGATGGCATCGCCAATGCCCAAGCTGCCTTGGGTGATGATTTGCACATCTAAGGCGGCGGCATCAAATAACGCCTGAAATTCTGCCACTTTGCCTTGATTATTACTTGCCAAAACCCAACGCTGGGCGGTTGTCTGATTCATGATTTATCCTTAATTTTCATAACAAGTTAACCAAAATTTTGCTCATCTGACAGCAGCGAGACGACGGCACTGATTGGCAAATGATCCGATAAGACAGACCACGGCACGCCATCATGCACCATCGCACGCTGCACCGCCAAGCCACGCACATAGATGCGATCTAGGCTTAAGATGGGCATCTTGGCAGGAAAAGTCGCTGGCTGGCTGGTTTGCACTTGCCCAAACACTTCTGTCATGCCAAGCGATGCCAGAGCTTGGCAGGATTTTTTTGACCAATCATTAAAATCCCCTGCCAGTATCAAAGGCAGCTTTGGCGGCAATTTGGCAATATAATCACCAATCGCACGGTACTGCTTGATACGATCTTGGTGTCGCAAATTCAGATGACAGCACAGCACAATCACAGGCTTCGCCCAGCCATCAGGCTGCACTTGGCAATGCAGCACGCCCCGCCGCTCTAGGCGATTGACGCTGATGTCCAGATTGTGCCAAAAATGCAGCGGATAATGCGACAGCACGGCATTACCATGATGACCATGTGGATATTGGGCGTTTTTGCCGTAATGACAAGTCGCCCCCAGCGATTGGGCGAGCCATTGATGCTGCACGCCATCAGCAAACTGGCGTAACTTATCGATACGCTTTAGGTTTTGCCCTTGCACTTCTTGTAGGCAAAGCACATCAGAGCCAAGCGTCGCCAATGCTGCCGCCATCTGACCCAGACGCACCTGCCGATTTAGCGGCGACATGCCTTTATGGATATTATAACTGGTGATGGTGATGGCTTTCATATGTGCGTGAGTTTGGGCAGATTTGGGCAAACTTGAGTGAATTTGGGCAAATGTGAGCAAATTAACAGCATCAATTAGCCAAAAAACACAAATATTGTAGCACAAATTGACGGCTGATTTGCCAATATTGCTAAGATTTGGCAAAATATTGCCCATGCCACTTGTAAAATCCAAAATCGTACGCACTTATTATGGTACGCTTTTTACGATATGCTTTTGCTTTGATGATATATTTGATCACATACTTGCCGACTTTTGCCCAGATGGATTGATTTGGCAAACTTGAGCTTGGCAAATTTATCTGACAATGAGCGACTTGATTTAATTTTAATTTAATTTGATTTAACTTAAGGATATGACATGACAACGCCGACTCAAACACACATCAATTTGACCGACAGCCCGCTTGATGCCGCCTTGCAGTTGGTGGATTTTGATAAAGCCACACCAGACACGCTGCTAGTGCTTATCCAAGACGCCTTGGCAGCTGCCAACGCCAAACTGGACGCCATCGAGTCAAGCGATCGCCCTGGTACTGCCACCGCTGCCTTGGCGGTGATTGATGAATTTCATGCACTCAATGAGCAAATCGAGCGACATTTTGGCATCTTATCGCACCTAAACAGTGTCGCCAGCACCGATGACATTCGCCATGCCCATCATGAGATTTTGCCAAGCCTATCCGCCTTTGGCACACGAGTGGGGCAATCGGTGGCTTTGTTTGAGCTGTATCAACTGCTTGATGAGCAATTTGGCACGCTGCCAGCTGATAAGCAAAGTGCCGCCCAAAAACAAGCCATCAAAAAAGCCCTGCAAAGTTTTCGTCTGTCAGGAGTGGCGTTAAGCGATGATAAAAAAGCGAAATTTGCCGAAATCCAAAGCAAATTATCCCTAGCATCTGCCAAATTTGCCGACAATATCATGGACGCCACACGCCACTTTGTCCGTCCGCTACAAGCCGATGAGTTGTCTGGCATCAGCGACAATGGCTTGGCACTGCTAAAATCAGCTGGCGATGCCTATCGTGCCAAGCACCCAGATGCCACTTTGCCGACCGACTATGTCGCCACGCTAGATGTGCCGATGTATCTGGCGGTGATGCAATTTGCCGACAACCGAGAGCTAAGACAGGCACTGTATCACGCTTATAACACTCGTGCGTCCGACCAAAGCCCTGATACCAAAGACTTTGACAATGCCGCCATCATGGTGGAGATTCTTAATCTACGCACCCAAAAAGCACAGCTTTTGGGCATGGCAGATTATAGCGAATATTCTTTGGCGACCAAAATGGCAGACAACAGCGATGAGATTGAGAAATTTTTGCTGACGCTGACCGCCGCCGCCAAGCCGCAAGCCATCGCAGAATATCAGCAGCTACAAGACTACGCCAAAAAACTTGGCTTGGGTGAGCTACAGCCGTGGGATATCGCCTATGTGAGCGAAAAAATCCGCCAAGACCAGTTTAGCCTAACCAGCGATGAGCTAAGACCGTTTTTCCCATTGCCTGTGGTGCTTGATGGCTTGTTTGAGATTTGCCGTGCGTTGTTTGACATTGACATTCGTACGGTGGATAAGCGTGCGTATTCGGCATGGCATGACGATGTGCTGTTTTGTGAAGTGTACGACAACGCCAGCGGTCAGCTCTTAGGCGGTATGTACTTGGATTTATTTGCACGCACTGGCAAACAAGGCGGTGCTTGGCTTGACGATTTCCAAAAACGCCAAATCAAAGGCAACAACAAACGCCTGCCTGTGGGCTTTGTGGTGGGTAATTTTGCCCCACCGACAGGCGACAAGCCAAGCCTGCTGTCGTTTGACGAAGCCAATACCCTATTCCACGAATTTGGCCATGCCCTGCACCATCTTTTGACCGAAGTGGACATTGCCGATGTCGCTGGCATCAGCGGCGTGGAGTGGGACGCTGTCGAGCTGCCCAGCCAGTTTATGGAAAATTTTGCCATCACTGACGAAGGTATCCGCCTAATCAGCCGCCATGTCGAGACTGGCGAGCCGTTGCCTGATGACAAAAAAGCCGCTCTCATCGCCGCCAAAAATTTCCAAACTGGACTACAAACGCTGCGTCAGATGGAATTTGGCTTGTTTGATTTGCGACTGCACACCAAAACCATGCCAAACTTTGGTGATATTGGCTATCAAGACATTTTAAATGTCGCCGACACCGTGCGAGATGAAGTCGCAGTCGCCATACCGCCTGCCTATCAGCGGTTTGGTAATGGCTTTAGCCACATTTTTGCTGGCGGCTATGCGTCAGGCTATTATTCTTATATTTGGGCAGAAGTGCTGTCGGCAGATGCGTTTGGCAAATTTGAAGAAGACGGCATCTATAATGCCGACACAGGTCTGTCATTTAGAAAGCAAATTCTGGCAAAGGGCAGCTCTCGTGATGCCAAGGCAAACTACATCGCCTTTCGTGGGCGTGAAGCAACGGTCGATGCCCTGCTGCGTCATCGTGGTCTGAGCAGTCAATAAGCCAAGCATAAGGATAAATCATGCGTTATCAATCAAAACGCCCAAAACGGCAATTTTTGGCATCGGTCGCTTGCCCAAACTGCCAAAAAACCGATGTCATCGTGCAGGTGCAGATTTTTGAACCTGTTGCCGATGAGTACATCGAGTGCATCGAATGCGGCCATCAAGAACGCCGCCCAACGCCAGAAGAGACGCTGATTATCCAACAAAACAACGCCCAAGCGGACGGCGTGGGCGTGGTGAAATTTAAATAATCATCAATCAACCTGACGGAATATCTTCAGCGTCCGTCAGGTTTTTTTTTTGCTATGATTGATAAAATTGATAAATTTAGACAATTTGACCAAATGATTAAATCGACAAATTTAATCATTTGAGCAAATCAAAATTAAATCAAGCCCAATCTACTGGGTAATTTGCCAAATCGTCTCCACGCATT
Source organism: Moraxella marmotae (assembly GCF_042219885.1). Lineage (NCBI taxonomy): Bacteria > Pseudomonadati > Pseudomonadota > Gammaproteobacteria > Moraxellales > Moraxellaceae > Moraxella > Moraxella marmotae. Next base: position 672,674 of record NZ_JBHJHR010000002.1, read on the forward strand.
GCTTTAATAATTGCAGGCTCGGATTGTCTTCGTATTCGTGGGTATAAATAAAATGCAGCGGCAGGGTCTGGCGATATTTTTCGATAACCGCAATCGGTCGCCCTTCGTCAATGGCTGCATCTGCTTTATTGCTTGGCACCATCGCCACGCCGATGCCATTTGCCACCAAGTCAATAATCGTCTGCGGATAATCGCACCAAATTTGTCGCTTGGGCAGCAGGCGGTTGGCTCGCCAAAATTTGTGCAAATGCTTGTGGCTGCTTGCCACGCCAGACATCTCAATCCAAATATAGCTTTCAAGTGCTGCTGGCAAATTTTGCTGAATATTGTCGTATTCTTGTTTTGGGCAAATCAGCGAATAAGCAATGTCCTGCAAAAACAACGCCCGAATGCCCCGATGTTCAGGATAACCCAAGAAAAATCCGCCGTGCAGCGTTTTGTGCTGAATCCGACTCAAAATCTCGCCGCTCATGCCGTACTGAATGTGCAGCTGCGTGCGTGGTGCAGCATTATCAATCATCGCCGTAACGGCAGCCAATTTGTCCGAATCCACGGGGTGAATCAGTCCCAATTTGACTTCTTCGGCATAATTTTCTGCCAGCGTTCTGGCAAAATAGTCCAGTTTGTGCTTATGGCGTAAAAACGCCTCCGCCTCAGGCAAAAATGTCTCGCCTGCCCGTGTCAATACCATACCGCTGCTGGTGCGAATAAACAACGCAACGCCCAGCTTGCCCTCCAGTGCTTTAATCTGTGCCGATACCGCTGGCTGAGATAGGCAAAGTTGCTCCGATGCCTGTGTCAAATTGCCCTGATGAGCGACGGTAACAAACGATTTGAGCTGGTTGGTATCCATTCTTTCTCCCTTTTTGTCCATTTGTTGCTTTTTGCAACAAATCTTTTTACCATATTTTTACCAACTATCCAAGCAAAATTTTTATAAAAATCAAAACCCTTTGCCCTATCCATCAGCAAAACTGATGGCTTTCATTAAAAAATAAGATTAGCATTCATCGCCATAGTGCTTTTAAATATCAGCAACAGTGGAAACTGTTGTTAATATAATTAAGGAGAAAGATATGGAACAGCAAACGGTGCATAACATTTTGCGTCATCAGGAGTTTCAAAAAATGGCGCGTCAAAAGGCTTTGCTGGGCTGGGGATTTTCGGCGGTGATTTTTTTTATGTATGTCGCCTATATTTGGATTATCGGCAGTATGCCAGAGTTGCTAAAAGTGCCTGTTTCACCAGACGGTATCACCACTTGGGGCATTTATGCTGGTATTTTTGTCATCATTTTTTCATTCATTACCACTGGGATTTATGTCAAAATCGCCAACGGCAAATTTGACAAAATGACGCAAGATGTCGTCAAAACTGCACAGGGAGAGTTATCATGACCAAAGCAAAATGGCTGGCAGCAGCAGCGGCATTATTTGCCCATAATTGGGCTTATGCCGACGCCATCAGTGGCGAAGTAACCAAGCAACCTTTGAACATTCCTGCCATTGTGATGTTTTTTGTCTTTGTGGGTTTTACGCTTGGGATTACCGCATGGGCTTCTAAGAAAAACAAATCCACCAAAGACTACTACACCGCTGGCGGTGGCATCTCAGGTTTCCAAAACGGCTTGGCGATTGCAGGCGACTTCATGTCGGCAGCGTCATTTTTGGGCATCTCAGCGATGGTGTTTTCTAACGGCTATGACGGCTTGATTTATTCTACTGGCTTTTTGGTCGGCTGGCCGATTGTACTGTTTTTGATTGCCGAGCGTCTGCGTAACTTGGGCAAATTTACCTTTTCAGATGTGGCCGCTTATCGCTTAGAACAAACGCCTGTCCGCTTGTTTGCCGCTTCTGGCTCGATTTTGGTGGTGATTTTTTATCTCATCGCTCAGATGGTCGGTGCAGGCAAATTGATTCAGCTATTGTTCGGTATGGATTATCTGTATGCCGTTGTTTTGGTTGGATTTTTGATGGTGTGCTATGTGCTGTTTGGCGGTATGCTGGCGACCACTTGGGTACAGATTATCAAGGCGGTAATGCTGCTGGCTGGGGCAAGTTTTATGGCATTTGTTATCCTAAAAAATGCTGGCTTTAGCCTTGAAACCATGTTCCAACAAGCCGTTGATATTCACGAAAAAGGCGTGGACATCTTAGGTCCCGGCTCATTGGTACAAAACCCAATTGACGCATTGTCATTAGGCTTGGCGTTGATGTTTGGTACAGCAGGTTTGCCACATATTTTGATGCGGTTTTTCACCGTGCCTGATGCCAAAGAAGCTCGCAAATCGGTCTTTGTCGCCACTGGCTTTATCGGCTATTTCTATCTTTTGACCTTTGTGATTGGTTTTGGTGCGATTATCTTTGTTACCAAGGACAACCCACACTTCTTTACCGAGATGATCAAAGAAGGCAAAACGGTCTTTGAAATGGTTGGCGGCACAAACATGGCGGCAATCCACCTATCAGAAGCCCTTGGCGGTAACTTGTTCCTAGGCTTTATCTCTGCCGTTGCTTTTGCCACCATCTTGGCGGTCGTTGCAGGCTTGGCATTGTCAGGTGCATCAGCAATTAGCCACGACATTTATTCATCAGTTATCCGTAAAGGCAAAGCCACTCAACAAGAAGAAATGCGTGTCTCTAAGGCTACAACCTTGGCGTTGGGCGTGTTGGCGGTGTTATTCGGCGTGATGTTCGAAAAACAAAATGTCGCCTTTATGGTTGGCTTGGCGTTCTCTATCGCTGCCTCTGCCAACTTCCCAATCTTGATGTTGTCAATGTTCTGGAAAGGCTTGACCACAAGGGGTGCGGTTGTCGGTGGCTTTACAGGTCTGATTTTGGCTGTTGGCTTGATTGTCCTAGGCCCAACCGTTTGGGTCAGCGTACTGGGTCATGAGCAAGCGATTTTCCCATACGCCAACCCTGCGATTTTCAGTATTCCAGCAGCGTTCATCGTCAGCTGGCTGGTGTCAGTGTCTGACAACTCTGCTCGCAGTAAGCAAGACAAAGCTGGCTTTGAGAGCCAATATGTCCGCTCAATGACAGGCATCGGTGCTGCCGAAGCGTCTGATCACTGATCGACAGTCGTCTTGTACTCATCAGGCAATGGTCAGTCCATTGCCTGATTTTTTTACGCTCCATTTTGCCAGCTTATCGCACGCCCAAGATGGCAACAAATCAAATCCAGCCAGTCATGGATTGATTGCCGATTGAGTGATAAAATAAAATGGATTAATAGGCTTTGGCGTATTTGTCTTATGTTTTATATAAAGAATGAATATTAAATGACTTAAAAATAAAAATGGGAAAATGCAAGAATGAACGATAATAAAACAAGCTTTTTAGAACATAAAGAAACCTACGATAAGCCCATGTTCTAAAAAAAATATCTTTTTATTTTTAAATCCTGCCGTTACCTGTTTAAGTTTTTTATTAATGGGGTTTTATAGTATTGTCATCACCGCTGTTTGTCTGTATGCCACCATGATGGTTTTTGGTAAAAAAATCATTGCCCTTGGTGTCATCAGCCGTTTTTTATATACAGAGCATGGGATATGTGGGGTTGATTTTATTTTTCAAAGCCAATGTATCAACTGCGGACTATGAGCCGCCAACTAAATAAAGCAAGCACGACAAATACCGCAAAATTTAGATAACCAAAAATAAAAACAGCCCCAATTTTCACTAGGGCTGTTTTTAACGCTTGATATTGGATTATTTGCGTTTTTTGCGTTGGATAGCGTGAATCGCACGACCATCAGCAGACAATGCCGCTTCGTGTACCGCTTCTGACACGGTTGGGTGGGCAAAGGTCATCAATTGCAAATCTTCGATACTAGAAACGAACTCCATCGCAATCATGCCTTGATGGACGATGTCGCCTGCACCAACAGCCACAGCGTGCATGCCTAGCAAGCGGTCAGTCTTAGCATCGGCAACGACTTTAATCAAGCCCACGCCTTCGCCTTGAGCCAAAGCACGGCCGTTAGCAGCTAGGCTAAATGAGCCAGTTTTGACTTCGTAGCCTTTTTCGATGGCCGCTTGCTCAGACAAGCCAACCCACGCAATCTCAGGGTGAGTATAAATCACGCTGATGATGGTGTCATAATTGACTTGGGCTTTTTCGCCATGAATGCGTTCAACCGCCATCATGCCTTCTTCCATCGCTTTGTGGGCAAGCATTGGACCACGCACCAAGTCGCCGATGGCATAGACACCATCAAGGTTGGTTTTGCATTGATCATCAACCGCCACCAAGCCACGCTCGGTAAGCTCGATGCCACAGCCTTCGGCAAGCAGTTTTTCGCTATAAGCACGGCGACCGACACAGACAATCAGCTTATCAAAGGTTTCTGTTTTGGTCTCGCCTTTGACATCGATGGTAACGACCACTTCACCATTGACCACTTCAGCATTGGTCACTTTGGTATCGACACGGATATCCAAGCCTTGTTTTTTGAGCAGTTTTGCCGCTTCTTTTGAGATTTCTTTATCCGCTACCGCCAAAAACTCTGGCATCGCTTCATAAACAACCACTTCAGCACCCAAACGACGCCATACCGAACCCAGCTCCAGACCGATAACGCCAGCACCGATAACGCCCAGACGCTTTGGCACTTCCGAAAATTCCAACGCACCTGTTGAATCGACGATAAATTCGCCGTCAGTTTTGGCAACTGGGATTTCGATTGGCACAGAGCCTGCCGCCAAGATGACATATTTGGCGGTGATTTCGGTTTCGGCATCGTCTGCCAAAGCGGTAAATTTGACTTTTTTGTCCGCTGATTTGCCATCAACCAGCGTACCCCAGCCTTGTAGCCAGTCCACGCCATTGCCTTTTAATAGGCCAGCGACGCCAGCGGTCAAGCCTTTGACGATGCTGTCTTTACGCTCTAGCATCTTGGCAATGTCAATATTTACATCGCCAGTGCTGATGCCGTGATCTGCCAACTCGTGCTTGGTGGCTTCGTAGCGGTGTGAGCTGTCAAGCAAGGCTTTTGATGGGATACAGCCGACATTTAGGCAAGTACCGCCCAATGCAGGCTCTCCTTTGTGAACACGCTTTTCGATACAAGCCACGCTAAAGCCAAGTTGCGCACCACGAATGGCAGCTTCATAACCGCCCGGACCACCGCCAATCACGACTAAATCATAAGAAGTTTTCATAAGTATCTCTTTTGTGAAATTTTACCACACAAACAACTGCCAGTTGATGCCAGCAATTGTTTGCCAATTTATATTGCGTATGATAAGTATTTGGGATAAATATCAATCAATATTAATCAATTAATCAATTACAAATCTAGCAATAGCATTGATGGATCTTCGATAAGCTCTTTGATGGTAACAAGGAACTGTACCGCTTCTTTACCATCAATCAAGCGATGGTCATAAGACAATGCCAAATACATCATCGGCAAAATCACCACTTCGCCATTGACTGCCATTGGTCGCTCGTTGATGGCGTGCATACCTAGGATAGCGGTTTGTGGTGGGTTGATGATTGGTGTTGATAGCAGTGAGCCGAACACACCACCGTTAGTGATGGTGAATGTGCCGCCAGTCATCTCTTCGATTGCCAATTTGCCTTCACGGGCTTTGATGGCATAATCACGGATACCTGCTTCGACATCTGCCATGCTCATGCGATCGGTATCACGCAATACCGGCACAACCAAGCCACGATCTGACGATACCGCCACACCCACATCATAAAAACCATGATAGATGATGTCGTTGCCGTCAATCGAAGCGTTCACCGCTGGGAAGCGTTTTAGGGCTTCGGTGGCTGCCTTAACAAATAGCGACATAAAGCCCAATTTTACGCCGTGGCGTTTTTCAAAGCGGTCTTTGTACTTGGCACGCAAGTCCATCAACGGCTTCATGTTCACTTCGTTAAAGGTGGTCAGCATCGCTGTTTCTTGAGTGGCTGATAGCAGACGCTCAGCGATACGCTTACGCAAGCGAGTCATCGGCTCACGCTTCTCGACACGCTGACCGACCGCTGTGGCAATCACTTGGCCATTGTCAGATTTTAGGGTTGGGTTGACCATATCTGACTTGGTTACACGGCCGCCACGACCTGTGCCTTGGACATCGGCAGGATTGACGCCAGTTTCTTTGGCAGCTTTACGCACGGCTGGGCTTTGATCTTTGTATTCAGCTTCGGCAGCAGCATCTTTTGGCTGCACTGGAGCTGCAACTGATGATGGGTTTACAGTAGTATTGCCGTCAGCTTCGTCTGTGCTGGCAACTTTGGTTTCACCAACTGGAGCAGCAGCACCCGCTTCAAAGATAGCAACCACTTCGGCTGATAGTACGGTGTCGTCCACATTTTTGACGATGCTGGTGATCACGCCATCATCAGGGGCAACGATTTCTAGCACAACTTTATCGGTTTCAACTTCAGCAAGCAACTGATCACGGCTAACCGCTTCACCTTCGGCAACATGCCACTCAACGATTGTACCGTCTTGAACTGATTCTGGAAATACTGGGGCTTTGATTTCAGCCATGATAAACTCCTTAAAGTTTATAAATCATTAAAAATGAATTTATTTATAAAAAGAAATAATAGCCAAACCACCCCAAGTGATTTGGCTAAAAATATCACTTCAAATCTTCGACACGAACACCCAAAGCATCAGCAATTAACGCTTTTTGTTGGTCTGCGTGCATTTTTGGCGAACCTGTCGCTGGTGCTGCTGCCGCTGGGCGTGCAGATGGCGACACAATCGTCAAGCCTTGTGGCACAATGCGATACAGCTCAGGTGCCAAGTAATACCACGCACCTTGGTTCAGCGGCTCTTCTTGCGACCAGATGATTTCTTTTAGATTTGGATACTTGGCAATTTCGTCCAAAATGCGTTGTTCTGGTAGCGGATATAGCTGCTCGATACGCACGATGGCGACATGGTCTTGTCCCAATTTGCGGCGTTGGTCTAGCAAATCGTAGTACACCTTACCACCGCACAAAATCAAGCGAGTAACTTTGCTGTTGTCCATCGCATCAATCTCTGGCAACACCGTCTCAAACTTGCCTTGTGCCAGCTCTTCTAGGTTTGAAGTTGCCAATGGGTGACGCAGCAAGCTCTTTGGTGACATCACAATCAGCGGTTTGCGGATTGGGCGTACCACTTGGCGACGCAACGCATGGAAAATCTGTGCTGGTGTTGTCGGCGTGATGACTTGCATATTGTCTTCGGCACACAGCTGCAAGAATCGCTCTAGGCGTGCTGATGAATGCTCAGGACCTTGACCTTCAAAGCCGTGCGGCAATAGCATGGTCAAGCCACAGACACGCTGCCACTTGGTTTCGCCAGATGAGATGAATTGGTCAATCACCACCTGCGCACCGTTCACAAAGTCACCAAATTGGGCTTCCCAAATAATCAAAGCATTTGGCACTGTTGTGGCATAGCCGTATTCAAACGCCAATACCGCTTCTTCTGACAACAATGAGTTATAAGTGGCAAAGCGTGCTTGATTTGGCGAAATGTGCTGCAACGGAATGTACATACTGCCATCATTCATATTGTACAGCTCAGAATGACGGTGTGAGAAAGTACCACGACCCACATCTTCACCTGTGATACGCACCAGTGAACCTTCGTCAGCTAGGCTGGCATATGCCAAAGTCTCGGCAGCACCCCAGTTAAGCGGCTCTTCGCCAGTTTGCATTGCCAAGCGTTGTTCAACGACTTTTGCCACTTGACGCTGCAAAGTAAAACCTTCTGGAATTTTTGCCATCGCACGGCCGTAGGCTTTGAGTTTTTCGATATCAACGCCAGTTTCCCAGTCGTCTTGCAATTGATGACCCAAATATGGCTTCCAATTGACAAACAGCTCTGTGTTTGGCTCACTGACCAAGCCGCCAGCGACGAACTCACCACGGTCTAGCGACTCACGGTAATTGTCTTCAAATTTGGCTCCTTCTTCGGCGGTGATGATGCCTTCTTTGACCAATTTTTCGACATATTGCGTGCGTGTGGTTGGTAGTTTTTTGATGACGGCATACATCAGCGGCTGAGTGGCTGAAGGCTCATCAGATTCGTTATGACCGTTGCGGCGGTAGCAGAAAATATCCAGTACCACATCTTTGCCAAATTCACGGCGATAATCCACCGCCAACTGGGCAGCAAAGACAACCGCTTCAGGATCGTCGCCATTGACATGTAAAATCGGGGCATGCACCATCTTGGCAACATCGGTACAGTATTCGGTTGAACGAGCATCTTCCATGCGTGATGTGGTAAAGCCCACTTGGTTATTAATCACGATATGCACTGTGCCGCCTGTTCTGTAAGCACGAGTTTGCGACATTTGGAAGGTTTCTTGGTTGACGCCTTGACCAGCAAACGCTGCATCACCATGCACCACAAGCGGCATGACGGTGCTGTTGTCAATATCAAAGCCATAATGCTCTGAGCGGCGAGCTTGGCGTGCACGCACCGAGCCTTGTAGCACTGGCGAGACAATCTCAAGATGCGATGGGTTAAACGCCAAAGCAAGATGCATCTCACCGCCCGGGGTCATTACATTCGATGAAAAACCGTTGTGGTATTTGACATCGCCTGAGCCTTGTACTGGCTGGATTTTGCCGTCAAATTCGTCAAACAAATCGCTTGGATTTTTACCCAAGATATTGACCAATAGGTTTAGGCGGCCACGGTGTGCCATGCCGATAACGACTTCTTTTGAGCCATAACCACCAGCACGCTGCACCATTTCATGCACCGCAGGGATAAAGCTTTCGCCGCCTTCTAGACCAAAGCGTTTGACACCTGTGTATTTGCGAGCCAAATATTTTTCCAAACCTTCGGCAGCGGTCAGACGCTCCAAAATTTCCAATTTTTTGTCTTTGCTAAATTGCAGATGACCGTGGTTAGACTCGATGTAATTTTCGATCCAGCTTTTTTCGGTCGCAGTAAAGACATGCATGTACTCATAGCCGATGCTGCGGCAGTACACACGCTCTAGGATTTCGATGATTTCACGCAGCTTGGCTTCTGGCTTACCAATTGCCAAATCGCTGGTAGGAAATACTGTGTCCAAATCCGCTTCGCTCAAGCCATGGAATTGTAGGCTCAAATCTTCGACTTCTGGGCGTGGGTGTAGCCCTAGCGGATCTAAGTTGGCTTTGCGGTGACCACGGCGGCGATAGGCAGAAATCAATGACGATACTGCCATTTGTTTTGGGTCGCAATCGCCAGTAATCACAGTCGATACGGCTGTCGCTCCTGTTTGGTTGCGTGCCAACAACAAAAACTGCTCTTTGATTGCGTTATGTGGTGCATCGCTATCTTGACGATAATCGGCAAAATAACGCTGCCATTCTTCGCTCACACTTTGGCTGTCCGCCATGTATTGTTCATACAGTGTCTCAACATAGGCTGCACTGTCTGCAGCCAATTCGGTGTTCAAAAACGCCACCTTATCTTTACTGTTTGTCATGTGTCTTTCGCCATTTATTTATTAGAAAAATTGACTGTGTTATGCAAAAAACTGATGCAAATACACAACTTTCCACAAGCATCAAAAATTGACGCACATTACTGCATAGTGTACGCCATTTGAATAAATATAACAAGGGCATGATGTATTTTTGAAACAGAATAATTTATTTAAAAATACCAATTCAACCACCCATTGACAGCGATTTTCGCCATTTAGCTATACTTTAAGCCAATTTACCGACGCCATGCGATTGGTCATACTGGGCATCACGATTGAGTCTAGCCATCAGCCTTGGCTTGTGCAACTGCCATTCGTCCGCCAGCATACTGTACGCCACCGTATCACGAACGCTGCCATCTTTTCGCAAAGCATGATGGCGTAAGATACCGTCTTTTTTGGCTCCCAGCCTTTCGATTGCACGCTGACTGTTGATGTTCAAAATATCCGTACGCCAGCCAACCACAGGGCAGCCCAGCGTCTCAAAAGCGTGCGTCAAAAGCATTACTTTACAAGCGGTATTGACATGCGTTTTTTGAGCGGATTTGGCATACCAAGTGTAGCCGATTTCCACTCGCTTGATGCCATCAATAATGTCATGATAACTGGTACTGCCCAGCACTTTGCCTGTGGTTTCATCAATCACCGCAAAGGCAAATCGGTTACTCATCATCAACGCCGTGTCAATATAATCCTGCACTTGCTCAGGACTTGGAGCGGAAGTAACGATCAGCTCCCACAGCTTGCCATCTTGCACCGCCGCCGCCAAGCCGTCTCGATGCTGACTGCCCAACGGCTCTAGGCGGACACCGCATAAGGACAATTCAACAGGCTTAACCAAAGTTTGCATCGCTTTTCCCAGTTTGTGTTAAATGATGGTAATTTACCAAAAAAACCAATTTATTCAAAAAACCTATCCAAAAATCAAAAAATAAATCAAGCCGTATCCAGCTGGACACGGCTTTTGGATTGGTTAATTTGTCTAAACAATTAGCCCGCTTGGTCAAGTAGCATGCTACGGATATGACCGATGGCTTTGGTTGGGTTTAGACCTTTTGGACAGACGCTCACGCAGTTCATGATACCACGGCAGCGGAACAGGCTAAATGGGTCGTCTAGGCGGGCTAGGCGTGCCTGAGTGTCGGTATCACGGCTGTCGATGATAAAGCGATAGCCATTTAGCAAGGCTGATGGGCCTAGGAATTTTTCAGGGTTCCACCAGAAAGATGGGCATGAAGTTGAGCAGCATGCACATAGGATACACTCATAAAGACCGTTCATTTTTTCACGATCTTCAGGTGATTGCAGACGCTCTTTTGGTGGTGCAGGCTGATTGTTGATCAAATATGGGTGAACTTTTTCGTATTGCTCATAAAATTGGTTCATATCCACAACCAAATCTTTAATCACAGGCAACCCTGGCAATGGGCGAATGGTGATTTTGTTTGGTAGGGTGTTCATATTGATCAGACAAGCCAAGCCGTTCTTGCCGTTGATGTTCATGCCGTCAGAACCACAGATACCTTCACGGCATGAGCGGCGGAAAGTTAGGGTTTCGTCTTCACGCTTTAGGCGTAACAGAACATCAAGCAACATACGGTCTGAATCCAACAGCTCAACGGTGTATGTTTGCATGTATGGGGCTTTGTCTTTGTCTGGGTCGTAGCGATAGATCTCTACGATGCGTGTGCCTCGACTCATTATTTTTCTCCAGTAATTGGTTGGATATGGCTGGCGATACACCAGCCCTCCGATATTTGGCTAATGAAATTAGAAAGTACGGACTCTCGGTTCGCAATAATCAACAGTCAGCGGCTTTCTGCGAACTGGCTTATACACCACCTTGTTACCTTCTGAGTACCATAGGGTGTGTTTCATCCATTCACGGTCGTTACGACCCAATGGGGCTGGTTCATAATCCGCTGGGTGTTCATAATCAACCACCATGTGCGCACCACGGCACTCGTGGCGTAGCGATGCAGAAATCATGGTTGCTTTTGCCACTTCGTACAAGTTCGCCACTTCCAAGGCTTCGATGCGTGCGGTGTTAAATACTTGTGATTTGTCCGCAAGGTGGATTTGATTGACTTTTGGTTCAAGTGCCAAAATACGCTCAACACCTTTATCCATCAGCTCTTGGGTGCGGAATACGCCAGCATGGGCTTGCATGATTTGGCGGATTTCGTCACCGATTTCTTGGGCGTTAAAGCCTTCGGTAGATGCTTGTAGCTTGTCTAGGCGTGCCACGGTAAAGTCAAGCACACGGGGGCTTAGCGGCTTATAAGTGTGGTCGGTGTTGTGGAATTGGTCAAGGATATGCTGACCTGCTGCACGACCAAATACCACCAAGTCAAGCAGTGAGTTTGTGCCTAGGCGGTTAGCACCATGCACCGAAACGCAAGCACATTCACCGATGGCATATAGACCTTTGACAACTTTGCCTTCGGTGTATAGACCTTGCTCGTCCACTGGACCTTCTAGATTTGGTACAGTTACCTGACCATGGATATTGGTTGGGATACCGCCCATCATGTAGTGAATGGTTGGTACAACAGGTACTGGCTCTTTGGTGATGTCCACATTACCGAAGTTTTTGCTGATTTCAAATACCGATGGCAAACGCTTCATCAAGGTCTCAGCACCCAAATGCGTCATGTCCATGACGATGTAGTCGCCATTTGGACCGCAGCCACGGCCTTCTTTGATTTCTTGGTCCATTGAGCGAGAAACGAAGTCACGAGGCGCCAAGTCTTTTAGTGTTGGGGCATAGCGTTCCATAAAGGCTTCGCCATGTTTGTTACGCAAAATCGCACCTTCACCACGGCAGCCTTCGGTCAAAAGCACGCCTGCACCAGCGACACCTGTTGGGTGGAATTGCCAAAATTCCATGTCTTGTAGTGGAATGCCTGCACGCACCGCCATGCCCAAGCCGTCGCCTGTGTTGATGTAGGCATTGGTTGATGCACGGAAAATACGACCAGCACCGCCTGTTGCCAGTACAGTGGTGTGTGCTTGGAATACTGATACATTACCAGTTTCTTGTTCAAGGGCGATAACGCCATTGATGTTGCCGTCGGCATCTTTGATCAGATCAAGAGCGATCCACTCAACGAAAAATTGTGTGCCTTTTTCAAGGTTCTTTTGATATAGCGTGTGCAATAGTGCATGGCCAGTACGGTCAGCGGCTGCACAAGCACGAGGTACAGGTTTTTCGCCGTAGTTTGAGCTATGACCACCGAATGGACGCTGATAAATCGTGCCATCAGCGTTACGGTCAAATGGCATACCCATATGCTCAAGCTCATAAACCACTTTTGGGGCTTCACGGCACATGTATTCGATGGCGTCTTGGTCGCCCAGCCAGTCAGAGCCTTTGACTGTGTCATAAAAATGGAAATGCCAGTTGTCGTTGCTCATGTTGCCCAATGACGCACCGATACCGCCCTGTGCTGCCACGGTGTGCGAGCGAGTTGGGAATACTTTGGTGATGACAGCCACTTTCATGCCGCCATTGACCAGTTGTAGCGATGCACGCATGCCTGAGCCACCGCCGCCAACGATGACAGCGTCAAAGTTTAGCGTTGGGATATTATTAATTGTATTATCTTGGTTTGTTGCCATGTTAGTTCCTAATTATTTCACTTTAGTGTTAATGGTTTGGGTGGCAAAAACTGCCACAGATTTTTGGTCAATTACCAAAAAATCATCACACCCCAAAACAAATACACCAAAACAGCGATAATCACCAATGCTTGAATCACCAAACGCAGACCTGATGATTTGACATAGTCGGTCAATACTGTCCACATACCCACCCATGCGTGGAATACCAAAGACAAAATCGCCACCAAGCTAAACAGCTTCATTGGTAGGCTTAGCATAAAGCCTTGCCATGCTTCAAAATTGACATCATTGAATAGGAAAAAACCTACCACAACAACACTATATACCGCCAATACCACAGCACTCAGACGCTGCAAGACCCAATCACGAGAACCTGAGCCAGTTAAGCCGGTCGCACTTTTAATACCAGAATTATTTCTCATTAGAACATCACCCATACAAACGATGCGACAATCAGTACAGCAGCGACAATAAAGCTAATCACCGCAGCGGTACGCCCAGAATTGAACTCTTCGTTCATACCAAGGTCAGCAAGCAAGTGCTTGATACCCATCACAAAATGATAAGCCGTTGCTGCCACAAAAATCCAAGCCACAAAACGCAAGGCAATATTATCAAAAACAGCAGCAAAACCTTCAGCTGAAGACAAAGAGGTCTGAAGAATACATAACATCACAGGAACGAGCAAAAACAGCACAATCCCAGAAACACGATGCAAAATAGAGGCCATAGCGATTGGTGATTTTGCGTTCACCGCAAGCACTTGGCTTAACGATAGGTTAATCGGTCGGTTGCTTTTCACAGCGGGCATCCTTATCTAATTTACGCCGAAAAATGGCAAGGAGTAGCTGGCTGGCCAAGTAAGTAAAAATTAAATTTGGCAACGGCGGATAAATTCGCCCACCAACTTAATTCACACTCACCACTTATAAAAATCATACTTGCTTATAAGTTCAGCGAGCACCACAAAAAAATACAAATTCCATCACGAACCAGCGGCATTTTTTGACCGTATCAAATCATCGGTGCCAAACTGCCACCGCCAAAAGCCTTAAGATGCAACTGATTATCGTTTAGAAAAATGCGTACAATAAATAATTTAAATTATAAAACGCTTGGTCAATAATTACAAACAAATTCCGACATTTTGTGCAAAATTTCCGTGATTTATTAAAAAAATGGTACAAAAACGGTGGATTTAATTGTTACAAATGGTGTCAGTCGCCCAAAACCACTTGCCAAGCTGTCCAAGGACTTTTAAAATCAATTTTTACATTTTGGATAAATCTTTAAGAAAATTTCGCCAAAACACGAAAAGTGCTTGTAACTTTGTCAAAGTTTTTGTATTATCGAAGATACTCAGATCCATTGAGTACTTCTGCATGATTTACCCGCAGATGTCAATTTATAAAACAACAAGGATGACACATAAGTATGAGCTGATGGCTTAGCTGGCTTGTGTGAAATTTTCGTCTGATTGCATCGTGCATCATCAAGCACCCCAAGGAAGCAGGTGGCTCTTTTTTATGTACTGTGCAAAGCATTCAGGCGTTATCTAACCCCAAATGAGGTCAATTATGTCAAAGAAAGTTACCCTTACGGTCGATGGGACCGAATATGAAATGCCAGTGCTGGAGAGCACGCTTGGTCGCCCTGTGCTTGATGTGAGTGCAATTGCCAAAGCAGGTCTGTGGACTTATGACCCTGGCTTTATGGCAACTGCCCCAGTTGAATCAAAAATCACCTACATTGATGGCGAAAAAGGCGAATTACTACACCGTGGCTATGCCATCGATGAATTGGCATCAAACGCCGACTATCTGGAAGTTTGCTACGCCTTGTTGTACGGCGATTTGCCAAATGCTGAACAAAAACAAGCTTTCTACGCTCGCATCTCTGATCATATGTCCGTGCATGATCAGCTGCGTAAATTCTTTGAAGGTTTCCGCCGTGATGCTCACCCAATGGCGATTATGGTCGGTGTGGTCGGTGCGTTGTCTGCCTTCTACCACAACCATCTGGACATCTCTGATCCTGCACACCGTGATGACACGGCAGTGGATTTGGTAGCTAAGATGCCAACTTTGGCGGCGATGAGCTATAAGTACTCAATCGGCGAACCGTTCATGTATCCACGCAAAGACTTCAGCTATGCCGAAAACTTCCTATACATGATGTTTGCCACACCGGGTGAGCCAAATTACAAGGTCAATCCTGTGCTGGTCAAAGCGATGGACAAAATCTTTACGCTACACGCTGACCACGAACAAAACGCTTCAACTTCTACCGTGCGTCTGGCTGGCTCAACAGGTGCTAACCCTTATGCGTGTATCGCTGCTGGTATCGTCGCCCTATGGGGTCCATCACATGGCGGTGCTAACGAAGCGGTACTAGAAATGCTGGACGAAATCGGCTCTGTTGAACATGTCGAAGAGTTCATGGAAAAAGTCAAACGCAAAGAAGTCAAACTGATGGGCTTTGGTCATCGTGTCTATCGTAACTTTGACCCACGAGCCAAAGTAATGAAAGAGACTTGCGATGAAGTGCTGGGTGCATTGGGCATCAATGATCCTAAGCTAGAGCTTGCCATGAAACTGGAAAAAATCGCCCTAGAAGACCCATACTTTGTTGAGCGTAAGCTGTATCCAAATGTGGACTTCTACTCTGGCATTATCCTAAAAGCCATCGGTATCCCAACTTCAATGTTTACCGTAATCTTTGCCTTGGCTCGTACGGTAGGCTGGATCAGCCACTGGACAGAAATGCACTCTGAACCATTCAAAATCGGTCGTCCACGCCAGCGCTACACTGGTGCAACACACCGTCCATTTGTTAAACTTGAAGACCGCAAATAATTTATTTGGTAATTCAAACAAAATTCCTTCAGTTCGCTGGGGGAATTTTTTTATTTTTAGCTTGTGCTTTTAGCTTGTGCTTTTAGCTTGTGGCTTTTAGAACTTTTAGCTTTTGATTGTTTTATTACCCAAAATAAGCAACTCACAGGTCAATCGCATGGGTGAATAAAAACAAAACCTGCCAAAGACATTCGGCAGGTTTTGTTTTGATGGTGAGCAGATTAAGACTTGCCCAAGCCAGCTTGTTGTAATAACGCCCCAAAGCTGCCCATAGTTTTTGCAGGTTTTGGTTTGTTGGCGGATTTGGCAGGCTTTTTATCGCCAGCCTTACGCTCAAACTTACCGCCTGCTTTGCCGTCTTTGGCTTTTGGCGATTTGTCCTTGGCAGACTTTTGGTTATCGGCTTTGGCACGGTCGCTTTTCATACTAAAGCCGATGCGTCCCCGAGCTTCATCAACCAAAATCACTCGCACCGTGACAATGTCTTGTGGCTTGACCACGGTGGCAGGATTTTCGACATAATCGTCCGACAGCTCAGAGATATGCACCAATCCGTCTTGATGCACACCAACATCAACAAAGCAGCCAAAGGCGGTCACATTAGTTACCACACCTTCAAGCACCATGCCGATTTGTAAGTCTTTGATTTCATTGACATCATCACGGAATTTGGCGGTGCGAAACTCGCCACGGGGATCGTGTGCTGGCTTGACAAGCTCAGCAAGCACGGTAGCAAGCTGACTAAAGCTGTCGCTGCTGTCATTGAGCGACTTTGCCAGCGTCTCGTTGCCCAGCACTTCGTCCAGTGGCTTATTGTGCTTGGTCAATATCTCATAAACCAAGCCATAGCTCTCAGGGTGTACACCTGTGGCGTCCAGTGGCTCATCGCCGTCCTTAATACGCAAAAAACCTGCCGACTGCTCAAAGGTCTTCACGCCTAAGCGTGGGACATTTTTTAGCTGCTCACGATTGGTAAATGCCCCATTGACACGGCGATATTCAACGATTTGTTGTGCCACATTTTTATTCAATCCAGAAATGTGTGCCAAAATCGCCGCACTTGCGGTATTAACATCGACACCGACGGCATTGACGCAGTCTTCGGTAACTTTATCCAGACTGATTTCAAGCTCGGTTTGATTGACATCGTGTTGATATTGACCAACACCGATGGCTTTTGGCTCAACCTTGACCAGCTCGGACAAAGGATCTTGTAAGCGGCGAGCGATGGATACCGCACCACGCACCGACACATCCAGATCAGGCAGCTCGTTAGAAGCGATTTCGCTGGCGGAGTACACCGACGCCCCTGCTTCGGACACCACCAACGCCGTCGCTGGCAATGACGCATCACGAATGACGGATTTGACCAAGTTTTCGGTCTCTCGGCTGGCAGTACCGTTGCCGATGGCCACCAGTTGCACCTGATACTCACGGATCAGATCTGCGATACGCAAACGAGCCTGCTCAAGCTGATTGTGTGGATTAAACGGATACACCGTCTCAGTTGCCAGCACTTCGCCAGTGCTGTCAATGACCGCCATTTTGACGCCGTGGCGAATCCCCGGATCGACACCCAAAATCACCTTACGCCCAGCAGGGGCAACCATCAATAGATGCTTAAGGTTTTCGGCAAAAACAGCGATGGCATCAGACTCTGCTGCCAAGCGACGCTCGGTCAATAGGCGATGCTCAATCTGCGGCCGCCATTTGACTGACCACAGTTTTTTGGCGGTGTCGGTCAAAAACTCACCATTTGCCGCCTGCCTATCAACAGCAAAATGGCTGATGATGGCATCAATAAACGGCTCATCTTCGCCATCAACATGCAGCACCAGCACATTTTGCTGACGGCCACGCAGCATCGCCAACAAACGATGGTTGGACAACTTAGCAAAAGGCTCGCTATGCTCAAAATAATCCTTGAATTTTTCGCCAACTTCTCGCTTTTCTTCGCCAATCAGCACCGAACGAATGCTGGCGGTGGCATTAAAGCCAGTACGCACCTTATCAAGCAAATCCAACGCCGTCGCCCACTCGTCCAAAACAATCGCCTGCACGCCTGCCAATTGCTTATCAAAACTGGCAAAATCCGCCTCAAACACTTCGCCTGACTCATCGGTCAGTGTCTGGGGAGCGACAAAACCTGCCAGTGCCTCGCTGGGGTTTGTCCCTGCCAAAACTGCCTCGGCAATCGCCCCAAGCCCTGCCAATTTTGCTTTGGCAGCGACCGAGCGGCGGCGTGGGCGATACGGCTGATAAATCTCTTCAAGCTCAATCTTGCTGGCAGCATCATTGACACGCTGGGCAAGCTCATCGCTTAGGGCATTTTGAGCGGTCAATAAATCCAAAATCTTTTGGCGGCGAGCTGCCAATTCTCGCTCAGCAATGAGTGATTTTTCAAGTTTACGCAAAATTTCATCGTCCAAGCCGCCAGTCTGCTCTTTGCGATAGCGAGCGATAAACGGCACGCTGGCACCTTCATCAAGCAATTTGGCAAAGGCTTCAATCTGCGATGCTCTGACGGCGTGCGTACTGGCAAGTTTGGTATAGATGGCATGCTGGTCGATGCCAACATCAATCTCGGTGGTCGGATATGTCATAGTACTTCTTTTGATTACGCCAAATGGCAGGGAAAGATTTGCCCATTATAGCAAGTTTCGCCAAAAATACCAAAACCTAACACACCAAGCTGTGCCCAAATTTATCCACGCCAGTCAGAGAAAATCTGAGCCAAATTGGCAGAATGTGGTATGATAAGGAAAATTAACATAAAAACAGTTACATTTTTTTGTGCAATATTGTACACTAATCAGATAATAATCAATCCAAATGAGCATAACATAAGGATAATCGTATGACAGAAACTTTAGACAACATGACGCACCGCATTTTGGTGGTCGATGACGATGCTCGCCTGCGTACGCTGTTGCAGCGTTTTTTGGAAGATGATGGCTATGTGGTGCGTGTGGCACATGACGGCAAGCAGATGGATAAGCTGATTGCTCGTGAGATGTTTTCGCTGATTGTGCTGGATTTGATGCTGCCTGATGAAGATGGCATCGCCATTTGTAAGCGTCTGCGTGCCGAAAATTCGGGCATTCCCATCATCATGCTGACCGCCAAAGGTTCGGACGCTGACCGCATCGCAGGGCTAGAAGCCGGTGCTGATGATTATCTGCCCAAGCCATTTAACCCAAAAGAACTCTTGGCACGCATCAAAGCGGTGCTACGCCGCCACAACCGTGAGCTGCCCGGCGCTCCCAGCCAGCAGGTTGAAGTGGTGGATTTTGGCCCTTGGACGCTGGATTTATCGACACGCACGCTCAGACGAGACGGCAATGTCGTTACCCTAACCACTGGCGAATTTAGCGTACTAAAAGCCCTAGTCCAGCACCCCCGTGAGCCGCTGACTCGTGATAAGCTGATGAATCTGGCTCGTGGTCGTGAATGGGGTGCGATGGAACGCTCTATCGATGTGCAAGTCTCTCGCTTGCGTCGCTTAATCGAAGACAATCCATCACAAGCACGCTATATCCAGACGGTCTGGGGCGTGGGCTATGTGTTCGTGCCAGACGGTGCCGAAGGCTAATGCCAAATTCACCGACTGACAAATGTGCTATAATGGGGTAAATTTATTTGCCCCATTGTCTTATATCCCATGCAGCTTAACCCCATCACGCAGACACCGACTACCATCATTACTGGCTTTCTCGGTGCTGGCAAAACCACACTTATCAACCAACTACTCGCCCACAAAGACGCACAGCCTTGGGCGTTATTGATCAATGAATTTGGCAAAATTGGCGTTGATGGCGATTTGATCACCAAGGACAGCACCCTTGCCATCAAAGAAGTCAGCGGTGGCTGCATCTGCTGCACCAGTCAGCTGCCATTACAAATCGCCTTGGTGCGGCTTTTGGCGGAGCATCGCCCCCATCGGCTGATGATTGAGCCGACAGGGCTGGCACACCCTGATGAGCTGCTTGAACAATTAAGCCAACCACATTGGCAAACCAGCCTAAAGCTGACGGCAGTGATTTGCGTTCTATCCGCTGCCCAGTGGCAACAAGACAAATACCGCCAGCACGATGGCTACATTGCCCATGTTCGCCATGCCGATGCCGTGGTAGTGAACCGCTTGGATTGCCTAGAGCGTCCTGATGAGCTGATGGCGTGGCTCAATGACATCAGCCCCACCGCCCAGATTTTTACCGATACCATCGATGCGGCAGCGGCAACAAAGCTACTGGATATGCCACATCACACCAAAACTGCCAAACGCCAAGTACCTTTAACCCTTATCCGCCCTGCCAGTCAGCAGATGAGCAAGCCAAGCGATGACACCGATGGTACTTTGCCCTATCGCTACCACGAGTCCATGGCGGGTTATCAAGTCGGTGGCTGGCGGCTGCCTGATGATTGGCAATTTGACAGCTATGAATTACAAAAATGGCTGCTGGCTCGCCCCAACTATCTGCGTATCAAAGGCATTGTCCACACCAATGAAGGCTGGCTAGCACTCAACATCACCGCCGACAGCATCAGTATCAGCGACAGCACGCCGCACAGCGACACCAAGATTGAGCTGATATTTGACAGCAAAGACAGTCTAAGCGATGACACATGGCAAGATTGGGATAACCAATTAATGACGCTGATTTGTGCAGATAGTTAAATTTTTATTAAATATAAATTTATCAAAATTTTCAGCAAATAAAAAAATACCTTGAGCCATCGCCAAGGTATTTTTGATCAAGATATTTTGATAAATCAATCAATTAGCCACGATGGGCAAATTTGGGATCTGCCGCTGCGGTAAACAGCACATCGGTCGATGAGTTCAACGCTGTCTCTGCCGAGTCCTGCACCACACCGATGATAAAGCCGATGGCAACCACTTGCATGGCGACATCATTTGGGATATTAAACAAGCTGCACGCCAACGGAATCAAAAGCAGCGAACCGCCTGCCACGCCAGACGCACCGCACGCTGACAAACTGCCCACGACCGCCAGCAACAATGCCGCCCCAAAGCTCACTTCGATGCCCAAAGTGTGTGCCGCCGCCAAGGTCAGCACATTGATTGTAATCGCTGCTCCTGCCATGTTGATGGTTGCTCCCAGCGGAATACTGACCGAGTAGGTATCTTCGCTTAAGCCCAATTTGCGTGCAAGGTTCATATTCACTGGGATATTTGCCGCCGATGAGCGTGTAAAAAACGCCGTCACGCCAGACTCACGCAGACAAGTCAGCACCAAGGGATAAGGGTTTTTGCGAGTGATGGCTGCCACGATGATGGGATTGACCACCAAAGCAATAAACAACATCGAGCCAAGCAGCACCGCAAGCAAGCGTGCATAGCCCATCAAAGCATCAATACCCGTCTCGGCAACGGTCGATGCCACCAAGCCCAAAATACCAAACGGTGCCAAAGCAATAATCCACTTAACGACACTGGTTACTGCCACGCCCAAATCAGAAACCACTTGGCGAGTACTCTGCTCCACATGACGCAACGCCAAGCCGATCAAAATCGCCCAAGTCAAAATGCCCATGTAGTTGGCATTGGCAAGCGATGCCACAGGGTTTGCGACCAGATTCATCAACAAATTGGTCAAAACTTCTTTTAGGCTTTGTGGAGCGGCTTGTTGAACACTGTCAATATTTGTCAAAACCAGCTCGGTTGGGAACATAAAGCTGGCACCGACCGCCACCAACGCCGCCGAAAATGTGCCAATCAAGTACAAAAACAAAATGGGCTTAATGTGCGTATCAGCACCGATTCGCTGACCAGACACCGCCGCCAACACCAGTATAAATACCAGTACAGGGGCGACCGCCTTTAATGCACCAACAAAAATCGAACCCAAAATGCCCAAACTTAGCCCCACCGCTGGTGCTGCCATGCCAATAATCGTCCCAACAATCAATGCCGCCACAATCATCGGCACCAGCCCCAGACGCAAATAACCATTCACAATCGAACGCATAATTTTTCCTAAAATAAACGAACAAAATCGCCAATCAAGCCATTGATTGAGTTTTGTTAATAAAAATTTTTACCAGATGATTGGTATAGTCAGAATTTGGCAATGAGTATATCAAAAATAACTTCAATAAACTATCATTTATCATGCAATTATCGTGCAATTTATGGTGTAGATACCAAAAATACCAATAAAGCCATAAAGACAGCCTATAAAATCCAAAGGCACGGTTTACCAATGGGGCAAATTGGCTTAGCGGCTTGATATTGATAATGCAATTTAAAAATTGGCGGTTTTATCAATTGTAATTGATTTGATAAACTTGGACAAATGGCTTAAAAATAGTGTTTTGCGTGTTGTTTTTGGGTGTTATCTGTAAATACAGTTCAAAGTGTTGGCAATTTGCCCAAAACCATCGGCACGATCTTGGGCAAATTTGGTAAATTTAGGACAGATGGGCAAATTGTGCAAATGGTTTGGCAAATCTTAATAAAATCGGCGAAATGACAAAATCAGCACGACCGCCAAGCTCATTCACTCGCCAAAAAGCCGCCGCTTTGTCTTGCCCACAGCGATGCGTACACGCCATTTTTGGCAATCAATTCATCATGGCTGCCCATCTCAACGATACGCCCTTGGTCCATCACCACCAGTCTGTCCATCGAAGCGATGGTTGATAGGCGATGGGCGATGGCGATGACCGTTTTGCCGACCATCATATCGTCCAGACTTTGGGTAATGGCATGCTCAACTTCACTGTCCAAAGCACTGGTCGCTTCATCAAGCAATAAAATCGGTGCGTTTTTTAGCATCACACGAGCAATAGCGATACGCTGACGCTGACCGCCAGACAGCTTGACGCCACGCTCACCCACTTGGGTGTCCAGTCCTGTGTTGCCGTTTTTGTCTTGCAGCGTTTGGATAAAATCCCAAGCGTGTGCCGCCTTGGCCGCAGCGATGATTTGCTCATCAGTGGCATCAGGTCGTCCGTAGGCGATGTTTTGGCGGACGGTGCGATGCAATAGCGAAGTGTCTTGGGTTACCATGCCGATGTTTTGGCGTAAGGATTCTTGGGTCACTTGGCTGATGTCTTGCCCATCAATACAAATGCTGCCGCCATCGACATCATAAAACCGAAGCAGCAGATTGACCAAAGTGGATTTGCCTGCTCCAGAACGCCCCACCAAGCCGACTTTTTCGCCTGCTTGAATCGTCAGGCTAAACGAATCGAGCAGCGGTGCGTGATTGGTTTTGCCATAATTGAACGCCACTTGCGAAAAAACGATGTTGCCCTGTTCCACATGAAACGCCTTGGCATCAGGTTTGTCAGTCACTTTGTGTGGCGTGGTCAAGGTCAACATGCCGTCTTGGACAGTACCCAGATGCTCAAACAAACCTGCCGTCTCCCACAGCACCCAATGTGTTATCCCTTGTAAGCGAATGGCAAGTGCCGCTGCTACCGCCACCGCACCTGCACTGACATAGCCTATCAGCCACAGATACACGCCCATCGCAATCGAGCCTGTTACCGTTACCACCGCAATCACCGACACCAAAATCTCAAGCAGTGACACCAATCGCATCTGCTGATGTACCGTTCCCAAAAAATGCCGCATCGCTTCTTTGGCATAGCCAGACTCACGGCGTGAATGGCTAAACAGCTTGACTGTGCTGATATTGGCATAGGCATCGGTGATACGCCCTGTCATCAAAGCACGAGCGTCCGCCTGCTGACGGCTGGTTTTTTGTAATTTTGGCAAGACAAATATCAACAGCCCCACCACCGCCAAAACCCAAAACACAAAAGGTATCGCCAGCAGTGGGTGAATGCCTGTCAATATCGTACCAGCACCCACCAAAAATGTTACGATAAACACAAACACGCCAATGACGGTCATCACCACATCTCGCACCGACAGTGCCGTCTGCATGACCTTGGCTGAGACACGCCCAGAAAATTCATCTTGATAAAACTGCATCGACTGACCCAGCATATGCCGATGAAAAATCCACCGCAGACGCATCGGCACCACGCCTTGTAGCACCTGATGATGCACCATCGTCTCAAACAGCAGCACCACAGGAATGCAAGCACTGATGGCAAGCATCATCAACAAATCGGATTGTTTTTGTTGCCAAAGCTCTGTGGGCGTATAAGTGGTGAGCCAATCAACAATTTGCCCAACCCAAGCATAGACATACGCCCAATAAATGCCAGAAATTGCCGTCAATACAGTAAACAGCAACAGCCAGCCACGAAAACCAAAAGTGCAAGCATAAATGAACGACAGCAACGAGCCTGAATGCTTGGGCAAGCGGACATCAGGAAAGGACTCTAAGCGTCTCTCAAAATACGAAAACAGCGACATGGGATAACCAATTTATGAATCAAATTTCCCATTATAACAGAATTTTTGTCAAATTTGCCGATACAACTGACCGCCTTGTTCGTGAAATTTTTCTTTCATCTGCTGCAAACCTTGTTCGATATTCAAGCCTTCGGCGTATTCACGCACATTTTGGGTGATTTTCATCGAGCAGAACTTGGGGCCGCACATAGAACAAAAATGTGCCGATTTGTGGGCTTGTTTTGGCATGGTTTCATCATGCATACTGCGTGCGGTGTCAGGGTCAAGTGCCAGATTGAACTGATCTTCCCAACGAAACTCAAAGCGTGCCTTGGATAGAGCATTATCACGCACTGCCGCCGCTGGGTGTCCTTTGGCAAGGTCGGCGGCGTGGGCGGCGATTTTATAAGTGATGATGCCGTCTTTGACATCTTTTTTATTGGGCAAGCCCAAATGCTCTTTTGGAGTAACATAACAAAGCATCGCCGTGCCATACCAGCCAATCATCGCCGCCCCAATGGCAGAAGTGATGTGGTCATAACCTGGAGCAATGTCTGTCGTCAAAGGCCCCAGCGTATAAAACGGTGCTTCATGACACAGCTTTAGCTGCAAATCCATATTTTGCTTAATCATCTGCATCGGCACATGACCGGGGCCTTCGATCATCACTTGCACATCGTGCTGCCATGCCTTGGCGGTCAGCTCACCCAAAGTCGCAAGCTCGCTAAACTGCGCTTCATCGTTGGCATCTTGGATACAGCCTGGACGCAAGCCATCGCCTAGGCTTAAAGACACATCATACGCCTTGGCGATTTCGCAAATCTCATCAAAATGCGTGTACAAAAAATTCTCTTGATGATGTGCCAAGCACCAGCCTGCCATGATTGAGCCGCCACGAGAGACGATGCCTGTCAAGCGGTTTGCGGTCAATGGCACATAGCGAAGCAGCACGCCTGCGTGAATGGTAAAATAATCCACGCCCTGCTCGGCCTGCTCAATCAAAGTGTCTTTAAAAATCTCCCAATTTAAATCCTTGGCGATGCCGTCCACTTTTTCAAGTGCTTGATAAATTGGCACAGTGCCGATAGGAACGGGGGAATTGCGGATAATCCATTCACGAGTTTCGTGGATATTTTTGCCAGTGGATAAATCCATGATGGTATCCGCACCCCAGCGTGTCGCCCAAGTCATCTTTGCCACTTCTTCATCGATGCTTGAGCCTAATGCCGAATTGCCGATGTTGGCATTAATTTTTACCAAAAAATTTCGGCCAATAATCATCGGCTCGCATTCAGGGTGATTGATATTGGCAGGGATAATCGCCCGTCCAGCCGCCACTTCTTGCCGCACAAACTCTGGGGTGATGACTTGCAGATTTTTTGCCCCAAAATTCTCGCCAGCGTGCTGACGCATGTCCACACCAGCGCGCTGTTTTTGGTTTTCACGAATGGCGATGTATTCCATCTCAGGGGTGATGATGCCTGCTTTGGCGTAGTGCATTTGGGTGATGTTTTTGCCTGCTTTGGCTCGTCTGGGCTTGGCGATGTGGGCAAAGCGAATGTCGGCTGTGCGAATGTCGCTTTGTCGTCTTCGCCCAAAATCTGAACTGGGGGCGTCCAGCTGCTCGGTATCATCACGCTCAACAATCCAGTTTTGGCGGATATGTGGCAGCCCTTGATTCAGATCAATCGCCACATCAGGATCGGTATAGACGCCAGATGTGTCATAGACCAAAATCGGCTCGTTTGGCTCACCGCCATTGGCAAGACCTGTCGGCGTGTCGCTGAGTGTGATTTGCCGAAACGGCACTCGGATATCGGCTCGTGAGCCTTGCACATAGATTTTTTTGGACGCTGGCAAAATGCGTGTCAAATCCTTGGCATCTTGTTCATACTGGGCGATGACAGGGCTTTGATTTGTATTGGGATTAGAATTGGGGTTGGTGTTGGGTGAATGGGTTGGATTTGTTAATTGGCTCATGATATTTTCCTTAACTTAGCTTTAACAAATCAAGCCATTAAAGAAAATTAATCAATGGTATTGCCAAAAATTGAGAATTTTAACTTTAATTAACTTGATTCCTACGCAGGTCTTAACCTTCAGGTTCAACGGTATCTGCCTGCAATCTTAAAGTTAAATTTCACATTAAAAATCTAAAATCTAAGATAAGGCAATCTCAACAGCTGCTTGGCTGTACTCCGTCAAGTTAGGTGCAGTATAACACGATTTTGGGCAAAGTGAATATTTTTTGGGCAGATTGTGTTTATCGCTTGTCAGTCGTTATGGCTGCCTGTTATCATATAGCCACCAGACATATCGCAACCCAATGTGATTTTATTAGGAATTAACATGAAAGTTTTAGTCCTAGGCGGTGGCGTCATCGGCACGACCACTGCGTATTTTCTTGCCAAACAAGGGGTGGAAGTTACCGTCATCGAACGCCAGCACGCTGTCGCCGAAGAGACCAGCTTTGGTAATGCTGGGCAAATTTCACCCGGCTACTCGACACCGTGGGCAGCCCCACAAATCCCTACCAAAGCCATCAAATGGCTGTTTCAAAAGCACGCACCACTTGCCATTCGTCCTGATGGCAGTGCTTTTCAGATGGCGTGGATGGCTCAGATGCTCAAAAACTGCACCGATGAGCGTTACGCCATCAACAAAGAACGCATGATGCGAGTTGCCGAATACAGCCGTGATTGCTTGCGTCAGCTGCGTGCTGATACCGACATCAACTATGAGCATCGCACGCTTGGCACTTTGCAGCTGTTTCGTAGTCAAGCCCAGCTTGAGCAAGTCGGCAAAGACATCGAAGTGCTAAAAGAATGTGGCGTGGCGTACGAACTGCTTGACAAAAACAGCCTAAGCCAAGCCGAACCTGCTCTGGCACACGCTGCTGCCGAACTGGTTGGCGGTCTAAGATTGCCACATGATGAAACAGGCGATTGTAATTTATTCACCAAAGCCTTGGCCAAGATTTGCCAAGATATGGGCGTGAAATTCTTATTTAACACCACCGTTGAGCGTATCACCACCGACGGCAGCCAAATCACAGGCGTCATCGCAAATGGCGAGTCGCTCACTGCCGATAACTATGTGCTGGCTTTGGGCAGCTATTCTCGTGCGATGGCGTTATCCTTAGGGCTAAAATTGCCCGTATATCCTGTCAAAGGCTATTCTTTGACCGTGCCGATTGTCGATGAAACACTCGCCCCACGCTCGACTGTCTTGGACGAAACCTACAAAGTCGCCATCACTCGCTTTGATGAGCGGATTCGTGTCGGTGGCATGGCGGAGCTGAGTGGATTTGATTTGTCGCTCAAACAAAGCCGCCGTGAGACACTCGAGATGGTGGTCTCTAGCCTGTTTGCTGGCGGTGATTTGCCAAACGCCACCTTTTGGACTGGCCTGCGTCCGATGACCCCAGACGGCACGCCCATCATCGGCAAAACGCATCTAAACAACCTATATCTAAACACTGGACACGGCACGCTAGGCTGGACAATGTCCTGCGGCTCAGGCAGTCTGATTGGCGATATCATCACTGGCAAAACACCCGCCATCAGCCTAGAAGGTCTGTCGATTGAGCGTTATCGCTGATTTTGGTTTTATCGCCAAAGCAATTTGGCATGATTTGATGATTTAATTTTACTTTTAATTTAAATTTAGTTTTTAGTTTTAATGTTAGGAAAACTTATGACAACAATCGAAAAATTTGACAGTGGCGAAGTGTTGAGCGAAGTTGCCGTGCATAACGGCGTGGTGTATCTGGCAGGACAAGTGCCTGATGATGATAGCCTAGACATCGTGGGTCAATCACGCCAAGTATTTGCCAACATTGACAAAGCACTGGCACAAGCTGGCACGGACAAGCACCGCCTGCTGTCGGCTCAGGTGTTTATCAAGGATTTGGCGGACTTTGAAGGCTTTAACCAAGAATGGAAAAACTGGGTGGCTGGCACAACACCGCCTGTGCGTGCCACCATTCAGGCAAATTTGGTCAATCCCAACTGGCTGGTTGAGATTATGGTCATCGCCGCCAAATAACTTACTGGCAAGCATTTTATCGCCATGCCCAAAATCCGTACGATTTGTGCGGATTTTGGGTTTTTATGGATTGGTAGATTGGTCAGTTAGTAAAAATGCAAATACCAGATAGCAATTAGATTAAAGTTGTTATTATTTTTATCATAATTTTTAATAATAACACTTGTATTTTTGACATACTATTGGTTATTATATAACCCAATTTTTCCCATCAAGTAGTGATGGTGCTTTTTGACAAGGATAGACCAAGGAGAGATGTCTATGAAGTTATCACAAGTCAGCCTATGTGTGCTACTATCTGTTATCAGCGTCAATGCCTTTGCCGAAGCAAAAATTTATGGCACATTTTATGCCAAAGCCTTTGGCACGCATACCAGCACAACCGACAAAGCAACTGGTGTAACAACCACTGGCTTTGACCGCCCTGGCTTTTATGATGATGCTTCTCGTGCTGGCATACGCGGCAGCGAAAAATTAAACGACACCTATGAAGTGCAGTACCGCCTAGAATATCGCATTCCTTTTGATAATGAGAAACGCAGCCTAGAACAGCGTGATACTTGGCTGGCTGTTAAGCACAAAAAATACGGCACAATCAAAGCAGGTCGCCTACTAAGCCCAGAGCCATACTTAGAATACTCTCTACAAAGTACAGATGCGGACGGCTATCGCACCAATAACAGCTTTCGCTACGAATCGCCCACCATCAAAGACACACAGCTGTGGGTGCAGTATTTTATGGACGAAAACAGCGACAAGGACAGTGTCGGCAGCGATGGTTTTGCCGTCATGCTTAAGCAAGAAAAAAGCAAATACGGCATCGGTGTTGCCTATATCCGTGCCACCGCCACCAAATCGCTGCACGGCTATAAGCTCGATGACGCTTTGCGACTGTCTGGCTACTACCAAGCCACGCCAAAGGTTCGCCTAAGTACGCTGTATCAGCACAACAACCATGTGGATTTCCCTACCGAAAAAGGCATCACTGCCACCATTGAGCATACCAACGATCACGAAGTTGGCAAAAATATCTGGGTATCATACACCGACAATCATGTCGGCTATGGCGAATCTGGTGGCACGCAGTACGGCATCGGTGTGGGTGCTAATAAAAACTTAAGTAAAAGCGTCAATGTCAGTGCAGACCTAGAGTACTATCACAGCAGCTATCCTGCCAAGGTCGTCCGAGAAACTGGCCTGTATTTGGGTGCATCTTATCGCTTCTAAGCTGTTTTTGGATTATATACAAAGCTTGCCATCATATTGGTGGCAGGCTTTTTTTTGACATTTATACCCAATCAAAACACCCCAAAGACGCTGATCTTTGGGGTGTTTTGGCAGATTGCGATAAATCATGACAGATTGGACGCTTGCACCAGCATGCGAGTGTAGTCCTGCTGTGGCTGATGGAAAATCTGCTCGGCAGTACCCATTTCCACCACTTCGCCACGACTCATCACGATCACACGGTCGGACAAAGCCTTGACCACCGACAGATCATGACTGATAAAGATATAGCTTAGACCGTATTTACGCTGCAAGTCGTTTAGTAGCTCAACCACCATGATTTGGGTAGAGCGGTCTAGGGCAGATGTCGGCTCGTCCAGCATGACAAATTTCGGCTCTAGGATAATCGCTCGTGCGATGGCGATACGCTGACGCTGACCACCTGAAAACTCGTGCGGATAGCGGTTAATCATCGCAGGCGACAGATTGACTTCGGTCAGCGTTTTGGCGACTTTTTGGCGACGCTCTTGCTTAGTCATGTGCGGAAAATGCACAATCAAACCTTCTTCGATAATCTCGCCTACTGTCAGACGGGGCGATAGCGAATTGAAGGGATCTTGGAACACCATCTGCATGTCTTTTTTTAGACGCTGGCGTTCTGCCTTTGATAAATTTTTAATCTCTTTGCCATCAAAGCAGATTTTGCCTTCAGACTCGATGATTTGCATAATCGCTCGTCCAAGCGTGGATTTGCCCGAACCTGACTCACCGACAATGCCCAGCGTCTCACCGACTTTGAGATCTAAGCTAATGCCTTTGACAGCATTAAAAAACTTGCTGGGCTTACCAAGAAAATTACGCTTGACCACATAATTGACCACCACATTATCAGCGGTGATGATGCGTGGTGCGTCATCAGGCAAGGCAGGCTTAAACTCGGTCGGAATTGGCGTCAGCAGCTCTTTGGTATAAGGGTGCTGCGGATTGTCAAAGACTTCTTGGGTCGTGCCACGCTCAATAATCACGCCGTATTGCATCACGCACACATCATCGCTGTAACGACGCACCAGACGCAAGTCATGCGAAATCAGGATAATCGCCATGCCCATATCCTGCTGCAGCTCTTTCATGAGATCCAAAATCTCTGCCTGCGTGGTAACATCTAGGGCAGTGGTCGGCTCGTCAGCGATGAGCAAATCAGGCTGATTGACAATCGCCATGGCAATCATAATCCGCTGCAACTGACCGCCTGAAAACTCATGCGGATAGCAGTTCATTTTTTTGTCAGCTTCAGGGATTTTTACCTTTTGTAGCATTTGCAATGCCATCTGTCTGGCTTGTGCCTTGCTGACCAACTTGTCATGAAAACTGACCGCTTCAGCGACTTGATCGCCGATTTTCATATAGGGATTTAGCGATGTCATCGGCTCTTGGAAAATCATCGCCACTCGGTTGCCACGAATCTCTTGCATCTGACGATCAGACATGCCGAGCAACTCTTTGCCATCAAACAACACCGATGAGTTTTGGCTGTGGCTGACGATTTTTGATGGCAAAAGCTTCATCACCGCCATCGATGTTACCGATTTGCCCGAACCTGACTCACCG
Organism: Moraxella marmotae; assembly: GCF_042219885.1. NCBI lineage: Bacteria > Pseudomonadati > Pseudomonadota > Gammaproteobacteria > Moraxellales > Moraxellaceae > Moraxella > Moraxella marmotae. The sequence continues at coordinate 703,825 of NZ_JBHJHR010000002.1, forward strand.
ACGATGGCAAGTGTGCGGCCTTTTTCAACACTGAATGACGAATCTTTGACAGCGTGTACCACTTCCCCATCGGTTTTTAGGTAAACATCTAAGTTTTTGACTTCTAATAATTTCATGGTGAATCCTATTTATCTTTAGGGTCTAGTGCGTCCCTGAGTCCATCGCCTAAAAAGTTAAAGCAAAACAATGTCGTTACCAAAAATACCGATGGCACCAAAATCTGCCAAGGGGCGACTTGCATCGACTGCGCACCTTCTTGGAGCAATGCACCCCAGCTGGTCATTGGCTCTTGGACACCCAAGCCCAAAAAGCTTAGGAATGATTCAAACAAAATCATGCCCGGCACAATCAGCGACGCATAGACCACCACCACACCCAAGACATTGGGAATGATATGGCGAGTGATGATGCTGCGATTGGACACACCAGTAACACGAGCCGCTTCGATGAACTCTTTGTTTTTTAGGCTCAAAGTCTGACCACGCACCATGCGAGCGACATCTAGCCACGAAACCAAACCGATGGCAACAAAAATCAGAAAAATGTTACGCCCAAACAGCGTTACCAATAAAATCACAAAAAACATAAAAGGAAAGGCGCTTAAGACTTCGATCAGACGCATCATGACGATATCTACTTTGCCGCCAGCATAGCCTGAGATTGCCCCATAAATCGTACCAATCAGCACGGCGACAAATGCCCCAGCCACGCCCACCATGAGCGAAATACGCCCACCGATGGCAACTCGCACGAGCAAATCTCGACCCAAGGAATCCGTACCAAAATAGTGCTTGCTCTCAATCGATGGTGCTGCACCCATGTGAGCCCAGTCAGTGTCGGCATAGCCAAATGGCACAAGGCTTGGCGTTACGATAACAAAAACGGTGATAATCGCCAAAATAATCAAACTGGCGATGGCCGCTTTATTGCGTTTAAAGCGTTGAAAGGCGTCCTGCCAAAGGCTGCGACCTTCAGGGGTGGTAATAGTGTCAGTTGTAGTTGCTGTAACAGACATATCCATTCCTTTTTAGTATTTGATTTTTGGGTCAATTACGGCATATAGGATATCCACTACCGCATTAAAGAAAATCGTCAAAACGCCCACCAAAATGGTCAGGCTGAGCACCAAGCTATAATCACGGTTCAATGCACCATTGACGAACAGCTGTCCGATACCCGGCAAGCCAAAAACCGTCTCAATGACAATTGAGCCTGTGATGATGCCCACAAAGGCAGAACCCAAAAACGAAATCACTGGCAACATCGCTGGGCGTAATGCGTGCTTAAAGACAATGTGCGAAGTCGGCAAGCCTTTTGCTTTGGCTGTGCGAATAAAAGGACTGTTTAGCACTTCGATCATCGAACCCCGTGTTACCCTAGCGATACTCGATGTGTAGGCAATCGCCAGCGTACCAACAGGCAGGATAAGGTTTGGGATAGCACCGCCATTCCAGCCGCCAGCAGGCAGCCATTTTAGCGTTACAGAAAACAGCAGCACCAATAAGGGTGCTTTGACAAAACTTGGCATCACCACGCCAGTCATCGCAAAGGTCATCAAGGTATAATCAAAAAAACTGTTTTGGCGAAGTGCGGCGATAATCCCCAGCGTGATACCCAATACCAAAGCGATGATGAATGCGTACAAGCCAATCTCCACCGACACTGGCAAGGCCTGAGACAGCAGTTCATTGATGGTGTGATCTTTGTATTTAAACGATGGCCCAAAATCACCCATAAACAGCTGTTTTAGGTAGTTTAGATATTGTAGCCACATTGGGTCGTTTAGGTGGTATTTGGCTTCGATATTTGCCAATACCGCAGGGGGCAGATTGCGTTCGCCAGTAAATGGACTGCCCGGAGCCAGTCGCATGGCAAAAAATGAAATGGTAATCAAAAGCAGCATGGTTGGAATCGCTTCAAACACACGCTTAATGATAAGTTTGAACATAAAAACCTCGTTGTCTTCCTTAGACTGACATGATGGCAAATGGCGATTTGGGTGCTTTTTGGTGCTACATTGGTCAATACTCACCAAAATCCCATATCCATTTGGCTAGCTGAAATCCTAAGCGATCAGCCCTACTTTGGAGTCGTCCAACAATATCCACCTAGGCAGATGCGTAGGTGGATTTTTAATTATAACCCATAATATTACACTCGTGTAGCAAATATTTTGCCAGACTGCGACTTTATTGCGGTTATTTTTCAATATATTTATTAAAATATCCGATATATCGGCAGTATCCACGGCAAATGCTTGGGCGTGCTATTATTTCACAATTTTGGCATTTTGACCATACAAATATGCTACAAAAAAACACACATCTGCGGTAGATGTGTGTTTTTGGCGTTTTGCCATAGCACTTGGTGCTGGCAATTATTCGATGTACCAATCTTTAATCAGCCAGTTGCTCGCTGGATCTTTAAGCGAGACGGCTTTTAGGTTGGATTTGACCAAGCCTGATGATACAGGCTGATAAATAAAGGCAGCAGGGACATCTTGTTGTAGTAGTCGCTCGGCTTCGTAGTATTTATCTAGGCGAGCTTCTGTTGAGATATCGCCGTCCAAGGCTTGATCCAGTAAGGCATCGTAAGCAGGGTTGGCATAGAACGCTGAGTTATTGCCGCCGCCTGTGCGGAACAAGTTATAAAAACTTGACGGCTCATTATAATCCGAGCACCAGCCTGCTAGAGCAGATTGGTATTTGCCTTTGCGGCGAGTGTCTAGTGAGATTTTCCATTCTTGGTTTAGAGCGGTGGCATCAACCACGCCTGATTCTTTTAGCATGGCGACTGTGGCGGTGGTGAATTTTTTGCCAATGTCGCTGGTGCTGTATAGCAAATCAAATTTTAGCGGCTTAGACTCATTATAGCCTGCTTCAGCAAGCAGTTTTTTGGCCGCTTCGATACGAGCTGGTCTGTCTAGAGCTGCCCATGCTGGCTTGATTTCTTTCATGCCTTGGACATTGGTCGGCGTCAGCTGATACACAGGCACTTCACCACGACCCAAAATCTGCTCAGTCATCACTTCACGGTCGATCAGCATGGAGACAGCTTGGCGGACTCGCTGATCGGTAAACGGTGCTTTTTGGGTGTTAAATTCATAATAAAACACGCACTGCTTAGGATAGCTCTGCACTTCGTCTGGGCGTTCAGCTTTCATTTGCTCAAAGCGTTCGGCAGGCAAGGCGGCAATATCAATCTCGCCTGCTTTGTAGCGGTTGATGTTAGTGTCGCCACCTGAAACGATAACAAAATTAAAGCTGTCAATCTTGGTGTTGGCGTTATCATAATAATTTGGGTTACGCTCCAAAGCAGTGTGGCTATTGACCACTTTTTCTTTGAGTTTATACGCACCGCTCACCACGATATTGGCAGGGTCTGTCCATTTGTCGCCATAAGTTTCGACGGTTTTTTGATGCACGGCATAAGTAACTGGCAAGGCAAGCACATCGACCAAATACGGCACAGATTCGGTTAAGGTGATTTGTAAGGTATAATCATCTAGGGCTTTGACACCTAAGGTCTCAAGGTCAGCTTTGCCTTCGCTGATGGCTTTGGCATTGGCGACTTTGGCATCGACCAGATACGCACCATAAGGCGAGTCGTTCTTTGGATCGGTCAAGCGACGCATCGTATAAACAAAGTCATGGGCAGTAATCGGATCGCCATTAGACCATGTCATGCCTTGGCGGATTTTGAATGTCCAAATTTTACCACCTTCATCTGACCAGCTTTCTGCCCCCGTAGGAACGGTCTTACCATCTTTATCCGAGCCGACCAAGCCGATAAACATCTGGCGGATAATGTCAAACGACAGCGTTTCTGATGCTCGCTGTGGGTCAAGCGACTCAGGCTCTGTCGGCTGGGCAAAGTTAAAATGCGTCTTTGATGCGGTTTTTAGCGGTTCGCCACTGCCAGTGTCATCACCACAGCCTGATAAAGCAAACGCCCCTGCGATGACGGCAGCAGCAAGCAGTGATTGTGTGGGTACAAATTTTTTCATGATATCTCCTTATATAAATAAAGCAAAAACAAAGACCGATGGCAGACATCGACCGCCATCAGTCCAAAAATAAATCAGTGTTTCAAGATTTTTAGGTCTTTGACATGATAAAAATTCATGGCATCAGACTCGGAGAATCCAGCCACATAAGGCTTGACCAAGCGTGGTGCAGTGTAATGATACACAAAAATGGTCGATGCGTCTTTATCCAGCACCGCTTCGGCTTGGCGATACAGCTCGCCACGCTGCTCTGGGGTGATATTAGCATCGAGCGTTTGGTTAAGCAGCTTATCAAACTCGGCATTTTTATATTTGCCGTTATTGTTACCGCTGCCGCTGGTAAAGGTCAAAAGAAATGACGATGGTTCGTTATAATCGGCACACCAGCCGCCACGAGCCATTTGGAAGTTTTGCTTAGAGCGGTTATCCAGATAGGTTTTCCATTCTTGGTTGGCTAGGCTGATATCCACAAAGCCCAAAGCATCTTTATAAAACGACGCCACTGCCACCGCCAAAGTTCTGTGGTTTTCGTTGGTGTTATATAGCAGTTCAAATTTTAGTGGGTTAGACTGGCTGTAACCTGCTTCGGTGAGCAGTTTTTTGGCTTCGGCGATACGCTTATCTCTATCCCATGCCTGCCATTCTGGGGTGAAGTTTTTCATGCCTTGGGTAAAGGTCGGCACATATTGATAGGCGGCAGTCTGACCTTGGCGTAGGATTTTATCGGTGATGGTCTCACGATCCATCGCCAATGCCAACGCCTTACGCACACGCACATCATTAAACGGCGGTTTGGTGTGGTTAAATTCATAGTAATAAGTACACAGTCTTGGCTGTACATTCACTTGACTGCCAAGCTCTGCTTTTAGCTGCTCAAACTGCTCTGGTGGCAGCTCTTCATAAGTGATGTCCACTTCGCCTGCCTTGTAGCGTGCCACATCGGTGGTGGCTTGTGGAATCGCCAAGAAAGTCACTTCATTAATGGTAGTATTGGCATCGTCAAAGTACGCAGTATTACGCTCTAGGACGATTTTTTCGTTAATTTTCCAGTCTTTGATGTTATAAGGGCCATTGACGACAAAGTTACCCGGTGATGTGAATTTATCGCCATGAGCTTCGACAGATTTTTGATGCACAGGCATCACTGATGAGTGGAACATGGCATCAGGCAAATATGGCACAGGCTCGGTCAGGGTAATCTGCAAAGTCTTATCATCTAGGGCTTTGACGCCTAGGGTCTCGGTTTTTGCCTTGCCTGCATTGATGGCTTCAGCATTAAGCACTTTTAGACCGACCAAATAAGTTGCATAATCGCTGGTGTTGCTTGGGTCAGTCAGACGGCGAAAGCTGTACACAAAATCATGGGCGGTAACAGGGTCGCCATTGGACCATTTGGCATCTCTCAGCTTAAATGTCCACACTTTATTATCAGGGCTAGACCACTCGGTCGCCATGCCGGGGACAGTTTTACCGTCTTTATCTGAATCGGTCAAGCCAACGAGCATTTGCCGCAAGATGTTACTCTCGCCCACGCCTTTTGCCTTTTGGGGGTCTAAGGTTTCAGGTTCAGCACCATTATTGATAACAATGGTTTGGGTATCTGCCAGCTCGCCTGTGGTTGATACCGTGCTGGCGTCATTACTGGTGCTGCCACTACCACCGCAGCCCACCAATGCCAAGCCAACAGCGACGCTAAGAGTGCTGAGTGCAAGTTTTAAGGTCATAAATTTTCCTTTTAATCAACAAAAACCTAAATTATCTGGCAAAATTCCTTTACCAACTGTTACCAAAGTTAAGTGTTATATATATAATCCAAAGACGACATAAAGTCAATACAGCAACGAAAAAATACCCACAGGCAAGCCATCAGCGTGGTTTTATTTTTTAAAATAGCAAACAAAACCCACCCAAAGCCGTGTCAGCCTTAGATGGGTTCAATTGATGGGTTCAATTTTTGCTTTTATGATTTTGGTTTGATTGATTACCACCAAATAAATTGTCACCGAATAATTATCACCAAAGACAATTTACCAAATCAGCGACAATCATAAATGGCACGCACCACTTCACCGATGGTGGCGATGCCTTTATCCAAAGTCGCATCGTCTTGGGCGATAGATAAGCGAATACACTCACGAGCGTGCGGATAATCGGCGGTATCCATACCCACAAAAAAATGCTCACTTGGGATAATCAGCGTGCCTTTTTGCTTGAGTATCTGATACAGCTCGGTGGTGGAAATTGGCAGATTTTCAAACCACACCCACAAGAAAATCGCCCCTTCTGGCTTATGGATATGCACCGAATAATCGGCAAATTCTTGCTGCAAGCGGCGAATGGCAAAACTCGCCTGCGTCTGATAAAACGGCTGGATAATCTCATCAGAGATGCGTTTGATTTCGTCATTTTCGAACAATGGCGTGGCAATCGCCGCCCCAAAACGCACTGGCGACAGATTGACGATGGCGTTCATATTGCTGATGGTTTTGACGATTTTTGGATCAGCGATGATGATGCCTGTCCGCACACCGGGCAGTCCGATTTTTGATAAGCTAAAGCACAAAATCGTGTCCGTATCCCAAGTCAAAGTCGTGTCCGAATGGATAATGTTCGGAAATGGCATGCCGTACGCATTATCAATAATCAGCGGAATGTCGTGTCGCTTGGCGATTTGCTTTAGGTGTGCCATCTCGTCATCGGTCAGCACATTGCCCGTGGGGTTGGTTGGGCGTGAGCAGCAGATGGCACCGATTTCGTTATTTTTTAGACTTTCTAAATTTTCTAAAGCATCAAAATCCACTTTATATTTAAAAAACCCTTCGCTGCCATCGTGGCTGACTTTTTCGATGATTGGCGGCAATGATACAAAATTTGACCCTTCAACCTGCACATCGGCATAGCCAACATATTCAGGTGCCAGTGGCAATAAAATGGATTTTTGGCTGCCATCATCAAAGCTGCCTGCAAATAGGTTAAACAGATAAAAAAAGGCGTTTTGTGAGCCATTGGTTAAGACAATATTATCAGCGGTCAAGTTCCATTGATAATGTCGGTTAAAAAATGCCACCAACGCTGCGATAAACTTGGCATCACCCTGCGGTGCAGCATAATTGCTCACGCTTTCAACGGCAGTCGACTTAGCAACGATTTGCTCAAGCGTCGCCTGAAAGACCGCCGACACTTCAGGAATGTTGGCAGGATTGCCACCGCCTAGCATATTGACAGGTGTTGGGCTGTTTAGGGCATTGCCCAAGTCGTCCATCAGTTGCAAAATGGGGCTGTCTTTGGTGAATTTTTGCCCAAAATTAGAAAATTTCATAGTTTACCTTAATTATCTGTATTGTGCTTACTTATGAAAGGCTGGTATTACTCGATGTATTTGACTTTGAGCGGCGGAAAGCCGTTAAACTCCACCGATGAATACGAATTGGTATAAGCCCCTGTGGTCAGCCAGTACAGTTTGTCGCCAATTTCAAGGTTTTGGGGCAGTTTATAGGCGGCGTGTTCGTACATGATGTCGGTGCTGTCACAGGTCGGCCCTGCCAAAATCACCGTGCCTTTTTCGGTGGCAGTTTCCATTTTTGGGGTATAAACTGGGTATTTGATCGCTTCGCCCAAAGTCTCTATCAAACCTTGGAACAAGCCGACATCGGTATAGACCCAGCGAGTCAAATCGGTGCGAGATTTGCGGCTAATCAGCACCACTTCACTGACCAAAACGCCACTGTCGCCAACCATCGAGCGGCCCGGCTCTAGGATAATCTCTGGCATCTCATCTTCATCAAAATCTTCGGACAAATAGCGGTGGATCTCTTCGGCATAGACACGGATTGGGTTGACTTCGCTGATGTAATTGGTCGGAAAACCACCGCCCAAATTAATCATTTGCAGCTTGATATTTTCTTCGTACTTCATCCAGTCAAACATATATTTGACCTTGGCAAGGGCATCGTCCCACGCAGCGACATCTTTTTGTTGGCTGCCGACATGAAACGAGATGCCATAAGGGATTAGCCCCAAGTTTTTGGCTTGCACCAACAAATCAATCGCCATATCAGGGTGGCAGCCGAATTTGCGTGATAATGGCCACTCGGCGGTGTCCGCCCCATGCACCAAAATGCGGACAAATACCTTTGAGCCGGGTGCATTGTTGGCGATATTGATAAGATCTGCTTTAGAATCTGTGGCATATAAGGTGATGCCTTTGTCATAGGCGTATTTGACATGGCTGGCTTTTTTGATGGTATTGCCGTACGAGATACGCTCAGGCGAGACACCGCACGCCAGCACTCGATCCAGCTCATAGATGGACGCACAGTCAAAATTTGAACCCAAATTTGCCAAATATTCCACCACTTCGGTGGCAGGGTTGGCTTTCATCGCATAATGAATTTTTGCCTTGGGAAATAGCGTTATCATCTCATCGTATCTGGCTTTGATACGGCTAAGATCAACCACGAGCAGCGGCGTTTCTTGACCTTGTGCCGCTTGGGTGAATTTTTGCCATTGTTGCTGGCTAAAATATTGATCAATCTTAATCACGAAGGCTTACTCCTATAAAACCACAGTCAAAGACAGCCAAAATGCCAAACCGACTGCCATTTGTTCAAAAATATCAAAAGCCTGCCATCATTATAGCAGGCTTTGGCAACTTGGGCGATAATTTTGGGCAAGTCTGGGCAAATTTGGCACACAAACACAGCCAAAACCTGCCCAAATTTTACAAGTTTAATTTCACAAGTTTAATCGTTAATCATCACGAGTGCGAACTTCAAGCAAAGTGATAATAAAGCGTAAATCCGAATTTGGCGGAATCTTGCCCACCGTGCGTTCGCCATACGCCAAATGTGCTGGCACAATCAGCTGTCTGGTACCGCCGACTTTCATCGGAGCGATGTGCTGCTCACCATCATCAAAGCCCAACACGCCCAAATCCCAGCCCTTAATCACACGCCCTGTGCCAATCACGCACTCAAAGGCACGCCCACGACTGGCAGACGAATCAAACACCGTACCGTCCATCAGATAGCCTGTGTACTCGGTGCAAATCAACGCCCCTTTGACGGCGGTTTTGCCATCGCCGATGACCGTATCTTGTACTTGTATCATCATCGATTACTCACTGGTGGCTGACAGATTGCCCGCCAAGGTGATGCGAGTGGTGCGGACGGTTTTTAGTGGCTCTTGGCTGGCAAAGGCATCATTTTTGGCGATTTGCTCAGCAGCCAGATTGCCTTGACTTGGCTCAAATTGGCTTGGCTCAAGTCCGCCCTGCTCATCAGCCGCCAGCATCGATGACTCCACTGGCGTGATGGTTACTTTGGCACGCCCCTGCCCCAAGGGTGCGATTTTGGCAAATGCCGCTTTTGACAAATCTAAACTCACGCCATATTTATTAAAGCCGCCACGATCATTGACACGGCAGATGACCGATTTGCCATTGGCGGTGTTGGTAACTTTTAGGTGCGTGCCGAATTTGTGGCTGTTTGACGCACAGGTCAAGGCGTTTTGGTTAAATCGCTCACCGCTTGCAGTTTTGCGGCCATGAAATCTGTCGCCATAATAAGTTACTGATGCCGCCTGAGCGGTACACGCCGCCAAAGCAATCGCCGCCACCAAAATCTTTTTCATAAATTATCTCCACCAAAACTGGACGCTTGAGCATGATGTTTTGGTATTGTTTAATTTTGCATTTAAATTCAATTAATTTAACTGAAATATCTACATTTATTGACGAATTATGATAGCCAATCACTGCCAAAAATACAAGTTTTTCGGGCGATTTTGACAGTTTTATAACAATTGCTATTTAATATTGCTCAATTATTACTGTCGCCAGCACTCAATTGCCAATACCAAAGCAAACAAAACCCCAAAAATTTTGCCTTTTGGGGTTTTGTAGTTTTAGTTTAGACAGCAGCTTGCAATTGGTGATGGTTAATATCTCACTGCATTCGCTATTGATTAGTAAAACTTAATAAATAGCAGCAAGCATTAGTAAACATTTACAGAATTGTCAAAAATTTCTACCGTCACATAAGGGTTGCCATTGACGATATTTCTGATGACCGCTGGCGATAGGTTGCTGCGGCGAACTTTGGCTTCGAACTTGGCACGGTTGTTGGTGTTGTGCAGACCGCACGCCGTTGAGCCTGAATACACACGGTTTTGGCGTAAAATCGCCGCCGCTGAACTCTTGCTCACCGAGCTGCCCAGATAGACGCCATTGCTGTTGTATTTATCGCCATCGTCGATGTAGGTTGAATAACTGCAATAATAGGCAAAAGTGCTGGAGCTGGCAAGCATTAACAGTGCTGCTACAAGTGATTTTTTCATCGTCAAATCCTTAAACACAGATTAAAAAACTTAGTGATAAAAATGTACCACAATCAAAAAAAAAAAAAAAAACAATCTGAATTTTTAAAAATTTCACCAAAATGACAATAAATTGCCCAAAAATCACCGATTTGACAACCTGCTTTTATCAATCGCTCGCTTTGATAAAATGTACCCAAAAAACAAACCGCCAATCAAGCAACTGGCGGTTTTGTGGTATCTCAATCACCTACAACAATCGGCAAAAGCGGCGTGGATTATTCCCATTCAATCGTCGCTGGTGGCTTGCTGGACACATCGTACACCACACGAGAGACATCTTTGATTTCGTTCATGATGCGAGTTGAGATTTTGTCCACCAATTCATAAGGCAAATGGGCAAAGCGTGCGGTCATAAAGTCCACCGTTTCCACCGCACGCAGGGCAATCACCCACGCATAGCGGCGGCCGTCGCCGACCACGCCGACCGATTTGACTGGCTGAAATACGGCAAAGGCTTGGGCAGTCTTATCGTACCAGCCAGACGCTCGCAGCTCCTGCATAAAAATATCATCAGCCAGACGCAAAATGTCGGCGTATTCTTTTTTGACTTCGCCCAAGATACGCACGCCCAAGCCCGGCCCCGGGAATGGGTGGCGGTAAATCATGTGATGCGGAATGCCCAACGCCACACCCAGTTTTCGCACTTCGTCCTTGAACAAATCACGCAGCGGCTCAACCAGCTCAAACGCCAAATCATCAGGCAATCCACCGACATTGTGGTGCGACTTGATGACATGAGCCTTGCCTTGCTTGCTGGCTGCCGACTCGATCACATCAGGGTAAATCGTCCCTTGTGCCAAGAATTTGACGCCGTCCAACTTGCGAGCTTCTTGGCTAAAGACTTCGATAAACTCTCGGCCGATGATTTTTCGCTTGGCTTCAGGGTCGGTTACGCCTGCCAATGCCCCCAAAAAGCGGTCTTCGGCATCGGCACGAATCACACGGATACCCATGTTATCGGCAAACATCTGCATCACTTGGTCGCCTTCGTTTAGGCGTAACAAGCCATTATCCACAAACACGCAAGTCAGCTGATCGCCGATGGCACGGTGCAACAATGCTGCCACCACCGAGCTGTCCACACCACCTGACAAGCCAAGCAGGACTTTTTGGTCGCCGATTTGCTCTTGTAGCTGGGCGATACGCATCTCGATGATGTTCTCAGAATTCCACAAATTGGCACAGCCACAGATGATATGCACAAAATTAGAAATCAGCTCAACGCCACGAGCTGTGTGCGTTACCTCTGGGTGAAACTGCACGCCATAAAAACCACGGCTCTCATCACTGGCAGACGCAAACGGACAGCTTGGCGTGCTAGAAGTCGTCACAAAGCCCTCTGGCAGACGAGCCACCTTGTCGCCATGACTCATCCAAACTTGTGATTGGTTGTTGTCATCGCCAATTTTGCTAAGTAGCTTGTCTTGGTGCAAAATATCAATTTCGGCATAACCAAACTCATGCACCAAACCTGCTTCTACCTTACCACCCAACTGCTCTGACATGGTCTGAAAGCCATAACAGATGCCCAGCACTGGCACGCCCAATTCAAACACAATCTGCGGTGCTCTGGGACTGCCTGCCTCATGCACGCTTTCAGGGCCGCCTGATAAGATGATGCCTTTTGGGTTAAAGGCTTTGATGTCTTCGGCAGACATATCATAAGCGTGCAATTCAGAATACACGCCTGCCTCACGCACACGGCGGGCAATCAGCTGGCTGTATTGTGAGCCAAAATCTAAAATAAGAATACGATCAGAAGTGATGTTGGTCATGACAAACAATTTCCATCTTGAGTGAACTTGGGTAAACTTGGGTAAATGTGGCGATATTTTAACATTATTTTAGCATTTTTTATGAATAAACATAAGTGGGCTTTGCAATTTCCTAATAAAATCGTTAGCCGCTGCACAGTTTATACTATCAATCAAGTTATATTAGCAATCAAGCCAAATATCACACCAGCCAACCAAAGCAAAAAACCAAGTCTTGAGCAGCTCAAAACTTGGTTTAATTTGACCAATTGGTTGTCTTGGTGTCTTGATATTTTGGTATTGTAGCGTTTTGGTGTTTTATGCCAAATTGACCAAAATCAATCCAAGGTTTGACAAATTAGTGGATTTGGATATGGTCAGCGTCGATTTTGACCACTTTGCCAAAGTTTTTGTCCACTTCGCCATAGATGGTAACGGTTTTGCCAACCAGCTCTTGTGGGTTGTAGTAGTAATCGTCATCGATATCTACCACGATGGTGCCAGTGCGGTCTTGCAGTTCAAATTTTTCGTTGCCCAAAAAGCGAACCAATTTGCCCTTAACGGTGATGTGTGCGTCATCGTGAGCGGCTTTGGCGGTGGCAACGGTGCTGATGCCTGAAGTTGCCGACACAGGGTGAGCGTTGGCGGTGCAAGCGGTCAAAACAGCGATGGCAAAGGCTGATGCAGCGATTTTATTTAGTTTCATAATAAACTCCGAGAATAAAAATTTACAATTATTTGCAATTAAAGCATCTGATTAAAGTGTGTGATTTTGATTATCTCAATAATCCAAACAAACTTGGCGAATGCTTACAACAGCGACTGCTTGCAATGTTGTATAGCGTTCTTTGTTTTGTTGAGCATATTAAACCACATCAACCTTAAGCGAATCTTAAGCAAGCCAAATAAATTGTAAAAATTACAAAAATGTCTATAACTGTTTGATTTTTAGGGAATTTAAAATCACCAATAAACTGTGCTGTGATAAATTTGAGCTTTTTTGGGTCTTTTTATGCCCAAATTTGACCAAACTTTGCCCAAAATGTGTATTTTTGTCGCAAAAAAGCATCAAAAATCGCCAGCGAAATTTGATTGCCCAAGTTTTGGCTGGTAAAATTTGTCGCTGCTTTATCGCCATTTTGTCGCTGAAATGAATGCCCAAAAAGACTCAAATCAGTGGTTCTTTTGCGACAATGATGCCGTTATTGTCGGCATAAATATAGTCGCCATCGTGAATGCTGACACCGCCAAAATACAGCGTAATGCCTGTTTCGCCCACGCCTTTGCGGGTGGATTTTTGGGGAATGCTCGCCAATGCCTGCACGCCCAAATCCATCGTCGCCAGCTGATCGACATCACGCACGCAGCCATAGACGATAACGCCTGCCCAGCCATGCTGCACTGCCGACTCAGCAATCATATCGCCCAATAACGCACAACGCATGGACGCACCGCCATCAACCACCAGCACTCGCCCCATGCCATCGGTTGCCAGTAGTTCTTTGACACGAGAATTGTCTTCAAAGCATTTGACAGTAACGGCAGCACCGCCAAAACTGTGCCGTCCGCCAAAATTTCTAAAACTTTTGCCGTCAATCGATGGGCTAATCACGCCGATGGTTTTGTCGCCATTATCGTCCAATAAATCACAGGTGACAAACTGGGCTGTTGTATTCATACCGCACTCCTTTGTTGATGTTGTGGATTGGCTGTTGGTTTTGTGCAATTTGGTTTGAATTTTAAGATAAAATTAAGACGAAAAGTAAACTAAATTCAAATTAACTTCAAATTTAAAAAATTCAAACGCAACAAGCACGGTTTTAAACCATTTGCCAAAGTTTACTATAATCGCCCAAGCTGACTTTGTCAAATTTAACAAATGCCAAATATTCACTGCTAAATGCCAAAGCCAGTCAAAACTAATCAAGCACTGGCAGATTGGTAAAATCCAACTCAAATCCAGACTCAAACGCCATCGCTTCGCCTGTGATGGGATCGGTGAACGCCAAGGATTTGGCAAGTAGCTGCAAGGGGCTACCAAAATCGTCTTGGGCTTTGTGGCGTACCTGTGGGTAAAACGAATCGTGAGCAATCGGTATGCCCAAGTGATTCAGATGTACTCGCAGCTGATGCAGCTTGCCTGTACTGGGGCAGAGCTGATATTTTGCCCATTTGCCATCATCGCTGTATGCCAGCACATCGATGTCGGTGTGCGTGTTTGGCACGCCGTCCGTAACTGCCATGGTGTAAAACGGCTCGCCACGCTCAAGGCGTAACGCCACCGACAAGGGAAAGCGGTGCGTACTGGCAGGAGCGATGGCGTGATAGACCTTGTGGATTTGACGACTGGCAAAGAGCGACTGATAAGCGGTGCGTGCCGCCATCGTCTTGGCAAATAAAATCAGCCCTGCCGTCTCACGATCCAACCGATGCACAGGCGAAATGTCGGCATTGCCCGTCTGTGCTTTTAGGCGAGTCAAAAGCGTCTGCTGCACATATCGCCCAGCTGGAGCAACGGTCAAAAAATGCGGCTTATCCACCACCAAAAGCTGCTCATTTTCAAAAATCACTCGATGAGCAAACGGCACAGCCACTTCATCGGGCAGCTGCCGATAATACTGTATCGTTACGCCATGCTGATAAGGGCTGTCAATATCCAGTGGCTTATCATCACACACCACCAAGCCATCGGCAAATCTGGCACGCCAAATGTCAGCACCGATATGGGGAAATTTGGTACACACATACGCAAAAATCGTCGGTGGTGCATGGTCAAGCTTGGGCAGATACAGCTTACTGGGTGAGACACCTGCTCGCATCATCGCTTGATGCCCAATTTGGGTAATCGCATCGCCAAACCAGCCATCATTGTGGTGCGTGGTCGATGCAATAAGCGGTATAAGGCACGGCAGTTAGGCGACCTTCGTCAATCAGCTCACCGCACTCCACGCAGCTGCCGTATTCGCCTTCTTCGATGCGTCTTAATGCACCATTGACCTGCCCCAAGCCCTGCTCTGCTTCGAGCAATAACGCCTTTCTCATCTCATCACGGCTGGCAGCGACCGCCTGATCGTCCCAGTGCTGCTGCAGCTGGTCTTGGGGGTGGGCGATGTGGTCGCTGATTTTGTCAATGCGGGCTTGATATTCTTGCTTTAGGGTTAATAACGCTTGCTTGTAGCTGTCGATATTTTGCATCACAAAACTCCTTGGTTGGCGATAATTGGCTTATCTTTCTACAAAATATTATTCATCAAATACACAAAAAAGGCAATAGCCAGATGTGCTATTGCCTAAGGTTTTTGGGTGATTTTGGGGATTGACCTGACGCATTGACCAGTTAAAGATTGGTCAATCGGCTCAATGCAAGCGGTTAAAATTGCCAATTGATACCAAAATTGACGCTGCGTCCCATCTGCGGAATGTACGACAAAAACGATGCGTGATTGTACACTTTGGCGTTGGTCAAATTATAGCCATTGATAAACGCTGAATAAGGATAACGCCCTGCCACGCCGTCATAGTGCAGCCCTGCATTTAGCAGTGTATGCCCTTTGGTGGGATTTTCTAGGATTGCCACATGATTTTGGTCAAAAGTATGCACCACTTCGGCACTGGCTGTGATGCCGTTATTCCATGTCGCCGTGCCACGCAAACCCAAGCGAGCCGCCGGGATTCTTGGGGCATCGCCATCAGGCTGCGTGCGATAGCCCAGCACTTCATCGCTGCGATATTTATAGCCTGTTGGCAAGGCAGGCAAATCAAACAATTTGCCACGCACATAATCGCCAAACACGCTGGCATGATAAGTTTTGTTAAATTGATAACCAATCTTGGCTTCAATACCATAAATCTTGGCTCGAGACTGGTTATAGCGGTTGAGTCTTAGGCTGTATTTGTCATTTAACGCACGGCTGCAGCGTCTGCCAAGTTTTGGATAACAGATGGCATTATTTAGGGTTGCCAAATAAATGTAATTATCAAAATCATTATAATAAGTGGCAAATTTGCCGTCCCATTTATCGCCAGTCAGTGCATAGCCGAATTCGATGTTATTTGACCGCTCTTTGCTCAGATTTTTATTGCCTGTGTCAAAGGTATTGGTTGCCAAATGCTTGCCGTGAGCGTACAGCTCTTGGGCGTTTGGCAGGCGTTCTTGATGCGACCAAATCAAGCTAAAGCGGTGCTTGGCAGTCGGCTCAAAACTTAGGCTGGCAGCATAAGAATGGGCGGTAGCCTGATGGGGCTGTTTGAGCTCATCAGGGGCGTCTTCGTTTTGGAATTTGCCCAAATCTTGGTTAAATGCCATTTGGATTTTTTGTTTTTCAAGGCGTGAACCAAAGTTTAGCTGCCATTTATCAAATGCCAGCTGCTCCACCCAAAACAGGCTTTTTTGGCTGGCGGTGTGGTCTTGTAGCAGATGCTGGCGGCGGTGGTTTTGTGTCTTATTATCCAGTGCGTGAGACGACTGGGTCAGATATTGCCCACCAAAGACCCCTGTCAATTTGCCAGCACCGACCGACATCGGCAAATGCGTCAGCTCCAGTCGCCAGTTTTTGCCTTGGTTTTTAAAGGCATTATCCACCACTGAGTCGGTTTTTTCGTCATGGCGATAGCGGACAAAGCCAGCGTTTAGGCTAATGTCTTGTATGCCCAACGCATTGGCACGCCATTGCCCCCGTATATCCCATCGCTTGGTGCGTAAGTCAATATGGGGACTGCCATGCTCGTGCTGTGATTCATCTTGGCTGCTGTCGGTATCATAATTATAGTTATGACCATGGTTATGCTCATCATCGCACAGGTTGCCATGCGAGTGATAGCCTTTGGTGATGCACTGAATGCCGGGGTTATTATAATTGATGTCCGTCTCTTCCATCAAAAACGGATAATGCTTTAAATAGGGCTTTTGATCTGGCCATGTTTTTTCGATAGGAATGATATCCAGATAATATTTTTCGTACAAATGCGTATGAGCTGGCAAGCCATATTTATCCTGACGCTCGCTGTACGCCACGCCCACATAGCCATCATCACCAATCCAAGATGCCCCAAGACTGCCACTTTTGGCGTCCGAAAAGCTGTCTTTTAGTCGCTTGAGCGTTTGGTTTTGATATTCATAAGTCGGCGTGCGATAATCTTTGGCATCACGATTTAGCCCTTGGGCGTGGATAGCGATGTGCTGACCTACCGCCGACTGTGCCGACAGACTGACCAGCTTTTCTTGGCTGGCGGTGTCAAATCGCAGCCCCAGCTCAGCACTGGCACGCTCAGGCAGCTGGGTTGGGATTTTATCATCTGCCACATTGACCACGCCTGCTGAGTTGCCTGAGCTGTATCGCAAGGTCTCCACGCCACGCACGACTTGTACTTGGTGAGCCAAGACACTATCGACCGTTACCGCATGGTCTGGCGACATAAACGACATATCCAGCGTCTCACTACCATGGCTTAAAATCTTGATACGCTTGCCTTCTTGACCACGGATAACTGGCGCTGATGCCCCACCGCCAAACTGATTGGCATGCACGCCCAGCTCACCTGCCAACGCATCGCCCAGATTGACCCCACGCTGTTTTAGAACATCTTTATTGATGCGGATATCTGATGGCGATGTACTCATAAAAACGCCAGCCGTCCCCTGTGTCGTGCTGACAACTTGCTCAGTCGGCAGCACTACCGATGGCAGTTTACTGTCAAAATCAGTGGCAGGCAAATCATCGTCTGCATACGCCACCGGTGCGATGATGGATAAAATGGCAACAAATAACGGGTGTTTTTTGGTCATGTCGATACTCTAACTGCTTATCTTAAATCTTAAAAATACTTGTCTTAATTTGCTCTTAATGACAATTTATAAAACAAAAAATAAAAGCATTGGCAGTCGGTTGCTATAAGCTGATGAACTGCCAACGCCATGGGCTGATTAATAATCAGGCAAAATGTTATAACATTACTATAAAATAGTCAATCAATTTGTCCAATTTTTATGCAAAATATTGCAAAAAATTATCATTTGCCAATCATTTGTATCCAATAAGCGAAAAATGCCAAGATTTTGGCTGGATTTTTGGCAATTGTTGGTAAGTTTTTTTTTGACCTTTAAACGATTTGTAAGAAATCTCTTACAAGCATTGATGACTTTTGCCACTATCGGTGGCGGTGGCAGTTTGGCATAATACACCCAAGCAGCAAGGAGATGATACAGGTAAGTATCCATGGACGAATCGCTGCCACTAAGGACAGAACTTAAGGAAATCGCAAGTAATGCACCAAAAAAACCACAGGCATCATGCTTGTGGTTTTTGCTTTTTTGGGCGATTTTTATTTTAGGATTTATTACCAAAAACACCCCTAATTATCAAACTTGGCACAATTTTTGTTCTTTTTTACCTTGCAAAAATCCCATAAATTATTTAATTAATTTTATTAATAAAGTAAGCAATACTACTAATTTATTAGCCATATTAATTTTATTTTTTGCTTATTTTACAATGAGTTATCGCAGGTTTTATTTAGCACTAAATTGCATCAAATAGTCATAAAAACCACTTGACTAAACCGCCCAAGCAAGGTATAAAATAAACATATGTACATTAATAAAAAAATGTATGTTTATACAAAACAAAAATCTAATAATTGAGAAATTTGGTGTTTTTATGTCTGGTTCAATCATTTTTAAAAAAGCCATTTTGGCAGCGTCGATTGCTGCCGCCATTCACACTTCTCATGCTGCATTTGTGCGTAATGATATTGACTACCAATATTTCCGTGATTTTGCCGAAAATAAAGGAGTCTTTGCGGTCGGTGCCAGCAATGTGGCAATTTTTAATCAACAGGGGCAAATGATTGGCACGGCTTTGCCCAATGTCCCCATGCCAAATCTTGAAGCCATCGTCAAAACCGAAGGCATGGCGACCTTAATCGATCCGCAATATGTCGTGAGCGTCAGACACAATAGCGGCTATCAATCCGTCCAATTTGGTGATGACACACGAAGTCCAGATGCACATTTGTTTGATTACAAATTGGTTGCCAGAAATGAGCATTCGCAATACGACCTACACACCCCAAGATTGCATAAAATGGTTACTGAAGTTGTGCCAATGCAAATGAGTACGGCACATACAGAAGCTGGGGCGAATATTGCCACTTATTTAAATAAACAGCGTTTTCCTGTCTTTGTGCGTGTTGGTAGCGGTATGCAGTGGCAGCGAGACACCGCTGGGCGTAATACCTTCTTAAAAGCCGCCTATGTCAGCAAAACTGGCGGTGCACCGCTCACTTTACAAGAAGCCAATAACAATCAACTGGTTACCGAAGGCTCTGTATTTGATACCACTTATGGGCCTATTGCAACCTATGGCGCACCGGGGGACAGTGGCTCGTCTTTGCTGGCTTTTGATACCAAATTAAACCAATGGCGAGTGATTGCGGTAACCAGAACCTACACAGGCGAAGAAGGTTCTCGCAATACTTATACAGGCGTTTTACCCAATGAATTTGCACAAACCAAAGCCAACGATGGCGTCAGTATTAACAGCCAAGATCAAAATGCGTTCATCAACTGGAAAGATCTTGGCAACGGACAAAGCGAGTTGCGTCGCCAAAATGCCAATACCTATTTGACCGTTGGCGTGCGTCGTGGTGCGGATTTACAGCACGGCAAAAATATCTCGTTTAACCAAAGCCCAGCCACATTGGTGCTACAAAGCAACATCAACCAAGGTGCAGGTGCTTTGATTTTTAACACCGATTTTACCGTAAAACCACAAAGTAACCAAACTTGGGTTGGCTCTGGTATCGTCGTTGAACAGGGCAAACAAGTCAATTGGGCAACGCCAAACCCCAAAGGGGATCGTATTTCTAAATTGGGGCAAGGCCGCCTAAACATCAACGGCACAGGTGCGAATCAAGGCAGTATCAGCGTTGGCGATGGCACAGTTTTTCTTAACCAAAATGCAGATGCCAGCGGACGCAAACAAGCCTTTGGCGAAGTGGGCATTGTCAGTGGTCGCCCAACGGTGATTTTGGCTGATAGCAATCAAGCCATCAGCGATAACATTTATTTTGGCAATGGCGGTGGGCGGCTTGATGTGAATGGCAATGACATTGCCTTTTCCAGAATTCAAAATGTGGACGCAGGGGCGCAGATTGTCAATCACAATCCCGGCCACCCCGCAGAAGTGCTAATCTCCGATTTACAGAGCATTGGCGGGCATAAAATTGAATGGGCAAAATGGCATAACGCCCCAAAAACCAATCTGGCACTTTATGAATACACAAACCCCTACCAAAACTATCGCAAGGATTATTTTTTCTTAAAAGGCGATCCAACGGCTTATTTTCCAACCAATGGCACCAGCAACAGCCATTGGGAATATCTTGGCAGCGATAAAACTCAAGCGGTCAATCGGCTAATGACCAATCATTTGCCACGCAATTTTTTCAGTCAAGATATCGAATGGGTGCAATGGAGCGAATACCCAACCAGCAAATTGGCACTTTATGAATACATTAATACGCACAAAAATAATCGTAAAGATTACTTTATCCTAAAAAATAATCCAAAAGCCTATTTCCCAACGGACGCAACCAGCAATGAACATTGGGAATTTGTGGGTCATGACAGAACACAGGCGATTAATAAATTATTGCTCAAACAAACTGGCTCAAATTACGATACTTTTAATGGTTATTTTGGCGAAACTGATCCAAACCGTCCTAATGGCGTGTTAAATGTCACCTATGATAGCCCTAAAAAATTGCACTTAATTTCAGGCGGCACAAAATTAAACGGCACATTACATGTACAAAGTGGTAGCCTGTTGTTATCAGGTCGCCCAATGCCGCACGCCAGAGATTATCAAAAAAACCAAGATGTTATTCGTGATGATGAATGGCTAAACCGCCAATTCCAAGCCAATACCTTTGCAGTTACCAATAACGGCGTGCTTTACTCGGGGCGTAATGTGTCTGATATTCAGGGCAATTTTTTGGCAAGATCACAAGGTAAAATTCAACTTGGCTTTGTGCAAGGTAAAACCCCGCTTTGCACAAGATCTGATTTTTCTGGCGAAACGCAATGTAATCTGCAAGCTCATTTATCCACCGCCATTTTTAATAGCATTCCAAGCACTCGCATTATCGGCAATGTGGATTTGTTGGACAATACGCAATTTACTCTGGGCAAGGCACAGCTGTTTGGTCGGATTAATGCAACGCCAAATACCAAAGTCAGCCTAGAAGAGCAGAGCCATTGGACGATGCGAAACGACAGCCAGTTGGGGCATTTGTCGCTAAACGATGGGCAAATCACCCTAAATCCTGCTTTTGCGACGGCAAATAAAAATAGCCGCATTGCAAAATTTAACACTTTGCAGGTTAATGGCGAATTAAATGGCTATGGGCGTTTTAATTATCTTATCAATGCCGCCGATTCTCAAGGGGATCGAGTGGTTGTTAATGGTTTGGCAAAGGGGCGTTTTGAGCTTGATGTAAAAAACACTGGTGCAGAACCAACTACGGTCAGCCCAGTCAGCTTATTGCGTTTGGCCAATCCAAAACAGCAAGCCGACTCGGTCAGTGTCAGCCTAGTCAATCATTATGTGGATCTTGGTGCTTATCGTTATATCCTAAAAAATCTAAATAATGATTACCGCTTATATAGCCCTGTGCGTGATGCACAAATTCAAACACCACTACAAACGCCAAATACCGCCGCTTATAGACGAGCGGTCAATTGGGCAAAACTAAAAACCAATGATGTCGTTCGTAGCTCAAAAGATGTCGCCTACAAACAAAGCTTACTCGACACCGCCAAACAAAAAGTGGCAGATCAAGAGCGTGAACTTGCTCAAAAAACGGCAGACGAACAACGAGCCAGACAAAATCTGTCACAGCCAAACCTATCTCGTGTCCAAATTCGTCAATTAACCACGGCATTAAGACGAGCTGAAGCACAGACTCGCCGAGCCAGAAGTTATCTGAACACGGTCAAAAACCGAGAAAGCAGCCAACAACGCATCTTAAACAATGCCCTAAATTCATTAGAAAAAGCAAAAAATATATTAATACAAGCAGAACAAAGTGTAGAAAAACTCAAATACGCCAATGGCCGTGAAGATATCCGAACACAGGCACAAAAATTCTGCACGCAATCACAGTACAGCGAGCAAGTCTGTGCAGAAGTGGCACAAAATATCTCTGCCCAAGTTGATGCCAATCTTGACGATTTGGCGGTGCAAATAGACACCCTAAATCAAGCGACTCAGGCTTATGAAGCGGCTTTGGCCAATCTTGATGCAGCAAAACAAAGCAATGATGAAACGCAAATTCGTCTGGCCGAAGAAGCCGTTGAATACGCCGCCAATATTTTGCAAATGGCGACACAAAATGTTGAACAGCCTGTATCATTGGCGGCAGCACTGGCTGACAATTTGGATTTAAATACCAATCCAAATCAAGCGGATTTTGGCACCAGTAATGCCCAAAGCCATGCCGCACAAGCCACTTGGATCAGCCAATATACCAACACGGCATTATCCGAGCTGTCGGCACAGACCAACCAAATGCTGCGTGTTGGGCATAACCTTGATCGCCAATTGTTATCACTGGATAAGCCTGCCAGTGGCTCAGTGTGGGCAAATGTCGAAACTTTGCGTACCAAAGACACATCACCCATGCACCGTGATTATGAGCAAGAGCAGACCAACACCCAAATCGGCGGTGAGCTGTCGGTGGACGACCGCTTGAGCGTCGGTGCGGTATTCTCACATTCGCTGGCACAAAATGACTTTGCTGATAATTATAAAGGCAAAGGCAAACTGGCATCGCTGCACGCTTATGCCAAAGCCAGCAATGAGCAAGGCTGGTTCGGCACGGCAGATTTGGGCTATGCCCACACCACCAACCGCCTTGACAAGCAACGAGATGAGTTGGCTCGATTTGGTCGTGATATTGGTAGTATCGGTGTCAATGCTGGCAAGCAATGGCAGCTGGCTGGGGCAACCGTTCAGCCATCGGCAGGCGTTCGCTATTATCATATCTCTGGCGTGGATTATGAACTGGATCAGGCTCAAGTACATCAAGATTCATTTGGTTTGATGAGCTATCATGTGGGTGTCAAACTGGGCAAGCCGCTGCAACTGGGGCAATTTGAACTCACGCCAACACTCGGCAGCCAATATGTCAATACTCGCACCGTCCACGGCAGTGCTGGCAAATTGTCCGTCAATAACCACGCCTTTGACACCGCCGATGGGCATTATTTTAACCACGAATTGAGCCTAAACGCCAAGCACAAACAATGGCAAATTGCCGCTCATGTCGGACAGATGAACGGTGATGAAATCGGCAAACAAAACACCGCTGGTCTAAAAATCGGCTATGTTTGGTAAGGCTGATTGATTCGCCAAAAAAATCCGCTTTGGTAATCAAGGCGGATTTTTGTCATCAAAAATATCATAAAATCAACCAATAAGCTTGGCTACACTGGCTCATCAACCACGCCATGCACGCCCAAACTTGCCACAAACTCTGGCACTTTGGCAGCGTCAATCTGTGCCTTTAGATGCACTTGCGTGTCATAATCCACCGCCAGTATCTCGCCACCGACTGCGTCCACCAAATAGCGTACCTGAGCTTCGTTGGCAAAATCGCTACGCACGGTCACGCTCTGACGCAGCACAAACTGGGTCAAAACCATCGCATCAACCGCCATCTGTGCGGCTGCGGCATAGGCACGAGTCAAGCCGCCCGCCCCCAGCTTGATGCCGCCAAAATATCGCACCACCACGATGATACAATTGCCAATCGCCTTATGCTGCAAGACATTGAGAATCGGCCTGCCTGCCGTGCCGTTTGGCTCACCATCATCATCAAAGCCTGCACTGGTGGTATTGTGCGGATCACCGATGATGTAGCCGTAGCAGTGATGGCGAGCGTCAGGATAGGACGCTCTGAGCGATTGCACATGGCTCATCGCCTGTTCACGGCTGTCAATCGGATAAGCAAATGCCAAAAATTCGCTTTTTTTGATTTCATAAACGGCTTGGCACGGCTGGCTTGGGGTTTGGTAGCTCACAATCTGGCTCACATAATAAAAGATGTGTCATTTTCCCACATTTTGGGGTTTTGTACAATTCGCTTGAATTTACTTGGCGGATTATTGGCAGATTATCGATAAATGGTCAATAAAATCATGCACAAAATATTAACAAACTTGCTAAAAATTAACCATTTTTACCAATTATTATTAATACATATTAATTACACTGGCAAATTATACTAAAATTATCAAACTTTAGCAAAACCAGTGCAAAATATGCTAAACTAATTGGTTTTAGTCTGATTATTCTTGGAAAATGCCCATGCGTCTGGATAAATTTCTTAGCAAAGCCACCGAACTGTCTCGCAAAGACGCCAAAAAAGTCTTGCACGCTGGCGAGATTACGGTCAATGATGTCATCATCAAAGACGGCAGCCATCACATTGATGTCGCTTGTGATGAAGTGCTGTGGGCAGGCGAGCCGCTCAGTGTCGCCGATGGCAACCGCTACATTTTGCTGTATAAGCCAGACGGCTTTGAATGCACGCTAAAGCCCAAAGAATACCCCATCGTTACCGACCTTATCGCTGTGCCTGAAGTAGCAAGCCTACGCATCGCAGGCAGGCTCGATGTCGATACCACAGGGGCGTTGCTGCTGTCTGACGATGGCGCATGGCTGCACCGAGTGACCAGCCCCAAGCACCATCAGCCCAAGCGTTATCAGCTCACCCTAGCCGACCCCATGGACAGCGATGCCCAAGCACACGCCATCAAACAAGTGGCAAATGGTATCTTGCTTGACGGTGAAACCCAAAAAACCCACCCTGCCGAGCTGTCCTTTGACGATGAGACGCATGCGGTGCTGACACTCACCGAAGGCAAATACCATCAAGTCAAACGCATGATGGCATATTTTGGCAATAAAGTCATCGCCCTACACCGAGCCAGTATCGGCACTATCACCCTTGACGGTCTGGAGATGGGCGAGTGCCGCTTTTTGAGTGCCGATGAGATTGCCCAATTTTAATTTTTGATCAGATTGCCAAAACTTTTGATGCCAACACGCCTGCCAAAATTTGTCTGTTGAACAAAGTGGCGGGCGTGTTTTATTTTGGCTCAGTTTTGCCAAGTCAAGTTTGGTCAATAAGTTTGGTCAATTTAAGCCCAATTTGGTAAATCAACCAACCAAATCATCGCAAATTCATCGTGCCAATATTTGGAATTTGAGATTTGGGCAATGTTAAAAGTTTCATGTGAAACATCGTTTTTGCAAATCTGGTCAATTGGCAATTTGACAAATTGGTAAATCGATAAATTGGTAAATTAACAATTTGAAAAATCGCCCACCAAAATCCGACCAAAACCGCACAAATGCCAAGATTGGTAAAGATTTTTTGGGTTTTGGCTTGATAAATGCAACAAAGAACACCATATTGAGCAATATTTTGACTGATTTTAATTGTAAATTTATTGTAAATTGTATTGAGTTTTGGATATGAGCAAAGATTTTTATGAGATTTTGGGCGTGAGTCGCTCTGCCGACGAAAAAGAAATTAAAAAGGCATTTCGCAAAATTGCGATGAAATACCACCCTGACCGCAACCCAGACAATCCAGAAGCCGAAGAAAAACTCAAAGAAGCCACCAAAGCCTACGAGACTCTAAGCGACGCCGACAAGCGTGCCACCTACGACCGTGTGGGGCATGCCGCCTACGAGCAAGGCATGGGTGCTGGCGGCTTTGGCGGTGGTGGTTTTGGTGGTGGCAGTAGTGGCTTTAATGACATCTTTGGTGATATTTTTGGCCAAGCGTTTGGCGGTGGTTTTGGTGGTGGCAGCTCACGCCGTCAAGCTCGCCAAGGGGCAAACTTACTGTACAACATCACCTTGACACTCGAAGAAGCGGTCAAAGGCTGCAAAAAACAAATCACCTATCACACATCAACCACTTGCGGCACTTGCCATGGTAAAGGTGCGGTCAAAGACAGCGACATCGTCACTTGCTCGCACTGTCATGGTCAAGGTCAGGTGCGTATGCAGCAAGGGTTTTTTGTGATGCAGCAGACTTGCCCTGAGTGTCATGGCACTGGCAAACAAATCAAAAACCCTTGCCCAGATTGCCACGGCAACGGCAAAAAACAAGAGCAGCAAACTCTAGAAATCAGCATTCCTGCCGGTGTCGATGATGGCGACCGTGTGCGTCTGGCTGGCAAGGGCGAAGCTGGCGATCACGGTATGCCAAGCGGCGATCTGTATGTGGAAGTGCGTGTCAAGCCGCACGAGATTTTCACCCGAAACGGTGCTGATCTGCACATGGACGTCCCAGTATCGATGGTGTCAGCAGCACTGGGTGATGAAATCGAAATCCCAACTCTAGATGGCAAAATCAAAATCAAAATCGCCGAAGGTACGCAGTCAGGCAAACTTTTGCGTGTGCGTGGCAAAGGTGTTACCACCGTTCAAGGGCGAATGCTGGGTGATTTGATTTGTCGCATCATCGTGCAGACGCCAGTCAATCTCACCAGCGAGCAGCGTGATTTGCTCAGACAGCTACAAGGTACTTTGAGCAGCGACAATCAAGGCGAAGCCAAGAAAAAAGGCTTTTTTGACAAAATCAAAGACGATGTCAAAGATTTGTTTGATTGATCCTTTTTTGTTGTTTTTTATTTTAAATATAAAAAACCATCGCTTGTCGTGCAGGCGATGGTTTTTGGTTTTTGATTTGTGTTTGATTTGGCTAGATAAAAACGGCGAACTTGGTGTTTTTTACATTTTTAAATCACTCAATCGTCATTTGATAATTATTTGACAATTAAACAATTACACATCACGCATGGATTCGTAAATTTGCAATTGGCTTTTTTGGTGCAAGGACTTGCGTTGATAATAATACACACCGCCACCAACGACAAGCCACACCGCCAAAGCACACCACGCAGGCAAACTCAGCACCGCTGGCGAAAACGGCAACACCAACAACGCCAAAAACCCAAGGCTAACCACACAGCCCAACGCACCGATGATCGCTTGAGTGCGATTTGGCGACTGGAACACTTTGCCAGACAGTTTGCCTGTTTTGCCCAAGCGATACGCACAAAAACACGCATAAAAAAAGGTGATGGCGATGCCGACACTGGTCATGTCCACAACCCACAATAACGCCGCTCTGCCAAACCATGGACTGATCAGACACACTGCCATCACCGCATAAATCGCCACCGATGGCGTGCCGTGTTTTGGGTGCAGTCTGGCAAAAGTCGCTGGCAGCATCTTGGCTCGCCCCATGGTCAATAAAATCCGACTGGACGCCAAATAAAAGCCATTTAGCCCTGTCAGCACGCCCATGCTCACCGCCACAATCAAAATCACCAAGCCCGCTGTTCCCATGACATCACCAATGGCAGCCCCTGTTGCCCATGATTGACTGGCAAAATCCGCCAAATCCGTGCCAAAAGCAAACGCACTGGCAACCACCATCGCCAAATATAAGGCGGTGGCACTGACGACGCTGGCGATGAGCAATTTCATGATTTTTTTGGTCGAAAAATTAAACTCGCCTGCCATCTGTGGAATGCTATCAAAACCAATATACGCCCAAGGTGCAAATGCCACAATCGCCGCCACCGCCGACCAAAAAGCCGTGCCAGCAGGCGGCTGCCAAGGCAAAACACTGCCATATTGCACAAAATGAGTACCCGTCCCCAGCACAATCACACCCACTGCAAATAACATCAATAGCACCGCCAAAAACTGCACACGCCCCGAAAAAGCGGTATTTTTGACATTCAAATAAGCAAAAATCAACAAAAACAGCGATGAAGCCAGCACTTCAGGGGCATAAATCACCCAATCGGCGACCTGATATAGGGCAAATTGCTGCATCACATCTGGCATAATCAGCCGCAGCACCAACGCCACCGCAGACGCATTTAGGGCGACGATACCCATATAGCCAAGCATCAGCGACCAGCCAGCGATAAACCCATGCCGATGCCCCAATGCCAATAAAGCAAAAACCACCCCACCGCCAGTAACTGGCAGTTTGCAAGTGGCGTAGCCGTAGTTAATCGCCACCACGCCAATCAGCACTGTCGCTAGCATAAAACCCGCCACCACCGCCAAAAGCCCAGCCGACGACAGCCATTGATAAGGCAGCACAAACGCTCCCCAGCCCACCGCCGAACCCACTGCCATCGCATACACTGAGCTTAATTTTAGGCTGCGACTTAAGGTTGATTTTGACACAATTTATCCTTTTGTTCATGTAATGATCACTTTTAAAAATGCAAAAATTCATTGCGGATAACGGTTTTATCCGCAATGTCATCAGCTGGCAAAATGGCTGGCAGATGGGCGATTTAATTAATCAAATCAACCAAATTGACCAATTAAACCAAATGAACCAAAGCCGTCAATCAGTTGGCCTTGTAATACGGCTCATCGCCATTGACCGTGGCACGGTGCATGATGCGGTGAGCATCGCCATAGTCAAATAACGCCTTATGCTGGGTTGAGCGGTTGTCCCAAATCGCCACATCGCCTTCTTGCCATTGCCAGCGTAGGTGGAACTCTTCTTTGACGGCGTGCTGGGTCAAAAACGATAGCAGCTCTGCAGATTCGCTCTCGTCCAGTCCGTTAATCTTGGCGGTAAAGCCTTCGCTGACAAACAAAATCGGCTCGCCAGTCTCAGGGTGCGTGCGTACCACAGGGTGCGTGACTGGGGGATTTTTGGCGAATACTTCTTCGAGTCTGGCACGCTCTTCATCGCTATAACCAAACCGCTCCACAGGGAACGACAAGCGAATATCATGCTCGGCGGTCAGCGGCGTGATTTTGTCCTGAATGTCTTTATCCAGTGCCTTAAATGCCGCAATGCCGCTCGCCCACAGTGTATCGCCGCCATGTTCTGGGATTTTTACCGCACGCAGCACGCAGCCCATCGGTGGCGTTTTGCTAAAAGTTACATCGGTATGCCACAGCTCATTATCTCGCAAATCCAGCTTATGACTGTCCAGCACAATCACTTCTGGCACATCAGGCACAGTTGGGAAAATCGGGTGAATGTGCAAATCGCCAAAACTTCTGGCAAGGCGAACTTGTGCCTTAGAAGTCAAATCTTGATTGCGAAAAAAAATCACATGATGCTTTAGCAGTGCCTGCTTAATAAACGCCAACAACGCATCATCTACTTGATTCAAATCAATGCCATCAATCACCGCACCGATGGTCGGTTTGATGGGATTGATGGTCGGTTGGTTGCTTTGGCTGCTCATGGCTTGCTCCTAATAATATTAAGATTATCTTAAATAATTTTAAATGATATAAAACTTATCTGGCATGTCAATCTAAAATTTGGGCAAAATCATGCCACTTTTTGATACTGCTATATATTAAAGCGTTCACAGGTATATTGAAAAATCCATTTGTACCTTTTGATATGCGATTTTTTCATAATTTAACCTTTGCCAACGAGCAGGTTGGTGGATTTTGGTAAATTGTGGCAAATTTGTGGTGCATTTGTGGCAAATCTTGGTAAAAGGCACGCCATCACCAAGCACGCCCAAGCGTCAGCCATGGCGTAAAATGTTTTGATTCGGGCAAATTTTTGGGTATAATCTTGGTATCTGTTTTATTTGGCTTTTGGTGTTTGGATTATCCAAGCGACAAATTTATCATCATTATCAAAAGAGGATTTTATGGCAGCAATCAATATCGGCATCATGGGTGCATCAGGACGCATGGGGCGTATGCTCATCGAAGCCACCCTAAACAACCCCAATACCAACCTTGGCGGTGCGTATGTCCGCAGTATCTCAAGTTTAATCGGTGTGGACGCTGGCGAATTTATCGGCAGCAAAAAAGCAGGCGTGCTGCTCTCCACCCTAGACGCTGCCAAGATTGATGCGATGATTGATTTTAGCTTGCCTGAAGCACTCGATGAAGTGCTTGAGCAGTGCATCACGCACAAAATCCCACTGGTGATGGGCGTAACTGGTCTTAGTAGTGAACAAGAAGCCAAGCTGCACGATGCCGCCAAACACATCGCCATCGTCTATGCTGGCAACTACTCAACAGGGGTCAATCTGTCCCTAAATCTGCTACAAACCACTGCACGAGTACTGAGCTTGGACGCTGATGTTGAGATTATCGAGCATCATCACAAGCACAAGATTGACGCACCATCAGGCACGGCGATGATGATGGCAAAGGCTGTAGCAAATGCCCGTGGGCAGCAGCTGAATAATGTCGCCGTGCATGGCCGTGAAGGTGTCGCCAAGCGTCAAGCAGGCGATATTGGTATCCATGCGGTGCGTGGCGGCGAGATTGTCGGTGAGCATACGGTTGAATTTATCATGGACGGCGAGATTATCGAAATCACCCACAAAGCCCAAAGCCGTGCCACCTTTGCCACAGGGGCGGTGCGTGCTGCACTGTGGGCAGCCACACAGCCAGCAGGTCTTTACGATATGCAAGATGTGCTGGGGCTAAAGGGTTGAGTATTTTAAATCATCATTTAAAATATTGATAAAAATAAAACAAAGCCAAGATGGTTTTAAACTTATCTTGGCTTTTTGATTTTTAAATAAATTGGACAATGAATACAATCAATCTATCAAATTGGCGGCTGCGTTGTCATCATTGACCATCACTGCCCAATGAATGTTATAATGGTTGCAATATACAAAAACAATGAAAAAATAAATCCCAAGAACCTGTAAATCTGCCCATCGCTACTTTTTATTGACGAAAAAGATATAAAATCCTTCCCAAGAAAGTAATCCTTCATGGACGATGAAAACACATACAAACCCATTGATGCTATAACAAAGCCTTTCATATCAATATAGTATTTTTTACCAAAATCTACCGAGATCAGCACAGCAATCAATATATTTAATATCACCACCACAGTCCATAAAGACGCCTTCTTATTTTTCATTTTTGTCGATTTATCGCCCTAATTATCCGCAAAAAACGCCAGTGCCGTGCGTGCGACATAGCCTAAGTCAAATTGCCGTGCTTGATAATCATAATCCACAAAGCCGATATGACCACCAAAGCGTGTATCTAGCAAACAAACATCAGCCGACACATCGCCCGGCTCGGCTGTCACGCCCAAAAACGGATCGTCCTTGGCGGTGATGATGAGTGTCGGCTTGGCAATCTGTGCCAAATAAGGCAAGGCAGATGCTTGGCGGTAATAGTCGTTTTTTGAGCGGTAGCCGTGGCGTGGTGCGGTAAAGGCATTGTCAAAATCTGCCATGCGTTTGGCGGATTTTAGTGCTTGGATTTCATCGCTACTAAGCTGATTGTCCAAAGCTTTTTTGATGATTGGATTGAGCAAATACGGCGTATAGACATGGCGACCAAGCAGCCGCTCCATCGCTACCGATGCACTCGCCAAATCCACAGGTGCTGAGACGATGGCGGATTTTTGGGCGATGGCGTCCGTGCCACGCTCGCCCATGTATTTGGCAAGGGCATTGCCGCCCAGCGACACGCCCACGGCATAGATTGTGGTGAATTGTTTTTGTAGTATTTGTAAATTATGTGCCACTTCGGCAGTGTCGCCAGCATTATAAAACACCTTGCCAGACACCGCCACGCCGCCGCATGAGCGAAAATGCACCACCACAAAATGCCAACCACGATGGCTGACATGCTGTGCCAAAGTGCGAGCATAGTGGCTCTGGCTTGAGCCTTCCATACCATGAAACAGCACCACCACAGGCGTGGTGTATCTGCCATCGGCATCTTTATTGTCATCAGATAGCAGATAATCAAAGGCGACATCGCTTTGATCTAGCGAATCTTTGACCAGTTGTCGCTCATAATTGGGCGTGTATTTGATTAAAAATCTTGGCAAAATGGTTTGTAAATGTGGGTTTTTTAGCCAAATTGGTGGAGAAAAAGTTGATTGATTCATAATGACTGACAAAAACTTAAAAAGCTCTATTTTAGCATTATTTCAAAACTATTTTTTTAAAATAATACGCCACAAGATGATTTTGTATTTACAAATACCACACAGGCAACGCCACCAAATCTTTGTCCAACCACAGTCTGTCTGGATATTGATTGATAATAACACCAGTGCCAACACTAATTTCATTGTCTGGCAATTGCTCTTTTAGGGTATTAAAGTGTGCGGCGTGCTTTTTGGTAGGCTTGGCGGTCATTTTTATTTCCACAGGGTAGACGACACCATCTTCTTCGATGATGACATCAATCTCTTTTTGGTTAGTGTCTCGATAAAAATAAACAGGCGGCTCAATGCCCTGATTGTAGAAAGATTTTAAAATCTCTGCCACCACAAAACTTTCAAAAAATTGCCCATTTTTGGCACCATGTTGTAACACCTCTGGGGTCAGCCACTTGGTTAGGTATGCCATAAGTCCTGTGTCTAACATATAGATTTTTGGGGTTTTAATGGCTCTTTTTAGGTGATTGTGATGATAAGGTTTTAATAAATAAACAATGCCTGAAGTTTCCAAAATCGTAATCCAGCGTTTAACCGTATCCACAGACACGCCCACCTCTTGGGCAATGTTATTATAATTTAACAACTCACCACTTCGTGCAGCCACCGCTACCATAAAGCGAGTAAAGTCGTTTAAATCTCTGATATTGGCAATGTGGCGAACATCTCTTTGCAGATAAGTACTAACATAAGAAGCATAATAAATCTCCCAGTGTGTTTCTTGCTCATATAATCTTGGCATTTGTCCTTTGTGAATCATCTGCCACAGCGTATCTTGTCTGCCTTGCCCATCTTGCATCGCCATGGCAGACTCATATGCCTTTAAATAATCTTGTGTTGGCACAAACCCATCAAAAAACTCCACGCCCCGAATTTCACGGTAAGACAAACCCAACAGTCTTAAAACTGCCACACGCCCTGCCAGACTTTCATTAACATGCGTCATCAGACTGAATGCTTGAGAGCCTGACAATAAAAACAGACCATTTTGCTTTTTTTGATCAATGTGCAGTTTTAACACCGAAAACAGCTTGGGAGCATATTGTACTTCATCTAAAACCAGACGCCCTGCATGATTCATCATAAAAAGCATGGGGTCATTTTGGGCTTGATCTAAACGCATTGGGTCGTCAAAGGTGACATAGTCATACTTTTCATCTTGCTGACTGGCGGTGTGCTGTAACAAAGTGGACTTACCCACCTGTCTTGCCCCTGTGACCATAACCGCAGGGAACTGAGCAATGAGCTTTGTTAAAATGTAATGTAAGTGGCGTGGAATGTACATAAGCGTTAAATCTAGTTTAATTTAAGATTATATCGTAAATTAAACTAGATTTAAAGTCAATTGGCTTCACAAACCAATTTGCATATGATTATCAATGACAGCACCATTGGTATGGTATGTAAAAACACTATCATTTAAGTTATTTTTTAAACAGTAGTATTTTTACAAGATTTTGATAAAATTGACCCTAGAAAAATCAATGTTTTTCACAACAAAAAACACTACTGTTGAAGCACCTCAATAAAACACACTACTTCGCTACAAAGCTACTAAACACAGGCTGAATTAATGTATCAGATTGTTTTAAATCTTCAACAAAGCGATCTTCAAACATCAGTCGGACAACCAAATCTTGAAATACCAAGATTTTCATTGCAATGCGATGATAAATTTTTAAATCATCAATTTGCTCAATAAGGCGATATTTATCAATGCTTAAGATGGCATGATCTGAAAAATCATCTGCGTACTCAACTTTTTTATCCAAATCAATCCAATCGTGAGCGAAATGCCAATAATGCAAAATACACTGATTCATCAAATAGGCACAATAATGCTCTAAATTTTTATTATCATAGCGACTGTACGCACGCACAAACAGCGACTTACTCGGGGGCAAATCATAATCTTCGGGGTGATAGAAAATTTCAAATTCTTCTGCTTCACCTGAGCTTAAATCTGATGAAATGTCTGGTTGGGGAATGTGTGCAAAAATCCAATGCTGACTGATTTTAAAATGCCAACGCTGCGATTCAACAATTTTAATTTCATCAAGATAGCTGTCGTCCATTGGTGGTATCTCTGCTTGCATATAGCGATCACTCACCAGATGAAAAGTTGGTCTGTCATACAACTCCAAATAAGGGCTTTGCTCAGGAATGTCAATAACTCGCTCAAGGGCATTTTCTTTATCAACATCTTGAAAAAACCGCCAGCCATTAATGTCAAACACACGATCGGCACGCCAAAAGGCAAAAGGGTGAATTGCATTGGCAACTTGCTTACGGATTTTATTGGTGCGTTCTGGCTGCTCAAACACTTCTTGGATATTCTCGGTGAGCTGAATATACACATGATGTTCGGAAATTTGTTTGACATAATAAGCAGGACAATTTAGCAAATTTTGCAAGCCAAACAATGCTACATACGGCTTACCAAAAACAACTCCCCAAGGCATCTCAGGAAAGTAATATTTTAGCTCATGTGTGACAGGGTGAATGCTTGGTAGCTCTCTCATGTTTTCTGGGATTTGCTGACTTTTATTCATATCAATAACCGCCAAGTCGGCATCAAAAGCTACGCAGGTATGTGTAACATAATCAATAATTTGTTGCTGCGGGACTTGTGTATATTCGCAACACAGATATTCGGTTGAGTGGGTTTTGCCAGCATAAGAAGGGCTAAAGTCGCCTTTGGCACGCATCTTTTTGGTGCGTTGCCAATACAATGTGTCAGCAGCACCGCCCAAATGGCGTGGAATTAATATGTCCTTATTAAGCTCAAATACGGTATTTGGATTGCCAAAGCCAAATTTTTCAGGATAAAGTTGGGGCATCGTCTCGCAAAAATGGCGTACACGAACCATGAATAATTCAGGATCTCGCAACATTTCTTTGGTGTAAATCGTGGCGTAGATTGGGGTTTTTATTTTAATCATGCGTTTCCTTAACCATCAAATGCACGATAAAATACCCCGCCGTGTCCGCCAGTGGCAGCCCTTGCCCATGCAGCACAATCTTGGCAGGATAGCTGCCTTTGGGCGGAATGGCAAGCCGTAGCGAGAGTGGCTCTGGCAAGGTGATGCTCGTGCCGTTTTTTGCCTGCGTTTGACTTAAATTGACCGTATAATGGACATCGCTGCCGATGATTTGTACAGACGGCGTACTGATTTTGATTTGGATACGCACTGGCACGCCAGCACACTGCACGCTGATGATTTCGCCATCGCCAAGACCTTTGGGCAAGGTGGCTTGATAGCTGACACCAGCCACCACAATCGCCACCTGACCGCCTTGATAAGCGGTGCTTAGGCTGATTTGGCAAATGGCATCGGCTGCAGGCTTTGTCGCTGCGTCCGCCATCTTATGCCAGATATTTTGCAGATGCCGCACCACTTTGGCTGCTTGATTGGCTGCCTTGGCGGTGGCAAAGTGCCTGTGCGTGCCAAACGGCTCGATTTTACCAAACTGCCGAGCAACAGACGCCACGACAGTAGCCAGCTGCGTCCGCTTGTCATCAAGCCAACGCTGCTGGCGTCGCTTGCGTAATTGACGGTCATAATCGGCACGAGCATCATTATCTTTGAGCGTGGCATATGCCAAATTCAGCCGCCTGACCATCTCATCATTAGCATCGCCGCCGTGCCTATCAGGGTGGTGATGGGCGATTTTTTGGCGGTAGGCACGCTTGATGGTGGCAATATCGGCATCATCGGCAACGCCAAGCAGTTGATAATAATCGCTCATAAGCACTCATACCAAGCCACTTTCGGCAGTCTCAAGCTCGTCCATCGCCATCAATAAGCTGTCTTCTAGCTCGTCAATCTGCATCTTTAATGTGCTTTGGGTGTTCAGCTTATCGAGCAGCACCGCTTTATTGGCATCGTCATAAAGGGCAGTGTCTGATAAGGCGTCTTCGATGGCGGCAAGTTTATCGGTGAGCTGACTTAGCTGCTGCTCCAGCGTGCTGATGCGTTTTCTTAGTGGTGCGGTCTGCTCACGGATTTGGGCATTTTTTTTGCGGCGTTCTTCTTTGCTTAATTGAGCGATAGGCTCTGATGACTCATTGGGCGTGGCTTTGTCGACGTGCTTATTTGACAGATTTGCCAAATTTGCCTTGTCCGACTTATCCGCCTTATGCTGCGTTTGGCGATTTTGACGCACCTGCTTGAGATGCTCGGCATAATCACGCATATCGCCAGCAAATTCTTCGGCACGACCATCAGCAACCAAAAGCAGCTCATCGCACACCGATAAAATCAAATCACGATCGTGCGACACCAAAATCAACGCCCCAGCAAAGTCTTGCAGTGCCAGCATTAACGCATTTCGCATTTGTAAATCTAGGTGGTTGGTCGGCTCGTCAAGCACCAGCACATTGGGACGCTGCCACACCAACAATGCCAGCATCAATCTGGCTCGCTCACCGCCTGAGAACAGACGGCTGGGCGTATCGATTCGCTCACCACGAAAATCAAAACTGCCCAAAAACGCTCGCAAATCAGCGTCCGATGTCTGCTTGGCAATGCGTCTTAGCATCACCATCGGCGTGGCATCGTCATCTAGGCTGTCCATCTGATGCTGATTAAAATAGCCCAATTTGAGCGTCTCAGACAGCTTGTGCGTGCCACTAATAAGCGGCAACTCACCGACCAGCGCCTTGATCAGTGTGGATTTGCCAGCACCATTTGCCCCTAGGATACCCAGTCGTTTGCTTGGGGTGATTTGTAAATTGACTCGATGAATCATCGGCTGACCGTCATAGCCGATGGTGGCATTATCTAGGCTAATAAGCGGCGATGCCATATGCGATGGCTCATAAAAGCGAAAACTAAACGCACTGTCTGCCATCACAGGCGACAGCTCGGCCATGCGATCTAGCTGCTTGATGCGGCTTTGGGCTTGTTTTGCCTTGGTTGCTTTGGCACGAAAACGGCGGATATAATCTTCTAAGTGAGCCTTAACCGCTTGTTGTTTTTGGTAGGCTTGCTGCTCTTGTGCCAGTCTTTGGGCTCGTGTCTGCACAAACTGGCTATAATTGCCCGTGTATAGGGTGATTTTGCCCTGCTCAATGTGCAAAATATGCCCACACACCGTATCCATAAACGCCTGATCGTGGCTGACCAATAAAATCAACCCATCAAACTTTGCCAACCATTCTTCTAGCCACAATATCGCATCTAAATCCAAATGGTTGGTCGGCTCATCAAGCAGTAAAATCTCGGCTCGGTGCATCAAAGTGCGTGCCAGATTGAGCCGCATTCGCCAGCCGCCCGAAAACTGCTTGACCAATTTGTCAAATTCCATCTCGGCAAAGCCCAGCCCTGCCAAAATCGTCGCCGCTTTTGCCTTGGTGCGATAACCGTCAATCTCATCAAACCGCTGATAAATCGGAGCAATCTGCGACTCGCTCAAAGTGTCCTGCTGGCTGATTTGCTCGTTTAATTGCCACCACTCATCATCACCAGACAGCACATAATCCATCGCACTCATCTGCACCGCTTGCACTTCTTGTGCCATGTGTGCAATCTGCCAAGTCTCAGGCAGACTGATATTACCCATATCCGTGCCATGCTCGCCCAAAATGGTGGCAAACAGCGTGGATTTGCCCGTGCCGTTATTGCCTGTCAAGCCGATTTTTTGCCCTTTGTGCAGTTGCAAATTGACATCGCTAAATAGCAAGCGACCTTCTCGGCGTACCGCTACATTTTTAAACTCAATCATCTTTTGTGTGTTTATTTGCCAAAATTTGCCCTATTTTAGCATATTTTGATCTACAAATTTGATCCATAAAATAAGCTGCCACCACGCGCCTGCCCAATGCCCAAATCACCACCAATCGCCAAACTTACCCAATCAAAAAAACTTTCAGCAAACCGATTTCGCCAACGATAAACAGCTCATATTCCAATGACGCACAGATAATTACCAAAAAGCACTTATTTTCATACGCCAAACCTTGTATAATGAACAATCGAACTTATTTAGATAAAAACATTAAATCAACAAATCACATCACATTAACGCATTGATAAAATTACAGGTTATTATGAATACTGGACTCATTCTTACTGATAGTGCCGCTGCTAAACTCGCCAAACTCAAAGCCGCCGAAGGTAATGATGCTTTGATGCTGCGTGTCTATGTGACAGGTGGTGGCTGCTCAGGCTTTAGCTATGGCTTTGATTTTGCTGAAGAATTGGGCGATGATGACGCCACTTTTGATAACGGTCAAGAGATTTTGGTGGTCGATTCGCTAAGCTATCAATATCTGGTCGGCTCAACCATCGACTACACCGAAGGACTCGAAGGCTCACGCTTTACCGTAACCAACCCAAATGCCACCACCACTTGCGGCTGCGGCTCGTCATTTTCGATTTGATGACAATTTGGCGGTTTGACATCGGCGGTTTTTTCACATTTGCCAGACAATTAAGACGATAAATTAATATCGGCAACTGGCATCTGGATTGACACAATCACTGACACCATCGCCGTGGAACGGACACGCTTATTGTTATCATCAGTTGAATAGACCAATTGGCTGGCATAAGCTTTTACCCATTTACCAAAAATAATTTCACCAAGCAAGTATCCATCATGACACAACAGACATTTACATTGCCCACATGGTTTGCACCGCATTTGGTTGCAGGTATGCAGCGTGGCATCGAAAAAGAAGGCCTAAGAATGCAGCCAGACGGCTATTCTGCCAAGACTTTTCACCCTGCCAAACTCGGCTCAAAACTCACCCACCCATACATCACCACCGATTATTCAGAAAACCTGCTGGAGCTGATTACCGAACCTAAGCCGTCCATCAAGCAGGCGTTGGATATGCTCAGGGATTTGCATGTGTTGGTGCATCGCTCGCTTGAAAATGATGAGCTGATTTGGCCTTTGTCCATGCCGTGCATGACTTCAGACACTGATGGCGACATTCCGCTGGCGGATTATGGTTCGTCTAACGCTGGACGACTAAAAACCTTGTACCGCTCGGGCCTAGGCGTGCGTTATGGGCGTAAAATGCAGACCATCGCAGGGCTGCACTATAATTTGTCCATCGGCGATGATTTGTTTGGTGCATGGTTTGAAGCAAGCGGCACAGGCAGCCTAAGCGACTTTAAAAATGAAAAATATCTGGCACTCATACGCAACTTTAAGCGACTAACACCCCTAGTGCTGTATCTGCTCGGTGCTAGCCCTGCGGTGTGTGGCACATTTATCAGTGGCCGTGAGCATAATTTGGTGCCGCTGGGCAAAACTTGCAGCTATCATCAGCCCAATGGCACCAGCCTACGCATGGGCAAACTTGGCTACACCAACAGCGTCCAAGAAGATTTGGACATTCGTTATAACCATTTGGACGAGTATGTCCGTGGGCTACAAGCGGCCATCGGTACGCCATTTGCCGATTTTGCTGCCATTGGTGTCGATGACGACAAGGGCAATCCGATTCAGATTAATAGCCACATTTTACAAATCGAAAACGAGTATTACAGCCCAATCCGCCCAAAACAAACCACCAAAGCTGGCGAGACGCCAACCGCGGCACTGGCGGCACGGGGTATTGCTTATGTGGAATTTCGTGCCATTGACTTAGATCCGTATTCAGACATCGGTATCAAAATCTCAACTGCTTGCTTTTTGGAAGTTTTGGCATTGTATTGCCTACTTACCGATTCGCCATATCTGATGCCAGACGAAGAAAAACGCCTAAACGAAAATATCGACACTGTGGTCAATCACGGCAGACAAGCAGGCATCAGTATCCGCACCGAGCATGGCGAACAAAACTTACACGACTGGATTGTCCATCATCTGACCCAGATGCAGGTTATCGCCGATGCCTTTGATGCTCATCACGGCGGCAACGACTACCGCACGGCACTGGCGATGATGCAGGGCAAGGCCACCAATCCTGACTTTACTCTATCAGCACAAATCATCGCTGATTCATATCGTGTGGGCGGCACTTGGTCGTTGGGTAAATTACTTGCCCAAAAGCACCAAACCGAGCTGTTAGGCCACGCTCTAAGTCATGAAGATGAAGCCAAATTTGACGCCATCGCCTTGGCATCTGTCGAAGAGCAAGCACGGCTTGAAGCCAGTGATGATGTGGATTTTTATGACTATGTGCAGGCGTATCGCTAGGCTTGGCGTGTTTTTTTAGATAATGTTTTAAAGAAAATTTTTAGATAAAATATTAATAAATTTTATCGTTGGGCAATGATCCAACCAAATTGACATTGAGTTTTTTATGAGCAAACTGACCTACCGAACGCTCAACTGGCTGCTGACTTTGATTATGATTGTCGCCAGTATTTTTGCCATCGGCTATCTACAAAATCATCTACTGCTTGATCCTTGTCCGTTGTGCATTTTTCAACGCATTGGGCTGTGGATTATGGGGCTGTTTGCCCTGATTGCTGCACTGATTAATCCCAAAAACACAGCCGTCCGCCTGCTGCTGTGGCTGTGTGGCATGGCTGGCACGCTGTGGGGCATGGGCGTCGCTGCACGCCATACTTGGATTCATTATGTGCCATCTGCCGAGCCGCCTGCTTGTGGGCCGGGCTTGGAATACTGGGTGCAGACCATGCCGATGGGCGATGTGCTGACCACAGTATTGACCGCCAACGGCGACTGTGCGATGATTGATTGGACTTTATTTGGCTTGTCCATTCCAGCACAGACATTGATTTTATTTGTGGTGATTTTTGTCATCCAATTGTTCGTTTTACAAAAAATTCGACAAAAGCACGCTTAATTTTTTACTGATTTATAAGGTTTATCATGCACATTCATATTTTGGGCATTTGTGGCACTTTCATGGGTTCTTTGGCACTGTTGGCACGAGATTTGGGTCATACGGTAACAGGCTCAGACACCAACATTTATCCGCCCATGAGTACGCAGCTTGCCGATGCTGGCATTGAAATTTGGGAAGGCTACAAAGCTGCACACCTAGACCCTGCACCAGATTTGGTCGTGGTCGGCAACGCCTGCAAGCGTGGCATGGAAGCGGTGGAGTATATGCTCGATCAGCGTCTGCCTTATACTTCAGGTCCGCAATTTTTGTACGAAACGGTGCTAAAAAATCGCCATGTCTTGGCAGTGGCTGGCACGCACGGCAAAACCACAACCACAACCATGCTGTCATGGATTTTGCAATTTGCTGGTATCGATACAGGATTTTTGATTGGTGGTGTGCCACTGGTAAACACCGAAGATACTCGCCTGCAAGCGGCTTTTGCCCACTCAAGTCATCTGGGTGAGCGTTATTTTGTCATCGAAGCGGACGAGTACGATTCGGCATTTTTTGACAAACGTTCAAAATTTGTGCATTATCGCCCAACGACCGCCATTTTAAATAACCTTGAATTTGACCACGCCGATATTTTTGCGGATTTGGACGCCATCGCCACCCAATTTCACCACATGATTCGCATGATACCGTCAAACGGTCAAATCATCATGCCAGCACACACCCCAAGCCTAGAAGACACGCTCAAAAAAGGCGTGTGGACGCCTGTGGCTTATACCGCCGTCGATGGCGATACCGATGCCGATTGGCAGGCCAAGTTGGTCGCTGTCGATGGTTCGGTGTTTTTGGTACGCCATGGTGATGAGACTGGCGAAGTCCACTGGGGCATGAGCGGACTGCACAATGTCAATAACGGCCTTGCTGCCATCGCCGCAGCTCATCATATCGGCATCAGCGTGCAGGTGGCATGCCAAGCGTTGTCAAACTTCGGCGGTATCAAACGCCGCATGGAGTTGATTGGTGATGTTGGCGATATTTTGGTGTTTGATGATTTTGCCCATCACCCAACCGCCATCACCACCACCTTGGACGGTGCCAAAAAAAGCCTGAGCAATCGCCGCATTTGGGCGATTATCGAACCGCGCTCAAACACCATGAAACTGGGCAGCCACCGCAGTCAGCTGGCATCATCAGCCGCCCTTGCCGACCATGTCATCTGGTATGAGCCAAAAAACCTAAGCTGGGGCTTGGGCGATGCCATCGGCGATGCCGCCAATCAAATCGTCCTAGACAGCGTGGACGCCATCATTGACCATATCACCGCCCACGCCCAAGCTGGCGATGCCATCATTATCATGTCAAATGGCGGCTTTGAAGGCATTCATGGTCGGCTGGTCGCTGCGTTATCATGATTACGCCGAGCCGTGCTTGATTTAAATTGCTCAATTTATCGAATTGGTCGAATTAAAAAACACCCCAAACGCTCGATGATTTGGGGTGTTTTGATGTTATGATAAAATTTTAAAATCTTTGGCAATTTGGCAAACCGTCAAAATCACGGCTTGTCAAACGCTCGACCTTCAAAATTTTCAATCAATTTGCGTTCAGCGTCCGACCATGCCACCTTTGCCATCTGGCTGTCAGTCCGCACAATCGCCGCTTCACCTGTGGCGACCACCGCTTGCTGGGCTTGGCTGTATATGGCATATTCTTGGACGACGCTGGTGTTGCCCAGATGCTTAATCCGCACCGCCACCAACAGCGTGTCTGGATACACCACAGGGCGGCGATATTGCATTGATGAACCTGCCAAAATCGTCAGCAAATCTTCTCTGGCCTGCAAAAAACCAATCGCTCGCATATAACTGATGCGTGCCGACTCAGCATAGCGATAATAGGCGACATTATTGACATGGTTAAAGCCGTCCATATCGCCCCAAGCCACTGGCTGCACATGCACCACTGGATAATCACGCAACGCATCAGGTCTGGCATCGCCCATCAAAATCGGCTCAAAAACATCATCAATTTTTAGCATATCGTATCCTTGATCATCAGTGCGTTAGCTTTTTGGGGTAAAGCCGTGCGGTTTTTGATAATCGGCATTATCCAAAAAT
The DNA here is from genome assembly GCF_042219885.1 of Moraxella marmotae. Classification (NCBI taxonomy): domain Bacteria; kingdom Pseudomonadati; phylum Pseudomonadota; class Gammaproteobacteria; order Moraxellales; family Moraxellaceae; genus Moraxella; species Moraxella marmotae. The sequence continues at coordinate 746,875 of NZ_JBHJHR010000002.1, forward strand.
TTCTCACGCTGCTCGTTGATAAACGCCTTGGCCTGTGGGTCAATCATGCTCAAGTGATTTTCGTTAATCAGCATGGTTTGTAGCTCCAGCCACTCATTCCAAGCCTTAGCGGAGACGGTGTTTTGGATTTCTTGGCCTTTGGCATTAGGAAAAGGCGGATTTGGCAATTTAGGCAAATTTTGTTGATATTTGCGGCAAAATACCATGTGTTCGGCAGGATTAAAGGTTTGCATAATTACTCTCAACGGTTGGCTAAATAACGCTTCTGATTATAACAAAAAATCCTGACACTTGTCGCTAGGATTACACCCAAAGCCCAAAAAATGCTATGATAGGCTTTTGGGCTTATTGCCATCATCGTATCATTTTAAGTGAATTTAAGTTCATGACTTGTTTGTCATTTTGGGGAAGTTTGGCAAAGTTTTTACAGCTTTTAAAATGGTTTTTAAACAGCTTTTAAGATGACTGTTAAGGCAATTTTACGATAATTTTGCAACAATTTGGGAAAATATTATGGGTAACCGCTTATCAAAAATCACCACACGCACAGGCGACGATGGTAGCACAGGCTTGGGCGATGGCTCTCGCCTGCCAAAGACCGATTTACGCTTTGATGCGATGGGCGTGGTCGATGGGCTAAACGCACAGCTGGGACTACTGCAGGCTTATGTGATGGACAGCAATCCATCAATCGTCCATCAAATCAGCATCATTCAGCACAAACTGTTTAATATCGGCGGTGAGATTGCCCTGCCAAATCACGCCGACATCGGCTACATCGCCATCACGCCAGATGACATCACCACACTTGAGCAGTGGACGGATACGCATAACGATGGATTGCCTTATCTAAAAGAGTTTATCCTGCCAGCTGGCTCTGTTGCCACCGCCCAAACGCATATCGCTCGTGCCACTTGCCGTGATGCCGAGCGAGTACTGCTGCGTCTGGCTGCTCGTGATGGCAATATCAACCGCCAAAGCACCCAATACCTAAACCGCCTGTCGGATTATCTGTTCGTGCTGGCTCGTGTCATCGCACGCATGGACGGCGGCAGCGAAGTGCTTTGGCAAGCTGATTTAAAACCTGCCTAAAACTCTGGTACGCTGGCTGTGCGACTTAGCCCATAAGTGCCAAATTTGCCCACCGCTGGCTCTGACAGCTGTGTTTTGGCGATGAACAGCGGAAAATACTGCCCATTAGAGCTGCTTTTGATGCGGATAAAAGGGTAGGCGATGTCGTCTGTGGGCTTTTTTGGATAATCCTGAAAATATGCCGCCACTTCATCAATGCTCGCCTGATGTCGGCGTGCCTGATGAGCAATTCGCTGACTCAGGCTCATCTTTGGGATAGCCCGATGATAGCAGGCGTAACCCTTGATTTCGCTCGGCACTGCTCGGATACTGCTGATATGCACATAGTCGGCCAATCGCTCAAGGCGTTTATCCAAATCCAGCCGCTGCAAGTCGCTTTGGCTTGGGGCAAAGATGCGACACTTAAAGCCCAGCACAGCAAGATTTTTATCCGCCACTGTGCGATATTGGGGAAATGCCACACCATAAACCACCTTATCATCGGCGTCTTTTTGCTCAACAAAGGCAATGTGTAGGTGGGTGTAAAGCTCTTGCCAAATCGCATGCGGCTCAATTTCTGGCTGGGCAATTAGGGTAATCTCTTGGTAGGCTTGCATTATTCTTTTCCGCCTTTACTAAACACACCGCCACGGATTAGGTTGCTGACCACATAGGCCTGCTGCTCTGCGTCGATTTGCTCGCCACAAACCCAGTCCAACATCAAAGTGTATAAATCATTACCACTTTTGCGATAAGCTTCTCCACGCTGAGTTACCGCACCGTATGGCTCGGCAGCGATTGGAAATGGTGCGTCTTGTGTGTACCAAGTATCCACCGTGCGTAGTGCATTGCCAATCTTGACATTGTGCATCGCTGCTTGATTTTTGATTTTGAACAATGATTTGCGTTTTTCGCCCATGTTCATCTCTTGAGATGGGAAAATGTGCTGTCCTGTTCCCAATTGCACATAAGCATCCACTTGCATAAAACAAAAATCTTGTTCGTTATTCAATCCTTGTTTGATGGTTTGGGTCAAAATTGCCAATTGCTCATCATGCTGATTAAAATCATTCAATTTGTAGTCATAAGCATTAAATTGCAACGGCTTGTCTTGCCCGTGGATATTTACAACAATCAAAATGGACGCTGCGCCCACACGGTTTCGCCACAAAAACCGTCCATTGGCGATATTCATGGCATAGCGTTTTGCCAATTCATCAAACATCTCATCTTGTTTAAACTGGCTGACTTTTTCGACAATGGCTTGCTCAAACGCTGGGGCATTGCACGCAAATGGCACACCCAAATCACCAATGACACGCAGCGAAAAACTCAATTTTAGGGTGTCATGCTCCAGTGGCAAATTGGCATCGTCATTACTGGCAGACACAGGGTTGGGCTTGGTTTTGCTGTCATCAGAAATGCCATGTGCGCTTTGTGTTGAGCGGTTAAAGCGTGGAATAATCGCAATCGGCTGCCACAAAGCCGTTTTATCATCTTGCTCATTGCATTGTTTTTGGACATTTTCCCATTTGCCCGAAAACATCAAACCGTCCGAATTTTCTAGCTTACGCTCAAATGATAATAGGGTTGGCAAATCGATGCTGCTAATCTTACTCATAAAAAACTCCTAGTTTTATTTAAAATACACACTTGAAAAACTGATTAAAAATCATAATCATCAAACACTAAAGCTTGTGGCGGTGATGCCGTGTCAGGTGCTTGCTGCTGGCACAAATACCAGTGTGGCTGATAATGGTAATGCCACAAAGACTGTGCCAAATCGGCATAATCTTTGATGTGGTGCGTGCCTCGCCATTCGGCCAAAGTATGCACCGCTTCCACAAAGCAGACTGTATCATCAGGGTTTGTGGTGCGACTGCCCACAACTTGGCTAGCAGGCAAAGTCTCACCAATGGCTTTATAGCCGCACATCATCGGCACAAAATAGCCTTTTTTTGGCTTGGGCAGATACGCCCATTGTGCCTGTGTTTTTGTGCTGGGATTTTGATAATTTTGCCACTCATTTAAGAGTGCCTTGTGGCTTTTGAGATTGGCGTAATTTTGCAGATTTTCAAAATAATTATCCAAAATTTGCGGAATTTGTGTGCCATAAGGCTGTGCCAAATGTGCCTGCCATGCTGTCTGCACTTCCAGCTGATCTGTCAATTGCTTGATGTGCCGATCAATCACGGTATGGCTTGGGCGTGCTACACTCTTGATGCTGATAAAATCAATCAACGCATCGATGGTGTCTTTTTCTGGGTGGTTGTGCTGATATTCTGCCAATATATCACTGCGTTGATACGGCATAAAACTTGGCAACAGCGGACGCAATAACTGTCTGATGACTGTTTTGCCGTGATTGTCGTTGGGTATTTGCCAAAGTTTAATCGCATCAATCTTAAAAATACTGCCACCAGCAAAACGCTGGCGATAACTTTGCTGCATCAGATGCTGGACAAAGTCGCTTTGCACTTCTGGAAAAATATCACCTTGATAGCCAATCAATAACGACAGCTCAACCTGCATTTTGCCTTCTTCGATGACAGGTGCTGTTTTGGATTTTTTATCATCAGCCAAGCCGTGCAATGCTGGTGGATTGCGTGATTGCAAAAATTTGAGTGCATGATGATCATTATAAAATGTACGCAATTCATAATCATGCACAAGCACCGCACAGGCGTTTAATTGAATGTCGGCAAAATGCTTGTGGTGTTTTAAAGATCTTTGTAAGGCATGCACAAAACCCATCGCCGCAACGATGCTGATGCCGCCATAAGTCTGCCCAGCAGTCGCATTCATATCCTGAACAAAAATACGCTGAATACTGATTAATTTCATCGCAATCCCCATCAACCCCATTGCTCTACATATTCTCGCAATCTGTCGGCAAATACTCGACGCCAAATGCGGCTATGATCCTGATTAACGCTAAACTGCTCGTCTTTATGACGCAGTCGCCCATTTAGCCAATGCACAAAATCGCTCACGATTTGTGCCTGCCAATCGCTTTGTTTTTTGATTACAAACATTTCATCATCACGATGCACATCAAGTAGGATTTGATAAGCATCGGACAAACAACCGTCCGCTTGCTCACTCCAACCACTGGGCAATGCCCACAGTCTTTGGGTATAATCAAACACATCATCAATAATGGCATTGAGCCAATTGATGATGCCTTGTAGGCGTTTTGGCTCTTTAAAGCTGATATTGGCTTTATCAAAAGTCATCAGCATCTGCTGCAAGCCTGCGATATTTTCTGAACACATACGATTTAGTAGGCGATCGGTGAACATCGTTTTGTGGCGAATCGGTGCAACAAGCTGACTTTGCCACTTGGGTGGACTGGCACACAGCAGGCGAATGTTACCGCCCCGACTGCCGTGATTGACCGAGACATTTTGGGGTTGGCTAGCGACGGTTGAGAAAGTCAAAACATTGGGGATTTGTACCAAAACATCGGCGTGATATTTGTCTGCATTACGCTGTTTTTCGATTTTGGTTCGCCATTCACGCACTTCTTTGACAAAAAACCGCTGATGGATTTCTTGTATTAAACTGGACGAATACAAAATCACCAACTGATGATAATCAGCACCAACAGGGAAATAAACCTGCTTTATCAAGGCATCGGCTGCCAAAGGTGCGTTTAATTTTTGGTAAAATCCATCGCCAATTTGGCGTAATTGCTCAGCATCAAACAACGCACTGAGCGGTGTATAATCGCCTTGTTTGAGCAATAAACCCAATGGCGTATCATCAATACTCAGCAATAAAAACTTGGCAATCTTTGATAAGCTGGCGTTAGGATACGCCCCATCATAAATTGGACTGGCCAACTGGCTGGTGGTCAAAAACCCAGCTTTGGTGTCATCAATACCATCAACCATCGCCGATCCGCCACTGCTGGAGTGGGTGATTTTGGCAATGTGTGTCGCTGGCGTAACGCCACTGGCAGATAGCAGGGCATGACTTACCCACAGGCGATAAAAATTTTGCTCTTGAGTAATTTGGTCAATTTGTAACTGCGTTTGGGTGATGACATCATCGCTTAGCCATTGGTTTTGCACACAATGTTGATACAGCTGGCGTGCCGCAGCCAAGGACTTGTCGGTCAGTTTTAGTGATTCTGCCCGTTTGCAAGTTCTGTCCAGCTCTTTTTGCTGCTTGGTAAGCTGCTTATTATCACCGCCTGTCGCATCTGCAACCAATGACAAATTTGCTTGAGCCATGCCATTTTTATAAGCCGCAACTTGCAGCACCGCCTGCATTTCTTCTTGCTTACCCTGCTTGTCTTGCTCCTGCAAGCCATCGATATAGCTTTTTATTATCTCGTGCCATTGCACACTGTGATCGTGATTGCTTTTTTGCATATTTTCCCCTTTTGTGAGCCATTTTTTTGATTATAAAATAACTTTTTAAAAAAATCAATATCCATATTATTTTTTATTTTATGATTTATAGATAATGATGGCGTTGAATCCAAATCCATGTTTGTCATACCATCTTTGATTTGTGATATAATTAGGCCCTATCTGCACAGATAGCTTAGAAAATATTATTTTTAATTTTTAATTTCGGCCGCACAGGCTGCTTAATCTTTGGGTCTTACAGGCTCAAAGATACCAAATTGTTCATAAAACTCAAAATCTTGGGTTGTGTGTTTTTGTGAAATGACAAAACTACCAAAACGCTGGCTAATCTGAGCAAGGCTTAATGATTCGCCCTGCTCTGCCAGCTCATCTTGCAGCTGCTGATAAATCGCCACTGGCGACAAATCAAACCAAAACCCACTGCCCATGCCCAAAGTCGGCTGTGTCATCTGATTAAACCGCAGACCCACACTGCCTGTGGGCTTAAATTGAGCCATGTTTGTGCTGTCTTTTGGCTCGCACCACTTAAATTCAACATTTGACCAAGCCGCTTCAATCCACAGATAGCAAGTTTCGTCCGTGCTGCTGTCTTGTCTGCGAAATGGCTGGCGAAATGGTATTTCTGCCGCCCAATGCACCCAAGGATTTGACCACCAAATCGCCGCACCATCATGCCTTGAAAACAAGCGATGACGCAAAGCAACCTGCTCATAAATTGACAAATCATCAAGGGGCTTATCTAAGTTGTCTAATATTGCTTTGAAATTTTGGATTGGGCGGATTTTTGGTATGGCAGAAATGGCCTGATAATCAGCCTGCTGTAAAATTTGCTGTAAATCGTGCGATGCCAATGCCGACGCCAAACCATCTTGCTCAAAACCCGGCTTAGTAAAACAAACTTTTTCGCCCTTTAGTGCCTTGATATTTTGATTTAATAAATGAACATTGCTGCCATCAGGGATAATATCACGATGGCGAAGGATACGCCCTGCCAACTGAACAATCGAACGCACGGAGCTTGGCTCAACCACCGCCCAATCATAATCATGATCTCGCCCCACTTCTGCCACAGGCGATGCGATGACCACAAAAATATGATGCTTGGCTGAACTATGACAAATGTGCTGTCTGATGATTGCATTTTGCCAAATGGCGTCGGGTTGTTTGCGTTTTAGTATGCTGTCCAATTGCTTTTCGATATGCGAACGCATAAGCAGCGGATAACGACCGTGATAGACACAATAATGAATTTGGGTGTCATCTGGTGCATCTTTGGCAATCAGTGCCTTTGCCACAGCAATCATCGGATTGATATTTGCCATGCGTACCAAACCAAAAGACAGCGTCTTATCAGTCTGTTGATTGCTAGGTGCGTTGCTGGGCGTATTACCAAGTGTATTGTTGTGGCGATGTCGTCTATCAAGCTCAATGATACTATCAAAAATCCGATTTGCCACACTTTGGTAGAGATTACAGCCTTGATTATGCTCGATATGGACAATTTTACCCAAGCGTCTTGGGGCTAGGTTTGACAATTGTGCGATACGCTTATCCACAAAGCTATCATGCTGCTTTTGAAAAACCTTAATATCTGCCAACAAATCCTGACAGGGCTTGTGCCACTCATCAAACCACGCACACTGGATTTTGCCGTCCCAGCTGGGTAAGTTGGCTTTGGCAAAAGCCGCCCAGCCTACTCGATAAGCTTCAAAGCAAGCATAAGCCAGCATCGGCGGCATGGTAGCGGTCGATAGTAGCACTCGACTGCCCAGCATGCCCGCCCAATGCACCAAGCGACACAAAGCAGGCAAATCAGCAATGTCAAAATCATCAGGTTCGTCCAGCACCAAATCTGAGCTTAACAGGCGTAATATCGGCACAATCTGATGGCCGCCACGAGTACCTTCTGTTGCGGCAATCAGATGGTCGATGGTGCAGACCAACACAGGGGCTTGTAGCAGCTTGTCGGCTTTTGGCTCGTTTTTTGTCCACTGATATAAAGCGTGCGGCTCACTTTTGCCTGTATAATGCACAAAAATTTCTGGATTTAGCGTTTCGTCAATCGACTCACTGCCTGACGGTTGTGCTTGATTGTCGATTTGCCCTTGTGATTGTCCAGCATGATTGGCATTTTGGTTGATGTGAAATAAGCTCTTGACCGAAACACCGCCCACCACAATGGACAAATCATTATCATCAAGCCCCAGCAGTCGCTGAAACTCTTGACCTGTTTGTAAGGTCAAAGTTCTAAGTCCCAACGCAACGCTAAATCTCACCTTGCCTGTCTGCTGACCCAGTGCGTACATGATTTTGGCATTGGCGATCGTCTTGCCGCAGCCTGTCGATGCCATATTAATGCCAAAAAATCCATGCTCGGCGGTGTGCTTGGCGATGTCTTGGGCTGTTTTTTGGGCGGCGTTTTGCCATTGAAATTGCGGTAATTTTTTGTCCACTTTGGCTTGCAAATGATCATTATCCAAGCCTACCAAAGATGGGCGAAATTTTGGCAGTGCATCGACAATCTGCACCGCCGTTTTGGCAACGCCAATCAGATGCTCGTCCAATTGCTGTTTATAGGCTCTTTGGCCATTATCCAGATAATGGGTATTGGCATAAATGTGGTAAGTATTACTACGCCTGCCGATCTCTTGCGACTTGGCAAAAGATAATGATGAAAAATAACGATCCGCCAGCATAAGTGCCAAGCGTGATAAGTGCGATGTAAAAATATCTTCGGTTAAGCCATCAAAAGACCCAGATGCCAGCTGCTTTTTGGCCAAATCCGCATAATTACAAACCATGGCTCGCCAAATCGCACTGTGGTTTGGTAAGGCATGATCAGCAAATCGCCAATTGTCATCAACTCTGGGCTTTTGTTCATCATCATAGCAATTTGGCGAGTTCCACAAAGCATGAAAATAATGCGTCAGCCATTTGTCTCGGCTGTCATAAGCTGGCGGATTGGCATATTTCCAGGTCGGATACAAAGGCAATCTGTGGTGAGCGACAATCAGCCACGCCACAAGCTGGGCAAAAGGCAAATGCGACAAACGCCGCAACGGACTGCTTTTGGTGTCATCATTATCCTTAATCAGATGACAAAAATCATCAAACTGGGCATTGATCAGTTTATCCAGCCATTCGTTGTCTGTTTGGCAAGATTGGGTGAGTGTTTCAAACAAACGCAGCGACACCCATTCATGGCGATATGGTTCAAAGTGTGCTGTTTTTAGTGCGGGGTTGAGTTTGTTTTGAAACAGTATGTTCGCCTTGCCAATGTCGTGAAACAGCCCTGCCATCGCCACGGCAGCACTCATCACATTCTTATCACGCCATTGATAATTGTCATAAAAATCTGAAATGTCTTGTTCGGTATAATTCACCGCCACCCAGCCACATTCATTGAATCGGTTTCGGTTGCCCACTATCCATAACAGCTCGCTGTGCTTGCGTGTGTGAAAACGATAACAGCTCACCGCCGTGTTTTTGCTCGCCGTTTGCGACAGTAGCTTTTTGACCATCGCCAAGCCTTCTTCGGTGATCACCGTCTGCCAAGTAAAATCACCAATGCGATTGGCGAACGCATCTAACACTTGCCGAGTGCGGTTGATGGCTTTTTTCTGACATTGGGAAATAAAAGTAACAATCATCTGTCATATCCCTTGACTGCCGTCAAATCTCGTCTGCTGTGGCGTTATTTTGCAAAGCAGCCGCTTTTACAGTGTCAAACATAAAATCCAAGGCTTTATGTTGGGTGAATTTTTGTAGGATTTTTTGGCGAAATTCTTGCTCGCTAAATCCGTCCTTGGCACAGACAAACGCCCACGGCAACACGATGGCGTCTTTGATCAAATCCGCTACATCAAACACCAACGCCCCACGCCGTGTCTTGCCGTGCATCACCGCAAAACCATGCCCAATGCCTAGCACCCACAAAGTGCAAGCACCCAAACCATACGCCAAATAATTGCCGTGATTTAAAAAATTATTGGCAAGATCGCCCTGATTAAAATCCCTTTGAAACACCAAGCCGCAACGGCTTGCCGCCGCCTTATACAGCTGCTTGGTCATCATCGCTTCAGCCAGCAGTAAATCCTTGACCGAATCCGTCTTATCTATTTGATTTTTATAGCGTTGGCAAGCGACGGCGATGTCATCGGCATCAATATCAAAGCCTTCTTCGTGCAATTCATTGTCCTTTGCCCAGACCTTTTGGATAAAATTTACTCGCTCATGCTGAAAGCGTTTGGCGACCGCCAGCCGCTTGGCATCATCAAACCAAAACGACAGCCAGCCTTGGACATATTCGGTGGGGCGGTACTCGCTTTGGGGCGTGAGCCACTCAATCTCACTGCCTGCAAACAGCGGCGTCGCCCCACCACCACAAAAACCAACCAGCACGCCAGCACTCGCCAACAGCCGCATCGCCGCCTGTGTGATCGATGTGCCAGTACCCAGTAAGATAACTGTTGTATTTGCAATAGGTATGTTATAGTAAAGATTTTCTTTTTTGGCTTCGGTCAAATACAAAATACGACCGTCTTTTTGCATCACTCGGCAATGCTCAAGATAAAATAGATTGGCTCGCTTAGAGTGCAAAATCGCTTTTAAATCCGTGGGCTTAAGTGTATCCATAACCGCTTGCACAAAGTCCTAAATCGTGGCGTTCTCTCAATTATAGGCGAAATATCGTACAAATTAAAGTCTTTTTTTGGCCATTTTTCTTGCAATTTAATAAACAAATCCTTTAAGATAATCATGTCGGCAAACTCACGCCGCACCAAAAAAAATATCGGCAAACCCTTTATTTTTTGACTATTTAAAAACTTGAATATTTTCAATCAGTTATAACAGGTGGATTTTTGATTGGTTTTTTGGGCAAAATCAATGCCAAACGCTTGTTATTGCTGGTTATTTTGTTTTATAATAACAGTTCCCAGCCGCACAGGCTGCTTAGAAAGTGAACCTGTAGCATTTTTCATTTTATCCAAGGTTCCCAGCCGCACAGGCTGCTTAGAAATATGGACAGCATACATGGCGTGGCTTGCGTGAGTTCCCAGCCGCACAGGCTGCTTAGAAACATTGCTCGATCAGCTCTTTTTGGGCATCGTCGTTCCCAGCCGCACAGGCTGCTTAGAAAAGTATTCGGCACGGTTATAAACATGTCGGACAGTTCCCAGCCGCACAGGCTGCTTAGAAATGTTGCGTTATCCACCGTTTACCGCTTGGGCAGTTCCCAGCCGCACAGGCTGCTTAGAAATGCAGAGCGATTGTTGTTAGCTTATCTGTTGCGTTCCCAGCCGCACAGGCTGCTTAGAAAAATATAAGGACGTTTGGTTACCAATATAAGGAGTTCCCAGCCGCACAGGCTGCTTAGAAAATCAACCAGTGATAATGCGGTGTTTGCTTGCGGTTCCCAGCCGCACAGGCTGCTTAGAAAAAACGAAGATTTTGGTTCAAAATCTGGGCTTCGTTCCCAGCCGCACAGGCTGCTTAGAAATTGGGAATTTGGCTCATATCGCTTACCGCACCGTTCCCAGCCGCACAGGCTGCTTAGAAATATTTGCGTAATTTTATAAATAATAAGGATTTGTTCCCAGCCGCACAGGCTGCTTAGAAAGCCAAGGGTGAAGTTGAGCGTCCGCCTATCAAGTTCCCAGCCGCACAGGCTGCTTAGAAAGCCAATCACGGCTTGGCGTTTGCCGTGTATCAGTTCCCAGCCGCACAGGCTGCTTAGAAAGCAAAGCGTCTAACTTGTTATCTGTTGTTCGCGTTCCCAGCCGCACAGGCTGCTTAGAAACGGCGAAATTCGGCATATGACTTGGTCGCAAATGTTCCCAGCCGCACAGGCTGCTTAGAAAGTTAACATTAAAACAGGCGAAGTAATTACGGAGTTCCCAGCCGCACAGGCTGCTTAGAAAAGCTTCTGGAATGTCTTTTTGGAACCAAAATAGTTCCCAGCCGCACAGGCTGCTTAGAAAGCTTTGGACAAGTCCACGCCATATTTACCAAAGTTCCCAGCCGCACAGGCTGCTTAGAAAATCGCCCGGCTTCTGGAATGTCTTTTTGAAACGTTCCCAGCCGCACAGGCTGCTTAGAAAATCATGTGAGCCACGCCAACCGCCGTTACGATGTTCCCAGCCGCACAGGCTGCTTAGAAAGGCTTTTTCAATCGGTTTTAGTACAAGCATTAGTTCCCAGCCGCACAGGCTGCTTAGAAATTTCTAGAAATAACGGTATATCTTGAATATACGTTCCCAGCCGCACAGGCTGCTTAGAAAGTCTATATGACGGCGATGGGTTGGTGATGAATGTTCCCAGCCGCACAGGCTGCTTAGAAATAGACCCCAACAAGGTAGGTTTAATCAATGTCGTTCCCAGCCGCACAGGCTGCTTAGAAATAGGATAAAAACACCGATTGCCATATTAACCAGTTCCCAGCCGCACAGGCTGCTTAGAAAGTCTTATTACACACATTCTGCCAAGACAGACAGTTCCCAGCCGCACAGGCTGCTTAGAAATTCTAAAAATGGGGATAATTTGCTCATATCAAGTTCCCAGCCGCACAGGCTGCTTAGAAACGTGTGCGGTCGTTTGTTTTTGCATAAGTAAAGTTCCCAGCCGCACAGGCTGCTTAGAAAGGCACAGGAAGCATTACCAATTCACAGTAGCCGTTCCCAGCCGCACAGGCTGCTTAGAAATGAATTGCTTGTTATGACACTAAGTAGAAATAGTTCCCAGCCGCACAGGCTGCTTAGAAAATGCCAAAGTTGCCTGAATTGCTTGTTATGACGTTCCCAGCCGCACAGGCTGCTTAGAAAATAGAGCAGCTGGATAAGAGAACCACCGCAATGTTCCCAGCCGCACAGGCTGCTTAGAAATGTTTGCCTTGGCGGTTATTATCGGTGAAGCAGTTCCCAGCCGCACAGGCTGCTTAGAAAGCCGTCAGGCATACGATACAGACGCTTGCACAGTTCCCAGCCGCACAGGCTGCTTAGAAATTGGGCATTTTTTGCTTGGACTTCACGCAATCGTTCCCAGCCGCACAGGCTGCTTAGAAAGATTTACTGGCAAAACTCGTGGCACAGGTGCCGTTCCCAGCCGCACAGGCTGCTTAGAAAAATCACATCATCAAGCACAGTTTCGACCAGCGGTTCCCAGCCGCACAGGCTGCTTAAAAAGTGATGATATGATGGGCGAGCTTGATGTGCCTGTTCCCAGCCGCACAGGCTGCTTAGAAAAAAACAACAGCTACGAACACGGCTATCTTGCTGTTCCCAGCCGCACAGGCTGCTTAGAAAAAACCAGCTCGCACACGCAAGCCAAGAGAGCAGTTCCCAGCCGCACAGGCTGCTTAGAAACAATGGCCGTGCGATTTCGGCAAGCTCTCGCAGTTCCCAGCCGCACAGGCTGCTTAGAAAATAGCGTCATTACTGTATGATACATTTTCCACGTTCCCAGCCGCACAGGCTGCTTAGAAAACTGTTAGCCGTGAACCATGAAATACACTCAAGTTCCCAGCCGCACAGGCTGCTTAGAAAATAATAGTTACCTTTATATGTTTACATTTCCGCGTTCCCAGCCGCACAGGCTGCTTAGAAAGCCATGGCATCACCATGTCATGAAACAATCTAGTTCCCAGCCGCACAGGCTGCTTAGAAACATCTGTCGATGACCAAACCAAATCTTTAATCAGTTCCCAGCCGCACAGGCTGCTTAGAAAAGTGCCACGCTTGCCACGGTTATTTGTCACATGTTCCCAGCCGCACAGGCTGCTTAGAAAGTCCACAATTGGCGTAATACAGACTATGTTATGTTCCCAGCCGCACAGGCTGCTTAGAAAAACACGCCCTAACTTGTGCGTCAAACAGCCACGTTCCCAGCCGCACAGGCTGCTTAGAAATATCAAGCCACATACTACGCCGACAAATTCCAGTTCCCAGCCGCACAGGCTGCTTAGAAATCTTTAATGGCTTTATCGCCGATTTGGGGCAAGTTCCCAGCCGCACAGGCTGCTTAGAAAATTCAAGTATCCAATTATTTTTTAAAAATTCTGTTCCCAGCCGCACAGGCTGCTTAGAAAACGCACTGACCGCATCGCATGACGAAAAATCAGTTCCCAGCCGCACAGGCTGCTTAGAAATTGGGAATTTGGCTCATATCGCTTACCGCACCGTTCCCAGCCGCACAGGCTGCTTAGAAAAACACGCCTTAACTTGTGCGAGCAATTCACACGTTCCCAGCCGCACAGGCTGCTTAGAAATTTGACAAAAAAGCGACCATGATGTTGCTTGGTGTTCCCAGCCGCACAGGCTGCTTAGAAAGTAGAAGTACGCACTGGCAAACGCAAAATCACGTTCCCAGCCGCACAGGCTGCTTAGAAACTTCAATGAAAAATAAGCGGTGTTTGTTGTACGTTCCCAGCCGCACAGGCTGCTTAGAAACTAAAATCTCTCGGGCTGGTTGCCACAGATTGGTTCCCAGCCGCACAGGCTGCTTAGAAATTTGACCACGGTAGAAATTTGTCCTTAGCTTTGTTCCCAGCCGCACAGGCTGCTTAGAAATCTGACCAACGACGCCAAGACCAAATTTATAGGTTCCCAGCCGCACAGGCTGCTTAGAAAATCGGCAAACTGCTTAATATCAGGGTCAGCACGTTCCCAGCCGCACAGGCTGCTTAGAAAAAAAAGCATGTGCAAAATCTCGCCACAATTGTTCCCAGCCGCACAGGCTGCTTAGAAACAAAACGTATGCCGTTATAATCAACCCACCAAGTTCCCAGCCGCACAGGCTGCTTAGAAAAATCACTTGCTGACGCCAATTTCACACCAGTAGTTCCCAGCCGCACAGGCTGCTTAGAAACAGAACACATGACAGTTATAACAAAGGGCAAGGTTCCCAGCCGCACAGGCTGCTTAGAAAAGCGAGAACGCTGATTTTCTAGCTCTAAAACCGTTCCCAGCCGCACAGGCTGCTTAGAAAAGCTTTCCGCCATCTGTCAAATGTTGAACGATGTTCCCAGCCGCACAGGCTGCTTAGAAAGTGCAAAGGTCTCTACTCGTGTGAAGGTGATTGTTCCCAGCCGCACAGGCTGCTTAGAAAATGCTACAACAAAAACAAGCAAAGTCAAGTAAGTTCCCAGCCGCACAGGCTGCTTAGAAAATTGTCATCAAACACTGGCTTACCGCTCTCAAGTTCCCAGCCGCACAGGCTGCTTAGAAAGTGAACTTTTGGAACAAAATCCGCTGGGCTTGGTTCCCAGCCGCACAGGCTGCTTAGAAAAAAGTCCGAAACCGACCATTTACACCCAACCCGTTCCCAGCCGCACAGGCTGCTTAGAAAGTGCAAAGGTCTCTACTCGTGTAAAAGTAATTGTTCCCAGCCGCACAGGCTGCTTAGAAAGAATTCATTGTGAGTTGGTTGCTGAGCTTTTTGTTCCCAGCCGCACAGGCTGCTTAGAAATCGCTTCTGGAGCTGGCTGGCAATATGCTGTAGTTCCCAGCCGCACAGGCTGCTTAGAAAATCATCACCAACATAACACGGCACAAACTTCTGTTCCCAGCCGCACAGGCTGCTTAGAAATGCCGTTGCTGTCTCTTACTTGATGCCCTAATGTTCCCAGCCGCACAGGCTGCTTAGAAAAATTGGCGGCACAAGAACACGCATTTAGAATTGTTCCCAGCCGCACAGGCTGCTTAGAAAGATTGAAAAAGCCGGGCATTTTGCAAAATTAGGTTCCCAGCCGCACAGGCTGCTTAGAAAACTAATCGTGCCAATCAAAGGCTTGGCGATAAGTTCCCAGCCGCACAGGCTGCTTAGAAAAGCACGAGAAATTCTAGGGCAAGCGATGCACAGTTCCCAGCCGCACAGGCTGCTTAGAAAATCTTGGCAGACAGCAAAAACATTGTTGATACGTTCCCAGCCGCACAGGCTGCTTAGAAATTTAGAATACATTGTGAGTTGGTTGCCGAGCTGTTCCCAGCCGCACAGGCTGCTTAGAAATGTTGCGTTATCCACCGTTTACCGCTTGGGCAGTTCCCAGCCGCACAGGCTGCTTAGAAAGTGTATCAAGTGATACATTCATACCATCGGCAGTTCCCAGCCGCACAGGCTGCTTAGAAAGTCTTCAATGAAAAATAAGCGGTGTTTGTTGTGTTCCCAGCCGCACAGGCTGCTTAGAAAAGTGCCACGCTTGCCACGATTATTTGTCACATGTTCCCAGCCGCACAGGCTGCTTAGAAATATCAATCACGCCAGAGATTTGACGCTTGATGGTTCCCAGCCGCACAGGCTGCTTAGAAAGTAACAAGTGGGGTTTTTGTTATTCAAAATCAGTTCCCAGCCGCACAGGCTGCTTAGAAATATAAAAATTCGCAAGCTCTTATCAAAATTCAGTTCCCAGCCGCACAGGCTGCTTAGAAATTTGATTTCATTAGATTTTTGGTTAGTTGAGTGTTCCCAGCCGCACAGGCTGCTTAGAAATTTGATTTCATTAGATTTTTGGTTAGTTGAGTGTTCCCAGCCGCACAGGCTGCTTAGAAAGTGAACCTGTAGCATTTTTCATTTTATCCAAGGTTCCCAGCCGCACAGGCTGCTTAGAAAAACGGCAAAAAATACTGGTACTACCGCTTTTCAGTTCCCAGCCGCACAGGCTGCTTAGAAACAAATCAAAAATCTTAAACCCACCGACAAAGTGTTCCCAGCCGCACAGGCTGCTTAGAAAATTTTCAAACTTTGACCAATTCGAGCGATTGAGTTCCCAGCCGCACAGGCTGCTTAGAAAATTCTGCAAAAACGCTCTTAAAGTCATTGCTAGTTCCCAGCCGCACAGGCTGCTTAGAAATTGCCGCCAATAACTTGATAGCCAGTCGTTGGGTTCCCAGCCGCACAGGCTGCTTAGAAATGTTTGCCTTGGCGGTTATTATCGGTGAAGCAGTTCCCAGCCGCACAGGCTGCTTAGAAAATTTGTAGATTGATATGCTGCGTGTCATAGCCGTTCCCAGCCGCACAGGCTGCTTAGAAATTTAAGCATTAAAAACTCCCAATTCAAAGGCTGTTCCCAGCCGCACAGGCTGCTTAGAAAATCATCGCCCATGCCAAATTACCCACCGACACGTTCCCAGCCGCACAGGCTGCTTAGAAATTTCTAGAAATAACGGTATGTCTTGAATATACGTTCCCAGCCGCACAGGCTGCTTAGAAAAAAGCACAGGCTGGGGCTTAGATTTGGACGGCGTTCCCAGCCGCACAGGCTGCTTAGAAATGTCGATATTATAACGGGCGAAGTAATTACGGGTTCCCAGCCGCACAGGCTGCTTAGAAAAAAAATCCAACAAAATCAAAGGGATATGTTTAGTTCCCAGCCGCACAGGCTGCTTAGAAAACAGCTGAATAGTAAGGTGGGCGGAGCGGCAAGTTCCCAGCCGCACAGGCTGCTTAGAAAAATAAATTAAAAATAAAATCCGTGCAAAGGTTGTTCCCAGCCGCACAGGCTGCTTAGAAAAAAACTCAACCGCTCTTACTTCGACTTCGCTAGTTCCCAGCCGCACAGGCTGCTTAGAAAACTGCTTGAATTAATTGTTTTAAATCGTCGATTGTTCCCAGCCGCACAGGCTGCTTAGAAAAGCCAATTGGCAAAATGACGGTAAACGGAGCCGTTCCCAGCCGCACAGGCTGCTTAGAAATATCACTATCATCACGCCCAAATTTTTCCCAAGTTCCCAGCCGCACAGGCTGCTTAGAAATGCAGAGCGATTGTTGCTAACTTACCTGTTGCGTTCCCAGCCGCACAGGCTGCTTAGAAAATTGGAATGCAGGTGTGTAAATGACTTATAGTGTTCCCAGCCGCACAGGCTGCTTAGAAAACTAACCGACCCCACACTAAATTTTTCTTTGCGTTCCCAGCCGCACAGGCTGCTTAGAAAACAAAACTCTGTGCCGTTTTGCTTTTGCAATTGTTCCCAGCCGCACAGGCTGCTTAGAAAAAAATGTTGGTTGGCTCTGAAGCGTTGCCAGTGTTCCCAGCCGCACAGGCTGCTTAGAAAGATGGCGTCGTTTTGCATGTCTTTGGCAACTTGTTCCCAGCCGCACAGGCTGCTTAGAAAAGTATCCCATCACAAATCATTAACGCTTAATAGTTCCCAGCCGCACAGGCTGCTTAGAAAAGCGATGAGTTTGGCAGATGCACGCAAACTTTGTTCCCAGCCGCACAGGCTGCTTAGAAATAGAAGCATCTTTCAACGAATTGAGAATGCAGGTTCCCAGCCGCACAGGCTGCTTAGAAAGTCTTATGGCGGTGTCGGTTAGCATGATTTGCGTTCCCAGCCGCACAGGCTGCTTAGAAAAGCACACCAGCCCAAGCGGTTGCGGATAGCGTGTTCCCAGCCGCACAGGCTGCTTAGAAACAGCCTTTGCGTGAGTGGCTAGAAGTATCACTGTTCCCAGCCGCACAGGCTGCTTAGAAAGCCAATCACGGCTTGGCGTTTGCCGTGTATCAGTTCCCAGCCGCACAGGCTGCTTAGAAACAACACCGTGCTACGGTCGCCTGCTTCATCTAGTTCCCAGCCGCACAGGCTGCTTAGAAAAAAGAAATTGACGATTTGTTAGCCAAACATACGTTCCCAGCCGCACAGGCTGCTTAGAAAAACCGAAATTGAATTTGGATAAGAGTTTGCGAGTTCCCAGCCGCACAGGCTGCTTAGAAAAAAAATCGCTCATCTCATCAGCGGATAAGGCTGTTCCCAGCCGCACAGGCTGCTTAGAAAAGCCTTGGCGGTACTCTTCATCGCCCATCTCAGTTCCCAGCCGCACAGGCTGCTTAGAAATAGATTGTAAAGTGGTAGGCGTAAACAAAACCGTTCCCAGCCGCACAGGCTGCTTAGAAATATCAATCACGCCAGAGATTTGACGCTTGATGGTTCCCAGCCGCACAGGCTGCTTAGAAAGACTGGCTCACCACCGCCCCAGCTCCAGTGCAGTTCCCAGCCGCACAGGCTGCTTAGAAAATCATGTGAGCTACGCCAACCGCCGTTACGATGTTCCCAGCCGCACAGGCTGCTTAGAAACCATCGCCGTCATATAGACGGTATAACTTGTCGTTCCCAGCCGCACAGGCTGCTTAGAAATTTTGGGGTGATATTCATCACCAACCCATCGCGTTCCCAGCCGCACAGGCTGCTTAGAAAAATTTATGGGCAGAGTTTGCCGCTCCGCCCACGTTCCCAGCCGCACAGGCTGCTTAGAAATTATCACCAACTTTAAATTTATTCATTTTTCATGTTCCCAGCCGCACAGGCTGCTTAGAAAAACTCCAGATATTGATTATCTCGCATGTACTCGTTCCCAGCCGCACAGGCTGCTTAGAAATTTTTTCGCTTACTTTTTTCACCAATTAAGCCGTTCCCAGCCGCACAGGCTGCTTAGAAATGATCGCCCTACTTCGCCCCACCAAATCGCCTGTTCCCAGCCGCACAGGCTGCTTAGAAAGAGTATTGCCAAATTTTGGGCAGTGAAAATCAGTTCCCAGCCGCACAGGCTGCTTAGAAAAACAGCAATCTGGCAGCGACGATATGGGTATGCGTTCCCAGCCGCACAGGCTGCTTAGAAAACATGAAAGATTATCAAAGGGTATATATTCTAAGTTCCCAGCCGCACAGGCTGCTTAGAAAATGACCGCAGGCAAGCTCGATGTCCTTATAAAGTTCCCAGCCGCACAGGCTGCTTAGAAATAAGACCGCAAACTGTCCAAATAATCCGCCCAGTTCCCAGCCGCACAGGCTGCTTAGAAATCCAATTCTTGGGTGCATCTGGGCTATAAGCAGTTCCCAGCCGCACAGGCTGCTTAGAAATGCACGAGAAATTTTAGGGCAAGCGATGCACAGTTCCCAGCCGCACAGGCTGCTTAGAAAGACATTAATGGCAATGCTTACAATCGCACTTCGTTCCCAGCCGCACAGGCTGCTTAGAAAGGGGTTAATTCTGTTATTTTATAACTCCCAAAGTTCCCAGCCGCACAGGCTGCTTAGAAACCATGTATTGAATGGGGTTTATTGTTTACCACGTTCCCAGCCGCACAGGCTGCTTAGAAATTAAACAAAAAGCGGCGGTTGCTGTCGGTAATTGTTCCCAGCCGCACAGGCTGCTTAGAAAAAAATTCGGCAACACTCGGCAAATCGTGCAATGTTCCCAGCCGCACAGGCTGCTTAGAAACCCAACGAAAAGCCAGTATCTTTAATGGTAGAGGTTCCCAGCCGCACAGGCTGCTTAGAAAGCTGTACTGGGCTTGCCAGCGTGCTTTGATTTGTTCCCAGCCGCACAGGCTGCTTAGAAAAAGCCCAATTTTTGGTTTTTGGCTGAATATAAGTTCCCAGCCGCACAGGCTGCTTAGAAAAGAAGCGAGGAATGGCAGTGTGTCTCGGTAGTGTTTCCAGCCGCACAGGCTGCTTAGAAAATCACCACAAAGCCAAACATTAACCAAAGAGATGCATCGCCCCAAGCCCCAACGCCAATTGACCATTTAACACAGGAGAGAATCAATGCACTATCCAGCCACTTTAACCCTGCATGATACAGGTTTTATGGTTACTTTTCGTAATATTCCAGAAGCCATCACCGAAGGGGCAACCCTAGAAGAAGCCCTAGAAATGGCAGCTGATGCCCTAGCGGTGGCGATGGAATTTTATATTGACGATAACCGAGCCGTACCCATGCCAAGCGAGCCACAAGACGGCGAGCAGTTGGTAGGTTTACCGCCGTCTGTTTGGGCAAAGGTGCTACTGCTTAATGAAATGCTTGCCCAAAATGTCAGCCAAGCCGAACTTGCCAAACGCATGGGTATTATTCCCCAAAAGGTAACACGCCTTGTGGACTTATCACACGCCACCAAAATTGACACTTTGGCACAGGCATTTGACAAACTTGGCAAGCGTCTGCACATCAGTTTGGTGTCTTAAATTCTTGACTTGTTTTCATGAGATTTACCCAATAAAAAACCGCCCTTGCACAATGCAAAAGCGGTGAAATTTAGACAACAAAAAAGCCAAATAATTCACAACTTTTATAAAAAAGTGTAGAAATTACTTGACTTTTGTTGTAGGATTACATATAATATACACAACAAGGCAAGGGGATCAGCCTTGCCTTGCTAGGTTAAACGGTTTACCTAAGGGAAATAACCGCCAACCGATGTAAGGAGCATACGATGAAAGCAGTTAAAATCATCATCGTTTTGGTCTTTATCTTGTATAGCTTAGCAGCTTACTAAGATAAACGCCTAAGTCATCAGCAGATGATACGGCGGAGCGGACAGGAAACACCGCTCACCCCCTTACTTAACCCCTATCATACCATAACACAGGAAAAAGTCAAATGCCAAAGATTGTCAAAACCCCCAAAACTCGCCGTGAAATTAACGAAGCGTCCATGGCACGCCGTGGTATTGTCACCAAATCATTTAAAATGCCAGAGACGAGCGTGCAGATGATTAAGCAATTATCAGAAACCACAGGCAAATCACAAACCCAACTGATTACTGAAGCGATTGAGCTGTTATGTGAGCGGTATGCCTAACCACCATCGCCGTCCGCTTGAACCAGCTTTTGTAAAGTTGTTTTTGGTTCCCAGCCGCACAGGCTGCTTAGAAGGCGAATGCCAAACCCACCCCCAAGCCTGCCGCAGCCAGCACTTGAGCGTATGGATGTTGGTAGCTTTGCTGAATTGGTGGGCGAGATGATTGGTTTTTTGGGGGACAATCACGACACGGCTGCCCCAGACGAGTTGAAGAAGTAGTCGCTAATTTGGGGTGGTTTTTGGCTGGACGCCCATTGATTGTTATGACATGACCGTCGATGAGTTGATGGGCTGGAATACATTGGCTGTGGAGCGATGCGAATAGAAAGCATAAAAAAGCCTAAGCTAGCAAAGGCTTAGGTTTTTTTTTAATAGGGTGGTTATATGAGTACAGAAAAAACAATAAACAATATCAGTATCACCACACAAAGCGCAAGAAGAGCAAGTGCAGCATAAACACAACTGAGAAAAAATTCCATCAAATCAAAGATGAAGTCAATCATAAGCACACCAACAAACAAAAATAGATATATTTGTTATAATGAGTGTTTTAATCTTAAATATCAAGTTTAACGGCGATGATAAGCTGTCTGGATTAAAACAAGCAGAGATTAAAGCAGATAAATTTATCAAAATTAAAAAAAAGATTTTGATAAAGCTACTACCAAGCTTTTTTATTTCAGCCGCACAGGCTGCTTAAGCAAAACAATTTGTTAAGTAATAGTAATTTTTGCTACACTATCGCAAATACATCATTTTGCAAATATTATGACTTATAAAATCATCATTGATGGCAAGACAAGCCAAGAAATTGACGATAAAGCAATTGCTTACGCCAATTATCGTGCGGTGTGTAGAGATTATGCCAACAAACCCAAAAAGGTTGAGCTTGTGCATCATGAGGCGCTGATAACAAACAAAGCGGCACATTTACAACTGCTTGATGATAATGATGTGTTTAGTGCCAATGATGTGCTCAAACACATGATGCAATTGCAAAATCTCAATATCAAATCACTCAAAGACAAAATCAAAACCAGCCAACTAAAACTGTCAAACAGTCGCATTGATGGCTGGTTGCGTACCACTGACGACAGGCACTACACACAGATGCACAATGACGAACTCATCGCCGTGTTAAGCATACTGATGAGTGATACCCAAGCACAAATCAAGTCGCCAGCCAATATTGTTGCACTCAGACAAAAGCTAGGACTTACCCAATCTGAGCTTGCTGAAAAACTTGGTATGGCATCTTCTCATCGCCAAGTTGCCAGATGGGAAGCAGGCGATGCTGAAATGCCTGATACTAAATGGCAAAAAATGCAGAATTTATGAAAAGAAAATCTCATTTACAATAGGAATATTCTTGGTTTTATTTAAAATCAAGAATGATAATCATATGCCATTAATTGACTTGATACCACGCAGCACAATTACCTTTGATGGAGCTTAAACAATGTACTACCCAGCAATTTTTACCCCAGATACTAACGGCACGCTTTTGGTAACTTTTCGTGATATTCCAGAAGCCATCACCGTTGCCGATAATGAGCAGCAAGCTCAAGAAGCGGCGTTGGCGGCGTTGCTTGCCCATTTTGGCTTTTTGATGGAAGACAGAACAGCCATTCCCACCCCAAGCGAGCAACAAGAAGGTGAACACGCCATTTATCTGCCTGCGTCTGTGTCCGCCAAACTTGCCTTGTATCACGAAATGATTAGTCAAAAGGTCAGTAAAGCCGAGCTTGCACGCCGCCTAAAGTGCAATCAAAAACAAATTGATAGACTTTGGGATTTGAACCACGCAAGCAAACTTGAAGCCTTAGAAAAAGCCTTTTTGATGCTTGGTAAACGCTTGTCATTCACTGTCAGTTAGGTTGATATTATGCTAGGATTACTCGCTTTGGTCGTTGGATTTTTGCTTGCACTCTACCTACTGCCCATCGTGCTTGCTCCTGTGATTGCCTTCGGTGTGGCTTTGTTCAGCTTTTTTAAGGGGTTTTTTGGTGCATTGATTAAGCCCTTTTTTAAAAAATCAAACTGAATAAAAACCCATCTTTACCATCTTTAATGGTTTTATTTAAGATATAATTAAAAACAATCCCTTTGGGTGCTTTGGTTAAAAAGTTGTTAATTGGTAAATCGTGGGTTAGATTTGAACAATTTGTCCAACTCATCTTTATACTTTGCCAAATTCTCATCATCTTGGCAAGCTTGCATGGTTAGATGATAGGCGTAGTTAAAATGTTCGGCATTCAAGTGTTTAATACTTAAAAAACCCACCATCAGCTGACCATACTCTTTTTCATCACGAAAATCACCACCTATTATCTCACTAAGCGGTACAATTACTTTTTCAAAATATGTGGTCAAGTAGTAAGCTAAATACAAAGGCTCACTGTCTTTGCCTACATACAAATACCCTTTGCCGTCAGCCATTAATATCACCTGTGATAAAAACCCCATTTGGTGCTTTGGTAAAGTTAATACATCTCGCCATCATGCGGTATGTAAGTTACGCCATCTAAAGGTATGCCTTGCTCTTTGTAGTAATCGGCAACACGATTACCGCCGTATTGATGGAATATTTTATAGCCATTTTTTATGCCCTTTTCCAAAAATAACTTAATTTGGGCTTTAAGTTCGGTTGCATCAATGCCGACTTCAATCTCAGCTTCTTCTGGATAATATTCATCATTACTCAACCAAATCGTCCCATAAACAGCACCCCTATCTGGCGGATTGCCGTGCCGGTATAATTTATGATACGCATCCACATATTCTTTTGCTGTGATTTTATCGGCGAAAAAATCATCAATCAAACCTTGTAAACTGGCTACCATAAAATGCCTTTCTATAAATCACACAAAATAATATGTCAAGTTTTATCAGCATCTTGACGCTTATTTCGCCCAAGTGGTAAGTTTCGTTTTTTGGTGTGGTTTTTGGCGTATTCATAAGCTTCTTTTAGGTCTTGCCGCAAATCGTGTATCTCAGACGGCGTCAAAAGCGTGCCGAAAAATCTATCTTGCACAGTATCTTGCTTTAGATTTTCTGGATTTTTTAAATGCTTAGAAGTCATTGCTATCACTATTGCCTTTACTTATTATAATCATCACAGCTTACTTTCACTGCTCTGACTTTTAAGATATTTCACTTTAAATTTTTAGAAATTATCATAAATAAAATTACCCTTTATTTATTATGAACATTTTTGTAAAAATATCAAGCACCCAACCCACGCACGCACGCAAATTTTTACAAAATTTATCCCATGGACTTGAAAAATCGCCACTTTACCCTTATCAATATGGGGAATTAATAAAACTTTTGGGATAATGTAATTATGACCGAGCAAACCACCGAACAAACCGTCAACACGGACGAAACCTTAGAAACCCTAGCCACTGACGCCCAGCCTGAGCAGGACGAAGTGGCCAGCCTAAAAGCCGACATCGCCGCCCTACAAGACGAAGTCAAACAGGCCAAAGAAGCTGCCGCTCGTGCCAATGCCGACAGCTATAACGCCCAACGCCGCATGGAGCAAGAAACCGAAAAAGCCAAAAGATTCGCCCTACAAAAGTTCGCCAAAGAGCTGCTTGATGTGGTGGACAACCTAGAGCGTGCCATCGACAATGGCGAAAAAACAGGTACTGACGAAGCTGCCCTAGAAGGCATTCGCCTAACGCACAAATCACTGCTTGGCGTACTCGAAAAAAATGGCGTCGTCGCTGTCGGTGCTGCTGGTGATGCATTCAACCCTGAGATCCACGAAGCGGTGGGCATTTTCCCAGAAGCTGCCAAAGACACCATCGGACAGGTGCTACAAAAAGGCTATATGCTCAACGAACGCACCCTGCGCCCTGCGATGGTTTTAGTCGGTGCTTGATGGCGATTGGGGATTTATTGAACATTTTCAATGGATTAAAAACGATAAAAATTTCAAAAAAGTTTAATTTTTCCCCTTGAAAACAAAATAAACAGACAAATATAGCAGTTATCGCTTGGCAAGATTTAGATAAACTTTAAAACTTAGCTAAGCAAAACCATCTTAACATTAAAATAATTTTAAAATTGGAGTAAATTATGGCTAAAGTTATTGGTATCGACCTAGGCACCACCAACTCATGTGTGGCAGTGCTTGAAGGCGACAAAGTCAAAGTTATCGAAAACGCAGAAGGTGCTCGCACTACGCCGTCCATTGTCGCCTTTAAAGACGGTGAGACTTTGGTGGGTCAATCGGCCAAGCGTCAAGCGGTAACCAACCCAAAAAACACCCTATTTGCCATCAAACGCCTAATCGGTCGCCGTTTTGAAGACAAAGAAGTCCAAAAAGACATCAGCCTTGTGCCATTTAAAATCGTCAAAGCTGACAATGGCGATGCGTGGGTAGAAGTCAATGACAAAAAACAAGCACCACCACAAATCAGTGCCGAAGTGCTACGCAAAATGAAAAAAACCGCCGAAGATTACTTGGGCGAAACCGTTACCGAAGCGGTTGTTACCGTACCTGCTTACTTTAACGATGCCCAACGCCAAGCCACCAAAGACGCTGGTAAAATCGCAGGCTTAGATGTTAAACGCATCATCAACGAGCCAACCGCAGCGGCATTGGCTTACGGCATGGACAAAAAAGGCGGCGACAAAACTGTCGTGGTCTATGACCTAGGCGGTGGTACTTTTGATGTGTCAATCATCGAGATTGCCGATGTTGATGGCGAGCAACAATTTGAAGTACTGGCGACCAATGGCGACACGCACTTGGGCGGTGAAGATTTTGACTTGGCGTTGATTGATTATTTGGTTGAAGAATTCAAAAAAGACCAAAATGTCAACCTAAAAGGCGATCCATTGGCAATGCAACGCCTAAAAGAAGCTGCCGAAAAAGCCAAAATCGAGCTATCAAGCAGCCAATCAACCGAAGTGAATTTGCCATACATCACCGCTGACGCCACAGGTCCAAAACACTTGGTAGTAACCATCAGCCGCGCAAAACTTGAGTCACTGACCGAAGAGATGGTCGCACGCACCATTATCCCATGCCAAACTGCCCTAGCAGACGCAGGTCTGTCAGCCAGCGACATTGACGATGTAATCTTGGTTGGTGGTCAGACTCGTATGCCACTTGTTCAACAAAAAGTGCAGGAATTTTTTGGTAAAGAGCCAAGAAAAGATGTCAACCCTGACGAAGCGGTAGCAATGGGTGCAGCGATTCAAGGTGCGGTACTGTCTGGCGACAAAAAAGATGTTCTGCTGCTTGATGTTACTCCACTAACCCTAGGCATCGAGACCATGGGTGGCGTAATGACGGCAATCATCGAGAAAAACACCATGATTCCTACCAAAAAATCACAGGTATTCTCAACCGCTGCCGACAACCAACCTGCGGTCAGTATTCAGGTCTATCAAGGTGAGCGTAAAATCGCCAACCAAAACAAACTGCTGGGCAACTTTGACCTGACTGACATTCCGCCAGCACCCCGTGGCGTGCCGCAGATTGAAGTAACCTTTGACATCAACGCTGACGGTATCATGAACATCTCTGCCAAAGACAAAGGCACAGGCAAATCACAGTCTATCCAAATCAAAGCAGACTCTGGTCTATCAGATGCCGAAATCGAAGAAATGATTCGCACTGCCGAAGCCAACGCTGCCGAAGATGAAAAATTTGCTGCTCTGGCGAACGCTCGCAACGAAGCCGATGGTCGTATCCATGCCGTCCAAAAAGCCCTAAAAGACGCTGAAGGCAAAGCCACTGACGAAGAAAAAGCCGCCGTTGAAGCTGCGATCAGTGCCTTGGAAACTGCCACCAAAGAAGACGATGTTGATGACATCAAGGCAAAACTTGAAGCACTGGACAACGCCTTCTTGCCAATCGGTCAAAAAATCTACGCCGATGCTGGTGCCACAGGCGGTCAGCCACAACCAGAACAAGCCAAACCTGCCGATGATGGCGTGGTAGATGCTGAGTTCACCGAAGTCAAAGACAAATAATTGTCGGCGATTTTAATCGATAAAAACAGCTTGCTTTGGCGGGCTGTTTTTTTTATTTGGCAAATCAGACCAAATCAACAAACCAAAACCAAGCCGACCAGCCTTGAAAATTGCAAATAATTACAATGGTGTAATATCAACGATGGCATAACGGTGCTATAATAACGCCAAATACTGGTATTGCCACCATTACTATTTATATTCACCGCCAACAGCATAGGTAACACAATGAACGACCTGCTTAGCCAATTTATGCCGATATTTTTAGTCACTTTTGGTATTTTTGTGTTGTTTTTCTTATTTATGGGTGTGGGTTATTTTGTCAAAAAACAGCCCCTAAAAGGCTCATGCGGTGGCGTGGCAAATTTGATGGGCGATGAATATTGCCAGTTTTGTGGTAACGACCCCAACAAATGTGAAAGCCAAGCAAAACTGGATAACGACACCAAAGCCAAGGCAGGCGATTTATCCAAGCCAGCTTAATGGGTTGAATTAATTTTTAATGACAAACAAAAGCATGGCAAAAAACCACGCTTTTATTTTTGGTGTCATTTGCCACGCCGCTGACGAAATACTTCGTACAGCATCATGCCTGTGGCAACGCTGACATTTAGGCTCTGCGGACGATCGGCAATCTCTACCATCGGAATGTACACCAAAGTATCGCACAGCTCTTGGGTCAACCGACGCATGCCTTCGCCTTCTGAACCCATGATGATGGCAACTTTACCGCCAAAATCACAATCATAAGCCGCCTTGGCAGTCTCGTCCAATGCCGTACCGAACACAAAAACACCAGCTTTTTTGAGCTTATCCAAGGTGCGTGCCAAATTGGTTACTGTTACCACATCGATCACTTCTGATGCCCCTACTGAAACCTTAGCCACCGTAGCGGTCATTGGTGCCGACTGATGGCGTGGGATAATCACCGCATCAACACCCATCGCACACGCCGAACGCAGGCACGCCCCCAGATTGTGGGCGTCGGTAATCTGATCAAGCACCAAAAACAACGCATCAGGCTTTTCTGCCAATTTATCCAACAAGCCTTCATCTGCCATCGGTGTCGCTTTGGCGGCAGCGACCACGCCTTGGTGCTGATGACTATCACACAGCTCGGCAAGTCGATCCTTGTGCGTGCTTTGTACGCTGATACCAAACGCCTGTGCCAACTGGGCGATACGCTGATGCTCATCGCTCATCTGTCCATCATCACGAGCTTGCAAAAATAGATTTAGCACATCTTCAGGGCGACGCTTTAGCAGCATCGTTACGGCATGAATGCCATAAAAATAAGGGTTTTTTGGGCGGTTGGCTTTGGGTGATTTTGACTTTTCTTTAAATTTATTCTTAGCATTGTCATTAAATTTACCTTGAGCAAAGGACGCAGATTTGGCGTGCTTGGCAGATGGGTAATAGTCAGCTTTTGATGTGTGCTTTTTTTTCATAATGGATTGGTGATGCTTGGATAATTAAAATGTATGATAATTTTTACTAAAAATTTATTTGATAGTACTAAATAAATCGACCAATTGGGCAGTCGTCAATGGATAACCGTCAAGGCATGCCCAATTGCTCGTCTGATGTCGTCAGGATTTAGTGTGTCAATTTGGCTAACGGCAGATGCTGGCTTGGCAGCTTTGATAAGACCACTAAGCCGCTCACCCAACGCCAGATAATGCACGCAATTAAGCTGTGGCAGACTGCACCAGCTCTCAAACGCCATCTGACTGCTGATGATAACATAAATGGGCTGTTTGTTGTCATTAAGTTGTAACTGGGCAAATGCCTGCGGCAAATCCTTTGGCACTCGTCGCTCGTACCAGCAGACGGCATCGATCTGCACACCACGAGCCACCAAGGTATCATGAAGTAGCCTGCGACCGCCCACACCACGCCAAATCAGCAGCCGATCGCCTGCCGTCAATGCGTCAATCTGTGGCAGTGCCAGCATGCCTTCGTTATTGGCGGTCTGCGGCAAAATCACCGACAAGCCACGAGCTGTCAGCACTTTGGCGGTGGCAGCTCCGACAGCGATGATGGGGCTTTGATGGGTGGTTTGCCAATGGGCAGCCTGCTTATCCAGCCACGCCACCGCTCGGCGAGCCGCTTCGACACTGGTGATGACCAATGCCGCATAGTCGCCTGCCAGCCACGATTTCATCATCTCTTGCTCATCTTGCGTAATGGATAAAGAGATAATCTCAAGCAGCGGCAAATCAAGCACCTGCATATCCGCCATTTGGCGAATGGCATCGCCACGGTGCTGTGGGCGAGTGTTGATAAGTATCGGCAAATTCATGACAATCTTAGCTGTCTTGATAAACAGCTTTTAAGATGGCATCTGCCCCTTGTGCCAGCAGTGCTTGGGCGATTTGGACACCCAGACGCTCGGCGGCAGGCTCGTCCTGCTCATCGCCTGTCAGTGTGATGCTGTCTTGGGCTTTTAGTAGCGTCACGCCATCGATCGAACCCACTCGACCACGCAGCGTTAATGTATCATCACTGATGGTCGCAAAACCAGCGATTGGCACTTGGCAGCCGCCTTCTAAGGTGCGATTCATCGCACGCTCCGCCACGACGCATAGGCGAGTTGCTGTATGGTTAAGCGGTGCAAGCAGCGACTGGATTTCTTGGTCATCGCTGCGGCACTCGATGGCAAGCGCCCCTTGACCGACCGCAGGCAGACTCAGCTCTTCGTCCAATTCATGGCGAATGCGTGTCTGCAAGCCTAAACGCTCAAGTCCGCTGGTCGCCAAAATAATCGCATCATATTCGCCAGCATCAAGTTTGGCTAGGCGTGTGCCGACATTGCCACGCAGGCTTTTGATGGTCAAATCAGAGCGAGCATGACGCAACTGACACTCACGGCGTAGGCTGGAAGTCCCCAGCACTGCACCCGCTGGCAGTTTATCCAAGCTGTCATAATCATTGGACACAAAAGCATCGGTCGGACGGTGACGCTGACAATATGCTCCAAGCATCAGCCCTGTCGGCAGCACCATCGGCACATCTTTTAAAGAATGCACCGCCAAATCGGCACGCTTATCATACAATGCCTGCTCAAGCTCTTTGACAAACAGCCCCTTACCGCCGATTTTGGCAAGTGGCGTGTCCAAAATCTTATCGCCACGAGTAACCATCTCAAGCAGCTGCACCGTCAATGTCGGATACAGACGCTCAAGCTCATCTTTGATAAAATTTGCCTGCCACAGAGCAAGTGGGCTTTGGCGAGTGGCAATGGTTAGGGTACGCTTGTTCATAATTTATCCAAAATCATCAGGTTAGATTTGATATTATAAAAGTTTTGGCGATAAAATACCAATTTGTTACACGGTGTGCGATTTTTTACCGCTTTTGTGTATCGTGTGTGGTCAGATATGATATACTTTTACAGATAATTTGATAAATTTTACCCATCTAAGATAAGGAATTGGCTATGAGTAAGCAAACTTCGAGCATGTGGGGCGGACGCTTTAGCGAAGCCACTGACGGCTTTGTGGCAGAATTTACCGCTTCGGTGAATTTTGACAAACGCATGGCAAAACAAGACATTCAAGGCTCTATCGCCCACGCCACCATGCTGGGACAATGCGGCATCATCACCGCAGGCGAAAGTCGCAGCATCGTTGATGGTCTAAAACAAGTGCAAGCTGAGATTGACAGCGGTGATTTTCAGTGGTCGGTCGCCTTAGAAGATGTGCATATGAATGTCGAAAGCCGTTTGACGGCACTGATTGGAGATGTCGGCAAAAAGTTGCACACAGGACGCAGTC
The DNA here is from genome assembly GCF_042219885.1 of Moraxella marmotae. NCBI lineage: Bacteria > Pseudomonadati > Pseudomonadota > Gammaproteobacteria > Moraxellales > Moraxellaceae > Moraxella > Moraxella marmotae. Next base: position 777,662 of record NZ_JBHJHR010000002.1, read on the forward strand.
GTAACGATCAAGTGGCGACCGATATCCGCCTGTGGCTGCGTGATGAAACCGACAATATTTTGGCACTGTTAAATAAACTGCAATCAGGGCTGCTTGACTTGGCTCAAAAGCACACTCAGACCATCATGCCCGGTTTTACTCACTTACAAACCGCACAGCCTGTGTCATTTGCCCATCATGTGATGGCGTGGTTTGAGATGCTAAGCCGTGACAGCGAACGCTTTGTTGATACTCGCCGCCGCATCAACCAAATGCCGCTTGGCTCGGCTGCTTTGGCAGGGACGACTTATCCGATTGATCGCACCATCACCGCTGATTTGCTAGGCTTTGAAGGCATTTGCCAAAACTCGCTCGATGCGGTGTCGGATCGTGATTTTGCCATCGAATTTACCGCCAATGCCAGCATTTTGATGATGCATTTATCACGCATGAGCGAAGAGCTGATTTTGTGGATGAGCGCCCAATTTGGCTTTATTCACATTCCTGACCGTTTCTGCACTGGCTCATCAATCATGCCCCAAAAGAAAAACCCCGATGTGCCAGAGCTGGTGCGTGGCAAGGCGGCCCGAGTATTTGGGCAATTAACCACGCTTTTGACTTTGATGAAAAATCAGCCACTGGCGTATAACAAAGACAACCAAGAAGACAAAGAGCCACTGTTTGACTGCGTGGATACGCTGACAGGCAGTCTTTTGGCATTTGCCGATATGCTGCCAAACTTAGTGCCAAACCAAGAAAATATGCGTGCAGCGACCATGAAAGGCTATGCCACGGCGACCGATTTGGCAGACTATCTGGTCAAAAAAGGCTTGCCGTTTCGTGATGCTCATGAAGTTGTCGGTAAAGCAGTTGGCTTGGGCGTCGCCAAAGGCGTGGATTTGAGTGAATTGAGCTTGGCTGAGTTACAAAGTTTTAGCCCATTGATTGGCGATGATGTCTTTGAATGCTTGACGCTTGAAGGTTCGCTAAATGCTCGCAATCACATTGGCGGCACAGCCCCAAACCAAGTACAGCAAGCCATCGAGCGTGCCAGAACCAAAATCGCCCAATGATTGCGGCTGGATAATTCTTAAAATCAGCACAAATAAAACCAAGCTTGCTATAACAAACTTGGTTTTATTTTTGGCTTTATTTTATCAATATCACTGGTGATTAATTAAATTATATAAATTTATAAATAACTAATACCAAGTAATAAGATTAGGCATCAATGTCGGCATTTAACGCATTTTCTTCGATAAAAATACGGCGTGGCTCGACATCATCACCCATCAAGCAGCTGAACAAATGGTCTGCTTTGATGGCATCTTCGATGGTGATTTTTAGCATGCGGCGATTTTCTGGATCCATGGTGGTTTCCCACAGTTGTTCCTTGTTCATCTCGCCCAAACCTTTATAACGCTGCACATCGACACCACGGCGTGCCGCCATCATCAGCTGCTGCCATAGGTGGTCAAAGTTTTTGATTGCCAAATCTTTATCGCCACGGCGTAAAAACGCATCGTCAGACAGCACGGTGTTCCATTCAGCCGTCAGACGCAGCAAGCGAGCGTAATCCGCCGACGCCAAAAAGCCCAAATCCAGCAAATACTGATGTGGCAAGCGATGAATGTACACCGTCACACGGGGCAGCCATTGTCCATGACTGCCATCTTCACCCAGCACCTGCACGGCTTCGACTTTGGCGTCAAACTTCGGTGCAATCAGATTCAGGCGGTCTTGTAGTGCCTTTGCCCACGACTCGACCAGCTCACGATTATTCAAATTTGCCGCATCAAATTTTGGCAAAAAGCTCAAAGCGTCCAGCAGTTCGGACGGATATTTTGCCTGCATGTGGCTTTTGACCGCTTGGCTTTGACTGTAACTTTTGAGCAGTTTTTCTAGTGCCAAGCCTGTTACTGGCGGCGTGTCTTTGCTCAAAAACAGCTGATGATCGTCGATGGTTGATGACAGCAGATAAGCGTCCAAAGCTTCAGCGTCTTTGAGATAAACTTCCTGCTTGCCACGCTTGATTTTATAAAGCGGTGGCTGAGCGATATAGATATAGCCACGCTCAATCAGCTCTGGCATTTGACGGAAAAAGAAAGTCAACAGCAAAGTACGAATGTGCGAACCGTCCACATCAGCATCGGTCATGATGATGATTTTGTGATAGCGGATTTTGTCAGGGTTATATTCATCTGGGCCAATGCCTGTACCCAGTGCGGTAATCAGCGTTCCCACTTCGGCACTGGATAGCATCTTGTCAAATCTGGCTCGCTCCACATTCAAAATCTTACCTTTTAGTGGCAAAATCGCCTGCATTTTGCGGTTACGCCCCTGCTTGGCAGAGCCGCCCGCCGAGTCACCTTCGACAATGAACAGCTCAGACAGTGCTGGGTCTTTTTCTTGGCAGTCTGCCAATTTGCCCGGCAAGCCAGCAATGTCCAGCGTGCTTTTGCGGCGAGTCATTTCACGAGCCTTACGAGCGGCATCTCTGGCACGAGCGGCATCGATGATTTTGCCAGCGATGGCTTTGGCGGCAGTAGGATTTTCAAGCAGATACTCAGACAGACGCTCATGCATGGCGGTCTCAACCACCGATTTGACTTCGCTAGATACCAGCTTGTCTTTGGTCTGCGAGCTAAATTTAGGGTCTGGGACTTTTACCGAAATAATCGCCGTCAAGCCTTCTCTGGCATCATCGCCAGTGACTTGTACTTTTTCTTTTTTGGTGATGTTTTCGCTGTCCATGTAGTGATTTAGGCAGCGTGTCAGTGCCGAGCGAAATCCTGACAAATGCGTGCCACCGTCTTTTTGGGGAATGTTATTGGTAAAGCACAGCACTTTTTCGTTATAACTGTCCGACCATTGCAAGGCAACTTCGACACCGATACCATCGGCACCATCAGCAGTAAAGTGGAAAATGTCATTGAGTGTTTGTTTGCTGCCATTGATATAGCCGACAAATTCAGACAAACCGCCTTTGTGCTCAAAAACTTGACTCGCCCCAGTTCGCTCATCGGTCAGTACGATTCGCACGCCAGAGTTTAAAAATGACAATTCACGCAACCGCTTAGCAAGAATTTCATAATCAAAAATCGTAACGCCCTTAAAAATCTCAAAACTTGGATAAAACCGCACCTGCGTGCCAGTTTGGGTGGACGGCTCAAGTTTGGCAAGCGGTGCATCTGCCACGCCATCAGTGTAGCTTTGGCTGTGTGCATAGCCATCACGCCAGATATTAAGCACCAATTTTTTGGACAAGGCATTGACCACCGACACGCCCACACCGTGCAAACCGCCAGAGACTTTATAAGAATTGTCATCAAATTTACCGCCAGCGTGCAGCACCGTCATAATTACTTCGGCAGCCGATACGCCTTCTTCGGGGTGAATATCCACAGGAATGCCACGCCCATTGTCCATCACCGAGACCGATTCGTCATCGTGGATAATGATGTTAATCTCATCACAATGCCCTGCCAACGCCTCGTCAATGGCATTATCCACCACCTCAAAGACCATGTGGTGCAAGCCTGTGCCATCATCGGTGTCACCAATATACATACCCGGGCGGACACGGACAGCCTCAAGCCCCCGCAGGACACGGACATTTTTGGCGGTATATTCAACATTTTGTGCATCGACCTGTTGGCTATTGCTTGTGGTTTCGGTCATGGCAAATCCTTAAAATGGGGTAAAAAATCAGGGAAATTTCCCCAAAAAATCACTAAAAAATTGCCCGTTATTATAACATTTTTTTTATAAAAAGTCATTGACTTGGCAAAATGGTTGTCTTAATCATCACAAATAACAGATTATCAAATACACGCCAAAAACCAAGCCATGACAACAAGTCACACCGCCTTATCGCCCAAGTTTTGATTTGTCCGTTTGTCCATCGTATCCATCTCAATCTTATCCATCAGCGACAATTTGCCCTGTTCCACATGAAACATATGATAAGTTTTGGGCTGGCAAATGGCAGTCGGTGTTTTTGTGGTGATTTGCTTTGACAAAGTATCATCGGCGGTACATTGGACAAACTTTGCCGCCAAATCGTCCAGTTTTTGGGTGATTTTGTGGTGAATTTGCGGATTTAGGCTGCTAATCAGACTCTGGCAAGGCAAGGACAGCACCGTATCTAGCAACACATCAATGGCGTGATTATCAAGCTCGGCATCAATATCATCAATCAGCACCATCGGCGGATTATTTAGTGTAATCTGCCCCCTACTCATCGCCTGACAGATCAGTTGCAGCTGCGACAGTCGCAATGCTGTAATCAAAAGCTTTTTTTCGCCACGAGATAATACGTGCGTCGCCTGTTCACGCAGTTTTTGACCATCACTATTTGTCTGTTTTAAAATCACCAAAACATCTGCCCGGTGCGCTCCGATGCGAGTGTATCCCAGCTCGATGTCTTGATTCAGCCTATTATTTAAAATATCTAATAAATTATCTTTGGTATCAAAACCTGCCAGATACTGCAAGGACAGCTTGTCTTGATAAGCAGGCAGCAGCTTTTTGAGCATGTCATCAAAGCAAGCTACCCACTGCTCAAACACCTCATAGCGATAATGATGTAACGCTACAGCACAGTCGGACAATTGTCGATCCCAAGCGGACAATTCGCCCAAATGCCGATGAATCGCTGGGTTTTTTAGCAATGCGTTTCTTTGCTTGAGCAATCTTTGGTACTGTAGCCACTGCTGATAAAATTCAGGTTTCATGTGAAACGCCAGCCAATCCAACAGCTGCCGCCGTGAAGTACTGCCCTCATCAAGCAAACCCATGCCCACAGGATCAATCAATAGCACCGGCAGGTGTAAGCTCAGCACACTTTGGCTTGTGGCTGTTTGTTCATTATATCTTAATAATGTGTCTGATTTGCCAACGGCGTTGATTTGCTTTTGGATCGCCAGAGATGCCAAGTCTTGACCATCAAAAGTAGTCGCCCACACCGTGCAAGCCGTCTGATGATGGCAAATGTATCGCTTGGATTCATGATGGCGAAAACTTTTGCCTCGAGATAACAAAAACACCGCCTCCAATAGCGATGTTTTGCCGCTGCCATTAGCACCAATGACCAAATTACAAGCCGCCAAATTAATGGCAACTTGCTCAAGATTACGCAGATTGTGGATTTGTAATTTATTAATCACTACTTAACCATCACAGTCGCATCGGCATCACAACATATTGATGTAAATCATCGCCCACTTGATAAATCAGTGCCGGCGAGCTGGGCTGATTCATCTCAAGGCAAATCTCACCATCAAGCACATTAAGCACCGCTCTTAAATAAGCCTCATTAAAAGTTAGCTCGATGCCATCGCCACGATAACCGACATTAAGCACTTCTTCTGCCTCGCCGTGGGCTTTGTTGGTCACACCAACTTTACACAAATCTGTGCCGTCAAAATTTAACAAAACCCCCGGATTTTCTTTGCTGTTTAGCACCGAAATGCGGCGTAGCACATCCATCGCTTCATCTTTATTAAATGACGCCACTTTGTCGTTATTGGTCGGCAGTACTCGCTGATAATCAGGGAATTTACCAGCAATCAGTCGAGCCGATAAGCTAACTTGTAAAGCCGTGCCAGTCTCTTCGTCTTGCAGTGCCAAGCCAACTTGCAAAAACTCATCATCAAAACCCAGCTCAACGACATTGCTGTCTTCTGTGGTCTTGGCAAGCTCAAGCAATAGCCGCTCAAGCTCCGCCACTGCCTTGCCAGGAATAATCACTTTGTTGGCTTGGTATGACTCACCAAGCAAGCGATGTGCCACCGCCAAGCGATGGCCATCGGTTGCCACAGCGGTCAATTTGTTATCATTCATATCAAACAGCATACCAGTCAGATACTGACGCACATCTTGGGTTGCCATCGCAAAGCGAGTATGATGAATCAACCCAATCAAATCGCCCTGAGCAATCTTAATCGCTGTCGATACCGCCGCCATACCAATGCTTGGAAAATCCTGTGCTGGCAGCACGCTCAAAGTATAGCGACCTTTACCGCTAGTAATCACACAGCGGCTCGTCTCATCAGGTGCATCAATCACTACCAAATCTTCGGACAAGGATTTGCAAATATTAAAAAACATCTCCGCTGGCAAAGTCGTCGCCCCCGACTGAATGCACGCCCCTGCTGGAATAGCAAAACGGGTGGTCAGCTCAAGCTCCAAATCCGTCGCCGTCAAAGTCAAAAACTGCTCATCTAATACCAATTTGATATTGGCCAAAATCGGAAAACGATGCCGTTTATCCGCCGCCTTGACCACCATATTGATGGCCTTGATTAATAATTCACGATTGATGGATAATTTCATAAAACTTACGCCATGATTGAAATTTGATGATAAATTCGATGGTTTGATTGGGTGATTTACTTAATTGTATTCTAACATCATTTTTAAAGAATGATAATCTTTTTGGATATTGGCATCAGTTGTCAGCAGCTCTTTGACCTTATCGCAAGCGTGCATCACTGTGCTGTGATCACGACCGCCAAACACTTGCCCAATCTCAGGATAGCTGTCTTCGATCAGCTCACGAATCAGTGCCATGGCTATCTGGCGTGGGCGTGCGATGTGGCGAGCGCGCTTTTTGCCCATCAAATCCTTGGGTGATAACTGATAATATTCAGCCACCAAATCACGGATACTCTCGGCATTCATCGCACGGGCGCGAGTCTGCACTTGATCTTTGATGGAATCTTTGACCAAAGGCAAAGACACTGGCTCATTGCGTAAAATCTGTGCCGACAGCTGCACTCGCTTTAACGCCCCTTCAAGGCCACGCACATCGGATGGCAAATTTTGTGCCATGTATAACGCACATTCTCTGGGCAATTCCAAATTGAGCAAACTGGCTTTTTTCTCCAAAATCTGCACACGCATTTCCATATCTGGCGGCTCAATCGCCAACTGCAAACAAGCCGACAAGCGTGACACATACCGCTCGCCAAAGCTGGTCATCTGCGACGGCGGACGATCGGACGCCAGCACCACTTGCTTGCCGCTGCCTTTGACCGAAAAAGCGTCAAACAATTTCATCAAAATCTCGGTAACTTTGGGTGCTTTGGCACCGCTGACCATATGCACATCATCGATGATTAACAAATCTGCCTTACAAATTTCTTTTTGCATTTGTTCAATATGATTGGTGCGAAATGCGTCCAAGGTGATTTGATAAAAATGATCTTTGGTGAAATAAAAAAACTGCTTGCCGTATTTTTGGTAGCGGTGTGCCATGGCATGCATCAGGTGCGTCTTGCCAAGCCCTGACGAACCATAAACAAAAATCGGCCCATAATTGTGCTTAATGTCTTTTTTGGACAACTCATTACAAGCATTATAAGCGGCGGCATTGGGTTTGCCTTTGACAAAAGTATCAAAACTGAACGCTGGATCAATCGGCAGACCTTCGACCAGTCCCTTGACTTGTTTTTTGGCTTTGGGTTTTTTGTCGTCGCTGGGCTTATTGGGTGTGGTGCTGACCGCCATCTCGATGCGTACCGCTTGCACCTGACCGCCACCATATTCCAAAACCAGCTTACTGATCATCGACAAATAATGCTCTTTGACGTGCTTGACCCACATCATGTTGGGTGCCAAAAGCAACAGCATGCCATCATTGAGTTCGGCTTTTAGCGGTGCAATCCATTGGCGATAGTCTTTTTCTGCCAGCTGAAATTGCAGCTCTGACAAACATTCTTGCCACAAGCTACCACCACCATCTGATGATGGCGATTGTTCTGGTGCCGCTGTATCTTCAAACAAACCCATGATTGATCCTAAAACCCAAAAAATTACCCAATTTGTCAATAATAAATAACTACTAAAATAAAACTTAAATTAAATTTATCTTTGGCAATCACAAAAGCCCAAACCCAAGCTTTTTGATGTCTAAATACTAACACAATTTTGGCAAATATCAAGCATTATTTTTTGTGGATAACTTTATGAAAAACTCTGTGGATAACTCAAAATACGAAGTTTTGCACAAAATTTTAACAAGTTACTAACATCAATTTCCACAATATAACTTAATGATTTTTAATATAAAAATAGACTTATCAACAGATTTTGCCTGTGTATATTATTGTTATATCTTGTGTTAAATTTTAACAATAAAGGATTGAAAATATTGTGGATAACTTTTTTGTAACAGATAAAAATCACAAAATTTTTGCCAAAATTTAAGCCATTTTCCAAACATTTTTCAAATAAAAACTTTGCATGACTGACCAACAAAATCGTATTTGTGTAAAAATCTTGACTTTAACTTTGGCTTTTGGTAGAATTTTTAGGCTTTTATCTTTTTAAAAGCAAACTTAACTAGTTAATGTTCCTGTTAATTGGTCATTTGACCCAATTAACATCAGTCCAAAAGGGCTAACATCTTTAAAGGTGATTTATGAAACGTACATTTCAACCAAGCGTTCTAAAACGCAAGCGTACTCACGGTTTCCGTGCTCGCATGGCGACCAAAAAAGGCCGTCAAGTCTTGGCTCGTCGTCGTGCCAAAGGCCGTCATCGTTTGACTGTGTAATCATCACACAGCAAATCATGCAAAAGCACCGCTTCTGTCGGTGCTTTTTTTTGTGCCAAGTGATTTATTTGGACGAACTGCCACAAAAACCGTGCTACAATGATTGATTTTAGCACAACAACTGACGACAAAACCAACGATTATGCAAACACAGACGACGACACATGGTTTTACAAAAACCGATCGGTTATTAACCGCTGGCGAGTTTCAGCGGGTTTTTGCCGCACCGATAAAAAAAATCCACACCGCACATTTGCTGGCTTTTATTGCCAAAAATGATGGTAACACTGCAAGGCTTGGTCTTGCCATCACCAAAAAAAAGCTCAAAAAAGCGGTGGATCGCAATCGCATCAAGCGGCTGACTCGTGAGCAATTTCGCCAATCAAAAACCAATTTGGCTGGTATTGATATGGTGGTGATTGTCAAAGTTGGTTATGACAGAGCCTTTGACATCGCCCCTGAAGTCGCTGAAATGTTTAGTAAAATTAATAAATTGTACGGAAAATAATTTTCACGATAAGGATTTATTAATTAGATATGATTAAAAATCTGATTTTATTGATAATTCGCTGTTATCAGCAATACATCAGCCCGATGCTCTCGCCACGCTGCCGTTATTACCCGACTTGCTCAACTTATGGCAAGCAGGCGATTATTTGGCATGGTGTCGGTCGGGGCTTGCCTTTGCTGCTGTGTCGTATCGGTCGCTGCCACCCATGGGGCGGCTCAGGCATTGATTTTGTGCCATTGCCTTTGTATCGCTATCACTATACGCCAGCTTGTGTCGCGTTTGCATTGCCTTATCGTGATCGACAAAGTTATGTATCTAGACTCAATCATTTGATGGCAAACAGCTAGGCAGGCAGATAAACTGCTTAAAAATTCATCAAAAATCTGATTTGCTTGAATCTATACTTTATAAATATGAATATTTTCTAGGATTTTGGCCGTATTTTTAGTACAATAAAGGGTTTGGTAATTAATCTAGGCTCAAGCTTTGTGCCATTTATCGCTTAATGGATTTGAAATTTATGCAAAAAATTCTTCGGATTTTAATCATCGTGGCGATGCTGATTACAGCATATCTGCTGATTTTGGCATGGCGTGATGATTATGCAGGCACACCTGCAACCACACAGCCTGTGGCAACTCAAAGTACGCACGCTGACATACCAACTGCTCAAGGTGGCGATGTTCCAAGTCTAACCGCCGATGTGGCTGCCGATACGCAGGCGACTGCCGATCAGCTGATCAGCGTCAGCACTGACCGCTATGACATCAAAATCAATCCAGTGGGCGGTGATATCGTCTATGCGGCATTAAAGCAATACAATGCCACCAAAGGCAGCGATGAGCCATTTGTGCTGCTTGAACAAACCAATGCACGCACTTATGTGGCACAATCAGGCTTGATTGGGCGTGATGGCATCGATACCGCCGAATCTCGAGCGGTGTATCGCAGTCCACGCAGCAGCTATGAGCTGGATACGGCGGCAGGTTCATTGCAAGTGCCTTTGATTTATCAAAAAGACGGCGTAACCATCACCAAGACCTATACCTTTAATGCTGGTCAATACCCAATTAACCTAAGCTACAATATCAATAACAATTCTGATAAGCCGTGGCAGGGTCAAATGTATGCCCAGCTAAAACGAGATGCCAGCAAAGATCCGGGGCTACAAGATAAGGGCATGCTTAGCATGGCGACTTATTTGGGTGGTGCTTGGGGTGTGCCAAGCGATCCTTATAATAAGCTAAAATTCACCAATTTTGGCGACGGCTTGAACATCAAGAGCAAAGACGGCTGGGTGGCGATTGTGCAGCATTATTTTGTTTCTGCTTGGACGCCGTCAAGCAGCTTTGATGCTCAATTTTTTGCACGCACCACAGGCAATGATTTTTATATCGGCTATAATAGCCCAGTGGTCAATGTGGCGGCGAACAAGCAAATCACCCTAAATAGCACCTTATACGCTGGCCCAAAAGTACAATCTGAAATGGCACCAGTGGCAGAAGGCTTAAATAAAACAGTGGATTATGGCTTATTATGGCCAATCTCCAAAGTGCTGTTTGCCATTTTGGACAATGTCCATAAGGTGCTTGGCAACTGGGGCTGGTCAATCATTGCCTTGACTTTGATTGTTAAAATTGCCTTATTTTGGCTATCAAACAAAAGTTACACTTCGATGGCAAAAATGCGTGCTATCGCTCCAAAATTGCAAGCACTTAAAGACAAACACGGCGATGATCGCATGGCAATGAGCCAAGAGATGATGCAGATTTATCGTGACGAAAAAGTCAATCCGATGGCAGGCTGCTTGCCGATTTTGATTCAGATGCCGATTTTCTTATCTTTGTACTGGGTATTGGTTGAATCCATTGAGCTGCGTCATGCCCCCTGGATATTGTGGATTACCGACTTGTCAGCGATGGATCCTTGGTTTATTTTGCCGATTTTTATGGGTGCTACGATGTTTGTCCAACAAATGCTTAACCCACAACCGACCGATCCGATGCAGGCCAAAATGATGAAAATTTTGCCAGTGGTATTTTCGATCTTTATGCTGTGGTTCCCAGCAGGTTTGGTGCTGTACTGGACGGTAAACAACCTGTTTAGCATGACGCATCAGCATTTGGTCAATAAGCGTGTCGAGCGTGAAATGCAAGCACGACAAGCCAATTAATTGCTCTTAATGATAAAAATCCCGCAGTTCTAGCAACTGTGGGATTTTTTTTGTTGGCAATTATTCATTTAAAAATGATAGAATAAAAGGTTAATTTTTGCAAATTTTATCAAAATTATGACAATACTTTCTCAGCAGCCGACCATTGCCGCCATTGCTACGCCGATTGGTCAAGGCGGTGTCGGTGTGATTCGCCTGTCAGGTAAGCATGCCTATCAAATTGGCTGTGCCATCACACGGCGTGATTTCTTGACGCCACGAAAGGCACACTTTAGCGGTTTTTATGGCCAAGATGCCATTATTGACGAAGGGGTGGTGATTTATTTTCAAGCACCGCATTCGTTCACTGGCGAAGATGTGGTTGAGCTGCAGGGGCATGGCGGCATGGTGCTGCAAAATATGCTGCTGGCTCGTGCGTTTGAGCTGGGGGCTCGGCAGGCGACAGCAGGCGAATTTTCGTATCGTGCTTTTGAAAATGATAAGATTGATTTGGTGCAAGCCGAAGCAATCAGCGACGCCATTGCTGCCACTTCGGTAGCACAAGCCAGCAGTGCAATCCGCTCATTGACTGGCGAATTTTCCAATAAAATCAATCAGTTATCTGATAATCTGACCCATTTGCGACTGTATGTTGAAGCAGCAATCGATTTTCCTGATGAAGAAGATGTGGATTTTTTGTCCGATGGTGTGATTGAGAATAAATTAAATCATATTCTATCAGGTATTGATGATATTTTGGCAACTGCCAAGCAAGGTCAGCTCTTGCGTGATGGCGTGCATGTGGTGCTGGCAGGCAAGCCCAATGCTGGCAAATCCAGTCTGCTCAACCGACTGTCTGGCACGGACAGGGCCATCGTTACCGACATCGCTGGTACCACTCGTGATACGCTAGAAGAAACGCTGGTGCTGGGCGGCTTGACCGTGCATTTGACGGATACCGCAGGACTGCGACAAACTGCCGACAAGGTAGAGCAAATCGGCATTCAGCGTGCATTTGATGCGATTAATAAAGCCGATGTGCTGCTGATGGTTTATGATGTGACTGCAGAGTCTGACCCTGTGGCACTGGCTCATGAATTGTTTGCTGATGAATTGGCGGTGGATTTGTCCGAGATGATGCAGCAAAAGCTGATTATGGTGGCAAATAAATGCGATTTATTGACGGGTAAGCCTGTTGATACAGTTTCATGTAAAACTGATACATTGCCTACCGTTGTTCATGTTTCATGTGAAACCACAGAAGGCATCGATAAACTGGTGCAGGTTTTGAGTGATAAAGCGGGCTTTCACCCACCTGAAAACAGTTTGATTGCCCGTACTCGCCACATCGATGCACTAAAGCGTGCTAAGCAACACGCCATGCAAGCTCACGAGCAGCTGACTTATTATCACGCAGGTGAGTTGGTAGCAGAAAGCCTAAGACAGGCCCAACAGTCTTTGGGTGAGATTACAGGGCAGCTGAGTGCCGATGAGCTTTTGGGGAAAATTTTCTCAAGTTTTTGTATTGGCAAGTAATGAATTTTACTTTATTAAATTGTTAGTTAATTTAGTAAAATTATCATCATTGTCTAAATAATCAAAAATCAAATAAAAAGTTCAGATTTTTGTATTTTTAACATTTTTCTAAATAATCAAAATTAAAAGGAGTGGCAATGCACTGCCCTTTTTGTAATGCAGATGATACCAAGGTCATGGATTCTCGATTGGCAGCGGCGGGTGCCCAGGTACGCCGTCGCCGTCAGTGCATGGCGTGCGGTGAGCGTTTTACCACTTTTGAGGTGTGTGAGGTGGTCATGCCACGCATCATCAAAGCCAGTGGACGCATTGAGCCTTATGACCAGAACAAATTACGCCGTTCGATTGCTCTACCACTACAAAAACGCCCCATCAGTGCCGATGAGATAGAAATTAGCATCAACCACATTGAGCAGGCTCTGCGTAAGCTGGGTGAGCGAGAGGTGGCAAGTAAGGTGCTGGGTGAGATTGTGATGAGTGAGCTTAAGGCGTTGGACGATGTGGCTTATGTTCGCTTTGCCAGCATTTATCGAGATTTTCAGGATATCAGCCAGTTTCAAGAGGAATTGGACAAGATTAATCTGCCAAAAAATGGTGAAATTTCATGAACTTATCCAAGTTCTCATCATCGCAAGATGTTTATTTTATGATGTTGGCGATTGATGAAGCCAAAAAGGGCATTTTTACCACTCGCCCAAATCCTGCAGTCGGCTGCGTATTGGTCAAAGATGGGCAAATCATCGGCACAGGCTACCACCCCAAGGCTGGCGAGCCGCACGCTGAGAGATTTGCCTTGCGTGCTGCTAACAATCAAGGCTTTGACACCACTGGAGCAACAGCCTATGTGACGCTTGAGCCATGCAGCCACACTGGACGCACGCCGCCTTGTGCCGATGCGCTGATTGATGCCAAAGTGGCTCGTGTGGTGATTGCAAGCCTAGATACCAACCCCAAAGTTGCTGGCAATGGCGTCAAAAAATTGCAAGCTGCCGGCATAGAAGTTGTTACAGGTGTTTGTGAGTTTGAGGCCGTGCAGCTAAATCGTGGGTTTTTAAAGGCGATGGCAACAGGTATGCCTTATGTCCGCCTAAAAGTCGCTGGCAGTTTGGACGGCCGCACTGCCATGGCGTCTGGTGAGTCCAAGTGGATTACTGGCAGCGGTGCCAGAGAAGATGTGCAGCAGCTGCGTGCCAAAAGTGCCGCCATCATCACAGGCTCTGGCACGATTATCGCTGACAACCCTGCCTTAACGGTGCGTAGCAGTCGCTTGGGCATCGCCAGCGAACAAATCCCCATGCCAAAAATTGTCGTTGTCGATCGCAGCTGTCGCCTTCAGTTGGGTGATGATTATCAAGTGTGCCAAAATGCCAATACACTGCTTTGGCGAGATGATTTGGCGAGTCTTTTGGCGACTTTGGTTCATCAATACCAGTGCTACGATGTGTTGGTCGAAGCAGGCAGCAGGCTGTCTGGGGCATTTGTCGCCGCTGGATTGGTCGATGAATTGATTGTTTATCAAGCACCGTGTATTTTGGGGGCGACAGCACAGCCGATGTTTGGCTGTCAGCTTGAGCAGTTGTGCGATCAGTACCGTTTTGCGCTACACGCTGTCGATAGAATTGACCAAGACATTCGCCTAATTTATCATAAATTAGCTTAATAAATCGTGTAATAAAATTTAGAGATAAAGCAGTTATCCACAGACTGATTTTAATAAAAAATTCTGAAAATTTTGTGATAATGATAAATTTTAGCTTGTGGATAACTGATGAAATCACGATAAATTTTAGCAATAATTTATACATAACTGATTGATTTTTATTTACTTTTTAAGTAAGTGAAGTCATAAAAATTTTAAAATTTTAGCTTGTGGATAACTTGTGTTTTTGATTATCACACCAAAATAGATTTTGATAACAAGTTAAGTTATCCACAAATATCGGAGAGCTGTGATGTTTACAGGAATTATTGAGATCACTGGCACTATCAAGGCGATTAATCAAGTCGGTGGTGATGTGCAATTGGTGATTTATGCACCAGATATGGATTTTGGTGATGTTCAGCTGGGCGATTCTATTGCATCAAATGGCATTTGTTTGACGGTGGTATCAATCGGCAATCAAACCTATGCGGTCGATGTTTCCCGTGAAACTTTGAGCAAGTCTACCCTGCATCAGTGGCGAGTTGGCGACACCATCAATCTGGAAAAGGCCATGCTACCAACCACACGCTTTGGCGGACATATTGTGGCAGGTCATGTTGATGGTGTGGGTGTGGTGCAGCACATCGCCAAAGATGCTCGCTCAATTTATATCGAGATCAAAATCCCAGCCGAGTTGATGCGTTATACAGCGGACAAAGGCTCAATCACGGTGGACGGCATCAGCTTGACAACCAACGCCATCAAGCCTGAGCAAAATTTGGTTTGCTTAAACATCATTCCACATACCGCCGAACGCACCAATATTGCTCGGCATTGGTCGGTGGGGGCGTTGGTAAATATTGAAGTGGATTTGGTTGCCAGATACCTAGAGCGGTTATTGCTTGGTCAAAAAGATGCCAAATCAGCCACCAACATCACCGAAGAGACACTTGCCAAAGCAGGTTTTTATTTATAATTATTTAAATAAAATAAATAATTATAAGGTTAAAAATTATCATATTTAAAATATAATAGTTTATTAATATTTGATAATTTTAATTTTACTATATGTTTTTATAAATTAGAAAAACTACATAAAAGGTCAATTATGACAATATCACAAAATAATCAAAGCAACCAAAATGGCAAATTGCGAGTGGTCTTTGCTGGCACACCAGAATTTGCTGCCGTCAGCTTACAACGATTAATCGCCATGCAATCTGAGCTAAATATCGAGATTGTCGCTGTCTATACTCAGCCTGATCGCAAGTCTGGCAGGGGACAAAAGCTTACCGCTTCAGCAGTAAAACAAGTAGCACTGGCACACGATATTCCTGTGGAGCAGCCTGTCAGCTTTAGCCTAAAATATGAGCCAGACGATGGCACTGGCGGTAAGTTTTCACGTGAAACATTGGCAAAATACCGCCCTGATGTGATGGTTGTGGCGGCATACGGCTTGATTTTGCCATTGGGTGTACTAAATACACCGACATTTGGCTGTCTTAATATCCATGGTTCGCTACTACCAAGATGGCGGGGAGCGGCGCCGATTCATCGTGCGATACTCTCAGGCGATACTGAGACTGGCATTACCATCATGCAGATGGCTCAAGGGCTGGATACTGGCGACATGCTGTATAAGGTAGCATGCCCAATTGACGAAACGGACACGACGGTAACTTTACATGATAAATTGGCCGATTTGGGTGCAGATGCGATTGTTGCGGTTTTGCAGGATTTGCCAAAATATCAAGCGATGGCAGAAGTCCAAGACGACAGTCAAGCCAACTATGCCGAAAAAATCCACACCCAAGACGGTCAGATCGATTGGCAAAATGATGCGTATTTCATTCATCGTCAAATCCGTGCGGTCAATGCATTTTCTCATCTAAATGGTGAGCGAATTAAAGTTATTTCTGCCAAGCTCATCAAGGCAGATCAGACAACTTGTGAATCTGCTGGTAAAGTTGTTAGCGTGGGCAAAAATGCCATTTTGGTTTCATGTGGAACATCTGATGATGGCATACAGCATTTGATTAATCTGACCAGTTTACAATGGCCGGGCGGCAAACCTTTAAATGCAGAACAAATTGCCAATTCAGATAAAGTTAATGATGGCGATATTTTTGAGATGATAACAAATGTCTGATAATTTTAATAAACTTAACAATAAAACGCTATCTGTTCGTGCTAAAGTTATCTTAGTTATTGAAGAAATACTAAACGGCAAGTCATTATCATCACACCTTGAGCCTTTGCTTGTGTCTGTTGGTGATAATAACCGTGGTTTTGTGCATGAGATGCTTTTGGGGACATTACGCCAGTGGTGGGCGTTGGCACGAATTACCGACAGTCTGATTGAAAGACCAGTTTCGGATAAAGGTGTTTTGGCGGCATTACACATCGGTCTGTATCAGCTACTTTATATGAATACGGCAGAATATGCGGCGATTAATGATACGGTTAATGCGCTCAAAGAGCTTAATAAGGACTACGGCACAGGCTTGGTAAATGCCATTTTGCGAAAAGTGCAAAAATCGGCCGGCAAATACCGCAAAAAAGTACAAAAAAATCACAGCCTGCCCAATTGGCTTGCCAAAGAACTCAAGCAAGATTGGCCAATGGTTTATGATGAGCTGGGTACTTCTTTAAGACAGCCTGCACCGATATTTTTGCGAACCAATGTCAAGTTTACCACTTTGGATAATTATTTAGTTTTACTAAATAATTTTAATGTTGATTTTGAAGTTGTGCCACTTGGTGTGAGTGATGAGCATGGCATATTATTAAAAGACGCAATAAAAATCAAAAACCTGCCAAACTTTTTACAGGGTCATGCCAGCGTACAAGATCGCCATGCACAGATTTTGGGGCATTTATTAAAATCGGTAAATCCGCCCAAAAATTTTAGAATGTTGGACGCTTGCACTGCCCCCGGTGGGAAATTGACCCAAGTGCTAGAGTTGGCGACAAGTGGCGTGTTTCATGTGGAACATATCACCGCCCTTGATAGCGACAGCGAGCGACTTAAGCGAGTGCATGATAATTTGTCAAGATCACAAGTGGCTGACATGGCAGATGTGATTTGTGCCGATGGTACAACTTATCAAGCGGACGCACCCTTTGATGTGATTGTGCTTGATGCACCTTGCACCGCCACAGGGGTGATTCGTCGACACCCTGATATTGCTCTTTTGCGGACAAAAGACGATGTCCAGCAGACGGTTGAATTGCAAGCTGAGATTTTGCAAAATTTATGGAAAAATCTGGCGGTGGGCGGCCATCTACTGTATGTTACTTGCTCGCTGCTTAAGGCAGAAAATGCCATACAGATTGAGAATTTTTTGGCAAAAATGCCTGATGCTGCGGCGGTGGATTTTACTTTGACTTTGCCAAATCAAATCAAGCAATCTGTGGGCTATCAATGCCTGCCGCTGTCAAAAGACGACGGCGATGGTTTTTATTATGCGGTGTTACAAAAGCGGTAAAAGTATCCAAAATCGTGGATATGATTGATTTTGGTTGTCAGCCAGTTTGGTTGGTTAAGTTTGGCTGGGCTGTGTGATTATTGTCCGTGATGATGGTTTTGGCTTTGATGATTTTATAAAAATATTGCCAAAAGTCTTAACGAATTTTGGTCAAATTATGCTACAATTTATTTATGTGAAAATCTGTTAATTTGGGAAAAATTATGAAATATATTAGCACTCGTGGGCAGACAGCACCGATGTCATTTAGCGATGTTCTTTTGATGGGTTTGGCACCAGATGGTGGCTTGATGTTGCCCGAAAGCTATCCGCATATCGATGGCGATACGCTGAATCGCTGGCGTAAACTGAGCTATACTGAGCTGGCTTTTGAGATTATGTCATTATTTGCTACCGACATTCCTGCCGATGATTTGCGTGAAATTATTAAGAAAACCTACACAAAACAAGCCTTTGGTAGCGATGAAATTATCCCAGTAACCAAGCTGTATGACAATTTGTCTTTGCTTGAGCTGTCCAATGGCCCAACGCTTGCCTTTAAAGATGTGGCGATGCAGTTTTTGGGTAATGCCTTTGAATATGTCCTAAAACAAAAAAATGAACGCTTAACCATCATCGGTGCCACCAGCGGCGATACAGGCAGTGCTGCCGAATATGCACTGCGTGGCAAACAAAATATTGAAGTGTTTATGATGTCGCCAAATGGCAAAATGAGTGCTTTTCAGCGCGCCCAAATGTACAGCCTAGACGATGCCAATATTCACAATATCGCTGTCGAAGGTATGTTTGACGATTGCCAAGATATTGTTAAAGCCTTGCAAGAAGATGCGGCATTTAAGGCAAAATACAGCCTTGGCACGGTCAATTCGATCAACTGGGGTCGTATTTTGGCACAGATTGTCTATTATTTTAAGGGATATTTTGCAGCGACGACGGACAATTCACAACAGGTGAGCTTTTGTGTGCCGTCTGGCAATTTTGGCAATGTCTGTGCTGGACATATCGCCAGAGAAATGGGCTTGCCGATTGCTCGCTTAATCGTGGCGACTAACGAAAACGATGTGTTAAACGAGTTTTTTAACACTGGCAAATACACCCCACGCAAATCCAGCGAAACTTATGTAACTTCTAGCCCATCGATGGACATTTCAAAGGCGTCAAACTTTGAGCGATTTGTCTTTTTATTATTAAATAAAGACAGTGAGCAAGTGGCGAAATTGTTCAATGATGTCAAAAATGGGCAGGGTTTTGATTTGTCGGACAAATTGGCGACGGTGGCGGACAGATTTGGCTTTGTCGCTGGCAAATCCACACACCAAGACCGCCTAAATACCATCAAAAAAGTCTATGACGAAACCCAACGACTCATCGATCCGCACACCGCCGATGGCGTCAAGGTGGCTCAGGAAGTCCAAAACGCTGGCGAATATATTTTGGTGGCGGAGACGGCATTGCCTGCCAAATTTGAAGAAACCATCGCTTTGGCGGTCGGTGATGTGCCACTACCAAGACCTGAGCATACTGTGGGACTTGAGAATAAGCCGCAGTATGTTACCGTCGTCCCAAATGACGCCAAAGCTGTGGCGGCATTGATTGAGCAGCACATTATCGCACGCTAAGTGATGGCTTATTCATCATTATCCGCCAAGCAGTCAGTGTTGGCACTTTGGTATGTGACCAACACTTCGCTGATTTCTTATTATAAATTAATCAAGCACTGCGGTGATGCACAGGTAGCACTGACGGCTGACGGGTCGCTGTGGAAAAATTTGGCGATTCATGCTGCACACATCAAGCGTTGGCAAGATGTCGCCGATGTGCTGGCTTTTATTGATAAGGTTACTCGTGAAACTGCCATCGGTAGCTATGAGATGTGTTTTTTTGGTGATGACAATTATCCACCAATGCTGAACGACATTTACGATCCGCCGCCAGTGCTGTTTTATCGTGGCAATGTTCAAAGGCTGAGCGATCGGCAAATTGCCATCGTCGGCAGCCGAAACCCCACCCCTGATGCCGAAAAAATCACTTTTGATTTGGCACAATATCTGGTGCAGTCAGGCTATACAATTACCAGCGGCTTGGCACAGGGTGTGGATCGGCAGGCACATTTGGGGGCGTTGGCACAGTTGCCGAGCATGGCAGGCCACACGGTGGGCGTGATGGGAACAGGCATCGATGTTTGTTATCCACGCAATCACAATGCACTGTTTGCTCAGATTGTCCAAGATGGCGGCTGCTTGATTACTGAGCTGTTGCCAGCGACGCCAGCCAGTAAGCATACTTTTCCTAGGCGTAATCGCTTGGTGGCTGGGCTGTCATTGGCGACGGTGGTGACAGAAGCTGCCCTACAAAGTGGCTCACTGATTACCGCACGGCTGTCTGCCGAGCAGGGCAAGCAGGTTTTTGCTATACCAAGTCATATCAATAATCAAAATGCCGAAGGCTGCCACCATTTGATTCGTGAAGGGGCGACTTTGGTGTACCACCCCAATCAGATTTTGGAAGATTTAAGCCGTCAAAGTGCCGAGTTTTTTAACGCTTTACCCAAGCATTTTGGCGAAGGCTTGTCAGTTTATGGCGAAATGTCGGCAACGGCTGAGCCAGCATTTACCCAGTCGCAGCCATCACAGCCTTTGGCGGATACGCACGCAGCCACCGCCACAAATACAAACCAAACGCCTTTTGTACCTGAACATCTGTCAAAGCTGTATGCTTGCCTAGATAAACCATGTGATTTGGACAGTTTGGTGGCAGCAAGTCAAAGCGATGTCGCCACCATCTTGGCGGGCTTGATGGAGCTTGAGATTTTGGGGCTGATTGCCCAAAGCGGTGGACGCTATGCCAAAGTCTAAGCTGATTTTTACACCAGATGAGTTGCCTGCCACTGCCGATTATCTAAAACAAGGCGGCGTGCTGGCTTATCCCAGTGAAAGCGTGTGGGGCATCGGCTGTGATGCCTTTGATGAAGTGGCATTATCCCAAATTGTCGCCCTAAAAAACCGCAATTTGGGCAAGGGTTTGATTGTCCTGACCGATACTGCCGAGCGATTATTGCCACTGTTTGCCGATGTTTCACATGAAACCGCCCAACGATACCTTCAGCACATTCAGAGTCAATCACTGCACTTTGTCCAAGAGCATCAGCGAGCGATAACTTGGCTTGTGCCTGTGGCAAAGGATAAGCTGCCACGCATTTTGACTGGCGACTTTGGGACGCTGGCGGTGCGTATCACGCCACACCCCATCTTACAAAAACTGTGCCAAAACTTGGTATCAGACGCCAATCCTTATGGTTTTTTGGTTTCAACCAGCTGCAACCCATCAGGGCAATTACCTGCCAAAAATTTGACGCAGGCGGTTAAATATTTTGGTCATCGGCTGGCGTATCTGGACGCTGTCGGCTTGGGATTTGTCCAGCCCAGCTGCATCATGGACTTGGTTACTGGGCAAGTCGTCCGCTAGGGGCGGATTGGGTGTTTGGTTTGGATTTTCTTCTAAATCTTCTAAATCGCCTCCAGTTTTATTGCTATTATCAGACAAATTATCAGGTGATGTTAGGCTGATAATCAATGCGTGCAGTCGCTGTTTTTCTTGACTAAGTTGTTGTTTTTGTTCATAAAAATAATTATCCCAATCATCAATCGCCACCACAGTTTGATAACTTGAGCTTTGTTTGATTTCGTTGATGCTTTGAATTAACTGGCTAAGCTTGTGATTCAGCTGTTGTTTGGTGATTTTGAGCTTATCAATCTGGGTGACGGTTTGGCTGCGTGATTTGAACACGCCTTTTTCAAGGTCAGCCAAAATCTTTGTAACCCTTGCCAGATCATTTTCTTCATAGGCTTGACGCAAATCAGAAAACACCTGCTCTGCCAGTGCTTTTTGTTCTTCGGGTACACGGTCAGGGTGGCACAGCTGAGATGCTTTTTTATAGCTCTTTTTGAGCTGTTGTTTTTGGTCATTGGTTAGCTCATGGCGGACTTTGGTTTTTTGTTCGTCCCATGTTTCGTGGTATTCTTTTTCGTCTTGGCAGGCTTCCTTGTAGGCTTGCTCGTTTTTTTGTAGTTTGGCAAGCTGTTTATTCATCGCCAAAATTTCAGCAATCAAATCCCCCAGCTCCATGCTGTGACGATGGTTAAAGTCCGCCAGCAGTTTTTCTAGCTCGGTGCGTTCGTCGTCGTACAGCGTGATTTCATGCTCCAACAGGCGGATTTCTAGCTTGAGTGCCACCACATTGGCATCTTGATAGACGCTGATGCTGTGATATTTTTTGATAAAATCATCAATCCGCTCAATCGCCACGCCAAACTGCCGCTCACCGATGGCACGCACGATTTCGGCGATGTCCGCATCGTGGTTGTAGGTTTTTAGCTTGTGGTTTTCTCGGCTGATGTCGTCTAGGTCTTCTAGTGCCACATAGTTTTTGAGAATCTGCAGACGCTTGATGATATTGGCGATGGGCAGGGCATCATCTTGGGCGGCTGTATTGGGCGTTTGTCCGATGATTTTATAAAACTGTGCCACAAAGGCTTTTGCCAAGATGTCATCACGGCTGATGGTGATGTTTTCGTGGTTTGACTCGGCTTTGATGCTCCAGTTATACGAGCCTGTGATGACGGTGTGCTTGTCAATGACACAAAATTTATTGTGCATCAGATTGGTGTCGCCATCGCCGAACCAATGCACCGCACCACCTGCCGATAGCAGTCTGTCATGGTCAAGTCTGGCACGGCGGTTAATCTTATCATTTGACAAGATAAGCTTGACGGTGATGCCCTGTTTGGCTTTGGCTAATAAAATCTCAAACAATCTGGCATTGGTAAACCATGCCACCGCCACATAGATGCTGTCTGTGGCACAGGATAGCTCGGCGGCGATATGCTCGCTGATATTCTCAAAAATCGCTTCGGTGCTTATGTTTACTCAAAAATCAATATCACAATTTGGTAATTGTTCTCTGAGCCAATCAACCTGCTCTGGCGGGATTGGGTTGTTATTTAAGTAGAGACGTTTTAAATTCACCAAACTTTGTAATTTGGAAATATCTGTGATTTGGTTATTGTTCAAATCAAGCCAATCTAATTGCGTTAAATTTTGCAAAACAGAAATATCTGCAATGTGGCTATCGCCCAAACAAAGGTTTTCTAAATTCGCTAAACCTTGTAATTTGGAAATGTCGGTGATTTGATTGTAACCTAAATCAAGATCGGTCAACTGCGTTAAATTCTGTAACACAGAAATATCGGTGATTTGATTGTAACCTAAATCAAGATCGGTCAACTGCGTCAAATGTTGTAAAGCAGAAATGTCGGTGATTTGGTTATTTTGCCAGCCTAAATTGGGATAACAACCTAGCCAGAGCCTGTTCAACTGCGTCAAATGTTGTAAAGCGGAAATATCGGTAATTTGGTTACCTTGCAAATAAAGTTCAGTTAATTTTGTTAAATTCTGTAACACAGAAATATCGGTGATTTGGTTATAACTTAAATTAAGGAGAGTTAATTGCGTAAAATTTCGCAACACAGAAATATCTGTAATTTTACTTCCGTTTAGTGACACATAAAGCTCAGTTAATTGCGTCAGATACTTTAAATGATCCCAAACGACAGATTTATCTAGCCAATCAAAATCTGCTCGATAATCAATTGATTTGTCATAGGGCTTATGATCCCAACCAAGGGGAAGCCAGACATTTTGTAAAAGCAAAAACTGCCATTTATCATCTAGCTCACACCACCATTGCCATAGCTCATCATCGTTCATATCGGCAATGCCTTTGGGTTGAATATCCGCCATAGTTTATCTCCTTGTGTGCATTTGTCTTGATTATAACAAAAAAAGACAGTCAAGAAAAACACCGCCCAAAATCTTGGGCGGTGCTTGGATGGACAGACGAGATTAGTTGTCAGATTTGGCAAAGGTCAGTTTGACAATCTGCCATGAAACCGTTACTGCACCTGTGATAAAGACCACATCGCCAAAGGTACGCACCCAACGCAGCGTCTCAAGGAAACCTTGTTGCATAAAGCCTTCGCTGCGAGCATACCATAAGCCTTCGGTCATCGCTGCATGAGCTTGGTAGATACCAATTGGCAGCAAGCTGGTAGAAATCATCAGCACCAGACCTGCGTTCAATGCCCAAAAGCCCACTTTCATCCAGCCATCATCAAAGGCATGGTTTGGACGCAGATAGCGAACGATAAGCAGGACAAAGCCAAGTGCCAAGAAACCATAGACACCGAACAAGGCTGCGTGTGCGTGGACTGCGGTGGTGTTTAGACCTTGTAGGTAGAATAGCGAGATTGGTGGGTTAATCATAAAGCCGAACACACCAGCACCCATCATATTCCAAAACGCCACAGCGGTGAAAAATAGGATTGGCCATTTGAGTTTTTGCATCCAAGGGGCTTGGTGCTGTTTTGACCAATGCTCATAACCTTCGTAGCCCAATACCACCAAAGGCACGACTTCTAGGGCAGAGAATGATGCACCCATTGCCATGATTGGCGTGGTAGTACCTGTAAAGTACAAGTGGTGGAATGTGCCGGGGATACCGCCAACTAGGAACAAAGCTGCCGATGCAATCGCCGACGCTGTCGCTGTGCGGTAGCTGACCAAGCCTAAGTTATAGAAAATAAAGGCAAATGATGCGGTGGCAAAGACTTCAAAGAAACCTTCAACCCACAGATGCACCACCCACCAACGCCAGTATTCCATGATGGCGATGTTGGTGCGTTCGCCGTAGAACAGACCTGAGCCGTAGAACAAGCCTACACAGACCACTGACGCCACAAAGATGGCAAGTAGGTTTTTGTCGCCACGCTGTTTAAAGCCATGCACCCAACCACGAGTCATCAGCACCAGCCAAATCAACACACCGACCCATTTTAGAATCTGCCAGAAACGACCCAAATCAACATATTCATAACCTTGATGGCCGAACCAGAAGTTAAGATTGGCAGGCAATACTTGAGCAATGGCAAGATATTGTGAGATAAACGAACCAACGCAGACGATGATTAGGGCAACCCATAGAATGTCCACGCCCAGTTTTTGGAATTTTGGATCTTTGCCGCCATTGATAATTGGGGTAAGGAACAGACCTGCCGCCAAAAACGCCGTGGCAATCCAGAACAGTGCCAGCTGAATGTGCCAAGTACGCAGCAGCGAATATGGCAAATAATCAGACAGCTGAATGCCGTAGAAAGTCTGACCTTCGACCGTGTAGTGAGCGACCACACCAGCGACAAAGACCTGTGCCACGAACAAAGCAGCGACCAATAGACCATATTTGCCCAGTGCTTTTTGAGAAGGGGTCAGGCTAAGTTTGGTCAAAGGATCGGCAGCAGGTGCGGTAATGTGTTCTTCTTCAGACTTGCTAAATGCCCACATCCAGATCATCAGACCCACACCAGCGATTAAGAACACCACCGAAGCGATTGACCAAATGATATTTTCTGCCGTTGGCACATTGTCAATCAATGGCTCATGTGGCCAGTTGTTGGTAAATGTCGCATCGGTATTTGGGCGTTCAGCCGAAGCAATCCAGCTGGTCCAAAAGAAAAAGTCGCTCAAGCGTTCTCGTGCGGTCAAGTCAGGCAAGGTGTTATTTTTCATTGCAAAACTTTCACGAGAACTTGCCAATTCTGGTGAATCGCCATACAAATCGATGTAATAAGGGGCGACGGTTTGGATTGCTTGAATACGAGTGTCGGACAAGACCACGCTGTCTGTGCCATTGTCGGCACTGTTGCGGTATTCTTTTTTCATCTCGTCATTGATGCCTGCTTGTTCGCTGGCACTCAATGCGTCAAACTCTTTGCCGTACAGGGCTTGGGCTTTGATATTTTGATAAGCCACCAGCTCACGATGCAGCCAGTCGGCAGTCCAGTCAGGGGCTTGATATGCACCGTGACCTAAGATTGAACCCAATTGCATACCGCCAGTGGTTTGCCAAGCGGATTGACCATCTAGGATTTGCTCTTTGGTCATGATGACATCGCCATTGGCACTGACGAATTGATTTGGAATTGGTGGAGCGTTGCGATAAACTTCGACACCGCCCCAGCCGAGTAGGGTGAAGGCAACAATCAGCGTACCGACAAGCCAACACCAATATTTTTTATAATTTCCCATCTCTTGCTCCTTTGGCTGGATTGGGGATAATCAGGTGATTTTAGTCAAATTGACTGTTGAAATTGAAAAGATATATTTTAAATGTATCTTTATAGGGACAATTTTACTACATAACTGGTAAAAATCAAGTGATGATTGCTTAACAAAAGGGAAAGTTTGCTGATTTTTTGGTCAAATTGATGATAAAGATCAAAATTTTTGCCAAAACGGCGGTTGTTTGGACAAATTTGGCAACAGTTTTGGCAGCGGTTGGCTTGGTGAATTATTGCAACAACTCAAACAGCTCGCCTTTATTTTTTAAAAAATCTTCCAAAGTGTAGCGATCTAACACCGCAATAAATGCCTGCGTGGCTTCGGCGATGGCGGCTTTTAGGGTGCAAGCAGGGGCGATGATGCAGTGCTGGGTGCTGGCGGTGTCAAAATTGACCGTGGGAATGATGGCAGGGTGATCGATTTTGCGTTCGCTGTTGATTTCTTCAAAGCACTCCACCAAGCTAAAATCGTTCTCGGTGTGGCGAATCAGCTGCCCAATGTTAATGTCTCGTGGTCGCATGGCAAGGCGAATGCCACCATTTTTGCCACGCAAGGTGTCGATATAGCCCAGTTTACCCAGCTGATGAATGATTTTGGTCAGGTGGCTTTTTGAGATGTTGTAGCTGTTGGCGATGTCGGCAATATTGACAAATTCGGTGGCTTGTGGTTTGACAGCTAAGTATATCAAAGATCGCAGGGCAAAATCGCTATAATTGGTTAGCCTCATGATGCTCTCAGATGTTGATGATGTTGGATTGAATATCATGATTTATTATGATAACAAATATCATAACAAGCAAATTTTATTTTGTAAATGATGCGATGGCGATTTGATAAAAGTCTGTATCGATAAAAACACAAGTAAAGGCAAAAATAAAAGCACCCAAAAAGTGCTTTTATTGATGATTTTTATTAGCTATCATTAATAATGACAAATCCATCACAGATGACGCTTACAAATGGCATTAGGAACGCTTGCCTGCCAGTAGCTCATAGACAAACAGAATAATCATCGCCCCAATCACCGAAAAAATCAGGTAGCTAAAGCCTGATTCGGCATTGACGCCGATAAAGTTTGCCAAAAATGCTCCCACATAAGCCCCAGCAATACCCAAAATAATGGTCAAAATCCAGCCCATGCTATCAGCACCCGGCTTGATGGCTCGTGCCAATAAACCCACAACCAAACCCACAATCAATGCCCAAATCATCGTTTTTCTCCCAGTCAGTTATCTGACATTTGATTTAATATTTAAAATTTAACATTTAAAATCTGATTAAAAATCGCTTGATGCTTGATAATCAAATCATCAGCTCATGGTTTATTATACGAACTTGGGCGTTTGATGTGCTTTATAATCCTGTAACTTAAGTTGGGCTTGTGTGAGTAACCTTACGCCAGCCTGTCTTACTGTCGTGGGTGTAAGGTTATTTGTATTGTTAAATGACCAAAGATACATTGCCAAATGATTAATTTTCCAAGTGGTTGAATGGTCAATCACTTATCCACGGTCTCAACGACATTCAGACCAAAGCCAGATAAGGCGTTGAACTTGACAGGGCTAGATAGCAGACGCATGTCTTTGACGCCCAAATATTTTAAAATCTGAGCACCGACACCGATGGTCTGATAAGGGGCTCGGCGGCTAGGTTGGCTTGGCTGCTGATTTTTTAGGGCATCAAAGGCATCAGACAGACCCATCTCATCGCCATGACCGATCCACACCAGCACGCCATGCTCGGCAGTGGCAAGCTCGGCCAAGGCATGCTGGATACTCCAGCGGCTGCCGCCAGTGTGAATGCCGAACAAGTCTTTCATCGGTGAAAAACTGTGTACACGCACGGTGCTGATGCCGCCTGTCGCTTGCCCTTTGACAAAAGCCAAATGCGTATCGTCTGAGCCAAATTCGCTAAAGCGGTAAGCGGTAAATTCGCCATGCTCGGTCTGCACGGTAAAATGCTCAATCTCGCTGACCGTCTGCTCAGTTGCCATGCGATATTGGATCAAATCGGCGATGGTGCCGATTTTGATGCCGTGTTCTTTGGCAAAAATTTCCAAATCATCACGGCGTGCCATCTCGCCATCAGGCTTGATAATCTCAACAATCACCGACGCTGGCTCAAGCCCTGCCAGTCTTGCCAAGTCGCAGCCTGCTTCGGTATGACCTGCTCGGTGCAGTACGCCGCCTTTTTTTGCCATGATGGGAAAAATATGCCCCGGCTGCACGATGTCGGACGGCTGGGCGTTGGCCGCCACTGCCGCACGAATGGTTGTGGCACGATCAGACGCTGAAATGCCAGTGGTTACGCCTTCGGCAGCTTCGATGGACAGGGTGAAATTGGTGCTGAATTTGGCACCGTTTTTGTCGCTCATCAGTGGCAGATTGAGCTGTCGGCAGCGATCTTCGCTCAAGGTCAGGCACACCAAACCACGAGCGTGCGTAATCATAAAATTGATTGCATCAGGCGTGATGTGGTTTGCTGCCATGATCAGATCGCCTTCATTTTCACGGTCTTCATCGTCCATTAAGATGACCATTTTGCCTGCTTTGATGTCTTCGATGATTTCAGGAATGGTATTGAGTGCCATAATCGTATCTCGTTGGTGGTTTGTTATGTTGAATGGGGGTGGATTTTATTTTATAAAGAGCCATCAAAAAATTAATCTTGATGGCAAGTTTCGTACGCTACCGCCAGCTGATTGATGGTATCGACCACCCAGCAGACTAAAGCATCGCCATCTTTGCCATGACTGTCTGTAAATTTATCCAGCTCGTCAGCACGGATAAATTTGCCCAAGCGATAATGACCGTCCAAGTTTAGCATATCATCAGCCAGCTGCGATATTGGCAAAAATGCCGCTTCATCAGGCACACTCATCAAGGTGCTGCTGTGCCAATAATAGCAGTCGGCAAATTGGCTGGCATCGATGGCATCAAGCCAGTTTTGGTACATGGGCAGCGTGCTTGATGAGCTGTCCTGTCGGTAGCTGTGCCAATCTAGGCTGACAATCAGCCGCTTGGGATTGACGATGATGCTGATGATGGGTGCATTTGCCAAATAACGCTCATATTTATAATAAGCAAAAAAGTGGCGACGAATCTCCCAGCCGTTGCACCATTTTTCGATGTGCGGTGGGGCAAAATCGTGTGGCAATTTGTCAAGCACTGCCAAATTAAATGCCTTAAAATCCTGCCAAGCGGATTTGTGGGCAGCTTTGATGGCGTCCAGCTGCTCAGGGCAATATCGCTTGAGATCTTTGATTTGCGAATATGGCTTGATGAGCGTGGCGGCGTGAGCAGATGTGAGCATGGGTTTGTGATAATTAGGTTTGATAGTAATTTAATATTAATTTAATTCAAATAACCATTTAACTTTTTAGCCAATTGATAAAGGCAAAACTTGCCTGCTCTTTTTGGTTGTCGGCAAATTCATAAAATCGCACACCAAGCAGGCTGTCAGGCAGATACTGTTGTGGGTGGTAGTGGTTGGGGTAGTCGTGCGGATAGATGTAGCCTGCACCGTAGCCTTCGGCCTGCATGAGCTTGGTAACGCCATTTCGTAGGTGTAGCGGCACGGCGGCTTGATCGGTCTCGGCAAGTTTTAAGGCACGGTTGATGGCGTTATAGCTGCTGTTTGATTTGGGGCTATTGGCAAGATAAATAATCACTTGCCCTAGGATAATCCGAGCTTCTGGCATGCCGATGGACTGCACCGAGCGTAAGGCGGTATCGGCAAGCAGTAGGGCATTGGGGTTGGCAAGTCCGATGTCTTCGCTTGCCAAAATCACCAAGCGGCGTGCAATAAAGGCAGGGTCTTCGCCAGCAGCCAGCATTCTGGCCAGCCAATACACCGCCGCATCAGCGTCCGAGCCACGCACCGATTTTATCATCGCTGAGACCAGGTCATAATGATTGTCGCCAGTTCTGTCGTAGCGGACGAGTGATTGCCCTGCCACGGCGGTAACGCTGGCATTATCCACCACAATCGGCTCATCGCTGGCACAAGTCAGCTCAAGCAAGTTCAAAGCACGCCGACCATCGCCTTGGGATAGATCAATTAAGGCAGTTAAGTCTTTGATTTGTATTTGTTTTTGATTTAGATAACTGTCTTGGCTGATGGCACGATGCACTAAAGTACTGATTTCATCAGGGCTTAGGGGGTGTAATTTATACACCTGACAGCGAGACAATAGGGCATTATTGACGCTAAACGATGGGTTTTCGGTGGTTGCTCCAATAAAGGTAATCTCGCCAGTTTCGATGGCTTGTAACAAAGCGTCTTGTTGGGCTTTATTAAAACGGTGAATCTCATCAACAAACACCACAGGCGGCTCATGAAACAAACCATCATCACCGCCGATGACTTCACGCAGCTCTTTGACGCCACTACTGATGGCAGACAGCGGACGAAATGGCCGACCGACAGCGTCCGCCAGTAGCATGGCAAGTGTGGTTTTGCCGATACCTGCCGAGCCGTGCAAGATCATCGATGGCAAAAAGCCTTGTCGCAGAATATTGCCAATGGGTGCATTTTTGCCCAAAAGGTGGCTCTGTCCGATGATGTCGTCAATCTTTGTGGGGCGAATGCGTTCGGCAAGTGGCTTGGTGATGGCTTTCATAATGGCTTGGTTTTGGTGGTTGATTGTGTTATTTTAGCACAATATTTGGCACAATATTCATGGTGTCATCATCACGGCGTTATCTTTGCTTGTTTTGCTTTTTATTTCTTTTGCTTTGTTTGTTTAAAATCGGTTTTATTTGGGTTTGTTATGCTAAATAATCCTTTGACCCATCAGGCCAAATCTCGCCCCCTAACCCTTGGTGAGCGGCAGATGGCACGCCGTGTGTTTGGTGCGGCGTTGGTGCTTGACGATATCCGCCTAAAAACAGCGTGGTGGGTGCTAAAAGGCTATGCCGTCGCTCCTGATGGTAATATTTATTTTCACCCAAGCGATTGGTGTGATGATTTTTGCCAAAAAAATTTGGCACATCGAGCTTGGCTCATACATGAGCTGACCCATGTTTGGCAAAGACAACAAGGCATTTGCGTGTTTTGGCGTGCTTTGTTTAATCGTCGTTATCGCTATCGGCTCAAGGCGGACAAATCGTTTTGGCGTTATGGCGTTGAGCAGCAGGCTTGTATGGTTGAAGATTTTTATATCCGCTGTGAGCGTGGCGAAGATTGCACGGCATGGCGGCAGTGCATTCCGTTTTTGGCAGATTTATCAAATCTATCCAACACCACCAATTATGACAATGATACCAAAACTTAAATTTGCCCATTTGCCGATTTGTTAGGTAATCGTTGAATTTGCATGATTTGAATAAGTTGGTAAATCTGAACACCGCTTGGCGTTATCAATCCCAGTTTAATAAAATTATCAAAGAAAATGCGATGATAATATTGATAATGATTGTTATTTTTATTATAATATATCTGCGGAGATGCTCAGCATTTCTTGATATTTGGTCGTTTTATTGTATAAGGATTGCACCATGACAAAGCATTTTATGTTATCACTATTGGCTTGTTCAGTACTTATGACAGCTTGCCAAGACAAGCAAGCAGCCACTGCCGAAACCCCAGCTGCCACAGAGCAGGCACAAGAAACTGCCGCCGCTGGTAAGCCTGATTTGTCTGCTGAGACGGCAGCGTATCGTGCTTGGGTAGAGTCGGAGATTGGTCAGCTGGTTGATGGCACCGAAAAGTTCGTCGCCGCACTCAAAGCAGGCAATGTCGAAGAAGCCAAAGCCCTGTATCCGCATGTGCGTATGCACTTTGAGCGTAGCGAGCCGATTGCAGAGAGTTTTGGCGATCTTGACCCACGCATCGATAACCGTGAAGCAGATTTGGCAGAAGGCGAAACTTGGACAGGTTTTCACGCCATCGAAAAAATCCTATGGACCCAAAACACCACCGAAGGCACGGACAAATTGGCAGATCAACTGCTTGCTGATGTCAAAGAATTGCACGCCAAAATTTCTACCGTTGAAGTGACGGGCGATTTGATGGTTCAAGGTTCGGTGGATTTGTTGAACGAAGTTACCACCAGTAAGATTACTGGCGAAGAAGACATTTTCTCAAAAACTGACTTGTACGATTTTAAGGCAAATGTTGAAGGTGCACAAAAGATTTTTGAAATCCTAACGCCAAAAATCGAAGCCAAAGACCCTGCATTGGTCAAGACTTTGACAGAGCGTTTTGCGGCGGTCAATGATTTGCTGGCAAAATACCAAGTCAGCGATGGCGAATACAAGCCATACAATGAACTGACCAGCGATGACACCAAGGCACTTGCCGAATCGGTCAATAAATTGGGTGAACCTTTGGCACAGATGGGTATTGTGCTTGAGTAAACCAACAAAAAGCTGGGGCGATTTCCCAGCTTTTTTCAATTTAACCGTTTAACCTTGATTTAACCTTGAGTAGTATTGAATCGGTCTTGAGTTACTCTTAGTATTTATATTTTAATATTTTTAGCAATTTGACAAGCCAATCCTGGCATTGCGTTTTATTTGGAGAAATGGAGATACATCATGTCAAAACTTGGGTCAGTGAGCCATCGCCGCAATTTTTTAAAGGGTATGGGCGTGGCAGGATTGGGAGCTGGTACATCGGTGCTGGCGGCTTGTCATCAATCCACGGCAGTCGCTACCGCTGATAAATCCGAGCCATCTAACTGTATGGCGGATTTGCGTTATGAGTTTTTTGGTGAGCATCAAGCAGGCATCATCACGCCAGCCCAGCGGCATGTGTATTTTTTGGTGGCGGATTTGCATTCGCATGATTTGGGCGAGATACGCCAAATGTTTGAGCATTGGACGCAGGCGGCTGCCAAGCTGACCCAAGGCGAAAACATCGCCGAATACGCAAAAAATCCGCATGTACCGCCAACCGACACAGGCGAAGCGGACAGCTTGGGAGTGTATGGTTTGACCTTGACTTTTGGGGTCAGTCCCAGCTTTTTACAAAAATTGGGCTTAACCGACAAAGCCCCAGCGGTGTTTAAGGATTTGCCAAGTTTTTCCCGTGATCAGATTCGCCCAGAATTGTCTGGCGGTGATATTTGCATTCAGGCGTGTGCCAACGATCCGCAAGTGGCCTTTCATGCCGTGCGTCAGTTGGTGCGTCAGGCAAGGGACAAAATCACCATGCGATGGTCGCAAGCTGGCTTTAATTCATTTGACAAAGGCAGCGACACACCACGAAATTTATTCGCCTTTAAGGACGGCACTGCCAACCGCCTAACTTTACAAGAAGCCGACAAATACATCTGGGCAGACGATGCCGATTGGCTCAAAGGCGGCAGTTATTTGGTAACTCGGGTGATTCAGATGCACCTTGAGACTTGGGACAGAACATCTCTGCAAGGTCAAGAAGAGACCTTTTCACGCCAAAGAAGCAGCGGCGCACCACTGGACGGCAAGGACGAATTTGACACCTTTGACCCCAATGCTGTCGATGACAAAGGCGAAGCGGTCGTACCAGAAGGCGGTCATACAGCACTTGCCAATTTGACAGGATTGCAGCTGCTGCGTCGCTCGTTTTCGTACAGCAGCGGTATTGATCGCAGAACAGGGCAATTTGACGCAGGCTTGTTGTTTATTTCTTTTCAAAAATCGCCAGAGCAATTCATCGCTATCCAAAACGCCTTGGGTCGCATGGATAAGATGAACGAATACACCACGCACATTGGTAGCGGCTTGTTTGCGGTGTTTGGCGGTGTCAAACAAGGCGAATATTTGGGACAAAAATTGCTCGGCTAATGCCAAATCAACCACAAATCTGCCAGTTTTGGTGGGTTTGTGGTTTGTTGATATTAACTTAATATTAAATTGATTAATTGATATTAATTTGTTGATATAAAAAAATTGGTATTAAAATTGATATAAAAAAGTTGTGAAATTTTGGAGAAAATTTTGGGAAAAACCATGTTTCGGCATTTTTCTGCCGTGGTGATGGCATTGGTGCTGGGCGTGGCACCAAGCATGGCAACCATCGCCCAAGCCAACACGCCAGCCGACCAAGTTCAAGCTGATGCCAAGGCGGATAAGTCGTTCAATTTTAGCCCTGTGTTTGTGATGCTGTCTGATGCGATGACTGCCCAAAAAGCAGGCGATATGGCTTTGGTTCAGACGCATCTGACAGCCATCGGTGAGCAGCTGGCTGCCGTGCCTGCCGATGCTGACCAAAAATCAGCACTGCAAGACACGCTAAACGCTGCCATGCAGTCGCCCACACCAGAGACGATGGCGACATTTTCAAGTCAATTATACGAGCTACAAAAATCGCTCAACCCTGTGGATTATACCGCCGAGCGTCAAGCCTTTGCCAAAAAAATCAATCCTGCCTTTGATGAGCTGGCAGGCGTGCTACAAGCCATGAATGCCGATGATGCCGACAGCGTGGCAGCTGCCAAAATGGCGTATGATAAATTTAACCGCACATGGGTGGCCAATGAGCGAGTGGTGCGAAATACCAGCAAAGGGCATTATGGCAAAATCGAAGTGGCGATGGCACTGATGCGAGCTGCTATCGAGACGACGCCTGCCAACCGTGAGCAGCTGCTGGCACAGACAGCCATTTTAAAGCAGCAATTGGACAGCTATAACCAAGGCGACACCGAACAAAGTCAAAGTACAAATCCAGCGGGTTTGTCAGATGGTATTGCTTTATTGCAAGATGGCTTGGCGGCGTTTAAAGCACAAGATACAGCGACAGGTTCGGCAAAGCTGGGTGAATTTATCAGCCTATGGACGAGCATCGAAGGTGAAGTCAGTACTCGCAATCCGTCGCTATACACACGCATCGAATCGCAAATCCCTGTCATCATGGCACAAGGGCAAAACCCCAAGCATCAGCAGGATTTGGCTGATTTGATTGAACAATTACAAGCCATCAATCCGCAAGCTGGCTACACGGCAGTCGATGCCATGCTGATATTGCTGCGTGAAGGACTAGAAGCATTGCTCATCGTGGTGGCACTGATTTCGGCATTGGTTGCCGCCAAGCAGACACGAGCCAAAATCTGGGTCTATGCTGGCGTGGTGGCAGGACTTTTTGCCAGTATCTTAGGGGCGGTTGCCTTACAGATGCTATTTCCTGCGGTCACTTCAGGGGCTAGCCGTGAGATGATCGAAGGCGTGGTCGGCATCGTGGCGGTAGTGATGATGGTTGGCGTCGGTGCGTGGCTGCACAGCAAATCTTCGGTCAAATCGTGGAATCAATTTATCAAGCGGCAGATGAATCAGGCGCTTGGCACAGGCAGTTTTGTGGGTTTGTTTGCCTTAAGTTTTTTGTCGGTGTTTCGTGAAGGGGCGGAGACCATTTTATTTTATGCAGGCATTTTGCCCAGTATCAGCACCGCAGATTTTTTGACAGGCATTGGCTTGGCGTTGGCGATTTTGGCATTGATAGCGGTTATTTTATTAAAAACTTCGGTCAAATTGCCCATTCCTAAGCTGTTTTTGGGTTTGACGCTGCTGATTTATGGCTTGGGGTTTAAGATTTTGGGCGTAAGTGTCGCTGCTTTGCAATTAACCAATCACCTACCACGCACGGTGCTGGACTTGCCAAGTGTGGCATGGGCAGGGTTTTATCCGACCGTACAAGGCGTGGCGGCACAGCTGATTTTTGTGCTGGCGATTGTTATTGTGTGGTGGTGTGTTAAGCGTCAAGAAAACGCCAAATTATAAATTAAATCTAACAAATCACAGCATGCTAACGCCTGAGATGTCGTGTGCCAAGCGTGCGGCGGTGTTGTCGGTTAGGCCACAGATAAAATCCAGCACCGCCATATAATCATCGTACAGCGTGCTTTTGGCGGTTTTATCCAGTCCAATCAAATCCAGTGCCAAGGCGTGCTTGGTACTGGCTTTGCCCTGATGATGGGCAAAAACCGCAGGAATCAACAAATCTAAAATCGAACCCAAGCAGCCAAAAGCCGCAATCTCGGTGGCAAGTTTGCTGCGATGACGAAAAATCTCATTGGCGGCAAGATTTTTGGCATTTTTTAGTGTGGTTTTGATGGCATCATCGCTGACAGCGAGCAAATCTGGCTGGTTAAACCGCCCCATCAACAAATCATCATGATGCTGCATAAAGGCATCGCTGATGCTTTTGGTTGCCTGTCCGATTGCCGTGCCACGCATCGCCCCACAACGCTGCTCAGGATTTTTGATGTTGTTAAGTTTATCAATGCCGTCAATATTTTTAAGAATATCATAAAAATCATCAATGCCGATTAAGCCCAGTTCGACAGCATCTTCTAAGTCAAGCAGTGCATAGCAAATGTCATCAGCCGCTTCCATCAGATAAGATAAGGGGTGTCTTGCCCAGCAATCTGGGGCAATGCTTGGTAGCTGCAGCTCATTGGCGATTTGGCGAACTGCAGGCAGCTCGCTTTGGTAGATGTTAAATTTTTTGCCATCATGGGGGTGAGTGCTAAGCCAAGGGTATTTTATCAACGCACCGATACTGGCGGCGGTCAGACGCATGCCGCCTTGGTTTTGGTACATTTCTAGGCGTAGCACGGTACGCAAGCTGTGGGCGTTGCCTTCGTAGGTGCAGATGTCGCTTCGCTCATCATCGCTTAGAGCGTCAAGATAGCAGGCGTGCCTTGGGTCGCCAAACCATTCTTGCAGTGCCGATTCGCCAGTATGACCAAAGGGCGGATTGCCCAAATCGTGTGCCAGACATGCCACCTGCACCACCGTGCCGATATTGCTTGGGCTATAACCTGTTGGCAACAACTCGGCAGCTTGTAAGGCGACACCGACAGCGTTACCGATACTGCGGCCGACACTTGCCACTTCGACACTGTGAGTTAGGCGGTTGTGTGTATGGTCGGAGACGGCCAAGGGGTGAACTTGGGTTTTGCGTCCCAATTTGCGAAAAGCACGACTAAACACCACACGATCATAATCCACATGAAAGCTGCTTCTGATGTTATCCAAGTCGTGCGTGGACTTTGGGCGATTGGGCTTGTCATCGCCAAACCGCTGGGTGGATAGCCGTGCTTGCCATTGCTTGGTGTGGTTTGTCATGCGTTTTGCCTTGTGTGTGTCAAATTGCCATGAATTTGGCAATTTATTGCCATTTGCCAATTTATAATTAATCTTTAATTGCCATGGTGACGGTGTAGGTTTTGCCTTGTTTGATTTTGTCGGCATTACCAAAAACTTCGGTAAATGAACGCTTCATAAAATCACGCAAGCCGTTGATGGTAACGACATAAAATCTGCCGCCAGATGTCATCGCATTGTATGCATCTAGTAAGTACAGATAATGCTGCTCTTTGCTGGCTTTGGCAGGCAGGTTGCTCATCACTAGGCTAAATTTGTCCGCTTTATCGACATGATAAAAGCCGTTTGAGAGCATGACTTTGGCATTGGTTAAGCCGTTATTTTGGCAGTTGAGCTTGGCGTATTCGACAGCGACAAAGTCCTTATCAATCAGCAAATGCTGACCGTCTGGGCATTCTCTGGCGGCGGTCATGCCCAGCACGCCATAGCCGCAGCCTAAATCGATGGAGCAATCGTCTTTTTGAAAATTGATATAATCCAGCAGCATCAAACTGCCATCGTCCAATTTTTCAGGCGAAAAAATCCCCCAAGTGCTGCGAAAATGAAACGGCTTGTCCAGCACCTGCTGCTCAAAGCTGATGTCATGACGCCATTGTTGGGATTTGGTGAGAAGTTCGGAGTTGATTTGGTGCATGGTGTACTCATTTGTCGGTGTATTTGGGCAGATTGTAGCACATTTTGGGCATTAGGCATATTCAACAATCAGCGGCGTGCGTCCGATGGCAGTTGCACTCACCACAGGGCGGACGCTTGCCAGTTGTGCTTTGATACGCTCGCTGACTGCTTGGGCGTAGGCGGTGTGCGTGGCGGTGATACGCTCATCATGCTGATTAAACAAATAAGCGTCCAACAGCCGCTCGGCGTGCATGCCATCACGGCAGTGGTGCAGTATGCCAGCGTGCTGGTCGCCAAACAGCGTGCCGACTGCCGTCATTTGTGCCAAAGCGATGCCCAATGCCCCATCTTCGCCGCCCAATTCACGAAATAACTCATCTTGGGGAAAACCGCCGCACGCCAAAAAGATGCTTTTGCGAAATATCGTATTGCCGCCGACCGTCATTTGTAAAATGTCCCACGCTTGGGTAAGATTTGGGTGGGTGGCGTAGCGTTCGGCAAGATTGACAGGGCGAAGTTTTAGCCGCACCAGACTCAGCTGCGGCATCATCTCAAAAATACTCGGCAAAATGTCCAAAGCGTGCGGCTCATACGCATCATCAGCGTCCAAAAACGCCAGCAAATCGGCATCGCTTGCCATCGCCCCAAAGTTTCTGGCGGCGGCGACACCACTATTATTTGCCAAAAATAAGGCGGTAATTTTGTCAGGATAGGCATCAGCAAGCTGCCTGATAATCGCAGGCGTGGCATCGCTTGAGCCATCATCAACTAGAATAATGCGGCGGCAGGCGGTTTGCTCAAGTGTGCTAAGTATCGCACGCTCAAGCGTGGCAGCGGCATGATAGCAGGGGATAATCACATCTAAAGTTGGCATGGTTTACGGTTTTGGTGAATGTTTGGCAAATAAGCCATTATAACGACAATGGAAAAAATTACCAAATCATCAGCACTATCAAATTGGCAAATGGCAAATGGCAAATTTTAATTTTTCATGCAAATTTAATGCTGAAAATCGTCCAATCGGTAAATTGCCAATATCATTAAAATTACCAAAATCGCTAAATTTTAAAATAAAAATCGCTAATATCAGCCAATTTACCAAACCATTTGCCAAAATGTTTCATGTGAAACAACACATCGCTATCAATCATCGCAAATTGGTCAAAATCGCCTAAAAACTGTCTGCTGGTACAAATACTTGCCCTGCCATCAGCCGTCTTGCCGAGCGGCTCATGGATACCTTGCGGGCGAGCCATTTGCCGTCCACGCATTCTGACTGACCGCCCACCGTGAGCGTGCCAGATGGGTGTCCAAAACACACTTCGGTGAGTGCCTGACCGCCTGCCATATCATTAACCAATGTACCGACTATCGTCGCTGCCGTGCCGATGGCAACCGATGCCGTTCCCATCATGGCGTGATGCAGCTGCCCCATGCTCATCGCTCGCACGAGTAGGTGAATGTCGCTGGCGTGGACGGTCTTGCCGCTGGACGACACATAGTCGGCAGGTGGGGCGACCCAAG
Organism: Moraxella marmotae; assembly: GCF_042219885.1. Lineage (NCBI taxonomy): Bacteria > Pseudomonadati > Pseudomonadota > Gammaproteobacteria > Moraxellales > Moraxellaceae > Moraxella > Moraxella marmotae. The sequence continues at coordinate 816,928 of NZ_JBHJHR010000002.1, forward strand.
CGATTTTGGGCGTGTGCTGGCGTGTTTTGGCTTCATCAATATCTGTTATCAAGCCCATTTGCAATGCACCATAAGCTCGGATCTTTTCAAGTTTTGCTAAAATATCAGCATTGGCATTGATGTCTTTTTGGGATTCTGTGCCAGTCAAACCCAAATCAGCCGCTCTTAAAAATATCGTAGGAATACCAGCGTTAATCAATGTGACGGCAAATTCACCGACTTCAGGCACGACCAAAGTATCCACCAAATTGCCCGTGGGGAACATTTCGCCATCATCGTCCACAGGATTGATAAATTCCACCTTAATTTCGCTGGCAGGAAAGGTGACACCATCAAGCTCAAAATCGCCCGTTTCTTGGACTTGTCCGTCTTTGATGGGCACATGGGCAATGATGGTTTTGCCGATGTTTTGTTGCCAAATTCGCACGGTGCAGATGCCATTTTGGGGGATTTTATCAGCATCTATCAAGCCATTAAAAATCGCAAAACTGCCCACCGCTGCCGTCAAGTTACCGCAGTTGCCTGACCAGTCAATCACAGGCTTATCGATGGCGACTTGCCCAAACAGATAATCAACATCGTGGTCGGCTTGCTTGGACTTTGATAAAATCACCACCTTTGATGTGCTTGATGAGCCACCGCCCATGCCGTCAATCTGCTTGCCATAAGGGTCAGGGCTGCCCACCACTCGCAGTAAAAACGCATCTCGTGCCGCTCCTACCACTTGGCAACGCTCAGGCAAGTCAGATAATTTAAAAAATGTGCCTTTGGAAGTGCCACCACGCATATAGGTGGCTGTGATTGGGGTTTGCATGGGTTAGTCCTTGTTTTGAGTGTTAAAACTTTCCAGTAGTTCATCAACCAAATAACCGTCTGATAAGCAGTGGCTATCACCAACACCTTCACGCATCAGTAGATAGGTGTTTGAGAGCATAAAAAAATCCAATGCATCCGCCAAAGAAATATTGGCTTTTTTGGCAAATTCGCTGATGATGCGAGCGTATTTGCGTTGTAACAAAATTGGGTTGGCGTTCATAATCTTTCACTGCCTTTAAAAATCAAATGCTTATCAATCACGGATTGATTTAAAAAGCAAATTTGCAAATTATTTTCTTCATAAATCAGGCGACCTAAGGCAGTTTTTTTATCAATTAAATCTTCTAAATATAATTCAATGGTATTAAATACTCGATCATTTGCCACGCCACCAATGATGACATCAAATTTTTCAACCGCATTGCCTGTACGATTGGCAACAATAAAATCAAACCACTGTTCATTATAAGAATAAAACTCTTTAATGTTAATGATTTTAAAGACATTTTCGTCAAATTCATAAATATTTAATACCGCATTCTTGCCAATTCGACCAAATCTTTTTGCCCAGTTTATGGCTTGCTGCTTGATGGGTGTGGTATAAAATCCTTGTCCAAAATCCAATTTTTCACGAGAAAAGGCGGTGTTTGGTGCATGAATTTCTTGATAAGAACCGTGATACAAAATCATAGCAAATCTCGCTGTTTCATCACATCAATAATATCATCAACCAAATACTCCTTGCCTAGGGTGTGTAAGGTTTCATAATTGTCAATGATATAATCTTGCAACAATCCGCTAATTTTTAATTTTTGATAAACAATATCAGGTGATTGATTGAGTTTTTTGGCAACAAAATCAATGCAAAACAAGGCAAATTCCAGCTGTTTTGGCGACAGTTCGGTTTGGTTGTTTGTGGATTGTTTCATAATTTTTCTTAAAAATTTAGCAATATGATGATTACGATTACGATGATATTGTCAAGTTTTGACAAATCGGGCACGATGCCAAAACTTGGCAGATCAAGACGATTTTATCACAAAACCGCCTTGGTTGAATCAGTCATGATGACGCTTAGTCGCCTTTTGCTTTATTTAATCGTCTTTTAAAAACTCCCTAGCAAATTGCTGCAACACGCCGCCAGCTTGGTAGGTTTTGACATCGCTGTCGCTATCTAGGCGGCACAACACAGGCACGATTTCGGTATTGCCGTTTAATATGCCACTTGGCAACGCTCAGGCAAGTCAGATAATTTAAAAAATGTGCCTTTGGAAGTGCCGCCACGCATATAGGTGGCTGTGATTGGGGTTTGCATGGGTTAGTCCTTTTGTTATACCAAACATTTACGCATTATCTTGCACCAGTTGCACCGTTTTATCATCAAGTTTTCCAGCAAAAAACTGTCGCAATAACTGGTCAAATATCGGCTGATTGTCCTGCACAAGCGAAAATAAAGTCAGGCTTGAATGCAATTTTAACGCATCAATTTCGCCAAAAATCTCAACCGCCGTTTTATCGTCAAAATGCAAAAGTAGCGTGCAGCACTCAATCAATCGCAATCCCAAAATGGGGTGATTGAGATAAGCATGGGCTTCACTCAAATCATTTATGGCGTATTTGACAGACATCGCACTTTGTCCAAGTCCTTGAATTTGTGGGAAAATATACCACATCCAATGGCTTTTCTTTTTGCCGTTTTGTAGCTCACGCCACGCCTGCGGATAGACGAGTGCTTGAGCGGTTTCAAAGCGAGACAAATCACTACTCATAGTTTAAAAATCCTAACAAGTGGATTGGCAAAAAGGCATCAGCCTGATTGCCAATTTTTATGGTTTAAATTGCCAAACCAAAAAGAGCGATTTAGGCAGTTTTTAAAAACTCCCTAGCAAATTGCTGCAACACGCCGCCAGCTTGGTAGGTTTTGACATCGCTATCGCTATCTAGGCGGCATAATACAGGCACGATTTCGGTATTGCCATTTTGGCGTTCGATGATAAGCTCAAGCTCACAGCGAGCCGAAATTTCGCCCTTGACCGAATAAATCTCCGTGCCATCAAGCCCAAGCGTGTGGCGATTGACACCGTCTTTAAATTGCAGCGGCAGTACGCCCATACCGACCAGATTGGTGCGGTGAATGCGTTCAAAGCCTTCGGCGACAATCACTTGCACACCAGCCAGTCGCACGCCCTTAGCCGCCCAATCTCGTGATGAACCTTGACCATAGTCTGCTCCAGCGATGATGATCAGCGGTTGATTTCTATCCATATAGGTTTCGATCGCTTCCCACATTCGCATCACTGTGCCGTCAGGTTCGACACGAGCCAGTGAGCCTTGGCGTACCGTACCATCGGCATTACGCACCATTTCGTTAAACAGCTTAGGATTTGCCAAAGTTGCTCGTTGGGCGGTCAAATGGTCGCCACGGTGGGTGGCATAGCTGTTAAAGTCGGCTTCTGGCACGCCCATTTTGGTCAGATATTCCCCTGCCGCTGAATCTTTGATGATGGCATTGGACGGTGAGAGATGGTCGGTGGTGATATTATCTGGTAAAATCGCCAAAGGACGCATCTGGCTTAGGGTGCGTGGTGCTGCCAATGCCCCTTCCCAGTAGGGCGGACGGCGAATGTAGGTGGACTGCTCTCGCCAGTCGTACAGTGGGCTTTTGGCTTTTTGTGATTTGTCCAGATTAAACATTGGGATATACACTTGTAAAAATTGCTCTGGCTTGACCGATTTTTTTACCAAATCATCAATCTCATCATCAGATGGCCAGATGTCTTTTAGATAAATCGGCTTGCCATCATGATAGCCTAGGGCATCATTTTCAATATCAAAGCGTATCGTCCCTGCGATGGCATAGGCGACAACGAGCGGCGGACTTGCCAAAAACGCTTGCTTGGCATAAGGGTGAATGCGTCCGTCAAAATTGCGGTTGCCCGACAGCACAGCAGTGGTGTACAAATCACGGTCAATAATTTGCTGCTGGATAGCAGGGTCTAATGCACCGCTCATGCCGTTACAAGTGGTGCAGGCATATGCCACGATGCCAAATCCCAATTTTTCCAAATCCGCCAACACGCCAGCTTGCTCTAGGTATAATGCCGCTGCCTTTGAGCCGGGGGCAAATGATGATTTGACCCATGGTTTACGAGTCAAGCCCAGCTGATTGGCTTTTTTTGCAAGCAGTCCTGCCGCCACGGTGTTGCGTGGGTTGGAAGTGTTGGTGCAACTGGTGATGGCAGCGATGATAATTGCCCCATCTGGCATCAAGCCATCATCACGCTGCTCTACTGCCCCTGCGATGCCTTTTTGTTTTAATTCGCTGGTGGCTACTTTGGCGTGTGGGTTGGACGGGCCTGCGATATTGCGAGTGACGGCGGACAAATCAAAACTCAACACTCGTGGATATTTGGCATCTGCCATCTCATCTGCCCACAGCCCCACGGTTTTGGCATATATCTCCACCAGTTTGACTTGACTGGATTCACGCCCTGTCAAGGTCAGATAATCCAGCGTGTTTTGGTCAATGTAGAACATGGCAGCGGTTGCACCATATTCAGGCGTCATGTTTGAGATGGTCGCACGGTCGCCGACTGATAAGCCGCTAACACCTTCACCAAAAAATTCCAAATACGCCCCAACCACTCGCTCACAGCGTAAAAACTCGGTCAAAGCCAGCACAATGTCCGTTGCGGTGATGCCTTCGCCACGCTTGCCAGTCAGATGCACACCGACAATCTCAGGCGTTCGCATCATCGATGGCTGCCCCAGCATGATGCATTCGGCTTCCAGACCGCCCACGCCCACCGACAGCACGCCCAGTGCATCGGTATGTGGCGTGTGGCTGTCTGTACCCACGCAAGTATCGACAAATGCCACGCCATCTTTGACTTGCACCACAGGTGACATTTTTTCTAGGTTAATCTGGTGCATGATGCCGTTACCTGCTGGGATAACATCGACATTGACAAAGGCGGTTTTTGTCCAGTTGATAAAATCAAAACGGTCATCATTGCGGCGGTCTTCGATGGCACGGTTTTTGGCAAAGGCATCAGGGTCATCGCCACCATGCTCCACCGCCAGCGAATGATCAACAATCAGCTGCGTCTGCACCACAGGATTGACTTTGGACGGATCGCCGCCTTGTTCGCTGATGGCATCACGAAGTCCTGCCAAATCCACCAATGCCGTCTGTCCCAAAATATCGTGGCACACCACACGGGCAGGATACCAAGGAAAATCCAATTCTTGTTTATTATCAATCAGCTGAGATAAATATTCACCCAGCTGCCCATCGTCCACACGGCGAACCAGCTGCTCGGCAAGCACTTTGGCGGTGTAGGGCAATGCATCATAAGCATTTGGCTTGACATCGTTGATGGCTTGACGCACATCATAATAATCAAGGTTGGTATTTGGTAGGGGTTTGCGGTAGTTTTTCATCGCTGTGTCCTTTTGGCTGTGAAAATTACGAGAAGAATATGAATGCAAAAATCTATTTGCAATATCTTAATTAAAACGGCATTTATTCTTGGTTGCCTTGATTATTTTTAATGTCAAACCCTGTTGTACAATCATAAGCCACCCCTGTTGCAGCAACTTGTGATTTATCAACCACAGGAGTTCCACCATAAGCAATAGCCATTGGCTTAACAGAGTAACCAACAAAAATAATATTTAAATCCAAATGGGGATTTTTCCAAGCTTTTTGTAATTGGTTGATTTTTGATTGCATCTTATCGGTATTTTGAGCATTAATTTCAATATCTATTTGTCCAGTTTTTTCATTGTAACTGACCATTTGCACGCCAGTTAGGTATTGCTGTGCCAAATTTTGGGCTTTTTGCAACTGTCCTTTTGCAACATTGATTGTGGTCTTTGCTCCATAAATAAATTCAACTGGAACATTGATATTAGGCAATGTCTTATCCAGAGCGATTTCCTTTTTCTCGTTTCGCCCACTTCCTTTTAATTTAACAACAATTGTATAAGTTGGCGTATTTTCAATATAAATGCCAGCCAAACGCCCCTTATACTGATTTTCTATCAGGCTAATAATGTCATCTCTGTGCAATTCAATATTCAAAGCCTTTTTTGCTTCGTCAATACCAACGCCGTGCAAGATGGCGTACTCTTGAGCATCTCTATCAAAAGCTTCATTGGCAAAGGTCGCAGTAGAAGGTATCAATATTGCACACAGTAGGGCTTTTGAGATCATGGTTTTCATTTAAGCATACCCCTTAAATTAAGTTATTAAAATCTAAATAAAGTTAGATTTAATCTAACAGATTAAGAATAAAAAATGTGACTTTTTTGTAAAATAAAGGCATGTCTCTCAACTATCCATCGCCACAAACGCTAAATTGCATGATAATTTAGCTAATTTTGCCGATTCTCCGCCCAAATCATCACCAATCCACCGATGACAATCAGACCCAAGCCCAGCAATTTGACTGGCTCAATTTTTCTTACTTCCAAGCCCAAAAATCCATAATGGGCAAGGACAGTAGCAAATAACATTTGTCCCAAAAACACCCACAGCAGCGTATTGGCAGAGCCGATTTTTGGGGCGGCGATAAACATAAATAAAATATAAAAACTGCCCAAAAATCCTGTCAGATAGTGCCACCATTGGGCATTTTGGGCTTGTGGCGGTCTGATGCCACCACTGATCAAAAAAGACATCAGCAGCGACGCCACCGCACCACCCAAATACAGATAAAAAGTTGCTTGGATTTGGCTGGCTCCACTACTTTGGCGAAAGGCATGAACCATCGCCAACTGCAAGGGAATAATCAGTCCGCCCAAGACGCTTAGTAGCACAAATGGTAGCAGTTTCATCATCTCTCCTTAGATGGCAAATCCATCATGCCTTGACCTTTTGGCATAAGGCGACACCAAATAACGCAATGGCAAAACCCAAAATCTGTAATAGCGACAACCGCTCGTCAAACAATAAATTGGCTTGTATTGCCGCCAAAGGTGGGCATAGCAGCATGAGCGATGTCGTCTTGACTGCATTGTGATTTTTGGTCAGATACATCAGCAGGTACACGCCCACGCCCGATAGCACAAAAACCGCCCAAAATAACGAAAACAAAAAATCAAAATTGACATAAAAAGTGCTTTCTTTTAAAACAGTTGCCAATATCACCGACATCAACGCACCAGATAGATTTTGAATAACCAGTGATGTGATTAATTCTGAACTTTTTATGTAGTATTTTTGAAATAATAATCCCACTGTAATACAAACAATGGACAACACTGAGATTAAAAATACTAAAAAATCGTAACTTTGGTTGGGTGATTGATGAGATGATGGCAAAGCCAAATACACGCCAAACAAGCCAACAATAATGCCCCAAATATAATCAATTTTAAAACGCTCACCAAACAAAACACTGCCAAAAACCAAAGTTATCAAGGGCTGCAGTCCGCCCAACAGTGCCATGATGCCAGCAGGCATGCCGTGATTGATTGCCCAATAACTGCCACCCAAATAAATGCCATTGCACAAAAATCCGACAACCATATGCTTGGGGATTTCTGAAAATTTGGGGTATTGCTTTTTTAATAATAAAGCAATGCTAAAAAACAAAACCGCAGTACCAAAAAATCTGATTGCTAAAAATATATTGGGCGAAACGCTACCAACAATCATACGACCGACAATAAAGCCAGACGACCAAATCAAGACAAACACCACAAATAACACAATCAATTTTTTATCAGACATCATCAGTACCAATCATTAAAACGCCATAAATAAACCTTGGTTGTGCTATTTGTTGAATAATTTATTGATTTTTCTATAAAAATTTCTTAAATTTACATGCCAAACATCTTAATGAATAAGATATTTGGCAGTTTTTAACAATCACCGCTCACCCATCGCCACAAACGCCAAATCATCAGGCCCTGTATAATTGGCAGATGGGCGGATAATCTTACCGTCCGCTCGCTGCTCTAGCACATGAGCCGACCAGCCTGTGGTGCGAGCGATGACAAATAGCGGAGTAAACATCGCCGTCGGCACGCCCAGTTTTTGATAGGAGACGGCAGAGAACCAGTCAAGATTTGGGAACATTTTTTTCTCATGCCACATCAAGCTCTCAAGTCGTTCGGCAATGTCAAACATATAAAATCTCCCCTGCAAATAACAAAGTTTGTGAGCATTCTTTGGGTACTGGTTTTTTTGATGAAGTGGCATTAACTGTATTTGTGCCACTTAATTCAACATTATCGCCAATTAAGAATTTTTTGTTTGATTTTGGATTGATTAAGCCAATAATCTTTTGATTTTCATCAAATAAAATTAAATTTTCATCTGACAAAATAAAAGTAAAATATTCTTCTTCCCCAATAGATTTCACTGACAAGCAATTATGATATATTACTAAATCCATACCAACCACATGTTCTTGCATTTCGATTGGCATATTAAAAATATCATTGCGTGTTAGATAAAAAATTTCTTTATTTCCTATTGGTGTTTCTGAATTTTTGATTTTTGTGCTTCTGACAATATCGGCATTTTTCTTTATTTCTACTTCATTTGGTTTTGACTTATCAATATCATTGGTTTGCTGGCAAGCACTTAACAACATTGCTAAACATAAAAAAGAGATTGTATGAATTTTCATATATTTACTCCAAAGCTGAATAACATAAATACATTATTCAGCTCTAAATAAAAACCACAATTTAAATATTATTTTAGTATTAAGGAGATTGATGAATTGTGATCATCAATATAATCAATAGGCATATAAATAGCAAAGTCTTCCACATTTGCTGACGGTTCATCTCCTGCACTGTGAATGCCTACAGCAGTAATAGTGGTTGCTTTACCGGGATATAAAAACCAAGGTCCACCGCTATCGCCACCTGCACTGACATTGGGCTGCTTGCTGTTTTTAACTTCAATCCAACCACTAGCACCATTTCTTGTATAATTGCCGTTGGTAATCTCTCCACAAGTAATGCCTGTGGTTTGACCTGATTTACACACGATCATCCCTTTCTTTTGATTCATAAAACCCAAAGTTTTAGTAACCTTAAAAGTACCAGCAGGTTTTGCAAATTCTGGAATACCATTAGTGTTTTTGTATTTAACTTCGTTGGTTAAAGCCAACCCTGTGGCATCAAAAACTGCATAATCATATTTGTCATTTTTGCCATCACCATACCTCCCTTCTTTGCTACTATACCATACGATTGGATTGGAAAAAGCTATGTTTCTACCATTTATATCAATATTTATGGATTTGCTACAATGCCCAGCAGTCAAAATACCTTGTTTGGCTATTGCACCAACCTTATAGTTAACAGCGTATCCAATAGTGCAATATCCACCAGTATTGTTTGGTTGCAAGGTAATTTTATTGCCACCAAAAACCTTATCGCCTTTTTGCACGCCTGTTGGGGCAGATTGAGAGACTGGTAATGATCCAATTTCTAAATGAATATCATTTTTGAACGATAGCTTTTTAGCTTCCTGTTTTATAGCATTGAAATCATCTTTATTTTCCACTGTTACTTCATAACGCTGTTTTTCTAGGTCAAATTTGGCGGTATAAGGAATACCTAGCGTTTGAATAAGTTTGCCCAACTCGTTCAATTCTTGCTCATATTGACTACGAGATTTTTTAACATTTTTTAGCTGAACGTATCGTTGTAATTTTGGATCAAGTGATTTTAAAAATTGATGACGGTTTTTGTTGTCAGAAAATAAAATCACAATTTTATAAACTGGCGTATGCTGAATGTACATATCTGCATAATTTGGATCGTTTTCTGTATTAAGTTTTTCTGACAAGGCAATAACTTGCTCTTGTAAGTCAAGGCGAAGTTGTGCTTCTTCGGCACTAATGCCATAAGTCGCTTCTAGGTAGGAAGGCTCTGCGTAAGCATAAGCTCCTATTAAAGCAAGGCTTAGCAGGGTGGCTTTAAACAATTTTTCCATAGAATTACTCCGTTTGGTTTAAAATAAATAATAAGGTTAGTCATTCTAACAGTTTAAAGACTGGGTAAAGTGGTATTTTTGCAAACAGGGGCGCATTTTGCCCATAAAATATACCCCTGTTTTATTTAATCACCGCTCACCCATCGCCACAAACGCCAAATCATCAGGCCCTGTATAATTGGCAGATGGGCGGATAATCTTACCGTCCGCTCGCTGCTCTAGCACATGAGCCGACCAGCCTGTGGTGCGAGCGATGACAAATAGCGGAGTAAACATCGCCGTCGGCACGCCCAGTTTTTGATAGGAGACGGCAGAGAACCAGTCAAGATTTGGGAACATTTTTTTCTCATGCCACATCAAGCTCTCAAGTCGTTCGGCAATGTCAAACAGTCGCATATCGCCTGTTTCGGCGGACAAATCTTTGGCGACTTGCTTAATCACCACATTGCGTGGATCGCTGATGGTATAAACAGGGTGTCCAAAACCGATGATAATCTCTTTTTTGGCGATGCGTTCTTTGATATCGGCTTCGGCTTCGTCAGCATTGCGATAGCGTTTTTGGATATCATAAGCCACTTCGTTAGCACCGCCGTGTTTTGGGCCTTTTAATGCCCCAATAGAGCCTGTGATGCACGAATACATATCCGAGCCTGTGCCAGCGATGACACGACTGGTAAAGGTGGACGCATTAAACTCATGCTCAGCGTACAAAATCAGCGAAATGTGCATGGCTTTGATATGGCTGGCACTGGGTCGCTTGCCGTGCAGCATGTGCAAAAAGTAGCCACCGATGCTGTCTTCTTCGCTGTCTAGCGAGATGCGTTTGCCATTGTGGCTGTATTGATACCAATACAGCAGCATTGAGCCTAGGCTGGCGATGAGTTTATCGGCAATATCACGAGCTTCGGACGCAGGCTGGCTCTCACGCTCAGGGTGTACGCAGCCGAGCATCGACACGCCAGTACGCAGCACGTCCATGGGGTGCGTGTGGGCAGGCAGACTCTCTAGCACTTCAATCACTCGAATTGGCAAGCCACGCAGCGATTTGAGCTTGGTTTTATAGGCGATGAGTTCAAACTGGTTTGGTAAATGACCGTGAATCAGCAAATGGGCGACTTCTTCAAATTCGCAATGCTTTGCCAAATCCAAAATGTCATAGCCACGATAAGACAAATCGTTGCCTGATTTGCCGACCGTGCATAGGGCGGTGTTGCCTGCAGGCACGCCAGAGAGTGCGACGCTTTTTTTGGGTTTGAAGGTGGTGGTGTCTGTCATAATCAACTCCTTGTTCGACAGTGGGTGGGTCCAATTTAAGGTTTGGCGTTAAGCGAATAAACCTTGTAAGCCTGAATAACCAATTTTTAGGGCAAGCAATAACAGCACGCCATAGGTCAAGGCCTTAAACGCATCGATACTTATCTTGGCTCGCAGATAAATACCGAGCAATAAAAATCCAATAGAAACGGCGGTCAAAGCCAACAATACCAGCCAATTTGTATAAGTAAAACTTAAAAATCTGTCTTTTAATAAAATCACCTGCACCACTTTGCCAAGCAGATAGCATAAGTTGCTGGCTTTGGCGATTTCGTTTTTGTCTTTGGTGTAGCTCATCAAAAACATCAATAAAATCGGCGACATGGCGTTGGTTGAACCGCCGATTATCCCAGCTAATAGCCCAAAAGCTGCCATGCTCATCGGCGTGGTCGGTACGCTAAGTTCGGGCAATTTGCCTTTTAAACTTAAAAATCCTTGACCGACATAGTACAAGGTTACCACCGACATCGCCAGATACAGCACATAATTTGGCAAAATGAGCAATAATTTGACACCAATGACACCGCCGATAATGCTACTGATGGCAAGCAGTTTATAATGCTGGCAATAATGCCAAAGCTCCGCCATCAGCGATTGCTTGCGGCCTGTACTCATCACCAAAAGGCTCATCACCACGCTGGGCAGGGCAACCATGGCGACCGCTTGCGGCAAAGGCATGATAAACGCCAACGCCGTCGTACCAATCATCGGAAAGCCCATGCCAGTGATGCCGTGCAGTATCGATGCGATGGCAAATGCCAATATTTGAATCAACTCTTGCATGGGTGCGATTTCCTGTGTCTGATTGATGCTTATTGAGATTTGGGCGATTGACCAAGAGCGATATTTACCAAATTACCCAAATCTCACACCAATCTGGCAAGGACGGATTTGTCAATTTAGGCATTTTTGGCTTGGAATAATTCGTCCAATTTTTGTTCAAAACTATGATAATTCAAAAACTCGTACAATTCCATGCGAGTTTGCATACTTGCCAGTGCGGCCGTCTGCACGCCGTCATTTTTGAGCGTTTGATAGACATTGAGTGCCGCCTTATTCATCGCTCGAAATGCCGATAAAGGATACAGCACCATATCCACACCCACGGCAAACAGCTCATCGGTGGTGTATAGGTCCGTTTGCCCAAATTCAGTCATGTTGGCAAGCACAGGAATATCCAGCACATCGGTGAATTTGCGGTATTGGGCGATATCGGTCAAGGCTTCGGCAAAAATCATATCCGCCCCCGCTTCGGCAAAAGCCACCGCCCGCTCAACAGCAGCGTCCAGCCCTTCGACCGCCAGAGCGTCCGTGCGTGCCATCACCACAAAATCAGGGTCAGTTTTGGCATCCAAAGCCGCTTTTAGGCGATCGACCATCTCGGCAGTTGAGACGATTTCTTTGTTGGGACGGTGTCCGCAGCGTTTTTGTGCCACTTGGTCTTCGATATGCACCGCCGCCACGCCAGCACGCTGCATTTGCTTGATGGTGTTGGCGATATTAAACGCACCGCCCCAGCCAGTGTCAATGTCCACCAACAGCGGCGTATCCACCGCAGCGGTGATGCGGCTTGCGTCTGTCAGCACATCGTTTAGGCTGGTCATGCCAAGGTCTGGCAGCCCAAAAGACGCATTTGCCACGCCACCGCCTGACAGATAAATTGCCTTGTGTCCGACTGCCGTCGCCATCATGGCGGTGTAGGCGTTAATCGTACCGACAATTTGCAAAGGGCGAGCGTGTTGTTTTTCGCTCATGATGGCATCACGAAAACGGCGACCTGCAGAACTTTGACTCATTTCACATTCCTTATGATTGATGGTTGGTAATTTATTGAATCAGCTGAATAAGCTGGGTAAATGGGATAAGCGGCTGCGCAGTTTGTTTGATAATCGTCCTTTGATAATTTTGGCTGGCAGTTTATGATGAAGTTTTATTTATTTAAATTCGCCTTTGCATTTAAAATGCAATCAAATATGAATTTAACCATTTATCAAAAACTCATGAAAAACTTAAAAGCTCGCCTTTGGTGTTTGTTAATCACCGATGTTATTGATGTTGCTGATGTTTGATATACTACCGCAAATTTTACGCCCTGTCAGCAAGGTGGCAGGGCGTAAATTGGCAAAGCTGTGTGAGATTTTGGCTTATTATGCCATTGATGAATAATCATTTTAAAAAATCACATAAAAACCGCCATGGTTATTAACATCATACATAGTGTTGGCGATTTTTGTTACAAAAACAATACAAAATTCATCAGCATCAGCGAATTTTAGTCATCAAAAACATGGGGTGCTTGGATTTGATGGCGTTGATAGACATTGAGTATCGCTTTGTGCAGGGTTTGCAGATGCGGAATTGGGTTGTGTGCCAGCGTGTTAATATACATCGGTGAAGTAAAATCGTGTGCCAAAGGCAAATAGCAAATCTGCTCGGTGCGGACGGTTTTTAGGCTGTCAGGGACGATGGTAAAGCCTTCGCTGGCGGCGACCATTGCAAGGGCGACTTGAATATCTCGCACACGGATATTGTTCTTTGGCTGGGTTTGTGTTTGTTCAAACAGCTGCAGCAAAGGATCGCTTTCGGTCAAGCTGGCATGGGGGTTGGGCGTTTTGTGGTACAAAATCAGCGTGTCATTGCCAAGATCGGACAGGCGGATAGGCTGCGTGGACTGCTTGGCCAGTGCGTGCCATTTTGGGACTGCCAGCACAAACATCTCATGGCGTAAAAAAGTCTGCTGAATCAGTGGGTCATCGCATTCTATACGACCAAAGCCCACATCGATTTCGCCAGCTTTTAGGGCGCTGATTTGTTGTTCAAAGCTCATTTCGATGACTTTGATATCAAAATCAGGGTGCGTACCGTCAATGTCTTGGCGAATTTGCGAAATCACTTCAGGTAGCAGTCCGTACAGCACCGAGACCACCGAGCCGATGATTAGGCGGTTTTGGCGGCCATCACCGAGTCGGCGAGTCAGTGCCATCGCTTGTTCCAGCTCGTGCAGCGGCTGCTTGATATGGCGGTACAAAAACTCACCAGCATCAGTCAGTGCCATTGGGCGATGATGGCGTTCAAACAACTCAACTTGTAAGTTTTCTTCAAGCTGCTGAATCTGACGGCTCAAAGAAGGCTGGGATAAGCCTAAGACCTTTGCCGACTGGCTGACGCTGCCTGTGCTTGCCAAATGAAGAAAATAACCCAGTTGTCGAAATTCCATGTATGATCTCCAGTTTGTTGATTTGTGTTATTGATTTGTGATTACAAAGCATTACAAAGCGTGTTGGCGGATTGTCAAACTGCTCATTGTTAGGCATCGGCTCTGGGCAAGATGCGAGCAATGACAAAATGTCATAGACAATCATGCTGTCAGCGTATTGTAATATTCTATCATAAACATTTTATCACAAATCACCATAAAATTGCTGGCAACTTAACAACTTTATATAACAAGACTTATCAAAAACACACCTGCCCCAGCACTACCGCCTTATTTGCCCCAGTAACGGCAGGGACATTGCCTGCTCGCCCAAGGATATTTTGGCGAGCCAGCCAAGCAAAGGCGATACTCTCAACCAAAGTTACCGCCACACCCAAACGGCTGGTTGGTTGCACGGATAGGGCGGGCAGATGTGCCTGCAGCCTATGCATCAGATGCGTGTTTAATGCACCGCCACCACAGACGAGCAGCGTGCCTGAACGGACATATTGGGCGATTTGTTCGGCGGCACTGATGGCGGTCAGCTCCGCCAAAGTCGCCTGAACATCGGCAGGACTATAACGCAAATCAGGGCAGGCGTGGTTGAGCTTGGCAATCATCTCATCTAACCAAGGCAAGTGAAAATCTTCACGCCCTGTGCTTTTTGGTGGCAATTTGGCAAAAAATGGGTGGCTTAATAGCAGCTTGAGCAAAGGGGCAATCACTTGCCCTGATGCCGCCCAAGCACCGTCTTTGTCGTAGCTCATATCGGTATGGCGAGCGATCCATGCGTCCATGAGCAGATTTGCCACGCCAGTATCAAAGCCCATCGGCGAGCTGTCTTGATCATCGTGCTGGGTTAGTAGGGTAATATTGGCGATACCACCAAGATTTAGCACGGCTTTGACATCGCCGTGTGAGCCAAACATCGCTTGATGAAACGCTGGCACCAGTGGCGCCCCTTGACCGCCCACCGCCATATCACGGCGGCGAAAATCACTGACCACGGCGATGCCTGTGTATTCTGCCAGCACATTGGGGTCAAACAGTTGCAGGCTAAACGACCATTCAGGACGGTGTCGCACCGTTTGCCCATGGCAGCCGATGGCATCGACTTGCTCGCTGCTGATGCCTGCTTTGGTCAGTAGCTCTAGCACCACTTGGGCGGCAAAACTGGCATAATAGACGCTTGCCCAGCCGTACACATCTAGCTCGCTTTGAAAACTTAGCCCATTGGCTTGGATAAAATCCGCCGTGCCGTTGGGTGTGGTCAGTGCCAATAACGCTGCACGCAAATCATCAGCAAACGGCAGGCTATGGCTTGCCAGCACTTCCACCGTGCGTTCATCATCAAAAAATCGGCACAGCACAGCGTCCATGCCGTCTAGGCTGGTGCCGCTCATCATGCCGATAAAATACGGTGCATCATCGCCGCTGCCGTGCTCTTCTGCAAATAATTGCCCAAATTGTGCCAAAAAATCTGCTGATGTTGTCATCATTGCCCCAAAATTGTCCAAAAATCAGCGATTAGCATAGCAAATTTTGCCCACAAGCGGTATGAATTTTTGACAAATCTTGCTTTGTGTGATGACTTTTTGGCGAATTTTGCTATAATCAAGGGTTTAAATTTGGGCAATCAGATTTGGCAAACTGCCAGCGTTTTTACCAGATTTCACCAATTTTCATCAACAAGGCAAAGACAATGAGTGATTTTTTAGCAATTGACGAGCAATTAGAATTAATCATGCGTGGCGTGCAAGACATTTATTCTAAAGAAGATTTGATAAAAAAACTGGAACAAAAACGCCCACTGCGTATCAAGCTTGGCATGGATCCGACCGCCCCTGATTTGCATTTTGGGCATACGGTGGTGCTAAATAAATTGCGTCATTTTCAGGATTTGGGGCATGAAGTGCTGTTTTTGATTGGCGATTATACCGCTCGCATCGGCGACCCGTCGGGCAAAAATGCCACTCGCCCGCCACTGACCGAAGCGGAAGTTAAGGCGAACGCCCAGACTTATGCCGAGCAAGTGTTCAAAATCTTGGACAAAGACAAAACCACGATTATGTTTAACTCTGAGTGGTTTGGCAAGATGAACGCAGGCGATATGATTGCTTTGGCAAGTCAAGTGACGGTGTCTCGCATGCTTGAGCGTGATGATTTTGCCAAGCGATACGCCAGCCAAACGCCGATTGCCATTCATGAATTTTTGTACCCTTTGGTGCAAGGCTACGACTCGATTGCAATGCAGGCAGATGTGGAGTTGGGCGGTACGGATCAGACCTTTAACCTGCTGATGGGACGCACCTTGCAAGGTCGCTACGGCAAAGAAGCCCAAGTGTGCATCACCATGCCGATTTTGGAAGGTTTGGACGGCGTCCAAAAAATGAGTAAATCGCTGGGCAACTACATTGGTATCAGCGATTCTGCTGGCGTGATGTACCAAAAAATCCTATCCATGCCAGATTCGCTGATTCCTCGCTATTTTGAGCTGCTCAGCTTTAAGCCGATGAGCGAGATTAATGCACTGCTGGACGAGATGGCAGGTGGCCGCAATCCCCAAGAAATCAAGCGAATTTTGGCGTTGGAGCTGATTGAGCGTTTTCATGACAAACAAGCCGCCGAAAACGCCCACAAATCGGCAGGCAACCGCTTGGCAGACGGTGAGCTGCCAGTAGATTTGCCAGAAGTGACTTTGTCGCTAAATGGTGCTGATAAGCTGTTTATCACCCAAGTGCTGAACGGGGCAAATCTTGCCAAAAATTCCGCCCAAGCCAAAGACATGCTGTCTCGTGGTGCGGTCAAGGTCGGTGGCGAGACGGTTGATGCGTCATTTGCTCTAAGTGCTGGCCAAACCGTGGTTATCCAAGCAGGCAAAAAAGCGTATGCCAAAGTGAGCGTGGCTGAATAACTTACCACTGCTCTTTTGATTGAATTAAAAGAAAAATAAAAAACCTGCCGATTGTTTTGTTGGCAGGTTTTTCAATGGGTATTTATCAAGGTTTAATTTCATTTAATTAATTTTATTAAATTGGCTGCGGCGTTTTGTCCAAAAGCACCAAACGAATTTTATGATAAATCATCGCCAAAACAAATACCACCGCCTGCATCAGCACAATCGTCGCCCCTGTGGCAGAGTCCAAATGATAACTGACAATCACCCCAAGCACACAAGTTGTGCATGAGCTGATGATGGCAAGCAGCAACATCGCATCAAAGCGTTTGCACAGCATAAATGCCGTAATCCCGGGGGAGATTAGCATGGCGACCACCAAAATTACCCCAACCGCCTGCATCGCCACGACAATGGTCGCCGACAACAAAATCAAAAGACCATAATGCAGCCGCTCCACCGCAAGGCCTGCCACTCGAGCATGATGGCTATCAAAACAATACAGCAGCAAATCTTTTCGCTTGATGATAAGCACGGCAAAAATCATTGCCGACACCGCCAGCGTCTGCGTGAGCAGGCTGCGACTGATGCCCAAAAGATTACCAAATAAAATGTGCTTTAGGTGCTGATCGGTGTCAATCTTATGAAAAATCACCAAGCCGATGGCAAACATACCAGCAAAGACAATGCCCATCAAGGTGTCTTCTTTGATGCGAGTGTTGTTTTTAAGATAGCCGACCGTGCTGGCACACAAAACCCCAGCGACAAACGCTCCAAACGCCATCGGCAATCCCAGCCAAAACGCCACCACGACGCCCGGGAAAACCGCATGCGAGATGGCATCGCCCATCAAAGACCAGCCTTTTAGCACGATATAGCACGAAAGCATGGCACAGACGATGGCAACTGCCACCGCCGAGATGAGTGCATGCTGCATAAAAGTGTGGGCAAATGGTTCGCTAAACCACGATAACAGTTGATTTGACATAGTTAGTTGCTTATTTGATTGCCGATTTTGCAAGTTTTTGGCTCAAAAGTCCATATTTTGGTGAAAATAAAAACGCCAAAATAAATAATAAAGTCTGCAGTGATACGATGACGCCGCCTGTTGCTCCGTCCAGATAATAACTCAAATACACCCCAAGTCCGCTGGTGCAGACGCCGATTGCCCCAGCGATTAAAATCAGCGGACGAAATTTGTCCGTCAGCTGATAGGCAGTCGCCCCTGGTGTGATGACCATGGCGATCACCAAAATCGCCCCAACCGTCTGCAATGCCGACACCACGCACGCACTCAATAAGCCAAAAAACAGCAGCTTAAAGACTTTTGGCGAGATGCCGACCGATTTGGCTTGCACTTCATCAAAAAACACCAACAGCAAATCTTTCCAAAAAATCATTAGAAAAATCAATGAGATAAGCATGACGATGCCCACTTGCCAGACATCACTGTCAGCAATGCCCAAAATATTGCCAAAGACGATCTCTTGGACATTGACGGCGGTGGGATTTAGAGAAATGATAAACAGCCCTAAGGCAAAAAAAGTGGTAAAAATAAAACCAATCACCGCATCTTCACGCAGTTTGGTAACAGATTTTATCCATAAAATCGCCAATGCCGCCAAAATGCCCGAAAAAAAAGCCCCCAAAGCATAAGGTAGGCCAAACGCATAAGCAATCGCCACGCCGGGAACGACAGCGTGCGATAGGGCATCGCCAATCAACGACCAGCCCTTTAGCATTAAATAAGCGGACAAAAACGCACAGACGCCGCCAACCAAGGCACTTAGGCAGATGGCTTTTATCATGTATTCATAAGCAAAAGGCTCAAGCAGCAGCTCAATCATGGCAACTCCTTGGTGTGTTTGGCGTCATCAGTATCGCTGGTGTCGTTGGTATTGACTTCGGCAGGGTGCGTTTTGCGGTTATAGGAAGTGTGATTTTCTTGATGTCCATAAAACACCGCTGGCACTTCATCGTCTGCCAAGATGGTCAAAGCTCGCTCATCGTTATCATCGTGCAAATCCTTACCAGCTAGGCGAATTTGGCGTAACACACCGCCAAACACTTTTTCTAAATTGGCTTGGGTAAAGGTGTTTTTGGTGCTGCCCATCGCCAAAACCGTGCGGTCAATCATCACCACTTGATCACAAAACTCTGGCACCGTGCCAAGGTTGTGCGTAGAAATCAAAATCAAATGGCCTTCGTGCCGCAGCTGATCTAGTAGATCCATGATGGCTTTTTCGGTTTTGACATCGACACCAGTAAACGGCTCATCAAGCAGGATAATTTTGCTTTCTTGAGCCAAGGCACGAGCCAAAAACACTCGCTTTTTTTGTCCGCCAGACAGTTCGCTGATTTGGCGTTGGGTGAGATGCTCAATGTCCAGCCTTGACAGTGCTTGGGCGACTTTTTGCTTATCAATCGCCTTAGGAATGCGTAAAAAATTCATATGGCCATATCGCCCCATCATCACCACATCAAGTACTGAGATGGGAAATTGCCAATCCACTTCTTCGCTTTGGGGAACATAGGCGACCAGATTTTGCTTGAGTGCTTGATAAATGGGTAAGCCACAGAGCTTGACCTGTCCAGACTGCGGACGAATCAAGCCCATGATGACCTTAAACAGCGTGGATTTGCCGCTGCCATTGACGCCGACCAACGCACAGGTTGTGCCGCCTTGTAAGGACAAATTGACATCATACAGTGCGGTATGCCCATTGTTATAACGAACACAGACATCGGTAATTTCAATGGTAGCGGTTTTCATTATTTTTCAAATCCATTAGCAACAGTTGAGACAGTGGCTTGTAATAAATCCAGATAAGTCGGCACAGGGCCATCGGCTTCAGACAGCGAATCGACAAATAGCACGCCGCCATACGCCGCCCCAGTTTCTTTGGCGACTTGTTTGGCAGGCTTATCCGAGATGGTGCTTTCGCTAAAGACCACAGGGATTTTGTTGGCACGCACAGTGTCAATCAAGGCTTTGACTTGCTGCGGTGAGCCTTGTTGTTCGGCGTTGATTGGCCATAGATAGGCTTCTTTTAGGCCATAATCTTTGGCAAGATAGCTAAACGCCCCCTCGCTGGTTACTAGCCAACGCTGATCTTGTGGGATTTTGTCCAGTTTGGCACGAAGCGGTGCGTCCAGTGCTTTGATTTTATTGCTATAATCTTCGGCATTTTTGATATAAACATCTTTATGCTCAGGATCGTATTTAATCAGTGCGTTTTTGATATTTTCTACATAAATCAACGCATTGCTCGGCGACATCCAAGCGTGTGGGTTGGGTGTGTCTTTATAAGAGCCTTCGCTGATATTAATTGGCGTAATGCCTTCGGTAACGACAACCGCTGGCACATCTTTGGCATCGTGATAAAACTTCTCAAACCAACGCTCAAGATTTAGCCCATTCCACAAAATCAAATCCGCATCTTGCACTTTGGCAATGTCTTGGGGTGTCGGCTCGTAGTCATGAATCTCAGCACCGGCTTTGGTGATTGATGAAACATCGGCGGCATCGCCTGCGACATTTTGGGCGATATCAGCGATAACGGTAAAAGTGGTTACAACCGCCAGTTTTTCGTGCTGCGTTGGCGTTGGTGCATTTTCTGCTTGTTCAGGGGCGTTTTGTTGATTGCAACCGACCAACGCCAGACACATGGCCAAGCAGGCGGCCAAAGATTTGATGGGTTTCATAGACTAATCCTTTAAAATTTGGGGTAAGTTGGAGTAAGACAGCATCATAAGAGTGTATCAAAGCCACAATCGCATAGCTTTTAAATAATAATGATAATCATTATTAAATATAAAGTCAACCAAAATCTTACAAATTTCCTTAAATTATCCTTATCCACCACCCATTTTAGCAGATTTCGCCTGATAAATACAAAGCAAGCAAATATCACTGCTCAAATTTTTCAAACAAAAACCCCCTAAAAACCAACAACTTACAAACTTTCTCCCCACCACCCAAAAAAACCGCTTTACAAGACAAACAATGATACCTATAATACGCACCACTCAAGCAAAGCAGATAAACAAAATCTTCTGCTAAATCAATAACTTAGCTAACACTTTATCATATTACTTTATCATACAAAGTATCATAAAGCTGCCTAAGATAAATTGATTGATCACCGATTTAAAATTTGACAATTTGACTTGACAATTTGCATCAAATCAATCAAATTGAAAAATTTTAAAAAAAAGTGAAAAAGACGCTTGACAACAAATTTTAAGCGTGTATAATACGCAACTCATTGAACAACTGGACGACAGTGTTCAACACTATTTAAAATCCAAACTAAAGAACAACTTGTGTGGATTTTTGTCAATACAAGATACTTAAAAATATTATCATTTATTGATACTTTTACTTATCTTAGTATTACACTTATTTAAGTAAGGCAAAAATACTCAAAGTTAATTCATTTACACGATGAGCAAATATTTGCTAGTAAGTACGATAAATGAGCCAACATTAAAGCCCTATCGATTTAACTTAGTTTACTAAGTCAAACTCATAGGCAAAACAAGATTAAACTGAAGAGTTTGATCATGGCTCAGATTGAACGCTGGCGGCAGGCTTAACACATGCAAGTCGAACGAGGTTAGAAAGCTTGCTTTTGATACCTAGTGGCGGACGGGTGAGTAATGCTTAGGAATCTGCCTAGTAGTGGGGGATAACTTGGGGAAACTCAAGCTAATACCGCATACGACCTACGGGTGAAAGGGGGCGCAAGCTCTCGCTATTAGATGAGCCTAAGTCGGATTAGCTAGTTGGTGGGGTAAAGGCCTACCAAGGCGACGATCTGTAGCTGGTCTGAGAGGATGATCAGCCACACTGGGACTGAGACACGGCCCAGACTCCTACGGGAGGCAGCAGTGGGGAATATTGGACAATGGGCGAAAGCCTGATCCAGCCATGCCGCGTGTGTGAAGAAGGCCTTTTGGTTGTAAAGCACTTTAAGTGGGGAGGAAAAGCTAATGGTTAATACCCATTAGCCCTGACGTTACCCACAGAATAAGCACCGGCTAACTCTGTGCCAGCAGCCGCGGTAATACAGAGGGTGCAAGCGTTAATCGGAATTACTGGGCGTAAAGCGCGCGTAGGTGGTTACTTAAGTCAGATGTGAAAGCCCTGGGCTTAACCTAGGAATTGCATCTGATACTGGGTAACTAGAGTAGGTGAGAGGGGAGTAGAATTCCAGGTGTAGCGGTGAAATGCGTAGAGATCTGGAGGAATACCGATGGCGAAGGCAGCTCCCTGGCATCATACTGACACTGAGGTGCGAAAGCGTGGGTAGCAAACAGGATTAGATACCCTGGTAGTCCACGCCGTAAACGATGTCTACCAGTCGTTGGGTCTCTTGAAGACTTAGTGACGCAGTTAACGCAATAAGTAGACCGCCTGGGGAGTACGGCCGCAAGGTTAAAACTCAAATGAATTGACGGGGGCCCGCACAAGCGGTGGAGCATGTGGTTTAATTCGATGCAACGCGAAGAACCTTACCTGGTCTTGACATACACAGAATTCGCTAGAGATAGCTTAGTGCCTTCGGGAACTGTGATACAGGTGCTGCATGGCTGTCGTCAGCTCGTGTCGTGAGATGTTGGGTTAAGTCCCGCAACGAGCGCAACCCTTTTCCTTAGTTACCAGCACTTCGGGTGGGAACTCTAAGGATACTGCCAGTGACAAACTGGAGGAAGGCGGGGACGACGTCAAGTCATCATGGCCCTTACGACCAGGGCTACACACGTGCTACAATGGTAGGTACAAAGGGTTGCTACACAGCGATGTGATGCCAATCTCAAAA
Source organism: Moraxella marmotae (assembly GCF_042219885.1). NCBI lineage: Bacteria > Pseudomonadati > Pseudomonadota > Gammaproteobacteria > Moraxellales > Moraxellaceae > Moraxella > Moraxella marmotae. Next base: position 839,943 of record NZ_JBHJHR010000002.1, read on the forward strand.
AGCCTATCGTAGTCCGGATTGGAGTCTGCAACTCGACTCCATGAAGTCGGAATCGCTAGTAATCGCAGATCAGAATGCTGCGGTGAATACGTTCCCGGGCCTTGTACACACCGCCCGTCACACCATGGGAGTTGATCTCACCAGAAGTGGTTAGCCTAACGCAAGAGGGCGATCACCACGGTGGGGTCGATGACTGGGGTGAAGTCGTAACAAGGTAGCCGTAGGGGAACCTGCGGCTGGATCACCTCCTTAACGAAGATATCTGATTGGCAAGAATTCACAACAAGTTGTTCTTTAGTAAGATGTTTAAAACGGGTCTATAGCTCAGTTGGTTAGAGCACCGTGTTGATAACGCGGGGGTCATAAGTTCAAGTCTTATTAGACCCACCATTTATGGGGCCATAGCTCAGTTGGTAGAGCGCCTGCCTTGCACGCAGGAGGTCAGGAGTTCGACTCTCCTTGGCTCCACCAATCATTAAACATCAAGCATACATAAGCGATTTAAGAAAGATTTCTTATCTATGCTTTAACTTTATAAACTGACGAAGTTTATATTATTATTTAACAACATGATTATGAGTCTGGGTTAATAAATTATCCAACGTAATTTATTAACCATGCTAAGTACACCCCAAAATGTACTTAGCTAAAGTAAAGAGAACTGAATCAAGCGTAAACATAGGTGAATCGTTACACATTACCCATACATTAAAGACCCTTTGGGGTTGTATGGTCAAGTAATGAAGTGCACATGGTGGATGCCTTGGCAGTCAGAGGCGATGAAAGACGTGATAGCCTGCGATAAGCGTCGGTGAGGTGGCAATATCCTGTGACCCGGCGATTTCTGAATGGGGAAACCCACCTAAGATAACTTAGGTATCATAATTTATTTTATGAGGCAAACCGGGAGAAGTGAAACATCTCAGTACCCCGAGGAAAAGACATCAATTGAGATTCCCCAAGTAGCGGCGAGCGAACGGGGAGGAGCCGATCAATTAAACAGTAGCAAAATGGCGTGGGAAAGCCAACCATAGTAGGTGATAGTCCTGTATGCGAAACTGTTTAAGCGACATATTAAGTAGGGCGGAACACGAGAAATTCTGTCTGAAGATGGGGGGACCATCCTCCAAGGCTAAATACTCCTGACTGACCGATAGTGAACCAGTACCGTGAGGGAAAGGCGAAAAGAACCCCTGTTAGGGGAGTGAAATAGAACCTGAAACCGTGTGCATACAAGCAGTCGGAGCGGACTTGTTCCGTGACGGCGTACCTTTTGTATAATGGGTCAGCGACTTATATTCTGTAGCAAGGTTAACCGTATAGGGGAGCCGTAGGGAAACCGAGTCTTAATAGGGCGTTTAGTTGCAGGGTATAGACCCGAAACCGAGTGATCTATCCATGAGCAGGTTGAAAGTGCCGTAACAGGCACCGGAGGACCGAACCCACTCCCGTTGAAAAGGTAGGGGATGACTTGTGGATAGGGGTGAAAGGCTAATCAAACTCGGTGATAGCTGGTTCTCCCCGAAAGCTATTTAGGTAGCGCCTCGGACGAATACCATTGGGGGTAGAGCACTGTTTCGGCTAGGGGGTCATCCCGACTTACCAAACCGATGCAAACTCCGAATACCGATGAGTAATATCCGGGAGACAGACGGCGGGTGCTAACGTCCGTCGTCAAGAGGGAAACAACCCAGACCGCCAGCTAAGGCCCCAAATTCCTAGTTAAGTGGGAAACGATGTGGGAAGGCACAGACAGCTAGGAGGTTGGCTTAGAAGCAGCCACCCTTTAAAGAAAGCGTAATAGCTCACTAGTCGAGTCGGCCTGCGCGGAAGATGTAACGGGGCTCAAACTAGGAGCCGAAGCTGCGGATTTAATTGTTTCAATTAAGTGGTAGGGGAGCGTTGTGTAAGCCTGTGAAGGTGTATCGTAAGGTATGCTGGAGGTATCACAAGAGCGAATGCTGACGTGAGTAACGACAAAACGGGTGAAAAGCCCGTTCGCCGGAAGACCAAGGGTTCCAGTCCAACGTTAATCGGGGCTGGGTGAGTCGACCCCTAAGGCGAGGCCGAAAGGCGTAGTCGATGGGAAATCGGTTAATATTCCGATACTTGTTTATGATGCGATGGAGGGACGGAGAAGGTTATGCCAGCCTGGCGATGGTTGTCCAGGTGGAAGGATGTAGGTAGGTTTAGTAGGCAAATCCGCTAGACTATTACTGAGATCTGATAGCAAGCCAGTTTACTGGCGAAGTGGCAAATACCATGCTTCCAGGAAAAGCTTCTAAGCGATAGTTATAAACAAATCGTACCCGAAACCGACACAGGTGGTCAGGTAGAGAATACCAAGGCGCTTGAGAGAACTCTGCTGAAGGAACTAGGCAAAATGGTACCGTAACTTCGGGAGAAGGTACGCTGCCGACGGTGAAACCCTTGCGGTGTAAGCTGTTGGCAGTCGCAGATACCAGGCTGCTGCAACTGTTTATTAAAAACACAGCACTCTGCAAACACGAAAGTGGACGTATAGGGTGTGATGCCTGCCCGGTGCTGGAAGGTTAATTGATGGGGTTAGCGTATGCGAAGCTCTTGATCGAAGCCCCAGTAAACGGCGGCCGTAACTATAACGGTCCTAAGGTAGCGAAATTCCTTGTCGGGTAAGTTCCGACCTGCACGAATGGCATAATGATGGCAGCGCTGTCTCCAGCAGAGACTCAGTGAAATCGAAATCGCAGTGAAGATGCTGTGTACCCGCGGCTAGACGGAAAGACCCCGTGAACCTTTACTACAGCTTTACATTGAACTTTGACCTAACTTGTGTAGGATAGGTGGGAGGCTTTGAAGTGGCGACGCCAGTTGCCATGGAGCCAACCTTGAAATACCACCCTGGTTATGTTGGGGTTCTAACTCAGATATCACAATATCGAGGACAATGTATGGTGGGTAGTTTGACTGGGGCGGTCTCCTCCTAAAGAGTAACGGAGGAGTACGAAGGTGCGCTCAGAACGGTCGGAAATCGTTCAAAGAGTATAAAGGCAAAAGCGCGCTTAACTGCGAGACCCACAAGTCGAGCAGGTACGAAAGTAGGTCTTAGTGATCCGGTGGTTCTGTATGGAAGGGCCATCGCTCAACGGATAAAAGGTACTCTGGGGATAACAGGCTGATACCGCCCAAGAGTTCATATCGACGGCGGTGTTTGGCACCTCGATGTCGGCTCATCTCATCCTGGGGCTGAAGCAGGTCCCAAGGGTATGGCTGTTCGCCATTTAAAGAGGTACGCGAGCTGGGTTTAGAACGTCGTGAGACAGTTCGGTCCCTATCTACCGTGGGCGTTGGAAATTTGAGAGGATCTGCTCCTAGTACGAGAGGACCAGAGTGGACGAACCTCTGGTGTTCCGGTTGTCACGCCAGTGGCATTGCCGGGTAGCTACGTTCGGATGGGATAACCGCTGAAAGCATCTAAGCGGGAAGCCCACCTCAAGATAAGATTTCCCTAAAGAGCCGTTGTAGACTACGACGTTGATAGGTTGGGTGTGGAAGCGTAGTGATACGTGTAGCTAACCAATACTAATTGCTCGTTTGGCTTGACCATACAACACCCAAGTGGTTTAGTATGATAAAGTGTAAAGATTTTACCTAGCAAGCTTGAATCAATCTTGAATAGCTTTAAAAAGATAACAATTTAAAGTAAAAATTAAATAACAGACTCATAAGCAGCGTTGTTAATCCTTTTACGCTGACGACAATAGCAAGATGGAACCACCTGATCCCTTCCCGAACTCAGAAGTGAAACGTCTTAGCGCCGATGGTAGTGTGGTTCGCCCATGTGAGAGTAGGTCATCGTCAGCACCTTATTTCAGACCCCCGTACGAGAGTGCGGGGGTTTTTGCTATTTATCCTTTCTTTTTGATTGCTTATTATCTTTCCTAAAAATAAAAATCAAAACAGCCAAAAACTGCCATCACAATTTATTTAGAAAAAGTAAAAAAATTCAAAAGTAGTATACTACTTTTTACCTTCTCTTGTCAGAGAAGGTAAAACAACTTGTAGTGAATTTTTTTTGGAATTAGAAATTAGAGTTGGAGGTGAGTTGTGAGGTTGTTAAAAGGACTGATGCTAACGGCATTGGTGGTGGCAATGGCTGGCTGTGAGACAGTCAATGCAATCCACAGAGATATTAAGCAGCAAGTTAAGCAGATTGTCAATGATGTGCCAAAGGGTATCGTTCATACTGGCACCAAAAAACAAAGCCTTAGCGATGGGCATAAAGGGCTATATCACGATACTGATACAGGTCTGATGTGGTATGTCTGTGCAGTTAGTCAGGGTTGGAAGTTGAATAGATCATCTGGGGAATATGGGGAATATGTTTGTGAATCATCATATCCAATTAGCCTGAATGCTAAAGATACCGAAATTTATATTGCACAGTTTATTAATGGTCAAAACTTTGCTGGTTATAGCGATTGGCGGCTGCCGACAGTATTTGAGTTTGAACAGCTGCGAGTCAATAATTGTGTAGCATGGGAGCAAGAACAGACAGGCACGGTATTAACCGCCAATGGTCGAGAGCCCACCTATAAAACTGCTACTCGTGAGACCTTGGATAATACGGGTAGCAAGATTATCATCAATAACTGTAGATACGCTGGTTATAGCAAGCTTATCCACGAGATGAAGTCATCATCTTCAGATGTTTATATAAAAGATCCTTTCTCTCACAACATGGGACGGTATTCTTATTATGAAAGATTTAGAGCAAGCACTGGTATCACTGGCCCAAATAAAAACTCTTATAGTGCTGTAGCGACAAATAAAATCTTTGAACATCGTGAGAATATTCTTACTTTGCAGCTCTTACTAGAAAAACTTGATGATAGCGAAGAAGATCGCTTCTATATCGTCCGACAAGCCACTGCACCAAAATCAGCACAGGGAGCAAATCCATGACTGCCAAGCCAAAAGTTTATTTTATCCGCACCGACATCGAAGCGGTTGAGAGAGATTGTGTCGGCTACGGTTGGGGTCAGCTGGATTTTTCGGCATATTCATTGCTTGCTCGGCTGTTATCAGACTGGGTCAAGCTGGACGAGCAGGTGAATTGGCAACAAGAACGCCAAATCCAAGCCTTTTATCAGCTATCGGCAGGTGATTTGGTGCTGGCGACATTGCGTGATGGCTCGGATATTTTGCTGGCGACTGTGGTTGGCACCAAGTCCTATGATGTGACTTTGGCAGATGGTTGGGCGGCAAATTTGGTGGCGGTGGACTTTATCAAGGACAGCCACGGCGTTTTTCACGGCAGTTGTTGAGCGATGCACTACAAAACAAGCTCAAATCGGCAAGAATGACCATTACCGACTTGGCAGAATATGCCGATGAGCTGATTGCCAAGCATGCCTACCTAACCACCATCGATGGCGATATTGATGAAGCGACACAACTTGGGCTATCTAAGCTGTACGATGTGCAGCAGCACCAAAAAGACACTGCCGAACAAAGTTTCAATCAAATGATGGTACAAATTGCTCGTCTGCTCTAAGCGTAAATGATAAATCCCAAGCACACAATCGTTAAAGTGATTGTGTGCTTTTTATTGGGCGGTAGATTGTTTATAATAGCTTTCTTAAATTGCATTATCAATATTCACCAGCAGCATCAAATTATCATTTGACCAAAAGTTAAAAACCAAAACCAAAACCAAAACCAAAACCCAAAAAAAAGGACAATGCCCATGCGATTGATTTATTTACACGGTTTGGACAGCGACAGTAACGCCATCAAAGCACAAATCACCGATGAATTTTGCCGCCATAACTACCCAGAGATTCAGGTGATCCGCCCTGATTTGAACCAAAGCCCTGATGAAGTGGTGGCGTTATTGCAAGCATTGATTGGTGATGGGGCGGATACGGTGCTGGTTGGTTCGTCATTGGGCGGCTACTTTGCCAATTTATTGTCGGATATGACTGCCGTACCTGCGATTTTGCTCAATCCGAGCATTCGCCCTGATTTGAGTTTTCGCCGATTTTTGGCGGATAATTTTGATGGTGCGGTGCTGGCCGATGATGCAGTGATTTATACGACAACGGGCGGTTGGCAGATTCGTTTTGGGGATTTGGCATGGTTTGAAAATCATCGCCTGATGGTCAAAAATCCCAATAAAATCAAAGTATTATTAAAACTTGGTGATGAGCTTTTGGACGCATACGCCACGCAGGATTTTTATACTGACAAAGGGGTGTTTGTGCTGGCTCAAGATGGCGGTGATCACCGCATGAGCGATTATCAAAACCAAGTGGCACAGGTCATCGGCTGGGCAAAGGCTTTATTATAAAAGATTTGGTGTCATTGGCTAAAATTGCCAATATTACTAATATTACCAATGTGCAAAATCAAAAATGTGCAAAATCAGATTAGGGAGAGAAAAATGGCAAATATCACAATTTTGGACGGTGGCATGAGCCGTGAGTTGATGCGTCTGAATGCACCGTTTCGCCAGCCAGAATGGTCGGCATTGTCGCTGTATGAAGCACCCAGTGCGGTGCAGCAGGTGCATGAAGATTTTATCGCCAGTGGTGCGATGGTGATTACCACCAACAGTTATGCCATCGTGCCGTTTCATCTTGGCGATGAGCGGTTTGCTCGTGATGCCCAGATGCTGGCAGAGCGTGCTGGCAGCTTGGCAAGGGCAGCGGTACAAAATCGGCCGTCAGATAAAGGGGCTGTGCCAAAAATCGCTGGTTCATTGCCGCCGTTATTTGGCTCTTATCGCCCTGATTTATTTCAAGCGGACAAAGTGGCAGAAGTTGCCATGCCGTTGATTGCTGGCTTATCGCCTTATGTGGATTTGTGGCTGTGCGAGACCCAAAGTGCCATCGTCGAGCCACAGTCAATCAAGCCATTATTGCCGGATGACCGCCCATTTTGGGTGTCGTTTACGCTACAAGACGACAAGCCGACCACCGAGCCTGCATTGCGTTCAGGCGAGTCGGTGGCGTCGGCGGTGGTAGCGATGGTTTCGCTTGGCGTCGATGCGATATTGTTCAACTGTTGCCAGCCTGAAGTCATCGAGCAGGCGTTAATCGTTGCTAGACAAACTTTAGACAAATTAAACAATCATAGCATAAAAACAGGTGCTTATTCCAACGCCTTTGCACCGCAGCCAAAAGACGCCACCGCCAACGACGGCTTGGACGAAGTGCGTCAAGATCTCACCCCTGATGCCTATACCCAGCTGGCGACACGCTGGGCGGCGGCAGGTGCAGAGATTATCGGTGGCTGCTGCGGCATTGGCATTCATCATATCGCCGCTTTATCAAAACATTTTCACCCAAATGGATAACTACGATGTCAAATAAAAAAATTGGTCTGATTTCTTTGACCGCCTTGGTGCTAAGTTCAATGATTGGCTCAGGGATTTTTGCCCTGCCACAAAACATGGCGGCAGTCGCTGGTGCAGAAGCTCTGATCATTGGCTGGATAATCACTGGTATTGGGATTATTTTTCTGGGCTTGTCGTTTTTTTACATTTCTCGGCTAAGGCCTGAGCTTGATGGTGGCATTTATACTTATGCCAAAGAAGGCTTTGGCGACTTGATGGGCTTTATGTCGGCGTGGGGCTATTGGCTGTGTGCAACCATCGGCATTGTCGGTTATTTGGTGGTGGCGTTTGAAGGCGTTGGCACTTTTACCGATCGTGATGATTTTGTTTTGTTTGGCCAAGGCAATACCATCGCTGCGTTTATCGGCTCATCGATAATCGTGTGGCTGGTGCATTGGCTTATTGCCAAAGGGGTCAAAGAAGCGGCATCGGTCAATCTGATTGCCACTGTGGTCAAGGTTTTTCCGCTGGTGCTGTTTATCGGTTTGGCGTTTTGGTATTTTTCGCCAGCGACTTTTGCCCTAGATATGCAAGGCAGCCAATTAAACAACAGCGTCAGCACGCAGGTCAAGGACACCATGCTGATCACGCTGTGGGTGTTTACTGGCGTGGAAGGGGCGGCGGTGCTGTCGGCTCATGCCAAAAAACGAAGTGATGTCGGTCTGGCAACGGTGCTGGGTATCATCATCGCTTTGGTGCTGTACATTGCGGTTACGGTGCTGTCTTTGGGCATTTTACCACGCCAGACTATCGCTGAGATGTCCAATCCGTCTATGGCGGGGCTGCTTGCGGCGATGATGGGTGCGGGCGGTAAGGTGATTATTACGGTGTGTTTGATTGTCTCGGTGCTGGCGTCTTATATCAGCTGGACGATGTACTCATCAGAAGTGCCATATCGTGGGGCAAAAAACGGTGCATTTCCCAAGATTTTGGATAAGGTCAATCACAACAACATTCCGATCAATTCGCTGTGGTTCACGGGTTTGGTGGTGCAGTTTTGTCTGTTTTTGGTGCTATTGACTGGCAAAAGTTATGAAGTGCTGCTGCTGATCGCCACTTCGATGATTTTGGTGCCGTATTTGCTGATCGGTGCGTATCTGCTCAAATTGTCAGTGCAACAAAATGCCGCTTGGTACATCAAATTTACTGGTCTGATGGCGACTTTATACGGTGCGTGGATTGTCTATGCCGCAGGTCTGGATTATTTGCTGTTGTCGGTGATTTTGTATGTGCCGGGTATTGCGTTGTTTTTGTATTCGCATTATCAGCATCATGGCAAGCGTTTTGCCCTAAAGCCATGGGAGCGTATCTGTCTGCTGGTGATTGCGGTGTTATTTGTCTGGGCGGTGTATCACAGCCTATATCATGTGGCGTGGTAGCATTGTTTTGGCTAACATGTTTAAACACAAATTTACAGAATTTTACTCATGATTTGGCGTTAAATTTGTATAATCCAAAATGGCGGTTTGATCAGTTACAAATCACTTGATTGAACAATTTACAAACAAATCTTTTTTTAGTAAACTTTACAAGCCAAAACAAGGGGTTTGTTTACTCAGCCCCTTGTTTGTCCGTTTATAAAGCTGGTGTTTGTGGGGCATTGCTTACAAACCAAATTGATTTCCATTGAGAATTAAGATTAGTTGGAAAACTTATGAATAAAATCTTTAAAGTTATTTTTAACCATGCCACACAAACTTGGGTTGCTGTTTCTGAATTGGCAAAAGGGCACACCAAGTCTAGCGTTTCGGCAACCAAGCCTAATGATGTGACAGGTGGCAGCTTTGTTTTAACGGCATTGGCTTTTGGTTTGGGGCTTGGCTTAGCGGGGCAGGGTTATGCAGCGGTTGAGACTGTTAGCTCACGAGCTCCCCATATTACAACAGGTGCAGCACCAAATTATAATAATTTGATTGGTGTTGAATCTTCCACTTCAGGTACTGGCAATGTGGTGGTTGGTGCATTTGCCGCAAATGGTCGGATTATTACAGAAACAAATGGTAGAGTTAATAGACCAGTAGAAATCGGCGAAATTAGCCAAGGCACGGCTGTTGGTTTTAAAGCAAAAGCATTGGCAAGTCAATCTACGGCGTTGGGTGCTGATGTGGTTACTGTTGGCTATGGCTCAGTGGCATTGGGTGGTGATGATTTTCAAGATACAGAATCAAAAACTAAAATTAACGAGAAATTTGCTACGGAATATAACAATTCAGCTGGCGTTTATAATGTCGGTAACGGAACTGCTCTAGGTAGTTTGGCCAAAAAATATGGCACAGCATTTAATACCAATGAATATGCTAATACCGCATCAGTCGGCACAGCATCAACGGCACTTGGCGTGTCTTCGCAGTCTTTGGGAACTGGATCGTTGGCAATGGGTTTAAATGCGGTGGGCTTTTCAGCAGGTTCCGTAGCAGTGGGTGCATTTGCTCGTGCAGGGCAAGGCGCAGGCAAAAATATTGATGGTTTTAATGGTGATCACGCCATAGCCGTTGGTACGGGAGCAAATGCCTCTCAAAGTGAAACCATTGCGGTGGGGCATAATGCGACTGCCAGTGCGGCAAATACGATTGTAGCCGGTCAAAACGCCACTGCAGTTGGGCAAGGGGCGATTGTAGTTGGTCAAGACGCCAACAGCAATGCAATCAATTCGGTTGTAATCGGCAATCAAGCAAATGTTGCCCGTGGACAATTTAGTAACAGTGTAGCAATTGGTTTTAATGCCACATCATCAGGGACTGAAGGAACAGCGGTAGGTAATAACGCTACTGTTACACACCCATACGGCACCGTTCTTGGCTCAGACAGCAGAGCGGCGAATTACGGTACCGCAGTGGGTTATAAAGCCAATACCAATAACGAATATTCCGTAGCGGTTGGTAATAATGCGTCCACCAATCATAAAAATGCAAGTGCATTTGGTAGTAATGCCACAGTAACTGGTGAGCTTGCTGTTGCATTGGGTAGTGGGGCAAATGCGTCTGTAACCAACTCTGTCGCTCTTGGTGCTGGCTCAACCACCACAGCAGCAAACATCGACAATGATGCAAAACTTTGGGTAGGTAAAAATGATGCCGGTAAAGATGCAAATGCAAATTTTGCTGGTGTTCCAAGCAAAGCTACGAGTGTAGTTTCTGTCGGTTCAGCAGGCAAAGAACGCCAAATCCAAAATGTGGCAGCGGGAAAAATCTCTGCCGATTCCACCGATGCGGTAAACGGTAGCCAACTTTATCAAGTTGCCAAAAATGTGGGCTTTAACATTGCAGAAAATACCGCCAATAAATCTCGTATCAATACTGATGGCAATGTGGCATTTTCAGACGGCTCTTATACCACCGCCAATGTTACTGATGGCAATAATGCCGCCACGGTGAAATTTGATGTGGTTACTCAAGATGTTACTGTTACAAATGGTGTAGCAAGTGCTGCTACTGGTACAGCTGGCTTGACCACAGCGGCAACGGTTGCCGATGCGATTAACAAAGTGGCAGATGCTTCAGGTTTTAGGTTAAAAGCAAATAGCACAGACACTGGCGAAAAAATTAACGCCAATAACACAGGCGTTGTAACGATTACCGAAGGCACAAACATCAATGTCAGCCGTAACGGTTCAACCATTACGGTTAAAACCAATGACAATGTGAACTTTACCAATGTCAATGCTACCGGCACGGTAAAAGCGGCAACAGTTAATGCGACTACAGGTAATATCCAAACTGTAAATGCCACCACAGTAAATGCAACTACAGGCAATATTCAAACCGTGAATGCCACCACAGTCAATGCAACTACTGGCAATATTCAAACTGTAAATGCCACTAATGTAAACAGCACAAGCGTCAATGCAAAAAACGGCAATTTCAGCGAAAACCTTAATTCAACAGGGAACACCACCATCGGTGGCAGTGGCAAAAACTTTAATGTGACTGCTGGCACTAATGTGGACTTTGGTGGAAACAAAATTCAAGGCGTGGCAGAAGGTACGGCTAACACTGATGCGGTGAATAAAGGTCAATTAGACAAAGCCCTTGCTAATGCCACCACCAATATCAGCTATTCAGGCAATACTGGATCGGCTAACCATACCTTAAAAGACAGAACCATTGCTATTACTGGTAGCAAGAATATCAGCACAAAAGTCAGTGATGGCAAAATTGAAATTGAAATGTCGGAAACCCCGAGTTTCACCAACATTACCACCACAGCAGGTGCGACAATCGGCGGCGATCTGAATGTCACTGGTGCAAGCAATTTACAAGCGGTCAATGCTACGAATATTTCTGCAAATAACATCACCGCTAAAGAGAAAATCAGCACCAAAGATTTAACAGCGAACGGCGACACAACCTTAGCCAACACCACTATCGGTGGCGAAGGCCAAACCTTTAATATCGCGGGCAAGACCGCAGTGAACTTTGGTAATAACAAAATTCAAGGCGTTGCAACTGGTGAAGGCGATACAGATGCAGTCAATGTGAAACAGCTTAACGAAGTGGTCAATGCCGCCAAAGCCTCATCTCATTTTAAAATTAAAGCCAATTCCGAAGGCAGTGCGACAGATATCAAAACTGACGGCACCGGCGTGATCGACTTTGTACAAGACAAGAATATTGTGATTTCTCGTTCAGGCGAAAAAATCACAGTTAAAACCGCCGAGAATGTGAAATTTACCAATGTTGATGCTACCAAAGTGAATGCCACAACGGTTAATGCAACGCAAGTTGAGGCAACCAATGGTACTTTTTCTAACGGCTTAACCGCCACAGGCGACACAACCTTAGGCAATACCACCATCGGCGGTAAAGACAAAACCTTTACTATCTTGAAGGATACAAAAACCGACTTTGGCGGCAATACGCTAAATAACATCACCAGCGGTGCGATTGAAAATGGCAATACCAGTGCAGTAACTGGTGGTGCGGTGCATAATGCCATTGAAAACATCAGCAATACTTTGACTGACAAAGGCTTGAAGTTTGCTGCCAATGAAGGAACAGCGGTAACTCGTAAACTTGGCGAAACCTTAACCATCAAAGGCGATGCAACGACAGCAGGTAACTACTCATCTGCCAATATTAAAACTGTGGTAAATAACGACACGGTAGAAATTAAATTTGCCGAAGATCCAACCTTTAACAACGTCACAGCCAAAGGTAATGTGACTGTTGAAAAAGATTTAACCGTTAATGGCAACACCACGGTGAAAGACATCACCGGTGAGAATGCATCGTTTAAAAACGTGAATGCAACCAAAGTTAATGCTACCGATGTGAATGCGACAAATGTCAATGCAACCAACGGCACATTTACCAATGTAACTGCTAGCAACGGCACAATTACTAATTTAACTTCAACCAATATCAACACCACGAACCTAACCGCCACAGGCGATACCACCTTAGCCAACACCACTATCGGTGGTACTGGTAAAAACTTTACCGTGGCTAATGGCACAACGGTGAATTTGGGTAATAACCGTATTCAAAACGTGGGTGATGCAGTTGAGAAAACCGATGCAGTAAATAAAGGTCAGTTGGATACAGCAATTAACACTTTGGATAAAAAAGGCTTGACCTTTAGTGCCGACACAGGTACAGATACCAAACGTGAACTGGGTCAAACCCTAAAAATTGCCGGTGGTAATGGCAATGGCAATTACGCAACCACAAACGTAAAAACCGAAGTGGAAGAAGGCGTAGTCACCATTAAGATTGCCGAAGATCCAACCTTTAACAACATCACAGCCAAAGGTAATGTGACTGTTGAAAAAGATCTAAAAGTAGATGGCAACACCACCGTCAAAGACATCACAGGTGATAATGCAACGTTTAAAAACGTGAATGCTACTGAAAGTGTGACCACTAAAGACTTGAATGTAACCAATAACGCCACAATCAGCAAAGATTTAACCGTTAATGGCAACACCACCGTAAAAGACATCACCGGTGAGAATGCAACGTTTAAAAATGTGAATGCCACTGAAAATATTACTACTAAAAACCTAACCGCCACAGGCGACACAACCTTAGGCAATACCACCATCGGCGGTAAAGACAAAACCTTTACTATCTTGAAGGATACAAAAACCGACTTTGGCGGCAATACGCTAAATAACATCACCAGCGGTGCGATTGAAAATGGCAATACCAGTGCAGTAACTGGTGGTGCGGTGCATAATGCCATTGAAAACATCAGCAATACTTTGACTGACAAAGGCTTGAAGTTTGCTGCCAATGAAGGAACAGCGGTAACTCGTAAACTTGGCGAAACCTTAACCATCAAAGGCGATGCAACGACAGCAGGTAACTACTCATCTGCCAATATTAAAACTGTGGTAAATAACGACACGGTAGAAATTAAATTTGCCGAAGATCCAACCTTTAACAACGTCACAGCCAAAGGTAATGTGACTGTTGAAAAAGATTTAACCGTTAATGGCAACACCACGGTGAAAGACATCACCGGTGAGAATGCATCGTTTAAAAACGTGAATGCAACCAAAGTTAATGCTACCGATGTGAATGCGACAAATGTCAATGCAACCAACGGCACATTTACCAATGTAACTGCTAGCAACGGCACAATTACTAATTTAACTTCAACCAATATCAACACCACGAACCTAACCGCCACAGGCGATACCACCTTAGCCAACACCACTATCGGTGGTACTGGTAAAAACTTTACCGTGGCTAATGGCACAACGGTGAATTTGGGTAATAACCGTATTCAAAACGTGGGTGATGCAGTTGAGAAAACCGATGCAGTAAATAAAGGTCAGTTGGATACAGCAATTAACACTTTGGATAAAAAAGGCTTGACCTTTAGTGCCGACACAGGTACAGATACCAAACGTGAACTGGGTCAAACCCTAAAAATTGCCGGTGGTAATGGCAATGGCAATTACGCAACCACAAACGTAAAAACCGAAGTGGAAGAAGGCGTAGTCACCATTAAGATTGCCGAAGATCCAACCTTTAACAACATCACAGCCAAAGGTAATGTGACTGTTGAAAAAGATCTAAAAGTAGATGGCAACACCACCGTCAAAGACATCACAGGTGATAATGCAACGTTTAAAAACGTGAATGCTACTGAAAGTGTGACCACTAAAGACTTGAATGTAACCAATAACGCCACAATCAGCAAAGATTTAACCGTTAATGGCAACACCACCGTAAAAGACATCACCGGTGAGAATGCAACGTTTAAAAATGTGAATGCCACTGAAAATATTACTACTAAAAACCTAACCGCCACAGGCGACACAACCTTAGGCAATACCACCATCGGCGGTAAAGACAAAACCTTTACTATCTTGAAGGATACAAAAACCGACTTTGGCGGCAATACGCTAAATAACATCACCAGCGGTGCGATTGAAAATGGCAATACCAGTGCAGTAACTGGTGGTGCGGTGCATAATGCCATTGAAAACATCAGCAATACTTTGACTGACAAAGGCTTGAAGTTTGCTGCCAATGAAGGAACAGCGGTAACTCGTAAACTTGGCGAAACCTTAACCATCAAAGGCGATGCAACGACAGCAGGTAACTACTCATCTGCCAATATTAAAACTGTGGTAAATAACGACACGGTAGAAATTAAATTTGCCGAAGATCCAACCTTTAACAACGTCACAGCCAAAGGTAATGTGACTGTTGAAAAAGATTTAACCGTTAATGGCAACACCACGGTGAAAGACATCACCGGTGAGAATGCATCGTTTAAAAACGTGAATGCAACCAAAGTTAATGCTACCGATGTGAATGCGACAAATGTCAATGCAACCAACGGCACATTTACCAATGTAACTGCTAGCAACGGCACAATTACTAATTTAACTTCAACCAATATCAACACCACGAACCTAACCGCCACAGGCGATACCACCTTAGCCAACACCACTATCGGTGGTACTGGTAAAAACTTTACCGTGGCTAATGGCACAACGGTGAATTTGGGTAATAACCGTATTCAAAACGTGGGTGATGCAGTTGAGAAAACCGATGCAGTAAATAAAGGTCAGTTGGATACAGCAATTAACACTTTGGATAAAAAAGGCTTGACCTTTAGTGCCGACACAGGTACAGATACCAAACGTGAACTGGGTCAAACCCTAAAAATTGCCGGTGGTAATGGCAATGGCAATTACGCAACCACAAACGTAAAAACCGAAGTGGAAGAAGGCGTAGTCACCATTAAGATTGCCGAAGATCCAACCTTTAACAACATCACAGCCAAAGGTAATGTGACTGTTGAAAAAGATCTAAAAGTAGATGGCAACACCACCGTCAAAGACATCACAGGTGATAATGCAACGTTTAAAAACGTGAATGCTACTGAAAGTGTGACCACTAAAGACTTGAATGTAACCAATAACGCCACAATCAGCAAAGATTTAACCGTTAATGGCAACACCACCGTAAAAGACATCACCGGTGAGAATGCAACGTTTAAAAATGTGAATGCCACTGAAAATATTACTACTAAAAACCTAACCGCCACAGGCGACACAACCTTAGGCAATACCACCATCGGCGGTAAAGACAAAACCTTTACTATCTTGAAGGATACAAAAACCGACTTTGGCGGCAATACGCTAAATAACATCACCAGCGGTGCGATTGAAAATGGCAATACCAGTGCAGTAACTGGTGGTGCGGTGCATAATGCCATTGAAAACATCAGCAATACTTTGACTGACAAAGGCTTGAAGTTTGCTGCCAATGAAGGAACAGCGGTAACTCGTAAACTTGGCGAAACCTTAACCATCAAAGGCGATGCAACGACAGCAGGTAACTACTCATCTGCCAATATTAAAACTGTGGTAAATAACGACACGGTAGAAATTAAATTTGCCGAAGATCCAACCTTTAACAACGTCACAGCCAAAGGTAATGTGACTGTTGAAAAAGATTTAACCGTTAATGGCAACACCACGGTGAAAGACATCACCGGTGAGAATGCATCGTTTAAAAACGTGAATGCAACCAAAGTTAATGCTACCGATGTGAATGCGACAAATGTCAATGCAACCAACGGCACATTTACCAATGTAACTGCTAGCAACGGCACAATTACTAATTTAACTTCAACCAATATCAACACCACGAACCTAACCGCCACAGGCGATACCACCTTAGCCAACACCACTATCGGTGGTACTGGTAAAAACTTTACCGTGGCTAATGGCACAACGGTGAATTTGGGTAATAACCGTATTCAAAACGTGGGTGATGCAGTTGAGAAAACCGATGCAGTAAATAAAGGTCAGTTGGATACAGCAATTAACACTTTGGATAAAAAAGGCTTGACCTTTAGTGCCGACACAGGTACAGATACCAAACGTGAACTGGGTCAAACCCTAAAAATTGCCGGTGGTAATGGCAATGGCAATTACGCAACCACAAACGTAAAAACCGAAGTGGAAGAAGGCGTAGTCACCATTAAGATTGCCGAAGATCCAACCTTTAACAACATCACAGCCAAAGGTAATGTGACTGTTGAAAAAGATCTAAAAGTAGATGGCAACACCACCGTCAAAGACATCACAGGTGATAATGCAACGTTTAAAAACGTGAATGCTACTGAAAGTGTGACCACTAAAGACTTGAATGTAACCAATAACGCCACAATCAGCAAAGATTTAACCGTTAATGGCAACACCACCGTAAAAGACATCACCGGTGAGAATGCAACGTTTAAAAATGTGAATGCCACTGAAAATATTACTACTAAAAACCTAACCGCCACAGGCGACACAACCTTAGGCAATACCACCATCGGCGGTAAAGACAAAACCTTTACTATCTTGAAGGATACAAAAACCGACTTTGGCGGCAATACGCTAAATAACATCACCAGCGGTGCGATTGAAAATGGCAATACCAGTGCAGTAACTGGTGGTGCGGTGCATAATGCCATTGAAAACATCAGCAATACTTTGACTGACAAAGGCTTGAAGTTTGCTGCCAATGAAGGAACAGCGGTAACTCGTAAACTTGGCGAAACCTTAACCATCAAAGGCGATGCAACGACAGCAGGTAACTACTCATCTGCCAATATTAAAACTGTGGTAAATAACGACACGGTAGAAATTAAATTTGCCGAAGATCCAACCTTTAACAACGTCACAGCCAAAGGTAATGTGACTGTTGAAAAAGATTTAACCGTTAATGGCAACACCACGGTGAAAGACATCACCGGTGAGAATGCATCGTTTAAAAACGTGAATGCAACCAAAGTTAATGCTACCGATGTGAATGCGACAAATGTCAATGCAACCAACGGCACATTTACCAATGTAACTGCTAGCAACGGCACAATTACTAATTTAACTTCAACCAATATCAACACCACGAACCTAACCGCCACAGGCGATACCACCTTAGCCAACACCACTATCGGTGGTACTGGTAAAAACTTTACCGTGGCTAATGGCACAACGGTGAATTTGGGTAATAACCGTATTCAAAACGTGGGTGATGCAGTTGAGAAAACCGATGCAGTAAATAAAGGTCAGTTGGATACAGCAATTAACACTTTGGATAAAAAAGGCTTGACCTTTAGTGCCGACACAGGTACAGATACCAAACGTGAACTGGGTCAAACCCTAAAAATTGCCGGTGGTAATGGCAATGGCAATTACGCAACCACAAACGTAAAAACCGAAGTGGAAGAAGGCGTAGTCACCATTAAGATTGCCGAAGATCCAACCTTTAACAACATCACAGCCAAAGGTAATGTGACTGTTGAAAAAGATCTAAAAGTAGATGGCAACACCACCGTCAAAGACATCACAGGTGATAATGCAACGTTTAAAAACGTGAATGCTACTGAAAGTGTGACCACTAAAGACTTGAATGTAACCAATAACGCCACAATCAGCAAAGATTTAACCGTTAATGGCAACACCACCGTAAAAGACATCACCGGTGAGAATGCAACGTTTAAAAATGTGAATGCCACTGAAAATATTACTACTAAAAACCTAACCGCCACAGGCGACACAACCTTAGGCAATACCACCATCGGCGGTAAAGACAAAACCTTTACTATCTTGAAGGATACAAAAACCGACTTTGGCGGCAATACGCTAAATAACATCACCAGCGGTGCGATTGAAAATGGCAATACCAGTGCAGTAACTGGTGGTGCGGTGCATAATGCCATTGAAAACATCAGCAATACTTTGACTGACAAAGGCTTGAAGTTTGCTGCCAATGAAGGAACAGCGGTAACTCGTAAACTTGGCGAAACCTTAACCATCAAAGGCGATGCAACGACAGCAGGTAACTACTCATCTGCCAATATTAAAACTGTGGTAAATAACGACACGGTAGAAATTAAATTTGCCGAAGATCCAACCTTTAACAACGTCACAGCCAAAGGTAATGTGACTGTTGAAAAAGATTTAACCGTTAATGGCACAACCACGACCAAAGACTTGAGCGTGAACAACAATGCAACCATCGCCAAAGACTTGACCGTCAAAGGTACGACGACCACAAATAACTTAACCGCCACAGGCGATACCGTGTTAGGCAATACCACTATCGGCGGTAAAGATAAAACCTTTACGATTGCAAATGGTACAACAACCGACTTTGGCGGCAATACGCTAAATAACATCACCAGCGGTGCGATTGAAAATGGCAATACCAGTGCAGTAACTGGTGGCACGGTGCATAATGCGATTGAAAATGTGACCAAAACTTTGACCGATAAAGGCCTGAGTTTTGCGACCAATGATGATGGCAAAATTGACAAAAAACTCGGGGAAACCTTAACCATTAAAGGCGATGCAACTACGGCAGGCAAATATTCGTCAGCTAATATCAAAACCGTGGCAAATAATGGCGTGGTGGAAGTGCAAATTGCCGAAAATCCTGAGTTTAACGATGTCAAAGCCAAAGGCAATGTCAGCGTGGATAAGAACTTAAGCGTCAGCGGTGATACCACTTTGGGCAATACCACCATCGGCGGTGAGGGCAATCATCTGATGGTTGAGCGGGGAACTGCTGTGAATATGGGCGGCAATACCATTCACAATATTGGCGAAGGCTATGCACCGACCGATGCGGTGAATAAGGCACAGCTTGATCGAGTGTCAGAAAATCTTGACAGAACCGACCGCAAGCTGCGTGCTGGCATTGCTTCTGCGTCTGCCGCGGCTAACATTCCGCAGGTGACGCTACCGGGTAAGAGCTTGATCGGTGCTGGCGTTGCTAACTTTAGCGGTGAAAGTGCGGTTTCGATTGGCTACTCTGGCATGACCGATAACGGCAGAGTGATTATCAAGTTTAACGCAGGTGCGACCACACGAGGCGATCACAACATCGGTGGTGGTATCGGCTATCAGTGGTAACGGATAACGCCGACAAACTCCGCCAAGCATCAAGTTTGGTGGCGTTTGTTCGATAATCACGATTTGACCGTTGCCATTATCAGGCAATTATCAGGTAATTTCCCAAATCACCGCCTTTGGTGTACAATAGGCGGTGATTTTCTATTTAAAAAACGATTATGACCACACAAAATTACACTTCCCAAAAACTAGAAGTCCTAGAAGGGCTAGAGCCTGTGCGTCGCCGTCCGGGCATGTACACGGACACCACTCGCCCCAATCACCTTGCCCAAGAAGTCATTGATAACTCAGTCGATGAAGCACTGGCAGGCTACGCACAGCACATCATTGTCACCTTGCACGCCGATGGTTCGCTGTCTGTCGAAGACGATGGGCGTGGCATGCCGACCGACATTCACCCTGAGTTTAATCAGTCTGGCGTGGAGCTGATTTTGACACGCTTGCACGCTGGCGGTAAGTTTAGCACCGAAAACTACCAAGTCTCTGGCGGCTTGCACGGCGTCGGCATCAGCGTGGTCAATGCATTATCCACCAAAGTTGCTGTGACGGTGTGGCGTGATGGCATGGTGCATACGATGGATTTTGCTCACGGTGAGCCTGTCACGCCACTATTGGCGGACAAAGCTGCCAACAAAAAAAAGCGTGGCACTAAGGTGCAGTTTTGGGTTGATGAGCGATATTTTGACAATCCCAAATTTGCCATCAAGGCACTTAAGCACAATCTGAAGGCTAAGGCGGTTTTGTCGGCAGGTTTGCAGATTGATTTTATTAGCCAAATCGAACCTACCGATAGCGAAAGCTGGCAGTTTGCCGATGGCGTGGTGCAGTATCTGACCGAGCAGCTGGACGGCTTGGCGACTTTGCCCGCTGAGCCATTTTATTTTAGCCAAGAGCCTACCAAGGGCGAGCGTGGTGGGGCAACTTTTGCTCTGTCGTGGCTGGCAGATGGCGGCGTGCCGATTACCGAAAGTTATGTCAATCTGATTCCCACTTCCCAAGGTGGTACGCATGTCAATGGTCTAAGAACTGGCGTGCTAGAAGCGTTGCGTGAGTTTTGTGATATTCATAATTTGCTACCACGCCAAGTCAAGCTGTCTGCCGAAGATGTCTGGGACGGCGTGAACTATATTTTGTCGCTAAAATTTGTTGAGCCGCAATTTAGCGGTCAGACCAAAGAACGCCTGTCAAGCCGTGAAGCTGCTCCTTTGGTGCAGACGATTGCCAAAGATGCCTTTAGTTTGTGGCTCAACCAGCACCCTGACAGTGCCAAAGCCATCGCCGAATTGGCAATTTCAAAGGCGAGCAAACGCTTAGCAACCGCCCAAAAAGTCGCCCGCAAAAAAGTCGCCCAAGGCCCTGCTTTGCCCGGCAAGCTGTGGGATTGTCGTGGTGGGCTAAAAGAAGGCTCAGAGCTGTTTTTGGTGGAAGGGCAATCGGCAGGCGGCTCTGCCAAGCAGGCACGAGATAACTCATTTCAGGCGATTTTGCCGCTGCGTGGTAAGATTTTGAACGCTTGGGAAGTGTCGTCTGACACCGTGCTGTCCAGCCAAGAGATTCACGACATCGCCATCGCCATCGGTGTCGATCCTGCCAGCGATGATTTGTCCGAATTACGCTACGATAAAATTTGTATTTTGGCGGACGCTGACAGTGATGGGCTGCACATTGCCACGCTGATTTGTGCGTTATTTGTCAAGCATTTCCCTGCACTGATTGAAGCAGGGCATCTGTATGTTGCCGTGCCGCCCTTGTACCGTGTCGATGCTGGCAAAGAAGTGCATTACGCCCTTGATAATGACGAGCTTGAGCAGGTGCTTGCCAGACTTGGCAACAAAAAACCGCAAATTACTCGCTTTAAGGGTCTGGGTGAGATGAACCCCAATCAGCTCAAAGAAACAACCATGAACCCTGACACTCGCAAGCTGGTACGCCTAGATTTGGACGATGTGAGCCAGACCAACAGCATCATGGATATGCTGCTTGCCAAAAAACGCTCAGCCGATCGCAAGCATTGGCTTGAGACTAAGGGCGATTTGGCGGATTTGTCGGTCTGATGGCGGCTTGTCGGTACATGGTTAAAATTTATTGATAAATTTATCAGTAAAAATAAAAAGCCTTGTTTGCGGACAAGGCTTTTTTTGGTGCTTTTAAAAAACAGCAAAAAGGGTAAAAACGGCAAATCAAGGGCGAAACAGCTGCCAGTTGCCGTTGGTGTTTTGTAGGCGAATGGTGCTATCATCGGACAAATAACCGCCTTTGACCGCATTTAAGATGGTGGGGCGTGGCAAATCGGTGGCAAACACTTCGGCAAATTGTCGGTCAGTGGATAAGATCACAAACACGCCAAGCGAAGGGTGGCGAGCATCGGCAAATTGAATGTCGGCAACTTCGGACAATTGCACACATTGCTGTTTTAGCAGTGAATGGCTAAAGCCAGCACTGGTCAGGCAGCCGTGGGCATCGCTGCTGGCTTGAATTACTTGCAGTGGTGGACGGCTGGCAGTTTGGCAAGCCATCAAGCCTGCACCGATGATGCCGACAGCAAATAAGGCAAGGGTTTGGGGGAGTTTTGCCGTGCGTGATTTTAAGATTGTCATAAACTGCCTTGAATGGTTTTGGCTTGGATACCTTAGCATTAGCATTTAAAGGTATGGCGTCATTTTGATAATTCAGATTGCAATTTTGGTTTATCAAGGTTGCCACTGGATAAAGTTGGACAACAGCCGTAGCCCAGCACGGTGGCTTTTTTCGGGGTGGAATTGGGTGATAAACAGATTGTCCAAAATCACACTGGCACAAAACGGCTGGCCATAGGTGGTGTGTGCCACGATTAGGCCATCTTCGCTGTCAGGCTGGCAATAATAACTGTGGGTAAAATAAAAATGCTCGTGATTGCAGCCTTGCCACAGCACATGATCAGTGTCGGCATCGACACGGTTCCAGCCGACATGGGGGATTTTGATGGGGCTGCCATTTTCTTGCCAAGTGTCATCAAATCGGCGTACCGTGCCTTTGATGATGCCAAGGCATGGCACATCGCCTTCTTCTGAGACATCAAACATCGCCTGCATACCCACACAAATCGCCATCACAGGCTTGTTGGTGATGGCGTCTTTGACAGCGACATCGATGCCGTGCTGCTGCATGTGTGCCATGGCATCACGCATCGCACCGACACCGGGTAGCAGGATTTTGTCGGCGGCTTGGATATCGGCAGGTTTGTTGGTGATGCACACATCAGCACCAGCGACTTTTAGGGCATTGGCAACCGAAAACAGATTGCCCACGCCATAATCTAACAAAGCAACGGTGGTCATAATTGTCCCTTCAGGCTGTTTCTTAAGACCATTTCTTAAGATTATTTTAATATTATTTAAGTGATTTCTTTCACGCACGCACTTTGGTGAATTATTTGCCCGACAGCATCTTTATAGCATCTCTTTGGTGGAAGGCAGCTGTCCCAACGCTCGCTCATCGTATTCAATCGCCATGCGTAATGCTCGAGCCAGTGCCTTAAAGACGCTTTCGATTTGGTGGTGGCTGTTTTTGCCCTTAAGATTGTCAATGTGCAGCGTGATAAAGGCGTGATTGACCAAGCCATAAAAAAATTCTGAAAACAAATCCACGTCCATCGTGCCAATCATCGAGCGAGTGAACGGCACATTCATATGCAGACCGGGGCGGCCTGAAATATCCACCACCACACGAGATAAGCTCTCATCAAGCGGTGCATAAAAATGCCCATAACGGCGAATGCCTTTTTTGTCGCCTAGAGCGGCTTTGAGTGCTTGACCGATGGCGATACCGACATCTTCGACACTGTGGTGATCGTCAATGTGCGTATCGCCGACACATTTGACATCAAGGTCAATCAAGCCATGCCGCTTGATTTGATCCAGCATATGATCCAAAAAAGGCACGCCAGTATCCAGCACGCCTTGACCTGTACCGTCTAGGTTGATGCTGACGCTGATTTGGGTTTCTGCGGTATTTCTGGTGATGCTTGCGGTGCGTGCCATGACAATCCTTAATCCTTGATAAAGACAAAACAAAACTGAACAACCTATTTTTGCACAAAATCGCCACCTTGCCAACCGCTATTTTGGCGTTTTGTGCATTTGTTTGATTCATGATAAATGCCCAGCACAAAATTTACAAAAAACTTTTGCCAAATGCACTGGCAGATTTTCTTTTTGCCCCCATTTTGATTATAATAACCGATTAAAATCATGAGATTAAGATTATGGCATTATTACCGATTTTGGCGTATCCTGACCCACGCTTGCGTACCATCGCTAAGCCTGTACAGACTGTGGATACTGCGATTAAAACCTTGATTGACGATATGTTTGAGACCATGTATGACGCACGGGGCATTGGGCTTGCGGCGACTCAGGTGGATCGTCATATCCAGCTGATTGTGATGGACTTGGCAAAAGACGGCGAACCGCCTGCTCCACAAGTGTTCATCAACCCTAAAGTTACGCCGTTGTCGGACAATTTAGTACCTTATCAAGAAGGCTGCCTGTCGATTCCTGAAGTGTTTGACACCGTTGAGCGTCCTGATCGTGTCCGCATCGAAGCCTTGGACAAAGATGGTCAGCCGTTTAGCATCGATGCCGATGGCTTGCTGGCGGTGTGCATTCAGCATGAGATGGATCATCTCAATGGCAAATTGTTCGTGGATTATTTATCCACGCTTAAGCAAACTCGAGCCAAAGACAAAGTCAAAAAAGTCCTAAAAGCCAGACAAAAGCGATAAGGTGTTGGGATATTTTGCCATTTGCAGTCAGCGAATGGCTTTTTTGTCGCTTTTTAATCACTTGGTCTTAAAATTTTACGCACTTAAGCTTAAAAATGATGCCACGCCAAAAATCGGTGATACATTTTGTCATTGTCAAATTTGCCAACTTTGATTATGATAAAAGGTTGGCGTATTCAACAGGTTTTTTATGATTATTTCTCTTACCTTACAAAATCTGGCATTGGTCGATGAAAAAGAAATCAGCTTTGATGAGCGGTTTAATGTCATCACTGGCGAGACTGGTGCAGGCAAGTCATTGATTTTGGACGCATTGTCTTTGTGTGCAGGTGAGCGTGCCGACAGCGGCATGGTACGCCACGGCTGCGATGAAGCGACTGTGTTTGGTGAGTTTGATGTCAAAAATCATGCCGAAGTGGCGGCGTGGTTTGCCGAGCATGATCGAGCCTTGGACGATGATACTTTGCTTATTCGCCGCAAAATCAGCAGCCAAGGCCGCTCAAAATCATGGATTAATGGCGTGCCAGCCAGCATCAGCGAGCTAAAAAGCTTGGGTGCGATTTTGGTCAATATTCACAGTCAGCACGCAGGTCTTGAGCTGCTGAAACCACAGTTTGTGGTGGATTGGCTGGATCGCATCGGTGAGCTTGATGATGCCAAGCAAGCAACCAAGCAAGCCTTTGCTCATTATCAAACGCTCAAAAAACAAGCCGATGAAGCACGCAGCCAGTCTGCTCAGCGAGCCGATCGCATGGCGTTATTGTCCGCCAAATTGACCGACATTGAGCCGCTGCTTTTGGTGAATTTTGAGGAAATTGAGGCAGAATATGACGAGCTGTCCAATCTTGAGGCACTGATGCACGAGGCACAGTCGGCGGCGGTGCTACTGGATAATGACGAAGATGTGCCATCGGTCAGCAGTCTGCTTGGGCGAGCGATGAAAATTTGTGATAATCAAGCCAGTGCCAGTAAGACCTTTGGTGAGTGCAGTCAGCTATTGGCATTGGCACAAGAGCAAATCAGCGATGCTGCCGCCAAACTTGCCGATTATGCCGAGCAGCAGCTGCCTGATGAAGCACGGCTTGATGAGCTAAACACTTTGCTTGGCTTGGCACATCGCTTATCTGGCAAATATCACACACCGATTAATGAGCTGATCAATGATGCAGCGTCGTGGCAGGCAGAGCTTGACAAACTGGGCAGCTTGCCTGATAACGACACGATGGATGCTAAGGTGGCACAGGCTTATCAAGACTATCTGACCGCTGCCGACACACTGGACAATGCTCGCATGGCCATCGCCCCTGATATTTGTGAAAAATTGGAAGCGCGGCTTTTGCCACTGGCTTTGCCAAATGCTCGCTGCGAATTTGCCTTTACACCAAAAGATGGCGAACATTATAACGCTCACGGTAAATACGACATTGCGTTATTATTCAGTGCCAATGTCGGCATGCCGCTGCAGCCTTTGCACAAGGTGGCATCTGGCGGTGAGCTGTCTCGCATGGCATTGGTCATGCAGGTGATGGCAGCTGGCGATGGTGGTAATGCTCGTCCGACCTTGGTGTTTGATGAAGTCGATGTCGGTATCAGCGGTGGCACGGCACAGGTGGTCGGTGAGCTGTTACGCACGCTGGGCAAGCATCAGCAGCTACTTGCCATCACGCACCAAGCACAAGTGGCAGCGGCAGCCCATCGCCACATTTTGGTATATAAAGAGCATGGTGAGCAGACGACCAGCGATATACAGGTCATCACTGGTGAGTCGTTGATTGATGAGTTGGCACGCATGTCAGGCGGTGTCAATATCACCGATGCCACTCGCGCCCATGTCAAAAGTCTGCTTGATGATATTCGCCATGCCGATGAGCTGACCGCCAATGACACCTTTGCCAAAGACACACCAACCGATGTGCTGGCAGATACACCAACAGACGCACCGACCCAAGCGACAACTGACGGAGCGGCAGTATGAAGTCGCAGGCCAATTTTACCCATCATTTTTTGTTGCCCAGCACGCAGATGGCTGACGACCGATTTACCGATGCTTTGATTTATCTGTGCCGACATAATGCCGATGGTGCTTGGGGATTTGTGGTCAATCGGCCGCTATCAAGCAGCGTGGGCGGTCTGCTTGCTGAGCTGGATTTGCCTGTTACCGCCAAAGCGATGCAGACTTTGGCGATGGACGGTGGGCCTGTGCGACCAGATGCAGGCTTTGTGCTGCATACAGGTCAGCCAGATTATAAATCGTCTTTTGT
Source organism: Moraxella marmotae (assembly GCF_042219885.1). Classification (NCBI taxonomy): domain Bacteria; kingdom Pseudomonadati; phylum Pseudomonadota; class Gammaproteobacteria; order Moraxellales; family Moraxellaceae; genus Moraxella; species Moraxella marmotae. The sequence goes on from NZ_JBHJHR010000002.1 coordinate 866,714, forward strand.
GATTTCAGAAAATGTCTGCCTAACAACCAGTAAGGACATTTTACAGCAGCTTGCCTTTGATGGCTTGTCACATTATTTGTTGTGCATGGGCTATTGTAATTGGGGGCGTGGTCAGCTGGACGCCGAGATACGAGCAGGGGATTGGCATGTTTGCCCAGCGGATTTGCCGACCTTATTTATGACGCCATTTGATGAGCGGCTAAAAGCCTGCTATGATAAGCTGGGCATCGACCTTGATAGATTGACCGACAGTTTTGGATATGCATAAATGACAACGACACTGATTCTTGCCTTGGATTATGGCGTCAAAAAAATGGGCATGGCACTGGGCAATAGCCTAACTTGTGATGCTCGCCCATTTGACATTTTGGCGATGGATAATGGGCAGCCAGATTGGGACAATTTACTGGGCATCATTGAGCAGTGGGGTATTCATCAGGTCTTGGTGGGCTTGCCGCTGAACATGGACGGCAGCGAGTCGATGCTGTCCAAGCGAGCCCATAAATTCGCTCGTAGGCTAGCACATCGCCTAGCCGAGCGGCGGCAGGCGGTGGCGGTGATGATTTATGATGAACGCCTAAGCTCCAAGCAAGCACGAGCCACTGCCCTAGAAAACGGCTGGATTACATCGATTCATGAACCGATTGATGACATTGCGGCGTGTTTGCTGATCGATAGCTATTATGGTCAGCCTGAATTTGCCATAGCGATTAACGCCCAGTCTTAAGTCTGTCAAATTGATTAATATTGACAATAATTTTAAGTTATATTTTAATTAATATTTATTGATATTTTAAAGGTTGTTGTTTTAAAACTGTATTTTTCAGCCGTATTTAGCCGTATTTTAAACCTGTTTTTAAGCAAATTTCTCAAGGACAATCATGTCGCACCATGCATTCATCGCCCAGCAATTTCACCAAGCTATCCGCCAAGCCAACTTTAGCGTGCGATTGGGGCTGTTGGCGATGGCGTGTTTTTGTGTGTTTGGTACTTTGGCGAGTCTGTCCGCCTTGCATGATAACGCTTGGGTGTATTATGCGTTTCATTATCTGCCGTATGTGCTGATTGCGATGACGATGCCAGCCAGCTTGTATCACAGTTTTTTGTTGATGCGTTATAAGGTGGTGGATTTGTCCATTTTGGGCGTGATACTTGCCACAGGGCTTGGACTGCTTGGCTTTGTGCTGGTTCGTTGGTTGATTTTTGGTACGGATATGGCGTTTTTTATGGGTTTATTTTTGGCGATGATTGCTTGGTTTGGTATGCCGTTTTTATTTCGAGTCAATTTACAAAAATTCGCCAATTTTTTGGACGATAAAGCCAAGCACGATAAGTCAGCCACGACTGAAGCCGCCGACAATCCTACTTTATTAGCACAATCAGCAAAGGAAAAATCATGACCGACATTCACCACACATTAGACACCCAAGGACTGATTTGCCCAGAGCCTGTGATGCTCTTACATAAGACTATGCGTCAAGCTCATGGCGGCGATGTGATTGAGATTTTGGCGACCGACCCTGCGACCACTCGAGACATTCCCAATTTTTGCCGTCATTTGGGGCATGAACTGCTGAATCAGCAGACGCTGGACGATGGCAGTTATCGTTATCTTATCCAAAAAAAATCATCATAAATCAATCACATGGCAAAATCCACCACGCCAAGAACCGACGCCGCTGTCATCTATGACGATGACCCTGATTATCTGAGCCAATTTCGTGCCGCCATGCTGTCTCGGGGGCTGTCTGTCGCCACCAGAAATGCTTACAGCCAAGATTTGCGTTGGTGTATTCGCTTGGCTGATACACCTGTCAATCAATGGACGGACAACGATGTCCAAAATCATCTGCTAAAGCTACAACAAGCAGGCAAGTCTGAGCGTTCGATGGCACGCAGTTTGGCAAGTTTGCGGCAGTTTTTTTTGTGGCAAATTGAAATGGGGCAGCGTGATGATAACCCTTGCCACACCATAAAAACACCCAAAATTGGCAAATCTCTACCAAAAACACTGAGCGAATCGCAAGTTGCTGCCTTGTTGTCCGCCCCTGATGTCGGCACGCTGCTGGGACTTCGAGATAAGGCAATGCTAGAAGTGTTGTACGCTTGCGGCTTGCGAGTGAGTGAGCTGACTGGCTTATCGCTTGAAAATCTCAATCTCAACGCAGGCTGGCTGTCGGTTACAGGCAAAGGCAATAAGATGCGGCTGATTCCGCTGGGCGAGTATGCTTTGGCGGCACTGCAAGACTATCTGCCGCTGCGTTCTGGCTTGCTGGCTGGACAAAAAGACTGCCAAGCGGTATTTTTGACCGAGCAAGGCGGCTATATGACACGCCACAATTTTTGGCATTTGATAAAAAAATACGCATTGATTGCTGGCATTTCGTCCGACATTTCACCGCACACACTGCGGCATGCTTTTGCCACGCATTTGGTCAATCACGGTGCTGATTTACGCAGTGTGCAGCTGCTTTTGGGGCATAGTGATTTATCCACCACGCAGATTTATACGCATGTCGCCACCGAACGCTTGGCACGCTTACACGCCCAACATCACCCACGGGGATAAAAAAATACAACCGTAAACTGTAATTTCGACACAAATCGTGTTAATATACCAAAAGTTTTATAAAATTGGACATTTGTACACTATGACACAGCCAGCCAAACAAGCCAAGCGTGCTTATTTTGAAAAAAGCGATCACGAGCGAGTGGTCATCACCGGCATGGGGGCGATTACGCCTGTGGGCAACAGCCTTGATGAGATTTGGGCGAACCTGACCCAGGGGGTGAGCGGCATCACACGCTTGCAGGGCTTTGATGATCAAGCGGTGGACATTGGCGAATTTCGTTCGCAGATTGCAGGCTTGGTTAAGGATTTTGATGCCAAGGCGTTTTTGAACCCCAAAGAAGCTCGCCGTTTTGACACTTTTATGCACTATGCACAAGTGGCATCGGCGATGGCGTTGCACCATGCTGGCTTGATTGATGACATTAAGGGCGACAGCTTGCCGATTAATGTTGATGGTGAGCGTTTTGGCGTGGTGATGGGTTCGGGCATCGGTGGCATTCAGACCATCGAGACCAGCCGTGATACGCTCAAGCAGCATGGTGCCAAAAAAGTCTCACCGTTTATTATCCCCGGGGCGATTGTCAATATGCCAGCAGGCTTGATTGCGATTCGCCATGGTCTAAAAGGGGCAAATTTGGCGACATCGACCGCCTGCACGACATCGACTCACGCCATCGGCTTGGGGGCTAGGCTGATTGCCTATGGCGACTGTGATGCGGTGCTGGTCGGTGGCAGCGAAAAAGCATCGACACCGCTTGGCTTGTCAGGCTTTGGGGCGATGCACGCTTTATCCACACGCAACGATGAGCCGACTCGTGCCAGCCGCCCATTTGACAAAGACCGAGACGGCTTTGTGCTGGGCGATGGGGCAGGGGCATTGGTGCTGGAGAGTTTGGCACATGCCAAGGCACGGGGAGCGACCATCTTGGCTGAGCTGGTCGGCTTTGGCATGAGTGACGATGCCAACCACATCACCAGTCCGTCTGTGGGCGGTGATGGGGCGATGCGTGCGATGGCGGCGGCATTGGCTGATGCAGGCGTGGACGCATCGGCAGTGGGCTATATTAACGCTCACGGCACCAGTACGCCACAGGGCGATGTCGCCGAAAGCCAAGCGATACAGCGACTGTTTGGCGATGAGATTTTGGTCAGCTCTACCAAATCAATGACAGGGCATCTTTTGGGAGCGGCAGGTGCGGTGGAAGCGATTTTTACCGTGCTGGCATTAAATCACCAAGTGCTACCGCCAACCATCAATCTGGACAATCCTGATGAAGCCTGCACGCTCGACTACATCGCCCACACCGCACGCACGGTCAGCGGTGTGGATTTTGCGTTGTCTAACAGCTTTGGCTTTGGTGGCACCAATGGCTCGCTACTGTTTAAAAGATGGCAGCCAGCAGGCGAGTGATTTATCAAGCCCCAAAGCGTGTTTTTGGGGCTTATTTTTGGTATGGATTTTGTGGATTTTTGGTGCAGAATTTGGCACAGATTTGGATAAGTCAGCCAATCTTTTGGGCTGATTTTGAAATCAGTTGAAATAAGTTAGGATAAATTGAAATAAGTTGGGCGAATTTTGGATAAACTGGGATAAATTGGGCAAATAACAGGCAGCAGGCGAGTCGGTTTATTTGACCGTATCATCGCATTGATATAAAATAACTTTAACAAAATTGTTTTATAAAAATCCCCTTATTAATAATTAATTTGGAATCGCCATGCTAACAAAATCCACCGCCTTGAGAGTTTCGCTGCCTGTATTGGTGATTGGTTTGATATTTGCCGCCGCCAATATGCGTTCGCCTCTGGTGATGATTGGTTCGATTGTGCCGATGCTTGAGCAGGATTTTGGGCTGACGGCGGCACAGATTGGCTATCTGGGGGCGATACCGATGCCGCTGTTTGCCTTTGGTTCACTGGTGGCGGCGACTTTGGCACGGCGGTTTGGTCTGGAAGTGATGGTGATTTTGATGACCGTGCTTTTGACCTTTGGGGTGCTGATGCGTAGCTGGTTTGGGGTGTCGGCATTGTTTGTTGGTACGCTGATTTTGTCGTTTGCCATCGGCATGCTAAATGCTTTGACCGCACCGTTTATCAAGCAATACGCCCCCAACCACATCTCGGTTGCCACAGGCGTGTTTAGCTTGAGTATGTCGGCGTTGGCAGGCATTGGGGCGTGGGTGGTGATTCCGCTGTCTTCGGGCTTTGGCTGGCAGTTGGCGATGAGCGGCTGGGCGGTGTTTGGTGCTGTGGCGACGCTGATTTGGTGTTATATTTACCTAAAATATCGCACGCCATCGCAGGCGGTCGTGGGCAGTGTGCCAGTGGCACTAAACCCTTGGAAACAAAAGGCAGCATGGCAGATGGCGGTGCTGCTTGGCTTGCAGTCGTTTTTGTTTTATACGATTGCCAGTTTTTTGCCGTCCATCGGCATGGGCTTTGGGGCGACGCTGGATCAGGCGACCCAAGTGGCGTTGGTCTTTCAGCTGATGGCACCGCTGGCCATTATGCTACTGACTTGGCTGATGCGTCGTGGCGTGGCAACCAAAATGCTGGCACTGATTGGCTGCTTGATGAATGCCGCTGGGGCTGTCGGCATGCTGCTGATGCCCACGCAGCTGATGCTGTGGTCGGCATTGATGGGCTTTGGCTGTGCCATGATTTTTACGCTAAGCCTGATGATGTTTTCGCTACGCACCAGCAGTGCCGAAGCAGCTCGAGATTTGTCCAGTATGGTGCAGGCGGTCAGTTATAGCATTGCGTTGTTTGGGCCGCTTGCCATCGGTCGGCTGTATCAGTGGCAGGGCGATTGGCAGTTGCCGCTGATGGTCTTGGCGGCATTGATGTTGGTCAATATCCCTTTTGGTATCTGGGCGGCAAGCGATGACAAGATTGACACAAATTGACACTAAGGCAAGATTAAGCCAATCTATTTACCAGCTGCCACGCTGGGTGTGTGGTTGCATATTTAGCCATTTAATCGTTCAATCATTGAGCTGCTTGACTGCTTGACTGTTTAATGATTTGTAAGGAGTGATTTATAATGAAAGCATATCAATTTGGCAAAATGCTTATGTGTGCCGTTGCCGTGAGTGCCTTGGCAGGCTGTGCCACTTCGCAGCTGCTTGAATCCCCCAAAACCACCACCCACACCACCACCGAAAAAGTAACTTTGCTTGAAGACAAAGTGGTGGCGTTTGGGCGACCGACCGCCAACGCTGGTGTGTCAGAGTCATCGGTGGTGATTGTTGGCGAAACCAACAGCTATGTGCTGACCGATGGCGGCGTGCAGCTGATTGGGCTATTATCAACGCTTGACCCAAAAAATATCAAAGTCGATAATCAGCTGACATTTTATTCTGCCCAAAATGACGGCAAATTTACTGGCAAAATGAACCTATCATACGCCAAGCTACAAGACGAGTTCCAACGCAGCGATTTGCAATATTTTCTACAAAATGACGCCACAGAATGCACCAACGACTCAGACAAGCGTATCAATGCCCAGCGGTTTTGTTTTGAGATTGTCATCTCAGGAGCGGTCTATCCTAAGGTGAGTAATTATAACTTGGTGCGTTCGCAATTAACGCCGCTGTCTCGCCCATACAGCGTCAGCATTTATACCGAACAAAAGAACACCGAAGTGGTGCGTTCTGGCAAAAATAACGCCCAAAAACTGGTGCTGCTGCCACTGGCGTTGGCGTTTGATGTGATTACTTTGCCATTGCAGATTTTGAGCGGTTTTGACTGATTGGGCGTGGCTTGATTCAGCGTTTAATCCAGCGTTTAACCACAACACAACCACCAATAAAGGAGTAAAATCATGGGCTTACAACCGTGGCATTGGCTAATGATTGGTTTGCTTTTGGGCATTGTTGAGCTGTTATTGCCAAGTTTTGCCGCTTTGTGGTTTGGCGTGGCGGCATTATTGACCGCTGTTTTGGTGTGGCTAATGCCCATGGGGCTGACCGCACAGGTGGTGATTTGGCTGATTTTGTCGGTGCTGGCGTGTGCGTTGTGGTTTTTGTTGGTGCAGCCACGCATCAAAACTCGCACCAAGGCAGGCTTGGGCGGTGCAACGATTGTCGGCGAAGTGGGCATGCTTGTGCGTGCCATTGACGCCGATGGCTTGGGCGTGGTACGCTTTAGTGTGCCAAAACTCGGTGCTGCCGAATGGCAATGCCGCACCGCAGACGGTCAGCCGATTGCTGTCGGTGAGCGGGTGATGGTGTCGGCGGTGATGGGCAATGAGCTTATCGTCGCCAAAAAATAAACCCAAGCCATCAAGCGTGTCGTTTGGCAATTTTTTAACCACTTTTTTGATGAATTTTTAACAAACTTTTGATAAGTTTTTTATAACGATGATAAATTAGGAATAATTATGGAGCTGACAATGGTCATTTTTGTGTTAATTGCTTTGGTAGTATTTACCATCTATAAAGGCGTGCAAATGGTCTCTCAAGGGGAGAAATGGATTGTTCAGCGACTGGGCAAATACCATCAGACGCTAGAGCCGGGGCTGAATTTTATCATTCCGTATGTGGACAGCGTGGTGCATCGAGTCAGCACCAAGGACATTGTGCTGGACATTCCAAGCCAAGAAGTCATCACTCGAGACAATGTGGTGATTATCGCCAATGCGGTGGCGTATATTAACATCGTCCAGCCAGAACATGCCGTCTATGGTATCGAAAATTATGAGCAAGGCATTCGCAATCTGGTGCAGACTTCCCTGCGTTCAATCATCGGTGAGATGGATTTGGACGCTGCATTGTCCAGCCGTGATCAGATCAAAGCCCAGCTCAAGCACGCCATCAGCGACGACATCAGCGATTGGGGCATCACCCTAAAAACAGTCGAAATCCAAGACATCAAGCCATCAGCGACCATGCAGCTGGCGATGGAAGAGCAAGCCGCCGCCGAACGCCAACGCCGTGCGATGGTTACTCGTGCCGATGGTCAAAAACAAGCCGCCATCTTAGAAGCCGATGGCCGCCTAGAAGCATCTCGCCGTGATGCCGAAGCCCAAGTGGTGCTGGCTCGCGGCTCTGAAGAGTCGATTCGCTTGATTTCTCAGGCGATGGACGGCAAAGAAATGCCGGTGGTTTATCTGCTTGGTGAGCAGTATATCAAGGCGATGAACGAGATGGCACAGTCAAATAACGCCAAAACTGTGGTATTGCCTGCCGATATTTTAAACACCGTCAAAGGCTTGGTGGGTGATAAATTTAAGGTTTGATGGCGATTGTTTTGGCAGTTTCAGTAATTTGACTTTTTGTTTATGAGTGATTAAACAGCCCATAAACTGAATCAAAAGCCCTTGTTGGTGTACAATCAAGGGCTTTTATGATTATTTTATATATTAATTGAGATTTGATTAATCCACACCAATCAATGATCAGCAGCAACTGCCCCTTGTGCCATCAGATAATCCACGATGTCTTGGGTTTTTTGGGCAAGCAGTGCTGCATCGCCGCAAGTTTCGATATTTAGGCGAATCAGTGGCTCGGTGTTGCTCGAACGCAGATTAAACCGCCACGCCCCAAAGTCCAAACTCAGTCCATCTAAGGTGTTTTTTCTTGGGTTGTCTTTGGCAAATTTTTGTTCCAAACCTTGGCAAATGCCAGCAGCGTCCACTGCACCGAGTCTAAAATTTAACTCGCCTGAGCTTGGGAATTGGCGAATCGAATCGTCCACCAAATCCGCCAGCGATTTGCCAGTAACGGACAAAAGCTCAATGAGCAGCAGCCACGGAATCATACCGCTGTCGCAGTAGAAAAATTCTTTAAAATAATGGTGTGCCGACATCTCGCCGCCATAGATGGCTTGGGTTTCACGCATGACTTGCTTGATGAACGAATGCCCAGATTTGCTCAACGCCGCCTGCCCACCCATGCGTGCAATCACATTTTCGGTGTTATAAATCACTCGTGGGTCATAGACGATGGTTTGCTTGGGGTGTTTTTGTAAAAATGCCGCCGCCAGCATGCCCACCACATAGCTGCCATCAATAAATCGCCCATTGGCATCAAACAAAAAACAGCGGTCAAAGTCGCCATCAAACGCCACACCAAAATCCGCCTGATGTGCCAGCACTGCTTCACGAGTGGACGCTTGATTGGCGATAATCATCGGGTTGGGAATACCATTTGGGAAGTTGCCATCAGGCGTGTGATGCACTTTGATAAGCTCAATTGGAGCATTTGCCGCTTTTAGGCGAGCTTCGATGGCATCAACCACAGGGCCTGCCGAGCCATTGCCGCTGTTGATGATGATTTTTTTGGCTGTCAATTTATCCATATCGACAAAGCTCATCAGCTTATCGATGTAGGCAGTTTTGTCCGTTTTGTGGATAACGCTGGCTTTGGCTTTTTGGGTAAATGCACCGCTTTGTGCCAGCTCACGCACTTGCCCCAGTCCAGTATCGGCACTGATTGGGCGAGAATTTTCACGCACCATTTTTAGCCCATTATAATTGATGGGGTTGTGGCTGGCGGTAACTTCGATGCCGCCGATGGCTTGGTAATGACTGGTGGCAAAATACACTTCTTCGGTGCCAGTCATGCCAAGGTCAATCACGCTAACACCAGCGTCCGTGATGCCATCGATGGCGGCAAGTTTTAGGGCGTGGCTAGATGGGCGAATATCGGAGCCGATGACGATGGTTGGGCAATCGGTGGGGTTTTGTTCGGTGAGAATCTGGGCAAATGCTCGTCCGATGCGATAGGCGATGCTTTCGTCCAGATTAACCCCAAGCTCGCCACGCACATCATAAGCCTTAAAGCAAGTCAGCTGTATCGGTGCAAAAGTTGTCATGGTCATAAAGTTGTCCTAATTTTAACCGCTGGGCTTAAGATTGCCCCAATGTCGCTATTTTAGCACAGCCACCATAGGCGTGGCAGATTTTTCAGATTTTTTGAATTTTTCACAATTAGAATAACCATAGCCAATTTTTGACTAAGAATTGGCGGTCAAAACATACCCAAGATGGCGAAAATTTGTTATAGTAAATCCGTTAGACGCACTTAACCAAAAAACAAACATGGGAGTATCTGATGAAAATTGCAAAAAATATTACAGAATTGGTCGGTCGCACACCGCTGGTCGAGCTGGGTAAAATCACCGCAGGACTAAAAGCACGAGTGGTGGTTAAACTTGAGTATTTTAACCCAGCCAGCAGCGTCAAAGACCGCATCGCACTGGCGATGATTGACGATGCCGAAAAATCAGGCAAAATCACCAAAGACACCGTATTGGTCGAAGCCACCAGCGGCAACACTGGCATTGGGCTTGCGATGGTGGCGGCAGCTCGTGGTTATCGTTTGGTGATTACCATGCCTGAGAGCATGAGCCTTGAGCGTCGTGCTTTGTTGCGTGCTTATGGTGCCGAGCTTGTGCTGACGCCAGCGGCCGAAGGCATGGGCGGTGCGATTGCCAAAGCCAATGAGCTTGCTGCCCAAGACGGCTATTTTATGCCACGCCAATTTGACAATCTTGCCAATCCGCAGGTGCATCGTGATACCACGGCGGTGGAGATTTGGGAAGATACTGACGGTCAGGTGGATATTTTTGTGGCAGGCGTGGGTACTGGTGGCACAGTGACAGGTGTCGGTGAAGTGCTAAAAGCCAAAAAACCAAGCGTGCAAGTGGTCGCCATCGAGCCTGAAGCATCGCCTGTATTGTCTGGCGGCGAAAAAGGCCCGCACCCAATCCAAGGCATCGGTGCTGGCTTTGTGCCATCGGTGCTAAACACCGACATCTATGATGAAGTGCTGACCGTGGCAAACGATGACGCCATGCGTGTGGCACGCCAGCTGGCTGCCGAAGAAGGCCTACTGGTGGGCATCTCATCAGGGGCTGCCGTGTCAGCAGCATTAAAACTTGCCGAGCGTGAAGAAAATGCTGGCAAATTGATTGTTGTCATCATTCCATCATCAGGCGAGCGTTATTTGTCCACCGCTTTGTTTGCTGATTTGGCTCAATAATGCCGTGATGGTTTGACCGTCAAATTGCACAATTTTTGGGCAAATTTAAAACAAATCTGAGCTTGGCTTGGATTTGTTTTTTTATTTTGGGTTGGTGCAAGTTTTGCTTTGACATCTGATTAATTAAATGAATGAATAAATCAACAAATCAATGATTTTATCAACAATTAACACGATGGCTGGGCAGTTTACTTTTTTGTGAATTAAATTGTTATGATGCAGGTAGGTTTTGGTATAATGGGCAAATTGGCATTTTAAGAATTTTGCCAACGATGCCAATTTTGCCAAACCCATAATTAACTATGATTAATATGCCAAACAGCGATTAATCGCCCAATCACCCAATGAGCCAGATAAAATAATGACACCGACCGACCAATTTTCTGATTTGCTTAAGTTGATGGCACGCCTTCGCAGCGATTGCCCTTGGGACGCCAAGCAGACCAACGACAGCCTACAAAAATACGCCATCGAAGAAGTGTATGAACTCATCGAAGCAATCCAAAGCGACGACGGCTCGGCGTTTGCGACCGAAAATCTCAAAGGTGAGCTGGGTGATGTGCTGCTGCAGGTGGTTTTTCAGACGCAGTTGTATGCCGAAGCGGGGCGTTTTGGCATGAATGATGTGATTTTGGCACTGCAACAAAAACTCATTCGCCGCCACCCGCATGTGTTTGATGCCGAGAATTTACGCACCGATGCCGATGTCAAGCGTCGTTGGGACGAAATCAAAGCGGTAGAAAAAGCCCAATGGCAGGCGTTGGGTCAGCCTGACAGATTGCTGTCAGCGGTCAAGGCAGGCACGGCACTGCATCAAGCCCAGAGCTTACAGGATAAGGCGGCAAGCGTCGGCTTTGATTGGCATAATCTGCAAGGCGTGCTGGATAAATTGCACGAAGAAATCGGCGAGCTTGGCGAAGTTTTGCCAGACGGTCAATTCAACTATAAAACCGACAAAGTCAGCAGCGAGCAAAAGCAGCGTATCAGTGATGAGCTGGGCGATTGTTTGTTTGTGCTGACCAATTTGGCTCGCCATTTGGGCATTGATAGCGAAATGGCACTACAAAACGCCATTGGTAAGTTTCGCCGCCGCTTTGCCCATGTCGAGCAGTCGCTTGGCGATGCCAATAAGGATTTTGCCGACTGCGACTTGGCAGAACTGGACAAATATTGGGATTTGGCAAAAGATGCTGGCTTATGACGGCAGGCGACTTGGTACGGCGTGGCTGCTTTTGGGCATGAGTTTGATTACAACCAGTGCATTTGCCAATGCACAAGCGGCACCAGCAGCCAAGCTTTGCTACCCTGATGCCATCAGTGCCTACCAAGCACTGACCCAAAATCAAAAATCTGCCAAAACCGCTCGGCTAAACATCAACACCGCCACCGTCGCCGATTTTGTCAGCCTGACAGGCGTGGGGCATGCCACCGCTCAGGCGATTGTGGATTATCGCACGGCACACGGTCAATTTGTGAGTGTCGATGAACTTTTGGCAATCAAAGGCATCGGTCAGGCGACTTTGAACAAAAACCGCCACCGCTTATCGGTCATCGACAGCCGCCCATAATATCGGACAAAAATGGCGAATAAAGCCAATAAATCTTATTTTGCAGTACAAATTTTTGCTTTTTATTCGCTTTTTTGTTTGATAAGCGTTAGAATAAAGGGTTTTGAAGAACATTGATGGGCAAATGCCCAAAGAACCAAGGAGTCGGCATGGGCAAATCGCCTAAAAAGCCAAAACAGACCAAAAAAATCACCCGCACGACCTATTCGGCAAAGTCATTGCAATTACAAAAAGGCAATTTGCCAAACAGCATTCTTGATGTGGTTGGCACATTACAAAAAGCGGGTTTTGATGCCTACATCGTCGGCGGCGGTGTGCGAGACAGCTTGCTTGGACTTGCTCCCAAGGATTTTGATGCCGTTACCGATGCACGCCCACATGAGATTAAGGCGATTTTTGGCGGTCGTTGCCGCATCATCGGTCGCCGTTTTCAGCTGGCACATGTGTACTCTGGCCGTGAGATGATTGAAGTGGCGACTTTTCGCGCACCGCCAAAGGACGACACGCACACCACCGAAGACGGCATGATTACCCGTGATAATGTTTGGGGCGACATTGAGCAGGATTTTGCTCGCCGTGATTTTAGTATCAATGCCTTGTATTATCAGCCGATTAAGGGCGAAGTTTTGGATTTTTGTGGGGCGTTGGACGATGTTCAGAGCCGTACTTTACGCCTGCTTGGTGATGCTAAGGTGCGTATCGAAGAAGACCCTGTGCGTCTGCTGCGTGCCTTGCGTTTTAAGGCGAAATTGGGCTTTGAATTTGACAAGTCTTTGGCGTCACAGTTTCATTTGGACAATTGGTCGCTGCTTGAGCAAGTATCGGCACATCGACTGTATGACGAGACCCAAAAAATGTTTGGCGGCGGCTATTTGAGTGCGTTATTGCCGTTGTTGTTTGAATTTGGGGCGATGCCAAGTTTGATGCATTTTGCCCCTGATGCACCGACACCGTTGATGATGGCAGTGGCACAAAACACCGACCGTCGCACAGCGATGGGCAAAAGTGTCAATCCAGCGTTTTTTTATGCGGTGTTATTGTGGGAAAATTATCTGCATCAATTGGCAAAATTTAAAAAGCGTGGCTTACCATTTCATGAAGCACAGCTAAAAGCCGCCGAAAAAACCATCGACGCCCAGCGTGAAAAAACCGCCATTCCCAAGTTTGCTGAGCAATTTATCAGCGATATTTGGCTGTTGCAGCCTAAGCTGGTCAATCCACGAGTGCGAGAGATTGCCAATCTGGAGCGATTCCCAAAATTTCGTGCGGCGTTTGATTTTTTGGTGCTGCGTGAGCATTATGATACGCACCCATTATCCGAGCCGACCCAAAACATGGGCGTGTGGTGGCAGGCATACCAAGATGCCAGCATCGCCGATAAGGCGTTGATGATTGACGCATTTGGCACGCAAGCTGGCACGCCAAAACGCCGCCGCCGTGATCGCAATGCCAAAACAGACACGACAAGCCAAGAATTAGACCAGCTGCGTGAATTGTCATTACGCAGTGATGAGATTATCACCGAGCGACCCAAGCCGCTGTTTGTCGTGGCAGGGGCGGACGATTTGGTCAAAAAACCAGCCGCTGACAAGTCGCCCAAGATGAGCCAAGCGGTGGCTGTGCCTGTGTTTGATTTGGTAGAATTTAGCGAAGCGGATTTTGAAAAACTGCTCGCCCAAGATGAGCCGTATATCCCAGCATCACGCCATCGCAAGCGTAAGCCGTCATCACTACTGTCCATCAAAGAGCGTGAGCAGGGCCTAAGCGAACAAGATGTGCTGGATCTGATGGGGATAGATGATGACCCCAAGCCGTCACGCCGCCGCCCAAAAACTGACAAACCAAAAACTGGCAAGGATAAAACTGCCAAAGTACCAAAAGCTCAAGCGGATAATGTCGAGCCAGCGGACAAAGCTGTCAAGCCAAAACGCACACGCAGCCGCAAATCCAACGCCAAACCCAAGGCAGACGGCATATGATGACCACTTGCTATATCGGACTGGGCGGTAACATCAGTAACGAGCTTGGTACGCCTGATCAGCATATCCGCCAAGCGGCGGCGGCATTTGTGGCATCATCGGCTTTTGAGCAGGTGCAGCTGTCGTCATTGTACCGCTCAAAGGCGTACGGCGTTACCGATCAGCCTGATTTTTATAATGCGGTGCTGTCTGCCAACACCAGCCTTTTGCCGCTTGATTTGTTAGATTTTTGTCAAAGTCTTGAGCAAGCTGCTGGGCGTGTGCGGCTGCGGCATTGGGGCGAGCGTAGCTTAGATGTTGATGTGCTGCTGTATGGCGATGAGCAAATTTGCCACGACCGCCTGATTGTGCCGCATCGAGAGCTGATGCTTCGAAATTTTGTGCTGGTGCCACTGCTTGAGCTTGATGCCGATTTGTGCGTGCAGGGCGTGCGTCTGGACAGCTGTCCGCTTGCTCACGATATGACGGATTTGGAGAAGTTGGCAGCTGCTGGGATTGAATAATTTGCCAAAATGCCCCATATCTACCCTAATTTGGCAAATGATTGGACAAATGCCAATAAGACAAATCCATAGATAAACTTGATATTAACTAACTATTAATTAAAATGAATCAAGTTTATCATCAGACAATGATAGTGAGAAATATGACCTACCTAACCGACAAGCGTCAAGCACCGATTACCCTTGCCACGCTCAATAAATTCAAAGCCACTGGCGAGAAATTTTCTTGTTTGACTTGCTATGATGCCAGTTTTGCTCACGCCATGCAGAATGCTTGCGTGGATACCATTTTGGTGGGCGACAGCTTGGGCATGGTGGTGCAAGGGCAAAGCTCAACTCTGCCAGTTACGGTGGCGGATATGGCATATCACACCGCCAATGTCGCTCGTGCCAATCAGCATGCGTTGATTATTACCGATTTGCCATTTATGAGCTATGCCACGCTTGGTGATGCTATCGCCAGCAGTCGTGCGGTGATGCAGGCAGGGGCACAGATGGTCAAAATCGAAGGCGGCAGCGAACTTAGCCAAATCGTCTCAACCCTTGCCAAAAATGGCGTGCCAACTTGCGTGCATCTGGGGCTGACACCGCAGTCGGTGAATGTCTTTGGCGGCTATAAAGTACAAGGCAAAACCGACGCCGCCGCCCAAAAACTGCTTGACGACTGCCAAGCGGTCGTGGACGCAGGGGCAGCGATGCTACTGCTTGAGTGTGTGCCAGCTGCTCTTGCCAAGCGTGTAACCGAGCGTTTTGCTGTGCCTGTGATTGGTATCGGTGCAGGCAGCGACACGGACGGTCAAGTGCTGGTGATGCATGACATGTTGGGCATTTATACTCGCAAACCTGCCAAATTTGTTAAAGATTTTTTGACCGATGCAGCAAATACCGACAAAAGCGTGCAAGGTGCGTTTGCCCTGTATCACCGCCAAGTCAAAGACGGTACATTTCCCACACCCGAGCATAGCTTTTAAGTGCAGCTTTAAGCACAGTTTTGCTTGAGTGATTGATTAAATTTTATAAAAATAATTGGGTTAATATGAATATTTTTCACCGCATTGCCGATTTGCGTCAAGCACTAAAGAGCCATCGTGCCGATGACAAGCGTATTGCTTTGGTGCCGACCATGGGCAATTTACACGATGGGCATTTGGCATTAACCCAAATTGCCAAAGCCCATGCCGACATTGTCGTGGTCAGTATTTTTGTCAATCCGACCCAGTTCGGCGTTGGCGAAGATTTTGACAGCTACCCACGCACACTGGACGCCGATGTTGCCAAGCTCACCCAGGCAGGCGTGGATATGGTGTTTGCCCCCAGTGTTGATGAGATGTATCCTGTGTATCCGCCCAATGTACAAGTGCTGTCAGGCGAGATTACCAAAATTTTATGCGGCAAATCACGGCCGACGCATTTTGATGGCGTGGGTCTGGTGGTGGGCAAATTGTTCAATATCGTACAACCAGATGTGGCAGTTTTTGGCAAAAAAGACTACCAACAGCTTGCCATCATTCGCCAGCTTAACGATGAGCTAAACTTCGGTATCCAAATCATCGGTGCTGACATTGTCCGTGCTGATGACGGCTTGGCACTGTCATCACGCAACCAGTATCTGACGGACGACGAGCGAGCGGTTGCCCCTGTATTGTCGCAAACTTTGCAGGATTTGGCGGCGGCGGTGCAGTCGGCGACGCTGGCTGAGTATGACACGCTGATTGAGTCAGCGAAGGCGACTTTGAGCCGTGCAGGTTTTGTGGTGGATTATCTGCACATTTATAATCACAAATTACAAACGCCTGATGCCAGCGATACCGAGCTTGTGCTGCTTGTGGCGGCGTGGCTAGGCAAGGCTCGTTTGTTGGATAATTTGGAAATTTCTGTCAATCGCTAATTTGACATCGTCAGTCTTTTAGTCTTATTTCATTAATCTAAATAATAAAATTAGCCATTAATGAAATAAAACCATAGCCCAATCATGGATTATTATGCAAACACTTAGCAAGCCATCATCGATTGTCATCGTCTCTGGGCGGTCAGGCTCAGGCAAGACATCGGCACTAAATATCCTAGAAGATTTTGGTTATTATGTGATTGATAATTTGCCTTTGTCGCTACTGACCGATGCCGTCAGCCGCCTAACCGCCGAAAACAGCATCGCCAAAATCGCCCTTGGGGTCGATGCACGAGTGCCAGGGGCGGATTTGTCGCAGTTTCCGCAGGTGCATGAATCTTTGGTGCAGGCGTATGGTGAGCATGCCGTCAAGGTCTTGTATGTGACGGCAAATGAGTCGGTACTGGTAGCACGGTTTGGGGCGACACGCCGTGTACACCCCCTGATGATGACTGGCGTGGCGGGCAATTTGCCAAAAGCCATTCACAGTGAGATTGCACGGCTTGAGCCGATTGCTGAGCTGGCGGACATTAAGATTGACACCAGCACCATCAACACCCACGAACTCAAAGAAATAATCCGCACGCAGCTGGGCGTGGACACCATCGTTACGGTCAATCTGCTGTCGTTTGGCTTTAAATATGGCTCGCCGATTGATGCTGATTTTGTGTTTGATGTGCGTATTTTGCCAAATCCGCATTGGCATACCGATTTGCGTGTGCAGACAGGCGAAGATTTGGCGGTGCAGGCGTTTTTTGCTCAGTATCCAGAAGTCGATGCGATGGCAGATGATATTGCAGATTTTCTAAACAAATGGCTGCCGCAATTTATCAACAATAACCGCCATCATGTAACCATCGCCATCGGTTGTACAGGCGGTAAGCACCGTTCGGTCTATATCTCAAGGGCAGTGGCTGATAAATTGACATTGCCAGAGAGTTTCAAAATCAGCACCAAGCACCGAGAAAAGCGGTTTTGGCGTGATTGACGATGGCACGATGTTTTAATTTTATGTAGAAATTTTTAATTATTGTAGTATTGGTTAGCATTGGGTAGTTTAGAGAATATCATGATTGATTGGTCAAAAAAAGACATGCGAGTGTCTCGCACAGAAATCAAAAAATCGCACGAACGCTTGCAGGCGTTGGCGTTGCCGCTGGCGAATTTGTCCAAAAAACAACAAAAAAACTTGCCTGTGAGCGAGTATTTTTTGGACGAATTGTCGCAGCTTGCCAGCATCACTTCAGGCGGTGCCAAAAACCGCCAAATCAAGCGAGTGGGCAAGCTGATTATCGAAGAAGACCGCCACAGCTTGACCCAAGCGTTGTTTGCTTGCAAATTTACGCCAGAGCAAATCGCCAAAATCGAGACTTGGTACACTCGCCTAAACCTTGCTGACGAAAGCACAATCAAGCAGTTTGTGAAGCAGTTTAATGCCAGCGAATTTAACAGCGTTTATCAGCTGCTGTTGTGGATTGAGTACGCCAAGCATCTGGGCGATGATGAGCTACTTGACGAAAGTGTGGCGGATTTTGAAAGTTATGTCAAAGAAGTGGCGATTTTATCCACTTGATTGCATTGCATTGAGTTGTATTTTGTTGGGTTTTGGTTGCTAAATCAAAAGTTGATAAATCAAACAAATCAGCAAAAATCGCCAAAACCCATCAAAACTCACACAAAGCAATAAAGCCACATGAATAATCATGCGGCTTTATTACCATTCCCAAATAAGGCATCTGCCTTGTCCATGTTCCGTGTTACAGCGTTCGTCCTTGGTTGGCGTCCATCGCCAATTCCCTTGCTGTGTGCATAGTATCGCAAATTTACCGATTGCCGACCAGTGGCAAAAGTCGGCAATCGTTGTCAGATAATTCGTACAAAATCCACAATTCCACAAATTTTAAAACCCACAAATTAAAACCCAAAACCCAAGCCTTAAATAAAAGCAACGCCCAATCACAGCCAAAATTTGGATATGATAGGGCGTTACTTGGTCATTATTTTAAGACCTAAACTGTCTTGGGCAGTGGCTTATTTTTTGTTTTCTTCACGCACTTTGTTGATAAGAAAATCAACCACTTGCGGCACTTTGGCATCTTCGCCAGTAACGACATATTTGCCATGCACCACCACCGCAGGCACGCCAGTCAGCTGATAACGCATCGCCCCTGCTTTGGCACGCTCAATTTTGGTGCTGACGGCAAAAGAGTTGTACAGGTTGTTAAATTTACTCTTGTCGATGCCTTGGGCGGCGTACCAGTTGCCAATCTCATCTTGGGAGCTGATGACATTGCGTTTGCCGTCTTTGTGGACAGCGTCAAATAGGGCTTGGTGGGTTTTTTCTTGGACGCCCAGCTGCTGAGCGGTATAAAAACCACGCGCACCGACTTCCCACACAGGGTTCATGGCGGCAGGCGTCTGGAAAAATGCCACATCGCTTGCCTTTGTTTTTGCCCATTTTTTCATATGTGGCTCTAGGTTATAGCAGTGTGGGCAGCCATACCAAAAAAATTCACGCACCACGATGACATCGCCAGCGATATTTTCAGGGTTTGACAGCACTTTATAATCTTGACCTTCGACAAAATTGGCGTGGCTAAGATTTGCCAAACCGACAGCGGTGGCAAGCAAGGTGGCTTTTAGAGCAAATTTCATGGCAGTTTCCTTATTACACGGTTGCACAAAATATGTTCAGTAAAGACCGCTTGGCATGAGTGTCAGGGTCAAAACGAACTTGCCGTATAGTTTAGCGTATTTTTTGTCAAAAGTGGCAACAGTTTTCTTAATACTTCGTTGCAGAATGTGTAAATTTTATATTTATCATAAAAAACCACGATAAAACTGGCGACAAATTGCCAAAAATTAGCAAATTTTGCCCGCTGATATTTTTAAAAATAGATAAAAATGGATAAAAACAGGTGAAAACTGGCAAAAACTGACCCAAATTGATGAAAATTCGCCAAGATTCGCCACAATTTGCCATAAATTGCCACAAACTGACAATTGATCACTTTGTCATACGCCAAATGGGTGATTGGCTAGTAAAAGCCCCCCAAAAATGATAAGATAGTACCATTTAACTCATAATTTTAACCCATAAATTCAACCAACAAAACTAGGACAAACGCCATGACTCATCAAGCAACCGATACTGTAAATAATGCTGATTTTGATGAAATTGGTAAATTTACCAAACTTGCCGAAGAATGGTGGAATCGCACAGGGGCATTCAAATCCCTGCACGACATCAATCCGCTACGCCTAAACTGGATCGAAGACCGTGTCAATGAGCATTATGGCTCGTCATTGGTCGATAAATCGGTGGTGGACATCGGCTGCGGCGGTGGGATTTTGGCACATTCGCTGGCGGTGCGTGGGGCAGGCGTGCTGGGCGTGGATTTGGGTGATGAGAACTTAAAAGCCGCCGCCATTCATGCTGCCAAAACTGGCATGGATAAGCGGGCATCATTTCGCTGTGTGCCTGCAGAAGTTTTGGCAGCCGAGCAGCCAGCCGCCTATGATGTGGTCACTTGTATGGAGATGCTGGAGCATGTGCCAGACCCATCTGCCATCGTGCAGGCGTGCTATGATTTGCTAAAACCCGGTGGCGTCTGCGTGATGAGTACCATTAACCGCAATCCAAAATCTTATTTATTTGCCATTATCGGTGCTGAATATGTGCTGAATTTGGTGGATAAAGGCACGCATGATTATCACAAATTCATCACCCCTGCCGAGCTTGACCAAATGGCGGTGCGTGCTGGCTTTAATCGCATGGACATGACAGGCCTGCATTACAATCCCATCACCAAGCATTATTGGCTGTCTAATGCCAATGTCGATGTCAATTATATGATGGCGTTCACCAAGCCACTTAATAAGCCACTTAAGGGGTAATCATGGCTGGGCAAATCCAAGCGGTGCTGTTTGACTTAGATGGCACTTTGATTGACACCGCACCAGATTTTGTGCGTATCATCAGGCAGCTGTGCGATGAAGATGGGCGAGTTGCCCCCAGTGAAGCGGCTATCCGTGAGCAGGTGTCGGCAGGGGCAAGGGCGATGGTTCGGCTGATTTTTGGGGATAAATTTGCCGATGTCGCTGATGACGATGAGCAATTATTGAGCTATCGGCAGGCGTTTTTGGATCGTTATCAAGCGGATATTTGTGTGGATAGCCGTGTGTTTGATGGGCTGTACCCACTGCTTGAGCTGCTTGAAAATCAAGGGCTGCCGTGGGGAATTGTTACCAATAAGCCCAGATATTTGGCTCAAAGTCTGCTGGATAAACTAAACCTAGCATCACGCTGTGGCGTGCTGGTCTGTCCTGATGATGTTACCAATACCAAGCCTGACCCTGAGCCGATGTATCTGGCGTGCCAGACACTGGGCGTGGACGCTGATCGCTGCATCTATGTGGGCGATCACCGCCGTGATATACAAGCAGGGGCGGCAGCAGGCATGATGACGGTGATTGCCAAGTTTGGCTATCTGTCCGCCGATGACTTGGCACAGCTGGAGTCTTGGGGAGCGGATAGGATTGTCGATACACCGCAGCAGCTGACTCAGCGGCTAAAGGATCTGATTGCACAGCCCTAAGCTAAGTTTAGCGACACCAACTTGCCATCATAAATCAACAACGGATACGATATGGATAAGACAATGCAAGCGATGATTTCACATGATGCGATGCGTCAATTTCAATACAACCAAGACAGCCTAAAAGATAAGATAATTTTGGTGACTGGTGCAGGCGATGGCATCGGCAAAGTGGCGGCACTGACCTATGCCAAATGCGGTGCAACCGTGCTGCTGCTTGGTAAAACCCAAAGCAAACTTGAAGCGGTCTATGACGAGATCGAAGCCTTGGGCGGCGTGCAGCCAGCGATTTTACCGATGGATTTACAAACCGCCACTTTTGCCCAAATGCAAGAGCTGGCAGGCCTTATCGAAAAAGAATTTGGGCATTTGGACGGTGTGCTGCACAATGCGGCACTGCTTGGGGCATTGACACCGCTTGAGATGTACGATCCGATTACCTTTGAGCAGGTGATGCGTGTCAATTCGACAGCGGTATTTATGCTCACCCAAAGCCTGATACCGCTACTACGATCGGCAACGAGTGGCTCGATTGTCTTTACCAGCAGCAGTGTCGGTGCCAAGCCAAGGGCGTTTTGGGGGGCATATGCACTGTCCAAGCAGTCGCTTGAAGGCATGACGACCATTTTTACCCAAGAGACGCAGAACATGACGGCGTTGCGGTTTAACTGCATCAATCCTGGGGCGACACGCACCAATATGCGCGCCCATGCATTCCCCGGCGAAGACCCTTATACCCTAAAAACGCCCGAAGAAATCATGTCGGTGTATGTGTATCTGATGACCGATGCCGCCAGCGG
This sequence comes from Moraxella marmotae, assembly GCF_042219885.1. Lineage (NCBI taxonomy): Bacteria > Pseudomonadati > Pseudomonadota > Gammaproteobacteria > Moraxellales > Moraxellaceae > Moraxella > Moraxella marmotae. The sequence continues at coordinate 888,607 of NZ_JBHJHR010000002.1, forward strand.
TGTCAAAGGGCAAGTGGTTGATTGTCAGCCAAAGTAATCTTTTGCCCTGCTCTGCTTTGTGATTTTGGATAGTCGGATTGCTTGGTTGGGCAATATAAGGTTATGATTAAGGGCAAGTTGTGTATCTGCTTTGTATGTCTTTTTGTAGCCGCTCCAAGATTTTGGTGTTGCTGCTGAATGGCGATTGACGAGCGTTAAATACTTTAATCACAGTTTGGTGGTCGCCGTTTGAGATAAATTGTACAATAGATATGGGTCTGGTGTCAGCATAGACATTTAGTATGCCGATTTGGGCTTGTCTATCCAAGCTGCTTTTAACAAAAATGCTGGGCGTAGTTCCAGTAACGGTAACTGGTGTACCCATCGTGCTGACGGTTATTGGGTATTTGACACCTTCTCTAGCGACACATTTATCATAATTATATTTGGCGTTGGCAAAGGCATCAATATAATCCATTGAAACCTTATGTTCAAAGGGTGTTTTGGTAAGTAATTTTTGATAGCGAATAGCACTTTTGTCCGTGGATAGGCAGCCGCTCATCAAAAGTGATGCTAAAATAACAATTGGCACATAAACCATGCAGGTTTTCACTTCAATATCCTTTAGTTGTGGTTAATGATAGAATGTTAAGATTATAGCGTATTTACTGCTAGGATAACAATCGTGTCGTAGATAAAAGGTGTATTATGATAAAATGTGTACAAAAAATCATCATGCTAATGGTAGCGGCGGGTTTGTCAGCGTGTGCAGCCAATCCCATGACAGCTTATCTTGCTTATAAAGATAGCCAAATGCAAAAACAACTTGAAGATTTGCACGCATACACCAATCGCTTGGTTGATGAACATCAGCCGCATGCGACATTAAGATTTTACCCATTTGTACCGCATTTTGGTTATGGCACATTAGAGCCTTCGCCAGTTCACATTCTTCAGGTTGATGATGTAGAGATTTTTAAACCACATGATTTTTTGCCAAAAAAATATGAATTGATTTTGCCCTTTGTGGATTTGAATATTCCTGTGGGTGAGCATACGGTAACGGTAGCTTTTTTACATAAACAACCCAGCCAAATTACAATGAATTTTGAAGATGGTAAACAGTATGTGATAAAGCCTGGGTACAAAAAAGGGTGGTATGTTTATGAATATGAATATGACGCACGCTTTGCCGTTAATGCTGAAGAAAGTGTGATTTTAAAGAAAATGGTATGTTGTTCGGCTGATTGATATAAAAATGAGCAAATTGCTACCTAAATTTATGACAACTATGGAAATATCGTGAGTTTATTTCAAAACCTTTTTATTATTCTTTTACTGATTTTGACTTCGAGCTTTTTTTCGATTTCTGAAATCGCCTTGGCAGGTGCCAGAAAAATCAAGCTCAAATTACTAGCCGAGTCTGGCGATGAGCGTGCCAATAAGGTGCTAAAGCTGCAAGAAAATTCAGCGGATTTTTTTGCAGCTTCGCAGATTGGCCTAAATGCCGTGGCGATTTTGGGCGGTTCGGTTGGTGAAAGTGCCTTGCGTCCTTATTTTGCCGAGTGGTTTGGGGTGTTTTATCAAGGGCCGTGGCTAGACAGCATTGCGTTTTTTGCGTCTTTTACGATCATCACTTTGGCGTTTATTTTGTACGCTGATTTGATCCCTAAGCGGATTGCGATGATTAACCCTGAGCGAGTGGCGTTGTCGATTATCAATCCTGTGCTGTGGCTGATTCGCTTGGTCAAGCCGTTGGCGTGGGTGATTAATACCATTGCCAATCTGACTTTTCGCCTGTTTAAGGTCAATACCGCACGAGATGACAGCATCACCTTTGATGACATTTCTGCCATCGTGGACGCTGGGGCAGAAGCGGGCGTGTTGATGGAGCAAGAGCAGCATTTTATCGAAAATGTCTTTGAGCTAGAAGAGCGTACCGTGCCATCATCGATGACCAACCGTGATGATGTGGTGTTTTTTACGCTAAAAGAGAGCGAAGAGAGCATTCGCCAAAAGATTGCCGATTATCCGTATTCGAAGTTTTTGGTGTGTAATGAGCATATTGACCAAGTGATTGGCTATGTCGATACCAAGGACATTTTGGTGCGTTTGTTGAACAAACAGTCGTTTTTTCAGTTGAACGAATCCACCATTCGCAATATTTTAATCATTCCAGATACGCTGACCTTGTCGGAGCTTTTGGATAAATTCCGTGCCAGCAAGGACAAAATGGCGGTGGTGATTAACGAATACGCCTTGGTTGTCGGCATCATCACGCTGTCGGATATTATGATGACGGTGATGGGCGACTGGGCATCTGCCGAGCCTGAAGATCAGCAGATTATCCGCCGTGATGACAATTCATGGTTTATTGATGGTATCACGCCGATTGATGATGTCAAGCATGCCTTGGATATCGATGAATTTCCTGACTGGGATCATTATGAGACGCTGGCGGGTTTTGTGATGTATCGTTTGCGAAAAGTGCCACGCCCTGCTGACTGGGTGGAGCATGCTGGCTATAAATTTGAAGTGGTGGACATTGACCATTATAAGATTGACCAGCTACTGGTAACTCGTCTGGAAGTACCGACAGACGATACCCAAGCCAATGACTAGGTGGTTTGCCAAGTCAATAAAATTGTGCGATTTGTTTTTATTGTGTTATTTGTATAAAAAGATAAATAAACTTAATTAAGGAGTGTGTATGGCGTCAAATGCCCGTTTTGGGTTGCCGATATGGTCGATGGCGTTGCCGTTGGTGGCGTGGGGCTTGTTTTTTGTGGGCATCAAAGGCAGTATTTGGCTGCAGGTTTTGGGCGGTGTCTTTTTGATTGGCAGTGTGCTGTCTGCCGTTTATCATGCCGAAGTGGTGGCACACAAGGTGGGTGAGCCATTTGGTACGATTATTTTGGCACTGTCAATCACCATCATCGAAGTGGCTTTGATTGTCTCTTTGATGGTGGCAGGCGGCGACAATTCGGCTTTTTTGGCACGAGATACGGTCTTTGCGGCGATTATGCTGATTTTGAACGGCATTTTGGGCTTGTCGCTATTGATTGGTGGCTTTAAGCACCGTGAGCAGTTTTTTGGTCAAAAATCCGCCAGCACTGCCTTGATTACGCTGGTATCCATTTTGGTGATGACGCTGATTTTGCCAAATTTCACCACATCAACCGCCGAAGGGACTTATTCGCCCATGCAGCTGATGTTTGTGGCGGTAGCATCTTTGGTGCTGTATGGCTCTTTTATCATGGTGCAGACGGTGCGTCATCGAGATTATTTTTTGGCGGCTGATGACGATTTGGATCACCATGCCGAACCGCCCACTGCCAAAGTGACGGCGACAAGTTTTGGCTTTTTGTTGGTGTGCCTTGGCATCGTGGTGATGCTCGCCAAAAGCCTTAGCCCAAGCATCGAAGCGGCCGTGGCAGCCATCGGTGCACCAGCGACTTTGGTCGGTGTGATTATCGCTGCGGTGGTGCTACTGCCTGAAGGTCTGGCAGCCCTAAACGCCGCTCGCCGTAACCGCTTTCAGACCAGTCTGAACCTAGCCTTAGGTTCGGCACTTGCCAGTATCGGTCTGACCATTCCAGCAGTGACCATCGTCTGCTTGTTATACGGCATTCCTTTGGTGTTGGGATTGGACGGCAAATCAATGGTGCTGCTGGGTTTATCTACCTTTATCGTTGTGTTATCATTAAATCAGGGACGCACCAATGTTTTGTACGGCATTGTTTTACTTGTGAATTTGGCGGCATATATTTTTACAATTATTGCACCATAATGGATTGATGCCATCAATTTGCTGTAAGTATTGAGTTGTGAGTATTGATGGCAATTTTGCCAAAATTTGGGAATAATTTGCTATCTTGTTGATGATTTGCCAAGTTGCCATCATCATTTTATTATCATCTAAGGGGTGAATGTGAGTACGACACTTCGACAACTGAGAGCCTTTGTGCTGGTCGCCGAACAAAACAGCTTTACCAAGGCGGCCGAAACGCTATGTTTGACACAGTATGTTTGACACAGTCGGCACTGTCTGGGCTGATTAAGGAGTTGGAACAAAATCTGGGGGTGAAGCTGTTTGACCGCACGACACGCAAGCTGCACCTATCAGACGCAGGCGTGCGACTGCTGCCACAGGCACGGCGAGTGCTAAATGAGATGTCGGTGCTTAACGAAAAGGTCAGCAACCTAAAATCACTGCACCAAGGGCATGTGCGTCTGGCGGTATCGCAGCAGCTGTCTGCCAGTGCGATGCCGAAGTTTGTCGCCAAGTTTTGTGAGATTCACCCAAATATCCAAGTGACGCTGACCGACTGCTCGGTGGATAATGTGGTTGAGCATATCGAAAACCTAGAAGCAGACCTAGGTGTCGCACCAGAGCGTGCGTATTCGGACGATTTGCAAGCCAAGGTGCTGTTTTCGTCGCCATTTTATCTGGTGCTGCCTGCCACGCACCCATTTGCCAAAAAAGATGTGGTGCGATGGTCGGATCTGCTCAATGAACGCCTAATCACGCTCAATGGGCCTTTTATCAAAAGCCTACAAAATGAGCTGCCAGCACAAATCTCCAGCCGTATCTTTAACCCAGATTTTGAAATCAATTTCTTATCCACAGCACTGGGCATGACACGCATGGGACTGGGCGTAACCTTGTGCTTGCTCTACGCTGCCGAATGGGTGGAACAAAACGGACTGGTGATGCGTCCGATTGCCGACCCTGTGGTCGAACGCAAGTTTTTGTTATACACGCACAAAAACCGCTCACTGTCGCCAGCGGCATCGGCATTTAAGGAGTTTTTGGAACAAAATGCTCATGAGTTTTTGGCAAGTAAGCCAACAACAATTTAAGCGATGATTATAGTGGTGATTTGAGTGATAAAAAACACCGTCAGCTGGCGGTGTTTTTTGGTGCTGATTTTGATAAATTGTGGTTTTATTGATAAAAATTGTATTTTTGCTAAAAAAGTCCGAATTGGGGCTAAAATATGTACAAAAATCACAATTTCCCCACACATTGACACAATTTTAGGCTATACTTATAGATGGTTTTTTGACACCACCAAATAAAAGGACAACACCATGTTTGAACATGTTACCCCCTATGCAGGCGACCCGATTTTGGGTTTGATGGATAAATTTGCCAATGACCCACGCACCGACATTAAGGTGAATTTGGGCGTCGGCGTGTATTATACTGAAGATGGCAAATTGCCAGTGCTTGAGTGCGTCAAGACCGCCGAAGGTCAGATCGCCAATCCACCACGACCACGGGGCTATCTGCCGATGGACGGTTTGCCGGGTTATCGCAAGGCGTGCCAAGATTTGCTGTTTGGTAAAAATCACCCTGCGGTTGCCGAAGGCCGAGTGGCGACCATTGCCACTTTGGGCGGCTCTGGTGCTCTAAAAGTCGGTGCTGACTTTATCCATCAATGGTTCCCAAATTCTAAATGCTATGTTTCAAACCCAACTTGGGGCAACCACATCAGCATCTTTGAAGGGGCAGGCATCGAAGTGGGCAAATATCCCTACTACGACCCAGCGACCATCGGCGTAAAGTTTGATGAGCTGTGCGAGTTTTTCAAAACCCTAAATCCTAACGATGTCGTGCTACTGCACCCATGCTGCCACAACCCAACAGGTGTGGATCTAAGCCGTGAGCAGTGGGATATTTTGCTTGAGATTGTTAAAGAGCAACAACTGATTCCGTTTATGGACATCGCTTATCAAGGCTTTGGCGATGATATGGACGGTGATGCTTATGCCATTCGCCGTGCCGTTGAGCTGGGTTTGAGCGTGTTTGTGTCAAATTCATTCTCAAAAAATCTGTCGCTATATGGCGAGCGTGTCGGTGGTCTGTCTGTGGTTTCACCAACCAAAGAAGAGTCAGAGCGAGTCCATGGCCAGCTCAAATTTACCGTCCGACGCATCTACTCTAGCCCACCATCACACGGCAACCATGTGGTCGATATCGTGATGAATGATGAAACATTGTTTGACCAATGGGTTGGCGAAGTGTATCAGATGCGTGATCGTATCCGCAAAATGCGTCAAAAGCTGCAAGACACCCTAACCGCCAAGCTGCCAGAGCGTGATTTTAGCTACTTCACCAAGCAGCGTGGTATGTTTAGCTTTACTGGGCTAAACCCCGAGCAAGTGGTGCGTCTGCGTGATGAATTTGCCGTTTATATGGTTGAAAATGGCCGTATGTGCATCGCTGGCCTAAACAGCCAAAATGTCGAATATGTCGCCAATGCGATGGCAGAAGTGATAAAATAAGCCAATCTTGCTTGTCGGATTTGACAAGTCCAATAAAAACCTGCAGCCGATTTGGTTGCAGGTTTTTGCTTTATTTTTGGGGCTGGCTTGGTCTGGTTTGGTTTTTTGCTGATAATTTGATGAGATTAATAAATTTTCAAATTGCAGCTTAAAATGTTCCACATGAAACACTTTTAAACTAAATCAAGCCAATCAAACCAAGTGCAGTTAAATTAAAATCACCATAAATTAAATATAACTGTTTGATTTAAAACAAAATAAAATAAAAACAGGCATCAACCGACGCCTGTTTTTATTTGCCTAAGAATATCAGCCTTGAGTTTGTTGGCGGATATATTGAGCCAGTAGGGCAACAGGGCGACCTGTGGCAGCGTTTGTGCTGCCGCTCTTCCATGCTGTGCCTGCGATGTCAAGATGCGCCCATGCTTGACCTTCTTTGATGAATCGCTGCAAGAAACACGCTGCGGTAACTGAGCCTGCTTCACGGCCGCCGATGTTTTGAATGTCGGCGACTTTTGAGTTGATTTGCTCATCGTAGCTGTCGTCCAGTGGCATATGCCATACCAAGTCGTTGGTGTATTCGCTGGCAGACTCTAGGGCAAATAGCGTGTCTTCATCGTTACTGTACAGTCCAGAACGCACGCTGCCCAAGGCGATGACGCAAGCACCAGTCAGTGTGGCGGTGTCAATGATGACCTTGGCGTCATAATGCTCTTGGACATAGCACAGCGTATCGCACAGCACCAAGCGGCCTTCGGCATCGGTGTTTAGAATCTCGACGCTGGTGCCGTTCATGGCGGTAACGACATCACCGGGGCGAGCGGCACGAGCAGACGGCATATTTTCGGCACACGCCAGCACAGCGACGATGTCAATTTTTAGTCCTGCTTCGGCAACAGCACGCATCGTACCTAGGATTGACGCTGCTCCGCCCATGTCAAATTTCATCTCTTCCATGCCAGCAGCATGTTTTAGCGAGATACCGCCTGTATCAAAGGTTAGGCCTTTGCCGACTAGGGCGATGGGGTGGTGTAGCTTGGGTTTTTTGGCGTTTTTGCCTGATTTGCCGTAGTATTCGATGACAGCCAGCTTGCCTTCTTGGTCTGAGCCTTGCGATACCGCCAAAAAGCAGCCCATGCCCAGTTTTTGCATTTCTTTTTCGCCCAGTATGTGGATACGCATGGTATCTTCATAATCTTTGGCAAGCTGTTTGGCTTTTTTTGCCAGCTCGCTTGGGGTCAGCAGGTTCGGTGCTTCGTTAGCGACATCTTTGGCACAGGCGATACCGCTGGCGGTCGCTTGGGCAAATTGTAGTGCTGCTTGATAATCTTTTTCGCCATCTTTGGTGCAGACGATATTGACCTGACGCAGTTTGTCGGCATCTTTTGGCTTGGATTTGTGATGCTCAAAGCGATAGCCAGCACCGATTAAGGCGGTAACAAATTGGGTGAAGTGGATTTGGCAAATGACATCACCCCACAAAATCGCAGCGTTTGGCACGCTTTTGATGGCAGCATAAGTGGCAGTGGCGATTTTGGCAATGTTATTGGCGATTTTGTTGGCTTTGCCCACGCCGATCACGCTGATGGCAGGCAGCTCTTTGGCGTGCAAGGCATAATCGCTGACGCTCTCGCCTAGGCTTGCCCCAAAGCCGCTTTGTTTGATGAGCTGCTCGGCTCGTGCCAGATATTCAGCATCGCCCAAATTGCCCAAAATCTGACCATCATCGCTGGCATACAGCACGATGATTGGCAATGGGTGATTGGCGGTGGGTTTTTTTAGGCTCAGTTTATTATTGACTTTGATTGTCAATGCACAAGATGGCATATCCATTCCTTATTGGTTAAATTTGTGAAATTTGTATAAAATTTGCCGTCTGCACCAGCATGAGCGTGCCAAGGGGTGCAAACTGTGAAATCATAAAATCAGCAAGTCAAACGACTCCCAATTAGTGTAGCACAAATGCAGGGCAAGCCAAAATAATTTTATCAAAATGCCTTGCAAAAACTCGCAACAAAATAAACTGTCAAAATCGCTTAAAACTTAGGCGGTTTTTTGATATGATAAATCTTTTTATCTACTTTTTAAAAGCTGATTCTGTGATTTTACGCCGATACATGACCACGCAAGTTGCCACGACCACCGCCTTAGTTTTGGGCTTTTTGGTGGTGATGCTTTTGGGTGGGCGATTGATTCGTTATTTTGGCATGGCAGCAGAAGGCGGATTGAATGTAAGCGTGCTGTTTAGCCTGATTGGTTATAATTTGCCTTATTTTCTTGAGCTGATTTTGCCGTTGTCGTTTTTTATTGGTTTGATGCTGGTTTTTGGTCGGCTGTATGCCGATCATGAGATGGCGGTGATAAACAGCAGTGGTATCAGTCGCAGCCAGCTGGGTCGCTTGCTGTGGCCGTTGGTGCTGATTTTGATGCTTATCGAAGGTGGCATTTCGTTGGTTGCCAAGCCTTGGGGCATGGAGCGTGCGACCAATATTTTTAAAGAGCAGTCGCTTACGCAGGCGTTTGATTTGATTCGCCCAAACGAGTTTATCAGCAGTGGCGATTATCACCTGTATGTCGGTCAGATGGGCGAAAATCGTGAATCGCTTGAAGATGTGATTATTATCCAAATGGGACAAACGGACAAAGCAGCTGCCAAAAACTCCCAAAATCCAGACCGCCAAAGCAAAGACACGCTGATTTTTGCCAAATCCGCCACGCAGGTACAGCACGATGATGGGCAAATTCAGCTGGATTTGCACCAAGGGCGGCGTTATGAAGTCGATCCCAAAAGTCGCCAATACAGCCAAATCGGCTTTGAGCGTTATCGTATGACGCTGTCGGCGGATAAGGTGGACAATCAAGCGGCGATGCGAATCGAAGGGGTCAGCACGCCAGATTTGCTTGCCATCATGCACGGCACATTACCCAGAGATAACCAAAACGAAGCGGTTGCCGAGTTCGGCTATCGCTTATCAATGCCGTGGCTGATGTTTCTTGCGGCAATGATGGCAGTGCCGCTGTCTTATGTGCGTCCACGCCAAGGCAGGTGGCTTAAGCTGATTCCTGCGATTTTTATCTATGTGGCGAGCGTGCTGGTGGTGATTTCGCTAAAAGATAGCATCACCAAGGGCAAAATGAGCGTGGCGATGTATCTGGCGGCATTGGTGCTATTGACAGCATTTGCCCTATATCTGAATTATCATCAGCGGTGGGTGGCACGCCTACGCTTACGCCAAAGTGAGAATGTGTCATGAAATCACAGATTTTACCAAAATATGTCATGTCATCGGCACTTTTGGCGATGATGGGTGCGGTCGTTGGGCTGTGGCTGCTGCAGATGATTTTTGCTTATCTGGGCGAGCTTGAAAACATCAATGATGCTTATACTCTAAAAGATGCACTGCTGTTTATCCTGTACCGTTCGCCGTATTTTTTGGTGCAGTTTATCCCTACAGGGGCATTATTGGGGGCGGTGATTGGGCTGGGACTGCTTGCCAATCACAGTGAGCTTATCATCATGCGAGCGGCGGGCATTAGCCTGTATCGCATCATCGGCTGGGTGATGTTGCCGGCGTTTATTTTTGTGGCGATATCGCTGGGGGTCAATCAATTTGTCCTGCCCATTGCCAATCAGCACGCCGCTGCCATCAAAAACGACACCATTTATGATAAGCTCATCACCATCGATGGCTATTGGTCGGTACAAAACACCGACGAGCGTCAAGATGTGGTCTATATCAGCTATGCCGACAGCGATGGCAAGCTGGGCGAAGTCAGACGCTATCAGTTAGACCATGGCAGCCTAAGTGCCGCCTTGCACGCCGATGCAGGCAATTACCAAGGCAGCGAACAGTCTGCCAGTGCCGATGCTAATGGTGCAGACAGTCGCTATACATGGCAGCTGTCAGGGATTGACCAAGTCGCCATTGATAGTCATCAAGTCAGGCAGTCGCACAGCGATTTACAAAGCCTAAGCTTGCCGATTGCCCCAACCGATGTGCATCTGCTCACACGAGAGCCTGAAGATTTGTCCGTAAGCGATTTGTACGCCCACAAGCAGCTGATGAAACACCAGGGCAGACATTCGCTACGCCATGAGCTGGCGTTTTGGCAAAAGCTGCTCTCGCCTTTTGCGGTGCTGTCTTTGGTGCTGGTGGCGTCGTCTTTTGTGTTCGGTTCGCTGCGTTCGCAGGGCTTGGGTTTGCGTATCGTTTTGGCGTTATTGACAGGGCTGTTGTTTAGCTATTTGACCGATTTGACAGGTTTTATTGCCCTAGCCACTGGCGTATCGCCTTTGTTGATGGCATTTTTGCCGATTATCATCTCATCGGCGGTGGGCATGTATTTACTCAATCAAAAAGCCAAATAATTTCATCAAATTTGCCAAATTTTAGCCAATGATTTGCCAAAATAAAAGCGAAATCCGCCGACGATTTCGCTTTTTTTGTGCAATTTTTTAATGAACAAATCAGTAAAATAAACCAAATCAACCCAAGTCATTTAAAACCAATCATCAGCCCAAACGCAGCCGTTTGGCGGTCGTCATGCAAGTTTGATAGCGTCTGTCCACATGGGTGGCGAACCAGTTGGTGTCCAAATCTCGGCTTAATTTTGGCCCGCTAATCACCACTTTGGGCATGATGGCATAGGCAGGTTTTCGGGCGAATTTATCGCTAAACATCGCATTCACCGCTTGATAAGTGGCGGTTTGTTCAAAGTCTTGGGTTTTTTCTTTTTTAAAGTCGGCTCGGATTTGCCGCTCGCTGATGGGCGTTTTGGCGGCTGCCAAAAGTTTGATGGCGGCTGTTTCGGTGGCAGACTTTTTGCTCAAGGGGCTGCCGTCTTTATAAAGCAGCAAATCGCCATCAATCGCCAGCGTCTCACCGCTTAAGGTGGCGATACGCTGCTGAAAGGCGGCGTTGCGACTTGAATACATGCCAGAATTATAATCGGCAAAGCGATACAGCGGCTGATCATAATCGGCTGGGTACATCAGCAGGCGGTGAATGCCATAGTACAGACCGCCGTACTGCGTGTACAGATCGGCACGCAGCTGGCGATCGCTCATGCTGGCACGGCGGTGGGATCTGGCATAGTCAATATGCACCTGCATCGAGCCGAGCGTGGTGATGGGATTGATCCGCTCATCGATGCCTTGCCCTGATAGCTTGGTGATGTTGGTGAGCGGTGAGACCTTGTAAGTGGTGGTAAAATAATCAAAAATCTCACGATACAGCTCATCAAGCTGCTTTTCGGTTTTGACGGCTTTGATTTGTTTGATAAAGCTGTTTTGTTTGCTGGGGCGAGTCTCTAGCATGGTGCGAAATACCACCGCCAAGTTTTTGCCAAGCTTATCTTCGAGCTTATCATCGATGGCTTTTAGGGCGGCATGACCCAGATTTGGCACGGCAGGATCGGCGTGAAAATTGGACTCTTGGTCAATGATGGCGATGGCAGTGCAGGCATTTTTGGCATCTTTTGGGATAGATAAAGTGTCAAAAATATCGGCAATGTCATTTGCCCAGCTTTTGGGATTTTTGGTGTGCTTGGGGATAAGTTTGGCAATTTGTGCAGCACTGAGCGTGGGCTTGTCGCTGGTGGCAGGCGGATTGGGAATATCACAGCCAGCCAGTATGCTAACGCCCAGCGATAAGACAACAAGAGACAATTTTTGCATGGCCATTTTATCTCATTTTAATTTATCAAAAATCACAAACCAAAGTGTGCCAAATCCGATTATATTAAGCCGACAAGCAATCTGCGTCAATATCTTGATAAAATCTTGTACAAAAATACACCAAAACGCAAGCATTCTGTGGTTTTGTTGCTTTTGCGACTTTTGGCATTTTACAACTTTTGGTAAATTGCCCAGCGATTAGATTAACCTTGCTAAGGATAAATTTGTCGATGGTTTAGAATTGTGAACCTAAACCATCAACCATAAGCCGTAAACCGCAACCCATGAGCCACAAACCACAAATCAATGATTTTCTGGAATTTGCTGATTGTCCAGCAGTCGCATCAAGCCTTCTTGTTGGGTGGTGGCGATGAGCTTGCCTGCTTGCCAAAATTGCCCATGATTTAACCCCTTGGCGTGGCTGGTGGTGTCGCTCCACATATCATAAAGCAAATATTCACGAATATCAAAAGGACGATGAAAGTGAATCGAATGGTCAATGCTCGCCAGTTGTAGCCCACGAGTAATCAGGCTCAATCCATGGCTCATCAGTCCTGTGCCGACCAGATAATAATCGGACACAAACGCCAGCAGTGCTTGATGAATGGCGACAGGCTGCTCACCGATGTCGGCGATGCGTAGCCAGTTGGCTTGGCGTGGGCGTGTGGGCGTTGGGCTGACAGGGTCTTGTGGCTTGATAGGGCGTATCTCCACATGGCGTGGACGCAGATAGCGTGCCTTGAGCGGCTCTGGGATTTTGTGCAAGTATTGCGGTTTTAGCTCTTGCTCGGTTTGTAGGGCTTCTGGTGGCGGATAATCAGGCATCGCTTCTTGATAATCCAAACCGCCTTCCATCGGCGAAAATGACGCAATCATCGAAAAAATCACCTGCTCTTTGGTCGCTGTGTTGCCTTGCTCGTCAGTGGTCGGCACATATTGCACTGCGATGACTTCACGAGCTGACAGGCTTTTGCCATCACGCAGGCGGCGGACTTGATAGATGACTGGCAGGCGAATATCACCGCCACGCAAAAAATACCCATGCAAGCTGTGGCAAGGCTTATCGGCACTTAGGGTCTTGGCAGCTGCCATCAGTGCTTGAGCCAGCACTTGTCCGCCAAACACTCTGGGGCCGACATAGTCAAAACTCGGTGCTTGAAAAACATCGGCGGCGATTTCGGTCAAGTTTAGGGTGTTTAATAAATCTTCGACATTGGCAGCGATGCCATCAGGTGCGATGGCATATCGATCAAAGGCGGTTTGCATGAAATTTCCTACCACTTAAGTGAATATGTGTGCATAAAAATGGCGAAATTATAACATTTTTGGTAAATTTTTCGTCAAAAAAAATCAAAGAATGGTAGAATAAGTAGTCACATTTGTTATGATAGCCAAACTTATGCTAAAACTTCCAAATTGGTTTCAAAAAAACAAAACTCGCCCAAGCCAACTAGCTGCCGACAGTGCCGCAACAGATACAGGCAACCGCACACCAAGCCCATATCGCCGAGCGTCCGCCAAGGGCTTATCGCTGGCGGTTAAGCCAACCGTGCTTGGTGATGTGCCGCAGCTGGATACCAGCGTGCCGACTTTTTATGTGATTCGTGCTTATTCTCGCTCAAACAGCTTACTGCTGGGCATGCAGACTGACGAGCTGGATTTGCCGTCGGCACTGGCAGAAGTCAAGGCAGATGGCATTCATGAGACATCGGCGATGATTTTTTTAAAAGATCATCGTTCTGATGCCGCAAGTCCCACCACCGTGCCACGCCTTGAGCGGCTGATTGACGCTTGCCAAAAAAACCCCACGCTAAAAGTGCAACTGGTGCCAGTAACTATCCTGTGGGGGCGAGCACCAGACAAGGAAGAGTCGCTATTTCGCCTGCTGATGGCGGACGAATGGGAATCACCGTCCAAAATCAAGCAGCTGTTTAACATCGGCGTGATGGGGCGTGATACTTTTATCCGATTTTCAGAGCCAAAGGACTTACAGACGCTGATCAGTGATGCCCAATCAGGCGTTGGCGATGATTTGACCGCCATCATTGCCATGCGACTAAAAGGCTATTTGGATAAGCAGCGTACCAGCATTGTCGGCCCTGATTTGTCCGACAAACGCAATGTCGCAGGGGTGATTTTATCATCGCCAACGGTAATCGCCGCCATCGAAAAACACGCCAACGAAACTGGCAAAACCATCGCCCAAGCACGCAGCGAAGCCCAAGGTTATCTGGGTGAGATTACCAGCAGTTATTCGCATTCGGTGGTGCGGTTTTTTGATCATTTTTTGACTTGGCTGTGGACGCAGCTGTATGATGGCGTGGAAGTGCGGCATTTTGAGCGAGTACGAGCATTAGCCCCTGATTATCAGATTGTCTATGTGCCGTGCCACCGCAGTCACATTGATTATCTGCTGCTGTCTTATGTGATTTATAAGCGTGGCTTGCGTATTCCGCACATCGCTGCAGGCGAGAACCTAAATATCCCTGTGCTGGGTGATTTGCTCAGAAGTGGTGGGGCGTTTTTTATGCGTCGCAGCTTTAAGGGCAATGCCTTGTACAGCACGGTGTTCAAAGAATATGTCCACAGCCTAATGCAGCGTCAAGCACCGATGGAGTACTTTATCGAAGGTGGCCGCTCTCGCTCAGGTCGCCTGCTACCACCAAAGCTTGGCATGCTGGCGATGACGGTCAACAGCTACCTGCGTGAGCCTGCCAAGCCAGTGGCATTTATCCCAACTTATATCAGCTATGAACGCATCATGGAAGGGGCGACTTATGTCGGCGAATTGAAGGGCAAGCCCAAAGAAAGCGAAAACTGGCTGGGACTGCTAAAAACCGCCCGCAAGATTGAGCGTATCTTTGGCACGGTGCATTTGGCATTTGGTGAGCCTTTGTATTTGACTGATTTTATGGATAAATTTGGCGTATCTGCCCAAGATAGCAGCGAGAGTAACACCAAAAACACCCACGCTATGGTACAAAACCTAGGCGTCAAAGTGATGCAAAACATCAACAAAGCGGTGGTGGTCAATCCTGTGTCGCTGTTGGCGTTGGCGTTATTATCCACACCAAATGCCGCCCTTGACGAAGCCCAATGCCTTGAGCAGATTCGCCTGTATCAGCACATCGCACAGGCACTGCCGTATGATGCCGATACGCACATCACCGACATGACGCCGCAGCAGATTTTGGATTATGGTATTAAGCTTAAGCTCATCGAGCGGACGCCGCACATCTTGGGCGATATGATTCGTGTTGCCGACAAGCAAGCACCGCTGCTCAGTTATTTTAGAAATAATATCCTGCATGTGTTTATCATCGCCAGCTTTTTGGCGGCATTGGTGCAGCGAAATGGACGCATTCACCGTGATCGATTGGACGGCATTACCCAGCTGTTGTATCCGTTTTTACAAAGTGAATTATTCCTAAAAACTGCCCTGCGTAACATCACTCAAAAAGTCCATCAAGTGCTTGATGTGCTGATCGAGCAAGGGGTCATTGTCAATCTGGGCGATGGCGTGGTCGGCAGTCCAGAAGGCAACTCACAAGCCAGCCAAAAACTCATCGTCCTAGCCAGCCCAGCCCAGCAGAGCCTTGAGCGGTACTTTATGGCATTGACCTTACTTGCCAAACAAGGCTCAAACCGCCTAAGCACCGAGCAGGTGGTCAATCTGTGCTATGTGGTGGGGCAGCGTGTCTCAGTACTGCACGCCGATGATTTGCCAGATATGTTTGACAAGGCGTTATTTACCAGCTTTATTGATACGCTGGTGCGTGTGGGCTATGTCAGCATTGACGATAAGACAGGGCTACTTGCCTTTGACGAGCGTATCGATCGCATTGCCCAGTTTGCCAAATTTGTCCTGCACCCAGATATGATGCAGCTACTTAGCCACACCGCTAGCTTAAGCCATGATGAGATAAAACTGGCAATGGCAAGCATGGACAAAAAACGCAAATTCAAACGTAGCTAAACCCAAATCGCCAGCTGGCAAATTGACAAGTCCCACCCCAGCTCATCGGCTGATGCGGTGGGATTTTTTTTGGATTTGGGAGAACAAAATCAGCTTGATATCATCAGCCTATCCAATTGTTTTGTAAAGAGTTTTATGGATTTGTAATAATTCTTAGCAATGTGGTTGTTATTGATGAGATATTATGTGGTATGTGCTATAATCTAGGCTGTATATTGTTATATATTTTCAATTTCTGTACCACATTATTTTATTAACATCTACAATTATGTATATATCTAAATCTGCCTACATCCATCCACGGGCTACTGTAGAACAACCAATTACGATCGGCAAAGATGCAGAAGTTCATGATGGTTGCATTGTTGATAAATACACTCTTATCAACAATAATTCTATTCTTTATTCCAACGTTGAAATGGGTAGATACTGCTCAATAGCTCGATTCTGTGAGATCGGCGCAGCGGAACATCCATCAAATTTCTTGTCATCATCTAGTTTCCAATATAGTACAGCCCTATTTAAAAGGCATCCTGATTTTGCTTTTAAAAGAAAAATTCTCTTTCAAGGTAACAAAAATACTAAAATTGGTAATGATGTTTGGATAGGTGCAAAAGCAGTTATCAAAACGGGGGTTACTATTGGAGATGGAGCAATTGTTGCTGGATTATCTTTTGTGAATAAAGATGTGCCACCTTATGCAATTGTGGGCGGTATTCCAGCCAAAATTATTCGCTATCGATTCGATGAAAAGATTATTTCCCAGCTATTATCACTAAAATGGTGGGAACTTAGTCCTAAAGAAATGGCAAATGTTTCTTTCGACAATATTGAATTAGCTATTCTTCAAATAAAACAAATTAAAGGAAAATCTGGGGATATTCATGATTAAATTATCCGTTATCATTCCATTTCGCTGTGAAAATGAATCTACTAACTACTTGCTTGATCGCTTAGAAGATTTACTCAACACGTATCCAAAGGACCTTCCTTTGGAATTCATCGTTGTAGATTCAGGCTCAACTCTACACTATCAAGAACAATGCCAAAGTATTTGTGAAAAACACAATACTCGATATGTTTATCACGACACGCTAGGCAAGCCATTCTCTATTGGTGCTTGTCGGGATTTTGGTGTGCAAATCGCTCAAGGGAAAGCTGTTAGTTTCTTAGATGTAGATCTTCGTGTAGCCCCTGATTTTTGGCAACGTTTACTTGTTTTAATGGAAGCGTGGGGCATTTCTAAATATAAAAAGAGCTTTTTAGCTATCCCTTGTTTATATTTAACGCAAGAAGGCACTGTTGAATTTTTACAGGCAAATCCTAATTTAAAATTTATGGATTTTTATCTTCGTTATTTACAAGGAGATAAAATTGCGATTGAAAATATGGCTCTTTGCTCTTCCGTGATGATTGTTGATAGAAATCATTATTTATCAGTTGGTGGGCATGACCCTGAGTTTAGAGGCCATGGCTACGAAGACTTTGAGTTATATCATCGCTTATTATGCGAAGAAAATATTATTCCCAAAACAGAAGATTATTATTTAGATCAGAAAACTTGGGATACATATTCATATAATGGATTTAGAAGCCATTTAGCAATGGCTGCTAGACCAGCAATGATGGCCAATTTATTTGTTGTTCATCTTTGGCATCCACGGCCTAAAAACGTAAGTTTTTATTCAAATTTAATGGTTCAAAATAGAACAATGTGGAGCGACAAATTTAAAAAATTTGTAGAAACATCAATTCATCCAGAAGCATTACCTATTAACAATAATAATGTATTATTCTTCGGAAAACCAAATACAAATGCTGCATTTTGCTTACGAGATGTATTTCCATTCTTAGGCAAAGTAACTTATATAAGCGAATATGATTTTATAAATAAAGCAGGAGAATTTCTCAGAGATGATTTTGAGTATATGCTTAAAACAAGCAATATATCAAAAATTATTTTCCCTAATCCTTATGGTAATCCAGCTCGTTTAGAAATATACAAATGGTGTCAGGAATCAGGTTTTCCTTTTTACTGTTATGAGCGTGGAGCATTACCAGATAGCTGGTTCTTCGATCCTAATGGATTTAATGCTGATTCTTATAGCTATGCTGAAGAACATTGGAATAAGCCATTATCAGAAGGACAAACCCAAAGAATTCAAGAATATATTAATAATTGTATATTTGGTAGCAATTTTCTTGAAAAACAATCGAATAGAATTGGATCGGAAGCTTTAGCCAATAAATTACAAATTGGCTCTAAAAAAGTGTTGTTTGTACCTTTGCAAAGACCATCTGATACGGTTATTAAATATATGGTCGGAAATATTCAAACGTTTCTGAAATTCATTGAAACAGTGGATAGTTTGGCACAAAAATTAACCTCTAAAGGTTGGATTGTTTTATGCAAAAAACATCCACTTGAAACAGAAACACCACCATTGAAATATGCGAAGTATGTTCCTGATGATACGCATTTTATTGATTTACTGGAATTGGCTGACCGAGTAGTACTCATTAACTCTGGTGTAGGTATTTACAGCATGATGCTAAATAAACCTACCTATATTTTTGGCGATGCGTTTTATGCACATCAAGAACTCAATAAAACTGTACCATATTTGATTGGTGAAGATGAAGAAATAGAAAATCTTGCAAAAGACATTATTCAGGGTTTTGATGTGAATAATGAAAAAATGTTACGCTTTTTAGATTATTTGGTTTACTCATTCTATTCTTTTGGTATTCCAAAAACAGTTTCTCGAAAAGAAGCTGATGGAAGCTTAAGAACAATTACTACGGGTATTGATTTTTATAATTTAAAATTAGATGGTAATCTCATATTCGAATATGAATCTACCCCACGCCCTAAAATTGCATCAAGTGCCCCAATGTTTGAACGGTATGCACTAGATATTCATTTGAAAAAGAAAGCAGCTTCCAAACCAGCTTCTAAACCAACGCCTAAACCTGCAGCGGTTAAACCAGCGGAGATTAAAAAACCTTCTCAGCCTCAGCTGCCCCAAAAAGCAGATGAGCCAAAAATAAATATCTCTCAGAGTGCTGCCAAGATATTAGACGATGTTTCTTCATACCAAAAACCACCGAAAAATGTCAGAAAAGCAAAATGGGCGAAATTTAAAAGAGACCCCTATGCATTTTTTGCAGACTCAAAAAATAATGTCGTTCGTTTAGGGCGAGTTTTCTTTGACAAAAAACAAAAATAAATATTTTAAAGCCCTTTAAAGCATTTTAAGGGCTCTTTTTAAAGACAGGTAATATTATGTTTGATAAAATTATTAAACTCGACCACATCGAAATCGCCAACAACAAACCCTTTGTGCTATTTGGTGGAATGAATGTTCTTGAAAGCCGTGATATGGCAATGCAAGTATGTGAAAAATATGTAGAAGTTACACAAAAACTGGGCGTGCCTTATGTTTTTAAAGCTTCATTTGATAAAGCAAACCGCTCTTCGATTCATTCTTATCGTGGGCCTGGTTTAGAAGAAGGATTGAAAATTTTTCAAGAATTAAAACAGACTTTCGGCGTAAAAGTGATTACTGATGTGCATGAAATTTATCAATGTAAACCAGTTGCCGAAATCGCTGACATTATTCAATTACCTGCTTTCCTTGCTCGTCAAACTGACTTGGTAGAGGCTATGGCTCGCACTGGAGCAGTAATTAATGTGAAAAAACCACAATTTCTCAGCCCAGGCCAAATGGGAAATATTGTGGAAAAAATTGAAGAATGTGGAAATGATAAAGTAATTTTATGCGATCGTGGTTCTAATTTTGGTTATGATAATCTGGTTGTCGATATGCTTGGTTTTAGCACAATGAAAAAAGTATCCAAAGGTGCACCAGTTATTTTTGATGTGACTCATTCATTGCAATGTCGTGACCCTTTCGGCTCCGCATCTGGTGGTCGCCGTTCTCAAGTGACAGAACTCGCTAGGTCTGGGTTAGCTATTGGTTTGGCAGGACTTTTTTTAGAGGCTCATCCAAATCCGAGCCAAGCTAAATGTGATGGTCCGTCAGCATTACCATTATCTAAATTAGAAGAGTTTGTATATCAAATGAAAGCAATAGATGATTTGATCAAATCATTTGATGAAATTGATACTGCAAACTAAAGCAGTTTGGGAAAAGTGATTATATTTTATAGTTACTTTTTATCCTTAAAAGGAGAAATGAATGAATCATGTAAGCAATGCTCAAGATGCACTCAATTTGTATCAACAAGCTATTTCTAGACTTAATAACAACCTATCAGATTCTTTTAATCAAGCCGTTGATTTAGTTCTATCTTGTGAAGGTAGATTGGTTGTATCAGGTATTGGAAAGTCTGGATTAGTAGGTAAAAAGATGGTAGCAACCTTTGCATCAACAGGTACACCAAGTTTCTTTTTACACCCCACAGAAGCCTTTCACGGCGATTTAGGTATGTTAAAGCCAATTGATATTGTCATTCTTATATCATATAGCGGTGAAACAGACGATATCAATAAACTTATCCCAAGCCTGAAAAATTTCGGTAATAAAATTATTGCCATCACAGGTAAATCCAAATCTACATTGGCACAACATGCTGATATTGTTTTAGATATTAGCATTGAAAGAGAAGCCTGCCCCAATAATCTTGCTCCAACAACTTCCAGTTTAATCACAATGGCTCTAGGTGATGCGTTAGCAATTGCATTAATTAAAGCTCGTGATTTCAAAGCTGAAGATTTTGCTTTATATCATCCTGGTGGTAGCTTAGGTAGAAAATTATTATGTCGGGTGAAAGATGTAATGATTAAAAAACTACCATTAGTCGCTCCAAATGCGTCCTTTGAACAATGCCTAACTACAATGAATGAAGGACGAATTGGTGTAGCTATTGTGGTAGAAAATCATCAACTTAAAGGTATTATTACTGATGGCGATATACGTAGATTATTAGCTAATCAGGGGGCAAATAGTCTAAATTATATTGCTGAAAACATAATGAGTAAAAATCCTAAGACAATTTCTGAAGATGAATATATCGGTAAAGCTGAAGAAAAAATGAAAGAACTGCATATTCATTCCCTTGTTGTGTTAGATAAACAAGGTCAAATTTCAGGTGTTGTTGAGTTTACGAGTTGATAATTGCTTGTTGCAAACAAAGCATATCCATTTTCTTGGCTTGGTTTACGATAAATGATATCTGTGGTTGCAGGATGGTATAAACACCGAGCCATCACAGTTTTGTGACTTAAATGGCAGATGGCATTATGCATGTTTTTTTTAAATACACTAGGGTGTTAAATTAGGGATTTTTTGACTTTTGCCCAGCATACTGCTAAAGTTGGCATTATTTTGTTTAATTTGTATAAAAATTCCAACCAAAAGAGCCAAACCCATGAAAACCCCAACTTATGCCATCATTCCCACCGCAGGCTTTGGTACTCGTATGTTGCCGTTATCAAAGGCAGTGCCGAAAGAGCTTTTGCCACTGGGTGATAAGCCTGCCATTCATTATGTGGTGCTGGAAGCCGTTAAGGCAGGCATCAAAAATATCGTTTTGGTTAATCATGCCCAAAAAAGTGCCATCGAAAACTATTTTGATATCAATAGCGAGCTGGACACGCAGCTTAGAGCCAAAGGCAAAGACGCCTTGGCAGATGGGTTAAATTTTTTGCCTGACGATGTCAAAGTGGTGAGCGTGCGTCAAGGCAAGCCTTTGGGGTTGGGGCATGCGGTGCTACAAGGGCGTGCAGTCGTGGGCGATAATCCGTTTGCGGTGCTGCTGCCAGATGTGGTGCTAGATCCTTTTTGCACCGACTTTGGCAGTGATAATCTGGCGGCGATGCTCAAGCGTTTTGTGGCGACAGGACGCAGTCAGATTTTGGTTGATGCGGTGGCAGACAGCGATGTGCATAAATACGGCATCGCCCGCCTAAGCGACAGACAGATTATCCAAAAAACTGACAGCAATCAGTTTTTTGATGTTACAGGATTTGTTGAAAAACCTGCCCTAGAAGTCGCACCGTCAAATTTGGCAGTGGTGGGGCGGTATGTGTTTAGCCCGGAGATTTTTGATTATCTTGCCAAGACAGCCCCAAGCGTGGGCGGTGAGATTCAGTTGACCGATGCCATCGATGCACTGATTGGCACACAGGGCATGGAAGTGGCAACCCTAAAAGGCGACAGCTTTGATGCTGGCGATATGACCACTTATCTGCAAGCGTTTGCGTATTTTGCCAAGCACATCGGCACGCCCATCAAATAAGGACAACCGCCATGACCCACACTTGGCAGACGCTGACTGACTTGGCACAGTCCCAACCTTGCCTAAAATCACTGTTTGACGACAATCCCAATCGTGGCACGGCACTGACGGCGAGTGCTTGCGATATTTATATGGATTATAGCAAGCAGGCGATAGATCAGACGGTGCTGGATAATTTATTAAAACTTGCCAAAGAATTTAATTTATCTGATAAAATTCACGCACTGCTGGCAGGCGAAAAAGTCAATGATACCGAGAACCGCCCAGCACTGCATACCGCCTTACGCCTACCACAGGGCGAGTCTTTGATGGTGGACGGCGTCGATGTCGGTAAACAAGTGCATGACAGCCTAAAAAAATGCGAAAATCTGGTCAATCGTATCCGCAGCGGCGTCTGGCGTGGCTATTCGGGCAAGGCGATAACCGATGTGGTCAATATCGGCGTTGGCGGTTCGGATTTGGGGCCATTGATGGCGACGACAGCACTGTCTGAATGGGTGGATACTGATATTCGGGTGCATTTTGTGTCAAATATGGACGGCACGCAGCTGGAGAATTTATTAAAAATTCTCAATCCGCAAAGCACTTTGTTTATCATCTCGTCCAAATCCTTTGGCACGATTGACACTTTGTCCAATGCCAAAACGGCATTGGGCTGGCTGCTGGCAGCTTATGACAATCAATTGACCATCTTGCGTCGCCACTTTATCGGCGTCTCCACACGCCCAGATAGGATGAGCGATTGGGGCATTCATCAGGACAATCAGCTGCTGCTGTGGGATTGGGTTGGTGGCAGATTTAGTATGTGGTCTGCCATTGGTTTGGCGATTGCCATTAAGATTGGTATGAATGGCTTTCGTGAGCTGTTAGCTGGTGCCAATGCGATGGATCGGCATTTTGCGGCGGCGGATTTTTGCCAAAATTTGCCCGTGCTGCTGGGGCTGATTGGCGTATGGAATGCGACTTTTTTGGGGATTCATGGGCATACGGTGCTGCCTTATGATGGGCGGTTGTCGTTTTTTCCCAATTATTTGACGCAGCTTGAGATGGAGTCAAATGGCAAATCGGTCAGACGCTCAGGCGATGCGGTGGCGTATAATACTTGTCCGATTTTGTGGGGCGATATTGGCTCAAATGCCCAGCACGCCTTTTATCAGCTGCTGCACCAAGGCACGCAGCGAGTGTCGTGCGATTTTATCACACCGATTCGCCGCTATAATGATGCACAGGTGGCGAACCATCATTTGGTTGATCAGCACAAATTATCACTGGCTAACTGCTTGGCACAGTCGCAGGTGCTTGCCTTTGGCAATGATGCCTTGCCACCGTCCCTGCAAAGCACGCAGGACAATCTTGCCAAGTTCAAGCAATACCGTGGCAATCAGCCATCAACCACGCTACTGCTGGGCGACCTAAACCCCAAGACACTGGGTTCTCTGATTGCTTTGTATGAGCATAAAGTCTATGTGATGAGCGTGATTTGGCAAATTAATCCGTTTGACCAGTGGGGCGTGGAAGTCGGCAAAGTGATGGCAAATCGTGTCTATGACGAGCTGTCAGGTGAGCAGGCGAGCGGACAGTTTGACTCATCGACCAATGCGTTATTGGCAAAAATTCAGCGGGGGTAGCATGCACATTCATCAGCATATCTATGTGATGGGGCATCATCACGAAGCACTCAATGCTTGCTTGTGGCTGGCAAGTCTGGGCAAGCAGGTTCATCTGTGGGCAAAGCCTGACGACATTCAGCAGACGCTTGAGCATTATCAATTTGACACCCAAATGGCGATGCTGTGGTCGCTGTATTGCTCCGAAAATAAAATTGTGCTTGCCGATGGTGAGCTGCAGCCATTTTTACAACACAGTCGTGGGCGGCTGTTGTGGCTGTTTTTGGAAGATATTGGCGAGACAATCGGTGAAATTAAAAAATTTTTGCACCAAAATGCCAATCCGCACAGTCAAATTATCCTAAGTGGTACAGGACATATCGGCACGATGGCAGCGATTGCCGAGCAAATCAAATCGGCATGGGTGTATTATTTACCGATAAGCTTTATGAAAGATGGGGCAAATTTTAATGCCTTTTATCGTGCCAATTTATTGATGATTGGCGAAAAAAGCACCGGCAGCGTACAGATGTGCGATGTACTGATGCTGCTAAAGGGCAACGCCGCCCAATGTGAGATTACCGATATTAAGACGGTGGAATTTGCCAGAAGTAGCATGATTGCGATGCTGGCGACACGCCTATCTTTTATGAATGAGATGGCACGCCTAGCGGACAAGCAGTCGGTGAATATCAAAGCGGTCGAACGCATCATGGGCAAGGATCATCGCATCGGCTCGGCGTATCTGTCAGCAGGCTGGGGCTTTGGTGGTAAGACTTTGCCAAAAGAGCTGGCACTGCTGTCTGACGATTTTGCCGCCAATCGTGTGCAGACCACGCTGATCAGTGCCACAAGTGCGATTAACGAAGACCAAAAAGAGCTGATTTTTCGCAAGTTTTGGCGGTATTTTGACGGCTTTATTGAACAAAAAACCGTCGTTATCTGGGGAACTGGCTATCGGCGTGGGGCATCACGCACGACCAATTCTGCCATTCACCCACTGCTAAAACTGCTGTGGTCGTATGGCATCGCCACACGAGTTTATACGCATCACACGGCGTTTGAAATTCAGTCGCTGTATGGCGATGAGCCGCTTTTGACTTTGGTTGATGATGCTTACACGCCACTGATGGACGCTGATGCGTTATTTATTGTCAATTGGTCGCTGCTGGTGCCGCCAGATATTCACAAACTAAACCAGATTAATTTACCGATTTTTGATGCCAAAAATGTGCTTGATGATGACAGCATCGCACAGCTGTCTGCACCGTATTTTGGTATCGGCTACCATAGGGAGTGATGATGAAACAAATTTTGGTTACAGGTGGGGCAGGTTATATCGGCTCGCATACCTTGATTGAGCTGATTGCTGCAGGTTTTGAGCCAGTGGTTTATGACAATTTATCCAACTCAAGCCCTGTGGCACTTGAGCGAGTGGCACAGATTACAGGGCGGCAGATTGAGTTTGTCGAAGCAGATATTTTGGATAAAGCAGCTCTTGCCCAAGTGTTTGATAGCCATCAGTTTTTTGCGGTGATTCATTTTGCTGGGCTAAAAGCGGTGGGTGAGTCGGTCGCCAAACCTGTCAAATATTACCAAAATAATGTGACAGGCACGCTCAATCTGATCGAAGCAATGCAGCATGCTGGCGTCAAAAACATCATTTTTTCATCATCGGCGACTGTCTATGGCGACCCTGAAGTGCTGCCAGTTACCGAGACCGCACCACGCTTTTGTACCAATCCGTATGGACAAAGCAAGTTGATGGTGGAATATATTTTACAAGATGCCGCTCATGCAGATAAGCAGTACAATGCCATTTCGCTGCGGTATTTTAACCCCATTGGGGCTCACGAAAGCGGCTTGATTGGTGAAGACCCAAGCGACATTCCCAACAATCTGATGCCGTACATCAGCCAAGTGGCGGTGGGCAAATTGCCACAGTTGTCGGTGTTTGGTGATGATTATGACACCGTCGATGGTACAGGCGTGCGTGATTATATCCATGTGGTGGACTTGGCAAAAGGCCATGTGGCGGCGTTGCAGTATTTGCTTGAGTATAGCGAAGTGGGCTTTTTACCAGTCAATCTGGGTACAGGTAATGGCACATCGGTGCTTGAGCTGGTCAAGGCATTTGAACAAAACACTGCCCAAAAAGTCCCTTATGTGATTACCAGCAGACGAGCAGGCGATGTGGCGGCGTGCTATGCCAGTGCTGACAAAGCCAAGCAGCTGTTTGGCTGGACGGCAAAGTTTGACATTGGGCGTATGTGTGCCGACACTTGGCGATGGCAAAGCGGCAACCCCAACGGCTATCGTGGCGATTGATGCGGTGATTGGGTTTTGATTTTATCAACCCAATAAAAAGCGATGTTCGTGTGAGCATCGCTTTTTGGTTTGGTCAAGTGATTTGGCTTATTCGACCTGGTTTATTCGGTTTATTCAACAGTAACCGATTTTGCCAAATTGCGTGGCTTATCGACATCAGTACCACGCACCAACGCCACATGATAGCTCAATAGCTGAACGGCGATGGTATGGACAATGGGCGATAAAATGCCGATATGTCGTGGCGTGCGAATCACATGAATGCCATCATCGGCAGTGTAATCACTGTCAAGATCGGACAATACAAACAGCTCACCGCCACGAGCGCTGACTTCTTGCATATTGGCTTTGACTTTGTCAAGCAGTCCATCGTTTGGTGAGATGACCACCACAGGCATATCTTCGTCCACCAGTGCCAAAGGGCCGTGCTTAAGCTCACCAGCTGGGTAGGCTTCGGCGTGGATATAGGTCAGCTCTTTTAATTTTAATGCACCTTCAAGGGCGATGGGGTAATGGATACCACGGCCTAGGAACAAGGCACTGGGTTTGTTGGCAAAACTTTGGGCCCATACAGCCAGCTGCGGCTCTAGATTTAGGGCGTGCTGAATGCTACCGGGCAGTTGGCGTAAATCTTCGGCAAAGGCTTCGGCTTGCTCGTCATTGACCACGCCACGCACAAGACCTAAAGTTACCGCCAAGCCAAACAGTACCACCAGCTGCGTGGTGAAGGCTTTGGTCGATGCCACGCCAATCTCCGCCCCTGCTCGAGTAAAGATGGCAAGCGTGCTGCTGCGTGGCAGGGCAGATTCCATGACATTACAGATAGACAAGCTGTGCTGATGCCCTTGAGCCATGGCGTATTTGAGTGCTTCCATGGTGTCCAGCGTCTCGCCAGATTGACTGATGGTAACAACCAGCTCATCGGGGTCTGCGATGACATCACGGTAGCGGTATTCGCTGGCAATCTCAACATCGCAGCGGATTTTGGCGATGCTCTCTAGCCAGTATTTGCCAGTCAAAGCGGCATAATACGAAGTGCCGCAGGCTAGGATTTTGATACTGTTAATTTTGGCAAAAATCTCTGGTGCTTGTTCGCCAAAGTTTTGGGGAATAAAACCACCGTCCAAAAAAATCTCAGCGGTATCAGACACGGCTCTGGGCTGCTCGTTGATTTCTTTTTGCATAAAATGGCTGTATGGGCCAAGCTCCAAAGACGCCAAGGACAGCTCGGAAGTCTTGATGATGCGTTGGGTTTCGTTGCCGTCTTTGTCCAGCAGTTTTTGGATACCGTCAGCGTGCAGCAGGGCAATGTCGCCATCTTCTAGGTAGGTAACACGACGAGTAAAGGCAATCACCGCCGACACATCAGATGCGATAAACACTTCATCATCACCAAAGGCAACCAACAGCGGACAGCCCATGCGTGCCACCACCATTTGGTTGGGTTTGTCATTGGCGATGACGGCGATGGCATACGCCCCATGAAAACGCTGGCAAGCAGCTTGCACGGCTTGGTACAGATCGCCTTGGTTGCTTAAATATTCGTGGTGTACGCTGTGGGCGATGACTTCGGTGTCCGTTTGTGATTCAAAGACATAGCCAAGTGCCTGCAAGCGGCTACGCTCTGCTTCAAAATTCTCAATAATGCCATTATGCACCACCGAAATCAGCCCAGCAGAGATGTGTGGGTGAGCGTTAGGCTCGGTAACACCGCCGTGCGTCGCCCAGCGAGTATGACCGATGCCAGTCAGACCATAAATCTCTTTGTTTTTGGCAGCTTCTTCCATCAACGCCACTCGCCCAACACGGCGAACACGGCGAATCCCTGTCTCGGTCTGCACAGCGATGCCTGACGAATCATAGCCACGATATTCTAGGCGTTTTAGCCCATCTGTCAAAAAATCCACCACATTGTGATGGGTGCGAATTGCACCAACGATACCGCACATAATCAGTTCCTTAGTATCTTTAAAGTGTATATGTATAAATATTAAAATTTCTTGGGCAAATTTGCCTTTACCAAAGCCTTTACCAAAGAAAGCCAGCTCGCCCCAAATCGTTAGGCAGCGGACTTTTGATATTATAACATGACGGCTGGCATCAAATTGTTGATTTTGTGCATCTGGCAATGGGGATTTTTAAGGTTTTATCAATCAAATTGACAGTTGTGAAATAAATGTTGGCAGGTTATAAAATTAAAACCAATAAAATAAATCACTTATCAACTTTTTATATTTATAGATTGACTTGGATATTTTCTCACCCTAGAATTTGGAAATTATTTAACCCCAATCCTGTCAGTATTATTATGAACAACCCAGCTCTTAAAAAACCAATTACAGTATCTTTTGTATTATGGTTAATATACAAACTCATCTTTATTATAGTTACATGGGTTACTGTTATAACTTTGGCTGTGTCTTGGTTTGCCACAAAACAATACCCCCAGACCAATGTAAACGTGTATCTTATACTGCTTGGAATACTGGCAGTACTGAACTTCTTCATCGTATTTCTTGGCGATTATCGTTTATATAGAACAAATTTTATCCGTTATAAAGATAAACAATGGGCATGGTTTGCTTTAACATTAATGATTGCTTTTGCACTACCACTAGGGTGGATAGGCTTAGTGATAGGCTTTTCGGTATCTTTACTTACTGTGAAATGGTTTGGTTCATACTCTGCTAAAAGTGCCACTGGGTATATGCCGACTATTATGCTATTGGGCATATACCTAATACATCTACTAGATTGGATAAGATAAAAACATGGTTTGATCAAGTAACCATTAGAATAAAACACCATATTCAAAATAGATAATGGTGTTTTATTTTATCAACTCAAAGCATTTTGCAATTTGTTATTCGCTGGGCGTTTTTAATAAGGCTTTGGCGATAACCGCTTGCCCATCATCGCCAAGCATTTCAAGTGACAGCTCATGCTCGCTGTCGCCCACGACACGCCAGTTGCCTTGGGCGGTCGGCAGGCCATTGGCGGTGATGGTGATGCTTTTGTTTTTTAGGCGAATCATCGGCGGTTTGTGCTGATAATTGCCCACGCCAGCTAGAATATGGCTGGCAATCACCGCTGCCTGCGGTCGGTGCGGTGCGACATAGCGACACGGCACGCCACCGATGGCGATACAGTCGCCAATGGCATAAATATCAGGCTGGCTGGTTTGGAGCGTTTGGTCGTCCACGCTGATGCCACGGCGTGGGTCAAAGTCTAGATTTGCCGTCATGGGCAGTGTATCATCAACGATAAGTCCTGTGCTGACGATTAGCATATCAAAATCAAGCGTCTGACTGCTACCATCTGGCAGGCGTAGGGTGAGCTGTGCTGTGTTGTCGTGGCTTATGTGGCTGATGATTTGACAGCGAGTCAAAAGATGCACGCCAAGCTCGGTTATGGCATGGCTGATACGAGCGGTGGCAACAGGTGGCAGCATCGATGCCAAAGGTGCATTGGCGACATCAATCAGGCTGACCTGATGCCCTGCTTGGCACAAATCTTCGGCAAGCTCAAGCCCAATCATGCCAGCACCGATGATGCCCACACGAGATGCACCTTGCGACAGTCGTGCTTGTAGCTTGGCGAAGTCTTGCAAATGATTGACATGATAAGTGGTGGCAGCGTCCACGCTGGTGGGATAATTGGGCTTGGCACCGATGGCCAGCACCAGTTTGTCATAGCTGATGTTGCCTTGGGTGGTGGTCAGGGTTTTGGCTTGGTGGTCGATGCCTTTGACGGTGGTATTTGCCAAAAGTGTGATGTTGGCTGTCAAGGCGGCATCACTGCCTGCACTGCGAATCAGCTGCTCTGGGGTTTTGTTTTGGCTGATGGCGACAGACAGCATGGGCTTGTGGTAGCGGTCGGCATGGTCGGCACTGATGAGCGTGATGGGCAAATCACCATCACTGGCACGAATGGCATCAACCACGCTCCAGCCTGCCAAGCCAGCACCGATGATGACCACACCTGCTCGCTGTCCGCCAGTCGCCAGCTTATCGCAGGCAGAGTCATTGACCTTTTCAAAAGCATCTTTACCGACATGGCACAGCGGACACGACCAATCATCGGGCAAATCATCAAAATCGCCACCATCGGCAGCGTCATACACATAACCACAAGAACGACAAAGATACGCAGACGACACCGCCATGACGATTTCCCCTTGATAAATGCTTCCGATAAATAACTTGACCAAACTTTTCTTTAAGTATAACAAACTTGTCCAAAAAGTAAACCAATGTTTACTCAAATTGGTTAAATTGCCAAAAATTTACCCATCTTTACCAACTTATCTTTGTCCAAATTGGCATTTTGGTTGATGGCAGCGATTGAGTATAAAAATAAATTTAGCTTGGTAATTTGATGATTTGATAACTTGATGATTTGTAAATTGGCAATCCGTCCCCATATATCGACAAGTTTTGATTTTAATTTTGATGCATTTTGATTTAATGCGATTTATTTTAAGGCCATTTTGATTTTGGCAAAGTGATGGGCAAATGATTATTCATCGCCCAATCAATTTGCCCAATTGCTCAATTGCCCAATCATTGGAAAATTTATGACGACACAAAATTTCTCTTTAGATGCCGACACCGCCCATGATGATTGCCCAGATTATCGCCAACGGTTTTTTATTGAAGGTTCGGCGGTGCGTGGCGATGTCGTGCAGCTTAGCGATGCTTATCAGACCGTTATCGCCCAAAAGGCTTACCCAGCCGCCATCAAAGCATTGCTTGGCGAGATGCTGGTTGCTGCCAGTTTGCTCATCGGCACACTAAAAATTGACGGCAAATTGTCCGTGCAACTGCAGACATCTGATCCAGACGCCAGCCTAAATTGGGCGATGGCAGAATGCGACCACACAGGTGCGGTGCGTGCGTTGGCAGGCTTTGATGCTCAAGGCGATAAGGCAGCACTGTGGCAGTCGCTAGGCAGTAGCGATGAAGCATTTGCCCAGCTGGGGGCAGGCGTGCTGTTTATCAGCATTCACCCAGACAAGGGCGAAGCGTACCAAGGTATTGTCGAGCGTGTCAGCGATAATTTGGGTGAATGTTTGGCACATTACCAAAAGCAATCCGCCCAAATCCCAACGATTATCAAGCTGGCAACCAACGACGCCACTGCAGGCGGGGTCTTGGTGCAGCTGCTACCACAGAGCGAAGCGGACAAAGAAGCCGACCCTGATTTGTGGGACAGATTGAGCATTTTGACCGACACGCTAAAGCCAGCGGAAATCACCGATTTGCCAGCAGCACAGATTTTGTACCGCTTATACCACGAAGAAGAAGTGGTATTGCCAGCATTGACGCCACTGCGTTTTGCTTGCACTTGCTCAGTAGCCAAAAGCGAAGGGGCGATATTACAGCTTGGATTTGACGAAGCCAAGCAAGCGGTGGCGACTCATGGCGGCGTGCTGACGCTGGATTGTGGCTTTTGTGGTACCGAATACCGCTTTGATGATAAGGCGGTTGAGCTACTTTTTGCCGAAACCAAAACTTCGCTTCAGTCATAAATAACCGCAATTATAGCAATCAGACACACAAAACCCCACAGTGATTGGCTTATCTGTGGGGTTTATTGTTCCAATTTGTGTTTTTATGCTTTTACGCTGTTATGCAAAAGCCACAGCCACCATCAACAAGATGATGATTGCTGCCATGATGCCTGCCAAAATATCATCAAGCATGATGCCAAAACCGCCAGAGACTTTTTTGTCCGCCCATGAGATCGGAAAGGGTTTGATAATATCAAAAAAACGAAACAGCAAAAATGGCAAAATAAGCATCATAGACAGTGCGACAAGCCCAAACTCACCGTCCAACACCAAAAATACCAGCCCCCAATTTTGCCCATCTTTATCTGTGGTAAATAGCGACGACAGCACAAATGCAGTGGGCAATAACGCAATCCACATGCCGACCCATTCGTCCCAAACGATGTGCGGATCGTCGTGGACATTCATCAGTCGAGAAGTTGTGCCGCAGATATAGCCGCCAACCAAGCAGCCGATGACCGTAATCGCCAAAAATCCCCAAAATCCCAAACAAAACATTGGCAAAGCGACCACAAGCCCGCCTAAAGTTCCCCAAGTGCCGGGGGCTTTTTTGGTACGCCCAGAGCCAAGTCCGATGCCCAGCCAATAAATCAGCTTTTGCCAGCCGCTGGCAGATGGCGGACAAGGCGGACAGGTGTTTGCCTTAAAAATGTCAGGTTTTTGGTTGTTCATTTGCTTACCAGTTGATAGTGTCAATTTTTATGCGATGCGTATCGTGAAAAAAGGTGATTTGTAATATTTGATCGGTTTGTTCGGCGGTTTTTCGCTCAAAAATGTCCTGCTGCGTGCCGTCATTAGCTGACTGATAAAACCTATTATCATGACTGATGTCTTGCCATAATTGATCAAAATCTTGTGCCGACAGCTCAATCACGGCACTTGATGTATAATCGCCGTGCATGTCAGGAAAAGTTGCCTGTTTGTGGATAATCTTGGCAGAGTTTGCGATTTTTTGCAAGGTGATGGTTTCAAATTCATCAAAATAAAACGCATCATCAGGATAAACTGCCCGAAAAGACACATAGCCTGCCGTACAAATCGTGATGATACAAAGCCCAAGCGGTAGGTGTTTGAATTTAAGTTTGTTGTTGATTTGGCTGATGAGATTCATTTAAAAATCCCTTATTTTGCTATTATATCATGATTGGAAGCAACAAACGCCAGCTGTTAAAAGGTAAAATAATGAAAAATTATTTTTAATTTTTTATTGACAATATATTTAATTCAATATAAAATATTTGCAAAAGATAAAGAAAAACCCACCAAAAGGCGGGTTTTTCGCTTAATACTAGGGGGTAGGCTTAAAAAGCCCTCAATAGACCCTAGCGAACATAGATATTATAAGGTTTTTTCTTGATGAAAGCAAGTAATAATTATAAAAGCATTCAAAATTCACTTTCGCAGGCACGATTGGCTACTTACGAAAAATTTACCAAAGATTATAATCAAGCGTTGGATTTATACAGGTGGAATTTGCAAATTTCTTCTGCTTTATTTGAATGCTTGGCGATTTGTGAAGTTTCTATCAGAAATGGTGTAAGCACTGCAATACAAGCTGAACATGGCGATGAGTGGGCTTTTAATGCCAGATTTTTAAAAACTTTAAAAGGCAACCGCAGAGATGATGTGATCAGATCTCAAAGAAATCACAGCACAACAGAAAAAATTTTGGCAGATTTACCTTTTGTTTTTTGGCAAAGTATGTTTACGGTAAGATTTGATGATTTTTGGTGCAAGTATTTAATTGGGGTGTTGCCAAATGCTGATTCAAAAGATTTAAAAAAGCTGCGAGAAGAGATGTTTATCGATTTGAATCGGCTGCGTAAACTTCGCAATAGAATTGCTCACCATGAGCCAATTTTTAATCGAAATTTGCAATCAGATTTTAATACAATTATGAAAGTAATCAAGTACTGTAATTGGGACTTGTGCGACTGGATAAGCTTGTGGCAGAGAGTTGAAGAATTGCTAAAAAACAAACCGTGTTAAATCATATTGGGTATTATTTAAATATTTTAAAATTAAGTTTTATTCAAATGCTCTTTTGTGCGGATTTAATTTTGTGGATTGCAATCTTGGGCAGCTTAGAACACCAACGCTCTCATAGCCATTGCTTAATGTATTTATTTGGGCATTGATTCATGCGATAATTTTGATTATTGCCAATATTTATTGGTTTGATTAATAAATAAACCAAACCAATAACCGACCCAATGACCACAAGGCACAGCACAAACAACCAGCCAAAAGTCACAAGATTGTCGATAAAAAACGATGAAACCATGCTCAAAAATGCTGCCAACCACCGATGTCAAAATCTATCGGACGATTTTGAGCAGTCAGCATCAAAGTTGGCTCTTTGGTGATATGCCCAATCGGATAAATGATGTTATCTGAATGATTTTGTTGGAATTTTTGTAGATTTTGGGGGCTGATGGTTAGGCACAGCTGATAATCATCGCCGCCGTTTAGCTGATGTTGCCACCGCTTGGTATCGGGCAGTTTTTGTAAAATTGGGTGCGTGGGTAGCTTATCCAAATCCAGTACCGCACCGACACCGCTGGCGGACAAAATATGCCCCAAATCTTGAGCCAGCCCATCAGAAATGTCAATCATCGCCGACGCATAACCGACAAGCTGCCTGCCTAGTCGAACCTGTGGCATCGGCAAATCTAGGGTGTGCTTAAGCGGTGAAACGACGCCCAAAAACGCCTGCGACAGGGCAAAACTTGCCGAGCCAATCTCACCGCTGACACAAACGAGATCACCGACCTTGGCACCGTGGCGAGTGATGGCTTGATTTGGCTCAATAAAGCCCAAAGCCGTGATGGAGATGGTCAAAATCTCACTGCCAGTGGTATCGCCGCCGATGAGCTCCACGCCAAAGGGCTGACATATCGCCACCAATCCACGACAAAATTCGCCCAGCCAAGCGTCATTTGCCAAGGATTTTGGCAAGCTAAGCCCCAACAAAATCGCATAAGGTGTCGCCCCCATCGCCGCTAAATCGGACAAATTGACCGCCACCGCCTTATAAGCGATGGCATAAGCTGGCGTATCAACCAAAAAATGCCGACCTGCCACCAGCGTATCCATGCAGCTGACCAGCTGGCAGCCTGCTGGCGGCTGACTGACGGCACAGTCATCACCGATGCCAAGCACAGTATCAGGGTGCGACAAGGTGGCATTGGCGAAGTGCTGCTGAATCAGGGCAAATTCGGACATGGCGGCTTGGGGTTTGGGCTTTTAATTCTAATTTTGGTTTTTGTGGGCGGCCACTTCGATGCTGCGGACTTGCTTGGCATATTTGTCCAAAACGGCATTGATGAGCTTATGAGCATCTGTCGCCCCAAAGTGCGTGTTTAGCTGCATGGCTTCGTCCAGCACGACTTTATAGGGAATGTGTTGGCTGTATTTGAGTTCGTACGCACCGATGAGTAAAATCGCCTGCTCAACAGGATCTAGAGCGTCAAAATTACGATCAAGATGTGATGAAATGTCCACAATCAACTCACCCACTTGCTCTGGAATTTGTCGCATCATTTGATGATAATAGCCCAAATGCACCGTGTGCATGGCGTTATCCGCTCGAGTGCGAGCCACGATGGTGTGCGGCTCATTACCACCGACCAAACTGCGGTCGGTTTTACTCAGCCGATAATCGGTGGTCAGCCATTCGTACAAGCCTTGCAGGGCAAAGCGGCGAGCCTTACGCACGGCACTGTGGGTGGTTTTGTAGCCAGTTTCGGCAAAAGTATCATGAATTTCGCTCATAATCATCTCGGTATCATCAGTTGGCGGCAAAAATGCATGGGCATTTTGGTTGATTTTGGGTTGATGTTATCTTATCGCATAAAATCAATTTTGCCAAAGACAAATTTGCCAAAGAAAGGGTGGTTTGATTGTTAAATAGCTTGGAAAAATCCCAAAGCACACCGCATAAGCGTGCTTTTTAGCCAAATTCGCCATGGAAAACTTGGCTAAAATCTGCAAATTGCCCAAACCGCCCAAGGTTTTAAGAATTTCAAAAAAAAAAATTGAGAAATTTACTAATTTGGGCTTGGGCAAATCAATCAGATGGCTTTTAGTACAGCGACCATCTCAAGGGCGGTCATGGCGGCTTCATAGCCTTTGTTGCCAGCTTTGGTGCCAGTGCGCTCAATGGTTTGCTCGATATTTTCGGTGGTCAAGATGCCGTTAATCACAGGGATATTGTGCTGCAAGGCAACATGGCTTAGACCTTTGGCAGATTCGCTTGCCACGATGTCAAAATGTGGTGTCGCCCCACGGATAATCGCCCCCAAGACCACAACGGCATCGTATTTTTCTGAAATTGCCAAACGCTTGGCGACCAATGGCAGCTCAAACGCCCCTGGCACACGCACGACATCGATGTTCTCACCTTTGACACCGTGGCGTACCAGTGCATCGATGGCACCTTCGACCAAACTTTCTACCAAAAAGCCATTAAATCGCCCAACAGCGATGCCGATGCGGACAGATTCGTTTAGGTGTAATTCGCCTTCGATGTGTGTGATGGCGGATTTTTGGGCGGTAAATGTTGTCATTGGGTTTTCCTTGATAAATAATAAGGCGTGGCGGTTGCCAAATCTGATGCTGACAATCAGCCACACGGCAGATGGGTTATTTTAGCATAATTTGCTTTATTTTTTTAGATTTTCGTTGGCTTTTTGGTGGGTTGATTGCTGTCAAATTGATGCCAATCAAGCCGATTTGACCCATGATAACTTGGGACAAATTGAGCAAATTGTGCAAATTGACACAAAACCCAAGCAAATTATCCGTTTAAATGGGGCGGATTGCGATGCCTTGACTTGCCATAAACGCCTTGGCTTCGGCGATGCTATAATCGCCAAAGTGAAAAATACTGGCAGCCAGCACAGCATCAGCACCGCCTTTTAGCACGCCATCGGCCAGATGCTGCAGATTGCCCACGCCGCCTGATGCGATGACAGGGATATTGACCAAATCGCTGATGGTGCGTGTCAAAAGTAAATCATAGCCTTGGCGTGTGCCGTCGCCGTCCATGCTGGTAACCAGTAGCTCGCCTGCACCCCGCTTAGTCATCTGCACCGCCCACTCGATGGCATCGATGCCTGTCGCTTTGCGGCCGCCGTGAGTAAAAATCTCAAAGCCGATGCTGCCGTCAGCTCTGGCGACTCGTTTGGCGTCAATGGATACCACGACGCACTGACTGCCAAAGCGTGCCGCAGCATCATTGACCAAATCAGGATTGGTGATGGCGGCTGAATTGATGCCGACCTTATCAGCTCCAGCGTTGAGCAGATTGCGAATGTCATCAATCTTTCGCACACCGCCACCGACCGTCAGCGGAATAAAGATTGAGCGAGCGATTTTTTCGACCATGTGATAAGTGGTCTCTCGTCCGTCTGATGTGGCGGTAATGTCCAAAAAAGTAATCTCGTCCGCCCCTTGTTCGTTGTAGCGTTTGGAGACTTCCACAGGATCGCCTGCGTCTTTGATATCGACAAAATTCACGCCTTTGACGACACGACCATTTTCGACATCAAGGCAAGGGATTAGGCGTTTGGCTAACATGATTTTCCTTAATAATGAATATATAATTAATTTATTGATAAATTTACATGAAAAAATCAGCACCGATACCGCAGGGCTTTTGTTCATTTTAAATAAAATAACGATTAAATACAAAATATTTGGAAATTTTAACAAAAAATCATTAAAATAGCAGTCAGTTTAATCACTGAATTTGGAAAAATCCCCATGTCTGTCTATACTCACCTTTCTGATGATGAATTTTTTGCGTTTTGTGGCTTGTTTGGTGTGAAATTTGTGCGCGCCATTCCCATTGTCCAAGGGATTAAAAATTCCAATTGGTTTATTCAGACCGATGGCGACAAGGGCGATGATTTTAGCTATGTGTTCACCTTGTACGAAGAGCGTGTGCCAGAAGACATCATCAAAATGGCAACCATCATGCACACCTTAAAGGACAAGCTGCCCATCGCTGCACCGCTTGTCAAGATGACCGCCAAAGGCGAGCATATCGGTGCTGATTGTGTGATGCGTTATGAAAATAAGGCGATTTTGGTTGTGCCAAAATTGGCAGGCTCACACCCAAGTGTAACCGATGAGAAGATGTGTACCGAGATGGGGCGAGCGTTGGCGACTTTGCATAAGACTTTGCAGACGCTAGAGCCTGCCGAAGCGTATGGCGTGCCGCTGTATGACTGGGCTAGAGTCAAAGAGCGTGAAACGGCGTTTATGCCGATGGACGAATCACGCTTAATGAATGACATCTGGCAGGCGTATGCCAACTTGCCCCAAGATTTGCCAAAAGGCTTGTGTCATTTGGATATGTTTACTGATAATACTTTGTGGGATTTTTCAGGCGATGCGGTCAAATTGACTGGCTTGCTTGATTTTACCGAAGTGTCGGTTGAGCATTATTTGATGGACATTGCCATTACGATTAATGATTTTTGTACCACTTGGGGCAATGCCACAGACGGCGAGAGCGTCAATTTTGACAATCAAAAAATGCAGGCCTTTATCGCAGGCTATGAGAGCGTCCGAGCATTGACGGCAGACGAAAAGGCGGCACTGCCAATCATGCTGGCGTACAGTGCGACCATTTTTTGGCTGCTGCGGCTCAATGTCATTCACTACAACCGTGAGCAAGGACGCACAGGCGATGATATTATGGTCAAAAACCCCGATTTGATGAAACGCTTGGCAAGCTATCATTGGGGGCGTGTGTAATGCCATCAAAACCCAAGGCATGGATTGACACACCAGACCAACTTGATTTGCTCAAAAAACGCGGGCTTGTCATTGATGACGATGGGCGAGCCTTACATTATTTGCAAAGTTTAGGGTATTATCGTTTAAGCGGCTATATTTACCCTTTTCGCCAAGTGCAAAATGGTCAGAAAGTCAGCAAGTTAATTGACGACACCAATTTTAACACCATTTTACAGCTGTACTTGTTTGACAAGGGTTTACGGATTTTGGCATTTGATGCCTTAGAACGCATAGAGATGGCAATTCGCACCGACATCGCTCATACATTGGGCAAACACCACCCCAATGCTCACGAAATGCCCGAGCATTTGGATAAAAAATTCACCACAAAAGCTCCCAACCAAACCAAATCCAAACACGACATTTGGCGAGAAAAATACCAAAAACTGCTTCAAAGTAACGCCAAACAAGACTTTATAAAACATCATCTCGACAACTATCAATATTTGCCCATCTGGGCGGCGCGTGAGATTTTGGATTTTGGGGCGTTATCCCATTTATACGGCGGCTTAAAATATAAAGACCGTCAAAAAATTGCCCAAAAATACCATACTACCGCTAATATGTTGGGCAAATGGCTAAAAAGCCTAAATTTTATTCGCAATATCGTGGCTCATCATGGCAGATTGTGGAATTTGAATATTGTTGAGCGTAGTGATTTTGAGAAATCTTTTGCTCACATTGGCAATCGGCTAGAAAATCATAAGGCATTTGGTTACTTTTATCTGATGGGGTACTTTTTGGATATTATTAGCCCAAATTCCACTTGGAAATGTCGTGTCATTGCCCATATTCATGACAATTTTCCCAAGGTGAGCAACAATGCCATAAGCCTTGCCGATTTTGGCTATCGTGATGACATTGGTACATTATGGCAAGCCAAACAAAACATTTAGACAAAAGAAAGCCCCAGATTACCGTTGTTCCAAAAGAACTAGGCAGGGTCTGGGGGCGTATTAGTTAGCATTATAGCAAAATTTTAATATCTTGTCCACAAAAAGAGAATTTCATGTGTCAACTTCTTGGAATGAATTGTAATGTCCCAACGGATATTGGTTTTAGTTTTGCAGGTTTTCGTCAGCGTGGTGGCTTGACTGACCATCACGAAGACGGCTTTGGCATTGCGTTTTTTGAGCCAACGGCATCAGGGGCGATCGGCTTGCGGCAGTTTCACGATGATAAGCCCAGCCACTTATCTCCAGTGGCGGATTTGGTCAATCACTATCCGATTCGTGCGATGAATGTCATTGCCCATATTCGTAAGGCAACCACAGGCGGTCACGGACTTGCCAATATCCACCCATTTGTGCGTGAAGTGTGGGGCGAGCAGTGGGCATTTGCCCATAATGGTCAGATGACCGACAGCTTTATCCGCCGCACCGAACGCCTGATAAATAACGGCAATGCCGAACATTATGCCCCTGTTGGCACGACCGACAGTGAGTTGGCATTTTGTTATCTGCTTAATCGACTAAAAGCCACTTTCAAAACTCGCCCATCAGACGAAGCCTTGTTTGCTTTTTTGACGGCACAATGTCGCTATCTGGCGGCCAATGGCTTGTTTAATTGCCTGATTTCTAATGGCAACTGGCAGCTGGCGTATGCTGGCAGTTTGTTGTTTTATTTGACTCGCAAAGCACCGTTTGGCGAAGCTCGACTGTCCGATGGTGAGATGTCGGTGAATTTTAGCGATGTGACCACCGATAAGGACAAGGTAACGATTTTGGTCACCATTCCTTTGACGGATAATGAAAAATGGCAGCAGCTGGCGGTCGATGAGTGCATCGTTTTTGCTGATGGCGATGTGGTGTTTCGAGATGCTCCCAGCAAAAAAACCTACCTAAGTATCCAAGACGGCATCGAGCTGGCTCGGCAGGTTGGGGCAAGTGTTTAGATACAAATTCTTATCATTATAATAATAGTTCTTATTTACAAATTCATGCCCACACCGTATAATCTTTATTGAATTTTATATAAAATCAATCGTGGACTGCGTCGGTTAGCCAGATTGTTGCGGTGGGCATGATGGGATATTATCGTCAGTGTAATTGTCAGCTTGATTATCAACTCAATTACCAACTTAATTATCGACATAATGATAACTGTCAGCCCAATCATCGGCTTGGTTGTCGGATTGGATATTGGCAAATTGTCATTTGGACAGCTGTGGTGGCTACGGCGATTTGGCTGGCTTTGGTGTCGCACAGTGCCGCAGCTGGACAAGCTGGCATTTGCCAAAATCACGGCGTTTATGATTATCCATGCCTACGCAAGCAATATGCCAAACCCATCAGCAACTGGCCAAAGCCAGTCGTTGATGCCGTCGCATCTTGGCAAGAGTTTTTGCCGATTTTACCTGCATCGATAACGCCTGATGACGAGCCAAAAGTCGCCCTTGGCAAAGAGCTATTTTTTGAAAAATCCCTGTCCGATGACGCTCAAGTATCCTGTGCCAGCTGCCATAATCCTGATTATGCCTTTACCGAGCCAAGAGTAGTTTCGCAAGGGGTTTTTGGGCGGCAAGGTCGCAGAAATAGCCAGTCTTTGGTGCATTTGGGCTTACAAGGTCATCATGGGCAAATGTTTTTTTGGGACGGTCGAGCCAAGACCTTGGGTGAGCAGATTTTGTTGCCCTTGACCGACCCAAATGAGATGAACATCACGCTTGACAGCATTCCTGCACGCCTAGAAAGTGCTGGCTATCGCCCAAAATTTCAGGCGGTGTTTGGTTCGCAACCACAAGCCATCGACATTGAGCAGATGGTCGATGCCTTATCGGCGTACCTAACTCATCTGCGACCGAGCCAAACACGCTTTGATAAAGTGCTGATGGGCGAGATTGACGCTTTTGGCAATCAAGAGCTGCTGGGCATGCACTTATTTCGCACCAAGGCACGCTGCATGAATTGCCATTTTGGGCAGACGCTCAGTGATGGCAAACTGCACAATCTGAACCAAACCTTAGTGGGTGGGCGTTTTGCCGATTTTGGTGCTTATGAAATCACAGGCGATGTTGCCGATTTTGGCAAATTCAAAACGCCGTCATTACGCAATTTAAGCCAATCAAAACCTTGGTTTCATCATGGGCGATTTACCAATTTAGAAGGCGTGGTCGAAATGTACAACCAAGGCATGCCAGAGCGTCTGCCAAAAAACGCACCGCCAATAGCTTGGCAAAATCACAAAGATCCCTTGATACAGCCGCTGGGTCTGACTCGCAGCGAACGAAAGGCGGTGGTTGCTTTTTTGCTGACATTATGACGACAAACCAAATTGTCTATTAATTTTTATTAATCATCTATTAAATCATTCATTAAATCACGGTGCATTGTGCTGGTTTTGCCGTATTTTCTGTAACTATTCTGTTATAAAATAACAACAAAATCATTGATTATAGAAATATTTGCGAAAAGGTATTGACAAATTTTTATAACTAAATAATAATCATTATCTCTTTTTTTTATTGTTTATGTTTCCAAATGAAAGCAAATTCTTTTACATTAACTTTATTAAGTGCGTCCATTGCTTTATCGTTATCCATGACCGCTCATGCCGACACGGCAGTAGCGGATCCAGTGCCTACTGTCGTACTGGAGACGATGTATGTTACTGGCTCTGGTGCGGACGCTGTGCAGCAAGCAAATCTGATCGGCAAAACGCAATATCAGGCATCGGATATTCAAAACACGCCAACGATTAACAAAACCATCACCGAAGTTTTGCAGCAGCATCCCAATGTGCAGTTTGACCGTGAGCAAAATACTGCAGGCACGCAGGGCGAGATTTCGGCAGGGGATTTTAGTATCAATGGCGGGCTGTATTATGATAATAAAATTTTGCTAAATAATATTGATATTGCCAATCGCATCAATCCCAACAGTGGCAGTACATACGATTTTAATGATACCAGACTGCCAGCTGGTTCGCAGACGGCGGTCATTAATACCGATTTGTTATGCCAGCTTGAAGTACTAGACAGCAATGTCGATGCCAAATATGGCGATTTTACTGGCGGTGTGGTCAAGGCAGAAATTTGCATACCCAAGACCCAAGTTGGCAAAATCCACGGCAAAATTGGCTATGACTACACCAGCAGCGACTGGGCAAGATATAATTATGCGTCGGACAAAGAGCGAGAATTTTTTGAAGAAAATAACAGTGTAAAATACCAAAAAGATTATAAAAAACAAGGGCTAAGTGCGTCTATCCACGGCAAGGCAACCGACAATCTGGGTCTGTCGTTGAGTGCATCTCGCCGAATGTCGGACATTAATTTAAAGGCGGATTTGCCTGATGCTAGAGCGTACAACCAAGAGCGTGTGGCGGACAATGTCGCCATTCATGCCGATTATCAGATTGACCAAGATAATAGCGTCAAGCTGGGTTTATTGTACACCAACAGCCATTCTTTGGCGTATCAGCCTAAGGCGACTGACAGCCGCTACACACTTGACCAGAGTAACTATGCACTGGATTTGTCGTTTAAACACTCGCTGCCGATGGCGGTTTTGCAGCATGGATTGGTTTATAAAAAGAACCAACAAGAACGCCAAGTCAGTGCCGATGAATACATCGCTTGGCGTAGCTCACCTGCCAAAAATTGGGGCAAATCGGTGGTCAATGAAGGCACAACGGGCAACCCTTTGCAGCACAATGACACTTCTTTGGATTATCGCATTACGGCGGCGTTTGATGCCTTTACCAAGGGCAAATTTAGCCATCAAATGGAAGTGGGGGCAAGCTTGGGCAAAGACTGGGTGGATTGGCGTCGTGTGCGTGATTATTATTGGTACATTTCGCCAAATGTTACGGGTGCAGGCGGCACAGATTGCCGATTGGCAGATGGTAGCATTGATAAACACTGTGATAGCACCTACGAGCGTAGCGGCAAGATGGTGGGGCAATATCACACACGCCGCAATTATTATCAAGCTGGTAATATCAATCTGGATCAGACTCGTTGGTCGGCTTTTATGGATAATACCTTTA
Organism: Moraxella marmotae; assembly: GCF_042219885.1. NCBI lineage: Bacteria > Pseudomonadati > Pseudomonadota > Gammaproteobacteria > Moraxellales > Moraxellaceae > Moraxella > Moraxella marmotae. The sequence continues at coordinate 932,097 of NZ_JBHJHR010000002.1, forward strand.
AATTTGGCGAGCATTTGACTGCCAAATTGGGCGTGCGATATGACGACGACAGCTTGACCAAAAAGGCGACCTTAGCACCACGCTTTAACATCACTTATCGACCATTTACCAATCAATCCTTGGGCATCAATGTCGGTGCGAACCGCTATTATGGACGCAATGCCTTTAGTATGGCATTGCAAGATGGTGTCAATAAACTCAGCTGGGAGCAAAAAAGACAGAATCTGAACGACCCATGGACGACAGAAGGCAATGTAACCAATACCAATGTGGCACGCAGTGAACTAAAATCACCTTTTACCAATGAATATGTTTTTGGTGTTTTTGGCAAAGCGTATCACACCGATTGGCAATTAAAGTATGTACATCGTGATTATAAGGATCAAATCAGAAGATACCGTGTCAGCACAGCACCTTTGGTAACATCGTATGACAATCTGGGACAAAGCCAGTCGGACACTTATAGCATCAGTATTAAAAACAGTCGTCCGATTGAGTTTTTGAGTGGTAAACACTACCTATCTTTGGGCGGCAGCTATACCAAGACTTTAAGAAATTTTGACGACTTTGACGACTCAGTCACCTACGAAAAGCCGTATGTGCTGTACGAAGGCAAAGTCATTGCCAATGTCGATAGACCAGCGACGAATTTTAACCAGCCGTGGCGTGCCAGCTTGTCGCTGACCAGTCAATTTGACCGCCTAAAACTGAGCCATCAGTTCAGTTATCGTTCGGCTCAGACCGCTTTGACTGCCAACACTTTGCCAAAAAATCAGCAAATTGTTCACGAAGGCTACAATGTTGATACTGAGTACAGCAAACAACGCACAGGCGGAACATTTAACTGGGATATGAACGCTCAATACACCTTTGGCAAGACCAACCAAATCACCATCGGTGCGACCGTCAAAAATGTCCTAAATCGCAAAAGCCAATATCTAAGCAGTGGTATTTCACGCTCAGAGATTGGCCGCCAATACTTGGCAGAAATCGGCATCAAGTTTTGATGCGTTTGCGACAGCACGGACAGCACGGATAATGTGCTTAATTTAACTGGTGCAAATCGCTTGGTGGCGGTATAATAATGCTTTTGCATTGACCAATTATGCTGCCACCAACCGATTTGTATTCTTTGATTTGTCAAATTTGTCCGACAGATAGCCATCTGACACCTTATGCAGATATTCATAATGATTTTATAAAAACTTATCAATCAGGCCATTTGTCAGATTGGCTCAATCATTATTTTCATATCCATCACATCAAGCCTGTTTTGCATGGCACAAATCAGCCGCTCAGATTTGTCGCTCAAGACGATTTACCGCACGGCACGGCCTACGAGCAGCACATTCACCAGACAGGTAACATTCCCACCAGAGACAATCTGCACGATTGGTTTGGGGCGTGTGTGTGGGCAAAATTCCCCAAATCAAAGGCGGTGCTAAACGCCAAGCACATTCAGCATTATCACGATAACGACAGCGGCAACGGACGCAACCGTGTGCGCGATGCCATTACTGTTTTTGACGAAAATGGGGCGATTTTGGTGGTTAGCGATGATGACGCAGGCGATATGATTGCCAAGGCGTTGGCGGATTTTGATTGGCAGACTTGTTTGGTTGCCAATCGTCAGCACTGGCATCAGCCGATGGTGGATGCTGGGCGTGCCAATATCAATGCCGATGCCAAAGCCTGCGTGTTTATCTTTGGTCATGCACTGCTTGAGCAGATGATAAATCCTTACAAATCGCTGTGCAGTCACACGGTAACGGTGCGAGTGCCAAGCGAGTTTTTTGGGCAAAATATCGATGAGCGTCTGGCGATGGTTGATGAATTATTAAGCCAAAAATTGGATCAGTTTTTGGATAAAGCCGTTACGCCAAAATCGCTCAATCCCTTGCCAATACTGGGTGTGCCGTATTTTTGGGACAATCAAGACCCCCAATTTTATCAAGATGCTTTTGTTTTTCGTTCGGGTCGAGCCAATAAGGACAAATCATGCACAAAATCGCTTTAATTTTACATTTATTGGGAGCCAGCATTTGGGTTGGTGGGCATTTGTACCTGCTGATTCGCCTGATGCCAAACTTTGTCCGCACAGGTGATGTGGCGGGTTTTTTACAATTTGAACAACGCTACGAACCGCTGGGCATGGCGGCGTTGGCGGTGCAGGTCATCACAGGGCTGTACATGATGCACGACATTGTACCGATGGGGCAATGGGGGCAGCCGATGGGCTATTTGACGGCACTGATTCATGGCAAATTGACTTGGCTGGCTTTGACCATCATTACCGCCTTGCACGCACGCTTTCGAGTGGTATCTCGCCTTGAGCAGGGGACTTATACCAAAAACACCCTAAAAATTATGGCGGTGCATGTGGCTTTGATTTGCCTATGGAGCGTGCTGTTTGTCATCACAGGGGCGATGTTTCGCTAAAGATTGGTGTAAGTAATTTGACAAATCCGTGCAAATCAGTGCAAATTTTGCCCAACACGCACAAACGCCCGCACAAAATCACCATAAGGCGGTGCAATATAAGTCAGCACCGCAATGATGGCGTATAAGCAGCCGTATTGGACGATTTTATTGCTCTCAAACAGCTTCATCGCCGTGCCAGCGGATTTTTTGAGTCGTAGGCCATAGATATTGATGCTATAAATTTCGTCCAACACCAAATGCACCACCGCACCGATGAACAACATCAGACCAAACAGCCAGCTGACAAAGGCGGTAAGCCGCAGCCCATAAAAGATGCCACAGACCAATATCAGGGCAAGCATTGCCATATAAGGCAGCGAATGCACCATGCCACGATGCACCGTCAAGCGGCTAAACAGCTCAAACACCCCAAATCGCAGCAACAAAAATCCGCCCGCCCACAAAATGAGCGAGTCCAGCAGCAATTTATCGGCATCATGGCGGTTGGCATAGATGATGGTGGCAAGCGTTGAGACAATGAGCGAGACGGCAAAAAATCCTTGCACTGCAGGCTTGGAATGCTCAAGGTCAATGTCTGGCAGCAGACTGCCAAGCGTGCCGATAATCGCACACAGCACCGCCGTGGTCAGCCCATACAGCTCAAAATAAAACCCTGCCGCCGCCACTGCCACGCTGCTGACTGCTCCAACGCTAATGTGTGTCCGAAAATTTGCCATAAGTTTGCCGTGTGGAAATTTGAAATATCAAATGGTGATAATCATTGATAGTCATTAACAATCATTGATAACCGTTGATAAGTTTGAATACTGGAAAGCACAAACAAAAAAGCCAGTCATCTAAAAGACTGGCTATTTGTTGCTCAAATGAGCAGAATATTGGCATCCCATAGGGGATTCGAACCCCTGTTACCGCCGTGAAAGGGCGGTGTCCTAGGCCTCTAGACGAATGGGACGCAAGTAAAAAGTTTTACAACTTTTAGAATGTAAGAAAGTGCCTAGGTGCTTACATTCTTGCCAAAACAAAATTTGGTGGAGCTAAGCGGAGTCGAACCGCTGACCCCTTGCATGCCATGCAAGTGCTCTACCAACTGAGCTATAGCCCCTTTGTTAAGGTGGGCGTATTATATAAAAGGTGGTGTGGGTTGTCAAATAAATTTTTTGGTAAAAATTCAAAAAAATTGTAAGTTATTGATTTTTAGATAAATTATTTGCTAATTTATCAGTAGATTATCGCCATCAATGCACCGCAGATTGACAGGGTGCATTTATTTCTGCTATCTGTTATCCATGGTCATTGACGGCGATGGGTTTTGGCTCAAAAATCAATTATTGGCTCAAAAAATTGGGCAGCGTTTTGTTTTTTTCTTCCAATTTTTTGAGTTTTTTCTTGCCAAGTCCGCCCAGCACTTCGCAGGCGTGGCGTAGGCGTGCCAAAGTCATGTCCGCTCCGATGATGTACATGGAGTTCATCACAGGCGTGCTGGCAGTCGAACCAGCAATCGCCACAAAAAACGGCTGCATAAAGTCCTTAAGCTTAATCTCAAAATGTGCCGCCAAGCCTTTCATCACTTGATAAATGTTATCTTCTGACCACTGTGGCAAGGCTTCTAGTTGCCAAGTGGCAAGGTATAAAATCTCAAGAATTTGCTCATCGCTTAGGCTTTTGTGGGCGAAGTTTTCGGCGGTCAGCTCAGGCAGATTTTGAAAATAAAAACCTGCCCAATTGACCGCATCAGACAAAAGATTGATGCGTGGGGCGATGGCTTTGGCGATGGCGGTGAGTTTGTCGTCGTCGCTTGCCCATGCCAAGATTCTGTTTTTTAGTTCGCTTGCGTCCATCGCACGCAGATATTCGCCGTTTAACCAGTAGAGCTTGTCGATGTCAAACACAGGACCGCCCAAAGACACACGCTGAATGTCAAAACTTGCAATCATCTCATCAAGCGTGAATTTTTCTTGTTCATTTGGCAGGCTATAACCCATGCGACCCAGATAATTCATCAAGGCTTCTGGCAGCACGCCAGCATCACGATAATAGGTGATGGAAGTGGGGTTTTTTCGCTTAGAAAGTTTGGATTTGTCAGGGTTTCTAAGCAGTGGCATGTGGCACAGCACAGGCATTTCCCAGCCAAAATATTGGTACAATAGCTGATGCTTGGGAGCTGATGGCAGCCACTCTTCACCACGCAGCACATGGGTGATTTGCATCAGATGGTCATCGACCACATTTGCCAAATGATAAGTTGGCAGACCGTCTGTTTTTAGCAAAACTTGCATATCCACCTGTTCCCAAGGAATCGTCACTTCGCCACGCAGCATGTCGTGAATGGTGCAGACGCCTTCGCTCGGCACACGCATGCGGATAACATATGGCTTACCTTGGGCGACCAGTGCGTCCGACTCTTCTCGGCTTAGGTTGGCATATCTACCATCGTATTTGACAGGCAAGCCTGCTGCCATTTGGGCTTCACGCATGGCGTCCAGCTCTTGGGGCGTGCAAAAACAGCGAAACGCATGGCCAGCGTCCAACAGTTGCTCGGCGTATTTTTTATAAATGTCGCTGCGTTCAGATTGGCGATATGGGGCGTGTGGGCCGCCGACATCTGGGCCTTCTGACCAGCTAAGACCAATCCATTTTAGAGCGTCTAAAATCATCTGCTCAGACTGTGCCGTCGAACGCAGCTGGTCGGTGTCTTCGATGCGTAGGATAAATTCACCGCCCATCGATTTGGCAAAAGCCATATTAAATAAGGCGATATAAGCCGTACCGACATGGGGAAATCCCGTTGGGCTGGGGGCGATGCGAGTGCGAACTGGTCGTGTCATGCGTTTTTCTCTGGTAATTTTGGATAAATGGAAAATAAAACGAAAAATAATATCAAATCAATGCGGTATCATACCAAATTGGCGGCGTTTTTGGTAGATTTTTGGTGAATGTGCCAAACGCACAAGGCATTTATGGCAAATCAAAAGTGTTTATCGCAAAAAACGCCAAGAAAACACAAAAAAATTTGCCCCAAGATGAGCGGCAATTGTTTAAAACGGGCAACAAATGAACACAAAAAAATCCCACAATTTCCCCACAAATCCATGATTTACTGATAAAATAGTAAGGTTATCTTTACATCATTTGATATTTTAAATTTTGCTAAATTATTTTTGGTAAAATTTACTAAAAATAAAGATAAACACACAAAGCAAATATCATGGCATCATCGATGAGCTGTCCGCATGAGTAATCCAGCGAAGTTTGTTGATTTTGTGCATGATTTGTTGAATGATTTGTTCAATGATTTGTGAAATTTTTATATAAATTGATTATCGTGAGTTATCATGCCAAGCAGTCAGCCCAGTCCATTTCGCCATACCACGGTTTTGCTAGAACAAACGGTTGCCATGCTGCTGGGTGTCAAAAACTTGGACGACATCGCCAAAGCGTCGGTGTCAGGTGTCTATGTGGACGCCACTTTTGGGCGGGGCGGGCATAGCCGTTTGTTGCTTGAGTATCTGGACAGTGCTGCCACTTTGGTGGTGTTTGACAAAGACCCTGAAGCCATCGCCCATGCTCATGCTTTGGCAAATGATGACGCTCGCATCAAGGTGGTGCATGACAGCTTTGCTAATCTTAGCCAAAACCTGCAGATGCTTGGCATTGACAAGGTCGATGGGCTGATGGCAGACCTTGGCGTGTCGTCGCCGCAGCTGGACGATGGCACTCGTGGCTTTAGCTTTATGCGTGATGGGGCGGTGGATATGCGAATGGACACCACACGGGGCGAGCCTGTGTCGGCTTGGCTTGAGCGTGTCTCGGCAGAGACGCTGGCTGATGTGCTGTATGAGTACGGCGAAGAGCGACATTCTCGCAAAATTGCTCGTGCGATTAAGCAAATGCCAAGCTACCATTCTACACTTGAGCTTGCCGAAGTGATCAAGCAAGCACACCCAAATTGGCAAAAAGGCAAGCACCCAGCGACCCAGAGTTTTCAGGCGATGCGGATTTTTATCAATAATGAGCTTGGCGATATTGATGAGTTTTTGCGGCAAAGCATTCAGGTGCTAAAGGCAGGCGGTCAGCTGGCGTTGATCAGTTTTCATTCGCTAGAAGATCGCCGCATTAAGCAGTTTTTGCAGCGGCACAGTCGTGGGCAATACGAAGAAGATGCCCATTTGCCCATCGCCCCCAAGCGACCCAAATATTTTGGCAAGCCAAGCCGCATCGCCCCAAGCGATCACGAAATCAAACAAAACCCACGAGCCAGAAGTGCGTGGCTGCGTGGTGCTAAACGCAGTGATGTGGCGTATGACGGCGATGTTCAATTGACCCAAAATTGATACCAAACAACCAAAAGTCAAAGCAGTTTTGGCAATTTTATGAATATTAATTCATAGATTATTGAGATATTATTAATATTTTTGAGATATTTTAAAGATTTTATTTGCATGATGGACGAAAAAAAATTCATGAACAACGATCATCTGACAGCACAGCAACCACATTCAGGCACGATAGGCGTGTTACGCTTGGTGCTGGCGGCGTTGATTGTGATGATTTTTGTGGTGGCGTTGGCGATTGTCCAGCAGACCCAAGAGCGGCACGAAACTTATATTCAGCTACAAAAACTCAGCCATGAATTAAATGTCCTAAAAACCGAAGAACAGCGATTGATGATTGAGCAACAAACTTTCAGTGCCACGCCGCAAGTCGCCCAGCGTGCGGTTACTGAACTGGGTATGTTTTTCCCAACCAACGACAGTCGCCGTGTCATCATGCCTAATGTCAAGCCAAGTGATGTAAGCAAGCCGAGTGAGTAAGCGACATGAGTAAAGCAACCAAAAAACCCAACACCAGCTCGGCAAAAGTAACCGCACCCATCAAAAAGCACAAAAAAACCAACAAGCGTGGACTGCTGTCACTGGGCAAAAAACCAACAGGTGCCAGCTTGATGGGCGGCAAGCAGGACGCTGGACGGTTTTTTTTGGTGATAGCGATTATGTTGGCGGTCTTTGCTGCCATTTTTGCACGAGCCATTTACTTACAAATTCTTAATTCAAAATTTTATATTGATAAAGGCGATGAGCTGATCACTTCGGTGCGTACCGAGCCTGCGTATCGTGGCATGATTACCGACAGAGTGGGCGCACCTTTGGCGGCAAATGCACCGCTTTATACGGTGTTTTTTGACCCTTATGCCTATGCCGAAGAATATTACCGCTTGCAATACAATCTTAACACCACCGAAAACGAGAACACCAAACAAAAAATTATCCAAAAAATGGACGACTTGGATTTGGCAAAATTGGCAGCGGTGGCAAATTTCCCACTCGAAAAACTGCAAGCAGCCACCAAGATTGACAAAACTTTAGATGTATCCAATGAACAAAAAGTCAAGGCAGCACTGCCCAAAGGTGCTGGCTCAAGACGCTTGGTGCTGCTTAACCGTGTGTCGCCAGAAGTGGCAAATTCGGTGATGGATTTGGGATTTTTTGCCATTGGCCGTGAGCAGTATTTTCAGCGGTATTATCTGCAAGCTGAGCCTAATGCTCAGATTTTGGGCTATATGTCGCAGTCTGATGACAAAAACAGCACCGCTTATATTGGACGCTCTGGCATCGAAGCTAAGTACAATGAGCATTTGGCGGGCAAAGATGGCAAAGTGATGATTTTGCGTGGTACAGGCAGACAGCCAATCCAAGAAATCAAGCAAGTTGAGCCGCTTGTCGAAGGTCAAGACATTCACCTAACCATCGATTCTCGCTTGCAATATGTGCTGTATAAGGAGCTTGAGCAAGTCGGCCGCCTACAATCAGCACGCTCAAGCTCAGGCATGGTGGTCGATGTCAAAACTGGCGAAGTGCTGGCGATGGGTTCGTGGCCGTCATTTAACTCAAACAATCTGTCCGAGCGTGACGGTGCTAACGAGCGTAACCGCCCCGTGCTTGATGTGTTTGAGCCGGGTTCGGTGATGAAGCCGTTTACCGTGGCGGCGGCACTGGAGTCTGGCAAATACAGCACCAATTCGGTGATTAACACCACACCGGGCAGCATCGTGGTGGGTGGCTATACCATTCGTGATGGCGGCAATTACGGCGTGATTACGCTGGACAAACTTATCCAAAAATCCAGTAATGTGGCATCAACCAAAATCGCCCTAAGCCTGCCTAGCGACGCCATCGCCAATATCCAAAAAAAGTTTGGCTTTGGCAGTAAAACGGCGTTGGATTTCCCTGCTGAAGCCAGTGGCAAAGTCAGCATTCCCAAGCAAAAAGAGCTGTCTCGCCGAGCCACTTTAAGCTATGGCTACGGTCAGCAGGTAACTTTGGCACAGCTGGTTCAGGCTTATGCGACACTGGGCAATCGTGGCGTCATGCAGCCATTAAAACTGGTCAAAGAGCAAGCCGAGCCGCAGCCGATTGAAGTCATCAAACCAGACAACGCCCAAGCGGTGGTACGCATGATGGAGCTGGTAACAGGCCCCGGGGGTACAGGTCAAGCTGCCGCCATCAATGGCTATCGTGTCGCTGGCAAAACTGGTACCAGCCGCCGCACCAATCCCCAAGGCGGCTATTATACCAATCAGCACCGTGCGATTTTTGTGGGTTTGGCACCAGCGTCAAATCCACGGTTTGCGGTGGCGATTTTGGTTGAAGATCCACGCCGTCAATCCTATGCAGGTCAGGTTTCTGCCCCTGTATTTCAAAGGGTGATGAAAGAAGCACTACGCCTGTACAATGTGCCGTATGATAAGCCGCTGCGTGAAGCTGCCCCTGATGCCGCCAAGCATTAATTAAACATAAAATTAAGCATAAGCAAGCACGAATAATTTGCCGAATAAATCAGCAGTAAATTAAAAATATAAGGAAAAAGATGATGCAGCCCATTTGTTTTGAACAGCTAATCGATGCCGCCGTAAGCACCGAGCAGACCATTGCCCATCAGATGGGAGCTGACACCCTAAAAGCGATGTTCGCCCCCATTTTGGCGTGTGAATTTGGGCAGTTTTGTCTTGATAGCCGTAAAATTACCGCCAATGACGGCTTTGTGTTACTGACCAGCACCAGCACAGATGCCGACACCGCCATCATCAATGCCAACCGCTACATTCAGGCAGTCAAAGACACCGCCAGCTTTATCATCAGTCAGTTGCCACTGGACAGGCTGGATTTGACCGATGTCAATATTGCTGTCGTCAGCGTGCCAAATATCCGCTCGGTGCTGGGCGATTTGATCGCTGCACGCTTTCAGTTGCATCAAGCCGTGCCACTGCCTAAAGTGATTGCGGTGACAGGCACCAACGGCAAAACCACCGTCAGTCAGCTGATTGCTCAGCTGTGCCAAGCATCTGGCATCGAGTCGGCGGTGATGGGAACAGCAGGCAATGGCCGTTTGGGCAATCTGGTGCAGGCGGCAAATACCACAGGCGATGTGCTGTCGGTGCAGCAGTTTATTTATCAAATGGCATCACAAGGCGTGCAAGTGATTGCATTAGAAGCCAGCTCGCACGGACTGGATCAGTATCGCTTGCAGGGCGTACCGATTGCGGTGGCGATTTATACCAATTTGTCGCACGATCATTTGGATTATCATGCCGATATGGACGATTATAAAGCCGCCAAAGCCAGATTGTTCGACTTGGCACTGTTTCCTACGCTAAAATTTGGTGTGGTGAATTTGGACGCTGAATATGCGTTGTTTGACTATGCTAAGCCGCAGGGTTATCCGCTTTATACTTATAGCCAACACGATGCCGCTGCCAGTTATTTTGCCAAATCCATCAGCCCAAGCCTAAGCGGTGTCGATATTGAGATGATGACACCGACAGGGCAGATGAGCGTCCGCAGTCCGCTGCTTGGCTTGTTTAATGTGGATAATCTGCTTGCCAGTATGGCAGCTTTTGGGGCGTTATTTGCCGATAGCACCAGCCGTTTGCCACAATTGGTAACTACGCTACAAGGAGCAAGGGGGCGTATGCAGCGAGCCGCCAGTCAGTCAGGCTGCTTTATTGTGGATTATGCTCACACACCTGATGCTTTGGTACAGGTATTATCCAGTCTAAGACGGCACTGCGATGGCAGGCTGATAGCGGTGTTTGGCTGCGGTGGCGACCGTGATCGCACCAAGCGGCCACTGATGACCAAAGCAGGATTGGATTATGCCGATTTGGTAATTTTGACAGCGGACAATCCCCGCTCAGAAAATCCTGCCGATATTTTAAGAGATATGCAACAAGGGCTAACTTGTGAAGATCATTACAAAATTACCATCGAAGCTGACCGCAAAAAAGCGATAGAATTGGCGGTAAAAACCGCCACAGCGTCCGACATTGTCGTCATCGCTGGCAAAGGACACGAAACTTACCAAGAAATCAACGGCATTCGTTATGATTTTGACGATTTGGCGGTGCTTGATGAGTTTTTGGCAAAATATCGCAAATAATTAACGAACAAATAATTAACGATGGATTGACATTTAAATCACACGACATTTAAATGCTTAAAATCTAAAAATCATGCAAAAACAAGGCATTATCATGAGCAATCACACCCCATATTTATGGCACAAGGACAATCTACAACAAGCCACAGACGGCGATTGGCATCACGCTAAGACGGCGGACATTACCGCTGTTCGCATCGTTACCGACACTCGCCAAGTGTCTGCTGGCGATGTGTTTTTGGCGATTCGTGGTGAGCGGTTTGATGCACATGAATTTATCGAAACTGCCAAACAAAACGGTGCATCGGCGGTGATTGTGGAACGATTGGTTGAGTGCGACATTCCGCAGCTGCTCGTGGCGGATACTAAGCTGGCATTGGGGCATTTGGGCAAATTTCGCCGTGATGCACACCCTGATTTGACGGTGGTGGCACTGACAGGCTCAAGCGGCAAGACCACGACCAAAGAGATGATTGGGGCGGTTTTATCGCAAGTAGCACCGACTTTGGTCACTCGTGGCAATCTCAACAACGACCTTGGCGTGCCGATGATGCTGCTTGAGCTTAGCGATGAGCATCGTTTTGCGGTGATGGAGCTGGGGGCGAACCACTTGGGTGAGATTGCTTATACTGCCAATCTGGTGCGTCCTGATGTGGCGGTGGTGCTAAATATCGGCACGGCACATTTGGGTGAATTTGGCGGCCGTGAAAATATCGCCAAAGCCAAAGCCGAGATTTATTCGGCATTGGGTAGTGCAGGCGTGGCGGTGTTGCCATTTGCCGATGAATTTTATGACGAGCTGGCGGCAGCGGCAGCACAGTTTACTAAGCTTAGTTTATCGTTTGGCGAAAAAGCGGTGAGCATTGACAAGGCTGGGCTTGAGCCTGATGATTATCAAATGCTCAAAGGTGAAGGCATCACTTCGGTGCTGATGATGGGCGATTTGTTCGCTGATGATGTGGAAAGTTTTGCCACGCACAGCACCTTTAGCTTAAACGCCAATATTGATGTTGATGACATCGAAAGTCTGCCTGTGCATTTGCCGTTTATCGGTGAGCATAATGTGGCAAATGCTTTGGCGGCAGCGGCAGCGACTTTTGCACTGGGATTGGATTTGCCAACCATTGTCCAAGGACTACAAAACGCCACACCGCCAAAAGGCCGCTTGACTCGCTTGACTTTGGGTGAGCATATTTTGATTGACGATACTTATAATGCCAATCCCACTTCGATGCTCGCCGCTGCCAAGGTGCTAGAAACCGAATCACGCACCAAAGTGCTGGTGTTGGGCGATATTTTTGAGCTGGGCGAAGCGTCAGACGATGAGCATCACAAGCTGGGCGAAGCCTTGGCACAGCTAGACATTGACAAGGTATTGACGCTTGGCACGCACATGGCACACACCGCCGCCGCCATTAACGCTGTCAAGCCGATTGCCACGCATTATGCCGATAAGCCTAGCCTGTTGGCGGATTTAACAGCTTTACTTGACACACAAGCGGCGGCAGTTTTATTCAAAGGCTCTCGTGGCATGGCAATGGAAAGCCTGATTGGTGATTTGATGGCAGATTGATGAAAAACCACCAAAACGATTAAAAATTGCCAGCATTACCCAGACGCGATTGACATTGTAAATTTTAATATTGTAAAAACTATCAAAAACTTAAGGAAAACCCATGCTCTATTGGTTGTTGCAGCAAACAGACATTGCCATCGGCTCATTGACTTTGCGTGCATTGCTTGCGGTGATTACCGCATTACTCATCGTAATTATCGGTGGCAAGCCTGTTATTAATTATCTGCGAACCTTAAAATACGGTCAGGCGGTGCGTGATGACGGCCCAAAAACACACCTTGCCAAGCAAGGCACGCCAACTATGGGCGGTGTGCTGATTTTGGTGGCGATTGGCATTGCAACTTTGGCTTGGGCGGACTTGGGCAATCCTTATGTGTGGATTTTGATGGTGGTGATGGTGATTTTTGGAGCGGTCGGTTGGGCAGACGATTGGCTAAAAATCAAGCACAAAAACCCCCAAGGTCTGATTGCTCGTAAGAAATATTTTTGGCTGTCGGTCGGTTCGCTGTTTGCTGGGATTTCGATGTATTATATCGCCACCAAGCAAGACATGGCGACGATGATTGCCATGCAAGACATGCTCATTCCGCTGTTTAAGGATTTGGTGATTCCGTTTTCGGCGATTCCTTTGGGCTTGGGTTTTATCATTGCCACTTATTTTGTGCTGGCAGGCTCGTCCAATGCGGTCAATCTTACCGATGGCTTGGACGGCTTGGTGATTTTGCCAGTGGTGCTGGTGGCGGCAGGTTTGGGTGTGTTTGCTTATATTTCAGGTTCGGCAAATTATGCCGACTATATGCATGTGCCGCACATTGCTTATAATGGCGAAGTTACCATCGTTTGTGCGTCCATCATCGGTGCAGGCTTGGGTTTTCTTTGGTACAATGCTGCCCCTGCCGATGTGTTTATGGGTGATGTCGGTGCGTTGTCTTTGGGTGGTATGCTGGGTACGATGGCGGTGATGACTCGCCAAGAGCTGGCATTTGCCATCATGGGTGGGATTTTTGTTGCCGAAGCGGTGTCGGTGATTTTGCAGGTTGGCTCTTATCGCCTTCGCAAAAAACGCATCTTTTTGATGGCACCGCTGCACCATCATTTTGAAGAAATGGGACTCAAAGAAACCAAAGTGGTGGCACGCTTTTATATTGTGTGCATTATTTTGGTGGTGCTGGGTTTGATGACGCTAAAACTTCGCTAAATCAATACAACACACTTTTATCAAAAAATTATCAAAAAGCGAAACTGCTCGGCGGTGTCGCTTTTTTTTAATGCCGTAAATTTGGGCGATTTAAGATGGGTGATGCCAAATGGGTGGTGCTAAGTGGTTTGATGCGGTTTTGCTAACAGGGTTCATCAATGCATGGCGATGGACAAATTGTTAGCAAATTGACAAAAATATTCACTGTTTGCGGCATTTTGGGGTATAATAAGCAATTTAGTTGATAATTCATCATCAAAAAACCCTTGCCCATACGCAATTAACACAGGACACGGATTTGACAATGAATGCCCAAAAATATGTCATCGGCAACTGGAAATTAAACCCAAGCACCCACACGCACGCCCAGCAGTTGGCGGCGGCGATGGCGGACTTGCAGAGTGATGCGTCAGTGACGGTTGGCTGCACGCCAAGTTTTGTCCATCTGTCGGCTGTGGCGGCGGCGATGGCGGACACGCCGATTTTGGTGGGAGCTCAAGATGTGTGTGCCTACACCCAAGATGTCGGTGCTTATACTGGTGATGTGTCGGCACTGCAGCTGGTTGATGTCGGTGCAGACTTTGTCATCGTTGGGCATTCAGAACGCCGCAGCTATTATGGCGAAGACAATGCTTTACTTGCTGATAAAATCAAGCAGGCATTGGCGGCAGATTTGACGGTGATTTTTTGTGTTGGTGAGACGCAGACACAATATACCGCCAAGCAGACTTTGGCGGTGCTTGATGAGCAGCTGTCGGCATTGGCAGGTATTGCTGCGACCGACAAGCTGATTGTTGCTTATGAGCCAGTTTGGGCGATTGGCACGGGGCTTACGCCAACGGTTGATGAAGTGACGGCGGTGCATCAGCACATCAAGGCTCGGCTGAATACAGACGGCTGGCAGGGCATCAGTGTGCTGTATGGCGGCAGTGTCAATGCCAATAATGCCGATGAATTTGCTCACGCTGCTGCGGTGGACGGTGCGTTGGTCGGTGGAGCGTCTTTAAAAATTGACGCCTTTGCCCAGATTGTCGCTGCCTTTGCCAAAGCCCAAGAAGCTCAAAAAATCTAAAAAAACCCAAGCGGTCTAAGCAATCTAGCACGCCGCTAAGTTTTATTTTTGGCAAAATCATTTTTGCTTTATTTGCACTCAAATTTGCGTACAAGTTACGATTGGAAAATTTATGCTTACAGTACTTTTAGCCATTCATATTATCATCGCCATTGTTTTGGTTGGGTTTATCCTGATTCAGCATGGTAAAGGTGCGGACGCAGGGGCGTCGTTCGGTGCTGGTGCAGCTGGCACGGTTTTTGGTGCGGCAGGTTCGGCGAACTTTTTGACACGCACGACAGCGGTATTGGCGACGCTATTTTTTATCACCAGTTTGGCGTTGGCACATTTTGCCCAAAAGCAAGCCGAAGACCAGCTGCGACTTGATGTCCCAGCCAGTACCAGCCCAGCACCGACCGCTCCAAATACTGGCAACTGATTTACCAAATCTGCTTGCACTTGGCACGCTTTTTGGTTACAATACTCGGCAATTGCGATCGTGGTGGAATTGGTAGACACGCTATCTTGAGGGGGTAGTGCTTCACGGCGTAAGGGTTCAAGTCCCTTCGATCGCACCAAATTTAACAACCCCTAAAGGCTGACTTTGGGGATTTTGTTTTTGGGCAAGAACTTTCCGAAATTTGACAAAGGCATCATGCCAAAATCGTCAAACTTGGCTTGATTTTACTGGCATTTGGTGATAACTTTAGATAAGTTTATTAATTTTAAAATCAGGAATGACCATGTTAGCTACGCTAAAATCACAATATCAAAATGGTAAATCAAATCGCCCAGACAATCTCAATCTGCGTCTGCATCGAGCGTTGAGCTGGCTTGAAAAAGCCCAAAACTGCCAAGGCGATTTGGATATGCAATTTATCAGTTTGTGGATTGCGTTTAATGCCATTTATGCCAAAGAATTGAGCGATAGCAGCCCTGACAGAGCAAGCTTTGAGAGCTTTTTGGGGCGGATTTGCCAATTTGATAAATCGGACAAATTGTACCATTTAATTTGGGATAAATTCACCAAAAGCATTCGCACCATGCTGGATAATCGCTATGTTTTTGCAGAGTTTTGGGCATTTCATAACGGCAAAATCAGCCCAAAAGCGTGGCAAGAAGACTTTGAAACTTCCAACAAAAAAGCTTATTTCGCTTTGGCAAATCAAGACACCGATGCAATTTTAAGAGTGGTATTTAGTCGCCTGTATGTGCTAAGAAATCAAATCGTGCATGGCGGGGCGACTTATGGTAGTAGCGTCAATCGTGAGCAACTCAAAGACGGCTGCCAGATTTTATTGGACATTATTCCTGTGATTATCCAAGTGGTACTGGACAACGATGATAAAGATTGGGGCAAGCCGTTTTATCCTGTGGTGGATTAACCCAATTTTTGCCAAAATATAAAAAATTCAAAATTTTTACCAAAAACGCTTGACATTATCAAAATATCGACTATAATAGGCAGTCTAAATTGATGCGGGGTGGAGCAGTCTGGTAGCTCGTCGGGCTCATAACCCGAAGGTCGTTGGTTCAAATCCAGCCCCCGCTACCACTTTTTAAAATCCTAAGTGATGTTTTTTACGAAACTTAGGTAGCTTGCAATATTTAAAATGATGATTTAAAGTATTCAAGCTGTCGGCTGGTATTAAAATCACCCACCAACGATGCGTTTTGTGGGTTTTTTTGTATTTATTATTTGTTAAATTGTTTATTGATGACAAGTTTAAGTTATTGATTTTAATTTGCCGATTTTATCAACTTTTGTTGTCTTATCTAGGAAGTATCATTCAATCATGAAACCATCGAGCAAAATTGCTGAATTGACCGAACTGATTGCCCCTGCTGTGGCTGCTTGTGGCGTGGATTTGTGGGGCATTGAGTTTATGCCCCAAGGTCGCAAGTCACTGCTGCGTATTTATATCGAGTCATTGCCACAAAATCGTGCCAATGGCGAGCATGTAACAATCGAAGACTGCTCGGTGGTCAATCACCAAGTTTCAGGCGTGCTAGATGTCCATGATCCGATTGCAGGCGAGTATGTGCTGGAAGTTTCAAGCCCGGGGTTTGATCGTCCGCTATTTACTCGTGAACAAGTCGCCGAATATGTTGGCGAGATTGTCAATCTGCGTCTGATTCACGCCATTGGTACTGGCGACACCAAACGCCGCAAGGTCGTGGGTCGCTTGGTGGCGGTCGGTGGTGATAGCATGAAAGTTGTTACCGAAGATAAGCTAGAATTTGACATTGCCTTTGATAGCGTCGATAAGGCACATTTGGTTTATGAAGACTAAGCCAATCATTTATTAACACTAATCGATAACCTAACCCAAAGGAATCTACAGATGAGTCGTGAAATTTTGACCGTGGTTGAGACCGTCAGTAATGAAAAAGGGCTAAATCCTGAAGATATTTTTGAAGCGATTGAGCAGGCTTTGGTCGTTTCTACCAAGAAAAAAGTCTATACCGAGCAGCCTGAAGTCGCCATTCGTGTGCATATTGACCGCAAAACAGGCGATTATGACACTTTCCGCTACTGGACGGTGGTCGCTGACGAAGATCACGAGATGCCAGCTTGCCAGCTTGCCATTAGTGATTTGGACGAAAACGAATGGCAAATTGGCGACATCAAAGAAGAGCAAATCGAATCTATCGAATTTGGTCGTATTGCTGCTACCCAAGCCAAGCAAGTGATTATCCAAAAAATCCGTGAAGCTGAGCGTGCTTTGGTGGCAGATGCATTTGAATCACGCCTAGGCGAGCTGGTTACTGGCGAAGTTAAAAAACAAAGCCGTGATGCTTATATCATCGATTTGGGCGAAGGCGGTGAAGGTTATCTGGCCAAAGATCAGACCTTGCCAAGAGAAGCATTGCGTCCAAAATCTCGTGTTTCAGCGATTTTATATCAAGTCAATCGTGATGGCAGAAATCCGCAGCTGATGCTGTCTCGCACCAACAACGAGATGCTGGTTGCTTTGATGAACAAAGAAGTGCCAGAGATTAGCGAGCAAATCATTGAGATTCGTGATGTTGCACGCTTGCCGGGACTTCGTGCCAAGATTTCGGTAAAAACCAACGATCATCGCATTGATCCTGTGGGGGCGTGTATCGGCATGCGTGGCACTCGTATCCAAGCGGTACAGCAAGAGCTGGACGGCGAACGCATCGATGTCATCGTCTGGAATGAAGACCCAGCCCAGTACATCATCAGTGCCTTAGAGCCTGCCGATGTCAGCGGCTTGGTGCTGGACGAAGACAGCAAAACTGCCGAAGTGATTTTTGCAACCAACGATCAGCTGGCTCGTGCCATCGGTTCTCAAGGGCAAAATGTCCGCTTGGCATCAGAATTGACTGGCTATAAGCTCAACATGATTTTAGAGTCAGAATACAACGCACGCCAAGAAAGCGAAAACCAAGCGGTGATTGAGATGTTCTATGAGCGTCTGGAGCTGGATCGTGATTTGGCAGAAGTGTTGGCAGAAGCTGGCTTTGGCGATATTGAAACAGTGGCATATGCCCCTGTTGAAGAATTTTATGAAATTGATGGACTGGACGATGAAACCATCGCCGCCATTCAAGAGCGTGCCAAAGAAGTCATCATCAGTGACGAAATCGCCAAAAAACAAAATGTCAAAGAGCCAAGCGGTGAGCTTTTGGCACTTGAAGACATGACCCCTGCCATTGCCTATAAATTGGCAGAGCGTGATATCATCACCTTGGACGATTTGGCAGAGCAGGCAGTATTTGATATTGAAGATATCGAAGGCTTGGACAGCGACAGTGCTGGCAAGCTCATCATGGCAGCACGCCAATCATGGTTCGAGTAATCATGGCTGCTGCGGCGTTGGATGCATAGCAATGAATATGCAGCCGTCAAGATAATTTTGCCAAACCCTAATATCGGTTTGGCAGCGAAAACATAAAGCGGGCAATGTTTGGTAATCGATACCAAGCCCGCTTGCCAAACCAAAACAATTAGGTGATATGAATGGCAAAAACAGTCAAAGAACTTGCAAAAATCTCAAAAACAACAACCGATACTATCCTAAAACAGCTTGCCGATGCTGGCTTGCCAGCACGAGATGAGCATGATGTCGTTAGCGATGCCGAGCAAGAAAAGCTGGTGGCATTTTTAAAACAAAGCCATGGCGAAAAACCCAAATCTCGCATCAGTCTAAAATCAAAAACCACATCTGTCGCCCAAGTGACTGGCACATCAGGCAAAGCCAAAACCGTCAATGTCGTCCGCACCAAAAAAGTCGTGTACGAAAAACCAGACCCTGCCAAGATTGAAGCCGAGATTGCCGCTCAAGCCAAAGCTGCCGAAGAAGCACGCCTAAAAGCTGCCGAAGAAAAGCAAGCTGCCGAACGCAAAAAACAAGAAGCTGCCGAACGTCAAGCGGCGACATTGGCGGCGATGCGTGCCAGCAGTGAACCTGAGAAAAAGGCAGACGCCAGCACAGTCGTGGTGGTCAAGCAAGCCAAAAAAGCTGCCGAAACCAAACCTGCTGACAAAGCTGATAAGGTTGAAAAAGCAGATAAAGCCGATAAGAAAAAAGCGGCCAAACCAAGCAAACAAGAGTCTGCCGAGGATAAAAAAGCTCGTGAGGCTCGTGAGGCTGAAGAAGAACGCTTGCGTCAGATGGAGGCGGAAACTCGCCGCAAAGCTGCCGAAGAAGCCCAAAAACGCACCCTTGAGCAGATGAAGCAGATGGCATCACGATACAGCGACACCGATGACAGCACCAGCACCGCCATCGTCCGCACCAAAGACGATGCACCGCTGGCTGATGGCTTGGTGGGGGCTGCCTTAGAAGAGTCGTTCGAAAAAGAACGCCGAGAAATCAAGCGTGGCACGGCTGGCACAACTGGCAAAGGCAACAAAAAAGGCCGCAAAGGTCAGCAAGAAGAGCGTGAAATCAAAACTCGCTCAAAAGGTCTAAAATCATCGCAGGCCAATAAGCACAAGTTTGAGATGCCTGTTGAAAAGATTGTGCATAATGTGGAAGTGGGCGAGAGCATCGTTTTGTCCGACTTGGCTCAAAAAATGGCGGTCAAGGTGCGTGAAGTCATCAAGGCTTTGATGAAAATGGGCGAGATGGTGCGAGAATCAGACACCATCGACCAAATGACAGCAGCCTTGGTTATCGAAGAATTTGGCCATAATTTTATCGCCGTCAGCGACACGCAGCTAGAAGACGATTTGCAAGTTGCCGTTGATGAAAAATCAGGCAATGTCCAAACTCGCCCACCAGTGGTTACCATCATGGGTCATGTCGATCACGGCAAAACTTCATTGCTTGATAAAATCCGTGCCACCAAAGTGGCAAGCGGTGAGGCAGGCGGCATCACCCAGCACATCGGTGCTTATCATGTAACCACCGATCGTGGCGTGATTACTTTCCTTGACACCCCGGGCCATGCTGCCTTTACGGCGATGCGTTCTCGTGGTGCTCAGGCAACCGACATCGTGGTGCTGGTTGTGGCGGCCGATGATGGCATGATGCCACAGACCGAAGAGGCGATTGATCACGCTCGAGCTGCTGGCACGCCATTGATCGTAGCCATTAACAAAATGGACAAAGACACTGCCGATCCTGATCGTGTGATTAATGAATTGTCCGTCAAAGAAGTTATCCCAGAAGAATGGGGCGGCGATACGCCAATGGTCAAAGTCTCTGCCAAGTCAGGCATGGGCATTGATGAGCTTTTGGAAGTTATCAGTATCCAAGCTGAACTGATGGAGCTAGAAGCCCCTGTTGATGGTGCGGCTCAAGGTGTGGTCATCGAATCACGCTTGGATAAAGGCCGTGGTGCAGTTGCTAGCTTGTTGGTCAAAAAAGGTACACTTAACCAAGGCGATTTGGTCTTGGCAGGTGAATACTACGGCAAAGTGCGTGCGATGACTGACGAAAATGGCCAGCGTATCAAAACCGCAGGCCCATCAATTCCTGTTGAGATTTTGGGCTTGCCAGAAGCACCAGCGGCAGGCAGTGAGTTTTTGGTGGTCTCTGATGAGAAAAAAGCCCGTGAAGTGGCGGACTTTAGAGCAGCTCGTGAGCGTGAGCGTGTGCTGGATCGCCAAAACAAAATGCGTCTGGATACCTTGTTTGACAGCATGGGCAGTGCCGAGGTAGCGACCTTGAACATTATCCTAAAAACCGATGTTCGCGGTTCGCTTGAGGCATTGCTTGGGGCGTTGGACGAGCTATCAACCGACGAGGTCAAAGTGCGTGTCATCAGCTCAGGGGTTGGTGCGATTACCGAGTCTGATGTGATTTTGGCAGAATCGAGCGAGGCGGTGCTGCTGGGCTTTAATGTGCGTGCCGACAACGCTGGTAAGCGTAAAGCCGATGAAGCTGGCATTGATATCCGTTATTATAGCGTCATTTATGGCTTGATTGATGATGTCAAGGCGGCGATGAGCGGCATGCTTGCACCAGAGCATCGTGAGCAGATTTTGGGTATTGCCGAAGTGCGTGAAGTATTCCGCTCAAGTAAATTCGGTGCGGCGGCAGGCTGTATGGTTCAAGAAGGCACAATCCACCGCAACAAGCCGATCCGTGTTTTGCGTGATGACAAAGTCATCTTTACCGGTCAGCTACAATCGCTACGCCGCTATAAAGACGATGTCAATGAAGTCAAAGCTGGCATGGAATGTGGCTTGGCGGTCAAAGGCTATGAAGTTGCCGCAGGCGATAAGATCGAAGTCTTTGAGATTCACGAAGTCAAGCGTGAGCTGTAATTTGGCAGCTAAATTTACCAAAACCGTCCATAAGATTATGGGCGGTTTTTTGTGTTTTTGCCCATCAAAATTGGGTGGAAAATAGCTATAAATGGTGGTTGATTGTCGGTTTTGTGTGTGGTTTTTGATAAGAATTATTTTTAGAATAAGCTATGGTATTTTAGATGTATTATGATTTAATTTGTTAAGTGAGTATCAAAAATGGCATACAGAACTGATCCTGATTTAGAGTTTTTGGCATCTATTCCAAGCAGAGATTTAGATGATTTGGTTCGACATTTAACCCATGATAAGGACGGGTCCGCAAGACTTACCGAAGAGCTGACCTATTCGGAAAGTTATAAAATGTATTATCCAGATCATCGTAGATATTGGAGAGAGATTGCAGCAGAAATACAGTGTTTTGGGGCAAATTCTTTTGCAACTTTGTTTAGGGGTGGAAAAGGCGTTTTGTACAAAGAAGTCTTAACTGATGTTTGTGAAAAGATGAATGTAAGCTTTAATAGCAATGCTTCAGTTGTTAGAATTGAACAGGCGTTATTATTTAAAGTATTAGAAGACGCTTTGGAGCAGATGAGTCCCCAAGAGCTTAGAAGTATCGCTGAAGAGTTTAATTTTAACCCATCAAATCTCACTCCTCAAGCAATGATGGCAGCGGCACAGACTGTATTTATTCAAGGTGGCTTTGCTTCCTATCAATTAAGTATGGTTGTTGCAAATGCTGTTTCAAAAGCTTTATTGGGTAAGGGGCTGACTTTTGCGGCTAATAGTACACTCACTAAAGGATTATCTATTTTGACAGGTCCTGTGGGGTGGGCTATCACTGGTGCTTGGACGGCAATTGATTTGGCAGGTGCTGCCTATCGAGTAACAATCCCTGCTGTTTTTATGATAGCAACTCTTCGCCAGTCTTATTTGAATGGTTAAATGTAAAGAGCCATTAAAAAAGCAAGGTTAATCCTTGCTTTTTGTTTCTAATAGTTGCTTGAGCAGTTGGATTTGGGCGATGTGCTGCTCAATGATATAGTCTTTTTGTGCCAGTAGCTCGTCTTTATGTTTTAAAGAAAGTTTTAAAGTTTCGATTTCGATGGCATAATTGTCTGCATTGCCATAGTAATTCATATTGTGATGGTTGTTGTTATCGCCTGTCAGCCAAATTGGTGCTTGATAACCATTTGATAACAAATCGCTCAATTCCACCTGAAAAACTTCAGAAATTTTTTCTAATCTGCCCAAATAAATGCGTGATTCACCACGCTCAAGTTTGGCATAACTATTAACTGACATACCCAACTTTTCTGCCAAATCTTCTTGCGTCCAGTTTTGTGCTTCACGCATTAGGCGGATTTTTTCATTAGTTTTCATGAATAGTAATCAAGATAAGTGTTTGTGCTTGATTATAAACTGTTCAATATCAAAAGTAAACAAAGTAAATCAAGCCGTCAGTGGTCTAAATGATTAAAATCAGCTATACTATACCCATTTTAACCACAAGCAAACAAAGGCTAATATGAACCAACGACTACAACGACTTGCCGATCAGATTCAGCGTACTTTGGCGACGCTGATTCGTGATGAGATTAACGATCCCCGCTTGACAGGTTTTGTAACCATCTCTGGCGTCAAGGTCAGCCCTGATTTGGGCTATGCCGACATTTATGTAACCATCTTAGAACCAAGCCAAGATGGTGGCATGAACATCGATGCACACCGTGACAGCCTAAAAGTGCTAAACAGTGCCGCAGGGTTTTTGCGTACTGAGCTTAGCCGCACCATGAAAACTCGCACCACGCCACGCTTGCGTTTTCATTATGATGAAGTAACCGCACACGGCAATCACATGATAAATCTGGTCAGCCAAGCGATGCAAAAAACGCAAGAAAGCGAAAAAAACTACACCGATGGCGATGATGAATGAGCCAAAGTAATCCAAAAACCATCATTTCAGGCGTGTTATTGCTCAATAAACCTGCTGGCATCAGCTCGCATTCGGCATTGGCTCGTGCCAAGCATTTGTTCAAATCCGATTGCCAAGACTCCAAAAAAGCTGGGCATACTGGCACGCTTGATCCGATGGCGACAGGGCTTTTGCCGGTGTGTTTTGGTGAAGCGACCAAATTTAGCCAATATGGACTTGATGCCGATAAGGGCTACACGGCGTTGATTCGCTTGGGCGAGCAGACCGACACAGGGGATAAAGAAGGTCAGGTTATCGCCACGGCAGCAGTACCGCCTTTTGACCAAAATCAGCTAAATACCATCGCCAACGCCATGCTGGGTGAGCAGCAGCAAGTACCGCCGATGTATTCGGCACTCAAAAAAGACGGCAAAAAACTGTACGAATACGCCAGAGCAGGCATTGAAGTTGAGCGAGCGGCACGCTCGATTACCATTCATCAGCTGGCGTTGAGTAGTGTTGATAATCAGACGGTGGCGTTATCGGTGCTTTGTTCAAAAGGCACTTATGTGCGTGTGCTGGGCGAAGAGATTGCCGCACGGCTAGGCACGGTTGGGCATTTGACCCAGCTGCACCGCACGGCGACAGGCGGCTTTGATGTTGCAGCATCGCTAAGTCTTGATGAGCTTGATAAACTTACCATGCCAGAGCGATTGCAGCGGCTGTTGCCTGTTGATGCGATGCTTGGCCATTTGCCGATTTTGCAGGTCAATGCCGACCAAAGTCAGCGGCTACGACTGGGTCAAAGGCTCAATGTCAAAGATCAGCTTGCCACTTTGCCGCCTTTTGAATCAGCTCAGTCAGCCGATACGGTGATGCTGGTGCGTCTGTATGCCGATGGTGGCTTTATTGGCTTGGCGGAAGTGGCACACAGCGGCAGATTACAGCCCAAAAAACTGCTGGCTTGATGATTTGCCCATGCCAAATTATCAATAAAATCAATCGTTTAACAAGGCATATTGGTAGGCAATTAATCAAATCCTTGCTAAAATCAGGGTTTATATTTAAAATTAAGCCAATCAATTGAGTAAATTTTAACCATTTCACCCACTTTATTTAACCAGTTTGAACCAATTTTTGGTCAGTTTAAGGTGATTTTATGAAAAAACTAGCCATGATTGCAGCATTATTGACTGCCAGCACTGCCCATGCGTCCATTTATGATACGCCTGCCAAGACTAACGCATGGTATTATCAAGTGGATTTGGGCTATTCTGATTTGGATTTTAAATATCAAAATCTTAAGCGTAGCGAAGACGGCGTAGGCGTCAAAGTCGCCATCGGCAAGGACAAGGGCAATTATCGCTATGCCTTTGATTATAGCTATTATGGCGATGTCAAAACTCGCCGCACTTTTGACAGAAATTTTAACCAAGCGACCAATTCACCGTTTGCTCCGACACGCTTTACGCAAACGATTGACGATGAATACACCATCACCGCCCATTCTTTGGGGGCGACGGCGTATTATGATTTTAAAAATAGCACGCCCATCACGCCGTATGTTGGCGTGCGAGCTGGCGTAAATTTCGTCAATGATGAACTGTACCGCTGCATTTACACCGCAGGCATTCGCACGATTTGTGGCTATGACAGAGATGATGATGCCAAAGTCCGCCTAGGTGCTGGTGCGATCATTGGGGCAGCCTACCAAATCAAGCCAAATGTTGCCGCAACCATCAGCGGTGAGTACAATTATTTGGGTAAAATCGATGATGTCAAAATCAGCCAAGCTGGTGGGCATCTGGGCATGCGTGTGCAGTTTTAGGCGAGCTGATTTGCCAGTCAAATTAACCTGCTTTGCGTGATGTTGGCAGGTTAATTTTTTTTGAAAAATTTTGTAACATAATCACCCAATTGTATCAAAATGACTTGACAGCCATCACAAGGAGGGGGTAGAATGAACTAACTTTAGCAATTTATGCAAAACTTCGAAGGAGAGCTTTATGAAAAAGTTAGTTCTTGCAACCGCTTTGGCAGCACTATCAACCACCGCTATGGCAAATGTCGCCGCTAACAATGGCTACTATGTCCAAGGTAATGTTGGCGTATCAAAATTAGAAGCCAAAGAAGATGGCGACAAAATCAAAAAAAATCAAACTGGCTTTACGCTTGCTGTGGGTAAGGACACAGGTGCAGTTCGTTATGTGGGCGATTATACCTATTTTGGCAAAATCAAAAACGATGAAGTGGTCAGCCCTACTGACTACCACCATGCCAAATTGGTCGCACACTCGCTTGGTTTGTCAGCGATTTATGATTTTGACAATCAATCTGCTTTCACCCCTTATGCAGGTGCCAGATTGGGCGTGAATGTGTTGAAGTTAGACACAAACAGTCGTTACAATGCCAGCTATTCCAGCCTTGATGAAAGAAAAACCAATGTTGGTGCAGGCGTGCTTGCAGGCGTACAATATGCGGTTAATCCAAATCTAGCCGTTGATGCTGGCGTAGAATACAACTACCTTGGTAAAGTTGGCAATGATGATGTTAAAGTAAACCAATACGGTGCCAAAGTTGGTCTGCGTTATAACTTCTAATTAATACCGTTAGTTAAGAAGTCTAAAACCCATTGGTTCTCCACACCAGTGGGTTTTTTGGGTGATAAAATATAAAAACAGCTGACATCGCCCAAAAAAACTGCTATAATCAGCGTTTTAACGCCAATTGGCTTAGGCAGGCTTTAGCAATGCAATGCTTGCCCGAATAACTTTGCATTGCCTAGATAGGAAAGTATCTTATGCTAACTAACAAAGATCGTGAAGAGATCATCGCAAAATACAAGCGTGGCGAAAATGACACTGGTAGCCCAGAAGTGCAAGTGGCACTATTGACCGCTCGCATCAATGACCTACAAGAGCATTTTAAAGTGCATAAAGCAGACCATCACGGTCGCCGTGGTCTAATCCGCATGGTAAACCAACGCCGCAAATTGTTGGACTACCTAAAAGGTAAAGATCTAAACCGCTATACCGATCTTATCGGTTCATTGGGTCTGCGTCGTTAATTTGCTCTGTGAGCATCAGGATTATCCTGTGTACGATACCAAAAACGGCGTGCTTTTGCGTGCCGTTTTTCTTTGAAATTTTGCAATTTTTTAAATTTTATCAATCAAATTGCACAAAACATTTTAGCAATCGGCAAGAATTTAGAACTCTAAGGTATGACATTTTGGCATTGGTGCGTGATGTTATAGCTTAGGGCTTTAGATTTAGCCGAGCCACAAAAGATAGGAATTGTTATGTTTAATACCATTCGTCAAGAATTTCAATACGGCAACCAGCAAGTTGTCCTAGAAACGGGTCGCATCGCTCGCCAGGCCGACAGTGTGTTGGTACACATGGGCGGCGTGTCTGTACTGGTCGCTGTGGTGGTGCGTCCAGAAGCGGTCGCAGGTCAGAATTTTTTCCCATTGACCGTCAATTATCAAGAAAAAATGTACGCATCAGGTAAAATCCCGGGCGGCTATGGCAAGCGTGAAGGTCGTGCTAGCGAGTTTGAGACCCTAACTTCTCGCTTGATTGACCGTCCAATCCGTCCGCTGTTCCCAGAAGGCTACTATAACGAAATCCAAATTACCGCCACAGTTATCTCATCGGACAAATCACAAGATGCCGACATCGCAGCGATGATTGGTGCATCAGCGGCACTTGCCATCTCACCAGCACCGTTTAACGGTCCGATTGGTGCGGCACGAGTGGGCTTTATCAATGGCGAATATGTCCTAAACCCAAACAGTGCCGAGATGAAGCAAAGCGATTTGGATTTGGTCGTTGCTGGCACAAAATCTGCCGTGTTGATGGTTGAATCTGAAGCCAAAGAGCTGTCTGAAGATCAAATGCTGGGTGCG
Source organism: Moraxella marmotae (assembly GCF_042219885.1). Classification (NCBI taxonomy): domain Bacteria; kingdom Pseudomonadati; phylum Pseudomonadota; class Gammaproteobacteria; order Moraxellales; family Moraxellaceae; genus Moraxella; species Moraxella marmotae. The sequence goes on from NZ_JBHJHR010000002.1 coordinate 959,349, forward strand.
GTGCTATACGGTCATGGTCAGCAGCAAGTGGTGATTGATAATATCAATGAATTTGCTGCCAAGGTGGGCAATGCCAAGCAAGAATTTGTCGCCCCAGCCATCGATGAAGCACTGAATAATGCTCTAAAAGCAGGCTTTACCGAAAAAGTGAGCCAAGCGTACACCATCACCGTCAAGCAAGATCGCTATGCTCGCCTAGATGAAATCAAAAATGAAGCGGTTGAAGCTTTGGCAGGCGATCCAGAAAGCGAAGAATACGCCGAAAAAGCCGACAGCGTCAAAGCCTTGTTCGAAGAACTCAAATACCGCACCGTGCGTGATAATATCCTATCAGGCAAGCCACGCATTGACGGTCGTGATTTGGAGACGGTGCGTGCCTTGGATATCCAAGTGGGCGTGTTGCCATATACGCATGGCTCGGCATTGTTCACTCGTGGTGAGACCCAAGCGTTGGTGGTAACGACACTAGGCACGACTCGTGATGTCAATTTGGTCGATACTTTGGCAGGCACTAAGCAAGATCATTTCATGCTGCATTATAATTTCCCACATTACTCAGTGGGCGAAACTGGCCGTGAAGGTGCGCCAAAACGCCGTGAAATCGGCCATGGCCGCTTGGCACGCCGTGGGGTGCAAGCCATGCTGCCTGCTGCTGACCGTTTCCCATACACCATTCGTGTGGTATCTGAAATTACCGAATCTAACGGCTCATCATCGATGGCGTCAGTTTGTGGTGCGTCGCTGTCATTGATGGACGCTGGCGTTCCGCTAAAAGCACCTGTGGCAGGCATTGCGATGGGCTTGGTCAAAGAAGGCGAGCGTTTTGCGGTCTTATCAGACATTTTGGGCGATGAAGACCACTTGGGCGATATGGACTTTAAGGTGGCAGGGACTACCGAAGGCATCACCGCCTTGCAGATGGATATCAAAATCGAAGGCATCACCGCCGACATCATGGAGCAAGCCCTAAAACAAGCACACGCTGGCCGTATCCATATCCTATCGGCGATGAATGAAGTGATTGCCAGCAGCCGCACCGAGATTAATGCTCATGCACCAAACTATGCGACCATGAACATCAATCCTGAAAAAATTCGTGATGTTATCGGTAAAGGCGGTGCAACCATTCGCCAGCTGACCGAAGAGACAGGGGCGACCATCGATATCGAAGATAACGGCACAATCCGTATCTTTGGTATGGACAAAGCATCAACTCGTGCAGCAATGGCACAAATCGAAGCAATCACTGCCGAAGTGGAAGTGGGTACAGTTTATGAAGGTGTGGTGGCTCGCATCGTTGATTTTGGTGCATTTGTAACCATCTTGCCGGGTACAGATGGCTTGGTACACATCAGCCAAATCTCTGATGAGCGTGTCGAAAATGTCAGCGACTATCTAAAAGAAGGCCAAGTGGTCAAAGTCCAAGTCCAAGACATCGACAATCGTGGCCGCATCAAGCTAACCATGAAAGGCATTGCTTAATTTGCTTATTTTGGTTAATTTGTATTAATCAAACATTGGCTTTTAATAAAACCAAAACCGCCGATCAGACGATGGGCGGTTTTTGTTTTATTATTTTAATTAAAGATTAAATGTAAATCATCAGCCTAGCCGCCCCGATGATATGGGTGATTATTAATAATGCTCATCGCACGGTATAGCTGCTCCATCACCAAAACACGCACCAATGGGTGCGGCAAAGTCAGCTCAGACAGCGACCATTTAAAATCGGCAGCACGCAGCACTTTATCAGCCACGCCATCGGCACCACCAATGACCAAGGCAATGTCTACGCCATCTTGCATGGCAACGGTCAGCTTATCCGCCAGCTTTTCGGTGGAGAGCATTTTGCCCTTGACTTCCAGTAGCCACAGCAGCTCTTTGGGCTGTTTGGCGTTTAAGATGGTGGCAGCTTCGGTGGCTTTGTATTTTTCGATTTCGGCAGGCGAAGGGTTTTTGCTGCGTTTGGCAGACGGCAGCTCGACCATTTCGACCGTCATCATCGGCTGAATGCGTTTGAAATATTCTTCAAATCCTGCCTGCACCCAATTTGGCATTTTATGCCCAATGCTTAAAATTCGTAATTTCATAAATTTCTCACCGTCAATTCACAATATTTTACCGAAAATCCACAAAAAATTCACGGCAAAATCGCAGAACTTATGGCGAAAAGTCCAAAACTTTGTTATGCTAGAACCATTTTATCATAGTAATCAAAAACAACCGCCAAGGCGATCATAATATGACGACACCCAATACCATTCACGACCCACGATATGACGATTCACAATATCAGTACGCAGGATTTTGGGTGCGTTTTGCAGCGACGATGATTGACTGCTTACTGGTTTTTGCGATTATATTGGTTGTATCTTTGGCGATGATGGCGTTTTCGCCATCGGCAATGCTTGACAATCCATCGCTGGCAGACGATAGCGGGTTTGTGTATTTTGATCTGATTAGCAATTTGGCGATAACAGCACTGGTTATCTGGTTTTGGCTAAAAAAGGCAGCAACACCCGGCAAGATGCTGTTTGATTTGCAAATTTTGGACGCCAAAACAGGTCAAAAAATCAAACTGTCGCAGGCGTTGTTGCGGTATTTTATCGGCTATACGGTTTCTGGTATTGTGCTGGGGCTGGGCTATATTTGGGCAGGTTTTGATGCCAAAAAACAAGGCTGGCATGACAAAATCGCCAGCACGGTCGTGGTCAAGCGTATCCGCTGATGCCAAAGACCGCCAAACGCCAGCAGGGCGATGCGTTTGAGATGCGTGCGGCAGAGATTTTGCGTCAAGCAGGATTTCAGATTGTTGCCACCAATTACACCATAGCTCGCTTGGGTGAGATTGATATTATCGCCCGCCAAACTGCACACCAAACCAAACACCCAAGCAGCAGCTCAAACACCAAAAATCTTTTGGTTTTTGTGGAAGTCAGAAGTCGTTCGGCATCGGCATTTGGTACAGCCATTGACAGCATCACACCTGCCAAGCAAGCCAAAATCTATCGCACCGCCGAGCAGTTTTTGCAGACGCATGAGCAATATGCGGACGATGAATGCCGCTTTGATGTGATGGCGTTTGATTTGCTTGATGGTGTGGCGGTGCATGAGTGGCTAGTGGCTGCGTTTTGATTTGGCGGTCGATATGGCTTATGGTTTTGATTGTGTGGCAAATTGGTGATTTTTTTTGATGATTTTAACAAGGGATAAAGGCATATGTACCAAAATCCCAAGCGATACGGAATGACTTTTATGAAAAAAATCTTAGCAGTCGCCTTGTGTGCGGCGGTGTTTGGTTTGACGGCGTGTGCTTCGGGCAAGGCAGACAGCATCGGTGCTGATGCCATGGGTCGCAGCATTCCTGAGCATATCAGTGACAGCAGCATTGAGCTGACGGCACGCCGCAATTTGGTAACCATTCCAGGGATTAACCCCAGCAATGTCCGTGTCGCCATTGACAGCTATCGCCGAGAAGTGCTATTGACTGGTGAAGTGCCAAGCGAGCAAATCAAAGTGGACATCGGTCGCACCATCGAATCGATGAGAGATGTCAATAAAGTGTTTAATTATCTGACTGTGATTGAGACGCCAAAAAGCCAAAGCCACACGGTGCATGAAAACTACCTGCGTTCAAAAATTAACGCACGCTTGATTGCCAATCGCAATATCAAATCGTCGCAATATAAAATTATCGTCCGTGATCGCACCGCTTATGTGATGGGCAATTTGACCACAGCACAGCAAGACGATATTTTGCAGGCGATTCAAGCAACACCCGGCATGGCGATGGCGGTAACTTTGACCACTTTGGTGGATCATGCACCGATGGACGATGCGTCGATGGCGACCGAGACTTATACCCCTGATGAGCCATACCAAGGCGTGCCGTCAATGCCTGATACGCCAAATGATTCTGGCAATAACACTGGCAACTCAGGTTATGTCTTACAAGAAATTTACACGCCAAACGCCAGCAATGCCGCTCCGATAAACACCGCACCAGTTTTTGGTGGTGGCAATTAGCCAGCGTAAAACGCACGATAAATTAATGGACGCACGATAAATTAATTATCAACTTTTTAAATAATGTCCGATAGTTTTGTTATAATAATTGGTACAATACTGTTGGTATAATAATATTGGTACAATACGATTTTATGTCAGCCGATGCTGATTGAGATTTGATGAGAATTGCTATGAATGCAGAAAATTTGATTGAAACACTTCGCCCACATTTCCCTGATGCCAAGATAGAATCGGTCAATCAAGGCAATAAATTTGAAGTGCTGATTGTTGATGAAGTCTTTGTTGGCAAGCGATTGGTGGCACGCCAGCAGATGATTTTTCCTTTGGTGAATGAATATATCCAAAGCGGTGCAATGCACGCCTTGACCATTCACGCCTTGACCCCAGCCGAATACGCCGAGCGGACAGCACAATAAAGAGAGATGCTATGGACAAATTTAAAATCACAGGCAGCAGCCGTATCGCAGGCGAAGTCACCATTTCTGGCTCAAAAAATGCCGCCTTGCCGCTGCTTGCCGCCATGTTATTGCCCAATGACCAAACCGTCCTGCATAATGTGCCAACGCTCAAAGATACTGCTACTTTGATTAAGCTTATCGCAGGGACTGGTGTTAAAATCAGCAAAGAAGGCAACACGGTGGTGGCAGACGCTCGAGCTGTAACCGATTATTATGCCCCTTATGAGCTGGTGCGTACCATGCGGGCATCGATTTTGGTGCTGGGTCCGCTGCTAGCTCGCTTTGGTGAAGCCGAAGTGTCCTTGCCCGGTGGCTGTTCAATCGGCTCTAGACCTGTGGATCAGCACCTAAAGGCATTTGAAGCTTTGGGAGCTAGCATCGAAGTTGAAAACGGCTATGTTAAGGCAAAAGCACCTGCTGGCGGCCGTTTGATTGGCTGTGATTTTAGCTTTGATATGGTTACTGTTGGCGGTACCGAAAATGTAATCATGGCAGCAACTCTTGCCAAAGGCACAACACGCCTACAAAACTGTGCCACAGAGCCTGAAGTGGTGGATTTGGCAAATATGCTGGTAGCGATGGGGGCAAAAATCAGCGGCATCGGCACGACAACGATGATTATCGAAGGCGTGGACAGCTTGCATGGCTGTGAGTACAGTGTCATTGCTGATCGCATCGAAACAGGTTCATATTTGGCAGGTGCTTTGATGAGCCGTGGCGATGTTTTGACCAAAAACACATCGGCGGTATTTTTGCAGCCAGTTTTACAAAAATTTGAAGCCATGGGAGCGACCATCACCACAGGCGATGACTGGATTCGTGCGGTGATGACCACACGCCCCAAGGCGGTAGATATTCGCACGCAGGTACACCCGGGTTTCCCAACCGATATGCAGGCTCAGCTGATGGCGGTATGCTGTCTTGCCGAAGGTACCAGCACCATCATCGAAAATATCTTTGAAAACCGCTTTATGCATGTGCCAGAGCTACAACGCATGGGTGCTAAAATCCATATTGATGGGCATACCGCCATCGTTACAGGTGTCGAAAAATTCACCCCAGCCCCTGTGATGGCGACCGACTTGCGAGCGTCGATGTCCTTGGTGATGGCAGCCGCCTGTGCCGATGGCGAGAGCATTATTGACCGCATTTATCACATTGACCGTGGTTATGACGATGTGGAGAATAAACTGCGTGCTTTGGGCGTTAATATTGAGCGTATCAAGGCATAAGACAACCAGCACCGATGATGTATCGGTGCTTTTTTGTATAGACAATTTATCAGACGATTAAAATAATAACTGGGAATCTTGTTAACATGAATCATCAGACGCAAGCAGACACTTTTGATGGCTTGACCATCGCTTTATCAAAAGGGCGGATTTTGGACGAGACGCTGCCTTTATTTGCCAAAGCAGGCATCACGCCGCTTGAAGATATGAACAAATCACGCAAGCTGATTTTTCAGACCAGTGATCCGAGCGTGCGTTTGTTGATTTTGCGAGCGTCTGATGTGCCGACCTATGTTGAGCATGGGGCGGCTGATATTGGCGTGGCGGGCAAAGATGTGCTGATGGAATACGATGCCCAAGTGTATGAACTGCTTGACTTAAATATCGCCAAATGCCGCCTGATGACCGCAGGTGTGGCAGGGGCAAGTTTGCCAAATCGCCGCTTGCGTATCGCCACCAAATATGTCAATGTCGCACGAGAGTATTTTACTTGCCGTGGTGAGCAGGTGGATATTATCAAGCTCTACGGCTCAATGGAGCTGGCACCGTTGGTGGGTTTGGGTGATTTGATTGTCGATGTGGTGGACACGGGCAATACTTTGCGTGCTAATGGACTTGAGCCACTGGAGACGATTTGCCAAGTGTCATCACGACTGATTGCCAATCCTGCCAGCTACAAGCGTAAACTTGCCCAGCTTGAGCCGATTTTGCAGATTTTAGAAACAGCGGTGCAGCACTAACGCCATGCAGTATTTGTTTGTTTATGGTACACTGGCTCCCAATGAGTGCAATCACCACATCATGACGCCCATCACAGGCAGTTGGCAGCAGGCTTTTGCCAAAGCCAAGATGGACAAGGACGGCTTTGGCTTGACTGGCGGTTATCCTGCCTTGGTGCTTGATTTGCCTGAACAGATAACCCAGACGGTGCAGGGGTGGCTGTTTGGCTCTGATGAGCTGCATTTGCATTGGGACAGATTGGACGCTTTTGAAGGATCGGCGTATCAGCGTGAATGCATCACAGTAACCACAAGAGCAGGCGAGCGTGTCGATGCCTATGTGTACGCCTTGCATCGCAAGCTGTATCATAAGTTAGATGTGGCACGCACAAATTTGGCTGACCAATAACCAAATCGCCGAATTGCCAAATCACGCCAAGTCTTAACTAAATAGCCAAACAGTCAAATTGCCCATGCTTATCGGCCACCATTAAGCCAATAACCATTGATGACACAATAACTGATACGTAAATGATACGGATTTTAGGAGTAGCCTTATGCCAACCATCACCAGATTAAACAGCCAAGATGAGAATTTTGCCAGCCAATTACAAAACCTGCTTGCCTTTGAAACAGTTACCGACAAGGCGTTGGTTGCCACGGTAGATGAGATTATCGCCCAAGTGCGTACCAAAGGCGATGCGGCGGTGCTGGCTTTGACGCAGCAGTTTGACAAGCACCCAGCCAAGACGATGGACGAGTTATTTATCGGCGCTGACCAATTAAAATCGGCATTTGATGCCCTTGATGATGAAGTCAAAACCGCTTTGGAATTGTCGGCGGCACGCATTTTTGCATTTCATGAATACCAAAAAGAATCAGGCTTTCGCTTTGTTGATGCTTTGGGCAATACTTTGGGACAAAAGGTAACACCGCTTGATCGTGTCGGCATCTATGTGCCGGGCGGTTTGGCAAGTTATCCATCGAGCGTGTTGATGAATGCCATTCCTGCCAAAGTCGCTGGCGTGGGCGATATTACCATGGTCGTCCCAGCACCGAATGGCGAGCTAAACCCTTTGGTGCTGGCGGCAGCACATCTGGCAGGCGTGGATACGGTCATCACCATTGGTGGGGCTCAAGCGGTGGCAGCATTGGCGTATGGCACAGACAGCATACAGGCAGTGGATAAAATCACAGGGCCGGGTAATAAATATGTCGCCGCTGCCAAGCGAGCGGTGTTTGGTCAAGTGGGCATCGATATGATTGCAGGGCCATCAGAAGTTTTGGTCTATGCTGAAGGACAGGCGAATGATAATGCCGATTGGATTGCGATGGATTTGTTATCACAAGCCGAGCATGACACAGTGGCACAGGCGATTTTTGTAACGACCAGCCAAGCTCAGCTTGAAGCAGTGGCACAGGCGATTGATGCGGCATTGGCACGCTTACCCAAGGCAGACATCGCTCGCCAAGCACTGCTCAACCGTGGGGCGTTAATTTTGGTCAAAGATCGCACAGAAGCGGTGGCGGTGATTAACCAAGTTGCCCCAGAGCATCTGGAGCTGCTGCTTGATGAGCCTGAATTGGTCGAAAAGGACATTCGCCATGCAGGTGCGATTTTTATGGGTCGCTATACGCCAGAAGCGATCGGCGATTATTGTGCTGGTAGTAACCATGTGCTGCCGACATCAGGCACGGCACGCTTTAGCTCACCGCTTGGCGTGTATGATTTTACCAAAAAATCATCGCTGATTTATTGCACGCAGGCAGGCAGTCAGACGCTTGCTAAGACCGCCGACATTTTGGCAATCCAAGAAAATCTAAAAGCACATGCTTTGTCGGCACGCTATCGCCATCAATCAAAAGCCAATTGATTGTTATCGATTTTGGGATTTTAAATTTTTAAATTTATTAAGAATGCACCAAAATGCACCCCAATTGACCAAAACACGCCAAATGCCAAAACCAATTTAAGGATATGATATGACCATTGATAATCGCTTGTGGAGCAACAAGGCAAAAAGCCTAAGCCCTTATGTACCGGGTGAGCAGCCTAAGCATGACAATTTGGTAAAGCTCAACACCAACGAAAATCCCTTCGCTCCCAGTCCAAAGGCGGTGGCGGCAATGCAAGCGGTCATCGGTGATGACGCCAAAGCCTTGCGTCTGTATCCTGAACCTGAGTCCGACACCCTGCGTGCGGCACTGGCGGCGTATTATGGGCTAGATAGCGATGAAGTGTTTGTGGGCAATGGTTCAGACGAAGTGCTGGCGTTGGTGTTTGCGTGCTTTTTTACCAAATCTAAGCCGCTGTTAATGCCTGCCATCAGTTACAGTTTTTATCCAGTTTATGCCGATACTTTTGGTGTGCCTGTGCAAAGCGTGCCGCTGACGGCGGATTTTGGTATTGATGTCAAAGCGTATAATCAGCCGTGCGATGGTGTGATTCTTGCCAATCCTAACGCACCGACAGGGCGACTGCTTGGCATTGATGATATTAAAAAACTTGCCGCCATGCACCCTGATGTGGTGGTGGTGATTGATGAAGCGTACATTGACTATGCTGACGATGTCAAGGCGGCATCTGCCATCAGTCTGATTCGCCAATTTGATAACATTGTCGTTACGCAGACCTTTTCTAAGTCTCGTGCCTTGGCAGGTTTGCGAGTTGGCATGGCGTTTGCCAATCCCAATCTCATCGCTGCTTTGACGGCGATGAAAAACAGCTTTAACAGCTATCCACTGGATCGTGTGGCACAGGCAGGGGCGACTGCCAGCGTCCAAGATGTGGCGTATTTTGAAGAAAAACGCCAAGCGGTGATCGCTCTGCGTGAAGCGTTGCGGGCGGATTTACAGGCGTTGGGCTTTGAAGTTGTGCCATCGACGGCAAATTTTGTGTTTGCCAAATTGCCAAATTTTGACGCCAGTACCATCAGCGACAAATTGCGTGAGCAGGGCGTGATTGTCCGTCATTTTAAACAAGACAGCATCAAAGACTACCTGCGAATCAGTGTCGGCACCACAGAGCAAAACGCTCGCTTGATTGAAGTGCTAAAGCAGATTTTGGCAAAATAATGTTTGTTTTTTCAATGATTTTGTTGTGAATTTCTCACCCAAAAAATGATAAAATAAGTTTATAATTAGAGTTATCATTGTGCCATGACATCGATTGTATGCCATGGCAACATATTGGACGCTTGGGCTTAACCGCTTGGGCAAAATTAGCCGTTTGCGTGCATTTGTACGATTTGCACCAAATTAGCCATAAGGAAGTCATCATGACCGTAATTAAGCAAGAGGATTTTATCCAAAGTATCGCTGATGCGTTTCAGTACATTAGCTACTATCACCCAACCGATTATATCGAGGCGTTGGTCGAGGCACTTGAGCGTGAAGAAAACCCAGCCGCCAAGGACGCCATGACGCAAATTTTGGTCAATAGCCGTATGTGTGCCGAAGGTCGCCGCCCAATTTGCCAAGATACAGGCATCGCCACGGTGTTTTTAAAAGTCGGTATGAATGTTACTTGGGACGCCACCATGAGCGTGGCCGATATGGTCAATGAAGGCGTCCGCCGTGCTTACAAGCACCCTGACAATACTCTGCGTGCATCTGTGCTACTAGACCCAGCGGGCAAGCGTCAAAACTCTAAGGACAATACGCCTGCGGTGATTCATATGGAAATCGTCGCTGGCGATAAGGTTGAAGTGACTTGTGCGGCAAAAGGTGGCGGCTCAGAAAACAAATCAAAACTTGCCATGCTAAACCCATCAGACAGCATCGTGGATTGGGTGCTAAAAACTGTACCAACCATGGGGGCAGGCTGGTGCCCACCGGGGATTTTAGGCATTGGCATTGGCGGCACGCCAGAAAAGGCGGCTTTGCTTGCCAAAGAATCTTTGATGAGCCATATTGATATCCATGAGCTAAAAGACAAGGCGGCATCAGGTGCTGAGCTATCGACCACAGAAGCGTTGCGTCTGGAGCTGTACGAAAAAGTCAATGCTTTGGGCATCGGTGCGCAAGGCTTGGGTGGCTTGACCACCGTGCTAGATGTCAAAATCCTAGACTACCCAACCCATGCAGCGTCCAAGCCTGTGGCGATGATTCCAAACTGTGCTGCCACTCGCCATGTGGAGTTTGAGCTGGACGGTACAGGCCCTGTAGAGCTGACACCGCCAAGCCTTGATGTCTATCCAGATGTGACTTACAATCCTGAAAATGGCAAGCGTGTCAATGTCGATACTTTGACCAAAGACGAAGTCGCCACTTGGCAAACTGGCGATGTGCTACTGTTGAGTGGCAAAATTTACACTGGCCGTGATGCAGCACACAAACGCATGACCGATATGCTCAATAACGGCGAGCAATTGCCAGTGGACTTTACCAATAAGCTGATTTATTATGTTGGTCCTGTCGATCCTGTGCGTGATGAAGTGGTCGGCCCTGCTGGCCCAACGACAGCGACTCGCATGGATAAATTCACTCGCCAAATGCTAGAGCAAACTGGTCTTTTGGGTATGATTGGCAAATCAGAGCGTGGCGAAGCGGCTTGCCAAGCGATTGCTGACAATAAAGCGGTGTATCTGATGGCAGTGGGCGGCTCGGCGTATCTGGTGTCTAAGGCGATCAAACACGCCAAAGTCGTGGCATTCCCAGAGCTGGGCATGGAAGCGATTTATGAGTTTGAAGTTAAGGACATGCCTGTAACGGTTGCGGTGGACAGTAGCGGCAGCTCAGTACATGCCACTGCCCCAAAAATCTGGCAAGCCAAAATCGGTAAAATCCCAGTTACCGAAGCCTAACGATAAAGCAGACTGACGATTTTATCCATTATCCCAAATGTGCGTTTGGTGCATTTGGGATATTTTTTTTGGGCAATTGTTTTGAATCATGGTTTTGGGCAGTTGTTAGGCAAATCATCAAGCAAATAAAAAAGAGAACCCAAAATCGGATTCTCTTTTTGTGAGAAATAATTTATCGGTGTTTTGCCACCAACGTATAAATTATTTGCCAGCTTCTTGAGTTGCTTCAGTAGCAGCTTCTTGTGCAGTTTCAGCAGCTTCTTGAGCTTGGTCAGCAGCAGCTTCAGCTTGTGCAGCTTCAGTAGCGTTTGCGTCGCCAGTAGCAGCGTCAGTAGCAGCTTGTGCAGCTTCGCCAGCTTTTTCAGTTGCTTCAGCAGCAGCGTCAGCAGCAGTGTTTGCAGCGTCAGCAGCAGCTTCGCCAGCAGTAGCAGCAGCGTCTTGTGCAGCTTCAGTTGCTTCAACAGCGGCGTCAGTAGCGGCAGCAGCAGCGTCTTGAGCTTTTTCTTCAGCTGGTTTTGAGCAAGCAGTTAGAGCTAGAGCAGCGATTAGTGCAGATGCGATTAGTTTAGTTTGCATGGTAAACTCCAATTTGGGTGGATATTTAGTAAAAAAAATGCCTATGAATGCGTTTTGTTATCTTAAAATTAGATAAAAAAGACAACAAAACCACTCAACAGGTGGGTATAAATTCGTCTCATTATACGATAATTTAGGACAAATCAAAATATATTTTTTGTTAAAACAGATATTATGTGTAACAAAAAATGACAATCAACCGCCCTACCACTTAAGTCAAGCCACAATTTATCGTTTCAAAATTGGCAATCGACAAGCAATAAGATTGTCATTGATAAAATAAATTGTAAAAGACGCTGTGTTCTTGTTATTTTAGCATAAAATTTGACATAAAAAAACAAAAATCACAAAGATTTTTATAAATTTAATACAAATATTGTGTAGCTGCTTACCAAGCAAATTGGCAGGTTAAAGGTAGCAAAAATATCCAATTAAAAAACAAGCACTTAGAGATTTGCTGAGTAAATCGGTGAAATAATTTGGGCAACAAAAAGCCCAAGCGGTTGCTTGAGCTTAAAGGTTTTTGGGATTTTGGGTGCATTTGCCAAAACTAGTTTTGGGCTTTTTTGACCATTTGCTCAAAAAATTCTTCGTTGGTCTTAGAATCTTTGAGTCGTTCAAGCAAAAACTCGGTCGCTTGCGAGTCTTCCATTGGCTGCATCAGTTTACGCAAAATCCACACACGGCGTAGGGTTTCTTCGTCAAGCAGACGCTCTTCACGGCGAGTGCTGGATTTTTTGATATTGATGGCAGGGAAAATGCGGCGTTCGGCAAGATCTCGTTCAAGGGTAATTTCTTGGTTGCCTGTGCCTTTGAATTCTTCAAAAATCACGCTGTCCATCTTTGAGCCAGTGTCAATGAGTGCGGTGCTGATGATGGTCAGACTGCCGCCTTCTTCGACATTGCGAGCAGCCCCAAAAAAGCGTTTTGGGCGTTCAAGGGCATTGGCGTCCACGCCGCCTGTCAGCACTTTGCCGCTGGACGGAATGACGGTATTATACGCACGAGCCAGTCGAGTGATAGAGTCTAACAAAATCACCACATCTTGTTTATGCTCAACCAGTCGCTTGGCTTTTTCGATGACCATCTCGGCAACTTGGATATGGCGTTGTGGCGGCTCATCAAAGGTCGATGCCACGACTTCGCCACGCACGGTGCGTTGCATCTCGGTAACTTCTTCAGGGCGTTCATCGATAAGCAGAACAATCAAGTGGCATTCAGGGTGATTGCGAGTGATGGCTTGGGCGATGGTTTGTAGTAGGACGGTTTTACCAGCTTTTGGCGGTGCTACGATAATTGAGCGTTGTCCTTTACCGATAGGGGCAATCAAATCGATAATGCGGCCTGTCAAATCTTCGGTTGTGCCGTTACCTGCTTCCAAAACCAGCTGCTGCGTAGGAAATAGCGGCGTTAAGTTTTCAAAGATGAGCTTGTGGCGGCTGCGGTCTGGCGTATCAAAGTTAATTTCGCTGACCTTTAGCAGTGCAAAATAACGCTCACTGTCCTTGGGTGGGCGGATTTGCCCTGCGATCGAGTCGCCAGTTTGTAGATTAAAGCGGCGAATTTGGCTTGGGCTGACATAGATGTCATCAGGGCCTGCCAAATATGAGCCTTCGGACGAACGCAAAAACCCAAAGCCATCAGGCAGGATTTCAAGTACGCCATCGCCATAAATCGGCTCACCGTTGCGGGCGTGGGTTTTTAGGATGGCAAAGATGATGTCTTGTTTGCGGCTGCGAGCCATATTGTCAAGACCCATAGATTCGGCAATCTGCAATAGTTCGCCAACAGATTTTCTTTTGAGTTCGGTTAAATTCATAGGTAGGCAAATGTATGAGTGATCACCCAAAATGGGCGTAAATCAATAGATACAGCATTAGGATAGAAAAAGAAAAATGCAATCAGCAGAATGTGATTGCAGGTGTTGCTAATATTAAGTCAAAACATAGATTGTGTCAAGGCATTATTGCGTCATTGTACAAAGTAATTGTACAAAAATGTGTCATCGCCCAAAAATTTGCCAAGCGGATAGCAAATTGACCAATGCCAAGCGTGTATCAATCAGCGAATGGTTTGGCGATTTGGGTAAATTTGTTGGCTTGATGGGCATTGATACGCATTTTGAACGCCATTTGACGATTTATTTCAATATCAATTTAAATATGGACTTAAAAACCATTCAAATGCTGGCAAGTCAAAAAGGCACAGGACTTTCCCAGTCTAGCCATACGCCGTGTCTGGGGTGTTTTAGACGCAGTTTGTGTGCGTGCAGATTGAGCCGATGGGACAATTCGGCGGCAACACCTTCGGCATAAATCGGATCGCCAATCATCACATGGCCGATGTGCGTCATATGCACTCGCAGCTGATGACTTCTGCCTGTGATGGGCTTTAGGGCGACACGAGTGACAGGGTGTGCCTTGCCAGCGTTATCGCAGCGTAATTCATGGTGTAGCACTTGATAATGCGTCAAGGCACGCTTTGACCAATTCATATCCACAATGTGCCGTGGCTTGGTGCTGGGTTCATAACGCACTGGCACATCGATGATGCCTTGTTTGTCATCATCAATCAGGCTGCCCATCACCACCGCTTGATATTCTTTTTGGGGAATGCGGTCAATGAATTGCTTGCTGATGTGCGTCTGAGCTTCGGCGGATTTGGCAAAAATAATCAGCCCTGAAGTGTCCATATCCAAGCGGTGAATGAGTCGCACGGCAGGATTGACACGCAAAAGCCGAGATTGTAGACTGACTTTGAGCAGTCGCCCATCGACACTGAGCAGGCCAGCAGGCTTATCCAGCACCCAAATGTCATCGTCTTCATAGACGGTGATGGATTGGATAAAATCCCCAAAAAACGCATCGCTTTGTTGTTGTTCGGTCTGGTTCATGCGTATGATGTCGGTATCAGATAGCGTCATATTTTATTTGCTCAATCGGTATGTTTGATAAATTAAATAAAGTTTGGCAAGCCTTGCTATAAAAGCGTTGTTATTATATCACGACTTGATTTTAATGCCTTTATCCGTGCGTTTGTCTTGAATTTTGTTGGAATAAGGCACATAATAGTTAGTAAATCTCGTTTCATTCCCTAAAATTTAAAAGGTAGCAAATTATGTCAATCATTAATGCCACTGATGCCAGCTTTGATGCTGATGTATTAGCCAATGATAAATTGGTTTTGGTCGATTTTTGGGCAGCTTGGTGCGGCCCATGTAAAGCCATCGCCCCTGTGCTAGAAGAGCTTGCCGAAGACTACAAAGACCGTGTACAAATCGTCAAAGTCGATGTTGATGCCAACCCAGAGTCAGCGGCTCGTTTTGGTATTCGCAGTATCCCAACTTTGTTCGTGTTCAAAGATGGCGAGCGTGTCGATACCGTTGTGGGCGGTCGTCCAAAGTCTGAATTTGCCGCTTTGTTGGACAAACACCTATAAGCACGCAGACAAATTGTCGGATAAAAAACCATTCGTAATCAGACGAATGGTTTTTATTTTAACATTTTTAATGATTTTTGGTTGAATCATTTCAGCACGCCAGCCACGCCAATTCTGCCAATCTTGCCAATTGCCACACTAAACAGCAAATCAATCATCACAGCCAAAATTTTTTTTAACTTTTTAAAGTCTTTGAACCCAAAATCTAAAATTCAAAACTGTCAAAATCAAAGCAATCCTAAAATCAAAGCACTCTGATATAAGCGTTTGGCACGAGCACCTGTGCCACAAAACACCATCACAGGCTTGGGGGCTTGGTGAATCAGCTGGGCAAAATGCTGGGCTTGAGCAAGGTGAATATTATCAATATCAATCGGCAAACTGTGGTAGTCAAGCCCAGCATCATTGGCACTGTCGGCGATGTCGCTGTTTTTGGGCTGACCGTCAATCTCAGCATCAAAACGCAGATTAATCAAGCTTTTAAAGCCCAATTTGGCAAGCATTTGGCACTGTTTTGGGTGGATTTGCTTATAAAGAGTGATTTGGTTGTGCATGCTGATTCCTTGGATTGCTGTCATCGCCATGATTGATGGGTGGATATTTTGGCATATCTTAGCCGATGTATCTGGCGGTTTCAAGCGTGATTTGGCATAAGCTTATGCACGCCCATCATGCCCATTTTGTGGCTCGATTAGGCTTTGTACGGCTTGGTTGGCACTCAAAAACACTTGCCCTGACAGCGTGGCAAACACCGCACTTGGCTTTAGTATGTCCATCACAGGACCTTTGACTTCGGCAAAATGCAGCTTTTGATGGTGTTTTTGGCATTCTTGGTTGAAGTTGTACAGCATTTCTTGGGCGGACAAATCCACATGATTGACCGCTGTCATAATCAGCACAATGTGGCGGATTTTTTCGTCATGAGCCAGTTTTAGCAGTTCATCATGCACCGATTGAGCATTACCAAAATACAGACTTTCGTCAATCCGCAGTAGCAGCAAGCCATCAAAAGTGGTTGCCTGATGGCGACAAATGTTGCGAAAATGCTCACTGTCGCCAACTCGCCCAACCACGGCAAT
Organism: Moraxella marmotae; assembly: GCF_042219885.1. NCBI lineage: Bacteria > Pseudomonadati > Pseudomonadota > Gammaproteobacteria > Moraxellales > Moraxellaceae > Moraxella > Moraxella marmotae. The sequence goes on from NZ_JBHJHR010000002.1 coordinate 975,685, forward strand.
ATGCACCCGATGCGTGCGGTAAATCATCGCTGCAAAACTGGCAAGCAGTCCCACCACCAAGCCGCTATTTAGCCCAAAAATAATCGCCGTACCAAAGGTGATAATAAAGCAGATGGCGTCTGATTTGTCCTGATGCCACGCTGTGCTAAGGGTTTTGCTATCAATCATGGCGACGCTTGAGCTGATAATGACGGCGGCTAAGATGGCGTAGGGCAGACCTTCTAAATATTGCCCAAAAAATAATAAAATCAACAAGATGCCGATGGCACAGACGATGGACGCTAGGGGAGAATTTGCCCCAACGGACAAGTTTAGGCTGGTGCGAGAGATGCCGCCTGCCACCGTAAAACCGCCAAACACACCGCTGGCGATGTTGGCAAGCCCAAGCCCATAGAGTTCTTTGTTGGCATCATAAGGCTCATCACGCAGCCGTGCCTGCTGGGCAGACATGGCACTTGACGAAATAAACGCAATCAAGGCAATCAATAAAGCCGATGGCAGCAATGTCAAAATCGTGGCCAATGAAATCGCAGGCAAACTGGCACTGGGTAGGCCAGTGGGCAGTGCTTGCAAAAGGTTGATTTGCCAAGCGGCCAAATGCCAGTGATGACTTAGCCAAATCGACACCGCCACAAGGACAATCACAAACAGGCGATTGGCAAAATCTTGTTGTTTGCCAGCCAGCCAGCCCCACACCAGTTTTTTGGCATAGCGACTGACCAGCAGTAGCACGATGGCACTCACGCCAAGCAAGGTGGTGGGCAGATGAATGGGTTTGGTGGTGTTATAAATGCCAAGTGCAAGCTCAATTAAGCTATCGGCATGCAACGGTATGCCGACGATGTGCTTAAGCTGTCCGATGACAATCAGCACCGCCGCACCACTGATAAAGCCTGCCGACACGCCACGACTGACAAATTGGATAATCCAGCCAAGACGCATCAAGCCGCCGACAAATAAGATTGTCCCAACCATCAAAGCCAGCACAATGGCAAGGCTGACATATTGCAAACTGCCAGTGGCGTAGTCGGACAATGCCGCTGCCGTCATGATGGCGGTAATCGCCACAGGGCCAACGGCAGAGACGCTACTGGCACCAATCCACGCATAGACCAGCACTGGCGTGATGGCGGCATACAGTCCCATAATGGGCGGTAGTCCTGCCAATGCTGCATAGCCCAGACTTTGGGGAATGACAAGCACCGCCATCATCAATCCAGCTTGGATATCTGATAAGGCGGTGCGTGGATTTTGGACGAATTGCAAAATCCAGTTAGGCAGTAGATTTTGCATTCGCATCGGTTATTCTCCGTAGATTTTGATGCCTTGGGCAAAGGCACAGTTTTGTTGGCGAGCGGCGACAATCATCGCATCGTGTTCGCCGTAGAGCTTAGACAGGGTGTTGTTTTTGGCGGCACGCTGACCACCGCCTGTTCCCATGCCAAGGCTGATGGTTGGGTAGATGCCATGACGACCGCCAGTGATGCCGATACCGATGCCTGATGCTGATAGGCCGACTTGCTGATTTTTGGTTTTGGTAACTAAGGCGGAGATGCGTTCAACTTCTGATTGTAGCTGCGGGCAAGTGTAGCCTTGATAAACTGTTGGGTTGATATACTGCGGTGCGACATTGCCCGTGCTGGCACAGCCTGCCAAAGCAAGCAATGCAGCGGTACTGATGAGTAGTTTTTTCATAATTTTCTCGATTAACACATGGGTAAACTGATCTTGGCACTCACCCATAATCCTGCCAAGATGTGATATTGATGCCAATACGCACCATATCACCAAATTATCATTCAATGATTGCCAAATTGCCATTGTCCAAACAATTGCCCAAGCAGTGAGCAAAATTAACTAAATTTTGGCAAAAATTCAGCCAAAATCCAATTCACCAAATTCAGACGCCAGCCTAGCGACGAGATGCACACACAGGACTGTCTGGTGCTTGACCCATGTCTGCCCACTCATCTGGCGTGTAGGCGTGAATGGCAAGGGCATGTACCGTACCACCAGCACTGGTGAGCAGTGGATTGACCAGTGCATAGACTTTTTGGTGGCGTGCTGCCAGACGCAGCCCTGCAAATGCCGAACTGACAACGGTTAGCTTAAAGTGGCTTTCTTTGCCATCAAAATAGCCAGCGTGCATGTGGCTTTCGTTGTCCAGTGTCAGATGACTGGGGCTGAGTGCTTGCAGAGCTTGAGTCAAAGCGGTTGCGGTTGGTGTATTCATCTTGTTGTCTGTTTGTTGGTTAATTTGCCTGCTAAATTGATTGTTAAATTCAATTTATTTTTATCAATTAATTTAACAAATCAATGGCATTCATCAAATACAAAATATCAAATCGTACGCATCAGTATTTGGGTGCGGCTTGATACAGCGGCTGCACAGTCGGCACAAGTGCCTGCAAGTTTTTGATACGCTTGGCGTCGCTTGGGTGCGTACTCAAAAACTGTGGCACTTTGCCATCGCCAGATGCTTGCATTTTTTGCCACAAAACAACAGCAGCATTAGGGTTGTAGCCTGCTCTTGCCATCAGCTCCAGACCGATTTTGTCAGCTTCGGCTTCTTGGGTGCGTGAATGCGGCAGATTTAGCCCAATTTCACCCGCCAGTCCGACCATCTGCGTCTGAAAGTCTGACAAACCCATCGCTGCAGCGGCAATGCTAATCACGCCTGATGTCGCCATGCCACGACTGGCTCTTTCTCGTGCATGCTCACGCAGGGCATGAGCCATCTCATGTCCCATGATGGCGGCAATCTCTGCATCGGTCAGCTTGAGTCTGTCAATAATCCCTGTATAAAATACAATCTTACCGCCGGGCATCACATAGGCGTTGATTTGGTTATCGGCGATGGTATGCACCGTCCAATCCCAGCGAGTTGCATCAGGGCGTAGCACCGCCGTTTGGGGTATCATGCGATGGGCAATCTTACGCAGACGCTGCACTTGAGCATAATTGATGTCAAGTTTGCCCTTGGCTTGTGCTTCGGCGATGGTCTCGGTGTAGGTCTGATTGGACAGTCGCATCATCTCATCGCTTGAGATGAGCAATAACTGCTTGCGATTGGCACCGACCACACCAGCATTGGTTGTACTGACACAGCCAGCAATGGGTGCAGCAGTGGTGGCGGCTAGACTAATCGCAAAAATGCTTTTTTTGAGTGCATTCATCGCATTCACTCCCTGTGGGTTGTTGATATGCCAAATCAGCTGGCGACACCGACGATTATAAACCAAAGCAGGGCATTTATCCTAGACATATCGACAAAAATTCACAAATTTTTATCACAAACTCACAATCTCCCCTTAAGCCTTAAAATTTTGGCAAACTTTTCACCGCTTTGGCGATAAATTTTGGTAAAAAGTGGTAAAAAATGACAAAAATCCTTATTTTCGGACTGATTTTGTGAATGGTTTGAATTTTTGCCAATTTTTTTGATAATTTTTCGATTATAACTCATTGATTTTTAATGATAAAATAAAAAAGTGGCAAAAAAGTACAAAAATTTTATAAAAAACGCTTGACGGCAGTTTTATTTACTGTATAATACGCACCCATACAGCGAATGCTGACAAGCGGGAATAGCTCAGTTGGTAGAGCACAACCTTGCCAAGGTTGGGGTCGCGAGTTCGAATCTCGTTTCCCGCTCCAAATTCTAAAAAGTCCAAATCGAAAGGTTTGGACTTTTTTTGTATTTTAAATCTGTGGGAAATTGAGCAAAATGTCTTGCAAGAGTGTTGTGGAAATAACACTGGACTTAGTTTTGGTGGTTTTAAATGGCAAAATACACCAACTGGAGAGTAATAAACGATAATTGATTCAATAAAATTAGCAGAGATTAAAGATATACTAGTCTCCATCATGCCACCCAATGCAATAAGTTGTACCTGTGTGGGATTTTTGTACCCAGATGCTACAGGTAGATCCTTATATTTTTTTGATAATCAAAATAAAAAGAGCTGTGAATTTCCTGATATTGACTTTGATGAGTATGATGAGATTGGTCAAGCACTAGAAAAAATTGTGCAAGCTGAACACCTGAAGTTTGTAGACCAATGGAATCACTACAGAATAACTCTTGATAAAAATCACGAACTGGATGCTAAATTTGTTTACATTCCAGACGAAGATCATGATTTTCCTACATTTATGAAAGCCATCAGTGATCTTACCGAAGAAGAATGAAAAAAACCCATATTCCAAGAGTACTTTGGGAAGAGCGAGTTCGTTTTAAAGGTACAGGGTAATTGGGTAGACCAAAAGCTGATTTTTGTAGCACGGCTGAAGCCACGCCACGACCTAAACCAGTACAAGTTGATGAAACACTAGACCCTTATCAGGCCATAGCAGAAGCACTTAAATTAATCAAAGTTGAAGATGCTAAGGTGCTTTTTTATAATTTAAAAGCCATGCAAGGTATAATTTCTATTGATTTATCATATAGAGACCAAGTGGGTATTATACATAAACTTCCACCCACAGGCACAATAAATGGTTATTCTATTTCAAATATTTCTAACATCATTTATAAAAATGTGATGAAGATTCGTGATTCCGATCGGCAATAAGGTGATTATTGGGACAGAGTATCGATTCAATTATTTAGCAATGGTGCGGTACGCTTTCAGACAGAGTTTGATTAAGGTTTGTTAAATTCTCAAAGAATGTGGGTTTGGATTTGATTATAATAACAAACGCCATCATTTCACTATAAAAAACCGAACAAACAGATCAATCCATTTGCTCAGTTTTATTTAAACCAAAAACTTAGTCAATTAATCAAAGCAAAGCATGCGGCACAAATAAGCTGGTGTCTTTGGTAATCAGCGTGCTGTCTTCACGAATGCCAATCCCTGCTGCACCATGGCCAACAATCCAGCTACCAAGCACGGTATAGACCGTTTGCCCTTGGTTGTTGGTGAATTTGGGTAAGGGAGCAAAGGCTTGGTAAATATGACCTTCACTGCCATAATCACCATCTGTGGCAAGATTTTGCCCATCGCAGTTTAGGCTGATGTTTGCACCTTCTCGAGAAAAGAACGGTTTTTTGACCATATCGCCTGCGATATCGGCGGCGTTTAGGCTCGCTGGCAGCAGATTTGGGTGATTGGGGAACAATTGCCACAGCACCGCCAGCAGTGCTTTGTTGCTCATCAGTAGCTTATAGGCAGGCTCAATAAAGCGTGTGCCAGCGGTGGCGATATATTGACCAAACGCTTCATTCATCAGCCACTCCCAAGGGTATAGCTTGAACAGATGATGAATGACATTGTCCTGCGTGTCGGTAAATTTGCCATCACTGGCACGATAACCGATAGCACCGATGTCGATATAATCGGTGCGTAGCCCTGCTTGGACGGCGACATCTTGCAGATAGCGTGTGGTGATAAAATCTTCAACACTGTCCGACACGGCAGTCAGGTATAGCGTGTCTTGATTGACGGTGTTTTTTAATGCGTTAAACTCAACCAACAGACGCTCGTGAATGCTGTTAAATTGATCCGCACCTGCCAAACTGCCATGCTGTGCTTGAAGCCAGTACCATTGGGCGACGCTGGCTTCAAACAGTGATGTGGGCGTGTCAGCATTGTATTCGTACAGCTTGGGCGGATTGACGCCATCAAAACACAAATCAAAGCGTCCGTACAGGCTGACCGCTTGACTGCGAAAACTGCTTTCAATCAAGCCAGCTGCGGCATCGCCAATACCCAGCGGTGCATAATCGCCAGTTTTGATGACATGGGCAACCGCTTGCAGATACATTTGGTGCAGCTCATTGGTGGCATCTTCGATGATGTCAATTTGTCGCTCATCAAACACATAGCAGGCATCTTCTTGCCAATAATTGCCATCGATGCTGTGATAATCAAAGCCGATGCGTGCCATCTCATCTTGCCAGTTGGGGCGTGGCGTTACAGCGATGCGTCTCATGAAGCCACGCTCTTTGAGCCGCCTGTTGTCCCAAAGCCTTGGCGAGTTGTGCCAGTTTTGTTGTCTTGAGTGGCTTGGGCAAGCGATTGGCGGTTGCTATTGGCGGCTTGCTGCTGTGAGCTTTGGGCGGGCTGCTGGGTGGTGGCTGGTGCGGTCGCAGTTTGCGATGCTTGAGTGGCAGCAGCGTTATTGCCGGCCATTTTGCTTGCCACATAGCCTGCAGCAGCACCAGCAGCGGCAGCCGCTAACAGACTGCTTGTGCCGCTGTCGGCGGTTGCTTCGCCTTCGTTGCCACCTTCGCCTTGTTCGGCAGCTTGGGCGGCTTGCTGTGCTTGTGCTTCTAGCTCAGCAGCTTGAGCTTGCAAGGCGGCAGCTTGTTCTTGTAGAGCTTGGGCTTCGGCACTGGCATAATTTGGCTCAGTGGCGACTTGGGCAGCTTGTTCAGCAGGTGGCGCATCGGCAGGCGAGCAGGCGGCCAGTCCTAGGCTTGCCGTACCAAGCAGCACCAAAGAAACTTGTTGGGACGATTTGCGAGTTTTATTAAAAGTAGTCATAACCTTACCTAGATTGAAAATCGGACAGATGTTTTATTATGCAGACAAATCCATGATTTTACAAGCCATTGCCCCAAGCTTGGGCGAAAAATCTGCGTTTTGCCAGCAAAAGTATATGGGTAAATCATCTGATGTGTTATAATGAGCCATTTGTTATTTTTGACGATAAGTCAGCATTTGACTGACCAGCTAGGTGATTTATGCCAAAAGACAGCCCAGCTTCCAAAGATGCCAGCCGAATGGGCTTTTTTGACCGCCTATGGCAGGGGTTTTTGACCACCGTTGGTACTGAACGCTTTTTTCACATTTTTTCGCCGTGGGTAAAATACCTTGCCACGATTGCGTTGTTGCTGCTCGGCGTTGGTACGGTTTGGGCATTGGGCTTTGCACCGCCTGACTATTTGCAGGGCAACAGCTACCGCATTTTATTTATCCATGTGCCATCAGCCAGCCTTGCCATGAGCATTTATTTTGCCATGAGCGTGCTTGGGGTGATTTTTTTGGTATGGAAAATCAAAACCGCCAACATCGTCGCCCAAGCCATCGCACCGATTGGTCTGATTTTTTGTGTATTAAGTCTTTTGACAGGCTCAATCTGGGCAAAGCCAACTTGGGGTACATACTGGGTGTGGGACGCTCGCCTAACTTCGATGCTGATTTTGGCGTTTTTGTACGCTGGGGTGATTGCCCTGTTTTCGGCATTTGAGCATAGCAGTAACCGTGGTAAGGCGGCGGCAGTGTTGTCCATTGTCGGTGCGATTAATTTGCCGATTATCAAATACTCGGTCGAGTGGTGGAATACGCTGCACCAAGGGGCGACTTTTACCGTTACCGAGACGCCAAAGATGAGTGCGTCGATGTGGATACCGCTATTGATTATGATGCTGGGCAGTTATTTTTTGGTGGCGGCGATTGCCATTTATCGCACCAATTCGCTGATTTTGGCACGAGAAGTCAATAAAGCATGGGTAACCCGATTGATTAACAAAAACACCGATGGGGGTGCATGATGACGCCATATTTTAAGACTTTTGGTGAATTTATCGCCATGGGTGAGCATGGCGTGTATGTTTGGTCGTGCTATGCCATCACTTTTTTGGCGATTGTTGGCTTGGTTATTTATGCCAAAAATGAACGCAAAGCCACGATTGATAGGCTCAGTCGCCAGCATAAGCAAGGCAGGCTGACCAACAAGCAGCGTCGCTCTAAATAACCATTGCTTAAACATTAAGCATGAAACATTAAACAAACAACAATCCAAAAAATCAATCAGCAAAGCAAGCAAACGATTGCAAAAACGACATTGTCAGCAATCAAGTTGCCAGTCAATCAATGATAAATGTAAGCAGAAGTTTTGTGGGGTAAATGATGAACGCAGCAAGACAAAAAAAACTGATGTGGGTGCTGGCGGTGCTGCTCGGTGCTGTCGTGGCGGTGGGGCTGATTTTGTACGCCATTCGCCATCAGACGGATTATTATTTTGATCCGACCGCCATCGCCACAGGTCAAGCTCCTGAAGCCAAGCGTATCCGTGCTGGCGGCATGGTGGTGGCAGGCAGCGTCAAGCGTGATCCAGCAGACCAGCTAAACATTCAGTTTAAAATTACGGATTATAAATCGGTCGTGCCAGTCAATTATCGTGGCGTGTTGCCAGATTTATTTGCCGAAAATTCTGGCGTGGTCGCCACAGGCGAGCTCCAAAATGGCGTATTTGTCGCCAGTGAAGTGCTTGCCAAGCATGACGAAAACTACATGCCGCCAGAAGTCGCCAAATCACTAAAAACCGAACACGCCACTCGTGGGGCAGATGTCGATAAGGCACAATTTGTCCCAGCGACACCGATGAGCGAGATTGATGAGCGTAATGCCAAAGAATCAGCACAGCAAAATGATGCCAATTCAGCAAAATAATTTGCTTTAACTTCATTTAGTGTAAATTGATAAAACCGCAAAAATAAAAATCCCCTTGAAAAAATCAAGGGGATTTTTGATGGTGCTTTAATCGTGCATTGGGGCTGCCGATTACCAGCCTTTGACCACGCCGTCTTTGAATTGTTTTTTCGCTTCGGCTTCTACTTCGTCAGTTTGGTAGGCTTTGACGAAATTTTGGATCGCTTCAGAGTCTTTGTTGTCGCTGCGAGCCACGATGATATTGACATATGGTGAGTCTTTGTCTTCAACGAATACGCCATGTTCGCTGGCGTTTAGACCGACTTGACCGGCATAGTTGTTATTGACCACTGCCAAATCCACATCGTCAATGGCACGCACGGCAACTGAAGTGTCAACTTCTTTGATTTTTAGATTTTTTGGATTTTCAACGATGTCTAGCGTCGTTGAATTTAGGTTGTCGTTGCCTTTGAGTTTGATTAGGCCTTGTTTTTCAAGCAAAATCAACGCACGAGCCAAGTTGGTCGGATCGTTTGGCACAACGATGGTCGCACCGTCTTGTAGCTCATCGATGCTTTTGATGGTTTTTGAGTAGCCTGCCAATGGATAAACAAAAGTATTACCCACGATAACCAAATTATCCAAGCCTTTTTCTTTAGAATCATTATCCAAATATGGCTTGTGCTGCATGGCGTTGGCGTCCAAGTCGCCTTTTGAGACGGCGGTGTTTGGCAATGCGTAGTCGTTAAATTCGACCAATTGCACATCTAGGTTGTATTTTTCTTTGGCGATTTGACTGGCCACTTCGGCAACTGCCTGCTCAGGGCCTGCCATCACGCCCACTTTGATGCTGTGGGTGTCAGCAGCGGCTTGGTCTGCTTGTTGTTCGGTGGCTTTGTTGCCGCAGCCTGCCAGTGCGATGCTTGATGCCAACGCACAAATACCAAATAATTTACCAAATGTCATGATAAAATCCTTAAAATATATAAAACATATCAATACGATTTCGCCCAATCAGATTGGGCGGCCAATTTATCATATTAAAGCACAAAGCAGAGTTTGGGGCAATAGATGGTTTGGTTAAATTGTGTTTTTGTACAAAATTTATAAACCATCACCGTCAATCATCAGCTTAATCAGCGGTGATCGACTCGAGCGGCCAGCACATCGCCGACTTTTTGGCAAATCATTACAATCGCCACGATGATAATCGTTGAAATCCATTTGACAAAAACCATGTTACGATAGTTGCCGTAGTTGATGGCAAGACTGCCCAAACCGCCGCCGCCAACCACGCCTGCCATCGCCGAATAGCCGATGAGCGACACCAGCGTGAGCGTAACGGCATTGATCAAAATTGGCAAACTTTCGGCAAAATAATATTTGCTGACCACTTGCCAATGCGTCGCCCCCATGGATTTGGCGGCTTCGGTCAAGCCAGTGGGGATTTCAAGCAGGGCGTTGGCGGTCAAGCGTGCAAAAAACGGAATCGCCGCCACGCTCAAAGGCACAATTGCCGCTGTCGTGCCGATGGTTGTACCGACCAATAGCCGAGTCGCTGGCAATAAAATTACCAACAAAATAATAAACGGAATCGAGCGACCGATATTGATGATAATGTCCAAAATGACAAAACAAAAACGGTTCTCTAAAATCCGACCTTTGTCGGTCAAAAATGCCAAAAAACCAATCGGCAAGCCAACCAACACCGCAATGGCAGTGGCGGCTAGGCTCATATAGACGGTTTCCCAAGTCGATTGGGCGACCATCTCCCACATCTTAGGGTGCATCTCACTGATGAAATCTGCGACAATCTTATCCCACATAGCCAAGTATCTCGATATTTACCCGATGGGCGTGTAAAAATTCTGTTGCCTGCGTGATGGCGTCGGCATCTCCGATGACTTCGGCGATGGTAAAGCCAAATTTCACGCCGCCAGCATAGTCCATTTGTGAAGTGAGAATATTAAACTCCACCCCAAACTGCTTAGATGCTTGCGAAAATAGCGGCATATCCACTGAATTGCCTGTAAATTCAAACTTAATCACGGGCAATTTGCCAGCGTCAGGCGTGCCAGACAGTGTTTGCACATAGCTGTCAGGCAAGCCGATATGAAAGGTGGAGCGGATAAATTGCTTGGCAAGTTCGGTTTGTGGATTGGCAAAAATTTCACTGACCGACCCTTGTTCGATAATCTTACCCTTATCCATCACAGCGACTTTATCGCAGATGCCTTTGACCACGTCCATCTCGTGCGTGATGAGCAAAATGGTAATACCAAGCGTTTGGTTAATTTGCTTAAGCAGCTTAAGAATTGACTGTGTGGTGGCAGGATCCAGTGCTGAAGTGGCTTCATCACAAAGTAGCACCTTAGGATCAGACGCTAAGGCACGAGCGATGGCGACACGCTGCTTTTGACCACCAGACAAGTTGGCAGGATAGACATCTTTTTTGTCCGTCAGACCAACGAGTGCCAAAAGTTCATTCACCTTTTTGGCGATGGCGGCTTTTGGCGTGCCAGACAGCTCCAGCGACAGGGCGATATTGTCAAAAGTTGTGCGTGAATGCAGCAGATTAAAGTGCTGAAAAATCATGCCGATTTTGCGGCGTTGATTGATCAGCTCACGCTCTGCCAAAGCGGTCAAATCCACGCCATCGATGATGACTTTGCCTGTGCTGGGACGCTCAAGCAAGTTGATGCAGCGAATCAGGGTGGATTTGCCTGCCCCTGATGCACCGATGATGCCGTAGATTTCTTTGGGATAAACGGTCAAATCGGTCGGCTGTACGGCGGTAAAAGTGCTTTTTTTGCCATCTTTTTCGACATCAAAAGTTTTGCTCACTGCCGACAGCGTAATCATTGACGCCATAGATTGTGTGGACATTGTCATTGTCTTTATAATATAAGATAAATCTTACATTATAGCATATTTTGCCCAAGTAAACAGTATCTAAATGCCAGCAAAGCACAGCGAAGTGATACAATGCAATCATGGCAATGGGTTATCTTGCGACTATTTAACAATGGGATAATTTAACAATTTAACAATAATCAACTAACAACAAGCAAATGCAACAACCCATTGCAAAACTCAATGCAACAACCAAAACCAATCAGTTTGGCGTGGCTGGGGCGGATTTACCGTGCGTCATTTTGGCATCTTTTAATGGCAACACGACCAAAAAGCGAGTGTGTCCCTGCCAAGTGTCGGTGCTGATTTTGCCGTTGTGGGCTTCGACGATTTGCGAAACCAAGGACAGTCCCAAACCCGAACCCTTTTTTTCTTGTTTTAGGCGAACAAATGGGCTAAAAATATCTTCACGCTTATCTTCGGCGATGCCTTTGCCTTGGTCAATAAAGCACAGCACAGCATAGCGATAGGGCGGTTTGTCTTTTTGCTTGTCTTTTTCTTTGGTGCGAGTCAGCCGCTTGAGAAAATCGGCTGGCGTTTTGGTATCGCTGGCGTTGTCGTCATCTGCTGCCGCATCGCACAGCACATCATTAGCATCTGGCTGATAATTGTCCAGTAGGTTTTGTGGAATGATTTTGGCATCGGCCATATCCACCGCTTGATACAGATACACTTCAATCGGCGGTATGCCGTGAATCATGGCGTTATTGAGCAGATTTCTGATCAGATGCGTTAAAAGTTTGGGCTGTGCCATCAGGCTGACTGGCTCGGCAATCAGTGTCGCTTCAGGATAATGCTGGCATTCTAGGCGAGTCAATTCATACAAATCAACCTGCTCTGCTGCTTGTACGGCATGGCCAGCGTCAAGGCGTGAAACCAACAAAATGCTCTCAACCAAGTCATTTAGCCCCGTCAAATCTCGGTTGATGGCCGCCGCTCGCTTGTCAAATTTTTCTTTGGTGGCAGCGTCCAGCCCTTGAGTGAGCATGTCCATCATCTCGATTTGTAGACGAATGCGAGTGATGGGTGTGCGAAATTCGTGCGAAGCGTGTGCCAACAGCAGGTTGTTGGCATTAATCAGTTGTTCGATTTTTTGGGCGGATTGGTTAAAGCCGTGAGCCAGTACAGCAATCTCATCGTTGCCATTTTCGCTGACACGCACGCTAAAATCACCTTCACCCAAGCGGCTCATCTGGCGGCTCATCTGATTGATACGCCAAGTGATGCTGTGCGAAATCCACCAAAGCACTGCCGACATGATGGTAAATAATAAAGTCGTCCCCGAAAACAGGTTAAACCACGCCATCAAAGGGCGTTCTGGCGATGGCGAGCGGCTTTCGTACCACAGCGAATAACCCAGCACGCTATCAACGATGGTATATGGCGGTGGCGGCGAAAAAATTTGGCTCACCCATGGTGGATTGGGCAATAAGGTGCTGGGCAAATCGGTGTCTTCGGTTTGTAGCATCAGCCGCCCTTGGGGGTCGTACAGACCGATTTTGGCATTAAGACTTTCATCGAAAATATCAAAACTTTTTTTGATGACCACCAGCGAAAACCGTGCTTGCAGCAGATTGTTATTGACAGATAAGTCGTGTGCTTCTGCCAAAAACGGCTCAATTTGGCTCATGATTTGGCTGGCGATGGCACGATTGCGTGCGGCATCGGAGTTGTTGTGGGCAAATTGCGACAACAGCACAAAGGCGATGGTAAAGGTCAATAACGCCAAAAACACGCTGATAAACAGTCGTGCCGAGATGGAGCGAAAGCCAAATTTACCATGGTGTGCCAAATTCATAAAGACAATCAACCTTTTAGACAATCAAGACAATGCATTTAAGATGATTGGTTAAAAAAACCAATTAAGAAAGCCAATCTGTAAAACCCATATTTATAATAATCAAAGCCATCAAGCAGCACACTTGATGGCTTTGGTTCGGTGCGATTTAGACTTGGTCGGTGGCGAATTGATAGCCGACACCACGCACAGTGATGATACGCTTGGGCTGGCGTGGGTTATCTTCGATTAACGCCCGCAAGCGAGAGATATGCACATCGATGGCACGGTCGATATTCTCCGAGCTGTCGTCATTTGGCATGGCTTGCCACAGCTGCTCACGGTTTAGCACTTTGCCAGCATGAGTAGCAAAGTAGTGCAGCAGCTGGAACTGATGCGTGGTCAGGCGAACCATTTTTTCATCGATGGTTACTTCATGACTGTCAGGATAAACCGTCAAGCGGCCAAAGGTTAGGCTGCCCAGATTGGTATCGGCTTGGTTGGGCATCTCGTGGCGGCGTAGCACCGCACGGATACGAGCAAGCAGCTCTCTGGGTTCAAATGGCTTGGCGATATAGTCATCAGCACCCATCTCCAGTCCTAGCACTCGGTCGGTGGTGTCGCCTTTGGCGGTGAGCATGACGATAGGCACTTTGTTAATCAAGGTGTTTTTTGAGCCACGCACTTTTTGGCAAACTTGCATGCCGTCCATGTCAGGCAGCATCAAATCCAGCACAATCAAGCTGATATCACGCTCTTTGGCTTCCAAAATGTCCAATCCGCCTTGTCCTGTGCCAGCGTGATGCACTTCATAATAATTCATCGATAAATAATCGCTAATCAGCTCCGCCAAATCTGGATCGTCTTCGATTAATAAAATTTGTTTATTCATATCATTGCCTTAAAAATTGTTTTGGTTTCTCACTGGCATATCTTGCCAAGTTTTGCGGCAGTTAGCAAGCGATATTTTGTAGTCAAATTGCACAAAAGCCAGCCAAACGGCAGATTTTAGCAAACAATTCCAAAAATGCGTAACATTTGCTTATATTGGGTAATAATTTGGCGATTTTACCAAAAACTTGGCAAATTGTGTTGGCGGTTTGGATAATTTTGGATACAAAATATAACAGTTGTGGCATAAACAGCCAAAGTTAGTTTGATAAAATGGTGTATTTAACAAATTGCATCAATCATGCCAATGCCATATCAAATGATTTCATCACATGACATCATCGATAAGATGGTATCAATGGCATAAATGATAAAAATTATTGAATTTTGATTGAATTTTTAACACGATAGGTAAGTAAATATGACCCAATCAGCAGCACATTTAAGCAAACACAACAGCAGACACAGCAACAAATACAACTTGGCAGCCCGCATTTTTCATTGGATTGGTGCGTTATTGATTTTGGCAGCGTGGATTATCATTGAGCAGGGCGACGATTATATCAGTTTGCACAAATCGGTGGGGTTTAGTTTTTTGATTTGGACGCTGCTGCGTATCACTAACCGTGTCTTTACCAAAGCACCGCCACCACCGCCGATGTCGGCACTGCAAGCCAAAGCGTCGCTGTTGGTGCATCTACTGCTGTATGTGGCGATGGTTGCCATGCCGCTGACAGGATTTTTGGCGTCGATGTACGCAGGCTATGGGGTCAATGTCTTTGGTGTGTTGCCGATTGCTGGCGTGGCTGTACCAAATGAGTTGCTGGCAGATACGCTGATGGGTCTGCACAAAGGCTTTATCTGGCCGCTGTTATTGGGCTTGGTTGGCGTGCATATTTTGGGTGCGTTGCATCATCAGTTTATCCTAAAGGACAATTTGATTGCCAGAATGCGTTAATCTGCCAATTTAATTTACCAATAAATACCAAACACCGCCAATCATCGGCGGTGTTTTTTTGGTCAATCAAAAATGAAAAATCCGCCAAATCCAACAAAACTAAGGGCTTGGCGGATAATTGCATTATCAATTTGCTAATCGAAATCATCAAATCATCAAATTAGCAATCAGCAATCCAACGATAAAGAATAAATCAGATGCTGTATTCAAACATGGCACTGATAGACTCTTCGTTATTGATGCGGCGAAGTGCTTCGGCAATCATCGCAGCGATGCTCACTTGGCGGATATTGGCACAAGCAGTCGCTTCGGCAGATAGCGGAATGGTGTCAGTAACCACCAGCTCGTCCAACGCTGAATTGGCGATGGTTTCGATGGCTTTGCCTGACAGTACAGGGTGGGTGATGTAGCCGACCACACGGCGAGCACCGTTGTCTTTTAGGGCTTGGGCGGCTTTGCACAGCGTGCCTGCGGTATCAACGATATCATCGACAATCACACAATCACGGCCAGAGACATCACCGATGATGTGCATCACTTGAGATTCGTTGGCACGAGCGCGACGCTTATCAATGATGGCAAGGTCGGCATCGCCAAGCAGTTTTGCCATCGCACGAGCGCGTACCACGCCGCCGACATCTGGCGAAACTACCATTAGGTTTTCGTAATGTTGTTGCTTAAGGTCGCCCAATAGTACAGGCGTGCCGTACAGATTGTCCACTGGCACATCAAAGAAACCTTGGATTTGGTCAGAATGCAAATCCACCATCATGATGCGGTCGATGCCAGCGATTGACAGCATATCCGCCACCACTTTGGCAGAGATAGGCACACGAGCCGAGCGTGGGCGGCGGTCTTGACGAGCATAACCAAAATACGGCATGACGGCAGTGATACGGCCAGCACTAGAGCGGCGTAGGGCATCGGCAAGTAGCACCACTTCCATCAGGTTGTCGTTGGTTGGGGCGCAAGTCGGTTGTAGGATAAATACATCTTTGCCACGCACATTTTCTTTGATTTCGATGGCAATTTCGCCATCAGAAAAGCGAGTGATGTCCGCACGACCCAATGGGATATGCAGATGCTCGGCGACAGTTTGGGCAAGTTGTGGGTTGGCACTACCTGAAAAGACAGCCATATATGACATGGTAAAAATCCTATAAAAACGAATCGGACGCTGTGGTCGTGTGTCTTGGAAATGGCGGCGTGGCGACTTAAAAGCGTGCTTGGCCGCATTTTCAAATTAAAATACAAATAAAGCTGGTGAAGTGTCTATTTTAGCACTTTTGGGGGCAAATTTTTAGCACTTTTGGCAAATTTTTCGCAAATATTGCTCGTGCCTACTCAATCGGCGAGTTTTGGTAAACATTGACACAAAAAAAATCAAGCCAATCATAATGACTGGCTTGATTTGGATTTGGCAGAGGTAGCTGGACTCGAACCAACGAATGTCAGGATCAAAACCTGATGCCTTACCAACTTGGCGATACCCCTAGGTTGCAATTTTAAAGATTGCGAACTTGATTATCAAAGGTGAAATCAATGATAAAAATTGGCAGAGGTAGCTGGACTCGAACCAACGAATGTCAGGATCAAAACCTGATGCCTTACCAACTTGGCGATACCCCTGTATAGGGCAAAAATTATACCAAAATTTTAATCGATTGCAAGCACTTTTGACAAACATTTGATAAATTTTATATAACTTGTTGAAAAATAACTATTTTTTGTGTGATTTTTGGCAAAGTTTTGCGATTTTTAGTACAAACTTTCAGCGATAATACTTGGGCATGGGGCAGACAGCTGCCATGCGGTCAGTACGCCGTCATCAATATGAGCAGGAATCGGCAAAAATACGGTGCTGCCCGTGCCAGTCAGTCGTGCGGTGCTGGCGGTCAGTGGCTCAAGGCTGCGTAAATAATTCAGTGCCGTTTTTACCGCTGGTGAATGCTGGGCGGCAATCGGCTCAAAGACATTACAAAACTCTGCCGTCATCTGCTCGCCATAGTCGCCGTAGCGTTCAGCGATGGGGGCAATCAGCGGGCAGTTTTTTGGTAAATCAGGGTGAGCAAAAAACACCGCTGTCGTCAGATGTACAGGCGGAAATAGCAGCAAATAGCGAGCTTGTGGCAGGTTTAATGGCTCAAGCTCATCGCCGATGCCTAGGGCGTGGGCGTCTGCTTGATTGGCATGGCTAAAGATAAAAAACGGCACATCTGCCCCCAGCGTTTTGCCAAGTGCCATCAGCGTCTGTGGCGACAGCTCAAGCTGCCAAAGCTCATTTAGGGCAATCAGTGTGGTGGCGGCATTGCTTGAGCCACCGCCTAAGCCTGCACCTGTGGGGATTTTTTTGTCAAGGTGGATATTGACCGCTTTGGCGTGCTGGGGGTAGTGCTTGGCAAGCAGTTGCACGGCTTTGATGATTAAATTATCATCAAGATGCTCGGTGAGTGTGTCGGCACCGCTTAAAGTGACCAAAGGTGTCTGTGCTGTTGCCAGTGTAAAGGTCAGCTCATCACCAAAATCAATGGCACGAAAGACGCTTTGTAGATTGTGGTAGCCATCGGCACGCTTGGCGGTGATGTGCAAAAATAAGTTGAGCTTGGCAGGGGAAAAACACTGTAATGACATGGTTGAGCCTATTGATGAGTGATGCTTAGGGTAACTTTATGCCCATCGCTGTGGCTGATGCGTAGGCGAGATGGCTGATTGCCTTTATCATAATCAAAGACCGCAAGCCACGCCCCATGTGTCGCACGAATCAGCCGACCGCTGCTATCGGTCGCTGTATCGGTATCGTCTGGTGTGGCACGCCCCACAATCCAATAAGGCAGCTGTGAAATCGGTGCTTGCCAGCCTGTGGCGGTGTATAGCAAATCTTCTGGGCTGTCGGCACTGATAGTACCAGTGCGTTCACTGGTCAAGGTGGCGGTCGTGCCGTTGTAGCGGATTTGGGTAGCACCGATGCCCAATGCCCCTGTCAAATCAATGCCAAAGCGTTGGTTTTCTTGCGACCATGCATAAAAAGCACTGCCAGCTTGCTTGCCATTATCGCTGACGGTGGTGATGCCGATTTTGCCAGTGATGGCAAATTTGAGCGGTGCTTCGGCAACAGGCAATGTGCTGACGGCGGTCGTGGTAGGCTGGGTGCTGGCACAGGCACTCATCAGCAGTGCCAAGGCGGTGGCAGCGGTGATTTTTTTCATGGGATTGTCCGTGTGAATTTGATTTGTTATCTTAAATTTGTGATTTTAAAAATTGATAAAAATGCCATTGGGCAATTTGCCAGTTTGATGGCTTGACAGTTGAATATTTTAATCATTTGACAAACCAGCCAATTTACTGATTTTAATTAAAAAATCCAAACATCGGCAACTCATCAATCAGTAAATTTGGCTGTCATCATCGCCAGCTTGATTGCCCATAAAGCGAGATTGCAAATCGGCGAGCAGTTTTTGTACAGCATCGCCATCGCCCAGCCCTTGATAGGCACGCAGCAGCGTGATGCCGACATTGAGCGTTGGGCTGACTTCATAAGGGGCTTGCAGATAGTCAATCACCGCATCGTAGTTGTTTTGTGCCAGTGCGTGATTGGCAAGTACCAGCAGGGCATCAAGCTGTAATTGGCTGTCATAATCAGGATTGTCAAAGCTGATATTGCTTACTTCTAACGCCACGCCCAGAGCATCGGCATCGTCTGGGTTATCCGCCAGACGCAGCTTGGCATCTGCCAGCCGATAATAGGGGTTGAAACTGGCGATTTTTAGCAGCTGATTGATGGCTTGGCGTTTGTCTTCTGGCTCTAGCTCATTTTCGAGCAGCTGATAACTGGCGTACAACAAGCGGTCATCGTCAGGATATTCTCGGTTGGCGATGGTCAATAAATCTTTGGCTTTTTGTTTGTTGTCTTGTCTGAGATAAATTTCGGCTTGCAAAATATAACTGTCCGTGGCATAAGCTTCAAACTCATCACGCAGACGAATCAAGGTTTTGATGGCGGCATCGGTGTTATTTTCTGCCAAATAAAAACCAACCACTTTACTGCTGGCGTCCAGTGCGTGTTCGTAGTCATTGACCTGCTCAAAATGCTGGCGTGCATTGACGGTATCGCCCAGACGCTCATAGCCGATGCCCAGATAATAATGGGCTTGATTGGCAAGTTTGGGGGTGTGGGTCAAGGGTTTTAGCAGTTCAACCGCCGCCAAATAACGACCGCTGTCCAGCCCCACCAAAGCTGCCAGCAGTGTTACATCATTGTCTTTGGTGTTTTTGACCGCTTGGGTCAGTAGCTGCCATGCTTGTGTCAAATTGCCCGACTCAATAAAATGGCGTGCTTCGTACAGATACAGCTCTTTTTCTTTGGGCTGTTTTTTGCGAACTTGATGCAGATACTGCCACAGCTCGTCCATGCGATTGGCGGCACGCAGAATGTTTAATTTGAGCGTGATGAATGCCAAATTATTCGGCTCAGATGCCAGTGCTTGCTCAATGTGCAGCCGAGCGGCTTCGTAGTCGTTTAGCCCCATCAAAATACCTGCACGCAGCACCGAGACAGACGCATTGTCATGTCTGATGCCCTGCAAGGCATAAAACAAGGCTCGCTTGTCGTTTGGGTTTTGGGGAATGATGCCTGTGAGAATCTGCCCCAAGTCCGAGCGTGGGTCGTAGTGTAAAATGGTCGAGAGCATGGCGGCAGCTTGTTTGTATTCGCCAGCTTTGAGTGCCAAATGCGTCACATAAAACCATGCAGGAATATGCTCAGGGTTGCGATCTTGCCAAGCAGTGGCAAATGCCAAGGATTGTTTTGGCGTTTCAAATTCGATGGACAAAGACAATGCTCGCTCAAAGACGCTGGTGGCATTTTGTTTGAAGGATTCCGCCTTATAAATCGCCAACGCCTTGGCAATCTCGCCACGATCGGCGGCAAATTCAGCGGTCAAAAGAGCGTCCAAATCTGGCGTGTCAAGCATCGGCTCGATGTCATTGGCAATCAGCGTATCGTCCAGCAGTATCGCAGGAATCGCCGAGTCAGCAGGGGTATCGATGTCTGTGGTATCGTCAGGCAATGACGGCACGACATCGTCACTGGCTGTATCTGCCGTATCGGTATCAACATTATCGGCATCGACAGTGGGATTGGCGTCCGCTGGCGTGGGTAAATCGCCATTTTCGCTGGTTGTCGGTTTATAAAATGGCAACAAAATCTTTAAAAGCGGATCAAAAACATTGGCATTAGCAGGCGTGCCAACGGTCGTGGCGGCGATGGCAGCAGCGATGGCGACTTTGCCAAAGCGGTGAAATTTTGACAGACCAAATGGTCGATGTGCCACTTTGGGCGTATCGCCAAAACGCTTAAGCAGGGGATTGCGATGCCAAGATTGATTCATGCACGGACACTAAAATCAGCTGAGATATGCTTATTATAAAAGTATTTTAAATAAGTGCAAACAAAACCGTCAAAAATACCAAAAATTATGGATAAATGCGTGTAAAGTGGCGATTTGCGGCGTTTTTGGGCGAGTTTTGGGCGGATTTGAATTTTATAAATTTTTAAATTGCCCAAATTGCTGTTATTGTGTGATTTTTTTGATTGTCAATTGATTATCAATGATGATAAAACGGTCAATAAAAAATGGCAAAATTGCCCAAAATTTGCTTTTTATCAAAAGATGGGTATTGTCTGGGCGTGATTGGGCGAATTTTGATAAACTTTTGCAAAATAAACTTGCAATTTATTGCTTCAATCGTCATGAAAGCTGTTATAATAACAAATTTTGTAATCCTTTGAATGCTTGGTATTAAATTTACAAAATAAGCCATTGGCTGTTGGTTGCTTTATGAAATTAGCTGTAATCGGTGTCAATCATAAGACTGCCCCCGTATCATTGCGGGAGCGGCTGTCGTTTGGCTCGGATATGCCCCAAGCCATCGAGCAGATGGCGGCACTGACCAGCGGCTGCACCATCGTCTCAACTTGTAACCGCAGTGAGTTGTATGTCGGCTTGGACGATGATGAGCTGTACGCTGACGATGCACTGGACGAGCAGACGGACGCTGTTGGCATCATTTCGCCAAAATTGCGTGCCATCGGTGAGTGGCTGGCTGAATTTAAGGGTGTGGCATTTGATGAGATTTCGCCGTATTTGTACGCCTACGAAGGCTCACGAGCCTTAAACCACTGGCTGCGTGTGGCAGCAGGGCTAGATTCGATGATTTTGGGCGAGCCGCAGATTCTTGGGCAGATTCGCCAAGCGGTCGCCACCGCCAAAGAGCATGGTGGTATCAGCAGTGAGTTTGGTTGGCTCACACAGCAGGTATTTGCTGCCGCTCGCACTGTCCGCCGTGATACCAAGGTTGGGGCTCAGGCGGTAACGCTGGGCTTTGCCACCGCCAAACTTGCCACGCAGATTTTTGATAATCCTAGCGAATTGACCTTTTTGCTGGTCGCAGCTGGTGAGATGAACCGCTTGGTTGCTCACAATGTCGCCGCCTTGGGCGTCAAAAAAATCATCATCTGTAACCGAACGCACGAGCGAGCCAAAATCCTAGGCGATGAGCTGGCGCAGATGCAAGCACAGGCAGGGCGTGCGGTTGAGATTGAGCTTTGTGGTCTGGGCGAGCTTGCTCGTGTCTTGCCAGAAGCGGACATTATCAGCAGTTGTAGCGGCAGTATGCAGGCACTGATTGATGTGGCGATGGTCAAGCAAGCACTCAAGGTACGCCGCCATCAGCCGATGCTGTTTGTGGATTTGGCAGTACCAAGGGACATTGAGCCTTTGGTGGAGCAGCTGGATAATGTTTATCTGTATTCGGTCGATGATTTGCAGCATGTGATTGCTGGCAATTTGGCCGAGCGTAAGCAAGCAGCGGTCGAAGCGGAGCTGTTGGTCGGTCAGCTGGTGGCGGACATCGAAGCACAGATGCAAGAGCAGCTGGCACGAGAGCATATCCAAAACTACCGCCAAATGGCACAAGCCAGAACCGATGCTCTGCTAAAACAAGCCCTTGATAAAATCGATGATGGTGCTGATGCCAAACTTATCTTGGCACAATTCGCCCATGATCTGTCGCAGACCTTGATGCACAGCCCATCACGACTGATTCGCCACAGTGCCAAGCACAGTGATGCCCAGATGCTGGAGATGGTGTCTTATGAGCTGATACACAGCTACCGCAAGCCGATTGGCTAGATAATATATCGAAAAAAATTATAAAATTGCCAAAATGATTGCTTAAATTATTCAAATTGCCCAAATTGGGCTATCAGCGTGGTACTTGGTCGCAAGTTTTGTTCAGTTGCACTTAAGTTGTTTTCCCAATTTGGCTTTATCCAATTTATCATCTCTTACTTTTAAGCATATCTGCAATTTTCAAGCATCAAAACACCCCAAAATCACGCTTGGATTTTGGGGTGTTTTTTTAGATAGATTTAAAATATCACATCACATGTTTGGATAATTTGGACCGCCGCCGCCTTCTGGCGTTACCCAAGTGATGTTTTGGGCTGGGTCTTTGATGTCGCAAGTTTTGCAATGCACGCAGTTTTGACTGTTAATCACCAATTTGGGTTCTTCGCCGTCTTTTTGTACGATTTCATAAACACCTGCTGGGCAGTAGCGTTGGGCAGGCTCGGCATACAGTGGCAAATTCACCGACACAGGCACGGTGGGGTCAGTCAAGCGCAGATGGCAGGGCTGATCTTCGGCGTGGTTGGTGTTTGAGATAAAGACGCTGGACAATTTATCAAAAGTTAATTTGCCGTCAGCTCGTGGATAATCAGGCTGATAAGCGTGAGCTGCCTTATCCAGCGTGCTATAATCTGGCGTGGTGTCGTGAATGGTCAGTGGCATTTTGCCGCCCAAAAGATTTTGCTCAACAAAGGTAAACGCACCGCCCAGCCAAGTTCCCATGCGGTGCATCGCAGGGGCGAAATTGCGAGCTTGATGAGCGTCTTCAAACAGCCAAGAATTTTCAAAGGCAGTCTGATATTCGCTGACTTCATCACCTTGGCGGCCGGCTTTTAGGGCATCAAAAATACTCTCAGCCGCCAGCATGCCTGATTTCATGGCGGTGTGCGTGCCTTTGATTTTGGCAGGGTTCAAAAAGCCAGCATCATCGCCGATTAACACGCCGCCAGCAAAACTGAGCTTAGGTAAGCTGTTTAGACCGCCTTTGACCAACGCACGAGCACCGTAGGATAAGCGTTTGCCGCCTTCTAGGATTGGGCGAATGGTTGGGTGTAGTTTTAGGCGTTGCAATTCGTCAAATGGCGACAAGTTGGGGTTATGATAGGACAAATCGACCACCAAGCCAAAGCTGACTTGGTTATCTTCGGCAAAGTACAAAAACCAGCCGCCTGTTGAGCCAGTTTCAGACAGTGGCCAGCCTGAGCCATGCATGATGACGCCAGTTTCGTGTTTGTCAGCATCAATCTCCCACAGCTCTTTGAGTCCGATGCCGTAATGCTGGGTATCTTTGCCTTGATTCAGATTAAAGCGGCTGATGAGTTTTTTGCCCAGATGGCCACGGCAACCTTCGGCAAAGATGGTGTATTTGGCGACCAGTTCGTAGCCCGGCTCAAAACTTGCCTTTGGCTCGCCTTTGGCATTGACGCCCATATCACCAGTAACCACGCCACGCACTGAGCCGTCTTCGTGGTACAAAATATCACTGGCAGCAAAGCCGGGGAACATCATTACTTCTAGACTTTCGGCTTGCTCTGCCAGCCAACGCACGACATTGCCCAAAGAGACGATATAGTTGCCTTCGTTATGCATACTGCTTGGCACGACTGAGTTTGGCAAGGTGATGGCTTTGGTTTGGCTGGTTAGCACATAGACACGGTCTTCTTTGGCTTGGACGGTCAAAGGGGCGTTGCGTTGTTTCCAATCAGGGAACAGCTCGTCCAAGGCACGAGTTTCCATAACCGCCCCTGACAGCGTGTGAGCGCCAAATTCAGAGCCTTTTTCGATGACGCAGACCGTCAGCTCGTCCATGCCATTGGCGATGGCCAATTGGCGTAGGCGAATGGCAGCCGACAAGCCAGCAGGACCGCCGCCGACAATGACCACATCAAATTCCATAGATTCTCGTTCGATTTGCATGAAATGTCCTTAAAAAATAGCAATAGCATAAAAATTAAAATCATTCAAAAGCGTGCAAACTGTCAGGCAGTCAGCTGGCAAAATTGGGCAAAAATTGAGCAGTTGCGATGATTTGAGCTGGGTAAATGCTGCCAAAATCCCAATACTGCCTATTGTAACAATCTTGGGCGATTAGGCAAGTTTTTTTCAATGACCAATCAGGTTTAAAATGGACAAAATCGCCAAATTAATCGGCAGATTTGCCAAATTGAGCGAATTTTTGTCCGATTGCGTCCAGTTTTATGCTGTTTTATCGCCCAATTTGCCTTGTGCCTTGCTTGCATTTTGACAAAAAATCACCCATTATAACAAAGATACTGCCAAATTTTATCAAGTTTTGTTGATAATTTTGGGCAATTTATCCCAAATATATCAAAAATGTCGAGTAAATTTATGCCTGATAATAACCAAGATATTGCCAAAAATATCAATAAAAATAATGACTTAGCAAATCATTTGGCCAAGACTTTACAACATATCAGCCAAAATCCTACTCGTAAAATTCCGCCTGTCGATCAGTGGCAGCCAACCAATTGCTCACCGCTTGATATTACCATCTGCGATAATGGCGAATGGTGGCACGAAGGGGCAAAAATGACTCGCCAGTCATTGGTGGATTTGTTCGCCAGTGTGCTGTGGGTTGAGATGCACGACGGACAAAAGGTGCATTATCTAAAAACACCGACTGACAAATACCAAATTTGCGTGGTTGATGCACCGCTGTTTATCAATCGTGTCGAGCAGGTGGCAGATGGCGGCGTGGATTGGATTGTGCTGTACACCACGCATGGCGATGCGATTTGTCTTGATGATAGGCACAGGCTGTATTTTGCTGATTTTGCTGGCACGGAGCGGCTGTATATTGACACACGCTTTGGCTTGACGGCACGGCTATTGAATAATGCCATGTATCATTTGGTTGAGCTTGGTGAGCTTGTGGAAGTGGACGGCTTGACGGCATTACGCCTAACAAGTGGCGGCAAGGTGTATCAAATCACACAAAAATAAGCACAAACGCCGCATTTTTAATCGTGGTTTGGTATAATAATTGGTTAAAATTGGCTTAAATTGACAAAATTTTAATTGAACAGATAGGGAAATTCGGTATGTCGCCACAAGATGGCAGTCAAGACTCGGACACTTATACGCCAATGGCTGATAAGGACAGGCTAAAGGTTTTGCTATTTTTGGTAGGCTTGGTTTTGTTGTGCTGCATGGCTTTTGTTGATTTTCGTAAGTTTTTCATCTGCTTGCCGATTGGGCTTTTGACTTTGATTGGCTTACTTATGATGTACAAAAGCAAGAATTTTGCGGCGATTGAGCGGACAAGTGACTTAACGGTAGGCTATGTGCTATTTTTAAGCGGTAGATTTGCTGTCGGCTCATTTTTTGATTTAGACGATGGGGATTTTTACATCAAAGACACGATTTGGGCTGTGTGTTTGGGCGGTCTTTTTTGTATTTTGTACAAGCAATTATTTGAAAAACCGTTACGCCTGCACAAAAACTGGGTTGCTAAATACGGCATTTTTACCAAAAATACCCCAGAATAAATGCTCATGGCAGCATTGACCAAGCTTATCATTTGCCAAAAATTGACAAATTTCAAAGAATAGATTTTGAAATAGTTTAAAAACTGGACATAAAATTATGATCAACCAGCACCCAGATTCGATAAATACCGCAAACACCGCACCGATTGGGGTTTTTGATTCGGGAGTTGGTGGTCTGTCGGTGTTTCGCCATTTGGCACGGCTGATGCCGCACGAACGCTACATTTATTATGCCGACACCAAAAATGTCCCATACGGCAACAAATCTGGCGATGAGATTTTGTTTTTGACCTTACAATCGGTGGATTGGCTGTGTCGGCAGGGCTGTAAGCTGATTGTGATTGCTTGTAACAGTGCATCAGCACACGCCTTGAGTGCTTTGCGTGAGCGTTGCAGCGTGCCGATTGTGGGACTGGTGCCAGCGGTCAAGCCTGCTTGTCAGATTAGCAAAACTCGCCAAATTGCTGTGCTTGCCACCCAAGCCACGCTGCAGGGCAAACTTTTGGCTCAAGTGATTGAGCAGACCGCCGTCCCAAAAGGCGTAACGGTGCATAAGCACTTTGAGCCGATGCTGGTGCCGTGGGTGGAGTCTGGTATGCCGATTGATCATCAAGTGGCAAATCTGTTGATTGAGCAGACACGCACTTGGTATCAGATGGGCATTGATGTGATTGTGCTTGGCTGTACGCATTATCCGTTTTTTCGTGAGTTTTTGCAGGCGTGGATAGATGAACAAGCCGTACCGATGACGCTGCTGGATTCGGGTGCTGCCATCGCCGAGCGAGTCAAATCCTTGCTGGAGCTGTTTCATATCGCTACCACAAGCCGTGAGCAGGGCGTGCCGCTAAAGTTTTATGCGTCCAGTCTGGCAGGTCATGTGGCAAGCACCGCTCGCCGATTGTCTGGCGTGCCGATGGTGTTTGTCGATAGCGATTTTATCCGACTTGATGGGCAATGATTTTTGATAAATGTTAAAAATTGATGGTAAGTTTATTTTATATTAAATTTTAGATTAATTTAAACAAGTAATAAAAGGAATCAACAATGAGCGAAAAAACCACCTTGCGTGAACAAATTGAAAAATTTGAAAACCTAAGCGATGCCATGCACCACGCCGAGAAAAAACGCACCCTAGAAGAGCAAGTCGCTTATCTAAAAAGCCAAGGCATCGACCCTGCCAAAAGCTATGCCAAATGGGACGATGAGCCAGAAGACGACTGATGGACGGTGTTTGGTAAGGTTTTTAGGTGAAATCCAAATTAAATTTGGAAAAATTTTAAAATTTCAATATCAAAAAGCTCAAGCGGTAAACTTGAGCTTTTTTGTTGGGCGGATAATGCCGCCATTTGTTGGCTGATTACCAGATTATTTGACAGGCACAAGCGAAGTTGAGCCATCGGCATTGATGATGCGACGATAGGTCGTGCCAGTGTTGGTTTTTGGACTGGCTGGGCTGATTGGAGCGACAGTTTTGGGGTCTAAAGTTGGCTTATACAGCACAGGGGCGGCGTTTGGCACTTGGTAGCTTGGCTGGGCTGGTTGTACAGGCGTTGGCGTGGCGGTATTTGGCACGCCGCCATGTGAGATAATCAAGCGGTAAAACTTCTGTCCTGCTCTGCCGTCTGGCGTAACGCCCGCTTTTCGCTGATAATCCATGATTGCACGGCGTGTGTTATCACCGATGATGCCGTCGGCGGCACCGATGTCATAGCCAGCGTTGAGCAGGGCTTGTTGGATTTGCTTGGATTCACGGCGGCCGATGCCGGGATCATCGGTTGGCCATGGCGTGGCAAAGTCGGTATTGGTGTTTTCGCTGGTGATCAAATCCGACAAATGAGCGATGGCAAGGGCGTAACTTTCGGACGCATTATAAGCATAAAAGGCATCGAAATTTTTGCCGACCAAGAACGCAGGCCCATGCTTGCCAGCAGGCAATAATAAGCCCGCCGATGCCATGTTGTTGGGAATTGGCTGACCGTTTGGCAAAGTGATGCCTTGGGCTCGCCAATAGTTGATTGCTTGCTTGTTTTTGCGGCCGCTGCTGCCGTTATAGCCGTTTAGACGGACTTCATAGCCCCAAGGTTCGCCGCTGCGGTAGCCGCTTTTTACCAAGAAATTGGCGGTGCTTGCCAAGGCATCTGCCTTAGAATTGACCAAATCTTTGCGGCCATCACCATCAAAATCCACCGCCAAATTCAAAAAAGTACTCGGCATAAACTGCGTCTGCCCAAATGCCCCTGCCCATGAGCCAGTCATGTCCTGTGGGCGAATGTCGCCGTTTTGGACGATTTTTAGGGCGTTGGCAAATTCACCACGAAAATACGACTGGCGGCGATCAAAGCACGACAAAGTCGCTAGGCTGTCAAACAGATTTTTTTTGCCCAAAGTTTGCCCAAAATTACTTTCAACGCCCCACACACCAAGCACATGCTCGCCCTTGACACCGTAGCGGCTCTCGATGCGGCGTAGCACATCGGCTTGCTCGTGTTTGGCACGGATACCGTCTTCGACACGCTCACTGTCCACTAAGGACGCCAAATAATCCCACACATCTTTTTTAAATTCAGGTTGATAATTGAGCGAGCGAATCACGCTGGGATCTGGCTGGCTTGGGCGATACGCTTCAAAGGTCTGGCTGCTGATGCCACGAAATGCCGAGCTGTTTTTTAGATTATTTAAACATTGCTGAAACTCAGTATTGCTCAAATTTGGCAAATCGTTGGCGATGGCAGCATTGCCAAGACCGACACCAAGCACGGCAAGAGCAAGATAAGTGGTTGATAATTTCATCAAAAATCCTTAAAAAGTCAAATAAAACCGCTCTAGCTTAGCGAATTTTTGCTATAAATTCAAAACAAAACCGCAGCCAATAGCCAAAACCAACCAACTTGCAACAAAAGCGTAAGATTTGCTAGGCTTAGTTGGGTAGATGACAGTCGCCAGTGGTTAATAAAATCGTTTTGGTTTTAATTTTACCACCAATCAATGCCATCAGTGCTATAATAAGCACATTTTAGGCACTTTTAGCGTATCACAAATCATGCCAAACACCAAACACGACACTTTATTTACCACGCCATTGGATAAGTCGGCACGCTTTAGCTTTGATGAAGAAGTGGTGGCGTGCTTTCCTGATATGATTCGCCGCAGCGTCCCCGGCTATGGGCAGATGCTGGCGATGTTGCCGATTTTGGCACGCCGTCATTGTCTGTTTCGCCAGACAAATGAGCAAGGCAATAAAATCAGCCGAGTGTACGACTTGGGGACTTCGTTGGGGGCGGCAAGTTTTGCATTGGCGGATAAATTTGATGCAGGCGAGCTTGAGATTCATGCCGTTGATATCTCAGCACCAATGATTGATAAGGCCAAAACGGTGATGGGCGAGCATTATCCGACGCACGACATTCGCTTTATTTTGGGCGATGTGTGCGAGATGGATTTTTGGCCATGTGATATGATTATTATTAATTTAACTTTACAATTTTTGCCGCCTGAGCAGCGATTGGCATTGCTTAAAAAATGCCACGATGCACTGGCATCTGGCGGTATTTTGATTTTGACCGAAAAAACACATCTAAGCGATGAGCAAGACGACGCATGGCGAGTGGAACGCTATTACGATTTTAAGCGTGCCAATGGTTACAGCGAGCTGGAGATTAGCGGCAAGCGTAACGCCCTTGAAAATGTACTCATCACTGACACCATCGATGTGCATCATGCACGCTTGGCACAGGCAGGTTTTGAGCGGTGTTTGACTTGGTTTATGTTTTTAAATTTTGCGTCAATTGTGGCGTTTAAATCTTAAACAAACCCATCGTCCATCATTGCCAATTTTTAATCATTATTAAATTATCAAAACCAAAAATTCCCAAAATTTCACACCAGACATTACAAATTAAATTATTGTTATGAATACCATCGCACGCACCGAACAAGCCTTATACCAGACTTTATTTGAGCTTGCCCAGCATCACCCCATCGCCTATGAGTGGCTCAAGCGACTGCCTGACTGGTTGGCCGCCATTAAAAACAAAGAGCGTTATGCCCAAGCCCCTTATTATGCGTCGGTGATTGATAAGCTGCCATCGGTTGCTCCCACCGCCATTGATTTGAACACAGCGTGTGTTACCGCCAGCATTGATTTTGAGCATAGCGAATATCGCCGCAGTGAAGCGTTACTAAAAAATCTGATGCCTTGGCGAAAGGGCGGCTTTATCATCGGCAATCAGCCTAAGATTCATATCGATACCGAATGGCGTAGTGATCTGAAATGGGATCGTGTGCTGCCGCATTTGAGCGATTTGTCAGGCAGGCGAGTGCTTGATGTCGGCGGCGGCTCTGGTTATCACGGCTTTCGCATGGTTGGACAAGGGGCAAGCACGGTGGTAGTGATTGATCCATCTTGCCTGTTTTATCATCAGTTTATGGCGATACGGCATTTTTTGGGAGCGATGACCAACCGCTTTGGGCAGTCGCCAATTCATTTTATCCCTGTGGGACTAGAAGAGCTGCCGCAGGATAATCAGCAGGCTGGGCTGTTTCATACCGTGTTTTGTATGGGGGTTTTGTACCATCGAGCATCACCGTTTGAGTGCCTAACTCAGCTAAAGGCACAGCTGACACGCGGCGGCGAGCTGGTGCTAGAAACTTTGGTGGTTGATGGTGATGAACAAACGGTGCTGGTGCCAAAAGATCGCTATGCAATGATGAACAATGTGTATTTTTTGCCATCAGTGGCGGCACTGACTTTGTGGTTACAAAAAGTGGGTTTTGTGGACATCAAATGTGTGGATATTAACATCACCACCAGTGATGAGCAGCGTGCGACGGCGTGGATGAATTATCATTCTTTGAGCGATTTTTTGGACAAAGATGACCCAAGTCGGACGCTCGAAGGCTATCCCAGACCCAAGCGGGCGGTGCTGATTGCCAAAAAACCTTAACTTTGGCAGATGGGATTTGGTGGTTATAAGTTTTGTTGATTGATAAACTTTAAAAACGGCTGTATAAGCTGTACAAATTGCTACAAAATTCGACCACCAACTTGATTATAATGTACGCCAAAGTATTCAATACAAATTAGTAAATCAAAAGATAATAAGGTGAAATTATGGCAGGTGGTAGTTTATTAATGCTGCTTGACGACATTGCCACCGTCTTGGACGATGTGTCCTTGATGACAAAAGCTGCCGCCAAAAAAACCGCAGGCGTGCTGGGCGATGATTTGGCACTCAATGCCCAGCAGGTAACTGGCGTGCGTGCTGATCGTGAGTTGGCGGTGGTGTGGGCGGTGGCAAAAGGCTCATTCATCAACAAGCTGATTTTGGTGCCAGCGGCATTGCTCATCAGTGCCGTGGCCGCTTGGCTAATTACGCCGCTTCTGATGCTTGGCGGAGCGTTTTTGTGCTATGAAGGGGCGGAGAAAGTCGTGCATAAATTTGCCCCAAATCTTTTGCCGCATCACGACGATGACGCCGCCCATACCCAGCGACTGCAAGCTAATGCCGATGAGCAGGTTGATTTGGTCGCCTTTGAAAAAGACAAAATCCGTGGGGCGGTGCGTACCGATTTTATCCTATCGGCGGAGATTGTGGTGATTTCGCTGGGTGTGATGGCAGCAGTGCCATTGGCGACTAAGGCGGCAGCATTGTCGGTGGTGGCGGTGCTGATGACGGTGGGCGTGTATGGTTTGGTCGGCTTGATTGTCAAATTGGACGATATGGGCGTGCATCTGCTAAATAAGCCAGCCAGCACCAGCCAAGCGGTGGGGCGGCTGCTGTTGGCATTTGCCCCAAGGCTGATGAAAGTGCTGTCTGTCGTCGGCACGCTGGCGATGTTTTTGGTTGGCGGTGGGATTTTGGTGCATGGCGTGGACATATTGCACCATCAAGCACAGGACTTGGCGGCGTTGTCGGGCGTTTTTGGTGGGCTGACCGAAGCGGCATACCAAGGCGTGGTCGGACTGGTGGCAGGTTTGCTGATTTTGGCGGTGATTGTTATATTGCAAAAACTGTTTCATCGTGCTTAATCATCTAAAGTTAATGATTTTGATAATTTAGCTGTTTTTTTAAAATTTTAAGGGGTTGTCCTAGATAATGACCAAAAACTCCATTTAGGTTAAAATAACCCAATGAGAAAAAGTCGTCTAAGTCAGTACAAACAAAACAAATTAATTGAGCTGCTGTTCTTGCAGGTGTTACTGCAAGAACAGCAGCTCAATTGGTTAATGTAAACAAAACAACTTATTATTTTCACCGCTTACACTTACTTATTTATCAGCACAGTTAGCCACTTTACTGCCCATTATACGAGAAAAGGTAGAACCTGACAGTATTGTTTACACAGATTTTCACAAAAGCTATGATGTGTTAGATTAGAATCAATCACAGCACGCATTTTGTATAAAAACAAAATCACATTAATGGCATTGAAAAATTTTTTAAAATCAAGCAAAATATCATTTACGCAAATTTAATGGTATTCCCAAAGCTCATTTTGAGCTGTATCTTAAAGAGTGTGAATGGCGTTTTAACAATAATGACCTTAAATCTCAAATTTTCATTTTAAAACAATTGGTTAGGGGCAATTTGGTTTGGTTATCTAGGACAGCCCCTTAAAGATTTCATGGAGAATGAATTAAAAAAACACATTCAAGGCATATTCAAGAAAAAGAGAGAAAAGATGGGCCTAAAAAATGAGCGTGTTGCCCTTGCTGTGCTGCTGACAATTAATGCTATTTTGGCGATTTTTCCAGCGATTGACAGCTCATATCCATATTTTATTGATGCTAAAAAATTCATCTTGGTATTTATAGTATTGACAACTTTTTCACACCCCATTAAAAGCTTTATGTTTGGCAAAAAATTCTTGGCATTTACAGATTTTGCCAAAGATGTACCCAAATCAGACAGGCTTTTGGGCGTAAGCTGGTGTGCTATGATGTATATTATTGCCTATATTTTAGCTTTGGTTCATCCTGATTGACACCAGCACAACTCGTATCATCATCACAGACGCCAAAGGCAATCAGATGGTTCTATCACAGGTGGCATAGAAGGTACTATGGGCGGAGCTTTGGCTGGTGCCATAATGATTTGTTCAAAGAAAGTGGGAGATCATTGTGTCGATCAATGATAGTTATTATAAAAATAAAACCAAGTTGAAAAATTTTCATATCAGCTTACTTATCTGTTTTGTTTTATTTTTTATTTCGTTTGTACTGGCATATTTTAGATTTATATTTCTATATAAAGTAGTTTTTTGTGTCATGTTTTTATGTATGCTTCATGCTTTTTATCGATGTTTTGTTCTTAACCAACATGTTATAGACAAAATGAAAGAGAAAAAGAAAAAAGGCATAAAACCTGTTTTTGATATAGATATTTTTGAAGACTAAACAACTTACTAAAGCTGAAAATGAAGGCTTGACTAATGCCGTCATAAGTGAGACAAATTCACAAATGATTGACACGGCAGTTGGTTCAAAAACAGGTGTAATTTTGGATGTGTTTGGCATTAAAGATTCCACGGAGCATGAATTAAAAAACACATTCAAGACATATTCAAGAAAAAGAGAGAAAAGATAAGCCTAAAAATGAGTGTGTTGCCATAGCTGGTGCTGCTGTGCCTATACTAGGCGTCAAGTTCAATGCCACCTTTCATGACAACGGAGCAATCGCCATACAACCAGCTATAGGCATAGGTGCTGAAGCTGGGGTTGCTGTACAAATATGTGAAAATAAAACATCTAAATATTGTAATAAATAAAGGTAAGTATGAATAAAAAAACTGTTATTCTGTTTTTAGCAACATGGCTTTCTATTGTATTGTTTATTATTTTACATGCTGTATTGGACCTTAATATTTATATTTTTAGATTTATATTTTTTGCACTAGTCATTATGATTGTTTTTTTATCTTTATGTATAGGAGGTTTTGTTTTTGATTCAAATATCAAGCTTATTAAAAATTTTTTTAAAAAAGACAACAAATAAAGAATTTGGTTCAATCAGCACAAGATATTGAGGTAGGGCATCGCTTATTGGATAAAAATGGCAATTATCAGATTGTCATTCATATTCAAAATGAACAAAACCCAAAAGCCGAATGCTGCTTTTGGGTTTTTGTTTAAATCAGTTTAATGATTTGATACATTCAATAAACACATCATTTGTCTTTATCTGCTTTGTCCGCCTTGTCCGTTTTATCTGCTTTGTCTGCCTTGCTTGCGGTCGCTGAACGCTGCTCAATCAACAAAGAATCGATACCGTTATTACGCAGTCGCACGCTGGCGGCGGCAGCTTCGCTGTGGCTCATTGGCGCTGAGATGACTTGATACAGATAATTGCCGTTTTTGGTTTCGTGGCGGATAACAATGGCATCGACGCCAGACATCAGCACTTCGGCACGCTTTAGGTCGGCATCTTCGGCATTTTGGTAGCTTTTGATTTGCAAAATGTAGTTGCCTTGGCTGATTTTTTGTTGTCCGATGCCCCGCTTGGATTCGTCAGAGGTCAAAGGATTGCTCGGCCCATCATAAGTGCGGTTTTCTTCGACAATGGCAATGGTGGCCGCTGGCTCATCGTCTGGCTTGTCGGCAGATTGATTGTTGTTTGAGTTTAGCACCAAGTCGGTAACAGGCTCAGGCAACGGCGTGCTGACCTTTTGTTCTTGAATGCTCACGCCTTCAGGAATGCTTTGAAATTTTTGTTCAGGCAATACTTCATAAAACTCAAACTCCATCGCAGTTTTTGGCGTATCAATCGGCTCAACAGGGGCTTCTGGCTCGGCAATGGTTTCTTGGCGAAAACCATCAAACAACGGCGACAAATACAAAATCACCGCCATCGCCACCACGATAAATGCCCCCACAAACATCCACAGCAGGCTACTTAGCCCTGTGCGGCGGCGGTGGATTTCGTCTTTATAGACGGCAGAAGGGCGTTTTTGGTGTCTTTGCGACATAAGACTTCCTTTGGTTGGTGGTGGCACGCTCAAACTTGGGCGATTTGGCGATTTTTAAATTTGCTTAATTTGCTCAGTTTGTTCAATTTTATACGGATTATCAGCGATAATCGAGAAATTATGCCTATTTTAGCAAATTTTTATAAAAATATCGTGCTTATTGTGGCTGGGTGGTTGGTAGTTATCATAAATATTGTTATAATGTGCTGATACATTATCATAAAGGTGTTTAGCATGACTGCGATGACAACACTGTTTTTGGTGTCGGACGAGACGATCACCACGCTCGGT
Source organism: Moraxella marmotae (assembly GCF_042219885.1). Taxonomy (NCBI): domain Bacteria; kingdom Pseudomonadati; phylum Pseudomonadota; class Gammaproteobacteria; order Moraxellales; family Moraxellaceae; genus Moraxella; species Moraxella marmotae. The sequence goes on from NZ_JBHJHR010000002.1 coordinate 1,010,556, forward strand.
TTGTATGTTCTGTTGCCTGTATTTATTGCATTTTTGATTTTTATTATGTGGGACATTTCCAAAAAATCCAATGCAGGCAAGGCAGGAACTTTTTGGATTTTTGTGGCATTGGGCATGGGGTTTTTTGGTTTTCTTGCCAAACTGGTGATTGAGTTTGTACTCAAGCAGTGGATTTTATAGGCCATTTTACCGCTATCCGTACCATTTATTTGCCCATTGATGGTTTGTCTATCTTAATTTGGAGTAATGATATGAAAATTTCTGTAATGCTTGCTGCATTGGCGGCTGTGTTGGCTTTGAGTGCTTGCGGTGGCGAAAAGCACGAGAAAGTACACGCTGTTGATCGTGTCGAAGCTGCCCAAGAAGCGGCATTGGCAGCCGCCCCAAAAGCCGAAGAGATGATTTTTGATGACCACGGTCAGCCGACTTTTGCCGAAGCATCAGGTGCAGCGACTGCTGATGCTGCCACCGATGCCGCCGCTGATGCTGCCGCTCCAGCTGCAGCCGAAGCAGCGACCGAAACTGCCGAAGGTGCTAATTAATTAACGATTGCTTGGTTAATAATTGCCCAAATTATTGCGGTAGTTGCAAGTAATTACAAAAACATCATCAAGCCATACACCAAAATGCGTGTATGGCTTGATTTTTTGGTTTTGACTTGGTACAGTGTATCACTTAGCTGAGTGGCTCATTTTAAGTATTTTAAGTAACTTGATTGAAGTTGCTCGGTTTAAGCGTTTAAGCCATTTGGTTTAAATCATTTGATTTAAACAATTCGATTGAAACAATTTTATTTAAATGGTTTTATTTAATAAATTTAGCAAACTTACCAAGTAGCCAAATCAACCAAGCTAAGGAGAAAGCGATGCCAGCATTGCGAAATGATATTGATCCAGATGGATTGTTGGAATATTCTGTGGTTTATACCGACCGTTCGCTAAACCATATGTCTGCACAGTTTATGGCGGTAATGAGAGATTTGTCCGCTGAACTCAAATCCATCTACCAAGCCGATGCCGTCGCCATCGTGCCAGGTTCTGGCACTTCGGGCATGGAAGCGGTGGTGCGTGCCTTGGCTGCCGATAAGGATTGTGTGGTGGTGCGTAATGGCTGGTTTAGCTATCGCTGGACGCAGATTTTGAATATGACAGGCGTCGCCAAATCCAGCCATGTCTTTAAGGCACAGAGCAAAACTTGTGGCGATAAGGTGCAATTTGCCCCAGCCGATATTGAACAAGTGACCGAATATATCAAAACCGCCCGCCCAAATATCGTCTTTGCACCGCATGTCGAGACGGCGTCAGGCATGATGCTTGATGATGCGTATATCAAGGCGTTGAGCGATGCAGCACACTCGGTGGGGGCGGTGTTGGCGATTGACTGCATTGCATCAGGCTGCGTGTGGCTGGACATGAAGGCGTTAGGCATTGATGTGCTGCTGTCAGCACCGCAAAAAGGTCTATCCAGTACGCCATGTGCAGGTCTTGTCATGCTGTCTGAGACTGCCAAAGCGGCGGTATTGGCAAGCACGCCATCGAGCTTTGCACTGGATTTGAAGGCTTGGCTAAATATCATGACGGCGTATGAAAATGGCGGTCATGCCTATCATGCCACGATGCCAACCGATGGGCTTAAGCAGCTGCGTGATACGCTGCTTGAAGCCAAAGCCATCGGTTATGACACTCTAAAAGCTGCCCAAATCCGCCTTGGTAAAGAGATTTTGGCAGTACTAAACGCCAAAGGTATCCAAAGCGTTGCCGACAGTGCCGCCCAAGCCTATGGCGTGGTGGTCTGCCATGCACCCAGTGAAGCGGTGCATAAAGGGGCTGCTTTTGCCAATGTCGGCGTACAAATCGCCGCTGGTACGCCGCTACAAGTCGATGAGCCAAGCGATTATCAGAGTTTTCGCATTGGCTTGTTTGGATTGGATAAACTGACCGATGTGGACGGCACGGTGGCACGCTTTCAATCGGCGGCGGATTTGGTTTTTGCTTGACTTGATGAATTTTAATAAATTTTTAATTTAAATTAATTAAAAATCTCACCCTAAAGTTGCACAGCTTTGGGGTGTTTTTATCAAAATAAACAATCTGGATAAAGCGGTTTATTTTTATGCCGCTTTGATTTATACTCATTTTTGCAAATTTATGCTTACCGACCGATTTTTGATTTTAATTTAATGTAATTGAATGTGATTATTTAAGGATAATTATGAGTTTTGATAGTATTGCTTATCAACAGAATTTGCAGGTTGTCAAAGATTTTGCCCCAACGCAGCTTTGGCAATGGTTTGCTCGCATCTGTGCCACACCGCACCCCAGCCATCACGAAGAAGCCTTGGCAAACGACATCGTCCAATGGGCAACCGAGCAAGGTCTGTCGGCACGCCGTGATGCTGTGGGCAATGTCATTATCCAAAAAAACGCCAGCAAAGGCTATGAAAATCGTGCCAGCATCGCCTTGCAAGCACATCTGGACATGGTACCACAGGCAAATGCCGACACGGTGCATGACTTCGAGCGTGATCCGATTCGCCTGCGACTGCGTGCCGATGATGATGCGTGGCTGATGGCGACTGGCACGACTTTGGGGGCGGATAACGGCATCGGTATGGCAAGCTGCTTGGCGGTGCTGGCGGACGATACGCTGGCTCACCCTAAGCTTGAAGTGCTTTTGACGATGACCGAAGAGACAGGCATGTTTGGCGTGTTTGGCTTGCAGGCAGGTGAATTGACATCAAAAATTATGATCAATACCGACACCGAAGAGATTGGCGAGATTTATGTTGGCTGTGCTGGCGGTATCGATGCCGATGTTGCCTTGCCCTTGGTGTGGCGGGATAATGCCTTTGATAGCAGTATTGATTTGACGATAAAAGGCTTGCGTGGCGGGCATTCTGGACTGGATATTGACAAAAACCGTGGCAATGCCATCAAGCTTTTGGGCGTGGTGCTGGCACAGCTGGCTGATAAATTTGCCAATCAATTTGCCATCAGCCATATCCAAGGCGGCACGCTAAGAAACGCCATTCCCCGTGAAGCTGGCGTGATTATCAGCTGTCACGCCGACCGCCAAGACGAGCTGATTGCCGCCATTAATGACGCACTGGCACAGCTGACTGTTCAGCTACAAACGACAGAGCCTGATTTTGTCGGCAAAGTGCAAAGCACCGCCAATCCAGCACGCACGCTAGATGACGCATCGACAGCACAGGTTATCCGCCTGATTAATGCCTTGCCAAGTGGCGTGGTGCAGCACAGCCAAGTTTTGGCGGATACGGTAGAAACATCGCTATCATTGGGACTTTTAAAGATTGACGAGTCGCAGCTGCTTGGCGTGTTATTGGTTCGTTCACTGATCGAATCCCAAAAGCAGGCGATATGTCAAACCTTGCAGCAGATTACAAGCGACATGGGAGCAAGCGTTGCCTTTAGTGGTGATTATGTCGGCTGGAATCCAGACACCGATTCGGCGATTGTGTCTTTGACCAGCCAATTATACGCCAAGATTTTGGGCGATGAGCCACAGATTAAGAGCATTCATGCTGGCTTAGAGTGCGGTTTGATTAAGCAAAGCCACCCTGATATGGACATTGTTTCTATCGGACCGACCATCAAAAACGCCCATTCGCCTGATGAGATGGTCAATATCGCATCGGTTGGCGTGTATTGGCAGTTATTGACCGAGATTTTGGCAAATGCTCCTGTCAAGTCTGACCATCAAGCCTAAGCCTTGCACCAAGTGCCAAAATCAAGCCACTGGCTAAAGTTACCAAATAAAGCTGCTAAGGTAAAAATAAAAAATCAAACCACAAAAAGCCACTGATACAAAACAGTGGCTTTTGTCATTGGTTTGCTAGCTCAAATATGCTAAAAATCATCACGATAAAACCGATGATGACAAATGGTAACTGGCAACGCCGCCATGCCAACAATGCCAATCATCACAACGCCTATCCTGCGATATTATCAATTATAAACCATAAACTGCCTATAAACTACAAATTGGCACGCATAAACGCCACCATCTTATCCCAGCTGGCAGCAGCGGCGTCGGCATGATACGCCAAATCAATGCCGTTATCAGCAGCTCGCTTATTGGCATAAGGGTTGCTAAAGCCGTGTTTAGCACCGTCATAGACATCGATTTGATAATCAACTTGGGCGGCGATCAGCTCGTCTTTTAGTCCATCGATGGCAGACATCGGCACCATGCTGTCAGCATCACCGTGGGCGACCAAAACTTTGGCGGTGAATTTGTCGGCGGTGGCAAGAGTGATGGGCGTTGGGTTGCCGTGAAAAGTGGCAACAGCTTTTAGCGGCGTGCCAAGTCGTGCCATATCTAGGGCGATTTTACCGCCAATTCCCCCATAATTGTGTCTGGTCAGAAGGTTGTCTGGATAACTTAACAATCCGCCATGGCAAAGTTGAGCAGTTTTTTGTCCGTTTTTACGGTACAATAAGCCCAATAATTTTAGATAAACGATGATGACAATGCTAAAAACACCAAAACCGCCGATACGCCCCAGATTTTGGGAAAATTACCCCCTGTCCAAGCTGAACGATGCCGAATGGGAAGCCTTGTGCGATGGCTGCGGTGCGTGCTGTTTGGTCAAATTTTTGGACGAAGACGATGTGCGTTTTACCGAATACACCGATGTGGCGTGTCGCTTATTGGACTGCCAAACAGGGCATTGCTCAGATTATCCCAATCGCCAAAAAAGCGTGCCAGACTGCATTCGACTCACGCCTGATATGCTGGCGGATATGTTGTGGCTACCACGGCATTGTGCCTATAAGCGGCTGTATTTGGGGCTGTCTTTACCGGCGTGGCACAGGCTCATACAAGGCGGACAGACGCACGGCTCAGACTTTGCTAAGGTATCGGTGGCAGGCAGGTGCGTCAGTGAAGCAGGACTTGATGATGAAACCATTGAGACTCGTGTGGTGCGTTGGGTCAAAGTTTGATGAATTAAATTGGTTCAATTAAAAATACGCACGCCAACACTGGCATAAACTGCCAAAATGATGGCTATATTTTGCCAAGCCCCTTGAATAATTGCCATCAATACGCTAAATTGTGCATTTGGTGCGATTTGCCAAAACCACGATTTGGCACTAGCCATATTGGGCTTGGCGATGGATTTGGGCGGATTGTGCCGTATTTGTGATGATGTTTTAATAATTTTATGAGATAAGTTTAATAATACGAGGTTAAATTACACCATCTATGTCTGATGACAATTTGAGTGGCTGGTCAATGCGTGGGCTAAAGCGTTGGTTATCAACCGCCCCTGAAACCCGAGATGATTTGTTAAGATTGGTGCAGGATTCACGCCAGTTTTTGGAGCCTGACACGGTGGATATGCTAGAAGGCGTGCTAGATTTGCCCGCCACGCAGGTGCGAGAAATCATGACACCACGCCCGCAGGTACACGCCATCGCCAGTGATGCCAGCCTTGCTGATATTTTGGCTGTGGTGCTTGAGACGGAGCATTCACGCTATCCAGTGTTTGACAGTTTGGACGATAATGCCGTTGTTGGCATTTTGTTGGTCAAGGATTTGATTCCGCTGCTCAAAGCCCATGCCGAAGGGCAAGATATGCCGCTACAACTGACCAAGATGGTGCGTAAGCCTTTATACATCAGCGAAACGGCTCGTTCGGATACGCTTTTGCGAGCCTTTCAAAAGGCACAGGTGCATATGGCGGTTGTCGTTGATGAGTTTAGCTCGGTTTCAGGCGTGGTTACGATGGAAGATTTGCTCGAAGAAATCGTCGGCGACATTGTCGATGAGCATGACGATATTGAAGCGGATACTGACATTAACAATATCGTCCCACACCCTGACAAGGCTGGCGTGTGGCTGGTGCAGGCAGCGACTTTGATTAGTGATTGTAATGAGATATTGGGCAGCAGTTTTGATGACGCCGATGTCGATACCATGGGCGGCTTGGTGATGCAGGCGTTGGGCTTTGTCAGTCATCTAGAAGGCGAAGTGGTGCAGATTGACAATTGGCAAATTACGGTGCTTGATGTCGAAGGGCGGTTTATCCATTTGCTGGAGCTGACACTGATACCACAAGTGCAGGACGATGATTGAGCCAATTTGCCAAATTTTTATGGATTAAGCATTTTGGCAAATTCAACCAAAAAATAGACTGACCACTCTCAGTCTATTTTTTTTATTAAATTTCTTTAATTTAAATCAAACTGATTTAAATTAACCATCACGCCCAACGGCAGCTTGCAGCGGACTTGGCAAATCCAAAACGCTCAAGTCTGACAACTCATCAGGGCGAGCGATGACCAAAGCTTCAAAGCCAGTATCGGTGGCGATGCTATTGACGATGCTTACTTTGCCGACATCGCTACCAGCAGCAGGCGGCGTGCCTGTGCCTGCCACACGGTGTAGATAGGCTTTTGGGCTGGATTTAAAATACAGCCGTGCGATGATTTCTTGTCCCAGATAGCAGCCTTTGTCATAGGCGACACCGCCACGCTGATGCAGTCGCAGCTCTTGGGGCTGATACAGCTCGCTGGTGGCAGCGGTGAGCCAGTAGTTGCCTTGGGCGATGCTCAGTTGTTGCCATGCTTGGCTTTGGGCGTGGTCGGTGGTGTCAAAACTTGGCACACCATCGATAATTGCAGGATAAATGGGCTTGGCATCGGATAAGGCGATTTTGGAAAATGCCCCAAATTTTTTGACATGAGCGGTAAACGCCGCTTGCATATCTTGGCTGATGACAATGCCAAAGCCAGTTTCGGTTTTTTGTAGCCATAGGCCAAATTGCACACGCCCTTTAAGATTACAAATCGCTGTCGGCACAAAATCCTGTGTCAGCTTATGGACATCGGCGGTTACTTGCCCTTGTAAAAATTTTTTGGCATCGACACCGCTCATCACAAAATGGCCAAATTGTGGTTCTGTTGGTTCGCTAATTGGTTGGTTCATTGTTGATTTTTCCGTATTTTTTGGTAAAGTTTTTATCAATTGATCATCATGATGGGGCTGATTTTTGTTAATTATAGGGCAATTTTGCCAAAATTTATCAATTTTTACCAGCTTTTGGCGATTTTTGGGACAAATGGATAAAATTTGCCCAAAATTAGCCACGACTGGGCGGATTTTGTGCAGGCGGTTACAAAAGTTCAACACGCTTGTGGCAAAATCGGTTACAATAAGCAGTTAAGTTTTTACTTTCGCTTTTGTTTGCTACCCAAGTTTTGACTTTGGTTTGACTTTGGCGATTGATAAAGCTGTTTATTAAGTTTTTGATTAATGATTATCAAGGTGATGTGATGAGCCTACCTGCTTGCCCAAAATGTAATGAAGATTATACCTATGCCGATGGCGTGATGCTGGTTTGTCCGATGTGTGGACACGAGTGGCAAGATGGCGAAGCTGGTGATGGCGATGATTTGCCAGTCATCAAAGATGCGGTGGGCAATGTGCTAAGCGATGGCGATGCGGTTACAGTCATCAAGGATTTGAAGGTTAAAGGCTCAAGCACGCCGATTAAAGTTGGCACGAAGGTAAAATCAATCCGCTTGATTTATGATGCCCCTGATGATCATGATATTGATTGTAAAATTGATGGCTTTGGGGCGATGAAGCTCAAATCATCAGTCGTCAAAAAAGCCTAAAGACAAGCAACACTAAGCAACAAAACGCATAACAAGGATAAGCCATGACTCATATTCGCCCAACCAACGAAAAACTGTTTAATGCCGCCAAATGCCACATTGCTGGCGGTGTCAATTCGCCTGTGCGTGCCTTTGCTGGTGTGGGCGGCGTGCCAGTATTTGTCAGTCGTGCCAAAGGGGCGTACATCTACGACACCGAAGACAATGCCTACATTGACTATGTCGGCTCGTGGGGTCCGATGATTTTGGGGCATGCACACGATAAAGTTATTGATGCGGTTAAGGCAGCGGCCGATGATGGCTTGTCTTTTGGTGCGCCGACACCGTCAGAGACGACGATGGCGGATTTGATTTGTCAAATTGTTCCAAGCATTGATTTGCTGCGTATGACCAGCTCTGGCACCGAAGCGACGATGTCGGCGATTCGCTTGGCTCGTGGCTATACGGGCCGTGATAAGATTGTCAAGTTTGAAGGCTGCTATCATGGGCATTCGGACAGTTTGTTGGTCAAGGCAGGCTCAGGCATGCTGGATATTGGCGAGCCGACTTCCAAGGGCGTGCCAGCTGATTTTGCCAAGCATACCATCACTTTGCCTTATAATGACACCGAAGCATTGCAGGCATGTTTTGACAAATTTGCCGATGAATTGGCGTGCGTTATCTTAGAGCCTATCGCTGGCAATATGAACATGATTATCCCAAGCCAAGACTTTCACGACACTTTGCGTCGCCTATGCACCGAGCATGGCACGGTGCTGATTTTTGATGAAGTGATGACGGGTTTTCGTGTTGGCTTGGGCGGTGCTCAGGCACATTTTGGCATCACGCCAGATTTGACGACTTTTGGCAAAATTATCGGTGCTGGGCTGCCAGTGGGGGCGTTTGGCGGTAAGCGTGAAATTATGGAGTGCATCGCGCCTTTGGGCGGCGTGTATCAGGCAGGCACTTTGTCAGGCAATCCATTGGCGATGCGTGCTGGCAAGGCGATGTTTGATGAGCTATGCCAAGCAGGATTTTATGAAGCATTGACCCAAAAAACCCAATATTTGGTCAAAGGACTCAAAGCCGCCGCCGACAAGCACGGCGTGGCATTTCAGGCTTGTTCGGTGGGCGGTATGTTTGGTTTGTTCTTTGCTGATGAGCTGCCGAGTAATTTTGGCGAAGTTAGCGGCCGCTGTGATGCTGGCAAATTTGCCAAGTTTTTCCATGCGATGCTGGACGAAGGCGTGTACTTGGCACCATCAGCATTTGAAGCGGCATTCATGAGTTCGGCACACACTTATGAAGATTTGGATAAGACCATCGCCGCCGCTGACAAGGCATTTGCCCAATTGTAATTTTGTTGTAATTTTATGGCAGTTACCAAGCACAACTTTGCCAAGCACAACTTGCCCAAGTGCAGTGCTTTGCCTTGACTTTTGCTTATCGATATCCATATAGATAAAATAAAGTTTTATTTTATGACAATCTTGATAAACTTGATAAAATCGCTCACTTGGACAAGCGTGGGCGATTTTTGGGTAAATAAAGAATAAACTGACCATGAGCATTTTATTCTAACCCATATTGCAAACATCACTTAGAATGGATAAGGCATTCATTCTTAATGGAAAATTTCGTATGTTCACAAAAATCATCAGTACAGTCATCGGCACCAAAAACGAGCGAGAGCTTAAGCGAATGCGTAAGGTGGTCGCCAAGATTAACGCATTTGAGCCGAGCATTCAGGCGTTGTCCGATGAGCAACTACGCCAAAAAACCACCGAATTTCAGCAACGCCATCAAGCAGGCGAGAGCCTAGATAAGCTGCTGCCTGAAGCGTTTGCTGTCTGTCGTGAAGCGTCATTGCGTGTCAATGGCATGCGTCATTATGATGTGCAGCTGATTGGTGGTATGACCTTGCACGAAGGCAAAATTGCCGAGATGAAAACTGGTGAAGGCAAGACGCTGATGGCGACCCTTGCCATCTATCTGAACGCCATCAGCGGCAAAGGCGTGCATGTGGTAACGGTGAATGACTATCTGGCAAGCCGTGATGCCGAGCTAAACCGTCCTTTGTTTGATTTTTTGGGTCTGAGTGTTGGGGTGATTTATAGCCAACAGCCGCCCCAAGAAAAATTTGCCGCTTATCGTGCCGACATCACTTATGGTACCAATAACGAATACGGCTTTGATTATCTGCGTGATAATATGGTGTTTAGCCTAAGCGAAAAAAAACAACGCCCGCTCAACTACTGTATCATTGACGAAATTGACTCCATTTTGATTGACGAAGCACGCACGCCGCTGATTATCTCAGGTCAAGCCGAAGATTCGGCACATTTGTATGCTTTGATTGATAAGATTGCCGAGCGGTTGGTGCGTTCAAAGGACGAAGAAGCCAATAAAGACAATACCGATGGCGATTTTTGGATTGACGAAAAAAACCGCACCATTGAGATTAGCGAAAAAGGCTACGAAAAAATCGAGAAGTTTTTGATTGAAGTTGGCGAGCTGAACGAAAACGAAAGCCTATACAGTCCAGCACGCTTGCCGCTGCTTGCTCATGCTCAGGCGGCGATTCGCGCGCATCATTTGTTTGTCAAAAATATCCATTACATCGTCCACGATGGCGAAGTGATTATCGTTGATGAAAACACAGGGCGTACCATGCCGGGTCGCCGCTGGTCGGACGGCTTGCATCAAGCGGTTGAAGCCAAAGAAAATGTCCAAATTCAAGCCGAAAACCAGACGATGGCGACAACCACTTTCCAAAACTATTTTAGATTGTACGACAAATTGTCAGGCATGACAGGGACGGCGGACACCGAAGCGGCAGAGCTAAAGTCCACTTATGGCCTTGATGTGGTGATTATCCCAACGCATCGCCCAATTGCTCGTATCGATATGGACGATCAGATTTTCTTGACCAAATTGGGCAAATATAGGGGCATCATTCGTGAGATTAAGCAAATCACCGACAAAGGTGCGCCCGTGCTGGTCGGTACGGCGACCATCGAAGCGTCAGAAGAGCTGTCGTATTTGCTCAATCAAGAAGGCATTGCCCACAATGTCCTAAACGCCAAGCAGCACGAGCGTGAAGCAGAGATTATCGCACAGGCAGGTAGACCAAAAGCCGTTACCATCGCCACCAATATGGCAGGTCGTGGTACGGATATTATTTTGGGCGGTAACTGGCAGGCAGAGCTTGAGCAATATGGCGAAATCAGTGAGCAGATGCGTGCTGAAGCCCAAGCCGCTTGGCAAAAGCGTCATGATGCCGTGCTGGCAGCTGGCGGCTTGCACATCATCGGCTCAGAGCGACACGAATCTCGCCGCATTGACAATCAGTTGCGTGGTCGTGCTGGCCGTCAAGGCGACCCGGGTCAGTCCAGATTTTTCTTATCGCTTGAAGATGATTTGATGCGGATTTTTGCAGGCGATCGCATCACCAATATGTTCCGAGCCATGGGGCTAAAAGAAGACGAAGCGATTGAGCATAAGATGGTCTCTCGCTCCATCGAAGGGGCGCAAGGCAAGGTCGAAGCTCGTGATTTTGATGCTCGCAAAAGCCTACTAAAATATGATGACATCGCCAATGAGCAGCGTAAAGTGATTTATAGTCAGCGTGATGATTTGCTGGCTGAGATGGATTTGCAAGAAGGCATCAAAGCCATGCACCACGAAGTGTATAATGCTTTGATTGATCAGTTTGTGCCACCGGGTTCGGTCGATGATCAGTGGAATATTGACGGACTTGAAGACGAAATCGAAGAAGCGTTCCGTTTTTATATGCCAATCAACGACTGGCTTGATGCCGACCGCCGACTGGACGAAGATGGCCTGCGTGACAAGATTGTCCAGACCGCCATCGAGCGGTACGAGTCTCGCCGTGAGCAGATGGGCAATGAGATGGCTGCCCAGCTTGAGCGTCATTTTATGCTACAAAGTCTGGATCGCCACTGGAAAGAGCATCTGACGCAGATGGATCAGCTGCGTAAGGGCATTCATTTACGCAGTTATGCCCAAAAAAATCCCGAGCAAGAATACAAGCGTGAATCGTTTGAGCTGTTTCAGTCGATGATGGGGGCAATCAAGTCTGATTTGGTGCAGGATTTGGCTCGTGTGCATGTGCCGACACCTGAAGAGCTGGCCGCTCTAGAAGAGCAACGCCGCCTACAAGCCGAACAGATGCGTATGATGTTTGAGCATGATGAGATGAATTTGGACGGCAGCCATAGCCCAGATGCCAATCTGGATACTGCCAACCGCCAGCCTGTGCAGCGTGTAACATTGACACTGGGAGCAGCAGCACCTGCTGTCAATGAGACTGCCAGTACCATCGCTGATGATGAGCTGGTTATTCCAGAGCATATCAATCGCAACGCCCCTTGTCCGTGCGGCTCAGGCCTAAAATACAAGCAATGCCACGGCAAATTAAGCTGATGCTTTGCTTGGGTGGTCGGATACGGCTGGCAAATTGACATCAATTGGTTTTGGCTTGTCAAATTTATGGCAACTGCTAAAGAATTGCCAACAATTTGCCAAAATCGTATCTGAATCGCTGACTGCGACAAATCACCAAAGTTTGGTCGATTTGTCGGCAAATTGCACAAAAAATTATGCTATACTGGAGCGATTGCAAATCAATCGCATTTGATGATAACATTTTTGGCATTTATGAGCCATTGGGGTGGTAATATGAAAAAATCTGTCTGGCAAGTTTTGGCATTATCGGCGGTGGTGATGCTGACCGCTTGCACACCAAAAACCGAAGAAGCAGCCGACAAACCTGCCGAAGAACAAGAAGTGCCAATGTCTGCCGAGCCTGCCGAGCCAGTCGCTGTGGCAACTGCTGATGTCGCCGATACCGCTGCTCAGCCTGCCGAGCCAGAAGCATTCGCCGCTGATGCCAATAACGCCATCGATAGCGATGATGCACAGATTGCCGAAGGTGTGGAGATTGACGAAACTGCCGACACCGCCACCCAAGATGCCGAAGTCCAAGACGGCGGCCAATAACCCTTATTTGGCATCGAACGGCTGCCATTTGAGATGTCAATGCTGCTCGTGCTTGGGCGGCATTTTTATTGTCAAAATGCAGTTTTCTTTGGATTGATTCAGGCTGATTAACCCAGATTGATTAAATCGGATTAATCAAAAAAATAATTGTTGATATTTAACAAGTTAAATTTATCATTAACCAAACATGTGATAACGATGACAAGAATGACCCAAACATTGTCCCAGCGGCATGCACGCCAAGCCCCACGATTGCCTTATGCGTTTTGTTGTTTGCTGGCGTTGGTGGCAGGGGCGGTTTTTAGCCTGTCTTTGGCACCGTATGCGTTTTATCCGTTGGCACTGCTGTCGCCAGCGATTTTGTACGCTGTGTTAATCAACGCTGCCAATCGCAGGCAGGCATTTTGGTTGGGCGAGTTGTACGGCTTTGGTACTTGGGCGGTGGGGGCGTTTTGGCTGTATCATTCCATTCATGAATATGGGGCAGTACCGCCGTATTTGGCGTTGACGCTGATTGCTGCTATGGCGGTGATTATGGGCTTGTTTCATGCGGTGATGGCGTGGGCGTTTGTGCGATTTACCGCACGCCAGCCACTGTCCTTTGCTGGCCTGTGGGTGCTACAAGAATGGCTAAAAACTTGGCTTTTGACTGGTTTTCCTTGGCTGTTTGTCGGCTATGCTTTTACTGGCGTTGGCTGGCTCAATGGCGTTGCACCGATTTTTGGGGTGTTTGGCTTGTCGTTTTTGGCGGTGCTATTGGCGGCGTCTTTGGTTGAGATTTTTCGCAAAAAATTGGGCTATATGAGCATCTCGGCGGTGCTTTGGCTGCTGGCGGTGCTGATTTGCTGGGCGGACATCGCTTGGACGACACCGACTGGCAAAAACACCAGCGTGTCGCTCATTCAGGGCAATATTCCGCAGGATCTTAAATGGCGTGAAGGCTTTGGCGTGCAGACCTTGGGCATCTATGCCGGGCTTTCGCAGGCAGAGTGGGGGCGTGATTTGGTGGTTTGGCCAGAAGCGGCAGTGCCGATGATGTATGATGAAGCCGAAGATGAGATGGCAACCATCGCCAAGCACGCCAATCAAGCTGGCAGTGCGTGGCTGACTGGGATTTTGTACCGTGATTTGCCAGCCCAAGACCAAGCGGCATTTCGACTGTATAACAGCGTGATGTTGTTTGAGTCAGGGCAAATTTCCACCTACCACAAGCAGCAGCTGGTACCATTTGGTGAGTACATTCCTTTTGGTGGGTTATTGGATTTGTTACCTGGACTTGAAGGCGTGCAAGGGCTGGTCAGCCTTAGCCGTGGCGATGTTACGCAGCCGCCTTTGGTGGCACATGGCGAGCGTATCGGCATGGCGATTTGTTATGAAGTGGCGTATCCCAAGACCACACGCCAAAACGCCATCGACAGCGACTTTTTATTGACGGTGTCAAATGATGCGTGGTTTGGCACGACGGCAGGGCCGATTCAGCATTTACAAATGGTACAAATGCGTAGCTTAGAGACTGGGCGTTGGTTTGTGCGTACCACCAATAACGGCATCACCGCCATCATTGACCAACATGGGCAAATTACTAAGCAAATTGCTCCGTTTGAGCGTGGCGTGCTGCGTGGACAAGTGCCGAGTTACACTGGGCGTACGCCATACATGCTGTGGGGTGATTATCCTGTGCTTTTGTTGTCTGCTTTGTTGATTTTATTAAGTATTTTGGCAAATCGCCTAAAAAATACCAGTGCCAAGCGTGAGAAATTTTATACCGCTGACGGTGTCAAAGATTGCTAATTGTCAGAATAATTCCTTAAATCGTAAAAGGAATTGTACAAAAAGTTGTAATTTGGTATATAATATAGAAAAATTTCTCTTAGGCTAAAACCCAATTTTAATTTATTAGGCAGGTGACCTATGGCACATGATGCGTCAAATAACAACCCAGTAAAAGAATCGGCAATGGCACTTGTTGGTATCGTGCTACTATTTGTAATGATTGGTGCGATTGCTGTATCGGCGTGGTTACGCCCAGCAGGTGAGCATGCCGCTGCCGAGCAAGAGCCAGCCGCCGAAATGGCAGAGCAAGCCGCTCCTGAAGCTGCCGCAACCACTGAAACCGCTGAAGCCAATGCTGAAGCTACAACCGAACAAGCAGCTGTCGAAATGCCAGCAGCTGAAGCTACAACCGAGACTGCCAGCGAAGCGATGGCAGAGCCAGCCGCTCCAGCAGAAGCTGATGCTGCTCCAGCCGCCGATAAATCTGAATAATCGGCATTGCTGACAGATGGCAGGTGGTAAATATCAATTTGCCTGTCAAGCCATTTGACAAATTGCAAGACAAAACCCTTGTGCGACGCTCAAGGGTTTTTATTTATCAAAATCCAAGTGGTTAAAATCCAAGCAGCCAAAACCAAACAGTCAAAGCCAAGCAGGGCAAATCCTATAAACCCAACAACCAATTTACCGATTTGGAGCAATTGATAATTTAGGATAACTGATCAAGCAGTGGTTGGATTTTATCTAGGCATTCTTGGTATTCGTCTTGGGCTTTGGAACGCACGGTGATGCCACCGCCTGCCCAGACGCTGGTGGTGTGGGCATTGGCTTGCACGGTGCGGATAAGTACATTAAATTGCCCTGTGCCATCAAAATTCAAAAACCCCATCGTACCACAATACGCCCCCCGTGGCATGGATTCGATTTCATCAATCATCTCGCAGGCTCGTTTTTTGGGTGCGCCAGTGATTGACCCTGCAGGCAGCGAGCCAAACAGCACCGCCAATGGGTGGCAGTCAGGACGAAGCTGGGCGGTGATGGTGCTGACCATGTGATGCACATTATAAAAACTCTCGATGGCAAAGCGTGTGGGGGTTTTGACGCCGCCAGTGATGGCGTATTTGCCCAAATCATTGCGTAATAGATCCACAATCATCAAGTTTTCGGCGATGTCTTTTTCGCTGTTTTTTAGCTCATTTTTGAGTCGATTATCTGCCGATGCGTCCTTGGCTCGTGGGCGTGTGCCTTTGATGGGTTTGGTGATGATGTGCTTGTGCCCATCTTGTTGATAAAAGGTAAAAAACAGCTCAGGCGAAACCGAGAGTAATTCAAAAGTAGGCAGTCGCAAAAAGCCACCAAAAGGGGCGTTGCTGGTCGCCATCAGACTGGGCAAGTGTGCCGTCAGCACGCCCAAATAAGGCGTATCGGCACGCCAAGGCTGTGTCAGATTGATTTGATAGCCATCGCCAGCGTACAAATAATCTTGCGAGCGGTCAAAGGCGTGCTGATACTCGGCTTTTGACCAGACAGGTTTGAGTTTAAGAGCGTCTGCCTGCGGCAAATGCTGCTTGGATAATTGGGTTAATTTGTCCACCAGTGCCGTTTTGTCCGCCCAAATTTGGGCAGTGCTATCCGCCGTATTTAGCCAAAAACCACCATCGGCAGGCACAAGATAAACATCATAATGCCCAAAAAAACTGGCAGGCTGCTCATCGCTAACGGCAATACAGGGATTGAGTGCGTGGGCAGCGGCATCATAGCCGACAAAGCCCATCAAGCCGTGATGATATTGGGCGTTTGGGTCAGATTGCTGAGCTGTTGGTGTATCGGATAAATTTTGGCAATAATCAATCAAACCTGCCAAAAATGCCGCATAATCGCAGGCGGTGGTGGTGGATTGATAATTCAAATCATCACAGCGGACGGCAGTGCTGACGGTGTAGGTTGTGGTGTTTACTGGGCAGTCATCTGCTTGGCAGGCATTCAGTTGCCAGCTGATTTTTGGCAAAATGCCGATAATCGGCGAGTGTTGATTGTTCAAAAAACACACTTGCCACGCAGGATAATGATGGCTGATGAGTGCGGTCAATTCGCTGGTGGTCAGCGTGCTTGGTATTAAGGTGGTGGGCATAATCGTATCAATCGGCAAAAGAACAAACAAAACAATCGCTAAACGACAAATTGTAAAGCAAATCCACCAAAAAACAAGCCCCAATCTGTGTCATTGGGGCGTTTTGGGTTTGGGCAATTTGCGTAATGCCGCATTGTGCCGTATTGTCCGTTAAATTGTTTTGATGAATAAATTTGCCAAATTAATTTATTGGGCGAATTTATTGAACAAAGTTATTGAGTAAATTTTTGGATAATCAAAGCGGCATTTGTCCCACCAAAACCAAAGCTGTTACTCATCGCCGAATTGATGGTCGCTTGGCGAGTTTTGGTAACAATATCAAAAGGTTTGGCACCTTCGTCCAGTTCATTGACATTGATGGTCGGTGCGATAAAGTCATGATTCATCATTAGTAGGCAATAAATCAGCTCTTGGACGCCGACCGCACCTAGGCTGTGGCCAGTCATTGATTTGGTTGAGCTGATGGCAGGGGTATTCTCCACACCACCAAAGGCAGCTGCGATGGCATTTAGCTCGGTAATATCCCCCAAAGGCGTGCTAGTGCCGTGGCTGTTAATATAATCCACAGTGGTAAGCCCTGCTTGATTTAGGGCAATCTGCATACAGCGAGTTGCCCCTTCGCCGCTTGGAGCGACCATTTCAGCACCGTCTGAAGTTGCCCCATAGCCTGTGATTTCTGCCAAGATGGTCGCACCCCGAGCTAAAGCAGAGTCCAGACTTTCGACGACGACCATACCACCACCGCCTGCGATAACAAAACCATCACGGCTGACATCATAAGGACGGCTGGCGGTGCTTGGCGTGTCATTATACTGCGTACTCATCGCCCCCATGGCGTCAAACATACACGACTGCGTCCAATGTTCGCTTTCGCTGCCGCCAGCCAGTACGATGTCTGCCTTGCCCAGCTGAATCAACTCCATGGCATGACCGACACAGTGGCTTGATGTGGCACAGGCTGATGATAACGAATAAGACACGCCCTTGATTTTTAGGCCAGTTGCCAGTGTTGCCGATACCGAGCTTGCCATGATTTTTGGTACTGCCATCGCACCCACACCACGAAGGCCTTTTTCACGCATGGCATCGACAGCATGGGTAACATCGGCCGTGGACGCACCACCAGACGCTGCCACCACACCAATGCGGGGATTGTCAGCGATTTGCTCAAGCGTCAGACCAGCGTTTTTGATGGCGGATAAAGCACTGACATAGGCGTACAGACTGGCATCACTCATAAACCGCTTAAGTTTACGGTCAATGCCTGTGGTGTCCAACAAGCTGGCATCGATACTGCCAGCAACTTGCGATTTAAAGCCACGCTCGGCATATTCTGGCTGAAAGCGAATGCCAGATTGCCCTTGCTCTAGGGCAGTTTTGACGGCATCTAACTCATTACCGATACAAGAGACGATGCCCATGCCGGTGATAACAACTCGTTTCATAATTTTATCCCAAAAAGTTTACAGTTGTAATGATGGCTATTGTAACAAATTATTTGCAAAATTCATCAAGTTTTATGGCAAATTTTTTAAAAAATTGCCAAAAATTCCCCATAAATGCCCAAGCAAAGCATACAAACTGTGCGTTTTTGGCACAATTGATAACAATTTTGGTGCATTTTGACACTGGTCGCTGTGCTGATTTTGTGTTAGGCTGATAAAATCATTGGTAAATGCCAATGGCAAATATCGTATAAATATGGTAAATGTGTAAACAGTGAAGGAATCATCATGGCAAAAAATAACAAATCTGCTAAGCAGTCCGCCGAGCCAAACAATCAGTCAAACAGCCAGTCAAATGCTCAAATGCAACAGATGCAAAATCTTGCCGATGCCGTTGCTGAGCATGATGCCAAGATTGTCGCAGCGGTGGATATTGATAATAAAGCGGTGTCTGATGTGCTAATTATCCGTGATAGCGAGCCTGCTAAGCCTGCCGATGCTGAATCTGGCAAGCCTAAACTTGACAGCCAAGGCGATAAAGGCGAGCCAAGTAATCTGACCGATAACACTGCCGACGCAGATGGTCTGGATAATGCCAAGCAGCCACAAGACAAGCCAACAGACAGCTTACTTGACAATCCAGGCAGTAATAAGACAAGCCGTGATTATCACCCAAAAGGTTTGGTGGCAAAACTTGGCAAATTGGGGGCGTATTTGGCCCAATCAATCCACGCCGAGCCAAATCGCCAAAAATCATATCAAGCGGTAAATATTGAGCAAGACGACTTTGCACCAGATGCTTTTCATGAGCAAACGGCATCGCTTGCCAAGCAGCTACTGGGCAGCAAGGTTGAGATGGCACAAACCTTATCCGCCAAGGTTTTGCCCCAAAGCCGTTTTGATGCGGTCAGCGATGCCATTTATGATCAAGTTGCCAACTTATCGAGCAAATGGGCGATGAATGATTTACAAAAAGATGCACGCTTTGGTCAGCTTGACACCATGAGCGATGATGAGCGTGCCGCCTTTGCCAAAGACATCGCCAACCAAAACCGTGCTTTGGCAACTTTGGGCGGCATCGCAGGCTTGACAGGATTAAAGGGCGTGCTGCTTGATACGGCGTGGCTTTTGATGGTTTCGCTACGCACGGTGTATCAGCTGGCAGCGATTTATGGCAAACCGCTGCACGGCAAGGCAGGCAGTAAAAAAGCCTATGGCGTGTTGTCAGGGGCAAAGCTGGATAAATTGCAAGAAAAGCAGGTGATTTTGACCGCCTTGGCTCTGGGCAGTACTTTGCTTGCCAATGCTTATCAAACAGGTATCAAAACGCAGCTGGAATCTTTGGCACAGCGTTATCAAGAAAGCCAGCTGTATGCCAAGCAATTTGCCGATTTGGACAAATTTATCAACTTGGATAAACTCAACCCAAAATGGCTGCATAAGCTGTTACCGCTGGCGTCGGTGGCGGTCGGTGCTTATTATAATCATAAATTGATTGATGAAGTGATTGGCACAGCACTGGCAAGTTTTGCGAGCGTGCCAGCCGATAAAATGCTTGAAATTGAGCCGCCAAAATCGCCATATAATTAAGTGATGATAATAAATTATTATTATCAAATTATCACAAACAATGATCAAACATCGCCTTTTTGCATTTTGCCAAAACTTAATGGTGGTAATGGCTTGAAGTTTTATTGATTTGGCTATATAATATATTGCCCCTAAAAAGGGGATTTGCGTTATTGGTCAAAAATTGACTTCGGTTATTTTTGACTGATGGCGAATTATTAACAACAACGGGAGAGAATTGCCCTATGGCAACTACAAACCAGCTAATCCGCAAGGGTCGCACAACGATTAAGGAAAAATCAAAAGTTCCTGCGTTGCAAGCTTGCCCACAGCGTCGTGGTGTGTGTACTCGTGTTTACACCACTACACCAAAAAAACCAAACTCAGCCATGCGTAAAGTGTGCCGTGTGCGTCTAACTTCAGGCTATGAAGTATCAAGCTACATCGGCGGTGAAGGCCACAACCTTCAAGAGCACAGCGTTGTGCTAATCCGTGGCGGTCGTGTTAAAGACTTGCCGGGTGTGCGTTATCACACTGTGCGTGGTGCACTTGACTGTGCAGGCGTGAAAGATCGTAAGCAAGGCCGTTCTAAGTACGGTGCTAAGCGTCCTAAGGCATAAGCCTAAGACACTCATTTGCATGAAATTTGGGTTTGGTGTGTCAAGCCCAGTCATGCAGTAAGGCTGGTTAAACCTAGCTTTATACCAGACAATCCTGAAGAACAAGGAAATTTATTATGCCAAGACGTCGTGTCGTCGCTGCCCGTGAAATCCTACCAGATCCAAAATTCGGCAGCCAAACAATCGCTAAATTCATTAACCATGTAATGGTTGATGGTAAAAAATCAGTCGCAGAAAAAATCGTTTATGGTGCACTAGAAGCAGTTGCTACCAAGAAAAACATCGAAGATCCTGTGGCTTTCTTTGAAGAAGTGTTAGAAAATGTCCGCCCAACGGTCGAAGTAAAAGCTCGCCGTGTTGGTGGTGCTACCTATCAAGTACCAATGGAAGTACGCCCATCCCGTCGTACGGCATTGGCTATGCGTTGGTTGGCAGATGCCGCTTCTAAGCGTTCTGAAAAATCAATGGCACTACGCCTAGCTGGCGAGCTAAATGATGCATCAGAAGGCAAAGGTGCAGCCATCAAGAAGCGTGATGATGTTCACCGCATGGCAGACGCAAACAAAGCGTTCTCACACTATCGCTTCTAATTGTAAGACCATCGGTCTTTGGGCTGATGGCATTGCAAATTTGCGATTGTTTTTGGGCAAGTCCCAAACAATACTTCAAAATCTGCTTGGCTGTCATCGCTGGCAGTCAGTAGATTTACCAAATTACAAAGAATTTTTCTAGGAAAAATTATGGCTCGTACAACCCCTATTAGCCGCTACCGCAACATCGGTATCTCGGCACACATTGACGCTGGTAAGACCACTACTTCTGAGCGTATTTTGTTCTACACAGGTGTATCTCACAAAATCGGTGAGGTGCATGATGGTGCTGCTACCATGGACTGGATGGAACAAGAGCAAGAGCGTGGTATTACCATTACTTCTGCTGCGACCACAGCATTCTGGTCAGGCATGGGCAATCAATTCAAAGAACACCGTATCAATGTAATTGACACCCCAGGCCACGTTGACTTTACCGTTGAAGTTGAACGCTCTATGCGTGTACTTGATGGTGCATGTATGGTTTACTGTGCGGTAGGTGGTGTACAGCCGCAGTCTGAAACCGTATGGCGTCAGGCAAACAAATATAAAGTACCACGCCTAGCATTCGTGAACAAAATGGACCGTACTGGTGCCAACTTCTTCCGTGTTGTTGAGCAAATGAAAACTCGCCTAGGTGCTAACCCAGTGCCTATCGTTATCCCAGTGGGTGCCGAAGAAACCTTTACTGGTGTGGTTGATTTGATCGAAATGAAATCAATCATCTGGGACGAGCCATCTCAAGGCATGAAGTTTGAGTACGGCGAAATTCCAGCTGACTTGGTTGATGTCGCTGAAGAATGGCGTACCAACATGATCGAAGCTGCTGCCGAAGCATCAGAAGAGTTGATGGACAAATACCTAGAAGACGGCGAATTGTCAAAAGAAGACATCGTTGCAGGTCTGCGTATTCGTACATTGGCCAGCGAGATCCAACCAATGCTATGCGGTTCTGCCTTTAAAAACAAAGGCGTACAGCGTATGCTTGACGCTGTGATCGAGTTCTTGCCAGCACCAAACGATGTTGAAGCCATCAAAGGTATCCTAGACGACAAAGACGAAACTGAAGATTCTCGTGAAGCGTCTGACGAAGCACCGTTCTCAGCATTGGCGTTCAAAATCATGAACGACAAATATGTGGGTAACCTAACCTTCGTTCGTGTGTACTCAGGTGTTGTGAAACAAGGCGACAGCGTTTATAACCCTGTTAAGATGAAGCGTGAGCGTATCGGCCGTATCGTACAGATGCACGCTAACGAACAAAAAGAAGTTGAAGAAATCCGTGCAGGTGACATCGCAGCCTTGGTAGGTATGAAAGATGTAACCACTGGTGATACTTTGTGCGACAACGACAATGTTATCACACTAGAGCGTATGGAATTCCCAGAGCCAGTAATTTCATTGGCAGTTGAACCAAAAACCAAAGCCGACCAAGAAAAAATGTCAGTGGCATTGGGTCGTTTGGCAAAAGAAGACCCTTCATTCCGTGTTCGCACTGATGAAGAATCAGGCCAAACCATCATCTCTGGTATGGGCGAGTTGCACCTTGACATTATTGTTGACCGCATGAAGCGTGAATTCAATGTTGAAGCGAACATCGGTGCGCCACAGGTTGCTTATCGTGAAACTATCCGCCAATCAGTGGAAGTTGAAGGTAAGTTCGTTCGCCAAACTGGTGGTCGTGGTAAGTTCGGTCATGTATGGCTACGCCTAGAGCCGCTTGATCCTACTGGTGATGTTGAATACGAATTTGCCGAAGAAATCGTTGGTGGTGTCGTACCAAAAGAATACCACGCAGCGGTTGATAAAGGTATCCAAGAGCGTATGAAAAACGGCGTTATCGCAGGCTATCCAGTCGTTGGCGTTAAAGCGACCCTGTACGATGGCTCATACCACGATGTTGACTCTGACGAATTGTCATTTAAGATGGCAGGTTCTATGGCATTCAAAAAAGGTTTCTTGCAAGCTAGCCCAGCATTGCTTGAGCCTATCATGAAGGTCGAAGTAGAAACGCCAGAAGACTACATGGGCGACATCATGGGCGACTTGAACCGTCGCCGTGGTATGGTTCAAGGCATGGACGACTTGCCTGGTGGCACGAAGTCTATCCGTGCAGAAGTACCTTTGGCTGAAATGTTCGGCTACGCAACCCAAATGCGTTCAATGTCTCAAGGTCGTGCAACTTACTCAATGGAATTCTTGAAATACCAAGAAACACCGAAGAATGTTGCAGATGAGATCATCAAGAAATTCACTGCTAAGGACGATGACGAGTAATCCGTCACCCATTTAGCAAATCAGCATGATGCCATTTGGCGATTTTCAGATGGCATCGTGATTTGACTTTTAATCTACCTTGTGCCAAGTTTTGTAATTGGCACACCAATCGAGGAAACCATCATGGCAAAGGCCAAGTTTGAACGTGTAAAACCACACGTAAACGTTGGTACCATCGGTCACGTTGACCATGGTAAAACCACTCTAACTGCTGCTATCGCAACCGTTGCTGCTAAGCACCACGGTGGTGAAGCAAAAGACTACGCTGCGATTGACTCAGCTCCTGAAGAAAAAGCTCGTGGTATTACCATTAACACTTCTCACATCGAGTATGACACTGCAAACCGTCACTACGCACACGTTGACTGCCCAGGCCACGCTGACTATGTTAAAAACATGATCACTGGTGCAGCACAGATGGACGGTGCTATCCTAGTTGTATCAGCAACTGACGGCCCAATGCCACAAACTCGTGAGCATATCCTACTATCTCGTCAGGTTGGCGTACCATACATCATGGTATTCATGAACAAGTGCGACATGGTTGATGACGAAGAGCTACTAGAATTGGTTGAAATGGAAGTTCGTGAACTTCTATCTGACTATGACTTCCCAGGTGATGACACTCCAATCATCAAAGGTTCTGCTCTAGAAGCCCTAAACGGTTCAGATGGCAAATACGGTGAGCCAGCAGTTCTAGAACTACTAGACACGCTAGACAGCTATATCCCAGAGCCTGAGCGTGACATCGATAAGTCATTCCTAATGCCAATCGAAGACGTATTCTCAATCTCTGGTCGTGGTACTGTTGTTACTGGTCGTGTTGAATCAGGTATCATCAAAGTGGGTGACGAAATCGAAATCATCGGTATCAAACCAACTGCCAAAACTACCTGTACTGGTGTTGAAATGTTCCGCAAACTGCTAGACGAAGGCCGTGCCGGTGAAAACTGTGGTATCCTACTTCGTGGTACTAAGCGTGAAGAAGTTCAGCGTGGTCAAGTATTGGCAAAACCAGGTTCAATCACACCACACACCAAATTTGACGCAGAAGTCTATGTACTGTCAAAAGAAGAAGGTGGCCGTCACACCCCATTCCTAAATGGCTATCGTCCACAGTTCTACTTCCGTACCACTGACGTAACTGGTGCAATCACCCTACAAGAAGGCACTGAAATGGTTATGCCAGGCGATAACGTTGAGATGAGCGTTGAGCTAATCCACCCAATCGCTATGGACAAAGGTCTACGCTTTGCTATCCGTGAAGGCGGTCGTACCGTAGGTGCTGGTGTTGTTGCAAGCGTTAAAGACTAATACGCTCAACAAACCAAAAACACAAAAAGGCAAACTCATTTGGGTTTGTCTTTTTTTTGGTTAAAAGCCAAAAGAGAATAAGAAAATGGGTGAAAGTAAAATAATTGGGGGAAAGTGATAAAAAGTGCTTGCAAAAGACAAAATATTTGCTATAATAGCAGTCCTTAACACCCTAGGCGATTGGCTCAATTGGTAGAGCATCGGACTCCAAATCCGAGGGTTGGGGGTTCGAGTCCCTCATCGCCTGCCATCTATTCTTCATACCATTCTTTTAATTTCATAAAAATTGGTCATTCCAAGGCAAGTCCCTGCATGAGCGATAATAAAGACAATTTGGAAACCCAATCTGAAACTTCAGCATCTGGTCAAAATCACAATAAAAAGCCCATCACAATCTCAAAAGAAAATATGGTTGAGGTTGCCAAAAGACGCTCACCAAAAGATGTGTTTTTGTGGCTGATTGCGATTGCATCAATGATTGCGGCGACATTGGTATCTCAATATCTGCCACGATATTGGGCACCAGCAAATAATGTCTGGACACAGATCGGTATTACGGTTGGTTTGGTGGTTTTTGGTTTTGTGTGCTTAAGCTTCACAAACCAAGGCACGGCGTTTAAGGTGCTTTTAAAAGATGCGGGCATTGAGCTGCGTCGCATTACTTGGCCGGGTAAAGACGAAACCGTGCGATACACTTGGCAAGTCATTTTGGTCATGATTATTGCCGGCATTATTATTTGGTTGTTGGACTCGTTTTTTAGTTATATTATCAGCTTTATTGTTTAAATAAATTGATTCAAAGGTTATACACATGCGTTGGTATATTATTCAGGCATTCTCTGGTTACGAAAATCAAGTTCAGCGTTCTTTGATTGAGCGTATTAAGCGTAGTGAATTTGCAGATAAATTCGGCGATGTCCTTGTGCCAACTGAAGAAGTCATCGAAATGCGTGATGGCAAAAAACGCACCACACAACAAAAATTGTTCCCGGGCTATGTCTTAATTAATATGGACATGAATGAAGACACTTGGCACATTGTCAAATCTTGCCCAAATATCACAGGTTTTGTCGGTGGCACGCCAGAAAATCCTGCACCGATTACCAAAGTAGAAGCCGACCGCATTTTAAACCGCATTAACAAAACTGGCGATGCACCCCGTCCAAAAACCATCTTTGAGCCGGGCGAAGAGGTGCTGGTTATTGATGGCCCATTCACTGACTTTAAAGGCTTGGTGAAAAAAGTCGATTACGATAAATCCAAATTGCATTTGACAGTCAGCGTCTTTAATCGACCAACCGAAGTTGAGCTTGAATTCACAAAGGTTGAAAAGATTAATTAATTATTGTATAATAGATTACTTAGGCTTTGGGCAATGTGTCCAAAGCTTGTTATTCACTGGGGAGCTGTTTAGCGTTATCACCCATTATCGGAGAGATTCTCATGGCAAAGAAGATTGATGGCTACATCAAGCTACAAGTGCCTGCTGGTAAGGCAAATCCATCACCACCGATTGGTCCAGCATTGGGTCAAAAAGGTGTAAACATCATGGCATTTTGTAAAGAGTTCAATGCTGCGTCTGCAAACATTGAGCCAGGCTTGCCAATTCCTGTTGTTATCACTGTATTTAATGACAAATCATTCACTTTTGTGATGAAGTCGCCACCAGCGGCGGTACTACTGCGTAAAGCAGCAGGCATTGCCAAAGGTTCAAGCACGCCACACAGTGCAAAAGTTGGTACAGTTAATCGTGCGCAACTTGAAGAAATCGTAAAAACCAAACAAGCAGATCTGACTGCTGCTGACCTTGAAGCAGCTGTTCGTACGATTGCTGGTACTGCTCGCTCAATGGGCATCACTGTGGAGGGTGTATAATGGCTAAGCTAACAAAACGCCAACAGCTAATCAAAGACCGTGTTGATGCAAACAAACTGTACACCATCGAAGAAGCGGTTGCAATCTTGAATGATTTGCCAGCAGTGAAGTTCAAAGAGTCAATCGACATCGCTATCAATCTAGGCGTTGATCCACGCAAATCAGACCAAGTGGTTCGTGGTGCAACCAACCTACCTGCAGGTACTGGCAAAACCAAGCGTGTTGCTGTATTTGCCCAAGGTGCTGCTGCTGAAGCTGCTAAAGAAGCAGGTGCAGATGTTGTTGGTTTTGAAGACTTGGCTGACAGCATCAAAGCTGGCAACATGGACTTTGATGTAGTGATTGCTTCACCAGATGCGATGCGTGTGGTTGGTCAATTGGGTACTATCCTAGGCCCACGCGGCTTGATGCCAAACCCAAAAGTTGGCACAGTAACTGCTGATGTTGCTACTGCGGTAAAAAATACCAAAGCAGGTCAGGCTCAATACCGTGTTGATAAAGCTGGTATTATCCATGCATCTATCGGTCAAGTTGGCTTTACTGGCGAACAAATCGAGCAAAACGCAACAGCATTGCTAAACGATCTAAAACGTGCTAAACCAGCAACTTCTAAAGGTATTTATATCAAGAAGATTACTTTGTCTAGCACCATGGGTCCTGGTATCGCTATCGATCCAGTACCACATCGTGTGAATAAGTAATTGTGAATTTTGTTAAATCTTGCAATTTGGCTTGATTTTAATACAATTCTGCTTATAATAGCACTTTTCATGATTGAAGATGGCATTTGTCTTCAATCATGATGTTAAAAAATTATTAGTTCAGCACAACGGGTTGTGCTGTCTAAGACCGTAGGTATGATTCATTTAATAGGGCAACCTGCCTACGCAGACGGTGAGACTTTTGTCGCCGTAATGGTGCAGATATCCTTGTGATGTCTGTGAAATTCGCTTATTGCTTAGTAATTGAGCAATAATAATGGAGACAACCCATGGCACTAAATCTTCAAGACAAACAAGCAATTGTTGCTGAAGTAAATGAAGCTGCCAAAGGTGCGCTCTCTGCTGTAGTTGCCGACTCGCGCGGCGTTGCAGTAGCACAGATGACCGAACTTCGTAAAGCTGCTCGTGAAGCAGGTGTTGATATGCGTATCGTGCGTAACACTTTGTTGCGTCGTGCCTTGGCAGACACTGCTTTTGAGTGCATGAACGACACATTCGTTGGTCCTACTTTGATTGCATTTTCTAACGAACACCCAGGTGCAGCAGCACGCTTGTTCAAAGAATTTGCCAAGGCCAATGACAAGTTCGAAATCAAAGGCGCAGCTTTTGAAGGTGAATTTATTGACGCAAAATCTATCGATCGCCTAGCAACCCTACCAACTTACGAAGAAGCTATCGCTCGTTTGATGGGTACAATGAAAGAAGCAGCAGCTGGCAAATTGGCTCGCACCTTGGCTGCTCTACGCGACAAGATGGAATCAGAAGCGGCATAATTTACCGTTTAATTTTACTTTTATTTACTCTCATACCTTTATTTAGGAATAATTGCTATGTCACTAACTAACGAACAAATCCTAGACGCAATCGCTGAAAAATCAGTAATGGAAATCGTTGAGCTTATCTCTGCGATGGAAGAAAAATTTGGTGTATCTGCAGCAGCTCTAGCAGCAGCTCCAGCAGCTGGCGGCGACGCTGGTGCAGCAGCTGAAGAAAAAGACGACTTCAATGTTGTTCTAACCAGCGGCGGCGATAAGAAAGTTGCTGTAATTAAAGTTGTGCGTGAAGTTACTGGTCTAGGTCTAAAAGAAGCTAAAGACCTAGTTGAAGGTGCTCCACAAACTGTTAAAGAAGGCGCATCAAAAGCTGAAGCTGAAGAGCTTAAGAAAAAGCTTGAAGAAGCTGGCGCAAGCGTTGAGCTTAAATAATTTAACCCAAATTGCTTTGGCTGCATAGCCAGCAGTTAAATTATTTATCCAAAAAGCCAATAATGTATTGCATTATTGGCTTTTTTTTATTATAATTTATTATTTGACCTTTTGTGTAACTGTTTTAGCTTTGAGAGCAAAATGGCCAGCACATTCCAAAAGGACAAACGCACCCATGCAAGCTGAACGAGACATTCATTTTTAGCATTTTTGCTAAATACCTAAGGGTATTTGGCGTTTTGTTGTGTCTGTATGATTTGCTCGGTGTGATTTTTCCAAAAAAAGTTCAAAAACGGGTGCATATTTGTGCGAATTGCAATGATTCGCAAAGAAGATTTTAGAAATCGTCCGTCAGTTGGGCAATTTCTTTGGCGGTGTTTGCCTAGCGGCGACATAATTTTAGTTAATCTAAGGAATCTTAATGGCATATTCTTATACCGAAAAGAAACGTATTCGCAAAAGTTTTTCAAAGCTTCCAGATGTCATGGATGTGCCGTATCTGCTTGCCATCCAAGTGGATTCTTATGAGCAATTTCTGCAAGAGCATAAGAAGCCAAAAGCGCGTGCCAATGTCGGCCTGCAAGCGGCATTTTCATCGATTTTCCCAATTGAGAGCCACTCTGGCAGTGCACAGTTGCAGTTTGTTGAGTACCATTTGGGCGAGCCTGAATTTGACGAGCGTGAATGTATCATGCGTGGCTCGACTTTTGCCGCACCACTGCGTGTAAAAATTCGCTTGGTTATCAAAGACAAAGAGAACAAAACCGCCATCAAAGATGTCCGAGAACAAAGCGTCTATATGGGCGAGATTCCTTTGATGACCGATAACGGTACTTTTATTATCAATGGTACTGAGCGTGTGATCGTTTCGCAGTTGCATCGTTCGCCAGGCGTGTTTTTTGACCACGACAAAGGCAAATCACACTCTAGCGGTAAGGTTTTGTACAATGCTCGCATCATTCCTTATCGTGGCTCGTGGCTGGATTTTGAATTTGATGTCAAAGATTTGGTATATGCTCGTATCGACCGCCGCCGCAAGCTGCTTGCCACCATCATTTTGCGTGCCATCGGCATGGATACGGCACAGATTTTGGATGCATTCTTTGAAAAAGTTGAAGTTTTTAAAGGCACTGAATCGTTTGAAATTGAGCTGATTGCTGACCGTCTAAAAGGCGAAATGGCACAATTTGACATCGTCAGCCCAGAAGGCAAGGTGATTGTTGAGCAAGGTCAGCGTATCAACGCACGCCGTGTCAAGCAAATCGTGGATTCTGGCATGACCAAACTTGCCGTGCCTGATGAATATCTGTACGAGCGTATCATCGGCGAAGATGTGATCGTTAATGGCGAAGTACTGGTGCGTGCCAATGCCTTGATTGACCACGAAACTTTGGTTAAATTGGCAGAAAACAATGTCCAATCATTCAAGATTTTGTTCACCAATGACATTGACCACGGTTCATTTATTGCCGATACTTTGCGTGCCGATACAGTTTTGACTCGTGAAGAAGCGTTGATTGAAATTTACAAAGTGATGCGTCCGGGCGAGCCACCAACGCTAGAAACTGCCGAAAAATTGTTTGAATCAATGTTCTTTAGTCAAGAGCGTTATGATTTGTCCAATGTTGGTCGTATGAAGTTTAACCGCCGCTTGGGTCGTGATTTTGTCGATACTGATGATATTGATATTCAGCGTGAGCAGGGTGTTTTGTCAAACCAAGACATCGTTGATGTGCTAAAAGAGCTGATCGAAATTCGCAACGGCCGTGGCGAAGTTGATGACATTGACCATTTGGGCAACCGCCGTATCCGCTCGGTCGGTGAGATGACCGAAAACCAATTCCGCATTGGCTTGGCTCGTGTTGAGCGTGCGGTCAAAGAGCGTCTGACGATGGCGGACTCTGACAATTTATCACCGCAAGATTTGATTAACTCAAAACCTGTGGCAGCGTCTATCAAAGAGTTTTTTGGTTCATCGCAGCTGTCGCAATTTATGGATCAAAACAACCCACTGTCTGAGATTACTCACAAACGCCGTGTTTCAGCCCTTGGCCCAGGCGGTTTGACTCGTGAGCGTGCTGGCTTTGAAGTGCGTGACGTACACCCAACCCACTACGGTCGTGTGTGTCCGATTGAAACGCCAGAAGGTCCAAACATTGGTTTGATTAACTCTTTGGCGACTTTTGCCAAAACCAACAATTTTGGCTTTTTGGAAACGCCATACCGCCGTGTCGTTGATGGCCGTGTGACTGATGAAATCGAATATGTCTCCGCCATCGAAGAAGTGGGCATGGTGATTGCACAGGCTGACTCGCCAATGAACGAAAATGGCGAATTGACCGAAGAGATGGTTAGCGTGCGATATGACGGCGAATCTGTTCGTATGAGCAGCGACAAAGTTACGCACATGGACGTATCGCCACGCCAAGTGGTATCGGTGGCGGCCAGTTTGATTCCATTCTTGGAGCATGACGATGCTAACCGTGCTTTGATGGGTTCGAACATGCAACGCCAAGCCGTACCAACTTTGCGTTCGGACAAGCCATTGGTCGGTACAGGCATGGAACGCCATGTGGCGCGTGATTCAGGCGTGTGTGTGGTTGCCAAGCGTGGCGGTGTCATCGAAGAAGTGGACGCCAGCCGAATCATCGTGCGTGTCAATGAAGACGAGATGACCGCAGGTGAAGCAGGTATTGATATTTATAACTTGATCAAATACACTCGCTCAAACCAAAACACCTGTATCAACCAGCGTGTTATCGTCAACGAAGGCGATGCCATCGCTCGTGGCGACATTTTGGCCGATGGCCCATCGACTGACCTTGGTGAACTTGCTTTGGGTCAAAATATGCGTGTGGCGTTTATGCCGTGGAATGGCTACAACTTCGAAGACTCCATCTTGCTGTCTGAGCGTGTGGTGCAAGAAGATCGCTTTACCACCATTCACATTCAGGAATTGACTTGTGTGGCACGAGATACCAAACTTGGCCCTGAAGAAATCACAGGCGATATTCCAAATGTTGGTGAAGCTGCTCTTGCCAATTTGGACGAAGCGGGCATCGTGTATATCGGTGCTGAAGTTGATGCTGGCGATATTTTGGTCGGTAAAGTAACACCAAAAGGTGAAAGCCAACTGACACCAGAAGAAAAGCTATTGCGTGCGATTTTTGGCGAAAAAGCCGCCGATGTCAAAGACACTTCATTGCGTGTGCCATCATCAACCAAAGGTACAGTCATCGATGTTCAGGTCTTTACTCGTGATGGCCTAGAAAAAGATAGCCGTGCCAAGTCTATCGAAAAAGCGATGCTGGATAACTACCGCAAAGACTTAAAAGAAGAGCTGGTCATTTTTGAAGCGGCAGCAAAAAGCCGTATCCTAAG
Organism: Moraxella marmotae; assembly: GCF_042219885.1. NCBI lineage: Bacteria > Pseudomonadati > Pseudomonadota > Gammaproteobacteria > Moraxellales > Moraxellaceae > Moraxella > Moraxella marmotae. Next base: position 1,042,105 of record NZ_JBHJHR010000002.1, read on the forward strand.
CCTGCTTGATGGCAAAAAAGTCAGCGGTGGTGCAGGCTTTAAGGCAGGCACAGTATTGAGCATTGCTGATATTGAGAATTTGCCACTGGAAAGTTTGCTGGACATTCAGCCTGCTGAAGAAGATGTGTCAGAGCGTTTGGGTCAAATTGCCGAGTTCTTGAGCGACAAGCAAAAAGACATCGACAATAAATTTGCTGAGAAAAAACGCAAACTGACCCAAGGCGATGATTTGGCACATGGCGTACAAAAAATCGTCAAGGTGTATTTGGCGGTGAAGCGTCGTATCCAGCCGGGTGATAAGATGGCGGGTCGTCATGGTAACAAGGGTGTGGTTTCACGCATTATGCCTGTTGAAGACATGCCTTATGACGAAAACGGCAACCCAGTTGATATCGTGCTAAACCCATTGGGCGTACCATCTCGTATGAACATCGGTCAGGTACTTGAGACGCATTTGGGCATGGCGGCTCGTGGATTGGGCGATAAGATTAACGAAATGCTGCGCGCCCAAACCAGCATCGCCGAACTTCGTGAATTTTTGGATAAAATTTACAACAAAGTTGGCGGTGAGCAAGTGGACTTAGACAGCTTGTCCGATAAAGATTTGTTGGCACTTTGCCAAAACCTAAAAGGCGGTGTACCAATGGGTACGGCGGTCTTTGATGGTGCCAAAGAAACCCAAATCAAAGAATTGCTAAGTTTGGCAGGTCTATCAACCACAGGTCAGCAAACACTGTATGATGGCCGTACTGGTAAGAAATTTGACCGTCCTGTTACCGTGGGCTATATGTACATGCTCAAGTTGAACCACTTGGTTGATGACAAGATGCATGCTCGTTCAACTGGCTCGTACTCGCTGGTAACGCAGCAACCATTGGGTGGTAAAGCCCAATTTGGTGGTCAGCGTTTCGGTGAGATGGAAGTCTGGGCATTGGAAGCTTATGGGGCAACTTATACCCTGCAAGAGATGCTGACTGTGAAGTCGGACGATGTTGAAGGTCGTACACGCATGTACAAAAACATCGTTGATGGTGAGCAGTACATGAGTCCGGGCATGCCAGAGTCATTCAATGTCTTGACCAAAGAAATTCGCTCGCTGGGTATCAACATTGACTTAAAAGAAAAAAAGTAAGTTGAACCCAAGACCAAATTTACCCAGCCGCTCATTGCCTGCATTGCCTTGAGTGGTTGGCTATAAAATTACGACGAATACAACGGAGAAACCTTTTGAAAGATTTATTAGATATCATGAAAGGCCCTGCCGACAGTGGTGTAAAAGAGTTTGACAGCATTCAAATTTCCCTAGCATCACCTGAAGCGATCAAATCTTGGTCACATGGCGAAGTCAAAAAGCCTGAAACCATCAACTACCGCACCTTTAAGCCAGAGCGTGACGGTCTGTTTTGTGCCAAAATCTTTGGTCCGGTCAAAGACTTTGAATGCTTGTGTGGCAAATACAAACGCCGCAAATTCCAAGGCATCATCTGCGAAAAATGTGGCGTTGAAGTTACCGCTGCCAAAGTTCGCCGTGAACGCATGGGGCATATTGAGCTTGCCAGCCCTGTGGCGCACATTTGGTTTTTAAAATCATTGCCAAGCCGTATCGGTTTGCTGCTGGATATTACTTTGCGTGATATTGAGCGTGTGCTTTATTTTGAAAGCTACATCGTTACCGATCCGGGTATGACCAGTCTTGAAAAGTACCAACTGCTTGACGATGAAGAATATTTCACCGCACTTGAGCAATACGGCGATGAATTTGTCGCCAAAATGGGTGCTGAAGCGGTGCAAGATTTGCTGCGTGATATTGATGTTGATGGCGAAATTGACGAGCTGCGTGCTGCCATTCCGCAGACTGGCTCTGAAACCAAGCTGAAAAAAATGTCAAAACGCTTGCAATTGCTAGAATCTTTCCGTGATTCAAACAACAAGCCTGAATGGATGGTGATGACGGTTTTGCCGGTGTTGCCACCAGATTTGCGTCCTTTGGTACCGCTAGAAGGCGGTCGTTTTGCCACATCGGATCTGAACGATCTGTATCGCCGTGTGATCAACCGTAATAACCGCCTAAAACGCCTGCTTGAGCTAAACGCCCCTGACATCATCGTGCGTAACGAAAAGCGTATGCTGCAAGAAGCGGTGGACGCCTTGCTTGATAATGGTCGCCGTGGACGAGCCATCACAGGTTCAAACAAGCGTCCGCTAAAATCTTTGGCAGATATGATCAAGGGTAAGCAAGGTCGTTTCCGTCAAAACCTATTGGGTAAGCGTGTGGACTACTCTGGCCGTTCGGTCATCGTGGTTGGCCCAACGCTACGCCTGCATCAGTGCGGTCTGCCAAAGAAAATGGCACTAGAATTGTTCAAGCCGTTCACTTATGCTAAGTTGTTACAAAATAACATTGCCAGCACCATTAAAGCTGCCAAAAAAATGGTTGAGCGTGAAGAGCCGGCCGTTTGGGATATGTTGGCGATGGTTATCCGTGAACACCCAGTATTGCTAAACCGTGCGCCGACTTTGCACCGTTTGGGCTTGCAAGCCTTTGAGCCAGTTTTGATTGAAGGTAAAGCCATTCAGTTGCACCCATTGGTCTGTGCGGCATTTAACGCCGACTTTGACGGCGACCAAATGGCGGTGCATGTGCCGCTGACCTTAGAAGCCCAGCTAGAAGCTCGTGCTTTGATGATGTCCACCAACAACATTTTGTCGCCAGCCAATGGTGAGCCGATCATCGTACCATCTCAAGACGTTGTTTTGGGTCTGTACTATATCAGCCGTGCCTGCGTGAACGCCAAAGGCGAAGGCATGGTGTTTAGCACCGTGAATGAAGCGTTGCGTGCCATCGGTTCTGATGATTTGTCGGTCAATGCCAAAATCAAAGTGCGTGTATCTGAGACCGTTTTGGACGAAAAAACTGGCGAAAAAACCAGTCGTACCACCGTACAAGACACCGTTGCTGGCCGCTTGCTCATCTGGAATATCATGCCTGAAGGTATGGCGTTTAGCGAATGCAACAGCGAGATGACTAAGAAAAACATCTCAAAATTGCTCAACTCATGCTACCGCAAATTGGGCGTCAAAGAGTCGGTTTTATTTGCTGACCACTTGATGTATTTGGGCTTTGCGCAAGCAACTTTATCAGGCATCTCAATTGGTATGGAAGACATGGTTATTCCACCGACCAAAAAAGAAATCGTCGATGCTGCCGACGCTGAAGTGCGTGATATTGAGCAACAATTTGAGCAAGGCTTTGTTACTGCTGGTGAACGCTACAACAAAGTTGTTGATATTTGGGCAAGAACTTCAGACAAAATCGCCAATGCAATGATGGATAACTTATCCACTGACGAAGTTGTCAATGCTGATGGTGAAACCGAACGCCAAAAATCGTTCAACTCCATTTATATGATGGCCGACTCAGGTGCTCGTGGTAGCGCAACCCAGATTCGTCAGTTGGCTGGTATGCGTGGCTTGATGGCAAAACCAGACGGCTCGATTATCGAAACGCCAATTAAAGCCAACTTCCGTGAAGGTCTGACGGTGCTTCAGTACTTTATCTCAACGCACGGTGCTCGCAAGGGTCTGGCGGATACGGCACTAAAAACCGCAAACTCTGGTTATTTGACTCGTCGCTTGGTCGATGTGGCTCAAGACTTGGTCATCACCCAAGACGACTGTGGCACTGAAGCAGGTCAGCGCATGACGCCAGTGATTGATGGTGGTGAAATCGTTGAACGCTTGGGCGACCGTGTATTGGGTCGTGTGGCTGCCAAAGATGTGATTAATACCGATGGCGAAGTGGTGGTTGCTGCAGGTACTTTGATTGATGAACGCTTGGTCGAAAAATTAGACGCCAATGCCATTGATGAAGTGTATGTGCGTTCGGTCATCACCTGTGAATCATCTCAAGGTGTTTGTGCCAAGTGTTACGGTCGTGATTTGGCACGGGGTCATTTGGTCAATATCGGCGAATCTGTCGGCGTCATGGCGGCACAGTCTATCGGTGAGCCGGGTACTCAGCTGACGATGCGTACTTTCCACGTGGGTGGTGCAGCGTCTGCAGCGTCAGTGGATAACAGTGTGTCTGTGGGCAACACAGGCTCGGTGCGTTTCCATAACATGAAAACCGTAGAACATGCAGACGGTCATTTGGTTGTTGTTTCTCGTTCTGCCGAGCTTGGTATCGCTGATAGTCAAGGCCGTGAGCGTGAGCGTTATAAAGTACCTTATGGCTCAAGCGTACTGGTGCGTGATGGTGATGCGGTTGAAGCTGGCCAAGTGATTGCCAAATGGGATCCGCACACCCACCCAATCATCACCGAGTTTGCTGGTACGGCACGCTTTGCTGACATCACCGATGGCATGACTGCCACGGTTAAGGTTGATGAGATGACTGGTGTTAGCTCATTTGAAATTTTGGCAAGCAAAGACCGCCCAAGTATCGCCAAAGATTTGCGTCCTGCGATTATTTTGGACACCGAAGGCGGCAAAGAAGTTGTGTATTTCTTGCCAAACGACACCATTATCCGTGTTGCTGATGGCGAGTATGTTGCTGCAGGTTCGGTGTTGGGTCGTGTACCGCAAGCCACTTCAGGCACTAAAGATATTACCGGTGGTCTGCCACGAGTGGCTGACTTGTTTGAAGCACGCCGTCCAAAAGATCATGCCATCATGGCTGAGATGAGTGGTGTGGTGAGCTTTGGCAAAGAAACCAAAGGCAAAAACCGCTTTATCATCACTAACGAAAATGGCGATGTACACGAAGAGCTGATTCCAAAATGGCGTCAAATCAACGTGTTCGAAGGTGAAACGGTTGAGCGTGGCGAAGTTATCTCTGACGGTCCACAAAATCCGCACGACATTTTGCGTCTAAAAGGCGAAACGGCATTGGCAAATTATATCGTCAATGAAGTGCAGGAAGTTTATCGCTTACAAGGCGTAAAAATCAACGACAAGCACATCGAAGTTATTGTGCGTCAGATGCTTCGCAAGGTCGAAATCCTTGACGGTGGCGATTCAAGCTACTTCAAAGGCGACCAAGCTGAGTACTCAAAAATTCGTGCATTGAACGCCGAATTGGTGGCGAATAACAAATTCCCAGTACAATACGAGCGTCAGCTTTTGGGTATCACCAAAGCTAGTTTGGCGACCGAAAGCTTTATTTCTGCAGCGTCATTCCAAGAGACCACTCGTGTCTTGACCGCTGCTGCTGTGATGGGCAAAGTCGATGACCTAAGCGGTCTAAAAGAGAATGTGGTCGTGGGTCGCTTGATTCCTGCAGGTACAGGCTTGGCATATCACCAAAATCGCCAACGCAAAGCCCAAAATGCCGCTGCCGAGACCGCACAGGTGGACGCTTTGTTAAGTGGTTCGGCCGAACCAGCTGCCAGCGAAGCTGCACCAAGCATCGAAGACAGCTTTGCCAAAGCCTTTGCCGATGAGCTGGGTTCACAAGAATAAACCACACTTAGGCACAAAAAAGCTCGTTTTGATAAACGGGCTTTTTTATTGGGCGGTGTGAGCATTGTCGGTTGTAATTTTAGGTGGTCAAATTTTATTACTTTAAAAATTTAAAATTATCGCTGATTAAAAGCGACAATGAAACGGTTAAAAATTGACAAAATTTATCAGCTGGCTAAATTTTCACCACAACAATTGGCCGAATAAAACGACTAAGTGCTTTATGTTATGGCATTATTCCAAGATTTTATAATGAACATATTAGTAACTTATTGCAAATTTTTGTTAATAAGTGTATAACAGTAGTTTGATTTCACCTGCAAGGACTTTTGCCATGACTTTATCTCTGCACAAAGACAAAATCCGCTTTTTGCTTTTGGAAGGCGTTCACGAAAACGCCCTAAAAGTACTGAACGAAGCGGGCTACACCAACATTGAATACATCAAATCTGCCCTTGATGAAGCCGAATTGATCGAAAAAATCAAAGACGCACATTTTATCGGCATTCGCTCTCGCACGCAGCTGACTCGCAAAGTGCTGGAAGCTGCCGAAAAACTGATCTGCATCGGCTGCTACTGCATCGGCACCAACCAAGTGGACTTGCAAGCGGCATTGGAGCTGGGCATTCCTGTTTTTAATGCACCATATTCAAACACTCGCTCGGTGGCTGAATTGGTCTTGGCAGAGACCATCATGCTGATGCGTGGCGTTCCTGAAAAAAATGCCGTTGTGCATCGTGGCGGCTGGAACAAATCAGCCAAAGACAGCTACGAAGTGCGTGGCAAAACCATGGGTATCGTCGGCTATGGCTCTATCGGTTCGCAGCTGTCTGTGCTTGCCGAAAGTTTGGGCATGAATGTCATTTATCACGATGTAGTAACCAAATTGCCATTGGGCAATGCCGTGCAGGTGGGCAGTCTGGACGAGTTGCTTGCCAAGGCAGATGTGGTAACTTTGCATGTGCCTGATTTGCCAAGCACTCGCAACATGATCACTGCCAAAGAGCTATCACAGATGAAAGACGGGGCGTTTTTTATCAATGCGGCTCGTGGCGGCTGTGTGGACATTGACGCACTGGCGGCGGCACTGGCAAACAAAAAAATCTTGGGTGCAGCGATTGATGTGTTCCCAAAAGAGCCAAAATCTGCCGATGAAGAATTTGAATCACCATTGCGTGCCTTTGACAATGTGATTTTGACGCCGCATGTGGGCGGTTCAACCCAAGAAGCCCAAGCCAATATCGGTCTGGAAGTTGCCGAAAAATTCGTCCGCTATTCTGATCAAGGCGACACCACCAGTGCGGTCAATTTCCCAAATGTCGCCATTCCATTTAGCGAAGGCACGCACCGCCTGCTACATATTCACCGCAATGTGCCGGGCGTGTTATCGCAAGTGAACGCATCATTTGCCGATGCTGATATTAACATTGTGGCACAGTCATTGATGACCAAAGGCGATGTCGGCTATCTGGTGATGGATGTCGATGATAACGATTCTGAAAAAGCCTTGCAGCGTCTGCGTGCCGTGCCTGAAACCATTCGTGTGCGTGTGCTGTTCTGATTGCTTTTTGCCAAACAGTCATCAAGTAATTATCCAAACAGTTATTAAATAAACAACACCCAAAACCGCTGGCAAACTGCTGGCGGTTTTTTGTGGATCATTTGCCCTTGAAATTGCCCATCGGCGTAGCCATTTAAGATTTAGCTTGTTGATTTAGTCAATTTATCGGATAATACTGATAAGATAAATTGAATAAATGCAAGCGGTTTTTAAGGCGGTTTATTAAAAATATTTCTAAGATGTATTTACTATAAATTAAACAGATTGATAGGAAAAATTATGAGCAAGCATTATGATTATATCGCCATCGGTGGCGGCAGTGGTGGCATTGCGTCCATCAACCGTGCCGCCAGTTATGGCAAAAAATGTGCCATCATCGAAGCCAAACACATTGGCGGTACTTGCGTCAATGTCGGCTGCGTCCCAAAAAAAGTGATGTGGTATGCCGCACACATTGCCGATGCGATCAATAAATACGCCCCAGATTATGGCTTTGATGTCAAGCAGGGCAAGTTTGATTTTACCAAACTCATCACGGCACGCCAAGCGTACATTGAGCGGATTCATCAATCTTATCAAAATGTCTTTGACAAAAACCAAGTGGACATCATCAAAGGATTTGCCAGATTTGTCGATGCTCACACCGTAGAAGTGCTGGACGATCAGGGCAACAGCGAGATTATCACCGCTGATCATATTTTGATTGCCACAGGCGGTCAGCCACATCGCCCAGCGATACAAGGGGCGGAATATGGCATTGATTCTGATGGATTTTTTGAATTGGACGAATTGCCAAAATCGGCAACGGTCATCGGTGCAGGCTACATTGCCGTTGAATTGACAGGTGTACTAAACAGCTTGGGCGTGCAGACCAATTTGGTTATCCGTGGCGATAGACCGCTTAAGCAGTTTGATGCAGCGATTGTTGATGTGCTGATGCAGGTGATGCAGACCGATGGCATCAAGGTGCATACTCGTGCCGTGCCAGAGCGGATTTGTCGCCATGATGATGGCACGCTGTCGGTTGTGGCAGCAGATGGGCGACAGATCAAGAGCGATTGTGTGATTTGGGCGGTGGGGCGTAAGCCTGCGACCGATAAGCTCAATCTGGACGCAGCAGGTGTGGCAACCAATGATAAAGGTCAAATCCGAGTGGATAAATTCCAAAACACCACCGCCAAGCACATTTATGCAGTGGGCGATATTGTCGAAAATGGCATTGAGCTGACGCCAGTGGCGGTCGCTGCTGGTCGCCGTTTGTCCGAAAGACTGTTTAATCACAAAACCAACGAGCATTTGGATTATCAACTGGTGCCGACGGTAACTTTTAGTCACCCACCGATTGGCTCGATTGGACTGAGCCAAGAAGCTGCCATTGCTCAATACGGCGAAGCGGCGATTAAGGTTTATACTTCCAACTTCACGCCGATGTACAGTGCGGTCACCACGCATCGTGAGCCTTGCCGTATGAAATTGGTTTGCCTAGGCGATGATGAAAAAATCATTGGCTTGCACGGCATTGGTTTTGGCGTTGATGAGATGATTCAAGGCTTTGCCGTGGCGATAAAAATGGGTGCAACCAAGGCGGACTTTGACAATACGGTAGCGATTCACCCCACAGGTTCTGAAGAATTTGTTACCATGCGATAATTTTGTTACCATGTGATAATACCGGCAAACAAAAACCGAGCTTGCGTGGCTCGGTTTTTTTAAGGTAAATTGGTTCAATCAGCAAACCAATCAATAGATACCTTAAATCATGCTTGACGCTGATTGATGCGGTCTAAGGCATAATCCAGCAAGGCAAAGATGGTTTGGTGTTTGTCGCTGTCATCGTCCAAAGTTGGGTTAAATTCGGTAATTTCAAACAATTTCACCGAATCAAGACCAAGCAGGGCGTCAAATATCGAGCGAGTCTCATCGGCAGTGTAGCCGTGCGGCTCTGGCGTGCCAGTGGCTGGAATCAGGCTGGCGTCCAGTGCATCAACATCAAAGCTGACATAGACGGCATCGAGAGTTTGTAGTTTGTCGATAAGTTGGTCTAAGATGACGGTCAATGGCTTGTTGCTGTCATTGCCACCAATGCTTGCTCCTTGAGCAGAATAAGCAAAAATTTGCTGACTGGCGATGATATGCTCTTCGGGTGCTTCATAGCTTCTTAGCCCCAAGAAAAACACATCGCTTGGGCGAATGCCTGCGTGGGTAGATAATGCCTTTAAAGACTGCCATTGATTGGCCAAATTGGCATCTGGCGTGTTAATTTGGCAGTCCAAATTATCAAGACGCAAGGCAGTTGCCAAAGGCATGCCGTGCATATTGCCAGATGGTGTGGTATAAACAGAATGCAAATCGGCATGGGCATCAATCCACACCACACCAATGCGAGCGTCTTTGTGGTGATTCATAAATGCTGCCAGATTGCCGATGGCGTTTGAGTGATCGCCACTGATAATCACAGGAAAATGTTGGCTTTGCTTGCTGTTATCAAGCAGACCTTGAACTGTTGGCATCAGTTTGTCTTGAAAAAACGGCAACAAATGCTCAATGTATTTGGCAGATGGCTGCTTTGGCGATTCATCGACTGGCTGAGCAAAAATTTTATGCACAGCAGCAGGCTGATGCTGCTCACAATGCTTGGATAACATATCAACGCCATGCACAGTGCCGTGTTTGCCAGCACCGATGTCAGAATATACTTCAATCAATTCAATATTCATAAAAAACCACAAAATATCCGTTTGGTTGCTACATTTGGTTGTTAGGATTTTTGGTAATGGGTGGGGTCGCTGCCTGTTGTCTGGCAAGCATCGGCAAAAAATGCCGCTTGCACACGCTCACGCACCGCTTGATAATCGGCAAATTGCTCGCAGGTCTTTTCTAGGCTGCCTTGCCATGTGGGGATATTGCCTTTCATGCGAAGGAAGCGATTGTGCGGCGGTGTATGCAGGCGTTTGGCAGCGTCGATGGCAAGCAACGCCCCTTCTCGGTGGTTGCACACCAACGCCATATCGCAGCCTGCGTCAATGGCGGCAAGCACTCTGGCATCGACATCGCCAGCAATGTGTGCCGCCTTCATGCACAAATCATCAGAGAACACCACGCCGTCAAATTTTAGCTGACGGCGGATAATGTCGTCAATCCAAATTTTTGAAAAGCCCGCTGGCTTGTCATCCACTTGGCTAAAAATCACATGGGCAGGCATCAGTGCATCGAGCTTGTCCAGTGTTTTGACAAAGGTCTGGGTGTCAAAATTAAAAATCTCATCAAAGCTGCGAGTATCGATGGCATCAGCCACATGCGAATCTGGAGCGATAGATCCATGACCGGGAAAATGCTTGCCAGTGGTCGCCATGCCAGCATCTTTCATGCCGTCCATAAATCGAGCAGACAGGGCAATGATAGCATCTGGCTTGGCGTGAAAGGCACGATCGCCAATCACTAGGCTGACACCATTAATATCCAGCACAGGAGCAAAACTAAAATCAACGCCAACCGCCAGCACTTCGCACGCCATCAGATAGCCGCAGTCATACGCCAATGCTAAAGCACGCTCAGGCTCATTGTCATAAAGCTCGCCCAGTTTTCCCATCGCAGGCAACGGCGAAAACCCTTGGCGAAAACGAGCCACTCGCCCGCCTTCTTGATCGACAGCGATTAGCACATTAGGGTTTGCCGCCCGCATCGCATCGGTGAGCTGCCGCACTTGCTGTGGTGATTCGACATTGCGAGCAAACAAAATCATGCCGCCGATTTCTGGATTTGCCAGCAGTGCTTTGTCGCTATCGTCCAGTGTTTTGCCGGCGACATCTGCCATGATAATACCTGTTGCCATCATTTCCCCTTGTTGGTGAATTTATTCAAGCCAGTTTACCAAAGTCAGTTTATTGAAGTAAATTGCCAAAGTAAACCACTAAAGTAAATTTATTAAAATCATTAAAGTCATGCAAATTGAGCCAATTGTCAAAAATTTGCTCAATCATTTGGACAATTATCGGTGTATTATGCCACGAAATTGACCAAAAAATACGGTTTTTGTGCGTGCCAAATGCGATTTTGTGGATAATTTTGAGTTTTTGTAACGATTGCTTAGGCTGTTTGTACAAAAACCATCACTTATGTAAAAAATTTTCTAAATTTTTGTGGTAATATAGGACTGATTTTCATTTAGGCAAATGCCTTTTCGTAATAAAGTAGATTTTCTAAATTTTTATTGTAACATTGATAACATAAGGATATCCGTATGTCCAAACAGTTTTTTTTCTCGTCCGTTGCGGTGGCGGTGGCTGGTATTTTATTCACCAACAGCCTAGTATCGGCACAGGCTGCCGACCGCACCGCCTTTGAGCCGACGCCAGAGCAGCGAGTGACGGCTCGGCAGGTGTCGGTGTTGCTTGATCGCACGCATTATACTGGTCAAAGGCTGGATACGGCGATGGGTGAGCAAGTTTTGATGATGTATTTTGACAAACTTGACCCGAATCACACGATGTTTTTACAGTCGGATATTGACGAATTTACCGCCAAATACGCCAAAACCTATGCCGAGCGACTGTTGCGTGGCGACATTCAGCCGGGTATTGAGATTTATGAACGCTACCACACTCGCTCTTTGGAATATTTTGAGCTTGCCAAAGCGTATCTGGCAGGCGACATTGATTTAAATACCGATAAGAGCATTATTTTAGACCGTGAAGATGAGCCGTATTTTCAGACCAAAGCTGAGCAAGAAGAATATTGGAAAAATCAAACCGCAGCGTCTTTGATTACCATTACCCTAAACCAAGAAGACGACAAAGCCAAAGACCAAGCCTATCTGGACAATCCAGAGCTGACTCGTGGTCAGGATTTGGTTAAGGCGGAGCAACGCACGCCTGTTGAGATTTTGTTAAACCGCATCAAGCGACAACAAGAGCAGCTGATTCGTGTCAAAAATGATGAAATCATGGAAAAAGTGCTGGACGCTGCCACCAGTGCTTACGATCCACACAGCAATTATTTTGCCCCTGTGCAGGCCGAAGACATGCAAATCCAGTCCAGTTTACAGCTAGAAGGTATCGGCATTTCTATCCGCCCAGACCGCAAAAATCCTGACTATATCCGTGTGATTAGCTTGGTTGATGGTGGACCTGCTGCCAAGTCTGGGCAAGTGTACGCCAACGATTTGATTATCGGTGTCGCTCAAGCAGGCGGCGAGATGGTTGATACGGTCGGTTATAGCACTCGTGAAATTGTCGCCTTGATTCGTGGGGCTCGTGGCACCGAAGTTACCATCAAAGTGCGTCAGCCGAACACGCCAGACTCACAAGCTCGCACAGTAACGCTGGTGCGAGATGTGGTACAACAAGAAGAATCTGGCGTACAGCATCGCATTATTGAGCTGCCGTACCAAGGACAAACCAAGCGTGTGGGCGTGATTGAAATCCCCAGTTTTTATCTGAATTTTAAGGCACGCCGTGAAGGTTTGGACATCAACCAATATCGCAGCGTCAGTAACGACACCGAAAAAGCCCTAAAAGCGTTAAATGCCCAAGGCATTGATGGCTTGGTGGTGGATTTGCGAAATAATCCGGGCGGCTCGCTGGACGAAGTGGTCAAAATGCTCAGTATGTTTGTAAAAGAAGGCCCGCTGGTGCAGATTCGCAACAATCGTGGCGATGTGCAGATTTATACTGACAAAGACGGCGGCCGTCAGTTGTATGATGGCGATTTGGCAGTGCTGATTAATTTGGGTTCGGCGTCTGCTAGCGAGATTTTTGCCGCAGCGATTCAGGACTATGGTCTGGGCTTGGTGGTGGGCAGTACAACCACAGGCAAAGGTTCGGCACAGGTGCAGCGTGATGACATTGCACTGGGTTCAGCGACTTTGACCCAGAGCAAATTTTATCGTGTCAATGGCGGCAGCACCCAAAACAAAGGCGTGGTGCCAGATGTTGAACTGGTAAATATTTATGAAGGGATAGAATTTGGCGAGCGTGAATACAAAAATCCGCTGCCGTGGGACACCATCAAATCCACCAATTATCAAGCGGTGGGCAAATATTCTGCCAACACCATTGAGTCGCTGAACGAGCAATCCAAAGCTCGCCAAGCTACCGATCCGCAGTTTGTGTATTTGTCAGAGCTAAACGCCATTCGTGCTTTGGACGATGATAAAAAACCGTCAGAAATTAATCTGCAAAAACGCCGTGCCAAGATGCAGATGATAGACAATCGCACGCTGATTGCCGAAAATGCTCGCCGCCAAGCGACTGGCGAAGCACCATTTGCCAATTGGTCAACTTATCAGGCAAATCTAGAAGCACTGGCCGAAGAGCGTGGTGCGATGAAAGAAAACGAACGCCCAAAACTGCCAGAGAGTGAAGCTTATGTGCTTGAAGCGGCACGCTTGATGTTTGATGCTAATCAGCATTAATCACTTGATAAATCGATAAATCAAAACCACTGCAGACTTTGGGTTTGTGGTGGTTTTTTTAAATACCATCACGTCTGTACCCAGTTTTCAACGTGAATATCATACCGCTCAAAATCTTTGGCATTGTTCGTTACCAAAATCAATCCGTGGGCTTTGGCGTGGCAGGCAATCAAGGTGTCAAAACTGGGTTTGTGGTTTGCTGTTTGCATATATTCACCAAAACACATCGCACATTTTTCATCAAAGGGTAAAACGCCAATCAATGCTCGCAGGCGTGCAAATTCCGCCTTAGGTTCGTATTTATCCAAGCCACGCAATAGCTCCGCCCATGTGATGGCACTGATACCGACTTCACCAACTTGACAACTGGCAAAACGCTCCAGCACGCTTTTTGGTTGGTGTTTTAGCAGATAAATACAAATGTTGGTATCTAACAAATATTTCACCAATCACGCTCCGTATCGTCCAGTTCCATGCGTTCAAAATCACCAGTCATCTTATCGCCCAAGGCGTGAAAAATGCTCGGTACATCGGCTAAACTGGTAACAGGTCGGATAGTGATAACGCCATTTTCTTTGTTCAAAATCAAAGGTGTATCGGCAGGGTAGGCAAATTCTTTGGGCAATCTTACCGCCTGTGAATTGCCAGCCATGAATGGCTTTGTGTGAATGGTCGGCATAAAATAGCCCTTTTGTAATTACGGTTTGTGATTACATTATAGGGTGGTTGGGTAAAGTGTGCAAGATTTTTCGCTCTTTTTCCCTTGCTTTTTCAAGTACAAAAAAAGGTGTATAGTTTGCATGACACCCCATAGGACAAGCAAAAGGGCGAAAAGCCTTGAAAATAAAAGGGTGTCGCACCAAAGTGGACACCCTGAAATAATAAATTGGTCGGAATGATAGGATTTGAACCTACGACCCCTTGCACCCCATGCAAGTGCGCTACCAAGCTGCGCTACATTCCGATGGGGTATATTTTAGCGGATTTTGGCAAATTGGCAAGTGTTTTGTGTGTTTTGTGCAAAATTTTTGCCAAAAATCCCCAAGCGATAAACTTGGGGATTGGCTTAAGACGCTTGATTATGCTTTGTCTGTCTTGGCGGTTTTAGTGGTTTTACGGCGAGTGGCTGGTTTTTTGGCAGCGGTTGCCGTGTCGGCTAACTTTTTGGTTGGTTTTTTGGTGGCTTTGCCGTCCGCTTTTTTGGCAGTTTTGCTACCAGTTTTGCGGGTGGTCTTTTTGGCAGGCGTGCCGCCCAATAAGCCACGCTCTTTGACTTTTGCCAAAAGCTGCTCGCCCATCGGTTTTGGATTGCCAGTAAATAGCGTCGCCAAGCCGTTATTTTCGATAATATGGCGGCGAAGTTCTAGGCGTTCTTCGTGATTTTCAATCAGCTCAATGGTGCGTTCGACATATTCGTCCACTGTTTTGGTGACCAATTTATCCATCGGCAAGCCCAGACGCTGGAACAGACCTTCATCGATATGCTCATGCACTTCAGGGCCAGTTTTGCACACGCCGACCAAGCCCAGCGTTACCATATCAATGATGCCATTGGTATTGCCAAATGGGAATGGGTTGATCATCATGTCGCACTGGTGCAAGATGCGTAGATAGTTATGATACGGACTGTGTGCGTGTGCGGTCGCATCATCGCCCAAATAGGTCTTGATAAAGCGTGTCACATAAGGGTGCGTAACGCCGCTGGATTGACCCAAAGCAAAATGGAAATGCACTTTGACCTTGGCACGATCTCTGATGGCTTGGCAGGCTTGCAAGAAGTATGGGTTTAGTTTCATCGTGGTTGATGCCACGCCGATATTGACCACTTCTGGGTTTTGGCGTAGGCGGTATTCGACACTGCTTGGTGCCAGTGCTGATGGCACATACGGCAGGGCATCTTTTGGCAGGCGAATCAGTTTTTCGCTAAAGCAGTCTTCTGAGCCGACATAATCATCTTCAACGATGACATAATCAATGAATGGTGAATGTGTGGTCGCAGGGTGTCCTAGGGCAATTGCTTGCACTGGGGCGATTTGAGTATTGCTTAAGAAAATGGTGGTCAAATCCATGCCGATACTTGGCATGTATAGCACGGCAGGCTGTAGCTCATCGGCGATTTTTTTGATTTCAATCAAATTGCCCACGGTTGAGCTGGTGCCAATTTCGTGAAATTCATCAAACACTTGGCGACCTGCTTCATCGACCGCCGAGCCGCCGATCCCCACCAGATAAAAATGCTCACGAGCAGCAACCATCGAAGTTGAATGCGTGCGATAGATGGAATGGGCATTGTGGAAATGCTCAAGCACAACCAACATCACAGGTTTGCCATTTTTTTCGCCGATTTGGCCGACATCACGGTCTTGCCAGTCCAGCTTAAGCAAGTGCTTGCGGATCACTTGGTTTAGGCTTTCTTTGACACGGTGCTTGTCGACATCGACATCGTAGCTACAATGCATATACACATCGTGCGAGATGGCAGACGGCAAATCAGACAAATCTTCAAAGGTTGCCAATTTTGCTGGGAACCATCTTAGGATATTGGCACGCTTATTAAAGGCAGCTTCTGTACCGATAAAGCGTGGCGACTGCAAGGCAAAGCACAGCGAGCCGCACAGCTCTGGGCTGCTGCCCCACAGTGCGTCCAGTGATAGTGGAATGTTGGATTCGCCAGTGTACAAGACGCAGAATTTTTTCCAGACATTTAAATTGTCTGGCAGGTGGAAGTTGTTGATGTCTTTGCTGGGATTGACATTATAAGTGGCAAGAATGTGGTCGGCATTGACATAGCTACTGGCAGCAAAAATCAAGCCCAGCCAGCGATGCAAAGTCATAAAGCGTGAAAAACCTGAGTCCGACAGCCCAAAGTCGTTTTGACCATCAAATAAGGCAGTGGTCGCCACGGCAACACGAGTACAAAAATGCACCGTGCATTCGTCTTTAGAATGGGTCAGCTGCACTGGGTAATCGCATTCGATATCGTGCGTATCACCAAAGTTGCTGTCAAGTTTGCTTAAAATAGACAAAAGTTCATTACAAGCGGTTTCAAAATCTTTGTTGGCAACCGCTTGTTCGTAGCGGATTACACTGGCTTGGGTTGTCATAGTTACACTCATCTATAAAATCAAATAATCGCATCTAAAAATTGCAACGGCATATTATAATCTGTTTTTGGTCAGATACAGAGCGATTTGTGTACTTAAAATGTTAATTTTGGCAAAAGTTGCACCACGTCTAGGCTGCACCAAAATCAGCCAAGCTAAATTAAAAATCATACCATTTTACAAAAGGTGATGGTGCTGTCTATGTTTATTTTGCTCGATTTTTATGAAAAAATGCAATCAAATCTTCTTTGATTTGCTGTTCTCTTTTGAAGATATCATCTTTTAACCAATCATCTTTTGGGTAATTGGCGAGTTCTTTAACGACTTCAATAGATGATTGGCTATATTTCTCTTTTTTCTTGCCAAAATAACCATTGCCTGCTTGGGTGTTGAGCTTTTTTTCAAGGACAATTTTGTTGCCAAGATTGTTAAGATAAGCGTCAGCATCGTCTTTTTGCCAGCCATTGTAATTGGTATTTTGCCATTTGACTGGAAAAATATGCTCAATATCAAAATTATTTAAAATAAGTTTTTCTTGGCTTTCATTTAAATAAGCGTGCAATAACAATAAAGCTTTGGTCATTCTTGATGACGAATGCTCACTAATTTTCTGGGCAAAAATTTCACTATCCAACTCTATTTTATACTCATAATGATAATCGCTAGATTTTTCAAAACCAACATAGGTTTTAAAAATGTCATCTTTAATTGCATTAACGGTTGGTTTGTCAATAAATTTGGCAAATAAGAATGCAGTTAATTTTTCTAACATTTTTTCAAAGATAACTGTAAAATTATCACTATCTTTATATTTCATAAAAAATACACTAACCGCATACTTCCAGTACTCATTTGGATAGTGCCACAAACAGTCTATCCATTGTTTGGATTTTTGTGATACTTTATAATCAATATCGTCGATTGTATAATCCAAGAAAATAAATTTCCAAAAATTTGCCAGAGTAATGAGTTCTGTGATATCCACTTTATTGAGCTGGGCAGATTTGTCATCCATATAAAATCTACGCAAGGCAATTTCTTTGCCTGAGTTGTTGTCTCTTGCTCTTAAGATATGCATATAATAGCGAAAAATATCATCAATGGTGATATTGGCTTTTTCGCAAATCTGTGCTAATTCTTTCCAAGTCTCAGAAAATTCTTTCCTGTCTTTGCTTTTGCGATATAATTGAGCTTTAAAAATGTCAGAGTCGGATAATGGCAATCCTCTGTCATTCAATGTTGAGAAGATGGTTAAAGCGGTATCTTGAGTGTCGCATTCAATGGGTAATATGATGCATTTTTTTAAAATGCAAATACAAAACTTTTTCCAATTTAATGGTGCGTTTTTAGCATATTCATCACATTTGTCTTTAAAGAATAGGTAATTGGTAGAGTAAGCATCTTTACTTTTGTTGTCTGCATTACCTGTTTGCAATATATGATGAAAAATCTCGTTATTTTCTTCGGTTACCACTTCGGATAAGATATGAATGGTAGAAAAATCAGTAACGTTCTCCGATAATTCATCAATATCCCAAAGACATTTTCCAATTTGCTTTTTTAACCCATTGACTTCATCATCTTGTGGCATATTTTCTAATTTTTTATAAAAAGCTCGCAATAATAACATTAGAGAAGTGATGCGCTGTTGCCCATCGATGATTTCTTTATTGCCCTTTTCGTTGCCATGAGAAACGATAGTGCCTAAAAAATAGGTTGATTCTTTTTTATTTCCTTCATTTTGAAAGAAAAATTCCAAATCATTCCAAAGTGTTTCACAGTTTTCAATTTCCCATTTATAGGGTCTTTGATAATCTGGAATAATGAATCTTTTGTTATCCATAGAACCAAAAAATTCTGCAATCGTCTTTTTGCTTACATTTAATTCTGCCATTTTAATTTCTCCAAGATGTCTGTAACAAGCAAACCTAAGCTCATTTTGAACTTAGGTTTGTTTTTCTTAACCAATCAATTTTTTCATCAATTCATTGACTTGGGCAGGGTTTGCTTTGCCACGGCTGGCTTTCATCACTTGTCCCACCAGTCCATTAAAGGCTTTTTCTTTGCCGCCTTTATATTCATCAACCATCGCTTGGTTATTGGCAAGCACTTCTTTGATAATCGCTTCGATTGCTCCAGTGTCGGTTTCTTGCTTCAGCCCATGTTCGGCGATGATGTCATCGGCACTCTTATCGGTGCTGTCCCACAGATGGGCAAAGACTTGTTTGGCAATCTTACCGCTGATGGTGTTATCAGTGATGCGGACAATCATGCCGCCCAAACGCTTAGCACTGATGGGTGATTGGCCGATGGTCAAATCGGCTTTATTCAACGCCCCAGACAGCTCGCCCATCACCCAGTTGGCGGCGATTTTGGCGTTATTTTTACCAATAATTTCAATCACTTGCAAGAAATAATCCGACAACTCACGGCTGCCATTTAGCACATTGGCATCATAAGTGGGCAGCCCCAACTCATTGACAAATCGCTCTTTTCGCACGCTGGGCAGCTCTGGCATATCGGCTTTGACTTTTGCCAAGGTTTCATCGCTAATCACCACAGGCAGTAGGTCGGGGTCAGGGAAGTAGCGGTAGTCGTTGGCTTCTTCTTTGGTACGCATGGCACGAGTTTCGTCACGCTCAGGGTCATATAAGCGAGTGGCTTGCACGACTTTACCGCCGTCTTCAATGACATCGATTTGACGCTCGATTTCTGATTTGATGGCTCGTTCAATAAAGCGGAATGAGTTGAGATTTTTTAGCTCGCAGCGTGTGCCAAATGGCGTATTTGGCTTATGCACCGACACATTAATATCAGCACGGAATGAGCCTTCTGCCATGATGGCGTCCGAGATACCAAGCCATGTTACCAGCTCGTGAATGGTCTTGACATAGGCGACCGCTTCGGCAACCGATCGCATATCAGGCTCAGAGACGATTTCGATCAGTGGCGTGCCAGCACGGTTAAGATCCACGCCTGTCATTTGCGGTACAGCGTCATGCACCGATTTGCCAGCATCTTCTTCTAGATGGGCTCGTGTGATGCCGATGCGTTTGCTGTATTCGTTTTTTTCGCCAGCATTGACTAGAATATCAATGTAGCCTTCGCCGACGATGGGGTTTGCCATTTGGGTGATTTGGTAGCCTTTTGGCAAATCTGGATAAAAATAGTTTTTGCGGTCAAAGGTGTTATACATGCCCAATTTGGCATTGACACCCAGACCAAATTTTAAGGCGCGCTCAATCACGCCTTCGTTTAGGACAGGCAATGCCCCAGGAAAGCCCAAATCCACGATGGTCGCTTGGGTGTTGGCATCAGCACCAAAAGCGGTTGGTGCATTTGAAAAAATCTTACTGTCAGTGTTTAATTGGCAATGAATTTCAATACCAATCACGACTTCATAGCCGTCAATTAGGGGAGCTTGGTTTGTCATAAATTTTCCTATAATTAAGTTAAGTGATTTACGCCATCTGTTTTGGATAATTTTTTATCAAATGTCCAAAAGGAATAACCGTTGTCTTGACTATTGGTAAATATTAGATAGTCTGAAAAATCGGCATTGCTATTTTTAAATAAAGACAAAGCGGCCTTGAATTGATTGGGTTTTTCCAAAACAAACACCGAATGTTTCATCAGTGTTTCTAACACAAAAACAACTTGCTCTTTTGCAAATTGATAGCTGCTCTCTAGCACCCAGACCAATTCCAATTGCACAATTTGCGAAATATAAACTTCGCTTTTATCTTTTAAAAGATTTCTGACGGCTGTAATTTGTTTTTGGTTGCTGTCATCTTGCACAAAAAGACGAACCAAAACATTGGTATCAATTGCGATTGCCTTTGTCATAAACTACCGCCACGCATTTTAATGGCATTGCTCATATCGTCTAAACTGATATTTTTATCACTTTGTAAAATACCAAAAAATTCATCAAACGCCCCCTGTGGTTCGGCGGCTTGGGTCTGATGATTGATATTTTTGATAAAATCAATATGCGGTTTTAGCGTATCAAGAATAAAGCTCTCTACATTTTTTTGACCTGCATAATTAATCAGATATTCATAATCTGCATTATCCAGATGTAAAGTAATCGTCTGCATTTGCTATTCCTTAATTCTTGCCATCAATGCCCAATGTCCAATGCCAAGCACAGCTCAACCGTCAGATTGACCAATCAGCTGTCAAATTAATGACGGTTGCATGGCTTGGCTTATCAATTTGGCTGATAATCAGCTTTGGGCAATCAAAGACAGCTGTTTATGAAACTGTGTGTTCGCCTGATAAATGTGTGCCGTCTGCAAAAGCTCACTTTCTGCCCAGTGCTTACCGATTAGCTGCAAACCCACAGGTAGGCCATTTGCTGTGCCGACAGGGTGGCTTAGTGCAGGTAAGCCTGCCAAGTTTACGCCGATGGTATAGACATCACCCAGATAGATGGTCGCAGGATCCAGACTTTCGCCAAGTTTATAGGCGGTGGTCGGTGCGGTGGGGCTGGCGATGATGTCGCATTTTTCAAAGGCTTTGTTAAAATCTTCAGCAATCAAGCGGCGAACCTTTTGGGCTTTGATGTAATAAGCATCAAAATAGCCTGCCGACAGGGCGTAAGTTCCCATGATGATGCGGCGTTGCACTTCTGCCCCAAAGCCTTCGGAGCGGCTACGAGTATATAGGTCTGCCAAGTCTTTTGGATTGTCACAGCGATAACCAAAACGCACGCCATCATAGCGAGATAGGTTTGAGCTGGCTTCGGCAGGGGCGAGCAGATAATAAGTGGCAAGCGTGATGGCAGGATCGGTGATGTCCACTTCCACAATCTCTGCCCCCAGTGCTTCATATTGGGCAAGGGCGGCACGGATAGACTGCTCAACTTCGCCATCAAGTCCAGCACCAAAATATGCTTTTGCCACACCGATTTTTTTGCCAGCCAGTGGCTTATCGCTGTCGGTATCGGTTGCCAAAATGTCCGACACTAGGCTGTCGGTTGGGCGGTTGATACTGGTGGCGTCTTTGGCGTCATAGCCTGTCATCGGCTCAAGTAGATAAGCACAGTCTAGGGCAGATTTGCCAAATGTCCCAGCCTGATCAAGGCTTGATGCGTAGGCAATCATACCATAGCGAGACACTCGCCCATAGGTAGGCTTGATACCTGTCACACCACAAAAACTGGCTGGCTGGCGAATCGAGCCGCCTGTATCTGAGCCAGTCGCCACAGGCACAAAGCCACTGGCAACGGCAGCGGCACTACCGCCTGATGAGCCGCCCGGCACTCTGTCCAAGTCCCAAGGATTATGCACCGCCCCAAAATGCGAGCTTTCGTTATCCGAACCCATGGCAAATTCGTCCATGTTTAGCTTGCCTAGGCTGATAAAGCCAGCATTGGCGATGTTTTCGACCACAGTGGCGTCATAAGGCGAGACGAAGTTATGCAGCATCTTTGAGCCTGCGGTGGTCAAAGTACCCTTAGTGCATAGGTTGTCCTTATGAGCCATCGGCACGCCAAGCAGCACACGAGTGTCGCCATCATGACGCAGTTTGTCGGCAAGTTCAGCGTGTTTTAGAGCGTTATCAAAATCTTTGGTGATAAAGCTGTTGGTCTTGGTGTCCAGACTATCGATGCGATTGGCAAAATGCTTAACCAAATCGCTGCTGCTAAAAGTTTTGTCTTTTAGACCTTGGGCAAGTTCGTGAACGGATAGGTGATGAAGTTGTGTCATATAAAAATCGCTTATCAATCAATTGCTTATAAATTAATCACTGATAAAATCAATGTCGTTAATTGGCACTACCAAATTGCCGCTAAATATTTATCACTAACTACCATTTTTAAATATTGTCTTTAAATATCGCAGCAATAGCAAAATTGCCTGTTTATTCAATCACTTGTGGCACCAAGTACAGCCCATCTTGTGCATTGGGAGCGATTGCCTGAAAAGCATCACGGTTAATCTTGGCATCGGGCGTATCGGCACGCAATGCTTGGCAGGCTTCGTGAATATTGGCAAGCGGCTTGATGTTATCGGTGTCCACGGCGTCCAGCACGTCCATCATGGCGAGAATTTTTTGTAAATTATCGGCATAGCTGGCGGCGGTTTGCTCATCAACGGCCAATCGGGACAAATTGGCAGCGTTTCGGATATCGTCTGTGGATAACTGCTGACTCATAATACATTCCTTAAAAACAAAAACATCGTCTGGTAAAAATGCCTTAATTGTACCATAGCTTGACACAGGCTCAAAACAAAGTTTAAATCTGTTAGTAAAATTAGTAAAATTAGTAAAATTAGTAAAATTAGTAAAATTAGTAAAATTAGTAAAATTAGTAAAATTAGTAAAATTAGTAAAATTAGTAAAATTAGTAAAATTAGTAAAATTAGTAAAATTAGTAAAATTAGTAAAATTAGTAAAATTAGTAAAATTAGTAAAATTAGTAAAATTAGTAAAATTAGTAAAATTAGTAAAATTAGTAAAATTGCCGTAGAATTTGACCGCATGGCATAAAAGGGCGATAATGTCGCTTTTGGACAAATGGCGATAACGATGAATCACACCCAACTGCCGATTATTTTGGCGTCCACTTCACCACGCCGCCGAGAGCTGCTTACGACTGCTGGCGTCAATTTTCAGACTTTGGCGGTGGATATTGACGAAACTTGGCAACACGGCGAGCAGCCAGTGGACTACATTCGCCGCATGGTCGAACAAAAAGCAGTGCAGGCGAGTTGTTTGGCGACTTTGCCCACATCTTGCCTACTCATTACCGCCGACACCATTGGCGTCAAGGACGGCACGGTTTTGACCAAACCGCTTGATAAAGCCGATGCTTATCGCATGTGGGCGATGCTGTCTGATAGCACGCACGAGATTTGGACGGCGGTCTGTGCCAGTTTGGTTGAGTGCGGCAAAATTTGCCAACAAAAGATGATTTGTGAATGCACGCAGGTGGATTTTGTCGCTATCAGCGAGTCGATGAAACAACGCTACTGGGAGACTGGCGAACCTAGCGACAAAGCAGGAGCGTATGCAATCCAAGGCGGTGCGATGGCGTGGGTGAAGGGCATTCGTGGCAGTTATACCAATGTGGTGGGCTTGCCATTGTCGCAGACGCTGGCGTTGATTGATGAATTTATCAAGCCATAAATGATGACTGCATTTAAATAAGGCAATTTTTAAGTTAAATTTAAATAAATAAATCCGATAAATTGGCAGAAAAAAGCTGTCTGGCTTGCACATTTGGCAAATATCGCTTACTATAACAACCATTAAAATTATCAATCAAAGAATCAAAATGTCAGAAGAGCTGTTGATTAATTATACTCCGATGGAATCTCGGGTGGCGGTGCTAAGTGATGGCGTAACCAGTGAGATTTTAATCGAACGCCATCAAAAACTGGGCTTGGTCGGCAATATCTATCTGGGTACGGTGGTGCGAGTATTGCCCGGAATGCAGGCGGCGTTTATTGACATTGGACAGGCACGCACGGCATTTTTGCACGCCAATGATATGCAAAAACCCAAACGCCTAACCGACAATCTGGACGAGCCATCACAGACGCCCATCACACGGCTGTGCATCGCCCATCAAGGCACGACTGCCAATGCCGATACGCCGATACCAAGTGATGATTTTGCGGATATGGCGGACAAAGGGCATAGTCCTGCCATCAATATCAAGCCGCCAGCGGTGATTAAGCGTGCCGAACCACAATCCGAACTGATTCAGCACCGCCTTCGAGAAGGCGATAAAATCTTGGTGCAGGTCATTAAAGACGAACTGGGCAGCAAAGGGGCAAGGCTAACCACCAACATTTCTTTGCCATCACGCTATTTGGTCTATTTGCCGACCAGTGATGAATATGTCGGCGTGTCCATTCGCATCGAAGAAGCTGACGAACGCATACGGCTCAAAGAATCTTTGGCGGTTTTGATGAAAAATGCCAAACTGCAAGGTGGTCTGATTGCTCGCACTGCTGCCGAAAAGATGAGCGATGCCAAACTTGAAGAAGACATTTATTATCTGATGCAGCTGTGGCGTACCATCATCGCTCGCCAGTCGTCTGCCAAATTGCATTCTAATAAGCGGTTTGAGCTGATTTATCAAGAGCTGTCCTTGCCTTTGCGGTGCATTCGTGATTTGGTCAATGAAAAAACCACCAAAGTGCTGATTGATCATGAGATGATGTATCATGAAGTGGCACATTTTGCCCGTGAATTTGTCCCAGCGATTGCTCCGATGGTGGCACATTACACTGGTGAGTTGCCGCTGTTTGACTTATACCGTGTCGAAGAAGATTTGCAAAACGCCCTAAAACGCCGTGTGGATCTCAAATCTGGCGGTTATTTGATCATTGACCAAACCGAAGCGATGACCACCATTGATGTCAATACTGGCTCATATGTCGGTGCTCGCTCGCTTGAAGATACGGTGTACAAGACCAATCTAGAAGCAACCCATGTCATCGCACGCCAAATTCGCCTAAGAAATATCGGCGGTATTATCATACTTGATTTTATTGATATGGCAGAAGAAGAGCATCGCAGCGATGTGCTGGCAAGCCTACAAGAGCAGCTGGCACACGACTATGCCAAGACTAACATCACGCAAGTCAGTGAGCTGGGCTTGGTGGAGATGACTCGCAAGCGTACCCGTGAATCGCTGCCGCAGCAGCTGTGCGAGCCGTGTCCTGTGTGCGAAGGCAGGGGGCATGTCAAAACTGCCGAAACGGTATGCTTTGAGATATTCCGTGAAATCATGCGATACGCTCGCACCTACAATACCCCACGCCAGTTCACGGTGATTGCTCATACTAAGGTCATCGAGCTGATGCTAACAACAGAGACGGCAACGGTGGCGGATTTGGAATATCTAATCGGTAAGCCGATTCGCTTTGAAGCAGACGAGCGTCTGCACGCCCAAGAAAAGTATAATATTATTTTGGATTGATGGATTTTTGGTAAATTTGCCAATTGTATTGCTTGTTAATAAGCAAGAAGGGCATTGATTGTGGTTTTAAATAGCCATTTTTCAGCCAAATGATATTTAAAAAAATAAATAAAAATCAACAACTTACAAAATATTCTGCATTTTTGCCAAAAATTTTAAAAAAAAGACTTGCACAATCTGAAAAATTTGATATTATATGCACCACTTAGGAAATACACCGCCGGCTTAGCTCAGTTGGTAGAGCAACTGACTTGTAATCAGTAGGTCGCCAGTTCGACTCCGGCAGCCGGCACCATTCCTAAGAAAGCATTAGGTCAAGCCCACCACATTCAGTGGGCTTAACTTTTACCAGACCAGTAAAAGATACCTATCCGTTTTGGTGGGGTTGGGGAGCGGTCAAACCCAACAGACTGTAACTCTGTCGCGAAAGCTTCGAAGGTTCGAATCCTTCCCCCACCACCATTATTTCCCTACCTAGGTTACTACCCTGCGGGTGTAGTTTAGTGGTAGAACCTCAGCCTTCCAAGCTGATGGTGCGGGTTCGATTCCCGCCACCCGCTCCAGATATTAGCATTTTGCTCTTGTAGCTCAGGGGTAGAGCACTCCCTTGGTAAGGGAGAGGTCACGAGTTCAATTCTCGTCAAGAGCTCCATATCTAAAAGCCTTGCAACCGTTGTGTTTCAAGGCTTTTTATTTACTCATGCCAATTGGCGTTAGTGCTTTTGCGTTGTTTTAAAAACTCTTAAAACAACGCAAATCGGATTAAATAACGCCAAATACTGATAATTTATGGCTTGGCATGAGTCATAACATAAGTTATATAAACCATTTTATCCAATTCTGATAAATAAATCCATCTAATGTATTTCAATCAAAAATCTTGTATGGTATAATGCGTCAGAATATGGTTGGTTTTTGGTATCGCCAAAGACTGACCATGGATTTTAATTCACAATCGAGGAAACCATCATGGCAAAGGCCAAGTTTGAACGTGTAAAACCACACGTAAACGTTGGTACCATCGGTCACGTTGACCATGGTAAAACCACTCTAACTGCTGCTATCGCAACCGTTGCTGCTAAGCACCACGGTGGTGAAGCAAAAGACTACGCTGCGATTGACTCAGCTCCTGAAGAAAAAGCTCGTGGTATTACCATTAACACTTCTCACATCGAGTATGACACTGCAAACCGTCACTACGCACACGTTGACTGCCCAGGCCACGCTGACTATGTTAAAAACATGATCACTGGTGCAGCACAGATGGACGGTGCTATCCTAGTTGTATCAGCAACTGACGGCCCAATGCCACAAACTCGTGAGCATATCCTACTATCTCGTCAGGTTGGCGTACCATACATCATGGTATTCATGAACAAGTGCGACATGGTTGATGACGAAGAGCTACTAGAATTGGTTGAAATGGAAGTTCGTGAACTTCTATCTGACTATGACTTCCCAGGTGATGACACTCCAATCATCAAAGGTTCTGCTCTAGAAGCCCTAAACGGTTCAGATGGCAAATACGGTGAGCCAGCAGTTCTAGAACTACTAGACACGCTAGACAGCTATATCCCAGAGCCTGAGCGTGACATCGATAAGTCATTCCTAATGCCAATCGAAGACGTATTCTCAATCTCTGGTCGTGGTACTGTTGTTACTGGTCGTGTTGAATCAGGTATCATCAAAGTGGGTGACGAAATCGAAATCATCGGTATCAAACCAACTGCCAAAACTACCTGTACTGGTGTTGAAATGTTCCGCAAACTGCTAGACGAAGGCCGTGCCGGTGAAAACTGTGGTATCCTACTTCGTGGTACTAAGCGTGAAGAAGTTCAGCGTGGTCAAGTATTGGCAAAACCAGGTTCAATCACACCACACACCAAATTTGACGCAGAAGTCTATGTACTGTCAAAAGAAGAAGGTGGCCGTCACACCCCATTCCTAAATGGCTATCGTCCACAGTTCTACTTCCGTACCACTGACGTAACTGGTGCAATCACCCTACAAGAAGGCACTGAAATGGTTATGCCAGGCGATAACGTTGAGATGAGCGTTGAGCTAATCCACCCAATCGCTATGGACAAAGGTCTACGCTTTGCTATCCGTGAAGGCGGTCGTACCGTAGGTGCTGGTGTTGTTGCAAGCGTTAAAGACTAATACGCTCAACAAACCAAAAACACAAAAAGGCAAACTCATTTGGGTTTGTCTTTTTTTTGATTAAATAAGTGGGAAAATTGTTGGGTGAAATTTATTAAGATTAATCCAAAAATGATTGGTTTACTTTTTTTTAACTTGATAAAAAATATCCGCCCATTTGGACGGATATTTAAAAAACAACATTGAGATTGGATATTGTCGATTAACTAATTTTAATCAAGATTGGCTAAAAATTTAAAAATCACAAATTATCCAAATATTTCTCAGCGTCCAGTGCCGCCATACAGCCTGTGCCTGCTGATGTGATGGCTTGACGGTACACATGGTCAGCAACATCACCAGCGGCAAACACACCAGCGATACTGGTTGCTGTGGCATTGCCATTTAAGCCGCTATTGACCACCAGATAGCCATCATTCATTGCCAGCTGATTTTCAAATAGGGCGGTATTTGGCTTATGGCCGATGGCGACAAACATGCCCATCACATCAAGCTGCTTTATGCTGCCATCTTCGGTGGATTCGATAATGATGCCAGTCACGCCCATCTCATCACCGACAACTTCTTTGACCTGATGATTCCACTCGATTTTGATGTTGCCGTTTTTGACTTTTTCAAACAATTGATCTTGCAGGATTTTTTCGGCACGCAGGCTGTCACGACGATGCACCAAAGTGACTTCACTGGCGATATTGGACAAATACAGAGCTTCTTCGACAGCGGTATTACCACCACCGACGACTGCAACTTTTTGATTTTTATAAAAAAATCCATCGCAGGTGGCACACGCCGAGACGCCTTGCCCCATGAATTTTTGTTCAGAATCCAGACCCAAATATTGAGCGGTCGCCCCTGTGGCGATAATCAGTGCATCGCAGGTATAAGTGCCACTATCGCCAATTAGGGTAAATGGGCGATTTTGTAGATCCACTTGGTTGATGCTGTCATAAATCAGCTGTGTGCCAAAGCGTTCGGCATGTGCTTTCATGCGATCCATCAGCCCGTTGCCAGTCAGTCCGTGAGCATCGCCCGGCCAGTTGTCCACTTCGGTGGTGGTGGTTAGCTGACCACCGACTTGTAGTCCTGTGATAATCACAGGGTTTAGGTTGGCACGAGCGGCATAAACAGCGGCAGAGTAGCCAGCAGGCCCTGAGCCTAAGATGATAATGCGGTGATGATTTGACATAACGATTCCTATTTTTAATAAACGATTGGCAAAAAATGATTAGTCATATATCTGCCTTAGTATATAGGGCAATTAGGAATAATTGCAAGCCAAAGCCCAAACCAAGATGATTTGGGCAAGTGATTTATCCGATTGAAAAAATCAATCCAAGAAAGCAAAATGCTCAATATCCATCTGCATCATGATTTCGCTTGGCGTGGTCATGCTCTCAGCGTGTGCTGAGCTGCGTGGCAGGATTTTTTCAAAATAAAATTCGGCAGTTTGGGTTTTGGCGATATAAAATTCTTTGGGCTGTTCGCCATCGCCATTTTTGATTTTTTGGAAAGCGACTGCCGCCATGCGAGCCCAGTGGTACGCCATCATCACATAGCCTGAGTACATCAAAAAGTCATCAGACGCCGCCGAAACAATATCACGATCTTTGCGAGCGGTCAAAAGTAGGCGAGCAGTCAGCATGTTCCATTCGGCACACAGCTTGGTCAGTGTCCAGACAAATTTACGCATGTCTTTATCTAGGGCATATTCACCGCACCATTTCATGATGCCAGCGGTGTAGTCACGGATTACCTTGCCACCGCCGTGCAGCAGCACTTTGCGACCGAGTAAATCCAATGCCTGCACGCCTGTTGTGCCTTCGTATAGAGTTGAGATGCGAGCATCACGAGCGATCAGCTCCATGCCAGATTCTTTGATGTAGCCGTGTCCGCCGTAGATTTGCTGGCCGTGCTTGGCCGCTTCGATGCCCAATTCGGTCAAAAAGCCCTTTAAAATGGGGGTATAAAAGCCCATTTTGTCGTCCCATTTTTTGATGGCGGCTTCATCACCTTTGGCGACCGCTTCGGTCAGCTTATCAGCGTAGCGAGCGGTATGGTAAATCATCGAGCGAGCCCCTTCGCTAAACGCCTTTTGGGTAAGTAGCATTCGTCTGACATCGGCATGATGAATGATGGCATCGGCGGCTTGCTCTGGCTCTTTGGTGCCTGACAATGCACGCATGGAGCGGCGTTCTTTGGCGTATGGCAGGGCGTTTTGGAATGCCAATTCCATGTGCGACAAGCCTTGAATGCCTGTGCCGATGCGTGCGGTGTTCATATAGGTAAACATCGCTTTTAGCCCTTTATTTGGCTGACCAATCAAAAACCCTGTCGCCCCATCAAAGTTAATCACGCAAGTGGCCGATGAAGTGATGCCCATTTTATGCTCAATCGAGCCGCAGCTGACAGCATTACGCTCGCCGACCCCGCCTTCGGCATTTGGCAAAAATTTTGGCACGATAAACAGCGAAATGCCCTTGGTGCCAGCAGGAGCATCTGGCAAGCGAGCCAGCACGATATGCACGATGTTCTCGGTCAAATCATGCTCACCTGCCGAGATAAAAATCTTACTGCCAGTGATGGCGTAACTGCCGTCATCGTTTGGCACAGCTCGAGTTTTCATTTGGTTTAGGTCAGTGCCGCATTGTGCTTCGGTCAGACACATGGTTCCTGACCATTCGCCAGAGATGAGTTTTGGCAGATAAGTGGTTTTTTGGCTTTGATCACCGTATTGTAAGATGGTATTAATCGAACCTGTGGTTAGCCCCGGATACATCGCCCATGGCCAGTTTGCCGTTCCCATCATTTCAGATTTGATGAGATTGAGCGACATGGGCAAGTTCATGCCGCCGTACTGCTCAGGATAACTGATGCCTTGCCAGCCGCCTTCAACGAACTGCTGATACGCTTGCTTAAAGCCTGTTGGCGTGGTTACTTCACCGTCTTTGAAGGTGCAACCTTCGGCATCGGCAGGCTGATAAAGTGGCGATAACACATTTTCGGCAAAGTCGGCAAAACCTTGTAAAATCATCTCCACCGTCTCAGGATCGGCAGCCGAGCCATTATCCAAGGATTGATAATGGGCTTGATAATCAAGCATTTCATTCATCAAAAATTTGATATCACGCAAAGGAGCTTTGTAACTTAGCATAGACAATTTCCTTATTCATCAAGATGGGTAAAAGTTGGGTAGAACAGCGAAAAACGACAAAATCGCTGTCGATTGCTATCCACTATACAGGGATTTTTGGCTTTGTAAAAGGGCAAAAGCCCAATTCATAACTTATTTTCATATAAAAATAGATTTATTCTAATACTTTTTTATAAATTAATTGATAAAAAAGCGTTGATTGATGCCAGATACCATCAATCAACGCCTTAAGTTTAATTTAAGTTTAATTAAATTGACAAAGCAGAAAATGACTGCAAGATAAATTTAATCGGATAATTTGTATTATGGTTGATATTACAATTTGCAAGCACCGCCTTCGCAGCCGTCATCGTTGATGCTGTCCACGCCACCTTCGACAGCGATGCCGTCAAAGTCATCAAACAAATCGTCCAAATTATCAAAATCCAAATCATCGCTTTGGGCGGCTAGATTGTCAGTCATGAGATTCTCCAAATGGTCTGTGATTGATTTTAAAAATACTTAAAATAAAAGCTAAAAATTTAAAAGAAATGGTAAATTGTCAAGAATGAGTATGCAAAATGGGTAGTTTGCCACAAATTTCAAGGCATTTTTGTACATTTGGCAGAGTTTGGGCGAAATTTATGACGGTTTGGCAAGATTGACTTGGGACAAATCTAGCGTTTTGCCCGTCCACTGCTCAAATGCCAGCTTGGCTTGATGAATGAGCATGCCGTAGCCGTCAGAAGTAGTTGCACCTTGGTGGGCAAAATGTGCCAAAAACGCTGATGGCTTGCCGTACATCATATCATAGGCAAAATCAGCACGACAGTCGCCCAAATCCAGCGTCTGCCCTGTGGTGGTCGCTGAAGTGGCGTTGATGATGATGTCAAATTTATCGGCACATTTTAGCTCATCAAGCGAGCCTGCACGGACAGTGTCGTAGCCTAGGGTGTGAATCAGATTTTCGGCTTTGGCTTTGGTGCGGTTATAGATGCTCAGTTGGCAACCTGCGTCCAGTAGCGGCAATATCGCCCCACGAGTCGCACCGCCAGCACCGACGATGGCGACTTGTTTGCCGCTCAAGGCGATATTTTGGGCAAGCAAATCCGCCACCAAGCCACGGCCATCGGTGTTGTCGCCATAAGGCTTGCCATCGACGAGCATCAAGGTATTGACCGCACCAGCAGCGGCAGCATAAGGGCTTAGCTTGCCATGCGATTTTACCCAGTCAAAGGCGATTTGTTTAAAGGGCAGAGTCACATTTGCACCCACACCACCGCCAGCAAAAAACGCATTGACCACCGCCACAAAACTGTCGGCATCATTTGGACAAAATTGCCGCTGATAACTGATGGGCAGATTGACGCTATCAGCAAAAGCTGCATGAATTTCTGGACTTTTTGAATGATTGATGGGATTGCCGATGACGATAAAATGTTGCATAAGAATCACTCCGCTGCATAAAAACCAAGACCAATTGGACGGATAAATAAAAACCGATAAATCGATACACTGACAAATTGATAAATAAATTAATCAATCAAATAAACAGCGTAATTTTACCAAAAATCGCCACCGATGGGGTGGTGTGTGTCAGCTTTTGTGTTAAAATTGTCAAAATTTTATTGTTTAAGGTTTTTGCATGGCAGCTGACCCAACCACACCCCAAAAATCCACGCCCACTCGCAAGGGGCGAAAAATCCGCTTTGTCGGTGCTGTTGTATTGGCATGTGTCGTGGTGCTGTGGCTGATTTTTCGCCCAGTTGCTGATGATGAAGTGGTATTGGACGATACACCAAAGACTTATGAGCCTGTGGTTTATGACACCAGCGACTGGCAACAGGCCAGCACCCAAAGCAGCGACATTGAGCAGCTAATCGCTGAGCTTGGCAGTGTGGCAACCACCGAAGATGCGTTGGATTTTTATGGCAATCACGCCACACGCTACCGTTACAGTGCGGTGCATGAGCCACCGCTGTATGCCACTTGGTCGCCCAATTTGCTAGAAGTGGTGTGGTATTATGCCGACACTTATGATGACGAAGCAACCAAAGCACGCTCGGTGGATTTTGCCAAGCGAAGTTTTCGCCTGATGAGCATGGCAGGCGGTGAAACAGGGACAAATGTCATCCATCAAATCCTGCACGGTACAGAGATGGGCGTGCAGCCAGTGGGGCAATTTGTCCTACAAAAAGCAGCGTGCGGTAATTATCGTTGTCAAATTGTGCTGAAAAAATCTTAAATTCAAATGACTTTAAATCAAAACCATATGGACAGCGGCAATCAATTTTATCAATGGCAACAATCGGCATTATTCGCCTGTGATGCTCGCATGGACGAGCGTGCTTTTGCGTTCGGCGATGGATTTTTTAGCACCATTGGCGTGTATGATGGGCAGATGATTTGTGCCGATTTGCACCAAAAGCGGATTTTGGCTGGGCTTGCGGCATTTAAGCTGGGGCTAGATGATGAGTGGCTGATGTCTGATTTGGCAGAGCTTGCTTGGCAAATCAATCAAGGCATCATCAAAATCATCATCACCCGAGCGGTGCAGTCGGTGCGAGGTTATGGCTTTGTTGCCGACCACCAGCATGGCAACACTGCCCAAGTTTTTATCAAAGTGATGCCATCGCCCATCTATCGGCAGGTGGCGTTTGTCCGTGGTATCCCAGTGCAGCCAGTGCAGCCACGCAGTATGGTGCTACTAGATAGCCAAATTGCCCATCGTCCAGCCAGATTGTCAGGGATTAAGCTGATTGGTTGTGCCGAGCAAGTACTGGCACACAGCGAACTTTTGGCACATCAGCAGGCAGATGGTAGTATTGCCGATGGCTTGGTTGCCAATGTGCATGGCGACTGGGTATGTGCCACGATGGGTAATATTTTTTATCAATTGGGCGAGCAGTGGTACACGCCGCCAGTGGACAAATCAGGTGTTTTGGGGGTGATGCGTACCGCTATTATCCATCAAAATCTCTTGGGTGCAGTCAGTGAGCGAGTGCTAACCACAGCGGATTTGGTGAGCGTTCGCAAACTTATCAGTACCAATGCGGTGCGTGGCGTCACACCGATGAGCCAGCTGTGCGTTGGTGATGACAGATTGCCATTGGATAGCCAAATTTTATTAAGCTGATTGGGCGGTGATTTGGGCGGTTTATTTGTTGGATTGTTGGCATTAAATTGGCATTAATCCGATTTGTATTTACATTTTTTTAACAGTTTTTACAAAAGCATTACCATATTTTATTGGTCGCTTGTGGGGGATTTTTGTTAAAATGGTCAGATTTATGACGATAAAGATTGATAATTCAGATGACCAAATCTCCCAAAAAATCTCACAATCACCGACAAAGCAGCAAGCGAAAACAGCCAAGCCGCTCTAATAAACTGTCATTTGCCAAAGTGCTTTTGGTGGCGGTGACAGCGGCAGTACTATTGGCTTTGGTGATTTTATACCAAAGCATCTACGCCAAGACCAGCCATGCAGCACAGACCATCGTGGTCAATCAAGGCGACTCTTATCACAGCTTATTATCCACCAAGCCGTGGTCGGATTCACGCTTGGCATCGACTTTGGTGATTAAGGGTTATTTGGCATTGACAGCAGATAAGCCGCTGCAGGCAGGCAGTTATCAAATCCCTGAGAATGCCAGTCTGGCACAGGTGGTGGAGATTTTTAATCGTGGCGCTAAGGCGGAGCATTTTACGCTGCGGATTATCGAAGGCAAGACGCTCAAGGACTTGTACAACACCATCAAAAACACTGATGGCGTGTCGTTAGAGTTGTTATCGCCACCTGCTGACGGCTATGCTTGGGCAGATGTGATGCGTGATAACGAAGCGGTCGCTAAGGCGTTGGAGATTGACACGCCCAATGGCAATTTGGAAGGTTGGTTTGCCCCAAACACTTATCAATTTGTCAAAGGCACAACAGATACGGCGATTTTAAAGCGTCTGTATGCCGATCAGCAGCAGATTTTGGAGCAGGCGTGGCAGGCTCGTGATAAAGATTTGCCTTATGATACGCCGTACCAAGCCTTGATTATGGCAAGCATCATCGAAAAAGAAACAGGCATTAAAGATGAGCGGCATTTGGTGTCGGCGGTATTTGTCAATCGCCTGCGTCAAGGCATGAAATTACAAACCGATCCGACCATCATTTATGGGTTATTTGACCGCTACGATGGTAAAATTTATCGCAGTAATATCCGTGAAAAAACCGAGTACAACACTTATCAAATCGAAGGTCTGCCGCCAACACCGATAGCCCTACCGTCAGCGGCAGCGATTGAAGCGACCATGCACCCTGCCGAGTCTGATGTGCTGTTTTTTGTGGCGACAGGGCGTGGCGGACACACCTTTAGCCGCACTTATCAAGAGCATGAGCAAGCGGTGGCACAATACCGTGCTACTCGTAAATAAACCTTAAACAAATATGAAACAAATCTTAAATCATAAATAAGCGAGCAACACCATGAGCATGGGGCGATTTATCAGCTTTGAAGGAACCGAAGGCGTGGGCAAGACCACAGCGATCGATGGCTTGTGCCAGCGGCTGACGCAGCAGGGCATCGAAGTGTTGCGGACTCGTGAGCCGGGCGGCAGTGAGCTTGCCGAGCATTTGCGGCAGATTTTTTTGAATCCTGCTCATCACATTGATGCTGATACGGAGATTTTATTGCTGTTTGCTGCTCGTGCCGACCACTTGCACCGTGTGATTGTGCCAGCACTGAATATGGGCAAATGGGTAATCTGCGATCGATTTTTTGACAGCACCGTTGCCTATCAAGGCTTTGGGCGTTATCATGGCGATGCCAAGGCGTTGGCAAAGATTGAGCTTTTGATTGAGCAATTTGTCCAAATTCAGCCTGAGCTGACTTTATGGCTGGATTTGGATATTCGCCTAGGCATGCAGCGTGCCGCCAAACGCAGCACCGCCGACCGCCTTGAAGCCAATGACATTGCGTTTTTTGAGCGTGTGCATCAAGGCCTAAGCTATCAACAACAAAAGCACCCCAAGCGAATCTGCCGTATCGATGCCAGTGGAAGCAGCGAGCAAGTTGCCCAGCGTATCGATGCTGCTTTAGGCTTGTCCTGACCATTGCCAAGGATTGAATCATGGATTCAATCCTTGATAAAAATCATGGCTTTGATGATTTTTTGATAAAAATTCAATCAATCATTTGGCAAAATCGAACACACATCGGACAAAATTCAGTGGTTTTTTGCTATCGCATATAAAGCATGTATGATTTGGCATAAACTTGGCGTATCGCCCAAAGATTATCAACAAAAGATTAAAATAACTACAAAAACACCGCTCAAATATGATACACTAGCAAAAGCGAATGATAAAGTTTTTGATGCTTTGTTATTCGGCACTGAATCTTGAGAATTTAATAAAACCGATTAATCGGGGCTTTTTATGACAGATACCTATCAAGAGATAAAATCCAAGCTCAAAGGGGCGATCACCGCCCTTGTTACGCCGATGAAACCAGATGGCTCGGTGGATTATGATGCCCTTGCTGGCTTGATCGATTGGCAGATTGACCAAGGGATTCATGCACTGGTGGCGGTAGGGACGACAGGCGAATCGGCGACTTTGTCGATGGACGAGCATACCGAAGTGATTCGTTTTTTTGTCAAGCAAGTGGCAGGGCGTGTGCCAGTCATCGCAGGGACAGGTGCCAATTCCACGCATGAAGCGATTGCTCTGACTGCCCAAGCCAAGCTGGCTGGTGCTGATTGTGCGTTGCTTGTCGCACCTTATTATAATAAGCCAACCCAAGAAGGCATGTATCAGCACTTTAAGGCAATCGCCGAAGCGGTGGATATGCCGCAGATGCTGTATAATGTGCCGGGTCGCACGGTGGTGGATTTGTCCGAAGATACGGTCAATCGCTTGGCAGATATTGACAATATCGTCGCCATCAAAGATGCCACAGGCGACCTTGAGCGTGGTATCAGCTTGATTCGCCGTGTTGGTGATCGCATGGTGGTGCTGTCAGGCGACGACCCAACGGCACTTGAGTTGGTAAAATACGGTGCTAAGGGCGATATTTCGGTAACTTCCAATGTCGCACCAGCGGCGATGAGCCAAGCGTTTGCTTTGGCACTACAAGGGCGTTTTGATGAAGCGGCCAAAGTCCACGAAACTGTCGCTCATTTGCACAAAGATTTGTTTATTGAGTCCAGTCCGCAGCCAACCAAATACGCCCTGCACAAGATGGGCAAAATTGACACAGGGATTCGCCTGCCGATGCTGTGGCTGTCTGAGCAGTACCATGCAGCGATTGACAACGCCCTAAAGCAAGCTGGACTAATTGATTAATCAATCACTGATTATTGGGCGATTTGTATAAGATAAATTTATTCATTTTATTGATAAAATAATCTTATCAATGCCAAAAACTGGAATGTTTTATGAAATTTATAAAGACAACCGCAAGCGTGATGGCTGCCATCGTGATGCTGACAGGCTGTGCGGCAACCAAAAATATCCTAGCCAAGCGTGATAATGGCAGCTTGGATTATCGTTCCGTGCAGCCACTGGCTCCGCTAAAGTTGCCTGCCGATCAGCCAGCAGCAGCCTTTACGCCGCTGTATCAAGTGCCACAAACTCAAGCCGAGTTACCCAATTTTATCAATGAGTCTGGCAAGCAGTATCAGTTACCAAGACCGCCAAATGCTCGTTAATGCCATCAAAATGTAGTAAGTTGCTTACTACATTTTTGTGTTTTTATTTATCAATCAAATCATTATCAATCAAAATACTGAGGCTTATATGCAAAAGCAAGCACTACTTTATACCGGTAAAGCCAAATCTGTCTATGAAACTGACAATCCTGATTTTCTGATTTTGCATTTTCGTAATGACGCCAGTGCCTTTAATGGCGAAAAAATCGCCAGCCTAGACCGCAAAGGCATGGTTAATAACCGCTTTAATGCCTTTATCATGCAAAAATTGAGCGAGGCGGGCATTGAGACGCATTTTGAGCAGCAATTGTCAGACGAAGAAGTGCTGGTTAAGCGTCTAAAAATGATTCCTGTTGAGGCGGTGGTGCGTAATTATGCCGCTGGTGGCTTGATGAAACGCTTGGGGCTTGCCGAGGGCTTGCCACTGTTGCCACCAACTTATGAGCTGTTTTATAAAGATGATGGCTTGGGCGATCCGATGCTGTCAGAATCTACCGCCATCGCTTTGGGCTATGCCACCGCCGATGAGCTGGCACAGATGCAGGCTTTGACGATGAAAGTCAATGAAGTGCTGTCAAAATTGTTTGACGATGCAGGCTTGATGCTGGTGGACTTTAAATTGGAATTTGGTCTATTCCACGGCAAAGTGGTGCTGGGCGATGAATTTTCGCCAGACGGCTGCCGCTTGTGGGACAAAGAGACCAAGAAAAAACTGGACAAAGACCGCTTCCGCCAAGGCTTGGGCGATGTGGTTGAAGGCTACGAAGAAGTGGCTCGCCGCATTGGTGTACCGCTGTAATTGCAGGCGATTGACAGGTTTATTGACATTTGCAAGACCAAAAACAATCAAGGTGAGATTTGCTTTCACCTTGATTTACTTTTTATGAAATTTTAATTAATTACAAATCATGAGTTGAAAGAGTTTGTATGTATTTTCAAATGTATAAAATCGTTACTTACATTCCAGAGCCAGCCCTAGAGACGGTCAAAAACGCTATGTTTGCCGCTGGAGCAGGGCATTTTGGGCATTATGAATGCTGCAGTTGGCAGACGCTGGGCATGGGTCAATTTCGCCCTTTGGCAGGTGCAAACCCAACCGTCGGCGAAATCGGTGAAATCACCTGCGTGTCTGAATGGAAAGTTGAGATGATGGTGCCAGAAAATAAGCTGTGCGAAGTCGTGGCGGCGTACAAACAAGCCCACCCTTACGAAGTGCCAGCCTACGAAGTGTACCAAACGGTCGATGTCGAAAACGACTGATTGGCGTTTTATCATTGCATAAACTTCACCAAATAAGCCCTTGTTTGTACAAGGGTTTATTTTTAGGCAAAAGAATAAAAAAAATAATAATGTGCGGTTGGCAGCGTGGCAGTGGCGTGGATTTGGTGTTTTTATCAAGGGGTTTTTGTGCTATGATAGCACATTGGCGGCGTTTGCCAGCTTATATCAGCTTAATTTTATTTTTAAATTTTACTAATTTTAATTTATTTTTAATGACAATCAATTTGGAAGGATAACCATGTTACAACTGATGAGCAAAGATGAATTTTTGCGTCTAAAAAATCAAGGTTATAGCCATGTGCCACTGATCAAAAAACGCCTGATGGACGATGCCACGCCCGTATCGGTATTTGCCAATATCCGCAAGCTCAATCCCAAGGCGTATTTGTTTGAGTCGGTGGTTGGCGGCGAAAGATTCGCCCGTTATTCGATGATTGGCTTGGGTAAGGGCGTGTATTTTGAGTATCAAGATGGCGTGATGCGAGTCGGCTCGGAGCTGGTCGGCACGGTTTCAAGCACGACAACCGATAAGCCATTTGACGAAATTCGCCGCTTTATGCAGCAATTTCGTATGCCAACCGACAAGGAAGTGGCAAATTTGCCAGTGTTTAGCGGTGGTTTGGTTGGCTATTTTGGCTATGATTTGATTTGTGCCATTGAACCGTCCGTGGGGCAGTCTGACGCTCCCAATCCGCTGGGCTTGCCTGATCTTTGGCTGATGCTGTCCACCGAAGTGGTGGTGTTTGACAATCTGGAGCATACGCTGTCGATTGTCGTGTATGCCAATTGCGATGTTGAAAATGGCTACGAAGACGCCTTATCTCGTTTGCACGCCATCGAAGACGCCCTAAACCAACGCCCTGATTTGGTTACACATAAGCGAGCCAAGCCCAATTTTGTCTCACAAACGGGCGAGCGTAAGTTCTGTGATGATGTTAATAAAATCAAAGAATACATTTTGGCAGGTGATGTGATGCAAGTCGTCCCTGCCCAAAGGCTGAGTGCCGAATTTGATGGCGATGCTTTGAGCGTGTACCGTGCTTTACGATACCTAAACCCATCGCCGTACCTGTTTATGCTGCATGGCGAGACTTTTGGAGCAGACAAATCGCCATTTGATATCATCGGTGCGTCGCCTGAGATTTTATCACGCATCGAAAATGGCACAGTAACCGTTAGACCGCTGGCAGGCACTCGCCGCCGTGGACGAGATGTTGCCGAAGATTTGGCATTAGAGCAAGAGCTGCTATCTGACCAAAAAGAAATTGCCGAGCATCTGATGCTGATTGACCTTGGGCGTAATGACATTGGGCGAGTGTGCGATATCGGTTCGGTGCAGGTTACTGACAAGATGTTTATTGAGCGTTATTCGCAAGTAATGCACATTGCCAGCAATGTCGAAGGGCGAGTGCGTGATGATGTTGATGCTTTAGATGTGTTTTGTGCCACTTTCCCAGCAGGCACTTTGTCAGGTGCGCCAAAGATTCGTGCGATGCAGATTATCAATGAAGTTGAGCCAGTTCGCCGCACGGTATTTGGCGGTGCGGTGGGCTATCTGGGCTGGCATGACAACATGGATACGGCAATCGCCATTCGCACAGCGGTGCTAAAAGACGGCCAAGTCCATGTGCAGGCAGGGGCAGGCGTGGTTGCCGACTCAGATCCGCAAGCGGAATGGGACGAAACCAACAAAAAAGCTCTGGCAGTGGTCAAAGCAGTTGAGATGGCGTGTGCAGGACTTGAAATTGAGTAAACTTGCCTAATTTGCCAATTTGTTAGTTTGTTCAATTTACTGCATTTAAATCAATGCCAAACCAAACACCCCAAGCCAATGTTAAACTTGTCATTGGTTTGGGGCATTTTATCGGTTTATTAAATTTGGCAAGTGAAAATCCAAGATAACAATGGTAAAATCAGCTCTAAAATTGCCCACAATGTTCATCAACAGCTCATTTAAATTGCAGTGAAATTAAAATTATCGGCTGATTTTTCGCCAAATGTCGCACGCCACCCAAGCAGGACCGATGAGCAAAAATTGCAAATCTTCAAAAAATGACGGCTTGGCACCTTCGATTTTATGACCGATAAATTGCCCAATCCAAGCAACGACAAAAACCGCCAGCCAAAACCAAATCGCCATTGGCAAATAATGTGCTGCCGACAAGCACAACGCCACAAATGCTGTCATTAGCACAAATAAACCCAGTGATAAGCGTAAATAAAACCACAGCACACCAGCGGCGACACCAAAGCACAGCCATGGGTGAATGGCGTACAGCAGGGCGACAATGCACAAAAAGATTATCGGCACGCACAGCCAGTGAATGGCTTTATTGGTGGGGTTTTGGTGGCTGGTGGCATATTCACTAAGCCAAGTATCCAATGGCTTTTGGCTGACAAAAATCGACATGACAATTTCCTTTTGTTGGCGGTTTTTAATTTGAATGCATGGCAGTGCATGGCTTTGGGCAGTATGAGTTTGGGCAGTTTTTAAGCCTGATGATTTACTATAATCAATTTTGTGGGGCTTTTCAAGCATTCAATTTTTTTTTAAACCTTGAAAAACCGCACCCAAGCAACCATATATTAACCATCTTGATAAAAAATCGCTCAATGATTAAAATTTTTAATGAGATTTGTCAAAACGCCAATCGGTTGGCGTTTGGTAAATTGGCACAAATCAGGGTAAATATTAAGGGGGAGATATGGCAAAATTGGTCAAATTGCACCGCTCACAAAGACATCGCATGATTGCAGGCGTGATGGGCGGCATCGCTGAATATTTGGGCTGGTCGCCAAGTGTGCTGCGTTGGCTGTTTGTGCTGTCGATTCCGATGACGGCAACAGTAACGCTGTGGGGTGGTATTTTGGCGTATCTTGTGATGTGGCTGATTATGCCAGAAGCAACCGCCGATTCTTATGTATATCATTAATCGAGCAGCCTAAAATCCAATAATTCAACAATTCCCACAAAACCGCCATTTGTGCGGTTTTTTTATGCCAAAATTATGCTAAAATAGAGCATTTATTCCGTTACAGTGATTTGATTATGCAAAAAACCTTAACTTTTCAAGAAATTATCCTAACTTTGCAAAACTACTGGGCAGAGCGTGGCTGTGTGGTGTTGCAGCCTTATGATATGGAAATGGGGGCAGGTACATTCCACACGGCGACTTTTTTGCGTGCTTTGACGCCCGAAAAATGGAACGCCGCCTATGTGCAGCCAAGCCGCCGCCCAACTGATGGCCGTTATGGCAATAACCCCAACCGCTTACAGCATTATTATCAGTTTCAAGTGGTGCTAAAGCCAAACCCTGCCAATATCCAAGAGCTGTATTTGGGATCACTTGCGGCATTGGGCATTGATACGCTAACCCACGATGTTCGCTTTGTTGAAGATAACTGGGAGTCGCCGACGCTGGGTGCGTGGGGCTTGGGCTGGGAAGTGTGGCTAAACGGCATGGAAGTAACGCAGTTTACTTATTTTCAGCAAGTCGGCGGCATCGAGTGTTTCCCTGTGACTGGCGAGATTACCTACGGTCTTGAGCGTCTGGCGATGTATATCCAAGGCGTTGATAGTGTTTATGATTTGGTGTGGACGGACGGCGAATTTGGCCGTGTTAGCTATGGCGATGTGTTCCACCAAAACGAAGTGGAGCAATCGACTTATAACTTTGAATACGCCAATGTTGATAAATTGTTTGAGTTGTTTGATTTTTATGAAAGCGAAGCCGATCGCTTGGTTTTGGCGGATTTGCCGTTGCCAGCTTATGAAATGGTGCTAAAAGCCAGCCATACTTTTAATCTGCTGGACGCTCGTGGGGCGATTAGCGTAACCGAACGCCAACGCTTTATTTTGCGTGTGCGGACTTTGGCTCGCAAAGTGGCAATCAGCTACACCCAAGCTCGTGCCAAGCTGGGCTTTCCTTTGGCGGACGATGAGCATAAAGCAGAAGCATTACAAAAATGGTTGCCCAAAGAAACTAA
This sequence comes from Moraxella marmotae, assembly GCF_042219885.1. Taxonomy (NCBI): domain Bacteria; kingdom Pseudomonadati; phylum Pseudomonadota; class Gammaproteobacteria; order Moraxellales; family Moraxellaceae; genus Moraxella; species Moraxella marmotae. The sequence continues at coordinate 1,084,843 of NZ_JBHJHR010000002.1, forward strand.
AGAAAATGACCAATAATTTGCTAGCCTTCGCCATGGACAGTGCGATTGGCAAATTGGCATAAAATTTTAGCTTTTATCCAAATGCCAAATGCGATATTAGCGAACAATATTAAAAAATTTAAAAATTTTTCAATGATTGATAAATTTGGTGATAAATTAGGTTAATCATTGCAATTAAAAAAGGTAAACCATGACCACAATATTATTTGAACTTGGCACCGAAGAGTTGCCACCAAAAAACCTAAAAACCCTAAGAGATGCACTAAGCGACAATGTCAAAGAAACCTTGGTCGCTCAAGACATCGGCTATGATGAGATTAAGGCGTATGCAGCACCACGACGGTTGGCTTTGCAAATTGTCGGCATCAGCGATAAGCAGCCAGACAAAGTGGAACAAAAACGGGGCCCTGCCCTAAAAGCCGCCTTTGATGGCGAAGGTAATTTGACTCGTGCCGGCCAAGGTTTTGCTGATGGGCTTGGCATCAGCAAAGATGAGCTGATTACCATTGGCACCGACAAAGGCGACTACATCGGCTACAATCTGACCGTGGCAGGCAAGCCGACCACTGAGCTGTTGCCAGAGATTTTACAAAAAGCACTGGACAAGCTACCGATTGCCAAGCGTATGCGTAGTGGAGCAGAACGCAGCGAATTTGTGCGGTCTGTGCAGTGGGTGGTGCTGATGGCGGATAATCAGGTGATTGATGCCACTATCCAAGGACATCGCACGGGCAGTAAGACACGGGGACACCGTTTCCATGCCCCTGAGTTTTTTGAGCTATCACACGCTGCCGACTATGAGACAGCACTTGCCGAGCGTTCGGTTGTGGCGGATTTTGATAAGCGTCAAGCTGACATCACCGCTCAAGTTAATCAGCTTGCCAAGCAAGTGGCAGGCGTGGCGATTGTACCGCAGGATTTGCTTGATGAAGTTACTGCCTTGGTGGATTTGCCAGTAGCACTGCTTGCCAGCTTTGAGGACAGATTTTTGGCAGTGCCACAAGAGGCACTGATCAGCACCATGCAGGCGGATCAAAAATATTTTTGCCTAACCGATGAGCAGGGCAAACTTAAGCCAAACTTTATTTTTGTGAGTAATATCAAGAGCAAAAACCCTGAAGCGGTGATTTTGGGCAATGAAAAAGTCGTGCGTCCACGCTTATCCGATGCCGAATTTTTCTTTTTGCAAGACCAAAAACAGCCGCTGTTTGCCCTAAGTGAAAGTCTAAAAAATCGAGTATTTCAGGACAAATTGGGAACGATTTGGGAAAAATCAGAGCGTATCGCCAAACTTGCCGCCTTTATCGCCGAGCAAATCGGTGCTGATGCCGAGGCGGCCACTCGAGCGGGCTTGTTGGCAAAATGCGACTTGGCAAGCACTTTGGTGGGTGAATTTCCAGAGCTGCAAGGGATTGCCGGCACTTATTATGCACGCCTAAACAACGAGCCACAAGCGGTGGCAGATGCTATCGAAGAGCAATATTTGCCCAAATTTAGCGGTGATGATTTGCCAGCGACCGACATTGGTATCGCATTGGCATTGGCGGATCGCTTGGACACTTTGGCAGGGATTTTTGGTATCGATGAAGCCCCAACAGGTTCAAAAGATCCGTTTAGCTTAAGACGGGCATCGATTGGTATTTTGCGTATTCTAATTGAAAAAAATCTTAATCTAAATTTATCAAATTTGCTAGAGCAAGCGTTGGCAGGTTATGGCGATAAACTTGCTGATACAGCCAAAACCTTTAACGATGTGATGGAGTTTATCAACGCTCGCTATCGTGCGATGTACAGCGAGCAAGGCGTGGCGGTGGATACCATCTTGGCGGTGCAGGCGGTGCAGGTTGATGTACCGATGGATTTTGACAAGCGTATCCATGCTGTAACTGCTTTCCGCAGTTTGCCGCAAGCGAGCGTACTGGCACAAAATAACAAGCGAGTGGCGAACATTTTGACCAAGTCTGAAACCGTCATCACAGGCAGCGTTCAAGAGCAAGCCTTAATCGAAGATGCCGAAAAGGCTTTGAATGCTGCCATCACCGATGCCAAATCTGTGGTGCAGCCACTGCAAGCCAAGGCCGATTATCAGGCGGTGCTGGCGGCATTGACCAGCTTGTCTGAGCCGCTCAGTGCGTTTTTTGAGCATACGATGGTGAATGCCGAAGACGAAACGCTAAAAAACAACCGTTTGGCACTGCTTTGGCAGGTGCGGACGCTGTTTTTGAGTGTAGCGGATATTGGTTTGTTACAAGATTGATGGTAAATTGATGATAAAGAGCGGAGGCAAAGTGGTCGCCGCTCAAGATATTTGCATAAAATGTAAGAATTTTCATGACAACGGCATGATTTTTGAGTATAATATCGACTCTGGTGACGTGGCTGAGTGGTCGAAAGCGCACGCCTGGAAAGTGTGTATACGTTAATAGCGTATCGAGGGTTCGAATCCCTCCGTCACCGCCAAATAATAAAAATGCCTAATATTTTAGACCCTTGCGATTAACTTGCGAGGGTTTTTTCGCATCTTTACGCTTTTAATTTATCAAACCCATCAAAGCCCATCAAGCAAATCTTGGCAATTAATCAGGTGCATTTGGTGATTTAACCCAGTGCAGGGCGTTGTTACCAGTGTATCCAGTATGGTCAAAAACTCATCTTTGTCGATGATTTTTGCTCCCAGACTCATCAGATGTGGATTTTCAAGCTGGCAGTCAATCAGTGCAATTCCTGAATGTTTTGCCAGATGCATCAATGCCCAAAAAGCGATTTTTGACGCGTCCGTTTGTCTGTGAAACATGCTTTCGCCACAAAATATCGCCCCAAAATTCACGCCGTACAAGCCGCCAATCAGCTCGCTGTGCAAAGGCTGTCCTGCCCACACTTCGACACTGACGGCAACACCCAGCTTGTGCAGCTGTTGATAGGCAGCTTTCATCGAGTCGTGAATCCAAGTCTCGCTGGTATCACGCCGTGGCTGGCTGCAAGCGTCAATCACTGCAGCAAACGCCAGATTGGTACTGATACGCCAAGGCTGTTTTTTGGCGGTGCGAATCAGACTTTTACTTGGATAAAAATCCGCTGGCGGCAGCACACATCTGGACTTGGGCGACCACCAACAAATCGGCTCATCATGACCAAACCACGGAAAAACGCCCGAACGGTAGGCGTGCAATAAGCTGGCTGCGTCTAAATCACCGCCTGTGCCAAGAAAGCCATCATGATCAGATGAGCGTGCCGCCGCCCTAAAGTCATAAGGGCAAGTATCGGCAAGTGCGTGTAGCTGAGTTAAAGTATCCATCGCCAAATTTTTATTTTATTTAAACTGTTTTATAAAAATTAACAAAAAGCCGACCAATTTAAACATTGGACGGCTTAGCAATTTGCAAATTTTGCCAAAATCTGCGTCAAACGCAAACGCTTGGCAAATCCCAATTATTTGGCATTGCGTTCATAGACAGGCAATTTTTTGCAAATGGCGGCGACTTTTTCACGAGTGGCAGCCAATACCGCTTCATCGCCACGAGCGTCCAGCACATCACAAATCCAGCCTGCCAGCTCACGAGATTCTGCTTCGCCAAAGCCACGAGTGGTAATCGCTGGCGTGCCGATACGGATACCTGAAGTCACAAACGGTGATTTTGGATCGTTTGGCACAGCGTTTTTATTGACGGTGATGTGTGCATCGCCCAGCCATTTGTCCGCTTCTTTGCCAGTGATGCCTTGTTTGATTAGGCTAATAAGCATCAGATGGTTTTCGGTGCCACCAGAGACGATGTCATAGCCACGAGATTGGATTACTTCTGCCATGGCTTTGGCGTTGATGACCACTTGTTGTTGATAAGTTTTGTACTCATCGCTCATCGCTTCTTTAAAACAAACCGCCTTGGCAGCGACAGCGTGCATCAATGGGCCGCCTTGGTTGCCCGGGAATACGGCAGATGCCAATTTTTTCTCAATTTCTTCGTTGGCTTTTGCCAAAATAAGACCTGAGCGTGGGCCACGCAAGGTTTTGTGGGTGGTGGTCGTGGTTACATCGGCGATTTGCACTGGGCTAGGATAGACACCAGCTGCAACAAGACCTGCCACATGGGCCATATCCACCATCAAATAAGCACCGACTTCATCGGCGATATCACGGAATTTTTGCCAATCAACCACTTGGCTGTATGCCGAAAAACCAGCGATAATCATTTTTGGCTTATGCTCGCGAGCCAGACGAGCCACTTCGTCATAGTCAATCAAGCCAGTTTCGGTGTCCAAGCCATATTGTACGGCGTTATAGTTACGGCCTGAGAAACTCACCGTCGCACCGTGCGTCAAGTGTCCGCCATGTGCCAAACTCATGCCCAGCACTGTGTCGTTTGGTTGCAGCAGTGCCAAAAACACCGCACTGTTGGCGTTTGAGCCTGAATGCGGCTGAACATTGGCGTAGTCAGCACCGAACAGCTCTTTGGCACGGTCAATGGCGATTTGTTCGATGACATCGACATGCTCACAGCCACCGTAATAACGCTTGCCGGGGTAGCCTTCGGCGTATTTGTTGGTCAATGATGTGCCTTGTGCTTCCATCACAGCAGGCGAGCAGTAGTTTTCTGAAGCAATCAGCTCAATATGGTCTTCCTGACGCTGAGTTTCGGCGTCCACTTGGGCGGCAATTTGTGGATCGTATTGATGAAGTGAAATTTCTTTAAACATGGATATTCCTATATTTACCAAATTAAGAAAAGGGTGCGTGTTTAGTGTAGCATATTTGCCAAGGGTACACTAGGGGCAAGGCAAGTTTTTCAATGAGAAAAATTCAAGCAAACCATCGCCAAATTCAGTCAGCGGATTTTACCGATTTACAGTTCGTTTGCGATTTTGGTCGGCTAATCAGCTAGGCGTGCCACAAAACTTGGCAAAAATTGCTCATCAATCAAAATCTTATGCCCATCAACGGCATAAACGGTGCGTCGCCCATAATTGCCAGTATCGTTTTGATAAAAGCTGCGTTCATAAGGCAAGGTGCGATATTGGCGAAACAGCACATAACCGATGGGCGTTTTGCCCAAAAATTTGAGCCGCTTAAGCCTACCAACCAACGCCGATAACGGAAAAACGCTATTGGCAAGCACCCAAGCATCATCATCGCTGCCATACAGCCGCACGGTACGCACCCACGCTAAGTGCATTTTTGGCGGCAAGCCAAGCAGGGATTTTTGTTGGTGTGTCAAGGGGCGTAAGCCTTCGGACAGTACTTGCACTTGCAGCGGTTTGCCAGCTTGCTGCTCCAACAATGCGGTCAAAGAGCCTGTTTGCGACAGCACTTTGGCAAGTTTTGGCAAGTGGTGTGGAAAATTTTTGGACATTAAAAACAAAACCCATCGGCAAAATCTGGTACAGGTGTGCAATTTTAGCATAAAACGGATCTTTTACAGCCAAATTGTTACAAAATTCTCTGTTATTATTTATAAAATCTAATTTATTAAATAACTAAAATACCGATAGACAACTCAAAAAATCCCTTAAAAATCATCATTGAGCCATTTTATCGGCTGATTTATTTGATAATTTAATGGAAAAAAATTAGTCATTTATTTTAAAAATGGTGAACATTGGTGCAGGCTATTGGATAAATTGGTGAATTTTGAGTATTCTGTAACAACGGTCAAGATGGTGAATGCACTAGGAAAATACCCCAATCATCGCCTGCTTGACCACCTGTCAGCACTTCGGTGCGGCATTGATCCAGTGTGTTATGTTTCGATGTCTTAAAAGTTAATTAAAAAGGAGTTAGCCATGACTTATCAATCAGCGCTAGAACATGTTCGTAATGTTAAGGAAAAATTGGGCGGTACTTGGGACGCAATTCGCCCAGAAGATGCTGCACGCATGATTGTCCAAAACCGCTTTAAAACCGGTCTTGATATTGCCAAATACACCGCTGCGATTATGCGTCGTGATATGGCAGAATACGATGCTGACAACAGCAAATACACTCAATCATTGGGCTGCTGGCATGGCTTTATCGCTCAGCAAAAAATGATTGCCAACAAAAAATACTTCGGCACTACCAACAAACGCTACATCTACCTATCAGGCTGGATGGTTGCTGCACTTCGCTCTGAATTTGGTCCATTGCCTGACCAATCAATGCACGAAAAAACCGCTGTGCCTAAGCTTATCGAAGAAATCTATACTTTCTTACGCCAAGCTGATGCCAAAGAGCTAAACGATTTGTTCCGTGCCTTACAAAAAGCCGAGCAAGCTGGCGACGCTGCCAAAGTTAAAGAAATCGAAGCACAAATCGACAACTTTGAAACGCATGTTGTGCCAATCATTGCTGACATCGATGCAGGTTTTGGTAACGAAGAAGCCACTTATCTATTGACCAAGCAAATGATCGAAGCAGGTGCTTGTGCAATCCAAATCGAAAACCAAGTGTCTGACGCTAAGCAATGCGGCCACCAAGCAGGTAAAGTTACTGTACCGCACGAAGACTTCCTAGCGAAGATTAACGCTGTTCGTTATGCGTTCTTGGAGCTTGGCGTGGACGACGGTGTTATCGTGGCTCGTACCGACTCTGAAGGTGCTGACCTTACCCAAAAAATCCCAGTATCTCGTGAACCGGGCGACTTGGCATCTAAGTACATCAGCTACCTAGAAACCACCGAAATTGACATCTCTGAAGCCAAAGAAGACGAAATCCTAATCAAGCGTGATGGCAAATTGCATCGCCCAACTCGTCTGCCATCAGGTCTGTATCAGTTCCGTGAAGGCACTCAGCATGACCGTGTGGTACTAGACTGCGTTACTTCACTACAAAATGGTGCAGACATGATCTGGATCGAAACTCCAACGCCAGATGTTGCAGGTATCGCAAGTTTTGTTAATGACATCAAAAAACAAGTGCCAAACGCAAAACTGGTTTATAACAACTCACCATCATTCAACTGGACCATCAACTTCCGCCAACAAGCCTATGACCGCTGGGTCGCTGAAGGTAAAGATGTTTCAGGCTATGACCGTGCTAAGCTGATGGACGCTCAATATGATGACAGCGAATTGGCTCGTGATGCTGACGAAAAAATCCGCACATTCCAAGCTGACGCTGCTCGTGAAGCGGGTGTATTCCATCACCTAATCACCTTGCCAACTTACCACACTGCAGCCCTTTCTACGCACGAATTGGCAAAAGGCTACTTTGGTGAAGAAGGCATGCTTGCCTATGTCGCTGGCGTACAACGCAAAGAAATCCGTGGCGGTATCGCTTGCGTTAAGCACCAAGCCATGGCAGGTTCTGACATCGGTGATGATCACAAAGAAATCTTCTCTGGTGAAAATGCCCTAAAAGCAGGTGATGCCAGCAAGAACACCATGAACCAATTTGGCGGCTAATTCCCCACTTGGTTGTTAAAACAGCAGGCGGTGTTTTGATTGGTTTGACCAGTTAAAGCACCGCTTTGCTATTTTGGCGATAAAAATTTGTGATTTCAACAAATAAATTGACCAAAAAAAACTCACCAACTGATTGATAACTCATTGATTTTTTAAGGATAAAAATATGGCAACTACTCGTATTACCAAAGGCAGCTTGGCGATTGATCAGATTTTATTTGATTTTATTGAAAAAGAAGCCTTGCCGCTATCAGGCGTGTCCAGTGATGATTTTTGGGCGGGTTTTGAAGCGATTATCAAAGATTTGACCCCAAAAAACAAGGCATTGCTCGCTCGCCGTGAGCAATTGCAAGCACAGATTGACCAATGGCATACCGACAATGCTTATGATTTGGACGCTTATAAGGCGTTTTTGAGCCAAATCGGCTATCTTGAGCCAGAAGTGGCGGATTTTAGCATCAGTACCGAAAATGTCGATGATGAAATTGCCACCATTGCAGGGGCGCAGCTGGTCGTGCCAGTGCGTAACGCTCGCTATTGCCTAAACGCTGCCAACGCTCGCTGGGGTTCGCTGTATGATGCCTTGTACGGCTTTGATGTGATTGCAGAAACGAACGGCGCCGAAAAAGGCAAGGGCTACAACCCTGTGCGTGGTGCTAAGGTGATTGAATTTGCCAAAAATTTCCTTGACGAAACTTTCCCATTGGCGGACGGCTCGCACAGCCAAGTTACTGCTTATGCGATTGCAGATGGCAAATTGGCAGCAACCATTGGCGATAACCAAACCACGCTTGCCAAGCCAGAGCAGTTGGCAGGTTTTAATGGCGATGCCGATAAACCAGAGCAAATTGTCCTAAAAAACAATGGCTTGCATGCCATCATTGAGATTGATGCAACCAGCCCAATCGGTCAAACTGACAAAGCTGGCGTTAAAGATGTTATCCTAGAAGCGGCAGTTACCACCATTCAAGATCTGGAAGATTCAGTAGCGGCGGTTGATGCCGAAGAAAAAGTGGAAGGCTACCGCAACTGGCTGGGCTTAATGAAGGGCGATTTGACCGAAGTGATGGAAAAAAATGGCAAAACCATCACTCGCCGCCTAAACGAAGACCGCAGCTATACCGATTTGGCAGGCAACACGCAGACGCTACACGGCCGCTCGGTGATGCTACTTCGCAATGTGGGGCATTTGATGACTAACCCTGCGATTTTGGTTGATGGCGAAGAAGTGTTCGAAGGCATCATGGACGGCGTGATTACACCGCTATTGACTGTGGTGGATTTGCAAGGTAAAAACACGCTAAGAAACTCACGCACAGGCTCGATGTATATCGTTAAGCCAAAAATGCACGGCTCTGACGAAGTGGCATTTGCTGTTGAATTATTTGAGCGTGCCGAAAAACTGCTAGGACTGCCTGCCAAGTGCCTAAAAGTGGGTATCATGGACGAAGAACGCCGCACTTCTGCCAACCTAAAAAATTGTATCGCTCAAGCCAAAGATCGCACCATCTTTATTAACACAGGCTTTATGGACAGAACTGGGGACGAGATTCACACTGCCATGAAAGCAGGGGCGTTTGTCCGTAAAGGCGAAATCAAAGGTCAGACTTGGTTTAATGCTTATGAAGGACGCAATGTGTCCATCGGCCTAAAATCTGGTCTGCTTGGCAAAGCCCAAATCGGTAAAGGCATGTGGCCAAAACCTGACGAGCTTGCTGATATGTATAAGAGCAAAATCGAACACCCACAAGCAGGGGCAAGCTGTGCTTGGGTACCAAGTCCATCAGGTGCGGTCATTCACGCCATTCACTATCATCAATGCAATGTCGCCGAGCGTCAAGCGACACTACAAGCCCAAGCTGTGCCATCGCTTGATGATCTGCTGACCATTCCTTTGGCAACAGATACTAACTGGAGTGATGAAGACAAAACTCGTGAGCTTGAAAACAACTGCCAAGGTATCCTAGGCTATGTGGTGCGTTGGGTAGATTTGGGCGTGGGCTGCTCAAAAGTGCCTGATATTAACAATGTCGGCTTGATGGAAGACCGTGCAACTTTGCGTATCTCAAGCCAGCATGTCGCCAACTGGCTGGCTCATGGCATCGTGAGCGAAAGCCAAGTTTGGGAAGTGCTAAAACGCATGGCAAAAGTGGTTGATGAACAAAATGCGTCTGACCCAGCTTATCGTCCGATGGCGGCGGATTTTGACAATAATATCGCCTTTAATGCCGCAGCCGACCTAATCTTTAAGGGGGCAAGTCAGCCATCAGGCTATACTGAGCCGTTGCTGCACGCCGCTCGCCTAAAGCTAAAAGGCTATACTGGTGACTGATGATTCACCAATAAAACCAAACAAACACCCCAAAGTCTGCTGATTTTGGGGTGTTTTTTTGAGTCAAAGGGTAGTTTTTTGGGTTTGCTTTTTGCTTCATTTACCTAAGTTTGATTAAATTTGTTCGGCAAATCGGCAAATCGGCAAATCGGCAAATCGGCAAATCGGCAAATCGGCAAATCGGCAAATCGGCAAATCGGCAAATCGGCAAATTCATCTGAATTTTGGGCGATAATGGCTTATAATGACGATGAACAAATTTAACCCTAAAACCTTTGAACCGATGAAACGATGAAACGATTTAAAAAATTACTGTCCGTTTGCCTGCTGGCGGTGCTGCCCATTGCAGGCTGCACAACTCATGGCTTGTTCATTGACAAAAGCCATTACGCCCAAGGGCAATCACAGCGTATCGAGTACCTTGTTTTGCATTATACTGCCGAAAATGACGCAAATTCACTGGCGGTACTGACGCAAGGCGAAGTGAGTAGCCATTATCTGATTTCATCAGGCGACACGGTGCGTGTGTATCAGCTGGTCGATGATGGCAAAAAGGCTTGGCACGCAGGCGTGAGCCATTTTCGTGGCAAATCATCGTTAAATGACATCTCAATCGGCATTGAGATTGTCAATGACGGTGTGGCGTCTGCCTATCGGGGTCATCGTGGTTATTTGCCAAATCAGGCGTATGTGGCGTATGGTGATGAGCAAATTCGGCAACTTGCCCAGCTGTTGCGATCATTATCGGACAAATACGACATCGCTCCAGAAAATATCGTGGGGCATTCAGACATTGCACCATCACGCAAGATTGACCCCGGTGCCAAATTCCCTTGGGAATACCTGTATCGCAATTATGGCATCGGTGCATGGTATGACGAGACGGATAAAGCTGACTTTTTGGATAAGCTGACAGATGCCGACTTGGATACTGCAAATATCCCAAGCATCAAGGCACAATTACGCCATTACGGCTATCAGATTAACGATAATGGCGAATGGGATAAAGCCAGCCAAGATGTGGTGTATGCATTTCAACTGCATTTTCGCCCAGACAACCCAACAGGCGTGATGGACGCTGAAACTTTGGCAATTTTACAAGCGTTAAATAAAAAATACCGCCCATCTGCCAACTGATTCCGCCCAATCGGTAAATATCCAGTCAATACTTGGTTAAATCTTAAGTAAATCTTGGTTAAACCTTGATCAAAATACAACAAAACGCCACAAACCAAAAGCTTGTGGCGTTTTGTTTATTGGTTTTTGTGCCGATGTTTAGTTTTTGCCATCGGTGTCATTGGTTGCTGTGGTGTCGCTGGTGGCGACTTCGGCAGTTTTGCTGATTTTACGCACTTCGACCTTGGTTGGCTTTTTGCTCGGCTTTCGTGGTGCGCGAGTTTTCGGCGTTTTGGGGGTTTTTGGGGTCTTGGTGGTCATCAGGTTTAAGATACCAATTTGTGGCTGCAGCTGTCCTGCGACATTTTCGATCATGTCCTTATAGCTGTTGGCTTTGGACTTTTTCTCTGTCTTTTGTTCGGCGGTGATTTCTTTGATTTGTCCGCCTTTTTTGCTTTTGGACTCGCTGTTTTTGGGTTCAGCCGTTGCTGCTTGATTGGCATCTGCTGGTGTGTCATCGCTGACAGTTGGGGCAGTGTCTTTGTTGTCAGTATCGCCAGCGTTGCTGCCAGTGTCATCAGTGGTCAAAAACTCGGCAGCGGCTGATACAATGGTGGCGACATTGTCAATGGTTTCGCTGACGGTGTCGCTGATGCTGTCCGAGATTTGCTCGGCGGTCAGTACCGCAACATCGATGGCATCATGAGCCAAGTTCTCCACGGCTGTGCCTAGGTTTTTGGTTTGTTCGTCCAAATTGGCAATGCCGTTATCCACCAAATCGTCCACCAAATTGACCACTTCGGCGGTCAGGCTAGTGGCGTCTGCTGTGTCTTGGGCAGGCTTGGCAGTTTCGCTAACTGCATCTACATTGACAGTGTCGGCAACTTCAGCCACTGGCGTGTCAGCCACCGTATTGATCAATGGCAAATCTGTCGCCATCGGTGCGGTTGCGGCTGCCGTGTGATTGACTGTATCCACATAGTCAGGGTGCTGACCACGGGGGTCGTTGCTGGCACGGCGTGCCACAGGGCGTGGCTCGACATTGGTTTTGCCTTGCGGTGCAGAAGTCTGGGCGACTGCTTGGATTTGCTTATCAAACTCTGATTTTGCCGCTGCGTCCAGTGGTGAATAACCAAAATTGGCAAAATCAAAAGCAGCAGCTGGCGATTGTGATTGGTTTAGGGCGTTGATAAAATCCGCCACAAAATTACCAGTGGCAGCATTGCCCAGTACTTGTGCAATCAAAGCACCCGCACTGCCTGTCAGTGGCTGGGTCGGTGCTTGCATTGCCATTTGTACCACACGGGGGTCATTGACCGCCTTATTCATCGACTTGGCAAGCTGTTCAATTTTTGCCGCCAAATCGGGGCTGATAGCAGGAGTCACTGCGGTGGTGGTTGGCTCGGCATTTGCCACGGTTTTTACTGTCAAGCTGTCGGTCGGCTGTGCTGGCAACTCATCGGCTTTGACGGTAGCGACAGGAGTATCGGTAGCAGCATCGGTGTTTTTAGTCAAATCAGCATGAGCCAAATCAGCTTGATCAGCTTTGGTCAAATCCGCATCGGCTGTTGGCAGCTGCTTGGCGATGGCATCAGCGGCATCGCTACGGTCATCTGCTTTGCTATCATCGGCCGTGCTGTGTTTGCTGGCCTTCGGTTCTTCTGCCTTGGCTTTTTTGGGTTTACTGTCATCAAGCGACAGATGCACGATTTGTGTGCCGACTTCTGGCTCTTTGGTGCTACTGATGTGCAGCACAATCTCATCAGGATTGGTGGCTTTCTGGCGAGCTGGTTTGTCGGCTTTGTCTTTGGCTTTTTCTTGACGGACAGCTTCTTGACGGACGGCTTTATCAGCTCTGTCAGTTTTTTCGCTCTTATCGGCTTTATCGCTGACTTTGCTCAGTGTTTCGCCACGGACAATCTCGCCGCGAGATTCACGGCGTACGCCAGCTTCACGCTTTGGATAAGATTCTTTTGGCGTGTCTTTTTTGGTTTTTTTCTCGTGTTTTTCTTCTTGGGCTGGCATGTTGTTCTCTTCACCAACTTCTTTTTTGGTGTGGCGAGATTTTTTATGACGCTTGTCTTCGCTTTGTGGGCGTGATGTGGTTTCGCTGCTCACAGTTTCGGCAGTGTTAATATTGCCTGACGCACCTAGACTGACACCGCCGCCATTGGCCAGTGCTTCGATTGCTGAAGCGGCATCGGCAGTGCCTAGGCTACCAGCCAGTTTGGCTTGGGGTTTTGGGGCAAATAGATTTGATAGCCATGCCACCGCTTGCGGCTCTGCTTTGGCAGGCGTGCTTTGTGGCTCACTGGCTGCCTTGTTTGGCTTGGCGGTTGATTTACCATCTGCCTTATGCCAGCGGCTGTGGCTGTTGTCCTGTTTTTCGTTGTCCGTTTGCCAATTGACTTCATAGCCACGGTCGATGTTTTCTTTTTCTTCGGTGTCGGCGATGCGTTCATAGCTCGATGGGGCAAAGCCGTCCGGATTAAAATGCAAGCTAAAATTCGGACTTTCTAGATGAGCGTGCGGCAAAATGGTAATGCGTGCGCCGCTGTCTTGTTCCAGATATACCAGACTTTCACGCTTTTCGTTCAATAAGAAAGCAGCGATGTCGGTCGGTACTTCGGCTTGGATTTCGCCCATGCGTTCTTTGAGAGCGATTTGCTCAATTTGACGCATGATGGATAAGGACAATGAACGCAAATCACGAATCATGCCGTTGCCATGACAGCGTGGGCAAATATAGCCTGTGGCTTCTTCTAGGCTTGGGCGTAGGCGTTGGCGACTCATCTCCATTAGACCAAATTTGCTAATCTCGGCAAATTGCACTCTGGCACGGTCGTGGCGTGTGGCTTCGACCAGACGCTTTTCGACATCTTTTTGATGGCGTGCATCGCTCATATCAATAAAGTCAATGACAATCAAGCCGCCCATGTCTCGTAGGCGTAACTGGCGAGCGATTTCGTCAGCGGCTTCCAAATTGGTATGATAAGCGGTCTCGGCGACATCTGAGCCTTTGGTGGATTTTGATGAGTTAATATCAATCGATACCAAAGCTTCGGTCTGGTCGATGACGATTGAGCCGCCAGACGGTAGGCGAACTTCACGCTGATAGGCGGTTTCGATTTGGCGTTCGATACCAAAGCGAGCAAACATCGGCTCATAATCGGTATATTTACGCAGTTTGCTCATCTGAGCTGGCATGACGGCACTGATAAAATTCGCCGCTTCGTTGTAGGCGTTTTCGCTATCGATCCACACTTCGCCGATATCATCACGCAGATAATCACGCACCGCACGAGTTACCACGCCAGCTTCTTGATGCACCAAGCAAGGGCTTGGGTGGTTTTTGTTTTGCTCTTGGATAGATTTCCAAATGTCTAGCAAATGATCCAAATCATTTTGCAAATCTTCAGCACCTTTGCCCAGTCCTGCTGTGCGGACGATGACGCTCATGCCTTTTGGCAGGTTTAGGCCTGCGATGATTTGCTTCATTTCTTCTCGGACTTTGCCTGAGATTTGGCGACTGATGCCGCCAGCTTTGGCATTATTTGGCATCAGCACCAGATAGCGACCTGCCAGTGAAATGTAAGTGGACAGTGCCGCCCCTTTGTTGCCACGCTCTTCTTTTTCGACTTGGACGATGACTTCATCGCCTTCTTTGAGTAGCTGCTTGATGCTGTCTTCTCGAGCGTTGCCGTGTAGATATTCGCTGGCAATTTCTCGCAAGGGCAAAAAGCCTTGACGTTGTGAGCCATATTCGACAAATGCCGCTTCTAGCGATGGCTCAATACGAGTGATATGCCCTTTGTAAATGTTTGCCTTTTTTTGTTCACGAGTGCGATTTTCTAGGTCAAAATCGTATAAATGATTGTCTTTGCACAAGGCGACACGAATTTCTTCGTTGTGAGTGGCGTTAATTAAAATGCGTTTCATGATGTTCCTTAATGGGCAGCTGCCCCAGTTAAGCAACATCGGTATTTATTTTGCGAAGATTTATGTATCAGCGTCCACAATCTTGCCGTCTGGTGAGTTGTGGCTTGGGCTGTTTTTGGTTATGGCAAGGCATCTGTGCATACTGATGACAGATAACCGCTAAAAATTAACCACTAAAAATCGCTTGCACCGATTTTTTAAAAAACTCAATACTTATTTTTGGGCTTTACTGGGGATTGCTTTGCAAAAGCAGAGTCTGTCTTGTGCTTTTGAACCAGTAGTTCCCAAAATCGTGCCAGTAACGCAAATTTTAAGGCATTTTATTAAAATGACCCATAAGTAAAACGACTCAGTCAGTTAAGCGTCTGGCAAAAATCTTGTGCGGCATCAATACCGAAGTTGCGTATAAAATTTTGCTAAAAATTTTTATAAAGCTAAAAAGTTTATAAAAAACTTAAAAATCATATTTTGGCGGTTGCAATACCAATGGCGACCAATCGACAAAATCATCAATGACCAAAAAAGGGCGGCTTGATTGGATAATTTGATTAGATAAAATAACAAATCATAGGACAAAACATATGGCAAAATCCTGATAAATTTCGCCCAAATTTTGGGTTTTTATCATCAGTTATTATCAATCACGCCAAAAAAGACCTTATTTTTGCATGTTGAGCCGTTTGGGTTTTGTCAAAAATCAGCCCAAGCGTCATAAAAATCGGTTTGGGATTGGCTATTTTGGGCAAATTTTTGTCATTAACACAAAAATTACCCTGTATCTGTTTGCAACATGCTAAACTATACCAAAACTTTTGCCAAACGCCTACAAAAAAATGCCAAAACTATGAAAAATTTACAAAAAAAACCCAAAAATCCGATTTCGAACCGTTTTTTTGGCCAAAAATCCGTCCAAACTGCCCAAAATGCAGCTGCCAAATCAGACCGCCGACCGCCAAAGTCGTCAAAAACGCAGCCAGTCGCCGCCAAGCAATCTGCCGATGTCGCCATCAGCGAATTTGCCAAGGTCAATTATTTGACGGTAACGAGCAATCAAGACGGACAGCGGATTGATAACTTTTTGTTAGCTAGGCTAAAAGGTCTGCCACGCTCGCATTTGTACAAATTGATTCGCAGCGATGAGATTCGCATTAACGGCAAACGCTGTAAAGCCCATGACAAACTGGCAGCTGGCGATGTCGTGCGGATTGCACCGATTCGCCTGAGTGTGCGTGATGAGCCAGTGGTTAGCCAGACTTTTGCCAAGGGTTTGATGGCACGCATTGTCTTTGAAAATGAAGGCTTGTTGGTGCTAAACAAGCCGCACGGCATGGCGGTGCATGGCGGCAGCGGCGAAAGTTTTGGGGTGATTGAAGCGATGCGAGTGGCCAGCGGCAAAAAATATCTTGAGCTGATTCACCGCATTGATAAGGACACTTCAGGCTTATTATTGATTGCCAAAAAACGCAGCACGCTCAAGCAGTTGCAGGCACATTTTCGTGATAAAACCATCAATAAAGATTATCTGTGCTTGGTGCATGGCTTTGTCAAGTCGGATCGTGAGCTGATTGACAAGCCGCTGCTTAAGTACACGCTTGCCAATGGCGAACGCCGTGTCAAGGTTGATCAGGCAGGCAAACCTAGCCAAACGCAAATACGAGTGCTGGCACGCTTTGAGATAGATGGCATGGCGGCAAGCCTAGTTCGTGCCAGTCCGCTGACAGGTCGCACGCATCAGATTCGGGTGCATATGGCGAGTATCGGCCACCCACTTGTGGCCGATGACAAATACCAAAGCAGCGTGCAGGCGAGCGAAGCAGAACAAAAAGGCATCAAACGGCTGTGTTTGCACGCTTGGCAAATTTTTGTGCCAAGTCATGACGATGTTGTGGCTCAAAAATTTGTGGCAAAATTGCCTGATGATATGGCGGATTTATTGCCTGCCGATGTGCTTAAATTGATTGGTCAAGCCGATGATTAAATGATGATTGGTAAATTTAATGACAATTTACTGACAATTCGCTAGTTTGACAATGTTGATAAATTTGAGTTTTATAAATTTGACAATATTTGAGAGCATTTGAAAAATATTTATAACTTTGGCAATATTGATGAATTGGACAATGTTTGCAAAATGGTTGTCAATTAAATGACATTTGACCAAACGACAACTTGGCAAATTGTAACCAAAATTCAATAGACAAATTGCGTGGATTTTCGTAAAGTAAACAAGTTTTAGATCGGCGGTATTTTGGGTTATTGGATTGTTGTTTTTATTGATTTAAGATATTGGATTGATTAAAGGGTTTAATTGATTAAATTGATTAAATTGATTAAAGATAACAAAACTTTGGATAACAATGCCAAATCAAAACGCCAAACCAAAATACCAAGATTGTTTTGATTTTATTATCAATTTGATAAGAACAAATTTAAGGATTTGCGATGCAGCCAACCTTTCCAGACACCACCAAACGCCACCAACAGATTGCCAATGCCGTCAATGACGCCGCCGCCATTGGGCGAGATGAGTTGTTGGGGGCGATTGATTTGGGTTCAAACAGCTTTCATTTGGCGATTGCTCGCTTGGATCATGGCGAAGTGCGTAAAGTGGCGTCCATCTCCGAAAAGGTGCAGCTGGCAGCAGGACTTGATGAGCATAATATGCTGTCTGAAGAAGCGATGGTGCGGGGGATTGAGTGCCTAAATCGCTTTGCCCAGCACATCACCGAGATACACCCAACTCGCTTGCGTATCGTGGCGACCAATGCCCTTAGAAAAGCGGTCAATGCCCAAGAATTTATCCGCCGTGCCAATGCCATCTTGCCCAAGCCGATTGAGATTATCGCTGGCCGTGAAGAAGCACGCTTGATTTATTTGGGTGTGTCGCACTCCAACGCCAGTACCGACACTCGCTTGGTGATTGACATCGGTGGTGGCTCAACGGAGTTTATCATCGGTCAAGGTTTTGAGCCGATTGAGATGGAATCTTTGCAAATGGGCTGCGTATCTTATACCAAAAAATTCTTTGCTGATGGCAAAATCACCGAGCAAGCCTTTGCCGCCGCCGCCAAATACACACAGGCGGAGCTGCTTGCCATCGCCAAGCGTTATAAAAAAGTCGGCTGGGATAACGCCATCGGCTCAAGTGGCACGATTAAAGCGGCTCGCTTGGTGTTGTCTGAGTTGGGCTTTGACGGTGAGAGCATCACCTTGGCAGGCATGCAAAAACTCAAAAAGCATCTGATTAAGCTTGGCTCTGTGGATAAGATTGATTTTGAAGGGGTTAAAGCTCATCGCCAAGCGGTCTTTCCTGCTGGCGTGGCAGAATTGCTTGCCATCATGCAGACGCTGGAGATTGACGAGCTGGGCTATTCAGACGGTGCGTTAAGAGAAGGCGTGATGTATGATATGCTTGGCCGTCTAAATTCAGAAGATGTGCGTGATCGCAGCGTGGCGGCACTGGCGGAGCGGTATTCGGTCGATGTCAAGCAGGCAGGGCGTGTGATGGTGCGTGCGGCACGCTTGTTTGATCATGCCAAAGATGCGTTGGGTTTTCGTAGCGAAGACGCCGATTTATTAAGACGAGCGGCGAATTTATACGAAATCGGTCTGGCGGTCGGTCATAGTAATTACCAACGCCACAGTGCTTATTTGCTTGAGCATTCGGACATTGCTGGTTTTTCGCAGATGGGACAGGCGATGATGGCACAGATTGTGCTGCACCATCGCCGCAAGCTAAAAGCCGATTCGCTAGAGCAAGTTGAAGCTCTGGGCGGTCGCAAATTGGCATATCTGTGCCTGATTTTACGCCTAGCGGCACAGTCAAGCCAAAGCCGCACAACCAAGGCGGCGGCGATTGATTTGCACATTATCAAGCCAAATCACTGGCAGGTGTCGGTGGGTTTTGGCTTGCACGAAGAGCTGATTGCCAGCCAGCTTGAGCTGGACGCACCACAATTTGCCAAATGGGGCGTTGTGTTAGAAGTGCTAAGCCATCAGGCTTAAATGAACAAAATTGATTTGCTGATTTGCCTATTAATTCAGCGTGTCAATTTGGCTTGTTAATTTAAAACGCTTGGTTTGGTCAAATTGTCTTGACAAATCATCGGTTTACAATGTCGCAATCATGCCGTAATCATGCCCAAATTATGGCAAAGCCACACCAAAAACAGCCAAAGGGCAAAAGTGCGACAATTTTTGTGTAAAAGATTGTGCAAAAGATGATGACGAGATTTAAAAAAAATGCTAAACTAAATATCAGTTTACATTTGTACAATTCTAAGAGAGTGATATGAGTCAAGTTTGGGAAAGTGTACAGCTGGCACGCCACGCAAAGCGTCCGCTATTTTTGGACTATGTCGAAGGCATGTTTACAGAGTTTGATGAATTGCACGGCGACCGTGCCTTTGCTGATGATCGTGCGATTATTGGCGGCTTGGCACGGTTTAATGGTGAGCCTGTGTTGGTGGTTGGGCAGCATCGTGGCCGCAGCACTCGTGAGCGTATCGCCCATAATTTTGGCATGGCAAACCCCGAAGGCTACCGCAAGATTATCCGTCTGGTGCAGATGGCAGAGCGGTTTGGCTTGCCAGTTTTGACATTTATCGACACCCAAGGGGCATACCCAGGCGTCGGTGCCGAAGAGCGTGGACAAGCCGAAGCCATCGCCAAGAGCATTGCGGTGTTTTCTAGCCTAAAAACGCCAGTGATTGCCACGGTGATTGGCGAAGGCGGCTCAGGTGGTGCGCTTGCCATTGGCGTGGCAGATAGAGTCAATATGCTAGAAAATAGCATTTATTCGGTCATCTCGCCAGAAGGCTGTGCATCGATTTTGTGGAAAACTGCCGAAAAAGCCCTAGAAGCGTCCGAAGCTCTAAAATTGAATGCAGCCAATTTGCACCAGCTGGGTTTGATTGATGAAGTCATCGCCGAAGGTGCAGGCGCTCACGAAGATCCCAAGCCTGTGATGGCAGCACTGCAAGCACTGCTTGGTGAGCAGCTTGCCAAACTTGCCACTTTATCCACCGATGAGCTACTACAACAACGCTATGAGCGATTGATGCAATTTAACTCAACATTATCATTATAAATCTTAATAATTTTGATATTTTGATGTTGCAATGACATCAAGCATAACAATGGGGCGATTTGACCATCGTCCCTGTTTTTATTGGTGGTTTGTTGATACTATTTTATTGATGCTTTTGCTGATAGTATGCTGATAGTATTTTGGTCAAGTGTTCATGGCTGGGTTTATTAATGAATTTCATGCACTTTGGCAAATTGGCAAATCATGCTAAACTGATTGCTCAAACTTTTGGCATTTGGCTGTCATTGATGATTTGGCGGTCAATAAACCAACCAAAAGCAACGGCAAAAAGCGATACATCGAACAACAATGCAAAGTTTATCAAAAGATTTATTAACAACCACCTTGATGGTGGCATTTGGAGCGGTAGATCTGCCCAGTGATGCCAGATTATACCTTGCTTGTAGCGGCGGCCGTGATTCGCTGTCTTTGGCGTATGCTTGTTATTTATTGCACAGACAGGGGCAAATCGCCCAGCTGCCCATCTTATTGCATGTGCATCACGGCTGGCAACAGGCCAATGATGATTGGGCTGCATTGGTGGCGTCTTGGGCAGATGATTATGGGTTTGAGTGCCAGATTTTGAAGGTGAATTTGCCAAAAAATAGCGAATCACACGCACGAGATGCTCGCTATCATGCCATGCTGTCGGTGATGAATGCTGGCGATGTGCTGATGCTGGCTCATCACGCTGCTGACCAAGCCGAGACGGTGCTGATGCGGCTGATTAATGGGGCAGGCGTGCAGGGCCTGTCTGGCATCAAGCCATGGCAAACCAAGACCATGATGATTCATCAAGCACCCAAATCCGTCCATCTGTGGCGACCGTGGCTGGCGGTGGGGCGAGATGCCATCAGTGCCTTTGCAGCACGCCATGCCTTGCCTTATGTTGATGATGCGACCAATACCGACCTTGCCCACGCTAGGGGCTTGATACGCACGCAGATTTTACCGCATTTATTGAGCCTAAATCCTAAGGCTATCGAAAATATCGCTCGTTCGGCAAACTTATTGGGGCAGTCGGCAGCTTTACTTGACAGTCAAATTAATCTAAACTTAACCAATATCGACCACCCAGCCAATCAGTTGCCTTATCAGGCAGTGTTGCCAATTGCTGATTTTTTTGGACTAGATAAGGTAGCACAGATGAGCGTTTTACACCGCTGGTTACAGGCTGACGAACCCATGCCGCCCAGCCAGCAGTTTACCCACAGTGTTCATCAGTTGATGTGTCGCACGGACAATGACCACGCCAGCCAGTTGATTTGGCAGGCCTGTCAGGCAAATTATGTGATTTGTCGCTATGATAATTGTCTGTATCGCTACCGCCAAGATGTTTGGCAGATGCTGACTGTCAATTCGTCCCATTTACCCATCAAGACAGATAAATTGTCGGACAATGTCGATAATGGCGATGATGTCGGCAATAGCAATCACGGCAGCGTTTGGACGCTGATGGCAGGCGATGCGTGTCAGCTGCAGCTGATTTGTCCACGCACCATTTGCCTACATCAAGTACAAAAATCCGATGCCATCAATATCGGTAAGCACAGCTACCGAGCCAAAAAACTGGCACAAAAGCTACGCCTGCCACCATGGCTTAGGCAACACCTTTGGCAAATCACCACCGCCGATGGCACTTATCTTGTCGCACCGATGATGGTCTGGCGGCTGCCAGATGGCAAGTTGCTGACAGATTTTGCACAGATGGGGCGAATGGTGTACAATGGGGATTTTTAACGCAAATTGGCTAGGCAAATTAAGCCAATTTAACCGAGCAAATTTGACCAAGCCTTTAACAAATTTTTAACATAGTTTTAACGAAGTATGCAACCAAGCAACTTCAACCCAATCACTGCAACCAAGCAATTTTAACCAAAAATTGGATTGATAACCTAGGAATGACTATGACGGATTTTAGTGTATTAAATGGTAAAACCGTTGCCTTTATTGGCGGCGGCAATATGGCAGGTGCGATTATCGATGGCTTATTAAAAGCCAAACATGAGCATCAGCTGGATTTGAATTTGAGCGTATCAGACAGCGATGCCGATAAGCAGGCTGCATTTGCCAATAAAGGCGTTACTGCCGTCAGCCCTGATGCTGCCGATGGTATCATCAAGGCTGCCGATGTCGTGGTTTTGGCAGTCAAGCCGCAGATTATGCGTGAAGTGGCAGCCAGTATCGCACCGCATTTGGATCGCCAGCTGGTGCTGTCGATTGCTGCTGGCTTGTCGGTGGCGACTTTATCGCAGATGCTCGGCGGTTATCGCCACATTGTGCGTTGTATGCCAAATTTGCCAGCCAGTAAGGGCTTTGGGGCATCTGGCTTGTTCGCCGATGGTGTCGATCAATCCGCTTGCCAGCTTGCCGAAGTGGTGATGCAGGCGTCTGGCATCGTCTCATGGGTCAAAGATGAAGCGTTGCTACACGCTGTAACGGCGGTGGCAGGCTCAGCACCAGCGTATTTTTTCTATGTGCTTGAAAATATGATCGCCAAAGCCGTGCAAATGGGACTTGAGCCTGCCGATGCACACGCCTTGGCAGTGCAGAGTTTGCGTGGAGCAGGGGCGTTGGCGGTGGATAATGATCCTGCCACTTTGCGTGAGCAAGTTACTTCAAAAGGCGGCACGACCGCTGCAGCATTAGACAGTTTATATGCCGATGAAGTGGGGCAAGCATTTGCCAAAGCCATGCAAGCGTGCAGCGATCGCAGCGTCGAGCTGGGTCAGGTACTTAGCCAATAATCCCCAACTCAGCTGATTTTAAGAATTTTTATGATGCATTCTACTGCTTTTGTTTTGACCAATATGCTCATCAATGTCGCCTTGATGCTGCTGTTTATCCGCTTTATGATTCAGCTGGCAGGCATTGATACTGGCGTGCCGATGTCAAAGGCGACCTACCGATTGACAGGCGTCGTTGATGTGTTTGCCCGCATTTTCCCAAATTTGGCGGCTGGACGAGTCAGCAGTGCCGCTGTGGTGTTGATGCTACTTTTATATTTGATAAATATCGCTGCCAACAATGCGATTGTTGGGCGTTCAATGACCGCCATTGAGCTGTTTTTTGTCGGTTCATTGAGTGGCGTTATTAAGTTTTTGCAGCTTTTGCGTTATACGATGATTGCATCGGCGGTGAGCAGTCTTTTGGTGATGTTTTTGAATGTCAATAACAGCGTGCTGATGGTGTTAATGCAGTTATCCGAGCCGATTGTTGCGCCGTTTCGCCGTTTTGTGCCTAATTTGGGTATGCTGGATTTGTCATTTTTGGTGGCATTGATGACGCTGCTATTGCTCGAAGATGTGATTGGTATCATCGCTACCAATATTTGGCTGAGCTAATTGGCTTGGTGGGCAAGATGGATAAATTGATAAAATTTACCAAAACTTGCTAAAAAAACTTACCAAAAGACTTGCCAAAACCGAATAAAAATCAGCATCAATTTGGTGCTGATTTTTTAATGGCTTGATTTTGTCAAATTTTAGGGGTGGGTTGATAAAAGATGAAAAAAGCGATTGGGAATCAGCTGCGTGCCAGCATCAGTATGGGGTTTGTCAGCACAAATCAGCGTCTGATGAATCCAACGGTCAGCGGCTACAATGGCTTGGATAATGTCATCGCCCATCGCCAGACGAGCGGCGATGTGGCTGGCAAGTGAGCAGCCAGAGCCGTGAAATTCGCCCAATAAGCGTGGCACGATGCTGGTGTGGGCGATTTGACCATCGATGTACAAAAACTGCTCAATATCGCCAGTATCGTAGTCGTGCGAAGTCTTTAGCAGCACCGCCTTGACGCCTTGATGGTTTAGAGCTTTGGCGGCGTCGTGCAGGTCATTTTGTCCGCTCAAGGCACGGATTTCGTGCGTGTTTGGTGTGATGAGCGTGGCATAAGGCAGCAGGCGAGCAAAGGCTTTGGCCAGTGTTTTGGCGTCGCCCAGACTGCCGCCTGAGTTTGCCACCAAGACAGGGTCAAGCACATAAGGCGTGCCTGCTTTGATGGCGTTTTGTTCGAACAATTCGGCGATGGTGGCGATATTTTCCACTGTGCCAAGCATGCCTGACTTGATGGCTTTGATGGGCAAATCGCCCAGTACCGTGGTCGCCTGCTGGCGAAGTAGCGAGCTTGCCACAGGCTCAAAGCCATAGACCGCCTGCGAGCTTTGCACGGTGATGGCGGTACAGGCGACCGCAGCGTGGCCGCCTGCTGCACCGATGGCTTCGATGTCGGCTTGTAGCCCTGCACCGCCTGATGGGTCAAGTCCTGAAAAGCATAATACGGTTGGTCGCATGGTCATGGGTCTATCCTTAGTTGGTGGTTTGGTTGTGGGTTTGTTATTGGCAGATTTGGTTTGGTATGGTCGACAATTTGCCAAATTGTCATCACTCAATGATACTATATTACCAAACCCATCACCAAAATGGCACAAAAAATAGAACAAATTTTCATCAATTTTGTTAAATTTTGAGCAATTTTGACCAAAACTGCATAAAATCGCATAAAAATGATGATAATTTCAAAATTTTTACAAAAAACGCTTGCAATCGGTGTAATTTTTGTTATAATTATCGCCCACAACGACAGGCGAAATCATCAGATGATGAGCATCAAATGATAAGTAGGTAAATCTAGCAGTTTATCTAGCCGAAGTTCGGTGAAGTGGGTGAGTGGCTGAAACCAGTTCCCTGCTAAGGAACCATACCTAATTACGGGTATCGAGGGTTCGAATCCCTCCTTCACCGCCATTTATTTTCTAAGTTTTATAAATGATAAAAATTTTAGAAAATAAATAAAAAAAATGCTTGACTTACAAAATAAATGCTGTATAATACGCCACAACAAACGATGTTAGATCAGAGTAAGTTAATCCGCACCCGTAGCTCAGTTGGATAGAGCACTTGGCTACGAACTAAGGGGTCGGGAGTTCGAATCTCTCCGGGTGCGCCATATTGTCAATCACCGCAGGTCATAACTTGCGGTGATTTCTTTTTGCTTTTTATTTTATGTGTTGAACTGCAAAAACCAAAAATTAGAAAAATTTTATCAATCCGCTTGGCTTGCTCGGCATCTGTCGGCAATTCGTGGTACAATACTCCTTTGATTATTTTAAAAAAGGCAAATATTTGCCAAAGCTGTTTGTCTGCATTTGCCAAATTTACTCAAAGTTTGTCAAATGCACTCAAAGCAGTTTTTGCATTTTGATGATTAAAAATCCCAACCCAAATTTGTAACCATTGACCATAACACGCCGATTTATTATGTCCAAATCAAGTCCAAATACCGCCAAACCTGCCAGTCCCAACGATGTGCCGACCGTTGCCAGTCCTTTGGTGCGGCTGACCGCCATTATTTATGACGGCATGCTGATTTTGGCGATGCTGTTTTTGGTCGGAGCGGTGCTATCGGTGGTTGGCACGCTGCTGTTTTTAGATGTTGGCACAACTTCCCAGCAAGCCCAGCGATTGCCCTTGTGGTATCAAAATGCGGTGATGACGCCGTCTTTTGTGCTAACTTTGGTGGGGTTTTATGGGATTTTTTGGCGAAAATCTGGGCAAACGCTGGGCATGCAAACTTGGCGACTAAAGACAGTCAATGAATCTGGCGAGCTATTAAGCTGGCTACAAAGTTTTGTGCGGATTATCAGCGCCTGCCTTGTGCCTGCTTTGTGTGCGGTGGCAGGTGCGTTGCTTCATGGCTCAAAATTGGCGGTTTTGGTGGCGGCATTTTTGGGATTTTTGTTCAATTTTTTATTTTGCTTGTTTAACCGCCGTGGGCTGGCGGTGCATGATATGCTGTCTAACACCATCACCCTAAAAGTGCCAAAAATTGCTCACGAAACGCTGTGGCAAAGCCTAAGACGCCGCAAAAATCACTAGTCAATCATTGGTAGTATTTAACGATTGGTAATTGATGCAATTTTTAATTTAAAATTTATTAAAAATAACAAGCGAATATCCAAAATGTCGGTGTTCGCTTTTTATTTTAAAAATATGAACATCTTTTTTGGGTAAGGCGTTCTCTTACAGATGGCAAAGCCCATACAAAGTCAACCAAAATCTTACAAATTTCCTTAAATTATCCTTATCTACCACCCATTTTAGCAGATTTCGCCTGATAAATACAAAGCAAGCAAATATCACCACCAAAACTCTCCAACAAAAACCCCCTAAAAACCAACAACTTACAAACTTTCTCCCCACCACCCAAAAAAACCCCTTTACAAGACAAACAATGATACCTATAATACGCACCACTCAAGCAAAGCAGATAAACAAAATCTTCTGCTAAATCAATAACTTAGCTAACACTTTATCATATTACTTTATCATACAAAGTATCATAAAGCTGCCTAAGATAAATTGATTGATCACCGATTTAAAATTTGACAATTTGACTTGACAATTTGCATCAAATCAATCAAATTGAAAAATTTTAAAAAAAAGTGAAAAAGACGCTTGACAACAAATTTTAAGCGTGTATAATACGCAACTCATTGAACAACTGGACGACAGTGTTCAACACTATTTAAAATCCAAACTAAAGAACAACTTGTGTGGATTTTTGTCAATACAAGATACTTAAAAATATTATCATTTATTGATACTTTTACTTATCTTAGTATTACACTTATTTAAGTAAGGCAAAAATACTCAAAGTTAATTCATTTACACGATGAGCAAATATTTGCTAGTAAGTACGATAAATGAGCCAACATTAAAGCCCTATCGATTTAACTTAGTTTACTAAGTCAAACTCATAGGCAAAACAAGATTAAACTGAAGAGTTTGATCATGGCTCAGATTGAACGCTGGCGGCAGGCTTAACACATGCAAGTCGAACGAGGTTAGAAAGCTTGCTTTTGATACCTAGTGGCGGACGGGTGAGTAATGCTTAGGAATCTGCCTAGTAGTGGGGGATAACTTGGGGAAACTCAAGCTAATACCGCATACGACCTACGGGTGAAAGGGGGCGCAAGCTCTCGCTATTAGATGAGCCTAAGTCGGATTAGCTAGTTGGTGGGGTAAAGGCCTACCAAGGCGACGATCTGTAGCTGGTCTGAGAGGATGATCAGCCACACTGGGACTGAGACACGGCCCAGACTCCTACGGGAGGCAGCAGTGGGGAATATTGGACAATGGGCGAAAGCCTGATCCAGCCATGCCGCGTGTGTGAAGAAGGCCTTTTGGTTGTAAAGCACTTTAAGTGGGGAGGAAAAGCTAATGGTTAATACCCATTAGCCCTGACGTTACCCACAGAATAAGCACCGGCTAACTCTGTGCCAGCAGCCGCGGTAATACAGAGGGTGCAAGCGTTAATCGGAATTACTGGGCGTAAAGCGCGCGTAGGTGGTTACTTAAGTCAGATGTGAAAGCCCTGGGCTTAACCTAGGAATTGCATCTGATACTGGGTAACTAGAGTAGGTGAGAGGGGAGTAGAATTCCAGGTGTAGCGGTGAAATGCGTAGAGATCTGGAGGAATACCGATGGCGAAGGCAGCTCCCTGGCATCATACTGACACTGAGGTGCGAAAGCGTGGGTAGCAAACAGGATTAGATACCCTGGTAGTCCACGCCGTAAACGATGTCTACCAGTCGTTGGGTCTCTTGAAGACTTAGTGACGCAGTTAACGCAATAAGTAGACCGCCTGGGGAGTACGGCCGCAAGGTTAAAACTCAAATGAATTGACGGGGGCCCGCACAAGCGGTGGAGCATGTGGTTTAATTCGATGCAACGCGAAGAACCTTACCTGGTCTTGACATACACAGAATTCGCTAGAGATAGCTTAGTGCCTTCGGGAACTGTGATACAGGTGCTGCATGGCTGTCGTCAGCTCGTGTCGTGAGATGTTGGGTTAAGTCCCGCAACGAGCGCAACCCTTTTCCTTAGTTACCAGCACTTCGGGTGGGAACTCTAAGGATACTGCCAGTGACAAACTGGAGGAAGGCGGGGACGACGTCAAGTCATCATGGCCCTTACGACCAGGGCTACACACGTGCTACAATGGTAGGTACAAAGGGTTGCTACACAGCGATGTGATGCCAATCTCAAAAAGCCTATCGTAGTCCGGATTGGAGTCTGCAACTCGACTCCATGAAGTCGGAATCGCTAGTAATCGCAGATCAGAATGCTGCGGTGAATACGTTCCCGGGCCTTGTACACACCGCCCGTCACACCATGGGAGTTGATCTCACCAGAAGTGGTTAGCCTAACGCAAGAGGGCGATCACCACGGTGGGGTCGATGACTGGGGTGAAGTCGTAACAAGGTAGCCGTAGGGGAACCTGCGGCTGGATCACCTCCTTAACGAAGATATCTGATTGGCAAGAATTCACAACAAGTTGTTCTTTAGTAAGATGTTTAAAACGGGTCTATAGCTCAGTTGGTTAGAGCACCGTGTTGATAACGCGGGGGTCATAAGTTCAAGTCTTATTAGACCCACCATTTATGGGGCCATAGCTCAGTTGGTAGAGCGCCTGCCTTGCACGCAGGAGGTCAGGAGTTCGACTCTCCTTGGCTCCACCAATCATTAAACATCAAGCATACATAAGCGATTTAAGAAAGATTTCTTATCTATGCTTTAACTTTATAAACTGACGAAGTTTATATTATTATTTAACAACATGATTATGAGTCTGGGTTAATAAATTATCCAACGTAATTTATTAACCATGCTAAGTACACCCCAAAATGTACTTAGCTAAAGTAAAGAGAACTGAATCAAGCGTAAACATAGGTGAATCGTTACACATTACCCATACATTAAAGACCCTTTGGGGTTGTATGGTCAAGTAATGAAGTGCACATGGTGGATGCCTTGGCAGTCAGAGGCGATGAAAGACGTGATAGCCTGCGATAAGCGTCGGTGAGGTGGCAATATCCTGTGACCCGGCGATTTCTGAATGGGGAAACCCACCTAAGATAACTTAGGTATCATAATTTATTTTATGAGGCAAACCGGGAGAAGTGAAACATCTCAGTACCCCGAGGAAAAGACATCAATTGAGATTCCCCAAGTAGCGGCGAGCGAACGGGGAGGAGCCGATCAATTAAACAGTAGCAAAATGGCGTGGGAAAGCCAACCATAGTAGGTGATAGTCCTGTATGCGAAACTGTTTAAGCGACATATTAAGTAGGGCGGAACACGAGAAATTCTGT
Source organism: Moraxella marmotae (assembly GCF_042219885.1). Taxonomy (NCBI): domain Bacteria; kingdom Pseudomonadati; phylum Pseudomonadota; class Gammaproteobacteria; order Moraxellales; family Moraxellaceae; genus Moraxella; species Moraxella marmotae. Next base: position 1,113,847 of record NZ_JBHJHR010000002.1, read on the forward strand.
CTGAAGATGGGGGGACCATCCTCCAAGGCTAAATACTCCTGACTGACCGATAGTGAACCAGTACCGTGAGGGAAAGGCGAAAAGAACCCCTGTTAGGGGAGTGAAATAGAACCTGAAACCGTGTGCATACAAGCAGTCGGAGCGGACTTGTTCCGTGACGGCGTACCTTTTGTATAATGGGTCAGCGACTTATATTCTGTAGCAAGGTTAACCGTATAGGGGAGCCGTAGGGAAACCGAGTCTTAATAGGGCGTTTAGTTGCAGGGTATAGACCCGAAACCGAGTGATCTATCCATGAGCAGGTTGAAAGTGCCGTAACAGGCACCGGAGGACCGAACCCACTCCCGTTGAAAAGGTAGGGGATGACTTGTGGATAGGGGTGAAAGGCTAATCAAACTCGGTGATAGCTGGTTCTCCCCGAAAGCTATTTAGGTAGCGCCTCGGACGAATACCATTGGGGGTAGAGCACTGTTTCGGCTAGGGGGTCATCCCGACTTACCAAACCGATGCAAACTCCGAATACCGATGAGTAATATCCGGGAGACAGACGGCGGGTGCTAACGTCCGTCGTCAAGAGGGAAACAACCCAGACCGCCAGCTAAGGCCCCAAATTCCTAGTTAAGTGGGAAACGATGTGGGAAGGCACAGACAGCTAGGAGGTTGGCTTAGAAGCAGCCACCCTTTAAAGAAAGCGTAATAGCTCACTAGTCGAGTCGGCCTGCGCGGAAGATGTAACGGGGCTCAAACTAGGAGCCGAAGCTGCGGATTTAATTGTTTCAATTAAGTGGTAGGGGAGCGTTGTGTAAGCCTGTGAAGGTGTATCGTAAGGTATGCTGGAGGTATCACAAGAGCGAATGCTGACGTGAGTAACGACAAAACGGGTGAAAAGCCCGTTCGCCGGAAGACCAAGGGTTCCAGTCCAACGTTAATCGGGGCTGGGTGAGTCGACCCCTAAGGCGAGGCCGAAAGGCGTAGTCGATGGGAAATCGGTTAATATTCCGATACTTGTTTATGATGCGATGGAGGGACGGAGAAGGTTATGCCAGCCTGGCGATGGTTGTCCAGGTGGAAGGATGTAGGTAGGTTTAGTAGGCAAATCCGCTAGACTATTACTGAGATCTGATAGCAAGCCAGTTTACTGGCGAAGTGGCAAATACCATGCTTCCAGGAAAAGCTTCTAAGCGATAGTTATAAACAAATCGTACCCGAAACCGACACAGGTGGTCAGGTAGAGAATACCAAGGCGCTTGAGAGAACTCTGCTGAAGGAACTAGGCAAAATGGTACCGTAACTTCGGGAGAAGGTACGCTGCCGACGGTGAAACCCTTGCGGTGTAAGCTGTTGGCAGTCGCAGATACCAGGCTGCTGCAACTGTTTATTAAAAACACAGCACTCTGCAAACACGAAAGTGGACGTATAGGGTGTGATGCCTGCCCGGTGCTGGAAGGTTAATTGATGGGGTTAGCGTATGCGAAGCTCTTGATCGAAGCCCCAGTAAACGGCGGCCGTAACTATAACGGTCCTAAGGTAGCGAAATTCCTTGTCGGGTAAGTTCCGACCTGCACGAATGGCATAATGATGGCAGCGCTGTCTCCAGCAGAGACTCAGTGAAATCGAAATCGCAGTGAAGATGCTGTGTACCCGCGGCTAGACGGAAAGACCCCGTGAACCTTTACTACAGCTTTACATTGAACTTTGACCTAACTTGTGTAGGATAGGTGGGAGGCTTTGAAGTGGCGACGCCAGTTGCCATGGAGCCAACCTTGAAATACCACCCTGGTTATGTTGGGGTTCTAACTCAGATATCACAATATCGAGGACAATGTATGGTGGGTAGTTTGACTGGGGCGGTCTCCTCCTAAAGAGTAACGGAGGAGTACGAAGGTGCGCTCAGAACGGTCGGAAATCGTTCAAAGAGTATAAAGGCAAAAGCGCGCTTAACTGCGAGACCCACAAGTCGAGCAGGTACGAAAGTAGGTCTTAGTGATCCGGTGGTTCTGTATGGAAGGGCCATCGCTCAACGGATAAAAGGTACTCTGGGGATAACAGGCTGATACCGCCCAAGAGTTCATATCGACGGCGGTGTTTGGCACCTCGATGTCGGCTCATCTCATCCTGGGGCTGAAGCAGGTCCCAAGGGTATGGCTGTTCGCCATTTAAAGAGGTACGCGAGCTGGGTTTAGAACGTCGTGAGACAGTTCGGTCCCTATCTACCGTGGGCGTTGGAAATTTGAGAGGATCTGCTCCTAGTACGAGAGGACCAGAGTGGACGAACCTCTGGTGTTCCGGTTGTCACGCCAGTGGCATTGCCGGGTAGCTACGTTCGGATGGGATAACCGCTGAAAGCATCTAAGCGGGAAGCCCACCTCAAGATAAGATTTCCCTAAAGAGCCGTTGTAGACTACGACGTTGATAGGTTGGGTGTGGAAGCGTAGTGATACGTGTAGCTAACCAATACTAATTGCTCGTTTGGCTTGACCATACAACACCCAAGTGGTTTAGTATGATAAAGTGTAAAGATTTTACCTAGCAAGCTTGAATCAATCTTGAATAGCTTTAAAAAGATAACAATTTAAAGTAAAAATTAAATAACAGACTCATAAGCAGCGTTGTTAATCCTTTTACGCTGACGACAATAGCAAGATGGAACCACCTGATCCCTTCCCGAACTCAGAAGTGAAACGTCTTAGCGCCGATGGTAGTGTGGTTCGCCCATGTGAGAGTAGGTCATCGTCAGCACCTTATTTCAGACCCCCGTACGAGAGTGCGGGGGTTTTTGGGTTTTTGTAAGAAATATTTTGCTTTGTTGGAATATGGTTATAAACTTGGACATTTTGCATGATGGTTGATAAAATAAAAACCAAATTTTTAATATTGTGACGATTATGCAAAAATTTACTAAATTTCATTTTGTCGCTGTGCTAAGCGGTATTGGTACGATTGCTCAAGTAGCCTGCGCACAAGGCAATGCCAACGATGGCAGCATTTATCAATTCATTGATGCCGAACGGCAAAAATCCAGCCCAAATGCCATGCGACAATACGAACAAAATATGCAAGGCACATTATTTGCGATGTATCCGACTTATTGGCGGCTGAATTATAATTTATCCAGTCAATCGCCTGATGAAGTTAATAACTTTGTGCGGCAATACCCCAGTAATGTGATGAGCGAAAAATTGGCGGCGGATTATGCCGAAGTCAAAGCACGCCAAGGCGATTATGCGTCAGTGCGTGCGGTTGCCAACAGTATTGAAAACCCTGATGATTCAGAAGCTTGTGCCATTGCATTGGGATTTAATCAAAGTGATGACTCGGTGCGTGCCTTGTATCAAAAGCCCAATGTTTGGTTAAATACCCAAATCAAACAGTCTTTGTGCGACAAGCTAGCCAGCGAAATGAGCTACAACCCACGCATTACCAATACCGACAAGCACGAGCGATTGGTGCGTATGCTGCGTATCGACAAGCGGCAATTGTCCAGCCGACAAGCACCATTGGATAAAGTGAGCGATATTGTATCATTGATGAACCAGCTGGGGCTGTCGGTCAATTATCAGACTTTGCAGGATATTCGCAATAATCCCAACGAGTTTTTTACTCGCTTTTCCCAAGAAAGCTATAGTGATGCCAATCAATATTTGTATATTTACGCCATCAGCCTGCTGGCACATCGCTCTTATTGGGAAGCGTCCACGCAGCTAAATTATGACATCGCCGAAGACAACCGCCGCAGTCAGCGTCTGCTGTCTGATATGGCTCGCCGTTATGCGTGGCGGAGTATTGGTGTCAAACGCATGAACATGAACACTGACGATGGTTATAGCATCAATGCAGTGGAATGGTTCAGAAACAGCTTGGGCGAGCCGTTCAATTACGAAGAAGCTGAAGATTATGCACAAGCGGCCATTCACTTTGGGCAATGGCAAGATGTCATCAATGCCATCGGTGCGATGACGGCCGTGGAGCAACAAGAGCGAGTTTGGCAATACTGGCTGGCACGAGCCTATGAGCAAACTGGCAAACAAAACGAAGCTCGCCGCATTTATACCAATCTTGCCACAGGTATCGATTATTATGGTTTGCTTGCTAAAGACCGCATCGGCCAGCGTCTGACGCTGTCGGATATTGGCGGCAACGCCTTGCCTGTTGTTGATGCCAAAAGTGAGCAGCGAGTGATGAATAATCCTGATTTTGCCCGAGCGTTATTATTGATGCAAAATAATGCCAGCTTGGAGCATATCAATCGTGAATGGAATTGGGCGGTGCGTAAGGCTCGAGAGTCTGGCGATACCGAGCTTTTGCTTGCCGCTGCTAAAAAAGCCCACGATTTGGGTTATTATCACCGCAGTATCCAAGCCATCGAGACCACCGATAGCGTCCGTAACGGTGCATTATCACACCCAACGCCATACATGGACAGCACCTTACGCCACAGTCGTAATGTCGGCATCGACCCTGCGTGGGCGTATGGCATCATGCGTCAAGAAAGCCGCTTTCAGTCGTCCGCCCAATCGGGTGCTGGGGCGGGCGGTTTGATGCAAATTATCCCAGGTACTGCCAACCAGATTGCAAGGGGTATGGGCGAATCAGCTGGCAGCATGAGCAATCCAGACACCAATATCCGCTATGGCACTTGGTTTTTGAATGACTTGGCAAATCGTGTTGGTGGTCAAATCGCTGTGGCAACTGCAGGCTATAACGCAGGGCCGGGGGCGGCACGCAAATGGCTACCAACGCATGGCAATATCAATGCTGATCAATATGTCGAAGCGATTCCTTATTCTGAAACACGGGCTTATGTCAAGCATGTGATGGAAAATGCGACCGTTTATAGCGTGATATTGGGTCAGCCTGTGCCAATCAGCCAACGCATGGGCATTGTCCAGTCACGCTAAGCCAATTGAATTGACAACTTGCCATCAATCAAAAGCCCAATGCTCAAATGCTGGGTTTTTTGATGGTAATTTTGCGGTGCTTTTGCCATGCTTTGGTCATCAATTGATGCGATAAAAAGGTTTGTCTTTGCCCTTATAAAATGATACACTAGCGATGATTTGGTATTTTTGGTGATACACCCATTGCTAAAAATGTATAATCAACCGATTTTTGGTTTCCCTTAATAACTAGAAGGAATAACTCATGAAACAACCTGTTCGTGTTGCTGTTACTGGTGCTGCTGGTCAAATTGGCTACAGCTTGCTATTTCGTATCGCATCAGGAGAGATGCTTGGCAAGGATCAGCCAGTGATTCTACAATTATTAGAAATCCCTGTCGAAAAAGCACAACAAGCCTTACAAGGCGTGATCATGGAGCTTGACGACTGTGCTTTCCCATTGCTGGTTGATATTATCGGTACTGACGATCCAAATGTGGCGTTCAAAGATGCCGATTATGCGTTGTTGGTCGGTGCTCGTCCTCGTGGTCCAGGCATGGAGCGTGCTGATTTGCTACAAGAAAACGCCAAAATCTTTACCGTTCAAGGTAAAGCACTGAACGATGTGGCAAGCCGTGATGTTAAAGTTTTGGTGGTGGGCAACCCAGCAAATACCAACGCTTATATCGCCATGAAATCAGCACCAGATTTGCCAGCCAAAAACTTCACCGCCATGCTGCGTCTTGACCACAACCGTGCCTTGACCCAAGTCGCCAAAAAAACTGGCAAAGCGGTCAAAGACATCAAAAACCTAACCGTATGGGGCAACCACAGCCCAACCATGTACGCCGATTATCGCTTTGCAACCATCAATGGTGAAAGCGTGAAAGATATGATTAACGACCAAGAATGGAACGCCAATGTATTCTTGCCAACCGTTGGTAAGCGTGGTGCGGCAATCATCGAAGCTCGTGGCCTATCATCAGCGGCATCAGCAGCGAACGCAGCGATTGACCACATGCGTGATTGGGCGCTTGGCACCAATGGCGAATGGGTAACGATGGGTATCCCATCTGATGGCTCATACGGCATTCCAGAAGGTGTTATGTTCGGTTTCCCAGTAACCACCGAAAACGGCGAATACAAAATCGTTGAAGGTCTAGAAATCGATGAATTTAGCCAAAAATACATCAACATCACGCTAAACGAGCTGGAAGAAGAGCGTGCAGCGATTGATCATTTGTTTGCATAAATTTAGTTTGCTTTAAATAAATACTAAATTTAAAGCAAATACAAGCAATGCATCGTTGGCATTATCAACAAAAACACCTTTTGCTCATCACAAAAGGTGTTTTTTATTAAGATTTTTAAACAAATTAAATTGCAAATTAAGCTAAAACAAACCAAGTCTAAAATTGGCTTTATATTGACTTTGTTAAGTAATTTTCTCCCATTGAAGCTGCTTGATTGCTTGCAAAATACCGTCTTCGTCATGGCGTGGGCAAACCATATCGGCGGCTTGTTTGGCATCTGGGTGGGCATTACCCATGGCGATGGCAGTGCCGACCAGCTTAAACATCTCAATATCATTTAGCCCATCGCCAAAGGCGGCGGCGTCAGTTGGCGAGATGTCAAGCCGCTTAAGCAAGGCGGTAATCGCACGAGCCTTGGAGCTGTTGGCGTCTAGCACATCGACGGCACACTCATGCCAGCGAGTAGTCTTGATGCCAGTGGGTAAATCCAACAAAGGGGCTTGATTTTCTTGATAAAATGCCAAAATCTGATAAATGGGCTGATAAAAATCAAAACTGTCTTTGTCCGCTTTGATGGATTGGATATTTAACGAACCCAATGCCGCTTGCCGATTGTCGCTGTCCAAAAAATGATACACTTCGGTTTTGGTCATGCAGGCGGTGGCGATGCGATGCTTGTCAAAAAGCTGCAAAACCGCCAACACTTGCTCAGGTTTTAGTGGATAATCGAACAATTTTTGACCCTGATATTGATTGTACTGCCCATTCATGGTCAAAAGATAATCAATGCCGACCGTGTCAATCAGTTGGCTAATCGGCGGCGGAATGATGCCCAGACTGCGACCTGTGGCGATGGCGATGATGATGCCTTGGTTTTTTAGGGCATGCAGGGCGGTGCTGACGCTGTCAGGTACGCTTTGGGTGTCTTTGATGTACAAAGTGTCATCAATGTCAAAAAAGACGATTTTTGGTGGTGGGTGGTTTGGTGTAGGCATTTTGTTTGATTGATTAATAGTTACTGTTTTGGTGGTATGATTGGGTTTTTAAAATATCAAATGATTTTGCCAAAAAAGCAATCTTGACAAAAACCAATGCACCGATTGTATCACAGTTGGTCAATTTTGCTGATAAAAATCTGCTGATTGATGCTGATAAACCATAAAAAATGCCAAATCAATCCGCAACTCATCATTTACCAAAACAACCAAACATTTGCTATGATTTGCAATGGTTATTTAAAAAACTGGTTTAAAATTGGTTTAAAAAGTCTATTTAAAGAATTTGGTTTAAAGCGAATTTAAAAAAATAGCACAGCGGTTATGCCGTGCTATTTTTGGTTTTGGGTGTTGATATTTTTAATGTAAAATTAAAGGTATTGATTATTTAAAATCAAACTTTTAAATCAAATTTTCAAATCAAAACGATCGGCGTTCATCACCTTAACCCATGCCGCCACAAAGTCTTTGACAAACTTTTCTTTGGCATCGTCTTGGGCATAGACTTCAGCATAGGCACGCAAGATGGAATTTGAACCAAAAACCAAATCCACACGAGTGGCCGTCCATTTGACTTGACCTGTGCTGCGGTCGCAGATGTTGTAGCTGTTGCGGCCTGTGGGCTGCCAAGTGTTATTCATATCCACCAGATTTCTAAAAAAATCTGTACTAAGAACGCCGATGCGATCGGTAAATACACCGTGCTGGCTGCCGCCGTGGTTCGCCCCAAGTACACGCATACCGCCAATCAGCACCGTCATCTCTGGTGCGGTCAATCCCATCAGTTGGGCACGGTCAAGCAGCAGCTCTTCTGGCTGTGGTGCGTAATGGGCTTCTTGGAAATTGCGAAAGCCATCATGAATTGGTTTTAGATACTCAAACGATGCAGCATCGGTCTGCTCATCGCTGGCATCGCCACGCCCAGCGGCAAATGGCACAGTGATTGGCACACCAGCATCAAAGGCGGCTTTTTCGACAGCAGCAGTACCGCCTAGGACGATTAAATCGGCAATGCTGACTTTTTTGTCAAGGGTGGCTTGCAGCTGCTCATATACCGCCAGTACTTTTGCCAGACGCTCAGGCTCGTTACCAACCCAGTCTTTTTGGGGTGCTAGGCGAATGCGAGCACCGTTGGCACCACCACGGTAATCCGACTGGCGAAAAGTGCGTGCCGAATCCCAAGCGGTTGCCACCAATTCTGATACCGATAAGCCAGTGGCTAGGATTTTCGCTTTTAGCTTGGCAATTTCGTCATCGCTTAGCGTATAGTCCACCGCTGGAATAGGATCTTGCCAAATCAAATCTTCGCTTGGCACATCTGCACCCAGATAGCGGCTTTTTGGACCCATATCACGATGGGTAAGCTTAAACCATGCACGAGCAAAAGCATCGTCCAAGGCGGCTTGATCGTTCAAAAAACGCTCGGAGATTTTGCGATATTCAGGGTCACGAATCAGTGCCATGTCGGCATCGGTCATGACGATTTTGCGGCGGATACTTGGGTCAAATGAATCCACTGGCATGTCTTCGGCGTCCATCTCGACAGGTTCCCATTGATTAGCACCTGCAGGCGATTTGGTCAATGCCCATTTGTCTTCGTACTTGAACAACAGCTTAAAAAACTCATTATCCCAGCGGTCAGGGTGCGTCGTCCAAGCCCCTTCGATGCCGCTGGTAACTTTGCCTGGGCCTTCAGGATTGAGCCAGCCAAAACCTTGATCTTCGATATTGGCCGCTTCTGGTTCAGCACCAAGTTTGCTGGCATCGCCATTGCCATGTGCTTTGCCGATGGTATGACCGCCAGCAGTTAGGGCGACGGTTTCTTCGTCATTCATGCCCATACGCTCAAAGGTGATACGCATATCACGAGCGGTTTTTAGCGGATCGGGTTTGCCATCAACACCTTCTGGATTGACATAAATCAGCCCCATCATCACCGACGCCAAAGGATTTTCAAGCTGGCGATCGTCGCTCCAGCGTGAGCCTTCGCTGCCAGTTTTGGCAAGCCATTGCTTTTCACTGCCCCAATAGACATCTTTTTCAGGGTGCCAAATGTCTTCACGACCACCAGCAAAGCCAAAGGTTTTTAGCCCAGCCGATTCATAACCGATTGTCCCTGCCAGCACAATCAAGTCCGCCCAAGACAAGCGGTTGCCGTATTTTTGTTTAATCGGATACAACAGTCGGCGTGCCTTGTCCAAGTTGCCGTTATCAGGCCAGCTGTTTAGCGGTGCAAAGCGGATATTGCCTGTGTTAGCACCGCCACGACCGTCTGCCATGCGGTATGAGCCAGCGGCGTGCCACGACAAGCGACCCATCAGACCGCCATAATAGCCATAATCGGCAGGCCACCATGTTTGGCTGTTTCGCAGCACTTGGCGGACATCTTCTTTGAGTTCTTCTAAATCAATTTTTAAAAACTCTTTGGCGTAATCAAAATCTTCGCCCAGTGGGTTGGTCTTTTTGTCGTGTTGGTGCAAAATGTCTAAATTGAGCGTTTTTGGCCACCAAGCCAGTGGTGTTTGTTCGTCAGTGGTGTTTGCCCCATGAAATGGGCAGCCTGTTTTTGTATTGCTCATCGGTTTTCTCCTTTGGTTTGTCTTGGCATCGAAGTGGGGTGCTTATCGATGCTTTGGTGTGATTATAATCGCATTATGATATACAATAAAATCAATTAAACAAAAGATTTTGATTGATATTTTATATAAAATTGCCATTTTGGCTAAATTTGTCAAATTTTGCCAAATTCAGCCATTTTTAAGATGGGTGGCATGGTTGATGTGCTGGTATGTAGTAGGCTATACAAATTTAAGACAAGCTTAAGGCAGATGATGTATAATGTGGTTTATTATTAAAATGGTCATAAGATGACAAAATCACAAAGTTGTAAAAAAATTGACGCACTAAAAGCAAAAAAATAACAACGGAGCTTGCCATGAGTCGAATTTTACTCATCGAAGATGATGTGGATATTGCCAAAAGCCTAATCGCAGGGCTTGGCATGCAAGGCATGAGCGTGGAGTGGTTCGGTGATGCCAAAACAGGCGAGTCGGCGTTATCCATGTCGGCTTTTGATGCGGTGCTGCTGGATTTGACCTTGCCAAAGGGCGACGGCATGCAGGTGCTGGCCAATTGGCGAGCCAAAGGCATCGATACGCCAGTGCTGATTATCACCGCACGAGATGCCATTGCCAATCGAGTGGCAGGGCTAAACGCTGGAGCAGATGATTATTTGGTCAAGCCGTTTGATTTGGACGAGATGATTGCTAGATTGCAGGCATTGATTCGCCGCAGTCGTGGGCGTAGCCAGTCGCTGATTCAATACGGCAAAATCAGCTTTGATACCCAATCACGGCAGGTGTTTTATCAGGATAAACTGGTGGAGCTGACTGGCAAAGAGCTGGCATTGCTCGAAGAATTTTTGGCATCACCCAAGCAAATCCACAGCCGTGCCGCCCTTGAGGATAAGCTGTACGGCTGGAGTGCTGAGGTGGACAGCAACACCATCGAGGTACATATTCATCATTTGCGTAAAAAATTTGGCAGTGATTTTATCTCAACCAAGCGTGGCATTGGCTATTATCTCAATCCTAACTGGTCGATGTTATCGGCATCTTAGCCATTGATGGTTAATCATGGCAAACCAAGGGTAAATTTACCCACTGTTTGATTTTGTTGGTTTTTAATATTTGATATTTGGCATGGCGGATTTTGCAATGATTTTATCAAGTCAATTTATACTTTGTGCCGCCATTTGCCAAATCAATTGACAAAACCAATTTATCAAGCCAATCACTTTGCCGATAAATAGCTCTTAACAAAACCCAAAAGTAGGTCAATTCATGAAAAAATCTTCCGCCAATTACAGTATCCAAGGCAGGCTGCTAAAAGTATTATTGGTAGGATTGCCTATTATGTGGCTTGGCATTATGGCAATCATCGGCGTCAAGCTGTGGCAAAATATGAGCCAGCTGGGTGATACGCAAATGACCCAGTTGTCTGGCTATCTGTTGGCAACTTCTCGCCATATGGCTGATGATGGTCGGACGCTGATTGTTGATAAAAGCGTGGATTTTGAGTCGTTAAGCGAAGAGCTGTTTGATGACATCGAAGATGATCACATGGGTTTTGCCATTTGGGACAGTCAGGGACGGCTGCTGATTGCCGATGATAGTGGCGAAAATTTTCATTTTTACCCACAATTTCAAGGCTTTACCGAAATTAGCAGTGGTATCAATCCGCTGAATGAACGCTGGCGGCTGCTGTATATCAGCGATAAGCGTCAAGGCAGAGTGATTGCCGTTGGGCAAAATTTGGAGTCTCGCCAAGAGCTGATTTTGACGGCGTTGGTGGTGCAATTGGTGCCAGCGTTGGTGGGGTTGGTGCTGTTTTTGCTGCTGGTGTGGTGGTCGGTTCGCCGTGGTTTTGCACCGCTGGCATCATTGGGTGAGCGACTACAAAAGCGAGATCCTGCCGACAGTAGCCCCTTGGATATCGATGTGCCAAAAGAAGTCCGCCCTTTGGTTGTGTCATTAAATCATTGGTTTGTCAAGGTATCGGACGCCATCGCACGAGAAGAGCGTTTTACCGCCGATGCATCGCACGAGCTAAAAAGCCCATTGACGGCACTCAAACTGCAAGCCGACATGCTGGGGCAGGCGATTTTGTCGGCAAATCTTGACGATGAGCATGAACGCACCTTGTATGAGCATCACCTTGCCATCACCGCTGGCATCAAAAGAAGCAATCACTTGGTCAGTCAGCTATTGACTTTGGCAAAGCTGTCGGCGGCAGACGGTCAGCAGTTTGTGTTTGACACGCCGATTGATTGGCAAAAAATCAGCGACACGGTGCTATCACAGAGCAATCTGGCTGCTCGCCAAAAGCATAGTAAGCTTAGCCGCACGATGGCAAGCGATCCGCTGGCGTTGTGCGGTGATGAAGTTTTGATTGAGATTTTATTAACCAATTTGATTGATAATGCCATTCGTTATTGCCCAGAAGGCAGCAATATTTGCCTTGAGATTGGCAAGCATCATGTGGCGGTGCGTGATGACGGCTTGGGCGTTGATGAGCAGCATTTGGCACGGTTGAGCGAGCGGTTTTTTCGCCCTGCAGGTCAAGTGCAATCTGGCAGCGGTTTGGGCTTGTCGATCGTGATGCGAATTTGCCAAATGCATGGGTTGAAGGTGCAATTTGATAATCTGTATCAAGATGCTCGCCGTGTCGGTTTTTGTGTTACACTGTCAAAATCAGCCAAAACGCCGCACAAAATTTGACCCATGACTCATGCAAAATTTTAAATGCTTGCCCAAAACCCAAAAAAGTGTAAGTTTATGTTACAACGGCAAATTTTTTTAAAAATTTTATCATTTATCGCTTTTACTTATGGATAAAATAAGCTAACATATGCTAATTTTTCTCAATGTTGTGATTGCTGCCGCCATTAGATGATTTTTTATAAATTTTCTAATCAAAAAATTAAGCACTGGCTTAAGTTTTATGCTCAGCTTTGCGGTAGTCATCACCGATAATTCTGTTTATCAGATTGATGAAAAAAGATTAACAATCAAATGGCAAAAATTTCATGACTCAAACATCAACCAAGCAAATCATTTTTAAGCCATGGCAGATGGCATTGATTGTCCTGTTATTGATTGCGGTGTTTGGATTTTTGGTGGCATATTTGCTAAAAAGCGAAACGGCAAGACCAATCGTCATCGAGCCACAACGATTGTCGTCGGTGCAGTTGTCAGCATTACAAAAAGTTATCGAGCCGATGGGTGGCGTGCGGTTTTTTAGTGCAGATTTATTACAAATTCAACAAAAAATCAGCCAGCTGTCATGGGTTGAGAGCGTCAGCGTCCGCCGTGACTGGAATCAAGGCGTGGTGGTGGCGGTAACTGCACGCAAGCCTGTGGCAAATTTTGGTAGTGATAGGCTTTTGGACGCCAATGGTGTGGTGTATGAGCCTGCCGACAGCGGTCAGTTGATGGACAGCCGATTGGTGAATTTGCACGGCCGTGATGGCGAATCCCAGCAAATCATGCAGCAGCTTAAGCAAGTCAATGCTTGGTTTGCACCGCTGGGCATTCATGTGCAGGATTTGATTTTGACCCCCCGTCAGACTTGGGTGATTCGCTTTAATAACGGCATGCGTATCGTGGTTGATTACGAAAACACAGAACAAAAATTGTACAATTTGGCAATTCAGCTAAAAACCGCTTTGGCAAATGATTTTGCCAAGATTGACTCTGTGGATTTGCGTTACAAAAACGGTTTTGCCATCGCTTGGCGGCATTAATCGGTTTGGTGGTAACAATTTGGCAGTTTTTGCAAGTTTTTATGGTTTGAGTCGCTCGACTTTGACTCAACTTTGATGTGTTGAGATTTAATAGTTTGCAAGAATAGTTTTAATAAAATTTGGCGAATTTGCACCGCATTTTGGCAATGTTTGGATATGATTGCTCGGCGGTGGCGTTGAGGTACTTTAAGGAAACCGTGTGACACTTCAAGTGGTAATACATATCAGCTCCACGGCGGTTTGTACAGCTGTTGGTCAGTTTGAGACCAAAGGCTCGGACAAGCTGCTAAAAATCACTGCCGTGGGCTTGGCACATACTGATGCGTTTTTTGGTGGGCGAGTGATCAATCGTGAGTACTTGCTGTCTGCCATTCATAAATCAGTGCGAGAAGCCAGCAACATGGCAGGGCTGCAAATCATCTCAGCAGCACTGTGTATCTCATCGCCCAGCATGCAATCACGCAATATGTTCAAGCAGGTTGCCATCAATTCGCCAGATTGCACCATTGCCCAAGACCATATCCAACAAGCCATCGATGCGATGATTGGTGAAGTGGCTCGTGATGAGCGGACGATTTTTCAGCTAAACCGCCAGTTGGTTTTTTTGGACGATTATCATGTCCAAGATGCACTGGGTCTAAGTGCCAAAAAAATCGGCGTGGCAAGCCATGCCATTGATATGCCAACGCATCAACTAGAGCAGATCATCGGCATGATTGAGCAAGACGATTTGCATGTGGAGACCCATATTTTTGATGGCATTGCGGGTGCAGAGTATGCCTTGACACTCGAAGAAAAACAAAAAGGCGTTTGTTTTATTGACATCGGTGCCAGCACAACTAAGGTTTGCATTTATAAAGACGGCGTACTGATTGACACCCATTGCATCGAGATGGGCGGCGTCATGGTGGATATGGACATCGCCAAAGAGTGCGGCATTGCTTTGTCTGATGCTGAGAGTTTTAAACGCCAAGAAGGTACGCTCAATCGCAATAAACACAGCCCTGCGGCAGTGGTTACTTATAAAAAACACAGCAAGCAAGAAAAAACCATGCTCAGACGAGAGCTAAACCAAGTCATCGAAGCTCGCTATCGTAAGCTGCTTGATGAAGTGATGGCTTGTATTGACCCCAATTTGCTGGTCAGCTTGGACGCAGGCGTGGTGCTGGCGGGTGGCGGTGCTTTGATGGACGGTTTATTGACTTTTGCTTGCAACCATATTGGCATCAAAGCTCGCATGATTCACAGTAATCCTTTACTTCGAGCCAATGTCGATCATCTGGCCGATGATGATATCCGAGTGCTGAACGAACATATCGCCAATAACACGCTACATACTGCCATTGGGGCGTTGTTGTACATGGGTAGTGAGCAATTTGCCCGAGATCAGCAGACCCAAGAAGTCGATGCCCAAGCGGATTCTTGGCTGGCTGAGCAGATTGGAGCGGTGTCGAGCATGTTTGGGCGTTTTGTGGCGTGGGTGAAGCGAGTTTTGTAGGTTTTTGCTCAATTTGTCGGCAAGCTTTGGGCGAATGATGGTTTTGATGCCAAATTTGCGAAATTTTTTAGGATAATTTATCTATCAAAGCTATGCTTGGCTTGCCAAAAGTGCTGTTTGTGCGTACAATGGTACTATCATATTTTATACTTTTTGTTTATTTGACTTTTTCTTGGAGTAGGTTATGAAATACGGAATGGCTGATGATGCTCAACCAGAAACCAATGGTCAAACACGCATCATTGTGTTTGGTGTTGGCGGTGGCGGCGGTAACGCTGTGGAACACATGGTTCGCCAAAATGTCAAAGGCATCACTTTTGTGTGTGCCAATACCGATTTGCAAGCATTAAATAGAATGACAGCACCTAATAAAATCCAAATCGGTGCTGCCGAGACTCGTGGCTTGGGTGCAGGCGGTGATCCTGAAGTGGGTCGCACATCTGCTGAGAGCAACGAAGAAGAAATCCGTGCAACCCTAGAGAATTATGACATGGCATTTATCACCGCAGGTATGGGTGGCGGTACCGGTACTGGTGCAGCCCCTGTGGTGGCTCGCATTGCCAAAGAAATGGGCATTTTGACCGTCGCTGTGGTAACCACGCCATTTAGCTTTGAAGGCAAACGCCGTGCCGCCGCCGCCAAAAACGGCATCGACTCTTTGGCACAGCATGTGGACTCTATCATCACCATTCCAAATGATAAGCTAACGCAAGCTTATCGCAATCTGACCATGGTCGATGCGTTCAAAAAAGTGGACGATGTCCTGCTGTATGCGGTGAATGGCTTGACCGAAACCATCATCAACCCAGGTCTTATCAACATTGACTTTAGAGATGTGACAACGGCGATGAGATCCAAAGGCTATGCGATGATGGGTATTGGCCGCTCATCAGGTAGTGATCGTGCAACCGAAGCAATGGAAAAAGCCATTCGCTCGCCACTGCTTGATGATCTGAACCTAACCAATGCCCAAGGCTTGAT
Organism: Moraxella marmotae; assembly: GCF_042219885.1. Classification (NCBI taxonomy): domain Bacteria; kingdom Pseudomonadati; phylum Pseudomonadota; class Gammaproteobacteria; order Moraxellales; family Moraxellaceae; genus Moraxella; species Moraxella marmotae. The sequence goes on from NZ_JBHJHR010000002.1 coordinate 1,129,755, forward strand.
TATTAATATCATCGGCTCTGGTGTGAGCATGGAAGAAGTGATGGCGATCGTTGATATTGGCGAAGGCATCATGGCAGATGATGCCGATGTATTCTATGGCTATGTTGATAATCCAGAGATGGAAGATGAAATCCATGTTACTGTCATCGCCACTGGCTTGAACATGAAGCAGCCAACAGCAAGCAAAGTACAACAAGCAGAAGCGGCGGTACTAGACAGCCATACCAGTGCCTTTGCAGAGCATCGCCAAACACACACGCCACGCCCAGGCGCACCTACGCCAATCAGTGTTGGTACTTATCTGGACCAAGACGCACCTAAGCCAGTCAGTGTTGGTACTTATCTGCAGCAACAACAGCAAAAAAATGGCTAAGTTTATCCAGCTGCTCAAAGCTCTGCCGATTCGGTAGGGCTTTGTTTTTGATAAACTTTGGATAATGATGATAGGCAATCGATGGATAATTTGACAATGCCAAAGGTAGATTTGCACATGCACAGCACTTGTTCTGATGGCACAAATACGCCGTCAGAGCTGGTCAAAAAGGTTAGCCAAGCAGGCATCAGTATGATGGCACTGACCGATCATGACACCATCAAAGGCATCGATGAAGCTCGGCAAATGGCCGATATGCTTGGCGTGCAGGTGATTAACGGTGTCGAAATCAGCTGCACGCACACCTTGATGGGCGGCTATGGCAAATACCAAAGCATTGATAAAATCATTCATGTGGTGGCGTTGGATTTTTGGGATACTGCCAAGATGGACGCAGCCTTACAAGCCTTACAAGACAGTCGCCACCGCCGTGGCTGGCAGATGGTCGAAAAACTGGCAACGATTTTGTCAGATGACAGCGATAAGCGTACCGACTTACAAAACGCCATCTGGCAACAGGTGCTGGCCAAAGCAGGCGGCAACGCTCGAGCGGTGGGACGGGCCCACATCGGGCAGGTGCTGCACGAGATGGGTTTTGTGCCGACTGTGCAGGCGGCGTTTGATAAGTATTTGGCGGACAATAAGCCTGCTTATGTGCCGATTGAGACCATTAGCATGGCGGACGCTGTGGCATTGATTCATGATTGTGGCGGTTTGGCAGTGCTGGCTCACCCAACTCGCTATAAGCTGTCCGCCACACGCACCCAGCGGCTGATTGCTGACTTTGCAGGTTGTGGCGGTGATGGCTGCGAATTGCCAAATAATGAACCGCTTAGCACGGTGGATATGGTCAGTCGTGCCATCGCCAAGCACGGCTTGCTGGTGTCTTTGGGCAGTGATTTTCATGGCAGTAATATGCCGTGGCGAAAACTGGGTGCAACTGCCGCTATTTGTGATGGGCAAATGGGCGTGTGGCAGCGATTTGCCAATCCGTCGCTTTGATTTTGGCATGGCAGTGATTTCATTTGATAAGTTTAACAGATGAAATAATTTATCTTAACTTATTTATCCAAAATCAATCAATTGCTCAAAACTATCAACCAACACCGCCAAAGTTGCCATCAATCCAAATCCGACAGGCGATATTTGAGAGCATCTAGGCAAACGGACAGCCCAAACCCCCGATATTGCAAAAATCGCATTTGCCGTGCCTTATCCTTGGGGGTGGTGGGCGGCATTTCGCCATATTTGCGAGTGCGTGCTTCGACCGCCAATTTGAGCCAATCAATCTCATCACAATCGCCAGACAGCACCGTGCCATCGGTCAGCGTATCAATATTGGCATCAGCAATCAAAGCGTCAAGGCTGGCATCGCCATCAAGCTGGATTTGGGCATGTTTGAGTCGCTGCTTGATGTGGATTTTGCCACGCCCTTTGCGGATACTTTCACGAATCAGCATGGCGGCACAGCGGTCATCGGATTGGTAGCCTTTTTGGGCAAATTCGACAATCAAGGCATCTACTGCAGTTGCATCACAGCCTTTGGCGAGCAATTTTTGTTGCAGTTCGTGGCGTGATAGCTCACGATGCGACAGATAATAAAATGCTAGCCATCGCAGATAATTGGTCGCACGGTCGGCAGTGATGAGCGGTTCAATGGCGACATCTTTTAGGCGTTCGGCAAGTTTTTCGGGCATGGCAGCGGTGGCGTTGCCCTGTTTGGCATCATCAAGCAAGGCTTTGATGGGCGTGCTTTGTCTGCTTTGTCTGCTTTGTGCGTTTTGTTGGGTTGAGCGTTGCGGCAGGCGTGGTGCGGTTTTGGTTGTTGGCTTGGTTTGCTGATTGTCGTTTGATGATTGGGTGTTTGGCGGATTTTGTCGATTGGCTTTGGATAAAGGCAGTGCGTCGTCATTGGGCAAATTTTGCTGATGCGACACAAAGGGTTTTGTCAATGTTGCTTGTTTTGTGGATTTGCCGTCAGATTTTTGATGAGTTTGGACAGTTTTATCAAAGCCAGTTTTACCAAAACCAGCTTTGGCAGTGCGCTTGGGCAGCTGATTAAAGCGTGGCGGCGTGGTTGTGGTCAATTGATAAAAATTGCTCTCGTCTAACACCTGCGGCTGATAATTATCGGCAGAAACAGGCGACTCGCCCATTTCTACCAAGATTTCGGATAAGGTTTTGATGCTCATGCGGCAAGATTAAAAAGCGTCATCTTCCATGCCTTCGACAAATTCAGGCACTTCGTCAGGCTCATGAGCTGGTGCGGCAGGCTGCGTTGAGAGTTTGGCTTCACGGACTTTGGCTTCAATCTCGGCAGCGATGGCAGGGTTTTCTTGCAGGTATTTGACGGTGTTGGCTTTGCCTTGACCAATTTTACCATCGCCATAGCTGTACCATGCACCCGATTTGCCGACCGCACCGATGTCCACGCCCAAATCGATGACTTCACCCAAGCGGTTGATGCCTTCGCCGTACATGATTTGAAATTCGGTTTGGCGAAATGGCGGTGCCATCTTGTTTTTGATGACTTTGACACGAGTTTCTGAACCGACAATTTCTTCGCCTTCTTTGACGCCACCGATACGGCGAATGTCTAGGCGAACCGATGCGTAGAATTTTAGGGCATTACCGCCAGTGGTGGTTTCTGGTGAGCCGAACATCACGCCAATTTTCATGCGGATTTGGTTAATAAAAATCACCATGCAGTTGGAACGCTTGGCGTTACCAGTGATTTTACGCAAGGCTTGGCTCATCAGGCGAGCTTGCAGACCCATGTGGCTGTCGCCCATTTCGCCTTCGATTTCAGCTTTTGGGGTCAGTGCCGCTACCGAGTCCACAACAATCATATCCACCGCACCAGAACGCACCAACATATCGGCAATCTCCAGTGCTTGCTCGCCATTGTCAGGCTGCGACACCAGCAAATCATCGATATTTACACCCAATTTTTTGGCATAAATGGGGTCAAGGGCGTGTTCGGCATCAATAAAAGCACAAGTGCCACCTTGTTTTTGGCATTCGGCGATGGTTTGTAGGGTCAGTGTGGTTTTACCTGAGCTTTCAGGGCCAAAAATCTCAATGATGCGACCTTTTGGCAAGCCGCCAATCCCTAGGGCGATGTCCAATCCCAAAGAGCCTGTCGATACCACATCAACATCAAGTTTGGCGGTTTCATCGCCCAGATGCATGATGGTGTTTTTACCAAATTGTTTTTCGATTTGGGCGAGTGCTGCTTTGAGTGCTTTTTCTTTATTTTCGTCCACGGTGTGTTCCTTTTTAGGGTGGCAAATTGCCCAAAGGACAAATCGCCAACGATGAAATTAACCGCCCAATTATAGCATAAATTCGCCTGCTGGGGTGAATTTTCGCCGTGATAAATCGCTGGACTTGTCGATGATTTGGCGTTGATTTTAAAAACTTTTATCCCAAAAACTGTTATTTTAGAAATAGTTATCCCAAAACTGTCCAAGCAAGCTGCTTAAGAAAATTGCCCAAAAATTATCAAAACAAATTATTCAAAAACCAAGATAGCAAAATCAAGACAACAAACCGCAAGGCAAATGACGCAACAATTTTGGCAAAATGGTCAATGATAAAAACATCGGTCAAAATTTGTGGTACAATTTGCCAAAGCAAAGACAGCACTAAAGGCAATATTAAAAACAGCATTACAGATATAATGCCAATTGGGCTTGTGTGTCTAAAAATTTTAATCACTTAGGGAGAATCTGATGACAAATCAACGCTTTGGCGATGCCATTTTGGCGTTATGCACTCGTTTTGGCAAGCAAGTTTCGACCAATTTGACCGTGCGTCAGCAGCACGCCCACACCACCACCTGGCTGGCCAATGAACCAGCCGATGCGGTGCTTGTCGCTCACAGCACCCAAGATGTCGCCGATGCAGTCAAAATTTGCCACGAATATCGCATGCCAGTGATTGCCTTTGGGATTGGCTCATCGCTTGAAGGGCAGCTAAACGCCCCTGATGGCGGCTTGTGCATTGATATGTCGCAGATGAACCAAGTGCTGCACATTAACGCTGAAGACTTGACGGCAACCGTGCAAGCAGGCGTAACTCGTGAAGCACTCAACCACGAGCTGCGAGCAACGGGGCTATTTTTCCCTTTAGACCCCGGGGCGAATGCGACCATCGGCGGCATGGTGGCGACTCGGGCGTCGGGCACTAATGCGGTGCGTTATGGCACGATGAAAGATGTGGTGTTGGCGTTAGAAGTGGTGCTACCAAGTGGTGAGATTATCAAAACTGGCAGTCATGCCAAAAAATCATCAGCAGGCTATGATTTGACTCGCCTGATGATTGGTTCAGAAGGGACTTTGGGCATCGTTACCAGCGTGACCGTGCGACTTTTTGGGCAGCCAGAAGTGGTGGGCAGTGGTTTGTGTCATTTTCCAAGCATTGATATGGCATGCCAAGCAACGATTGCCACCATTCAGATGTGCTTGCCCATTGCTCGCATCGAATTGTTAGACCCCATTCAAATCCGTGCTTGCAATCAATATTCCAAATTAAGCCTACCAGAGCAGCCGACCTTATTTGTCGAATTTCACGGCACACAGCAAGGCGTTGCCGAGCAGACGACATTGTTTGGCGAAATCATTGCCGATTTTGGCGGTACGGATTTTGAGTGGAGCAGTGATGAGACCAAGCGTAAAAAACTGTGGACGGCACGCCATCATGCGTACTTTGCCAGCTGTGCGTTGCGACCGACCGCCAAGGGGTTATCCACCGATGCTTGCGTACCGATTTCACGACTGGCAGAATGCGTCACGGCGACGCAGGCGGACATTAGCGAATCAGGCATGCTGGCGCCGATTGTCGGCCATGTGGGCGATGGTAATTTTCATGTGCTGTTATTGGTGGATACCGACAATCCAGATGAGCGGCAAAAGGCGGATAAGATTTTGACACGTCTAGCTCATCGTGCAATCGAGATGGGCGGCACTTGCACAGGCGAGCATGGCATTGGGCAGGGCAAGCGTAAATATATGCACAAAGAGCATGGCGATGCCATCAATGTGATGCGTGCCATCAAGCAGGCGATTGATCCGCACAATATCATGAATCCTGGCAAGATTTGGCTTGATGAAGTTTAGGGTTTGCTGGGCGTAAAGGTGGCTTAATGGCAGCTACAAAAGTGGCATTAAGCCAGCATGGGCGGACGGCACAACTGGGCTTTAGCTTGATTGAGCTGATGGTGGTGCTGGCGATTTTGGCGATGCTGGTGGCGATTGCCATGCCAGCTTATGAGTCGATGATGCGGCATTATGAATCGCATGTGGTGAGCCGCCATCTGCAAGAGTCGATTCGTCGCGCCAAGATTGAAGCGGTTTTACACCAACAAGATGTTATCATTTGCCCAGTCAATCACAGTGGCCGCTGCGATCGCTACGGTCAGTCAGGGCTGATGGTTTTTGTGGATAAAAACCGCAACAACCAACAAGACGATACCGACATCGTGGTGATGCAGCAGCCATTGGCTCTAAAATACGGTGCTTTATCCATGAGAGTGTCGCTGGCACGCCATTATATCAAGTTCATGGGCGACAGTGCCAAACCCCGTGGTCATATCGGTAGTATTTATTACTGTTCAGAGCGTGCGGCATTGTCACATCAGACGGTGATTAATATGTATGGGCTGGTCAGCGTCAAGCAGGGCGATGTCAAGCAGTTGGATTGTCAATAATCGCCCTAAAATTGCCAATCGCCCTAAAATTGCCTAAGATTGAGAAAAATCACCCACGCCAAATATAAATTAATAAGATAAATTAAACGATTAAATATATTTTAACAGCGAATATGATTCAACTGATTGACACCCACACTCATTTTGATGTGCCTGAATACGACAGTCAGCGTCAAGCATTTGCCCAGCGTGCCTATACGCAGGGTGTGGCACATTTGCTACTGATCGGCTATTTGGCACAGCATTTTGGGCGTATGCTCAGAGCCAATGACGCCATCAATCAGCTAAACCACGCCCCCAAATCGCATTTGGCGTTTGGGCTGCACCCGTTATACATCACCGAGCAAAGCGAAAACGATTTGCTTATTTTAGAAGATTATCTAAAAAATCACCCAACTGTTGCCATTGCTGAGATTGGACTGGATGGCTACCCAAAAGACCTGCAAGATGCCCAGATTTATGCCAAGCAGCAGCGGTTTTTTATTGAGCAAATTTGCCTTGCCAAACAGTACCAAAAACCGATTTTATTGCACATTCGCAAAAGCCATGCCGATGTGCTAAAGATTTTAAAAGCCCAAAAATACCGAGCGGACGAGCTGGGCGGCATTGCCCACAGTTTTAGCGGTGGCGAGCAAGAAGCCTTGGCTTTTGTGAAGCAGGGCTTTAAACTGGGCATTACAGGGCAAATCACCAATCCCAATGCCAAAAAACTGCACCGAGCTGTGCAGGCGGTATTTGCCAAATATGGCGTGCAGGCGTTTGTGATTGAGACCGATTGCCCAGACATGATGCCGTTGCCGTGCCAGCACTTGGGGCAGTTTAATGAGCCTGCCAATTTGCCGTTTGTGCTGGCGACATTGGCAGAATTATTTAATATTGATAAACAAACCTTGGCAGAAAAATTATGGCAAAACAGTTGCCAAGCCTTACGCACCGATTGGAAATATGATGACAGATTTTATGAATAATATTTTAAATAATCATTCAAATAATACTTTAGCTCAAGCAGCGGACAACGCAGACAGCCCAAAGATGGACTATGAACGCCGATTCATGGGCGTGGGGGCGTTGTACGGTGTCGATGCTTTGGGTAAATTCGCCAATGCCATCGTCTATGTCATCGGTGTCGGTGGTGTCGGCTCTTGGGCAGCGGAGAGCTTGGCTCGCACAGCGATTGGGCATATCGTACTGGTGGATATGGATATTCTGGTTGAGAGCAATATCAACCGCCAGTTGCCCGCCAGCAGTCAGACGCTTGGCGAAAGTAAGATTGATGTCATGGCAGCACGCATTCAAGCCATCAATCCAGCGGCACGCATTGAGTGCGTTGATGAGTTTTTGACCACGGACAATGTCCAACAAATCCTGCCAGATAAGGCAACCGTGGCAGCACTACAAGCCGCTGGCAAAACGGTGGTTGTGCTTGACTGCGTGGACGATATGGCGGCAAAACTTGCCATTGCTTTGCATTGCAGATTTCACAAAATCAAATGCGTCATCGCAGGCGGCATGGGTGCAAAAATCGATCCCACACGCCTAAAAGTTGCCGATTTAAAAGATGCCAACTACGATCCGCTGCTTGCCAGACTGCGTGCCAAATTGCGTGAAAAAGGCATCGCCAAAGGTGGCAAGCATAAATTTGGGCTAAAATGCGTGTACTCGGACGAGCCACCAAAGACGGCATCGACCTGCCAAACTGGGCTAAATTGCGGCGGTTATGGCTCAGCAGTGGTGGTTACGGCGAGTGCTGGCATGGTCATGGCAAGTGCGGCTTTTGATATCATCGCACGACAATAAAATTGTCTTGATTAATTGATTAAATTAATTAGTTAAAAAGCTTAATCATATCAAATCTACCCTGATAACAAACACAAAAAATGGGTGAAATCATCACCCATTTTTTTTGACTATTTGACTGTATAAAACAAGTCGCCAAGATAAAGTTGGCAATTATTCGGCACGCAGCAAATCGTTTAGGCTGGTTTTGGCACGAGTTTGGGCATCGACTTTTTTGACGATGATGGCAGCGTATAGGCTGTGCGTGCCGTCTTTGCTTGGTAGGCTACCTGGTACGACCACCGAGCCAGCTGGTACACGGCCATAGTGGATTTCGCCAGTTTCACGATCATAGATGCGAGTGGATTGACCGATGTACACACCCATAGAGATGACCGAACCTTCTTCGACGATCACGCCTTCAACAATCTCAGAGCGTGCACCGATAAAGCAGTTGTCTTCGATGATGGTTGGGTTGGCTTGTAGTGGCTCAAGTACGCCGCCGATGCCCACACCGCCTGACAGGTGGACATTTTTACCGATTTGGGCGCAGCTGCCGACAGTCGCCCAAGTATCAACCATCGTGCCTTCATCGACATAAGCACCGATATTGACATATGATGGCATCAGCACCACATTTTTGGCTTGAAAGCTGCCACGGCGAGCAACAGCAGGCGGCACGACACGCACGCCAGCGGCACGGAATTGCTCATCGCTCCAATCGGCGTGTTTGGTGGCGACTTTGTCATAAAAACGCAAATCGCCAGACTCGATAGGCTGGTTGTCGTTTAATTTAAAAGATAGCAATACGGCTTTTTTTAGCCATTGATGCACGACCCATTCACCGTCGATTTTTTCGGCGACACGCAATGAGCCATTATCCAAGCCTTCGATGGCAGCTTCAACCGCTTGGCGAATCTCTGGCGATACCGTTTCGGCAGTGAAGTTGGCACGGTCGTCAAAGGCTTGTTCGATAATCGTTGCTAGATTTGACATAATATATCCTTAGCTGATGAAAAGTTGAGAATTTGCCTGTTATCCTAGCATATTTATTTATCAAAAAAAACCGATTTTCTTGATAAATTTGGCATAAGATTAGGACAATGACGCAAAAGCCACGCCAAAATATCACGATAGACACGCTGGGCATGGATTTCGTGCAGTGGCTCATGCCGCATATTGGGGTACAGTCGTGTGCTGACAGTATGATTGGCACGGATAAGTGCGTCATGCAGCCGCTCGATGTCTTGCCCCAAGTGGCTAACAGGATCGTCTTTGCCGCTGATGAGTAAAATCGGATAATTACTTGGCATATTGGCATACCAATCATCACGCATGGCACGCTGCATCAATGCCAATAAAGTAAAAAAGCCATTATTACTAAAGCAAAAACCGCACAGCTCGTCTTGCTCAAATGCGTCAATCGCCGCTGGATTCTCGGCAAGCCAAGCAAAGGGCGATGGACTGATGGGGGAGCGTAATTGACCGAGAAAATATTGGTTCATCAAAGCGGCGATTTGTGGATTGGGCTGCTTGGCGGCGATTTTGTTTAATAGGTTTAGTGCCACTAGGCTTGTGTGATTTAGCCAGCCAAAACTTTGTGCCGTCCCCATCAAAATTGCCCCATCAAAACGGATACTGTGGTGAATCAGCACCGTCCGCACCACAAACGAACCCATCGAATGCCCTATGATAAAATGCGGCACATCACAGGCTTGCTCTTTGAGCTTATCTGCCATGATGATGACATCTTTGCACAAAGCCTGAATGGGGTGCTTATCATCAAAAAAGCCCAGCTCGTACTTGTCCTTGACGGTGCGTCCATGCCCCAGTTGGTCATAGGTTGCCACCAGCACGCCATGATCTGCCAAAAACTGGGCAAAGTCAGCATAGCGTCCACTATGCTCGCTCATACCATGGACAATCAGCAAGGTCGCCACAATCTCACCTTTGGGTACAAAAAAGCGGTGATGTAGGCGGTGGATTTGGTTAGATGATAAGATGGTTTGAGTCATTGGAATATGTAGGCAAAATATAATGATTCCAATAATTTTATTGTATTTTTTTTATAAAATCCACCATATTGTGCAGATGTATGAATTTTACTGTCAGATTTCATATGCAAGTGCTACATATTTTGCCCACTTTTTTTGCTCAGAGCAGTCTGGCTTAAAATAAGACCCTGTTTTTTGTAGGTTTTTTGCTTTGCATCCACCCAAGCAAATGTATTTTAGATCGCATTTTTGACAATAGGGCATATTATTAATTTGAGTCTCTTGATTGATTTTTACTGTTTTTCTAAGAGCTGACGATAGGTTGAGATGTAAAATATTTCCCATTTTATTAACAAATTCATCGCATGGATAAATATCACCGTTGGAATCGATGCCAATAGACAAGCCAATGCCACAATTTAACTTATTTACACCATTGTTGTTATTGGTACTTGGGTTGATGGATTGAATAAATTCTGCAATTTCAATCGTTCTTTCATAGTAAAAATTTTTATATTCACTTGGTAAATTTTCGGCACGCCCAAAGTCTTCCAATTGGGCATTTAGGCGAATATTAGAGTTTGTCAAACCATGTGCATTCATAAAATCAAACAATTTGTTTTTGGTATCGTCAAAATTATGAGCCATAAGTGTAATCGCAACGGTTAGTTTTGATTTATCGGGAAAATTTTTGATAAATTTACTGATTTTTACAAAAGATCCTAAGCCACGAATTGTATCGTTAGTTTTTTGTGTTATTCCATCTAGAGAAACTTGTACTTCGGCAACATAGGGCACAAGATCGTCAATATTTCTTTTGCCATTGGTGAAAATTGTAACAGTAGAATGATTTGCTAGAAATTTAACCAAGTCTCCCAAATAGCGTTTTTGTGTAGGTTCTCCGCCAGAAATAGTGATTTTGGGATTTTTAATATACTCAAAGATTGCTTTAAAGCCAGTTTTCCACTGTTCCAAGCTAAGCTCTCCTGCTTGCTCCTTGTCGGCACTAATGTAACAGTGGGCACATCTTAAATTACAACTACGAGTAAGGCATAAGTGTATGTCGGTGGGATAGATTTCATTGCAAGAATAGCTCAGCTGAATGTCTGATAAAGGATAAATTTGAGCAATTTTTAATTTTTTCAAAAGGCTATTAATGGTTGATTTTACCTGTGGTAATTGTATGCCTTTTGATAATAAAAATTGCTCGGTATCAAGCACATTTTGTTCTTTAGAGAAGCTATAAAAAGCTATCGTCTCTAAATCATCTAATACTACTGAACTTGGCAAAGAAGGTATTATAAATAAATTTTTCTCACCAATTCGGTGGTAGGTCATGTGCTGATACAACATAAATTAACAATCCTTACGCTTGTGTGTAGTGCGACATTGACTTCTTTGTACATAAGTGATTTTTTCTTCATTTGATTCAGGCAATAGCGGCTCGTCAATCAAAATTTGTCGAGTTTGCAATTCTTCAAAAGAGGTTTTGTTCGACCATAATGCTTGGGCTTGTTGTTGATGCATCAAACTCATCATATAACTCCATAAGTGATAGATTAAAGAGTCTTAAATTCTAATATATATATGGCTGTCAATAAAAATATGAGACTGGCTGTAAAAACAAAAATACAATAAAAAAGCACAATAGAATTTAGCCTATTGTGCAATTAGCAAGATTATTTTATTCCAATCTTAAGCCGAGTCAAAAACACCCACCTTTCTCACCACGCTCGGCTTTTGCCAATTTTTCTTCGGCAAGGGCTTTGGCACTGCGAGCTGGTGGCGGACAGTCTTCGCCATAGTATTGACGGTCGGCAAAGTAGCTTGAGCGTACCATCGGATTTGCCCAAATGTTAAAAAAGCCCAATTTTTTGCCGTATTCGGTGTAGCGAGCGAACTCATCAGGGTGAACATAGCGATCTACAGGTGCGTGGTTTTTGCTTGGGGCGAGATATTGCCCGATGGTGATGATGTCCACATCGTGAGCTTTTAGGTCGTCAAGCAGGGCATAGACTTCTTCTTCGGTTTCGCCAAGCCCAACCATAAAGCCGCATTTGGTCGCCACATCTGGGCGGCGAGCTTTGTAGTCTTTGAGCAGCTTAAGCGAGTGCTGATAATCTGAGCCGGGGCGAAATGCCTTATACAGGCGTGGCACAGTTTCAATATTGTGGTTAAAGACATCTGGGGCAGTTTCGGCAAGCAGGTCAATCGCCAACTGCTCACGCCCACGAAAATCAGGAACCAAAATTTCAATCAGGCAATTTGGGCTTAGTGCCTTGGATTCTTGGATCACTTCTACAAAATGCCCAGCACCGCCGTCTTTTAAATCATCTCTATCCACGCTGGTGATGACGGCATATTTTAGTCCAAGTCCCAAAATGGTCTCTGCCGTGTGGCGTGGCTCGTCCTTGTCAAGCGGATTGGGTCTGCCGTGAGCCACTTCACAAAATGGACAGCGGCGTGTGCAAATGTCGCCCATAATCATAAAGGTCGCCGTGCCATCACCAAAGCACTGGGGCAGGTTAGGGCAGGCGGCTTCTTCGCAGACGGTGTAGAGTTTTTGTTTACGCAGGGTGGATTTGATGCGCTCAACTTCGGCAGGACTGGACAATTTGACACGAATCCAGTCAGGTTTTTTGGGCGTTTCTACCGTTGGAATGACCTTGATGGGAATGCGAGCCACTTTGTCGTAGCCACGCAGTTTTTCGCCTTGGACGGCTTTTTTTGGGGCGGGACGGGCTTCTGGGATAAAAGTTTGGACGCTCACGGCTGTATCCTAATTGTGCTAAATGATGTAAAAATATCTGCCATTATACGCTAATTTATTGGGATTTTGGCAAAAATTCCAAGCCAAAAATTGCCCAATTTGCCAAAAATCATCGGCATTGCTGCCAAATTGGTCAAATCCACCAACCAAAAGCCAGATTGGACAAATTGGGTAAATTGGCAGGCTGGACGACTGGGATTGGTTAATTTATCAGTTTGTCAATTTATCAACTCATCAACTTATTAACTTGTCAATTTAAGCCATCAATAAAAATCCACGCTCCGCACTTCAATCGGCAGACGGCTATCAATGGCAATCTTGCTGATGGTTTCGCCTGCCAAGTCATCGGGCAGATTTAGGCGTATCGTGCCTAATTGGTACAGACCATTGCTCAACTCATCGGCTTGATCACGCAAGGCGTGAGCCTGTGGCGGTGTGTTGATGGTGGCGGTTTTGCCACTTTGGGTGCTAAGGGTGATGGTGATGACACCATCATTGACCTTGGTATCACGACTGCCCCAAGGCGATAGGTGGATTGCCATGCCGCTGGCTTTGGCGACTTGGATATTGGCATGGGCGTGGGTGAGCTTGGCGATGTGGGTGATGGTGCTGATGACACCAAGCTCTGGCTCATCGCAGGCAGCTTTGACTTGTTCACGAGTCATCAAATTGGCATGACGGCATAGGCTTAGTGTATCGCCATCAGCGACAAAGTCATCATAATTGACCGTGGCAATCGCCATGGGTGTGGCACTTAGCCACTCAGCATCAATGCCAAAAATCGTATCAGGCAAAGCATCGCTGGCAGCTTGTGGCAGGGTGGTCGGTGCTGATTTTAGCGTGGCATCAAACCATGATAACGCTGCATCAGTAACCAGTTTTTCGTGGGCATCGACATCGGCACACGCCAGCATATCACAGCCGACACGGTCATCAAAGCCAATGCTGCTTAAGGTGCGATTGATATAATTATGGCCAAAACCTGGAATGCTGACGACACTGATAGCGTTTTGGCGTGGTTTGTCCAGCCAATGCCCCAGCCACTGGGTGGCGGCTTGATTGACATCGGCATCAAGTTTACCCAGTACCGCCAAATATGGCACATCGGCAGGCGGCGGCGAAATGTGGTCAAAGTCGTTGGTCTCGGCAGACGGCCCATAGCCAAACACGCCACGCAGCCGCTCACCGAACAATTCGGCAGCGGTATTGACCATCTCTGCCGAGCGTGAGTGGACAAACAGCCCAATTTGCCCAAAATCCATTCGCTTGGCGGTGTCATTATCGGCTTGCAGTTTATCCATGATTTGTGTCATCGCCTGCCGCCAAAGTGCCTGCTGACCTGACAGCTCGCCAGTTGCCACGCCACTGTATATCACGCTCAAATCTGGAATGATGACCGCATAGCCTGCCTTGGCCAGTGCTTCGCCAAGATATTGCATGCCGTGGTCAAATCGTCTGGGCTGGGCTCCTTTGGGACAAGGATAGGCAAATTCGTTATCATCGCAGTTTGGGGCTCGCAGATGGCTGATGATAATCACAGGGTGCTGCTTGGTATCATCAGGCAAAATCAGCAAACCCTGCTGCGGAATCTCGACACCGCCTGCCGACAGCGTCCCAAAATTAAAATCACGAACAACCACTTTGGCAGCGTTATCCGCTGTATTGGTATCGGCTGGCTTGACAGACGCTTGACTGCTGGGCTCGGCGTTGTGGCTGGGTGCGTCTGTTTCGCTCTTGGGTGAGCAGCCAGCCAGTATGGTAGTCATACCAAGCATACCAAGGGCAATCAAGGCGGCTTTTGGGCGTGATTTGTCAAAAATACGATGTGGCGGTTTTAAACTATCTATTTTCATAAAACTGTATTAACTTTAAATGATAAATTAAGAATAAATGGTTAAAATTTTGGCAAATTTTATCAAAAAATCACCAAAATCGCTTGGGTAAATACTTGATAAATTTTTGATAAATGGTTAAAAAATTTAACCAAGCGACTTATTTGGCGTGGTTAAGTGGTGGTATTTTGGCAAGTTTATCAAAGATTGATAAGATAACAATGATATAAAAGGAAAATTATACAAAAATTTGGCAGATTTGGGCAAAAATTTGGCTAAAAATGCAGGCAAGACTTGGCTAAAATTTGGAGAAAGACAGTCATGCCATCATGATTGAGCAGATTTTGGTACAGCCGGTTTTTGAAATTATCGGCAAATCTGGGCAAAAAAGCAGATTTTTGACCAAAAAAATGCTAAACTTAGCCTTTGGTTTTGATGATAAATGCGTGGCTTTGATGGATTGTTTGCCAAGTGGTGTCATTTGCCTGATATTTTGATATTTGCCGATTTATTTAAGTTGGTTAATTTAATTTTTATTATTACTGTTATTACTGATATTAATTATTATGATGAATAAAAAAACTGCCGTGATACTGGTTAATTTGGGTACGCCTGACGCACCGACACCACAAGCGGTGCGGCGTTATTTGCGTGAGTTTTTGAGCGATACTCGTGTGATTGAGATACCCAAGCTGATTTGGCAGGCGATTTTGAATGCCTTTGTGCTGACCACTCGCCCAAAGCGTGTGGCACATGCCTATCAAAGCGTGTGGACGCCAGACGGTTCGCCACTGTTGGTGATTTTGCAAAAACAAGCTCGTCATTTGCAGGATTTATTGACAGCTCAAGGCATCAGCGTGCCAGTGCGTGCAGCGACCACTTACGGCAATCCATCGATCAAGTCGGTGATGGGTCAGCTGATGGACGAAGGCTTTGAATCCTTGGTGGTGCTGCCTTTATATCCGCAATATTCGGCGACATCGACCGCCGCCGCTTTTGATAAGGTGGCGATGCTTTTGACCCAAAGCCGCAATATGCCTGAGCTGCATTTTATCAAAGATTATCACGACAATCCGTTATACATCGAAGCCTTAGCCCAAAGCGTTGAGCGTCATTGGCAAAATCATGGGCGTGCAGATAGGCTGTTGATGAGCTTTCACGGTATCCCAAAGCCCTATGCCGACAAAGGCGATCCGTACCCTGAACAATGCCGCACCACAGCCGCACTGCTGGCGGACAGATTGGGCTTAGGCACAGGCGAATGGGCGGTCAGTTTTCAGTCTAGATTTGGTGCACAAGAGTGGCTCAAGCCTTATACCGATGAGCTGCTTGCCGATTGGGGAGCGTCAGGGGCATCGGTGCAGGTGATTAGCCCAGCGTTTTCGGCGGATTGCTTGGAGACGCTAGAAGAGTTGGCGGTCGAAAACCTAGACAATTTTATCAATGCTGGCGGCAAACAGTACGAATATATCCCAGCACTAAACACCGACGAGACACACATTCAGATGATGGCAGAGCTGGTTAAGCCGTATTTATGACTACTTATCAATATCAATTATAAACGCTAATAAAAATTGGCAGTTAGTGCATTTGATACATTGAGTAAATTGAGTGAATTAACGAATTGATTTGCTAAAATTATCTACCAAATCATTTCAATCAAGATTATTTCAACCAACCAAAAACCAAAGAAAATGCCACAAAAGCCCAAGCTGTGATTTTTGGGTATTTTGTGGCG
Source organism: Moraxella marmotae (assembly GCF_042219885.1). Classification (NCBI taxonomy): domain Bacteria; kingdom Pseudomonadati; phylum Pseudomonadota; class Gammaproteobacteria; order Moraxellales; family Moraxellaceae; genus Moraxella; species Moraxella marmotae. The sequence goes on from NZ_JBHJHR010000002.1 coordinate 1,145,948, forward strand.
TTTTTGATTTTAGGCTGTTTAAGCTCAAACGGTTTAAATCATTTTATCGTTTAAACCGTTTGGACAATTTAAATGTCTGATAAAATCGGCCAAATGCTGTTTGCTAAGTAGCATTTACTAAGTAGTATTTAGTAAACAGTATTAAAAACCTTTATTGACCTGACTGTTGCACGGATTCTTTGCCAAATTCACAACCTGTGCCAGCATAATCCGTAGGAACAGTGCTGCCACATTCCCAGCCCTTATTATCATCATTGCTCCAAGTGATTTCTTTGTTATGCAAATTGGTAGCGGCCTTGTTGCCAAAAGTTGCCTTAATGGTCAGGGTTTTGTCCTTGTCGCTACCAAAAGTTACAACGGGTTTATCGCCTGTTAATAAGTCGCTTTTTGGTGCGTTCTTGACACCATCGCATTTATCCGTCTCGGTGATGCCTTGCAAGACACACATCTCAACCGCCGTGCGTAATTCGCTGGTCTCTAGCAGCACACGAGTAACTTGTGCTTTGGCGGTGTATTTTTGGTACTGCGGAATGGCAAATGCCGCCAAAATCCCAATGATTAGCACCACCACCATCAATTCAATCAGAGTAAAACCTTGCTGAGCTTTCATTCGCCGTCCTTTAACCTTTAAAATGTCATTTTAGAATAAACAGTATCGGATTTTATCATAAATTTTGCCATAAATAACAGCATGGAACAAGCCCATTTTGGTTAAGTGGTCAAAAATTTGACACAACGGCACATCATCAAGGCTTTTTTGGGGTATTTACAAAATAAATGTTGATTATCGTGGGATATTTTTTGTAATTATTGGTAATTTCCGTTATTATTATAGCCAAAGAAGTCATTTTTGTATTTCGTCACAAAGCGTGTCTAAATGATCTCTAGGCACTTGCAGGCTGACTGTCAGTTTGCAAGCACCGATTGGGGTATTTTGTAAATAAAGAGGATTGCTATGTTAGAACAATACAGAGCTCATGTTGAAGAGCGTGCAGCATTAGGCGTGCCACCACAACCACTAACCGATGCACAAACAGCAGACTTGGTTGAACTGCTAAAAAACCCACCAGCAGGCGAGGAAGCCTACCTTGTGGATTTGCTTGAAAATCGTGTGCCTGCAGGCGTTGACCAAGCAGCGTATGTTAAGGCAGCATTTTTGTCAGCAGTGGCAAAAGGCGAAGCGGCGTCGCCATTGGTTTCAAAAGAGCGTGCAGTTTATCTACTAGGCACGATGCTTGGCGGCTATAATGTCGCACCGCTGATTGAGCTGCTTGACGATGCCGAGCTTGGCGGATTGGCAGCCGAAGCACTCAAAAAGACACTACTGGTGTTTGATGCATTCCACGATGTCGAAGAAAAAGCCAAAGCAGGCAACGCCAACGCCAAAGCCGTGCTAGAATCATGGGCCCAAGCAGAGTGGTTCACCAGCCGTGATGATGTGCCAGAAGAAATCACCATTACTGTATTTAAAGTGACAGGCGAGACCAACACCGACGATTTGTCGCCAGCACAAGACGCATGGAGCCGTCCTGATATTCCATTGCATGCCAACGCCATGCTAAAAAACACTCGTGATGGCATCAATCCAGAAAAACCAGGCGAAGTTGGCCCACTTAATCAAATCAAAGAACTTATCGCCAAAGGCAATCCTGTTGCTTATGTCGGCGATGTGGTCGGTACTGGCTCAAGCCGTAAATCAGCGACCAACTCAGTACTTTGGTTCTTTGGTGATGAAATCCCACACATTCCAAACAAAAAAGACGGCGGCGTGTGCCTAGGTGGTAAAATTGCTCCAATTTTCTTTAATACCATGGAAGATGCCGGGGCTTTACCAGTTGAGATTGATGTGACTGATATGAATATGGGTGATGAAGTTACCCTAAAAATCAACCATCAAACCGCTGTGGTTACTGCCTTTAAAAACGGCCAGCAAATCGCCGAATCACCACTAAAAACACCAGTACTACTGGACGAAGTGCGTGCTGGTGGTCGTATTAACCTAATCATCGGTCGCAGCCTGACTGCCAAAGCTCGTGAAGCCTTGGGTCTTGAGCCTTCGACTTTGTTCCGTAAGCCTGAACAACCTGCCGACACTGGCAAAGGCTTTACTTTGGCACAAAAAATGGTCGGTCGTGCTTGCGGCTTGCCAGATGGTCAAGGTATCCGCCCAGGCACTTATTGTGAACCGAAGATGACTACTGTCGGCTCTCAAGACACCACAGGTCCGATGACTCGTGATGAGCTAAAAGACTTGGCATGCTTAGGTTTCTCAGCGGATTTGGTGATGCAGTCGTTCTGCCATACCGCCGCTTATCCAAAACCAATCGATGTCATCACGCATCACACATTGCCTGACTTTATCATGAACCGTGGCGGTGTGAGCTTGCGTCCAGGTGATGGTGTGATTCACTCATGGCTAAACCGCATGCTACTGCCTGACACTGTGGGTACTGGTGGCGACTCGCACACTCGTTTCCCAATCGGTATCTCATTCCCAGCAGGTTCTGGCCTTGTGGCGTTCGCTGCAGCGACTGGCGTGATGCCACTGGATATGCCTGAGTCGGTGTTAGTCAAGTTTAAGGGCAAAATGCAGCCCGGCATCACCTTGCGTGATTTGGTACATGCCATTCCTTACTATGCTATCCAAGCAGGCGATTTGACTGTTGAGAAAAAAGGCAAGAAAAACATTTTCTCTGGTCGTATCCTAGAGATTGACTTGACCGAGATGGAAAATGACTTGACTGTTGAGCAAGCGTTTGAATTGTCTGACGCATCAGCAGAGCGTTCGGCAGCAGGCTGTGCCATTACGGTATCAGAAGAAAAAGTGGCCGAATATCTACGCTCAAACATCGTCATGCTAAAATGGATGATTGCCGAAGGTTATGGCGATGCTCGTACCTTGTCTCGCCGTGCCGAAAATATGCAAAAATGGCTGGACAACCCAAGCCTAATGAAAGCAGACGCTGACGCTGAATATGCCAAAGTGTACGAAATCGATTTGTCAGAAATCAAAGAGCCTATCCTATGCTGTCCGAACGACCCAGACGATGCCAAGTTGTTGTCTGAAGTTGCTGGCGATAAGATTGATGAAGTGTTCATCGGCTCATGTATGACTAACATCGGCCACTTCCGTGCCGCAGGTAAATTGTTGTCAGAAGTGCCAGCAGGTAGCCTATCAACTCGCATGTGGATCGCTCCACCGACTAAGATGGACGAACGCCAGTTGATGGACGAAGGTTATTATAATACCTACGCCCAAGCGGGTGCACGCACCGAAATGCCGGGCTGCTCACTGTGCATGGGTAACCAAGCACGCATCGCCCCAAATTCAACAGCCGTCTCGACTTCGACACGCAACTTCCCGAACCGCTTGGGTCAAGGTGCTAATGTCTATTTGGCATCTGCTGAATTGGCTTCTGTGGCGGCAGTGCTTGGCAAATTGCCAACGGTCGAAGAATACCAACAATATGCTGGTAAACTGGACAACATGCAGGCTGAAGTTTATAACTACCTAAACTTTGACCACATGACCGACTACACTGACAAAGCTGACAAAATCAGCGTAGCACAGTTGAGCTAATCGGCAGATATTGCCTGATTAACTGACCAAAACACCGCTATCACATTGATGGCGGTGTTTTTTATTGAATAAATTATTAAAATCAGATTTAATTTTAAATTTTATTGATAATTAAAGAAATTAAACTGGATAAAATGAATCATAAAAAGTGTGGTTTTGGCAAGTGAATTTGATTTAAACATTTGGTAATGATTTAATTATTTGATTTATTAAAATCACCGCTGAATAAACCAACGCCATGGCTGCAACGCCCCTAAAGCCATGCCAAATAAACCAAATGCCAGCGTTGGGTTGAGCGTCTCGCCAAGTAGTGGTACAGCGGCAAGACTGGCAATAAATGGTGCCAAATTGGCGATACTGCCTGCCTTAAACACGCCAATTTGAGCCACGGCTTTGGCGTAGGTCAGTGTGGCGATAATCACCACAAAAATGCCATGAAATACGCCTTGGATAGCCAAATGTGCAGGCGTGGCGGCATCAAAAGCAGGCGTAACAAACAGCCAATACCAAGGCAGATAAATCACGCTCGACCAAATGGCGACGCCGCACATGATGTGCCAAGCCGAAAACGACCATTTGCGAAGTAGCACCGAAAACAGACCCCAACAAATGCCACTGGCGATAAACATCGCATCACCGATACCAAAGCTGCCAGAGCCATTGGCCATCATCACAACCATCACCGCCAGCGTCAAGATGATGACGGCAAGCCCAATGCCAGTTTGTCTATCGATCGTCTGTCCAAGGGCGAGATAGCCAATCAGTGCCGCAAACAGCGGGAAAGTGCCATTTAAAAAGACAATGCCATGTGCCACAGGAGCATGAAAAAATCCGCTATAAACAAACACACAATAGCCAATACTGCCTGTCAGTGCCAGTACGAGCATTCGCCAATCCCACAAAAATCGGTAATCTTTTTTGAGATATAAAATCGGCAACAGCACCAAAGTGGCAATGCTAAATCGCAGCAGCAGTATGTCCCAAACTTGGATATGCCAATAGGCGTTCATGCGTGCCAGTAGGCTAAAACTGCCCCAGATGCACATGGTAATCACGGTAAACAGATAGCCTTGTTGTTGGCTGCTGAGTGAGTTAAATTTTTTCATAATTTATCAAAAGCTCAAAAGCTAAAGTAGCCGTTTTATTTGATGGCAAATATTTGGCGGCAAAGCGTTATTGTATCACGAATGACCAAATGCAGATTGGATTTTGCCAAAATTTGGCAGCCATTTCACTCAATGACGATGACGATAAAAGCAAAACCATGTTACAAAAATGACCCATTGGTCAAACTTGCCATTTTTTCGATGAAAATTTGCTTGATAAGGTTTACAAAGTGGCGTGAAATGTGTATTGTATTAGCCATTCAGCATTTATCCATGCAAACATTTTAAATGCGTATAAATGCAAATCAAATACCAACAATTTATCAGTGTAAACAAAACAAGAGGACTTCATGAAAATATTAGTTGCGGTAAAACGAGTTGTTGATCACAATGTAAAAGTGCGTGTCAAAGCAGACGAATCAGGCGTTGAGCTTGCCAATGCCAAAATGTCGGTCAATCCGTTTTGTGAAATTGCCATCGAAGAAGCTGTACGACTCAAGGAAAAAGGCGTAGCCAGTGAAATTATCGCCGTTTCTGTCGGCACCAGTCAAGCTAGCGAACAAATCCGCTCGGCATTGGCATTGGGGGCGGATCGTGGCATTTTGGTTGAAACTGACGCCAAAGCACACCCACTACAAGTCGCCAAAATCCTAAAAGGCGTGGCAGAAGCCGAAGGCGTGCAAATCGTACTGCTTGGCAAACAAGCCATCGATGATGACAATAATCAAACTGGTCAAATGCTGGCTGCTTTGATGGGTGTGGGTCAAGGCACTTTTGCATCAGAAGTGGTGGTTGATGGCGGTGCGGTCAATGTAACTCGTGAGATTGATGGTGGTCTGCAAACGGTTGCCTTGCCATTGCCAGCGGTGATTACCACAGATTTGCGTCTGAACGAACCCCGTTTCCCAAAATTGCCAAACATCATGGCAGCCAAGAAAAAACCACTGGACACCAAAACACCAGCAGACTTTGGCGTGGATATGACATCAAAACTTGAAACCATCAAAGTAACTGCACCAAAAGAGCGTTCGGCTGGTGTTAAAGTGGCATCGGTCGATGAGCTGATTGATAAGCTAAAAAATGAAGCTCGTGTGATCTAATCGTGTTATCAACCATTGTTTTTGTTGTTTGAATTTTGGAATAAATCATTAGGATAATAAATTATGGCAATTTTAGTCTATGCAGAACATGACAATCATGAATTAAAATCAGCGACGCTATCAATAGTAACTGCCGCAGCTTTGATGGGTGGCGATGTGCATTTGTTGGTGGCTGGCTCAGGCTGTCAAGCGGTGGCCGACCAAGCCGCCAAAGTCGCAGGCGTGAGCAAAGTATTGCTGGCGGATAATGCCGCCTATGCCAATCAGTTGGCAGAAAATGTCTCATTGCTGGTCAAGGATTTGGCGGCAGGTTATAGCCACATTGTCGCTCCAGCGACCACCACTGGCAAGAACTTTTTGCCACGAGTGGCGGCATTGCTTGATGTGAGCATGGTCTCTGACATCACCGCTGTGATTGATGCCAACACTTTTGAGCGTCCGATTTATGCAGGCAATGCGATTGCCACAGTCAAATCTGGCGAATCGGTTGTTGTGCTAACTGTGCGTGCTACCGCCTTTGAACCTGCTGAATTGACTGGCTCGGCAGCGATTGAGTCAGTGTCTGTTGCCACTGACGCTGGCAAATCCAGCTTTATCAAAGAAGAGCTGGCGGTGTCTGACCGTCCAGAGCTGACCTCTGCCAATATCGTCGTCTCAGGCGGTCGTGCGTTAGCAAGCGGTGAGAACTTTACCAAATACATCGAGCCATTGGCGGACAAATTGGGTGCAGCGGTCGGTGCTAGCCGTGCGGCGGTTGATGCAGGCTTTGTGCCAAATGATATGCAGGTGGGGCAAACGGGTAAAATCGTCGCACCAAACCTATATATCGCCGTCGGTATCTCAGGTGCGATTCAGCATTTGGCAGGTATGAAAGACTCAAAAACCATCGTGGCAATCAACAACGACCCAGAAGCACCGATTGCTGCCGTGGCAGATTATTTCCTAGAAGGTGATTTGTTCAGCGTCGTGCCTGAGCTGACCGAAAAACTTTAAGATAATATCAATTATATTAATATGATATTAAGATGATTGATGATTAAGATTGTCTATCACAAAAACACATTTGGTGGCTTGCCAAATGTGTTTTTTTTATTTTAAATTTTTAAAACCAACAATGAAATTGTTAAAAACCAAAAAATTTATTCAAATTGTCCAAATTATACAAAATTACTAAAATTTGACTGATATTTAAAACTGATATTTAAAAAACCATGTTTAAAACTGATGTTTTAAAAGAGTGGCAAAAATGCAACAGCAGGACAATCAGCCGTATTGCCGCTGTCTGAGCATTTCATAAAAACAGATCGAGCCTGCCACGCCAACATTAAGGCTTTCTTGACCGTTGGGCTGCGGTAGGGCGATGGCAGTCGCCTGTGCCAAAAATTGTTGGGACACGCCTTGACCTTCATGCCCTAGCACCCAAGCGATGGGATTTTGTAGATTGTGATGATAAATCACCTTATCGGTATGGCTGCTGGTGGCGTATAGCGGCGTTTTGACTTTGGCAAAAATCTCATCATGGGGGATTTGCTCAAAGATTTGCAAGGCGAAATTTGCTCCCATGCCAGCACGCAAGCATTTGGGCGACCACAAATGGGCGGTGTTTGGCGTGGTGATGACGGTGGTGATGCCGACAGCGGACGCCGTACGCAGTAGCGTACCGATGTTGCCTGTGTCTTGCAGACCGTCTAATATCAGACAGTCGCCTGTGATTTGTCCCAGATGATGTTTGGGAATATCAATCACCGCCATGATGTCCACGCCATCGCCCAGACTGCGGATCTGTTTGTACAGCGAATCAGTGATGATGGTGATTTTTGTCGTGTCAATTTGCCCAAGCAAAGGCATCACTTCAGGGTGTTCGCTGGCGGTTTGGCTGACGATGACAGTGGTTACTGTTAAGCCTTGATTAAGATAAGCGTCCAGCAGATGCACGCCTTCGATGACGGTTTGTCCGCTTTTTTTGCGAGTGCGGTGCTGAGTCAGTAGGGCGTGGGCGTGCTTAACGGTGGGATTGGCAGGAGAAGTGATTGGATTCATGGTGTTTATGCTATCTTAAAAATAAGGTGTAATTTGCGATATTTTACCATATTTTTTGGTGATTCGGATTTTTCAATGATTTTTATCACTTTGTTTGCTTTGGTATTTGAATGATGACACTTGAGCGATGATTTGCCAACAATTTGCCAAGGGTTTGACAGTGATTTAATAATAAGATTAAAAAAGCACCACAAAAGTAGTGCTTTTATTAGTCAGATTGTCAGATAGGCAGATTATGCCTTGTCGCCATTTGCCAAAATTCCTGCTTTGTCGTGCAAGGCTTTGACAAACGCCACTTCTTCTTTTGCGCCCAGCACCACAGGGATACGCTGGTGAATGTGCGTTGGGGCGATGTCCATGATACGCTTGACGCCATCGGTGCTTGCTCCGCCTGCCTGCTCAATGACAAAACTCATCGGATTGGCTTCGTACATCAGGCGTAATTTACCTGCTTTGCCAGCGATTTTGGTATCAAATGGATACATAAACACGCCGCCACGAATCAAAATGCGATGCACATCGGCAATCATCGCCGCCACCCAGCGAGTGTTGTAGTCTTTATTTCGTACGCCAGTGTCGCCTGCGACCAAGCCGTCAATGTATTCTTTCATTGGAGCCAGCCAGTAGCGATAATTGGACGCATTGATGGCGTATTCGGCGGTGGATTCGCTGATGGTAACATTGTCATTGATTAAGATGTAAGTTTGGGTACTTGGGTCAAAGCTGAACATCGCCACGCCCTTACCCAAAGTCAGTGCCAGCATGGTGGAAGTACCATAGATAAAATAACCTGCCGCCACTTGCTGACTGCCTGCTTGTAAAAAGTCCGCTTCGGTGGCGGTATCGCCTGTGCGATGATAAGGCAAAACCGAAAAAATCGTCCCCACGGTCATGTTAATGTCAATGTTGCTTGAGCCGTCCAAAGGGTCAAAAGTTACCAGCAGTGTACCATCGCAGTTGGCAGGGCTAATCTCGTCCAGCTCTTCTGATGCAACGCCAGCACAGTGTGGGTTGGCGGTCAATGCCCCCAAGAGCAAATCATTGGAAATGACATCTAGTTTTTTTTGGGCTTCACCTTGGATATTTTCATTACCTGCTTCGCCATGAATGCCTGCCAACGCTCCTTTGGCGAGCAGATGACTGATAGAAATACTGGCAGTGGCAAGCGTGGTAATGGTGCTGGCAATCGGCTTGGTGGCGTGGCTTTCTAGGTATTGAGCAAGTGTGGTCATGAATAAATCCTAATAAATTGATAGTTATCAAATCGTGACTGATGGGCTGATGTGAATTTATATCGGTATTGTCATCACGCTGGGATATTGTAGCATGATTTGCCACAGAAAACTTGCAAAATTGCCATTGTTTTAGCAGGGGGAAATTTGCTAAAATATCTTAATTTATTTTTTGCCCAAGTTGTTTTCGCCATATTTATCAAACACCAAAATCATCTCTTAAAATCAGCGATGGCAAGTACTTTTAAGCATTGATAAGATAAATTTAAAACAAATCCACACAAGGAAACCTGCGTATGACCACCGTTCAAGCACGCCTAAACGCCCAATTGGCACAGCCGCAACTGGCCGATGATGGCGGCATTCGTCATTTTTTGGGTGTTGAAGGCCTAAGCCGCACCCAACTTGAGAATATCATCGATAAGGCCATGGGTTATTTTGATGATGGCGGCAGGCTGATTAATACCGATGAGTTGGCTGGCAAGACGGTGATGAATCTGTTTTTTGAAAATTCCACTCGCACACGCACCACTTTTGAAGCTGCTCAAAAGCGACTGGGTGCTAATGTGCTAAATCTGGACATTGCTCGTTCATCGACCAATAAGGGCGAGACTTTGCGTGATACTTTGTGGAACTTAGAAGCGATGAGTGCTGATATGTTTGTGGTACGCCACAGTGCATCAGGGGCGGCACATTTTATGGCAACCGAAGTTACGCCAAATGTCGCCATCATCAACGCAGGCGACGGCTGGCATGCCCACCCCACCCAAGCGATGCTGGATATGCTGACCATTCACCGTGAAGCCAAGAAGCCATTTGACGAGCTGTCTGTGGCGATTATCGGCGACATCAAGCACAGCCGAGTGGCACGCTCAGACATTGCCGCCTTGCAGACTTTGGGTGTCAAGGACATTCGTGTTATCGCCCCCAAGACTTTACTACCAAAAGGCATTGGGCGTTATGGCGTGGCGGTTTTTGAAGACATTGATAAAGGCGTGGTCGATGCCGATGTGATTATTGGACTGCGTATCCAAAATGAGCGAATCGGTTCGCCGCTTTTACCATCGACCAGCGAGTATTTTAAGATGTACGGCATCACCGAAAGCCGTGTCGCCAAAGCTCGCCCCAGTGCTTTGATTATGCACCCAGGCCCGATGAATCGTGGCGTTGAGATTGCTTCAAGTGTGGCTGATGGCGAGCAGTCGGTTATTCTCAAGCAGGTCAATAACGGCATCGCTGTGCGTATGGCGGTCATGGCAATGGCGATGGCAGGGCAAGATAGAGCTAAATTGGGCTAATTGACGGTTTGTGGTTTGATAATTGGCAATTTGACAGCTGGGCAATTTGATGGCTTAACAATTTGGCAGTTTGATAATTTGACAATTTGATAATGCAACAATAAAAATTTTGGCAAATCCCATTTATGCCCAAAGATGACAAAATTAGGAAAAAAGATGAAAAATTTACTTCCGCAAGGTTGGCAACAACCAGATTTGAGTGCAGTTGATACCAACAATCAATGGCTGATTCCGCCCATCGTTGATTTGTGTGCCCGTCTAAGAGAGCCGGGGCATCAGTCGCATGGCACGCTGGCATCAGAAGGGCGAGCGGCACGAGAAAACGGCATTTTGCATGTGGTGTTGCCGCCTGATACCAGTCCGATTTTGGAAAATGGCTCATTGCTTAAGGGCTTGCGAGAAAAGGCGTTGGCGGACGGCGGCATACATTTGCACATTTTGGGGGCTTTGACCGAAGGGCTAAAAGGCGAGCAGCCTGCCAACCTAGCAGGGCTAAAACAAGGTGGTGCAATTGCTGTAACCAATGCTGGTGCTGGCTTTAGTAATGATTTGGTGCTGCTGCGTTGCCTAGAATATGCAGCGACTTTTGATTTGCAGGTGTTTTTTTATCCCAATGAGCCGAGCCTGTCGCATGGCGGCGTGGCACATGATGGTTATATTGCATCTTTTCATGGCTTGCCCGGTATTCCGTGGCTGGCAGAGACCATTGCGTTATCCAAGCAAATTTTGATGGTTGAAGAAACAGGCATTCGAGCACATTTTAGCCAAATCACCTGCCGCACATCGGTGGAGCTGATCCGCCTAGCCAAACAAAAAGGTCTGCCCATCACCTGCGATGTCGCCATGCATCAGCTACACCTAACCGATGACGACATCGAAGGCTATAACGCCAATGCCTATGTTTTGCCACCGCTTCGCAGTAATACCGACCAAAAAGCCCTGATTAAGGGTCTGCAAGACGGCACGATTGATGCCATTTGTAGCCATCATGAGCCGCTGTCGTCCAGTGCCAAGCAAGCACCATTTGCCGAAAGCACGCCGGGGATTAGCAATTTTGATACTTTTGTGGCTTTGGGCTGTCAGCTGGTGGCAGATGGTAGCTTGACTGCCGAGCAATTGATTGAAAAAATCTGCCTAAATCCTGCTAAAATCGCTGGCATTGACAACTACCAAGCCATTGGCGGTGCGGTACTGGTTGATCCGCATAAGACTTGGACGGTCAGCAAAGACACCATGAAATCAGCAGGCAAAAACACGCCATTTATTGGGCGTACTTTGACAGGCGGCGTTACGCAGGTGTTTTTTGGCTAATATTGATTGATATTGGGGCAATTAAGCAGCATCATTTATATACATAAAGATATATGTAATGTTATATGCGTAATATTATGTAAGCATTAGTTTATTTTATGTACCAATATTGTGAATTAATAGTTGCTTTTTATTTGTTTTACCTATAAAATCTGTAACTGGGATATGCTTATATTATAATTTAGCAAATTGTATATAGGTTTGATAAGATTATATAATATAAGTTATCCCACATACCGCTTTGGGTAATGTTGATAATGTTTCATTAATTTTTCAAAAGGTTATTCAATGATGAAAAGCGCAACCATCAAAACTGCTTTGGCTGTGGCAATCGCTGCAAGCACTGCTCATGTTGCTTATGCAGCAGATTCTACCCCCCCCCCTACAGTAACTAACGCATCAGGCACTACCACTTCTCTTACAAACACTGCGGTTATTAATACCAATAAAGCAGTTAATGGCGATACGCTAATTGTGAAAAAGCCAACGCTTGACGCTTCAGCTCTAATTGCATTAAAAGACAAGAAAGATCTTAATGTAAAAGTTGGCGACATCGTCCTAGATCCTAAAACTAATATTGCCAAACCAAAAGTATCTGCTGTACCTGCAGAGGCACCAAGTTATAATTTGGTAGATGCTACCCCAACCAAAGATAAAGAAAAAGTATATTCTTTTGGTGAGGCTGCCAATGCAAATAACCCAAGTCTAAAAGTGCCTACAGTTGGTGTAAAACCACTTGCAGTTGCTCCGTTACCTACTTTAAAAGGTATTGAAGAATATAAAGATAGCGTCAATAAATTGTTTGATGATGTACACACCGCAGACATCGAAGCAAACAAAACTTCAATCGCAACGCTAGCTGACACTGTTGAAGCAAACAAAGTTGCCGCCAATACTGCAATTGATGCAAACAAAGCTGACATCGCAGCACTAACTCAAACTGTTGTAGCAAACAGAACTACTGATAACCAAGCAACAAACAACGCTATCGCTAGTGCCAATGCTAAAATCAACCAAAACGCTCAAGACATCAAAGAGCTAGATGAGCAAATGAAGCGTGGCTTGGCAACTCAAGCAGCTTTGACTGGTTTGTTCCAACCTTATCAAGTTGGTAAAGCAAACTTGACATTGGCAGTGGGTGGCTACAAGTCTGAATCTGCTCTAGCAATCGGTACAGGCTACCGTTTCAACGAAAAAGTTGCAACCAAAGCAGGCGTGGCGTTTGGCACAAGCGGTAACTCTGCTGCTTACAACCTTGGCGTAAACTTTGAGTGGTAATTTGTAGAATAGCTATTTAAGATAGTATTTTACGCAAAAGAGCAATGAGTTTATTCATTGCTCTTTTTTTTGTTGGTTTTATATCTTGTGCATCAATAAAAACCACTCAAGTTTGATAGATTTTGACTTGTTTTTTATTAAAAATTGCGGTATAATTGGCAATCTTTTTTCTATTTATCGCAATTTATTAAAGCTGATTTGAAAAAAGTGCCAATGCGTTGTTGCGTTGGCTTGATTCCAGTCTGAGCTGATGCCCACCCAAGACAGTGGTGCTATACATTATAATACAGCCAGATTGATGCCACCCGTCTTATTATGGAGTATCCTATGCCTTCAGTAAAGGTAAAAGAAAACGAACCAGTTGATATCGCAATCCGCCGCTTTAAGCGTGCTTGTGAAAAAGCAGGTGTATTGGCAGATGTTCGCAAAAAAGAATTTTTTGAAAAGCCAACCCAAGAGCGTAAACGCAAAAAAGCTGCTGCGGTTAAGCGTTACAAGAAAAAAGTCTATCGTGAGCAAGTTCGCCACGCTCGCAAGTACTAATCTTGCAGGTGCAATCATATGATTGCATGAATAAACCCCAGATGATCGTCTGGGGTTTTGTTTTGACTGGAGTTTTTGTGCTAGCAGTCAAAGCACCAAAGGTCAAAACGCCAAAAGCCAAAACATCAAAAATAAAAAAATGCGGACAAATGACTTATCCGCATTGTTGATAAACACCCAAATAATCAAGCTTATTTTTACGATTTTGGCAAATCTCAGCTTTGATGATGGGCAAATTATCAGTTATTATTGAGCAGCTGGTGCAGGCTCACCTTTTGGGTATTGGGCATTTTCAGCTTGAGTGGCTTGCATATCTGCCAAAGCCGCTTCTTTTTTGGCATCAGCATCATAATTAGGGCCTTCGCCAACAGGGTAGGTGGTGGTCTCAACCAATGAGAAGTTGCTTTTTTTGTTCATGATTTTGTCGGCGGTAGCGGTTACTGCATTGCAGCCAGTCAGAGCGATAACAGCCACGATGCCTGTTGCGATAAGTTTCATAAAAATTCCTTAACAAGACAAGGTTAAAATTTCGTTAATCAAAAATACTTGATTAAAAAGATATAAACGGCATTTACAAACAGTAAATTTATGCAGGCAATTATAACATTATCTATTTGGCTTTGCTTAGTATTTTTGTAATTTTTGCGATAGACAAATTGATGCGGTGGCTGGGTGGCATTGATGGAGCATGAGCAATTTTACCAATGATTACCATCGATAACAAAAGATAGATATAAAATGTATAAAATGCCTGTACTTTATCAATAGATATGTTAAAATATTTTTGTTAGTGGTGGGCGTATCATTGCCTGTCGCTTACGCATAAAAATAAATCAGTTCGCATTGTGCAGCCAATCGCCACACGATGCAATTTTAGGGTGATGATTATGAAAATGGTAACGATGAATGCCAAACACTTGATTTTGCCAGTTTGTCTTGCGGCAATTTTGTCTGCTTGCGGTGGCGACGATAAAGCAGCAGAGCCAGCCAAGCCAGCTGACCAGACTGCCGCTGCACCAGCTGAAGCACAGCCAAGCGAACAGCCTGCTGCTGATGCACCAAGCGAAGAAGCTAAGCCTGCCGATGAGATGGCAGCTGACGCTGACGCCAAAGCCGAAGAGCCTGCCGCAGAACAGCCTGCCGAAGCCACTGCCGACACTGCTGCACCAGTAGAAGCACTGTCTATCGCCGAAGGTAAGGCACGCTATGAGCAAACTTGCAAGGCTTGCCATGACACAGGTCTGCTGGACGCACCGAAATTTGGCGACAAAGCTGAATGGCAAAAACGCCTAGATGCCAAAGGTGTCGATACGCTGCACACGCACGCTGCCAAAGGCTTTAACAAAATGCCAGCACAAGCCACTGGCGATGTTGGCGAGCCTGAAGTTTATGCAGCGGTGAATTATATGCTTGAACAAGCCAAATAATATACTGCAAATATCCGTCCAAAATAAGTCAAGTTTGAGCGATTTTGGCGGTATTTGCTGACGGCTAAAAACTTACCCAAATCCTGCTTGCACCGATGTTTTGGTGTGGCGGATTTGGGTTTTGTTTTTTAGATAATAAAATAAATTTATCATCATTGCGTGTATTATGAGATGATATTTTGACAAGTTTTATGATTGTGGTATGATTAAGTTTTTAAAATAAAAACAGGGAATGATGGCGTGATGAGTATTATCAATCTGCCATCATGACAGTTAGATTGGCCTGTGTTATAATGGCGGATTTAGTACCATTGCATGATTTTTGTTGCATTTTTATATTTTTATATGATTTTTGCATGATTTGATTTTGGCAAACCCTTGGAGAAAACCATGACCGTTGCTATGTTTAACCCCAAAGCACACACCGCCCAAACCCCTGCCAGCCAGACGCAAACCATTGCCGAACCGACAACGGCAAACGCTCCCAAAAAAGTCTATATCGTTACACAAGGCTGTCAGATGAACGAATACGACAGTCAAAAAATGGGCGATGTGCTGGGCAGCAGTCATGGCATGGTGCTTACCAATGATATTAATGATGCCGATGTGCTGATTATGAATACTTGCTCGATTCGTGAAAAAGCACAAGAAAAAGTGTTTAGCGAACTTGGCAGATGGCGTAAACTCAAAGAAAAAAATCCCAATCTGGTCATCGGTGTCGGCGGCTGTGTCGCCAGCCAAGAAGGGGATAATATCCAAAAGCGGGCTCCTTATGTGGATATGGTGTTTGGGCCGCAGACCTTGCACCGCTTGCCAGAGCTGTACGACAGCACCACCGCACAGGCCAAAACCAACACCAACGAGCTGCCCAAAAACCGCATCGGCGTGGTCGATGTATCCTTCCCAAGTATCGAAAAATTTGATTTTTTGCCTGAGCCAAAAGTCGAAGGCTACAAGGCCTTTGTGTCCATCATGGAAGGCTGCTCAAAATACTGCTCATTTTGTGTCGTGCCTTATACACGGGGCGAAGAGCTGTCTCGTCCGCTTGATGATGTGCTGGCGGAGATTGACAGCCTTGCCGAACAGGGCGTGCGTGAGATTAACCTGCTTGGTCAAAATGTCAATGGCTACCGTGGCGAAAAAGACGATGGCAGCATTTGCCGCTTTAGTGAGCTGCTGCATTATGTCTCGCACATTGACGGCATTGAGCGGATTCGCTATACCACAAGCCACCCACTGGAATTCACCGATGATATTATCGATGCCTATCAACACATTGATAAGCTGGTGTCGCATTTGCATTTGCCAATCCAAAGCGGCTCAAACAATATCTTGGCGGCGATGAAGCGTAATCACACGGTCGATGTCTATCTCGATCAAATCGCCAAATTGCGAAAAATTCGCCCAGATTTGCATCTGTCCAGTGATTTTATTATCGGTTTTCCGGGGGAGACGGAGCAGGATTTTGCCGATACGCTAAATCTTGCCAAAGATTTGGATTTTGACCATTCTTACAGTTTTATTTATTCAAAACGCCCCGGCACACCAGCGTCAGATTTGCCTGATGATGTCAGCCTTGAGACCAAAAAACAGCGTTTGGCTATCTTTCAAGAAGTGATCAAAGAATCCACCTTTGCCAAAACTCAAGCGATGGTCGGTCAAAGCGTGCGTGTGCTGGTCGAAGAGCGTGCCAACCGCCGTGAAGGTTATCTGCATGGCACAGCGGACAACACTCGCTCGGTGATTTTTAAGGGCGGTGATGAGCTTTTGGGCAAATTTGTCTTGGTTAAAATCACCAATGCCATCAGCATGCATCTGGTCGAAGGTGAGCTGCTAGAGATATTGGGCTAAATCGCTCAAAATCGCATAAGGACATGGGGCAGGGCGTGAGATTCGACAAGCTGATGGCGTGGTTTGGTGGGCGTGATTTGCCTGTGGTGAGCGTGTGTTTTGGCGATACGGCAGTAACGGCGGTATGGCTGGTTCGGCATGCAGGGCATTATCATATGATGGCGGTAGCGTGTGTGCCTTGCACCGATGCGGTGGCGTTTGGTGAAATCACCGACAAAACCAAGCTGGCAGAAGCGGTGAGTTTGGCAATGAGTGAGCTGGGTATCACCGATGCCATCGCCATCGGCTGTGTGCCAGACAATGCAGTGATGACCACCAGCGTTAAGCTGCCTGCTGGATTGTCCGATGATGAAATCGAAGCACAAATACTCATCGATGCCGAACGCCATCTTGGACGCAATCCGCAGGAAGTTTATTTTGATTTTCAAATTGACAAGCACTCACCGACGGCGACACATATCAATCTGACAGTGGCTCACCGCAGCAGTGTCGATGACTGCGTGGAAGTCTTGGCGATGGCAAATTTAGACACTCACGCCATCGATGTCCACTCGGCGTGTCTGGTGTCTTGGCTAACTCATATCAACAGCCAAGATGCGGTGGCGATGATTGAGATTGATACCAATCAGCTGTATTGCTGTGTTGTTCATCGCCAAACGCCCCTTTATCAGCAGGTTTATCCTTATCAGCTGCTCAAGCAAGAGATACAAGTACAGCCCACCGATTTTGGCGAAAATTCATCAAAAACCACCGAGCAACCACCAAACCAAACGCTGGATTTTGCCAGTTTTTGGACGCAGACGGCAGGCACGCCAACCGATGATGTGTCAAACAATGGGGGCGATACTGATGGATATGCCAATCGTGTGGATAATCTTGATTGGTCAGATGATTTGGGCGATGATGCTTTGGCAAATCAAAACTTGCCAACTGGCGATTTACTAGGTGCCAATTTGCCAAATGATAATTTACCAACTGGCGATTTGCCAAACGATAACTTATCAAATAATGACCTATCAGCCGCTTATCATATCCGATTTGATGATGAGCTGCCAAGTGCTGACAATCAAGCGACTGGCTCGGTGCAGGATTTGGGCGGTGGTGATAAGCCATACCAAAACGATGCTCAAAGCGATACCGAAAGCCACGCCCAAAACCATAATCAAAATGATAACCAAGCAAAACCGCTCAATCAAACGCACATCAGTCAGATGCACATGATCGATTTGAGTGAAAAAATTGCCATGATGATTGAGCAATATCAATTACAGCACGAGCCACCAATTGCCCAGCTGTATGTAAGTGGTGTGCCGACAGACGACTGGGCAAATCTGCCGCAGATGCTGACGGCAAGGCTGGGCGTGCCGTGTCAATTTGCCCACCCCAGTGCAGTTTTGGCAGATGATGAGATGATGGGCGTGATGGACAATGCGACAACAAAAAACACCGCCATGCTCACGGCAGCGACCGCACTTGCCATGCGACCGACAGACGGCATCAATCTGCTGCCGTGGCGTGAAGAGCGGCGACATCAGGCTTATGTACGCTTTCGGCGTTTGTTTATTGGCGTGCTGGCGTCGGTGCTGGCGTTGATATTGCTGGTGTTTGGCAGCTTGATTTACCAAACCAGTCAGCAAACCGCCATCAATGACGAAATCAAGCAGCGTATCGATGGGCTTGATGACAAATTGAGCAAAATGCAGACCATGCAAACCACGCTCAAGCAAGCCCAAGACCAGCTGCAAGCCATTGACCGCTTGGCAAAAGACCAACAAACGCTTTATCGCTGGCAAATGCTGCCAAGTCTAGTACCGTCTGGCGTGTATCTGGATACCATGAAGCTGACAGGCGATGAAATCACTTGGACAGGTCTGGCAACCGATGCTCAGGCAGTATCGGCATTTGCGTCGGCACTGGAGCTGTCAGGGCTGTATGCCGATGTGTTGGTGGTGTCGCTGCAGCAGGTGCAATCGGCGATGGGCTTTAGCATTACCGCCAATCAGTTGCCGCTTGATGATAACGACATGGCGACTGCTTTTGGCACAAATCAAGACAATCACAGCAATCAAGACAGCCAAAGCAATACCGATGATTTGACCGATGACAATGCCAGTCATGTTGGCAACACCACCAACCCTGCAAATAATAAGCCAAAGGTGCATGAGCAAGGAGCAGGCGAGTATGACAAGCATGAATAACGGCAATCGCCATGCCAATTGGCAAAATTTTTGGCAAGAATTAAGACAAATTAATCACCATAATATCGCCACTGCACCCAAGGCGATTCAAGGCACGGTATTGGCATTGCTGGCGTTATTGTTGATTTTGTTTGCTTGGTTGTTTTTGCTTGCACCCAATTTACAAAAACGAAACGCCGCCAAAAGCCAAGAGCAGGTTTTGATTGCTGAATTTGCCGACAAATATCAAAAAGTTCAGCAATTTGACGAGCTGGAGCGTCAGCTGCTGGCACAAAACACCGCACTGATTGACCGCTTGGACAAATTGCCACGCCGAGCCCCCATGACCGAGATTGTCAGCATGATTAACACCCAAGCCCAAGCGGTTGGCGTGCAAATCATGGGTGCGACCGTGCAGGCAGGCCGTGAGCAAGAATACTACACCGAGCGCCCGATTGCGGTGCGTGCGATGGGCAATTATCATGCGTTGGGCAAGTGGCTATTGGCACTGTCAAACAGCGGCTATCTCTTGACGGTGCATGATTTTGAAATCCAAGCCCAAACGGACAACCGCTTATTATTAAGCATGCAAATACACACTTATCAAGCCAACAAAAAGACCAAATTACCCACAGGACAGGCAGATGACACGCAGACGACCACGATGGACAATACCCAATAACCGCTTGGGGGTTTGGGGCATTGGCTTTGGATTTGCCACAAGTTTGGTTTTGGCGGCGTGTTCAGATGCTGCGGTATCGGTGGATAACAAACTGTCCCACATCACCGAGCAGTCGCCCACACCAGCCCAAACACCGCCAGCGATGCCAGTGCCAGTTTTATCAAGCTATCAAGCAGATAAAGATCCGTTTGTCAATCCTTATCGGACAGGTGCGACTGTGAACAATCAAAATGGCGACACTGCCAGCAACAATCTTGGCAAAAAGACTGACAAAAACACCGACAAAAGCACCCATGATGGCGATAACAAAAACACTGGCGACAATGCCAATAGCACCAACAAAACTGGCAAAAGCAGCAACCAACCCAACGCCGACCAAAAAAGCAATGCCACACCCAGCACGGCACAACAACCAGACGCTCCAAGCATGCCTGCAGTACATGGCAAGCCAATGCAGATTGATACAGCACGCCGACGCCAGCCTTTGGAGCAATATGAGCTGGCAAGCCTACGCTATCAAGGCAGTATCGCCGATGATAATCGATTTGTGGCGTTGGTCATCAGTCCTGATGGCTTGGTGCATCGGGTTGCTATCGGTCAATATATGGGCAAAAATCATGGACAAATCACGCACATTGACGCACGCAATATCCGACTGACCGAAGCGGTGATGGCGGCTGATGGTCGCTATTATCAGCACGAAACCACCTTGCATTTTATCGATAAGTCATTGAAATGAAAACACAAATTTTACAAAAAATCAGTATATTGTCTACCAGTTTGACATTGGCAATGTTAAGCTTATCTGCATCTGCCAGCGATGTGATGGCAGATAAGCCATTGATGGACAATCTGCCAACTCAGATGCCGACCAGCACGCCAAACGCTGCCGCCATTTATACTGGCAAGCCAATCAGTCTTGAGTTTGCCGATATTCCTGTGCGAGCGGTGCTGGATATTTTGGCGGATTTTACTGGCATTAATATCATCGCCGATGACAGCGTAACGGGCAATATGACCATTCGCTTGACCAATGTCCCTTGGGATCAAGCATTAGATGTGATTTTGCAGACACGCAATTTATCCATCGTCAAAAACGGCAGCGTGTGGCTCATCAGCTCAAAAACGATCCAAGCCAATCAGCCGATAACCACCGAATACATTCGCCTGCATTATGCCTTGGCGGACGAAGTGGCAACGCTCATTATGGGCGAAAAAACCCAGCGTGGTAACACCAGCCGCAGCAGTCGCACCGATGCGATACGCACGGTGTCGCCATTGATGAAATACAGCCAAAACGAAGAAGTGGTTACAACCATCGAGCGTGGCACTTTATTGTCCGAGCGTGGTACGGTCACGGTGGATAAGCGAACCAATACCCTAATCGTCCAAGATGTGCCTGCCAGTATCGCCAATATCAAGGCCTTGATTGAGCGGATTGATATTCCTGTGGAGCAGGTGATGATTGAAGCACGCATCGTGTCGGCCAGCGAAAGTTTTGGGCGGCAGCTGGGCATCAGCTTTGGGGCGGCAGGGCAAATTGGCAAAGTGCAATACAGCGGTGCAAGTGCCAGTCTGTGGTCGCCACAACAAGACGGCACTTTGACAGCCAATTATCAAAACCGCCATCTGAATGTGGATTTGGGGGTAAAAAATGCCATGGGGCGGATTGCTTTTGGGTTGTTGAATTTGCCAGATGCGATTTTGGACTTGGAATTGTCCGCCATGCAAGCACAGAACAAGGGCGAAGTTATCTCATCGCCCAAGGTTTTGACCGCTGATAAGCAGACGGCACGCATCTCGTCTGGCTTGCAGATTCCTTATCAAGAAACCACACATTCAGGGGCGGCTGCCACCAGTTTTAAAGAAGCGTCATTGGTGCTAGAAGCGACCCCTAACATCACCCCAGATGGCAAAATCACCCTAAAATTAAACATCAAAAATGGCAATCCAGTAACAACGCTGGGCAACACCGCCATTCAAGAAGACGCTATCGAAACCAATGTGATTGTGGAAAATGGGCAAACGGTGGTACTGGGCGGCATTTATCGCCAAAGCCAAAACGACGCTGCCAACAAAGTCCCTGTGTTTGGTGATGTGCCGATACTTGGGCGGTTATTTCGCCACGACACCAAAGGGCGTGAAAAATCCGAACTGTTGATTTTTATCACGCCAAAATTGGTAAAATCAGACGATTTACCGCCCAAATCGATGGTAAATTGATAACCAAATTAACAGCAAATTGATACTAAACCGATGTCAAATTAACGACAATCACTGTCAATTTGACAGCAAATTAACGGCAAATTGCCCCAAAAATGCACAAAATCCACAACATTAAACCGTGATGCACAAAAATACTGGCAACAATTCGCTAAAAATTGTATCATAAGCCATTTATATTGTAGTGATAAATTGGAATTAAACATGCTTGAAGATGATTCGGCAGTGCTTGAAGAAGCGGTTGCCGAAAAAGCGGGTGCAACCTTATCCAGACAGCTGCCAGCGATTTTTTTGGTCGGTCCGATGGGGGCTGGCAAGACCACGATTGGCAAACTGCTGGCAAAATATCTGGGGCGAGAGTTTGTCGATTGCGATTGGTATATCGCCAGCCAAACAGGGGCGGACATTCCGTGGATTTTTGAAAAAGAAGGCGAAAGCGGATTTCGTGATCGTGAAACTCGTGCCTTGATGGATCTGACCGTGATGCCAAACATTGTCATGGCGACAGGCGGCGGTGCGGTGGGGCGTGCCGAAAACCGTGCAATGCTCAAAAACGGCTTGGTGATTTATTTGGACGCCAGCGTTGAGACGCAAATGGCTCGCACCAAAAAAGACAAAAACCGACCGCTATTACAAGCGGACAACCCAAGAGCGGTGCTAGAAGCGTTGTATTTGCAGCGAAATCCACTGTATCGAGAAGTGGCGGATATTATTGTACCGACAGGGCGTGCGTATCCCAAGCAGATGATTGGCGAGATTTTGGCGGTGCTTGAAGATTATGCCAAACGCCACGCCCACGATGCCTAAACTCAACAGCGTATTGATTGACCATAAAAGGAAAAAGCGATGCCACAAGATGTATTGATGGTAAAAACCCAAAGTCATGATTATCCGATTTTTATCAAAGCCAGTCAAAATAAGCCAGATTTGGCAAGTCAAATCGTGCCATTTATCAAGGCAAAACAAGTGCTAATCGTTACCAATGATGTCGTTGCACCGCTGTATTTGGCAGATTTGCAACAAGCGTTGGTGGCACAGGGTTTTGCTGTTGAAACCTGCATCTTGCCAGACGGTGAAGTCTATAAAAATCAAGACAGCATCAATACCATTTATGATACACTGCTAAAATCACATTTTGCCCGAGATTGTACGCTGATTGCCTTGGGTGGTGGCGTCATCGGTGATATGACAGGTTTTGCGGCGGCAAGTTTTATGCGTGGGGTGAATTTTATCCAAGTGCCGACCACGCTACTGGCACAAGTGGACTCCAGCGTCGGCGGCAAAACAGGCATCAATCACCCACGGGGCAAAAACATGATTGGGGCATTTTGGCAGCCGCAATGCGTGCTGGCGGATATGGCAACTTTTAAGACTTTGCCAGACAGAGAATTTGCCGCTGGCATGGCAGAAGTCATCAAATACGCCTTGATTATGGACGAGCAGTTTTTGGCTTGGCTTGAAAATAACAGCGATGCCATCAATGCCAAAGACGGTGCGGTTTTGGGCGAGATGGTGTATCGTTGCTGCGATTTTAAGGCACAAATTGTCGCTGCCGATGAGCGAGAATCTGGCAAGCGTGCGTTATTAAACTTTGGGCATACCTTTGGACATGTCATCGAAGCTCATCAAGGCTATGGTGCATGGTTGCATGGCGAAGCGGTGGCAGCTGGCATGATGCAAGCGTCTTTGATGTCGCAAAAGCTTGGCTTGATTGGTGCTGATGAAGTGGCGCGCATCGAGCGAGTGATTCGCCAATTTGGACTGCCGACCGTGCCGCCAAGCATTGCCGTGGACGATGCGTTGGATTTGATGGGGCATGACAAAAAAGTCCAGCAAGGTAAAATCCGCTTGGTGCTACTAAAAGCCATTGGCGATGCCTTTGTTACCGCTGATTTTGAATTATCGGCATTAAAAGCAGTGCTGTCAGCAAACGCCTAAACTGACATTGTTTAAAATTTTTAAATAAAAAGGTAATCTTATGTCGCAAACTACAGCGATTGGTGAAAAATATTTCCGCCGTCAGGCATTTTATTGGCTTGTGGCTGCAGCGGTGGCGGCGGTATTGTGGCTGCTCATTTGGCTGACCAGTGCTGCCCCTGCCATTATCCACAAAAATCATGATGATGAAATCAAATCATCGGATTTGGCACTGCCTGCTACCATCACCGAGCTGCACGAACTTAAAAAAGAAGTGCAACTTTTGGACAATTCGGTTTTGGTGCGTGATTTTCGCAGTTATCCAGCGGAGTTTAAGGACAAAACTTACTTTAACGGCTTGGGCGGTCGCTATGTGCTGCAATTGATGGATGTTGCCGAAAATGAAGTCATCGTGGATTATCTAAACGGTCGCAGCGATCGAGATCAATTTGCCTATTTTCGCTATACCGACGCCAACGATCGCCAGCGTTATGTGCTGACTTATGGCAAATTTGCCACGGCTGCCGAAGCTGATGCTGGTCTAAAAACGGTGGATTTTGCTCTGCCAAGTACTATCAAGCCAAAAACAACCAAGGCGTCCAATCTGGTGGCGACCATCGACAGTTATGAGCTAAACCAAGATGTGGTTGATTTGGCAAGCACTCAGCCACGCCGTGTCCGCCTGCAAGCCACACGCACCGAAATTCCAGTCAAAGCCGCCACTGCCAAAGACGAAGAGCTGGCAAGATTGAGCCGTGAGCGTGCCGAACAAGCCCAAAGACAGGCAAACCCAAGCAATGCTGATATCCAAAATGACATTAAGCATCTGTCAGAACGCCCAACGCCATCGCCAATTCCCCAAAATGATTTGCCGATGGCACCGACTGCACGCCCTGAGCCTGCCCCAGAGCCTGAAGCACCGAAGGCTGAAAAAGCAGCACCAAAAGCAGAAGCCAAGCCTGCAGCACCGACACCGCCAACCATTGCACCAACCGCTCGACCAACTACTCACGCTGCTGATGCCCCAACTATCGCTCCAACTGCTCGCCCAACTGCCCATACTGGCGATGCGGCAAGTGATGGTCAATAATAACGGTGAATTGTGATGTCTGAACATTCGGCATATCAAGTGCTTGAAACGCTAAAAGCGGGCAATAAACGCTATATGGCAAATTTGGCAAGCACCGAAAATCTCACCATTCCGCCGCCAACACTGGTGCGAAAACAAAAGCCCCGTGCGATTATTTTGGGCTGCTCGGACGCTCGAGTGCCAGTGGAGCTGATTTTTGATCAAGGTTTGGGCGATTTGTTTGTCATTCGAGTGGCGGGCAATGTGGTTGCTCCCAGCCAAATCGGTTCGGTGGAATTTGCCGCCGAAAAATTTGACACTCGCCTAGTGGTGGTGCTTGGGCATTCGCATTGTGGTGCGGTAACGGCGTGCATTGAAGCACTGATTAATCCTGAACAATATTATTCACCAAATCTACAATCCATCGTCGATCGGATTCGCCCTAGCGTGCTAAATTTACACGAAATCGCCACTGCATCAGGCGATGATGTGGACATGGACGAGCTGATTGACCGCTCAATCCGTGCCAATGTTGGCATGTCGGTCAGCCAGCTTAAGCACGGCTCACGCATCTTAGAAGACATGGTCGGTGCTGGCGATTTGCTGATTGTTGGGGCGGAGTATGATGTTGCCACAGGGCAGGTGCATTTTTTTGAAGATTGATAATCAAACTTAGCATTGATTAAAATTGATTAAATTTAAAATTGATATATCATTAAGAGGTAAACATGATTAAGCAGCCGAGCAATTCGCTGGTGGTCGCTGGCGTCAAAGACATTCCAGAGCAGTCAGAGGGCTATATTTTTAACCATACCATGCTGCGTGTCAAAGATCCTGTCAAGTCTTTGGAATTTTATACAGGCGTGCTTGGCATGACTTTGCTTAAGCATCGCAGTTTTCCTGAGGCACAGTTTGATTTGTACTTTTTGGCACGCTTAAGCGAAGAAGAACGCCAGCAGTTGCCAGCAGGCGATGAGCTAAAAGATTTTGTCTCACGCCAACGCAGTATTTTGGAGCTGACGCACAATTATGGTACCGAAAACGATGCCGATTTTTGTTACCATGATGGCAACAGCGAGCCACGAGGTTTTGGGCATATTTGCTTTAGCGTGCCAGATTTGGCGGCGGCAGTGGCGTGGTTTGACCAAAATGGCGTAACATTCAAAAAACGCCCAGAAGATGGCACAATGAAAGACATCGCCTTTATCAAAGATCCAGACGGTTATTGGATTGAGATTATCGAAATCAACAACAACCGCTAAACCAAAAAAATATCCCATGTGATGATGGGATATTAAAAAATGGTGCACTCAGCGGGAGTCGAACCCGCGACCTTCAGCTTCGGAGGCTGACACTCTATCCAACTGAGCTATGAGTGCAAGTCTTTGGTTGGCAGATTTTAGCAAGTTTTTGTGAAAAATGCCACCCAAGATGATAAAATAATGAAAATTTTGTACAAATCTTACTAAATTTTAACAGATTTGATAAAAATCATGGCATTTTACCTGCTTTTTCCCTTATAATAGTAGGGTAAATTTTGTATCGTTTGAATGGTGCTTTGTAGCCAACTTTGACACCATTCGACACCCCCAGAGCGATTGCTCAAGGCCAAAAACGAGATGATGACAATGAAAAAAGCTGTTATGTTTTCTGTTGCTGCATTGTTAGCAGTATCAACGATGGCAACTCAAGCTCAAGAATCTGCCAATACCGCTGCAGAAGCAACCACTGCCGAAACAGCTGCCGAAGCCAGTACTGATGCAGCTGCAGCCCCTGCGGCTGATGCCACAGCCAGTGAGAGCGAAGCGGCAGCACCTGCCCAAGAAGTGCCACAAGATAGCCCACAAGTGCAAAAATTGGTTGCGATGTATCCAAATCTCATCGCTCGTATCGCACCGTATGGCAAAGTCTGCTTTGATGGCGAAGAGTGTGACATTAACATCACTGTCCTAGCCCCAGCGGTCGAAGGTCAAGCCCGTGATGGTGAAAGCCTGTATAAAGCCATTTGCTCAACCTGTCATGATGCAGGTCTGGTCGGTGCACCAAAATTTGGTACCAGCGACTGGGCGCCACGCATTGGCAAGGGCAAAGAAACGCTATACGACCACGCAATCCACGGCTTTAACGCCATGCCTGCTCGTGGTGGTTCGGACATTTCTGATGACGAAGTGAAAAACGCAGTTGATTACATTGTTGAGCATTCTGGCTAATTAATCCTGCATCATACAATCTCAAGCTGTCTGATAAAGATGGCTTGGGATTTTTCGTTTTTAAAAAATGTCAGGTCTGCCAATTTGCTTGAAAAATTGGCAATCATGACCATAAAGATAACCATAAATTTTAAAATTTTGAATCGATTTTAGTAAATTTGAGCAAATCATGACCATCAATCACAACGACAATGCCAGCAACAATGGTAGCGGCGACAACAACAGCAATAGCCAAGCCGTGCCAGCCTTACGCATTCAAGGGCTAAGTAAGACTTATGATAATGGCTTTACTGCACTAAAAAGACTGGATTTGTCCGTACCACAGGGCGGATTTTTTGCCTTGCTTGGGCCAAACGGTGCAGGCAAATCAACCACCATCGGCATTGTCAGTTCATTATTTCCGCCATCAATGGGGGCGGTTGAGATTTTTGGGGTGGATTTGTTCAAAGAGCCTGCCCATGCTAAGCAGTTTTTGGGTGTCGTGCCACAAGAGTTTAATTTCATGCAGTTTGAAACAGTGCAGGACATTTTGATCAATCAAGCAGGATATTTTGGCATACCTGCTCGTGATGCCAAGCCAAGAGCTAAGCAGCTATTGACGGCGTTAGGGCTGTGGGATAAAAAAGACACCAAGGCACGCATGCTCTCTGGCGGTATGAAACGGCGGCTGATGATTGCTCGTGCGTTGATGCACCGCCCAAAATTGCTGATTTTGGACGAGCCGACCGCAGGCGTGGATATTGAGCTGCGTCGCTCAATGTGGGATTTTATGACGCAGATTAATCAGCAAGAAAACACCACCATCATTTTGACCACGCATTATTTAGAAGAAGCAGAGCAACTGTGTAAGCACATCGCCATTTTGGATAAAGGTGAGATTCGTGTCAATACCGACATGAAAAGTCTGCTGGCAAGTCTGGATATTGAGAGTTTTGTGCTGGATTTTGCCACGCCATTTGCTGGCGACATCGTGCTAAATCAAGTACTTCGCTATCAAAAAATCGACAATTTAAGCCTTGAGATTACACTCAAAAAAGGCGAAAGTCTGAACAATGTCTTTGGGCAGTTATCGCAGCAGGGCGTACAAATTGCCAGTATGCGAAATAAGGCAAACCGCCTAGAAGAGCTGTTCATGAATTTGGTCGAAAATCAGCCGAGCCAATCGCCAAATCCAGCAAATCATCACCGAAACAATCAATTAGTCAATTAATCTATTTTTAATATACAATCAACCAAACATTATCCAATCAAGCCGACAAGAGCAATAATATGAACCTAAATAAGCAATGGGTGGCATTTTGTACCATCTTAACCAGAGAAATTCGCCGAATTTTGCGGATTTGGCCGCAGACGCTACTGCCGCCAGTGATTACGATGACGCTGTATTTTGTGATTTTTGGGCAGATGATTGGTAGCCGTGTCGGTGAGATGGGCGGCGTATCGTACATGCAGTTCATCGTGCCGGGACTGATTATGATGGCGGTAATTACCAACAGTTACTCCAATGTCGTATCGAGCTTTTTTAGCATGAAATTTCAAGGCAGTATCGAAGAGCTGCTCGTTTCGCCTGCGTCCAAGCACACCATTTTGTTGGGTTATATTGGCGGCGGTGTGTTTCGGGGATTGGCGATTGCTCTGATTGTAACTTTGGTGGCATTGTTTTTTACTGATTTGGGCGTGCAGCATTTTGGTGTGATGCTGATGACCATCATCGGCACATCGGTGCTGTTTTCGCTCGGCGGTTTGCTGAATGCGATTTTTGCTCGCTCATTTGATGACATTTCAATCATTCCCAGTTTTGTGCTGACACCGCTGACTTATTTGGGCGGTGTGTTTTATTCGCTCGAAAATTTATCACCATTTTGGCAAAATTTATCCCTGCTAAACCCCATCGTCTATATGGTGAATGCGTTCCGCTACGGCATTTTGGGGCATAGCGATGTCAATGTTTGGGCGGCGTTGGTGGCGATTTTGGCGTTTTGTGTGCTATTGTATGGGTTGGCGTATCGGCTGTTGGTCGATGGCTCAAGATTGCGTTTGTGATTTGCCATCAAGTCAAAAATTAAATAAAATTAAGGTAAAATTATGAGTATCCATGGTGTATTGGGTGAAACCACCAGCTATCCGACCAGTTATGATGCCAGCGTGCTGTTTGCCATCGCTCGTGATGTCGGTCGTCAGCAGATTTTGGCAAATGAGCAATTGACCAACATCAACCTAAGCGATGGCATCGATGTTTGGCAAGCGTTTGAATTGTCGTGGCTAAATCGCCAAGGCATCTCAAAAGTCGCCATGGCTCGCATTATTATTCCTGCCAGCTCGCCAAATATCGTTGAGTCCAAGTCGCTTAAATTATACCTAAACAGTCTAAATTTTAGCCGATTTGATGATGTCTGTGCCGTGCAGTCGGTGATTGAGCGTGATTTGTCCGCTTGTGTCGGTGCGTCGGTGCGTGTGCTGATTTGTCCGCTAGATGGCGAAGAATTTGCTATCGCCAAGCCTTTGGGTGTGTGTATTGATGGCGTGCTAGATGGCGGTGATGAGCTGGCAATCATCGATGATGTCGATGCCAGTGTACTGGCAGGGGCGGTGGCAGGACAGATGACAAATTATCAATTTCACACCAATTTGCTCCGCTCAAACTGCCCTGTAACCAATCAGCCAGATTGGGGGACTTTGTCGGTTGTCATCAGCACCGATAAAGTGGTTGATTATCAACAAATTTTACGCTATGTGCTGACATTTCGCCAGCATAACGGCTTTCATGAGCAGTGCGTTGAGCAGATTTTTGCCGATTTGATGGCAAATTTTTCGCCAATTTCGCTGATGGTGCAAGCAAATTACACTCGCCGTGGCGGTATTGACATCAATCCTGTGCGTGTGTATCGGTGCGATTTGCCTAAGATATGCCGTCAAATTCGCCAATAATGGCTTGGATTTAACAAGTCTATTGATTTATAAGCCATGAATTTATCAGATAAATTGGCATTTGTCGTCAAGATTTGATGAGTTGATATTGGTAAAATTTGCCAAAAATAAAAAAGCTGATTGCATCACAATCAGCTTTTTTTTGTGCGGCAAAATTCATTCAAAGTTTAAAAATAAAACCCAAATAATTCAACCGTCAAAGCAGGGCAACACTCAAAACAACGCCAACACTTCATCAAGGCTTAGCATTTGTTTCTCGCCAGTGCTGCGATTGACATACTCGTATTTGTTCTCGGCAAGGTTGCGTTCGGAGACGACAATGCGGTGCGGAATGCCAATCAGCTCAAGGTCGGCGAATTTGACACCGGGGCGTTCGTCACGGTCGTCCAATAGGACATTGATGCCACGCTGTTTTAGGGTTTGGTATAGCTCGTCTGCCTTGATTTCGGCTTGACCGTCTTTAGATTTCATCGGTACGATGGCGACATAAAACGGTGCGATGCTGTCCGCCTTGTCCTGCGGATCTGCCCAGATGATGCCGTTGTCGTCATGATTTTGTTCGATGGCGGCGGCGATGATGCGGCTAACACCGATGCCATAGCAGCCCATCATCAGCGTAACAGGCTTACCTTCTTTGCCCAGCACGGCACAGTTTAGGGCTTTGGAATATTTATCGCCCAACTGGAAAATGTGACCAACTTCGATGCCACGCTTGATGCTTAGCACGCCCTTACCGTCTGGTGATGGATCGCCATCAACGACATTGCGAATGTCCACCACTTCGGTGATGGCAGCATCTCGCTCCCAGTTCATACCAGTGGTGTGCTTATGCTCAACATTGGCTCCACAAACAAAGTCCGCCAACGCTGCCGCCGCACGATCCACATAAACAGGCAAATCCACATCAACGCTGATATAACCTTTGATTAAGCCTGCCGCTTTTAGCTCATCTTCGCTGGCCATGGTCAATGGCGTGTGGACGGCGGCGATTTTTTCGGCTTTGATTTCGTTTAGGCTGTGATCACCACGCAGTACCAATGCCACCAATTTTGGTGCATCTGGGTTGTCTTGGCTGTGGCTGCCTTTGACAATCAAGGTTTTTACTGTCTGTGCCAAAGCAATGCCCAAATGCTCGGCAACGGCTTCACAAGTTGGCATATCTGGCGTATCCACATCGGTGCGTGCTTGACTTGGGGCAGGGCGAGCGGTCGTGCAGATGGCTTCGGCAAGCTCAACATTAGCAGCAAAATCCGACTCGCTAGAAAAGGCAATGTCGTCTTCGCCACTGTCAGCCAGCACATGAAATTCGTGCGATGCAAAGCCACCGATTGAGCCAGTGTCGGCTTGTACGGCACGGAAATTTAGTCCCAAGCGTGTAAAAATGCGACTGTAAGCATCGTACATATCTTGGTAAGTTTGGGCAAGCGATTCTTTGTCAATGTGGAAAGAATAAGCATCTTTCATGGTAAATTCACGAGCCCGCATCACCCCAAAGCGTGGGCGAATCTCATCACGGAATTTGGTTTGGATTTGATAAAAAGTCGCTGGCAGCTGCTTGTAGCTTTTAAGTTCGTTGCGTGCGATGTCGGTGATGACTTCTTCGTGTGTCGGCCCAAGCACAAAATCACGGCTGTGGCGGTCTTGAAAGCGTAACAACTCAGCACCATAATCTTCCCAGCGACCAGATTCGTGCCACAGCTCACCAGGCTGGGTTACTGGCATCAAAAGCTCTTGGCTGTTGATATTGTCCATCTCTTCACGCACGATACGCTCGACACGCTTTAGGACACGCAAACCCATTGGCATCCACACATACAGACCTGAAGCCAGTTTGCGAATCAAGCCAGCACGCAGCATCAGCTGGCTTGAGATGATGTCGGCATCGTTTGGGGTTTCTTTTAAAGTGGCAAATAAAAATTGACTGGCTTTCATGGCTTGACCTTTGTAAAAAAAGTGAGAAATTTGGTAAATTTTAATAAATCATTAAACGGTCAATATTAAGGCAAAATTTGGGTAATGTGCAACAAATTTTTGGCAATTTTGCACAAAATTATCGGCTTTTGTGGTATTTTAACCCAATCTTGCCCACCAAATGGGCAATTTGGCGATGTTGGAGAATGACAATGCAGGCAAATAAAACAGGTTTTGGTAGCGAACACGGCAAAGGTTTGGTGGCAACCTTAATTGTGCTATTATTGGCAGGTGTGCTGGCTTTGGTGGCGATGTTTTTTTATCAGCCCAAAGACACTGCCGATGTTATCACCAAAGACGGCGTGATTAGCAAAATCCAGGCACTGTCACGCTTGCAGACTTCGGCGTTTAACATTGAGACTGTGGTTACAAGCAACAAACAAGGCACTTGGCAAGCACTGTGGCAGGACAAACAAAAAGGGCTATTTGTCATCAAAGGGCGAGTGCTGGCAGGCATTGATTTGGGCGATATTGGCACGCAAATGGTACAAATCACCCAGCAGCAAGATGAGCAAGGCAATCAGCGGCAAACGGTACAAATTAGCCTACCGCCTGCCGAAATTTTTGAAGTATTTTTGGACGAGATTGAGATTTATGATTGGCAAACTGGGTTGTTTGGGGCGTTGGACAAAGACCCTGCGTTATTTGCCCAAGTACAAAGCGATGCCAAAGCCAAGATATTACAGCAGGCATGCCAAGGTGGGATTTTGACTTTGGCGATGGATAATGGCGTCAAGCAAATCGAAAATCTGTTTACCTTGGCGGCGGTTGATGTGTCAGTCGTTGCCCAAGGCACGGCAGCTTGTCAGTTGCCTGCCAAGTAAACAACGCCAGTTTTAACACAGCTTTAAAAATAGACTTAAATTAAATAAATCATACCGTAGTTTAATTTACCAAAAAACTTAATTTACAGATAATTTATAGATAAGTGTACAGATAAACTGATGAAAATTGCTAAAAAAGTCAAATTCTGTGGCCTAACTCGCCCAGCAGATGTGGCGGCAGCGGTGCAAGCAGGTGCCGATGCCATTGGTTTGGTATTTTATCCGCCAAGCCCCAGAGCGGTGGACATTGCCCAAGCCAAAACCTTGGCAAGCGGTGTTCCTGCCTTTGTCAGCGTTGTGGCTTTGGTGGTCAATATCAGCGATGAGCAGCTGGTTGAGATTGCCAATGCCGTGCCTTTTGATGTTATCCAATTTCATGGTGATGAGACGGCTGCCGATTGCCAAAGACAGGCAAAACTGGTCAATAAACGCTGGATAAAGGCACTGCGAATCGATGCCACTTGCCATGATGCTGCCAAGATTTTTGCGATGACAGAGCAGTTTGCCCAAGCAGGGGCGGCAGCGATATTGCTGGACGCTTATCATGCCGATAAATTTGGCGGTACAGGCGAGCGATTTGATTGGTCGCTTATTGATGGCGATTTGCCGCTGCCAGTGATTTTGGCAGGTGGCTTGACGGTGGAGAATGTCGCCCAAACCGCTGATTTGCCGATTTATGCGGTCGATGTCAGTGGCGGCATCGAGCAAGCCCACGGTATTAAAGACGCTCAAAAAATGCAGGATTTTATCAAAAACTTAAACAATCATCATTAAATAAAATAATGAAAATTTTGTCAAAAAATAGCCATTGGCAATCAGATTTGTTATAATCCAAGCCGTCCAATTTTTTGGGCGGTTTTTATTTAGGGGAAATTTTAGCATGATAAAGCCTTTTATCAACGCTGATTTTATCAATGCCAATCTGTCAAATTGCCGATTGCTGCACCAATTGCTACGGTGTGCCGACAGTTTCGGCTTGCCCTGCGTCCAAAAACCCTTCACCGATCAATTTACCAAACAAATCCGCTGCCGTCTGATGACGCAGCAGTCTTGGCGTTAGTCCATTCAACCACATCAGAGCTTATCTCTGATTTCTTAATTTTCTTTTTATTCAATTTTATTTTTAGCAATCAATTTGTCATAAATTTGGTTAATTTGCTGCAATTTTTATTTTTAATAAAAATTATCTTTAAGATTATTTGTTAAAAATCGTGCGACAGGCGGCTTTTTGCTCGTGATTTGGCTTTGTTTTATCCAAAACTGTGTCCAAACGCTCAATTTGCCCAACAATTTGCCAACGCTTAGCAAGCCGACAATAAGCCAAGTTTATCATGATTTATCATAAAAATTGATGGGTTTTGTTAGTAAAAATAAAACCATTGTGATGATTTGATATTTAAAAGTTTGAAATTTTGGGAGTTTTTATGTATATTGATGGCAGCTTAATGGCTGATTATTTTGTAATTGGCGTGGCAGTGTTAATCATTGCTGCATTTATCGCAGGCTATATTGATGCGATTGCTGGTGGGGCAGGCTTGATTTTGGTACCTGCGTGTTTGTTGGTTGGCATGCCGCCGCAGCTGGCATTGGGACAAGAAAAGTTGGTCAGCACGATAGGTACGGTGGCTGCCATCAAAAATTTTATCAAAGCCAAATCAATCATCTGGAGCATTGTGCCGATTGGCATCATTTCGGCATTGCTGGGGGCTTTTTTGGGTGCTAAAGCGATTTTGATGTTCCCAAGCCATGTGATTGAGTACATTATTTTTGCGTTATTGCCGATAGGTTTGGTGGCGACTTTATTTAAAGGCAAAGTGATTAATAAAAGCCAATCGCAAACCATCAAAAAATCTGCTTTGGCAGTGTTTATCACTTGCTTGTTGGTGGGATTTTATGATGGGTTTTTTGGCCCCGGCACAGGCAGTATTTTTATCATTGCTCTGTTTTTGCTCAATTCATTGCCATTATTACAAGCATCAGCCACATCGAAGATTTTTAATTTTTCGTCCAATATCGGTGCTTTTGTGGCGTTTGCATTGGCGGGCAAAATGGCGTTATTGGTCGGCGTTCCGATGATTTTGGCAAATTTGTTGGGCAACCATTTGGGCAGTCGCCAAGCCATCGTCTCTAACGGAGCGATTATCCAAAAGGTGCTGATGATCACGGTGTTTTTGATGATGGCAACGCTGGTTTATCGGTTGATGATGAATGGCTAATTGCCTAAAATTTTAAATATTTTTATCATAAATCTTATTAATACCATTAATCTAAATTTAAGGATAAAGCGATGATTATTATCGTTACAGGCGTTACGGCAGGTTTTGGCAAAGCCATTGCCATTAATTGTATCAACAGCGGACACACGGTCATCGGCACGGGTCGCAGAGCCAATAAACTTGCCGAGCTACAAGAGCATTTTGCCGCACAAGGGGCAGGCGAGCGGTTCATTCCGTTGTGCTTTGATATTGGCGATGTTGCCGCCACCAAAGCCGCTTTGGACAGTTTACCAAAACAACTTTTGGACAATGTCGATGTGCTGATTAATAACGCAGGGCTGGCGTTAGGGCTGGAATCTGCCGATAAAGCCGACATCAACGACTGGCAGACGATGATTAACACCAACACGCTGGGGCTGGTCAATATGACGCATCAGATATTGCCGCTGATGGTTGCCAAAGATGACGGCTTGGTGATTAATATTTCATCAACGGCAGGCAATTACCCATATTTTGGGGCGAATGTCTATGGGGCGACTAAGGCATTTGTAACGCAGTTTAGCCTAAATTTGCGAGCCGATTTGCTGGGCAAAAAAGTGCGAGTGACCAACATCGAGCCGGGGCTGTGCGGTGGTACGGAGTTTAGCAATGTGCGTTTTCATGGTGATGACGAAAGGGCGAGCAAGGTTTATGAAAATGTTGAATTTATCCGCCCTGAAGACATTGCAAATATGGTATCATGGCTTATCAGCCAGCCTAAGCATATCAACATCAACCGCCTAGAAGTAATGCCAACGGCTCAAACTTTTGCTGGGCTGACGGTAGCCAGATAATCCAAAGTGGATTTGGCGATTTTTGAGTTTTAATTATTTTTTTGGATTTAGTCATTAAATTTTGCATTATTGACAATTTTGTATAACTTAAGGATAAACAATGAGTGCGACAAATTCGGCCAATGACCTTGATTTTAGCCAATTCCCTGATGCTGATGGGCATTTTGGAGTGCATGGCGGGCGTTTTGTGTCCGAAACTTTGATGAAGGCTTTAGAAGAGCTGGAAGAGATTTATAACACCGCCAAAGCCAACCCTGAGTTTTGGAATGAATTTATGGCGGATTTGACCGATTATGTCGGCCGTCCGACTCCGCTGTACTTTGCCGAGCGGCTGACCAATGAGATTGGCGGTGCTAAGATTTTTTTTAAGCGTGAAGATTTAAACCACACAGGGGCGCATAAGGTCAATAACACCATCGGTCAGGCACTGCTTGCCAAGATGGTCGGCAAAAAACGCATCATCGCCGAAACTGGAGCAGGTCAGCACGGCGTGGCGACTGCGACCATTGCCGCACGCCTTGGGCTGGAGTGCGTGGTTTACATGGGGGCGGACGATGTCGAACGCCAAAAGATGAATGTTTATCGCATGCGACTGTTGGGGGCGACGGTTGTGCCAGTCACCAGCGGCTCACGCACGCTAAAAGATGCCATGAACGAAGCCATGCGTGATTGGGTGGCAAACATCGACAACACCTACTACATCATCGGCACGGTGGCAGGGCCACACCCATATCCGATGCTGGTGCGTGATTTTCAGGCGATTATTGGGCGAGAAGCTCGCATTCAACATCTGGAAAAAACTGGCAAATTGCCTGATGCTTTGGTGGCGTGCGTGGGCGGCGGCTCCAATGCCATTGGCTTATTTTATGATTTCTTAAATGACAGTGAAGTGGCAATGTATGGCGTGGAAGCCAATGGGCTGGGGCTGAATACGCCAGACCATGCTGCACCGCTGCAAGCAGGGCGTGTGGGCGTACTGCACGGCAACCGCACCTATCTGATGGCGGACGACGAAGGGCAAATCCTTGGTACGCATTCGATTTCGGCAGGTTTGGATTATCCGGGGGTTGGGCCTGAGCATAGCTTTTTAAAAGATGTTCAGCGAGTGCAATATGTCGGAGCGACTGACGATGAAGCCTTGCACGCCTTTAAAGAAGTAACCAGAAAAGAAGGCATTATCCCTGCGCTTGAAAGCTCGCACGCTGTCGCTTATGGTCTAAAACTGGCGGCAAGCATGCGTCCTGATCAGTCCATTATTATCAATATGTCTGGGCGTGGCGATAAAGATTTGCACACGGTGATGGCAAAAGATGGCATATCGATGGACTAAATTGGCGTTGATGATCATTGATCATCATTGAATGCAATTACCTAATGTAATTATTCAATACGATTATCCCAACATCTTATCTGACATGATTGATTAAGATAACTGTTTAATAAACTCATAAAAATGAATTAAAATCTCATGAAAACTCGTATCGAAACAACCTTTGACACTTTGCGTCAAGCAGGCAAAAAAGCCCTAATTCCCTATATCATGGCAGGCGACCCAAACCCACAAGTGACGGTATCTTTGATGCATCAGTTGGTTGAGCATGGTGCCGACATCATCGAAGTTGGCTTGCCGTTTAGCGATCCGATGGCGGACGGCCCTGTGATTGCCCACGCTGCCGAGCGTGCTTTGGCGGCAGGTACCAGCACCAGCGATGCCATTGCGATGATTGCCGAATTTCGCAAAACCAACACCACCACGCCAGTTTTGGTGATGGGTTATCTAAATCCTGTTGAGATTATCGGTTATGATAAGTTTGCCAAGCAGTGTGCTGATGCTGGCGTAGATGCGATTTTGATGGTGGATTTACCACCAAAAGAAGCAGGCGATTTCCCCAAGCAGCTGACAGCACGCACGGACAATCCGATGAACCAAATTTTCCTGTTGGCACCGACTACCGATGCGGCACGGCGAGCCAAAGTTATCGAAAATTGCAGCGGCTTTATTTATTATGTTTCTCTAAAAGGTGTTACAGGTTCGGCAGCTCTAGATACCCAAGTGGTGCGTGAGCAAGTCGCCCAAATCAAGCGTGAAACCGACATTCCTGTCTGTGTGGGCTTTGGTATCCGTGATGGCGTCTCTGCCAAGGCGCTGGGTGCGGTGGCGGACGGCGTGATTGTTGGCAGTGAGCTGGTCAAAAACTTCGCTGGTATCGCCGCCGATGACACTTTGGCAACCGAGCAGGCAGTTGCCGCCTTGCTTGCCAAGATGGACGAGCTAAAATCGGCATTGAACACGCTGGACTAAGCGGCGATACTTGTCATAAATTGTCATGAATCGTCATTGATAATTAGATGAGCAATGATAAAAAATGGCAAGTCTGGCAAGTTTTACCAAGCCCAATTGACGGTATTGATTGACAAGATAAATTTGCAGCGGCATTTGTCAGATAATTTGTGCCATAAATCTGGGGCATGAATTGATGCTGTAAATTTTGTTTGCCAAAATCAATTTACAAGTGTAAACTATACCAAAATTGGGCAAGTCATGCCTTGCTCTTGTTGTATCACAAAGGAATCATTATGAGCCAAACACCACCTGCCGATAAGCCAACCATTTGGTTACAGCGTGAAGTGCCGAGGGTTAAGCGTACCACAGTGCCGACTTTGACGGCCGTTGAGACCGAACCATCGACCGAATGCCCCAACTGCCATTCACTGACCACCAACACGGCGTTGATTCTCAATCAATATGTCTGCCCTGAGTGCGACCATCATATGACGATGACCGCACGCCAGCGTTTGCAATGGTTTTTGGACACCATTGAAGCAGAATTGGGCAAAGAATTTACCACAGGCAACCCATTGGGCTTTGTGGATTCTAAGCCGTATCCTGCTCGCATGAAAGAAGCCCAAGAAAAAACAGGCGAATCTGAAGGCTTGGTGGTGATGACGGGCAAATTAAAAAACCTAGACATCATTGCTTGTGCCTTTGATTTTCGTTTTATGGGCGGCTCGATGGGGTCGGTGGTGGGCGACCGCTTTGTCCAAGCTGCCGAAAAAGCCTTGGCGGAGCGTAAGCCGTTGGTGTGCTTTGCTGCATCTGGTGGGGCTCGCATGCAAGAAGGTCTGTTATCGCTCATGCAGATGGCTCGCACATCGGCAGCAATTGAGCGGCTGCGTCTGGCGGGCGTGCCTTATGTGGTCGTCTTGACCAATCCTGTCTATGGTGGTGTGACGGCATCATTGGCGATGCTGGGCGATGTGCATATTGCCGAACCTAAGGCGATGATTGGCTTTGCTGGTAAGCGTGTCATCGAGCAGACGGTGCGAGAAGTGTTGGACGAGCCGTTTCAGCGTGCTGAGTTTTTGCTTGAAAAAGGCACGGTGGATATGGTGGTGCATCGCCATCAGTTGGTGGATACCACGCACCGCATTTTGGCAAAATTGCTCAAAGTCGCCGCCTAATGCTTGGTTGGCATGGCGACCATTTCACTGTTAAACTTTACAAAATTTTCAAAGGCACATCAATTTGTGCCTTTTTTGTATAACTTTATGCCAAAAAAGCATTTTATTGGCTTGACCGACAGGACGATTGTGATTATAATAAATAGAATTAATAATCATTTTTATTTATAAAATAGGGAAAACTTGATGAAAATCAAATCAATGATGATGGTGGCGTTGCTGTCGGCAGGATTGTTGGTGGGTGCGGCTCATGCCAGTATGCCCAGTGATGCGTCTATTGAACGCTATATGCAGCTGATGAATTTTGAACAAGATTTTGCTGAGAGCTTTGCTTTTGGCTTTACCCAGCCAGCCAAGGTGGGATTGTTTGACTATATTAAAAAACAATACCCTGATGCGACTGCCGAGCAGCTGACACAAATGGACAAAGCGGCTGACAAGGTTTTTGGCGATAGAGCACGGCAGATTGCCAATCACCCAAAAGTACGCAACATGGTTCACCAACGGATTGCTGATGTGATAAAAAGAAATTACACCCAAGAAGAAATTGATGCTCTGAATGATTTTTATGGTACGCCAGTGGGTCAGAGTACCGTCAAAAAAAGTATGCAAGTTTATCAGGATTTTACGAAGGAAGTCATTGCTAAATTTGTACTGATGGAATCTGAAATACAGGCAGATATTGGCGATGCCAAAGCTGACCAAAGAAAGCTGATGAAAACAATGTACCAAATCTTTGAAAAATAATGGCACAACGCCAAGCGAGCAATCACCCACTTTGGGTGATTTTTGTTTTTGTGATTTGGCATGGATAACTTATCAAACGCCACAAAATCAAGTACAATAGGCAGTAATTTTAACCATCTTAACCAATCATCTTATAATCATCACGGAATTGGCATCATGCAAAAATCACTGGGTCAGTGGCTAGATTACATCGCAGGCATTCATGTGTCTGCCATCGATATGGGGCTGGAGCGAGTTTTGCCAGTGGCAAAGCGTCTGGGCGTGCTAAAGGCGGATATGGATAAGCCGCCGACTGTGTTTACGGTGGCAGGCACGAACGGCAAAGGCTCAACCACGGCGGTGATTGCGGCGATTTGCCAAGCCAATGGATTAAAAACCGCTCTGTACCAGTCGCCGCATTTGGTGTCATTTACCGAGCGTGTGCGTATCGATGGCGTGGCAGTTGGTGATGATGATTTGATACGAGCCTTTGAAGTTGTCGAAGCGGCACGCATTGCTGAAGGTTTGTCGTTGTCGTTTTTTGAGATGACGACTTTGGCGGCATTTTGGTTATTTGCCAAGGCTGACTGTGATGTTTGGGTGCTGGAGATTGGACTGGGCGGCAGGTTAGATGTGGTGAATATCATCGACCCTGATGTGGCGGTGATTACCAATATCGGCATCGACCATGTGGACTGGCTGGGCGATGATATCGAAAAAATCGGTGCCGAAAAAGCGGGCATTATCCGCCAAGGCATTCCTGTGATTTTGGGAGCAAAATCCTTGCCAGACAGCGTGCATCGCATTGCCAAAGACTTGACGGATAACATTCATCAGTTGGGCGTGGCTTATGAATTTATCGAGCAGCAAGATTCGTGGGTGTTTTCAAATGCAGCACTGAGCATCAGCCTGCCTAAGCCGCAGCTGTCGCTAATGAATGCCGCCAATGCCGTGGCGGCGGTGCTGGCAAGTCCGCTGACACTTGATTTGTCGGCGATTGCCCAAGCGGTAAGTTCGGTGAAGCTGGCAGGGCGGTTTGATTGCCGTGTGATTGATGACAGGCATTGGATTTTTGATGTGGCACACAATGCACATGGCATCAGCTTTTTTATCACACAATGGGCGGACGCTTGGCAGGCTCATCTTGATAAATACCCCAATGCTCGCCAAAAAGTGCTGTTTTCGATGCTTGGCGATAAAGATGTCGATGCGGTGCTTAGCCAAGTACACGCCGCCATACAGGCAGGGCAAATTGCCGATGGTGATTGGCACATTGCCAGCATTGATAATCCCCGTGCGATGCCGCTCGATGAGCTGTCTGGCATTGTCCGTCGCTACATTGATGCGGTACATGAATATGACAGCTTGTCGCAGGCGACGCATGGCGTGATTGCTGATAGCGGTGATGATGATTTGATTGTGGTGTTTGGCTCGTTTCACACGATTAGCGAAAGTTTGATTACGCTGTTTGGCAAGCCGTATTAAGACAAATTGGTATCATGGGCAAATAAATATAAGTTTGACAAATTTATTGACAAATACTGTTTAAAATACTTGCCCAAATCTTGACAATTTGACAAAAAACCGATATTTTTAGCAGTTTGGGATAAGGATTGCTTTTTGGGCGTTTTGGGCAACTGCCAAAAGTCGGCTCAAAAGCAGTTCATAAAAAATCCATAAAATTTAACGACATCTGGTGGTGGATTATGGTATCAAAGCAGGTAATGTTGGGGGTTGCACTCATCGTCAGTGGTGGGCTGGCATTTTTTGCATTGGCAAAAAACAATGCATCTGATACGCATTCGGCACACACCGCCCAGACCGCTGATGCCAAGGTTGCCAAGCCTGTGGTGCAGCCTTTGACCGCTGATGCAGCAACCGAAGGCAAATTGCTTGCCGAAAAGCAACGCCAGCGAGAAGCACACACCCAGCAGCTCAAAAAACAAACCGATGCCCTGCTTGAAGAACAAAATAACGCTCGCAAGCAAGCCATCGAAAAAGCCAACGCAGAAGCACAGGGGCGTAATCCTGCCAATACCCAAGAAGTCTCAGCCGACAGTGCCGCCAAAAGTGAGCTAATCGCTGCACCGACCGTACAGACTCGCCCAGAAGCGATTGAAGCAGCCAAAAAAGCCGAAGCCGACAAAAAAGCCGCCGAAGCTGAAGCGGCCAAAAAAGCTGCCCAAGCCAAAGAGCAAAAACCAGCCAATAAACCTGCTGATGATAAAAAAGCAGACAAATCCGACAAAACCAAAGAGCAGAAAAAACCTGACACTGCCCAAGCCAAGACGGATAAATCGGATAAAAAAGCCGACAACAAGTCTGACAGTAAATCCGACAAAACCACCAAGGCAGGCACGCACCAAGTGCAGCAAGGCGAGAGCTTGACTGTCATCGCCAATCGTCATGGCATCTCGGTGGCGGCATTGGCCGAAGCCAACGGCATGAGTCGTGATGATATTTTGCGAGCAGGACACAGCATCAAAATCCCATCATCATCACAAGTGGCACGCCTAGAGCGTGATGCCAAAGCACGCCAAGCCAATCAAAGCAGCAAAAGCAAAGAAAAAACCAGCAGCAAACAAGACACCCAAAAGTCTGGCGATAACAAAACCGACAATAAATCCGACAACAAAAAATCTGAAACCAAATCTCAAAATCCGCAGCTGTCTGGCCGCTACACGGTGCAAGTCGCCATCTCACCAGACAAAGAAAAAGTGGACGAAATCGTCAAGCAGTATCGTGCGGCAGGCTATCGAGTTACCACCAGCAATACCAGCCGTGGACTGCGTGTTTTGGTTGGTAGCGAAAAATCCGAAGCCGATGCCAAAGCCTTACGCAACAAAATCAGCAATGACTCTCGTGTCAGCTCATCAGGGGCATTTGTGCATCAAGCACAATGAGTAAATTGGTGCTGATTATCACAAAGTATCTGCTAGGAATTGCTCTTTTATGATTGGATATTTAATGATTGGGCTGGCTGCCTT
The DNA here is from genome assembly GCF_042219885.1 of Moraxella marmotae. Taxonomy (NCBI): domain Bacteria; kingdom Pseudomonadati; phylum Pseudomonadota; class Gammaproteobacteria; order Moraxellales; family Moraxellaceae; genus Moraxella; species Moraxella marmotae. Next base: position 1,188,939 of record NZ_JBHJHR010000002.1, read on the forward strand.
GGTGCTGCTTGCCGTGATTTTTCGCCCAAAAGCCAAAAAAATCAAGGGCGATGACATGCCAGTTTGGCCGTTTGAGCCGATGCCTTTGATGACCGATAGCGAAGTGTTGTTTTTTAAAAAACTCAAAACCGCACTGCCTGAATACCACATTTTTGGGCAGGTGCAGCTGTCACGCATGATTGAACCGACCATCGATGTGGCGAGCGAGCGGCAATTTTGGTTCAATCGAGTATGTCGGCAGAGTGTGGATTTTGTGCTGGTGCATGACGATTTGCAAACCGTGCTGGCCGCCATCGAGCTGGACGACTGGACGCACGAGAGCAAAACTCGCCAAAAGCAGGACGCCAAAAAAGACAAAGCCCTTGCCAGTGCTGGCATTCCCATCATTCGCTTTCATGCCGAAAAGATGCCAAGCAGCGAGATGATTCGCCATGATGTGCTGACGGTGTTACACCATTATCGTTAAATTGCCCAATGATTAAATTATCAAATTGCCAAACCGCCAAATCAGATGGCGGTTTTTTTGTTTTGGTTTTTAATTTTGCCAAACGCATTGCCAAACCGATAAATTACCAAATTACCAAACCGCCAAATTGGCAACAGTTTATCCAAAGCCAGTCTGTATTTTTTTCTTAAAAATCGAACTTTGAAACTTCCCTATTTTTCCATCTTTCATTTATCAAAAGACACAAAACCGCTCAATTTGCCAAATTGCCACTTGCCAAATCATCACCTAAAAATGACCCATCGGTGAGTGGGTGCTTTTGGGCGGTTTATCAATTTTATGCTACACTGGCGACACGGCAGGCGAGCAAACCTGATAAAGCCAACAAAGTTTGTAAAATTTGCTCAAATAACCAAACCCAAGCAGGATAAACCATGAAAAATTATCAAACACTAAGCGTGCAAGTCGACCATGACATCGCCACCATCACGCTAAACCGTCCAGCCAAGAAAAACGCCATCAGCTTTGTGATGATGGACGAGCTGCTTGATGTTGCCAAGCGACTTAGGCACAACCCCCAAGTGCGTGCAGTGATTTTGGTGGGAGCGGCAGGTGATTTTAGTGCTGGGCTGGATTTGGCGGATTTGAATAATCCCAAAAATTTGGGGCTGGCGTTGTATCAGCTTGCCAAGCCGACACCGAGTAAATTTCAAAAAGTGTGCTTGGTTTGGCAGTCGCTACCGATGCCAGTGATTGCGGTGATTGAAGGCGTGTGCGTGGGCGGCGGTTTGCAGTTGGCACTGGGAGCGGACATTCGCATTGTCAGTACAGATGCACGGCTGTCGGTGCTTGAAGCCAAGTGGGGCTTGGTGGCGGATATGGGTATCACGCAGACGGCGGCGGACATTCGCCGTGATATTCTAAAGCAGCTGGCGATGACCGCCAAGATGATTACGGCAGATGAAGCCCATGCTTTTGGGCTGGTAACGCACCTTGCCGATGACCCTATGGCATTGGCAAATCAGATAGTTGCACAGATTATCGAGCGTTCGCCTGATGCGGTGCTGGCTGCCAAGCGTGTACTAAATCTGAGCAATCGCCCAAGCTGCAGGGCGTTATATCAAGAAAAGCTGTGGCAAATCAAGCTGATGCTTGGGCATAATCGCAAACTTGCCATCAAAAAAGCCAAAGGGGCGGTGATTGAGTTTGGCAAGCGGCAATTTGGCTGAATGATTGGCTGATTTGAGTCATGCGGCGTTTGGTCAAGTGATGGAATTGTACAAATCCATCAAAAACTGCCGACATCGCAGGCAATATCGGCAGTAAAATTTTAATTAAAATTTAAGTTTATTTTTTATAAACTTTATGGCATGAGCCGCAAGAGCTTGCCATTTTGCCGTACAGGGCTTCGACATCGCTTACGCTGGTGGCAGTGGCGGCAGCGGTTGCCAAAGCGGCAGCAGCGGCGTTAAATTCTTCGGTTTTTGCCGAAAAATCAGCGGCATTTGTCCAGATGGCGTCTTCAGCTTTACCGCCTTTGGCTGACTCGCCTTCAAAATGCTGCCACATCTGAGCTGTGCTGTCGGCGATGACATTGGCACGCTCTTTGAAGGTGGCGGCATCAAAGGTGTCTGGATTTTCCATCATTGCCTTCATGCCTTCGTTGGCATGACGCCAGTCTTTCATCAGCTTGGCACGCTGCTCTTGTTGAGTGGCTGGTGCGGCGTTGTCGCTTGAGCTGTTTGTGCTGTTTTGGCTGCAGCCAGTCAAGGCGATGGCGGCAGACAACAGACCGACAGGGATAATTTTATTTAACATATCGCTTCCTATGGGGTGGCTAAAATTGTTTATTTTACCCAAAACCACGCCAAGTCAAAGCAAATTTTTTGTAAAAAACACAAAAATTAAACAAATGTTAAAACATCTGATGGATTTGTGAGTAGATTTTTGGCATGGCGAAGTTTTTGTCTGATTGATTTAAACAAATCAGACAGTTTATTTAATTCACCAAATCAATCAAGCCAACTAAAGCGACAGCCAGTCTTTGGGTTTTAGATAAAAATCGGTCAGCTCAAATTCAGGCGTGCCAGCTTGTGGCTCGTAGCGATATTCCCAAGATGCCAAAGGCGGCATCGATACCAAGATGGATTCGGTGCGACCGTTGGACTGCAAGCCAAACAGCGTGCCACGATCATAAACCAAGTTATATTCGACATAGCGGCCACGGCGATAGAGCTGAAATTGGCGTTCACGCTCGCCGTAGGCTTTGTGCTTATTACGTTCAAAAATCGGCACAATGCCATCGATATAGCCTTGCCCGACCGCCTGCATGAATGCAAAGCAAGTGGCAAAATCCCAGCCTGTGCTTTTGGTATTAAGATCGTCATAAAACAGACCGCCCACGCCACGGCATTCATCACGATGCTTAAGATAAAAATACTCATCGCACCATGCTTTATATTTGGGATAAACTTCGTCGCCAAATGGCTGGCACAAGGTTTTGGCGATGCCGTGCCAGTGCTTGATGTCGTCAAGGTTTGGGTAAAAAGGCGTCAAATCAAAACCACCGCCAAACCACCAAATCGGCTCGCCGCCATCGTTGGGTGTGGCGACAAACAGCCGCACATTGGCGTGGCTGGTTGGTACATAAGGGTTTTTTGGGTGAATGACCAGTGAGACGCCCAAGGCTTCGGCACGGCAGCCAGCCAGTTGTGGGTGGCGTAGCGTGGCAGACGCTGGCATTTGTTTGATGTGAATGTGGCTAAACATGACGCCTGCTTTTTCGATTACCTGACCGCCAGCAAACACGCAAGAGCGACCGCCACCGCCTTCGGGACGCTCCCAGATGTCAGCGACAAATTTGGTTTGGCTATGACCATCGACGCCGCCAGTGCTTTCTTGTTGCTCTAGTGCTTTGATGATATTATCTTGTAAGTTTAATAAAAATTTCTTAACTTCTGCGATTTGTGCTTGCATGGCGTTATCCCTAAAACAAACAAAAACTGATTAATAAAACTAAACTTTAACTGCCCCAATCGTGATGCTGGCAAATGTGGCACAATCACCAAAAACATCAAAAAACATCGAAAAATCAACCGATTATCCTTGCAAATCGTCTGGCTTGATAAAATGTGCCATCTTTGCCCCTTTGACGCTCAGATAGTCTTGATTGTGCTGATTGACCCCGACAATCAGTGGAATGCGTTCGACAACTTCGATGCCAATTTGATTTAATTCATTGACTTTATTGGGATTATTGGTCATCAAGGCGGCTTGGCTGATGCCGACATGTGCCAGCATCTCACGGCACATTTCATAGCTGCGTGCATCGGCAGGCAAATCAAGTAGTAGATTGGCTTGCAGCGTGTCATGCCCTTGATCTTGTAAGGCATAGGCACGGATTTTGTTGGTCAGACCGATGCCACGGCCTTCTTGACGCAGATACAGTATCGCCCCCACGCCATGAACTTGAATGGCTTGCATGGCGGCGTTAAGCTGTGGACCGCAGTCGCATTTTAGCGAGCCAAAAGCATCGCCTGTCAGACATTCAGAATGAATGCGTATCAGTGGCAATTTGTCGGTTTGGTTTGGCAGTCCAACGCTTAATAAAACATGCTCTTGACCGTCTTGATTTTCAAAAACATGAATGTCAAAATCGCCGTGAATGGTTGGCAATTTGGCTTTGGCGATAAATTGATACAAAATATTCCCCTTAAATATGATACAAATTGATAAGACGGCAGCCGATTTGACCCAAGGGGCAAATGACACCAATTGCATAAAACCGCCCAAAAAATCATCAGCATGGCATGTTTGGCGGTGATTTGTATAAGTTTTGATGAAAAACCATCAATTAATGGGGGTTTTTCTAGCAAAAACAAAGGCTATCTTGTAAAATAGTCTGATGTCGCCAGTTAAGCCAATTTAGCCAATTTGCCATCATCGGCAAAAGCCAGCAGCTTGGCGGTGCTATCAAAAGTATCAAAGCACTATTATGCCACACTATTTTTGATGATGAAATGCAATTTATCATATCAATGTATCACATAAAGTTATAACAATTGGAAGCTAAGCAATCATGACGGATTTAGCCACCCATCGCCAAGTGCATCAAGCCAAAGTTTTTGATGAAATTTTGGCAACACGCCCTGACACGCCGATTTTGGATCGTGTGGCAACGCCTGCCGATCTTAAGCGGCTCTCAACGGCTGAGCTTTTGCAGCTGGCAGATGAGCTGCGTGCTTATTTGCTGTACTCAACAGGCGTCAGCGGTGGGCATTTTGGGGCAAATTTGGGTGTGGTTGAGCTGACCATCGCCTTGCATACGGTACTAGACACGCCGCACGATAAGCTGGTGTGGGATGTGGGACATCAGGCCTACGCCCATAAAGTTTTGACAGGTCGCCGTGATCGCTTGCCAAGCATTCGCTCAAAAGATGGGCTGACAGCATTTCCTGAGCGGAGCGAGAGCCAGTATGACACTTTTGGCGTGGGGCATTCGTCTACTTCCATCTCGGCAGCCTTGGGCATGAGTTTGGCGTCCAATCTTTTGGGTGAGCCGTGCAAAGTGGCGGCAGTGATTGGCGATGGTGCGATGACAGGTGGCATGGCGTTTGAAGCGATGAATGACGCTGTGCAACAAAACGCCGATTTATTGGTGGTGCTAAACGATAACGATATGTCCATTTCGGCAGCCATTGGCGGTTTTTCACGCCATTTGGCCAAGCTGTGGCAGCGTGGTTTGGCGATGGATATTGACAAACATGGCAACATTTTGATGGTCAAGCGAGATATTTCATCAGACGATCGCCGCATTCGCCATTATTTGCACATGGCAAATGGTGCGCTTGAAGATGTTTCAACTCGTTTGCCCAGTAAAATTGGCGAAAAAATCAGCGAGCTGTTTTCGGGCATGGTGTCATCACCCTTGCCTGATAAAATTGTCGAAAAAATCGGCGATAAGCTATTTGCAGACAATTTATTTAAAGCGATTGGGTTTACTTATTTGGGGCCATTTGATGGCCATGATTTGCCCAAACTTATCAGCGTGCTTGAGCGAGCCAAGCAGCTAAAAGGTGCGGTATTGGTGCATGTGCATACGGTCAAGGGTAAGGGATTTTTGCCAGCAGAAGCCGATCCGATTGGCTATCACGCCATTGGTAAATTACCAAAAACCACCGCCAGTGACACCGCACCAAAACCCACCGCCAAGAAATATTCGCAAATTTTTGGCGATTGGCTGGAGCATACCGCCAGCATTGATGAGCATTTGGTCGCCATCACGCCAGCGATGGCAGAAGGCTCTGGCATGGTGGACTATGCCAAGCGTTACCCAGACAGATTTTTTGATGTGGCGATTGCCGAGCAGCACGCCGTAACTTTGGCGGCAGGCATGGCGACTTCAGGTCGAATCAAGCCTGTGGTGGCGATTTATTCGACATTTTTGCAGCGTGGCTATGATCAGCTGATTCACGATGTGGCATTGCAGCATCTAGATGTGACTTTTGCCATCGACAGAGCAGGGCTGGTCGGTGAAGATGGGGCGACGCATGCAGGCGTGTTTGATTTGGCGTATTTACGCTGCGTGCCAAATATCATCATCGCCGCCCCCAGTGATGAGCATGAATGCCATCAGCTGCTAAACGCTTGCTATTGGCACAAAGGCACGGCGGCGGTGCGTTATCCCCGTGGCGTGGGCGTTGGGCGAGCGGTAAATCTGGCAGATGAGCCGTACCAGATTGGGCGTGCTAATATCGTCTGGCAGTCGGATAATGGCAATGCCAAGACAAGACTTGCGGTGCTGGCGTTCGGCACTCGTCTGGCAGATGCTTTGGCGGCGGCTCAGTCGTTGCAGGGCAGTTACGACATCGCTTGCACGGTGGTGGATATGCGCTGGGTCAAGCCTTTGGATACGGTACTGCTTGAGCAACTGGCGGCGTCTGGCATCACACACATTGCCACGGTCGAAGAGCATCAAATCGCAGGTGGGGCAGGTAGTGCGGTCAATGAATGGTTGATTGGACTGGACAATTGCCCAAAACTGCTTAATTTGGGCATCAAGGACGATTTTATCCATCACGCCAGCCACGAAGAGCAGCTTGCCCATTGCGGTCTTGATAAGGCAGGGATTTATCAATCACTTGAGCAATTTATCCAGCGTTAAGTTGTTGGATAATTTATCAAACTGACAGCCAAGCCAACAATCAAGCGATAAAATCAGCTGAAGTCGCCAATTTTCGTTGGTTTTTTATCAACTTTTAGCGTATAATAAAGGGTTTGCGTGACGAGCGTAATGATTTTATTTTTATTTAAATTTTCTAATTAATTAAAGCAGGTGTACTGTATGGAACCGATGGTCGTGATGGCAGCGAACGCAGCCAAAAAAGTAGGTCATGAAATTTTGCGAGCGCATCAAAACCGCCATCGTTTGGATTTGGCAGTTGAATCAAAGGGTTTGGACGGTTTGGTTACTCAAATTGACCGTTATGCCGAAGAATTGACCATTGCCATACTCAAAGAAAGCTATCCAAATCATTCGTATTTGGGCGAAGAATTTGGCCTACAAGAAGGCAAAGGTGCCGATGCTGATTGGTGCTGGGTGATTGATCCGCTTGATGGCACGCACAATTTTGTGCATGGCGTGCCGCATTTTTGTGTATCTATCGCTGTCCAAAAAAACGGCGTAACCGAGCATGGCGTGGTATATGATCCAGTGCGTGATGAGCTGTTTTCTGCCAGTCGTGGGCGTGGTGCAGTGCTGAACCAACGCCGCCTACAAGTCAGCGAACACAAGACCATCGAAGGCGGACTGTTTACCACAGGCCACCCATATGAGCGAATGGTTGGCGATGAGCGAGTGAGTTTTGCTCGTCAGCATTTCGCCAGCCTACAAGCCATCTGCGAAAACGGCGGTCAAGTTCGCCGTTTGGGTTCGGCAGCATTGGATTTGTGCTATGTGGCAGCAGGGCGTTTTGATGGCTATTTTGAGATGTCGCTAAAGCCTTGGGATGTGGCGGCAGGCGAGCTGATTGTTACCGAAGCTCGTGGCGTCGTCGTTGATCATAAAGGCGCGCCAAACGCCATGCAGACTGGCTCAGTGTTCGCTTGCAACATGAAAATGCTTAAGCCGCTGATGCAACTGGTTGTTCCAAGATGGGAAAATGCGTTGGTTGGCTAATTTTGCCACGCATTTATCCAAATCATCAATACCAAATTGACCGATTAATCCTAAAATGACGCCAAACCGAGCGTCATTTTTTTTTTGGTAAAAATTTGCTGAAAACTTGCTAAATTTAAAAAAATTTATCATAACTTGAGCCAAATTTAAGCTGTGCCAAGGTATGATAAAAGTATGACAAGATGTGTCAAATATGAAACAAGTGTTTACACTTTCATGGGCAAAAATGGCAATAAATCGTTGTGTACATTTGTAAGCTTGGGTTATACTAAGCCATCAAATTAATTCAAATTAACTAAGTATAAACCAAGCATTTGGGCAGGTTTTACAAGGGTAATCCAAAACCGCCAGACGCCAAAGGAGTTCACATGAATCAGCCAAAACGCCAAATCATCGAGATGAATGTTTTATCAAAAGGCAAAGAGCGACCCATCACCGCCGAGATGATTGCCAAAGTGCTTGCCAAATTGGCAAAAGGCAATGCCGAGCCGTTGGCGATGACTGCCTAATGTTAAGTTTGTGATATGAATTATCATATTAAGTTGGCAATCAAGATTACCAAAACCCAAATTGACCAATGATTGTGATTGATTAAAAAGAGCCGCCTTAGGGCGGTTTTTTGCATTAATCATCATAGCAATAACCAACCAATTTTCGAATGCTGGTTATTATTTGGTTATTATTTGATTTTGGCTATTAAGAGATAAAACAAAAGACCTACAACATCTGTTGTAAGTCTTTGTTTTCTTTATGATATTATGGTAGGCCCAGCAGGACTTGAACCTGCGACCAAAGGATTATGAGTCCTCTGCTCTAACCAACTGAGCTATAGGCCCGAAATTTAGATAATAAAAAAACCAATGATGTTTTGTCACTGGCTTTTTTTTAAATTTGGTGGGGACGGAGAGACTCGAACTCTCACACCTCGCGGCGCTGGAACCTAAATCCAGTGCGTCTACCAATTCCGCCACGTCCCCAAGTTGTCTATCAAGCGATTGATGTCGTCTTGATGTTGCGTATTATAGCGGATTTTAAAATTTTGGCAAGTTATTTTTTTGATAATTTGACAAAAAATTTATAACATATTGATTTTAAAAATAATTTTTATAGAATTTTTGTGCTGCATCAAGGTTTTATGAAATTGTTGTTTGCATCGCCATTGGTGGGCGTTAAACGCCAAATCGGCTCATTATCATTGGTAAAACTTAACCGATTTTGGTAAATAGTGGCTGGGCTAAAATTAGCAGTCAAATTGGTAAGATTGCTACATCAGAGCATTTTGTGCTTTTATTCTTAAGATGGGCTGTGTTAAACTTAACAAAAGCCATAACCACGCCACGAAAAATAGCATGGCGGCAGGCTTGATTTTTTATTGAATTTGTTTTATTGATTAATTTGGAGCTGACAATGATTACCACACTGGATATTACCGAATTTAGCCCAAGCGATGACAAAGTGATTTGGGACGTGCGCGATGCCGATAACTATCACCAAGGACATATTGAACACGCCGTCAATCACCCGCTGGACACCCTAAATAAAGCCCTACTGGACGCTACCGATGGCGATATTTATGTGCTGTGTGGTGGTGGCACTAAAGCACAAAAGGCGGTGGCATTGCTGAATGAGCTTGATAATAGCCGAAATATCATTCATTTGACAGGTGGCACTCGGGGTGCGGCAGCTCATGGCATGAAAATTGTGGCTGATACCGACAACTAATCATCACGGTGCGTAAAAATTCACTAAGATAAAATCATTATAAATCAATAACTTATAAAATTTATGCAAAATTTTTGAAATTAGTTGTTGACACTTTTGGGTCTTAGTTGTATTATACGCACCACAACGACGAGCTAATAACAAAAAGCTTGAAGTAAAGAAAAATCGGAGTGTAGCGCAGCTTGGTAGCGCATCTGGTTTGGGACCAGAGGGTCGGGGGTTCGAATCCCTCCACTCCGACCATTTTTAAAGCCGAATAGGCTTTTTTTGTTGGTGAAAACCAGCGTCAATACTCGAGCGCCTGTAGCTCAGTTGGATAGAGCATCTGCCTTCTAAGCAGGTGGTCGCAGGTTCGAATCCTGCCAGGCGCGCCATATGCCTGCAAGATTATGGCGGCTATAGCTCAGTTGGTAGAGCCCCGGGTTGTGATCTCGGTTGTCGTGGGTTCGAGTCCCATTAGTCGCCCCATATTTGATAAATATTTTATCGTAAAACCCCAAATAATTGATTTATTTGGGGTTTTTGTTGTATTTTTTTTCTTATCACTCACCATTTTGATTCAATCACAACATTTTAACAGTGTATTTGACAGTATGGCGGCGTGTTTGGCTGTGTATGATAACCCAGATATACTATTAACTGCCATTTGAGTTGTTTGTTGTCATTGGTGCATCTTTGCTGTACAATAGTTATCCAGTTGTAATACTGTTTCATCTGTGCGGCGTTATTTATTGTCGATACAATCACAGATAAAGCCGCAGACAAGGGTGGTTTGTTCAATTGACAACGCTGCCATAGTTGCTGCGTTGTTGCATTGCCAGTATCCATTCAAAGCATTTATTTAAATATTTATTCAAAATATATTGCACAATAACGAGGTGTGCCATGTCTCAAATCTTAGATTCGTTCACGATTGGTAGCCGAACTTTTCATTCACGCTTGCTTGTCGGCACAGGCAAATATCAAGATTTGGCACAGACCAAAGATGCCATCGAGGCAAGCGGTGCCGAGATTATAACCGTCGCCATTCGCCGCACGAACATTGGGCAAAACAAAGACGAGCCGAATTTGCTTGATGTGATTTCGCCAGACAAATATACCATTTTGCCAAATACGGCAGGCTGTTTTGATGCCGATAGTGCGGTGCGTACTTGCATGCTGGCACGAGAGCTGCTTGATGGGCATAATCTGGTCAAGCTTGAGGTGCTGGGTGATGAAAAAAACCTATATCCCAATGTTGTCGAGACTATCAAGGCGGCACAGGTGCTGATTGACGATGGTTTTGAGGTGATGGTTTATACTTCAGACGATCCGATTGTCGCCAAAGAGCTTGAGAGCATGGGCTGCGTTGCGATTATGCCGCTGGGCAGTTTGATTGGCTCAGGCTTGGGGCTGCTAAATCGCCATACGCTAAGCCTGATTATCGAGCAGACACAAGTGCCAGTACTGGTTGATGCTGGTGTCGGCACGGCATCAGATGCTGCCATCGCCATGGAGCTGGGCTGTGATGGCGTGCTGATGAATACCGCCATCGCTCATGCCAAAAATCCTGTTCTGATGGCATCGGCGATGAACCACGCTATCAAAGCAGGGCGTGAGGCATTTTTGGCAGGGCGTATGCCAGCGCGCCAGATGGCTCAAGCCAGTTCACCACAGACAGGGTATTTTTTTACCAAATGGTGAATGACTGCTTACAAATTACTACTTACAAAGCCAAAAATTTTTGCTATTATGGGGACTTTTGGGGCATAAAGGTGGCAAATCGTGCGTGTGCTGGGTCTTGTTGATTTATTGTTTTTGTTATTAGAAAACGCCAAGCAGCCCATGCATGTGGCAGGGATTTGTGTGTTTGAGTTGCCTGATAATCATGATGACAATTTTATCAATGAACTCATCAGCCAAATCGACACCGACGCTTTGCCAAATTTCCCCTTTAACCAAGTGCTGCACCGTGGCGTGATGTGGCAAGCGATTCGCCAATTTAATATCCATCATCACTGCCATTATCATCGGCTAAAAACAGGCACAATGAGCGAAGCGTTGGCGAGCATTTCTCGGCTGCATGAGAGCAGACTGGCACGCAGCAGACCGTTGTGGGAGCTGCATTTGTTTGATAATCTGATGCCAGAAAGCGAGCATCAGCCCAAGCGGTTCGTGCTGTACCTAAAGGTGCATCATGCGGTGCTAGATGGCGTGGCTGCCATGCGTTTGTTTCAGCGGTCGTTGTCGCATCTGCCTGATGAATGGCTATCGCAGCCGTTGTGGCTTAGAAATATCCGCCGCCAAAAAACAAGTTTTGCCATCGAAAAAAAATCCATCGCAAGCAATCTAAAATCCCAGCTAAAAAGCATTTTGCCTGTATATCGTGAACTAAAAAACGATTATTATTTAAGCAAAATTCAAAAATCGTCAGCAGAACACGCCACAGCCCAAGGCGGTTTTATCAGTAGCTTGCAAGCACCGCCATCAATGCTCAATCAGCGTATCGGTACCAGTCGGCATTTGTCGGTGGTTGCTCTTGATAAGCTGCGATTTGTCAAACTTGCCCAACATTTTAATGTCAGTACTAACGATATGGTGTTGGCGGTGTGTTCGTTTGCTTTGCGTGAGTATTTACTATCACAAAATGCTTTGCCCAAAGAGCCTTTGATTGCGTTTATCCCAGCGTCTTTACGCAAAAATGACACCGCCATTGGCAACCAAATTTCCTTTATCCCAACCACTCTTGCCACCGATGATGCCAATTTGTCCACACGCCTAGACAAAATTCATCGCAGCGTTACAGCAGGCAAGGCACGCATTGCCCGCATGACGCAAGGCGAATTTATCGGCTATACTGCCGCCCATTATTGGTGGGCAGGGCTAAATTTGGCGACACGCCTTTATCCCAAAAAACAAGCGTTCAATCTCATCATCTCAAATGTCCCCGGTGATGATACGCCGCTGTATCTTAACGGAGCAAGACTGTCCGCCATCTATCCTGCGTCTGTACTGTTTGACGGTCAGGCACTCAATATCAGCTTTACCAATTATCAAGATCGTATCGACTTTGGTATCATCGCCTGTCAGATGGCGTTGCCAAACATCGGCATATTGCCAACATTAATCAAGCAGGCGGTCAGCGAATACGAAACTTTGGCGGATTTGGGCTAAATTTGCCGATTTGGTCAGATTGATGATTTTTGTCAGGTTGGCTGTTTTAAAGAACAGACAATTGGTTTGATGATTTTAAAATAATTTAAAAAACAATCAAAAACAGCAAAACATTTTAAAATAATGATAATTGCGTCTGTGCTTGTTGGCTTTGTAGATTTGAAAAAGTAACACCAACCAGACGAATTGGCTGCTGGCGGGGGATTTGGCGAAACAGCTCAAGCAGCCATTGATAGGCGGTATCGGCAGAATCGTAAGCGGACTTAAGCGAGTGGCTGCGAGTGATTTGGCTAAAATCGGCATAGCGAATCTTGAGTGTAACGGTGTGGGCTTGCAAGTGGCGAGCGATGAGATCGTCAAAGGCCTCGCAGGTTTGCTCTTTGAGTTTTTTGAGCAAAATGTCATCACGGTGGATATTTTCGCCAAAGGTGATTTCGGTGCCGATGGATTTGCGGACACGGTTGTTATTGACCGTGCGTGTGTCGATGCCGTGGGCGATGTCGTGATAAAACTGCCCACGCTTTATGCCAAATAACGCCACCAAAGTCTCAAGGGGTGTCAGTCGCAGCTGCCTGCCAGTGCGGACGCCGATGTCGTGTAGTCGCTGGGTACTGGCCTTGCCGATGCCGTGAAATTTCTCAATCGGCAAAGAATCAATCAATGCTTGGGCGTGCTGGGGCGGAATGATGGCGATGCCGTTGGGTTTATTAATGTCTGATGCGATTTTGGCGAGCATTTTGGTGTGTGAGACGCCTGCCGATGCCGTCAATCCTGTTTGCTGATAAATATCGGCACGCAGCTGGTTGGCGATGCGTGTCGCCGAACCATAAAGCGGCCAGACATCGCTGACATCTAGGTAGGCTTCATCAAGCGATAACGGCTCAACGATTGGCGTGATGGCACGCATCAGGCCTTGAATCTGTTGGCTGATTGCTCGATACACTTCAAATCTGGGTCTGACAAAAATGGCATGTTCGCACAGTCGTTTGGCTTCACGGCAGCTCATCGCCGAATGAATGCCAAATTGCCGTGCTTCGTAGCTGGCGGCAGCAACTACCCCACGCCCATTGGGATCGCCGCCGACAATCAGCGGCCGATGGCGATAGGCGGCACAATCTCGCTGCTCAACACTGGCAAAAAATGCGTCCATGTCAATGTGGATAATTTTACGCATACTATCATTATACTATGTTTTATGCCCTGTTTGCCATGCCAATCAAGCCTTGCATGCCTTGGTTGATTTTATTTTTAACTTTTTGCTCTGGCTTTGACTTTACCAATTGATTTGCATAAACAAACGCCCATACACCGTGCGGCATATGGGCGATGGATTTTTTCAACTTTGTGTTATGCCAAAGTCGCTCCCACAGGCATCGTCTCTGGCAAAGTAACCACGGTCAGCTGTCCGTCTTTTTCGGCGGACAAAATCATGCCTTCAGAGATGCCAAATTTCATCTTGCGTGGGGCTAGGTTGGTTACGCAGACGACTTTTTTGCCAGTCAGCTCGTGCGGCTGATAGAACTTGGCGATGCCACTAAAGACATTACGAGTGGCAGATTCGCCGACATCTAGCGTGAATTGTAGCAATTTGTCGGCCCCTTCGACAGCATTACACTCGATGACATGAGCCACTTTCATGGTAACTTTGGCAAAGTCATCAATGCCGATATATTCGCCTTTGTCGCCGTCTGCCAAGTTTGCTTGAGTGCTTTTTTTGTCGGCTTTGGCGGTCTTGGCAGTGCCATTATCGCTTAGGCTTTCTTTGGAATCTTGTACCATGGCATCGATTTTGTCTTTTTCGACACGGCTCATCAGTGGGCTAAATGGGTTGATTTGATGAGCGACCAAATCGGTATGGCGACTGTCAAAGTTCAGCGTCTCAACATTTAAAAATGCACGGGCATTTTCTGCCAATACTGGCAAAATTGGCGATAAATAGATGACCAATTTATGAAAAATATTTAACGCCACGGTGCAGACGGCTTGCACTTCGTCTGTTTTGCCTTCTTTGTTTAACGCCCATGGTTTTTTGGTGTCGATGTATTCATTTGCCATATCAGCACACGCCATAATCAGGCGTGATGCACGAGAAAACTCACGAGCTTCATACGCTTTGGCGATCTCATCACCAGCGGCGATGACTTTGGCGACCAGCTCAGGTTCGGCTAGGGTATCGGCAAGCATGCCGCCGTTGTTTTTGTGGATAAAACCTGCCGAGCGAGATGCGATATTGACCACTTTACCGACCAAGTCTGAGTTTACTTTTTGCATAAAGTCTTCTAAGTCAAGGTTAATATCTTCAACGCTTGCCGACAATTTGCTGGCAAAATAATAACGCAAATATTCAGGATTTAGGTGGTTAAGATAGGTTTCAGCCTTGATAAATGTCCCACGAGACTTGCTCATTTTTTCGCCATTGACGGTCAAAAAGCCGTGAGCATTGATGGCGGTTGGCGTGCGATAACCAGCCCCTTCTAGCATCGCTGGCCAAAACAGAGCGTGGAAATACACGATGTCCTTGCCGATAAAATGATACAGCTCGGTTTGGCTGTCTTTTTTGAAATATTCATCAAAATCCATGCCATTGCGTGAGCAGAGATTTTTAAAACTTGCCATGTAGCCAACAGGAGCGTCCAGCCAGACATAAAAATATTTTTCTGGCTCGCCCGCTGGTGTGTTGGGAATCTTAAAGCCAAAATACGGTGCATCACGGCTGATGTCCCACGGTGCCAGACCTGCATCAAACCATTCAGACAGCTTGTTATAAATCGCTGATTGCAGGCGGTTGTCCGCCTTTGTCCAAGTTTTTAAGAAGGCATCAAATTTTGGCAAATCAAAGAAATAATGCTTTGATGATTTGATAATCGGTGCCGAATTACTCAAGGTTGAATAAGGATTGACAAGTTCTGTGGCGTTATAGGTGCTGGAGCAAACTTCGCAATTGTCGCCGTATTGGTCTTTGGCACCGCATTCTGGGCATTCGCCTTTGACAAAGCGATCCGCCAAAAACAGCCCCTTTTCGGTGTCGAATAATTGCTCGACATCTTTGGTGAAAATGTAGCCGCCTTGCTCAAGTTTGTTGTAGATTTCTTGGGAAAATTGCTCATTTTCTGGGCTGTGCGTTGAGTAATAATTATCAAACCCAATAAAAAATCCTGCAAAATCCTTTTCGTGGCTTGCCTTGACGGTGGCGATTTGTTCTTCGGGAGTGATGCCAGCGGCTTCGGCTTTTAGCATGATGGCAGTGCCGTGAGCGTCGTCGGCACAGACATAAGTGACGGTATGCCCCATGGCTTTCATCGCTCGCACCCAAATATCAGTCTGGATATACTCAACCAAATGCCCCAAATGAATCGGCCCGTTGGCGTACGGCAAGGCACTGGTCACTAAAATTTTACGATTGGCATTCATATTAACCCCGAGTATGATTGTTAAAATATGGCAAATGATTATAAATTGTTGCTAAATATCAATAAGCTAAATATTAATACTAAACATTAATAATAGGCAACAAAATCAATAAAAAATCAATAAATAAATATGCGGTCAGCAAAAGCATAAAATACCGCTATTATAGCCTAAATTTGTGCCAAAATCACCCAAAACCATCGCCATCAAGCCAAAGCGTGTGCGGTTTGATGGGATAAAAGCGGATTTGACCAAGCCATGAGCAATTATTTATCAGTGTTTAATAGCAATCTTTAAAATAAATTTTGGTCAAAAGCAGTATTGATAAGCCGTATTTTAATCAGTCATCATATCAATTTATCCAAATTGTCTTGATGATTATGCTTGATGCTTATGCTTGATAAAAGCTGGCTTAAAATTGGGTAAAAATTGGTCAAGGGTCTGGGCAGTAGTTAAAAAATTTGGACGAAATTTGGTGAACTTTGGATAAAACTTGCCAAAAAGTTTGGGCAAATTGGGGTAAATTTGGGCAAAGATGGCGGTTTTTTGCTGAAATTATTGTTAAATTTTGGTATGATGTTGGGTTTGATTTATGCTCAATATTCAAACACCTAAATTATTCAAAACAATCACGGATTTTTTATGACCATGACCGATCACCCTTTATATCACGCCCAACAAGATTTGGTGCTGTATGATACTTTGAGTGCCACAAAACGCCCATTTACGCCGATTGAAGCTGGCAAAATCGGCATCTATGTCTGCGGTATGACGGTGTACGATTATTGTCATATGGGCCATGCTCGTGTGATGGTTGGCTTTGATGTGATTGTCCGTTGGTTGCGGCAGCTGGGCTACGATGTCAATTATGTGCGTAATATTACCGACATTGACGATAAAATTATCAATCGTGCCAACGAAAATGGCGAGACGATTTCGGCTTTGACCGAGCGATTTATCCAAGCGATGTGGGCGGACGAAAAGGCGTTGGGCTGTGCATCGCCCAACCAAGAGCCAAGAGCCACCGACCACATTGACGATATGCAAGCCATCATCAATACTTTGGTCAATAAAAACCTTGCCTACCAAGGCGGCAATGGCGATGTGTATTATGCGGTGGATAAATTTGCAGGCTATGGCAAACTCTCCAAGCGTAAACTGGACGAGATGCAAGCAGGGGCATCTGAGCGTGTGGCAGCGGCGGACGATAAGCAAAATCCGTTTGATTTTGTGCTGTGGAAATCCGCCAAGCCGTCTGAGCCGCATTGGCAATCGCCATGGGGTGTGGGTCGCCCTGGCTGGCATATCGAATGCTCGGCGATGAGTACCTGCTGCTTGGGTGAGACTTTTGACATTCATGGCGGCGGACACGATTTGCAATTTCCGCATCACGAAAACGAAATCGCCCAGTCCGAAGGTGCTAGCGGCAAAAGCTACGCCAACCACTGGATGCACATGGGCTTTATCAATATCGATGGCGAAAAAATGAGCAAATCTTTGGGCAATTTTTTCACCATTCGTGATGTTTTGGCAAAATTCCACCCAGAAACGGTGCGTTTTTTCTTATTGTCCAGTCACTATCGCAGTCCAGTGAATTTTTCTGACGCTGCCCTAAAAGAGAGCCACACGGCACTGTCTCGCATTTATCAATCGCTAAAATCCGCCGAAACCATCGGCGTTATCGCCAGTGACGAACAGGCGTGGGCAAGCCAAGCAGGGCAAGACTTTGCTGCTGCGATGAATGATGATTTTAATACCGCTAAGGCGGTGAGCGTGCTGTTTGGCGTGGCAGGCGAGATTAACCGAGCCATCAAAGCTGGCGAGCCAGACAAGGCGGCTGCTCATGCCGTGGTGCTAAAGACTTTGGCGGCGGCACTCAATATCGCCCAACTGGCACCGAGCGAGTTTTTACAAGCCAAAATCGGTGCTGATGATGGGCTTAGTGATGAGCTGATTGAGCAAAAAATCGCCCAACGAAAACAAGCCAAAGCAGATAAAGATTTTGCCCTAGCAGACGCCATTCGTGATGAACTCAAGGCGGCAGGTATCGAGCTAGAAGACAGCCGAGCTGGCACGAGCTGGCGAAGAGTTTAACAAATCTTGATTAATATATGAGGATTTTTATGATAATCCAAAGTATTGCCAAGATAAATTATGGCCTAAAAATAATCCTATTGGCGATGTTGTCAATCAATATCAGCAATGCCTATGCTGATGATGAAACATACGCTAGTGTGGCGTGTATCAAACCAAAAACCGAACAGCACTTTGATCATGTAGGCTGCCTAAACAAAAAAGGCATCGCTATTGTTGGTGATAATATGCAAACGGTTTTTGGTGATTTGCCTTATCCGATGGGCTTGGTGGATAAGTCAGGTAAGTTGATTTTACTCAACCAATATCACCATATTTATATGCCAAGTGATTGGGAGTATGACAACTCTTTGCCGATGTCTGATGCACTCATTTTGGTAGAAACACGAGAATTAAGCCAAGACGAGATGTTTGGCAATATAGATGTGGTCAGCGATGCTTGGGGATTGGTGAATGCCAAGGGAGAATTTATCGTTCCCATAGGGGTGTATGACAAGATCAATAAGTTTTATGATAACGGCTTGGCAAGCGTCAAAAGCAATGACAAATATGGTTTTGTCAATACCAAAGGGGAGCTGGTCATTCCTTTGATGTATGATTATGCGTTTGGGTTTTCTAATGGCTTTGCCGATGTTCAATATCAAGGTTTTTATGGCGTCATTGATGTCAATAATAAAACCATCGTTGATTTTAATTATCAACATATTCAATCATTAAATCCAAACTTGTTTGCTGTCAAAAACAAAGACCGATATGCTTTGATGGATATTCATTCAACACTTCTAACTGGCTATGACTATGATATGATCATGGACTTGGATTATAAAAGTTTGTATCGAGTTGAGCAATCCAATAAATATGGTGTAATCAATGCTAAAGGTGAGATAATCGTGCCTGTGATGTATGATTATGTGGATATTGACTACCAACAATCATCTTATCAGAACGAAAAAACCTATCTTTCTGCAAGCATTGATGACAGATATGATGTTTATGATGAGCAAGGTGTTTTAATAGATAAGTAGGGTCTATTTGCCATACATACTCCAATTATTTGATAATGCGAGAATGGGTGTATATCAAGTTTGATAGGGCAATCACCAATAAAAAAGATGGTCATCACAAACCATCTTTTTTATTATTTTGTTTTGGTGAAAATTGCCAATTTGGATAAATTATTCCAAACTTTCTAGGCGGATACGCACCACAGGCTCAACCACTGCACCCAATGCTTCGATTTGGGCGATGGCGGTGTTCATTTGTTTTTCAAGCACTGGCAAAGTTAGGATAATAATCGGCACCAAGCCTGATTTGTGGGCATCACGCTGCAAAATCGCATCGATATTGATGCCATTATCACTCAAAATGCGAGTGGCGTCCGCCAATACGCCCACTTCGTCCTTGACCGTCAGACGCAGATAGTAGCCTGAAGTCATCTCATCGCTGGTCAAGATGCGAGTGTCTGACAGCTCTTCTGGGATAAAGGCAAGGTGTGGCACATCGCTTGGCGTGGCAGCCTTAATAACATAAATCAAATCCATCACATCAGCCATCACCGCTGAAGCTGTCGCTCCAGCACCAGCCCCATCGCCATAATACAGCGACTGCCCCAGTGGGTGAGCGTCAATCATCACGGCATTTTTGACGCCATTGACATTGGCAAGCAGGGCTTGCGATGGAATCAAGGCAGGGTGAACACGCAGCTCAATGCCATGCTCACGGCGAATGGCAAAGCCCAAATGCTTGATGGTGTAGCCCAACTCTTTGGCATAGACCACATCTTGTAAGCTGATTTTGGTGATGCCTTCGCAATAGACTTTGTCAAATTGCACAGGAATCCCAAAGGCAATCGACGCCAGCAGGGACAATTTGTGTGCCGCATCAATCCCTTCGACATCAAAAGTTGGATCGGCTTCGGCATAGCCTAGGGCTTGAGCTTCTGCCAGCACATCGCCAAACTTGCGATTTTTTTGTTGCATCTCAGTCATGATAAAGTTGCCCGTACCATTGATGATGCCAGTTAGCCAGTCAATTTTATTGGCTGCCAGTGCTTCACGCACGATTTTGATAATCGGAATGCCGCCAGCCACCGCTGCTTCGTAGCGGACTTGCACGCCATGCTCTTCGGCAAGTCTAAAAATCTCGTTGCCGTGCTTGGCAAGCAGGGCTTTATTGGCAGTAACCACATGTTTTTTGTGGCGAATGGCGTGCGTGATGACTTCATAGGCGACATCCGTACCGCCGATGACTTCAATGACAATATCAACATCGTCAGACTCAGCAATCGCCAATAAGTCTGCCGTCTGATGAATGCTAGGATCAATATCATCACGCTGGCGGCGTGTGCCAACATGAGTGACAGCGATCTGATGACCGCTGCGGCGAGCCAGTTCATTGGCGTTGTCTTTGATCAGATTTAGCACGCCAGTACCGACAGTGCCTAGACCTAATACAGCAAGATTGATGGTATTATTCACAAAATACTCCGTTATATCGGAAAAAGTCAATCAAATTTCATATCAAACCGAGCAAATGCCAAGCCAAGCCGAGCAATCGCCCAAAAATCAGAATGCGTTTATTAAACTGATTAAGTTACCATAACTTCAGTTTTTACGCCATAGTTTTTTATCAATTGCCCAAATTTTTCTGCCAATTTGCGATTTTGCCAAATGTTTGGATTTGGCTGGATAATTGATTGGGTAATTTGTCGGACAATTTGGCAGTGTTTTAGCGGTATTTTTTGGCAAGTTCGGCAAGTTCTTTGGCAGGAATATAGCCGCCGATTTGCCGTCCAGATTCGCTAAAGATGGCAGGCGTGCCACTGACACCCAAGTTACGACCCAGCGTGATGTGTCGCAGCACAGGGTTAGCACAAGGGGCGGCTTGCACGGATTTGCCGTTTTTGGCGTCGGTCAATGCCGCATGGCGATCGGCACTACACCAGATGGCTTCAGCAAGTGGCACATCGCTTGGCGAGCGTGGCCATGCCAAATAACGCACTTCGATGCCTGCTTTGGTGATGCTGTCAATTTCGTGGTGCAGCTTTTGGCAGTATTGACAAGTCGGATCGCTAAACACATAGATGGCGGCTTGTGTTTTGCCTTTGGCAGGATAGATAATCATCTCATCGCTTGGCACTTGGCTTAGGGCGTCTTTTGCCAATTTGGCCTGAATATTAGCGGCGATATCCACAGGACGCTCACCACCCAGCTCGACAATTTGCCCCTGAATCAGATGCGTGCCAGCTTTATTGGTAAACATGGCAGGGGCATCGTCAAAGCTCACCCAATAAATATCAGGCATGGCAGTGGCGATGGCGGCGGTAACTGTGATATCAGCACCTGATTTTTTTAGGTTATCCTGCAAGGCTTTGACCACAGTGTCATCGCTCATGCTCGCCGCTTGACTGCTTGTCGTCTGACTGCTGGCGGTGTGAGCTTGGCTGTCTGTCGGTGCTTTGGCGTTGGTCGGCTGATTGCAAGCGGTGATCAGTAGTGTGCCGATGATGGCGGCGGATAGGGGTAGGTGTGAAAAAATGGATTTCATAATCAACTTTTTTATGGCAAAAGTTTATTATGCCAAAATTTATAAACGCTGCCAACCAAATTTATGGCATTTGGCTGCTTTTGTGGGGTTTGTTTGTTTTGATAAGAGTTTTGTGTCGGTTTATTAAAAATTTACTTGCCAATCATATCAAATTTTTGATACAATACGGCGTTATTTCAAACCTGCCTTTGGCGTATTTTTCGCCAGTCCATGGCACTCACACAGGAAATAACCTATGCTACGCATTGCCTACGACGCATTGACATTTGATGATGTCTTGCTCTTACCTGCCTATTCTGAAGTCCTACCCAAAGAAACCAACCTAAGCACTCGCCTGACCACCGACATTCAGCTAAATCTGCCCATCATCTCAGCGGCGATGGATACGGTTACTGAGTCAAAAATGGCAATCACCATGGCACAGCTTGGTGGCATGGGTATTATCCACAAAAACATGGACATCACCCATCAAGCACGCCGTGTCCGCCATGTTAAGAAATTTGAAGCAGGCACAGTGGCAGATCCGATTACAGTTACCCCAGAAGTTACCGTAGGTGAGCTGTTGGCACTGACTCGTGAGCATAAAATCAGCGGCGTTCCTGTCATTGAAGCTGGCAGTAATAAAGTGGTCGGCATTGTAACGCACCGTGATTTACGCTTTGAAACCAATCTAAATCAGCCTGTCGCCAATGTCATGACACCAAAAGAAAAATTGGTTACGGTCAAAGAAGGCGAAACCCAAGAGCGTATCAAGGCACTGCTACACCAGCACCGCATCGAAAAAGTGGTGGTCATCGATGACGATTACCGTCTAAAAGGCTTGATTACGGTCAATGACTTTACCAAAGCCGAAAATAACCCAAATGCTGCTAAAGACAGCAAAGGTCGCTTGCGTGTGGGTGCAGCTGTGGGTACAGGTGCTGATACCGAAGCCCGTGTCGAAGCACTGATTGATGCTCAAGTTGATGTGATCATTGTGGATACCGCTCATGGCCACTCAAAAGGCGTAATTGACCGTGTGGCATGGATTAAGAAAAATTATCCAAATGTCCAAGTCATCGGCGGCAATATCGCCACTGGTGATGCGGCGTTGGCATTGATGGACGCTGGGGCAAATGCGGTCAAAGTCGGCATCGGCCCGGGTTCAATTTGCACCACTCGCATCATCGCAGGTATCGGCGTGCCGCAGATCAGTGCCATTGACAATGTCGCCACCGCACTCAAAGATCGCATTCCGCTGATTGCCGATGGCGGTATCCGTTTTTCGGGCGATATGGCAAAAGCCATCGCAGCAGGGGCGTCGTGCATCATGGTCGGCAGTCTGCTGGCAGGTACCGAAGAAGCACCGGGTGAAGTTGAGCTGTTCCAAGGTCGCTACTACAAGGCATACCGTGGCATGGGCAGCCTAGGAGCGATGAGTGGTCAAAATGGCTCATCAGATCGCTATTTCCAAGATGCCAAAGACGGTGTCGAAAAACTGGTTCCAGAAGGCATCGAAGGTCGTGTACCATACAAAGGCCCAGTCTCTGGAATCATCGGTCAGTTGGCAGGCGGCCTAAAATCAAGCATGGGTTACACAGGTTGCCGCACCATCGAAGAGATGCGTAAAAATACCGCCTTTGTTAAAGTAACTTCCGCTGGTATGAAAGAATCTCATGTTCACGATGTGCAAATCACCAAAGAAGCACCAAACTATCGCCAAAACTGATCAGATTTGACAAAATGGGCTGATTAAAATTAAATTAAGCCAATTTGTCGATTTATTAAAATCAAACCCCAAAGCCAAACGGTTTTGGGGTGTTTTTTTTGGTTTTTGCTGTCTTTATTTAAGTTTTTTATAACTATTATGCGTATTTTATATTTAATATGATTATACAAATAATTAATATAAAATAAATGTAAATAATTTACATTTATTTTGACAATTGCTATCAATTATCATTTACAAGACAAAAATAGTTTGGTAAAATTCTCACAATTCTTAAGCATACCTTGCCAAATTTTCTGAAATATTGCAATTTTAGTTAGTTTTAATTAAAAATGTATAGAGCTTTGGTCAGGGTAAATTTGGTTTGTTAAAAAATCATAATCGGAGATGTTATGAATAAATTCCAACTATTGCCATTGACTTTGGCGGTGAGTGCGGCATTTGTCAGCACTGCATACGCTGCCGACAGTGCCACCCCAAGCGTTGTGTTGCCGACCGAATATGTGGTCAGCGACCGCCAAGGTACTAAGGTTAAGACCAATGTCGTAACCACCGCCATCAAGGACGAAAGTACAGCAACCGATCTGCGTGGGCTGCTCAAAGAAGAGCCAGCCATTGAGTTTGGCGGCGGTAACGGCACTTCGCAATTTATCGCTATCCGTGGCATGGGTCAAAACTCCATCGATGTCAAAGTGGATAACGCCCACAGCGATGGTCAGATGCTATATCACCAAGGCCGCCATCAGTTAGATCCTGCTTTGGTCAAAATCGTCTCGGTACAAAAAGGGGCAGGTTCGGCATCGGCAGGTATAGGTGCAACCAATGGTGCGATCATCGCCAAGACCGTTGATGCTAAAGATTTATTAAAAAATAGTGATAAAGACTGGGGCGTAAAAGTAAACGCAGGTTATAGCGAAAATTCAGATTCGTTTAACTATGGCGTGGCGGCATTTGGTAAGACGGATCAGTTTGATTTGTTGCTTTCTGCCAACCAAGCGGACGAAAAAGATTATAAAGCGGGCAAAGATTATCAAAATCCGCTTAACAAAACCAACACCATTCCATTCAGTGCCTTGGACAAGCATAGCTATCTTGCCAAAGCAGGCGTGAATTTGGGCAACCATCGCTTTGTGCTTAGCCACACGCACCAACAAAACAAAGGCGTGCGTACCGTGCGTGAAGAATTTACCGCATTTGGTGGCGAAAATGATGTGCAAGCCCCTGTTTATCGTGAAATGACGGTAGAAAATACCAACTTAGAATGGACAACCAAAAATTTGGGTATTGGCGACATCACTGCCAACGCTTATCTGCTAAAAAATGAGCGTTATTCAGCGGACGATTCAAAATGTGGCTACTGCGGCAATATCGCTGGCCCAACCACCACGACCATTGAAACTCAAGGGGCAAACTTTAATCTAGATACCAAAGTGGGTGAGTCCACTACGGTCAAATATGGCCTTAACTATCGCCATCAAGAAGTTGAGCCAAGCACACACCTAAAAGCAACCGATATAATTAAGACTAAAAAGCATGGACCAATCCCATTGGGCGTTGATGTGCAAAATCCTGAAAAAACCGACACAGGTGCTTATGTGGAAGTCATCAGCGATGTCGGTCCTGTAACGCTAACGGGTGGTTTACGCTATGATCATTTTAATTTTAAGGCGATGGACGGTAAAGAAGTTTCTGATGGCGAATTAAATCCAAGCCTTGGTATCATTTGGCAAGCCACACCATCGCTAAGCCTACACGCCAACCACAACTATGCCACTCGCAGCCCACGCCTGTATGATGCACTAAAAAGCCACGGTGCAGGCGGCATTATCAGCATTGCTGACAACACCAAAGCTGAGCGTGCTCGCAATACCGAAGTTGGCTTTAACTTCGATCATCAATTTGCCAATGCTGGTAAGCTGAGCGTTGATGGTGGTTATTTCTGGCAACGCATCGATGATGCGGTGGTCAATCCACAAGATCGCCATGAGACCAAGACAATCCAACAAATTGAAAATATTGGTCATATCACCAACGAAGGCTATGAGTTGGGCATTGGCTATCAGTTGGGCGGCTTTACCGCACGAATTGGCGTTGCTGAAAGCGATCCAAAAGTCCATGGCTTAGTCACACGAAAAGCTGATGGCACGACCACTCCATATACCGATGATTTGAAGCCTGAATTTGGCTTTGTGGTCGGTCGCACTTTGACCAGTTCGCTGTCTTATCGCTTTAATAATCCAAACCTAGAGATTGGCGTGCGTAATCGTGATGTGACTAGAACTGAAGGCTCGCTCAACCAAAACTTCGTGTTCACACCGAGCGGAAAAGCCCCAAATCCGCCAGTGCGTCCAAGCTATAATGTGACTGACATTTACGCCAACTGGAAACCGTTGAATAACAACAAAGTGAATGTGAATTTTGCGGTAAATAACATCACCGACAGAACTTACACCGCTCACGCTCAGCGTCCGGGCAGGGGTATCACCGCCCAAGGTCGTGATTACCGTGTGGGCATTAACTTCACTTTCTAATCTCGACCCAAAAGCAAATTTTAGCCAATTTGTTACCGAACACTCAAGATTGTCTTGGGTGTTCTTTTTTTTGGTGGTGTGTGTTTTTTTTGATAAATTTTTGACAAATTTTGGGCAAAAAGCGGTTTTGGTGGACTTTGGCTGGATTTTGACCAAACTTTGATTAAGTTTTGATAAAGCTTGGTTCAGTTTTGATGAAATTTTGATGGTTTTTGGCAATTTTATATGGATTTTGTCGTAATTTGCATGATTTGGTAGCATTTTGGGCAATTGGCAGAGTGAGTGATAACAAATTGATTTTTATATAACTTTATCAACAAAAGATTTTTTTTAGTGAAAATAATTACTATTTGATATGCGAAATATGATTAATTATTATTTACATAATTAAAATCTTTTGATACAATTTGCTTGACTTTTACGATTGACATAGCAATTATACTTATTATGCATTGTTTAGCTGGTCATCGGCATGGGGTCAAATTGAACAAAATCTGTTTTATTGAGCTTATAATCGGAGAGATGATGAACAAGTTCCAACTACTGCCGCTGACTTTGGCGGTGAGTGCCGCATTCGCCAGTACTGCATATGCTGCCGACAGTGCCAATCCAAGCGTTACCCTGCCAACAGAATATGTCAAAGGCGACCGCCAAGGCACAAAAATCAAAACCA
The DNA here is from genome assembly GCF_042219885.1 of Moraxella marmotae. Classification (NCBI taxonomy): domain Bacteria; kingdom Pseudomonadati; phylum Pseudomonadota; class Gammaproteobacteria; order Moraxellales; family Moraxellaceae; genus Moraxella; species Moraxella marmotae. The sequence continues at coordinate 1,215,396 of NZ_JBHJHR010000002.1, forward strand.
ATGTCGTAACCACTACCACCAAAGACGAAAGCACGGCAACGGATTTGCGTGGTTTGTTTAAGGCAGAGCCTGCCATTGATTTTTCGGGCGGTAACGGCACTTCGCAATACATCACCATTCGTGGTATGGGTCAAAACTCCATTGATGTTAAAGTAGATAATGCGTATAGCGACAGCCAAATCCTATACCATCAAGGCAGACACATGCTAGATCCTAGCCTTGTCAAAATCGTTTCGGTACAAAAAGGCGCAGGCTCGGCATCGGCAGGTATCGGTGCGACCAACGGTGCGATCATCGCTAAGACCGTTGATGCTCACGATTTGCTAAAAAACACCGATAAAGACTGGGGTGTCAAAGTAAACGCAGGTTATAGTAGTAATGATGAGCATAGCTATGGCGTGACTGGCTTTGGTAAAGCAGGTGATTTTGATTTCTTGGTAAGTTATAACAAAGTCGATCAAGAAAACTATAAACCAGGTGATAAAGCCACTCGCCATCACAGCAAGCAAGCAGAACCGAGTAAATATGTCAGCCCTTATAGTGGCGATAGCTCGGATAAAGTGGCATTCCAAGCTTTGGACAAAGAAAGCTATTTGGTAAAAGCTGGTTATAACTTGGGCGACCATCGTTTTGTGCTGAGTCACTTTAACACCACCAACAAAGGTGTGCGTAATGTTCGTGAAGAGTTTAATTGGTTTGGTGGCAACGATGCTCGCTATCGCAAACTGTCTATGGAAAACACCAACCTTGAATATCAAGGCAATGCAGGTGTATTGGGCAAAGCGGAAGCCAATGTTTACTTTATGAAAAACAAGCGTGATTCGGCTGCTGATGATAATAATGGTTATGCAGGTCTTGTTGCTGGTGCCAACCAGACATCTGTCAAAACCACAGGGGCAAACCTTGGTTTTGACAAATATATCAATGATGAGACCCTATTTAAATATGGTGTAAACTATCGCCATCAAGAGATTGACCCTAACCGCGCACAAGCGGCTGATAAGGTGAAAACCGAAAAAGACGATGTCGGTGTTTATGGTGAAGTGATTGCTGATATCGGTCAATTTACACTAACTGGTGGTATGCGTTATGATCATTTTGACTATACTTCGGTTACTGGCAAAAAAATCTCTGATGGTGCATTTAACCCAAGCGTGGGCTTGATTTTTAATGCCACACCAAACCTAAGCTTTAGTGCGGTGCATAACCACGCCACTCGTAGCCCACGCTTGGTAGATGCCCTATTGGCAGGTGGTAGCTCAACCACTATCGCTGATGGCACCAAAGCAGAACAGGCAAAAAATACTGAAGTTGGCTTTAACTATAATAATGGCAACTTCTCATTAGATGCAGGATATTTCTGGCAAGAGATCGATAACTTGTTGGCAAGTGGTCAGCTTGGTCGTCACGCCACAACCAATGCTGTCATCACAGGGATTGCCAATGTTGGCTATGCCAAAAATAAAGGCTTTGAAGTCAGCACTCGTTATAATTGGAAAGGCTTTACTGCTCGCTTGGGCGTAGCAGAAAGCAAGCCTGAATATCACAGTTATGCCATCATTGCAAATGGTAGAACCCCATCATTTAGCAACCGTGAGTATGGTAGTACAATTGGTCGTACTTGGACAGCGGGGCTTTCTTACCGCTTTAACAATCCAAATTTAGAGATTGGTGTGAATCATCGTAGAACTGACGATGTGACTGGTCAAAGTGCTTCTGTGAACACTAACAGTCCATTGGGCAACGCAGGATTGGCACGAGCCAATGATTTGGATTTGGTGAAGTATGGCTATAATGTAACTGACATCTATGCCAACTGGAAACCATTGAATAACGACAGAGTAAATGTAAACTTTGCGGTAAATAATGTGACTAATGAGTTTTATTATCCGCACACTGCCATCACTGGTCTGCCAGGCGTTGGTCGTGAGTACCGTGTGGGTGTGAATTTCACTTACTAATCTTATCCCAAACTTGCTTTCTCCACCGAACACCCAAGTTTATCTTGGGTGTTCACTTTTTGGGATTGTGGTCGGTTTTTAAGCCATTATCAAAACCAAAAAAAAGCCAATCAATCACGATTGGCTTTTATTTTTAACTGTTTGATAATGGGCAGATTATTGATTTTGGAACCAAGCATTGGCACTGCGTTTGGCAGATTCGATTTCACTGGACGATAGGTTTAACGCCAGTTGGCTAACCTTGGCTTTGGCACGATTACGCACATTGTCGTCCAGCATGCCATCACGAGTGGACAGATCATACCATTTATAAGCATCAACCAAACGCTGCTGCTGCTCATCGATCATCGCCAAAGCGTAGCTGGCACGGTTATCGCCAAGGTTTGCCGCACGCTCAAGCCATGCACGACCAGTTGCGATGTCCGCTCTGACGCCTTCACCACGCAGATACATGATGCCTAGGTTTAGCTGGGCAGGGGCGATGTTTTTCTCGGCGGCACGAGTGTACCAATACACTGCCTTGGCAGGGTCTTTGGCGACGCCTTCGCCTTTTTGTAGGCGTTTGGCTAGGAAAAACTGTGCATGATAATCACCGCTGGCGGCTTGACTGGTCAGATGTGCGATGTCCATCGTCTCAAAGCGTGTACCGCTGCTTGCAGATTGGGCATGAGCCACGGTTGCACTGGTTAGCACGCCAGTCAGCAGGGCGATTTTTAGCAATTTCATGGTAATTTCCTATGGCAAACAAAATCAAAACGAAATCAAGCAAATGGCAAAGTGGCAATACGCACCATGCCAAGTGTGGTCAGTGGGCGGCGTGGCAGATTTTTATCGATGACTGCATCACTGCATCAAGTATGGCAAATCAACCCAATGAATTGAATCAATCAAATCAATCACGCCAAATTGATGATAAATCTGGCGGTAATGGGTAAATTTACCTGCAATATCACTTCAAAAAATATCACCATTCACAACTGTTAAGTATAGTACTTTTTGCCCATAATCTCAAGCAACAAACGGTAACGGTAGGTTACAACGGTAAATCATAACTAATCATGACCAATTTAGCCTTTGGCGATGCGATAAATGGCGACATCTGCCAGTAAGTTCGGCACGCTTTTGACAAGGCGATTCATCAGCTTTGGCGGCAGCTTAGAATTTGGTTTATCGCTGATGGCGACGGCGTCCAAAATGCGGATATGATTGTCATCGCACAGGCGTTCAAAGTCCTTAAAGGTGCAAAGATGAATGTTTGGGGTGTTGTACCATTCGTGTGGCAGCGTTTCGCTCATTGGCATGATGCCCTTGATGCCCAGATAGATGCGGTTTTGCCAATAGGCGAAATTGGGAAAGGTAACGATGCCTTCTTTGGCGACTCTAAGCATATCAACCAGCAGCTTGTCAGGCGATTTGACCGCCTGCAACGCTCGAGCCATCACCACCGTATCAAAGCTGTTATCAGCAAAGCGCGCCAAGCCGTCATTGAGATCTTGCTCGATGATATTTAGCCCCTTGCTCACCGCTTCGTTGATTTTATGCTTGTCAATCTCCAGCCCATAGCCAGTAACGCCCAGCGATTTTTGTAGATGTGCCAACAAAGTCCCATCGCCGCAGCCAAGGTCTAGCACTCGTGAATGGGGTTTGATCCATTTTTCTGCCAATTGGTGATCGATGTTATTCATACCTTGTCCTTTGTTGGCTGAGTGGTTTGATGAATTATCGGTGCGGATAAAAAGCCCTTGACGGCATTGACATATCTTGGAATGTCAAACAAAAACGAGTCATGCCCATGTGGTGCATCGACATTGACAAAGCTCACTGGCTTTTGATTGGCAATCAAGGCATCGACCAGCTCCACCGACCGCTCAGGGCTAAACCGCCAATCGGTGGTAAATGACACCACCAAAAATTGGCATTGGGTGCGTGCCAAAGTCTGCTTGAGTGCGTCTTCGTCCGATAAGCCGTCATCGGCATAGCCACGAGTGGGATCAAAATAATCCAACGCCTTGGTCATGAGTAGGTAAGTGTTGGCATCAAAATTTTTGCTAAAGCGTTCGCCTTGGTAGCGTAGATAGCTTTCCACCTGAAATTCCACATCGTAGCCGTACATAAATTTGCCAGATTTCAAATCACGGCCGAATTTGGCTTTCATGGCGTCTTCGGTAATGTAGGTAATATGCCCAACCATGCGCGCCAAAATCAATCCACGGCGTGGATAAGTGCCATGCTCCAGATACCAGCCATCATGAAAATCAGGATCGGATAGGATCGATTGGCGTGCCACTTCGTTAAAGGCGATGTTTTGGGCGGACAGCTTGGGCGTGCTGGCGATGATGACCGCACGAGCCAAGCGATCAGGGTAATCCACCGACCACTGCAAGGCTTGCATGCCGCCCATTGAGCCGCCGACGATGGCGTACCATTTTTGGATACCTAGGCGGTCTGATAGCATCACTTGGGTTTTTACCCAGTCTTTGATGGTGATGAGCGGAAAGTCAGCACCATAGATTTTGCCAGTTTTTGGGTTGATGGTGGCAGGGCCAGTTGAGCCGTGGCATGAGCCGATGTTATTTAGACAAACCACAAAAAACTGACTGGTATCAATCGCTTTGCCATTGCCAATCAGATTGTCCCACCAGCCGGGTTTGCTGTCGTCAGGTGAGTGATAGCCTGCCGCATGGTGGCTGCCAGATAGGGCATGGCAGACCAAGATGGCATTGGATTTGTCGGCGTTTAGTGTGCCGTAAGTTTCGATGACCAATTCAAACGATGGCAAAACTCGCTCACATTCTAAGGTCAAAGGCTCATTAAATTGCAAAACTTGCGGCGTTACAATCCCAACCGAGCTGGGGTCGAGATGGGGTGCATGTTGTTCGTTTATTTGCACGATATTTCCCAAAATTGATGATAACACAACTTCAAAAGTTAGGCGAAAATCTTCACAATCCCAAAACTTGGCAGCCAAGCGGATTGTTCGGCGGCTGGCTTATTTTAGCTTAATGCCGACTTGACCTTTTGGGGTAACTTTAAAAACTTGCACCTTAAACAGCACTTCTTGGCCTGCCAAAGGGTGATTAAAATCCACCTTAACTTCATCGTCCGTCACTTCGCTGATGACACCAACGAGCGAGTTTTTGCCCTTGTCGGCAAATTCCATCATCATGCCGACGGTGGGGTTGGGTTCGGATAGGGCGAACTGGCTGCGAGTGAAACTTTGGACATTTTCAGGATTCCATTGCCCAAAGGCATCATCGGCCGCCAGATGGGCGGTGCGAGTGTCGCCTGCTTTTAGATTGATAAGTACTTTTTCAAAGCCAGCCAGCAGACTTTCATCGCCAATCACCAGACTAACAGGCTCATCACGTCCAAAGGTAGAGTCGATGACAGTTCCATTGGTTAGGCAAACTTCAAAATGTAGCGAAACTGTGCTGCCGTGAGCGATGCGGACTTCTTCGTTGGGTAAAATGGGTGTATTCATGATGGTTTTTTGGTCTTTTAATCGTTTGTAATGATGATAAATAAAAACCCCATTAGTTTAGCATAATATCGCTTGACAATCACGAGCAAAAACCATCAAAATTGCCAAAAAATCCAGCCGCTTTTAATCCGATAAAAACTCTTGTTAAGCTGCCTAAGTATTTTTGCTTGATGGTGGATTATTGGGCAATTTTTATCAATGATTTATCAATATTTTATTAATGTTTTGCCAATTTTTACCAAATTTGATAAATAGTTAAAACAATCCCATTTGATAAGTATTTGATAAAAATTAAAAAAAAGGGCGTGATGCCCCTTTTTAAACCGAATTGGTTTTGGTATTTTGATAAATTTAGGATTTGGCTTGGCGTTTTTTTTCCAAAAACAACATGTCATAAACCACCAACGCCATGCCCACACAAATGCCAATATCGGCGATATTAAAAATCGGATAATGCCAAACATCGGCATAATGCACATGGATAAAGTCAATCACATGGCCGTGCAAAATGCGATCCAGCACATTGCCAATCGCTCCGCCCAGCACCAACGCCAGCCCAAAAGCCAGTAATTTGGCGGTGTGGGCGATTTTTCTTAGGTGGCTGATGATGTAGCCTGCGACCACCAGACCCAAAATCACAAAAAACCATTTTTGCCAGCCGCCTTGATCCGCCATAAAGCTAAACGCCGCACCGTGATTGTACGCCAAAGTCCAGTTCAGCACAGGATTGATGACATCGATGCTTTCGTCTAGGTTTAGGATAGATTCAAAATAATATTTACTGATTTGGTCAAAAATCAGCACGGCAAGGGCAATCAGATAATAACCGATTGCCTTGTTTTGGTGGGTGGTGCTGGTATTAGTATTAGGCATAATGACGGCTCTCCCCATCGCCTAGGTTTTCAACGCAGCGACCGCACAGCTCTGGGTGTGCGGCATCACTGCCGACATCGGTGCAGATGTGCCAGCAACGCACGCATTTATCGCCATCGGCAGGCGTGATGGTGGTTGTCAGTGTTTCGCCGACTTGGACGGTGGCGTCCGATGTGATGAACACAAAGCGAAGTTCATCGCCCAGTTTGCGTAAAATCTCAGCAATTTCGGCAGGTGCTGTGATGGCGACTTTGGCAGTTAGGTTGCTGCTGATGGTTTTTTCGCTGCGAGCGTCTTCGATGGCTTTATTGATGGTGTCTTTGATTTGTAGAATCTGATCCCAATCATCAGTGCTAATTTCACCCATGCTTGGCGTCGGCACAGCGTACCATTCGGCGGTGAAGATATAGCCGTCCGTGCCTTTTAGCACTTGCCATGCTTCTTGGGCGGTGAATGATAAAATCGGTGCAATCCAACGCAGCAAGGCATGAGCGATGTGATACAAAGCGGTCTGTGCCGAGCGGCGTGGCAAGCCGTCCGCCTTGGTGGTGTAGGTGCGATCTTTGATGATATCCAAATAAAAACCGCCCAAATCCTGCGAACAAAAGCCCATCACGGCTTGGCAGACTTGATGGAAGTCCATGCTGGTGTATGAGCGGATAATCTCATCTTGGACAGCTTTGGTGCGGTGCAAGATGTATTTATCTAGGCTAATCAAATCGTCATCGGCGACCAAATCTTTGGCTGGATCAAAGTCGTTGGTATTGGCAAGCAAGAAACGAATGGTGTTACGGATACGGCGGTACATATCCGTGGTGCGATCAAAGCCTTCTTTAGATACCGCCATCTCGTAGCGATAGTCTGACGAGCCGACCCACAGACGCAAAATATCCACGCCCATTTTGTTGGCGATGTCTGACGGCTCAAAGCCTTTGGTGTTGCCTTTGGATTTGGACAATTTATGACCTTTGGCATCAACGGTGAAACCGTGCGTCAAAACTTGCTTATACGGCGGCCGTCCGTAGATGGATTCGCTGACCAATAGCGATGACTGGAACCAGCCACGATGCTGATCGGAGCCTTCTAGGTACAAATCGGCAGGGTTTGATAGCTCGCCACGGCTTGCTAGGACGGCAAAGTTGGTCGCCCCAGAGTCAAACCACACATCGAGCGTGTCGCTGCATTTTTGGTAAGTGTCGGCATCATCACCGATAAAACTTCTGGCATCGGCTTCAAACCACGCTTCCACGCCGCCTTTTTCAATAAGTTTGGCAGCTTGCTCCATCAGCTCGCTGGTGCGTGGGTGCAGCTCGCCTGTGTCTTTGTGGATAAAAAATGCAATCGGCACGCCCCAAGTCCGCTGACGACTGATGCACCAATCAGGGCGACCATTCATCATCGATTCGATGCGGTTTTGACCCCATGCTGGCGTCCAGATGACATTTGGAATGTCTTTTAGGGCTTGCTCACGCAAACCACGAGCCTGCATGCTGATAAACCACTGCGGTGTGGCACGGAAAATAATCGGTGTCTTGTGTCGCCAGCAGTGCGGATAGCTGTGGCGGATTTTATTATGAGCCAACAGATGACCGCTGTTTTGTAGGGTTTCGATGATTTTTGGTTGGGCTTTATAGATATGCTCGCCGACAAATACTTGAGCTTCTGGCAGATACACACCGTTGCCAGCGACTGGATTTTCAACGCTAAGCTGATATTTTAGGCCGACATTATAGTCATCAACACCGTGAGCAGGGGCGGTATGCACCAGACCAGTACCGCTATCGGCGGTAACATGCTCGCCTAGGATAATCGGCACTTGGCGATGGTCAATCAGTGGGTGCTGTGCATTTAAGGCAGCAAGCTCATCACCCTTGACGGTGGCGACAATCTCAAACGCTTCTAGGGCAATGGCTTTGGCGAAATCTTCAACCAAATCTTTAGCAACGATAAAGTGGCGAGCGTCCGCTGAAACAATGGCGTACTCTAGCTCAGGGTGGGCGCTGATGGCTTGGTTGGCAGGCAGTGTCCATGGCGTCGTCGTCCAGATGACGGCTTGTAGCGTGCCTGTGATGCCAGCGGTGGTAGCCAGTGCATCACGATTGACAATATCAAAGCCGACATAGATGGCATCGGAAGTTTTGTCTTCGTATTCAACTTCCGCTTCTGCCAATGCCGAACCGCAATCCAAGCACCAATTCACAGGCTTCATGCCACGCACGATATGCCCATTGTCATAGATCTTGGCAAGGGCTCGCACCGTATCGGCTTCTTGTTGAAAATTCATGGTCAGATACGGATTTTGCCAGTCGCCCAGCACGCCCAAACGCTTAAAATCTGCCATTTGTAGCTCAATTTGGCTTTTGGCGTATTCTCGGCACGCCCCACGAAACTCGGTGGCAGTGATGGTGCGTCCATCTTTTTGCTGTCCAACTTTACCCAAGATGCCTTCGACTTTTTGCTCAATCGGCAAGCCGTGACAGTCCCAGCCGGGGACATAAGGGGCATCATAACCGTCCAAAGTTTTGTATTTGACGATGATGTCTTTTAGGACTTTGTTCACCACATGACCCAAGTGAATCTGTCCGTTGGCATAAGGGGGGCCATCGTGCAAGGTATAGGTTTTGCGACCCTGGCGTGCTTTGCGGATTTGCCCATAAACATCATCTTTTTCCCATTGCTCTAGCCAAATCGGCTCTCGTTTGGCAAGGTCGCCACGCATCGCAAAGGCGGTATCGGCAAGATTTAGGGTGTTTTTGTAGTCGATGGACTCGGTCATGGTGTATCTCGCTTTGGATAATTTTTCTAAACTGCCTATTATAAAATAAAATGGCAAAACTTACAAAGACTTTGGCATCACTTGCTCGGCTTTGCGTGTCTTTGAATGTGTTTTTTGCGTGGCTTGGTGGATTGTGAGTGTAAGTTTGTTGGCAATGGCGGACGGTGAATTATTCGCCATGGTGAGCTTGCCAAAGGCTGATGGCTTCAGCAACCAACTGATTTTGGGGAATATTGTGCGTTTTTGCCAATCGCTCAAGCAGGGCAATGGTGTCAATGTGCATCTTAATGCCTTTGGTTTTCATACCACGCTTTTTGTCGCTATCAGCTTGGATTTGGGTGATTGTCTTTGCCATATTTTATCCTTTTTATCCTTAAAAAGCCTAGTATGACTGCCACCGATACCACTGGCGACAGCCATTGTACAAATTATTCTTGACTTAGCTCGATGAGCGTAGTAAGATAATCAGTACAAGGATAATTGCGATTCTGATGAAAACTTTCATCGCTTTACTCCTGACTAGGTGGTTGCTGCTGCTTGTTAGGTGAGCAGCTGTAACCTACAAGACAGGGTGTGCTACCACCTTGTCTTGATTAGCCTATTATAGGCTAACTTATAAAAAAGTCAAGTATTCCTATGCTTTTTATAAAAAAGTTATGAATTGCTTGGCTTTTTTGTTGTCTAAATTTCACCGCTTTTGCATCGTGCAAAGGCGGTTTTTTATTGGGTTAAACAGCTTTATGGTGGATTTTAGCCAAAGTTTAGGTATGGATAAATTGACAAGGAATGATATGTTCTAAGCCATCGCCAAGCTCAGTCTTAGCAAGGCGCAATTCATAAAGTGCTTTGCAAATTTAGCCGTTTTTGGTTAAAAATGCGGTAAGGCGATGTTGATTTTGTGTGCTTTGGTGTCATATTTGCTCAAATCAACATCAATCCAAGCCCAAATAAAACCGTCATATTTGGGGTTTTGTTGATGAACGCTGAATTTGCTCGGCATGGGAATTGGCTCGCCATCTTCTGCCAAGCCGCTAAAATGCAAATCAATGCATTCAGTAGCACAACTTAACACATCATCAAGCTCATCACAAGCAGAAACCAAATGCGGTACATCTGGAAAAAAGATACTGTGTGCAACCTTATCATTGCCAAGTTTGATTGCGATTGAATATAACATGGGTTCTCTGGGCTGATGATATGATATTAATGTTGATTATATCCTACTTTTGACATGATAAAAAATCAAGCCATAATCATCAAGCACTGGGCAAAGATTGATAAAAACAGCCCAACCCCACGGCAGTTTTAACCAAATTTAATTGGCTTTGACCGATTGAATGTTATTAAGCGGTGATAATTTTTGGCAATTTTATCATACAAATGTAGTACAATAATCGCCAAAATACACAACACCATGCCCAGCATGGGTACAAAACCAAAACAACAAAAGCAGCAAATGCTTGGGCGATGACGGCATTTGTACAAATATTTGGAGTGAATATGAGCTGGTTTCCAAAATGGCAACCTTATACAGGTGACATCAACACACAGCCTGTGGCAACAAACGAATATCTGCCAGCATCTCAAAGCATCATGCTGGGCTTACAGCATGTGCTGGCGATGTTTGGGGCGACAGTACTTGCACCTTTGCTGATGGGCTTTGATGCCAATCTGGCGATTATGATGAGTGGTTTTTGTACCATTTTATTTTTTGTGATGACTGGTGGGCGAGTACCCAGTTATTTGGGTTCAAGTTTTGCATTCATTGGCGTGGTGGCAGCGGCAACCGCTCATGCCACAGGCTCAGGGGCGAACCCAAACTTATCGGTGGCATTGGGCGGTATCATCGCTTGTGGTGTCTTGTATGCCATCATTGGCGTAATCGTGATGGCAACTGGCACACGCTGGATTGAGCGGCTGATGCCACCTGTGGTAACTGGGGCGGTGGTAATGATTATCGGTCTAAACCTAGCACCTGTAACCGTCAGCGGCGTACAAGGCAAACCGTTCGATCTGTGGATGGCATTGATGACGGTGCTGTGCATGGGCATGATTGCGGTTTTTGCCAAAGGCTTTATGCAGCGTCTGCTGCTGCTTTTGGGCTTGGTGTTGGCGTATGCGATTTATGCGGTGATTACCAATGGTTTAGGATTGGGGACACCGATTAATTTTCAGCTGATTGCTGATGCGGCATGGTTTGGTATGCCAAGTTTTACCCAGCCAACCTTTGATGGCAATGCCATGCTGATTATCGCACCTGTGGCGTTTATTTTGGTGGCAGAAAACCTTGGACATATCAAGGCGGTCGGTGCGATGACTGGCGAAAATCTCACGCCACAGCTTGGCAAGGCATTTGTCGCTGACGGCGTCGCCACGGCACTGTCGGCAAGTGTGGGCGGCACGGGCATGACCACTTATGGCGAAAATATCGGCGTGATGGCGGTAACTCGTGTTTATTCAACCATTATTTTTGTGATTGCAGGCGTGTTTGCGGTGATTTTGGGCTTTTCGCCAAAGTTTGGTGCAGTGATTCAGACCATTCCAAGCCCTGTACTGACAGGGGCGTCCATTGTGGTCTTTGGCTTGATTGCCATCGCTGGGGCTCGCATTTGGATTGACAACCAAGTCAATTTCGCCAACAACAAAAACCTGATGGTCGCTGCCATCACCATCATTTTAGGCACAGGTGATTTTGGCTTGATGATTGGCAGTTTTAATTTGGGTGGTATCGGCACGGCAACTTTTGCAGCGATTATTTTGCATTGGTTTTTGAGCCTAAAAGAGACCGCATCGCTTGATAAATCTGCCTAAGCCATCAACCATTGACTTATCTTTTGGCGGTTTAAAAGGTGAAAACTGATTTTCATTTGACCGCCATTTGCAGATTGGTGAATAGAGCCATAAAATAATGAGCATTTCTATTTTTAGTGTATTTTTGCTATTGCTTTTAGGATTAGTCGGTGCGGCTATTTATTTTTTAAACTTAAAAAATCAGAGCAACATCTATCAATGCATTTATTTTACTTTTTATCTTACAATTTACCAAGTATTGACATCGAGATTTTCTCAAGAAAAAATCACTTTCTTTGAATTGATTTTATACCTTTTGATTTTTCTGCTCCCCATCTGGGCGGTTGCTTTTTATAGGAAATATTTCCAAAAAGATACTTAGGTTTAACTTAATCAGCCATTTGACTGTGTTGGCACTGCCAAATCAATAGATAAAATATTAAACAAAATAAGCACTATCATTAGCAGTGCTTATTTTTTTGGCAAATGTTTGCTGTGATTTTGTCAAGTGGTGTTTGCTTTGGCAGCCTGTCGTACAATGAATTATAAAATTAAAAAATACCATCATTAATTTAAAAATTATAAATTTTCGTGATTGTTTAATCATTTTATCTTATAATGTCGCTATTTGCCAAAGACGGCAATTTAAAACGGTTGTTTGCCATCAAAGCTGCACCAATTGACCATTATACAAGGGTTGTCGATGGCGTTGGTGCTTTTTTGATGTCGGCATTCATAAGATGAATATGGATAAGCACAAAACGACAACGCTTGGTTTTGTGTTTGAGTGTGAGAAATTTATGTACGATAATCCGTTATCTTGTCTGGCAAAGCCAGATTTTGTTGAAAAGCTGCATTGTACAGTAACGACAATCAGCACGCCATTGTGGGACATACTGATTTGGCTATTAATCGGCATTGGCTTGTTTTTTACCATTTTTTCGGGTCTGGCACAGTTTCGCCTGTTTGGTCGCAGTGTCAAATCGATGCTTGGCAGCCGCAGTAATCACAATGACGATGCAGGCATTTCAAGTTTTCAGGCATTTGTAACAGGGCTTGCCAGTCGTGTCGGCGTGGGTAATGTCGCAGGCGTGGCGATTGCCATCGGTATCGGCGGTGCTGGTGCGGTGTTTTGGATGTGGCTGATTGCCTTGATTGGTATGTGTTCGGCTCTGGCAGAGTCCAGTCTGGCACAGCTGTTTAAGGTGCGTGATGCAGCAACAGGGCAATTTCGTGGCGGCCCTGCTTATTATATCGAGCAAGGTTTGGGTCAAAAATGGCTGGGTTTGGTATTTGCCGTGGCGTTGATTGTCTGCTTTGGCTTTGTGTATCAATCGATTCAGTCAAATACGATCACGCTTGCCATCGAATCTGCTAGCGGCTGCATGGCTCAAACGCCAGAATGCCAAAGCGATTGGCAGATTTATAAGCATGTGGTTGGTGTGATTTTGGTTGCTTTGACCGCACCGATTATTTTTGGTGGTATCCGCCGTGTGGCAAAATTTGCCGAGCTTATCGTGCCAGTGATGGCATTGGTGTATTTGGCGGTGGCGTTGTTTGTCATTGTGGCAAATATCACATCTGTGCCGTCGGTGATTGCACTGATTTTTGAAAAGGCGTTTGCCTTTGAAGCTGCTGGCGGTGGTTTGTTTGGCTCGATGGTGTCTGTGGCGATGATGCAGGGCATCAAGCGTGGTCTGTATTCTAACGAAGCAGGTCAAGGCTCTGCACCGAACGCTGCCGCTGCCGCCAGTGTCAAGCACCCTGTTGAGCAGGGTATGGTGCAGATGCTGGGCGTGTTTGTGGATACATTGATTGTGTGTTCTTGTACGGCATTTATTATCTTGTTGGCACAAATGCCAGAAAATGCCGCCAATTTGTCAGGCATTCAGCTCACCCAAGCAGCCCTAGAAAGCCATGTCGGCGGCTGGGGTCAATACTTCTTGGCGGCGATTTTGTTTGTATTTGCCTTTTCGACCATCATCGGTAACTATGCTTATGCCGAATCCAATATGCAATTTTTGAAAAACAACCCATTGGTTTTGTTGGTATTTCGCATTTTGGTGCTGGGCTTTGTATATTTTGGTGCGGTGGTCAAAGTCGATGTCGTCTGGGATATGGGCGATTTGACGATGGGTACGATGGCGTTTATTAACCTAATTGCCATTGTGCTGCTGTCTCGCTATGTGTTTATGATGGTCAAAGATTATCAATCGCAACTAAATTCAGGCATTAGCCAGCCTGTCTTTAAGCTAGATAATCACCCTGAGCTAAAAGCCAAAATCAAATCCGATATTTGGTAAATGATTGGTTAATTAACCAACCAAACCCAGTTTGATAAGTCAAGCTGGGTTTTTTATTAATGGGGTTATTTTTTTTACAACCTTTCATATTTTGAAAATTTACCAAAAATAATAAAATTTATAGGGCATTGAGTTGTGATAAATGCTTGTTTTTGTCAGGCGTTATGTTTACAATATATGGGCAAATCATGGCAAAATTATCACAAAACTTGGGTAAATTAATGGCAAATTAAGGATAAAATATGGCAAGTAGCAATTTAAATATACGAATTGATGACAATTTGCGAATCGAAGCCACGCAAGTTTTGGCGGATTATGGGCTATCACCAACACAAGCCATTAAGCTGTTTTTTAATCAAGTGGTTGCCACTCGCAAAGTGCCACTGTCTTTTGATTATCAGGCTTATCAGCCCAACGCCAAGACCATTGCGGCGATGCGTGAGCTGGATAATGGCGGTGGCACGGTCTATGATAACCTTGATGAGTTTTTGGCAGAATATCGTGATGCTAAAAATCAAGACCAGTAAAGACTTTGACCGTGATATTCGCAAAGTCAAATTGACAACCAATTTGGTGGAAGTGTTGGCTTGCCTAAGTCGCCATGAGATTTTGCCCGAAAAATACAAAGATCATGCATTAACTGGCAATTGGAGTGGCTGGCGTGATTGCCATGTAGCAAATGATTTGGTGCTGATTTATCGCATTGATGCTGATGAGCAAACCTTATATTTGGCTCGCCTAAACTCACATTCACAAGTTTTTGGCTGATTGTTTTTTCAGCCATATTTGCTACATTTAAAAACCGCACCCAAAAAATCAGCACAAGCCAAAACGGTTTGTGCTGATTTATCGTTAAGTCAAAAGGTATTTTAGCGTTCCAAATATTGGATTTTGCCTTCGACACCGTCCCATTTTTCATAATCAGGTAGGGCGTCTTTTTTCTCGGTGATGTTCGGCCAGACCGCAGACAGCTCTTCGTTGATTTGGATAAATTCTTCTTGACCTGCTGGGATTTCATCTTCGGAGAAAATCGCATTGGCTGGGCATTCAGGCTCGCACAATGCACAGTCGATACATTCATCAGGGTTGATGACCAAGAAGTTTGGACCTTCATAGAAGCAATCAACAGGGCAAACTTCTACGCAGTCGGTGTATTTGCAGCGGATACAGTTATCAGTTACAACAAAAGTCATATTCTTACCTTAGCGAGTGGCTGGGGCGAATTTGCCCAAAAAATAAAAAACAAAACGGGCAATTGCCCAAAAATACAAAATCAGATGATGCACCCAATATTTTAGCGTGTTTGCCAAATTTTCTCAAACAAAACCGCACCTTTTATTATGCCAAAAGTGAAAAAAGATGCCAATAAATGGCAAAAGCCCCAAGCAGTTGAAAATGAGAATTGCTTAGGGCAAATTTGCTACAACGATTGGCAAATTTTATGCTTTGGCAAGGCCATCACGCTGGGCTTGTTTGGCGATTTTGTAGCATTCTTCGATGTGATCAAAGCCGATTTTTTTAAAAATCATATAGCCCAATGTCGCCGCCACGATAGAGCCGCCCATCGGAATGTATTTGCTGACTTGCTTGCCAATAAAGCGGCCGCCAAAACCTTGCACCGTCTTATTGACGACACTGCGTGTGGCAACCAAGCCGCCAACCGCCACGATGCGATCTTTGATTTGTTGCTTGCGTTGCTGTTCATTATCATGATTTGGCTCGGCATCGTCTTTTAGCCCAAAGCGAGCGGTAATCTCAGGCAACAGGCTAGTCAGCATCGCCACATCAATCGCCACATCTAAAAACGGCAGCGGAATGACGGCAACGCCTGCTGAGATTTTGGCACGAGATTTGACCAGCTCTTGGCATTGGAGACGCACTTGCTCAAGGTTTAGTGTGGGGTCAATGTGCGTGGCGACAGGCTGGCTGACTGGTGGTAACATGATGATTTCCTTATAAATTTATCAATTAAAATTAAAAAACAGTGCTTAACATTTGATGTCAAAATGCAATACAAAACCAAATGGTGGTATTACCAGTTTTGTCATTTTTGCCATTTATGGCTTGATTTGTAAATTTAGAAACTGGCAAATCGCAACTATATCTGTAAAGATTTGTGCATCAGATGCATAAATTCGTATGAATTAAATGCGTATGAATCATTGTACAATGCTGTCGCCAAGTTACAAGCGGTTTTTGTGGGTGCTTTGTATGGCTTGTGTCAAAACTGTAAACTTGGGCTAAAGCAATGTGTATTTTTGCACGGATTTGGGTGGCTTTTAATGATTGTTAGTGGTTTTGGCTAAGTTGGTGGCTTTGGTCAAAATTTCACCAAAGCCACTTGTATCAAAGCCATTACGCCAAAGTCTAAGTACGCCAAAGCCAGTTTTGCCAGCCATTAATCGTGGCGTAACTGGCGTGGGTGAAACCCTGTGGCAAGCAGCACAATGCCATAAACCGCCGCCCCAGCAGCACAGATGGCAAGCAAGATACCCAGTTTTAGCCATTGCGATTGACCAAATGGATAAAACGACAAAATGGCATACAAAGCGGCGACCATGGCGGCACTGGCGATGGCAAATTGGGCAAACAATTTTCGCCAGTGGCTACCAAAGCGGTAAATATTGCGGCGGTGTAAGATGGTGTACAAAAGCCCAGCATTGACAAAACTTGCGGCAGTTGTCGCCAATGCCAGTCCGCCATGCAGCGGCAAGGTCAATAAATAAAAAACACCAATAAAAATCACGCTAAACAGCATATTGGCAAATACCGAAACGATGCCGACTTTGACTGGTGTTTTGGTGTCTTGGGCGGCAAAAAACGCTGGGGCAAAAATCTTAATCAGCATAAATCCTAAGATGCCACCTGATAGGGATTTTAGGGCGATGCCGCTCATCAGTGCATCGTCATGGGTGAATTGACCACGCACAAACAAAGCGTCCATCAAGACATCAGACAGCACAAACATCGCAAGACTGGCAGGCAAACCCACCAAAATAATCAGCCGAGCCGCCCAATCCAGCGTTTTTTTGAAAGTTTGGTCATCAGACTTGGCACGGCTTGATGACAAACTTGGCAAAATCACCGTACCGATGGCAACGCCAATCAAGCCCAAAGGTAGCTCACTTAGGCGTTCGGCGGCATACATCCACGACACCGAGCCTGCCACCATCAAAGACGCAAACACCGTACTAAGCAGTAAGTTGATTTGTGTAACCGACACGCCAAAAATCGCAGGCAGCATCAGCTTTAGGATACGCTTGACGCCTTCATCACCAAAACCAAAGCTGGGTGCGACCAGAAGTTTTTGTTGCCACAGCTGCGGCAGCTGAATGGCAAGCTGTAAAATGCCTGATAAGGCGACGGCATAGCCTAATGCCATGATTGGCTTATCCATCATCGGAGCAATCAGTAACGCACCGACAATCATGCACAGATTGAGCAGCACAGGGGCAAAGGCAGGGGCAGCAAAGCGTCCATAACTTTGTAAAATACTGCCAAAAAACGCCGTCATCGAGATAAACAGCAGATATGGAAAGGTCAAGCGAAGTAGCTCAGTGGCGGCGGTGAATTTTGCGGTATCGTCAGCAAACCCTGGTGCAAACAGATATATCACTTGCGGTGCCAATACAATCACCACCACCGTCAAAACAAGTAGCACCAAAGACAGCACGCCTGAGACACGACTGATGAGCAGCTGCACTTCATCAAAAGTGCGTTTTTCTTTATATTCGGTCAAAATTGGCACAAAGGCTTGGCTAAACGCCCCTTCGGCAAACAGTCGGCGTAAAAAATTGGGGATTTTGAACGCCACCAAAAAAGCGTCCATCAAACCGCCAGCACCAAAAACATTCATCAAAACCATATCACGCACCAAGCCCAAAATGCGAGACAGCATGGTCATGGCACTGACGATTAAAGTAGAGCGAAAAAGCCGAGATTTTGCCATAAGAATACAAATTTGCCAAAAATGCCATATTTTACTTGGTTTTTGTGCAATTTGCTTGGGTTTATGCGGTGTTTGTCGCCAAATTGTGTGAGATTTTGTAAAAAATCACTTGATACATCGCCAAGCCAATTTTATCAATCAACTTTGCCAGTCATTTTATTAACCATTTTATCACCCCTTGCACCAATCATTTTGACAGCCGATTGTACCGATATTACCAGCATTGCCGTTGGTTGATTTTTTATAAATTTATTGTTTAATATCTTAAAATATATTAACCAATGGTTCATAGCTCACTTAACAAACGGCTTAACAAACAGCCAAATCCATGGGCGATTAATGGCTTAATTGTGCCACCAAAGTCCGCAATTTTTGCCAATCAAAACAAGCACCGGGGTCGGTTTTGCGATTTGGGGCGATGTCGCTGTGTCCCATCAGATGGCGGCGAGTAGCAGGATAGGCTTGATAAATGGCGGCGATAATTTGGCTAAGTACTTGATATTGCACGGTTTGATAGTCTTGATTGTCCGTGCCTTCTAGCTCAATACCGATGGTAAAATCATTGCAATTACTTCGCCCCAGATAAGACGATGCCCCAGCATGCCAAGCACGATCGTTAAAATTGACAAATTGCGTCACTGCACCATTTCGCTCAATGAACAGATGGGCGGAGACTTGCAGGGTGTGAATGCTCTGAAAATAAGGGTGATCGTCGGCGTTGAGCTGATTTTGAAAAAACGCTTTGACATAATGCACGCCGTCTTGATTGACTTGCCCAAAATTGGCAGGTGGCAGGCTGATATTATGAATGACAATGCCGCTGACAACGCCTGATGCCCCTGCTGGGCGTGCGTTAAAATTGGGCGATGCGATAAATTCGCTGCCGTGCAAAATGCCGTCTTTGATAAAAAATTTTGAAGTCATGACAAATCCAAATTGGGCGTGATGGGCTATTTTAGCACAATTTTGGTGCAATTTTTGCCACAGTTTGCCCAAAAAGCAGGGCAATCACAGCAGTGCAGTCGCCTTTGTGATGTGCTACAATGGACTTGGTCGATGATGGGGTTTGGGCGGTTTGTAAAAGGCAGTTTTAAAAAAATTGTGAAAACATTGTAAAAATTGTGAAAGTTGCGAAATTGTAGAAGTTATGAAGGTTGCAAAATTGGGAAAATTGCAGGAGAATCAGATGAGCGGCAATCAAATGGGCAAATTTGGCGGATTTGGTCAAGTAACTGGGGTAAAAAAACTGCTGGCGTGCTTGATGTTGCCAGCCATTGCCACGCCTGCCTTTGCTGCCAATGGCATCACCGATGGCACGCAGTTATCTGGCAGTGTCCGCCAGTTGTCGATGCTGGCGACTTTGGATAATGGCACTTTTGGCAATATTGACACCGATACCAATGCCAGTACCAATGCCGATACTGACGATTCTGCTGATTTTGTTCAGTTTGAAAAAGCCAATCAAATCAGTCAAGTTAATCAAGCCAGCCAAGTGAATCAAACCAATCAAACCGCCAATCCGTTTGGTTTGACTGATCAAACTTTGCAACAAATCAGTAGCTCGGTGGGCTGGCGGCGGCTGTTGTTATTTGGCGATAAGCCCAAATCCAACGACAAAAGCAGCCTGAATAATCCCAAATTTTTCTTATCAAAACAAGGGCAGCATGACGCCCATGCCGAGCTTGTGGCGATGCTGACAGCGATGCAAAATCACGACACAGATGCGGTATGTCGCTTTGTGGCACGCACGCATTTTCTTAATCAGATTTTGGCAGATTATGGCATTGACAGCGGTACAAGCGATTTTTTGTGCGGTGAGTTTGAGCAATTTGCCAAACGCCTAAACGCCAAACGCTTATCGCTGATTTTTGCCGAAGAAAATCCCAATCACATCGCTTCTGCCTTTGCCCATACGCTGCTGCGTGCCGATGATGGCAAAGACGACACGCAGGCGATTGCCATTAATTACACCATTTCGTCAAATCCAGCGGACAACGCTGCCGCCGCTGCCATCAAATCACTGTCTGGCGGTTATTTTGGGGTGATGGAAATTTTACCTTATCAACAAAAAGCCGATGATTATCTGATAAAAAATGAGCGAGATTTGTGGCAATTTTCGCTCAATCTCACCGCCGATGAAGTGGCACAGATTGTCCGCCACATTTGGGAAGTCAAAGACATGGCACGGCCGTATTTTTTTACCCATGATAATTGTGCCACTGAGATTGTGCGGCTGATTGATGTCGTGCGTCCGCAAGGCTCAATGCGTGCCAAAGTCGGCAAAATCGTGATTCCGTCACGAATTGCTTCGATATTGAGCGAGCAAGGTGTTATCAGTCGGCAGCAATATTTGCCATCAGCGTCGAGCATTCGCCAAGCCAAGCTAAATAACGGCAATGACTTTGATATGCTCAACCTTATCCCAAGCCATAACAACCCTATCGACGCCACGCCTGTGCATCGCATCGGTGTCGGCATCGGCATGGACAATCGCTACCAAAACCGCACCGTCTATGGCGTGCAGCTAAACGCCGCTTATCAAGATTTGCTGGACAATCCCAATGGCGTGCGGCCACTGCTGGATTTGCAGTTGCTATCCTTGGACGCCATTTATGACGATGAAAAGGAAAAAATCAAGGATTTGACCATCTTTGCCACTCGTAGCCTAAATCCAAGCAACACCGCCAAAAATAACGCCACGGCGGACAAAAAAGGGCGAGCCAGTGGCATGCGGCTAAAATTCACCCAAGTGACAGATGCGTCTGATACGGCAAATGATGACCATCTGGTGCTGCATGTCGGCATGCAAAAAGGCAAAGCGTGGACACTGGGGCAGGCCGCCAAAAACAGCGGTGAGATTGCTGATACCACTTGCTATGCACTGGCAAATGGTGGCGTGCAGCTGGGGCGTATCAACCAAGGCTATCGCATCGGTGTGGGGGCGGACTTAGGCTGCGTGCATTATGCAACCCATCGTCTGCGTGGTGTGCTTGAGCTGTCTGTGCCGTATTATTATCACCCTGATAATCAGACAGGCGTGCGTTCAGGCTATTGGCAGCCTGCCGTGAGCGTGGGCGTGCAGGCGGACATCAGCCGTGATTATGCCATTCGTGCCACCGCCAAGCGTGAATGGGCAAACGCCCAAAACAGCACACAGGCGATGATTGCTTTGCAGCGGTATTTTTAGGTGATTTTGGCAAATGGTGGCATGATTATGGCAAAATTTCTCATCATCGGACAGGGGCGAATTGGCAAACCCTTGGCACAAAAAATCAGCCAATACGGCAAAGTGGTGGCGGTGGCTCGCCGTTTTCGGCAGTATCCTGCTCACTTGCCCATTGATTTTTTGCAAAAAGATGCTGCAAATCTGACGCTGGACGATGTCGCTGGCAGTACGCACATTGCCGTGATTATCACACCCACTTATCAGGCGTATGCAGATAAGGTGGCGGCTTATCAAGCCAGTTATTTGGCGGTGTGTCAGCAGCTGGCAAATCTGGCAGCACTTGCCAAAACCACGCCTGATGGCAGGGCGTGGCTGGCAGGGCTAAGTCGCATTGTTTTTGTGTCATCGACGGCAGTCTATGGCGAAAATGGCGGTGAAATCATCACCGAAAGCACACCAGCAGTACCGACCGCCGCCACCGCTCAAGTGCTGCTTGCTGCCGAGCGTGCATTGCAGGCAGGTTTTGGTGATAAAGCCATCATCGTGCGAGCAGGCGGCATTTATCATCTGGGCAGTACTCGCTTGATTGAGCAGGCAAAGGCAGCTCACCATGCAGGCGTGCCGCTGCATCATTTTACCAATCGTATTATGGACAGTGATTTGGTCAATGTACTGCTTAATATCTTGATACTGCCCACACCCAAGCCGATGTATCTGGCGACCGATGGTGTGCCAGTGAGCAGTTTTTTGGTGCTTAGTTTTATCGCCAAAACCATGCACTATCTGCCGCCCAAGGTGTTGGACTTGCCTGCCACAGGTAAGCAGATCTGTGCCAATATCGATGGCAGCTGGCTGCAATTTGCCGATTATCAAGCAGGCTATAAGGCGGTGATGGCACGGTTATTGTCGGCATCTTAATGTTTTATCGACATTTTGCCAAGTCAACACCCATGCTTTGGTATCTTGACAGCAATAGCCAATAATTTTGATGATTCGCCGATAATCCGCTGACAGATTTCGCCCAAAAATCGGCTCGTAGTGTGCGATACGGTTGCGAAGTTTGCGAATTTTTTCCAAATCATCAAAAACTTTTGCTCTTAATTTTGCCAAATCGTCATGATTGGCATTGGGCAAAGCCGTTACCAAATGCTGTTGCCAAATTTTATGATCAAAGCGAGCGGTAAACATACTTTGCCAAAAGAAAAATGGCAATTCAGGGACAATCTTATCAATCGTGGCGTATTTTTCGTTGATTTGCCTTAGGGTAGTGCGGGCATTGTTGGGTAGGCTTGCCAAAAAAGTCGAATTCCACGCCCAGCCATCGCCATAAACTACTACCAAAGCATTTGCCACACGATTTCTGATCGCCACTTCACAGACAGCCAAGCACTCAAGCAAAGACGATGAGATTTGCAAATTGTAATGGTATAGATCCAATGCCTGCTCAAGGTTTTGGGCGTGATTTTCGTAAGTGGCAAGTCGTGCTGGCGACAAGGTATTTTTGATATTATTATTTGATGTCATTGGATAATCCTGTGTAGCTTGCTTTTATTAACCTAAAGTATTATAATAAAAAAGTTCGCTGAGAAGAACGTGGCAATGCCTACAACTCAGTATTAAGCGAAAAGCCCACCTTTTGGTGGGTTTTTCTTTTTTTTGCCATATTTTATACGATAGCCGCCAGAGATTCAAAAACCAAACCACTCAACACCCAACGCTTATTTTGACAATTTTTCAATCACAAAAGTATTTTTGGGCAAATATCCAACACCAAAACAAAAAATCCCCACAAAACCCCAATTTTACGGTAAAATTAGGCATGCAAGTTACAAAAAAGAAAGAGGACAATAACCAATGAATAAGAGTATTTTTATATTGTTGTTGTGCGTATCTTTTTTGGCATTGGGTGGGATATTTGTAAAACTAAGTCCGCTAGACCCAATAAATACTGCATTTTATCGTGTTTTATTTGCCTTACCGATATTTTATTTTTTGTGTATTTTTAAAGAGAATAAATTTAAAAAATATAAAAATAAGCTAAGTAGTAAGAAAAAATTACTATGCTTGCTATCAGGTGTTTTTTTATCACTGGATTTGGTTCTATGGAATATTTCTTTTTCTTATACAACCGTTGTTAATGCCAATTTATTGTCCAATTTGGTTGCTTTGACGGTGGTGCCATTTTCATATTTTCTTTTCAAAGAAAAACCGATGAACTCTTTTTATTTATCGGCTCCAATTATGATTATTGGCGTTTTTATGCTGTTTTCAGAAAAGAATCAATTGGGATCCAATCATTTTTTTGGAAACTTTTTAGCGTTTGCAACTTCCTTTTTTTATGGTCTTTTTTTATTGACGATATACAAGCTACGCAGTGATATTGATTTTATGATGATTATGTATTATTCCTGTATTGGCTCTATATTGGCATTGATACCATTTGTTTTTTATGAGGGTTGGCAATTCCCAACAGATTTGCAATCTCTTTACCCCCTGATTGGATTGGCAATTTTATCTCAAGTATTGGGTCAAGGTGGAATGAGTTATATTTTGGGTCATGTGAATGCCATTTTGGCATCATTAGTAATCTTGAGCCAACCTGTAATATCAGCTACTTATGCTTTTTTATTGTTTAATGAGAGATTGACCCCATTTCAGATGGTTGCCATTTGTATTATTTTGGTGGGTTTATTTTTGGGCAAACTGGATAATTCTGGTTTAAAATTATTTCTCAAAAAATTGGTAAGATAATTTATTATTTATTTTTTTTAATTAAGGTTCAGACTTATGCTAAATCACATATCTGCTGTTTACAATCCGTCCAGTATTGAAAGAAGGCTTTATCAATATTGGGAAAATAACGGCTATTTTCGCCCAACCCTTGACAAGCCGCAGTCGTTTTCTATTGCTCTGCCGCCGCCGAATGTTACTGGCTCACTGCACATGGGGCATGGCTTTAATAACGCCATCATGGACGCACTGACTCGCTATCACCGCATGAAAGGCTACAACACGCTATGGCAGCCGGGCACTGACCACGCTGGTATCGCCACGCAGATGGTGGTGGAGCGTCAGCTGGGTTTGCAGGGCGTGAGTCGCCATGATTTGGGGCGTGAAAAATTTCTTGAAAAAGTTTGGCAATGGAAAGCAGAGTCAGGCGGTAACATCACTCGCCAAATTCGCCGACTTGGCTCATCGGTGGACTGGAGCCGTGAACGCTTTACCATGGACGAAAATTTATCCAAAGTGGTCAAAGAAGTGTTTGTGCGTCTGCACGAAGAAGGCTTGATTTATCGTGGTAAACGCCTTGTCAATTGGGATCCAAAGCTACAAACTGCCTTATCCGACCTAGAAGTCGAAAACCGAGATGAAAAAGGCTTTATGTATCATGTGCGTTATCCTTTTGTCGCAGGGCAAACCGATAGCCACGGCAACAGCCTAGATGGGCAGTTTATGCACATTGCCACGACACGCCCAGAGACGATTTTGGCAGATGGCTGCTTGGCGGTGCATACCGATGATGAGCGTTACACCGCCGTGATCGGCAAAATGGTTCATGTACCGATGACCGACCGTGTGATTCCAGTGGTTACTGACCCTTATCCTGACCCTGAATTTGGTACAGGCTGCGTCAAAATCACCCCAGCACACGACTTTAACGACTATGAAGTCGGCAAACGCCACGATATCGAAATCATCAATCTGATGAATCTGGACGCCACCTTAAACGACAATGCCCCAGAGCGTTATCGTGGACTGGATCGCTTTGATGCTCGCAAAAAAATCATCGAAGATTTGGACGAGCATGGCTTTTTGGAAAAAATCGAACCGCACGAACTAAAACGCCCTTATGGCGATCGTTCTGGCGTGGTCGTTGAGCCGCTTTTGACCGATCAATGGTACATCAAAATCGCACCGCTTGCCGAGCCTGCCATCGCCGCCGTCCAAAATGGCGACATCAAATTCGTCCCAGAGCAGTACACCAATATGTACATGGCGTGGATGCGTGATATCCAAGACTGGTGTATCTCTCGCCAACTGTGGTGGGGGCATCGTATCCCTGCATGGTATGATGAAGCAGGCAATATCTATGTGGCTCGTGATGAAGATGAAGTCCGCCAAAAATACAATCTGCCTGCCGATATGGCATTACGCCAAGACGAAGATGTGCTAGACACTTGGTTTAGCTCGGCGTTGTGGACATTTAGCACGCTGGACTGGACTGGCACGCCTGCCGATTTTGACAATGAAATTTTACAAAAATTCCACCCAACCAGTGTGCTTGTTACTGGCTTTGACATCATTTTCTTTTGGGTGGCTCGCATGATTATGATGACCTTGCATTTTGTCAAGGACAAAGACGGCAAGCCACAAGTGCCATTCCACACTGTGTATGTACATGGATTGGTGCGAGATGGCGAAGGTCAAAAAATGAGCAAATCTAAGGGTAACGTGCTTGATCCGCTGGATTTGATTGACAGCATTGATTTAGAAAGTCTGGTCGCCAAGCGTACCACAGGGCTTATGAATCCCAAAGATGCCGCCAAAATCGAAAAAGCCACTCGCAAAGAGTTCCCAGACGGTATCGCCGCTTATGGCACAGATGCGGTGCGTTTTACTTTTTGTGCTTTGGCGAACACAGGGCGTGATATTAAGTTTGACCTAAAGCGTGTCGAAGGCTATCGCAACTTTTGTAATAAAATCTGGAATGCCACACGCTTTGTGCTGATGAATTGTGAAAATCAACCCATCGGCAGTCAGGTTCGCCAAGATTTGTGGGGCTTACCTGAGCAGTGGATTGTCAGCCGCCTACAAAAATGCGAGCAAGCGGTCGCTACCGCCTTTGAAACTTACCGCTTGGATTTGGCAGCACAGGCGATTTATGATTTTATTTGGAATGAATATTGCGACTGGTATGTTGAGCTGGTTAAGCCTGTCTTAAATGACAAAAACGCCGCCGATGAGCATAAAGCGGAGATTCGCCGTGTTCTGCTGGCAACTTTAGAAACAGCGTTGAGATTGGCACACCCATTGATGCCGTTTATCACCGAAGAGATTTGGCAGACCATCGCACCGATGTTGGGCATCAAGGGCGAGACGATCATGCTGGCGGAGTATCCTGTGGTCAATGCCGAGCGTATCAACGAACAAGCCGAGCAAGACATGGCATGGCTTCAAAGCCTAATTGGTGCGGTGCGTAATATCCGTGGCGAGATGGGACTGGGCAACGCACGCCTGTTGCCTGTGCTGCTACAAGGCATCAGCGATGAGCAGCGAGCCAGCCTTGAGCGTATTGCCGAGCAGCTTAAGACACTTGCCAAGGTCGAGAGCCTAACCATCGTGGGTGATGGTGATGAAGTGCCATTATCATCGCAGTCGATGATTGGCTCATTAAAGGTGCTGGTGCCGATGAAAGGCTTGATTGACCCAACTGCCGAGCTTGGTCGCCTGCAAAAAGTGCGTGATAAATTACAAACCCAAGCCGACAGCATCGCCAAAAAACTTGCCAATGAAGGCTTTGTTGCCAAAGCACCAGCGGCAGTGGTCGAAGGCGAAAAAGCCAAACTTGCCGAGCTGACTGAGCAAATCGCCCAAACAGACAAACAGATGGGTGAGTTAAGCTCGCTTTAAAACTCAACCACGATTGTCATTGAAAGCCAAACAGTCCTTGAGTATCATTACTCAAGGACTGTTTTTTTTAAGGTTTAAAGGTGATTGTGTTGGTTGTTGATAATCGGAAGGCTGCTGCTAATGCCAAATGCTCTTACCAAGCACCGTATGCCGACAAAAAGCCTTATTCTCCCATCTTATGCTGACGCACCATTTGTTTTAGAATTTGGTTGTTTTTGTCAAAATTTCGGCATTTTGGGCAGATCATCAGATGCAGCCTGACCATCGCCGCTTGCGACAGTCGCAATGGCCTATCATAAGAAATGGTTAATAGCTCGGTAACTTTTTGGCATTTTTTCACAGGTTTTGGCATAGTTTTGTAGGCTTTGTGTCAATCTGTCAAGGTTTGGGTGGGTAAAGTGGTTAATTGCTCAGTGGTTAATTTTTAAATTGTCAAACGGATAAATGGGCAAATGGCTAAGGTGGTTTTAGGCATTGAGCCATTTGATGGATAGGCAAGTTTGTAGGCGTAATCTGGCTCGGTGCATCAGTACATAAAAATTCTGCGAGCTGATGCCGAGTTCTTGGCAGATTTCGCCAGTGTCAAGCTCGATGTATTCTTTCATCAAAAACGCACGAGCTTGCTCTTTGGGCAAATTATCCAAGCACAAGCTGAGTATCTGCCAAAAATCGTCCTGCTCTGCTGAGCAAGTGGGATCGCCCCATTTGTCATCAAAAGCACCGATAACGCCGTCTTGCTGCCAATGACCCGATTCGTCAAACAATTTGTCCAAAAAATCATCGTCATCGCCATCATCGCCGCCCAAGTCGCTGAGTGCCACATATTTTTGGTTTTGGCGGATAAAATCGCTGATTTTGTTTTTTAAAATGGCAAAAACCCAACTTTTTAACGCCGATTTACCTTGAAAACTGTCCGCATATTTTAGTGCGTTAATCATCGTATCTTGCACCACATCGCAGGCGTATTGCTCATCGCCCAGCTGATTGGTGGCAAAGCGTAGCATTGGCGTGTACAGCTCGTTGATGACAGTTTCGGTAAACGGCGTTTTGCTCATAAATGGGGTTATTTGTGTTTATTTGCCGTATATTGTAGCAAATAATCCACGCTCATAAAACGCCCAGCTCCAAAAAAAATCAACACCAAAAGCATAATCAGATAAGTTGTGCCAAATTCGATGCCGTTATTTAAGATGGTAAAGTTGCCAGTTTCGGTCAGCCAATCGTAGTTGCCATAGGTTTGTAGGATTTCTTTGGCTTTCATCAACCGCTCACCAGCCGCCAGCGAGTTATCAAGGCTGGCTTGACCGCTTGGCAAAAAGCTAAACAAGGCAGCGATGCTGGTATCAGGATTGGTCGGCGTGATGGCGTGCCAGCCATTTTTTAGATGAACTTTAAAAATTGCTACCAGCATCGTGATGGACAGCATGAACGAAAAACTGCGAGTAAATGCCCCCAAAAGCAGGGCAACACCACCGATAAGCTCGGCGATAATCACCAAACTGACCATCAAAGACGGCATCGGCAAGCCCAAGCCCCATTCGCTATTACCAAACCACGCCACCATGTCGTCAAAATTGACATATTTATTCCAGCCAGCGATAATAAAAATCGGTGCTAGATATAGCCGTACCGATAAGAGCGGAATAAAGTCCAATTTGGATAATTGGCGGTGGAATTGTTGCCAAAAAGCACAAAATTTATTCATAAGTTCACCATTATTTTATTAATTATTAATAAAATTTATTCAAATAAAAGATTAAAAATTGGTTCAGATTTTTTTTGGTATTAAGCCGTGTGTAGCAGGACTTGATTGTCTATCAAAGTGGCAAATAATGACGCCGTATCAGACAGATATTCATCAGGTAAATTAAAATAATCGGCAATGTCTGATAGCAGACTGTCCAGATTTGGATAGACTTTATCGCACTCTTTGATAAAGGTGAGAATAATAAAACCAAGCAGATTGATGCTCATAAAGGCAGTTTCAAAACTCACACTATCATCGCCATTGTCAGCATTGGCATCAGCGGCAATGGCTTTACGATAGACAGCGACAAAAGTCTCTTGGGGTTCATCAGGCAGATAATCTGGGCCGATTTTATCCACCGCCCATTGATAATGCACGACTTGCACACTGGGATTTAGCCCAAATGACTTGCCATGATGATGCAAAAATGCGGTCGGCGGCGTGTTCGGCTGATTGTCCACATGCAGCTCTAGCCACTCATAATGTGCCAATTCGGCAAAAAACGGCGGCAAATTCAGCTGTGAGATAATTTCACCATCTTGCAAATAATCCACAAACTGTTGATTAATTTCGCTAAAATATGGGCTGTGCATTTGTCCATACTTGATAAACTCAAGCAGCAGACGATGCCAAGCATCATCATCGGTAATTTGTCGGCAGATAGGAAAGCACTGATTAATAAACCCTGAAATATTATTAAAAATCAAACGCTGATACAACTGCCCAACTCGGCTGGGCGGCGTGTCGTCATCGCTGTGGGCTTGACGGCGAATGTAGTCGCCAAATTCCCCTTGAAAACGCTGTAAATTGCTGGCATTGATGGCAGTGTTCATGACAGTGTCCATGATAATCCCCCTTAAGATTAGGCGGTTTTGTTGCTTGAGATTTTTTGGGCGTGTGCGGTTTGTAGCTCACGGATAAAGTTCACTTCATCAATCAGCTCGCCAAGCTCCGGGAAATTAAAATCACGCTCTAGACAAGTGGGGATTTTGTCGGCAGTTTTTTGGGTGCGTTTATAAATCTCATCATAAGCATCGCTTAACAATGCCCAAACTTTTTCGATAACGCTGTCGCCGTGCGTGTCAATGATTAGGCCGTCGGTATCGACATAATGGCCGGCGATGTGCAGGTAGCAAGTCCGCTCAATCGGTAGCTCACGCAGATACTGATGCGGATCAAAGCCAAAATTTTGGCTATTGACGAACACATTATTGACATCTAAATGCAGCAGGCAGTCGGCTTCGGTAACGACCGCACGGATAAATTCGCTGTCCGACATTTCGCTATTTGGCGGATTGTAATAATAAGATGCGTTTTCCAGTCCGATGCGTTGCCCCATGATGTCTTGCACTTGCTTGATGCGATCCGCCACCCAAAATACCGCTTCTTCGGTGCAAGGAATTGGCAGCAAGTCATACAAATGCCCTTTTTGGTCGCTACACCATGACAAATGCTCGGTAAATAGTGAAATGTCATGCGATTTCATGAATTTTTGGATATTTTTGACATGTGCAACATCTAGCTCTTTGGTGCTGCCGATGGACAAAGACAAGCCATGACAGATAAAATCAAATCGCTCAGTATAAGCACGCAAAATTTTATCAAAATGGCCGCCGATAACACCTTGGGAGTTGATCCAGTTTTCTGGCGACACTTCAAAAAAATCAATCGCAGACAGATTGTCAATGTGCATTTGTGGCAATAACTCACGGCGAAAGCCAAGACCTGCACCAGTGGGGTGTTTGATGGGGTGATTTCGTGTATGACTCATGGCGTTTTCCATTATTTAACAAATACTGTTTACAAATGCTGTTTATAAATACATCTTACAAACATTGTCTGCAAATATTTTTGCAAATATTGTTTATAAACTTAACATTGACCAATCAAAAATTTGACAAACCATCGCTAAAGAGTCGGTGATGGCAAACCATGCATCTTGCCATCACGCTCTTTGGCTAAATATGGCTCAATGATTATTTTTTGCCGCCGCAGCTGGCAGTAGCATTTTTGCCATTAGCACCGCATTTGGCAGTGGCGTTTTTGGTGTTTGCACCGCAAGCAGCAGCGGCATTTTTACCACCGCAGGCAGCGTTTGCAGTTTTTTTGGCATTAGCACCGCAAGCAGCCGCAGCGGTTTTTTTCGTTGTGGCTGCACCACATTTGGCTTCACCGCATTTTGCTTCGCCACATTTGGCTTCGCCAGCTTTGGTAGTGTTGGTGGTGGCAGCTTTTGGTGCTTGGGTATTTTGGTAGCCTTGCTTCATTGGTTTGGCTTGGGCGGCAGCCGCTTCACCTTTGCAGGCGATTAGACCAGTTGCTAGAACAGTTGCCATGGCTAGACCAGTTAATTTTTTAGTGCTTGACATAAAATACTCCTTAAAGTTAGGTTTGGAAAATACCACAAAGTGCTTGTGATACTTATTAGACGCAGCTTGGGTGGTTTTTCTTACAAATCTTTGGCAAAAAAAGTGAAATTTTTAAATTATTTTTATAACTGATTGATTTTATTTGTATTTTTATGGCGTTTTTTTGTCATTTTTATGAATTATTTTGGCGATATAAATTTTTTGGCAACTGGTGGCAATTTTATTAAAAAATGCTATGATAATTGCATTAACAAATTATAAACACGCCATCAAATTAACCACAAAACCAACCATCAAAAAAAGAAACCATCATGAAAATTCCACAAAAATCATTACTATCCAAATTGCTACTGGCATCAGCATTGGCGGTGGCAAGTGTCAGCACGGCAATGCCAGCACTTGCCAGTACCTTTTCTGCTGCCAAGATGTCGCAGACGGTGGTTAATAGCCTAAGTTTTAAAGATGTGATGCGAGCTTTGTACGCAGGGCGAATGGTGCAAACTTATATCAATGATGAAGAGCTAGAAAAATATCCGTACATTGGCTTGAGCGACAGACCGCTGTACTACTGGGAAGATGACACGACCGAAGATGATGACGAAGAATATCGCTTGCTGGCACTGATGCACCCTGTGGCAACTTACCAAAATCATCAGGGCAAAACCCGTCATTTGGTGATGATTGAAAAAGTAATGATTAATGATGAAGGCAATTTGCTAATTAGCCATGGTTTGGGGGCGGAAGTGGATTTGTACATTTTTGAGCGGCTGCCCAGTGGTAAATATCAGCTGATTAGCCGTACCGACCCCAAGCATGGCATTGAGATTGGTGCTTGGGGTCGCAGTGGCTTACAGATGGACGAGATGGCACCGACAATTCAACCAATGGGCAAATCGCTAACTGGTGGTATCTTTGAGTTCGGTTATTGTGGTGGGGGTTCGTGCGACTTAGGTTGGTGGGCGTTACATTTAAATGAAGACCGATTTATTGATAGATATTATGTTGGTGATTCTGGTGGTAATAATTCTGGCTTGGTTGAAGAATATAGCCCTTTGGCTTATGATTATAAAAGCACTTGGCGAGTGATTGACAATGGGGCGACACATTTTCCAATTGAGCTGCATTTTACAGGTGAGATGCCGATGGACGATGGTGCAATCCAAGAAGTGGATTTTCGGCAAAATATGTTTTTTAACCCTGCCAAGCGAGAATATCAATAAACAGACTTGGGCTGATTTATCAAAGCCGATTAAAACCAGTCCAAATTGATAAAACTGCCCATTTATCGCCTTTATCGCCATTTGCCAAGTGGTTTGGAAGTGGTTTAGGACAGTCCCCAAATCCGCTTGGCGAGGACAAAGGTCTGGCAATGGGCAGCGACAATCTCATCAATATCAGGGCTATAACCGCCGCCCATCACCGCAACCAAAGGGATACCGTGGCGGTGGGCGGTCGCCAGCACGAACTCATCTCTGGCATGACAGCCTGCCATTGATAGCGACAATTTGCCCAAGGCGTCATTGGCAAGCACATCGACCGCCGATTGATAAAAGATAAAATCAGGACAAAACCGCTCAATAATCTGCGGTAGGGCGGTGGTTAATTTGTCCAAATACTCATCATCGCCAGTGCTATCGTCCAGCTCAATATCTAGGTCCGATGGCGGCTTGATAAACGGATAATTCTTTTTGCCGTGCATACTAAATACAAAGACATCAGGATTATCCGCCATGATGGACGCATTGCCATTGCCTTGGTGTACATCAAGATCGACAATCAAAATCCGCCGTGCCTGCCCCTGTGCCAGCAGCAGATGGCTTGCCATGCACACATCATTAAACAGGCAAAACCCTTCGCCATGATCAGCAAACGCATGATGCGTACCGCCTGAAGTGGACAGCGACACGCCGAACTGCTTGGCGTATAAGGCACATTCATAAGTGGCACGAGCGACATAGCGTTCACGCTTGATAAGCTCGGCAGACATCGGCAGACCGATTTTGCGAGCATCACGAGCAGGCAAGGTCAGTGTTTTGAGTGCGTGCCAGTAGGCAGGCGTGTGCGTGCTTAAGATTTCAGATTCGCTTGCCATCTGTGGGTGAAACAGATTATCGGCACTGATGACGCCATCGGTGATGAGCCGCTCAGGGATTAGGCGATATTTTGCCATCGGAAAGCGGTGATTGTGCGGTACAGGGTGGCAAAACAGCGGCGAATGGGCGATTTTTAGCATAATCATCTAAAAAAAAGAAATTTTAAAAAAACAAAAAAATTGATTAAAATTCAGATAAAATTTGGTAAAAAATTTCAAATAAATCTTAAATCATCATTAAAAAATATCAAAAAGTTTGCCAAAATTATTTAATAATTTATCAAAAACAATCAAATAAAACTTATTGATATTGTTCGGTTGGCTCAAAATAACTGGCATCATTTGGGTTGTCTTTTGGCTCGCCATAATGCAAATAATCTAGGGCAACCAGACTGGGTTTGTTTTCGCTGATGATGTCATCAAAGATTTTTTGGGCGATTTCGGTCAGGCTGATGACTGCTTGCAGATAGCAGGTGATGGCACGGTCGTCTAGGTGCGAAAACTCAACATCTAGTCCAACCTTGGCACGCATCTCGCCATCGGTGGGGTCAAGCTCGATACTGCCAAAGATGATGTTAAGATTGGCGGCGGCAATCGCCATCAATGCCATCGCAAAATGACTGTGCGGCACGGTCTGCGGCAAAACACCAAAAATAGACAGCAGCTGATAATGCTCATTGATGCGAAAAACGCAAGTCCATTCATGAACTTCATCGGTAAATGGCACAATCAAATGCTGAATCTGTGACTCGCTCGGATCGTCGCTCGTGCGGTGTTCGTAGAGAAACTGCTCGGCCGTTAAAAACGCCATCAACCGCTCGGTAATCGGCAACTTGCCCGCCAAGTGATTGCGTGGCGTGGCGGTCGGCACGGTGGGCGGCTGAGTCTGTGTCGCTTGTGGCGTTTGTGGGGTAGGTGGCGTTTGCGGTGCTTTGCTCGTCCGTGCTGTCTGTGCTGTCCGTGTCGGCTCGCCAAACAATAGGGATTTTAGTTTTTTGAATAATTTCATCATCGGCAGGCTTGGGTAATTTGACGGCAGGGTCTGGGGTTTGGGTGTTTGGGTATTTGGAGTGGTCTTTGCGTGGGTGTTTGATGAGTTTATATCAGCACCCACAGCAATCGCCATCAATCAAAGTGCCACATAGCATAACAAATTTTTGGGTTTTGTGATAGTGGTAATTGATGGCGGTGGTATGGTGGCAATCTTGGCATCTGCGGCATCAGTAGCAATTATGGCAAATGAATTAAAACCACATCAAAGCCCAAATTAAAGCCAAATCAAAGCTGTATCAAAATTGCAAAAACATATTACCACGCCCAAAACACCGCACTACTGGCAAGTTTTAAAAATTAGAAAAATTAGAAAAATTAGAAAAATTAGAAAAATTAGAAAAATTAGAAAAATTAGAAAAATTAGAAAAATTAGAAAAATTAGAAAAATTAGAAAAATTAGAAAAATTAGAAAAATTAGAAAAATTAGAAAAATTAGAGAAATTAGAGAAATTAGAGAAATTAGAGAAATTAGAGAAATTAGAGAAATTAGAGAAATTAGAGAAATTTTAGCGACAAACTCAATGATTAAAAAAACTGAATTTTAAACCCATCGCCAAATCCACTACCAAACCCACCAAAACCGCCAGTAATCCAACCAAATCCAACCAAATTCCGCCAATCATTAAGCATGATTTGACACAACTTGACACAATTTGGCATCATCAAACACCGTATCACACACCGCCAAGCACAATCAAGCACCAGCACCAGCACCATCAAACATAAAATCAAACGCAAAATTCAGCATCTGATGGCAATTTGTCCGAGCCAAAAGCCCAAAATTTTGGTATGATAGCCATTATTTTGGTTATGCACATTATGAACTCACTTGCCCACGCCGACCATCGCAGCGACCGCCACGATTGCACTGCAGCCACCACGACCACCGCAGCCGACACGACCGCTACTACTTACCGTCCAATATTGACCATCGATGGCGTCGATGTGCAGCGTGGGGAGTTTTTGCTGTGCCAAGGGGTGAATTTGACGCTGTCATCTGGCGATGTCTGCCATCTGATTGGCGAAAACGGCTTGGGCAAAACCACGCTGATGTCGCAAATCGCAGGGCTGCTGCCGATCAGCACAGGGCAGGTGCGATGTGTGGGCGGTATGGGCTATGTGTCGCATCAGTTGGGGATTAGTACGGCGTTGAGCGTTGAGCAGAATTTACGCTTTTTGTTGTCCTTATATGGCGTGCGTGCTGATGGCGATGTCATCGATGATGCACTCACGCAGGTGGGACTGCAGGGGCTGGGCGGTGTGTCCAGTGTGCAGCTGTCGGCAGGGCAGATGCGGCGTGTGGGACTGGCTCGGCTGTTTGTCCTGACACCAGCACAGACACCGCTTTGGCTGCTCGATGAGCCACTGACGGCACTGGATACGGCGATGGTGGCGACACTGGAGCGGCGGATTAGCGACTTTGCGGCGGCAGGTGGGGCGGTGCTGATGACCAGCCACCAAAACACTCGTGTGGCAAATATGACCCTAGATTTGGCGGAATATGCACTATGATGAATCAAGCTTTTATCACCATGCTGGCACGAGAGTGGCAAATCAAGCGACAAGGTGCGGTACAGTGGCTGTTTCCTTTGGTGCTGTTTTTGCTGATTATTACGCTGTTTCCGCTCGCCATCGGCAGTGAGCCGCAGCTGCTACTTCGCCTAGCACCATCGGCGGTGTGGATCGCTGCACTGCTTGCCTTGGTGATTGGGGTGGACGATCTGTTCCGTGCTGAGTTTGATAACGGCACACTGGCACAGATGGTGGTGGCACAGGCACCGCTGCCTGTGTGGGTACTGGCTCGGCTGATGGTGCATTGGCTGTTTAGTGCTGGGGTGGTGTCGCTGCTATCGCTGCTGGTGATTGTGCTGTTTGAGATGCCAAGCACGGACGCTCTGATGCTGATGCTGTCGATCATCGCAGGCTCGCCGATGCTGCTGGCACTGTCTGCCATCGCCAGTAGCCTGACCTTGACCCTAAAAAACGGTGCGGTACTGGTGCCGCTGATTGCCCTGCCCATGCAGCTGCCTGTGCTGATATTTGCCACAGGTGCGGTGGATCTGTACGCCACAGGGCTGGACGGCACGCCGACACTGGCACTGCTGATGGCAGGCAGTATCATCGCCATGCTGCTGACGCCATGGGTGGTGGCGTCAGTGCTAAAGATGGCATGGTCGGATTAGTGGTTCTGTTGCTCGAGCCGTTTGAGTTTTTGATAAGAATGACAACTGGCTTGATTGCCGTTATCGCAGGTTGTGCGATGCCATAATTTATCGTTGGTGGCGTTTGGGCGGATATTTTCGCCATCATCAATGGCACTTAGCATCGCTTGGGCTTTGACATTGCCTTGACTGGCAGATTTTTCCCACCACTGGCGAGCCACAGCATAGTCTTGCTTAACGCCATTTTTGCCAAAATAATAATCCACACCACGCTGATAATTAGTTTTTGCACTACCTACCGACCAGATAGCTGTGCTAACGGTAGCATCATCTGCCCACGCACTGCCTGCCAGCACCGACAGAGCGATGGTGGATAATATCTTTTTCATCGTAATTCCCATGATAAACAATCACCGCCCACAGACGGCATGCTTGGCTAGTAGCCCATCTGCTTGAGTCGCTTATAGGCATCGCAGCCATCTTGATCGCCATTATCGCAGGCTTTGCCATACCATGATTTGGCGATGGTGTAGCTTTGACGCACGCCTTGACCATTTTCATACATCACACCCAAATTGGATTGAGCTTTTGCATCACCTTGAGCTGCTGCCTTTTCATACCATTGCTTTGCGGTAGCATAATCCTGCCGAACACCATATCCATTGTAATATAAATAACCCAAATTTAATTGAGCATCCGCAAATCCTTGAACTGCTGCTTTTTCATACCACTGTTTTGCTGTATGATAATTTTTCTGTACGCCCCTGCCATTGTGATATAGGCTACCTAGATTATATTGAGCTTTTGCATTACCTTGAGCCGCTGCCTTTTCATACCACTGTTTTGCCGTGTGATAATTTTGCTGTACGCCATAGCCATTGTAATATAGACCGCCCAAATTATATTGAGCGATTGCATTACCTTGAGCCGCCGATTTTTCATACCACTGTTTTGCTGCATAATAATCTTGACGCACGCCTTGACCATTGGTATACATCACACCCAAATTATATTGGGCGTTTGCATTGCCTTGAGCTGCTGCTTTTTCATACCACTGTTTTGCTGCATAATAATCTTGACGCACGCCTTGACCATTGGTATACATCACACCCAAATTATATTGGGCGTTTGCATTGCCTTGAGCTGCTGCTTTTTCATACCACTGTTTTGCTGTATGATAATCTTGTCGTACGCCATAGCCATCGTAATATAAACCACCCAAATTTGATTGAGCAGATGCATTGCCTTGAGCTGCTGCTTTTTCATACCACTGTTTTGCCGTGTGATAATTTTGCTGTACACCTTCGCCATTTTCATACATCACACCCAAATTATATTGGGCGTTTGCATTGCCTTGAGCTGCTGCTTTTTCATACCACTGTTTTGCTGTATGATAATCTTGTCGTACGCCACGACCATTATCATACATCACACCCAAATTAGATTGAGCGTTTGCATCACCTTGAGCCGCTGCTTTTTCGTACCACTGTTTTGCCGTGTGATAATTTTGCTGTACACCATTGCCTTTGTCATACATCAAACCCAAACCAAATTGGGCTTTTGCATGACCTTGATTGGCGGCTTTTTCAAACCAATATTTGGCTTGGGTATAGTCTTGCTTAACGCCATTTTGCCCAAAATAATAATCTTCGCCACGCTGATAGTTGGCTTCGGCATCGCTCACTGACTGAATCGTCGTGCTAACGGTGGCATCATCTGCCCATACGCCGCCCGCCAGTAGTGATAGGGCGATGGCGGTGGGAAATATCAATTTTTTCATAGTCAATCTTCCGTCTAGTAATTAGCTAAAGTTATCAAAATCGTAAAAAATTATAACCAACCAATCTTTAAAAATCAATCATGCCAAGCGATGACAATCAAAAATTGGCATCGCCTTGCGGATAGCGGCTTGGTGTCTGGCATCGTAGTCGGCATAGACGATGTGATAACGCTCGGTATCCGTCTGTCCACTGTCCGCTAGGATCTGCCCATGGGCATCGATCATCAGCGAATGCCCCCAAGTCTGACGCACGCCATCACCGATGCGGTGCGTGCCGCCCTGTGCCGAGCCGACCAGTAGGCACTGGCTGTCTATCGCTCGAGCCTGCAGCAGCAGCTGCCAATGTGCCTGCCCTGTGCGATGGGTAAATGCTGCTGGCACGGTGATGATGTCCGCCCCCATCTGTCTGAGCCTTTGGGCAAGTGTCGGAAAACGCACATCAAAACAAATCATCATACCCACACCGACCGACACGCCATCAATCACACAGTCAGCGACCACCAGCCGCTCGCCTGCTTCAAACACTCGCCCTTCGTCATAGCTGCCGACAGTGTCATTGACCGTGGCACGAAACAGATGAATCTTATCATAGCGAGCCAGTACACGCCCAGTATTATCAAACAATAAGCTGACTTGGCGTAGTTTATCTTGGGCGACTGGCTGACCATCAGGGCGAGTCTGGCAGGGCAGCGTACCCGCCAGCAGATGCACGCCGTGCTGTCGTGCCAGCTGTGCGTATCGCTCACAAATCTCATCAAAGCGAGTGGCGAGCAGCTGCTGACGACCCATCACGCAGGCATTCTCTGGCAGCACGACGAGCTTTGCCCCATGATGGGCGGCATCGGCGATGGCGTCGGTGATGATGGCGAGATTTTGGTCAATGTCGGTCTGACTGCACAGCTGAACACTGGCGATGCAGATAGGGTTCATTGGTTTTCCTACAATTTGTTTTAAATGAATTTTAAGGATAATAAAGATAATTAAAAATAAATTAGCGACAATCGCCCATCTTGTCAAGCGGATAAATGACAAATCGCCAAATTCAGCAAATAAAAACAGGGTGATTTTATCAATTTAATTTAAAAAGTTTAAAAATTAGAAATTTAAAAATTTGGTATTTGAAATGTTATAAATTTAGAAATTTGGGGAGTTTGATTTTAAAAATTGGAAAAATTGAATTTTGAAAAATTGGGAAAATATAAAAATAAAAATTTGGCAAAAATGAATTTGATAAAATAAAAAACCACTTGGGCGGATAATTTGGATCAAAATCCACAAAACACTTGCAAAAATCGCTCGGCTGTGCGATAGTAAAACCATACCCAATGATAATCACTAACAGGCATTTTGGTTGTCATTGGGTATTTTTGTTTGTGCTGATTTTGGTTAAAATAATTTTAATATTTGGTTAAATTTTATTGATAAATAAAACCAGCAAACCGCCAAATCAGTAAATCAGCAAAAACATCAGCCGCCGCCGACCGCTTGCACCACTTCGATGCTCATGCCGTCTGTCAGTGGCGTGGTATTTAGGCGAGATTTGGGCAGCAGTTGCCCATCGATTTCCACCGCAAAGCGTCCTTGGTTTAGGGCGTGTTTATCGAGCAGCTGACCGATGGTGTCGCTGTCGTCTTGGAGCGTTTGTCCGTTTAGGGTGATTTGTTTCATGGCAGTCCTTGGGTGATTGGGTGGTTGGGTGATTTGTGGGCGGATTAGTGGGGCGAGTGGGTGAGTTTTGGGCTTTTGATGGCGAGCGTCAGCCACGCTAGGATAAACAGCGTGCCACCGATTGGCGTAATCGCTCCGAGCCACTTGGGGGCTCCCAGTGCGATGGCGTACAGACTGCCACCAAAGATGACGATACCAGCTTGCATGAGTGCAGCACACAGATGCAGACGGTGGCGACTCACGGCGTGCAGCACACCGATGGCAAGCAGTCCTAAGGCGTGGACGAACAGGTATAAGGTCGCTTTTTGCCAGATGTCAATGGCATAAGGGTCGGCAAAGTGCTTTAGCCCATGAGCGCCAAACGCCCCCAATGCCACACCGATGGCAAGATTGACGGCGGCAATTTTTAGCCAGTTCATAAATCACCTTTAGCATTTGATTTGATAAATTTACAAATTATTTGACGCTCTCACATTCAGCACGGGCGTTTTTGGTCAATCGTCGCCAGTGGTTGAGTGATTACGCAGTCTATTTATACCATATTTAGCAAAAATACACCAATTTTTGGCGTAGGTTTGGTTTTTAATAACTTGCTCAATCTTCCAAAATCATGCGGTCAAGGGTGATGGCTTCTTTGATTTTGTCCATGGCGTTTTTTTCGATTTGGCGGACTCGCTCGGCGGAGATATTGTACACCGCCGCCAGCTCGTGCAGGGTGGATTTTTGGTCAGCCAGCCAGCGTTGGGTGATGATATCACGAGAGCGGTCGTCTAGGCTGTCCATGGCGTCTTTGAGTGCGGTGGTGGTGTTTTCTTCCCAGTCGGCTTCTTCGATGACATCGGCAGGATTGACCGCATCTTCTAAGAACAGCTGCGGTGCATAGCGACCTTCGTCATCGTCCGAGCTTTGGGCTTCAAAAGACGCATCATAGCTGGTCAGCCGTGATTCCATTTCTAGCACTTGGGCGACTGTAACATTCAGATCATTAGCGATGGCGGTGGCTTCGTCCAGTGTCAGCTGATTGTTGGATTTTTTGAGACTGCGCAAAT
Organism: Moraxella marmotae; assembly: GCF_042219885.1. NCBI lineage: Bacteria > Pseudomonadati > Pseudomonadota > Gammaproteobacteria > Moraxellales > Moraxellaceae > Moraxella > Moraxella marmotae. The sequence goes on from NZ_JBHJHR010000002.1 coordinate 1,256,246, forward strand.
TAAAAAACAGCTTGCGGTGTGCCTTGGTGGTGGCGACCTTGACGATACGCCAGTTTTTGATGACAAATTCGTGAATCTCTGCCTTAATCCAATGTACCGCAAAACTCACCAAACGCACGCCCTTATTGGGGTCAAATCGCTTAACCGCCTTCATCAAGCCCAGATTGCCTTCTTGGATCAGATCGGCTTGGGATAGGCCATAGCCTGAGTAGCTGCGTGCAATATGAATCACAAACCGCAGATGGCTCATGACCAGCAGGCGAGCGGCTTCAACATCGCCATCGTGATAATAACGCTCGGCTAGGGCTTTTTCTTCGTCTGGCGTGAGAATCGGAATCTGATGCACGGTGTTGATATACGCACCCAGATTGACCCCGGGGGCTGCCAGATGGGTGGGCATGGCAGGCACAAGATCACGAGTGGCGATGGTGTGCGGATTGATTGCAGGCGTGGCTTTGGCAACTGGAGTAATCGCCGTGCTGACGGCTGGGGCGGCGGCATAGTCGTCCAAATCGTCCAAATCATCATCGATAATTTGGGCGTATTCGTCATCAAGCTCACCAAAGCCGTCCAGCTCATCAATCAGCGTCTCATCAAGATCAGCGTCATAGTCATAACTGTCATAACCGTCATGATTATCATAGCCATCATAGTCGTGATAATCATCGTGGGTGCGTTTAGATGCCATTGTTTTATTTTCACTTATTATAATAAAAAATACTTGAGTGCTATTGTAGGTAATTTTTGGGCAATTCGCCAGTGTTTGCCGCACAAATCACATAACTTTTACAATCTGTAAAACTTGCCTAACCTTGGGCGTGTTGGTGTGAGCTTGGCATAAGTTTGGCATAAGGCGGCATGGTTTTGGTGCGTCTGCATCACACAGCTTACAGCGGCTTTATGATGATAAAATGATAAATCGCACCGCCATCGCCATCGGTTCGCCAAGTGTGTGCCGTCAGAGCGTTTTTTTGGCAATATGCCATCAGATCGGTTTGTGAATTTTTGTCGGTGGCGACAAGGTACAGAGCTTGACCACCAGCGACGCCACGCAGGGTGATTTTGGCTTTGAGCAGTGGCATGGGGCAGGGCAATTGCCGAGCATCAAAAAAACTTGCCACGGTTTGACTATCCAAACCAAGCTGTGCCAACTGAGCTGATAAACTTTGGGCAAAAAATGCCTGTTCGCTGCTATCTAAAGTGTCAAAAATCATAACCTTGTCGCTCGTCAATTTGCCCCAACCAAAATGTTAAATGCCAAATGTTAAATATCAAAATTGTTAATACCAAACTATTAATACCAAAATCGCCAATATGATAGCGATTCATCTTAGCAATATAAAAAAAGTTTAAAAATTTGTGATTATCCGTCTGGCTTAGATGGGGCTGATTGTCCATTTTACAAGAGCGGTGGGTGATTTTGCTTTTTGGTAAATCAAGCAAATGTTGGCAGGTTTGCATTTGCCAATTTTAGCAATTTTATTAACTTTAACAATTCTGCCAACTTTATCCACTGTACCAATTTTTATCAATGTTAAAATTTGCCAAATTTGAACAATCTGATACCGCCCATTTTATCAATAATTCTGCCGACAATTTTACTAACCGCTTTATTTACCAATCCGTTTGCCAAGTTGATCGCAGTGATTTTTAAATATGTTTTGGGTAATATTTAAAAACCGCTCAAATGTTGCATTCAAAAACTGCCGTCAGCCTGTCGGTTGGCTCATTATAAATACGCCACTGCTGATGGTCAATCAGAACAGGCTGGGTGCGGTGAATGCCTGCCAAGCATGCCGAAAAATCCGCCTGCATACCAGCGTGCAGTTTGCCAACAGACAGCTTGATGGCGCATTCTTTGAGCCGCCACAGCGTGTCAATATCATGCTGGGCATGGCTGGGATTGGCTTTGATGATGTCCAGCTCATTGGCGTGATAATACCGCTCGGCGATGGCAGGATTGACGGTGTTTTGTTCGATGTCGATGGCACAGGGCGTGGCGGCGACAATCAAGGCGATGGCGTGTCCAGAGTGGCTAAAGCTGACAAAATGCCGTGCGTTATCGCTGATGATTTGATAGGGAAATTGCCCATCAATAAAATTACCCACAATGCCGCAATCTGTCATTACTTGGGCAAGTAAAGCACGCACACTGGCGGATTGTCGCTGGCGGTGGGTGGTTTTTTGGGTGAGATTTTTTGAATTGACATCATCAGCACGCACCTTGGCACGCATCATGGCATGAGCGATAATCACGCCATCAGTAGGGCGGATTAGGCAGGGTGAATGATACAAATCGGTGGCTGTCATGGGCGTTTGGCGTGTATTTTTTTTTGCGTGCGATTTGGGCTAAAAATCACAAAAAGCCCAAAATCGCTTTGAGCTTTTTTGATGATTGGCTCGGCTTGGTTGAGCTTCGTGCCGATTTGCCAAATTTTTATCAAGTCTTGTTAAATTTTATCAAATTTTATTAAATCTGAATCAATAAGACAGCTCGGCACGGCGATTTTGTAGCCACGCTTCTTCGGTTGAGCCTGCTGCCAATGGGCGTTCTTCGCCAAAGCTGACAATTTCTACATTGGCTTGATTGACACCTTTACCCAAAAGATAGCTACGCACGGCAGCGGCACGACGCTCGCCCAGCGACATGTTGTATTCACGGCTGCCACGCTCATCGGTATGACCTGCGACCAGCACTCGAGCGGTTTGGTTTTCGCTTAAGAATTTGACTTGCTGATCAAGCACCGCCGCCGCTTGTGGCTTGATGACATCAGAATCAAAATCAAAATGCACCAAACTTGGCAAACTTGCCGCCGCTGACTTGATGGCATCAGAATTCTGCACCAGTGGCGTGCCAGTATAGACCGCGCCTGTGTAGCCTGTCGGCACAGCGACATTGGGAGCGACCACGACATTGCCAGTGGGCTTATGAGCACAGCCTGTCATGGCGACAGCCGCCAAGATACCAGCAATGGCGGTCAGTTTTAGATGAAGTTGATATGGCATAAAGCACCTTTTATTATTTTTTACAATCAGTTTATGGTAAGTGAAGTAAAAGCAGGCGATGATTGCAAATCTTTCACAACTGCAAACAGATGTAAATATAATGACAAATTTACCAACATTTTACAAGAATTTTTTGACAAATTTACTCAATTGGTCTAATCAAGTTATCCAATCGATAAAATCTACCCAAAAGATGGCAAAAGTGGTGGGGTAAAATTGCTTAATGCTGGAAATTTTGGTACTATTTAGCCATTTTTGACAACTTTTCTCAATTAAGGATAAATCTGATGAGTACACCGACCAACACTCCCCAAAAAATCTACCTAAAGGACTACACGCCGCCAGCGTATCAAGTGGACAAGGTGGATTTGGATATCAAACTGTACCAAGAGCATGCCACGGTTGATGCACGCTTGGCGATGGTGCGAGCGGACAAGGGCGATTTGGTGCTGCTGGGGCGTGGGCTGTCGCTTGATGAAATTCGCCTAAATGGTGAAGTTTTGGACGCTGCGGCTTATCGCTTGGACGATGAGAGCCTAACCATCATCGATGCCCCTGATGTGGCGGTGGTTGAGACCAAAGTTACCATCAAACCGCAGACTAACACCACGCTTGAAGGCTTATACCAATCAGGGCAAGGCGATGAGATGATGTTTGTGACGCAGTGTGAGCCTGAAGGATTTCGCAAGATTACCTTTTTTCCTGACCGCCCAGATGTGCTGGCAGAATACACCACTCGCCTAGAAGCCCCCAAGAGCTTTGGTACTTTGCTTGCCAATGGCAACCTTGTCGAATCAGGCGATGTTGATGACGCACGCCATTATACCATTTGGCATGACCCCACCAAAAAACCCAGCTATCTGTTCGCTGCGGTGATTGCCAATTTATCTGTGCTACAAGACAGCTACACCACGATGGAAGGCAGACAAGTGCTGCTTGAGCTGTACGCTGTGGCACACGATATCGACAAATGCCATGTCGCCATGCAAGCACTCAAAGACGCCATGAAATGGGACGAAGTGAACTATGGGCGAGCTTATGATCTTGATCGCTATATGATCGTGGCAACCAGTCAATTTAACATGGGTGCGATGGAAAATAAGGGTCTAAATATCTTTAACACCAGCTGCGTGTTATCCAGCCCAGAGACCGCCACGGACGAACGCAGTTTTCGAGTCAAATCGGTGATTGCTCACGAGTATTTTCATAACTGGACAGGCAACCGCATCACTTGCCGTGATTGGTTCCAGCTGTGCCTAAAAGAAGGCTTTACGGTATTTCGTGACCAAAGTTTTTCAGGCGATTTTCGCTCCAAAGCGGTGCAACGAATCGAAGATGTGGCATTGCTGCGTTCGGCACAGTTTGCCGAAGATGCAGGCAGCTTGGCACACCCTGTACGCCCAGAGAGTTTTGTAGAAATTAACAACTTTTACACCATGACCGTCTATGAAAAAGGGGCGGAAATCGTGCGAATGATTGCCAATTTTTTAGGCGAAGATAAGTTCCGTCAAGGCACAGATGAATATTTTGCTCGCTATGATGGGCAGGCGGTAACGGTTGAAGATTTCTTGTCCGCTTTGTCGGTGGCAGATGTCAAAGTGATGGACTTTTTGCCGTGGTATCGTCAGCCGGGTACGCCAGTGTTGTCAGGCAGTGCGTGCGTCAAGGGTGGTTCGGTGGTGGTCAGCCTGTCCCAAAAAACTCGCCATGTTCCCAATTATGATGCACCGATTGCCTTGCCAATTCCTGTGGATACGGCGATTTTTGACAGTCAAACAGGGCAAATTTTGGCATCAAAAATGCTGCTTTTGACCACAGACAGTGCTGATTTTGTGTTTGATGACATCAAGCTGTCGGCAAATGCTCGCCCTGTGGTGTCGGTATTACGCAATTTTTCTGCACCTGTCAAGCTGGATTTTGAGTACACCGATGAAGATTTGATGGCATTGGTGGCGTTTGAAAATCAAGGATTTAACCGTTGGCAAGCGGTGCAAACTTTGGTCAATCGCTGGCTGTTTGGCAGCTTGGATCGTGCCGATAATATCGTTTCGGTGCTAAAAGCGGCGACCGAATCACTGCTAACGACCGATCCGATGCTGGCAGCTCGCTTGTTTGACATACCTAGCCAAAAAGAGCTGGCGATGGCGTATGACAGCGATTATGACCCAGTCAAAGTCAAGGCTCGCCGTGATCAATTGCTCAAGCTCATCGCCGATGGCTTGGCGGACAAGCTGGGTCAGTGGTACCAAGCCTTGCCGATTGTTCCTTATGAAGATACGCCAGACGCTCGTGGCCGCCGCTTGCTACGCAATGTGTTGCTGGATTTGCGTTTGACGGCAGGCGATACGTCGGCGTGTGCAGATGCGTATCATCAGTACAACCACGCCAGCTGTATGAGCGAGCGTTTGGGGGCATTGTCGGCGATTGTGGATCACAATCTGGACGAAAAAGCAGCGTATTTGGCGGACTTTTATGAGCGATTTGCCGCCGAAGAGCTGGTGATTGATTCATGGTTTAGCGTACAGGCGTTGTCTGCTCAGACAAGTGTGGCGGACATCGCCAAGCTGATGGCACGAGACGATTATGACTATAACACGCCAAACCGTGTCCGTACGACTTTGGGGGCGTTGGCAGCCAAGCCTGTGCAGCTGTGGACGGCAGAAGGCATGGACTTGTATTTGTCATCGGTGCTGCGTTTAGATGCGACCAATCCGCTGTTAGCGGCACGCTTGCTGTCGGCATTGGCACGCTGGAACACTTTGCACGACCAAGCCAAAACGATGGTCAAAGACAAGCTAACCCAGCTACAACAACAAGCTGGCTCAAAAAATGTTTTGGAGTTTTTGGGCAATATGTTAAGCGAATAAGCCTAATTGGGCATGATAAACGGATAAGCTGCTAAACTGTTGGGGCGATTTTATCATTGCTTTGATGGTTTGGTATGCTGATGAAAATATGGCAAATTGCCCAAAAAAAAGCGAAAATTTTTGCTAATCTTGGGTAATTTGCCAATTTATTCATGTGCATTTTGCTAAACTATTTATTGCTAAATTGCTAAATTGCTAAATTGCTAAATTGCTAAATTGCTAAATTGCTAAATTGCTAAATTGCTAAATTGCTAAATTGCTAAATTGCTAAATTGCCAAGCTTATTTTAATCACGATTTTGACCATTTGTGTTTTATTTGATGAGATTGGCTTTATCAAATAATCCAATTTTTATAAAAATTAAATCACCATGACCACAACTGCCATCAAGCCGCCATTGTATTACCGTGTTGCCATCAATTTGCTAGCACCGTTTTATCGGCAAAAAGTCATCAAAAAATCCAAAACTCGAGCAACGCTCAAGCGAGAGCTTGCCGAGCGATTTGGTGAGCAGTATTTGCCAACGCCAAAGGGCGTGCGTGGCGTGATTTGGTGTCATGCGGTGTCGCTGGGCGAGCTGAACACCGCTTATCCGCTGCTTGTGCGTTTGCTGGGCTTAGGCTATGGGTTGTGGGTCAGCAGTACTACGCAGACAGGTTTTGAGCGTGCTGCCAAACTGTTTGCCAAGCAGATAGAGTTTGGGCGGGCGATGCACAGCTTTGTGCCTGTGGATAAGCCTACGGTGCTTGAGCGGTTTTTGGATCATGTGCAGCCACTGGCGGTGATGTTTATTGAGACTGAACTTTGGGCAAATACGCTGTATGCTTGCCGCCGCCGTGGGATTAAGACGATGATGGTTAATGCTCGTTTGACTGAAAAATCCTACCAAGGCTATGCCAAATTTGCCAAAGTCAGCCAAACGATGATGGCAAATCTTGATGGCGTCATCGCCCAAGATGCGGCATCGGTACAGCGATTCACCGACTTGGGGGCGGCTCATGTGGCACTGGCGGATTCGTTAAAATGGGTCAGTGTCAGCACCATCAGCGATGAGCAGGCAAGCCTTGCCAAGCAGGCCACGCAGCAAATCGCCCAAGCTGGCAAAACGCACCTTTGGGTGATGGCAAGCACACACGATGGCGAAGAGCTGTTGGCACTGCAGGCACATCGGCGGTTTTTGGATAAATTTGCCGATGCTTTACTGATTTTGGTACCACGCCACCCAGAGCGATTTGATAGCGTGTATCAGCTGTGCCTTGATAACCATCTGACCGTGGCACGCCGTTCATTGGGCGAGCCAATCACCAAGGATACCCAAGTGTATTTGGCAGACAGCATGGGTGAGCTGATGGCGTGGTATCAAGTAGCAGATATTGCGGTGGTGGGCGGATCGTTCGTGCCTGTCGGTGGGCATAATCCCATCGAGCCTGCCAGCTTGGGCAAGCCGATTATCATGGGCAGCTATGACACCAATTGCCATGAGCTTGTGGCAGCCCTAAAGCGTGCTGGTGCGTTGGCTCAACTGGAAACTGATGATGGCAATCCTACCAATGAAAACAATTCCACCAATGACAGCAGTCTTGCCAAGCGGTTGTCCGACGCGTTGATGCAGGCGTATCTGTACCAATGGCGTGGCGATGGCGGTGCGGCTTTGGTTGCCCAAAAACAGCGTGCCTTGGACGATCAGCTAGGCTTTGTGCTGGCATTGATTGGGGCGGATTTTGATAAAAAAGCGATTGCTGATTGAAACCACCACCGATAAAATAATTTGGCATTTTGCCCAACTTTGATAAATAAGACAAACAGATTTACAAATCAACTTACAAATGTAAACTAAAATACTTGATTTTTTTTGAGTTTGGGTTTAGTCTGTATCGTCAAAATAGACAGCTAGGCAAACACTATGAATTTTATCAGCAATCAATATCGGCGAACTCGAGCAGCGGTCGGCTTGACCAGTACTTTGCTGGGCGGCTTTGGCATGGCGTATCGGGCAGGGGCGTTTGGCGATGAAGTGCCACGCAAGAAACTGACACCTTATATCCAAAAATTTTGCCAAAAAATGGCAAATTCATTCGGCGTTACGGTCGTGCAAGTCGAGCCAGTGCCGCAGGTACACGGCTTGTGGGCGAGTAACCATGTATCGTGGCTGGACATTCCAGTGGTTGGCAGTGTCGCTCCGGCGTTTTTTTTATCAAAAGCAGAAATCGCACAGTGGCCGATTTTTGGGCGATTGGCGAGAGCGGCAGGCACGCTATTTATCCAGCGTGGCTCAGGTGATGCTGGCGATGTCAGCCGACAAATTGCCGATTTTTTACAAAATGGCTCATCGGTGGTATTTTTCCCCGAAGCGACCACCACAGACGGCAAGCAAATCAAAAAAATCTATGGCAAATTGCTCAAGGCGGCGATAGATACCGATTTGCCGATTTGTCCGATGGTTATCGCCTATGTCAATCAAGATGGCAAGCTGTCCGATGAAGCGGCGTACTATGGCGAGCGTACGATGGTGCAGAGTCTAAAAGCGGTTGCCGACACCAAAGGCATCACCGCCTATGTGCTGCCTTTGGTACCGATTTATCCTGATGGGCGAGATCAGCGTGAGCTGACGGAGATTTTGCAGCAGGCGATGCAGGACGGTTTGGCACGCCTACACAGCCGTGTGCTAAGCACACCCCAAATCGCCCAAACTGCCCAAAACACTCAGATGGCTTGATTTTTATTTGGCTTTTACTTAATTATAACTTGATGAATTATTCATGTAAATTTAAATAAAAGCCAAACAGTGTGGGCAAATTGCCATGATGTTATCAATTTAATTCATGGCATTTCATCAAATCATCTCATCAACGCCACCAAATTTAAGCCCAAACCCAAGAAAATATTTGGGTTTGGGCTTAAGTTTGGATTGGTGCAAAAGATAAGCTGGCTGTCAAGCGGTTTAATCTTTTAAATCAATCACTTTTTGGGTGGATTTGACCGCTTTTGAGCGATCTTCTTTGCTGACCCATTGGTTCGGTCTGCCACGCAATTCATGACGCATAAAGTCCACCCAAATCGGCAAGGCTGCCACGCCGCCAAATTCGTGAGCCCCTAGCGGTGATGGTGTATCAAAGCCAACCCAGACGACCGCCACTTGGGTTGGGTGAAAGCCTGCAAACCAAGCGTCTTTGGCAAGGTTGGTCGTACCTGTCTTACCACCGACATCGCCACGACCTAAGGCGCGGGCACGGCGAGCCGTACCACTGGTGATGACTTCACGCATCATGTTAGAGATGTTGTAAGAAGTCTCTTGCGACAGCACACGGGGTGCTTGTGTGGCGGCGATATACTGCGGTGCAGCTTTTGGATTGAGTCGGTCGCCTGCTGGTGTGCCAGCGGCTGGCTGTTCTGTGGCTTGGGCTTTTTGGGCTTCAAACTCTTCTGCCAGCTTGGCGTTTTTGGCTTGCAGATGTTCGTTAAAGCACAAGGCACACGCCTGCAATGGATTGGCTTGATAAATCACATCGTTGTGGAAATTATAAATTCGCTCCACAAAATACGGCTGAATGCGATGGCCGCCATTGGCAATGGTCGAAAACCCTGTTGCCATTTGTAGTGGCGTTACTTCGGCAGCACCCAATGCCAGTGCCAGCGTCGATGGCATACGCTCCATTTCCAGACCGCCCATGGCATTCATCAAGTGGCGTGTCTCGTCAATGCCTGCCGAACGCAGCAAACGAATAGCTGGGGTGTTGCGTGATAATGCCAACGCACGGCGTAGCGTCATATTGCCTGTGTAGCGACCATCAGCATTTTTTGGTCGCCAGCTGCCGACACGAATGGCAGCGTCCGAGACCATGCTGTCTGGCGTGTGCTTGCCTGATTCTAGGGCAGACGAGTAAACAAACGGCTTGATGATAGAGCCGGGCTGACGATAGCCTTGGGTAGCACGGTTAAATTTGCTGTGATTAAAGTGAAAACCACCGACCACCGCACGCAACGCCCCATTTTCTGGATCTAGCGAAATCAACGCCCCTTGTACTTTGGGGATAGATTCCATTTTCCATGCGGTTTTGGCTTCGTTAAGCGGTGAGATGCGGACGATGTTGCCGACTTTGACCATCTGATGGGCGTTACTATAACCGCCGCCCACATGGTTGGCACTGTAATAGCGGCGCGCCCAGCTCATGCCAGACCAGCCGATATTGACTTTTTCGCCAGATTGTAGCTCGGCTTCAAAGCCATTGTTAGATACTTTGGTCACTTTGGCAGGGTAAATGTTGTCAAAGTTTTTGCGACCAGCAAGCTCGCCTTCTTCGGCTTCGACACCACGCCAACCATGGCGACGGTCATAGCTACGCAGACCGCTGACCAATGCTTTGTCGGCAGCCAGCTGTGATTGGCTATCAACCGTGGTCTGGACACGCCAGCCAGAATCCATCACCGCTTCGCCATAACGCTCAACCAGCGATGAGCGAGCCATCTCTGCCAGATATGGCATATTCATATCCAGCTTTTCTCGGTATAGATTTAGGTTAATCGGCTCGGCGATGGCGGCATCACGCTCGGCAGCACTGATAAAGCCTTCTTCAAACATACGCCCCAAAATCCAGTTGCGGCGTTCCATGGCACGCTCAGGATTGACCACGGGGTTATAGGCAGATGGGGCTTTTGGCAAGCCAGCAATCATCGCCATCTGAGCAATACTCAGCTCTTGCAATGGCTTGCTATAATAACGGCGTGCTGCCGCCTGAATGCCATAAGCGTTCTCGCCAAGGTAGATTTTATTGACATACAGGGTCAAAATTTGGTTCTTGGTGAGTTCGTTTTCGATTTTACGAGCAATGAACAATTCGGTCAATTTGCGATCGATGGTGCGTTCAGGGCTTAAAAAGTAGTTTTTTGCCACCTGCATGGTGATGGTTGAGCCACCAGTTTGTGATTCGTTATCAGTAACCACTTCGGTCAATGCACGCCCCATACCCTTGACACTGATACCGCTGTGCTGAAAAAAGGTATCGTCTTCTGCTGCCAAAAACGCATGAATCATATGCGGCGGAATTTCTTCAAAAGTTACCGGCAAAGAGTAACGGCTGCCGTATTGACCGATGAGTTTATTATCGGCAGTATAAATCTGTAACGGCATTTCAAACTTGACATTGTCAATATTTTTGATATTGGGCAAAGTCGGCTCAAGGTACATCGCCATACCATAAAAGCCAATCGGAAAAGCCAAAATCAAAATTGCCAATAATGCCAAAATCGCCAACAAAATCTTGACAATGATGGCAATCAGCGACGCAGAAAAAGAATTGTTCGACATAAGAATGCTTGCTTGCTATAAATCTGGTGGTTATTTTACTAGGTTGTGGGTAGAATAGCTAGTTTTTATTGGTAATTAAGTGCCGCCTACCCACGAAATTTTTGTAAGTTTTGTGTTATGCCAATTGGTTTGGGCAGCACTGCCTTGGTTGTCTTTTGATTATCTTGTGGATAAGTGCTTTATTTTACTTAAATTCACCTGAATCAATCTTAACAAATTTTAATCAACCAAGCAATTTTAATTTAATTTGAATTTATTTGAATTTTAAATTTGCTATTTAATAATGGTGCAAACCGTGACTCGTGTAAATTTGATTGACCCTGATTTATTAACCGATCAGCATTTATTTGCTGAATATCGTGAAATTACTCGCATTTTTGTTTTGGTGCAGCGTGCTTGCCAAAAGCATCGCTTGGCAGATATTCTTAAAAAAGTCCCCGACAGCTATCGGCTGGGTACGGGGCATGTGTGCTTTTTTTATGACAAATTGGCTTTTGTTGAGCGGCGTTATTTTTTGTTAAAGGCAGAGCTGCAGCGGCGACAATATCAATTTACGCCAAAAGACGACATCGTCAATTTTCGTCAGCAGATTGATGGGCGGTTGTATCAAGATTTTCAGCCGCAAGCGGCAGATGTGGCGTTGTCGGTGTCTCGCTTGCTTGACAAAATCGCTGCCAAGCCAAATTGGTATCGCTGGCATGGTGATGTGATTGATGATGAGCAATATTGCCAGCAGTTACGCCGTTTGATGGGCTAAATTTTATTGATAAATTTTAAAATCTGACAACTCTTACAAATCTGGCAAATTGTGCAAATTGTGCAAATTGACAAATTTTGATTGAAGATTTTTTTTCTGATGGCATTTTTGATGTGAGAATTTGACTTGAAAAATTGGCAATTATCCTTATTTTTATCATCATCAAATTTTTATCCATCAAATTAACAAAATAGAAAACGGAGCAATCATCATGAGTGATGTCAATCAACAAACCGCCCATCATTTTGAAGCTGAAGTGGCACAGCTGTTGCATTTGGTAACGCATTCTTTGTATTCAAATGCCGATATTTTTGTGCGTGAATTGGTGTCTAACGCATCGGACGCTTGCGACAAATTACGCTTTTTGGCGACAAGCGATGACAGCCTGTACGAAAACGATGGCGAGCTTGCCATTCGCATTGATATTGATCAAGCCGCCAACACCATCAGCATCAGCGACAACGGCATCGGCATGAACCAAGTGGACGCCATCGAGCACTTGGGGACGATTGCCAAATCAGGCACTAAGGCGTTTTTGGACAAATTGTCCGAAAGCGACAAAAAAGACGGCAATCTGATTGGTCAATTTGGCGTGGGCTTTTATTCAGGATTTATCGTTGCCGACACCATCACCGTGGATAGCCGTAAAGCTGGCGAGCCATCAAGCAGTGGCGTGCGTTGGGTGTCTGATGGTACAGGGCAATTTACCACCCAAGCCATTGATAAGCCAAGCCGTGGCACGACCATCACGCTACACCTAAAAGACGAGTACGCAGGCGAAGGCGAAGATGCGACCAATTATTTAAACCGCCACACCATCAAAGCGTTGGTTAATAAATATTCAGATCATATCAGCTTGCCGATTTTGATGCGTAAAGAAGTTTGGCAAGATGAGCTGGACGATGATGGACAAGCGACGGGCAAGGGCGAATATATCCTAACGGACGAATACGAAACCATCAACCAAGCCAATGCACTATGGACTCGCAGCCCAAGCGACATCACAGACGAAGAATATCACGAGTTTTACAAAAACCTAAGCTATGACTACGCCGATCCGCTGGCTCATACGCACAACCGTGTCGAAGGCCGTGTGCAGTACACGCAGCTTTTGTATATCCCAAGCAAAGCCCCAATGGATCTGTACGCACGAGAGCAGCAGCGTGGGCTAAAACTGTATGTCAAGCGTGTCTTTATTATGGAGGATGCCGAGCAGCTGCTACCGATGTATTTACGCTTTGTCAAAGGGGTGATTGACACTGCCGATTTGCCGCTGAATGTCAGCCGTGAAATCCTGCAAGAATCTCGTGATGTCAAGGCAATCCGTGACGGCAATGCTCGCCGTGTTTTGACTTTGCTTGCCAGCCTTGCCAACTCTGAAGATGCCGACAAGCAAGCCAAATTTGCCGATTTTTATCGTGAATTTGGCGATGTGCTAAAAGAAGGCTTGGGCGAAGATCAGAGCAATCAAGATCGCATCGCCAAGCTGCTACGCTATGCCACCAGCAGCGATGACACGCTATCAACAGGCTTTGGCGATTATAAGGCTCGCATGAAAGATGGACAAAAGGCGATTTATTATCTGACTGCCGACAGCCTAACCGCCGCCAAAAACAGTCCGCAGCTGGAGCTATTTAACAAAAAAGGCATCGAAGTCATTCTGATGACATCTCGTGTGGACGAGTGGGCGATGAACTTTATGCACGAGTTTGACGGCACGCCATTACAAAACATCGCCAAGGGTGCGGTGGATTTGGGCGATTTGACGGACGAAGCCGAAAAACAAGAAGCCAAACAAGCCGAAGAAAACCTAAAACCTGTGGTTGATAAGCTAAAAACCACCTTGGGTGAGCGTGCCAAAGATGTGCGTGTTTCAAGCCGTTTGGTGGACAGCCCTGCTTGCTTAGTGGTGGGCGATGGTGAGCTGACACCGCAGATGGTACAAATGCTCAAAGCCATGGGACAGCCTGTGCCTGATGTCAAGCCAACCCTTGAGATTAACCCAAATCACCCATTGATTGGCAAGTTAGAAAACAGCCAAGATTTTGATGATTTGGCTCAGGTGATTTTTGACCAAGCACTGCTTGCCGATGGCGGACAGCTTGACGATCCTGCAGGCTACCTTAAGCGAGTCAATAAGCTGTTGATGGGCTAATTATCAACCACTAACTATTATTAACTATCAATCAGCAATCGCCAATTTTCATTGTTGATTGGTAATTATCAATGAAGCCATCGTTAAGGTGGCTTTGTTGATGGTAAATGATGGCTGATGATGGTTGGTGCTGACAAATCGGCTTTGCCAGTTTATCAGACTGGCAAGTTTGCGGTTTTAGATGGCAAATGTCGATGTTATGCTATAAAATTTTTATTGATATGGTCATTGATACGGCGTGATGTGCTACAATAGCTTAACTTTTTGACACTGATTTTCGGAAGTTCAATGGGTTTTTTCTCAAATTTTTTCTCAAATCTGGGTGCGTCCTTGTGGATGTTGGCAGGTAGCACACGAGCATTTGGCATGGCAAAGCCGACCTTTGCCCAGTTTGTGTTTTTTATGCTGGTGGCGTTGTCGGTCAATATTTTGTTTGCTTGGCTGGTGGCATCGCCTGACAGCTATTTTAACGAACAAGGACTCATCAGCTATCTGGTTTGGCCGACCATCATTGTCGCCGCTGGGATTATTGTTGCCCAGCGTTCGCTGAATTATTCGCTCTTGTTTGTGCCAGCGATTTTGTGGCTGGCGGCAGATACCTTGTTGGTATTGTTTCAAAGTAGCATTCAGTTTTTGGAAAATGAAGCTTGGCTACCGTATTGGTTGCACAGCATTTTGCCTACGGTGTTTTTGCTGCTGTTTGTTTGGCAGACGACAGCATTGCTGCTGATTTTTGCCAAACGCTTTGGCTGGCCTTGGTGGGAGCGGCTTTTAATGCTGATTGCTACCATTGCCCTATTGGTAGTTTGGCAAAAAAACACCATCAATCAGCCAATTTTTAAGACCGATGAAGTGGTGATTGAGCTTGACGAAGAAGCGTTTTATCGCCAGTCGCAAGTGTTTGAGCAGGCACTGAACAATTTGGCAGTCCAACAAAAAGGCCGGCACGATTGGTATTTTTTGGGCGTGGCGGCCTATGCTGATCAAGATGTGTTCGCCAGTGAAATTACCCAAATTCGCCAGCTGTTCGATGTTCGCTTTGGCACCAATACACGCTCTTTGACACTGATTAATAATCCCAAAACTTGGGGCGATTATCCGATTGCCACACGCACAGGCATCGAGCAGAGCCTAAACCGCATCGCCGAGCGTATGGACACGGACGAAGATGTTTTGTTCATGGTGTTAAGCTCACATGGCACGGTCAATGAGTCCAACGAGCCAACAGGCGAGATTGCCGTCAATAATCCGCCGCTGAGCTTACGCCAAATTGACCCGTTTTGGCTAAAAAATGCCCTAGATCAATCTGGTATCCGCTGGCGAGTGATTGTCGTTTCTGCTTGCTATTCTGGCAGTTTTATTGATGTGCTAAAAGACCCTTATACTTTGATTATCACCGCTTCTAAGGCGAACAAAGCATCGTTTGGCTGTACTGATGATGCACAGATGACTTATTTTGGGCGGGCGTTTTTTGCCGAGAGTATGCGACAAAACAGCGACATCATGCAGGCGTTTTATGCCGCTGTCCCAAAAATCAAAGAGCGTGAGATTTTGATGGGCTTTGAGCCGTCCGAGCCGCAGATGGCAGTCGGTGAGATGATGCAGCTGGCATTGCCTGAACTCCAAAAAACTTTATTTAACCATCATAAAGATACGGCATTGGCCAATGATTAAGACAATGATCGAGCTGATAAAATCAATCTAACTACAATCAAGAACAACAAAACCTAAACCCCAACCGCCATAAATGCCTGCAAATGCGTTTTATGGCGGTTTTTGTTTTTGCTGGGATTTTTTGCAAAAGAAAAAAAAAGGTTATTTTTGGTAAAAATTGGCAAAACTTGATGAATATGATGAGAATTGATAAAAACTTAATGAGATTTGGATAAAAATTTGTCATCATGCCAAAATCGTATCAAAAATTTGTACATTATTTTATAAAAAAATACCCAACATAACGCCCAAAAAACTGCTTGTAATTTATGCAAAATCTAGGTATATTATATTTGCTTATGATATTACAAGTTTTTATTATGTATCCATGATGAATAAGCAACCATTCATCATAAAAAGCTGAAAACTGCCATTCATAAAAAACTGTAATATTGGGGTCAAACTTGGGTATGTTACCCTTTTTCTCTAACCTTGAGGGCTTTTGCAAATGAGTATTCAATCTGCCGTTGAACATGTTCAAAAAAACTACGCACACCAACCTGAATTTATCCAAGCGGTTCAAGAAGTCGCCATGACCATTGAGCAAGTCTATGCCGACAATCCCAAGTTTGCCGAGCTAAAAGTATTTGAGCGTCTGTGCGAGCCTGACCGTATCATCAGCTTCCGTGTGAACTGGGAAAATGACAAGGGCGAAGTGCAAGTAAACCGTGGCTGGCGTGTCCAATTCAGCAATGCCATCGGCCCTTATAAAGGCGGTTTGCGTTTTCACCCAACAGTTAATGAAGGCGTGCTAAAATTCTTGGGCTTTGAGCAGATTTTCAAAAATGCCCTAACTGGCTTGCCAATGGGTGGCGGTAAAGGCGGCTCTGACTTTGACCCTAAAGGCAAATCAGATGCAGAAATCCGTCGTTTCTGCTACGCATTCATGCGTGAGTTGCATAAAAATATCGGCAAAGACATGGACGTGCCAGCAGGCGACATCGGTGTTGGCGGTCGTGAAGTGAACTATATGTTCGCTATGTACAAAAACTTAACTCGTGAATACGAAGGTGTTTTGACTGGTAAGGGCGTGGGCTTTGGTGGCAGCTTGATTCGCACCGAAGCGACAGGTTATGGTTTGGTGTATTTCTTGGATTATATGCTAAAAGCCAACAACGACAGCCTAGATGGTAAAACTGTCCTAGTTTCAGGTGCAGGCAATGTGGCACAATACGCTGCCGAAAAAGCCTTGCAGTTGGGCGGTAAAGTCATCACTTTCTCAGACTCTCAAGGCACTTTGTACGATGCCGATGGTTTTACCCAAGAAAAAATCGACTGGGTAAAAGCCCAAAAAGACGCACGCAAGCCACTGTCTGAGTATGTGGCGAAGTTTGGCGGCGAATGGCTGGCTGGCGAAAAACCTTGGAAATTTGCTGCTGATGTTGCCTTGCCATGTGCCACCCAAAATGAAGTCAATGCCGAAGAAGCCAAGCAATTGGTCGCTGGCGGTGTCAAATATGTCGCTGAAGGGGCGAATATGCCACTGACTGCCGAAGCCATTGATGTGGTGCGTGAAAACGGCGTTACCTATGCACCGGGCAAAGCAGCAAACGCTGGCGGTGTGGCGGTTTCTGGTCTAGAAATGAGCCAAAACTCAGTGCGTCAGTACAAGAGCTTTGCTGAGCTTGACGAGAAGCTAAAAAATATCATGAAAAATATCCATGACAACTCTCGTGCCGCTGCCGAAAAATACGGCACAACCAAAGGTGCGATTGACTACATGACAGGTGCGAATGTCGCAGGCTTTACCCAAGTTGCCAACGCCTTGGTTGCCTACGGTATCCTGTAATTGCCAGCGTAACTACTAGTGTAATCACCAGAGATAATTACTGGTGATACCATCAAGCCAAGCCAATTTGGCAATGATAAAAAGCAGTCCGATTTGGGCTGCTTTTTTTTGGGCTATCTTTTGGGTGGTGGTTTGATCTGATGATACATACTGCGGTAGTGATTAAAAAAATAGCAAATCAATCAAAAATTTTGCTAAAACTGTTTGGCATTGCCAATGTTAATATCAATTTTAGTTTAAAAATTTTAAAAGATTTGGCAAATTGACTGCCTATTTACCAATGATTTATTGGTTAAAAAGTTATTAAAAAACTGCCATAAAACGCACCACTTAGGGCTTATGAATGACAATGAATAAAATCCCAAAAGTGGTGCTAAGTTTAATGATTGGCGATTTGCTTACCTGTTATTTTGTCATATCAATGATTTTGTATTAATGATCATGGTGATGATGCTCATGATGTGCGTGTGATTCGCCATGCATGTGATGATGGCTGTCGTGTCCATGTTGGCTATGGTCATGTTCGCCATGGTCGTGCATCATGTGTGAGCCATGCATATGGGCGTGGTCGTGGCCGCCGTGCATCATTTGCATAATCGGCATGCTAAAAGCAATGGCAAGCCCTGAGATGAGCATCACCACGCCGCTGAATTTACGCAAGTTGAAAGTGTGGATTTTGGATTTTAGCCATGTGACAACCGTGCCTGTGGCAAGCAGCATCGGCAAAGTCCCCAACCAAAAAAACAGCATAAAGGCGGTGGCGGTCAATCCTGCTTGTCCACCAGCTGCCAGCCCCAATGCCACACCCAACGCCCCATAAACCAAACCGCAGGGCAAAAATCCCCACAGCAGTCCTGCTGCCAGTGCTTTGGGTAGGTTATTGATGGGCAGCACTTTACTGCGTATCGGCGATAGAGCATTCCAAAGTCCCAAGCCTGCTTTTTCAAGGCGGCTAAGGGTGGGCACGCCAAGCATTAATAAAGCAGCGAGCACCAACGCACCGCCAAGCAGGTATTTTGGCATGACACTGTTTGCCAATAAAGGAGCAAGCACATGCTCACCAAAAGTCGCCACCACCCAGCCCAAGGCCACATAACTGCCCAAGCGTCCGATGTGATAGCTGAGTATTAATAAGGTTTTTTTGGCAGGTGAGCCTTGCATCGAGATGCCAAAAGCCGCCACAATACCGCCACACATACCCAGACAATGCGGCGAACCGAGTAGCCCCATGCTTAAGGCGGCAAAAATCAGTGCAGTGGTCATGGTTTGTCCTTGTTGGTTGTTGGGAGATTTTTGCGGCGTGCTTGACGGTCGTCCAGGATAATTTGCTCAGGGGCATTGTCCAAATCTTCGAATTGATTGGACTTGACGGCGTAATAAATCGCCCAAATCGCCACCACAAACAACATCAGGCTTAAAGGAATTAATAAATAAATACTTAACATGGTTAAACCCACACAGCCAAATTATGGGCTATTTTAACAAAAATATGCACAAAAATGTGAAAGTGTTGCAAATTTGCACAATTATTCATGCTTTATCGCTGATGGATAATGATTTGATTGCCATTTGCCGCCAGTATGCCAACAGTGTCCAATGTCTTATCCAGTGCCTTAGGATAAGCAGCTGACTGGATCGGCTTCATCAGGCAGTGCCATGCGTGTGTCGTTGGCAGTGGCACAGCTTTGGGTCTGATATGGCTGTTCTAGTAGGGCAAATAACCGTGCCACTTCGCCAAAATCGCCAGCGTCAGCGTGTTCGATGGCTTTTTGAGCCATGTGATTTCGTAGGATATAGACAGGATTGATGCGACTGATGATGGCGATGGCGTTATCTTTGTTGCTGATTTGCCCAATCAATGTACGATAATCAGCCGCCCAAGCGTGCCAATGTTCGTGAGCATCATGTGGCAGAGCGTGCATCAGTGTCTGCAGTAGGCGGTATTCGTGAGCATAACACAAAGGGTTGTCGCCATCATCAAGCACGGCAATCAGTGAGCGAAAGGTATTGGTGTAGTCTAGACGGTGCGTCTGCATTAATGCCAGTAACCGATAGCCCAAATCAAGGATTGTCGCTTGAGCTTGGGCATCGGCTGTGTGGTTATTGTCTAAGTTATCTAAACAACCCAAATTATCCAAATGATTAAAATCTGCCAATTGATCAAATTTGCCAAATCCATCAAAGCCAAGTTTGTGACACAGCCCATTTTGATAAGTGTCGGTTAGGACTTGCTCATAATCAGCCAAGGCGTGATCGATGTCATCTTGGGTGGTCAAATGCTTTAGGCTTTTAAAGGCAGTTGCCAAATTCCAATGGCCAATCATCGGCTGATTTTGGTAGCAGTAGCGTCCGTGGTGGTCGGAGTGGTTATTGATCCAAGTGGGGTTAAAGCCTTCCATAAAACCATATGGCCCAAAGTCCAAAGTCGTGCCAGTGATGTTTAAATTATCAGTATTCATCACGCCATGACTAAAGCCAATCAGCTGCCACTGGGCAATCATCTTGGCAGTGCGTTTGGCGATGTGTGCCATCAAGCCAGCCAAATCCACCGTCTGCGTGGCGGCGTCGTACAGCTCGGGGTAGTAGCTTTGGGCGATGAGATTGATAAATTTTATTAAACAATCTGGGGCGTACATTGCCACCCATTGCAAATGCCCCAAACGCACATGGCAATCACTCACACGCAATAACGCCGCCGCCTGCTCAACGGACTGGCGGTAGATTGGTGTATCAGAGACGACAAGCCCAATGGCATCTGATGAGCCAATACCAAGATGAGTCAGGGCATGGCCGCCCAGATATTCACGGATACTGCTTGCCAGCATCGCTCGCCCATCGCCGTGGCGTGAGTAGGGCGTGCGTCCAGCACCTTTTAGGTGCAAATCAATCAAGCGGCCATCAGCATCGGTAAGTTGGGCAATCAGTAGTCCCCGCCCATCGCCAAGCTGACCTGCCCACTGCCCAAACTGATGCCCTGCATACGCCATGGCAATCGGCTGCAGCCCATGCTCACTCAATGCCGCAAGTGCTGACAGACGCCCACTGATGACATCGCACCAGTGATGATTATCCAGTGTCGCTAAGCCCAATTTGTTAATCAATCGCTGGTTGATTGCCACCAATTTGGGATTGTCAAGCGGTGTTGGTGCGATATGCCGATACAGACGGTCATCGTGTTTTAGATAATCATGCACAAATTTCATCACGCCATGCCCAGTTGTTATTACTGATAAAAAACCCTTTGCCCATCATAAAGGCAAAGGGTCGCTAAAGCAAGTTGTCTTGCAGGCTATCTGACAAATTTACCTAAAATCAGCCGCCGTTAGACTTTGGCAGTTTTACCTTTTAATTGTAAAAATGCCTGCTCAATGTGCTTGCTGTGTGCCAAGATTTTTTGTTCAACTTGGACATATTGGGCTTTGAGCTTGTCGTCCGCTTCTTGTAGGCGATCAGCGATGGCGGCACGCTTAAGCTCGATGGCTTGGGCTTTTAGGGCGTGCCATTCTTCGACAGTTTTGGTAAATTCGTCATATTCGGCACTGATGCGTTCTTTAAATGCCGCCAAACGCTCGTCCAAACTTGGTTCAGCACCTTTGGCGATGCGAGCTTGGGCACGCTTAAACTGCATGGTAACTTCGGCGTGCTTGATGGTCAAGTCGTCCACTCGTTTTAGATTATCCGCCAAGCCAATCTTAGACAGCAGACCGATGAACCACTTGGTTGGGTCGTATTGCCACCATTTGACGCCATTGCGATAGTCGTATTGGAAATAATGATGGTAATTGTGATAACCTTCGCCCCAAGTTACGATGGCCAGCAGCGGATTATCTCGTGCGGTGTTTTCATCGGTATAAGGGCGTGTACCGAACATATGGCACAGCGAGTTGATAAAGAAAGTGAAATGATGCGTCAATACCAAGCGTAACAGCCCAGCAATCAAAAAAGTCCCCAGCATATCGCCAGTGATTAGGCCGGCAGCACCGACGACGATGACATTGGTGATAATCACCCAAAAGCCATAATAGCGATGTTGTAAGCTCAGCAGTTTGTCTTTTTTAAGATCAGGGATATTTTTGTAGTCGTATTGACCGCTTGGATATTTGTGCAGCATCCAATCCATATGGCTAAACCAAAAACCACGGCGTGCCGAGTATGGATCATCATATTCATCATCGACATGGCGGTGATGCGTGCGATGCCCAGAACACCAGTCAAAGGCAGAACTTTGCACCGCCAAAGTCGCCCCCAAAAGCAAGAAATATTTGACAATTGGGTGTGCTTCGTAGGATTTGTGGGCCCACAGGCGGTGATAACCTGCGGTGATGGATAAGCCCGTCCATGCCATAAATACCGCAAAAGCAGTCCAAACGGCAGGATTGACCCCATGATGCCACAGATACCAAGGCACCAAAATGATGGCAAGCAGCGGCGTTGATAATAGCACAATGGCAGGCACCCAGTTGATGGGGGCGTTTTTAAAGGCTTCAGGATTGCGTTCGATACTCATAAACGATAATATCCTATAAAAGGTGGCAAACCAAAAAAGAACGAACAAAGTTTAGATAAACATAAAGTTTTTAAAAACTGGATAATCATTCCAAAAATTCATACAAGCTTGGTCAATGTGATAAAAATAAAACCTAAAAACAAAGCAAGCGATAACAAAGCTTTTGGGCGATTAACCACATCAATCATGCTATCATAAATCACTATAAAAGTGAACAATTATTCACATAAATTTGGCACTAAATTGTAACAACCTTGATAAATTTATCATCGCCACCATCAAAAGCGAATATTGGCAAGATTTTGCTAAGTATTTATTCACAATTTGCCAAAAATGTGTTAAAAATTTGCCAAGCATTTACCGAAAGTTTGCCAAAAATATACCAAAAATACGCCAAGATTTTAGTAAAAATCGCTAAACATACCGATTGCAACTTGCAAAAAATAAGCAATTTTGATATGTTTTGTCATGGTTTAAAATTGACTAGATAACAAAAGGGCAACTGATGACAAGTCGTAAACAGCAGTTTGAACTGCGAGAAAAAAACATTTTGCAGACCGCAGAGCAACTGCTTTTGGAGTCTGGCGAAGGGGATTTGACCTTAGACAGTTTGGCGTTGCAGCTGGATTTGGCAAAAGGCACTTTGTACAAGCATTTTGCCAGTAAAGATGAGCTTTTGTTGCGTGTGCTGATTGATTATGAAAAACGCAAATTGGGCATGATTACTGTCGAAGATGGGGCTGGGGCAGGCGTGGCGCGCTTGGTGTTGCAGCTGCTGAATTTGCCACATCGGGCGATTTTATTTAATCACATCGAAGAGCGGCTGTCGTCCACAACATCAGGGCTAAATAAACTGTTTGCCGAGCTGTACCGTGTCCGCCGTGAGCGTATGGCGTATATGCTAAAAATCGTGCAAGCGTATATCGTTGAGCAAAATAGCATGATTAATATCCGTGATTATATGGCGACTTTGTACGCTGTGGGGCAAGGTGGTGCTAGCCTGCTCAATTCCAGTTTTTATCAGCGGTATCTGGGCAGGCGTGATACGCTAAAATCTGCTTTGGTGCGACAAATGCTTGATTTGCCACGCCTATACCCAAGAGATGATGATGCGTTGGGCGATGACGATTTGCAGCAACGCCTGCTCAACGCCAACAAAGACATGAGCGAAGAAGAAATCCGCCAAATCGCCGATGCCATCGGTCGCACGCTGTGAGTTGGCTTTTGGGCTGATTTTGAAATTTTCATTGCTAAATTTTTCAAGTATTGCAAAAATTTTGTTAAAATTTTCAATCTATCAATTTTAAAAAAAACCTTTAAAAACCACTGCAAATCATCATGTTGCCATAAAAGAAAATGCCCTAAATTTTAAACTTAGGGCATTTTTTAATCAATATTAAATCAACATAGAATTAAGATTTATTGGAATCATTAGACATCTTCTTTGTATTGTGGGACAG
The DNA here is from genome assembly GCF_042219885.1 of Moraxella marmotae. Classification (NCBI taxonomy): domain Bacteria; kingdom Pseudomonadati; phylum Pseudomonadota; class Gammaproteobacteria; order Moraxellales; family Moraxellaceae; genus Moraxella; species Moraxella marmotae. The sequence continues at coordinate 1,279,805 of NZ_JBHJHR010000002.1, forward strand.
GCTGCTTAAAGCCACGGGTTTTGATACCCAGCCAAATAAAGCCAATCGCCGCCCAGAACAGACCAACTTTCAACGAAGTTTCATCAACTTCCAGCCACATCAAGAACACGCTGATAAAGCCCAAAATCGGAACGATGATGTAGTTAAAGACATCGCCGCCAGACTTAACAAGGCGATTACGCAAGGCATAATGGAAAATCACCGAGATATTGACAAAACTAAAGGCAGTCAACGCACCAAAGCTGATCAAATCAACAACCGTATCCAGATTGATAAAACCTGCCGTCAAGGCGATAGCACCAGCGATCAGAATGTTATTGACAGGCGTGCGTAGTTTTGGGTGAATCTGACCAAAAATACGCTTACTAATCACGCCATCACGACCCATGACATACATCAAGCGAGAGACACCAGCGTGTGCTGAGATGCCTGATGCCATGACCGTAACGATGGCAAAGCCTAGTACCCAGCCTTGGAATACCGCACCGCCGACAATTTTTAGAATGTCAGGCTGCGTCCCTTCGGCGACAGCATCGCCAAAGTAACCCAGAGCATCGCCCGGGAAATACAGCTGCATAAAGTAAGTGCTGATAATAAAGATAATCCCTGCAAATAGCGAAGTTAGGAACATGGCTCTTGGCAAGGTTTTCTTGACATCTTTGGTTTCTTCGGCAAGGCTGGAGAGTGCATCAAACCCTGTAAAAGAAAAACACAAAATGGTTGCACCGCCGATAACTTTACCGATATCGGTCATCTCACTCCAAAATGGCGTCAAGCTCCACAGCTGATAGGCGTTGGTAGCATCAATCATGCCATCGGCATTACGACCAGCTTCTAGCTGCTGGAAGGTCATAAAGGTGAACAAAATGATAATCGCCAACTGCACAAAGACAATCCAGCTGTTAAAATAGGCAACGATTTTTGAGCCAAACAGATTGACAATCGTCATCAAAGCGGTCAAGCTAATGACCCAAACCCAGTGATTGACCGATGGGAAAAGGGCTTCTAAATACAATACCGCAAGGATAATATTCACCAATGGCGACAGTAGATAATCCAGCCAACTTGACCAGCCAACCATAAAGCCCATCGATGGGTTGATGGCTTTTTGGGTATAAGTATAAGCCGAGCCAGATGACGGATAAGCACGAATCATGTGTCCGTAGCTGACCGAAGTCAAAAGCACCGCAAGCAAGGCAAAAACATAAGAAAGGGGAACATGGCCAATACTGGCATCAGACACTTGGCCAAAAGTATCAAGCAAGGTCATGGGCTGAATATAAGCCAAGCCGATGATGATGATGTGCCAAAGGCTCAGATTTCGCTGCAAGCGAGCGACATTTGAAGTGGGTAGAGTATTATTCAACGATGGTATTCCTTTTAAGTGTGCAAAAATGCAGCCAACACAAAAAGAGAACTAAAGCTTCATCGTACCAAACGCAAGGTTTGATGGTGATTCGATTAGGCTATCTGCTCCAATTTTAGAAAAAAAACACAAAAGAAAGTGGCTACCAATCTTGCCATACTGTAACAGCAAATTGATAACCATGTAAAGTTGGCAAATTTTAGCCGAAAAATTCGCTTTTGTCAGCAATTTTTTGAAAAATTTGCCAAAATATCTGTAAAAAAATTTATTAATAAAAAATCTGCAAGTCGCCAAAAACGCTTCTATGCCAAAACCTGCGATCATTTGGCATCACTGATTAGCCGCCCTTAATGGTCAGGCTGCGACCGCCATCAACGGCGATGATTTGCCCTGTGATGTAGGGACTGCCAGCCAAAAACAGCACCGTCTGAGCGATGTCATCAGGCGTGCCGATACCAGCCAAAGGCACTGATGCGGTGAGAGCGGCTTGGGTTTGGCTGTTTAGCTCGGGGTTTTGGTCGTCATCGGGGAAAATATTGACACCGGGGGCGACGCCGTTAATGCGGATTTTGGGTGATAGCTCTAATGCCAGACTCTGCACCATCATGCGATGAGCGGCCTTTGCCATATTATAGATGGGATAGCCAACAAAGGGCTGGCGGTCGGCATGAATGTCTAGCAGGCTGATGATGTTGCCTTGAGTGTCCTGCAAGGCGGACAAAAACGCCTGCGTAAGCAGCAAAGGGGCTTTGGCATTGGTCAGCATCAAATCCTGCCAGTGTGATAGTAAAATCTCATGCGTGGCTTGTAAATCGGTCGCATAAAAACTGGACGCATTATGCACCAACACATCTAGCCTGCCAAACATCGCCAAGCAGTCAGTGGCAAACTGTGCCAAAGCCTGTTTGTCATTGACAATTTGTAAGTCTGCCTGAATAATCTTAGCACTGCCAGCTCGCTTGGCATTGAGCATATCGGCCAAATCTTGTGCTTGCTGATGGCTGTGGTGATAATGAATAATCACCTGATAGCCAGCTTGGTGCAGCACTTGGGCGATGGCAGCACCGATACGCCGAGCACCCCCTGTGATGAGTGCGGTTTTTGTCATCTCTTGCATAATATTCATATCATCTTAAAATTTAATTTTAAATTTGTGGATAAATTGTTTAAAAATCTGCCCAATTAAAGCCATCAAAATCAAAGTTATCAAATCAAAATTGCCAAAATCTAAGCCATTAAAACCACACGCCAAGCAAATCTGGGCAAATTTGGACAATTTTAGGCAAATTTAAGCAAACCCAAAATCCAAATCAACGAACGCTAGCTAAAATATCGTCAAAGCCGTCGCCATCTGAAAATTGCCCAAAAGTCCATGCAGGGCAATGCGGCGTTGGCGTGTCAGCTCATCGCCGATGGCTTTGCCAGTGAGCGTGCGATCAATATTTGCCATGCTGACGCTTTGATGGCGATGAATGGCATCATCAAGCCACGATGCAGGATAGGGCATGGGGGCGTTTTGGTAAAGTTGGCAAGCGTCATACAGCTGCGTCAGTAGCGTGCTGTCCTTGTGTGCTTTGGTGTGTTCAATCAGTGTCAATAGCTCATCACTGCTGATGGCAGGCAGCTTAAGCAGCGTTTGATGATGATTGGCAAAGGCATGGATAAACTGGGCGATGGCTTTGGGGGCGTTGAGCCGTTTTAGGCAGTCGCTGATGGCATCACTTGACAAATCAACAAACAGCATCGCCAGCCGTGTGGCAAGCGGTGCATTATTTTGGCAGGCGGTTTGTAAGCGGCTAATGGCAGCTTGGTAAATGCTTGGTTTGGCTAAAGCATCATCAAGCATCGGCAAAATATGACCCAAAATCTGCAACTGATGCAAACAAGTAATAAAGCAATGCCCTGCTGGGTACATCAAGGCACGAGCAAACTCCGCCCAAATGCGTTCACGGCTTAGGGTGCTAAGTTCGCCATCTTTGGCAATCTGCGTCATCAAGGCGGCAGTGCTGTCATGGATAACAAAACCAAGCGGTGATAAGCGTGCAAAAAACCGTGCCACTCGCAGCACTCGCAAGGGATCTTCGCTAAAAGCTGGGCTGACATGGCGTAAAATGCGATGCTTTAGATCGTCCAAACCGCCATAAAAATCCATCACCGTATCACCCATAGGTGTATCATCAAACAAGCCATGCACTGGCATCGCCAAGGCGTTGATGGTCAAATCTCGGCGTAATAAGTCATCTTCTAGCCGCACATCGGCAGATGCCTGTACGGTAAATGCCGTATGGCCTGTGCCAGTTTTTCGCTCAAGGCGTGCCAAGGCGTATTCGGCGTGCGTGTCAGGGTGTAAAAACACAGGAAAATCAGCACCGACTTGGCAAAAACCTTGTGCCAACAGCTCATCGGCGGTCGCTCCCACCACCATAAAATCCTTATCCGCCACAGGCAACCCAAGCAATGCATCACGCACCGCACCGCCAACCAAATATACTTGCATGATTTTTCCCAGTTAATTTTAACCGCTATTTCGCTGTTTTGATGATTTAATATAGCAATTTTTTGAGCATTTGCCAAACCATTTCATGCAAGCAATTTGCCCATGATGGTCTTTTAAGTAATTTTTATGAAATTTTAATCAATTTATAAAATTTATCTAAATAAAATTTATAAAAAAATATTGATGAAATAGCAATAAAAAACGCCAGCAACTCTGGCTGGCATTTTATATTTTTACATCAAAGCATCAAATCGCACACGAAATGGAGCGAATTTTTGGCAATTAGCGTTTATTCGGCGTCCATTTTTTGGGCGTCGGTAACGACCACGGCGGTCATATTGACGATACGGCGAGCAGTCGATGCTGGTACTAGGATATGCACTGGCTTATCCGCACCCAATAAAATCGGACCGATGGCAGAGCCGCCGCTGGTTGCTTTTAGCAAATTAAAGGTGATATGAGCGGCGTCCAAAGTCGGCATAATCAGCAAGTTTGCCGAGCCGTGCAGTGTGCTAAATGGGTGATTTTGTTCACGCACACGCAAATCCAGTGCAGTGTCGCCATGCATTTCACCATCAAATTCAAAGTCCACATTCATATCACGCAAAATGTGGTAGGCTTCACGCATTTTGACGGCAGATTCACGCTGTGATGTACCAAAGTCAGAATGCGACAGCAGGGCAACACGGGGTTCAACGCCAAAACGACGCACGCTTTGGGCAGCCAAAATGGTCATCTCGGCAATCTGCTCGGCGGTTGGGTTTTCGTGAATGTATGGATCGGCGATAAACAAGGTGCGATCTTGTAAGATAACACCGCTCATGGCATAAAAATCGCTCACATCATCACGCTTGCCAATCACACGGCGGATATAATCCAAGTGCAAATCATAATAACCAAAAGTACCACACAGCAAGCCATTGGCATCGCCTTGCTCAACCATCATCGCACCCAGCAGTGAGCTTTTGCGACGCATATCACGGCGAGCCAGCTCGGCAGACACACCAAGGCGGTGGTTGGTTTGGTGATAATGTTGCCAGTATTGCTCGTGTTTTGGATTGTTGTTAATATCCACTACTTCCACATTTTGACCCAAATGCAGACGCAAGCCCAGCTCTTTGATTTGTGCTTCGATGACATCAGGGCGACCGATGACGATTGGCGTTGCCATGTTTTCATCAACCACCACCTGAACGGCACGCAAGACATTGGGATCTTCACCTTCGGCATAGACGATGCGTTTTGGTGCTTGCTTGGCTTGGGTAAAGACCGGCTTCATTGCCAAAGCAGTGTTATAGACAAATTCTGATAAAGTTTGACGATAAGCATCAAAATCTTCGATTGGCAAAGTCGCCACGCCAGTATCCATCGCTGCTTTGGCGACCGCTGGGGCGATATTTAGGATAAGATTTGGCTCAAGTGGGCCGGGGATCAGGTATTCACGACCAAATTGCTTGTTTTCAGTAACTTTGTCCGTTTCAGATAGAGAAACTTCGGTATGTGCCATGGCAGCGATGGCGTGAACACAGGCAATTTTCATCTCTTCATTGACGATTGTTGCCCCAACATCTAACGCACCACGGAAAATGTATGGGAAACACAGGGCGTTATTGACTTGGTTTGGATAGTCAGAGCGGCCAGTTGCCATGATGACATCTGAGCGAGCAGCGTGTGCCAGCTCTGGCATAATCTCAGGCGTTGGGTTGGCAAGGGCAAAGATAATCGGATCTTTTGCCATGCGTTTGACCATTTCAGGGGTCAAAATCCCTGGGCCTGACAGACCTAAGAAAAAGTCAGCATCGCCAATCACTTCGTCCAAAGTGGTGGCATCGGTATCTTGGGCAAAGCGTTGCTTAGATTCGTCCAAGTTTTCACGGCGAGTGGTAATCACACCACGAGAATCCAGCACAAAGATATTTGAGCGAGTTACGCCCAAAGCGATAATCAGCTCAAGGCAGCTGATGGCAGCGGCCCCTGCACCAGAGCAGACCACTTTGATGTTGGCGATGTCTTTTTTGACCAATTTTAGAGCGTTTAATAAGGCGGCGGCTGCGATAATCGCCGTGCCGTGCTGATCGTCGTGGAACACAGGAATATTCATGCGTTCACGCAATTCACGCTCAATCTTAAAGCATTCTGGTGCTTTGATGTCTTCTAGGTTGATACCGCCAAAAGTCGGCTCAAGGCTTGCGACCGCTTCGATGAACTTATCAGGATCGTTTTGGTTGATTTCGATATCAAAAACATCAATGCCGGCAAATTTTTTGAACAAAACGCCTTTACCTTCCATCACAGGCTTAGATGCCAACGCACCGATATTGCCCAAGCCCAGAACCGCTGTACCGTTGGTGATTACGCCAACCAAGTTATTGCGTGCGGTGTATTTGGCAGCCAATTTTGGGTCTTTTTCGATTTCAAGACATGGCACGGCAACACCGGGTGAATACGCCAAGGCAAGGTCACGCTGGTTGGCAATTTTTTTGGTGGGTGTTACAGAGATTTTGCCGGGGCGTGGGTGTTCGTGATAGTGTAGGGCAGCTTGCTCAAATTGCTGTTTTTGCAAATCGGCGTCAGAGCTTAAGGTAGCATCGACACTTTGAGTGTTAGGAACTGAAGTGCTCATAATATATCCATTGTGTAGCTAAATTGCCAAAATTGCCAAGCTGATGCTTGATGGCGTTAAAAAGTTTGGTTATTCTAGCATGATTTTTTGTTAAGCGGTAGGCAATCAGCAGCCGATTGTATGAAATTTTTTGGGGATATAATTAACCAAAAGATGGGTAGGGCAAACTGTGCCAAAATTGCATAACAAATTTGGCAGGTTGCATGAATTGATTGGGCGATTTGACAATTTGGGCAATAATAAATAAAAACACCAACGACACGCCACATCAGGCTGCCGCTGGTGCGATGACGGATAATTGCTTAATTTTGTAATTTAGCAATCATTAAGCAGGCGTGCGGCATCTAGAGCAAAATAAGTCAAAATGCCATCGCAGCCAGCACGACGAAAACCGATCAAACTTTCCAAAATTACCGCTTCGCTAAGCCAGCCGTTTTGGATAGCTGCCATGTGCATGGCATATTCGCCAGAGACTTGATAGGCATAAGTCGGCACGCCAAAGGTGCTTTTGACTTCACGCACGATGTCCAAATACGGCTGGCCGGGCTTGACCATCACCATATCAGCACCTTCTTTGATGTCCAATGCCACTTCGTGCAGGGCTTCGGCACGGTTGGCAGGGTCCATTTGGTATTGCTTTTTGTGGCCTTTTAGGTTGCCTGATGAGCCGACCGCATCACGAAATGGCCCATAGTAGGCAGATGCATATTTGGCAGAATACGCCATGATGGCGGTATTGACATAACCATGTGATTCTAGGGCATCACGCATCGCCTGAATGCGTCCGTCCATCATATCACTGGGTGAGATGACATCGGCACCAGCGGCGGCGTGGGCTAGGGTTTGCTTGACCAGAGCTTCGGTGGTGATGTCATTGATCACATAGCCAGTCTCATCGATGATGCCGTCTTGACCGTGCGTGGTATAAGGGTCTAGTGCCACATCGGTCATCACTATCATCTGTGGCACAGCGTCCTTGATGGCACGCACCGCACGCACCGCCAGCGTGTCGGCATGGTAGGCATTTTGCCCGTCGGCGGTTTTTAGGGCAGGGTCAATCACAGGAAAAATATCAATCATACGCACGCCAGCGGCATACAGCTCACGCACATATGCCACCAATAAATCGATGGAATAGCGATAGACATTGGGCATGCTGGCGATGCTTTGTTTTTGGTTTACCCCTTCGATGACGAACACAGGAGCAATCAGGTGGCACGCCGCCAAATGCGTCTCTTGCACCATCTCACGCAGTCCATCAGATGCACGCAAGCGGCGTAGGCGAGTGTTGGGAAATTGACGATTAAACTGATACATAAGCACCCCCATTGAATAATGATGATTATAAAATATCATTATAACAAATCATCTGCCAAAAGTGGGCGTTATCTGCTGATTCTTGGTTATTCTGGTAATTTTGATAATTTAACTTGGCAACTGAACTTTTGGCAATATGGCAAAACGATAAAATGGCAATATGACAAATGACAATATAGCAAAATGGGTAAAGTGGCAAAACGGCAAAGCCATTTAAAGCAAACAAATTTTGAAACCAAGCCGATTTATTCACCCCAAGCAATTTGATAAATCAATGAATTAACCAAATTGTCAATTTTTCAATAATTCCTTCAAATAACTGATTTAAAGATTGATTCAAATAATCAATTCAAATAATGGGCTGATAAAATTGTCAAAGCATCAAACCGAACTGGCAAATTCATAACACAAAGCACGGTTTTCGGATGCGGGGAAACTGGCCGTCCAAGCACGGACATTGTGCAGGATAATGCGATAATCACGCTGGTTGTTCAGCTGTTGCAGGCTTTGGTGCGGATTGGCGGATCTGGGCATAAACAAATGCAGCTGGCGGTTATAAGCACGGCCAAAATTTGCTTTTTGGGCGGTGTTTAGAATCGGTGGGCAAATCTCGGACAGCACTTGAATCAATGCCAATTCGTACTGACTGACGGTTAGGTAGATTTCTTGGGTGTTGATGGTCTGTGGAGCTGATACTCGCTGATAGCGGGCTGGGTTGGTAGCACAGGCGGCAGTGGGCAATCCCAAAGCGATGATTAGCAGCACAGTAACCAGCTGCTTTAGCGTGCTTGACAGCGTACTTGTCGGTCTGTTTGACGGTGTGCCTGACGGATTGGATCGATTGATCAATCTCAATAAAGCACAAGCATGGTCATCATGGCTGATGCCGTCGATGCTAGAATCTTTATCATAAACGGTGGCAGCTGTGCGGCGTGCCTGATAAGTCATTTTTATCATTTGTGCAAAATTCTGATTATCGCTCTTGTGATTATGATACTGGTTTTTGCCAAAAAAATCCCTTAATAAATGTATGCGTATTGTAGTGTAATCTTTTTTTCGGTAACACATCGGCAAAATTTGCCAAAAATCGCCAAAATTTGCCAAAAAATTGCGGCGATTGTTGCAGGTTTTTGAGCGATGAGCAATTTGTGGGGGCGGTTTTGTGATAAAATGGCAGGTATTTTGCGGCGATAACATGGCTGATTGCTTAATGCTAGTTTATGCAGTGAGTGAATACTTGCTCATGCCAGTACTTGCTCATGCTAGCCATTGTCAGTCGTTACTGTTGCTTATTTTGCTACTTATTGTTGGTTTGGATTTTTGGTAACTGCTATGTCAGACACTCGCTTAATTGACCCCAATCTTAAAAAAGACGATACCACCGACCGTGCCATTCGCCCAGTCAGTCTGTCAGAGTATATCGGACAGCCAAAGGTGCGTGAGCAGATGCAGGTATTTATCCCTGCGGCACGAGCTAGGGGCGAAGCGTTGGATCATACGCTGATTTTTGGGCCACCGGGGCTTGGCAAGACAACGCTTGCCAATATCATCGCTCGTGAGATGGGCGGCAATCTACGTAGCACTTCAGGGCCAGTGCTGGAGCGAGCGGGTGATTTGGCGGCGATATTGACCAATCTGGAAGCTGGCGATGTGCTGTTTATTGATGAAATTCACCGACTTAGCCCTGTGATTGAAGAAATTTTATACCCTGCGATGGAAGATTATCAGCTGGATATTATGATTGGCGAAGGGCCGGCAGCACGCTCAATCAAGCTGGATTTGCCGCCGTTTACACTGGTGGCGGCAACCACTCGAGCAGGGCTGTTGTCAGCACCGTTGTTTGATCGCTTTGGTATCGTGCAGCGGCTGGAGTTTTATAATGTGGCGGATTTGACGACCATCGTCAAGCGTTCGGCACGGCTACTTGGCGTAGCGATGGACGATGGTGGGGCGGCAGAAGTGGCACACCGTAGCCGTGGTACGCCACGCATCGCCAACCGCCTGCTCAGACGAGTGCGAGATTATGCCGAAATCAAGGGCGACGGCGTGGTAACGGCACAGATGGCAGCGGCGGCACTGGATATGCTGGCGGTGGATAAAAGGGGGCTGGATCAGCTGGATCGCCGATATTTGTCGGTGCTGGCGGACAGATTTCACGGTGGGCCAGCTGGCGTGGAAGCACTGGCAGCGGCAATGGCAGAAGACAGGGGGACGCTTGAAGATGTCATTGAGCCGTATTTATTACAACAAGGCTATATCCAACGCACCACCAAAGGGCGTATCATCTCGGACAAGGTCGATCGTGAAGGGGTGTTGGGTTGATGATTGGTGTTAAAATTGCTAATTTTATGGTTTAATTATTTTAATAAAGGCAAAAAATGAACCAAAAATCGCACAAAATAGAACAAGCATTGAATGATTTCTTTGATTGCTACTTGAAGAAAAATCAAGAAATTGAAATTTATAATGAATCTAGTTTTCAGCATGAATTGGGGATTTTTTTAAGAAGTGAGTTAGCAGATTATAAAATTCAATTTGAAAGAAATATTAAATATTTTGAATATGATTCAAAGGATAAAAACGAAAAGAAAGAAATTGACATTGTGATTTGCAATAAACTTGATGATAGCGAAAAATACGCCATAGAATTAAAATTTGCAAACAAGACCAATGGGCAGCACCCTGAAAAAATGTTTAGCTTTATTAAAGATATTTGGTTTATGGAAACGGTAAAAGTTCGGTGCAAAGGATTTGTCCAAAATTATTGTGTGACTTTGGTTGAAGATGAGCTATTTTATCAAAAAACTCTAAGAAATAAGCATGATGGCATTTATCAATATTTTCGTGGCGGTCAAAAAATTTCAGGACAAATTGAGAAACCGACAGGCAAAGATGAAGCTAAATTTATAATAAATTTACAAAATTCTTATCAAATAGAATGGAGAGATCTTTATGATGAGAAGAAATTTTATATCGTGAAAGTTTGAGCCTGATGGGTGATTTTTGGATATTTTGCAATGAGCATTTGAACATCAAAGAGCGGTTTTTATTTTTATAAAAACTCACTTAAACCACCATTTAAGGCTTGAGCATAATTTTATCCATTAGAGAAATTTTGACTTAATATACAAGCCACAAACCCAATTTACCAAAAAATATGGTCAAAAAAAATTGACCATATTGATTAACAAATAAAAACTTTAAATTTATCCAACCAGCTGTTTGGCAATCCAATGCTTGACTGGTGGCAGATGGTTGCTCACTCGCAGCACCGCATCTCGCACCGCCTTGACTGGTCGTGTGTCGGTGGTGAACAGCTTGACCATGGCATTAGTGCCGTGATATAAGGGGCGTGTCTGTGCTTGATGGCGGCGATCATAGCTTGCCAGCAGACGAGCATCACCGATGTCGCTTTGATTGCGATGTGCTGCCAAAATCAGGGAAGCTAATGTGTTGGCACTTAATAACCCCAAATTATAGCCATGTGCTGTAACAGGGTGCATGCCCACCGCCGCATCACCAACCAACGCCGCTCGGCGAGCGACAAAATGTCGTGCATGCACACCCATCAGCGGATAATGATGCACCGTACCAGCGATGGTAAATTCGCCAAATTTATCACCAAACATTCGCTGAGCTTCGTGTGCCAAGTCCTGCGGCGACAGGCTCAAAAGCTCGCCCGCTTGGGTGTTATCCAGGGTGATGACGCAGTTGGTCATGGTATCATTAAGTGGCAACAGCGCCAGCGTCCGCCCATATAAAAAGCACTCTTGGGCGGTTGCACCGTTTGACAGTGGGTGTGTCACTCGAAAGACAATCACCGTACGCCCAAAGTCGTGCATATCAGCAGCAATGCCAAGCATACGACGAACGCCAGATAGGCGACTGTCCGCTGCCACCAACAGGTCAGCCGTCAGCACACGACCATCTGCCAGCGTAACCGTCGCCTGCTTATCGTCAGTCTGCACATCGCTAACGCCAACCCCAGTAATGAGCGTAACATTATCCATCGTGGCGACTTCGTCATAGACCGCCTTTTTGATGTTGTGATTGGATACCAAATTGCCCAAGCGATCCAAAGAACGCATGGCACGCATCAGTTTTGGCACTTGAAAATGCAAGGCATAATCAAAATTACCGCTGTACACTTTGGCTTGTTTTAGCGGATAAATCTCATCAGGACAAAAGCGTTGCCACACGCCCAGATTTTGTAGGATTTCTTTGGAAGTGTTGGTCAGGGCAATTTCACGCCCATCATAGGCAGGGTTTTCGATGGCGGACAGTGGTGCTTTTTCGACAATGCTCAAGCGTAAATCACTGCCCTTAAAAAATCGAGCAAACGCCAAACCTGCCGGCCCTGCACCCACGATGACGATGTCGCTATGATTGGCAATATTGCTCATAATTCACCCCTTTTAATACGCTGTTAAGCTATTGATTAATCAGATATTTTTGGTTTTTTGGTTGATACTAAGTGCTGATAATTTGCCAATTCATGCCGCACCGCCATCTGCACCCAGGCACGCAAATCTTCGGACAGCTGGCTCATATGCTCACCCAAAAATTCATCAACCTGCGTGGCAAGTGCTTTATTTAGGCGTGATTCGATGTCTTGCATATCAGGCGTCAGTGTCAAATCGTCATCATCGTTCAAAGCAATGCTTGGGGCAGCATGCACCAGTTGCACAGGTCGAACCTTGTTTTTATGCTGCTCGGTGGCATCTGTCACCGCTTGATTAAAATCGGCATGCCGAAAAGCAAATTGCTCCGCTGGCTCTTGGCTTTCTAGCAAATCGATGATGTCATCAAATTCATCATAAAAAATTTGACGAGTGGCGGCAGGCGTCGCCAACCAACGCTTGGCAAAATGAATGCTATAAAAACTGGACATAATCGGCCTTTTTTGTAATTTTGAAAAATCGTTAAGCTATTGTAAAGCAAAAAATCCAAGCGTGCAAATTATGGCGAAGTTTTGGCAAATTTTTGTTGCATGGCGTGGGTTTTGACAATCTCAAAGCCTGTTTTGCTGGCATTTTCCACCACAAATAACGCCATCACACCTTGATTGTTGGCAAGTGTCAGTGCGTCTGGATAAGGCACGGCGGTCAAAGCGGTTGCCCACGCATCTGCCAACGCCACCGAATCGTGCAGCACGGTAACGCTTGGGGCGTTATTTGCCACTGGCTGCCCTGTGGTTGGGTTGATGGTGTGGCTATAACGCACGCCGTTATATTCCAAAGAGTTGCGATAACCGCCAGAAGTGGCAATGTGTAACGCTTCTCCCGCTGGCTGTGTCAGCGTGGTCAAAGTGCTGCGATTTTCAACCGAGCTGTCAATCACGGGTTTATCAATGCCTAATGTCCAAGGCCTGCCATTGCTATTGACGCCCAAAGTCGCCACTTCGCCACCGATTTCCACCATATAATTGACCACGCCATACTCTTGCTTTAGCGTCTGGGCGATGACATCGACGGCATAACCTTTGGCGATGGCAGAAAAATCCAAGCCCACGCCATCGGTGCTTTTGCTCAATTTATCGCCATCTAGCAGTACTTTATCCAGTCCCACTAGGCTGTCGGCAGCGGCAATCTCGGCGGTGCTTGGCGGTGATTGTAGCCGCTCAACATTCATACGACTGCCAAACCCCCACAGCTCCACCAGCGGATACACAGTCGGATCAAAGGCGTGATTAGATGCCTGATACACCGTCCGACTGTCGGTCAAAACCTGCACAAAATCAGCATCAACCACGATGGGCGTGTGCGATGATAAGCGGTTAAATCGGCTGATGGTGCTGTTTTCTCGATAAGTGGACATGCTGTCGTTGATGCTCTCAAGCCGCTGATCGATACTGGCTTGAATGGCGGCAGTGTCTGCTTGGTTGTCGCCGTTTTTGAAGGTGATGTGGTAGCTTGTCCCCATCGTCTCGCCGCTGATGCTTTGGTAAGATGGCTTATCTGAGCAAGCGGTCAATGCCAAGCCACAAACCACCAAACCGCCAATCACTGGAGCATAACGCATAAATATTCTCTTTATCTGTTAAGTTTTATCACAATGGTTTTTATTTAGTTTTATTTATCTGTTCGCTGCCAAGTGCTAAAGCGATAACTGATGCCGCTTTTATCGTCAATCTGCGTTGTGCTTTGATAAGTTTTGGTAAATTGATTATCAATATCTGGATAAAAAGCGTCACCATCGATGATAATATCCACTTCGGTGATTTCTAGCCTGTCCGCCTGTGATAGGCTTTGGGCATAAATCTCACCACCACCGATGATAAAAATCTGCGATTGGTTTTGGCTGATGGCATCGGCTTTGGCTCGTTCAATCGCTTGGTCAAGAGAGTGCGACACCACCACGCCATCATGACCAAAGTCCGCTTGGCGAGTGATGATGTGGTGCGTGCGATTTGGCAGCAGTCGCCCCAGTGATTCAAAGGTCTTTCGCCCCATGACAATCACGCCGCCATCGGTAATACGCTTAAAATGCTGCAAATCGGCAGGAATATGCCAAAGTAGCTGATTGTCCTTGCCAATGGCACGGTTACGGCTGATGGCGACCACCTGCACGATATCAATGGCAGTAGTGTTTGGTGCTGTATTCATACCGCCACCTCAGCTTTAATTGCTGGGTGCGATTGGTAATTGATGATTTGAATGTCGTCAAAAGTGAACTCAAAAATGTCCTTTACTGCTGGATTTAGCTGCAGTTGGCAAAGTGCCATCGGCTCACGAGTCAGTTGTAGCTTGGCTTGCTCAAAGTGGTTATTATAAAGGTGCGTGTCGCCACCTGTCCAAATAAACTCACCCACGCCCAAGCCACACACTTGAGCAACCATGTGCGTCAATAGAGCATAGCTGGCGATATTAAACGGCACGCCCAAAAACACATCGGCACTACGCTGGTACAGCTGGCAGGACAATTTGCCATCTTGGACAAAAAACTGAAACAGCGTATGGCATGGTGGCAGTGCCACTTGTCCAGCTTCGCTAGGATTCCAGCCAGAGACGATCAGACGGCGTGAATTGGGATTGGTTTTGATTTCATGAATCAGCCAAGCAATTTGATCAAAACCATCGGCTTGATACTTGCCATCGGCGTCTTTGGTTGCCCCAAAATTACGCCATTGATGACCATAAATTGGGCCCAAATCGCCCGCTTGTCTGCCAAAGCGTGCCGTCTGCTCGGCGGTTGCCCATTCGTCCCAGATACTCACTTGATTGGCGGTCAGATAATCAATGTGCGTCTCACCCTTTAAAAACCAAAGCAGCTCATGAATGATGGATTTGACATGCACTTTTTTGGTGGTGAGTAGCGGAAAGCCTGCCGACAAGTCAAAACGCATCTGATAGCCAAACACTGAGCGTGTGCCTGTGCCTGTGCGATCGCCTTTATCGCCACCAGTGTCCAAAATGTGCTGGAGCAATGCCAGATATTGTTTCATTAAGATTTTTTCCAGTCATAAATTTGTTTTTGGTAAGCCATGATGAATAAAATCACCCCTGCCACGATCATCGGCAAGCTGTACAATTGCCCCTTGCTCATCCAACCAAAAATCAGCTCGTAGCCAACATCTGGCTGGCGGAAAAACTCGGTAATAAACCGACTGATGCCATAACCAAGCAAAAATAACGCCGAAACAGCATAGCGTGGGCGTGGCTTGGCACTAAACCACCAAAGCAGCACAAACAGCAGCACCCCTTCGCTAATAGCTTGATAAATCTGCGATGGGTGGCGTGGCAAAAGCAGATAGCCGTTAATGTTTGTGGCAATGTTTTGCAGGGTGGGATTTTCGCCAATTAGGGCAAAATCGGCATTGGCAGCCTGCGGAAAATACATCAAATGCGACAAATTGGACTCAGACACTCGTCCCCAAAGCTCGCCATTGATAAAATTACCAATCCGCCCAAACAGCAAGCCTGTCGGCACGCACGGTGCGATAAAATCCAGCACGCTAAACGCCGCTTTTTTATATTTATAAGCAAAATACCACATCGCAAATAGCACACCGACAAAGCCGCCATGAAAACTCATGCCGCCTTCCCAGACACGGAACAGATACAGCGGATTGGCGAGAAATTCACCAAAATTGTACAAAACCACATAGCCGATGCGACCACCCAAAATCACGCCCACCGAGCCAAAAAACACCAAATCCGACACCATTTCACTGCTAAAATCGGCACGAGATTTGGCACGAGAGTACGCCAAAAAATACGCCACGGCAAAAGCAAGCAAATACATCAAGCCATACCAATGTAGCTGAACGACGCCCAAATCTAGGGCGACAGGGTTAAACTGTGGGTGAACGACTGCCATAACTTATCCATAATGGTCATGATAAATTGCTCTATTATAGCCGATTATGGGTAATTATGGGTAATTTTGTTATGGGCAATTTTGCAGATTTTGCCTGTTTTTACAAAAACTATCCAGCTGATAAGTTTTGGGAGAAAATTGGGTAATTTTTGAGTAATTTTTGGCGGTTTTGGAGAGATTTTGGACAGTTGTGATTTTGTGATAAAGATATAAAGATGAAAAAGAAAAGATAAAAAGGTGGACAAGTGAAAAGGTAAAAAAGCGAAATATTGCCAAAGTTTTTGGCTGCATTAAAACTAAGTATCAAAACTAAATTGTATCAAAAAATAATAACTTAATGACTTTTGCTGTGGTCTTGGTTATAATAGGTTGCTTTTTGTATGCTGTCTAGACAATAGGGGTTTGACAAGACTTCAAGGTGTCTGGCAGCATTTTTTATTGATTTAAGTTGTTATTATGAAAAAATTTTTACGATATTTATTAATCATTCTGCTGCTGATTTTGGTGGCGGTACTGATTTTCTTATTCCGTCCTGTGGCGACCAAGCCAGTAAAAACCGCCGATGATGAGCCTGTGGTTGATGCGGTGCTGATCGGCGGCGGCATCATGAGTGCCACGCTGGGTACTTATCTGAACGAGCTTGAACCAGACTGGCAAATCACCATGTTCGAACGCCTAGACAAGGTCGGTCAAGAAAGCTCTTATGGTCTGCACAATGCTGGCACAGGGCATTCAGGCTTTATGGAGATGAACTACACCGCCCAAGCCGACGATGGCAGTATTGACATTAAGCGTGCCGAAAACATCGCCAGTCAGTTTGAAGTTGCCAAGCAATTTTGGGCATATCAAGTTGAGCATGGCCGTCTGGGTACGCCGTCCAGCTTTATTAACCCAGTGCCGCACATTGCCTTTGTTTGGGGTGATGAAGTGGACTTTTTGCAGCGTCGTTATCAAGCGATGATCCAGTCGCCGCTGTTTGCTGACATGGTTTATACCGAAGATAAAGCACAAATCGAAAACTGGGCACCATTGGTGATGCAAGGCCGTGATGCCGCCCAAAAAGTCGCCGCCACACGCATGGACATTGGTTCAGATGTCAATTATGGGGCGATTACCACGCAGCTGATTGATGGCTTGAGTAAAAGCCCAAATTTCACATTGGCGACCAACTCTGAAGTTACTGGCATCAGTGCCAATGCCGATAAAACTTGGACAATCACCGTCAAAAACCTAAAAACTGGCGAAATCAGCCACACCAAAACCCGCTTTGTGTTTGTCGGTGCTGGCGGTGCTGCCATCAAGCTACTGCAGTACACTGACCTACCTGAAAGCAAGTACTACGCTGGCTTCCCTGTCGGCGGTCTGTTCTTGATGACTGACAATCCTGCCATCACCCAAGCTCACACTGCCAAAGTCTATGGCAAAGCCGAATTGGGCGCACCGCCAATGTCAGTGCCACACATCGACACTCGCTACATTGATGGCAAAAAATATGTGCTGTTTGGGCCATTTGCCACTTATTCGAATAAATTTTTGAAAAATGGCTCACAGTTAGACTTGCTTGGTTCAGCGACCAAAGACAATGCTTTGCCAATGCTTGCCACAGGGCTTGAAAATACCGATTTGGTTAAATATCTGATTAGCCAAGTGATGCTAAGCGACAGCGAACGCCTAAAAGAGCTGCAAAAATACTACCCAAATGCCAAGCTAGAAGACTGGCAAGCTGTCCAAGGCGGCCAGCGTGTGCAAATCATCAAAAAGCTGCCAAACGAGCCAGCCAAGCTGCAATTTGGTACAGAGATTTTTGCTTCCCAAGATGGCACAGTAACTGCTTTATTGGGGGCATCGCCCGGTGCATCAACTTCACCGCACATTTTGCTAAACTTGCTTGAAAAAGCCTTCCCAGAGCAAGTCGCTGGCAAGTGGCAACCCAAGCTGCAGCAAATCATTCCATCGTATGGCAAAGATTTGTCCCAAGATGCTGCCTTACTTGACCAAGTGCGTCGTGATACCAGCCGTGTGTTGGGCTTGGTTTATACCCCAAAAAACACGCCACAAGCAGGTCTGGGCACCGACCGCCAAAACATTGAGCGATTGAACGAAACTTCCCAAGAAGTCGCCATCGCAGCACAATAATTAGCCAAATTAACTTGGTGTTTGCCGTCAAAACAGACGAAAAAGACACCAAGTTAAAATCAAAAGTCAAAGCCAAAAAATAAACAGGGTAAATGCTGCCCTGTTTATTTTTTTTGCCAAAATTAAATTAAATATTAGCAGTTATTATAAGTAATCATTATAAGCGATCGCAGCGTGTCCAAAATTCACCGCTGCCATGCTGTGAATAAATGAAGTTCTTATCGTCCAAATGGACAATGTCAGCACGGCCATTGACTGGAGATGACAAGTCTTCGACAGTATTTAGCGGTGTGCCCAGTTTTTGGTTATCGCCAAAGCGTCTGACCTTTTGGTGCTGCCATTGATAATCTGTGCCATTGACCGCCCAAATGCCTTCGTAACCAACACGGCTGACCATATTTTGACCATCTTGGACATACCAAGCTTCTTGCTGATGGCTGTATGTATAATCAGGGCGGTATTCGGTGATTGATGACACCTTAAAGGCGTCTTCGTTGCCTTGATAGCCTGATGTACAGTACCATTTACCGACGATCAATGTTTCATTATTGGCATTGGCAAAACTGCCAGACGCACATAGCATACCAGCGAGCAACACCGTCATTGCAGCAATTTTCATATTCTCTCCCAAGTTAAATCAAAAACACTGAGATATTATCAATTTTTTCTAATAAATCAAAATCAAAATTGATAATACCAAACACACAAACTTATTAGCATTGTACTAGATTTTGGGACGGGTAACAATAGCTACATTGCCCAGTTTGCGTGGTTAATTTGTAATCAGAGCGAATGAAAATTGAGTATTTTATCTTAAAATTGAATGATTTTTATGCAAATTGTTGATTTTTTAAAAATTAATATTAAGGTAATTATCAATATAATGAATTGTTTTTATTTTGTAAAGAAATATAAATATTTGTTGATTCTAAAATGAATTTTATGAAAAAATATAGAAAATTTATTTTAAAATCATATAGTTACAAAAAATATTAGTATATATCTTTTTTGTTCTCAAGGGCTTTTATATTTCCCATAAAATTGTATAATAGACACTAAGTAAGCATTTGGTCGGATTTATAGACATCTTATGGATAGGTTTTGAGAAAAATAATATTTTTATTATAAAAATCAAGTACTTACCATGATTATTTATGTCAATATGTAGATTGTGCAGCAGCCAGCTTACAAAGTTTGTGCTTTGTGAGCTTTGAGTGATTGCAAAACTATAAACCGTACTGCAGCTTCATACTTGGTAAATGTCGGCTTTAATGGCTTAAATACTAAAAGTCGATATTCTTTTGTTTAGCTCGGGTTAAAACTGGTTATCAGAAACCCATTCCTTACTAAGGTAAACTATGCTATCTATCAAACAACTTTCACTGGCAGGAGCGATTGCCGTTTCAGCTTTGGCGGTATCCGCTCAAGCCAACACTGTCGTTGTTCCAGGCAGTCATGTGGCTTGGAACAAATCAGCCTCTGGCAATTTGAGCAATTTGGCATTGACTGACCGCACCGCTGCTGTTGTCTTTATCCGCCCATCAAGCAACGATGTGCCAACATCAGACTCCAGCACCAACATTGGCTTAGACGGTCGCTTTTTGACCAGCTTGCAAGACGGTCACTACTCAGCAGGTATCGTGTGTGCTGGTGATGTCAAACTAAGTGCTGTACCAACCGCCCAAAAAATTAACGATTTGGCTGCAGGTGCTGCCACCATCAACCTAAAAGCTGGTGAAACACAGTACTTCTTGGTGAACACAGCACAAAACTACCTACCAGTGCTACAACAAATCACCCCAGAACAAGCTGCTCAAACGCTACAAGCCAACAGCACTTACAAACAAAACCATCAAATCAGCCGTGTCAATCCTGAAAACTGCCCAGCACCAAAGCCTGCACCGATGCCAGCACCACAACCAGTGGCTGTCGCTGCCGCACCAGCGACTGAGTACTATGTTGAGACACGCCCAAATGTCCGCCTAAATATCCTATTTGACTTTGACAAATCAAACATCAAAGCCCAATACAAAGGCGAAGTCCAAAAAGCCGCTGATTTCTTGGCTCAATACCCAGATGCTGTTGCCATCATCGAAGGTCATACCGACTCAAAAGGCAGCGATGCTTATAACCAAAAACTGTCTGAGCGTCGTGCCAACGAAGTACGCAATGCCCTAATCAAAAACCACGGCATCAACCCCGCACGCCTAACTGCTCAAGGTTTTGGCGAATCACGCCCAGTGGCAACTAATGACACCGATGCAGGTCGTCAAGAAAACCGCCGTGTGATGGTTGTGATTCCTAACCAATAATCCCCAAGCGATTATTGTTTTATGTATTATTTTATATTTTAAACATATTAAAATAGATTTTATTTAGAGTATTTATGAAAAATATTATTGTAAAAATCAATGACGCTGTACAAACTGTACAACAAGTCAATTTGGTCACTAATGATGGTCAAGCCACCGTCATCAAAGCTGCCAAAAATGTCAATTATCAATTCATCGACCAAGCCACTGGCCGTGGTCCTGACCACATCATCACCAAGCGTGTGGGCAAAGACCTACATGTCTCACTAGAAGATGAAGGTCAAGAAACCGATCTGATTATCGAAGACTTTTATGACAACGACGCTGCCACTCTAATCGGTGAAGCAGAAAACGGTCAATTCTACTACTACCTACCAGATACTGGTGAAGTCGCTGACTATGTCACCCAACTGGCAATCGGTGATGTCGAAGGTCAAGCCCTAGGTGGTAACCCAGTCGCCGCTCCATGGTGGCTAGGTGCAACAGAAGCCAAAGCAGCCATCTGGCCATGGCTAATCGGTGGTCTATTGGGTGCAGGTGGTATTGCAGCATTGGCGAGTGATGATGACGATGCACCAGCAGCGTCAAATAATAACAACACTCCGAATCAAGCAGGTGGCGAAACCACACCAGCCCAGCCAAATCAACCAAACAATGGTGGTGAAACTACGCCATCTAACCCAGCACAGCCTGGCAATAACGGTGAAGCCACACCAACCCAGCCAAATAATAATGGTGAAACCACACCGAACAATCCAGAGCAAAATGGCAATACTGGCAATGGTGATAATGCACCAAATCAACCAAGCAATGGTGGTGAAACTACGCCATCTAACCCAGCACAGCCTGGCAATGGCGGTGAAGCCACAAAGCCACAAGCACCAACAGCAACTCCGAATGCAAACGGCTCTGTTGATGTTGGCTTACCAGAGCAAACAAATCCAGGCGATGTCGTAGAAGTTACCTTTACTCCAAAAGGTGCAAATGAGCCGGTGACAGTTGTTCTAACCAAGCAACCAGATGGCTCTTGGAAGTCAGAAAATCCAGCTGTATTGCCAAGCCCAGCGGCGGACAAGCCAAATACCATCACAATCCCTGCTGATCAAATCGGTGGTGACCACACTGTCAGCGTGGTTGCAAAAGATCCAGCTGGCAATTTCAGTGAAACCATCACTACTGAGCCAGTGGACGCACCAGACACTACCGCACCGTCAGCACCAGTATTGACCGCCAATAAAGACGGCTCAGTTGGCGTAGAGTTGCCAAAAGATGCTGAAGCTGGTGATGTGGTTATTATCAATGTTGTCCCTGAAGGTCAAACAGATTCTGTACCAGTTACCTTGACCAAAAACGAAGATGGTACTTGGATTTCTAATTCGTCTGCAATCATTCCAAATACTACAGCAGCCAACCCAAATGGCACGACCATTCCGGCTAACAAAGTAAATGATGGTTCAGAAATCACCGCAGTAGCACAAGATACAGCAGGCAACAAAACTCCAGCAAAACCTGCCACAGCTCTACCAGCTCCAAAAGCTGACAAGCCAACGGTCACTGCCGAAGATGATGGCTCTGTTAGCGTCAAACCAGGTCCAGACAACACAGAAGTTGTGGTGAAATTCACCGATGAAAATGGTAAACCGCAAGAAATCACAGTGAAATATGATTCACAGCGTGATCAATGGGCAACAGATCCTGAAGACGATGAAAGAGTAACAATCAGCGGTCCAGGCAAAGATGCAACCTTTACCATCCCGGCTGGTTTGATTGAAGATGGTTCTAAGGTTGGAGCGACTGGCGTCAATGAAAATGAGGTAGCATCTGATCTGGGTGAAGATACAGCGAAAACAGATACGCCAATCGTTACTGCCAAAGAAGACGGCACTGTCGATGTTAAAGTACCTGAAAACACCAAACCAGGCGACAAAGTGACTGTTAAAGTAACTGACCCAGCTACAGGTGAAGAAAAACCAGTAGAGTTGGTGAAAAACGAAGACGGTTCTTGGACTTCAAACAACCCTGACGTTGTGCCAAGCATTCCAAAAGATGAAACCACTGCAACTATCCCAGCGGATAAAGTCAAAGATGGTTCACCAGTGACTGCAATCACTACACCAAAAGATGGCAAACCTTCAGAACCAGCTCAAGACGAAGCCAAACCAGGCACACCAGCACCAAAAGTGACCGCCAACGATGACGGCTCTGTGGGTGTTGAAGTTCCTGAAAACGCTAAACCAGGCGATAAAGTAACTGTAACTGTTACTGATCCAGCTACAGGTGAAGAAAAACCAGTAGAGTTGGTGAAAAACGAAGACGGTTCTTGGACTTCAAACAACCCTGACGTTGTGCCAAGCATTCCAAAAGATGAAACCACTGCAACTATCCCAGCGGATAAAGTCAAAGATGGTTCACCAGTGACTGCAATCACTACACCAAAAGATGGCAAACCTTCAGAACCAGCTCAAGACGAAGCCAAACCAGGCACACCAGCACCAAAAGTGACCGCCAACGATGACGGCTCTGTGGGTGTTGAAGTTCCTGAAAACGCTAAACCAGGCGATAAAGTAACTGTAACTGTTACTGATCCAGCTACAGGTGAAGAAAAACCAGTAGAGTTGGTGAAAAACGAAGACGGTTCTTGGACTTCAAACAACCCTGACGTTGTGCCAAGCATTCCAAAAGATGAAACCACTGCAACTATCCCAGCGGATAAAGTCAAAGATGGTTCACCAGTGACTGCAATCACTACACCAAAAGATGGCAAACCTTCAGATCCAGCTCAAGACGAAGCCAAACCAGGCACACCAGCACCAAAAGTGACCGCCAACGATGACGGCTCTGTGGGTGTTGAAGTTCCTGAAAACGCTAAACCAGGCGATAAAGTAACTGTAACTGTTACTGATCCAGCTACAGGTGAAGAAAAACCAGTAGAGTTGGTGAAAAACGAAGACGGTTCTTGGACTTCAAACAACCCTGACGTTGTGCCAAGCATTCCAAAAGATGAAACCACTGCAACTATCCCAGCGGATAAAGTCAAAGATGGTTCACCAGTGACTGCAATCACTACACCAAAAGATGGCAAACCTTCAGAACCAGCTCAAGACGAAGCCAAACCAGGCACACCAGCACCAAAAGTGACCGCCAACGATGACGGCTCTGTGGGTGTTGAAGTTCCTGAAAACGCTAAACCAGGCGATAAAGTAACTGTAACTGTTACTGATCCAGCTACAGGTGAAGAAAAACCAGTAGAGTTGGTGAAAAACGAAGACGGTTCTTGGACTTCAAACAACCCTGACGTTGTGCCAAGCATTCCAAAAGATGAAACCACTGCAACTATCCCAGCGGATAAAGTCAAAGATGGTTCACCAGTGACTGCAATCACTACACCAAAAGATGGCAAACCTTCAGATCCAGCTCAAGACGAAGCCAAACCAGGCACACCAGCACCAAAAGTGACCGCCAACGATGACGGCTCTGTGGGTGTTGAAGTTCCTGAAAACGCTAAACCAGGCGATAAAGTAACTGTAACTGTTACTGATCCAGCTACAGGTGAAGAAAAACCAGTAGAGTTGGTGAAAAACGAAGACGGTTCTTGGACTTCAAACAACCCTGACGTTGTGCCAAGCATTCCAAAAGATGAAACCACTGCAACTATCCCAGCGGATAAAGTCAAAGATGGTTCACCAGTGACTGCAATCACTACACCAAAAGATGGCAAACCTTCAGAACCAGCTCAAGACGAAGCCAAACCAGGCACACCAGCACCAAAAGTGACCGCCAACGATGACGGCTCTGTGGGTGTTGAAGTTCCTGAAAACGCTAAACCAGGCGATAAAGTAACTGTAACTGTTACTGATCCAGCTACAGGTGAAGAAAAACCAGTAGAGTTGGTGAAAAACGAAGACGGTTCTTGGACTTCAAACAACCCTGACGTTGTGCCAAGCATTCCAAAAGATGAAACCACTGCAACTATCCCAGCGGATAAAGTCAAAGATGGTTCACCAGTGACTGCAATCACTACACCAAAAGATGGCAAACCTTCAGATCCAGCTCAAGACGAAGCCAAACCAGGCACACCAGCACCAAAAGTGACCGCCAACGATGACGGCTCTGTGGGTGTTGAAGTTCCTGAAAACGCTAAACCAGGCGATAAAGTAACTGTAACTGTTACTGATCCAGCTACAGGTGAAGAAAAACCAGTAGAGTTGGTGAAAAACGAAGACGGTTCTTGGACTTCAAACAACCCTGACGTTGTGCCAAGCATTCCAAAAGATGAAACCACTGCAACTATCCCAGCGGATAAAGTCAAAGACGGTTCACCAGTAACTGCAATCACTACACCAAAAGATGGCAAACCTTCAGAACCAGCTCAAGATGAAGCCAAACCAGGCACACCAGCACCAAAAGTGACCGCCAACGATGACGGTTCTGTGGGTGTTGAAGTTCCTGAAAACGCTAAACCGGGCGATAAAGTAACTGTAACTGTTACTGATCCAGCTACAGGTGAAGAAAAACCAGTTGAGTTAGTGAAAAACGAAGACGGTTCTTGGACTTCAAACAACCCTGAAGTTGTGCCAAACATTCCAAAAGATGAAACCACTGCAACTATCCCAGCGGACAAAGTGAAAGATGGTTCACCAGTGACTGCAATCACTACACCAAAAGATGGCAAACCTTCAGAACCAGCTCAAGATGAAGCCAAACCAGGCACACCAGCACCAAAAGTGACCGCCAACGATGACGGCTCTGTGGGTGTTGAAGTTCCTGAAAACGCTAAACCGGGCGATAAAGTAACTGTAACTGTTACTGATCCAGCTACAGGTGAAGAAAAACCGGTTGAGTTAGTGAAAAACGAAGACGGTTCTTGGACTTCAAACAACCCTGAAGTTGTGCCAAACATTCCAAAAGATGAAACCACTGCAACTATCCCAGCGGACAAAGTGAAAGATGGTTCACCAGTGACTGCAATCACTACACCAAAAGATGGCAAACCTTCAGAACCAGCTCAAGACGAAGCCAAACCAGGCACACCAGCACCAAAAGTGACCGCCAACGATGACGGCTCTGTGGGTGTTGAAGTTCCTGAAAACGCTAAACCGGGCGATAAAGTAACTGTAACTGTTACTGATCCAGCTACAGGTGAAGAAAAACCGGTTGAGTTAGTGAAAAACGAAGACGGTTCTTGGACTTCAAACAACCCTGACGTTGTGCCAAACATTCCAAAAGGTGAAACCACTGCAACTATCCCAGCAGACAAAGTCAAAGATGGTTCACCAGTGACTGCAATCACTGCACCAAAAGATGGCAAACCTTCAGAACCAGCTCAAGACGAAGCCAAACCAGGCACACCAGCACCAAAAGTGACCGCCAACGATGACGGCTCTGTGGGTGTTGAAGTTCCTGAAAACGCTAAACCAGGCGATAAAGTAACTGTAACTGTTACTGATCCAGCTACAGGTGAAGAAAAACCAGTAGAGTTGGTGAAAAACGAAGACGGTTCTTGGACTTCAAACAACCCTGACGTTGTGCCAAGCATTCCAAAAGATGAAACCACTGCAACTATCCCAGCGGATAAAGTCAAAGATGGTTCACCAGTGACTGCAATCACTACACCAAAAGATGGCAAACCTTCAGATCCAGCTCAAGACGAAGCCAAACCAGGCACACCAGCACCAAAAGTGACCGCCAACGATGACGGCTCTGTGGGTGTTGAAGTTCCTGAAAACGCTAAACCAGGCGATAAAGTAACTGTAACTGTTACTGATCCAGCTACAGGTGAAGAAAAACCAGTAGAGTTGGTGAAAAACGAAGACGGTTCTTGGACTTCAAACAACCCTGACGTTGTGCCAAGCATTCCAAAAGATGAAACCACTGCAACTATCCCAGCGGATAAAGTCAAAGATGGTTCACCAGTGACTGCAATCACTACACCAAAAGATGGCAAACCTTCAGATCCAGCTCAAGACGAAGCCAAACCAGGCACACCAGCACCAAAAGTGACCGCCAACGATGACGGCTCTGTGGGTGTTGAAGTTCCTGAAAACGCTAAACCAGGCGATAAAGTAACTGTAACTGTTACTGATCCAGCTACAGGTGAAGAAAAACCAGTAGAGTTGGTGAAAAACGAAGACGGTTCTTGGACTTCAAACAACCCTGACGTTGTGCCAAGCATTCCAAAAGATGAAACCACTGCAACTATCCCAGCGGATAAAGTCAAAGATGGTTCACCAGTGACTGCAATCACTACACCAAAAGATGGCAAACCTTCAGATCCAGCTCAAGACGAAGCCAAACCAGGCACACCAGCACCAAAAGTGACCGCCAACGATGACGGCTCTGTGGGTGTTGAAGTTCCTGAAAACGCTAAACCAGGCGATAAAGTAACTGTAACTGTTACTGATCCAGCTACAGGTGAAGAAAAACCAGTAGAGTTGGTGAAAAACGAAGACGGTTCTTGGACTTCAAACAACCCTGACGTTGTGCCAAGCATTCCAAAAGATGAAACCACTGCAACTATCCCAGCGGATAAAGTCAAAGATGGTTCACCAGTGACTGCAATCACTACACCAAAAGATGGCAAACCTTCAGATCCAGCGAAAGACACAACCAAAGAAGGTGGTGATAAACCTGGCGACAACGGTGAAACTACACCAACCGACCCAGCACAACCTGGCGACAACGGTGAAACTACACCAACCGACCCAGCACAACCTGGTGACAACGGTGAAACTACACCAACAGACCCAGCACAACCTGGCGACAACGGTGAAACCACACCAACAGACCCAGCACAACCTGGCGACAACGGTGAAACTACACCAACAGACCCAGCACAACCTGGCGACAACGGTGAAACCACACCAACAGACCCAGCACAACCTGGCGACAACGGTGAAACCACACCAACAGACCCAGCACAACCTGGCGACAACGGTGAAACTACACCAACCGACCCAGCACAACCTGGTGACAACGGTGAAACTACACCAACCGACCCAGCACAACCTGGTGACAACGGTGAAACTACACCAACCGACCCAGCACAACCTGGTGACAACGGTGAAACTACACCAACCGACCCAGCACAACCTGGTGACAACGGTGAAACTACACCAACAGACCCAGCACAACCTGGCGACAACGGTGAAACCACACCAACAGACCCAGCACAACCTGGCGACAACGGTGAAACTACACCAACAGATCCAGCACAACCTGGCGACAACGGTGAAACTACACCAACAGATGAGAAACCAGCAGAACCATCTCGTACTGCACCAAGTGCACCAACAGTGACTTTTGATAAAGATCAAAACGCTGACGGTATCTTAAGCGGCAAAGAGAAAGCGGGTGCGAATACAACCACTGCTAAGGTAACTATCCCAGAAGATGCCAAACCAGGTGATACCTTGAAAGTGACTGTAGGTGGCGAAGAGAAATCTATCTCACTTACTCCAGAGATGATCGCTCAAGGCAGCCATACCGTAGACGTTCCTGTGACTAAAGACGGTCCAGTGACTGTAACGGCTAAAGTTTCTACGCCTGAAGGTCTTGAATCTGCTGAAGGTAGCAAATCTATCACCGTGGATACTACAGCTCCATCAATGCCTGTATTGACGCCAAATTCAAATGGCTCAGTAGGCGTAGGATTGCCGAAAGATGCTAATGTGGGTGATACCGTTGAGGTTAGACTTATTCCAGAAAATGGCGAGAAACTGGTTACTGTTACCTTAACCAAAGGTGCAAATGGCTGGACTTCAGACGATCCAAACCTTGTGCCGAATACCAGCACAGATAGTACGACGATCCCTGAAGGTGCCGTGAAAGATAGAACAACTGTATACGCAGTCGCCAAAGATCCTGTGGACAATGTAAGTGATAGAGATTCAAAATTATCACTCGCACCAGCACCAAGCAAGGTTAAGACGGTTGATGTCATTGCACCACTTACTTTCCCAGGTGCAGAGGGTTCTAAGGGTATCCAAGAAGGTAACAACCTTATCCTTCGTGTGACAATGGATAACAATACCGGTAATTCAAAAGTTCCAGTAAATATTGGAAGAGAGACTGCAACTCAACAAGATTATGCACTAAATACCGAATGGAAAGCGACCAATGGTGTAACATTTGATCCATCAACAGGTAACCTAAATGTGCCTAAAGGTGTTACTACCTTTGATCTTTATATTCCTGTGGTAAGAGATGGTATCCGTGAGCCTAATGAAACAGGACGATTTGGTGTGGGTGGTGTAGCTAGCCCTCGCTTTACAATTATGGATAACTTACCTCAAGGGGTGAATATCCCGCTACAACAGCCGCCTAAACCAGCGGATAAACCAACGGTAACACCAAGCACAACCGATGGTTCTGTAAGCGTGCAACCAGGTCCGAACAACACCAAGTTAACCGTGACTTACACTGATGAAAAAGGTCAAAAACAGACCGTTGAGTTAGAAAAAACAGGTAACACTTGGGCACCGAAAGCGGGCACAACAGTTCCAGCGGGCGTTGAAGTGCAACCGAACGGCACAGTCAACCTTCCACAAGACAATGTGGGTGATGGCAAAGTAGTAACTGCAATTGGTGAAAATGCAGATAAACAAACTGCACAAGACGCTAAACAAGCACCAGCGGATAGCGTTGAACAACCAGCAGAGCAGCCAGCGGAAAAACCAGCAGAGCAGCCGTCTGAAAAACCGGCTGAGCAACCAGCAACACCGCCAGCTGAAGAGAAGCCGCCAGTTGAAGAGCAGCCAGCTGAAGAGCCAGCTACACCTCCGGCTGAAGAACCTGCTAAACCAGCGGAAGAGCCAGCTACGCCGCCAGCTGAAGAACCTGCTAAACCAGCGGAAGAGCCAGCAACACCGCCAGCTGAAGAGAAACCGCCAGTTGAAGAGCAGCCAGCGGAAGAACCAGCTACACCGCCAGCTGATGAGAAACCGCCAGTTGAAGAGCCAGAAGATCCAATACCGCCGGTGATGAGCATTAAGGTTGAGGGTGATATTTCTAGTGAGATTTATCCAGCGACAAGTGAAGATAACAATCCAAATACTGGATTGACTTATACCGTATCGCTTGATAAAGCGGCAAAACAGGATATTACGGTAAGCGTACAACTATCAGGTCGTGCAACCACTGATGATTACACGATGAATGGTAGCCCAGTAAGCAATCCAATTACTGTTAGAATTCCTGCAGGTCAAACTTCAGCGAGCTTTAAGTTAGATCCGGTAATTGAAGCATCAGAAGCTAAATTCAACTATGAAGGCCCTGAAACAGTGATTGCTACGCTAAGTGAGTCAGCAGATGGTTCTTATACCCTTGCTAATAAAGAAGCAACAGGTATTATCCTTGATGCTAACCCAATCTCATTGAAACATCTTGATGGTGATTTGAGCTTGGCATACGGCGTGGGTGCGAATAATGCTGACACCGACCAAGGTGAAACAGTAAGTACTGTTAAAGGCAAATTTGGCTCGAAAGATGCAGGTGATGCGATTGTAGCCACCAACTTGAGTGACAAAATTTATATTGGCTATTACTCAGATGGCAGCCCATCAAGTTCAGCCGGTAACTTGTCTAACTCTCAAGACGATGGTCCAGCTAACAAGCAAACCGATAATGCAGCAAGTACCACAACCGTTGACTTAGGTATGGGTGATGACTTTATCCGTATCCGTGGTGACCAGCGTGGCCCGGGTGTTGCCCCAACTAAAGTCTATATGGGTGAAGGTAACGACACCTACGAATTAGGCGGTGATTTGGGCGGTACAGCGACAGCGAAAAGCGGCTATGTATTCGGTGAAGCGGGTAACGACACCTTCACTATCGGCGGACACTTGAACGGTCAAGTTTATGGTGGTAGCGGTTCTGATACGATTACCGTTGGTAAAGACTTCAATGGTATCGTGGACTTCGGTAGCGGCCGTAACTTAACAGCCATTACTGAAAACGGCTCACCGGTTTACTTGACTGAATACGCTGATGGCTCTGGTCGCAGCTTAGGTAACGATAACAATACCGATACAGCTCAAGACACCAATACTCTGACCGTTGGCGGTGCTTTCCGTGGTCAAGTTTACGGTGGTGAGGGTAAAGATATCGTTCGCTTAACCACTTCAGGAACTGTTGATATCGATAAAGACTCATTGCACAATGTTGAAGTCTTAGATCTTGCTGGTAAGATTACCCTAAAAGATCTAACAAGCAACAACGCTGTGAATCTAAATGGTCTTCATATCAACGGTGATGCATCTGATAAGATTGACCTTGGTACACAAACTGTAATCGACAGACAAAGTTTGGGAACTTGGAAGAAAACTGGCACATCACAATATGATGGTCACTCATACGATGTTTGGACAGACAGCTCAACAGGCGTCGTCTTGAATATCGAACAAGGTATCCATGTTTACTAATTTAACTGATTAGTAAACCGACCGAAGCAAATCCCCCAGTCGTATGGCTGGGGGATTTGTCTATTTTAGAGTTTTAAAATCTTAACAATGCTAAAACTTAGAATACGGCATAATGCCCAAAAGTAAAAATTTAAAACCAACCAGCCAATTTGTGGAACATCCGCCAAAAATACTGATAAATAATCAGTTTATTTTATCAAAATATTTATTATTATTTTATAATTAAGTTATCCAAAATCCGCAACACTTGATGGCATAAGGCTTACCAAAGTTTTCCCCATAAGCTGTGGATAACTTGGCGGATTTTATCAGCTGATACACACCAAAGCCAGATAAGCCAATGCCTGAAGCGAAATTGTACAAAAATTAACCAATTTTATCCCAATAAAATAAACCATTATAAATCAATAAGTTATAAAAATATTGCTGCAGTTTTTATGCCAAATATCCACATATTGCAGGGTATTTTATCTGCATGACTGTGGTTTTGAGTTTCACAGCTTATCCACAAAATATGTGGAAAAAATTGTGGATAACTTTATTTTTTGTAAAATTTTAAGCCAGAATCTGATAGAAGTGCAATCTAAAATTTATTTGATAAACATGGCAGTTTGACAGTAGATTTTTAAAAACCAAAAAAAACCAAAAAACCAATCAGCCGTGCGGCTCAATCATTTTTGGGTAGGCGTGGGGTGGTTTGGTTGTGACGGCTGGCACGGGGGTGGGCTTGGTCATAGACACGAGTGAGCGCACCAAAATCCACATGGGTATAAATCTGGGTGGTGCTGATATTTTGGTGGCCGAGCATTTCTTGTACGGCACGCAAGTCGCCACTGGCGGATAGCAAATGCGATGCAAAACAATGCCGCAACAGGTGCGGATATAGGTTCAGATCAATGCCAGCGGTGGCAGCACAGACTTTTAGGCGTAGCTGTATCGCTCGTGTGCTAAGCCTTGTGCCGTGTCGTTCGCTGATGAATAAGGCTGGTGAATTTTGCTCTTGCCACAGTGTACGGTGCGGCAGATAGTTGATGATGGCAGCGATGGCCTTTGAGCCGACAGGGGTTTGCCGAGTTTTGTTGCCCTTACCCAGTACACGCACGATGCCAGTTTCTAGATTGATATCGCCAATATCCAGCGATGCCAATTCTGACACTCGCAAGCCGCTACTGTACATCAGCTCAAACATTGCCTTATCTCGCACCCACAGCCGAGCTTTGGCGGCGTCTGTCGGCATGGGCTGGTCTAGTAGCCTAGCGATGAGTGATTCGTCAGCGACGGTGGGCAGCTTTCGGGGGGCGGATTTTAGGCGATAGCCGACAGTGGGGTTGTGCGTGATTAAGTTTTTATTGATTAAAAATTGATAAAAACTTTTGATGGCGGATAATGCCAGCTTGGCACTGATGGGCTTGATGCCGTCTTCTTCAAGGCGAGTGCCAAAAAACCGCACCAAATCCTGCCGTGTGCAGGCGGCGACATCACCGCCTAACTGTCGGTCAGCGTCCACGAAGTTTAAAAAGCGTATCAATGCCGTCTGATAGGTGCTGATGGTGCGTTTGGAATAGTTTTGTAGTTGTAAGGACTCGAGCCAAGCCT
The DNA here is from genome assembly GCF_042219885.1 of Moraxella marmotae. Lineage (NCBI taxonomy): Bacteria > Pseudomonadati > Pseudomonadota > Gammaproteobacteria > Moraxellales > Moraxellaceae > Moraxella > Moraxella marmotae. The sequence goes on from NZ_JBHJHR010000002.1 coordinate 1,312,389, forward strand.
GCACATACGCCCAAGCAGTTGAGTTGGGCGGTGTCGGCTTGGCAGATGGGTCAAGGTGGGCTAATAATGCAGACAATCTGCTCATCAATAGACATCGTCAGCGTTTGGGTTGAGCTTGATGCCAGCAGATGCCGCCAGACCGTCTGGGCTGAACACGCCTTCATAAACAAAGGCAGTCGGCCCAGTCATCATCAGTGAGTAGCCGTCTTGCCAGCGAATCGCCAGACTGCCGCCATACAGCTGGGCACGAATGTCCACACCTTCGTCCAGCCAGCCTTCACGGATACCTGTCGCCACTGACGCACATGCCCCTGTGCCACAGGCTTGGGTTTCGCCCACGCCCCTTTCAAAGACACGAATGCGAATATGGCGTTGATTGATGACTTGCACAAAATTGACATTCACACGCTCAGGGAAAGCTTCGTGCGATTCGATGAGCCTGCCCAGACGCTCAACATCGGCAGTCAGCACATCGTCCACTTTGATGATGGCGTGTGGATTGCCCATATTTGCCACATACAGCTGCACAGGCGTACCATCGACATCTAGGCGATAGGCATTGCCGATTTTGGTGATGGCTTTTGGGGCAAAAGGAATCTCATCAGGCTCAAACTTAGGCTTGCCCATATCAACCTGCACCCAGCCGTAGCGATCGGTGGATAAAATGATAATACCGCTGGCAGTCTCGACACGCAGCCGCTGCTTAAATGACAATTTGCGTGCCTGCACAAAGGACGCAAAACAGCGTGCGCCGTTGCCGCATTGTGAGACTTCCGAGCCGTCAGCGTTAAAGATGCGATATTTAAAATCAACATCAGGACGACTTGGCGGCTCAACCACGAGCAGCTGGTCAAAGCCAACACCGATGCGGCGATCGGCAAGCAGACGCACCAATTCAGGCGTGAGTGTCATGCGTTGGGTGACTAGGTCAATGACCATAAAATCATTGCCCAATCCGTGCATTTTGGTAAATTCGATGAGCATTGTTTGTCCTTATTTTTAATTATCAGGTAATTGCTAAGCGTTGAATCATGCGTTTGGTAGATATCGTTTTGCAGATATTGCAATGTGCCAAATCAGCGTGCCGCCGATGGCTCAATTATCCAATCCAATCTAAGCATTTTGGTCAATCTTGGTTGGTATCTTAACATGAAAACGGTAAACTTGGCTAATGCTTTTGTGCAATATTGCCGAAAAATTCACCATCAGCGGTGCTTTGTCGGCGTTTATCCATAAAATACTGGGCAAGCAGATTTTATGGCAATTAACCATAAATTGATAATTTAATAATTTTATGAAATGTGCCAAAAATTATTCCAAAAAATGCCCCAAAAAATGATTTTGGGGCATTGGTATTACTCAAAAAAGATTATTCGGAGAATTGATAAATTTAGGTAATCAATTTAATTAATAAATAAATCATCAAATCGTCTGATGGTTAAGCGATTTCACCACGCCACAAATCGTCCAACACTTCACGCTGGCGGATAAGGCGATGCTCGCCATCATCAACCATCACTTCGCAAGGGCGGGGGCGGCTGTTATAATTGCATGCCATGCTAAAGCCATACGCCCCAGCACCAGTAACAGCAAGCGTATCACCGACCGCAAGCGACAAGGCACGATTTTTGCCCAAAAAGTCGCTGGACTCGCAGACCGTGCCGACTATGTCCCAAGTTTGTACATCGCCTGTGGTGTCTAGCTTGGTTGGGATAATCGCCATGACCGATTGATACAGAGCAGGGCGAATCAGCTCGCTCATTGATGCATCAACGATGGCGAAGTTTTTAAACTCGGTGGGTTTTAGCACATCGACACTGGTCAAAAGCACGCCAGCATTGGCAAGCAGGCTACGCCCTGGCTCAAGGTAGAGTTTTAGCCCCAGTTTTTGTAGGCGTGGCAGCAGCAAATTGGCAAAATCATTAACGCTAACAGGATTTTCGTCGATATAACGCACGCCCAAGCCACCGCCAAGGTCAATGTGTTGTAGCGTGATGCCGTGGGTTTTTAGCTCATCAATCAGCTCAATCAGCTTATCTAAAGCGTCAGAAAATCCTTGAGCATCGAGCAGTTGTGAGCCGATATGGCAGTCAATCCCTGTAATTTGCAAATGCGGCAATTGTTTGGCGTGCAAATAGGTGGCGATGGCTTGCTCGTGGCTGATGCCAAATTTGTTATCCTTCATGCCAGTTGAGATATAAGGGTGCGTTTTGGCATCGACATCAGGATTGATACGCAGCGAAATGCGAGCGGTCTTATTTAGGCGAGCCGCCACCGCTTCGATGGTGTCCAGCTCACTGACGGCTTCGACATTAAAGCAGTGAATATCAGCAGACAGTGCGTATTCGATATCATCAGGTGTTTTGCCCACGCCAGAATACACGACTTTTGAGCCATCGGTTACTTGTAGCACACGAGCCAGCTCACCTTTTGAGACGATATCAAAACCAGCACCTGCTTGGGCAAGCGTCTTAATCACAGCAAGGTTTGAGTTGGTTTTGACGGCATAGCAAATCTGGCTATCAATACTGGCAAAAGCCTGTGTATAAGCCGCAAAATTGTCCAAAATCGCACGGCGAGCATAGACATACAAAGGCGTGCCGTACTGCTGCTTTAGGGTGTGGCTGTCCACGCCGTCAATGTGCAGCGTGTCATTGACATAGTCAAAATAGGGCAAATTGGCGGCCAGTTTTTTGGCGTCGATATGCAGTGCGTCATCTTGGGTGTGGCTGACAGGGCTAAAGCTCATGAATATTCCTTTTGTAGAGATTGATAAATGTAGTATAAGTAAATACAGTATTTTATAAAATTAAAAATAAATGCCAATTAAATGCAAATTAAAAAACCTGTAAACGGCTTGGCAAATGGCTCAATAATCGTTTGGGTCATCGCTGGCGGGTGCGGTATCAACCATCGGCGTGCCGTCTGTGGGCAGATACAAAGGGCCTTTTTGACCGCAGCCAGTCAGCACAGCACCCACGACAACCAAGCCAAAGCATAAAAATAGCGTTTTCATCTGTTATCCAACCATTCAAAGTTATCTAAAAAGTTATTCAAGTTATCTAAAATTATTCAAAGTTATTGAACATTACCCAAAGCCATCTAAAGTTAGCCAAAACCACCCAAATGGGCAAAATTATCCAAAATTTTCTGATAAAAATTCATGACATTTGCCGTTTTGGATTGTCGTTTAAAAGGCTTGGCAATTGACATATAATCTTAGCATCGGCAGACAATCGCCAATCGCATTAAACCTAAGATTGTAGCACATCTTTGGCACAAGATAACCGTGCTTGACATGAATTTATCAAAATTTATCTTAAAATCCACATCAAAATTTGCCAAACGCATCAAAACTGCCAAAATCAACCAAATTTGACGGCAAATCACGCAAGTTTGGCGTTTTGTATGGCTGCTTTGGTGTGGTTTTTTAAGCTGTTTTTAAGTGGTATTTGGACAATTTTGGTATTTTTTATAAAAATTTAATCAATTTTATATAAACTGTCGGTCAATTTTAGGCAAAATGGTGCAAAATTTGAGTAAATTTTATGCAGCTTTTGACTGATGAAATTTTTATTACCAAAAATTGTATTTATCACTTGACAATGGCAGCAATCACGGTTAATTTATCATCTATTTTGGGAGCAAAAGTCAGCTAAAGTGGTATGGCTTTAATGTCAAGGCAAGACTTTCATTTTTGAATTAAGGAGCAATTATGGATTTAGTGAATCCAACACTGGTTTTGAACTGTGGTTCATCGTCAATCAAATACGCACTCATCAGCGAAGATGGCGAAAGCCGCATTGAAGGTCTTGCTGAAGCATTGGGCAATAACGATGCACGCATCAAGCACACGCATCTTGACGGCACCAAAGAAGAAATCAGCCTACCGGGTGCAACGCATCAACTGGCACTCAAAAAAATCTTAAATTTAATTGAACAATATCACCCAGTGGCGGTTGGCCATCGTGTGGTACATGGCGGCCGTGAATTCTCATCGGCGGTGCGAGTGGACGATCATGTCTTGAGCGAAATCAAGCGTCTGTCTATCCTTGCACCATTGCACAATCCAGCCAACGCTGCTGGTATCGAAGCGGTGCAGGCGATTTATCCAGATTTGCCACAGGTGGCGGTATTTGACACCGCATTTCACCAAACCATGCCAGAAGTGGCATTCCGCTATGCTATCCCAAAAGAGCTGTACGAAAAAGACCGCATTCGCCGCTATGGTTTCCATGGCTCATCACACGCCTATGTGTCCAATCGTGCCAGCGAATTGAGCAGCAAAAACGGCAAGCATGGCTGGCTGGTGGCTCACTTGGGTAATGGCTGCTCGGCGACGGCTGTCTATGACGGTCAAAGTCTAGACACCAGCATGGGCTTGACACCGCTTGAAGGCTTGATGATGGGTACTCGCAGCGGCGATGTCGATCCAAGTTTGCACATTCACCTGCATCGTACGCTGGATTTGTCCATCGAAGAAATTGACACGCTACTGAACAAAAAGAGCGGTCTGCTTGGCGTATCAGGCTTATCAAACGATATGCGAACCGTTGAGCAAGCTGCCAAAGATGGTGACAAAAACGCTCAGCTGGCACTGAATATGTTTGCTTATCGTGTCGGTAAATATCTGGCAAGCCTAAGCTGTGCCTTGCCAGAGCTGACTGGTATCGCCTTCACTGGTGGTGTGGGCGAAAATGCCGCACAAATGCGAGCGGACATTTTGTCGGTGATGCGTCATTTTGGCATCAAAATTGACGAAAGCAAAAATGCCGAGACAATCCGTGGGGCAGAAGGCAGCTTCCATGCCGAAGATTCAGCCCTTGAGCTGTGGGTTATCCCAACGGACGAAGAGTTCCAAATCGCTCACGAAAGTCGCATGGTATTGGGTCTATAATGGATAAACCAACCACAAAAACCGTTCATTTTGAGCGGTTTTTGTGCGGATATTGGCATAAAATTTTGTCAAGTTGTTAAGATTTGCCAAATTTTTACCAACCATTGATGAAATGATGAAATTTTGAACATTTGTAAATTAGAAGAACCGTTATGAAAGCATTATTACTGATTCCAACTTTTCAATCTGACAATTTTTCAACCATCGCCAAAAATTTCGCCAAAGCCATCGGTGCATCATTTTTGTCGCCATTCACCGCCCAAGGTGAGCAGCAGCTGCGTCAAGCGGTCAGTGCTGCCAAGCTTGATGAGCTTTTGGAGACAATCGTAGCGACACAGACCGAAGCCTTGAGCGTGGTACAAGGCGTGCCAGCGTCTGCTGCTGCACCGTATGCCAGCCGTGTTAATGGCGATTTGGCAAATGGCTTGGACGCTGATGTGCTGTTTGTCAGCCAAAATGCCGATGAATTGGCGGTATTTGCCGCAGCCTTTGGTGGTACTGGCTCATCTCGTGTGCTGGGCGTGATTGCCGCTGATGCTGGTGATTTTGGCGATGTGGCGGTGTGGGCAACGGTCAATGGCGATGCACTGCAGCTCAATGATGAAGTGATTGATGGCTATAAAGCCGCCAAGCGTGAGAAAAAACTGTCGCCTTATGCGTTTCGCAATCAAGTGGTCAAAAAAGCCCAATCCGCCAAAAAGCGTATCGTCCTACCTGAAGGCGATGAGCCACGCACCATCGAAGCGGCGGCGATTTGCCAAAGCCGTGGCATCGCCCAGTGCGTGCTTTTGGGTGAGCGTGCTACCATCGAAGCGGTTGCCGCTGCTCGTGGCGTTAGCTTGCCAGCGGATATTGAAATTATCGAGCCTGCCAGCATTGCCGACAAATATGTCGCTCCAATGGTTGAGCGTCGCAAAGGCAAGGTGGACGAAGCAGGGGCAAAACAAGCTCTAACCGACACAGTGGTGCTTGGCACGATGATGCTACATATGGGCGATGTCGATGGCTTGGTGTCAGGTGCGGTACACACCACAGCCGATACCATTCGCCCTGCATTTCAGTTGATCAAGACCGCACCGCAGTATTCGCTGGTGTCTAGCGTGTTTTTTATGCTGTTGCCTGAGCAAGTGGTGGTCTATGGCGACTGTGCGGTCAATCCAAACCCAACCGCCGAGCAGCTTGCCGAAATCGCCATTCAGTCGGCAGAATCTGCCAAGGCGTTTGGCATCGATCCTAAAGTGGCGATGATCAGCTACTCAACCATGAATTCTGGTGCTGGCGAAGATGTCGAAACGGTCAAGGCAGCGGTGCAAATTATCCGTGAAAAAGCCCCAGAGCTAAAAGTCGATGGTCCACTACAATTTGACGCAGCGACTGTGGCAAATGTCGGCAAACAAAAAGCCCCAAATTCTGCGGTTGCCGGTGAAGCCAATGTGCTGATTTTTCCAGATTTGAATACAGGTAACACTACCTATAAAGCAGTACAGCGTACTGCTGATGTGGTCAGTGTCGGTCCGATGCTACAAGGTCTAAATAAGCCTGTCAATGACTTATCTCGTGGTGCTTTGGTGGACGACATCGTTTATACGATTGCTTTGACGGCGATCCAAGCCATCGGCGAATAAGCATGATAAATGGATTTTAATTGCTGGTTTAATTAAAACTGTAATCAAATTTATTCATTAAAACTGCCGATTAAGTTTAATAAAAAAACAGACTTTTGTGATAAAAGTCTGTTTTTTTGTCAATTGAATTGATTTATCATAATAAAACCAATCAATCAAATCCATAAATCAAGCTGTAAATCAAACTTTGGCGTGTTGGACGATTTGCCCAAATTTGCCCATTTTGAGATCATCAAAGGCTTGGACAATCTGTGCCTTGTCATTCATCACAAAAGGGCCGTAGCCTGCGATGGGTTCGTTGAGCGGCTCACCTGTCAAAATCAGCAATTGGGCATCGTCATCGGCTTGTAGTGTCAGCTGACTGCCGCCACGATGAAAGCTGACCAGCTGGCAGGTGTTTGCAATTTGCTCATCGTTAATTTGGACGCTGCCACTTCGCACCAAAATCAGCAAATTATGGCTTGATGGCAAGGTAAAAGTATGGCGGCCGCCTGATTTGATTGCCAAATCCCAAAGGTTAATAGGACTAAAAGTATCCGCCGCACCTGTGATGCCATCAAGTGTGCCAGCGATAATTCGTGCGGTGATGCCATCTTTTAGGCTGACTGTGGCAATCTCATCACGGCCAATGGCTTGGTATTTTGGCGTGGTCATCTTGTCTTTGGCGGGCAAATTGACCCACAGCTGCACCATCTCAAACATACCGCCAGTGGCCGAAAACGCCTTAGAGTGAAATTCTTGGTGCATCACGCCAGAGCCTGCGGTCATCCATTGCACATCGCCAGTGCCGATAGTACCGCCGCCACCTGCCGAGTCTTGATGGCTGACTTCCCCTTGATAAGCAATGGTTACGGTCTCAAAGCCACGATGTGGGTGTTCGCCCACGCCACGATGGGCATCGCTGGCATTGGCAGCAAAAAATTCAGGCGACGCATAATCCATCAATAAAAACGGATCGAGATTTTTGTCGGTTTGTTGATAATGGAACATATTGTGGACAAAAAAGCCATCGCCGACCCAGTGTTTTGCTGGTGCTGGATAAATTTGGGATACTTGTTTCATAGCTTGTTTCATAATAACACTCTCTAAATTGATAATTTATAACTGATAGTTATCATTAAGATGCTGTTATTATAAAGATTTGCTAAGCAGAGTAAATGGCTAAGGTTGCAATTTAAACTTGCAAAATTGCAAAGCCACAATGCTAACAATCACAAAATAACAAGCCGTAAAATTGCAAAAAAAAATTAGCCAAAGAAATGATTTTGGCTAATTTGATTTGATAAAGTTTAAAACCAGTTTTGGCAATTTGCTGGCTGGACTGGCTTATTTGAGCAAATTACCCTTTGGCTCTGTGGCATCATTCATCACGGCGAAACAGCCAATTGTCCGCATCGCTCAACCCTGGAACAAAATAATAGCCATCGCTATCAAAGCCTTTTAGAGCTTCGACATCGCTGATGCGGTGTTTGGTGGCATAATTGACCATCATGCCACGGGCTTTTTTGGCATAAAAGCTGATGACTTTATATTTGCCATTTTTGGCGTCTTCAAAGCGTGGCGTGATGATGCGGCCGTTGATTTTGGCAGGATTGACCGCTCCAAAATACTCATTGGACGCCAAATTTATCAGTGTATCGCCTGTCTGTGCCAGATGCTTGTTAATTTGAGCTGTGATTAAATCGCCCCAAAATTGATACAGATTGTCCGCCTGTGCGGTTTTGAATTTTGTACCCATTTCCAAGCGATAAGGCAAAATTTTATCCAGAGGTTTTAGTAAACCGTACAGACCTGACAAAATACCCAAATGTTGGTTCAGATAACCAATCTCATCGGCGGTTAGGGCATAGGCATCAAGCCCTGTATAGACATCGCCGTCAAACAGATAAACCGCTGGCTTGGCGGTATCATCAAAAGGATATGCCCAACGCTGATTGCGTGCGACATTCAGCTCGGCGATTTTGGCGGACACGCCCATCAGCTCTTGGATATCCACGACATCGCAATTTTTGAGCGTGTGCATGAGCGTAATCGCCTGCTCGATAAGTGCAGGGCTGCTATAATGCTCGCTAAGATTGAGCGGCACAGGGGTTTTTTCGTCCAAATTTTTGGCAGGGGATAATAAAAAATACATACAATCTCGCTTTGGTCGCTGGCGGTTGCATTTGCCGCCAAAACTGTCAAACAACAATTATCAAACAATCAAAATTATCAAATTAACCAATTATCACACTAACAAAGCTAATGGTCAATGGCAAATTTAAAAAACTGATGGCTGGGTTTGGCGGATTTGTTTTTTGGGTGGATTTGATAAATTTGTTGAATTTGGCAGTCAATGTTTTATCAAAAATCTGTTTGGGGAATTGTCAAAATTTTAGTATAATAAATTTTAGCATAACCAAAGCCATGGCGAAATTTTGGGCAAGTTGCGATTGATATTGCCAAATTTTATTAATAATGAATAAATTGTAAAATTAGCCATTCATGAACATCAAAAATCAATAAAATCAGCAAAAAGGACGAGCAATGAGCATTATCACGGATTTTTTACCCATCAACGAACACCAACGCATCGGCACAATCACCCTAAATAAACCCGAAGCACTCAACGCCCAAAACCTTGAGATGGTGCGTACCACCAAGGCGACACTTCAGGCGTGGGCAGATGATGACAGCGTGGTGGCGGTGCTGCTGCGTGGAGCAGGCGAGCGGGCATTTTGTGCTGGTGGTGATATTCGCAATCTGTACCACAGCTACGATCCGAGTGTTTTCCCCAATCCGATGTCAGAAGCATTTTTTGGCACGGAGTATGATTTGTGCAAGCAAATCAACAGCTACGCCAAGCCGATTATCGTCTGGGCAAGTGGTATCGTAATGGGTGGCGGCATGGGTTTGGCGATGCCGTCCAGTCATGTCATCGTTACCGATACCACGATGATGGCGATGCCAGAAGTGAGCATTGGACTATTTCCTGATGCGGGCGGTTCTTATTTTTTGACGCACATTCCTGATAAAATCGGTCTGTTTTTGGGCTTGACAGGTGCAAGATTTAACGGCATAGACGCACTGGCTTTGGGTTTGGCGGATTTTGGTATGCCAAGCGATGCCTATGATAAGCTGCTTTTGGCACTGACGACGGCAGATTGGCAGGCTGATTCTGCGTCAAATCATCAAATGCTTAACACACTTTTAAATAATATCCAAAATACCGAAACTTTGGGCGATGGCTGGCTGCTGCCACATCGTGATACGATTGCCAAAATCGCTCAGGCGGAGAGTTTGGCGGCGTTTGACAGACTTGCCAAATCAGCCGATAATCAGCCAGAATATCTCAAAAAAGCCTTTGACAGCTATAATCAAGGTTCACCGACATCAGCAAGTTTGGCTTGGCAGCTGCATCATTTGGTTGGTGGTTTGGATTTTGATGCGGTGATGGATATGGAGTACATTGTGGCGTTGCACTGCTCGCACAATGGCGAATTTTTTGAAGGTGTGCGTGCTTTACTCATCGATAAAGACAAAAATCCAGCATGGCGATACACGCTGGACACCATGCCAGACGGCTATATTGACAGCCATTTTCAGGCGTGGTGATTGCATTTGTCAGTCAATGTCAATCCATTGATGGGTTGGACTTGATAATCTGAATTGATAAACCTGCACAAACAAAAGTGACTTGGCTTTTGTTTGTGTTTTTTTATTGGCAAATTCTCAAGTCAAAAGAAAAGTTTTTAAGTGTTGATTTTTGCAACTCTAATCATCTGAGCTGTCCACTGGATTTAATTTACCAAGTCTAAAATGATGGATTTATCAAACGATGCAAAAAATGCAGCAAAACGGCAGGTTCGGCGGCAATCGTCGCCACCACGCCAAAGATGGCACCGAACAGATGGGCGGTGTGATTGCTACTACTACCGCCACGGCGATCCATATAGACGCTATAAGCCACATAAGCGACAGCAAAAACGATGGCAGGAATGGGCAAAACAGCAAATAAATACAGCGTATTCCATGGGGCAAACAGCACATAAGCAAACAGCACCGCCGACACTGCCCCTGATGCACCTAGGCTAAAATATCTGGCGTTGTGCTGATGACGCAGATAACTGGGCAAAATGGCAACGACAATCGCCAGCACATAGAACCCCACAAAGCCCAAATTGCCAAATTTATCGATATAAAACCGCTCAATCGCACGCCCAAAAAAGTACAGCGTAAACATATTAAACAGCAAATGCATGCCGTCAGCGTGGATAAATCCGTGCGTCAAAAGGCGGTCAAATTGTCCGTGCTTAACTGCCAGCGGATTAAAAATCAGACGAGCAAGCAGCGGCTGTGATTGCCATGCAGCAATGCTGATGATGACAGTGATGATGATAATGGCGGTGGTGTGGTTCATGCGATGATGGCTTGATAATGTGGATTGATAATCTTGGGATAATGATTGGGTGGATAACGCTGGCAACATTGCCAAAAAGCCGATATTGCCAAAAGGTCAGTTGATAGATTTTAGTCTAACAGATTATCGCTATTCGTGCAGTGGCTTGTTGGTGGTGATGACAAAAATAAACATTTGCGAAAAGATGCGTAAGAAATTTTGGTGTTTGGCGGTGATGATGGCGGCTTGGCGTGGCGGTTTTGTAGGTTTGGTGGTCATGGCTTGGGTAATTGTTGGTAAAATTGTTATAAGTTGTTATAAATTGTTGTCAGGGCTTTTTTTTGGGCTATCCGATGGGGCATAATCGTACATAACCATAATTGCACATAACGACGCAATCTTGTAAGCAGATGCCCTGCAATTTATCAAAAAATTGACAAAAACTGGTAAAAACTTGGCATAAGTTTGAGTAAATTTGACAAAACTTCGTCAAACTTAGCCGAAACCCAGCCAAAATTTCACCGAAATTTGCAAAAACTTAACAAAGTTTATCGCAATTGTTGACTATTTTTGCCAATTTTGCCTTTTTCATTGACCAATTGGGGCAAATGCTATACTATCCTAGCCACAGATGAATTTGTGAGATTTGACCAAGTTGCCATCGCAAGCCATGATAAATCTATGGCAAACCCATGGTAAATTAAGGGCAAATCAAGCAATGCACCAACGGAGCCAATGATGAATTTGATGAATAAACTACAAAACCTAACGCCGCATATTTTAGCAGTGCTAAAAAATCATGCAGGCGATAATGCTGGTAAAACCAATGTGCTAAATGCGTTTTATGCCATTTTTGCCGCTCGCTTGAGTGATGAAGCGGTGTATCAGCAGGCGGCAGCTTTGCCAAACAATGCCGAGTATGGCGAGCGTCTGCTAGATGTGGTACTGGGTGATGCCAAGACTGTCGGCGGTCAGTTGGCGGATCACTACCAAGTGGCGAGCGATACCGTCTGGCCTGCTTTGGCGACGGCTGCACCGCTGGCTTTTGATTGTATCAAGCAATTGGCAGGCGATGTCAGCGTGCCGGCATTTTTACGCAGTCAGTTGGCAGACGAGAGTCAGCATTTGCCAGCGTGGGCGTTGGCATTGTTGCCTGCAGGGTTGTTTGCAGGGACGGCGGCGGCAAGCACAGCAACTGCCACAAATACAGCAGGCGTGGCAAATGCGGTTAATGTAGCCGATACAGCCAATGCAGTTAATGCGACAAATACAGCCACACCGACAGCGACGCACATTGACACCAAAGCCGCCCAAGCAGTCAGCGATGAAACCAAAGGCGGATTTTTAAAGACGCTATTGCCAATTATCGGCTTGTTGATTTTTGGTGGCGTGGCGTGGCTGCTATTAAGAGCTTGCCAAGAAAACCCAACGCCAGTTGCTGCACCAGCACCGACAAGCCAAGCGGCCGATGCCAAATCGATGGATACAGCAAGCCAAGCACCTGCCACGCTAAGCTTGGCAGTTGATGAGACAGGGCAAGCGATTTATTCATGCCAAGCCAAAGCAGGTGATGAAGCCTTGGCGGGTACAATCCGTGCGGCAGTGGCACAGGTTTTTGGTACGGATAAATTGGGCGATAATGCCATTCAAGTTGCCACAAAATACGCCAATACCATGCCTGCTGCCGAACATTTGCCAGAGATTTTGGCATTGATGAAAGGCGTGCCAAGCTCAAGCATTCGCATTGATGGCGAGCATGTGTATTTTAATGCCGCCACGCCTGACCAAGCTGCCAAATTGGTCGAAGCTGCCAAGGGCATTTTGCCACAAGGCTTTAGTGTTGAAGTTGAGCCTGAATTGGACATCGCTGCTGCCGTAACCAGTAGCATCGAGTCTGCACAAGCGGCAATCAATGATTTGGGCGAGACGCTAGAAGCGGACGAAACCGAAGCGTTTATTCAGGCACTAAATTTGCAAATCATCAATTTTGCAACCGACTCTAGCGAGATTCCTGATGCCAATAAACAAATCCTAGATTTGACCGCTGCCAAAATCGCCAACGCTCCAGAAGTGGCGTTACGCATCATTGGCCACACCGACAATCAAGGTGCTTATGATTATAACCAAAAATTGTCCGAATCTCGTGCTTTGGCAGTGCGTGATTATCTGGTGTCAAAAGGTGTGTCTGCCGAGCGTTTGAGCATTCAAGGGGCAAGTTCGGATCAGCCAGTGGCGTCCAATGCCACCGAGCAAGGCCGCTTCCAAAACCGCCGCATTGAGTTTGCTTTGTGGCAAGCTGATGCACCAAGCAAATAAATCATCAATTCTAACAATTTGATTTATATCAAAAATCAAAAGATGAACCAATGATTTATCAATTCAAAACCAGTCAAGCCCAAGTCATCATTGGGGTTTGGCTGGTTTTGGCGATATTAAAATTGGTGATATTAAAAATAGCAATCATGAGAAATGGCGATGGCAAAAGTTGTGTTATTTAATAAACCTTATGGCGTGCATAGCCAATTTCGTAAAGAGCATGATGCGATGCCAACTTTGGCAGATTTTTTGGCGGATAAGTCGCTGCGTGTCGCAGGGCGGCTGGATAAGGATTCTGAAGGCTTGCTGGTGCTGACCGACCACGGCGGACTCAATCACGCCATCACCACGCCACCGACCGCCATCAATGCCAAATATGCCAACGCCAAGCACGCCAAGACCTATCTGGCACAGGTTGAGCATATCCCAAGCGATGAGCAAATCGCCATGCTGACAGCTGGCGTGATGTTAAAAGATGGGCAGACTTTGCCTGCCAAGGTGCGGCGTATCGATGAGCAGCATTTGCCCATCACGCTTTGGCAACGCCAGCCACCAATCCGCCAACGCATGAGCATTCCCACGGCATGGCTTGCTATCAGCATTTGCGAAGGTAAAAACCGCCAAGTGCGGCGTATGCTGGCACAGGTGGGATTGCCGTGCTTACGCTTGATTCGCTATCAAGTGGGGCAGTGGCAGCTGGGCAATTTGGCAGTGGGCGAAAGTCGCACGCTGCACATCAGTGATGACCAATTGCTAAAGCTGGGGGTTAATGACACAACAAAACCCCAAACCAATCAACAACCGCTCAAATTCGCCAAACCATTTACCAAAAAACCCAGCAAATACACGCCCAAGCAAACCAAAAACCTGCGAACACGACCACCAAAATTCACAGGCAAAGCTAAGTAACCAAGCTAAAAGAACAGTGTTTTTGTGGGTAAATCATGAAAAAAGATACCACCATGACCGTAATCTTCTTCACGAAATTCTACATTTTTCATCTCGCCTTTGTACGCCTTGGGTAGTGCAAAATTTGAGATGACGATTTTGTGAGTTTGGTTATTAACGGCGACATAAGGCTCGGTTTCAAGCGGGTATTCGGCATAATTTTTATAGTATAATTGAACAGTGCTATATATTCTACCTTCATAAACTCTGATAAAAGTATCCCTGCCTTGATAAAATTTCACAAAAGTGACACAGTGATTGTCGTGACAAAAGTAGTTGGTTTCACGATAAAATACACACGCCTGTATCACATATGCGATAAACAAAAATATCGCAAAAATTGTCAGGTATAAAAATTTCTTAATACTCATTTTGGCTTTACCTTTTTAAGATACTGATTTGCTTGGTTTTATCGCCTTTAGTTTTACCATTTTTAAAAACAAAACACCGACCGCCAAGGCTAAATGTCTGGCAGGTCGGCTATGATTAATAATGGGTAATTAACTAACTAACTAATATTATAAAATGGTATCAAAATTTAACCATTTGCCACCATCGCCAGATAGGGCGATTTTTTGGTGGGTGGTTTTGGCAGGGTGGATATGCACACAAATCAGCTCATCACGGCGAAACGCATGCACCGCCAAGGCTTGATTGCTGGTAGTTTGCTGCTCAATCAAGCGTGTCAGCACGGCAGTTGTCGCCTTTAGCCCATCAATGGCGATGATGGTATCGCCATAAGACAGCCCGGCACGACTGGCGGCACTGTCTCGGTGAATGTGCTTGATTTTTAGCCCATCGGCTTCCTCATCAAGGGTTAGCCCCCAAGGTTTTTGGGTATCTGTCAGCTGGCTTTGGACGGCAAATTTATCAAAATACTCAAGCAGCGGTAGCTCATCAGTACCGATCACAAAGCGAGTATAAAACGCTTGCCACGCTGCTACGCCCATCATTTGGCTGACGATGTCGCCCAAGATTTCTGTGGATAGAGCAAAGGGCTGATTGTTGCTGCGTTGATAGCAGGTTTTGATGACATCAAACAGGCGGTATTTGCCATCGGTGGTATCAAGCAGTGTCATATCCAACAGCAAAGCAACCAACGCCCCCTTGTTATAATAGCTGATGCCTTGATTGGCGGTGTTTTCATCGGTGCGGTACAGCTTAATCCAAGCATCAAAGCTGGATTCGGCGACACTTTGATGGAATCGTCCATCGGTCTGGTAATAGCGATTGATTTGAGCATCTAAAAGTTTTAAATAGCTTGGCTTATCAATCACGCCAGAGACCAGCAGCATCAAATCGTCCAAATACGAAGTAAAACCTTCAAACACCCAAAGCAGCGGCGTGTAAGCTTCATCGGTCAGCTGATTACCAAGCATCACATCAGGCTTGACGGTCTTTACCCACCATGCGTGGAAATATTCGTGGCTACACAAGCCCAAAAAGCGTTGATAGGCATCGCTTGGCACGGCAGGCTCGGTGATGCTTGGCATATCGCTGCGTGGGCTGATGAGTGCGGTAGAATTGATATGCTCAAGCCCGCCATAGTCGCTGCCTGTTACCATTGTCAAAAAAGTATAATCGGCAAATGGGGCATCGCCAAGCCAGTCAAGGTAGGTTTGGCAAATTTTTTGTAAATCCTGCTCTAGGCGTGGCAAATGGCCGTGATGACGACCTGCCAAAAAAAATTGGTGCAAAATGCTGCGTTTGGCTGCTTTGATTTGAAAATCAAAACCGTCCTGTGTGCCAATCTCAAATGGATAATCTAAATAATCAAACGCTGGCATGGCAGCAAACCGATAGCAAAGCCCATCTGGCGTTTGCTCGCTTTGATGCACCAAGCCACACGCCATGCGACAATCTGGGTGCTGTGCCAAAAACGCCTTAGGAATGTGCAAACCAAGCGTGGCTGGTGTGAATTTGTCAGCGTCAGGCAGTAGCAGCAGCGAGCTAAAATTGCCAAAAATCCGCTGATTGTCAATAAACGCTGTCCGCACGGACAAATCACGGCAATACGCTTCATAACTGACATCGAGCCAGTCGCCAGCCTTGGCATGGCTCAGCACAAAAGTGTTTTTGTTTTGTTTGTCGGCACGGTGGCACTCATCGCCGATTTGGTAATGCACCGCTGTGATATGGCGGCTAAATTCTCGAATCAAATAACTGCCAGCAATCCAAGTAACCATCGACAAACTTGGGGCGTGGCAAGGTGCTTGCAGGCGAATGCGGACATCTGCCAAATGCTCGTTAAACCGCTCAAAGCTGATTTGATAATCTAAGTTCATGATTTTCCTTAGTAATTTTGATTTTAAATGTGAATTTGATTAAAATTTGACTGTTTTTATTTGTGTTGCTCGAAATGCCGATTTCTCCACTTTGCCGATTTTGACCATTTTATCAATGCTGATAATTTTGGTTTGGCGAAAGCTGATGGACAACATGGCTTGATGGATAATGCACTGACACTGTATTGATATTGGCGTTTGCTAAGCTATGCCATTTGCTTAAGGTTGTAAAGTAAGCCAAAACAATGCAAAAAACAACTCTAAACAAGTCAAAATACAAACACGACAATCATAACAAAAAATTTGCCAAATTGAAAAATATTCTTTAGCCGATGGCATCTTTTACATGTTGTAACGAGTTTTTTGTCAATCATTGGCAAATCGTTGGGAAATTTTTGGCAAAATATGGCGGTTTTCTGTTATAATGTGAGTGATTTTTGCCATTTGATAAGCCTTGGCATTCGCCAGAGTTTCGATGGCTAATTATTTTTAAGGAATTTTTTATGACAACTATCACCAATGATACCGTTGTACAATTCAACTACACGCTGACCAATGCACAAGGCGAAGTTCTTGACCAATCTCGTGAAGCACCGTTGGCATATTTACACGGACATCACAACATTATCCCGGGTCTAGAAAGCGAAATGGCCGGCAAAAAAGTGGGCGATAAGTTCACTGTAACCGTCGCTCCTGAAAATGCCTATGGCGAATATGTGGCAGAAGCGGTGCAAGAAGTACCCCGTGCCAACTTCCAAGGCGTGGACAATATCGAAGTGGGTATGCAATTTCAAACACAAACCCAAGACGGTCATGTGATGCTGGTTAGTGTCAAAGATGTGACGGACGATGTTGTCGTGGTTGATGGTAATCACCCATTGGCAGGCGTTGAGCTGACCTTTGATGTTGAGATTGTTGAAGTGCGTGAAGCAACCGCTGACGAAATCGCTCACGGACACGCTCACGGTGTTGGCGGTCATCATCACTAATTTGACGCCAGATTCTAATCCAAAAAGCCTAAGCAATTGCTTGGGCTTTTTTGTTGTCAAATTTATCATTGTGAGTTTTGGCTTTGGTGTTTTTGATTTGTCATTTGAGATTTTAAGTTTATAATAAGTTTAAAATTTAAATCAACGAACAACAATGAACAACAATTAAGCCAAAAAACACCCAAATAAAAGGTCTTAGCAAAATCACTAAGACCTTTGTTCATCTTTGCCAGTGTACCAAAATTGGTTATTGGTTCGTTATGGCAAAGTATGGCGATTAACCACCAAAGTTATCCAGCATGATGTTTTCATCTTCTACGCCTAATGATTTGAGCATTTTGATGACCGCATCGTTCATTACTGGTGGCCCACACATATAAAATTCACAATCTTCTGGTGCTGGGTGATCTTTGAGATATTCTTCAAACAGCACATTGTGAATAAAGCCAGTGTAGCCTTCCCAGTTGTCTTCTGGTTGTGGATCTGATAGGGCAACATGCCATTCAAAGTTATCAAACTCTTTGGCAAGTCCATCATAATCTGCGACATAGAACATCTCACGCTTTGAGCGTGCGCCATACCAAAAACTGATTTTGCGGTCAGTTTTTAGGCGTTTTAATTGGTCAAAGATGTGCGAACGCATCGGTGCCATACCTGCACCACCACCGATAAATACCATTTCAGCTTTGGTATCTTTGGCAAAAAATTCGCCATAAGGACCTGATACGGTAATTTTATCGCCCGGTTTTAGGCTAAAGACATACGATGACATCTTGCCCGGTGGGATACCTTCAGGGCCACGGGGTGGCGGACTGGCGATACGAATGTTAAATTTGATGATGCCTTTTTCTTCAGGGTAGTTTGCCATCGAGTAAGCACGAATCACTGGCTCATCAACCTTTGAAGTATAACGCCACAGATTGAAATTGTTCCAATCTTCGTGGTATTCTTCGGCAATGTCAAAGTCCTTATAGTGGACTTCGTGTGGCGGTGCTTCTAGCTGCACATAGCCACCTGCACGAAACGGCACGACTTCGCCTTCAGGAATTTTTAGAGTCAATTCTTTGATGAATGTGGCGACATTGTCATTAGAAATGACTTCACATTCCCATTTTTTGACATCAAAAAATTCAGGGTCAATCTCAATTTGCATGTCTTGCTTGACGGCAACTTGACACGCCAAACGCATACCGTCACGGATTTCACCTTGGGTAAAATGACCTTCTTCGGTCGGCAAAATATCACCGCCGCCAGAGATGACTTTACAGCGACATTGGGCGCAGCTACCACCGCCACCACAGGCTGATGATAAGAAAATGCCTTGTGAAGCTAGGGTTTGTAGTAGTTTGCCGCCAGCTTCGACGCTGATGTTGTTATCAGGGTTGTCGTTGATATTGATGGTAACTTTGCCAGTGTTTACCAGTCTGGCACGAGCCAACAGGATAACCACGACCAAGCTCATGATGATGACGACAAACATGCCGACGCCACCAAATAAAATGCCAAAATCCATTATCCGCTCCTTATAACGACATACCGCCAAAGGACATGAAGCCAAGAGCCATCAGTCCTGCGGTAATAAAGGTGATACCAATGCCACGCAAAGGGGCTGGCACATCTGAGTATTTGAGCTTTTCACGGATACCTGCCATGGCGGTAATTGCCAACGCCCAGCCAATGCCTGAGCTAAAGCCATAAACCAACGATTGGCTAAAGTTATAATCACGCTCAACCATGAACAGCACACCACCCATGATGGCACAGTTTACGGTAATCAATGGCAAGAAAATGCCCAACGCATTATAAAGTGCTGGCATGAACTTATCTAGGAACATTTCTAGAATCTGCACCACAGCAGCAATCAAGGCGATGTAGCTCAAAAAGCCCAAAAAGCTCAAATCTGCATTGGGATAACCTGCCCAAGCCAATGCACCGTCTTTTAGCAGATATTGGTACAAAAGGTTGTTTAGCGGCAAAGTGATGGTCATCACCACGACAACGGCGATGCCCAGACCCAATGCGGTAGAAACTTTCTTTGATACGGCGATAAAGGTACACATTCCAAAAAAGTAGGCAAGAGCCATATTTTGGATAAATACCGAAGTAATAAATAAATTGATATAGTCCATTAATGCCCTCTCATACCTTTAGATTGTGGTTTTAGTACAAAATCGGCAGGCTCTTGTAGGTTTTTGTATTTCATACGCAACAAAGCGATGAACAAAGCAATTACAAAGAACGCTGATGGTGGTAGCAGTAGCAGACCGTTTGGTACATACCAGCCGCCATCGGTAACTTTTTGTAGGATTTGGATATCAAACAATGAACCATTACCAAAAAATTCACGAATCACCGCCACCAAAAACAGCATCAATGAATAGCCCAAGCCATTACCGATACCGTCCAAAAAGCTTGGTACGGGCGGATTGCTCATGGCGAACGCTTCGGCACGACCCATGACGATACAGTTGGTAATAATTAAGCCAATAAATACCGACAGCGATTTACTGACATCATAGACCACCGCTTTTAGGATCTGATCGACCACAATGACCAAAGAAGCGATGATGACCATCTGCACGATGATGCGAATGGACGACGGAATCTTATTGCGAATCAATGAGATAAAAAAGTTAGAAAATGCCGTAACCAAGGTCAGGGCAATGCCCATCACCAACGCATTTTTGATGCTAATGGTTACTGCTAACGCCGAACAGATACCCAAGACTTGCACGGCAATGGGGTTGTTCTGAATAATTGGCGAAATGAGAATTTTTTTGTCAGCCATATTAATTCTCCTTACCTTGACTGCCGTTTTGACGCAAGTTATCCAAGAATGGCTTATAAGCTCGCTCGCTTAGCCAAAATTGAATCATGGTGTTCACGCCACTGCTGGTTAGGGTTGCCCCAGTGATGCCGTCCACATAGTTGGGTGTTGGCTTATGTGCGCCTGATTTGACCACACCAGTAACGATTTTGTCGCCATCATAGGCTTGTTTATCATGCCATGTGGCACGCCATTTGGGTTCTTCGATCAATGCACCCAAGCCCGGCGTTTCTTTGTGTTGATAAAAACTGATGCCTTCGATGGTGTTAATATCGCTTTTTAGGGTCAAAAAGCCATAAATTTGTCCCCACAAGCCATAACCATTAATCGGCAGGACGATGTTTTTTAGTTGTCCTTGCTCATCATTAATGATGTACACTTTGGCAAATTGTGGCAAAGCACCGATACGAGCTGGATCATCACCGCCCAAGTCAATGCGAGTTGCTGGATCTTTGGTGGCTTTGGCGACATCATAGCTGGCGACATCGCTGATGCCTGCTGCCGACAGCTCATCGACACTGGCAAATTGACCTGTTTTTAGATTGATCAATTTGGTTTCGACATTTTCAAACAATTTGGCAGCATCACTGGCATTGTCCTTGGTGGGGTCAAATAAATTTGCCGCCATTAGGATATTTTTGTTACGGTCAAGCTCGACATTGGCCAGCTGCTTGGATTTCATGCTAATGGCTGCGGCAGAAACCATCACCGAGCAGACCAAGCACAAGACCAATGCTGTGGCAAGCGTGCTGATATTACTATTCTTGGCTGACATGGCTTAATCTCCGTGCAGTTTGGCGTTTGATATTGGCTTGAATGACAAAGTAGTCAAACAATGGGGCAAACAAGTTGGCAAACAAGATGGCAAGCATGATGCCTTCTGGGAATGCTGGGTTGATGACACGGATAACCACGGTCATAAAGCCAATCAGCAAACCATAGCACCAGCGGCCTGTGTTGGTATGTGCTGCTGACACTGGGTCAGTTGCCATAAATACCGCACCAAACATAAAGCCACCGATCACCAAATGCCAATGAGCAGGTAGGTTCATCATTGGGTTTTCGCCGCCGATTAGGTTAAAGATAAAGGCAGTTACCACCAAGCCAATCACCGAGCCTGCAATCACACGCCATGAAGCGATGCGAGTCCAAATCAAGCCAATCATACCGATTAAGATGGCAAGGGTAGAAACTTCGCCGATAGAGCCTTGCATATTACCAATAAAGGCATCTGCCCAAGTGATGGTTTGTCCATAGGCGTCCACGAATTTATCAGGGCTGACACCCAATGCTGACAAGCCAAGCGGCGTTGCTCCCGAAAAACCGTCCACCGCCGTCCATACTGCATCGCCTGACATATACGCAGGATAAGCAAAGTATAAGAAAGCACGACCAGCCAAGGCAGGGTTAAGGAAGTTTTTACCAGTACCGCCAAACACTTCTTTGGCGACCACGACACCAAAGCTGATGCCTAAGGCAACTTGCCACAGTGGCACATCAGGCGGTAGCGATAGGGCAAATAGCACCGAAGTGACAAAAAAGCCTTCGTTGATTTCATGGCCACGCACGACGGCAAAGATAACTTCCCATAGGATACCTACGGCAAAGGTTACGATATAAATCGGCAAAAACTGCATCGCCCCATAGATAAAACACGCCCAAATGCTTGTGGCGTCATAGCCTGCCATATCGGTGATGATGGTACGCCAGCCTTCTGGCGTGATGCCCATCGCTTGAATGGCGGTCAATGCCTGAAAGCCGACATTATACATACCCCAAAACATCGCTGGGAATGTGCATAGCCAAACGGTAATCATGATGCGTTTTAGATCGACACCATCACGCACATGCGAAGCACTGTAAGTCTGAGATGATGGCTGACGGAAAAAAGTGTCAAACATCTCAAATACAGCATAATATTTTTCGTATTTACCACCCTTAGTGAAGGCTGGCTCCATACGGTCAAAGAGATTGTGAATGAACTTCATGCTTAGCCTTCCTGCTCAATACGGGTCAAATTATCACGCAAAATATCACCAAATTCATATTTGCCAGGTGATACAAAGGTGCATAATGCCAAATCTTCTTCATCAAGCTCTAACGCCCCCAAATCCACCGCCGTAACGATATCTTCGATGATTAAGGCACGCAGTAGCTGGGTTGGCAGATAGTCTTGTGGCATCACGGTTTCAAACAAGCCGATTGGCACCATCGCACGGGGTGAGCCGTTGGTACTGGTGGTAAAATCGTATTTTTTGTTTTTGAAAAATTGCGAAATGTAGATTGGCAATTTTGAAAAACGATTTGCCCCCAGTGTAAAAAAGTGCAAAGCAGGGCGTTCACGACCTTCGCTCAATGCCGATACTTGGTTATGAAAGCGACCCAAAAACGCCACCACGCCTGTGGCAGTGCGACCTGACAGCACTGAGCCTGAGATGACACGGTTGTCATTGCCAGTCAGCTCACCAGCGGTCAGCTCATTTAGGTCAGCACCACGAATGGTACGCACAAGGCGGGGATTTTTTACCGCAGGGCCAGCCAGACTAATCAGACGCTGGGTGTGAATGCGGCCTGTGGTAAATAATTTACCGATGGCGATGACATCTTGATAATTAATCGTCCAAACGCTGGTACCACGAGCCAATGGGTGCAAAAAGTGAATGTGCGTGCCAGCGTTGCCAGCAGGGTGTACGCCATTAAAGCCGTGATAAGTGGTTTTGTTACCTTCGGCAGTTTTGCTAATTGCTTCTGGAGCGACATCGCCATGACAAACATAAGTTTTTGCCGATAAAGTGGATAGCACCGCCAAACCGTCATTAAATGCTTGAATTTCTTCAAATAGCACCATTGCAGGATCAACAGCCAGTGGATTGGTGTCGGTGGCAGTAACAAAAATGGCACTTGGAACACTGTCAATCTCTGGAGTGCGGCTAAATGGGCGTGTGCGAAAAGCTGTCCATTCGCCAGAAGCCACCAACTGATTGACGACAGTTTGGCGGTCTAGGGCGGGCAAATCTTCAGGGTGATAGGCGTCAAAAGTGATTTCGCCTTTGTCGGCTTGTGCATCGACAGCGATGATTAGGCTTTTAAAGACACGGCGTTCGCCACGGTTGATGGCAACGACAGTCCCACTCACTGGTGCTGTATAACGCACGCCGATGCGTTTTTTATCTTCATACAGCACTTGTCCTTTGACAACTGTATCACCTTCTTTGACATACATGGTCGGACGCATGCCCACATAATCGTAGCCGACTAACGCCACCTTAGTGGGCGTGTGCTCGCTAATTTGCTTGGACGGCTCGCCAGTAATCGGCAAATCCAAGCCTTTTTTGATGGTAATCATAAGCGGATACTTAAATTGAGATCAGAACATACCAGCCAGTACCAAATGGCAAAACTTAAGGCTGGTTACCAAATTTCCTAAAAATATCAAAACCGCAGCGGCCGATGGGTGGCTTGGCGGATTTGTTCTAAAGGATGGGCATGAATTGCACAGAGTTGTCAAAACTTGCAAAAACTTGACAAAGCTCACGCAATTTTTGCTAAAAAACAATTATTCACACCATTAACCTACCAATTATACGCTAAAATGGCAAAAAATCACAGGGCTAAGGGTGGATTGTATGGTAAAAAATCATGGAAATATTTACAAAATTCATAATAAAAGCCAGATTTTTGATTATTTTAAGTTAATTTAATAATTTTATAAATTAATGAATTGCTGCCGATTTTGCATTGGCTAGGATAATTTGCCAAAAGCTGTTACAATAACTGGGCATTTGAGTGCAGCTGTCGTGGTATTAAGATTGGTTGAGTTAAAAATAAGGAAAAGTTTATGTCTATGCTGATAATTCCTGCCATCGATTTAAAAGATGGCAAATGCGTGCGTCTAAAACAAGGTCGTATGGAAGACGATACGGTATTTGGCGACGATCCTGTGCAGATGGCGAGCCAGTGGGTGGCTCAAGGGGCAAGGCGTTTGCATTTGGTGGATTTGAACGGAGCGTTTGATGGCGTGCCAGTGCATAAAGCGGTGGTTACCAAGATTGCCAAAGCACACCCAAATTTGCCCATTCAGTTGGGCGGCGGCGTGCGTAGCTTAAGCACCATCGAGCATTATTTGCAAGCAGGGCTAAGCTATATCATCATCGGCACTAAGGCGGTGGAGTTGCCAGAGTTTGTTGAAGAAGCCTGCCGTGAATTTGCAGGGCATATCATCGTGGGCATCGATGCCAAAGACGGCATGGTGGCAACGCACGGCTGGGCAAATGTTACCGACACCAAAGCGACCGATTTGGTGAAGCGATTTGCCGATGCTGGCGTATCAAGCATTGTCTATACCGACATTGCCAAAGATGGCATGATGCAAGGGGTTAATATCGAGCAGACCGTTGAGCTGGCTCGCCATAGTCAATTACCAGTGATTGCATCGGGCGGCGTAACCAATCTGGACGATTTGCAGGCACTCAAGCCGTACAGCGAGTATCTGCTGGGGGCGATTACTGGCCGTGCGATTTATGAAGGCACGCTCAATCTTGCCGAAGCTCAAGCCTTGCTTGATGCCTAAGATTGTTTTGATTTTAATAAATCTCAATCAAACAAAATTAAAAACCCTTTAAGAGTTGACTTAAAGGGTTTTATTTGGCATAAAATTTTCCAATGCTTGATTAAATGGGCAATTCACCACTCAACTGGCGGATTTGCGCTTTTTGGCTTTTGTGTTGGTATTGGATTTTTTAACGCCAGCCTTATTTGCTGATTTACCTGCCGATTTGCTCGATGGCTTGTTAGTTTTTGGTGTGGCGGTGCTGCCTAATTGTTCAATGAGTTGAAAATCAATTTGTAGTAAATCCATATTCACGCCAGCGACTTGAATGAGCAGGCTGTCGCCCAAGCCAAAACTTGTGCCACGCTCACCGATGAGTTTTTGTTCACGCTCATCGTATTCAAAGTACTCATTGCCCAAGCCTGAAATGTGAATCAAGCCTTCGATAAACAAGTCATTTAATGTTACAAACAAGCCAAAACTGGTAACTGTGCTGACCGTGGCGGTGAACTCATTACCCAAATGGCGTTGCATATAGTGGCATTTTAGCCAAGTTTCGACATCTCGAGATGCTTCTTCAGCACGGCGTTCAGTTAGGCTGGTTTGTTCGCCAGCTTCGTCAAGTGTCTTATAAATCGGCGTCTCTGGCTTGTGATGACCGACTTTGTCTTTGATGGCACGGTGCAACATCAAATCTGGATAACGGCGAATCGGACTGGTGAAGTGGCTGTATTCATCATACGCCAAGCCAAAATGCCCGATATTATCAGGGCTATAATTGGCTTGCATCATCGAGCGTAGCAGCATACTGTGAACGCTGATGGCATCAGGTCGGTCGGCGGTCGCTTTGATGATGCGTTGATAATCTTCGTGTGTGGGCGATTCGCTGGGGAATGATAAGCCAAAACTTTTGACATATTCGTGCAGGCGTGCCGATTTTTCGTCATTGGGCTTGTCGTGATTACGGTACAGGACGGGCAATTCGTGCTTTAGGGCAAAATTTGCCGCACAAGTATTGGCAAGCAGCATACATTCTTCGATTAATTTGTGAGCATCACCACGAGTGCGTGCGACAATATCGACAATGTCGCCATCTTTATCAAACTTAATATAAGTCTCTGCCGTCTCAAACGCCATCGCACCACGCTCTTCACGGCGAACATCAAGGATTTGATACAGCTGATGCAGCGTGTCGATGGATTTTAGCGCGCCGCTATTATGAATCAAATCATCAGGCAGCGTTTCGTTGGTCGGATTGTCAAAATAGGCATTGACTTGGTTATAAGTCAAGCGAGCTTGCGAGTGCATGACGGCTGGATAAAATTCATAGCCAGTCACTTTGCCGGCACGAGACAGCTTAATATCAGCAACCATGCACAAGCGATCGACTTTGGGATTGAGCGAACACAGCCCATTTGATAACGCTTCTGGCAGCATCGGTATCACTCGATGGGGAAAATACACCGAAGTGCCACGCTCATAAGCATCGCTATCCAATGCCGAGCCTGTCGTTACATAATGGCTGACATCGGCAATGGCGACAATCACCCGATAATTACCGCCAGCACGCTTTTCGGCATAGACAGCATCGTCAAAATCTCTGGAATCTTCGCCGTCAATGGTTACCAGTGGTAAATGTCGCAAATCCACACGGTTTTTGAAGTCTTTTTCGCTAGGCTCATGAAAACTTGCCGCTTGCTTGTGGGCGGCGTGGCTAAATTCGTGCGGAATGGCATAATTGTACAGCGTCGTTTCGATGATTAACTCACGGTCGTTTAAGCTGGTCAAAAGCTCCGTGATTTTGCCTGTGGCAAATTCTTGATAAGTCGGCAAGTCAATCAAGGCAACTTTGACATCATCGCCAACGCCAGCATTCATCGCTTCGACATTGTCCGTGGTAACGGTGATGGGCTGATGGGCATTAGCACCTGACAATTGCACAAAATAGCCTTCATCGTCCGAGCTTAATTTGCCGATAAATTCCAACTGGCTGCGTTTGGTAACATTGACGATACGAGCTTCTGCCTTGCCACGATATTCGCTGGCAACCACTTCAACGCAATCGCCATCAAACACCAGCCGCATCTGTTTTTCGTGCAAGAACAAATCTGGCATATCATCAAGCACCACAAAGCCAAAGCCTTTGGGATTGGCAGACACCGTACCGCTTAGAATGCTTGGCACAGGAGCGACGCTAAAATGAATGCCGTCCTGACGCTCCAGCTGTCCATCACGCAGCATGGCCTTTAGGCGATTGGTTAGGGCAAAAAACTTGTCTTCATCGTCCAAAAAGCCAAAATGCATCGCCAAAGATTCTTGAGTGGCAGGGTTGCCTTGATTGGTGATGCCAGCGACTGTCTGCAAAATCAGCAGGCGTGATGGAATGGGATTGGTGTATTTTGATGCTTCGATATCGGCATTTGGGTCATTCCATTTGGTTTTTTTTGTTGTGTTTGTCATATTACTTACCTAAAATTATTTACCTAAATTTACTTTTTCATAAAATCGCTTTATTGTATCATAAAGCCCAAGTCGTGTGTTGTGTGTGTTTGGAGTGTCGTATGTATTTATCTGTTATCCAAAAAAATCAATTAACCAGCCAATCTGCTCAGATGATTTTTGGGCAAATCATTGCCCAAATCGCCGAGCTTGAATTGCTGCTGCTGCCTGATGATGCTTGGTGTCAAAAAGACATTGATGAGATTTTGGGGCAATTTGGTGCAGGGCTTATGGTGATGACCAATCGGGCGATTGATTGGAACGGAGTGGAAAAAAGTTTTCAGATTGAGCAAAATTATCAAACTGGGCAAACTGACGAAACGACTCAAAATTTAAAAGCCCCCATCGCAGTTTTGGGTTATTGCTTGTACCAAATCGTCTTTGAGACAGGCGAGCTGCACCGCATCGGCGTCAGTCCAAGCCATCAAAGGCAGTCGATTGCCAGTCGGCTGATAGCGGCATTGATAAGCACCATGCAAAAGGCAGATGCCGATAATCTGCTACTAGAAGTGCGTGCGGATAATTTGCCTGCCATTGCTCTATATCGGCGTATGGGTTTTGATGAAATCGCTGTCCGCAAAGGCTATTATCAAGTTGCCAATCGGCGTGTTGATGCAAAAATTATGCAATATCTTTTGAGTTAAAATTAAAATAAATACAGTTTGATAATTGTGATTTTACCAATTTATTACCAATCTCAAACTTCAAACGAAAAATAATATATCATTATTAAATACAAAATCAATAGCAGGATAAACCAATAAGCTCGCTCTAGCTTGCTATCCGTAGATTCTATTTTAGAACCAAACGACCAAAAATCTTCACCTTGGATATAATTCCAAATATCTTTAAACACCAGCAAAGAAAAGGGTAATATAATAAAAAACTCGGAAAGGTTAAAATAATAAGGTGCATCAAAATTAATAGATACAATAATGCTGGCTAAAATCGGAATAATAACAAACCATTTGTTTTGGCTTTTTTTGATACGCATAATTCTGTTTGCCGTTTATTTAATTTCAATGCGGCTAAATTTTGGTCATTTGCCAAATTTCAGATTCTAAAATTTAAAGCACCCAACCAAGCAAAAAGCAAGCGATGGATAACCACGGCTTGCTTGTTGTCAAAATCGGTAAAGCTGTACGCCCATTTTGGGTGCTGGGTTATTTTTTCTTGGCAGGACCAAGCAGCATACCCATTTGGCGGCCTTCGACCTTTGGTGCTTGCTCGACACTGGCAATCTCGGCGGTGTCGGCGATGATGCGTTCTAGCTGGGCTTTACCAATTTCTTGGTGAGCCATTTCACGACCACGGAAACGAATGCTGACTTTGACCTTGTCTTTATCGTTTAAAAATTCAATAATTTTACGCAATTTGACCTGATAGTCGGCTTCTTCGGTACCAGGGCGTAGTTTGATTTCACGCACTTGGGTCTGTTTTTGGTTCTTTTTGGCTTCTTTGGCTTTTTGTTTTTGCTCGTAGATATAACGCTTGTAATCCATCACTTTACAGACAGGTGGTTTTGCGTCAGGTACGATTTCAACCAAATCCAAGCCGTCATCATTGGCGACTTTTAGGGCGGCTTGAATATCTACCACGCCAAGCTGTTCGCCGTCTTCTTTGACCAAGCGGACTTCTTTGGCACGGATTTCTTCATTGATGTTTAAGCGGTTTGACGGTTTAATAATGGATACTCCCAAAGATAAAAATAGCCTTTCAATTCTACTTAAAATTGTTGCTAATTTCAAGGGGTTTTAGTGTTTTACTAAAAATAATAATCCGCCCTGTGTTTTTAATCGGATTTTATGCCAGGCTTTTTCTTTTGGTAAAGAAAACCAAACTGTATTTTATCGCAAATTCTTTTTTTTTTAAAAAAAAAAAAAAGTCCATCTTTGGTTAATTTTAAGAATAAAAAAACGCCAACCGAACCGATTGGCGTTTTTGGGTAGATTGGGATTACTCTGCTTTTTGTTCAATCCGACCTTTTTTGTCAATGGCTTTTTGTAGCACAGCGATAAAGTCGTCAAGGCTCATACTGCCTAAGTTCTCGCCTTCACGAGTACGGACATTAACCGTGCCGCTTTCTACTTCTTTGTCGCCCAGCACCAGCATGAACGGAATCCGCTCTAGGGTGCGTTCACGGATTTTAAAGCCGATTTTTTCGTTACGCAAATCGCTGATGGCTCGATAGCCTTTGGCGGTAAGTTTGGCGGTCGCATCATTGACGGCATCGGCTTGCTTGTCGGTGATGTTCATGACGACCACTTGTTGTGGGGCAAGCCATGGCGGCATAAAGCCAGCGTAGTTTTCGATCAAAATCCCAATAAAACGCTCAAACGAACCCAAAATCGCACGGTGCAGCATCACAGGGCGTTCACGCTCGCCTTGTTCGTTGATGAACTCAGCACCCAGACGCTCTGGCAAGTTAAAATCAAGCTGGATTGTGCCGCATTGCCACACACGACCTAGGCAGTCTTTTAGGCTAAATTCAATTTTTGGGCCATAAAATGCCCCTTCGCCTTCTTGTAATTCCCAAGCCAATCCCGCTTCGTCCAAAGCGTCCGCCAAGCCTTTTTCGGCATCGTCCCACATTTCGTCAGAGCCGACACGCTTTTGGGGGCGAGTGGAGAGTTTCATTGAAACTTCATCAAAGCCAAAATCTTTATAGACATCTAAAGTCAGCTTAATAAAGTCTTGAGCTTCTTGTTTGATTTGGGCGTGCGAACAAAAAATGTGGGCATCATCTTGGGTAAAGCCACGCACACGCATGATGCCGTG
Organism: Moraxella marmotae; assembly: GCF_042219885.1. Taxonomy (NCBI): domain Bacteria; kingdom Pseudomonadati; phylum Pseudomonadota; class Gammaproteobacteria; order Moraxellales; family Moraxellaceae; genus Moraxella; species Moraxella marmotae. Next base: position 1,342,480 of record NZ_JBHJHR010000002.1, read on the forward strand.
TAGTGAGCCAGACGGTTCGTTGCGGTGGCATGAGCCAAATTCAGCAAGGCGAATTGGCAAATCACGGTAGGATTTTAAGCCTTGGTTGAACACTTGTACATGACAAGGGCAGTTCATTGGTTTGATGGCATAATCACGGCTTTCAGAGCTGGTGGTAAACATATTTTCGGCATAGTTTTCCCAGTGTCCTGATTTTTCCCACAGGCTGCGATCGACAATTTGCGGCGTTTTGATTTCCAGATAGCCGTTGTCTTTTTGGACTTGACGCATATATTGCTCAAGCACTTGCCAGATTGTCCAGCCATTTGGGTGCCAAAACACCATGCCGGGGGCTTGCTCTTGCATATGAAATAGGTTTAATGCCTTGCCGATTTTGCGGTGATCACGCTTTTCGGCTTCTTCGATGCGAGCGATGTAGGCTTTTAGCTCTTTTTTATCCGCCCAAGCTGTACCGTAGATGCGTTGTAGTTGCTCATTTTTGGCATCACCACGCCAGTAAGCACCGCTCATTTTGGTCAGTTGAAATGCTTTGAGAAATTTGGTGTTTGGCACATGTGGGCCACGGCACATGTCGATGTATTCTTGGTGATAATACAGACCCATGTGCGTCTCATCAGGCATATCGTCAATCAGACGCAATTTATAATCTTCGCCACGAGATTTAAAGATTTCAATCACTTCATCACGGGGCGTCATTTTTTTGATGACATCATAATCTTGGTCAATCAAGGTTTTCATGCGAGCTTCGATGGCTTGCATGTCTTCAGGGGTAAAAGGGCGTGGGCTATAAATGTCATAATAAAAGCCATCTTCAATCACAGGACCGATGACCATTTTGACTTCAGGATACAGCTGCTTGACGGCATGGCCAAGCAAGTGGGCGCATGAGTGGCGGATAATCTCCACGCCTTCTTGATCTTTAGCGGTAATGATCGCAACGGTTGCATCGGTGGTGATGGGATCGCAGGCATCAACCAATTTGCCATTGACACGACCGGCAATGGTGGCTTTGGCAAGGCCGGGGCCGATATTTTGAGCGATTTGCATGACTGTGGTTTCGCCATCAAACTGGCGGACGCTACCATCTGGTAAAGTGATTGCAACCATAATATTACCTTATGTGTTGATAAATAACTGTTGATATAAAACACTTGATTATAGCAAAGTTTTCCTTGTGTGGCGATAGTTAAATGATGCTATAATGTAGTTTTTTAGCAAGTTGGGCGATAATTTGATGAAACATTTTGCTTCTGATAACTATGCAGGCGTGCATTCGAGCATCATGCAGGCGTTGATTGATGCCAATCACGGACACGAACCAGCGTATGGGGCAGACAGCTACACCAAGCGGCTGGGCGATGTGATTTGCCGTGAGTTTGGTGAGCGGGCAGTGGCTTTTCCTGTATTTAATGGCACTGGGGCAAATGTGCTTGGCTTACAAAGCCTGATGCCACGCTACGGTGCGGTGATTTGTGCCGAAACTGGGCATATTAACCAAGACGAGAGTAACGCCCCACAAGCGGTTGGCGGCTTTAAATTGTGGACTGTACCGAGCGATGACGGCAAATTAACCCCAGAGCTGATTGAGCCTGTTGCCAAGGGTTTTGGTGATGAGCATCGAGCTCAGCCTTTGGTGGTGTATATCAGCCAAGTCAGTGAGTGCGGCACTTGTTATAGCATCGATGAAATTGCTCAGCTTGCCGATTTTTGCCATGCTCGTGGTATGAAATTGTTTGTTGATGGGGCTCGCTTGGCAAATGCAGCAAGTTTTTTGGATTGCAGTTTTTATGAGATGATTACCAAAACAGGCGTGGATATGGTGTCGTTTGGCGGTACCAAAAATGGCTTGATGTTTGGCGAATGCTTGATTGATGTGACAGGCAATGCTGCCCAAGATATGAAATTTTTACGCAAAATGAGTATGCAGACAGCATCAAAAATGCGGTTTATTTCGGCACAATTGTTGGCGTTATTTGACAATCAATTATATAAGCAGCTGGCAGATCATAGCAATGCGATGGCAAAATATCTGGCGGATAGGCTTTGCCAGTTGGACGGCGTTGAGCTGGTTTATCCCGTGCAGTCTAATGGCGTTTTTGTCAAAATGAGCCAGCAAATGATCGAATCGGCTCGCAAACAAAGCATATTTTATGATTGGCACGATGGGGCGGTGCGACTGATGTGCAGCTTTGACACCACCAAGGGTGATATTGATGCGTTAATTGATGCAACAAAAACCCCCTAAAAACCAACAACTTACAAACTTTCTCCCCACCACCCAAAAAAACCCCTTTACAAGACAAACAATGATACCTATAATACGCACCACTCAAGCAAAGCAGATAAACAAAATCTTCTGCTAAATCAATAACTTAGCTAACACTTTATCATATTACTTTATCATACAAAGTATCATAAAGCTGCCTAAGATAAATTGATTGATCACCGATTTAAAATTTGACAATTTGACTTGACAATTTGCATCAAATCAATCAAATTGAAAAATTTTAAAAAAAAGTGAAAAAGACGCTTGACAACAAATTTTAAGCGTGTATAATACGCAACTCATTGAACAACTGGACGACAGTGTTCAACACTATTTAAAATCCAAACTAAAGAACAACTTGTGTGGATTTTTGTCAATACAAGATACTTAAAAATATTATCATTTATTGATACTTTTACTTATCTTAGTATTACACTTATTTAAGTAAGGCAAAAATACTCAAAGTTAATTCATTTACACGATGAGCAAATATTTGCTAGTAAGTACGATAAATGAGCCAACATTAAAGCCCTATCGATTTAACTTAGTTTACTAAGTCAAACTCATAGGCAAAACAAGATTAAACTGAAGAGTTTGATCATGGCTCAGATTGAACGCTGGCGGCAGGCTTAACACATGCAAGTCGAACGAGGTTAGAAAGCTTGCTTTTGATACCTAGTGGCGGACGGGTGAGTAATGCTTAGGAATCTGCCTAGTAGTGGGGGATAACTTGGGGAAACTCAAGCTAATACCGCATACGACCTACGGGTGAAAGGGGGCGCAAGCTCTCGCTATTAGATGAGCCTAAGTCGGATTAGCTAGTTGGTGGGGTAAAGGCCTACCAAGGCGACGATCTGTAGCTGGTCTGAGAGGATGATCAGCCACACTGGGACTGAGACACGGCCCAGACTCCTACGGGAGGCAGCAGTGGGGAATATTGGACAATGGGCGAAAGCCTGATCCAGCCATGCCGCGTGTGTGAAGAAGGCCTTTTGGTTGTAAAGCACTTTAAGTGGGGAGGAAAAGCTAATGGTTAATACCCATTAGCCCTGACGTTACCCACAGAATAAGCACCGGCTAACTCTGTGCCAGCAGCCGCGGTAATACAGAGGGTGCAAGCGTTAATCGGAATTACTGGGCGTAAAGCGCGCGTAGGTGGTTACTTAAGTCAGATGTGAAAGCCCTGGGCTTAACCTAGGAATTGCATCTGATACTGGGTAACTAGAGTAGGTGAGAGGGGAGTAGAATTCCAGGTGTAGCGGTGAAATGCGTAGAGATCTGGAGGAATACCGATGGCGAAGGCAGCTCCCTGGCATCATACTGACACTGAGGTGCGAAAGCGTGGGTAGCAAACAGGATTAGATACCCTGGTAGTCCACGCCGTAAACGATGTCTACCAGTCGTTGGGTCTCTTGAAGACTTAGTGACGCAGTTAACGCAATAAGTAGACCGCCTGGGGAGTACGGCCGCAAGGTTAAAACTCAAATGAATTGACGGGGGCCCGCACAAGCGGTGGAGCATGTGGTTTAATTCGATGCAACGCGAAGAACCTTACCTGGTCTTGACATACACAGAATTCGCTAGAGATAGCTTAGTGCCTTCGGGAACTGTGATACAGGTGCTGCATGGCTGTCGTCAGCTCGTGTCGTGAGATGTTGGGTTAAGTCCCGCAACGAGCGCAACCCTTTTCCTTAGTTACCAGCACTTCGGGTGGGAACTCTAAGGATACTGCCAGTGACAAACTGGAGGAAGGCGGGGACGACGTCAAGTCATCATGGCCCTTACGACCAGGGCTACACACGTGCTACAATGGTAGGTACAAAGGGTTGCTACACAGCGATGTGATGCCAATCTCAAAAAGCCTATCGTAGTCCGGATTGGAGTCTGCAACTCGACTCCATGAAGTCGGAATCGCTAGTAATCGCAGATCAGAATGCTGCGGTGAATACGTTCCCGGGCCTTGTACACACCGCCCGTCACACCATGGGAGTTGATCTCACCAGAAGTGGTTAGCCTAACGCAAGAGGGCGATCACCACGGTGGGGTCGATGACTGGGGTGAAGTCGTAACAAGGTAGCCGTAGGGGAACCTGCGGCTGGATCACCTCCTTAACGAAGATATCTGATTGGCAAGAATTCACAACAAGTTGTTCTTTAGTAAGATGTTTAAAACGGGTCTATAGCTCAGTTGGTTAGAGCACCGTGTTGATAACGCGGGGGTCATAAGTTCAAGTCTTATTAGACCCACCATTTATGGGGCCATAGCTCAGTTGGTAGAGCGCCTGCCTTGCACGCAGGAGGTCAGGAGTTCGACTCTCCTTGGCTCCACCAATCATTAAACATCAAGCATACATAAGCGATTTAAGAAAGATTTCTTATCTATGCTTTAACTTTATAAACTGACGAAGTTTATATTATTATTTAACAACATGATTATGAGTCTGGGTTAATAAATTATCCAACGTAATTTATTAACCATGCTAAGTACACCCCAAAATGTACTTAGCTAAAGTAAAGAGAACTGAATCAAGCGTAAACATAGGTGAATCGTTACACATTACCCATACATTAAAGACCCTTTGGGGTTGTATGGTCAAGTAATGAAGTGCACATGGTGGATGCCTTGGCAGTCAGAGGCGATGAAAGACGTGATAGCCTGCGATAAGCGTCGGTGAGGTGGCAATATCCTGTGACCCGGCGATTTCTGAATGGGGAAACCCACCTAAGATAACTTAGGTATCATAATTTATTTTATGAGGCAAACCGGGAGAAGTGAAACATCTCAGTACCCCGAGGAAAAGACATCAATTGAGATTCCCCAAGTAGCGGCGAGCGAACGGGGAGGAGCCGATCAATTAAACAGTAGCAAAATGGCGTGGGAAAGCCAACCATAGTAGGTGATAGTCCTGTATGCGAAACTGTTTAAGCGACATATTAAGTAGGGCGGAACACGAGAAATTCTGTCTGAAGATGGGGGGACCATCCTCCAAGGCTAAATACTCCTGACTGACCGATAGTGAACCAGTACCGTGAGGGAAAGGCGAAAAGAACCCCTGTTAGGGGAGTGAAATAGAACCTGAAACCGTGTGCATACAAGCAGTCGGAGCGGACTTGTTCCGTGACGGCGTACCTTTTGTATAATGGGTCAGCGACTTATATTCTGTAGCAAGGTTAACCGTATAGGGGAGCCGTAGGGAAACCGAGTCTTAATAGGGCGTTTAGTTGCAGGGTATAGACCCGAAACCGAGTGATCTATCCATGAGCAGGTTGAAAGTGCCGTAACAGGCACCGGAGGACCGAACCCACTCCCGTTGAAAAGGTAGGGGATGACTTGTGGATAGGGGTGAAAGGCTAATCAAACTCGGTGATAGCTGGTTCTCCCCGAAAGCTATTTAGGTAGCGCCTCGGACGAATACCATTGGGGGTAGAGCACTGTTTCGGCTAGGGGGTCATCCCGACTTACCAAACCGATGCAAACTCCGAATACCGATGAGTAATATCCGGGAGACAGACGGCGGGTGCTAACGTCCGTCGTCAAGAGGGAAACAACCCAGACCGCCAGCTAAGGCCCCAAATTCCTAGTTAAGTGGGAAACGATGTGGGAAGGCACAGACAGCTAGGAGGTTGGCTTAGAAGCAGCCACCCTTTAAAGAAAGCGTAATAGCTCACTAGTCGAGTCGGCCTGCGCGGAAGATGTAACGGGGCTCAAACTAGGAGCCGAAGCTGCGGATTTAATTGTTTCAATTAAGTGGTAGGGGAGCGTTGTGTAAGCCTGTGAAGGTGTATCGTAAGGTATGCTGGAGGTATCACAAGAGCGAATGCTGACGTGAGTAACGACAAAACGGGTGAAAAGCCCGTTCGCCGGAAGACCAAGGGTTCCAGTCCAACGTTAATCGGGGCTGGGTGAGTCGACCCCTAAGGCGAGGCCGAAAGGCGTAGTCGATGGGAAATCGGTTAATATTCCGATACTTGTTTATGATGCGATGGAGGGACGGAGAAGGTTATGCCAGCCTGGCGATGGTTGTCCAGGTGGAAGGATGTAGGTAGGTTTAGTAGGCAAATCCGCTAGACTATTACTGAGATCTGATAGCAAGCCAGTTTACTGGCGAAGTGGCAAATACCATGCTTCCAGGAAAAGCTTCTAAGCGATAGTTATAAACAAATCGTACCCGAAACCGACACAGGTGGTCAGGTAGAGAATACCAAGGCGCTTGAGAGAACTCTGCTGAAGGAACTAGGCAAAATGGTACCGTAACTTCGGGAGAAGGTACGCTGCCGACGGTGAAACCCTTGCGGTGTAAGCTGTTGGCAGTCGCAGATACCAGGCTGCTGCAACTGTTTATTAAAAACACAGCACTCTGCAAACACGAAAGTGGACGTATAGGGTGTGATGCCTGCCCGGTGCTGGAAGGTTAATTGATGGGGTTAGCGTATGCGAAGCTCTTGATCGAAGCCCCAGTAAACGGCGGCCGTAACTATAACGGTCCTAAGGTAGCGAAATTCCTTGTCGGGTAAGTTCCGACCTGCACGAATGGCATAATGATGGCAGCGCTGTCTCCAGCAGAGACTCAGTGAAATCGAAATCGCAGTGAAGATGCTGTGTACCCGCGGCTAGACGGAAAGACCCCGTGAACCTTTACTACAGCTTTACATTGAACTTTGACCTAACTTGTGTAGGATAGGTGGGAGGCTTTGAAGTGGCGACGCCAGTTGCCATGGAGCCAACCTTGAAATACCACCCTGGTTATGTTGGGGTTCTAACTCAGATATCACAATATCGAGGACAATGTATGGTGGGTAGTTTGACTGGGGCGGTCTCCTCCTAAAGAGTAACGGAGGAGTACGAAGGTGCGCTCAGAACGGTCGGAAATCGTTCAAAGAGTATAAAGGCAAAAGCGCGCTTAACTGCGAGACCCACAAGTCGAGCAGGTACGAAAGTAGGTCTTAGTGATCCGGTGGTTCTGTATGGAAGGGCCATCGCTCAACGGATAAAAGGTACTCTGGGGATAACAGGCTGATACCGCCCAAGAGTTCATATCGACGGCGGTGTTTGGCACCTCGATGTCGGCTCATCTCATCCTGGGGCTGAAGCAGGTCCCAAGGGTATGGCTGTTCGCCATTTAAAGAGGTACGCGAGCTGGGTTTAGAACGTCGTGAGACAGTTCGGTCCCTATCTACCGTGGGCGTTGGAAATTTGAGAGGATCTGCTCCTAGTACGAGAGGACCAGAGTGGACGAACCTCTGGTGTTCCGGTTGTCACGCCAGTGGCATTGCCGGGTAGCTACGTTCGGATGGGATAACCGCTGAAAGCATCTAAGCGGGAAGCCCACCTCAAGATAAGATTTCCCTAAAGAGCCGTTGTAGACTACGACGTTGATAGGTTGGGTGTGGAAGCGTAGTGATACGTGTAGCTAACCAATACTAATTGCTCGTTTGGCTTGACCATACAACACCCAAGTGGTTTAGTATGATAAAGTGTAAAGATTTTACCTAGCAAGCTTGAATCAATCTTGAATAGCTTTAAAAAGATAACAATTTAAAGTAAAAATTAAATAACAGACTCATAAGCAGCGTTGTTAATCCTTTTACGCTGACGACAATAGCAAGATGGAACCACCTGATCCCTTCCCGAACTCAGAAGTGAAACGTCTTAGCGCCGATGGTAGTGTGGTTCGCCCATGTGAGAGTAGGTCATCGTCAGCACCTTATTTCAGACCCCCGTACGAGAGTGCGGGGGTTTTTGGTTTGGGGGGATATTAATAACAATTTTATGCAGAATAAACAGACTGCTGTGATAATTTTTGCGGTACAATCAACATAATATTGATCTGATAAATAAAACAAATCAGTGGTGATAAGATGCCAAGCAGTTGTAATTTAAAACTCTTAACCTTGATAAATCCCATAATGATTGCTCTGTTAAGTATGATCATGTCGGCACAGGCGATGGATCTGCCTTATCGCTCAATGCAGCCATCTCAGCCATTGCCAATATTGCAGCCGCAATCATCAGCAAACTATCAATTGCCCAGCTCAACCAGCGGCCAAGGTTTTTATGATAAATATCGCAATGAGCAAATCGCCGCTTGGTCGCTGCGACAGATTCACGCCAGCTTGCCTGTGATTGATGATCCGTGGGTCAATCAAGTGCTGACACAGATGGCTGGGCAGATGAACGGTGTGGTGCGTACTGTACCTTTGTATCACACGGTGCTGCTCAATGATACCAATATCAATGCATTTGCGGTGCCGGGTGGGCTGATTGGTATTAACGCAGGGGTGATTTTATCCACTCAGAGCATCGATGAAGTGGCGAGCGTACTGGCTCATGAGATTGCTCACATCAGCCAGCGGCACTACGAGCATCGACTGGACAATCGCAAGCAGCTCTTGGCTTGGCAGCTGGGCGGCTTGCTTGCAGCATTGGCGGCGGCATCGTCAGGGGATTCTGATGCAGCATTGGTAGCGATGGCAAGCTCGCAAGCTGCCAGTGCCGAAACTGCCGCTAACCATAGCCGAGAGCATGAGCGTGAAGCGGATAGAGTGGGTATGCAGATTTTGGCACAAGTGGGTTATGATGCCGAAGCGATGCCCAGATTTTTTGCCAAAATGCAGCGGCAATTGTCGCTCAATCAAGCCAAAAACGCTTTTGTGCCAAGTTTTGTTCAATCGCACCCATTCACTGCCGAAAGGCTTTCTGAAGCGACAACACGAGCTAAAAGTTATCGGCGACCAAGTCAAAAAGCCCTGCATGAGCAGGCGGTACTGTTTGACCAGTTGTATTGGCGGGTCAAATATTTAAGCAAACAAACCAGCAAGACTGAACTTATAGCAAATGCCAAACAAAGCCAAGGGGCAAGCCTTGCCCTTGCCATGCATCTGGCGGATAATGGTGCGTTTGATGAAGCGTTTAATCAGCTGGATTTGGTGTCTTTGGATAAGCATGAGCCTGTGATGTGCTTGACCAAGTCGCACATTTTGGCAGCTGCCAAGCGTCATGCCGACAGGGTGGCTGTGCTACAAAATTGCCAGCCAATTTACCCTGAACGCCGTGATTTGCGATTGGCGTTGGCGGACGCTTTGGTGGCGGATAGTCAGCCCACACAGGCTTTGCTGATGCTGACGCCTTTGACAAAAGACGGCTCGCTGGATATTTTGGCTTGGCAAACCGCCTACCGTGCCTACGAGCAGCTGGCAGGGCAGGCGCAGGACGAGACCGCCAAAAAACTGGCGGAGATTCACGCATTACGCAGTCGCAGCCAAATTGAACTTTGGCATGGCGAATACACCAAAGCCTTACAGTCGCTTGCTCAAGCAGAGCAAATCGCCCAAACCGACCCCAAGGCAGCAACTTTATCAACTTTATTAAAAAAGGACAAAGAGCAAATCAACACCGCCAAAGATTTTAAACCGTGATTTATTTTATTTGATAAGTTTGGTAAGTTTATTTATCATTTTTAAAATTTGCCAAAAATTATTTTAAACTTTTTTGTCAATTATTTTTTATCATTTATGCCAAATTAAAAATAAACACTTGGCAAGAGTTCGACCCATTGCCCAAGTGCTTAAAATTATTTAATAGCATTGATAAATTTATCAAAAAACGCCAGTAAATTGATAAAATCCATCAAAGTCAATTATGGCATTTGCACCATCGATTCTAAGCCTTGTGGTTTAATTTCGCTTAGGTGTTTTTTGATGGTATCGATGGGTAAGCCTTGATTTTCTAGGCGTTTTGGGATAATTTGACTGCCTTTTTGTCCTTTGAGTTCAAACATCACAAACACAAATTTATCAGTCTCGTCCCAGCTGCTGACTGCTGACCAAGGGATACTTGCCGATTGCGTCGCCCCTGCACGCATCTGCATACCACGCATTTGCGGTGCGTTGAGCATTTCGCTTGGTGCAGGCATCGCCATCACCAGCCCATGCGACTGCACGCCAAGCTGCAGCTGCTGCATTTGCTCAGGCATCTGCGTACCCAGCACTTGTTTTTCGTACTCACGCTTCATGTACCATTTTAGCCCCAAAGTTCGTGCCACCAGATATAATGCCGACAAAATCAGCATCAGCCAAAACAAAATGGTTGAGTAGCCATTGACCAGTACCAAGCCTGCAATCGCTGCCACAACCACCACCGCCAGCACAATCCACTCGGTGGTTTTTAGTGATTTTAGCGAAAAATTGCTGGCACTTTTTTCAAAAAGCGACAACTGGGCGGCACGAAATTCCGCTTCGCTCATGTTCAAGGCGACAGGTTTTAGGGTATAAGGATAAAGAGCTTTGGTCATTGTAAAAATCCTAAAAATAAACTTTGTCTATATTACCGATTTTATGAACAAAAATAAACTAAAAGTTAGAATTTAGCAAATTTTTTTGGCTTTTATGCCATCTGCGGTGAAATGGACTTAAATTTTGGGGGGAAATTTGCTATCATAGAGCCATTATTTATCTCATAAATTATCTCACAAGTTGTCTCACAAATTTTATTCAAAATTACTTTGATAAGTTTTTATGAATAATTATAAATTGTTATAAAACGCTGCCTTGTGTCGGTAAGCGTTTTATTGATTGATAGGATTGGATATGTTAGACCCAAAATTTTTGCGAAATCATTTGAAAGAACTTAAGGAAAAACTTGCCACTCGTGGCTATGAATTGGATATCAATTTTTGGCAAAATGTCGAAGAGCAACGCAAATCTATTCAGGTAAAAACCGAAGAATTGCAAGCTCAGAAAAACGCAGGTGCCAAAAAAGTCGGTGAATTAAAGCGTCAAGGCGAAGATGCCAGCGAGCTTTTGAATCAAATGCAAGCCATCAGCGAGCAGATGAAACTTGCCGAAAATGAGCTTAAAGAGCTGCAAGCCACCATCAATGCAGCAGCATTACAAATCCCCAATATCCCAGCCGATGGCGTGCCTGTGGGAGCAGACGAAGCGGATAATGTGCAGGTGCGAGTATGGGGTGAACCCAGAGTCTTTGATTTTGAGATCAAAGACCATACCGATGTCGCCGAAGGTTTGGGCATGCTGGATTTTGAATTGGCAGCCAGACTGACAGGCAGCCGCTTTAGCGTCCTAAAAGGCAGCATCGCACGGCTAAATCGTGCCTTGATTCAATTCATGCTGGATACGCATACCCAAAAATACGGCTACACCGAAATGTATGTGCCGTACATGGTCAATGCCGACAGCTTGCATGGCACAGGTCAGCTGCCTAAGTTTGAAGAAGATTTGTTCAAATTGCGTGGCGAAAAAGAATATTATCTGATTCCGACATCTGAAGTGCCACTCACCAACAGCGTGCGTGATACGATTTTATCGCCCAAAGATTTGCCAATTAAGCTGACTGCACATACGCCATGTTTTCGCAGTGAAGCAGGCAGTGCAGGGCGTGATACTCGTGGCTTGATTCGCCAGCACCAATTTGAAAAAGTGGAAATGGTGCAAATCGTCAAGGCCGAAACTTCGATGCAGGCTCTCGAAGAGATGACGGCACAGGCAGAATTTATCCTACAAAGCCTAGAGCTGCCTTATCGTGTGGTGCAGCTATGCACAGGCGATATGGGCTTTAGTGCGGTTAAGACTTATGACATCGAAGTGTGGCTACCAAGCCAAAACACCTATCGTGAGATCAGCAGCTGCTCAAACTGTGGCGACTTTCAGGCACGGCGTATGGCAGCTCGCCTAAAAGATGGCAAACAAACCGAACTTGTGCATACACTGAACGGCTCAGGCTTGGCGGTCGGCCGTACGCTGCTTGCCATCTTGGAAAACCACCAAAATGCTGATGGCACGGTAAATATTCCTGCGGTGTTGCAGCCATACATGGGCGGCATGACAGTGATTGCTTAAGTTTTGGTTTTATTTTGATATTAAAAAGTAAAAGACAAAAACAAAAAGCAAAAAAGCTCAGTTACCATACTGGGCTTTTTGTTCATCTTGGACTGTTAAACCAAATCACAAATCAGCCCAAATGGTTGGACAGATAAAATTTGTAAATGCCATAGGCAGGTTAATTTTGATATCAAATGGTATTTGCCAATTCAAATTAGGGAAAATGTGCTATAATTTGCCCAATTTTAGTTTGATTGCAATCCAATTTATTTGATCAATTTGTTAGGAATAGCCAATGCCAAGCCAGCTTAATCAACGACCAAATGCCAATGCCATTCGTATTTTAGCGATGGACGCCGTCCAACAAGCCAATTCAGGACACCCCGGAGCGCCGATGGGCATGGCAGATATTGCCGAAGTTTTGTGGCGTGAGTTTTTAAAACATAACCCAAAAAATGCCAAATGGGCAAACCGAGATCGTTTTGTGTTATCAAATGGTCATGGCTCAATGCTAATCTATGCATTGCTGCATTTGACAGGCTATGACTTGTCCATTGACGACATCAAAAATTTCCGCAAATTGCATTCTAAAACCGCCGGCCACCCAGAGCATGGCTATGCTGACGGTATCGAGACGACCACAGGCCCATTGGGTCAAGGCATTGCCAATGCAGTGGGTTTTGCTTTGGCAGAAAAAACTTTGGCGGCACAATTTAACAAGCCAGAGCATGCCATCATTGACCATTACACTTATGCGTTTTTGGGCGATGGCTGCTTGATGGAAGGGGTTAGCCACGAAGCCTGTTCATTGGCAGGTACTTTGGGCTTGGGCAAATTGATTGCTTATTATGACGACAACGGCATCTCAATTGATGGCGAAGTGGAAGGCTGGTTTGGTGATGACACTGCCAAACGCTTTGAATCCTATGGCTGGCAAGTGCTGGCAGTCGATGGGCATGATCAAGATGCGATTCGTGCCGCCACCGAGCAAGCACGAGCTGAGACCAACAAGCCAACTTTGATTATCTGCAAGACCATCATCGGCTTAGGCTCACCAAACAAACAAGGCAAAGAAGACTGCCACGGTGCGCCGCTTGGTGTTGATGAGATTGCTTTGGCTCGTGCCGAGATGGGCTGGGCGGACAGTACGCCATTTGCCATTCCATCGCAGATTTATCAAGCATGGGACGCCACCGAAAAAGGAGCGTCGCAAGAAGCGGCTTGGAATGCACAATTTGCCGATTATCAAGCCAAATATCCAGCCGAAGCTGCTGAGCTGTTACGCCGCCTAAGTGGTGAATTACCAGCGGGTTTTGACAAAATTGCCGATGATTATATCAAAGCGTGCAACACCAAAGCCGAAAGTATCGCCACTCGCAAAGCCAGCCAAAACGCCATCGCAGCCTTAGTGCCAAATTTGCCAGAGATTCTTGGCGGTTCGGCGGATTTGGCAGGGTCAAATTTGACTCTATGGAGCGGTGCTAAGGGCGTACAAGACCATGCAGATGGTAACTATGTGCATTATGGCGTGCGTGAATTTGGCATGACTGCCATCGCCAATGGCGTGGCGTTGCATGGTGGCTTTATTCCTTATACAGCGACTTTCTTGATGTTTATGGAATATGCTCGCAATGCCGTGCGTATGTCGGCATTGATGAAACAGCGTGTGATTAATATTTATACGCATGACAGCATTGGCTTGGGTGAAGATGGCCCAACGCATCAGCCAGTTGAACAAGTCGCCAGTCTAAGAAATACGCCAAATCACTTCACATGGCGACCATGCGACACGGTGGAGACGGCTGTGGCTTGGAAAGTGGCACTAAAAACCACCAATGCACCATCATCGCTGATTTTATCACGCCAAAACTTGGCATTCCAAAGCCGTGATGATGCCCAAATCGCCAATATCGAAAAAGGCGGTTATGTCTTGGCTGCCGAAAAAGGCGAGCTAAAAGCCATCATCATCGCCACAGGTTCGGAAGTTGAATTGGCAATGAATGCCTACGAACAGCTGGACGGCGTGCGTGTGGTGTCGATGCCATGTGCCGAGATTTTTGTTAAGCAGTCTGCCGACTATATCCAAAGTGTGCTGCCAAGCGATGTCCGTGCTCGTGTGGCGGTGGAAGCAGGCATCAGCGATTATTGGTATAAATTTGTCGGCTTGGACGGCAAAATCATCGGCATGACCACTTTTGGTGAGTCAGCCCCTGCCAAAGAGCTGTTCAAGCATTTTGGTATCACCACAGAAGCGGTGGTGGAAGCGGTGCAATCGCTCATTTAATCGCACTTTAATTGCATTTTAAATATCCCAAAGCCACAAATCAGACATTGCCAGCCAGTGTCTGATTTTTTTATTGTTTGCAGCTTTTAAAATCGGCAACATTTGGCTATATCAAAAGCAAGCAAAATATGCTAAAATTAGACAATTTGTCTAAGACTTGATCGGTGAATCTTGATATTCTAGAGGGTGCTATGTCTAATAAAAATCCAAAATTTTCTCGCATTTTATTAAAACTGTCAGGCGAAGCATTGGCAGGTGGTCGTGATATGGGGATTGATGCTTCTATCCTAGATCAGATGAGCCTGTCCATCGCTCATTTGCGTGGTCTGGGCGTGCAAGTGGGTATCGTCGTTGGCGGCGGCAACTTGTATCGTGGCAGCACCCTACAAAAAGAAGGCTTGGTCGGTCGTGTGACTGGCGATCAGATGGGCATGCTTGCCACAGTGATGAATGGACTTGCCATGCGTGATGCATTGGTTCGTCGCAACATCAAAACTCGCCTGATGTCAGCGATTGCCATCGATACGGTCGTTGAGTCGTATTCTAGCCGTGATGCTATTCGCCATCTAAATAATGGCGAAGTGTGCATTTTTGTGGCAGGTACGGGCAATCCATTTTTTACCACAGACACAGCGGCGTGCTTGCGTGGCATTGAGATTGAAGCAGGTCTGATCTTAAAAGCGACCAAAGTTGATGGTGTGTACGACAAAGACCCAACCACCAACGAAGATGCGATCAAATATGATAGCCTAAGTTTTGATGAAGTCTTGGAGAAAAAATTGGGCGTGATGGATTTGACCGCCATCGCCTTGTGCCGTGAGCATAGCGTCCCATTGCAAGTGTTCGACATGAACAAACCAAACGCACTGCTTAATGTGGTGATGGGTAAAGACGAAGGCACTCGAGTGTATCACTGATTTTGGTGTTTTGGCAATTTAATTTTTGTAGATTTATTAAACAATTTGCCGATTTGTCCAAATTTTGATTTTAATCAACAACTGTTTTAGATTAATAGCAGTTCTAGATTTAGATTGGTAATATTAAGGAAAAATGATGATTAACGATATCAAAAAAGACGGCGAAAGTCGCATGCAAAAATCTATTGACGCACTTGAAAATGCGTTTAGCAAATTGCGTACGGGTCGTGCTCACCCCGGTGTGCTGTCAGGCGTGATGGTGAGCTATTATGGCTCAGAGACGCCACTAAACCAAGTGGCAAGTATCAATGTCGAAGACAGCCGTACTTTGTTGGTGCAGCCGTTTGATCGCTCGATGGTGCAGGCGGTGGATAAGGCAATCCGTGAAGCCGATTTGGGTCTAAACCCAATGACTGCCGATGTGATTCGTGTGCCGATGCCAGCTTTGACCGAAGAGACTCGCCGTGATATGCAAAAAATCGCCCGTGCCGATGCCGAGCAGGCTCGTGTATCGGTGCGTAATATCCGCCGTGATATGCTGGGCGATATTAAAGATTTGCTAAAAGAAAAAGAAATCTCAGAAGATGACGAGCGTCGTGCTGAGACCGACATTCAAAAGCTGACCGATGATTTTATCAAAGCCATCGATACTCGCCTTGCCAAAAAAGAAAGCGAATTGATGGAAGTATAGGCCAAGTTTTTATCAACATGGGTGATGAGTTGCCCATGTTGATTATTTATTTATATTAAATATTAGATTAATACGGCATTGACAGATTATGAACATATCAAGCAAGCCTGCGGTTATCCCTAAGCACATTGCCATCATCATGGACGGCAATAATCGCTTTGGCAAATCCAAAAAATTGGCCATGGGTGCAGGGCATATTGCTGGTAAAGATGCTTTGGATCCGATTGTTGAGCATTGCTTAACGCTGGGCGTGCAGGTCTTGACTGTCTTTGCCTTTTCTAGTGAAAACTGGGCTCGCCCAAAAGATGAAGTGGATTTGTTGATGCAGCTTTTGGCTCAGACGATTCATGAGCAGATGCCACGCATGAACAAATACCGCATTCGTTTACGCTTTATTGGCGATCGCAGTCAGTTGTCTGCGGATTTGGCGGCACTGATGGCAGATGCTGAAGCAAAAACGGCACATTTTGAAGCGATGACCTTGGTGATTGCCATCAGTTATGGTGGGCGTTGGGACATTGCTCATGCTGCCAAGCAGTTGGCTTATGAAGTCGAGCAAGGCAAAATCTGTGCCGATGATATCGATGATAATGCTGTCGCCAAGTGGCTGCAATTGTCCGATTTGCCTGAAGTGGACATGCTGATTCGCACAGGTGGCGAGTATCGGATTTCCAATTTTTTATTATGGCAAGCGGCATATGCTGAGCTGTTTTTTACGCCAACTTTATGGCCAGAATTTGGCAGTGATGAGCTTGATGAGATGATTGCTATTTTTGCCAATCGTGAACGCCGATTTGGCAAAACCAGCGAGCAAGTCCAAAATTTGCAATCAAGCAATTTGCCCAATAATTAATTATTTTTAATAAAATATTTATAAACAAATCGCCAAATTTTATCAACACCCAAGAGAGCAACTCAACCATGTGGCAACGAATCAAAACGGCAATCGTACTGGTACTTATCGTGGGATTTGCATTGTTTGCAAGTTCGTTGCCGATTTTTATTCTGCCCTTGTTGGCGGTGGGGGTGCTGATTGCATCGCACGAATGGACAAAGCTGATGCCAAGATGGCAGCCGCCCATTTATTTTGTGCTAACAACCTTTGCCATCACGACAATATCGCTTTATTTTGCCCAAAGTTGGCTCTTTTGGTGGGCGGCATCGCTGATGATTTGGGCGATGGCGAGCGTGTGGGTGCTGCAGTACCCTACCAAGCAAAGCTGGCATAACAAGGGCTTGGCAGTGATTGGCGTGGTGCTATTGACTGCTGCCATCACCGCCATGTACGCACTGTGGCAAATGTCGCCGTGGTGGCTGATGTATGTGTTTTTGTTGGTGTGGTGTGCTGACAGCGGTGCGTATTTTGTGGGGCGAAAATTTGGCAAACGCAAACTTGCCCCTGCTGTGTCGCCCAACAAAAGCATCGAAGGTTTATTGGGTGGCTTGGCGGTGGCAGGCATCGTTACGGTGCTTGTTGGCAATTATTTGCAATTATCAGGCGTGGCGTTGCTGCTGTTTTTGTTATTATCGTGGCTGACAGTGCTGGCAAGCGTACTGGGCGATTTATTTGAATCAATGCTCAAACGCCGTGCCGACATCAAAGATTCTGGCAATATCCTACCGGGACATGGTGGCGTGCTGGATCGCATCGATTCGTTGTTATCGGCGATACCGATTTTTGCCCTTGGCTTTTGGCTATTGTCAAAACTGGGTGTTTTTGCCGAAGTGTGGATACAGGCACATTCGGCGATTATGCAAGTGCCGTTTTGATGACACAATCTTGACAGATGGCAAATCCATACTTTTTATTTTATAAAATGATGGAATCATTTTGGCCATGATAAATAATAAAAAGCACATTGGCAAAATACTGCTGCAGATTATGGCAGATTATGAATGCAAGCCTTAGCCAATTTGCCGTATGAATTGATAAATTTACTAATAAAATTGATAAAGATAATTTAATATGACAACACAATCCCCCCAATCCATCGCTGTGCTGGGTGCAACAGGGTCTATCGGTGATAGCACGCTGGCATTGGTGCGTCAGCATGCCGACCGCTATCGGATTTATGCTTTGACAGGGTTTGGGCGTGTGGATAAGTTATTTGCTTTGGCACAAGAATTTTTGCCACAAAAAATCTGCACTTCTGATGATAATCACGCCATTTTAAGCCAAAAAATCCAAGCGGCAGGGCTGGCCATTGAAGTGCTATCAGGTGATGATGGATTGGTGCAAATCGCCAGCGACCCAAATGTAGATACCGTGGTGGCGGCAATTGTCGGAGCAGCAGGGCTGTCATCGACCTTGGCAGCGGCACGAGCGTCCAAGCGGATTTTGCTTGCCAATAAAGAATCTTTGGTGATGGCAGGTGAGCTGGTGATGCGGACAGCACGCCAGCATGGGGCGACGATTTTGCCGATTGATTCTGAGCATAATGCCATTTATCAATGCCTACCCAAAGCGGTGCAGGCGGACAATACCGCCATTCACGACGGCAAGCATGGCATCAAACGGCTGTGGCTGACGGCATCAGGTGGTGGATTTTTGTACAAATCGCTTGAGCAAATGGCGGCTGCCAGCGTCGCTGAAGCGGTCAAGCACCCCAATTGGTCAATGGGTCAAAAAATTTCCATCGACTCAGCAACGATGATGAATAAAGGTTTGGAGCTGATTGAAGCCTGCCATTTGTTCAATCTTGACGAGCAGCAAATTTCGGTGGTCATTCACCCAAACAGCGTGGTGCATTCGTTGGTTGAGTATGTTGATGGCAGTTTTTTGGCACAGCTTGGCAGCCCTGACATGAAAACGCCTATCGCTCATGCCTTGGCGTATCCTGACAGGATTGATGCTGGCGTGGCAAGTCTTGATTTGTATCAATTGTCGGCATTGACTTTTTTGGAGCCTGATTTGCATAAATTCGCCTGCCTGCGACTGGCAAGAGATGCCGCCAAGCAAGGCACTGGGGCATGTATCACGCTCAATGCCGCCAATGAAATCGCCGTTGCTGCATTTTTGGCAGGGCAAATTCGCCTAACCGACATCGCCTTAATCGTTGAATCTTGCCTGTCTGATCAGGCGATTGTTGCCGATTATGAGCAAGATTTTTTGGACGAACAAACCGCCTTGCCGACTATTTTGGCGATGGATCATAAAGTCCGCCAAATCGCCAGCGACAAGGTCAATCAACTGGCACAAGGTGCGTTATCATGACGGCATTATTGATGATATTGGCGGCATTTTGTGTGCTGGGGCCTTTGGTGGCGTTGCACGAGTTTGGGCATTATTTTATCGCCAGACTTTGTGGTGTCAAAGTACAAACTTATTCTATTGGTTTTGGGCCAAAATTATTCGGCTGGCAAAGTCGCCGCTCAGGCATCAATTATCAAATCGCTGCCATTCCATTGGGCGGCTACGTCAAAATGCTCGATGAACGCAATGAACCTGTGCCAGATGAGCTTAAGCCAGTGGCGTTTAATAATCAACACCCCTTAAAGAAAATCGCCATCGTCGCTGCCGGCCCTGTGATGAATTTTCTTATCGCCATTGGGCTGTTTTGGGTGCTGTTTTTGTTCCCCAGTGAGCAGCTAAGCACTCGCATTGGTAAGATTGTCGCCGATTCACCAGCAGCAAACAGCGGCTTGATGGTTGATGATAAAATTGTCGCCATTGACAATAAAGCCATCGACAGCTGGCAGCAGATTGTCTATGCTTTGACCGCCAAAATGGGCGAAAATACCGACATCGTCGTCAGTGTTGAGCGAGCTGGGCAAATCCAGCACGAGTCAGTGGCGGTGTCGCATTTTATGCAGACTGTGGACGACAAACGCCCCAAAGATCCGCTGGGTAGCCTTGGTGTGCTGCCATATCAGCCGCACATTGCCCCAGTGGTTGGCGAAGTGCTGGCAGATGGCCCAGCGGCTTTGATGGGACTTAAAACTGGCGATCGCTTTGTCAGCATCAATCAGCATCAGGTTGATGACTGGTTTGCAGTCAGTCAAATTATCCACCAAAGCCCAGAAATCATGCTTGACACGGTCATCATCAGAGATGGCAAAACGCAGTCGCTTAAGCTGATGCCCAAAGGCGTCAAAACTCGTGATGGCGTGATTGGACAGCTGGGGATTCGTCCGCAGATGGATAAGCAGCCAATTCCTGACAAATATCTGACCACCATTCATTATACGCCGACCCAAGCACTCATGCAGGCACTGCAACGCACTTATGATCTGTCGATGATGACAGTGGGAGCGATTGGCAAGATGATTGCTGGCGTGATTGGCATTGACAATTTGTCAGGCCCTTTGACGATTGCTGAAGTGTCAAAGACGAGTTTTGAGATGGGTTTTATGCAGGTGCTTGCCACGGCAGCGATGATTAGCCTAAGCCTTGCGGTACTCAATTTACTACCGATTCCGATATTGGACGGCGGACATTTGCTGTTTTATACTTATGAATTAATCGTGGGCAAGCCGCTTGCCGAGTCGTTTCAGATGGCGGCATTGCGGCTGGGGGCGTTATTGCTTTTTTGTTTCATGCTGCTTGCAATTGGTAACGATATCATGCGATTTTTTGGCCAGTGGTGAAATTATCGACAAATTCACAAAAAATTTGCTGTTTTTGCTGTGAAATACTTGCTAAATTTAACTTTTTGGCTTACCTTTACACAATGTAAATTTGGCCAATGCGTCATTTTGTGGTGCAGACGGTTGATTTTTTATATAAATTTTAAAATTAAGTTTGGATAGACTTATGAATAATACATCTTTGAAAGGTTTTAAATTCAATGCCCTTGCCTTGGCTGTCGTGATGATGGCAACCCAAGCTCAGGCGGCAGATGTCATGGCAACCGACATTGCCATCACAGGCTTGCAGCGGGTTACTATCGAAAGTTTGCAGACGGTTTTGCCGATTCGCACAGGTCAAGCGGTTAGCGATGAGCAGCTTGCCGAAGGGGTAAAGGCACTGTATGCCACAGGGAATTTTTCTGATGTGCAGGTCTATCACCAAGACGGACGCATTATTTATCAAGTTACCGAACGCCCATTGATTGCCGAGATTAACTTTGACGGCAACCGCCTAATTCCCAAAGAAGGCTTGCAAGAAGGCCTAAAAAGCGTGGGCTTGACTGTGGGTCAGCCGCTCAAACAATCCACCGTGCAGCTCATTGAATCAGAGCTGACCAATCAATACATCTCACAAGGCTACTACAACACCGAAATCAGCATTAAGCAAACCGAGCTTGATGGCAACCGTGTGCGGTTGGATTTGATTTTTGCCGAAGGTAAGCCTGCTCGTGTGGTGGATATTAATATCATTGGCAATGAGCATTTTAGCGATAAAGATTTGATTGATGAATTGGCAATCAAAGACCATAAGATTAATCCGCTGTCCAAGGCAGACCGTTATAGCCAAGAAAAATTGGTGGCAAGCCTTGAAAAATTGCGTGCCAAATATCTCAACGCTGGTTTTGTCCGATTTGAAGTCAAAGACGCCAAGCTCAATATTGACGAAGATCAAAACAAGGTCTTTATTGAGATTTTGGTGAATGAAGGTCAGCAGTACCAATTTGGCGACATCAAATTTTTGGGCAATTTGACCTATCCAGAGCCAGAGCTTGCTAAGCTACTTACCTTTAAGACAGGTGAAGGTTATTCACAAGCCAAGCTGGATCAGACCGCTTTAGAAATCGGCAGTAAATTTGGCGATGATGGCTATTATTATGCTCAAATTCGTCCAGTGATGCACATTGATGATGCCAATCGCACGGTTGGTGTGGATTATTATATCGATCCTGTGCGTCCTGTGTATGTTCGCCGTATCAATTTTACAGGGAACTTTAAGACCAAAGACGAAGTGCTACGCCGAGAGATGCGTCAGCTGGAAGGGGCGTTGGCGTCCAACCAAAAAATCCAGCTATCACAAGCTCGCTTGATGCGAACAGGGTTTTTTAAGAATGTGACTGTGGATACTCGTGCTGTACCCAATTCGCCAGATCAGATTGATGTCAATTTTGTGGTCGAAGAGCAGCCATCAGGCTCATCAACCATCGCCGCAGGTTATTCGCAAAGTGGCGGTGTAACTTTCCAATTTGATGTTTCCCAAAATAACTTTATGGGAACGGGCAACCGTGTCAATGCGGCGTTCTCACGCTCTGAGACTCGTGAAGTGTATAACTTGGGTCTGACCAATCCGTATTTCACCACCAATGGCGTCTCTCAAAGTCTAAACGCCTATTATCGTAAAACCAAATACGACAACAAAAACATCAGCAACTATGTGCTGGACTCACTGGGTGCGTCATTAAGCTATGGCTATCCGATCGATGAGCATCAGCGCCTGAGTGCCGGCCTAAATGTCGATAACACCAAAGTGCGTGGCGGCGGCTACATGGGTATCAGCAATGTCAAGCAAATTTTGGAAGATGGCGGCACGGCAGACTTTGATGGTGGTGTCAGCTTCCAAAACGACTACACCACTTATAATGCGATTTTGGGCTGGAGCTATTCAAGCCTTGACCGCCCTGTATTCCCAACTAAGGGCATGAGCCACAATGTGGATTTGACACTGGGCTTTGGCGATAAAAACTACCAAAAAGTGGTTTATCAAGGCAATATTTACCGACCATTTATCAAAAAGAGCGTCCTGCGTGGCTATGCACGCTTAGGCTATGGTAATGATTTGCCATTTTATGAAAACTTCTACGCTGGCGGCTATGGCTCGGTGCGTGGCTACGACCAATCCAGCCTAGGCCCACGCTCGCAGGCGTACGATGTCGCCAGACGCAGTAAAGAAACTTTGCGTGGCGAAGTGGTGGGTGGTAACGCCTTGGCAACTTTTGGGGCGGAGTTGATTTTGCCATTGCCATTTAAAGGCGACTGGGTAGATCAAGTGCGTCCTGTGCTGTTTGTCGAAGGGGGTCAAGTCTTTGACACCACAGGCTTGGACAAAGAAACGATTAACTTAGCCAAATACGGCGACCCAAATGTTGAGACTTCTCAAGGTTCGGCAGCATTAAACTATCCGCTATTAAAACAAGACAAAGAGCTGCGTTATAGTGCTGGTGTGGGTGCGACTTGGTACACGCCGATTGGTCCATTGTCCATCAGCTACGCCAAAGCGTTTAATAGCAAAGACACGGACGAAACGGACAAAGTCCAATTCCAAATCGGTAGTGTGTTCTGATGATTACTTTAGCTCAACTTATCGATGCCATCGAGACACGCCAAGCGGTACAAAACAAAGACCGCTTGGTACTGGATAAGCCAATTGATGGCGTGGCAAATTTGACCACTGCGACAAGCTCACAAGTGGCTTTTTTGGCACAACCCAAATACGCCGACGATCTAAAGACAACGCAAGCAGGCGTGGTATTGGCATCGGCACGCTTTGTCGATGCGATTGATACGGATAATCTAAGCACCCAGCTTGTCATCGTCAAAGATGCTTATTTGGCCTATGCTTGTATCAGTACGCTGTTTGTGCCGACAGCGACAGCCGATAAGCACCCAACCGCCATCATCGACCCATCGGCTCAACTGGGGCAAGGCGTGAGCATTGGTGCTTATGCGGTCATCGGCCGTGGTGCGGTGATTGGCGATGGCGTGGTGATTGGCACGCATACAGTGATTGGCGATGGCGTGGTGATTGGCAATGACAGCCACATTGACGCATCGGTGGTGATTCATCACGGTTGTGTGGTTGGCGAGCAAGTGCGTATCCACAGCCATGCCAGTATCGGCTCAGAAGGCTTTGGCTTTGCTCCAACGGTGGCAGATGGCACTGTCCGCTGGCAACGCATCGCCCAGCTGGGGCGTGTGGTGATTGGTAATCGTGTCCGTATCGGTAGTAACACCTGTATTGACCGTGGTGCGGTTGAAGACACCATCATTGCTGACGATGTGATTATTGATAATTTGGTGCAAATTGCCCACAATGTACACATCGGACAAGGCACAGCAATCGCTGCCAAAGCTGGCATCGCAGGCAGCACCAAGATTGGCAAAAACTGCATCATCGGTGGTGCGGTGGGGATTAATGGTCATCTGACCATCGCCGATGGCGTAACTTTCACAGGCATGAGCATGGTGATTGGCGACATCAGTGAAGCGGGGACTTATTCATCAGGCACAGTTGCCATGCCACAGGCAAAGTGGCGACGAGCAGCCGTCAAATTCCGCCAGATGGGCGAAAAATAGTTTTATGGATTGTAAGGAAAAATTTATGTCAGTTGCACAGATTGATTTTGATTTGCTCACCGAAGCGGACATCGCTGCACTTGATGAGCGTGGGATTAGCTTGCCACTTCGCTATGACCAAATCAAGCACTATCTACCGCATCGTTATCCGTTTATGCTCATTGACCGTGTTACTGCTTGCCGTCCTAACAAATGGATCACTGGTTACAAAAACATCAGTATTAACGAAGAGTTGTTTAACGGCCATTTTCCTGATAACCCAATCATGCCGGGCGTGCTGATGGTTGAAGCGATGGCACAATTGTCTGGCATGTTGGGCTTTATCAGTGCTGGCCAAACTTCAGACGATGGGTATCTGTATCTGTTTGCTGGTGTGGATAAGGTGCGTTTTAAAAAGCTGGTTACGCCCGGTGATCAGCTGGTGATTCGCTCAAAAGCTACGATGAATAAGCGTGATATTTATAAATTTGAATGCACCGCCCATGTCGAAGGGCAGTTGGCTTGCAGTGCTGAGATTATGATTGCTCGCCAAAAGGTTGATGGCATGAAATGATTTTTCAATCTTATGCTCAATCATTTCAAAATCGGAGACAATCATGACAATTCACCCAACCGCCATCATCGATCCCAGTGCCAAGATTGACGAAACGGCAACCATTGGCCCTTATTGTATCATCGGCAAAAACAGCAAAATCGGCGCTCATACGGTACTGCGTCGCCATGTCATCGTTGGCGAAAATACCAGCATCGGTGCGTATAATGACATCTATCAATTCGCCAGCGTCGGCGAAAATCCGCAGGATTTGAAATATCAAGGTGAAGATACCTATCTGCAAGTGGGCGATTATAACCGCATTCGTGAGTCCTGCACCATTCACCGTGGCACTGCCCAAGATGGCGGCATCACTCGCATCGGCAGCCACAATCTATTAATGGTCAATGTGCATATTGCCCATGATTGCGTGGTAGGCGATCACAATGTGCTTGCCAATAATGTCGGTGTGGCAGGGCATGCACACATCGGCAACTATGTGATTATCGGTGGACAGTCTGGCGTGCATCAATTTTGCCGTATCGATGATTATAGCATGATCGGTGGGGCAAGTTTGATCGTCAAAGATGTGGCGGCATTTGTAACCGTCTCGGGCAATCCTGCCAAAACGCATGGACTGAACAAAGAAGGCATGCGTCGCAAAGGCTGGTCAGCACAGACGATTAAGGTCATTGATGAGGCTTATCGTGTGATTTTTCGCTCGGGGCTATTGCGTGATGAGGCGTTGGTTGAACTTCATGCTTTACTTGAACAAGAGCCAAAAGTGCAGCTGTTGATTGACTCAATCAAGCACAGCAAGCGCGGTTTGGTGCGTTGAGTTTAGTTAAATCTTTATTTTGATTGAATTTTAGCTAAATTTCAATACCAAATGGCGATGTGAACAGCTTTGAGCAATTTTGAGTAGTTTTGAGCAGCTTTAAAAAAACTTGAAAAACTTGAGCAAGTTTTAGTCATCATAATCATTGTTATCAATTTGACCAAAATTTTGTCAAGTTAGCTCAAATCGGCTCAGATTGTCTCAAATCGTCCCAAAATCCGCCAATATTGCAAACCTGTAACGATTTGTTGCAGGTTTTTTGTTAATAATGACAATTTTTTATTTGTTTTTATTTGACATTTCTTAATTGTTAATTCAAACTATGCTAGTCGTTTTCTTTCTTGGAATTTGCTGATTGACGATTGGGCAAACTTTAGGGATAAAACACTGTAAAATAAAAATTGGGTGCGGCAAGTGTGCCTTGTGCGACTTAGGTGGCTTGGGCATAAAGATGTGGTGTAATGGATTTATCATTAAATAACAAATCTTGTATAACAAATCTTGCCGCAAGGTATTGAATACTTCATAAACTGAAGTGAATTGAATGAATTGGAGGGCTTATGTCGGCACAACGAGAAAGTTGGTCAGCACGCTCTGGCTTTATTTTGGCAGCGATTGGTTCTGCCGTTGGTTTGGGGAATATTTGGCGTTTCCCTTATGTTTCTTATGAAAATGGTGGCGGTGCTTTCTTTTTGCCATATTTGATTGCCTTGGCAACCGCTGGTTTTCCGCTGCTGTTTTTGGATTATGTCGTTGGTCAAAAATACAAAGGCGCACCACCGACCGCTTATCGCCGTTTGGTCAAATCCGCCGAAGGCATCGGCTGGTGGCAAGTGGCGGTGTGTACCATCATCGGCATCTATTATGCTTCGGTTTTGAGCTGGGCAGGTAACTACACCTTGTTCGCCTTTGGGCAACAATGGGGCGAAGACACCGAAAACTTTTTCTTTAACACCTATCTACAAAATGCCAGCGAATTAACGCTGACTTATTCATCGCAGCTTTTGACAGGCTTGGTGATTGTCTGGGCACTGATTTTGTTCATTTTGTATGGTGGTATCCAAAAAGGCGTTGAATTATCAAACAAAATTTTTATCCCCTTGCTGGTGGTGATGTTTGGTATTTTGGTGGCTCGTGCTGTGATGCTACCAGGGGCAACTTTGGGTCTAGAAACTTTCTTTGCACCAAACTGGGAAAAAATGGCCGATCCAAAGGTTTGGCTGGCGGCTTATGGCCATGTGTTTTTCTCCATGTCCATCGGCTTTGGTATCATGGTAACTTATGCGTCCTACCTAAATCGCAATGCCAACCTGACCGCATCAGGCTTGGTGGTCGGTTTTGCCAACTCATCGTTTGAGCTGTTGGCAGGTATCGGCATTTTCTCGGTGCTGGGCTTTATGGCTCAAGCGTCAGGCGTGCCAGTGGCAGAAGTGGTCAAAGGTGGCATCGGTCTTGCCTTTATCGCTTTCCCAAAAATCATCTCAACAATGGGCGATGCAGGCAACTTGGTTGGCATCTTGTTCTTTGGCTCGCTGTTCATCGCTGGTGCAACTTCGATGGTATCGATTTTGCAAGTGCCAATCTCGGCGGTGCAGGACAAATTTGGCTGGTCAAAAAACAAAGCCGTTACCATCGTTGGTGTGGGTTCGGCGGTGATATCGATTGCCTTATTTGCTACCCAAAACGCCATCACTTTTGTGGACATCATCGATAACTTTGCCAATAACATCGGCATCGTCCTTGGTGCGATTTTGTCAATCGTGTGGGTAACTTGGTTTAACCGTGAAAAATTGCCAGTGCTGATTAACCACATCAATGCCATCTCAAGCATGAAAGTGGGTGCGGTATGGTCGTTTATGCTGACGGTGGTTACACCAGCGGCATTGATTGTGACGCTTGGCTTGACCCTAAAATCATTGGCAACCGAAGGCTACGGCGGCTATCCTGCCAGCGTGCAACTCATCTTTGGTTGGGGTGTGGTGATTGTCTGTGCCATCATTGCACTCTTGCTACCACGCATCAAAGGCCATTCATCGCACGAAGAATAAGGAGCAACTGACATGCAAACATTAACTTTGGTAATCATGATTTTTGCGATGGTGGCGATTTGGGGCGGCTTGATCGTCTCGGCGATTCACTTGGCAAAAAACCCTGACATTGACATGGATAAAGTGCCTGCCGATCATTGATTTGGTGAGTTTGTCAAATTGGTTAAAATTTATCAAATTTGTGAAATTTACTGATAAATTAATAAATTGACAATGCACTTTATCTGATTTTATCTGATAAAACACGCTAAGATAACTTGGCGTGTTTTATTTTTATTTTTTTGGCGTTTTTGATTATTTTGGTAAATTTGCACGGTTTTGCAATATTTTGTTAAATATATAAATAAAATACATGAAATAATTATTGAACTTTGTATAGTATTTGTACAATTTATCCGATATAATGTTGCTTTATGCAAATTTTGCAAAATGTTATCAGTCAATCATCGCAGCTTGGCAACATTAGGCATCGTTGATGGCGTTTTTACCAAAAGCAATCAAAAAGCAACCGCCACTGGCAGTGTTTTGGGTTTAAGGCGGTAAGGCTTTTATCACACAAGGGGGCTGGCATGATTAGCGAGCATTTGGTGGATATTTCTCGGCTGCAATTTGCCGCAACGGCATTATTTCACTTTTTATTTGTACCTTTAACGCTTGGTATGACTTGGATTTTGGTCATCATGGAAGCGGTGTACCTGACGACTGGCAAGGCGATTTGGAAGGATATGACTCGCTTTTGGGGTAAGTTGTTCGGTATCAATTTTGTGCTTGGCGTAACGACAGGCATTACCATGGAGTTTCAATTTGGCACCAACTGGGCGTATTATTCGCACTATGTCGGTGATGTGTTTGGTGCGCCACTTGCCATCGAAGGCTTGATGGCGTTTTTTCTTGAATCCACGATGGTTGGCTTGTTCTTTTTTGGTTGGGATAAAATGTCTCGCCTGCAGCATTTTGCCACCACTTTGCTGATGGCATTGGGAACCAGTTTGTCAGCGTTGTGGATTTTGGTGGCAAATGGCTGGATGCAAAACCCTGTTGGTGCTGAATTTAACTATCAGACCATGCGTATGGAAATGGTGAGTTTTGCTCAGATTTTTCTAAATCCTGATGCCCAAAATAAATTTGTGCATACCGTGTCGGCAGGCTATGTGACAGGGGCGTCTTTTGTGCTGGGGGTTTCGGCGTGGTATCTGCTTAAGGGGCGAGATGTCGCCTTTGCCAAACGCAGCTTTCATGTGGCGGCGGCATTTGGGTTTGCGGCGATTTGTAGTGCCATCGTGCTGGGCGATGAGTCAGGTTATTCGATTGGTCAAGCACAGCAGACCAAACTTGCCACGATGGAAGCGATGTGGCAGACCGAACCTGCTCCAGCAGGATTTAATATCATTGCTGGCATTAACGAACAAGAGCAAAAAAACGATTGGGCGTTACATGTGCCGTATGTGATGGGCTTAATCGGTACTCGTTCGGTGGATACTGAGATTTTGGGCATTAATGATATCAAAAAACTCAACGAAGAGCGTATCACTAATGGCATCACGGCGGTTAAGGCGTTGGATATTATGCGTGCCAATCAAACCAATGGCGTGGACAACCCGCAGGCACTGATTGATGAATTTACCGCTCACAAAGACGATTTGGGGTTTGGGCTTTTGCTCAAAAAATACACCAGCGATATGGACGCCGTCACGCCAGCGATGATTGCCCAAGCGGTCGATGACAGTGTGCCAGCGGTGACGCCGATGTTTTGGACATTTCGTGTGATGGTTGGCATGGGATTTTTGATGTTGATTTTATACGCTTTGTGCTTGTTTTTTACTTTGCGGGGTGATTTTTTATCAAAACCATGGCTGCTTAAGTTTGCTCTGTACATGATACCAGCACCTTGGATTGCTCTTGAAGCAGGTTGGTTTGTCGCCGAATATGGCCGTCAGCCGTGGACAGTTTATGGGGTTTTGCCAACGCATTTGTCGGTGTCAAATATTGACGCTGCTCATGTGTTGTGGTCGCTGCTCGGCTTTGTGCTGTTTTATGTGATTTTGGCGGTGGTTGAGATGTATTTGATGGTCAAATATGTGCGTCTAGGCCCAGCATCGCTAGGAACGGGCAAATATTTTGGTGAGCAATCATCGGCTTTTTTAATCAAGCCAAATAAATAAGCAAAGGGGTGTGTGAGATGTTATTTGATTATGAAACGCTAAAGTGGATTTGGTGGCTGCTGGTTGGTGTGCTGCTCATTGGCTTTGCGATTATGGACGGTCATGATATTGGCGTGTGTGCATTGCTACCTTTTGTGGGTCGAGATGACAGCGAACGCCGTGTGATTGTCAATACCATTGGCCCACATTGGGAAGGCAACCAAGTCTGGTTCATCACTGCAGGTGGGGCGGTTTTTGCGGCATTGCCTTTGGTGTATGCCACGGCGTTTAGCGGTTTTTATTGGGCGTTGATTGCGGCATTGTGGGCGTTATTTTTTCGTCCTGTGGGTTTTAAATATCGCAGTTTGATAAAAAACGACACATGGCGTAGCGTGTGGGATTGGCTGCTATTTGTTGGCTCTGTCGTGCCTGCGTTAATCTTTGGCGTGGCGTTTGGCAATTTACTGCTGGGCGTGCCATTTACCCTTGACCAAAATTTACTGTCAATGTACACAGGGACATTTTGGCAGCTGCTGACGCCATTTGCCCTGCTTTGTGGCGGGGTGAGCGTGGCGATGCTCACCATGCAAGGCGGTGTTTATTTGGCACATCGTACGACAGACGGCATACATCAGCGAGCCAAAGCAGCAGCCAGCTTGGCGGCAGTTTTGACGGTGCTGCTGTTTGTGGTGGCAGGTTTTTGGGTGTATCAGCTTGATGGCTATGTGCTGGTGGGTGAGATTGATACCAATGGCGTGATTGACCCTTTGGCCAAACAAGTACAAATCCAAGCAGGTGCATGGCTCAATAATTACGCCGATTATCCTGCCTTATGGACGATACCGCTGCTTGGCGTGTTGATGCCATTATTGACGGCGGTATTACTAAAATTCAATCGCACTTTGCTGGCGTTTGTTACTTCAAGTGTGGCAGTGCTTGGTGTGATTGCCACCGCTGGCGTGGCGTTATTTCCATTTTATATGCCATCGTCTGCCGATCCACGCTCCAGTCTCACCGTTTGGGATTCGACATCGAGCCATTTGACCTTGATGATTATGCTGTATGCGGTGGTTGTGCTGCTGCCTGTGGTGCTGGCTTATACCAGCTGGGGTTATGCGGTGATGCGTGGCAAAGTAACCAAGGCGTATATTAAAGAAAACGAACACACGGTTTACTAATCATGATCATTTGGCAAGTTTATTTGATAAATTTAATTGTTAATTGACTTTATAAAATCAAAAATAAGCCAAATGAACATTAAAAATTAACCGTATCAATAACAAAAGGAGTAACCATGTGGTATTTTGCTTGGATTTTGGGCTTGGGTTTTGCGGTGCTGTTGGCGATTTTAAGTGCCGTTTGGGTGGAGTTTGAGAGCAGTCGACAAGCATCGTTTGGCGATGCGGATAATGTGGACAATACAGACGATTGATTTGGCGACAATTTTCCCAGTTGATTGGTCAATCTATCGATTGGGAAAATTGCTAAAATTGCTTAAGTTTGCCACTTGCTCACCATTTATCCGCAATTTGCTTGAAATTTATCCGCAATTTGCCAAAACCCATTTAATCAATTGCCCAAACTTATCTAAACTTATTTAAAAAACTACCCAAAAACCACCAAAGGATTACCAAAACAAGTCTTGATTATCGCCGTCAAAGTCGCTAAATTTGACTGGCGATGACCCAGCGATAACAAATTGTAAAAATTTATGCCGACTGGATAAGCATTGTGTGATATTTTTGTGTTATCATATCACAATTTGTTATTATGCCATAATCAGCGGTGAATGGCATGGATTGGCGTATTTTTGCGTATTGCCAATTGCCATCGCTGATTGATTAGAATTTTATCGTTATCATTTGGTCTTTTGGGGGTGTGTCGTGTTACAAAAAACTTGGGCGTATTTGCCAATTTTTACTGCTGCCGTGCTGGGCGTGGGGTCATTGCCGAGCGTATCAGCACACGCCAACGATTTGACGACATTGTTTGCTCAAGCAGACGATCAGCCAGAGTTTTTGCCAGTTGAAAAGGCTTTTGCAATCAAGCCTACACAAATGGGTGATGAATTGGTGGTCAAATTCACCGTAACGCCCAAGCATTACATCTACCAAAACCGCTTATCGCTAAAACTGCCTGATGGCATCACTGCTGAGCCGTGGACTTTTGATAAGCAGGCCAATCTGATTGATGATCCGACTTTTGGCTCTGTGCCTGTGTTTGAAGAAAATGTCGTCGCGCGCACTCGCCTAACCAGCACAAGCCAGATGAGTAATCAGCCGATTACCATTCGCTGGCAGGGCTGTGCCAAGGCAGGGCTGTGCTATCCGCCCCAAAACACCGTGCTAAAGGTGAATTTGGCAACGCACGCCAAAACTTCGGACGCCAAAAACTTAGCAAAAACTGGCGAAACAACCGCCAACCCAAAAGCTGATGACAAAGCTGGCAACAAAATCAGCAATACCAAAACTGCCGACAAATCCGACAAAGCCGATAAAAACGACAAAACCGCTACTCAGTTGGCACAACAAAAAACCGATGCGGACAAATCAGCATCTGATGCCAAAACTGCCGATAAAGCAGACGATAAAAACAGCAATCTGGCTGCCCAAGATACAGCGGCCGACACCGCCCAAAATACAACGGCGGACAATGCCGATGACCAAAATCTGCTTGAGCAGCCAAACGATGACGAAAAAACTGCCCAAGATGATGCAGCATTGGCAAGTGCATCTGATGAAGTGGCGGCAGATGACGCAGCTGATGATGGCAAATATACGCTAAATCACAGCTTGCCTGCGGTGGAAAAAGAGACGACAACGCCGATTTTATTTATTGGGCTGTTATTACTGGCGGGGCTTTTGTTGTCATTTACACCGTGTGTGTATCCGATGATTCCGATTGTGGCGAACATTGTCGCCAAACAGCACGCCAAAGCCAATGCCAAGCGTGGCTTTATGTTGTCGTTGGCGTATGGCGTGGGCGTGTCCAGTGCTTATGGCATTTTGGGGGCATTGACGGCATGGTTTGGGCAGGCGTTGGGCATCGCCACTTGGTTGCAGCGTGCCGAAGTGCTGATGGTCGTTGCTGCTTTGTTTGTGATTTTTGCTTTGGTGATGTTTGGCTGGCTGCAGTTGAGATTGCCCAGTGCCATTTCGGACAAATTGTCCGCCAAATCCCAAGCGGCGGATAAGTGGCTTGGGACATTGGCAGGCAGTTATTTGTCGGGTCTTTTGTCCGCTTTGGTGGTGTCGCCGTGCGTGTCAGCACCGATGGCAGGGGCTTTGACCTTTGTGGCGACCAGTAATAATGTGCTGTTTGGCTTTGCTGCCTTGTTTGCGTTTGGGCTTGGTTTATCTGTACCGCTGATGATTATTGGCACGATGCAGGGCAAATGGATGCCAAAATCTGGTGCGTGGATGCAGCACATTCGCACGCTGGGCGGATTTTTGCTACTTGGCGTGGCGTTGCTGTTGATTGAGCGAGTGCTGCTCAATTCGGCAATGCTGGCACTGTGGGCGGTGTGGTTTGTGGCATTGGCGGCTTGGCTGTTCGTTGCTGTTGGTCGTCATACACGCATTTTTAGAGCGTTGGCAATCATTCCGATGGCGTGGGCAATCGTGCTGCTGTATGGCGTGAGCCTAGGTTCGGCGGACGCATGGCACCCATGGCAAAAACCGACCGCCAGCCAAATCGCTCAGCCAGACATTCATGCCGAAACGCTGGCACAGCTTGATGCTGTATTGGCAAGCCATGATAAGGTACTGGTTGATGTAACTGCCGATTGGTGTATCGAATGCCGAATCATGGAACGCACTTTGTTTACCAATCGCCCAGAGCAGTTGGCAGAATATCAAGTGGTCAAGCTCGACATCAGCGAAACCAACGAAAACAGCCAAGCGATATTGGCACGCTATCAGTTGTTTGGGCCGCCAGCGTTATTGATTTATCATCAAGGACAGCTGACCCAAGTGCTGCTTGGCGAGACCAAATTGGACACATTTAAGGCAGCTTTGAGCAAATAATTGGTTATCAATTGATTAAAAGCTGACAAAACTTATGCCAAACTTGGTTAAAACCCAGCTAAAATTTGGTTAAAGTTTAGCCAAATCTGAGTTAAAAACGCTCTAAAATTCATGTAATTTTGGGGCGTTTTTGATTTTAAAATTTAAAACCTTTGATAAGCCTTTGATAAAAATGCATCTTTGCTCAATCATTGGTTAAAATCAGCAGGATAAATTTGGCAAATTTTTGGCAAACTGTTATCAAATTTTTATCAAAATTATCATCAAGTTAGCAAGCAATTGAGCAAATCATTGAGCAAATCTTGGACAGGTTTTGGACAAATCATTGAGCGATTGACTGGCGTGATGGCGTGGATAAAATTGGCAAATAAACTTGCTTTTCGCCCCAAATTGATGCATGATAGATAAACCAAGTCATGTGTACACCAAAAATGGCGTGCCAACCT
The DNA here is from genome assembly GCF_042219885.1 of Moraxella marmotae. Lineage (NCBI taxonomy): Bacteria > Pseudomonadati > Pseudomonadota > Gammaproteobacteria > Moraxellales > Moraxellaceae > Moraxella > Moraxella marmotae. Next base: position 1,376,703 of record NZ_JBHJHR010000002.1, read on the forward strand.
GGTATCTATCAATCAGAACAAAGGAGTTGTTTTATGCGTTATGCCAATCCAAATACCGAAGGCAGCAAAGTCTTTTTTAAAGAAAAATACGACAATTTCATTGGCGGCAAATGGGTTGCCCCAGTTGATGGCGAGTATTTTGACGACATTTCTCCAGTGGACGGCAAGCCTTTTGCTAAGGTTGCCAGATCCAATGCCAAAGATGTTGAGCTGGCTTTGGACGCTGCCCACGCCGCCAAAGATGCGTGGAATCAATCATCACCCACCGAACGCTCAAACCTATTGCTAAAAATTGCCGACCGCCTAGAAGCCAATTTGGAGCTGCTTGCTGTTGCCGAAACTTGGGAAAATGGCAAGCCTATCCGTGAGACTTTGGCGGCAGACATTCCGTTGGCAATTGACCATTTCCGTTATTTTGCTGGCTGTATCCGAGCCCAAGAAGGTTCGATTGCCCAGATTGATGCCGACACCGTGGCGTATCATTTTCATGAGCCGATCGGCGTGGTTGGACAGATTATCCCTTGGAATTTCCCAATTTTGATGGCGGCATGGAAGTTAGCCCCAGCCTTGGCGGCAGGCAACTGCGTGGTGCTAAAACCTGCCGAGCAGACGCCTGTGAGCATCATGGTGCTGATTGAGCTGATTGAAGATTTGCTGCCAGCAGGCGTGCTAAATGTGGTCAATGGCTTTGGGCCAGAAGTTGGCGAACCTTTGGCGACCAACCCACGCATTGGCAAAGTTGCCTTTACTGGCTCAACCGAAATCGGTCAAAAAATCATGCAATTTGCCACCAAAAACATCATTCCAGTCACTTTGGAGCTGGGCGGCAAATCCCCCAATGTGTTCTTTGCTGATGTGATGGACAAGGACGATGAGTTTTTGGACAAGGCACTTGAAGGCTTTGCCATGTTTGCCCTAAACCAAGGCGAAGTTTGTACTTGCCCATCTCGTGCCTTGGTACACGAAAGTATCGCCGAAGCGTTTTTGAAAAAAGCAGTCGAGCGAGTACGCCGTATCAAGACAGGCCACCCACTGGACACCGAGACGATGATTGGGGCTCAAGCATCACAAGAGCAGCAGGACAAAATTTTAGGCTGCATCGCCAAAGGCAAAGCCGAAGGGGCGGCAGTGCTGACAGGCGGTGAAGCTCGCCACGATGTCGAAGGCGGTTATTATATTGAGCCGACCATCTTTAAGGGCGAAAACAGCATGGAGATTTTCCAAGAAGAGATTTTTGGCCCTGTGCTGGCGGTAACGACCTTTAAGGACTTCGATGAAGCGATGGCAATCGCTAATGACACCATGTACGGACTGGGTGCAGGCGTGTGGTCTCGTGATGGCACGACCGCCTACCGTGCTGGGCGAGCGATTCAGGCAGGGCGTGTGTGGACAAACTGCTACCACATCTATCCTGCTCATGCGGCATTTGGCGGCTACAAAAAATCAGGCATCGGTCGTGAAACCCACAAAATGATGCTTGATCATTATCAACAAACCAAAAACCTACTGGTCAGCTATTCGCCAAAAGCGATGGGATTTTTCTGATCTGACCGATCGGATTAATTTGATTTGACTGGATTTGACCAGTAGTTCAAAAACTTGGCTTAAATTTAAGCCAAGTTTTTTTTTATTTAAGTTTCAATAAAAGCTGAGAATTGCAGGTTAAAAGCTGAAAGTTAAAAACTAAAAGCCAAGCGTCATACTGTAAAATTAAACTTCAAGAATTAAAAGTTGCAAATTGACAGTCAAAAATTAAATGGCGATAAAAACCAAAAGCCCCGTGAATTGATCACAAGGCTTTTGGTGCTGTTGGTGAAGTGAGCTAATGATCTAAGAATGGCTTATTTTTGGGCATTCTTTTTGTTCAGCTCTTCCCAGAAAGTGGCGTTTTTGATACCCAATTTGACAGGGTCAAAGGTGTATTTTTTGATGCCAGCTTTTTGTTGGGCTTCATAGTCTTTGAGTGCCAACAGGGTTGGTTTTGCCATAAAGAAAATCACCAAAATGCCGACAATGTTTAGCCAAGCGGTCATACCAGCACCGACATCGCCCATTGTCCAGATATAGCCTGAGCTATTGACCGCACCATAAGCCACGGCAAAGATTAGCACCAGTTTGATGATAAACAGTGCTGCTGTACTTTTCATTGAGCGAGTCAAATAGGCGACATTCACTTCAGCGATATAATAATAGGCAATGATGGTGGTGAATGAGAAAAAGAACACCGCCACCGCCACAAAGATGTTACCAAAGTGGCCAAAAATGCTAGAAACCGCCATCTGAGTAAAGGCAGGGCCATTGATGATGGTATCGGTGGCGACATTTTGGACAAGGAATTGACCGTCAGGCAGCGTGCCTTGGATATTGTACATGCCAGTCATCAAAATCATAAATGCCGTCGCCGAGCAGACAAACAGCGTATCGACATAGACAGAGAACGCTTGTACGATGCCTTGTTGGGCGGGGTGTTGTACTTCGGCAGCAGCAGCATGGTGCGGGCCTGTACCTTGACCAGCTTCGTTAGAATACACGCCACGCTTGATACCCCAGCCGATGGCAGCACCAAAGCCAGCTTGGGCTGACCAAATATCGCTAAAAATCAAGCGAACCACATCAGGCAGCTTGTCGATATTAAATAAAATAATCAATACCGCCATCAAAATGTAGCCCAATGCCATAAATGGTACGACAAATTCTGCCACACGAGCGATACGCTTGATACCACCAAAGATAATCAAGCCCAAAATAACGACAATCACCAGCGTAACCACCAGCGTGTTCGTGCCGATATTACCAAAAGCAGTATCAACCATCGCACCTTCGCCAGTGATGCCTGTGATGGCTTTGACGACACCGTTTGACTGTACGCCCGGCAAGAACAGACCGCAAGAAATCAAAAACGAGATGGCGACCAAAGTGCCGTAGAATTTACCAAAGCCACCGCCAAAAAATTTCTCAAAATAATACGCAGGACCGCCACGGTATTGCCCACGGTCATTTTCTTTATAAATCTGACCTAGGGTTGATTCGACATAAGCGGTGGCTGCACCCAAAAATGCCACTGCCCACATCCAAAAGACCGCACTGGGGCCACCAAAGCCAATGGCAGCGGCGACACCAGCGATATTGCCCATGCCGACACGGCCAGACAGCGACACAGACAACGCCTGAAATGAGCTGATGCCTTCTGGTGAGTCATTGCGAGCAAACAGCAAGCGGAGCATTTCTTTGAAATGACGCACCTGCATAAAACGAGTAATGATTGAAAAAAACAAACCGGCTGCCAAGCACAGATAAACCAGTGCAGGACTCCAAATAATGCCGTTTAGCGTATTAATCACGCTTTCCATAAACACATTCCTTATCGTATCCCTTGTTGTCATTAGGGGATTTAATCATGATTGATTGACCAAGCCAAAAACCAACGCCCACCGACCGCTCATGAGTCATCGCTTGACTGGTACAAATCCACTTGCCCAAGTCTGATACAAAACTTCACAATCAATGGCATGATTGCAACATATTGACTTAGATAATTGCAATTTGCCACAAATCGCCAATAAAATCTAGTAAAAAATGCAATTTTTCATAAAAATTTATAAATTTTTTAGAAGTTCCAATAATTTGTTATAAAATATAAATTAAATCTGAACAATCTCACCAAAAATTTTAAATTCTTATCAACAGATGGATTCATTGGGTTATCAAGAAAAATGATACAAATCAAACCAATTCAAATCAATTTCAGCCAAGCCAATTTAAAAATAATCTCAGCCAATTTACAATAATCTTACTATAAAAGCCAAAAAAGCAGCCCTGCACCAAATTGGCATAGGGCTGCTTGATGGTCATTTTAAAATCAGTTGTGTGATTATCTTGTGCAATGATTAAAATGATTAACAATCATCACCAAAAGACAATCTAAAACCAACATTAAAAGACGGTTTTGATGCCGATGACACCGCCTTGGCTGTCGTAGTGTGAACGCCATTCGCCACCATACGCCGCCGAGATGCTAACTTTTGGTGTGATGTCATAAGACACACCCAGATTAGCAATGCCAGCACCACGGCCGATTTTATGGCCTTTGGTGTCAAATTGACGGTCGCTGCCGATAAAGCTGGCGGTAATGTCAGTTCGCTTGTCGCCATTTTCTAGTACGCCAGCGATGGTGGCAGTCACGGCAAGTTCTGGCGTGATGGCTTGTTTGAGCGATACACCAGCCGTGGTGCTGATACGCTCATGAGTGGCTTTGGCGACATCAAGGTTATAGACACCAGCACCAGTTTCACGATAGGCATCTGAACGAACCTTGGCATAATCTAGGCGAGCAAATGGCGTGATGTTGCGGCTGTCATCACCGATTTGATGGCGAATGCCAATGCCAGCACCGTAGGTATTGACATCATAGTCAGATTTGGCGGTAGTAGAGCGATTATTTGTCAAAGTCTGAATGCGGCGTTCACCTTCGACATTGCTACGAGCAACAGCGATATGACCGTGCAACAAGGTATTATCCGCCACCGCATAATCGCCATAAACGATGGCTTGGGCGGTCTTAGCGGTAACATCGTGATAAATGGCGTGCTTGTCGGTGTCGGCATCGCTTTGGGTATAAGCTGCTGCAATGCCCAGCGTGCCTTTGCCAATGGCAGCATCACCACCGATGATAAAGCCCTTATTGGTGTTATCATAGCCGACCAAGCCTTGTGGGCGGTGATCCAGTGTGGATTGATTGCCCAAAACTTTTGCCCACAGCGTGTGTTTGCGGTCGCTGTCGGTTGGTAGGGCATTGATGGCATCACGATGGGTGTCGTAGATGATACGATTGACCGAGCCGACCAGTAGCGGTTGTAGTTCGCTAACACCTTGGGCAAGGCGTTCTTGGCTTAAGCCGTGTTTGGTCAGTGTCAGTGTTGTACCCAGTAAACCACCATTATCAATCGCAGTATCCAAAGCCTGTGCCAGTGACGGATTTGCTGATTGCTCGGCATTGGCAGCATTAGCAAAACTTGTATTTGGTTTGGTCGGCTCAACTGGTTTTTCAGGTTGAACAGGTTCAGCTGGTTTAACTTCTTCCGCTGGCTTTGGTTCAGCTGGTTTGGCTGGTTGTTCAGCTGGTTTTTCCGCAGGTTTCTCTGTAGGCTTAGCTGGCTGTTCCGCTGGTTTTGGTTGCTCCGTTGGTTTTTCAACAGGTTGTTCCGCTGGCTTAACAGGCTCAGCTGGTTTCTCAGCAGGTTTGGTAGGTTGCTCCGCTGGTTTTGTCGGTTCAGCTGGCTTAACTTCTTCCGTTGGCTTTGGTTCAGCTGGTTTGGCTGGCTCTGTTGGTTCAACAGGTTTTTCAGGCTCTGCTGGTTTTGGTTGCTCCGCAGGTTTCTCTGCAGGCTTGATGGGTTCAATAGGTTTTGACTCAACAGGTTTTTCAGGTTGAACTGGCTTAACTTCTTCCGCTGGTTTTTCAGGCTCCGCTGGTTTTGTCGGTTCAGCTGGCTGTTCTGCTTTTGGTTTGATAACCAAGTGAACTTTATTGGCATCGCTATAATCAGCGGTTAATAAAGTGTCAATGGTGCTACCATCTTCATTTAATAAAACAGATACACCCTTAAATTTACCCACCAATTTATCTGCACTGACGATATTTTTGTATTCGCCTGTTGGATTGTCGCCAGTGATCAGTTTTTCGGTGATTTCATCTGCCCAGACTTTAAGATAACCATTGCCAATATCGGCAGTGCCAGTAACCACCAATCTGCCTATTTCATCATCGTCCACTTTGCCATCTTCATTCCAGTCCAAAAGACCAATAACAAGATTTTCGCCATTATTGATGGTATAGTTACCGTTAATTTTTAGCGTACCTTGTGTAACGGCAATATCACCTTTGAATTGTTTGCTTTTTTCAGAAATTTCTAGCGTGCCTAAACCATATTTAGCAAAGCCACCAAATAAGTCATCATCTTTTAGAGAATAACGGAAATTACCAGCATCACCAGTGATGACAGCATTTGGATTGATGGCAACATAGATTGGCAAGTGTTCTTCACCATTGGTAGTGGTTGCGATTTTGTGAGTTTCAAATGTTACACCACGATTGCCGATTTCAATGGTGTCATTGTGGTCAAAACCAGCAAATAAATTGGGCTGATCGTCTGTAATGCCGATGGTGCCGCCATCAATATAGATGCTAGACGATTTGGCATCTGCACCACGGCTGATTTGCTTAACATCAAGCTCTGTCAAATACTCATCAGAATTTGTGCCTTGTAGTTTTAGCACACCTGTGCCTTTGTTACCAACGACAAGTTCATTGGTAACAAAAGTGCTATCCTTTAGGATAAATGTACCAACGCCTGTCGAGTCAGCACCCAAAGTGACATTATCAGCTCTGGCATGACCAACATCGTATCGTGAATTATCATTTAAGATAACTTCACCATGACCCTGCTCGCCGATGATTAAAGTGCCGTTGATATTGATAGGTACATAGCCATTGGTTGTCAGTTTGCCATGAGCGTTATTAAAATCGCCAAGCACCACACCGCCCAGCGTTCCCAAGCTGCTATCTTGTTTGTGACCAGATTGTGCCATAGCATATTCTGCGGCATTCAGCGTTAGTGTACCAGCGGCATTTTCACCAATAATGAGTGCTTTGGGGTCTTTGGCTTTGATTTGAATACCCTGTGCTGACTCTAGCGTAATATCGCCACCATGATCGATGACAGCGGAATTGGCAATGGCGGTTGCACCATCTTTGATCAGTAGTTTGCCATCAACTCCAATGTTTAAATCTTGAAATTCCACCGTCACATTTTTGCCAGAGATGGTATCATTTTTGACGGTGTAAAGATCTTGTGAAACGGTTGTGTTGGCGGTGTAATCAGTTGCCCATGCGTGGCTTGCCATGATGGCAGTTGCCAAAGCAGCGGCTTTGACGGTTTTGCTTTTACTTTTGCCTTTGGCACGAGCCAGCTCGCTGACACATTGCCATACGCCAGTGGCGTGGTTAAAGATAACTTTAAAATTACGATTCATCAGATTTCCTTAATAAATCCAGAACACACAAAACACTCAATACGATTGTGGTATTATAAGCCAAATTGAGCAAATAGGGAAAGATTTATCATTTCGGCGTGTGCAAATGATAAAGCTTTTGGGCAGTTTGTCTGTTTTTGGTAAGCTTGATTGCAAAATTTGCCCAAAAACGCTATGGTATGGGTAAATGACCAATAATTATCCGTGCTAAGTTTACGAAATATTGGTTGCAATGATAAGTTTATTTATATATTAAATTTATTAATTATCAAAAATTGGAGATGATGATGAAAAAACAACTGCTATTATCCAGCATTTTGGTGGCGACGCTTGGGCTGTCAGGCTGTGGCTATAACACCTTGCAAGCCCAAGATGAGCAAACCAACGCCGCATGGTCAGAAGTGGTCAATCAATACCAACGCCGAGCGGATTTGGTACCCAATTTGGTACAAGTGGCAGAGCGTTATGCGACGCATGAGCAGAGCGTTTTTAGTGAAGTAGCACAAGCTCGTGCCAAAGTCGGCAGCGTGCAGCTGACCCCTGAGACGCTCAACGACCCACAGGCGATGCAGCAATATCAAGAAGCACAGGCTCAGATGGGTTCGGCATTGTCTCGCTTGATGGCGGTGTCTGAGCGTTATCCAGAGCTAAAGGCGGATGCTGTGTTCCAAGATTTGCAAGCCCAGCTTGAAGGCACCGAAAACCGCATCGCTGTGGCACGCAACCGCTATATCCAAGAAGTTCGCACCTACAATACCACCGTGCGTCAATTCCCCACCAATCTGACCGCCAAAGTGTTTGGGCTACACACCAAGCTAAATTTTACTGTCGAAAATGAAACCGCCATCTCAACCGCTCCCAAGGTGGACTTTGGCAATCACGGTGGCAGTCGCAATGGCAATGATAATGCCCCAAGCGATGCCAAATAAAGCTGTGCCAAATAATTTGATAAAATTGATAAAATTTGCCAATCAAATCACGGTAGGGTGCTTATGAGTTATCCAATATTTCGCCAAATGCTGATGCGTGGTGGCTGGGTGCTGCTGTCACTGATATTGTCAATGCTGTCGGTATTGGCGATGGCAAATCCTTCGCCTGCTCATCAGATGGCAGATGCTGAAGATGAATTGGCGGCGGTGGTTCTGGGCGGTTCACAAACTGACACGCCAGTTGGTGAATTGGTGAAAAATTTTACTGATGAATTGCAAGACACACCCAAAAAACCAAGCCAAAATTTAAATCAAAACACCCAAACCAAGCCCAGCGTATCGTCCACCGATGCCGTGCCGCATGATAAGCTGATTTTAAATTCGCCAGTAGTGGACGCTGCCAAGATTTTAAGCCCTAGCGAGTATTTGCAATTAACCGAGCAGCTCCAAAAAATCTACCAAGACCATTTGGCACAGGCGGCATTGATTATCGTGCCAACCACGGGTAATGTGGATATTTTTGATTATGCGATGGCGGTGGCAGAGCGGTGGCAACTGGGACGAGATAAGGTTGATGATGGCTTGCTGATTGCCGTTGCCATCAATGATCGCAAATTGCACATTTTGACAGGCTACGGCTTAGAAGGCGTGCTGCCTGATGCTGTCCTAAAACGCATTATCCGTGAAGACATCACGCCAGCATTTAAGGCAGGGGCATATGCCGAAGGCTTATCAGCTGCCATTGCTACCATTGATGAACGCTTGCGAGCCGACCCTGAGACTTTGGCTCGTATTGATGCCAAGCACCAAGCTCAGGATAATTTGGCGGATTCGGACGGTGTGGATTGGCTTGGTTTGCTCATCATGGCGGCGGTGGCAGGCTCATTTTTAAAGGCGATTTTGGGCAGATTTTTGGGAGCGAGTATCGCAGCGGCAGGTTTTGCGTTTTTTGCCATCAGCACAGGGGCAGGCGTGATGATTGGCATGATAGCGGCGGTGGCGCTGTGGCTGTTTTTATTATTTAGCGGTATCGTGCCGTTATCAGGTGGTGGCGGTGGCTTTGGCACAGGTGGCGGCTCTGGTAGTGGTCGAAGTGGTGGCTTTGGTGGCGGTAGTTTTGGCAGCGGCGGCTTTAGTGGCGGCGGTGGTCGCTTTGGCGGTGGTGGTGCAGGGGGTTCATGGTAATGCAAAACACGCATTCAACTTCAAAAAATTCAAATGTGACTGATTTAAACGGCAATGCCAATACCGATTTAAATCAAAGCCCAAACAGTAAGCCAAGTAAAAACGCAACCAAAACCCCACAAAACAGCGTGGCAAGATGGTTGCGCCAGCTGCTGTACATACCGTTTTTGCACAATCGCTGGCTCACCCAAGCTGTCAAAGACAGTCTAAGTGATGCCATCATGCAGGCAGAGCGTGGGCATCGTGGCGAGATTTATCTGATTATCGAAAATCAGCTGCCGCTTGCCACCGCCTATGCCCAAGATTGCCACGAACGAGCGTTGCATCTGTTTGCCACGCACCGAGTGTGGGACACGCAGGATAACACAGGCATTTTGGTGTATGTCAATTTGTGCGAGCATCAGCTGCAGATTGTCGCCGATCGTGGCATCGATCAGATTTATGACAATTGGCAACCGCTATGCGATCAGGCGTTGAGCCAGTTTCGTCAAGGGCAAATCCAAACAGGTCTTAATGAGCTGATTGCCAAGCTGGGCGAGCTGTTATTGAGCCATTATCCTGCTGATGATGTGTCTGGCAATGAGTTGCCCAATCAAGTCAAGCATTTATAGCTTATTATGATAAACCGTTAAATCGTTACACCATTAAATTGCCAAATAAAACCGCCAAACCCTAAGCGGCATCGACAAAACCAGCACTGGCGACACCCAATAAATTGTGCAAGAAGTGCTTGCATTTGTCTATGATTTTTAGTAAAATACGGTCTTATTTTGCATCCTTGTCGTGTTCGTTAATAAGTGTTATCAAGGGATAGCCACGGCACACAGGTTTATCTGGAGAACTCAAGATGTACGCAGTAATTAAAAGTGGCGGTAAGCAACACCGTGTTAGCGTTGGCGAAACTCTAAAAGTTGAGCTGCTAAAAGCCGAAAAAGGCGAAACGCTAAAAATTGAAGAAGTGCTAATGGTTGTCAATGGCACAGACATCAAAATCGGTGAGCCGCTGGTTGCTGGTGCCAGTGTAGAGGCTGAAGTGGTTGAGCATGGTCGTGGCAAGAAGGTGCGTATCGTGAAGCACCGTCGTCGTAAGCATTACCACAAAGAGCAAGGTCACCGCCAATGGTTTACTGAGCTAAAAATCAAAGCCATTAACGCTTAATTCACCACATTTAGTATTTGATACCTAGGGCGTGGCTCACAGGTATTTTAACAGGAGATATTCTCATGGCACATAAAAAAGCCGCAGGTTCTACTCGTAACGGTCGTGATTCTAACCCAAAAATGCTTGGCGTAAAAGTATTTGGTGGTCAAGATGTTGTTGCTGGTAACATCATTGTTCGTCAGCGTGGCACAGAATTTCACGCAGGTGAAGGTGTTGGCATGGGTCGTGACCACACACTATTTGCCTTGACCGAAGGTGTTGTTAAATTCGAAACCAAAGGTCAATTTAACCGTCGCTATGTTTCTGTTTTGGCAAAATAATTTCGCCAACAAAATTTAGCCAAAGATCCGTCATGATTGCATGATGGGTCTTTTTGTTTAAATGCCAAAAATCATCGCCAATTTGACAGGTCAAATGGGGCAAATAACAACTGGCAAATAGCAAATGGCTAATGATTGATTAACGACAATCAATGACTTAAATACGATAAATTTTATCAATACAACCAAATAAATTGAGCAAATAAAATTGATGGATTGAATTTGTGATGGCTGACAATGTTTTGATTGCTTTTTTGATTACCTTGGCGGCAGGATTGGCGACCGTTTTGGGTAGTGCGTTGGTGTTTTTTCAAAAAAGCCCATCGCCACGCATTTTGGCTTTTGGTTTGGCATTTTCGGCAGGGGCGATGGTTTTTGTGTCTTTGACGGAGATTTTTTCTAAGTCGGTGGAGAGTTTTTCATCAGACACTGATTTGGGTTTTGCATGGGCGGTGGCGGCATTTTTGACAGGGCTTTTTGCCATCGTGCTGCTCGATCGGCTGATTCCCAATCCGCATGACACGCTTGATGTTCACGATCCCAGATTTCATGATAACAATCAAAACTATCTAAAACGCATTGGCTTGATGACCGCTTTTGCCATTACTGCACACAATTTCCCAGAAGGTTTGGCGACTTTTTTTGCCACCTTAGAAAGCCCCACTGTTGGCACGCCCTTGGCATTTGCCATCGCTGTGCATAATATCCCCGAAGGAATCTCAATCGCTGCACCGATTTATTTTGCCACCCAAAATAAGCAGCTGACCGTGCTGGCGTGTTTTATTTCTGGTTTGGCAGAGCCTTTGGGGGCGGTGATGGGTTATGCGATTTTACGGCCGTTTTTGTCGCCTGCAATTTTTGGCTGGGTATTTGGCATCATCGCAGGGGCGATGGTCTTTTTGGCGATGGACGAGCTGTTACCTGCTGCCAAGCGATATTCTGACGGCCATGAGACGGTTTATGGCTTGATTGGCGGCATGGCAGCGATTTCTATCAGTTTGGCATTGTTTGATGTTTAAAATTGATGTTTAAAATTTGCCATTGGATATTTTCAGCGATACTTTAAAATACAAAAATTCCACCAAATAATATTCAAAAATAAAAACCCCACCAAATCTGGCAGGGTTTTTATTTTTATCAAACTGCTTTTAAAATAGGCTTATTTTTCAACCCATTGGCGGATTTTTTCACGCTCTTCATCGCTGGCATTGAGCCACAATTTCATAAAGCCGTCCAAATTATCACCAGTGCGAGCCGTTGGAGTGGTGCTGGGCTGTTGGTCGGCATTGATGGCGGCGATGGCTTTTTGATTGGCGGTTACTGCTGAATCGCCACGGCCAAAAATACCGCCGATGGCATTGGTGATGCCAGTTAACACGCCTGTGCGGCTGTCGGTATCGCTTTGTTCGGCGATGACTGTGCCGTTATGTAGGACTGCCAATGTCGGTGCTTTGGCGTATTCTTTGGCGGCGGTGTAGTTGTTCGGCTGATTTGGCATGGTTAGCTGATAGCTTTGATTATCCGCCAAGTCAGCGGTAACGGTGATGTTGTTGGATTTTAGGTAATCGTGTTCATTATTACGCAGCTCAAACAGTCGGTCATAGCGTGCGGTAATCACATGGCGACCCGGCTGTAGGGTAAAGCTTTTTTGTAGTGGTTGTAGCAGCCCATGGCGAACTTCTTGACCGTTAATGGCGGTTACTTTGATGTTCTCGTCAATGTTTAGCTGGACTTGAGCGGCGGCGGCAGTGCTAAGCAGGGCAGTCGCTGATAGAGCAAGGGCAAGTTTTTTCATAAAATATCCTGTAAATATCCTGTCGGTTTGGGCGGTTGTCAAATGCGTGTTGATGATTTGTGGTGTTTGTTGGTTAATTTGTTCGGTAATCATCAAGCAAATTGCTTAACTTGTTGAATTTTACTTGATTTTACTTAATAATCGTATTTAACATATTAAGCATATGCCAAGCATATACCAAACTGCTATGATGGCGTTGGATAATTGGGCGAATGCTGCTCATTATCAACAATTTCTAACATAAAAGTCTCACGCAAAATGATATTTTTGGCTTCGGTGATGGTTTTTTTGGAAATTTGCACACGAGATAAACTGGTCAATAGCGGACGAATAAACTCAAGCACCGTGATGATGTCGCCAGCATTGTGCGGCCCTTCTTGTAATAAATACTCAAAAATCTCTTCGGGCAATTTCCAGTTTTTCTTGGTCAAAATGGTATCAAGCAACGCACGGCGATCGCTCACATCATCATGGTCTGGCAAGGTCAGCATCGGTGCCAGCGACAGGCGTGTCTGCAAATCCAGCAGGCCAATTTGTAGCTCACGAGCAGGATTGTCGGCAAAGTACAAAATCTGCTTTTGGTTCTCACGGATACGGTTAATCAGATGAAACAGACCTTCTTGCCATTCGTAGCTGTGATGGACGATTTGCAAATCATCAATGATAATTAAATCAAACATCTCAAGCCCAACCAACGCAGTGGCGTGCGGATCTTGTTCGATAAGCTCTGACAGATTCAGACTGATGGCGGTTTTGGCGGTGCGTGCGGTGTATTCATCATAGACGGCATTGCACAGGTGCGTTTTGCCAAAGCCATACGGACCAACAATAAACAGCTCAAGCAAATTGCCATGAATGAGCTTATCCACAGCGTCCAAAATGGGTCGATAGCTGCGTGACAAAAAGTCATCGAGCGACGCTTCTGGGCGAATGTCGAGATTGAGTGAATTTTGAATCGCTTCGGTCATTAGACAGCCTTGGTTTTATCCATCAATCAGCCGCCAAACGCCCAATCGGCTTTATCATTGTTATCAAATTTTGTGCATTGCCAAGCTGGGCGTTCGTTGGTGATGAATTACAGTTCTTGTGATTTTTAACGCTTATATATAGCACATTTTGTATATTGCAATCAAGCAATTTATCATAAATCAGCAAAAAAGCCAAATTAATTAGCCCAATCCGCTTGGCTGCGATATTGGCTAAAAGATTGGGCAAATCCGCCAAATTATCGCTAACGCTAACTGTCTGGATCGTCTGGGTGATTCCATAGGGATAATTGCCGATTGCCTTGATACCACACGCTGTCCAGATAAGCTTCATAAGCATAGCGAAACAGTACATTAAGCACCGCTGAAGCAGGCAGGGCGATGAGCATACCCACAAACCCAAACAATGACGCACCAGCCAACACCGAAAAAATCACCCAAAGTGGCGACAACCCAATTTTATCGCCCAACAAAAACGGCTGCAATACATAACCTTCGGCAACTTGCCCAACCATAAACGCCCCAAAAATCAAGCCAAGATGCACCCAATCTAGCCCAAACTGGAACAGCCCTGCAATCAAGGCGGAGATGATGCCCACGCCAAAGCCCAAATACGGCACAAAGCTGGCAATGCCTGCGGTGATGCCGATAATCAAGCCCAATTGTAAGCCAATCAACTGCAGCTGTACCGCATAAATCACGCCAAGCAGCAGCATCACCAAAAACTGACCTTTGGCAAAGTTCATCAATGCTTCGTGGCAGTCTTTGGTGATTTGTACGACTTTTTTGGTATAAGGTTTGGGGACGGCACTTTGCCAAGTTTTTAGTCGCTTATCCCACCCAATCAAAAAATAAAAAGTCAAAATCGGCACCATCACCCCTAGGCTGATGTTATTGACTGCACTTAAACCTGAGCTAAACACTTGTTTAATCACACCTTGAGCATCGGCGACTTGGTAGTTATTTTGAAAATAAGCGATGATCGAATTGGAGATTAAATTAATATCCAAGGGCAAAAGCTCGCTGTCGGTACGCTGAGCAATCCACACACGCCCTGTGTCATTATACCAGCTGATGATTTGTGGCAGTGACTCCCACAGTAGCTGCAGCTGCTCCCATAGCATTGGCACCAGCCAAATCATCAGAGCAACGGCAAACACAAAGCAGCTGATATACACCACCAAAATCGCCAAAATTCTCGGCATGATTTTGGATAGCTTGCCAACCAAAGGGTTAAGAAAATACGCCAAAATAAATGCCGCCACAAAAGGCATGATGACACCTTTCATCAAAAACAGCGTATAAAGAAACAGGCTTAACGCCGCCAAAATGAACAGACGGCGAAAAAACGGATCAAGTCTGGGTGGGTAACTCATGTTTGCTACTATCTACCAAAAATTTAGCGACAATTTAGCGATCAATGCCATTGCCAATTTATCACCATTTTATCATCAATTTACCGCCCAATTTGGAGATTTATCACGCATCATTGATTAATAATAATTTATCATTAAAAACATAAATAAATCATCAATAAAGCATGAAAATCTGCCACAGGCGTTCATTGGCCAATTTAAAATGTCAATACAGAACAATGATGGATAATCTAAAAGGGTTTATTATAGGGGGTTTTTGGGCAATTTTCATGGTTTTTTTTTTCGATATTGTTACACTTTTTTTTGGGATAATTGGTATTCATTAATATAAAGAGTAGAAAAATGCAAAAATGCGGTAAATTTGGGTCAATTTGTCAGCTTTTTGACAAAAGCCATCTTTAACTGTCTTAAAACACAGCTATTAAACAAAATAAATTGCAGGCTGGCTGATATTTTTGGTTAAAGTTTGGTATAATTGACTTTTATTCACCATTTTGAACTTTTTGGTACTTTTAGACGAATAGACGAAGGGTAAATCATGACTCAGCAAACTTCATTGAGCTATAAGGACGCAGGCGTTGATATCGATGCAGGCGAAGCACTGGTTTCACGCATCAAATCGGTGGCAAAAGCGACCAGTCGCCCAGAAGTGATGGGTGGTTTGGGTGGTTTCGGGGCGTTGTGCCGCATTCCAACAGGGTACAAATCGCCATTGTTGGTATCAGGCACTGATGGTGTAGGTACAAAATTAAAACTTGCCCTACAACTCAATCGCCATGAGACCATCGGTCAGGATTTGGTGGCGATGTGTGTCAATGACTTGCTGGTGTGTGGTGCTGAGCCGCTGTTTTTCTTAGATTACTATGCCACAGGCAAACTCGATGTCGATACAGCGGCGACGGTGATTGCAGGGATTGGCGATGGCTGTCAGCTGGCAAATTGTGCCTTGATTGGCGGCGAAACTGCCGAAATGCCGGGCATGTACCAAGATGAAGATTATGATTTGGCAGGGTTTTGTGTTGGCGTGGTTGAAGAGTCTGAAGTCATCACAGGCGACAATGTCCAAAAAGGCGATGTGCTGATTGCTTTGGCATCAAGTGGTGCGCATTCTAATGGCTATTCGCTCATTCGCAAAGTGATTGAAGTTACAGGCTTCGATGTCGCCACTGAGCAGCTGGACGGTCAGCCGTTGGCAGATGCGTTGATGGCACCGACACGCATTTATGTCAAATCGGTCAATGCACTACAAAAATCATTGGGTAATGCCAACATTCATGCGATGGCACACATTACAGGTGGCGGCTTGACCGAAAACTTGCCACGAGTGCTACCAGAGCATTTGGCAGCCCAGATTGACACAAGCAGCTGGCAGTTGCCAAGCGTCTTTCAATGGCTACAAAAAGGCGGCAACATTGACACGCTGGAGATGTACCGCACCTTTAACTGTGGCGTGGGCTTTATTTTGGTCGTGCCAGCGGATAAAGCAGAGCAAGCCATCAGCGAGCTGACCGCCAGCGGTGAGCAAGTGTGGCAAATCGGCGAAATCGTTGAGCGTAGCGACAAAGCAGTGGTGTATGCCTGATGAGTAGCACACCCCTAAAAATTGCCGTTTTGGTGTCAGGCAGCGGCTCAAACTTGCAGGTGATGATTGATGCCATGCAGGCAGGTACTTTGCCGATTCAGATTATCGGTGTCATCAGTAACCGTGAAGATGCCTATGCTGTCACTCGTGCCACAACTGCCAATATCCCAACGGCTGTGCTGTCGTATACCGCCAGTGGCAAACGCATGAGCATTGCTACCTTCGAAAAACACGCCTTGGAACAAATCCGTGCTTGGTCGCCAGATTTGGTGGTGCTGGCAGGATTTATGCGAGTGCTGTCGGCTGAGTTTATCCATGCCGTGCCGTGTGCGATGATTAACCTGCACCCGTCGCTTTTGCCAGATTATAAGGGACTGGATACGCACGCCAGAGTGCTGCGTTCAGGCGATAGATATCACGGCTGCAGCGTGCATCTGGTAACGCCAGAGCTGGACGCAGGGCAGGTGCTGACGCAGGCGTGGCTTGCGGTCAATGCGAGCGATACCGCCGCATCGCTGGCTGGCCGTGTCCAAAAACTGGAGCATCAACTGGTGCCACATACGCTGTCATTAATCGCCAAAGGCGTGCTAAATCTTGAGCAGGTACAAGCGGGGCAGGTTGGTGGCTTTGTGCCATTGCCGTATCGGTTGTGGTTGGATTGATTGTCATTGCTCAAAAAGCACCGCCTAAATTCAAGCGGTGCTTTTTATATTGTTTATAACTAATTTAACTCCCGAAATTCTCCATCAATCACTTCTCCTTGCTTTTTCCACTCATTAAATGCTCGCTGTCTATCATCTTCGGTTTGTTTTTGTTTGCCCAAGTCTTCTACGGCTTTTTTGAGTTCAAAATACCCTTGAAAGAAAGCAGGTATAAACTGATCGCCATCAATAAATTTCAATAATTCCGCTTGCTGGCTTTGTAGGTCATTTTTAAAATCAATAATTGCTTGCTGAAATTTTTCTTCTTCTTGTGCTTTTTGATAGCTGTCCCACGCTTCCATCAAAGGACCTAATGCAGCAAAAGCAACATTAAGCTTATCGGCAAATTTAATCGCACCATAGGGCTTAAATTTCATTGCCTTGGATAAATCAAGCCCTAGCATACCACCCACACCTCTAATACCATCTCTAGCAGCAATCACCATTGTGTTATTTATCTTAATATTTTTAATGAGATGATTGACGCCTTGTTTCATCATTTGGCTGGCTGTGCTGTCAATACGATCCAGTTCGGCATTAAACTTAATCATTTGATTATTAAGATTAGATGTAATGCCTGCTGTTTCGTTGGAAAATATCTGCTGAATATTGCTATCCATAACAGCACCTTCTTTGCCGATTTCGGTATTAAAGAAATTTTGAGCGGTCTGCAAACCCAAACCATTCACTTGCATTAATAAGTCAGCAAAGTATCCATTGAGTTGAGTTTTAATTTGACCACGAGCATGATTGATGCGTTTGCTCAATTGTTCCAATTCACCATTTTGCATGATAAATGCATGACTCAACTCCTGCGTTATTTTGCTCATTTCCTTGTTTTTTTGTTCAATTTTTGGAATTTCTTGCAAAATAATATCGCTAAAAATTGTCTTTTTGGTTTCATTGGCAATTTGGTTAATGCCGCCATTGTATTCCACAATTGCTTTAGTGGCTGATTGTAATGTACCAATGTGCGATAACTGTTCAAACTCTTGTGGATTTTGTAGCCAGTACTCAATCCCTTCGTCAAAAGGGTTGGCAGATACGCCGACAATGCTCAGTTGATTCACTTGCTCTGGTGATAAGTTTAAAAAATCTTTTAATCTTTCCTTAACATTATCTTGTTTGATTTTTAGGTAGTATTGATATTCTCGCTCATCTTCCACATCAGCCACTTCATCAAAGCGACTTAATACAAAAACGGTACGATCCAATAAATTCAGTTCTTTGAATAACCAAATCAAATCTTCTTTGTGGCTTTCTTTGATGGGGTTTTTTGAATTCATTACATATAGGACGATATGAGCTTCGCTGACATATTTTTTGGTAATGTCTTTGTATTTTTCAATTTGATGCTCATCATTTTCTTGTGTTTTAAATCCGTACAGGCCCGGTGTGTCAATTAACACGCATTCATTATCAATATCATATACAGTAACTTCATTAGAAGACTCGGCAGCACTGATTTTCATTGATGTCTTGTCCAATTTGCCCAGCCAAGCTGCGGCAATGGAAGTTTTCCCTTCAGAAAATCCACCGATTAAAGCGATTTTTAGTTTTTCATCGGCTTGTTTGTTGATATTTTCTAATTTGGCGTACATTTCTTTTGGTAAATGCAAGCCAAATTCGCTGCCTTGTTTGATAAATGAATTAAGTTTGTTCAATAAAGCAATCAAATGTTGTTGCTTGTCTTGATAGGCTTTGATGGTATCAGTCATAAAAAACTCCAATTTAACTTTTGATTTTTGACTTTGATTTAAGCGTAAGCGATGTCGGCAGAAATTTTATCCAAAGAGCGAATGGTTTTTGCCAAATCTTCATTTAGCACAGAAATCGGCTTGGTGATTTCATTCAAATCAATTAAGATTTTTTGTTTGTTCTCATTCATTTTTTGGGCAAGTTCAGACAAGCTGTTATTTATTTCTGATTTTAGGGCATCAGTGATTTTTGGTAAATTACTATCCACATTTTTGCGTTGCTGTTCTTTTTTATAGTCGGAATCAAAAAATCCCCAAACCGCCTTTGCAAATGCAATGGCTAACCCACTAACAGTTGCTGCAATGGCAAACCAGCCCACAGGATTCCACCACATGGTGGCTAGGATACCAATACCTACCCCAAATAGCTGTTTTGTATTGATGCCATTGTCAATATTAAATTTTAGCTCTACACCAGAATTATTCAGCTGGCTATATTGTTGGTAGTCTTTGCTTAATTCATTAATATTTCTTAATAAATCTTTTTGTGATTTTTGGGTATTTTCTTCCAATTTTTTGGCATATTCATCAATACTGGTTTTGATGTCTTGTTCAAAAACTTGAATTTCAGATTGCACAATATTATCAAAATGTCGTTTAAAATCATCATTATCGATATCATTGTTAATCTTCTTATAAATCTGACTGCGGATTTTTTGAATACAGTTATTGATGGCACTGTTGGATGCACCGCCCAGCTGTATTTCAAATTCGTCAAAGTAGCCTTTGATGGATTGCTGTGCCAGTTGCACTTGTTTTATCAAATCTTGTGCAAAATCATCATAAGTTTGGTGAATCTTGGTCAGTTCTTCTGTGTGTTTTTTAACCAGCACTTGAACTTTATTAAAATTACTCTTTTTGATTTTGGCAGGCACATCACCAACAATATCATTTTTTAATTTTTGGTTTAAGGTTTCCAGTTCAGAGAATTGATATAAGCCACCACGACTGTGTTTGTCTAAAAATTTCTGTTGTTGATTGTATGCAATAAATAAAGGTTCATTATCCCCTTCATTAAAGTGTTTTAGGCAATCAATGTCTGAAAAAGGCAAAATACAAGTGACTTGAGAATAGAATGCAGGCAATCCTGCCAAGACCATCAAACCACGATAATGTTCGCCCAGAGTTTCTTTTAATATTTCTTCCAAACCGTTTAATGATTGCTTTTCATCATTGCCTTTGATGAGCTGGTTATTGAGCCGACCTGGGTTTGTGATTTGCTTATTATAAATTGCCCATACTTCAGTTTGGTCGTTCAGATAGGTTTTGATGCGTTCTAGCGTACCTTCATTTGGCGGAGTACCTTTATTGGTCACATAAAAAACCGCATGAGCTTTTTGTACAGATTTGCTGATTTCATCTTTTACCTGTTTTTCATTACCTTCAATGCCTGGCACATCAATCATGGCGATAGGGTACTGGTTAATCTCAAATTGATAACTGGTATTATTACGAGTAAAATCATTGTGACCATTACCAATAATTTGACCATCTAAATAAGGCTTGAGCTGCTCTTTTTTGCGATCAAATTCATCAAACCATTGTTGCAGCGTTTGCTTGTTTTGCTCATAGGATTTGGCATTGTCATCAATGGTTTGTAGTTCAGAGTGTTGTTTGGTGGCAAGTGCATCTTTTTGTTGTGATATTGGGGATAATTCGTCATCTTTTTGGCGTTGCAGCACTGATGTTTTGTCGTCTTTTGTGTGTTCCAATGCTTTTAATTCATCGGATAAGGTTGCCAGCTCTTTTTGCTCATCAAGTTTAATAAAATAATAAATAATTTTTAAAAACCAAGACATATTGGCTTTTATGTCTTTGATTTTTTCTTTTAAATGGTCAATCTTGGTTTGGTAATTGCCTACGGTAAGCTGATATTCTTGCTGGGCGGCGTGTATTTGGCTGTCCCATTTTTGGGCAATGTTCAGCTCTTGCTGAGTTAATAAATTCAATTCGTCAGCATATTGTTGTTCAATGCGTGATTTTTGTTCATTGATTAAATTTAATTTTTCTTCAATGCTTTTTAATTCGTCTTCCATTTGGTAGAATTTTTCGGCAGAAATATCCAATTTATTGGCGATTTCTTGAAATTTTCTTTGTTGCTCTGCTTTTGTAGGCTCGTTTAGCAAGATACGCAAAGTTTCAATAATGGTGGATTTGCCCGCATTTGTTTCACCAAAAAAGGCAATCTGAAATCTTTTCCATTCGGCATTGTTTTCCAAATCATGAACAGATAGCCCAATATCTGCTTGTAGCTTTTTGATAATTTGATAAGCTTGCTGATTGTCAAGTTGCTCTTTTTGAGCATGAAGGTTTTGAGCATTAATACTTTGAATATTAAGATTGCTATTTTCCAAGTCTTGAATTCGATCGGCTAATTTACCAACTTCTTGATTGATAAACTGATAAATATCCTTTGGATTGTTAAAATAATGCATGAAATATCCTTGATTTGGTTACAAATAATCACTGTAATTATACAATTCCCCCCCCCCCATGATTTCAAACATTTTTTATGCGTGTGCTGTATTTTTTATTTTCATTTTTATTTTGCGATGGTTAAGATGATGGTTAAAATGGCGGATTGATTATAGTTTTTGATAAATATTAAATATGTTTTTATTTATAATAATTAATATCTTAAAAAAATTAGTGTGATTTTATCCAAAAACACAAAAAAAACCTATTTTTTTGAAAAAAATTCAAATTTTTGCAAATAAATGCTTGCAATCATAAAAATTTTGAGTATAATGTGCATCACATTAGCGATATGGCATACCGTATCCGACTAGGAAAGATAAATGGGTCGTTAGCTCAGTTGGTAGAGCAGTTGACTTTTAATCAATTGGTCGCAGGTTCGAATCCTGCACGACCCACCATTTATCCTAGAGTTCGCTAAGGGTCGTTAGCTCAGTTGGTAGAGCAGTTGACTTTTAATCAATTGGTCGCAGGTTCGAATCCTGCACGACCCACCACATTCCCCAATAGCTCAGTCGGTAGAGCATCGGACTGTTAATCCGTGTGTCCCTGGTTCGAGCCCAGGTTGGGGAGCCAAATTCAAAAACACCCTTAGTAAATTACTAAGGGTGTTTTTTATGCTCAATGCGTAAATGCTTGTGCCAACTGTTTGGGTTTTTGATTTGCTTTTTGTTGGCATAAAAATAAGCAATCAACTGCCAAATTGATTGCTTATGGTTGATGGTCAAAAATCAGTTGCGGCTCAAGGCATCGATGGGGTTTAATTTGGCGGCATTTTTGGCAGGTAAAAAACCAAAAATCACGCCAATAAGCGTTGAGCAAATAAAGGCAGCCACAATCGATAAGGGCGAATAAACCACCACAAAATCTTCACCACCAAAGCGGTTAATCAGCCCGCCAATGCCAAAAGCCAACGCCACGCCCAGCACACCACCCAAAATACACACCAGCACCGCTTCAATCAAAAACTGCTGCATAATATCACCTTGGCGAGCACCGACCGCCATGCGTACGCCGATTTCGTTGGTGCGTTCGGTAACAGAAACCAGCATGATGTTCATCACGCCGATGCCACCAACAATCAAAGAAATGATGGCAATCGATGAGATGAGCAGCGTCAAGGCGTTGGTGGTGGATTGGACAGTTTGGCGAATTGAATCGGTATTAAAAATATCAAAATCGTCCGTGCCATGCCGTGCCTGAATCAGATCTCTGATGGCGGTTTCGGCAATTTTTGAAGGTGTGGTTTCATCAATCAGCACCACAAAGCGGTCAATATAACTGGTACCAAGCATACGATGCATGACGGTGGTGTAGGGCATATACAGCTGCGGCGTGTTATTTTGACGACCAAAATTGGTGGTCTTATCCGACAACACGCCCACCACTTGCCCGGGGACATTGCCCACTATAATCACTTCGCCAATAGGATTGCCTTCACCATTAAAAAAGGTCTTATAGGCGTTATTATCGATAATGATGTCTTGGGTGAGCTGGCTGATGCTGTTTTTGTCAAAGCTGTTACCCATCGCCAGCGTCTCGCCAGTAACTTTTAGATAATCTTCACCGACGCCATTGATGCTGGCGGTGGTTTCGACATTTTTATAGCGAGTGCTGACGCTGCTATCCACTAAGGGGCTGACGCTTTTGGCATAAGGCTGTGCTGCCACGGCATCGGCATCGGCGGTGGTGAGATTGTCATGCCCAAAGCGGCGGCGTGGATCGCCAAACGGATAGCCGTCCAGTACGGTGATGGTGTTTGTGCCTAGTTGACTGATGTCGGCTAGGATTTTTTGTTGTGAGCCTTGCCCCAGCCCCACGATGGACACCACCGAAGCGATGCCGATGATGATGCCCAGCATGGTCAAAAGCGTCCGCATTTTGTGGGCTTTCATGGCGTATAGCGACATTTTAAAGGCTTCTTGCAAGCGGTCAAAAAAGCCAAACAGGGCGTTTTTGTGGCTGATGGGCTGGCGAGTGGGCAGATTATCAATGTGTTGGCGTGCGTGCGGCGTGTAGTAATCGCTGATGATGCGGCCATCTTTTAGCTCAATCACTCGCTCGGCTTCACTGGCAAGCTTAGGATCGTGCGTTACCATAATGATGGTATGCCCTTGCTGTTTTAGCCTGTGCAAAATTTTCATCACTTCAACGCCTGATTGGCTGTCCAAGGCTCCTGTTGGCTCATCGGCCAGAATAATATCACCGCCATTCATCAAGGCTCGTGCGATAGAAACACGCTGCTGCTGACCGCCAGAGAGCTGATTGGGGTGATTGTGCAATTTATCCGCCAGACCTAGGGCTGTCAGTAGCTCACAAGCTCGCTGCTTGCGTGCCTTGGTATCCATGCCAGCATAGACAGCAGGTACGGTAACATTGTCTTGGGCATCGATATCGCCCAGCAGATGATAACGCTGAAAAATAAAACCAAAATGCTCACGGCGTAACTTGGCAAGCTCTTGGGTGTCCATCTCATCAACCGAACGCCCAAAAATGGCATAATGCCCACCGCTGGCTTTGTCCAAGCAGCCCAAGATATTCATCAAAGTGGATTTGCCAGAGCCAGATTGTCCGATGATGGCGACCATTTCGCCTTGATACAGTGTCAGATTGATGTCGTGCAAAATGCGGATTTTGTCATCGCCAGCAGGAAAATCACGCACCAAATTTACCACTTCAATCAGCGGCGTTTTGGTGGTGGGAGTTGTTGTTGTCATGATTTGTCCTTAGGCAGTATTATTGCACCATCATTGGGGTGTTGCCATGAGCTTCACCAATAACGATAACATCGCCTTTTTTAAGCCCCTTTAGCACTTGGGCATTGACACGGTTATTGATGCCAACGCTAATCTCAACAGGCTTGGCAAAGCCGTCTTCGCCGATGACACGCACGGTGGTTTTGCCGTGTTGTGTCTCAATGGCAGATGATGGGATAATTAGGGCGTTTTTGGCTTGGTCAATGATGATATTGACCTGTGCCGTCATGTCGATGCGAAATTTGCCTTCATTATTATCGACATTCAGATAGCCGATATAATACACCGCTGCATTGGTGCTGCTTGAGCTGCTGATGCTCTCAGGTGCAGGCTCAATGCCCGCCAAAACAGCATCGTACTGCTGCTCAGGATTGCCGATGATGTTAAATCGCACGGGCAGATTTGGGTGGATATTGACCACATCGGCTTCGGAGATTTGGGCATTAATCCGCACACGGCTAAGATCGGCAAGCGTTACGATGGTGGGGGCGGATTGGTTGGCATTGACGGTTGTGCCTTGTTTTTGGGTGATGGATACGACCGTACCGTCCATCGGTGCACGAATGGTGGTGTAATTGAGATCTTCTTGGGCGGTAACGACATCATTTTGGGCTTTGGTGATGGCGGCTTGTTGGCTTGTGATGGCAAGCTTGGCATTTTTGACGGCGGTCAAGGCGTTTTGGTGGCTGGCCTGAGCAGCGTCCAATGCCGCTTGGGCAACCGCTACTTTGGTGCGTGCTTCTTCGTATTCTTCGCGGCTGATGGCATCAATCTCAATCAAACCTTGTAGCCGTTCAAGGCTTTGGCGAGCTCGAGCCAGCTCAGCCTTTCGGCTCTCAACGGCAGCGGCGGCACTGCTGACTTCGCCTTGTCTGCTTGCCAAATCGCCCTTGGCTTGATTTAGGCTGGCGTTGGCTTGATTGAGTGTGGCTTGGGCATTTGAGACCACATTTTTTTGCCCAACTTGGCTAATTTGGGCGATGATGTCGCCTTTTTTGACAAAATCGCCAATATCCACAGACAGCTTGACAATCTCACCTGACACCTGCGCACCGACATCGACCGTTTCGATGGCTTTGATTTTGCCAGATGCCATCACGGTGTTTTCGATGTCGCCAGTTTCGACCGTGGTGGTGAGATATTCTGGCGGCGTGGCAGGCGGATTGAGTTTTTTGTAAATCAATATTCCAGCAGCCACCACCACGATGGCGGCGACAATCCACTTAATCAGTGGGCGAAAACGCAAAGGTTTTTTGGCAACAGGCTTGGCGATAGACATAGTTTTTCCAAATAAAATGGCAAAATTATTTTAAAATACTTAAAAATCAGTAAATGAAATTAGCAAATTTAAAAAGCTGCGTGAGATTGTTTGATAACATCGTCAATGATAACAAGATTTATTCAATGAATAGGGCGGCTTTTGTGATATTTTGTAACAAAATCGTGTGTTTTTGTAAATTGGCGGTGGCTTGCAGAATTTTAAAATGAGCTTTTAAAATCAACTTTTAAATCAATTTTTAAAATTGGCTTGTAAAACCGCTAAATCAATTGCTAAATCAAACATCAATAACGCCAAATTAACTGCCAAATTAATCATCAGCACCGCCAAATCAATACTGAATTAACAGTTAAATTAATAAAAAAATTTATCAAAATTTATAATGATTTGTCATCATGCATCATGATTTTTGTCATTAACACAACCAATTTGCCAAAAAAACCACCAAGCCTACAAAACCTACAAAATCTACAAAACCGCCACGCCACACATCAGCAGTGCCGCACGCTCAAGCAGCCGCCACGGATTTTCATTGCTTAAACCTTTGATGGCTTTGTCGATTTCGTAGCCGATGGCCAGCAGTTCGGCAAGTGCCTGTGGCTGGATACGGCGTGATAGGGCTTGATAGGCAGCAACTTTATTACGCCAAATACCAAGCGTTGTTGGGTCTTGGGCGTTTTTTATGCCAGCGATGGCGTGAATGTCTCGTAATATCGCCCACAGCACGATACTGGCGGCGGTGTCGGTGTTTTTGAGATGATGAATGATTTTGATGGCGGCGGTGGCGTTATGGCTGATGATGGCATCGGATAAGTCAAATACGCTAAAACTGCCACCATCGACCAACAAAGTCATCAGTGTCGGCACATCGATGGTGTTGCCGTCATTGTGGGTGTAGGACAGCCGCCACAGGGCCTGATAGGCGTTTAGTAAATCATGCTCGGTATGGCTCATCAGCACCTGCCAAGCGTCTGCCGTGAGTGTCAGGTTGAGTTGTTTTGCCTTGTCGGTGAGCAGCTCACGGCGGACACGCTCATTGGCGATATTGCCATCGATAATCAGCCCTTGATTGTCAAATAATTTAAAGGCTTTACTGGCTTGTGCTTTTTTGTCTTGTTTGGGCAGTAGCCACAGCAGATGGTGCTGGCTGTTGCCTGCTTTGGCATCGTCAGCAAAGCGTGCCAGCTCGTTTGCGGTGGCATCGTCCAGTTTTTGTTTGCCAGTGATGATGATGGCGGTGGATTCTGCAAATAAAGATAAGGTGGACAGTTCGTTGATGACTTCTTGCCAGCTTTTGGCGGCGGTCAGCTCGATGCGTTTGATGATTTGGTGATGCTCTTGCCAACTGGGCCGGCAGGCATCGACAAGCCACTGCAACACCAATGGCTCATCACTGTGTGCCAGCCATAGCCCAGTGATAGAGCTGGGCTTTTGTAGAAGTGATTGGCTAACTGCCAAAAACGGCTTGTGCATATCACTGGCTCGCAGATTGGCTACCAAGTGCGTAATACTGCTCGGCAATGCGGTGTGCCAAGCTGTCTTGTAGCCAGATTTTGGCTTGTTCGCCTTGTTGATCGCTGGTGGTAACGCTGGCTTCATTATGCTGATAGCTGCGTTCGGTCTGAACCGTGCGGACGATGGTCTGTCCGTTGATTTGATAACCGACATCGGCAGTTAGCACCAAGCGGATTTCGGTCAAAACCCCAAGCAAGCGATATTCACGATAACGCAAATTATTCACACGGATTTGGTTGGGGGCATCGGCGGCGGTTGCCACGCCAATCTGTGCCAACTGCGTGCTAAGTCGTGGCTTAAAGGCATAAGCCACGGCATTATTGTCAGTGATAAGATTTACCTGACTGTACGCTGGTGCCAGCTGTATGCTGTTATCGCTGATGCCACGCAGTCCAAAGCCGCACGCACTCAGCGACAGCACGCCGATGGCTAACAGACCGCTTAGTAATAAATTTTTGATTTGCATTAAGCACCTGCCACCACAAAGCTGATCAGTTTATTTGGCACGACGATTTGTTTTTTGATTTCGCCAGTTAGGAATTTGGCGACGCCTTCGATGGCCTTGGCTTCAGCGATGAGCGTGTCGTTGTCCGTGCCAGCAGCGACTTCCATTTTGCCACGCACTTTACCATTGACCTGCACCACCATGGTGATGGTGTCATTAACCAAGGCAGCTTCATCAAGCACAGGGAATTTGGCGGTGCGAGCATCGATGCCAATGGCTTCAAGCAAATATTCGCCAACATGCGGTGCATACAGCGACAGCAGGGTCAATAGGGCGATGATGGCTTCATGACGCACGGCAAGGTCGCAAGGTTGCTCGACTTTAAAGTTGGCAATCTCATTACAAAGCTCCATCAGGCTAGACACAGGCGTGTTCAGTGCCAAATGCTCGCCTAGGCTGACATCGATTTTGGCGATGGTTTCGTGCGTTTTGCGGCGTAAGTCTTTGGCAGGCTTGGATAGGTTGGTTTTATCCAGTGCCAAATTATCAGCCGCCACGCCTTCGATGGCAGCCAGATGCTCATGCACGGTACGCCATACTTTTTTGACAAAATTGTGCGGGCCTTTTAAGGCACTGTCTGACCATTCTAGCGTCTGATCAGCAGGGGCGGTAAATAGCGTGTACAAGCGAACCGTGTCTGCTCCGTATTGCTCGATAATCTGCTGCGGATCGACGCCGTTGTTTTTTGATTTACTCATTTTTTCGATTTTGCCGATGATGACTGGCTGACCGTCCGCCTTGAGCGTCGCCCCAGCCACTTCTGTGCCATTCATCACCAAATCAATCTCATGTGGGAAATAGTACGACTTGCTGCCGTCGGCATTTTCACGGTAATAAGTGCCTGCCAGTACCATGCCTTGAGCCAAAAGATTGGCAAATGGCTCATCGCCACCAACTAAGCCTTCATCTCGCATGACCTTATGGAAAAAGCGAGCATACAGCAGGTGCAGTACGGCGTGTTCGACACCGCCAACATATTGATCGACAGGCAGCCATTTGTCGGCGGCGTGGCGTTCGATCATTTGTGAATCGTCGTGTGGGCTGGCAAAACGCTGGGCATACCAGCTGGATTCGACAAAGGTATCAAAAGTATCGGTTTCACGCTCGGCAGGCTGACCGCATTTTGGGCAAGTGGTGTGCAAAAATTCAGGCATATTTTTTAGCGGATTGCCACGGCCATCTGGAATGACATCGGTCGGCAACACCACTGGCAAATCCGCTTCGTCCACAGGTACAGTACCGCAGTATTCGCAGTTCACCATCGGAATCGGACAGCCCCAATAACGCTGACGGCTCACGCCCCAATCTCGCAGGCGATACTGAATGGTGGATTTGCCCAAGCCTTTTTCGCTGACGATTTCGTCAATTTTGGCACTGGCATCGACAAATGACAGACCGTCCAGCACGCCAGAGTTGATACAAAAACCTGTTTTGTCGCCATACCATTCTTGCCATTGCTTGTCATCGTATTGACCTTGTTTGTCTTGAAAATCAATGACTTGCTTGATGGGCAGTTGGTATTTATTGGCAAATTCAAAATCACGCTCATCGTGTGCTGGCACGCCCATCACCGCCCCTGAGCCATAGCTCATCAGCACATAGTTGGCAACCCAAACAGGCACATTTTCGCCAGTGATTGGGTGCTTGGCAAATAGGTTGGTCGCCATGCCGACTTTTTCGGCTTTGGCTAGGTCTGCTTCGGCAACTGAGCCTTGTTTGCATTCGGCACAAAATTCAGCAATCGCTGAGTTTTGCTTGGCGGCGTATTGAGCCAGTGGGTGTTCGGCGGCAACTGCCAAATAACTGACACCCATGATGGTATCAGGGCGAGTGGTAAAGACACGCAGCACATCATCACGACCGTCCAACGAGTAAGCAAAATCCAGCTCCATGCCTTGGCTTTTGCCAATCCAGTTATGTTGCATTGACAGCACTTGTTTTGGCCAATGACCTTCTAGCGTTTTTAGATCGTCAAGCAATTCGTCAGCATAATCGGTAATTTTAAAATAATACATCGGAATATCACGCTTTTCGACAATCGCCCCAGAACGCCAGCCACGACCATCAACGACTTGCTCATTTGCCAGCACAGTGTTATCCACAGGATCCCAATTGACGGTGGCAAGTTTTTTATAGACCAAGCCTTTTTTATAAAGCTGCAAAAACAGCCACTGCTCCCAGCGGTAATATTCAGGCGTACAGGTGGCAAATTCACGAGACCAATCGATTGACAGACCCAATGCCTTTAGTTGCTCACGCATGTTGGCGATATTTTCAAAAGTCCACTTGGCAGGGGCGACAGCATTGGCGATGGCGGCATTTTCGGCAGGCAGACCAAAAGCGTCCCAGCCCATCGGTTGCATGACATCATAACCTTTTTGGCGATAGTAGCGACTTAGCACATCGGTGATGGCATAGTTACGCACATGACCCATATGCAGCTTGCCGCTTGGGTAAGGGAACATCGACAGCATATAGCGGGTTGGTTTGTCGGTGGTGTCGTTTGTTGTGTGATAGCGTTTATCACTTTCCCATTGGGCTTGTAATTTTTGCTCAATTGCTGAAAAATCGTAGTTTTCTGAAGAAATTTGGCTCATGTTGCTATCCAAAATAAGATGAAAAATAAGAAAAAATAAGCATATAAACAGGTTATTATACCTAAAATCCGTGCCAATTTGCTATAATTTAGCAAATTTAACCAAAAATCTTTTATATATTGGGAGTTTGATGATGGCAATCACCGTTTATGGCATCAAAAATTGCAACACCATGAAAAAAGCCTTTGATAAACTTGGGCAAATGGGCGTGGCGTATGAGTTTTTTGATTATAAAAAACAAGTGCTAAGTGCTGAGCAGTTTGCACAATTTGTGGCGATTTTTGGCGAAAAAGTGATCAATAAACAAGGCACAACTTACCGCAAACTTGACGATGACCAAAAGGCGATGATTGCCAAACTTGGCACGGCAGACGATTTGACCGCAGTGCATGACATTGTTAAAGCCAACCAAAGCGTGTTAAAACGCCCAATTATCCTAGGTGGCAGCGAGCCAGTGCTAGGCTTTGATGATGAATTTTATCAAACGGTGTTTGGGTAAGGGGTGTTACATGAAAGTTCAAAATTTTTTCAAATCAACAACAGTCGTTGTTTTTACTACAATTTTGTTATCATTTTTGTCAGTGCTGCCATCAGCTCATGCTGATACTTTAAAATTAGGGCTTAACCCAGGCAATTCCGCTTTTGAAAATACTAGCGATCTACCCAAGCCTGTTTATCTTGGCATGGCAACCTTGGCAAACGGTGTGCGAGTGCCGGCTTATCAGGTTTTTGATCAAGATATGGATATGGTTTATGGACCGTCCAGTCTTTATATTGACAAAAAACTGGACGCAGCTTACAAAACGCAAGTGGCGGTGTATTATTTTCATTATCAATGGTTTTTGATACCCAAAAATTGGCGATTAATTTCTGCCAATATTGGTATGGGTGGTAGAGCTTGGATTGTCTTTGCACCACCCAAAGGACAAAAGGGGTATTTTCAATGGTGGATAAATTACGGTGGCTGTGAGCGTTGTGTATTAAGCTTTGCAAGTTATTTTTTTAAGCAGGCAGATATACTAAATCAGCGTGAGTACGGTGCCAAATCGCGATATTTGGACATTTCACCAAAAATTTCTTTTGTATCTTTGGATCGCTATACAAAAGCGTGGCGAGCCACTGTTGAAGGTCAGCAGGTGGATGGCGTTGCTTATTTTAATCCAGATGAAGATCTGTTTGCGATGGATGTTTCTGTCAGTCTGCCCAAGGCACAGCGAAAATTGGCAACCCCAATATTAAATTGGCGGCTGATAAAATAAGAGTAATTTTGAGTTTGGTAAAATTGGCAAAACTTCAAACCCAAGTAATAATTACCTAAGCCAACACCCAGCACCTTGCCTATATTTTTTTTAAAACCGCTGATTTTTATCAAAATTTAATTCATATGATGATAAATGTAAAATGATACAAATCAGCGGTAAAATGGCAAAATTTTGGCAAATCCACTCAAGCACGCAGGCGAGCTTGCCCAATCCAATGTTGACAAAATTGATAGGCAATGCGTCCTGATCGGCCGCCACGAGTGCTGGCCCATGTCAGAGCTTCAGCCTGCGCCATGCCGTCAAATGGCAAATCCGCTTTGGTCAATAAATGCTGCACAATCTGCAAATACAGCGGCTGATTCATCGGCAAAAACGACAGCCACAGCCCAAATCTGTCCGACAGAGAAACAGTCTCGTCAATGGTTTCATAGGGATTGACTTCATCGGTCTGTCCGTTGTAGATATTGACATTGTCCTTCATCAGCTGGGGTAGCAGATGGCGGCGGTTGCTGGTGGCATAGACGAGCAGTTGGCTGCTTTCGCTGTCTAACGCACCGTCCAGCACGCTTTTTAGGGTGCGGTAATTTTCATCTTGAGTATTAAACGCCAAATCATCGCAATAGACGATATAGCGGTTTTGGTTGCCAGCTTGATAAGATGCCTTGATGGCGGTGCGGATTTTATCGAGGTGCAACAAATCATCACGAGCCACTTCGATAATACGCAAGCCTTGATGGTGATACGCCTTGAGCAAGGCACGAATCAGCGACGATTTGCCAGCACCCCGAGAGCCAGTCATCAGCACATGGTTGGCAGGCAGTTTGGCGAGAAATTGTTCGGTATTGGCAATCAGTTTGGCTTTTTGGGTATCGATACCAAGCAAATCCGCCAAATCGCCACCAAAACTGACATCAATCGGCACCAGCCGCCCAGTAAGACCACCAACCCAGCGATACGCCAGCACATCAGGATCAATGCTGATGGCTTGGCTGGTGTGTTCGTGCAAATATTGAGTGAGTAGCTCAATGAGCGTGTCGGGCAGCTGCATGATAAATCCTTATAAAGCGATGATTTTGTAAAAAGGTGGTTTTGGGCAGTTATTTAAAGACAAATAC
Source organism: Moraxella marmotae (assembly GCF_042219885.1). Classification (NCBI taxonomy): domain Bacteria; kingdom Pseudomonadati; phylum Pseudomonadota; class Gammaproteobacteria; order Moraxellales; family Moraxellaceae; genus Moraxella; species Moraxella marmotae. The sequence continues at coordinate 1,409,032 of NZ_JBHJHR010000002.1, forward strand.
CATAATCGCCCAATTATAACACCAAATGGATACCATAACAAAACTACCCAAATTTGGCAAATTTAATAGATTTGACAGATTGGGCGATGCGGTTGGTTTTTTTAATTCTCAAATAAAAACCAAATCCCCTTGGTAAAATAAAACAAGGGGATTTGGTTGGTTTGTTAAATGATTAAAATCGGTAAAATCCGCTTAGAACACCAATTCGGCACTGAATTTAAAATTACGCTCAGGGGCATAAAAACGCTCAATGCCTGTGCCATCACGACCGATTAAATTGCTCGTGCCAAATGAGCGGATAGAGCGTGCCGATTCCCAAGTGAGATATTTTTCGTTGGTCAGATTGTACACGCCAGCTTGCAGAGTGAGATTTTTGGTTGGCTTGACATAAGCGGTCAAGTCCACCAAAGCGTGCGAATTGCTCCGCCATTTGGCATGGCTGTTGTCGGCGTTTTCTTCTTTCCAAAAGATATTATAAGTGTCTTTATCTTTTTTGGCAGCGATATGGCTTAGGTACAAATTACCGCCAAATCGCTTGTTTTTGCTGTCATAGCCGATACCAAATACCGAAGCGTCTGGCTGAATGGCATTCATCGGAATGCTGCCATCTGCCAAGCCTTTTTGGTGCGTGTATTTATAGCTGACATTCAAGCCTGCCAGTGCTGGCGACAAAGCACCGATATCCAGCCGAGAGTTAATCTCAAAGCCATCAACTTTGGCTTTTTGGCGGTTGATGCTTTGATACAGCGGATAATTGCGAGAGCTGGCAGTGCCGCCGTACAAGTTTTTCAAATCTTTATTACCAAGATACTGAAAATCAATAAAATCATCATAATCCGTGCGGAACACGCTGCCAGTGATAAAGCCAGCTTGACCGTGCAAGGTCAAAGCCAGTTCTTTGGTTTTGGCAAGTTCTGGTTTTAGCCCAACATTTGGCAGCACGGTAATATCTGGGTGCTGGAAGGTAAAGTACATCTCATCGACAGTCGGCATTCTAAAGCCTTGGGCGTATTTGGCTTGTAGGCGTAGATGGCTAAAGGCATCAAAAGTCGTCGCCAGTGAATACGAATGCTGATTGTGCTTGCGATTTTGGGATAAAAAGGCGATATTTTCGGCAGGGTTATTGGCGACAGCTTGCTTATAGGCTTTATCCGCTTCTTCCCAAGCAGCCTTATCTGCTAAGTATTTTGGATCGCTGTAACCTGAATAATTCCACCATTTGGGTTCATCGCCATGCGTGGCTTTGGGCAGGGCGATAAATAAGCCTTTGACCATATCGTCAGGGATTTTGGCGGTTTGACCTGCGACATATTTGGGTTGATATTTGATTTGGTTGTAGCGATAGCCGACATCGACACTGACTTTATCGCCAAGGGTTAGATGATTGCTAAAGTACAAGCTGCTGTCTTTGGTTTTGACAGGAATTAGGAATGAAAATTTATCTTCGGTTGGGCAGACAACTGGTGATGGATATTCAAAGTCGTCTTTGGCTTCTTGGCACGATGCATAAGGCTTGCCTGTTGAACGATTTAGCCCCAGATATTGCTTTGTCCACCACTGCGGATCTCGCCCGCTGACGCCAGCGGTGTTGACCATGGATTTTTCGGTTTCGCTATATGAGATGCCATAACCAAGCTGATGGGTAACTTTGCCAGTGGTGAGATATTTTTTCAAATCCAAATCCAGCTGCTTGGTATCGGTGTTCAGATCTCGATCGCTGTAATAATTGGTCAAGTAACCCAAAGTGTTCGGTATGGCATAGCTGTCTTGGTAGCTTGCTTTGTCAAAATTGGCAAAACGCTTGCCCTGACTGTCGGTAACAATATTGGCATCTTTAAAGTCAAACTTGGCATTGTTGTAATGATGCTCAAAGTTTTCGGCATCGTACTCATCTTTATTGGCAGTAATTGAGCCATTACAGTCAAATACTGAGCAATCAAACCAAATTTCTCGCAGTCTTTTGGGGGTGTAATGGTCTGTATGCTCTTTGCCATCAATCACCAGCGTGTGAGTGTAGGCATCTGTTTTGTTGAAAGTGGCAGCTTTGCCGTTTTTGTCCACCAGCTGATTATTGACGATGTGTAAACCCAGTGGATTGGCGACGCTGTTGCATTGCTCGTTGCCATCGCAGTAGTCGTCAGTGCGTGCTTTGGTGGTGATTTTTTGGTTAGAAAATGAGATTTTGGCACTGTCCCAAAGAGCATTGGCGGCTGTGTTTTCATAAGCGATACCAAAAGTGCGGCGTTTGCTTTTGTCGTTTGTGTGGCGTAGATCTTCTTCTAGCGGATTGTAATAAGCGGAATATTTGAGTGTATAAGAAAAATCATGCCCTTGGTTTGTGCGTTCTGTATTATCGCTTATGATGGTGAAGCGATGATTGTCGTTGGGTGAGAAAGAGATTTTGGCAAGTGTGCTGTCTTGCTTGATGTCATAAGGATCGGCTTTTTTGCGTTCTCTGCCTTGCACTCGTTCGTCATACTGGTCGTAGCCATAATTTTTTAGCTCATGACCATCACGGCGTGTGGCGACCACCAGAGCATCAAATTTCCCCAGTCGTCCTGCCAAGGTTAGGCTGTTTACTTTTTGTTCATCAGCACTGGCGTAGCCTGTTTTGTAGCCGATATGCCAGTCTTTATCCAGCAGATAATCTCGTGCGTCTTTGGTCTTAAAGACCACCGCACCACCCAACGCACCGTTGCCTGACGCCACCGAATCAGCACCTTTTTTGATGACGGCACTTTGTAAGTTTTCGATTTCGACACCGTTGCGAGTGTTGTTAAAATTGCCATAGCCTTCAAATAACTCTTTAAAGCCTTGCGATGACAGGGTTTCGGCTTGGCGTAGTCCATCGATGCTGATTGCCACACGGTTTTCGTCCACGCCACGCACCGAGTAGCCACTGGCACCAAAACGGCCAGTTTCGACGACGCTGACGCCAGTTTCATGCCGCACCAAATCACGACTATCGGACACCATCTGCTCTGAGAGTTCTTTGGCGGATTTGCTGATTTGGGAAGTGGATTGTTTTTGTGGCGTGTTATTGGGATTGACGCCGATCACTTGCATGGTCGGCAGCTGCACGGTAGGCAGGGCATCGGCATCATCGCTGTCATCGGCATAGGCGGCCATGGATTGCATGGCACATAAGATGCAGACGGATAACGCATGATAGCGAAAGTGGGTTTTTTGCTTCATAAGTAACACCTTGGGTATTGATAATGCGTTGCTTATGATAATGATTATTGTTTATTTTGTCAAGTTATGTAAAATTGTCTATATTTTATTTACAATATGTATCTAAACCAGCAATATTTTTATCTTTTTGTAATCATTTTTTATATAAATAATCATTATTATCATATGATATGGTAAATCATTCGCTTTTATGCTTGATTCCACAAATAAAAAAGAGCGTATTTTTACGCTCTTTTGTTGGTGGTGGTTGGTTTTTTTTGGCTTGCTTAAATGGCTCAAATGATTTCAACGGCTAAAATTGGCAAAATCTTCCCAAGTGTTTTAATCATTTAAATAAATCATTCAAACCGCTTGAAATTTACCATAGCCAAAATCGGTAATGAATGCTGCGTCTAAAGTTCTTTGGCGGCAAAAGTATCGCACTGGTTGATGTCGCCAGATTCAAATCCACGATAAAACCAACGCTGACGCTGCTGGCTGGTACCATGAGTAAAGCTGTCTGGCACGGCATGACCATGGGCTTTGTGCTGCAGATAGTCGTCGCCGATTTTTTCGGCAGCATCAAGGGCTTCTTCGATGTCGCCTGCACTCAAAAACTGCGTGCGTTCTTGGTTATGTCTTGCCCACAGCCCAGCAAAACAGTCGGCTTGCAGCTCTTGGCGTACCGACAGATGGTTGGCGGTGGCGGTGTTTGCTTGTGCTTGAGCTTGGCGTACTTGCGATGAAATGCCAAGCAAAGTCTGTACATGGTGGCCGACTTCGTGAGCGATGACATAGGCTTGGGCGAAGTCGCCTGCTTGGTCGTGGCTGGATAATTGGCTGTCGTTACGCTCGCCTGTGATGCCCAGCTGCGTCCGCATATCACGGAAAAACTGCGTGTCCAGATACACCTTCAGATCGGCAGGGCAATAAAACGGCCCGCTGGCGGCACTTGCCAAGCCACAAGCCGACTGCACCGAGCCACTAAACAGCACAAGGCTTGGCGGCTGATAATTTTTACCCATACTGGCAAAAATCGGCGTCCAAACATCTTCGGTATCTGCCAAAACGGTGGCGACAAATTGATACGATTCGTCCGAGCCGTCGTCGTGCTTGGCAGGCGTGTCGGTTTGGGCGGTTTGGATTTGCTGAGTAACGCCCAGCGTGGTTTCAGGACTGATGCCAAACACTTGCCACAAAATCAGGGCAATAATCAGCCCAAAAATACTGATACCGCCGACTTTTTTGCCACTGCCACCGCTGCGTCTGTCTTCGATATTGCTACTTTGTCTGCGTCCACGCCATTGCATAATTCACCTTTTGCGTTGATGATTGATTGTTTTACATTGTTTTAACTTACTTGAAATTGCTTTCATCTAAATTGTTCTGATGGTATTTAAACTTGCGATATTTAAATTTCAGTAAATTTTAAAAACACTTAAATTCATTTACCAATTTGTCAATTTATTAAATTGTCAAATTGTCAAATCGCCAAATGATTTTGCCAAATTTTTGATAAATCTGGGTAAATTGGGATAAATTTGGATAAAATTTTTGGCTTATTATACGCAATTTATCCGCAATTTGCCCCAATAATCACCCAAAAATCTGCCATCGTTACGATATTTTACATTTTATATTGCTGGGATTTTGAGATTTATTAAATGGGCAAATTGCCAAGCTATTAAATTGGTCAATGAGTAAATGATTAAACGCCAAATCGGCTGACTTGGTAGACGGCGGTCAAGTTGCATTTTTGCTGGCATCAGCGTATCATGGCGAGCAGGGCGTTTTTGGTGGATTGGATAAACTTATCAAGCATTTCAAGAATAAATCAGCCAAGCCAATAAGTTGATAATCGATTGATAAATTGACAAAATGGCAAGTTGGCAAATGTATCAACCGATGGTAATTAACCACCAGCCACCACAAATTCACGCCCACCATTTTCATATTTAATAAATTTAATCAATTAACCAAAAGGAAATGATGATGGCAACATTAGATTCAGTGATTGTTGAGCATAACCCAAACGCCAAGCCGATTCGCCATGCGGTGATTTGGCTACACGGCTTGGGGGCGAGTGGCCATGATTTTGAGCCGATTGTACCTGAGTTGGGTTTGTCTGCTGATGCGGCGGTGCGGTTTATTTTTCCGCACGCACCAAAGATGCCAGTAACGATCAATGGCGGCTATGTCATGCCAGCGTGGTATGATATTTTGGAGATGAGTTTGGAGCGTAAGGTTGATGTCGCCCAAATCGCCCAATCCAGCCAGCTTATCAATCAAATCATCGATGAGCAAATCGCTCAAGGCATCGACAGCCAAAATATCATCATCGCTGGCTTTTCGCAAGGCGGAGCGGTGGCGTATCATACGGTACTGACGGCAGAGCGTCCGCTGGGTGGCTTGTTGGCGTTGTCCACTTATTTTGCCACTGCCGAGCATATCAGCCATGCAGGGATTAACCAAAACATTGCCGTCAAAATCGATCATGGGGATTTTGATGATGTCGTGCCAAAGGTTTTGGGCGTGCGTGCCAAGCAAAGCCTTGAGAATTTGGGATTAAAGCCAACTTTGAGCAATTATCCGATGGCTCATCAAGTTTGTCTGGCTCAGATCAAAAATATCGGCTTTTGGCTTAATGGCTTACTTGCCGATTGATGGTAAAATTTTGATAACAATTTGCTATCAAAATTTACTGGCAACAATTGGCTTGCAACAATTTACTATAAAAATTCACTGGCAACAATTGACCACCAAATCATCAACCCAATCAACCAAAAAACACCGCCCAATTGAGCGGTGTTTTGGTGAGATAAATACCATTTGGCGATTTGTCCATTTGCCTGTTATGACAATCTGTGGCATCGATTAATTTTAAATTTGGCTAAAATTAAGATTTGTTTTGATTGTCAGCATAGATGGCCGCTTGTAGCCAGATGTTGGCTTGGATATAATCTTGCACGGCGATGGCGTCAGTTACTGGCGTGGTCGGCGTGGCGATACGCACCACAAAAGGATCGGTATCAGGCTCACGCAAAATCACCACATCAAACAAGGTAATCGGCTGATCAAAAAATGTGGTCGCCGATTTGCCTAGCACTTGACCTTGGCACCATGCTTCGTCTTCTTGCCCAAAAGTATCGCCGTACAGATAAGCACACATATGCCCAAGGTTAATCTCAACAGGGGCGAAGGGCTTGCCGTCTTGGTGGTCGTCAGGCAGCCAATGGCGAATCTGCTCATCGATATCATCAGGGATTTTGCCGTCATTTTTGGCGACAATGTCATTAAAGGCACGATGATGGCGAATGGCTTCTTGGTCATCGATGGTAATGGTCTCATCTTGGCGGCTTGGCTCGATGTGATACGCCCATGCACTAAAATTGACAAAATACTGTCTTGGCGTGCGATAGTCAGTGCGATTAATCGCATACAGCTGATCGAAGGCGTAAATTGTCGCTCCATCAGGTGTCGATAAGCACAAAATGGCATCAGAAGTGGCATCACAGCGGATAATCCGCTCAATCTGACAAGTCAAACCATAGGGACTATTGACCGCAGGAAAGGCATTGATAAAGGCTTGTGGCTGACCGTCTTTGATGGTGAGAATTTGCTTAATGTGGCAAGTGTCGTTACTGGCTAGCAGTAGTTTGGCGTTGTTGGTGCTGTTTTGGGCGGATAGACCTTGTGGCAAAGTGGCACGATCCAGCATTTGTTGCAGCCAGTTTGGCACATCGTGGGCAATGTCATCGGTCAAAATCGCCCAATGATCGCCGTGGCTGGCATTTTCATCACAGGGCAAATCCACCTTCATTGGCGGCGTTTCTGGATTGTATTGATAACGAAAAGTCTGATTGCTCATAATCATTACTCATGGATAACTGCTACCCTAAATGGGGATAGGTGATAAAATATCAAGTCAATCCCTTGATAATTTTGTGGTGATAAATTGGTGGTGATAAATTTGCCAAATGAATAAAAACGCTTGGCAAAACATGGGTAGATTTTTGCCAAAACGCTTTATTTGCTATTTATTGCCAAAAATTGCCAAAAAATGCTAAACTAAGCCGATTAAATCGTTTGGATTACTGATTATGTTTCGTCCTTTGGCATTATTTATCGGACTTCGATATACCAAAGCTAAACGCAAAAATGGCTTTATTTCCTTTATTTCTTTTATCTCCGCCATTGGTCTAACGCTGGGCGTGGCGGTGCTGATTACCGTGCTGTCGGTGATGAATGGCTTTGACCGTGAAATCAAATCTCGCATTTTGGGCATGGTGCCACAAGCGGCGGTAACTTCATCGGAGATTATCAGCGACTGGCAGCCACTTGCCGAGCAGATTTTGGGCGAAAATAAAGAAGTGCAAGCCACCGCTCCTTATATTCAACTACAAGGCATGCTGACTGCCGAAGGGCAAGTGTCTGGCATTTTAATCTCTGGCATCGAACCCAAATACGAAAAGCAAGTGTCAATCATCGATCAGCACATGGTGGCAGGCAGCCTAGATGACCTAAAAGCAGGCGAGTTTGGCATCATTTTGGGCGAGTCGATGGCGATCAATATGGGGCTAAGACTGGGCGACAAAGTTACTTTGGTGTTGCCTGAAGCATCGCCGTCAGCGGCGGGCGTGATTCCCAGATTTAAGCGATTTACCTTAGTGGGCGTGTATCACATCGGCAGTGAAATTGATGGCACAATGGGCTTTGTGCAGATGCGTGATGCTGGCGTGATGCTCAGATTGCCAGAAGGGGCGCAGGGGATTCGCATGAAGCTTGATAATATCTTTAAAGCCCCACAAGTGGCAAATCGTGCTGCCAATATTGATCCTGTGCGACTGTATCCGAGCGACTGGACGACAACGCACGGCAACCTGTTTAGTGCCATTCAGATGGAAAAAGCCATGATTGGTCTGCTCCTATTTCTTATCGTGGTGGTGGCAGCGTTTAATATCGTCTCAAGCCTTGTGATGCTGGTTACGGACAAAAAATCCGACATCGCCATTTTAAAGACTTTTGGGGCATCGCCAAAACTTGTGATGCAAGTATTTATGGTGCAGGGCATGATTATTGGCGTGGTTGGCACAGTGATTGGTACGATTTTGGGCGTAACATTGGCATTGTCGGTGAATGACATTTTGGTATTTATCAGCCGTGTGTTTGGCGTGAATTTGTTTGACGGCAGTGTCTATCCTGTGGACTTTTTGCCATCGCAGATTGAGGTGCTTGATGTGCTGATGATTACCAGTGCGTCGTTTTTGCTCAGTTTTTTGATGACGATTTATCCAGCACGGCGAGCAGCAAAAATCGAACCTGCCCAGACCTTACGCTACGAATAGGAAATGATGATGAGTATAATTTTGCAAGCCATAAACATCAGCAAAGTCTATCACGAAGGCAAAATCCAAACGCCAGTGCTGACAGGTCTGGATTTGACGGTGCAAGCAGGCGAGCGTATCGCCATCGTGGGCAGTAGCGGCTCTGGCAAATCCACCTTGCTGCATCTGCTTGGCGGCTTGGATACGCCCACTACTGGTGAAGTCTGGCTAAAAGGCGTTTGTTTGACACACTTAAATGAGACCCAGCGTGGCGAGCTGAGAAACCGCCATTTGGGGTTTATTTACCAATTTCATCATCTGCTGGCGGAGTTTGATGCCACCGAAAATGTCGCCATGCCGCTGCTGATGCGTCAAGATGTCAACATCAAAGAAGCGACACGCCGTGCCAATGCACTGCTTGAGCGTGTGGGCTTGGGTCATCGGCTGCATCATCGCCCAAGCGAGCTGTCAGGTGGTGAGCGTCAGCGTGTCGCCATCGCTCGTGCTTTGGTGACTGAGCCGGCATTGGTGATGGCAGATGAGCCGACGGGCAATTTGGACGACGAAAACGCCCAAGCAGTGTTTGAGCTGCTTTCAGAATTGCAATCGTCCATCGGTATGGCATTATTGATGGTAACGCACGACAGACACCTTGCCGCTCAAGCGGATAGAGTGCTAGAAATGAAAAGCGGTCAATGGCTTTAATTGGCTTTAATGGCAATATTTTATTGATAATTTGATTGATTAATCATTAATAAATTTTGATAAACCATTTAAAATGATTGATAAATAAACACTTGGCAAGATTGAAAATTATTAAGTAAAACTAAAAAATCAAGCAACGGTGATATTTGCTTGATTTTTATTTTTTTTAAATTTTGATAATATCGCACCAAAATTATTGCGGATTTTGGGCAAGATTGGTGTATTTATCAAAATTTTCGATGTACTGATCAAGGTTTTCGGCGAGCATCTGCTGGTATTTTTCGGTATAAAATTTGATAATGTCGTCTTTTTCTTTTGCCAAATCGCTGCCTTTGACAAAGCCGATGGTTGCAGCCGATACCGCAAAGCGAGCGGCGGCATAGTTTAGACTGGCAGCAACTTGCCCTGCGTGCGATGCTGGCGACAGCTGGCTATTGGCAAGGCTGATGACCGCATCAGCACGCTCAAAAAACGCATTCATCTGTGCTTGAAATTCTTCTTCGTTAAATTCTGGATTGCCAGTTTGATTATCTGCCATGATTGTCTCCGAACAAATAAAAGATATGAGATAAAATGTAAAATAAAAAGATACAAAAAAAAGCCTTAGAAAAGAACATTCTAAGGCTTTTGGCTGATTTATGCAAGCAGCTCAGATGGCGGCACGCAAAATATCGGCTTTGTCGGTTTTTTCCCAAGTAAAGGCATGATCTGAGCCAGTGCGACCAAAATGCCCATAACTGGCGGTAACTTGATACATGGGTTGTAACAAATCGAGCATGCGAGTGATGGCATAAGGGCGTAAATCAAAATGCGTACGAATCAGTTTGACGATGTCGCTGTCGCTGATTTTTCCAGTGTTGAAGGTATTGACCGAGATGGAAGTTGGCTCTGCCACGCCGATGGCATAGCTGACCTGCACTTCGCAGCGATCTGCCAGACCTGCGGCGACAATGTTTTTGGCGACATAGCGGCCAGCATAGGCGGCACTTCTGTCCACTTTTGAAGGATCTTTACCGCTGAATGCACCACCGCCATGGCGAGCCATACCGCCATAGGTGTCCACGATGATTTTACGACCTGTCAAGCCAGCATCGCCCACAGGGCCGCCGATGACAAATTTGCCCGTTGGGTTGATGTGATACAGCGTGTCTTTGTGCAATAGGTTGGCAGGAATGACCTTTTTGATGATTTCTTCCATGACCGCTTCTTGCAGGTCTTTTTGGCTGATTTCAGGGTTGTGCTGGGTTGATAACACCAAAGCATCGATGGCAAATGGCTTAAACTGCTCATCATAATGCATAGTAACCTGAGCTTTGGCATCAGGGCGTAGCCAAGGCAGCGTGCCGTTTTTACGCAGTTCAGCCTGACGCTCCATCAGGCGGTGGCTTAACTGAATCGGTGCTGGCATCAGTACATCGGTTTCGTTGGTGGCATAGCCGAACATCAAGCCTTGGTCGCCAGCCCCTTGATCTTCAGGGTGCTGTCTGTCCACGCCTTGGGCGATGTCTGGCGATTGCTTGCCAATCATATTAATCACCGCACAAGTTGAACCATCAAACCCCAGATCGGAATGGTTGTAGCCGATTTTATTCACCGTATCACGCACGATGGCTTCGACATCGATGTTGGCATGCGTGCTGATTTCACCTGCCAGCACTACCGCACCTGTTTTTACCAAGGTTTCGCACGCCACACGGGCGTTTTTGTCTTCTGTCAAGATGGCATCTAACAAGGCGTCAGAGATTTGATCTGCCATCTTGTCTGGGTGGCCTTCGCTGACCGATTCTGAAGTAAATACTGAATAGTTCATAAAAATTCGCTTAAATCATATTAAATAAAAACAAAATCGCACAAGTTCTGGTGGCTTTTTTAGGCTTGACAGAACAAATACCCATTTGCACGAGACAAAGCAGCAGCCAAAACAGTCATGGCTGATTACTAACACCAATTGCCAGTCGATTGATAGCAGTGCCAAAGTGCATCAAATTGCCGGCAATACCAATAATAAGATAAACTGTGGATATTTGGGGGAGAATTATACGCCAAATCAAAGCAAAAGACTAATGAAAAATTTTCATACCTTCATGAAAAAGCCATAAAAAGTCAAAAAAAATCACCGTAAGGCAGGCTTTAGCGGTGATGATTTATGATTTAAATTTGAAATTTAACTCAAATGGAAAAATCGTCTTTGTTGGCGGTGTTTTGATTGGTACTTTGGTTGGCATTTTGGCGTGCTTGTTCACGCTGTTTGTGTCCTTTTTGCTGGCGAAATTTGGGTGCTTTGGCGTTATAGCCGTGGCGAGCTTGCCAGTCTTTGATGGTGCGATAATGCCAAAATAGCCGAAACGCCATGCCCAGCACCACACTAGTGATGATGGCACTTAGCACCAAACCCAGCACCATCGCCTGCCAAGAAAAAATCTTGTGATGATCTAAGGGGTTAGCACCGTCAGCGGTCATCCATAAGGTCAAATCGGTCAAAATCATGCCGATGGCACGAATGCCCAAAATCGGCTCACCAAGTAACGCCGCCCCCAGTGAATAAGCCAGCCAAAACACAGGAATGGCGGTCAAAGGGTTGGTAATCCAAGTCAGAGCAACTGCCATCGGAATGTTGGCACGAAAAATGAGCGAGCCGATGATGGCAAGTGGCATCTGCCCGGGCAAGGGGAAAAACGCTGCCAAAACACCCACATAAACGGCACGATTGAGCGAACCACGATTCATCTGCCACAGGCGTGGATCTGTCAAAAATGGTGCAAACATCGCAACCAAGCGATTTTCTCGCAGCTTTTCAGGTGTTGGTAGCCAGGCTTTGATTTTATTTTTTGGCATGGGGCTGGTATGAATAGAAAATTGATATTATAACAAAATTTTGCCAATAAAACGAGTGCCAAACCATCGCCTTTGGTGGATTTTGGGGCGGATTTACCGCAGTTTTATCAAAGTGGGCAGCAAAATTGACCGTGTGCAAAAATGTGTGTGGCAAAATCCATCGGCTGTGGTAGAATGTGGCAAATGATTAAGGATTTGCCATGATTGATAAAATTAAAATTCAAACGCCCAAACCGTCCGCCAAGCCAAAAAAAGCCTTGATTTGGATTGATCTTGAGATGACAGGACTGGACACTCAGCATGACGAGATTATCGAGATTGCGACCATTGTTACTGATGATCATTTGAACATTTTGGCAGAAGGGCCTGTGCTGGCGATTAAGGTGAGCGACATGGTGTTAAACGCCATGGACGACTGGAACAAAAATCAGCATGGACAATCAGGCTTGATTGACCGTGTCCGCCGCAGCACGATTACACTGGCAGAAGCCGAACGCCAGACGCTGGAGTTTTTGGCAAAATGGGTGGACGCAGGCATCTCGCCGATGTGTGGCAATTCCATCTGCCAAGACCGCCGTTTTTTGGCACGACAAATGCCCGCACTTGAGCGATATTTCCACTATCGCAACCTAGATGTCTCAAGCGTCAAAGAGCTGTGCTATCGCTGGCGACCTGATGTGGCGGCAGGTTATCATAAGGGCGGGGCTCATCTGGCGCTGGACGATATTCGTGATTCGATTCGTGAATTGCGTCATTATCGTGAGCATTTTTTCCAATTACTTGATTAATTAAATTAAATTTTGATTTAAATTTATATTAAAATTTAACGATTGGTTTTAAGATTTTTTTTATCATTTTAATTGTTAAAAATTTATCAATTCAATAATTATTATTTATTATCAAAATTTACCAATTCACCAAAAGTAACAATCCGCCAAGTGTTGTGCTTGACGGATTGTTTTATGTATAAATTTGTGAAATCAGAAAACTAAAATCAGTAAACCAACATCAGCAAATTAGACCAAATGAATTAAAATTCAATCACCACTTTCATGGCTTTGTTTTCGCTGGCGTGCTTAAAGACATCGTAGGCTTTTTCGATTTCGTCAAATTTGAAATGATGTGTTGCCAGTTTTTCCATCGGCAGCTTGCTGCATTGGCAGGCTTTGAGCAGCATGCCTGTGGTGTTGGCATTGACCAGCCCTGTGGTGATGGTTAGGTTTTTGATCCATAATTTTTCAAGCTCAAAATTCACCGAAGTGCCATGCACGCCGACATTTGCCAAGTTGCCACCTTCTTTGACGACTTTTTGGCAAATATCCCAAGTGGCAGGGATACCGACCGCTTCCATCGCACAATCCACGCCACGCCCATCGGTGATTTGTAAAATGCGAGCCACGGCGTCTTCAGTGGCAGAATTGACGGTGTGCGTTGCACCCATTTGTCTTGCCATCTCTAGGCGGTTGTCGTCCATATCAACGACAATGATGGTCGCTGGTGAGTACAGTTGGGCGGTCAATAAGCAGCCCATGCCCACAGGACCTGCACCGACAATGGCGATACTGTCGCCGGGTTTGACATTGCCGTATTGTACGCCGATTTCGTGTCCTGTTGGCAGTGCGTCTGACAAAAACACCGCCACATCGGTATTTAGACCTTCGGGCAGATGATACAGCGAATTGTCGGCAAATGGCGTGCGGACATATTCTGCCTGCGTGCCATCAATCATATAGCCCATAATCCAGCCACCATCTTGGCGACAGTGCGAGTACAGCTGCTTTTGGCAGTTTTCGCATGAGCCACAGCGAGAGACGCACGAAACCAGCACTTGATCGCCTTTTTTAAAATTACTGACCGCTGAGCCGACTTCTTCGACAATGCCGATACCTTCATGCCCAAGGATACGACCGTCCCATTTGCCAGTTTTTTGGCGAGCGGTGGCTTCAATCTCTGGATTTTTGCCTTTCCAAATGCCCAAATCCGTCCCACAGATGGTGGTTTTGACCATGCGAACGATGGCATCGGTTGGCTCGATGATGACAGGTTTTGGACGCTCTTCAAAGCGAATATCGTCTTTGCCATAATAAGTCATGGCTTTCATTGTACTCATAACAGTCTCCTTGGTTGGTGGCACAAAATTATGATTTACCTTAAGTACAACATAGCACCATTATCGCCCAAAGTAAAGCACATAATGAACAATTATTAATCAATTTATAAAGTTATATTATAACAAAATGCTGTTCAGTACTGATGTTTATTCAAGTCAAGCAAAGTTAAATAAAGTGAAATAAAATTAGGCAAGGTTAAGCAAAGTTAAACGGTGCAACCGATGAAGTCCGAACAACAAAAAGCACCCAAAATTTTGAGTGCTTTTGTAGATGGTTAAATTTGGATTGGCTAAATTTTTTATACTGGGTTAAATTGGGTTAAACTTTTATTAAAAATACGCCAAAATTCAACCGACTAAAACCGACTTTGTACGCCTATAAATCCACCGACATCGGTATCGCCATCGCTGTGCGTGGCATCGACGCCTGCGGTGAGCTGAGCTTTGCCAAAGTCAAATTTTGCCCCTAAGTGGGCGATGCTGCGGTGCTGTTTGTCGTTTGCCACAGGCAGGCTAAAGCCACGAGTGTAGCCGTCCAGTGAAGTGATGCCAGCGGTGATTTGGCGTGGATCGTCATTAAATTCGTGCTGATAGCCGACACCGCCAAACAGTTCGGCTTTATCGCTGATATTGGCGGCAAGATTCAGACCAATCTCGCCTTGGGTGGATTTTTGTTTTTGACTGTCAAAACGCATGGCGGTGGAGAGTTTGGGCTGATTTTCGATCAGTGTTTTGACCTTGACCGTCTGCGTACTGACACCCAGATAAGGGCGATAGGTTACTTTACCAACACCAATACCATAGCTGCCTTGCAAGCTGGCGTAGGTGCGTCTGCCTGTGCCATCGGCTTGGTGGCTGCGTGCCGCACCGTCCCACACGATTTGGCGGTCAGTCTGGATATCCAAGCGGTCAATGCCGACATTGGCGGTCAGATTGAGCTGATTAAAATCGTGGCTGTGGTACACGCCGACGCCTGTTTGTTTGCTTTGGCTGTCGGTGTGCGTGCCTAGGCGGTGTGATTGTTTTTGATGCTGCACATAAGCACCTGTGCGATAGTTCGGCTGGGCAATATCCAGCCCCACGATGGTATTTGGGCGGTTATTATCACTGCCTGCGACATCTACCCAAATGGACTGTTCGTGATTGTCCAGTCGTGCCAGACGGCGGTGTAGCTGGGTGTTGGCATATTTACCATCGCTGATGAGATGAGTTGGCAAAGTGGCGACTTGGGCAGGGCTGTCAATGATGGATTGATAATACTGTGCCAAAATGCGGTGCGTGCGTCCTGATGGGTGGATACCATCGGCAAAGGCGTAGGTTTCGTTGGCATTTTCGGCGGTTTTTTGCCAGTCTTTGGGCTGACAAGATAGCGAAACTGAAACCAAAGAAGCGTTGGTGCAAGCAGCCTTATCCACATTGACAAAGCCAAAATTTGCCTTATCCTGCACCGCTTCTTGGAGCAGGGCAAAGGTATTGGCGGCAATCACATTGGCATCGCTTGCGTTCAGCGTCTGATACAAGGTTTGGTTGTAGAGCTTGGCGGCAGTGGTGGCGGTGGCAGACTCTTTGGGGTTGTGGACTTTTTCAGGGGTGATGCCGACATCTGGCAGGCTTGGTACGAGAATGTAATTTGCCCCTGCTTGCTGCAGTCGCTGAATTTGTTCGGCTTGCTCTTTGGCGGATTTTTGAATCAATGCCAGTGCCGCCGCTTGGTTGCTCATTTTGCCAGCGGCTATCAAATCATTTGCCCCAATCCATACGCTGTATAAGGCGTTGGGGTCGGCTTTGTTATTCGTTTGGGCAAAATATTCGTCAATTTGCTTGGTAACAGGCGTGCGTTCAATGCCAAAACTGTTTTCAAGCGTGCTAACTCTAGCACCGCCAACGGCATAGTTGGTATGGGCAATGTCGCCATCAAAAGCGGTGGCGGTGTGTCCGTACGATTTTGCCAAAATCTTTGACCAAGGGTCGTCAGGATTGGTGGTAAATGATGGCTGGGCTTGCCCAATCAATAAGCGAGGAAGTGACAGCGGCGGCAGACTGTTGATTTGCTCAGACAGTCGCCCTGTGTCGGTCAAGCTGTCGCCAAAAAACACCGTTTGGCTAAATGATTCAGCATGGGCAGGCAGAGCAATCGCACAAGCGATGGCAAGTGGGCTTAATTTGATGAGTTTTCCCAAAGTTTTCATAAATACAAATCCTTTTTGGTGAACGGTTGTATCATTGTAATGAAAACTTCGGCAATGTGCAAGATAAATTGTTTATTTAATTTATCAAACCGATTAAATGAATCAAAAAAATAAAGTGAATTAAGAAAATTTTTATCAAACAAACATCAGCCAAACTCAGCCAACACCAACTGCTCTTGTACCAAAAAGCCAATTTCGGCCTGCACTTTTTGTCCATCATCACGCCAGTCGCCCAGCACGATGCGAGTTTTGCCAGCATCGACGGCATCATGATGCACGGCAGGTCGGTGCGTGTGTCCGTGTAGCAGCACATCATAGCCAGTTAGGGCGGCTTTGATGGCATCGGCGTTGGCGTCCATGATGGCGGTGGTTTTTTGGGCTTTGTCGGCTTTGGATTTGTTTTTGATATTGCCTGCCAGTTTTTGGCGAAATGTCAGTGGCAATTTGGCAAGCAAAAAACGCACCACAGGGTGGCGAATCACGGCACGGTAGCGTTGATAGGCGACATCGTCCGTGCATAGGGCATCGCCATGCTCTAGGCGAATGCGTTGGCTTGCGGTTGTCAGCACAAATGGCTCATCAATCAACGCACCGCCAAACAAGCGGCACAAACCTTGACCGATGGCAAAATCACGGTTGCCATGCATGACAAAAATCTGCACCCGCTTATCCGACAGCCGCTTTAGGGCAGTGATGACAGGGTGCAGCCAGTGGGCGGCTTGGTCGGTGGGATTGAGATTCAGATAAGTATCATCGCCCAGCCATGCATCTAGCCAATCGCCCAAAATGTATAAACTTACCAGATTGGGCAGCTGGCATAAGTCGTTTATCAGAGCAATAAACGCCTGCGTAAGCCTAGGTGTGTCCGCCGATAAATGCAAATCGCTAACAAAAGCCGCCTGAATTTCAGACGGCTTGGTGGTAAACAGATAATCGCAGCTTGGCATCTGATTTCTTGGTGCTGTTATTTTTTGATAATCTTGGCACTGTGAATCACCACAGGCTGAGTCGGTACATCGGCATGATAACCAAAGCGGCCTGTTGGCACGCCTTTGATTTGGTTTACCACGTCCATGCCGTCAATCACTTGACCAAAGACTGCATAGCCCCAGCCTTGTGGCGTTGGGCTTGAGTAGTTTAGAAAATCGTTGTCTTTGACATTGATAAAAAACTGTGCCGTGGCTGAATGTGGATCAGAAGTGCGAGCCATGGCGATGGTGCCAACGGTGTTTTTCAGGCCGTTGTCCGCTTCGTTTTTGATGGGTGTGCCGGTACGCTTTTCGTTCATCTGAGCGTCCATACCGCCACCTTGAATCATAAAGCCGTCAATCACACGGTGAAAAATCAAGCCGTCATAATGGCCAGATTCGACATAATCGATGAAATTGGCAACCGTAACAGGTGCTTTTTCGGCGTTTAATTCGATGACGATTTGACCAAAGCTGGTGTCAAATTCTACAACAGGCATATCCATAAAAAATCCTTACAAATCAACAATGTAACAAGATAAAAACTGCTTAATAACGATTTAAAAATCAAGGTTAAAAGCGTCAAATCAATGAAAAATTAAGGCTCATTATAACACAAATAACGCAAATTATAACAAACTCACCGATATATGGGGTGTGTTGTGAGAATTTAAAGTGTGATGTGCTGCTAAAATTAAAATGGCAAAATGGCGATGTATTGAAATTTAATAAGGGCAAAGGTTGTGATGACTGCGATAACAGTGGGGTTTTGCTGTATTTTGATGAATTTTGGTGATGGTGGCTGCTGTTGATGATAGCTGGCAAAAATTTGTGATATTTTTGGATAAGCTGAATTTTTTACAAGTTTTGGCTAAGTTTGACAAATTTTGTTCAAGTTGTCATGTGTCTGGATTATTACTAAAGGTTTGCGATTTTGTCAAATACCAAACATTTAGCAAAAAATCTGCAAAAGTAGTTGTATTTTTTCAAAGATATATTTAAAATGAATGTTAAAAATGGTGCCAAGCCACCCAGAGCAAAAACGCAATTTTTGACAAATATCTAGGCAGCTTGGCAAGTGTCGATGATTTACGCTCAAGGAGACAATCATGCGTTCATTAAACTTTACCAAAACTGCACTGTGCATCGCCTTGGCATTGGGTGTGGTCGCTTGTGGCGACAAACCTGCCCAAGAGCCAGAAACCAAAGCCAAAGCCACCGCCAAGGCATCAGACGATACCGAAGTCAAGCTACTCACCGAAGCAGAAATCGCCAAATTGCCTGTGATTGAAGCGGTGCTGACTCACGCCCCTGAAGTACCGCCACCAGTGAACCGTGATCACCCAGCCAAAGTGATTGTCAAAGTTGAAACGGTCGAAAAAACCATGCGTCTGGCAGATGGCGTGGATTACAATTTCTGGACTTTTGACGGTCAAGTACCGGGTCGCTTTATCCGTGTGCGTCAAGGCGACTATGTCGAATTTCATCTATCAAACCACCCAGATTCTAAGATGCCGCACAACATTGACTTGCATGGCGTGACAGGACCCGGCGGCGGTGCTGAAGGCTCGTTCACCGCACCGGGTCATACATCGCAGTTTAGTTTCCAAGCATTGCAGCCGGGCTTGTATGTCTATCACTGTGCGGTCGCCCCTGTGGGTATGCACATCGGTAACGGTATGTATGGCTTGATTTTGGTTGAGCCACCAGAAGGCTTGCCAAAAGTGGATAAAGAATACTATGTGATGCAGGGCGATTTTTATACCAAAGGCAAATACGGCGAGCCGGGCTTGCAGCCATTTGACATGGATAAAGCGATTCGTGAAGATGCCGAATATGTGGTCTTTAACGGCTCGGTGGGTGCTTTGACTGGCGAAAAAGCCCTAAAAGCCAAAGTCGGTGAGACAGTTCGCTTGTTTGTCGGTAACGGTGGTCCGAACTTGACATCGTCATTCCATGTGATTGGTGAGATTTTTGATAAGGTTTATATCGAAGGTGGTAGCCAAACTAACCACAATATCCAAACTACGATGATTCCTGCTGGTGGTTCGGCGATTACTGAGTTTAAGGTCAATGTACCGGGCGATTATGTGTTAGTAGACCATGCCATTTTCCGTGCCTTTAACAAAGGGGCATTGGGTATCTTGCACGCTGATGGCGATGAAAACCACACCATCTACTCGCACAAACAAAAAGACACCGTGTATTTGCCAGAAGGTCAGGCAACCCAAACCATGCCAAACGCCGCCGCTGAGTCTGCTGCCAGCAAACCTGCCGCTGCCAAGACCAAGCAAGAGCGTATCAAGCTGGGCGAAGCCATCTATAACGCCAACTGTGCAGCGTGTCACCAACCAGGTGGTACAGGCGTACCAAATGCCTTCCCACCACTGGCGAAGTCTGACTACCTATTGGCGGACAAAACTCGTGGTATTCATGCGATTAAGAAAGGCTTAAGCGGTAAACTGACCGTCAATGGCAAAGAGTTTAACAGTGTGATGCCAGCGGTTAATCTTAACGATGAACAAATCGCCAATGTCCTAACTTATGTGCTTAATAGCTGGGGCAATGACGGCGGTGAAGTTACCGTTGATGAAGTCAAAAACCACAAATAATCCACAATTTACCCAAAATGTGCGATAAGATAATTTGGTGCATTTGATACAATCATCAAACAGTTATCAAACAATTATCAAGACAATCAAAACATTTTGGGTAACTGGGATAATCAATCAGACAAAGCAACATGGTGGTGGCTATCGCTGTGTTGCTTTTGTCCAATCAAAGGGGGAGTTATGGCATTATTCAGCTGGCAGTGCCGATATTTACCGATGATACCAATGATAAGGGCGGCTATGATAACCGCAGCGGCGATGGCGGCGTTTTTTGGTGCCAATGCTTATGCCGCCGCCAAGCAGGTCAAAATCTCAGGCGGTATCTATCGCCCATTATACCTAAGCAAAGACAGCCCAAAGGTGACGGTCAAGCCGTTTTCGCTCGATGTTTTGCCAGTAACCAATCGAGAATTTCAAAGTTTTTTACAAAAAAATCCCAACTACGCTCGGGGTAAAATCGCACCGATTTTTGCCGATACTGGCTATCTAAAACACTGGCAAAAAACCAGCACAGGCTTTGTGCCAAAAGCTGCGGATATGAATAAGCCAGTAACCAACATCTCTTGGTATGCCGCCAATCAATATTGCAAAGCCCAAGGCAAGCGACTGCCCACGGTCGAAGAGTGGGAATATGTCGCACGAGCGTCCGCCAAAAACAAAGACGGCAGCCGTGAAAAAGGCTACAATCAGCGGATTTTGGATTGGTATGCCAAATCAGCGTCCAGCAGCTATCAGATGAGTGAAGTCGGTCAATCGCCTGCCAATTATTGGGGCGTCAAAGATATGCATGGCTTGATTTGGGAATGGACGGAGAATTTCAACTCCGCCTTGGTCAGTGGCGAATCTCGTGCCGACAGTCAGCTAAACCAAACCATGTTTTGTGGTTCGGGGGCGGCAGGTGCAGCAGACCCCAGTGATTATGCCGCCTTTATGCGGTACGCTTTTCGCTCAAGTTTGACCGCCAAATACACGGTGGGTAGTCTGGGTTTTCGCTGTGCGTCATCGTGATGGTGATGATGAAAATTAGCCATTTTATGTTAATTTTACTAAAATCAATCCGTGTTTTATCTGAATTAATTTATCTAAAATACCAAACCACTTGGGGCAAATCATGAAAAAAATCAACAAATTAACCGCACTGGCGATGATGGCAACGATGGGCTGGGTGAGCTTGACAGGTTGCCAAAAAACAGCAGACACCACACAGCAAGACACCGCACAAACCGCCAGCGACACGCCAGCGTCACACGATGCACATTCTCACGCCGAGCATGAGCAGATGACATCAGAGCCAGCCGAAGCCTTGGGGCAGGATTATTCGCTGTATCAAATCGGCGGCGAGTGGCAGGACCAAAACGCCACCATGCACAGCCTTGATGAGCTGCGTGGCAAATACCAAGTGGTCGCCATGGCGTACACCAGTTGTCAGCATACTTGTCCGTTTATCGTGCGGTCGATTAAGCAGATTGAGCGTGCTTTGACACCGCAAGCACTGGCAAATACCAGCTTTACTTTGGTAACTTTTGACACCCAGCGAGACACGCCAGAAGTGATGGCGAACCATTTTAAGCACAACGAACTGAATGACAACTGGCGTTGGCTGCGTAGCGATGATGCCAATACACGCATGCTTGCCAACACGCTCAACATCAAATACCACTATGCCGAAAATGGCGACATCAACCACTCAAACACCATCTCCATTCTGGACAAAGAAGGCAGACTGGTCGCCCAAGGCAATGGCGTGGCAGACAGCGGTATCAAGCCGTTGATTGAGTATCTGAACACCAACGCCCAATAATCAGCCAACGCACCCAAACGCCTAAGCACCCAAAACTGTGGGTGCTTTTTTAATCACGCGATACAATCTATTAAAACCTATTAAAATCCACTTGCCAAAAATCTCAAAATCCATCATCATAATCAGCAGACTGGTATCGATACTGGCGTGTATTTGTCTTAAGGATTTGGTTAAATAATCGGAGATTTATATGAAATTACTTTTATGCAATAAAATTATCTTGGCTATCGGCTTATCCATGGCGGTGCTGACAGGGCAGTCGGCAAATGCGACAGCAGCAGTAGCAGAAGCAGCAGCGGCGGCAGAATGTCAAAATTCTGCAGTTTTTGATCATGATACTGAGAGCTATCTAGATAGTTTATTTACCTTTAAAAAAGATGATAAATGCGGTTTAATTGATGGTATGGGACGGATTGTTGCATCGCCTAGTTATGACTATATCGCAGGTTTTAAAGAAGGCTTGGCAATAGTCTCAAAAAACGACAAAGTCGGCTTCATCGATAAAACTGGTAAAGTGGTTGTTCCCTTACAGTATGATTATGCTTTTGATTTTAAAGAAGGCTTGGCAGCAGTTAAGCAGAATGATGAATATGGTGTCATTGACAAAACTGGCAGAATGGTAATTTTGCCACAATATGACTCTATTACAGGTTTTAAAGAAGGCTTGGCAGCAGTAGAAAAAAATAACAAACATGGCTTCATCGATAAAACTGGTAAAGTGGTTGTTCCCTTACAGTATGATTATGCTTTTGATTTTAAAGAAGGATTGGCAGCGGTCGAGAAAAACAACAAATGGGGATTTATTGACAAAACTGGCAAAGTGATTATCCCTTTGCAATACGATCGAGCTTGGGAATTTCGCAAAGGTTTAGCGATGGTCTCAAAAAACAACAAATGGGGATTTATTGACAAAACTGGCAAAGTGATTATCCCTTTGCAATATGATTATATCGTACCTTTTTTAGGAGATCAGGCACAGGTTAGCTTGGGTGACGGTGTGTTTTATATTGATAAAACTGGTAAAATCGTTGGTATCGCTCAGTGATTTTTAATCAATTTTATCACCCAACCATACCACCGCTGTATTTTGGCGGTGGTATTTTGTATTTATCAAAACCGTGCAAATTGTGCTAAAATAGCCAAGTTATCCCAGTTTAATTAATAAGATACGGAACAAACCATGAACAACCAACCCCTAGACAGCACAGCGGACAAAAACGACTTTATCCGCACCATTATCCGTGATGACCTAGCCAGTGGCAAGCACGACAGCATCATTACTCGCTTTCCACCTGAGCCAAACGGCTACCTACACATCGGCCATGTCAAATCCATCTGCCTAAATTTTGGCGTCGCCAAAGAATTTGCAGGCGTGTGTAACCTACGCTTTGATGACACTAACCCCACCGCCGAAAAGCAGGATTTTGTCGATGGCATCAAGCAAGATGTGCAGTGGCTGGGCTTTGAGTGGGCAGGCGATGTCCGCTATGCGTCTGGTTATTTTGATCAGCTGTATCAGTGGGCGGTGCAGCTGATTGAGCAGGGCGATGCTTATGTGGATTTTCAGACGCCTGATGAGATTCGTGAAAATCGTGGCGGTTTTGGTAAGCCGTCCGTGGCGTCGCCACAGCGTAATGCCACGATTGATGAGAATTTGGCTCGCTTTGACGACATGAAAAACGGCAAGTATAAAGAAGGCGAGGCGGTACTGCGTGCCAAGATTGACATGAATCACGCCAATATGAATATGCGAGATCCTGTCATTTACCGTGTCATGCACGCCCATCACCATCAGACAGGCGATAAATGGTGCATCTATCCGATGTACGACTACGCCCACCCATTGTCAGATGCCATCGAGGGCATTACCCATTCGTTGTGTACGCTGGAGTTTGAGGATCATCGTCCGTTTTATGATTGGGTGATTGACAAGGTGGGCTTTGATAAGCCGCCGCATCAGTACGAATTTAGCCGTCTAAACATTGACCATACTTTGACATCGAAGCGTAAACTCAAGCGTCTGGTGGATATGGGCGTGGTCTCAGGCTGGGACGATCCCCGTATGCCGACTGTGGCAGGTATGCGTCGCCGTGGTTATACGCCTGAAGGCTTGCGTGATTTTTGTGAACGCATCGGCATCACCAAATCAGACGGCTTGGTGGATCATCGCATGCTAGAGTTTAGCGTGCGTAAGTCGCTAGAAGACAGCACGGCACGAGGTATGGCGGTTTTGCGTCCTTTAAAGGTAGTCATCACTAACTTTGATGAAGCGGTCGCCAAATTTGCCACACTAAAAAATGAAAAAACCGTGGTAGAGTTTGACGGTGAAGTGCTGTGGCTCACTCAGCCCAAGCACCCACATTTGGACATGGGCAATCGCCGCATTCCCTTTACCAAGACCATTTATATTGACCAGACGGATTTTGAGATTGAGCCGCCAGCAGGCTATAAGCGACTGTCGCCCCAAAATCCAGAAATTCGCCTGCGTAACAGCTATGTGCTAAAAGTCGATGAATACAAAACAGACGACAACGGTCAAGTCGTTGAGCTGATTGCCACGATTGACGAAAACACCCTTGGTAATAACCCAGAAGGCCGCAAGGTCAAAGGCGTGATTCATTGGGTATCGGCAAGTCATGGCGTGCCTGCCACCGTGCGACTGTATGAGCATTTGTTACTTGAAGATGACGAAATCGCCGACAATCCGCCAGTCGATGACACGCTGGACGCTGATGCAGCATGGATTTATCAGCATTTAAACCCCAATTCTTTGACCGTCTGTCAAGCGGTGGTTGAGCCTGATTTGGCGACGGCAGCAGCAGGCGAGCGATTCCAGTTTGAGCGTGAAAGCTACTTTATCGCCGATACTGTCGAGCATAGCGACAGCTCGCCTGTGTTTAACCAAATTGTCGGTTTAAAAGACAGCTTTAAGCCTGAATAAACATGGCAAAACCAAGCTCAAGTGGGCTTGGTTTTTCGTCTGTTGCTTTTTAGATAAAATTTTTAAAAACCGCCAAAAAAAGATAGTGTTATGAAGCAAGCCACCGCCTTAGCGATTTTAAAAACTGGACAAAATGTCTTTTTAACAGGTCAAGCTGGTGCAGGTAAGACCTATGTGCTTAACCAGTACATCGACTACCTGCGTGTGCGTGGCGTGCCAGTGGCAATCACCGCCAGTACAGGCATCGCATCGACACACATGAACGGCATGACGGTGCATGCTTGGTCAGGTATTGGCATTCAGAACGAATTTACCAAGCTGAATTTAAAAAAACTGGCGATGCGTGAAGATTATCTTGATCGCATCTTAAAAACCAAAGTGCTGATTATCGATGAAATTTCCATGCTGCACGCCAAGCAGCTGGACACCATCGATGCGGTTTTGCGGCATTTTCGCAAAAATGATATGCCGTTTGGCGGTATGCAAGTGGTGTTTTCGGGAGATTTTTTCCAGTTGCCACCGATTGGCGAAAAGGGCGAAACTTCCAAAGAAAAATACGCCTTTATGTCGCAGGCGTGGCTGGATTGTAAATTTCAAATCTGCTATCTGACCGAGCAGCACCGTCAGATGGGCGGTGATGAGCAGGCACGATTTGGCTTATCGCTGAATGATATCCTAAACCAAATCCGCAGCCAAACCGTTACCCAGCAGGCGATCGACATTCTAAAAGCCACCGAAAGCCACACCATCGACATGAATCGCACACGGCTATACACGCACAACGCCGATGTCGATAGCATCAACCAAAAACAGCTTGGCGAATTACAAGCCAAATCCATCACTTTTAGGGCAGTAACCACAGGCGAAAAGGCACTGCAAGAGACGCTCACAAAAAGCGTGCGAGCCCCTACCGAGTTGACGGTTGCCATCGGTGCTAAGGTGATGTTTGTCAAAAATCTGCCGCTGCTTGGCGTGTATAATGGCACGATGGGCGAAGTGATTGGCTTTGTTGGGACTTCTGGCAAGACTTATAAAGACAGCCAAGCCAAGATTGACGAGACGACATATCCGCTGGTACGGCTCAACCACGGTGGTGAGTTGGTTGCCGAGCCTGAGACATGGACGGTTGAAGACAAAGACGGCATGGTACTGGCAAGCTATGCCCAAGTGCCGCTGTGTCTGGCGTGGGCGATTACCGTGCATAAATCCCAAGGCATGACTCTAGATGCTGCCGAGATTGATTTGTCCAAGACCTTTGAAAAAGGGCAGGGCTATGTGGCATTGTCCAGATTACGCACGCTAGATGGGCTAAAATTGCTTGGCTTTAACATCAAAAGTCTGCTACTGGACGAGTGGGTGCAGCGTGTGGATAAGCGGCTGATTGAGCTGTCGAGCGAACACGCTGCGGCGTTTTCTGTGCTTGATGATGCGATGCTTGATGAGATTTACAAGGCATTTATTGATGCTTGTGGCGGCACAAATAATCCCAAAATTATTGAGATGAATCAAAAACACCTACAAGCCAAAAAACAAGCCATCGCCAACAAAAAAGCCAAAATCGACAACGAATCTGGCTCAAAAGACAATGCCAAAATCGAAAGCAACGGCTTGACTGCTACCGTCAATGCCACTTATGAGCTGATTCAAAAAGACCTTGACATCGCCCAAATCGCCAAAGAACGAGCCTTGGCAACTGCAACCATCGCTGGGCATGTGGCGGACATTGGCAAGGTGCTGGGCGAAGATGCGATTGCCGCTTTTCGTCCAGAGCAGGCGGTGCTTGATGAGATCTTGGCGGCGATTGTCAGACTTGATGAGCAAGGCGAGCTGGAGCTGACCGACGGCATCAAAATCAAGCCGATTCGTGATGAATTGCGTGAAAAATACAGCTATGCCGATATTCGCTTGGCGTTGGCGTTTATTGATACCGCTAAGATTGAAGGGGCAAGCGATGACAAATAAACCAAAGGGCAAGCTGCGTCTGGCGATTAACGGCTTTGGGCGGATTGGGCGTAATCTTTTGCGGACTTATGTAGAGCGTTTTGATGAATTTACCGACATTGAGATTGTTGCCATTAATGACATTGCTGCCAAAGATGTGCTGCTGCATTTGCTAAAATTTGACAGCACGCATGGGCGATTTAGCCAGCTTAATCATCATCAAGCCGATGCGACTTTGGGCAAAAAGGGCAATCAAGACTGCCTAAAAATCCAGCGTGGTTTGTCATCGTTTGAGATTTTGTTATTTGATAAGGCTTGTCCTGATGATTTGCCGTGGGCGGATTTGCAGATTGATGTGGTCTTAGAATGCACGGGCAAATTTCGCTCTTATCAAGATGCGATGCGACACCGCACGGCAGGGGCAGGGCAGGTGATTGTTGGGGCAGCACCGTTTGACGAAGTGGACGCCAGCATTGTGATTGGGGTCAATGACGACAAACTTAGCCGCCATTTGCCGATTATCTCCAGTGTGTCCTGCACCACGCAGGCATTGGTACCGCTGCTTGATGTGTTAGATAGTAATTTTGGCGTGGACAGCGTGATGATGACCGAGATTCATGCCGTAACCGCCGATCAAAGCGTGCTGGATCAGGCACATCGAGACTTTCGCCGTGCCAGAGCCAGTGGGCATAATATCATTCCGACCACATCGAGCAGCATCAACGCCACCCAAGCGGTCTTGCCAAATATGCGTGGCAAAATTAACGGCCATTCAATCCGTGTGCCGACCATCAATGTCGCCGCCATTGATTTGACGGTCAAATTCTCCACACTGCAGCCGCTTGATGCGATTCGTGCGGCGTTGGTGGCAGCCAGTAGGGGTAAATTGTCTGGCATCATGGCATATACCGATGAGCCGTTGGTGTCCAGCGATTTTATTGGCGACAGTCATTCGCTGGTGATTGATGGTGAGCAGATGATGGCGGTGGGCGAGCTGGTCAAAATCTATGCATGGTATGATAACGAATGGGGCTACGCCAACCGCTTATTGGAGCTATGCCACCGCTTGGCACAGCTTGATGTCGATTGATTTGCTTGATTGGTTTTGGCTGACTGATTTGAGCTTATCAATTTTGGTTATTGATGAATTGACTCTGATTAATTGGTTATTTTTTTTTTAAATGTTCAACATCATTAAATACAACCAGCTGCCGATGATTTGGCTCAATCGTGGCGATGGTGATGGCGGTATTTTGTACAAAGTCGTGCAATTTTTCATCACGGAACGCTTGCCACGACAGCCCCTTTAAGACAGCGGTCAAAAGGGTCAGCGTGATGCCGTGCGACACCAATAAAATATGCTCACCGTCCTTGTGCCGTGCGATAATTTGCTCAAAGCCGTGCATCACTCGCTGATAAAAGTCCGCCATGCTCTCACCTTGATTGGCGATGCCATCAAAATCCGCTGGGTTTTGGCTGAGTGTCAGATAGGCAGGGTGGTGGCGAAGTTCGGCGATTTTTTGCCCTTCCCACAGTCCAAAATGCAGCTCATTTAAGCCTTTATGATGAAAATGCGGAATCTCTCGCTCACCGATGATATAATCGGCGGTGTCTTGAGCTCGTTTCATCAGGCTAGAATAACAGGCGACAAAAGGCACATCAGCCAGAGCTTGACCAGTTTGCCGAGCAGCCAAAATCCCTTCATCAATCAAAAGGGAATCTTGAAAACCTTGCAGCAGACCTGCCACATTCCATTCGGTGCGACCGTGGCGGATAAGATAAACGGTTAATGCCATGTGATTTGCCTTTATGATATTGATTAAAAATACTTAATTGATAGGGTGCGGTTTTTGGGTGTTACTGTCAGATTGCCGTCAAGGTTGCCATAAAATTACCACAAAAACTGTGATAAAAATTGCCATAAAAATTACCACAAACCCACCACCAAGACCGCAGTACCGCTAAAAACTGCCAAAATAAAATCAGCTGGCGATTTGACCAACTGATTTTTGGCGTATTACAAGCGTTAGTGATTTTCTTTGGCGTGGTTGAGCGTGTATTTTGGAATCTCAATCACCAAATTTTCATCAGCAACGATGCATTGGCAAGACAGGCGAGAATCAGGCTCTAGCCCCCAAGCACGATCGAGCAAGTCGCCTTCGATGTCGTCCATCTCTTCTAGGCTATCAAAACCTTGACGCACGACGACATGGCAAGTGGTGCAGGCTTTTGACATATCGCAAGCGTGCTCGATTTTTATGCCACGCTCAAGCATGGCTTCGCACAGATTTTCGCCAGCATTGACTTCGATAGTTGCCCCTTCTGGGCAGATTTCATGATGGGGTAGGACGGTTACGGTAGTCATAATATTCTCTTATTGGTTAATATGGCTATGGTTTTACCAATCGCTTGTGTGTGTACCAGCCAAAGCGTCTTTGACATTTTTATTCATAATCACACTGGCGAAATGATCGCTGTGTGGCTTAAGTTTGCCTAAGGCATCATCAAGCACGGCTTTGTCATCTTGGGCGATGGCAGCTTGCACCGCTTGCATCTTGTCGGCCAGTGCTTGTTTTTGTTCATCGCTTAACAGCTCGGCAAATTCTTGCAATGCTGAATTTAGGGCGATGAGTTCACGCTCGGCATCGACTTTCAGTTCAATGAGCATGCGAGCCGCTTTGTCTGCTTGAGCGTACTCAAAGCCAGCTTTTAGCAGCTGCTCTTGTTGTTCTTCGGATAAGCCGTAGCTTGGGCTGACCTGAATTTGGCTGACAACATCGGTGGTGGTCTCACGAGCCGACACAGTCAGCTGACCGTTGGCATCGATGGCATAAGTAATCTCAATGCGTGCCAAGCCTGCCTTCATCGGTGGAATGCCATGCAGCTCAAAGCGTGCTAAACTGCGACAATCCGCCACCGTATCACGCTCACCTTGTACCACATGCACCACCATGCCAGTTTGGCCGTCTTGGTGCGTGGTGAATACTTGACGGCGAGTGACAGGAATTGGCGTGTTGCGTGGGATAATCACTTCCACCAAGCCGCCCATGGTTTCCACACCCAAAGACAGTGGCGTAACATCAAGCAGCAGCAGGGCGTTATTGGATTGATTGACCAACTGATCAGCGGCGATGCTGGCACCGATGGCGACCACTTCGTCAGGGTTGATACTACAAAGCGGCGTCCGCCCAAAATGCGTTTGCACCGCTTGGCGAATCACTGGCATGCGTGTCGAACCACCGACCAAAATCACATCGTTCAGCGTGTTTTTGTCAATCTTGGCATCTGCCAATACCTGCCCACAAGCCAAAATAGTGCGGCGAATCACTGGCTCAATAATCTGGCTTAGGGTTTGATTATCCAGTGTGGTTTGTAGCGTTTGCCCTTGGATATTTATATCGATGGCGACCGTGTCGCTGTCGGTCAAGGCTTGTTTGTATTGTTTGGCAAGTTTTGCCAGTCGAGATTTTTCGGCATTGTCAATATCGGCAGGGTTTAGATTGGCGGTTTTGATTAGCCAATTGGCAAGCAAGCGGTCAATGTCATCACCGCCCAAGGCTGAGTTGCCGCCTGTGGCAAGCACTTCAAACACGCCATCTGACAAGCGAAGTAGTGAGACATCAAAAGTCCCACCGCCCAAATCATAAACCAAATATACGCCATGCGTGGTGTTTTTATCCAAACCATAAGCGATGGCAGCGGCAGTTGGCTCGTTTAGCAGTCGTAAAACGGTCAAACCTGCCACCGTGGCAGCGTCTTTGGTGGCGGTACGCTGGGCATCATCAAAATAAGCTGGCACGGTAATCACCGCCCCTTGAATGCTGTCTGGCGGTAGGGCAGCAGCGGCGTGGTTTTTTAGGTGTTTTAGGATATGTGCCGAAGTTTCCACAGGGGATTTTTCACCTTGAGCAGTGATAAACGCTGGCATGGTCTTATCGCTGCCTGCCAACTGATAAGGGTGCGAAAACTTAATATCAGACTTGGCACGCCCCATAAAACGCTTGGCAGAGATGATGGTATTGGTCAAATCATCAGCATATGCCAACGCCTGCTCGCCAACCAGTGGCGTCGTGCTTTGATTGC
Organism: Moraxella marmotae; assembly: GCF_042219885.1. Taxonomy (NCBI): domain Bacteria; kingdom Pseudomonadati; phylum Pseudomonadota; class Gammaproteobacteria; order Moraxellales; family Moraxellaceae; genus Moraxella; species Moraxella marmotae. The sequence continues at coordinate 1,439,715 of NZ_JBHJHR010000002.1, forward strand.
CATAATACACCACCGATGGCAACAGTGGTGAATGCTCAAACGGCAATACGCCAGCCTTGCCAGAGCGGACGACGCTCACCAAAGAATGCGTCGTCCCAAGGTCAATGCCTAGTGCGTAGCGGTGCTGATGCGGATTTTTACTTTGGTTGGGTTCGCTGATTTGTAATAAAGACATGAGCAGTTCTTATAATTAAGTAATTAAGCAATGATTTACTGATAATACAGTATATCTAATTTTAAATTGAATAAATTTTTAATGAATAAATCCAAAACTTGACGGCTGTCGATCATCGACTGTGTGGCTGATTTTACCCAAAGATTGGTAAAATTAGACATACAAGTCATCATCGTGGCTATCTTGGGACAAGGTTTGGTTAATTTTATTATCAATATCTACAAGCAATTTGCCAAGAAATTGCAATTTGCGTGTCGCATCATCAGCGGCGTCCCAGTGCTGGGCGTGATAAGCCTTGACAAATTGTTCTGCTTGGGTTTGGCTGATTTTTTGTACTGCTTGACTGATGGGATAAAGGCTGTCTGGGCTGTTGGCGTTGTCCAGTGCGATACGCAAATCCATCATTTCGTCCAAAAAATCCCAATCATCAATCGATTGCGACAAATCTGGTGCATAACCTGCCAGTTCAAGCAAATAAGCAGCACGGCTGTCATCGTGAGCTAAGATTTGATAAGCGTGATTGATTAGAGCAGCTTGCTGCAGACTGTCTTGGCTGGCATCACTGCGATCGGGGTGATGCTGCTTTTGTAGGGACAATAGGGCATCTTTGAGTGCCGTTTTATCAATCTGAAAATCTACAGGCAAGCCAAACAAGGCGAAAAAATGAATTTGGGTCATCTTAGTCATAGCAGCTCTCAATCAAGCCAATAGCCAGTGCCAATATTGGTATTGTTGGCATCATGGCTATCGTGGCGTTGTGGTATTTTGTCAATCATCAGACGGTAAAAGACTCACCGCAGCCACATTCGCCAGTTTGGTTTGGGTTGGTGAATTTAAAGCCAGAGTTTAGGCCTTCGGTAACATAGTCCATCTGCAGTCCGTTTAGATAAACCAAACTTTTGGGATCGACAAACACCGACACGCCTTCACTGACAAAGCGTTCATCGTTATCATCAGGCTGATCCACGAACTCCAGCACATAAGCCAGACCAGAACACCCCGCCGTACGCACGCCGACACGAATGCCTTCGCCGCTACCACGGTTTTTAAGAAAATCTTTCACATGCTGTGCAGCACGAGTGGTTAAACTGATCATAATCGCTCCTTTGTTTTACCAAATTGACCAACCCATCACCGATGATGGCGATGTGCCACCATCACTGGATTAGGCTTGTGTTTTGGCTTGATAATCTTCGATTGCCGCTTTGATGGCGTCTTCGGCAAGTACTGAGCAGTGTACTTTGACGGGTGGCAGTGCCAACTCTTCGGCGATGTCTTTGTTTTTGATGGCGGCAGCTTGGTCAAGCGTTTTGCCTTTTAGCCATTCGGTAACTAGCGAGCTTGATGCGATGGCTGAACCGCAGCCATAGGTTTTAAATTTTGCATCTTCGATAATGCCGTCATCGCCAACTTGGATTTGTAGACGCATCACATCGCCGCAGGCAGGCGCACCCACCATGCCAGTGCCGACATTTTTGGCGTTTTTGTCTAGGTTGCCGACATTGCGGGGGTTTTCATAATGATCGATGACTTTATCTGAATATGCCATGATTAACTCTCTTAAACTCTAAAACTTAAATCAATTTATTTTTGTTTGACTTACAAAATCTTGCGATGGCTAGACTTTGTAAGTCTGATGCAATGTTAATTCATAATTTAATGAATGGATTAATGCTCTTGCCATTCGACACTGTTTAGATCGATGCCTTCTTTGAACATATCCCAAAGTGGCGACAGCTCACGCAGCTTGTCCACCGCATCATGAATCTGTGCCAAAACACGGTCAATGTCTGCTTCGGTGGTGTAGCGACCGATACTAAAGCGGATAGATGAATGTGCCAGCTCATCAGGGCGACCGATGGCACGCAGCACATACGATGGCTCAAGGGTTGCTGAAGTACACGCCGAACCTGACGACACCGCCAAATCTTTTAGCGACATCATTAGGCTTTCGCCTTCAACGAAGTTAAAGCTGACATTAATAACATTAGGAATGCCTTGCTCCAGTGAGCCGTTTAGATACACTTCTTCGATATCTTGTAAGCCTTGCCACAGTTTATCACGCAGGGCTTTGATATGGGCATGATCTTCGTCAAAGCGTTGTACAGACAGGGCAAATGCTTCACCCATACCGACAATTTGGTGAGTCGCCAAAGTGCCTGAACGCATGCCACGCTCATGACCACCGCCATGCTGCTCGGCCTTGATGCGTACACGGGGTTTGCGACCGACATACAAAGCACCGATGCCTTTAGGGCCGTAGATTTTGTGCGCACTAAAGCTCATCAAATCAACTTTTAGCTCGCCAAGGTTAATCTTGATTTTGCCGACAGCTTGGGCGGCATCAACATGAAATAGCACGCCTTTGGCACGAGTGATTTCGCCGATGGCAGCGATGTCGGTAACTGTACCAAGCTCGTTATTGACCGCCATTAGGCTGACCAAAATGGTATCATCACGCAACGCCTGCTCAACTTGTTCAGGGCGAATCAGACCTGTGCCTTGCTCTGGCTCTAGATAGGTGATTTCAAAGCCTTCTTGCTCAAGCTGGCGGCAAGTGTCTAGCACTGCTTTATGCTCAATCTTACTGGTGATGATGTGCTTGCCACGAGCTTCATAAAAATGTGCCACGCCTTTGATGGCAAGGTTATCCGACTCAGTTGCCCCTGAAGTAAAAACAATCTCACGGGGATCAGCACCGACCGTTTCGGCAATTTGCAAGCGGGCATTTTCAACCGCTTCTTCAGCTTGCCAACCAAAGCCATGCGAGCGGCTGGCAGGGTTGCCAAAAATACCGTCAAAAGTCATGTATTGCACCATTTTGTCAGCCACTTCTTTGGCGACAGGGGTAGTGGCGGCGTAGTCTAGATAAATCAGTGATGTCTGGCTCATGCTGGATTTCCAAGTAAATTGATGGTTGTAATTTGTGAATGGTTGTTTTTGTTGCCACCCAATCGATGCTCTTGATGATCGGCGATGGCTTGTGTGTTTTTGGTTTCTAAAAGCTGTGCCAAGGTCACATTTTTTAGATAACTTTCAATGTGAGTTGATAAATTGTGCCACAAATCATGTGTCAGGCACATTGAGCCATCATGACAGTCGCCTTTGCCACCGCACTGGGTAGCATTGACGCTTTCATCAACGGCGGTAATAATGCTCATGATATCAATCTCTTCTAGTGGCTTGGCAAGGTGATAACCACCAGATGCCCCACGAGTGCTATTAACCAAGCCTTTTTTGCGTAGCTTAGAAAACAGCTGCTCAAGATACGATATGGAGATGGATTGGCGTTTTGCAATGTCTGATAAAGACACCGCACCTTGATGGCGGTTCTCTTGGACAGCCAAATCCAATAAGGCAGTGACGGCATACCGTCCACGAGTTGTCAAACGCATTGTAGTTTTTCCATAATTGCCTAATTCTTCGGTGTTGCCACTTTGAATTTGGGTTGTGAATGGGAGTATTATAATAATCCCTACTAAATAGGTCAAGATTAAAATGCATAAAAAATCCATCAAATTTTTAAATCTGATGGATTGATTTTATTAAACTGTTATATTATAACAATTAATTGGGCAAATTGTCGCAAATTTCAGATGCTGCTTTTGTTTTTATCAAATGACCAAATTGCCAAACTTTGACCAATCAAATCACAAAATGGCTAATCACGCTAATCACAGCGATGACAGCGGTCAAAATAAAGCCAATAAAAGTGGATTTTTGTTTGCCTTGCAGCTCAGCAAGCTGGGTGTCTAGACGCTTGTTTTGGGTGGCAAGCTCGTCAATGCGTGCCGCCTGCTCGCTGATTTTACGCTTGTATTCGGCGATTTTTTCGCTTTTTTGTTCGGCGGTGGGTTTTTGTTTGGGGTTTGTGCTGACTTTGGCAAGCAAATGCTGTATTGGGCCACCGATACCAACACGCACTAAAAACTGCGTCAGGGCTTCAATCATCACGCCATCGCCACGGATTTGTAGCTGATTGAGTATGTCGGCATTGTGGCTGATGAGCAATTTGCCAAGATGAAAGCTATAAGCGTTAATGGTAATGTCGGCGTGGGCCTTATCAGGGGCAAGCTCGGTATCAAACAGCACACCATGATGGCTAAAAGTGGCATACACTTCGGTGTGCGGTAGGTATGAGCGAATGCGAACCACAGTGTTTGCCTTGGCGAGTGGATAGGCAATTTGGCGAAGTTCTGGGTCGGCACGCAGCGTCAGCGAGATGGCAGATTCAATAAAAATCAATAAAATATTTAATAAACTTTTTGAAACAATACCGCCAGTCTGCGGTTGTTGGTTTGGCTTTGAATCGTTTGCTGTCATTGAATTTTCCTGATGTTTATTGATGCCCGATTTGTCCGTTGGTTTGGCTGATTTGTCAATCTCATATCATTTGCACGGCAATCTTTCGGCATTTTTGATTGATGCCAAAATTCACACCCACAACCAAAACCTGCAACCAAACAGATTGTCAAACCAAATTTTGCATACATGTAAATTTAACTTAGATAAATTTAAATAAAATTTATACCAATGCCAAAGCACAAAGGCAAAATTTCCCTTTGGCTGGGCTTTTGATCTTATTTTTATCTTGGCTTTTTGTCTTAACAAAGATAAACAAAGCATACCGATGAAATGCCATCTCGTCAATGCTGGGTTACGCAAAAAATACCAAATGTTAAAAATTCTGTCTTATGGCTAACCGTTTTTTACCAAAATTGCCCAAAAATTTGCCGATTTTCCAAGATTTTGGCATAAAAATACAGGATTTTGCAAAATTTATGCAAATTTTTGTATTTAGCACTTGTAAAACGGCGTTGATGCTTTTAAAATGCGATTCTATGGAACTGCTTGGGCAACTTAGCGATACATTTTATCATTGTTTTATGAAAAAGAGGGTATGTTATGAATAAATCAGAATTGGTTGATAGCGTTGCACAAAGTGCTGGCCTAACCAAAGAGCAAGCGGCAAAAGCGGTTAATGCTTTCACCGCCAGCGTACAAGGTGCATTACAGCGTGGTGATGATGTTGTTTTGGTTGGTTTTGGTACTTTTAGCGTCAAAGAGCGTGCTGCTCGCACAGGTCGCAACCCAAAAACTGGCGAAGAAATCCAAATCGCCGCCAGCAAAGTGCCAAGTTTTAAAGCAGGCAAAGGCCTAAAAGATTCTGTAAACTGATTTTATCAATCAAAGCACAGATAAAAAGCCGCTCAGTTTTGAGTGGCTTTTTGGTTTTTGTGCATCTTTGTGCATCGATGTGCTGACATTGGGCGATATTAGCCATAAAATTTGGCGGTTAAAAGGTGGTTAAATTGGGCTTTTGGGCAAGAAAATTCATTTTTCGTGCATCGGTTACAAAAAGTATTTTGAGAATTGGCACAAATTAGCGTATCATATTAAGGTTTTTGATATTGATAATTCACCAATTAGAGTAAAAAGTTGCAATCCTATGGAAAAAATGCGTAACTTCCTAAATAGCTGGCCGGGTCGTTTGATGCTGGTGGGGACTTTGATACCGATGGCTTTTTTGGGTACAGGCACCTTTGGCAAAGCGTCCATTCAGCCGAACGAGCTGATCAAGGTTGGCGAGCAAGTGGTTGATGTCAGCACCTTTCAAGCAGAGGTCAATGCCGAGCGAAATGCTTTATTGGCATCGGGCGTTGATGCCAGTTTGATTAATGAAGAGGTGTTGATACAGCTTGTCCTAAAACGCCTAACCGATAAGGCACTGCTTGAAAACCAAGCGTCTGTGCTGGGCATGACGGTTTCTGATGAGATGATTAGTAGCCTGTTGCAGCAATACGACATTTTCCAAGACAATGGGCAATTTTCTAATGACAAATTCGCCACTTATCTGCAACAAAACCGCCTAACCAAAGATGCCTTATTTCACCTAGAGCGTCTGCGGCTAAGCCTACGCCAGTTGGTTACGAGCATTGTCGGCACAGCAATTTATCCCAATGATCAAATCTCACGCTTGATTGATTTGCAGCTTGAGGCTCGTGAGGTATGGGTGCATCGTTACACTTGGCAGGATTATGTCGATCAAGTTGAGATTAGCGATGCTCAGATTGAAGAATATTTTAACAAAAACCAAGACAAATTGCTCAAGCCTGCCACGGTAGATCTAAGCTATATCGAGCTAAATCCCGAAACGCTAAAAGTTGAAGAGCCAACCGAAGATGACATCAACGCCCAGCATGCCGCTTACCTAAAAGAAAACGGCATCAGCGATGGGCGTGAGTTGGCACAGATTCTCTTGACAGGTGCTGATGCTGCCAAAAAAGCCGAAGAAGTCCGCAAAAAACTGGACGCTGGCGAGTCGTTTGAAGCACTTGCCAAGCAGTATTCGGACGACCCAAGCGGTGCAAATGGCGGTAATATCGGCACATTTAAGCCAGCGGTGTTTGGCGATGCAGCTGCCAAAGTTGAAGCAGCCTTGTCAGGCTTGACGGTTGGTCAGACTAGCCAGCCTGTGCAGAGCGGTTTTGGTTATCATATTTTTAAAGTGACTAAGGTTAATGATAACGCTGCTGCTTTGGCGAGCGTTCGTGATCAGATGATTGACCGTGCGTCTAAGTTTAAACGCAGCCAAGCATTTGAAGATTTGTCAGCACGCATTAACACCATGGCAACAGACGGCATGGGCGTGGCGGATATCGCCAAAGAAATTGGTGTACAAGTCGGCCGCATCGATGGCTATGCACAGACTGACAATCGCACGCCATTGGCACAGCCAGCGGTGATTGCGGCAGCTTTTGATGATTTTTTGATCCAAGATCAAAGCGTTAGCCCAAATATCTCACTGGGCGATAAAAATGTTTGGGTGCAATCAAGCAATTATCAGCCATCACGCCCATTGACACTACAAGAAGCTCGCCCACAGATTCAGCAGATTTTGGCAAAACAAAAAGCCATTGAGCTGGCATTGGCAGATGCCAAAAAGCAAGCCGAGCAAGCCAAAACATCTGGCACGGCAAGCCTAACTGTCCCAAGTGCTAACATTGGCATGATTACACGCATCACGCCGCTATTGTCGCCGCTTGAGCTGGCAAGTCTGTTTTTGCACCAAAGTGCTGAAGGTAATGATGTATGGGCGGTGCAGACCGAAGAAGGGGCAAGCGTCATCGTTGGCGGCCCTGTCAATAAAACCCAAGAAAGTCAGCTATCAGCCACCGATCGACAACGGGCAGCGACCGTGATTCGTGATAATGTCGGTGCTGATCAGTTGGAAGATTATCTGCGTTATTTGCGTGATAGCACCGAAGTTATCATCAATGACAAAGCCTTGCAAGAACAGCGGCATTGATTGGTTTTGCTGCCAAAAGTCAGCCGCACCTTGGGTAATGTTTGCCACAGGTGCGGTTTTTCTTGCACGATTTTTGGCGTGTGATTTTTGGGGTTTGATTGGTCAATTTGCAAATTAAACTTAAAATTAAACTTATCATTAAAAATTAGCAATTTTAATGGTATTAATTAACCAAATTTACCAAATTCAACGGATTTGACCAAATTTATCTTTGAATGTAAGGCAAGTGTATGGCTGATTTGATTAACGACAGTTTTTTTGATAATTCTTTACAAAATCAACATCTTATGAAAAATAAACGCATCAGTCTGGCACCGATGATTGATTATACGACTGCAGATTTTAGAGCATTTGCCAGATTGTTTAATCCAGATATTTATCTGTACACTGAGATGATCAGCACCAGTGCGATTTTAAAGGGCGATGCTCGCCATGTGCTAAGAGCTGACGCCAGCGAACACCCTACGGTGCTACAACTGGGTGGCTCTGATGCTGGCGAGATGGCGGCGGCGGTGAGTATTGCCGAGCGTCTGCCAGTGGCGTATGATGAGTATAATATCAATGTCGGCTGTCCGTCCGATCGTGTTCAGCATAATAAAATCGGTGCGTGCTTAATGGCAGAACCGCTGACGGTGGCCAATATGGTGCGTGCGATGCGTGATGCGACCGATAAGCCAGTAACTGTCAAGCATCGCATTGGCATTGACCACCATGACAGTTATGAATTTATGCGAAATTTTGTGGAAACGGTGGCAGAGTCTGGCTGTCGGCATTTTGTCGCTCATGCACGCATTGCATGGCTACAAGGGCTATCCCCCAAGCAAAACCGTGAAATTCCGCCACTTCGCTACGAAGATATTTATCGCCTAAAGCAAGAATTTGCCGAGCTGACCATTGAGATTAATGGCGGTATTCAGACGCTGGAAGCAATCCGTGAGCATTTGCAATATGTCGATGGCGTGATGGTTGGGCGTGCGTTTTATCACAATCCATTTTTGATGGCGCAGTGCAACGAGCTTTGGGGGCGTGATGTGCCAAGCCATCGCCAGATTTTTGATGCCTTGCTTGAGTATCTTAAAAAGCGTGAAGACGAAGGGGCGAACTTGGCGACTTTGGCGCGCCATTATTTGGGGCTATTCCAAGGGCTGGCAGGTGCTCGTCGCTGGCGACAAGAGCTGAGCGGCAAATCGACACTGTCTTTGGCACAAATCCGCCACGCTGGTGAGCAGGTTTTGGCTCAAAATTCATGATGGATAAAGCCAATGGGACAATTGGCAAATTTTAAAATAATTTTAAATTTGGTAAATAAAACCTTGTGATAAACGAATGAATTTTAAAATTTTTCGTTTGTTTGAATTTATTTTAAGTGGTTTTGGTTTGTTTTGAAAAATTTTAATCAATCCAGCAATATCAAGCACAAAGCCAAAGCGTTATTCAGACCGTGCAACAGCATGGGGGCAAATACCGAGCCTGTCCGTATGCGAGCGTAGCACATCGCCAGTGAGATGGCGAACATCACCATCATATCCATCAGATGATGCCTAAAATGCAGTAGGGCAAAAATCACGCTGCTTAGCACACTGGTGGCGATGGCCATTTGGCGTGGTGTGGATACAATTGGCGAAAAAATGTCCCAACCCAATCGCCAAAACAGCCCACGGCAAATCAGCTCTTCATACGCTGGTGCAAATACCAGCACCAACAGCGAAAACAGCCAGATGGGCGTGCCATCATCAAGCAGCTCACTAACGCCTGCAGTTGGCGTGGCGTCAGTGCCAAGCATATCGCCTATCATCGCCACCAAAAAACTGGACAAAATAATGGCGGCAAACAGTAAACAGACGCTTTGCAGTAGGATTTTGGCGTTGGATTTGGTGAGTTTTATTGGCATAATGCCCAAATATTGCCGGCAGCGTGCGATGGCTTGGCGGTGAGTTTTTAAGTCTTGGCGATTTGCAGGGCTGTTTTTTAGGCGAAAATATTGCCAAATAACCAACAGAGCAATCATTGATATTGCTGTTAAAATCAGCGAAATCACAGCAAGTGTGCCATTGCTGGGGCAGCTTACAGCGTGCTGAGCATGGCAAATGGCTTGGGCGGTATTGTTCATCAACAGCTGCCAAGCATTTTGTAGCACAAAAACACTACTCACCGTGGCAATGACAAGCAAGGCGGCAGTAGTGGGGCGATAGCTTGGTAGTTGATTGTTTGGCATGACGGCAAAATCACCAAATTTAAAAATAAACAATTTATCTAAAATATGCTGTTTAAATCAATTCTTTGAACAAATTATCACAACGGATTATTAAAACTAAATATTAAAACCAATTATTACAATGCGTTATTAGACAAACCTTTCAATAACGCATTGATTTTACTGGTTTTATTGAATTTATCAAATTTTATAAATTTATCAAACTTAAATATTTTTGATAATCACATCAAGCACATCATTGGCCACACGCTCAGGGTACTCCAAGGGAAACATGTGCGAGCCGTGAACATATTTGACGGTGGCGGCAAATTTTTCTTGGGCGTTTTGATACGAGCCGATTTTGGTAAAATAGCTGTCATCGCCAGCGATGATGGTCGCAGGTTTATTGCTGGTCAGTGATTTTAGCCAATACAGCGAAGGAATGGTGCGAAAAACTGCCGTTTCTACCGCTTTGGGAATGCTTAGGCGAACCTTGCCATCAGCAGTGAGTTCAAAGCCGTATTGGATATAATTTGCAAAACTTTGTGGGTGAAATTTGGCAAATAGGGCTTTATTTTTGAGTGCTTGATAAGCGTCCTGATGGCTATCAAAAGTGTCTTTGCGGCGTTTGGATTGGCGAGCAGGCGACATTTTGTCGGTCAAATCATGAAAATCGTGAAATTTTGGCAGCCGTCCAAGGCTTTTATTGATGCCTTTTTCGATGATTTTGGCACAATGAAACGCCAGTGAATGTTTGGCGGTCAATAAGGCTGGGTCAAACAAAACAGCTTGACTGATAAATTTGGGATTGCTATTGAGTGCCTGCAAAGTCGTGGTTGCTCCCAGCGAATGCCCAAGCGCAATCAGCGATGAGATGCCATGCTCTCGGCAAGTATCATCGATGCTGTCGATGATTTGGCGTGTCAGACTTTGCCAATGATTATCCACAGGGTAATTGGGGTGCATGCCAAGCCCATCGACAGTAACAATCGTAAAATACGGCGACAGCTCGTCAAATAGCGGCTGATAACAGGGGGTGGGTATGCCGTTGGCGTGAGCAAAGTGCAGCACAGGTTTGCCAGTCAAGGCGGATTTTGGCAGTGTGTCAAGTTGTTTTTGGATATCGGCAGCAGTCATTGCGGTTTTCCTTGTTATTCCTTGCGGTGCTTGTGGTTAATGCGGTCAATCTTTGGCAATTTTGATAATTTTAAAGATTTAACAATTGAATGATTTTAAAATTTTACCAAACTTGATGTGCTGATTAATAAGCATACAGGACTTTTTGTGATTTGACCAGTATCAACTTTATCACAACTGTATCAAATTTTGCCCAAAATATGCAAAAATTATACCAAATTTACATTTACCAGTGATTTGCCATCGCTGCTGTGTGCTATAATTGTTGGCGGTAAAATGGCAATCGCTGGCGTGTTGCTGGCTTTTTAGCTTTTGCTTGTTTTGACAAAAGACAGTGATTGCTTTGATGATTTTTTGGCACAAATTTAACGATAAAATTTGACACATCGCCGCAAAAAAGGAGTGGCTTATGAGTTATTTTGGTACAGATGGCATTCGTGGTCAATTTGGTGTTTTTCCAATTACACCAGATTTTTTGTTGCGTTTGGGCTTTGGGGCAGGTCGTGTTTTGGTCGCCCAAAATCCCAATAAGCGTCCCAGCGTGCTGATTGGTAAGGACACTCGTCTGTCGGGCTATGTGATCGAAGCGGCATTGCAAGCAGGGTTTAACGCAGCGGGCGTTGATGTGTATATGCTTGGGCCGTTGCCGACGCCTGCGATTGCCCATTTGGTCAAAAGTTTCCATGCCGATATGGGCGTGGTGATTTCGGCATCGCATAACCCTTATCAAGATAACGGCGTCAAATTTTTCTCGCACGAAGGCAAAAAAATCTCTGATGAATTGCAAGATGCCATCAATGTCGAGCTAGACGCTTTGGTTGGTGATACCGATGCTCGCTTGGCACGCTTGGCGGACATTAAGGCAGACGCCATCGGCAAAAACCACCGTGTTGGTGATGCCAAAGGTCGCTATATTGAGTACTGCAAGGGCAGTTTCCCTTATCATTTTAACCTATCGCATCTGACCGTTGTGGTGGACTGTGCCAATGGTGCAGGTTATAGTGCCGCTCCCCGTGTGCTGACTGAGCTTGGGGCAAAGGTCATCGCCATTCACAACCAGCCAGACGGTATCAATATCAACGATAACTGCGGCTCAACGCACCCAGAAGTGATTCAGGCGGCAGTGCGTGAACATGGAGCAGATGTTGGTATCGCACTTGATGGCGATGGCGATCGCATTATTATGGTCGATGAGTGTGGCAATATCGTGGACGGTGATGGCATTTTGTATGTGCTTGCCAATCACCTAAAACCTGCTGGCGTGGTCGGCACTTTGATGAGTAATGTGGCATTAGAGCTGGCTTTAGCGAATATGGGCGTGGCGTTTCACCGTGCCAAAGTCGGCGATCGCTATGTGATGCAGGATTTGCAATCTCGTGGCTGGACGATTGGCGGTGAGCCATCAGGACATATTTTGTGCTTAGATAAGAGCCGCACGGGCGATGCGATTGTCGCAGGCTTGCAGGTGCTGACTTGCATGGCAGAATCAGGCAAGACACTAAGTGAGCTGACCGCAGGTTATACGCCATTTCCGCAGACACTGATTAATGTTCGCCTAAGCCAGATGAGCGATCCGTATGCCAATGACGAACTCAAAGCCATCTTTGATGACGCAGAGCAAGCCTTGGCTGGCAAAGGCCGTCTGCTGATTCGCAAATCTGGTACCGAACCTGTGATTCGTGTGATGGTCGAGCATCAAGATACCGATATTTGTCAAGCGATGGCAACCAAACTTGCCGATGCTGTCAAGCGAGTGCTTGCTTAGTCAGATTGGCGTTGTTTTTGGTTTAATAAAATCAGCCTGTCAAACGATGGGCTGATTTTTTTTTGATGCGTATTTGATCAAAACAATTTTGCCAAATCAGTTTTATCAAAATCCATGATAAAAATTATCGATACAAATCCGTGATAAAAACAATCCGCCAGTCGCCAAACAAAACGCAATTTTTATCCACAAATGATGTATAATAAAGCCAAACTTATCAAGTTTATACCATCACGATTGGTGATGGTGGCTTGATGAGAGATTTTGTGCCATTGGGCAATTTGACCGCTGATAAATCGTTGGGAGTTTTGTATGGATTTGACCGATCATAGACAGTCTTATGAACAACACACTTTGCCTGATACTGGCTTGCCAAGCCAGCCATTTGCTTTGTTTCGCACTTGGTTTGATGAAGCGGTGGCGGCAGGGTTGCCTGAGCCGTATGCGATGAGCTTGGCAACTTGCGGTGCTGACAATCGCCCAAGCGTGCGTATCGTATTGATGCGTGAGCTGACCGAGCAAGGCATTGTTTTTTATACCAATTATGACAGTGCTAAAGGGCAAGACATCGCCAACAACCCCAATGCTGAAGTGCTGTTTTTTTGGCAAGGTTTGGAGCGGCAAGTGCGCCTAAGTGGGCAAATCGTCAAGGTCGATGCCCAAAAATCGGCGGCTTATTTTGCCAAGCGTCCCCGTGAAAGCCAGCTGGGTGCGTGGGTTAGCGAACCACAAAGCGGCGTGGTGGATAGTCGTGAGACGATGGAAGCTAAGTTTGCCAAACTTGAGCAGACTTATGCTGCAGAATCGAGCGTACCTTATCCAAATTTTTGGGGCGGTTATGAGCTGATTGTTCAGCGTGTCGAGTTTTGGCAGGGTAGAGCAGGGCGAATGCACGATCGCATGGTGTACACCAAAGATGCTGACGCATGGACAATCCAGCGCTTATTGCCCTAAAATCGCCACGGCTCACCACAGCCTTTAAATGCAATATTCATGACAAATTGCCAATCCAACCGCTGACGACTGGTGGTATTGGTCATATTTTGTTACAAATATCGCAAAAATTGGCGTTGTTGGTAACTTTTTTGCCAAAATTTGCCAATGTTTGCACTTTTAGCAACAATCAGGTGGGCTTATTTGCATTTTTTATGTAGATTGCAATACAGTATTTTGGCAAAATACATCTCATCAAGATTCACACGATTGGGGCGGATTTGGCGATTGTTTGTTAATCTGACAAATCTGACCGCAATCGCATTATTATTGGGAGAAAAATATGACAACTTCACGCATCAAAGCATTTGCCATCAAGGCGGCAATCGCCAGTGCCAGCATTGTCGCTGCTGCACCAATGGTACTGACTGGCACGGCATATGCCGCCGCTTCTCAAGAGACAGCCGCCAAAAATCTGAATCAGCAGCTGCTTGGCATCAAGTCCATGACGGCAAATTTTAAGCAAACCACACAAGCAGGCGGCAAAAAAACCGTTTTTAGTGGCAGTATGAGCGTCCAACGCCAAAACCAGTTCCGCTGGGAAACCAAATCGCCAGCCGAGCAGCTGATTGTCGCCAATGGCAGCACGATGTGGATTTATGATAAAGATTTGCAACAAGCCACACGCCAATCGGTAAGCAATCAAGTTGGCGAAACGCCAGCATTGTTGCTATCAGGCGATCCCAATCAAATCAGCCGCAGTTTTAATGTCAATCAGCCAAACACCGCAAAAAACTATTTTGTTTTGACGCCAAAATCTGCCAATGCCAACTTTAAGAGTTTGTCGCTCAGTTTTAATGGCGGTCGTCCTGTGATGATGGTGCTAAATGATGCCATTGGTCAGACCACCACCATCAATTTTAGCAACATTACGCTCAACAAAAAACTGGCGGCCAATTTGTTTAACTTCACGCCACCTGCTGGCACTGATGTGATTAGCCAATAATATTTAAGCTGTTAATTTTATTGGTTTAATCAGTTTAATTATTTTAGTTGGTTTGATTGTTTTGCCCAGCCCATCACGGTGATGATGGGCTTTGGTGCAGACTGGTGGTAATTGGCAGATGATGACTTTAAGTAAGCCAATATTTTATTATTCGATGATTTTAGACTTTTAAAAATTTTAGATTTATAAAAAAGGAGCAGTAATGACAACGGCGACATTCCAAGTTGAAGGCATGACTTGCAACCACTGTGCCAACAGTATCCAAAATGTGCTACAAGCCACGAGCGGCGTACAGAGCATTTCGGTGAGTTTGGCAGATCATTGCGTGGTTGTGCAATATGATCAAACCGCCGTCAATGCCCAGACGCTATCGCAAGCGATTGAAGAAGCGGGTTTTGATGTGGTTGGTCAATCTTAATCCAAACATTCTTAATTTAAGTATTTTTAATCCAAGCATTTTAACCCAGACATTGCAAATGGCGATATTGCTGGCGTGATTTTGGGTGGGTTAATTGCAAATCAGGGTAGTTAAAAGACAGCTCAAGATTTTATGGGATTACAGTAAGATTTTCATGGGGAAAATTGATTATTTGATAACAATTTGAAATAATTTTGATAGATAAATTGATGGCTGGCTATGTTGTTGCCCACAAATTGTGATATAATAGAACCTTTATGAGATAACAGGAAATCACATCGAGGTGATTATGTTAGCCAATTGGTCAGCGATTGCATTTTTGCTAGCCGCCTTGGGGCTGGTTATTTTTATGTTGGTTGTGCCACGCTTGTTGGGCGGACGCTCTGCAGGCTCTCAAAAGCAGGAAACTTTTGAGGCAGGCGTGGTATCGGCAGGTTCGGCACGAATCCGACTGTCTGCCAAGTTTTATTTGGTTGCCATTTTCTTTGTCATTTTTGATTTGGAAGCGTTGTTTTTATACGCTTATGCGGTGAGCGTCCGAGAAGTAAACTGGTATGGCTTTACCGCTGCGGCAATTTTTATCGCCATCTTATTTGCAGGGCTTATCTATGAGATGCGTTTGGGTGCGATGAACTGGTCGCCTGCCGACAAACGCAAGAAAAAACCACGCATTGTCAGCCGCCCAGAAGGATTTGATTTGGCGACAATTACCGCTTTTCATGGTATTGATGAATTGCACACCGACCCAACAGGCAAAGTGCCTGCACAGTCATCAGGTCGTATCAATGTCTCCAATGACATCGAAAAAAACCGTGCACACATGGCAAATCTTGACCACATTAATACCACAGGTCGTGTAACAACCCAAGATTTTACCCAATCTAGCGATTGATTCCAAAAAGCGTTACGGCAATGGCTGTGGCGTTTTTTGTCTTTTTAAGATACAAAGTAAACTCAAAGGAATGTTGCCACTTGGCAAACTTAAGCCAGATTTTTCTAGCGATTTGACAATAATTCACAAACGATAAAGTGTACCGTTATGAAATATACACTAACCAAAGCCAATCAATCGGCACAAAACTATCCAAAACAATCACGAGAAGTGATTGACGACATCACCCAAGCAGAAGTTGAAAAAAATGTCTTTATGGCGAAGCTTGAAGACCTAACGCACGCTGCTGCCAACTGGGGACGCAAAAACTCTCTTTGGCCGTTTAACTTCGGTACCAGCTGCTGCTATGTGGAATATGCCACGACTTTGACAGGCGTGCATGACTTATCACGCTTTGGTGCTGAAGTCATTCGTGCGTCGCCACGCCAAGCCGATGTGATGATTGTGGCTGGGACTTGCTTTGTCAAGATGGCACCAGTGATTTTGCGTCTGTATGAGCAAATGCTTGAGCCAAAATGGGTCATTTCTATGGGGGCGTGTGCCAACTCTGGCGGCATGTATGACATTTATTCGGTGGTGCAAGGTGTCGATAAAATCCTACCTGTCGATGTGTATATCCCCGGTTGTCCGCCACGCCCAGAAGCACTGATTCAGGCGTTAATGCTACTTCAAGAGTCCATCACGCATGAGCGTCGTCCGTTGGGTATTCATTTGGACGAGCAGGGCATCATTCAGCCAGTGATGACGCCAGAGCGAGATCGCAAAAATGCCGAGCGTATCGCTGTGAAAAATTTACGCAGCCAAGACGATGCGTTTTAATTGTAACAAGCAAGCAGTGAGATTTGGATTGCTGTCTGGTTTTTTGGCTTATTAAATTAAAAATAGTTAAAATCGCTAGGACTTAGCATCAGCACCAACGCCAGCAGCATAAAATAATTGGAAAAATAAGCAATGAGCATAAACCACATTCATGATTTTAGAATTTTGGAGACTTTGACTGCCAAAAATCACACATTCAGCGTCCAAGAAACGGCTGATGGCATTCCGACGATTTGGGTTGAGCCAAGTGCGGTGCTAGATGTGCTTTTGACTTTGCGTACTGTGCCAAAGCCTTATGTGATGCTTGTGGATTTGTCCGCCATCGATGAGCGTCTGCGGACACATCGCCACGGCTTGCCTGACAGTGATTTTACCGTGTTTTATCACTTGATGAGTCTTGAGCGTAATAGCGACATTCGTGTTAAAGTCGCCCTAAAAGACGGCCAAAGCATTCCAAGTGCCACCAAGATTTATCCAAATGCCAACTGGTATGAGCGTGAAGTTTGGGATATGTTTGGTGTGGTATTTGACGGACACCCACATTTGACACGCATTTTGTTACCCAAATACTGGGAAGGCCACCCGCTGCGTAAAGAATATCATGCTCGTGCCACCGAGTTTACGCCTTATTTTCTAAACACTGCCAAGCAGCAATTTGAACAAGAAAATCTACGCTTTGTTCCTGAAGAATGGGGCATGAAACGCTCAGGCCGTGATGAAGACTTTATGTTCCTAAATATCGGCCCAAATCACCCTTCGGCACACGGTGCATTCCGCTTGGTGCTGCAGCTTGATGGTGAAGAAATCATCGACTGTATCCCAGACATCGGCTACCACCACCGTGGGGCTGAAAAGATGGCCGAGCGTCAGACTTGGCATTCATTTATCCCTTATACCGACCGCATTGATTATCTGGGCGGTGTGATGAATGAGCTACCGTACATTATGGCGGTAGAAAAGTTGGCTGGCATTACCGTGCCTGAGCGGGCCCAGACCATTCGCATTATGATGAGTGAGTTTTTCCGCATCACCAATAATTTGCTGTATTGGGGAACATTTATCCAAGATGCTGGTGGTATGACACCTGTGTTTTATATGTTTGCCGACCGCCAAAAAGCCTACGATGTCATCGAAGCGGTAACAGGCTATCGTATGCACCCAGCGTGGTTTAGAATCGGCGGTACAGCACACGATTTGCCAAATGGCTGGCAAAAACTGGTGCGTGATTTCCTAGACTGGATGCCAAAGCGTATTGATGAATATTACAAAGCCACCATGACCAACACCGTGCTAAAAGGTCGTACCCAAGCCGTTGCCCAATATGACGCCAAACAAGCTCTGGCGTGGGGTGTAACAGGGGCAGGTCTGCGTGCTACTGGCATTGATTTTGATTTGCGTAAGGCTCGCCCATACATGGGTTATGAGAATTTTGAATTTGATGTGCCAGTATTTTATAACGGCGACGCTTATGACAGATGCTTGGTCAAGATTGAAGAAATTCGCCAATCGCTGCGTATTATTGAACAATGCCTAAATAACATGCCATCTGGTGCGTACAAAGCCGAACACCCACTGGCAGTGCCACCACCAAAAGATCGCACGCTACAAGACATCGAGACTTTAATTAACCACTTTGTGTCGGTATCGTGGGGGCCTGTGATGCCAGCAGGCGAGTCGGCTTGTATGGTTGAAGGCGTCAAAGGTCTAAACAGCTATTATGTGACCAGCGACAACTCAACGATGAGCTATCGCACTCGCATTCGCACGCCAACTTTTGCTCATTTGCAGCAAATGCCAAGTGTGATTAACGGCTCATTGGTGTCTGATGCGATTATTTATTTGGCAAGTATTGATATTGTGATGGCGGATTGTGACAGATAAACTGTCGTGATTTTTGGTAAGATTTGCTAAATGAACATATCAATCGCACCGATGGCTATCAGCGACTACGATGCTGTCCATACGCTGTGGCTATCGTGTGCTGGCATGGGACTTAATGATATTGACGACAGCAAAGCGGGGATTGATAAATTTTTGCAAAGAAATCCCAAAACCTGCTTTGTGGCGACGCACGATGAGCAAATGGTTGGCGTGATATTGTCAGGGCATGATGGACGGCGTGCTTATATTTATCATTTGGCGGTCGCCCCAACACATCAGCGACAAGGCATTGCTACTGGCTTGGTTGATAAAGTGATACAAGCACTGGATAAGATTGGTATCAGCAAAGTCGCCTTGGTGGTGTTTGACGATAATCATGCGGGCAATGCGTTTTGGCAAAATCAAGGTTTTGATGAACGCACAGATTTGGTTTATCGTGACAAAAATTTGGTAAAGCTGGTGCGAATGGATACTTGATAAAATAGTTAATTTTACTAATAAATTGAATGATAAATATGATGATGGAAAACTTAGTCAGTAAGTAAAGTTTGGTTGTAGCGAAACGCCCAATAACATATTGATAAGCTACATAAAAATTTAGATGATTGGCAAATGGTAACTTTATGAAAATTGTAACTGATAAAAAACCCAAAGTGGATATAGAATCCATTTTGACCAGCGATGAGATTGCAGGCATCGATGAGTACATTCATCACTACCCACAAGCTCGAGCTGCGGTACTTGACGCCCTAAAACTGGTTCAAAAACGCAATGGCTGGGTCAATGACGCCCAAGTGGCTGCCATCGCCAATATGCTGTCCATTGCCGTGACAGATGTTGAAGGCGTGGCGACATTTTTTAACCGCATTTACCGCAGTCCTGTGGGTCGCCATGTGATTTTGATTTGTGATTCGATTGCCTGTTACTTAAATGGCTCAGAAGCGTTGTCGGCGGTGTTTCGCCGTGAATTGGGCATTGAGTTTGGCCAGACGACGCCAGATGGTCGCTTTACCTTATTGCCGATTTGCTGCTTGGGTAATTGCGACAAAGGGCCAAGCGTGCTGATTGATGAAGATACTTATGGCCCTGTTGATCCGTCTGAGGTCAAGTATTTATTGGAGCAATATGTATGAATGTACAACAACAAATCCAAGCTCGCAAAGATGGACTGGCACCCAGTCAGCTAAATCGCCAACGCATTCCCATCTATGGCGTGGGACTCAAAGAAGGCGAAGAGCCAACTTGCCTAACGCACCCTTTGACTTGGCGACTGTTTCACAAGGACGCTGTGCTAAAACTGGCGGATTATTTGGCACTCAAAGGTTTTGAAGGCCTAAAAATCGCCTTGAGCAAAACCCCTAAAGAAGTGGGTGAGATGATCAAAAATGCCAATGTGCGTGGCCGTGGCGGTGCAGGCTTTAACGCAGGTCTAAAATGGACCTTTATGACGCCACCAGATGGCGGCGTGCGTTATTTGATTTGTAATGCTGACGAAATGGAGCCGGGGACTTTTAAAGACCGTCTGTTGATGGAGCGTCTGCCATTTCAGCTGATTGAAGGTATGCTTATCAGTGCTTATGCCATCGGTGCATCGGCAGGGTATATCTTTATCCGTGGCGAGTACATTTTGGCAGCCGAGCGACTTGAAGCGGCGATTAAAGAACTATACGACAATAACCTGATGGGTGATAATATCCTAGGTTCGGCATTCAAGTTTGATTTACATGTGCATACAGGGGCAGGGCGATATATTTGCGGTGAAGAAACGGCATTGATTAACTGCCTAGAAGGTCGCCGTGCCAATCCACGCACCAAACCGCCTTTTCCACAGGTTTCAGGTGCTTGGGGTCGCCCAACGGTGGTCAATAATGTAGAAACACTAAATAATATGTCCGCCATTATGCTCAATGGCGTGGATTGGTATTTGGACTTACCAAAAGCCAAAGGCAAATCCCAAACGCCAGGTACTAAGATTATGGGCTGCTCTGGCCGTGTCAAAGACGCAGGTTTGTGGGAAGTGCCGTTTGGTTATACCGCTCGTGAATTGATTGAATTTGCTGGCGGCATGCAAGATGGACTAAAACTCAAAGCATGGCTACCAGGTGGGGCGAGTACCGACTTTTTGACCGCCAGCGATGAGCATTTGGATTTGGTGATGGATTTTGATCCCATCATGAAAGCAGGCAGCCGCTTGGGAACTTGCCTGATGATGGTGGTCGATGAAACCCAAGATATGGTGAGCTTGTCCAAAAATTTACAACAGTTTTTCCAAAGAGAATCTTGTGGCTGGTGTACGCCATGCCGAGATGGTTTGCCTTGGGGCGTCAAGATGCTAGATGCCATTGATAATGGTCAAGGTCACCCTGAAGACATTGATAAATTGTCCGAGCTGACTCGTGATTTGTGGATTGGTAAAACTTTTTGTGCGCACGCACCGGGGGCGATGGAGCCTTTGATGAGTGCCTTAAAATATTTCCGCCACGAATTTGACCACAAAATCAACTCAGCCAATAATTTGGTTGAACCATCGCTCAATGAACAAGGGGGTGCGTGATGGCAGTCATTCATATTGATGGCAAAACGGTCGAAGTCGATAGTGCAGACAATTTATTACAAGCCTGTCTATCGCTAGGAATTGATATTCCGTATTTTTGTTATCACCCAGCATTAGGCTCGGTTGGCTCGTGTCGCCAATGTGCGGTTAAGCAGTACAACAGTGCCGAAGATTATGAAGCTGGGCGTGGGCGATTGGTGATGAGCTGTATGGTCGCCCCAACCAACGATATGTACATTTCGGTTGATGACGAAGAAGCCAAAGGATTTCGCAAGCGTATTGTTGAGTATCTGATGACCAACCACCCACACGATTGCCCAACTTGCGAAGAAGGCGGACATTGCCACTTGCAGGACATGACTTATATGTCAGGGCATCGCAAGCGTCGTTATCGCTTTACCAAACGCACGCATCATAACCAAGATTTGGGCCCATTCATCAATCACGAGATGAACCGCTGTATCGCTTGCTACCGCTGTGTGCGTTTTTATAAAGACTACGCTGGCGGCGAAGACATGGGCGTTTATGCGTCTAATAACCGTGTGTACTTTGGTCGTGAAGCAGACGGTCAATTTGAGAGCGAATTTAGCGGCAACTTGACCGAAGTTTGCCCAACAGGTGTATTTACCGATAAGACACATTCGGATCGCTATAACCGCAAATGGGACATGCAATACGCCCCAAGCATTTGCCATGGCTGCTCAACAGGCTGCAATATCTCAGCAGGCGAGCGTTATGGCGAATTACGCCGCATCGAGAACCGCTATAATCATGATGTTAATGGTTACTTTTTGTGCGACCGTGGGCGTTTTGGCTATGGCTATGTCAATCGTGCCGACCGCCCAATCCGTCCTTATCAAAACACCTTGACAGGCAAAATTGAGCTAAATGCCAATGACGCACTGGATTTGGCATTTGAAATCATCAAGGACAAAAAAATCATCGGTATCGGCAGCGATGCCAGCAGTCTAGAAAATAACTTTGCACTCAAGCAATTGGTCGGTGCGGACAATTACAGCACAGGTCAAAGCATGGCAATGCAAAATTTGGTCAATCGTTCGGTTGCCATTTTGCGTAATGACAGCGTGTATAATGTGTCGGTTGCTCAAATCGAGCAGGCCGATGCGGTGTTTATCTTGGGCGAAGACATTACCCAGACATCGGCACGAGTGGCACTGTCTGTGCGTCAAGCTGCCAAAAATAAAGCTAAAACCATGGCAACAGCATTACGCACCGAGCATTGGCTTGCCGAGCCAGTCAAGCGTATCGGTCAGACGGCATACAGTCCGATTTATGTGGTCGATGTGGTCGATACCAAACTTGATGACATTGCTCAAGTGTCGGCAGTGGCGACCATCGAAGATGTGGCACGCCTAGGCTTTTTGGTCGGTGAAGTGATTGACAGCTTTGATGATGAGTTGGGCAAATTGTCCAAACCAAGCATTGATGCTGATGAATCGATGCTGGATTTGGCGTATCAAATCGCCGTGGATTTGGTGTCGGCAAATCAGCCGCTTGTCATCTCTGGCACATCGCTATCATCGCCTGCGGTGATTGATGCAGCAGGCTATGCGGCACAGGCTTTGAGCAAAAAACGCCAAGCGATTAAACAAGCCAATGATGCCCAGATTGCCGCTTATCAAGCACAACAAGCAGCCAATGGCGACACTGACGAAACTGACAAAGCTGATGCACCCAAGGCATTGGACAAAGGTTTTGCACCGCTTGCGGCGATTTATTTGGCACTGCCAGCAGCCAACAGCGTGGGCGTAAGCCTGCTTGGCGGCAAAGCCATCGAAGAAGTGCTGGCAAGTGATTATGATGTGGCGATTGTCCTTGAAAATGATTTGAGCCAAATCAGCACGATTAATGTGCTTGAAAAGATGGCAGACAAGACGGTGATTGCCATTGACCATCAAAATTACCCATGGCACGCTGGTGCAGCCTTGGTGCTGTCTGAGTCAAGTTTTGCAGAAAGTGATGGTACGCTCATCTCTGCCGAAGGTCGAGCGCAGCGGTTTTTCCAAGCCTATGACAAAAAATATTATGAGCCAACCAGCGACATTAAAGACGGCTGGCGTTGGCTGTATGCCTTGGCACACGAAGCAGGGCAAGCGGCATCGGCGGCACATTTGGACGAAGTGATTGACGACATCGCTGCACAAATTGACGAATTGGCGTTAATCAAAGACGCAGCACCAGCGGCAGATTATCGCATTACAGGGCTAAAAATCGCCCGTGAGCCACGCCGCTACTCAGGTCGTACGGCAATTCGTGCGCCACTGTCAATTCACGAACCGATGCAGTCTAAGGACATTGATACGGCTTTGACTTTCTCAATGGAAGGCTATGTGGGCAATCAAACCAACCCTGCCAGCATTCCGTTTGCATGGGCGGCAGGCTGGAACTCACCACAGGCTTGGAACAAATACCAAGACAAGGTCGGCGGCAAGCTAAAAGGCGGCGATGTTGGCGTGCGTTTGTTTGATTATTTGCCACGCATCAATGAGCAGTACACTTCAGCTCGTCATCAAATCCAAGATGCTGCCAATACCAGTGTTTTCCATGGTGTGGTGCGTTTGGTACCTAAGCACAATTTGTTTGCGTCCAGTGCGTTGGCGAGTCGCAGCCCTGTGGTTGCTAGCCAAATTAAGCCGATTGGCTGGTATGTCAATAAAAATGACGCCGATCATTGGCAAGTGCGTGAAGGGAACTTGTTGGCAATCGCATCGGTACAAGGCGAAATCGTCTTACCAGTGATTTTTGATGAATATATCCCAGATGGCTGCATCGGCTATGCCGCAGGACTGGTGCCGCTCAATCCACACATACCAACCACAGTCAAGCGTGCCGATTCGGTGGCGGAAGTCTTTGAGCCAAGCTATGCCGCCAGCCTAAAAAATCTACCAACACAGCATCGTGGCACTTTATTTAAGGCAAGTGAAGTCAAAATCGGTGAAGTGGTGCAAGTCGCCCCTGCTATGGAGAGAGTGTGATGTCAGTTCGTATTATTCCAGAAGTGCCATCATTTTTGGCAAATGCGATAAGTTTTGATGTTTGGTCGCTGCTGTTCTTGGTGGTTCAGGCTTTGGTGATATTTTTGGGCTTGGTCATTGTGGCTGCCTTGATGATTGTCTATGAACGCCGTATGCTGGCATTGTGGCAAGATCGCTATGGCCCAAACCGTGTGGGCTGGCAAGGCTCATTGCAGCTGGTGGCTGATATGCTAAAGATTTTTTTTAAAGAAGACTGGGTGCCAGAATTTGCTGAGAAAAAAATCTTTATCCTAGCCCCAGCGATTGCGATGTTTACCGCTTTGGCAAGTTTTGCCATTATTCCGCTATCGCCAACTTTGGGTGCAGCAGATTGGAACATTGGCTTGTTGTTTTTCTTTGCCATGGCAGGGCTTGCGGTTTATGCGGTGATGTTTGGTGGTTGGTCATCTGCCAACAAATTCTCACTGCTGGGCGGTTTGCGTTCGTCAGCACAGACCATCAGTTATGAAGTGTTTTTGGGCTTATCTTTGATGGGTGTTGTGGCGATGGCAGGCTCGTTTAATCTGCGTGACATCGTTGAAGCACAAAGCACAGTTTGGAATGTCGTGCCACAATTTTTTGGCTTTTTGACTTTTGTGGTGGCAGGCGTGGCAGTAACACACCGTCACCCATTTGACCAGCCAGAAGCCGAGCAAGAGCTTGCCGAAGGTTATCATGTGGAATATTCTGGCATGAAATTTGGTATGTTCTTTATTGGTGAATATGTCAATGTCGTGCTGATTTCAGCGTTGATGACTTGCCTGTTTTTTGGGGGTTGGTTGCCGCCATTTGGCCTAAACATTCCCTTTGTGCCGCCAGTGCTTTGGTTTGTGATTAAGACTTTGTTTTTTATGACAATGTTTGTATTGGCGCGTGGTTCTTTGATGCGTCCACGCTATGATCAGGTGATGAATTTTGGTTGGAAGGTGTGCCTGCCGATTACTTTGGTCAATTTGCTTGTGACGGCCGCCGTCATATTATCAGTACAATAAGGATAGGACATTATGCTTACAACCCTAAAAAATACGGCAGTTGGCATTGCAAGTATCGTCCGTTCGATGTGGATGGTCAATAGCCATGCCCTGCGTCCACGAGATACCATTTTATATCCAGAGCAGCCAGTTCCAGTACCGCCAAGATTTCGTGGCCGCATTGTGCTGACTCGAGATCCAGATGGTGATGAACGCTGTGTGGCGTGTAACTTATGTGCGGTGGCGTGTCCAGTTGGCTGTATTAGCCTACAAAAGGCCGAGCGTGAAGATGGCCGCTGGTATCCAGAGTTTTTCCGAATCAACTTTAGCCGCTGCGTGTTTTGTGGCATGTGTGAAGAAGCCTGCCCAACAACGGCAATTCAGCTTACGCCAGATTTTGAATTGGGCGAGTATAACCGCCAAAATTTGGTGTACGAAAAAGAGCATTTGCTGATTTCAGGGCCGGGTAAATATCCTGAATATAATTATTATCGTGTGACGGGCATGGCGACCAAAAATCAACCCAAAGGGTCGCATCAAAACGAAGCTGCACCGATTGATGTGCGGAGTTTATTACCATGATAGCCATATTATCTGATTTATTAAGCAATGCCAATGCGGTGGGCTTTTATGTGCTTGCGGCAGTTGCCATTTTTGCCAGTTTGCGTGTGGTCATGCATGCAAATCCTGTGTATGCCATTTTGTCAATGATTGTGTCATTGCTTGCTGTGGCAGGGATTTTCTTTATTTTGGGTGCGCCATTTGCAGGTATTCTTGAGATTATCGTCTATGCTGGTGCGATTTTGGTGCTGTTTGTCTTTGTGATTATGATGCTAAATTTGGGCAAAGATGTCGCCGAAGAAAAAGCATGGCTTAGTGCCAGTGCGTGGGCAGCACCTGTGTGCCTAACTTTAATCATTGGCGGTATGCTGACGGCGTTTATCCTAAGCTCACCAAATGCATCGGTAACATTATCCGAGCAGAGCATTGATGCCAAACAAGTCGGTATCAGCTTATTCACCCAATATGTGCTATTGGTTGAAGTGGCGGCGTTTTTGTTGTTGGGTGCGTTGGTGGCGGCTTATCATTTGGGCAAAAAAGCACTGGACGATGAGAACTTTAGCCATTATCAAGATTCAAAAGCAGGTGCTAATGCTGCCAACCATCAGCCAGATGGACCAGTATTCACTGACCACTCAAAACGACAAGGGGGTCTGTAATGACAGCGACTGTGCATACAACCATTGAACAAATCAGCACACAAACCAACATGGTTTTTGCCAATTTGGGCATTCCTGCATCGCACGCCTTGATTTTGTCGGCGATACTGTTTGCCATTGGCTTGGCAGGGGTGATGGCTCGTCGCAATGTGCTGTTTATGCTGATGAGCCTTGAGATTATGATGAATGCCACGGCGTTGGCGTTTATTGTTGGTGGCAATATTTGGGGTCTTGCTGATGGACAAGTGATGTTCATTTTTGTACTGACTTTGGCGGCAGCAGAAGCGGCGATTGGATTGGCGATTTTGTTGCAATTTTATCATCGATTTGGCAATCTTGATGTTAATCAAGCCAATAAGTTAAAGGGGTGAGTGATGAGTATGCTAGCATGGACTTTTATTTGCCCATTGATTGGATTTTTGTTATTGGCAAGCCTGCGAGATCGCTTATCGCAGTTGGCGGCGACTATCATCGGTGTCGGCTCAATGCTATTGTCCGCCATTGCCGCTTTGATGGCATCAATAGATTATTTACAAAATTTTAATGGTCAAGCGGCCAATGTGCCTTTATGGACTTGGCTAAAAGTGGGCGAATTTGCCCCAGCGTTTGGGCTACATTTTGATGGTTTGACCTTGACCATGACAGGCATTATTACAGGTGTTGGCTTTTTGATTCACCTGTTTGCTTCGTGGTACATGAATGGTGAGACAGGATTTGCCAGATTTTTTAGCTATCTGAATTTGTTTGTCGCCAGTATGTTGTTACTGGTGCAGGCGGACAATTTGCTGCTTTTGTATTTGGGCTGGGAAGGCGTTGGTATCTGCTCGTATTTGCTGATTGGCTTTTATTTTCATGAGCGTGCCAATGGCCGTGCCGCCATCAAAGCCTTTACGGTAACTCGTGTTGGTGATGTCTTTTTGGCGATTGGTCTGTTTTTGCTGTTCCGTGAATTTGGTACTTTGACCATCAGCGAAATCATCACACGCACGCCAGAAGTTTTGAGCCTAAATAACCCAACCGCCATCTTAATCACTATGATGCTCGTTGGTGGTGCTTGGGGTAAGTCGGCACAGATTCCGCTACACACTTGGCTGGCTGATGCGATGGCAGGTCCAACGCCAGTGTCGGCATTGATTCACGCAGCGACGATGGTTACTGCAGGCGTGTACTTGATTGCTCGTATGCACCCACTATTTATCCTAACGCCTGAAGTGCTGCTGTACTGGGTTGGTGGCATTGGGGCAATTTCAATGCTGGTGGCAGGTTTTTGTGCTTTGGCACAGACGGACATCAAACGCATCTTGGCATACTCAACCATGAGTCAGCTGGGCTATATGTTCATCGCTTTGGGTGTGGGTGCATGGCAAGCGGCGATTTTTCATTTGATGACGCACGCATTTTTTAAAGCCTTGCTATTCTTGGCATCTGGTGCGGTGATTATCTCTGTGCATCACGAACAAAACATCTTTAAGATGGGCGGACTTGCCAAAAAAATCCCACTGGTCTTTGCTTGCTTTGTGGTCGGTGGCGGTGCTTTGGTGGCATTGCCTTGGATTACCGTGGGCTTTTATTCCAAAGAAGCTATTTTGTGGGAAGCCTATGCAGGCGGCTATCAAACCCTATTTTGGGCAGGGGTATTTGGGGCGTTTTTAACTTCCATTTATACCTTCCGCTTGATTTGGATTACCTTTTTTGGCAAAGAAAAAACCCACGCCGAGAAACTGTCTGGCATCTCTTACTGGCTACCTTTGACGGTGCTATTGGTGCTATCGACTGGCTTGGGGGCGATGATTGTGCCACCTTTGGGCGAAGTGTTGCCGCTAGGACCGGGTCAGCTATTAGAGCAAGCTGGTGAAGCGCACATCAAGCACACTGCCGAGTACATCGCTTTGGCGGCGATGGCAGCAGGTTTGGTGCTTGCGGTGATTTTATATGCCATCAACCAAGGTCGCTTGTTGCAAAATTTCAAAAACACGGCGATTGGTGGGGCGTTATACCATTGGTGCTATCACGGTTTGGGCTTTGATGCACTGTATGACTTTGTATTTGTAAAACCATTTTTAGGCATTGCCAAACTGCTCAAAGGCGATCCAGTGGATAAATTGATCAACATTTTTCCAGCACTGGCGTCTGTGGGCAACAAACTGGTTGCCAAAACTCAAACAGGACTGTTACGCACCCATGTGCTTGGTTTTGGTTTGGGATTGGTGATTGTCTTAATCTTAGCAATGATGATGGTGGTGTAAAATGACATTAGAACAAAATTGGATACTGCCAGCATTGATTGCAATCCCGTTTATCACTGGTTTGTTGTGCTGGTTGATTGAGAAAGTCAGCGACCGCTTGCCACGCTGGATTGCACTTTTTGGCATGGTTGCCACTTTTGGCTTGGCGATGACGCTATGGCATCAAGGTGATTTTGACACTTTGTTGGCGACAGACGGCGTGGTCAATCCTGCCAATTTGCCTTGGGCGGCACAGTTTATTGTGCCGTGGATTCCAAGTTTTGGCATCAGTTTTCATTTGGCAATGGACGGCTTGTCTTTGCTGATGGTGGCTTTGACGGCGTTTTTGGGCATCATGGCGGTTGGCTGTTCATGGGGTGAGATTCAACGCCGTGTTGGGTTTTTTCACCTAAATCTGCTTTGGTCATTGGGCGGCGTGATTGGTGTATTTTTGGCAGTGGATTTATTCTTATTCTTTTTCTTTTGGGAATTGATGCTGTTGCCGATTTATTTTCTGATTTCGCTATGGGGGCATAATGCTACTGGCGGCCGCACCAAAGAATACGCAGCAACCAAGTTCTTTATTTATACCCAAGCATCTGGCTTGATTATGCTGATTGGCATTTTGCTGTTGGTGATTATCCACTTTAGCCAAACAGGTGTGTTAAGTTTTGATTATCATGATTTGCTGGGTCTGAACTTGGGCAGCTGGGAATATGTCATCATGATTTGCTTTTTCATCGGTTTTGCGGTGAAATTGCCAGTGTTCCCATTGCATGGCTGGCTACCAGATGCGCACGCCCAAGCACCAACGGCAGGTTCGGTGGACTTGGCAGGTATTTTGATTAAGACGGCGGCGTTTGGCTTGTTGCGTTTTGTGATTCCACTATTTCCCAACGCATCGGCAGAATTTGCACCGATTGCCATCACTTTGGGTATGATTGGCGTGTTTTATGGGGCGTTTTTGGCATTTGCTCAGACGGACATCAAGCGTCTATTGGCTTATACCAGTGTGTCGCACATGGGCTTTGTCGTGCTGGCGATTTATGATGGTGGATTGATTTCGCTACAAGGTTTGATGGTGCAGATGATTGCTCATGGTCTATCCAGTGCGGCATTGTTCATCATGGCAGGTCAGCTCTACGAGCGTCTGCATACACGAGATATGACTTTGATGGGTGGTATGTGGGGACAATTCCGCTATATCGCACCGCTGCTTATGTTCTTTAGTGCGGCATTGTTGGGCATTCCGGGTACAGGTAACTTCATTGGTGAGTTCTTGATTTTGCTTGGCTCATTTGCCAAACACCCAATTTTTGTCACATTGGCGACGGCAAGTTTGGTCTTGGCAGGTTTGTATGCTTTGATTATGATTTATCAAGCGTTATTTGGCAAAAACACCACTTTAGATTTGGTACAACAAAACCAAGGCAAGCTAAAAGACTTGGGCAAGCGTGAATTGGTCTTGCTGCTGTCTTTGGCAGCAGGTTTGGTGTGGCTTGGTTTGTATCCACAAGCATTATTGGACAAATCCGAAAGCTCTATGCAGTGGATCTCAAGTGCCTATGCCAGCGAAGTGATGCCATTGGACAAGCCCAATCATGGCGTGCGTTTGATTGATGGCAATATGGGGGACTATATGCACGAGCATCATCACCAGTTGCACGGTCAAGGTTATGATGCCACTGCCCATCATCACGATCATGAACATGATCATCATGAGCATGACGAGCATCATGACCACGATGACCATCATCACAATCATGAGCATAACCACCAATCTGAGCAAGGAGAGTAATCATGGACCATATGATTTTTGCATCTGTTTCGTCATTGCTGCCTGCGTTGGTGGTGGCAATCACTGCCCTTGTGGTGATGATTGCCATTGCTCTTAAGCGTTCGCATTTTTGGACGGCAACCTTAAGTGTCATTGGACTAAACGCCGCTTTATTGGCGGTGGTGGCACAAGCTGCAGGCTTGATCTCTATCGGTAGTACTTTTGGTGAGCTGTTTGTCTTTGATGGCTTGGCGATTTTTAATACTGGTGTAATTTTGATTGCATCATTAGCATGCTGTACTTTGTCTTATGGATATTTTGAAACTCTAAAAGACAACAAAGATGAGCTGTATTTGTTGATGCTGATTTCAACGCTTGGTGCGATCTTGATGACTGGTGCTGAGCATTTGGCAGCGTTTTTGATGTCGCTTGAGCTGTTGTCCGTACCAATGTATGGCATGTTGGCGTACACTTTTTTACGCTCTCGCTCGCTGGAGTCTGGCCTAAAATATCTCATCATGTCGGCGGCAGCATCGGCGACGCTCTTGATGGGCATGGCGTTGATTTTTGCTGATACAGGCACTTTGTTGTTTAAGGATTTGGCAAAGATTTTATTATCAGGGCAAATCTCAAGCCTAACTGTCGTCGGTGTGGTAATGATGCTGTCGGCAGTTGCCTTTAAGCTATCGGCTGCACCATTTCATGCGTGGGTGTCCGATGTTTATGAAGGTGCGCCAGCACCAGTGGCGGCATTTTTGGCCAGTGTGAGCAAAGTTGCCATGATGGCATTGGCACTTCGTTTCTTTATTGGCAGCTTGGCGATGATGACACCTGCCTTTGATACCGTGCTGATTGTGGTGATTGTGCTGTCCATTGTACTGGGTAACTTGTTGGCAATCCGTCAAGACAACCTAAAGCGTATGCTGGCGTATTCGTCCATTGCCCACATTGGCTATGCACTGATTGCACTGCTGTCTGTTGGTGCAGGCAGTATCGGCTTGGTCAGTATGTACATGGCGGTTTATGCATTGACTTCCATCGGTGCCTTTGGGGTGATTACACTGATGTCTAGCCCATATCGTGAGCGTGGACACACTTCCATTGGCGGTGAAGCGGACGATTTGCGTTTTTATCAAGGTCTGTTCTGGCGTCGTCCAGTTTTGACGGCGGTATTGACGGTGATGTTGCTGTCTTTGGCAGGCATTCCACTGACCGCAGGCTTTATCACCAAGTTCACCATTTTCTTGGCGGCGGTGCAGGGTTTGCAGTTTTGGGCAGCAGGCATGATTATTTTGGGCAGTGCGATTGGTTTGTATTATTACCTACGCATTTTGGTCAATCTGTACAAAAAACCGAAAGTCAATTTTGAATTTGACGCCCACGAACATTGGGGCATCAAAGCTGGTGGCGTGATGGTGATGATTGTTACGCTGCTGGTTGTGGTGTTTGGTATTTTACCAGAAGGCATGATGCAGCTGGCGAGTTTGGCATTTGTTCGCTAATATCCGCCACACTACTGCTAAAATCAGTAGCAACAAACAAGCACCAATCGGTGCTTGTTTTGTTTTGTGGGCTTTGGTATAGTGGCAATTTAGCAGACAATTTTAATTGGCTAATTTTACACAAATGATTTTAAACCATGATTTTGGGTAAATCATTTTGGTGTATTGCTGACAAGTACAATGCCGACAATTTAATTTGCATAAAACACACAACACAAACACAGGAATATAATCATGAGCGATGACAGTGCAGTTGCTATAACCGTCTTATCAAAAACCGTCTGGTCGCCGACATTGTTCAGTTTTACCACGACACGCCCTGAAGGTTTTCGCTTTGAAGCAGGGCAATTTGTCCGTCTGGGTATGGCAGCCAGTGAATTGGCAGCCAATGCCGACCAGCCCAAGCCTGCGATTGCAGCACGCATTTTTCGTGCTTATTCGGTGGCATCATCGCCTTATGATGAAGTGCTGGAGTTTTTTTCGGTGGTCGTGCCTGATGGGGCGTTCACTTCGCAATTGCAGCATCTGCAAGTGGGCGATAAATTGTACCTTAATCCCATGCCGTTTGGCTTTTTGACGCTGTCTCGCTACCAAGAGCCAGCACCAAAAACTCTGTGGCTATTGGCGACAGGCACAGGATTGGCGCCGTTTTTGTCGATTTTGCAGGATTTGTATGTCTGGGAAAAATACCAAGACATCGTACTGGTGTACAGCGCTCGCACGACTCAAGAATTGGCTTATCAAGAAAAAATTAACAATTTGGCTGATGAATTTGGCTCGCTGGTCGAAAATGCGGCTCGTTTTCATTATTTGCCGATTGTTACTAGAGAAAAAGTGGCAGGCTGCTTGTCTGAGCGTATCCCTAAGCTGATTGATGATGGCGAATTGACCAAAGCCACTGGCGTTGCCCTTGATGACACTGCCCATGTGATGTTGTGTGGCAATCCGCAGATGGTCGAAGACACCAAAGAAGCACTCAAGGCTCAGGGCTTGACGATGAACCGCCGTGGCGTGGGCAATATCGCTGTTGAAAATTATTGGTAAGATAAATTTAACAAATCGGTAAAGGGGGTATGTATGCCAGTATCAATTGATTCAATCAACCAAGACAGCACGGCATTGATTGTCGTTGATGTGCAAAATGGCTTTATTGGCGGCAATTTGGCGGTCGCTGGTGCTAAGAAAATTATCCCAACAATCAATAACTTGGCGGCAAAATTTCACCATGTGATTTTGACCCAAGATTATCACCCAGCCAATCACATCTCATTTGCCGACAATCATCATGGTAAGAACCCTTTTGAAATCATTGACTTGCCTTATGGTAAGCAAGTGCTTTGGTCCAGTCACTGTGTACAAGGTACGGCGGACGCTGATTTTCATGCCGATTTGTCCATCGCCCATGCCGAGCTGATTATCCGCAAGGGCTATCACCCAGCGGTGGACAGTTATTCGGCGTTTTTTGAAGCCGATGGCAGGCGTACGGGTTTGGCGGGATATTTGAACGAGCGTGGCATTGACACGGTGTATGTGGTCGGCATTGCTCTGGATTATTGCGTGGCGTGGACAGCGATGGACGCCATCAAGGCAGGTTTTCGCTGCCATGTAATCCAAGACGCAACCGCCGCCATTGATCAAAATGGCTCACTGGCACAGGCGATGGCGGCAATGCAAACGGCAGGCGTGATTTTGCTTTAGCTGATAAGCTGCGTTGTGCTAAAGTGGTGGATAATTGGATAATTGGATAATTAGATAATTGGATAATTAGATAATTAGATAATTGGATAATTGGATAATTTTTAAGCCAATTTTAATTACCACTTATTACAAATGTCATAAGCTATCATAAACCAAACAATTTAACAATTAACACGCCCAATAAAAACCCCATCATGCCAATAATCACGCTCATGCCTGTATTGACGCCACGCCAAGTGGCGATGATGGTGGCGACGATGCCAAAAATACTGGCAAGCCAAGGACTGTTAGCATCGCTTGTGCCAAAAAACGGCACGGCAAGTACCATGGTCATGGCAATGATGATTGCACCGCCCAGTGGTGCCAACGGAGAGTTTTTGGCGGTAAAAAAACGAATCACTGGCGAATCATCAGGCAACAAAAACGGCAAGGCACGAGATAAGGCGGTCAAAATTGCCATGCTGATGACGGCGATGATAAGCGTTGTAACATTGGCTTGGTTGAACATGATTTTTGGGTTTAGGTTTTTAAAATTATTTGGCTATGTGGGCGGTTTATTGTTAAATGTTTGGCGGTCAGCGTCGCCATTTATCAAGCACGAACTGGGCGATGACACCAGCAAATCCCGCCACCAATAGGGCAACTTCACCATGACCAAAGTGCGTACATAGCACGGCGATGATGGCTGCGACGATCAAAGCAGGGCGAAAGCGGGGTTCTTGGAGAAAGGCGTGCGTGGATAATGAAACAAATAACGCCACAAAGGCAAAATTCATAGTGGCACTCATGATGGGGTAATTTGCCAATAATTTACCGCCAAAAATCCCCAAAATCGTGCCACCCCACCACGACACCCACGACACCACCGCCAGACCGACAAGCCATGGCTTTTGTCGCTCGATGCCGTCAAGCTTTGCCATGGCGGTAGCAAACACTTCATCGGTAATCAGCGGTGCTACCCAAATCATGCCTTGACTGGATTTTAGATGTCGCTTCATCAGTGGTGCATAAAGCAGATGCCGACTGTCAAGCAAAGCACACAAGCCAACAATCGCCAAAACGCTGGCACCACTCATGATAGACGCAAACAGCAAAAACTGGCTGGCCCCTGCATAAATAAACACGCTCATGGCGATGATAATCCAAATCGGCAAATCCGCTGCCGCTGCTGCCATGCCAAAAGCAATCGCCACAGGGACATAGCCCAAGGCAATCGGCAGGGCGGACTGGCAGCCGTGGATAAATGCTTGCGTGTTTTTCATAGATTAATCACACACCAATCATACGCTGACACATGCCAAAATTACATTTTTTCAACGGTCTTAATGCCAAGCAAGGTCAAGCCCTGTTTTAGCGTTTTGGCGGTCAAAGCAGCCAGCAGCAGACGACTGGTTTTGGTTGGCTCTTCGGTGCTTAAAATTGGGCAGGATTCATAAAATCCTGAGAAAATGCCTGCCAATTCAAACAGATATTGGCACAACAGATGTGGCATGCCGTCTTTGACGACTGACAATAGCACTTCTTCAAATTGTAATAATTTAATCGCCAACTGGTGCTCTTTGTCATTACCGATGGCAATTTCGCCTGTCAAAGCGTGCAAATCCAAGCCAGCTTTGGTAAAGATAGAGCGAATGCGTGTGTAGGCGTATTGCATATAAGGGGCGGTGTTGCCTTCAAAAGACAGCATATTGTCCCAATCAAACACATAGTCGGTGTTGCGGTTTTTGGACAGATCCGAGTATTTGACCGCGCCGATAGCCACCGCATCAATCACCGCTTGTTTTTCGCTGTCGCTCAATTCGGTATTTTTTTCGTCAATCAACACGCTGGCTCGCTCAATCGCTTCGTCCAACAAATCGGCCAGTTTTACCGTACCACCGCTGCGAGTCTTAAACGGCTTGCCATCTTTGCCTAGCATCATGCCAAAGGTAAAATGCTCAAGGATAAAATCGTCAGGCACAAAGCCACCTTTACGGGTAATCAGCCATGCCTGCTGCATGTGCTGTGCTTGGCGACTGTCCGAAAACACCATGGCACGGTCTGCTTTAAGCGTGTGGCAGCGATAGCTGGCGGCGGCGATGTCGGTGGTGGTGTACAGATAGCCACCGTCTTTTTTCTGGACGATAACGCCCATCGGATCGCCGTCTTTATTTTTAAATTCATCTAAAAATACAACCACTGCACCATCATCTTCACTTGCCAAGCCTTTGTCTTTTAGCGTCTGTACCACATCAGGCAGCATCGGATTGTACAGACTTTCACCCATGGTGTCTTTGGTGGTTAGTGTAACATTCAATCTATCGTAGGTGCGTTGGCACTGCTGCATGGTGATATCCACCAGCTTACGCCACATGGATAAGCAATATTCATCACCACTTTGAAGTTTAACCACATAATTGCGTGATTTTTCAGCAAAATCGGCATCATTGTCATAAGTGGCTTTGGCTTCACGATAAAAGGCTTCTAAGTCAGACAGATCCATATCGGTAGCGTTGCCATTTTGCATTTTTTCTAAATAAGCAATCAGCATGCCAAACTGCGTTCCCCAGTCGCCGACATGATTGGCACGAATCACTTGATTGCCCAAAAACTCCAGTGTGCGGACGACACTATCACCGATAATGGTTGAACGCAAATGCCCAACATGCATTTCTTTGGCGACATTGGGCGATGAATAGTCCACCACGATGGTCTGTTTTTGGTCGGTGTCAATGCCTAGTGTTTGGCTTTGATTTGCTTTGGCAACACAATTTGCTAGCCATTCATCTTTTAAGAAAATATTAATAAAACCTGGACCTGCAATTTCTAATTTGGTGGCAATGTCGTCCAAATTGAGCTGCTCTAGCACCGCTTGGGCAAATTCACGGGGATTTTTGCCCAGTTTTTTGGCGGCGGCCATGATGCCATTGGCTTGATAGTCGCCAAATTGCGGCTTGCCTGACTGACGCACCAAGGCTTCCACTGGCTCGCTTGCCCCAGCTGCAATCATCGCTTGTTTGATTTTATCGGATAAAATGTGTTGAATATTCATGAGTTTCCTGTTATTTATCAAAGTTCTAGATGAAAAATAAAAATAAAAATAACGCCAAAATGCCGTTAAAACGCTGACAATACCACGCTAACAAATGCTGATAAATGTTGATTAAAACGAATAATGATAACAAATTTTTGCCAAAAAATCTTGCAAAATTATCAAAAATCCACGCCAAGCGTTTGATGACTTATTATTTTTATGGGTTTGATGATGGATTTTTGTTACAAACTTTGATAAAAATTGGGCAATATAAAAAAAATGCTTGCTTTTACTACAAAAGCAAGCATTGATTTAGAATTGATTAAATTTAATATTAGTTAAACCAAATTGGTAGGGTAAATTGGCATCATGACAAATACAGCTGATAAGCATACATGGCAAGGCTTAGGGCGATTGCCCACATCACTAAGGCGATTATGCCGTCCAAGACTCGCCAAGTGACAGGTTTATTAAATAAAGGAATGAGCAGGCGGGCTCCGTAGCCTAAGCCAAAAAACCACAGGGCGGACGCTGTGAGCGAACCTGCCAAAAAGGCGAGTTTTTGCTCTGGCGTTAATGTCCCTGCGACACCGCCGATAATCACCACGGTGTCCAGATAGACATGGGGGTTTAGTAGGGTGAGTGCCAAAGTCGTGCCGATGGTGGCGGCGATGGTGGCTTGCTGCTGACTTGAGTCGATTGCCAAGCCACTGCTGCCGCTGATGGCAGAACGCAACGCACGCAAGCCATAGACAAACAAAAATAACGCACCAACGATGGCAAGGACGATGGTTGCCATAGGGCTTTGGCTGATGAGCGAGCCAAAACCAAGTACGCCAAAGCTGATTAGCACAAAATCACACAAAAAACAGGTCAATGCCACCCAAAAAATATGATTTTTTAGCAAGCCTTGTTTGAGTACATAGGCATTTTGGGCGCCGATGGCGACAATCAAGCCGCCAGATACCAACAAGCCTTGAATAAAGGCAGGCGAAAACATGCTATTATCCATACAACCCTTAAATAAAAGCATACAAAAACATCAAAGAAACAAACGCCCCAATCCAACCAGATGGGGCGTCGTATAATAATGGCGGAAGCTGAGAGATTCGAACTCTCGGTGGGCTATAAACCCACGCCGGTTTTCAAGACCGGTGCATTCAACCGCTCTGCCAAGCTTCCTAAAACTTATCAAAAGCTATTAATACTATTAATATTAATGCTCTATAAAAAGCAACTTGTATCATTTGCAATCACAAATCATACAAAATGTATCAAAAATAATGGCGGAAGCTGAGAGATTCGAACTCTCGGTGGGCTATAAACCCACGCCGGTTTTCAAGACCGGTGCATTCAACCGCTCTGCCAAGCTTCCAATGCGTGGTATTATAGCTTAATTTTTTGCAAATGCAAGGGTTTTTTATCGGTTTTTATCAATTTGCGTGAAATTTTTGTCGGATTTTGCCGTGCCTGAAAAAATTAACCGATTGGCTTTGACTGTTTGAATGAGTTAATATCCTAAATCATGCCTTAAATCGCATCATTGAAACACAAATCATTAAACAAAAATCATTCAAGACAAAATAGCTAAGATAAGCCAAGTTAGATCAAGTTAAGCTAAGCTAAGCCAAATCAAGGTTGAAAAATCACAAGATCAAGATAAGGATAATTTTATAAATAATTTGCAAAAAAAAGCAAATAAAAGCGATTTATAAAAACAGTTTTGGTTCACGGCGGGGTGTGCTGATTTCTTCGATGCTGATTTGATTGTCCGTGCGGCAATTTTCTTGGGGAGCGAAAATATCTCGCATCAAGGCAGCGATTTCATAAATCGTGCGGCGAGTGTGGATCAGGTTATCCTTTGGGCGTGTCCAGCTGGGACTGATGGCAAGCGGTGCTGGTATGGCGATGGTGTCAATACCAGCCTTGGCGAACTGGCGACGAGCTCTGGCCATGTGGTAGCGGTCAGTCACCAGATAGGCGGTGGTGGGCAGCTCGTGATGACTAAGTAATTTGGCGGTAAAAACGGCATTTTCGCAAGTGTTCATACTGGCGTTTTCGTTGATGATGATGGCTTTTTGTCCCAAATGCTCCAGCAGATAATCACGCAGCCATGGCGATTCGACACCGCTGGTGATGATGTTTAAGGGCTTATCGTGATGTAGGCTGATGGCTTGATCGGCACGGCTTTGGCTATAATGATTGAGCGTGATATTGCCTGTTGATGAGCGTGTCAATCCGCCACCCAGCAGGACAATGCTGCTGGCAGGGGTGGAGACTTTGGGCAAGGTCAGCGTGGAATATAAGGACAACAGCCCTGTGCCGACATTGGCAAAAATCGGCGTCAGCATACTTGCTACAATCACAGCGACGCCGATACTGCCGATGATGATAAATCGCAGCAGTTTTTTGACCATACGGCGTAATGCCGACGGTTTGGGGTTGTGGTTAGGCATAGCTACCATCGTGATTGACCCAGACAGGTTCACGCACCAAAGTGATGCCAAATTTTTGTTGCACTGTCTTGATGATGTGCAAGGTGGTAGCGGCGATGTCGTCTTGGGTGGCGATGAGCGGTGCATGATTGGTTAAGACCAGTGCCTGCTTGGTGTGTGTCAATATCGGTGCGATGCCGCCGCCTTTGAGTCCTGCTTGATCAATCAGCCAGCCTGCAGGGATTTTGACAAATTGTTCATAAGCAGGATAGCTGGGCAGATTTGGGTGCTGGGCTTTTAAGTGGTTAAATTGCTCAAGCGAGATGATGGGGTTTTGGAAAAACGAGCCGCAATTTGCCAAAACTTTGGGGTCAGGCAATTTACTTTGGCGAATGGCGATGACCGCATGATAAACATCTGTAGGGCAGATGGTATCACGCCCATCAGCATGTGCTAAGGCTTGTGCGTGTGTGTGCAAATCGCCATAGCTTGAGCGTGTGCGTGTGCTGTCTTTGTGCAGGCGTAGGGTGATGGCGGTGATCAGATAGCGGTTTGGCTCGTCCTTAAAAATGCTGTGGCGATAAGCAAAACGACACT
This sequence comes from Moraxella marmotae, assembly GCF_042219885.1. Lineage (NCBI taxonomy): Bacteria > Pseudomonadati > Pseudomonadota > Gammaproteobacteria > Moraxellales > Moraxellaceae > Moraxella > Moraxella marmotae. The sequence goes on from NZ_JBHJHR010000002.1 coordinate 1,479,271, forward strand.
CACGATTATCCAAAGTTACAAACTGACCGCTTGCCCATTCATAGACACGCACGCTGTCTAGCACATCTTCAAGCTGCACGCCGTAAGCACCGATATTTTGTACAGGGGCTGCCCCTGCCAAACCGGGAATCAGTGCCAAATTCTCCAGTCCGTACCAGCCTTTGGCGGTGCAATCACTGACCAGCTCATGCCAATTTTCGCCAGCATTGACTTGCAGCAGGACGCTTTGTTCGTCTTCGTGCAGGACGGTTTTGCCCATCATGCGTGGCAGAATCACTGTGGCGTGCAAGCGACTGGGCAGCAGCACATTACTGCCACCAGACAGCACAAACCACGGCGTGGTAGGGCGAATGCTTGGCAGCTGATTTTCATCATGGACAATAATGGCAGTGTCTGTGTATGAGCTTAGTGCCATGGTGTTCATGGCGGATAAGTCATAATTTTGGTAAGTATTTGTCATCGGCGGTTTGGCTAAATTGGGCAAAATAAGTTAAGGATAATCATGCTTTCATTATAGCGGTAGCAGGCGGGCTAAGTCAATGAAGGGGTGGTATTGTCTGGATTGATCATGATAATTTAATTGAGATAATTTGATAATGGTAATAAAGATGGATTGACAATTAATTTTCACCTAAGATACATTAAGACATGCCAAATTATCAATAATGAACCATATTAAAACAAGGGAAAATAAAAATCACCATTTATTGGTCTGAGATTCCATAACGACTTATAACCACCAAGCATAATAAAAAGACAAAAAAGCTATTTTTTTTCTTGACAATTTCCAAAATCAACATTATTCTACGAAAACAAAAATTTTTGTATCATTTGGTTACATTAGCACAATCTTTAGTTATGTTTATGTAAGCAAATGATATACGGTAGCCGTCTAAGTCTGATGACACAAGATTAGCTAATCAATCGTTTGTATCTATGACTTGGATGTTATTTTTGGTGTTAAGGAGAACAGATTTTCTATGCACAAGCCATCTCACCCCCCCCACCTTCACCCACTGGCTAGACAGCTTTGCTGGGCGATTTCTGCATCTGCTTTGGCGTTGGCTGTAATGCCAGCTCATGCGATGTATTTACAGATACCATCGGTTAAAAACGGCCTAACTCTGGGTATCTATGGTACAGTCAATCCTGAATTTAGCACAAGATCCAATAAGTTTAACTATACTTATGGCGATCCTGAGATTTTTGGTGAAAATGGTAGCATTGCTGATGTACTTGCCAACCAAGATCGTAAGGATAGCGATGAGCAATTAAGACTTGATGGGCTAAATACAGGGACAATCCAGTTTTACGCCAGCCAAAAATTAACACCAAAAATTACCGCCAACAGCTCTCTTGTGGTAGAAGCTAGAGAAAATTCTGCCAGCAACTGGGGTGCTTATTGGGGTGTGGGCTTTGACTTTGGTTCGTTTGGTGAATTGGGCAGTATTAACATCGGTGGATATAATAACGGACTTGGTGTCAGCCAAACTGGCTTGGGACTGCTCAATACTTTAAATGATTCAGGTACTAATATTAATGCCAGCTATACAGGCATTCCCAATCTGACCTTGTCTGCTTATCACATGCTAACTCAGTCGGCAGATATTAATGATAACAAGGATACAGGCTGGCATCATAGTGATGGTGCTTCTGCCAAATATGAGTTTGATTTTGCCCCAAGAAAAACGCTGACACTGGCAGGCGGTTATGCTCGTAGCAAAGGTCATGACAGTTCATATTACTATGACGCAGCTCAAAAGGCAGATGCTTACTTGTTGGGTGTTGGTTTTAATTACAACAACTGGAAAGTTGATTTGGATTATGGCAAACGCCAAGAGACTTACAATGGTGTTGCAACCAGTGGGATCGATAAGACCACTTACGGTGCAAAGCTTAATTATGAATTTACGCCACGCCTAAAAGGTACACTAAGCTACGGACGCAGTAATTCTAAAAATGACAGACCGGCAGACTTTGCAAAACTTTTGGATTTGAACGCTGGTTTGGAGCCTTATTCTAGTGCAGAAGCAGTTGTATTTAACCGAGTCAAAAAAGAGCGATACAGTGCCGGCTTGCAATATAAGCTATATAAAGGTGTTACCCTGAATGGTACAGTCAGTGACTTACGAAGCACCAACTATATCACCGAAGGCGAGTTTAGTAACCGTAAACAGTTAACTACCAATGTTGGCGTATCATTCTCATTCTAATATGTTTAAATTAAAGGAATTTTTTATGAAAACAACAAAAACTTTTCAATTGACCAAACTTGCCTTAGTTACAGGTGCTATCTTGGCAGCCACCAGCTCGCATGCGGTTTATAATCTGTACAAAAAAGACGGCCTGACCTTGGATATTGGCGGTCAGATTGATATGCAGGCCACCAAGCAAGATGAGAAATTGGTTGTGCAAAACTCAATGACAAGAGCAACCATCAATAATAGCAATAGTAAGAAATGGTATAAAACCCGAGTTGTTCCAGCAGGCACAGAATTATCAGCCACTGACAAAAAACCACGCCTAGGACAAAGTCATGGTGTCTCTTATGTAGATTTTCGTGGTTCGCAAGAGCTACCAAACGACTGGCGAGTAACGGGTAATATCGGTTTTGGTTATAGTGATTCACGAGATTTTTATCTGTCAAACTCCAGCCTATCGTTTGATAAGCGTAATTTGGGGGCGATCAGCCTAGGCCGTCAGTACCTACATACCAACTTTGTCAATCGCTCTGGCACGGACACGCCACTGGATATCTTTAGCAGCAGTGCGGTGCGTGCTGATTATTATGGTATCAAAGGCTTGCAAGCCAGTGCTTATTACAGCTTTGCAGGCTATAATGATGTTACTAAAGAAAACAACACCAAAGTGGACTCAGGTTATGGTGCATCAGCCAGTTATCGCTTCCCTGTGGCGGATAACCAAAGCCTAAGAGTGGCAGTGGGTTATACACATAGTAATTTTAACCCTGTAACCAATATTGCAAATGACCAGTGGACTACTAACAAAAATACCCTAAACCGTTATCCACAAAAAGTTGATGGTATCGCGGCATCGCTAGAATATCAAGCGGGCAAATTCTTGGTCGCTGCTGATGTCGGCCGTAAAAAAGAAACCATGTCAGACAGCCCTAATACTTCGCTAGATAAGCGTACCACTGATTATTTGGGTGCAAAAGTCGCTTATGACATTAACCCAGTCTTTCAGGTCAGTGCTGGCTATGGCAGCAAAAAAGCCAAGACAGATCTTAAAGCAGGTGCTGCAGCTCTAACCAATGATGCAGATGCTTTATATACTCGATATGAAGATAGCGATTGGAAAGATTTGGCAATGTTCTCTTATGTCGGTGCTGGTGAGCAATACCTGTATGACAAAGCTGATACCAAAGAAGCCTATGCTCAGCTAGACTACCGTGTCCGCCCAAATGTCCGCTTATATGGTCGTTATGACACCGAAAAAACCACCTATAAAGTCGGTGGTCAAGACACCAGCAAGCTGACTGATAACAATGCACGCATAGGTGTTGTCTTTACCTTCTAATGCACAACTGATGCACCATAACAATCAACTGCAAGGGTGGGGTAAGCCTACCCTTGACAGGCATAACTGCTAGGTTAATTTGCCATGGAAAAAATTAAGGAATCCCCCATGATAAAATTAAAACTGACTACGCTGGCATTGGCGGTGGCATCGTGCGTCTATGCAGCGGCTGCACACGCCGAAGAAACCACACAGACCAACAGCAACATCAATTACCCAAAAACTCGCCTGCATGAAGAAGGTTATGATCCTTTTTTGAGCGGTGAATTTGGTATCTCTGCCAATACTGCAGGCATCAAAAACGCTCAATACATCGACAAGCAACACGGTCCAGATGATGGCGTCGATCATTACCCAAGTGCAACCCATGTGGACAAATACCGCTGGCTTGAAGAGTATGACAACATCGATGCTTATGTTGCCAAAGAGACCGATGCTGACCGTGAGCGTAACTTTATTGGTACTCGCTTTGAAGATGATCGCCCATTGGCAGCTGAGACCACCAAATACCTACAAACGGTACAGCCCAAGGTCTCCAGCGAAGTCAATGATTGGGTCAATGCCCAAAACCAAGTGACCAATGAGTATATCAAAAACTCTCCAATTTATGACCAGCTACAAAAGAACTATAATGCCTTAAAAGATGTTGAGCAGACTTTTAGTCGCATTTACCGTGATAAAATCGGTGAAATCCGCTTTTATCGCCACGCCGATGGTTTTAACCGTATTGAGCGAATTGCTCCAGATGGCACTCGTACAGAGTTGGTTAACCAAGCGACACTTTCTGCTGATGGTCAGATGGCACCAGATGGCAATGCCACATTTAGAGGTGTCAAAGTAAGTAAAGACGGTTCTTATATCTCATTCTTTGTACATCAAGGTTCATCTGATGTTGATCCAAGATTTTTACATGTGGTTGATGCCTATACAGGTAAACTTGCTACACCTATTATCAAAGGTCTAAACAGAAACAACTTGACGGCCACATGGGCAGATGATGATACTTTGTACTACGGTGCTAGCGTGCCACAGCGTGGGGTGTATCGCCGTGATATCGGTAAAGAGCGTTTTAATGACCCTATTGAAGCCAGCTCCGATTCTGTTGATGGTGGTTGGATTAATAGCATCTATTTTGATGGTGATGATGACCGCTACTTGGTTTTTGATGATGTGTCATATTGGGGTGCGCCTTCTGTCTATATTAAAGATCGAAAAACGGGCGATGTCTATCGTTTGCATGATTCTAAATTCTTTAATAAAGTTATCAGATATAATTCATCGTTTAACAACAATATTTTGGCAAAATTGGTACATTTTGACCCAAAAACCCGTAATGTTTGGTTTATCAGTGGTGAAAATGACCGCAGAGGTCAGCTAATCAAGAGTAATCTGGATAACCTGAAAAAGCGTGAAGTGGTGGTCGATATTCCAAAAGATTTGGACTTGATGCGTGACGCCTATTATCACGAAGAAGGTGATGGTTATTTCTTGGTCACTTATCTAAAAGATGGTGTGAGCCGTCTTAAGCTGGTCAATGCCAGAACTGGTGAATTCTTAAAAGACTTAACCCCACCACAAGGGGCAGGCTATATCTCCAACCTGTCTGGCAATGTGGTTGATAAAGAACAAACCGACTCAAACCACGAAGAAGACGAAAACGATGCCGAAGCGAACCAAAACTATGTGAAGTTCCGTTTCCAAAACCCAACATTCCCACCGACGGACTATAAATACAGTATTGCCAAAGATGAGTTTTTGGACATTCGCCGTTATGACTTGACACCATTTGACGAAACCAAGTATGAAAGTAAAGTAGTATTCTACACTTCTTATGATGGCACGCAAGTCCCAATGAACATCAGCTATAAAAAGGGCATTACTTTAGATGGCAAAAACCCAACCTTGCTGTATGGCTATGGCGGCTATGGCGTGATTTATGATCAAGCCTTTGGTTTCCCTGCCAATACCGCATGGCTAGAAAATGGCGGTGTTTGGGCGCATGCCTTTATCCGTGGTGGTGGCGAGTATGGTGATGAATGGCAAAATGCCGCTAAGCACACCAAACGCTTGACAGGCTATGATGACTTTGCTGCTGCTGCTGATTATCTCAATCAAGCTGGCTATGCTGATCCTAATCATTTGGGTATCATTGGTGGCTCTAACGGCGGTCTGTTGGTCGGTGCGGCAATGGTTCGCCACCCAGATAAGTACCGTGTGGCATTCCCACAAGTAGCGGTACTGGATCAGCTACGCCAAGCAGACATGGGCATCACCCAGTACTGGATGGAAGAGTATGGTGTGCCGTCTGAGGGTCGCCGCGTCTATGATGTGTTGATGAGCTATTCACCATATCACAACCTAAATGCTGGCACTTGCTACCCATCGACTTTGGTGCAGACATCTAAGCGAGACGACCGTGTCGTACCATCGCACTCTTATAAGTTTGTTGCACGTTTCCAAGAAATTGAAAGCTGCGGTCGCCCAGCATTGCTATATGCTGCCGAAAATCACGGACACAGTCCAAACACTTATAAAGAGCGAAAAGCCGATGAGCTGATGACCCTTGCTTTTGCATTCCAAGAAATGGGCATTACCAGCTTGCCAAACTTGGAAACACGCCCAACGGCCGATGAGCTAAAAACTGACAAATGGCGTGCCGAAGACGAAGCCAAACGCCAAAAGCAGCTCAAAAAGAAATTGGGCGAGCAAAAATCTGGTGAAAAACCTGATGAACAAAAATCAGGTGAACAAAAGCCTGATGAACAAAAATCAGACGAGCAAAAATCTGGTGAATAATTTGGTATAGCATACACTGTGTGCTAATCAATATCAAATAACACCAAGAAGCCCACACCCACAGCCATCTGTCATCGATGGACGCTGTGGGTGTTTTTTTGTCAGTTTAATTATCAATCTTTAATGATGAATTCTTAATTATCAAGTTTAAGTACCAAGTTTTGATTGTTAAACTGGTTTGACAAATCCACTTGATTTATCCACTGGATTTGCCACTTGACAACTGCACTGGATAAATCACAGACAGGCTAAAAAATCCTACCATTCAATGTTATAATAACCCAATATTAGCCAATTTATTTGTTAGCCAATTGAACATTTGGATATTCTATGAGCGTCTCAGCAAGCAACAATACCGCCCACAAGCCACACAATCCTGATAATTTTACTCTAACGCCGCCCAAGCATTTTGCTCATCAAGCGACTCAAGCAAGCAATAAAGCACGGTTAAGTCAGCTGCTATCTGAGCGGATTTTATTTCTTGATGGGGCGATGGGTACAGAGATCCAAAATTATAAATTGGCAGAAAGCGACTACCGTGGTGAGCGTTTTGCCAATATTAATAACGATGTCAAGGGCAATAACGATTTGCTGGTGCTGACTCAGCCAGATATTATCCTAGCGATTCACAAAAGCTATCTTGAGGCTGGTGCAGACATCATCGAAACCAACAGCTTTAATGGCACGCAGATTTCGATGGCGGATTATCACATGGAGCATCTGACCTATGAGATTAACCGTGAAGCGGCTCGTTTGGCTCGTTTGGCGTGTGATGAGTATAATGCTTTAACTCCTAATAAGCCGCGCTTTGTGGCAGGTGTCATTGGGCCGACTTCTCGCACTTGCTCCATCTCGCCTGATGTCAATGACCCAGCATTTCGTAATGTTACTTTTGATGAGCTGGTGGATAATTATACCGAAAGCACCTTGGCACTCATCGAAGGCGGTGCTGATATTATCTTGATTGAGACAGTGTTTGACACGCTAAATGCCAAAGCGGCGATTTTTGCGGTAACAGGGGTGTTTGAACAGATTGGCTTTGAGCTGCCGATTATGATCAGTGGTACGATTACTGACGCATCTGGGCGGACGCTGTCAGGGCAGACGGCAGAAGCCTTTTATAATTCGGTGCGTCATGCTAAGCCGATTTCGATTGGTTTTAACTGTGCTTTGGGGGCAGATGCACTAAAACCGCATGTCAAAACCTTATCCGATGTTTGTGAGACTTTTGTCTCAGCACACCCAAACGCTGGCTTGCCGAACGAATTTGGCGAATATGACGAAACGCCGATTGAGACCGCTACGATGGTGGAGGGCTTTGCTAAGTCTGGCATTGTTAATATTGTTGGCGGCTGCTGTGGTACGACCCCTGAGCATATTCGCATGATGGTTGAGAAGGTGTCGCCTTTTGCACCACGACCATTGCCTGAGTATGTGCCTGCGTGCCGCTTGTCGGGCCTAGAGGCGTTTAATATCACTCGTGATAGCCTGTTTGTCAATGTTGGTGAGCGTACCAATGTGACAGGTTCAAAGAAATTTTTACGCCTGATTAAAAACGAAGAATACGCCGAAGCACTCGATGTTGCTCGCAACCAAGTTGAGGGCGGTGCTCAAGTGGTGGACATTAACATGGACGAGGCGATGCTTGACAGTAAGCAGGCGATGATCCATTTTGTCAATTTGGTGGCGTCTGAGCCAGACATTAGCCGAGTGCCACTCATGATTGACTCAAGTAAATGGGACATCATCGAAGCTGGCCTAAAATGCACGCAAGGCAAGCCGATTGTCAATTCCATTTCGCTAAAAGAAGGCTATGATGAATTTGTCGCCAAAGCCAAATTGTGTATGCGATTTGGGGCGGCGGTGATTGTGATGGCGTTTGATGAAGTGGGGCAGGCCGACACCGAAGCACGCAAGATTGAGATTTGTAAACGCTCGTACGATATTTTGGTGGACGAAGTCGGTTTTCCTAGCGAAGACATTATCTTTGACCCTAACATTTTTGCGGTTGCCACAGGTATCGAAGAGCATAATAACTACGGCGTGGATTTTATTAATGCCACTGGCTGGATTACCCAAAATCTGCCCAACGCCATGGTGTCAGGCGGTGTGTCTAATGTGTCGTTTTCGTTCCGTGGTAATCCGATTCGTGAAGCGATTCATGCGGTGTTTTTGTACCATGCGATTAACAATGGCATGACGATGGGCATTGTCAATCCTGCCATGCTGGAGCTGTATGATGAGATTGAGATTGACGCCAGAAATGCCATCGAAGATGTGATTTTAAACCGCAATAATGACAATAACGAAGCGACCGAAAAGCTGCTGGAAGTTGCCGAGCATTATCATTCAGGCGATAAGAAAAAAGACGCAGGCGTGGACTTGGCGTGGCGTGAATTGCCTGTCGAAAAACGCATCGAACACGCTTTGGTCAAGGGCATCACCACTTTTATCAACGAAGACACCGAAGAAGCTCGCCAAAAATTCCCCCGTCCGCTTGATGTCATCGAAGGGCCGCTGATGGACGGCATGAATGTGGTGGGTGATTTGTTTGGGGCAGGTAAGATGTTTTTGCCGCAGGTGGTCAAATCCGCCCGAGTGATGAAGCAAGCGGTGGCATGGCTAAACCCTTATATCGAAGCTGAAAAGGTGGCAGGCGAGTCTAAGGGCAAGGTGCTGATGGCGACAGTCAAAGGTGATGTGCATGACATTGGCAAAAACATCGTCGGCGTGGTTTTGGGCTGTAATGGCTATGAGATTATCGATCTTGGGGTGATGGTGCCTTGTGAGACGATTTTGGAGACTGCCAAGCGTGAAAATGTGGATATTATTGGTTTGTCTGGGCTGATTACCCCAAGTCTGGACGAGATGGTCTATGTCGCCAAGCAGATGCAAGAGCAGGGCTTTTATTTGCCGCTACTCATCGGCGGTGCGACCACTTCCAAGGCACATACGGCGGTGAAGATTGAGCCAAATTACCAAAATGACATCGTGGTCTATGTGGCAGATGCCAGCCGTGCGGTGGGTGTGGCGACGACGCTGCTGTCTAAGGACAAAAAAGCCGATTTTGTCGCTGACATTCGCCAAGAATACGCCGAAGTGCGTGAACGCTTGGCAAATCGCAAGCCAAAAGCCGCCAAACTGAGCTATTTGGAAGCGGTTGAGCAAGGTTTTATGGCAGATTGGGATAATTACACGCCGCCTGTGCCTAAACAAACAGGTCAAGTGGTGCTGGACGATTATCCGCTTGGTGAGATTTTGCCTTATGTGGATTGGACACCGTTTTTTATTTCGTGGGGTTTGGTTGGTAAATATCCAAAAATCTTTGACGATGAAGTGGTTGGGGCTGAAGCCAAGACGCTATTTGCTGATGCGATGGCGATGATTGAGCGATTTATTAAAGAAAAATCAGTTACCGCCAAGGCAGTGTTCCGCCTAGAAAAAGCCAAGCGTATTGCCCCTGACACGGTTGCCGTCTATGACGAAAAGGGCGATGAGCAGTACCATTTTGAGCATCTACGCCAGCAGTCGGATAAGGTGACAGGTAAGCCAAATTATAGCTTGGCGGACTTTATTTCGCCCAATGATGGCGATTATTTGGGTGGCTTTACGGTGTCGATTTTTGGCTCAGAAGAGCTGGCTGATGATTATAAGGCAAAAGGCGATGACTATAACGCCATCATGGTGCAGGCGGTGTGCGATCGCTTTGCCGAAGGCTTTGCCGAAAAACTACACGAAATGATCCGTAAGCAATACTGGGGCTATCAAAGCGACGAAAATCTAAGCAACGAAGAGCTGATTAAAGAAAAATACATCGGTATCCGTCCTGCTCCCGGCTATCCCGCCTGCCCTGAGCATACCGAAAAAGGCAAGCTGTTTGCGTGGCTGGACACCACCCAAGCCATCGGCACTTATCTGACCGAGAGCTTTGCCATGTGGCCGCCATCGAGCGTATCGGGCTTTTATTATAGCCACCCTGACAGCACCTATTTTAATGTCGGCAAAATCAGCTCCGATCAGCTAGAAGACTATGCACGGCGTAAGGGTTGGGATATTAAAACTGCCGAAAAATGGCTCAATCCGAATTTGTAAGGCTGAGAAATGCAATCGCAAAAAACAATATGATGGCAGAGCGGCTTGCCGATATTCCAACCTTTTTTTATCAAAACATCTCTAGATTAAAGAATCTATTAAAGAACCTGAGAGATTTTTTGAAGTAAAAAAAGTCGAAGAAAATCCAAAAGTCAAAAGTTTGAAAGTCTATGAGGAACAGTTTTAGCCTGAACAAGCGATTCGTTTTTCAATGGTTGATTTTTTTTGTGAGCGAGATTGGTTGGTGAATGTGCCGTTGCATAGGGCTGTTCTGTTTGATAATATATTTACACATATGATTAACTAAGGAATAAATATGAGCATTCAAGATTATGCTATTAACGGTGAAGCATTTTATTTAAGTAAAGTGTTTAGTTCAGATTTTCAGTATAAAATACCTGATTATCAACGACCATATTCTTGGGAAGAAAAACATATCAAACAGCTATTTGATGATTTGTACGACTTTTATCAGCTAAAAACAGATGAAAGCTATTTTTTAGGTAGTATTGTGGTTATTAAAAAAGATCGCGAACCACTATGCGACGTGGTTGATGGTCAACAACGGCTAACCAGTTTAACCATATTAATTGCTGCATTAACCCACTATTTCTCAGATGAAGATAAAGCTGAGGGTCAAGAAATCTTGCAACAACCCGCTAAAAAAGCGCAGAATCTTGCTGCACAACCAAGATTAACACTTCGTCAGCGCGATAAAGATTTTTTTAGAAAATATATTCAAGAACTAAGGTTTGAGGAATTAAATAATTTGAATATAGATCATGACTGTAAGACGGAGGCTCAAAAAAATATTGTTAAAAATGCAAAAGCAGTGTTAGGTCGTATTCAAAGTACATTTCATAATAATAATACCGATATTTTTAAGTTTTTTAGTTTCCTAATTCAGAAATGTTGTTTAGTTATTGTCTCTACACCTACTCAAAAATCTGCATTTCGTATTTTTTCTGTTATGAACAATCGTGGATTAGATTTATTACCAACAGATATTTTGAAAGCAGATTTAATAGGGAATATACAAACAGAGCAAGACGAATATACTAGAAAATGGGAGGATTTAGAACAAGAGTTAGGGAGAAATTATTTTAATGAATTATTTACGCATATTCGTATGATTGAACTGAAAGTGAAAGCCCAAAGAAGTATTTTAGAAGAATTACAGGAAAAAGTTCTGCCTAAAATTTCTTCTATTACAGGTTTTATTGATGATGAACTTTCTAGTTATGCTTCAGCATTTGGTATATTGAAAAATAATAATTATCCGACCCCAAAATATCAACTAGAGATAAAACAATATATTACTTGGTTAAATCGTGTAGGATTTTCTGAGTGGCTGCCTGTGGCTATATTATTTTTGTATCAAAAACCTGATGAAGAACAAGCAGTCCAATTCTTTAAATATTTAGAAATTTTAACTTCTTATCTATATTTATCTGCAAAAGATGTTAATAAACGTATTGAACGATATGGTTCAATACTAAAAGAGTTGGAAAATAATCCAAGACAATGTACTGAAAAATTATTATTAGATGACGAAGAGAAAAAGTCTTTTAAAACATTATTGAATAATAATATTTATAATGAAATGACAGTAGGGAGAAGAAATTATCTCATTTTAAGATTAGATACAATGGTTTCTGATGGAGCCGCAAATTATCAAAATCAAGTGGGGCTATTGACTATTGAACATGTTTTGCCACAGAAAATTGATAGCCAGTGGCGACAATTTTGGTCTGATGAGGAACACAAATTATGGTTGCATCGCCTAGCTAACCTTATACCGCTAAATAAGCGAAGAAATTCTGCTGCATCTAATTGGGACTTTAAAACGAAAAAAGATAAATACTTTAAAGGAAATAATAATGTTTCATCATATGCTTTAACTACTCAAGTATTACATGAAGAAGAATGGAGACCTGAAATTGTACAAAAAAGACAAGTTGAATTATTAGCTAGACTTTGTAAAAATTGGGAACTTTAAAAATAAAAAATACCGTCTGGAAATTTAAACTTCAGACGGTATTTTTCATTAAAAAACTCTCAAAAAACCGTCCGCTCTTTTTAACAAACAGTCAAAAATCAATTTACTCACACCCATCAATCCCACAAGTCTGTCCATTAAGCAAGGTTTGAGGTTGCTTGCTTTCTTCGGCTTGTAGCTGGGCGAGTACTTGTAAAAAGACTTGTACAGGCTGGGCCCCTGAAATCAAGTATTTGTCGTTAAACACAAAAGCTGGCACGGAATGAATGCCTTTGGCTCGTGCTTCGTTTTCATCGGCAAGGCTTTCTGCTTTAAAAGCGTCGGATTGCAACATTGCAACAGCTTCGGTTTTGTCTAAGCCTGCTTGCTCGGCAAGGTTGGTTAAAGTTGCCAAATCCGCCAAATTTTGACTGTCGGTAAAATAGGCGTGGTAAAGTTTAGCGTTCAGCTCGTCGCCTTTAACTTGGGAACTTGCCCATTTTAACAAGCGGTGAGCATTTAGGGTGTTGGTGTGTTGGGCTTGCTCCACATTCATAATTAAGCCAACATCTTTGCCCGCTTGGTTGATGTAATTAAAGAGAAAGTTAAAACCCCAGTACAAAGCTGGGGCTTGCGGTTAGGCAAATACTTCAGCGAACGTTTTACAGCTCATCATAAGCATCAACCACACGGCCTGAATACACATAAGCTGCACCTGTATTTAATGCAATCGCCGTGCCGAGAGCAGCGGCAACTTCTTCTTTGCTAGCCCCTGCTTTTTTGGCGGCGTGGACGTGTGCCGAAATACAGCCGTCGCAACGAGTAGTTACGGCAACAGCCAAGGCGATCAGTTCGTGGGTTTTGACGTCCAGCACCGAATTTTCACGGGCTGTCGCATTGAGTTGGCGTACCGCATTTGCCACAGGTGGGTTTGCTTTGGCGAAGTTGCCCACGCCTTTGATTAGATCAGATAAGGTTTCTTTCCACATTTTTTACCTCCTATTTGGTTTAAATGCTGTGCCGTTAAATCACGAACACGAGATTATTATAATGCGTTTTTGGTGATAAAACTTGCCTAAAACAATCCAATTATTGCCTAATTTGACAAGTTTTTATCTTTTGTTTTTCTTTATAAAAGAGTGTTTGCTTGATGCTGCGTATTATAGGCTTATTTTTATGGTATTATTTGCCTAAAATACGCTAATTCTTGCCTAATTTGATAAACGAGCGATTAAAATGAACGACGACAAACTTCACCAACTTGCCGAGCTGATTGAAAGCCATACTCTAAAAGACGACTGTTTTTTTTGACCACCGATATTCCGATTTTGAGCTTACACCAATGGTACAAAAAAAACCAAGCCGCAAGCCAAGCACTCAAAAAGATACTACTGCCAGCACCAAGGCACCGAACTGTGCAAGCGTTGTTATAATTCAAGGATCTTGGCATATTCCACCAACGCCACCTTAATTACCTTTGCTCTTGAGTAGTGATGATGGGCGATGATGGCATCTAAGGTGCTCAGTGCTTCAGGCTTGTTATGGCTGATGATAAGGGCGATATTAGCCAGAGTTTATTGCGATAAGTATTGACGACTTTTTACTGCTGCTGCTCCCAGACCCCCACCGCTTGGCGGATAATCTCGCCTTGGGGAATATTGTGCTGCTCTGACAGCTGGGCGATTTTATCAATCAGCTCAATGGGCAGCTTGTAGGTTTTGGCTTTTACGCCACGCTTGGCGTCTGATTTTGCGACAATTTGACTTGGTGTGAGTGCCATATTCATTCCTAATTTGACCCAGTAGCGACTACCACCGATACCGCTGGTGATAGCCGCTTGGTTAATTATGCTTGACTTAGCTACTTGAGCGTAGTAAGATAATCAACACAAGGATAATTGCGATTCTGATAAAAGTTTTCATCGCTTTACTCCTTACTGGGTGGTTGCTGCTGCTTGTTAGGTGAGCAGCGGTAACCTACAAAACAGGTGTTGCGTCACCTGTTTTGATATGTACATTGTAAGTGTACTAAATAAAAAAGTCAAGTAATTTCTAAACTTTTTAAGTTGTGAAACGCTTGGCTTTTTTGTTGTCTAAAAAAAAGAGGGGGTCATTCTTCCTTTAATGTCTTGGCATGGGCAACAATCGCCGCCTTAATCGCACCGCTTGCCGTGCCATAATGGGCAGCCAGCATTTGCAAATCGTCATAAATCGCCTGCTCATGATGGCTAAAGGTAAGGCTCATTTGTTTAAGTAGCTTCTTGCGATAATTGGCTTTGGCTCGTTTGGCATATTCGGTGTTGTTATAACTCATCTTGACTTTTCCTATTTGATACTATGATAGTGAGCAAAAAGGGCATTGGACAGTACTGTCATACCATCTAACGCCCACGGTATAACGCTAATTATTCTGCGGGCTTATTGCTTGGTAAGCACCATTACTGATGAAGTGGTAAGACAACAAGAACGATGATTTGGATTAAGCGGGTCATCGTTTTCTCCTTGAGTGCGACAACGGTGGCTACCGTTTACCAATCTGGCAATCATTGTTGGGTGAATGTGCTTCGTTTATTTAATATAAACAAAGCCAAAAACAGAGTCAAATATTTTGTGCTTTAAAATTTCAAAGTGCAAATATTTGGCTTTTTTGTCATTTGTCATCATGGATAGTTTGGTTGGTGCATTTATTAAAATTGATGACAAAGCATTGTGGATATATCAGCTAAAGTATCAAAGTAAAAGACTGGGCTGAGATTGATAGCCATCTTTTGCCGCTAGCACAAGCACAAAGCATTGCCAATTTATTAAAAGCATCAAATATCGAACATAAAATACAGGCATGATGATTGTGAGTGTTAATGTCAATGCTGATGCTTTAAAGACAACACGATAATAAAACCATGTCATTATAACAAGTCATTAATGTCTTAAAGATGGATTTAAAAAACGCCATGTGGATTAAATGGCTTTTATGATTGGAATCAAAAACTGCCAAAAAACCGCTCACGCCTTTCGCAAGCAATCTATTTTTCAATGTGTTGCAGAATAAAATAGGCGCAGCAGATTATTTTCAATAAATTAAGTGGCTTCTGCTTTATAAAAAAATGCCGTTTGAAGTTTACATTTTAAGTTTAAATTTCTAACGGCATTTATTGGCACTCATTAACGATTGGCGGAATTGCGATATTGATATTATCTGTAATGGTATTTGATATTATCACCCAAGCCAATTTTTAAAAATTTCCCTTGCTGTCAGCGATCAAAACTCCGCCAACAACCGATTTGCCACTACCGCCATTTGATTGACATCAACCACTAGGCTATCTTTTGCCAGCAAATCGCCACAGTGAGCATGTAGGGCAGTGATGGCAGCGATGGTGGCGGTTGGTGCTTGAGCCAGGATTCCTGCCATCATGCCAGACAGCATATCGCCCATGCCAGCGGTTGCCATGGCTGCATTGCCCAGTGTGCAGATGCGGACATTGGCTTGGTCATCGATGGTTAGCGAATTTGCCCCCTTGAGCAGCCACTGACCGCCGTAGCGATGTTGTAGGGCTTTGATGGCGGCGATGCGGTCGCTCTCCACGGCATCGGCACTGATGCCTAGCAGTCGCCCAGCTTCGGCATGGTGTGGTGTGCCGATAAAGTGGCTGGGCAGACGAATGCCTTGATATTTATCACGCCCCAGATGCCACAAGCCATCAGCGTCCAGCGCGACTGTGATTGGCAAATCCATCAATGCCGCCAGCCATTCATCAAAAACCCGCTCAGACCACAGATCTCGCCCAAGCCCCATGCCGATACAGACGGCGGTCATTGCCGATAGTTGCTTTGGGCAAATGTGATGAATATCACCAAGCATCAGATTGGGCGAGCGAGCAAGAATGGCGGCATGATGGGCAGGGTGGGTCATCACGGTAACACGCCCAGCACCTGTTTTTATGGCAGCTTCGGCACTCATGATGACCGCACCGCCCATTGTCGCACAGCCACCAACGACCATTACCGAGCCATAGTTGCCTTTGTGCTGATGACTGTGCTGAGTGTGGCGAGCAAGCTTAGGCAGGGCATTATCAATACTGGCAATGGGCGACAGCTGATTATCGGCAGGGATTAGTGGGTGATTGATGATTTGCCCCACATGGCTTTTGGCATGACCCATCAAAAGACCCGCTTTATAACCCATCAAGCACAGCGTCATATCGACAGACACGCATTTGGGCAGGGGCATGCCAGTATCAGGGTGCAGCCCTGTGGGCAGGTCAATGGCGATTTTTTGCCCATCGGCGGCGTTAAATTGCTCAATCACATCGCACCACGCATCAGACAGCGGACGCATCAGCCCATTGCCAAACATCGCATCAATATGCACATCGGCACTGACAGGGTGATTGGTTATCGGCAGGGTGTTTTTGGCGATTTGTTGGGCTTGTATGGCGTCGGTGCTGCTTGGTGTGGCGACCTGATAAATATGCACCTGATACCACGCCGACAGATACACGCCGAGCAGATAGCCATCGCCGCCATTATTGCCGCTACCACACCAAATGCAGAGCCGACTGCCAGCCTTTAGGTGTGATTTTAGGGTATTTGCCATCGCCAATGCCGCCTGCTGCATCAGCCCAAAGCTCTGATTACCAAGCTCAAACCAACGCTGCTCCCACGCCTTCACCGACTTGGCATCATACACAGGTGTTAGAAAGTGTTTTGCTGTCATATCCATGCCGCCTTTGTCGCAATCGCCAAAATGAGAAAGTTTAAAAATCAAGTTAAATCATCAACTTGCCAGCAAAGTCTCATCAGGCGTACCACTATGAAATCTGAGTTCGCTATCTGGCGACTCGATCAGCTCACGCTCCACTTGTCTAAAAAACGCCACACGCTCATCGATACTCTCATCAGTGATGGAGCGTGCCAATGCCAAATAATCTTCATAATGGCGACTTTCTGATTTTAGCAGATATTTATAATAGCGTGCCAATTTCTCATCATCAATCACATCTGCCAACGCCCCAAACCGCTCGCAGGAGCGTGCTTCAATAAACGCCCCAATAATCAGCACATCGACCATTGCCGCAGGTTCGTAGGTGCGTTTGTGCTTGAGTAGCCCTTTGGCATAGCGACCTGCAGGCAGATGATGCCAATCAATGCCACGCTGTTTCATTAAGGTAATCACTTGCTCATAATGCAGCATTTCTTCACGCACCAGTTGTGCCAATTTTTCTTGTAATTCACGATGAAATTCATAACGAAAAATCAAATTCATCGCCGTGCCAGCAGCTTTTTTCTCGCAGTTGGCATGGTCTTGTAGCAGCAGCGGCAGGTTATCCTTGGCAAGTGTCAGCCAGCTCTCAGAAGTGCGACAGCCCAAAAACTCATAAATGTGGCTAATGTCCGTCTTGGCTCGGCTTTGGGTGGTGATGGTGCTTAGGTTGTCTTCATCGCTGATGTCGGTGGTGTGCGGTGTCTGTGTCATATCATTTACCAATGTATCAAATCATGTTTGGTGCAGTTGTCATTGAAATTATCATCAATTCATATACCTTTATTATAGCACAGTTATCGATAGCCGATGGATTTGGGTATAGTGATAAAAAAAGAAAAAGGGCGAATTTGGCAGTGCGACGATAAAAACACTTAACAAAATTTCAGCAATATTTGTGATAATTGAGTAATGTTGGGTAATATTGCTACAATGTATAGTCATATTTTCACCAGTGAAAATGCGTATCTTGTGCATTTTGTCAAGCCAAACGCCGTCCAAGTTGTAACAAATTATAAAATTTATCGCCAAAATCGCCCAAAAAGTTACCCAAAAATCAGCAAATTTCCCTAAAAATCGCCCAATTTTATCATAATAATAAAAAATACTGAAAATTATATTTTTTGATAAACTATAAAAATCAATTAGTTATAAAAACAATCCAACCATGATAAAAAATTTCACCCAAAAAGGTATTGCAAAATATTTCAAACTTGGTATTCTATACCCACAGTATGAAGCTTGGTCATCTGTATTGCTACATTGTGTAATCTTATGTTACTCTATCGGCGATGGACGACCATCACAGTTCATGATGCATCAGCAAATCTGCCAATGCATCATTAGACGAATAGTCTTGTACAGGGCAACGACTGCCCATTTAAAGTGGAGAAAACCCATGAAAAAACTAGTTCTAGCAACTGCTATCGCTGCTCTATCTGTCACTGCTGCCCAAGCAGCACCGACCGTTTACGGTAAAGCATTCCTAACTTTGGACGCTGTCGATGGTAACGACAACAGCAGCGTCAAAGACTCTCGCACTCAACTAAATTCAAATGCTTCACGCATCGGCCTAAAAGGCTCTGAAGCCCTAACTGCAAATACCGATCTTGTTTATAAACTAGAGTATCGTGTAGACATCGATGCAGACACTCAACAATTCAAGTCTCGTGACACTTACCTAGGTCTTTCTAACAAAACCTATGGTACACTACTTGCTGGTCGTCTAACTGCGATTGATGACTTTGTAAACTATGCCAATGTTACCGAAGGTGGCGTACTTGGTGGTGACAATGTATTGGCAAGCTTTGATGCACCTCGTGCAAACAACACTTTTGCCTATGTATCACCAAAATACAATGGTCTGACTGCATCAGCGATGTATGTACTTGATGAAAATAATGCTACTGACAACCTAGGTCGTGATGCCTTTGGTGTGGCAGTGCAATATGAGCCAGAAGCAGCTTACCGTGCAGGTGCAAGCTATATTCAAGCTGGCGACCTAAAAGCAATCCGTGTTAGCGGTAGCTACGATGTAACGCCAGCAGCTACTGTTGGTGCTTTATATCAAAACACTGCTCGTGGCAAAGACCTTAAGAAAGAAAATGCGTTTACCGTAAGTGGCACTTATAAAGTGGCTCAAACTCCATGGTCTACCTACGGTCAAGTAGATGTGGTTGATAATGTTGAAGGTGCTGAAAATACAGACGCACAACGCCTAGTATTGGGTGGCAAATATGCCTTTAATAAACAAACCACTGGTCACCTATACAGTGCATACCTTCGTGAAAAAGATAGCCATGACACAGCTAAGTCATATGGCATCGGTGGTGGTCTAGAATACAAATTCTAATCCCACTCAAGCGTTTCGCCAAAAAGCTCATCTGATGATGGGCTTTTTGTTGTTTTGGGTGATGGGTGATTTGCTAAAAGTAAAATTTTGACAAATGGTTTTATTTGTAAAAATTAATAATATGGCATGAAATTTAACTGCTTAACGCCAAAACTGCCCATGTTGCAAAAAATAAATCACCTGTTTTGCCACTGCATCATTAGTCATTAGCCCTGTATGACTGACTGGCAAAACCAAATAATCGCAAGCACTCTCAAGCCGTGTCTCAGACACAAACACCGTACCATCATGCTCACCATCGGCAGCGGTTAGGCGGTGTCGTCGGCGGTGCAGTGCGATAAATGGCAATCCCAAACCAACTGGTCGGTTGCCAGCAATGACGCCAATTTTGGTATCAGCAGGCGGTAGTGGGCAAGTGCCGTCCAATGCCCCAGCGTAGGCTGGCTTGACAAGCATTGGCAAATATTGATAAGCGTAACGAGCTACTTGGCTGCCAGTGTGTGGCGTGCCGAGTGTGACACAATGCTGCACTTGCCACTGGCGATGATTTGCCAAAAAATGCCGCATCACCAAGCCGCCCAAACTATGCCCAACCAGATGAATCGGCTGCTTTGGATCGTGATGCTGTGTCAGATAGTCATGCAGACCTTGACTGTGCTGGGCGACGGATTGCCTTAGGCTGGGATAGCCGTAGCAATAGGTAGCTAAGCCTGCACGGCTGAGCTTTTTGGCAAGTGGTTTCATATACCAAGGATTCATGTGCAGCCCATGAATCAAGATGGTCAATGGTGTATTCATAAGGGTAAAAATAAGCCCAACAGAGCATGGATAGGCTTTTGGGCGTGATTTTGATGGCTTTATGGTATTAATAAATTGTAATAATCTGGCGGGTATTCACCAAACAAAAAGCCCAACCGCAGGGCTGGACTTGCTTGTTTGGGAATTATTTGCCACGGTAGGTGATGCGACCTTTGCTCAAATCATAAGGGGTCATCTCAACCTTAACCTTATCACCAGTCAAGATGCGGATATAGTGCTTACGCATCTTACCAGAGATGTGGGCGATAATCTCATGCCCATTGTCTAGGCGTACTTTAAACAGGGTGTTTGGCAAGGTGTCAATCACTTCGCCTTCAAATTCGATGATGTCGTCTTTTTTTGCCATAATCTAATAATCAAGAAAAAATTTGGTTTATTATACTCTTTTTTTGAACAAAAATACAGTACTGTCTGCATTTTATTCATCAGTCGGTATCATTGGCTCATGCAGGCAGATTTAACCACAAAGGGGTCAGTGGTATATCAGGCAGCAGTGACTGAAATTCATCAGGATAATAAGCATTGATAAAATACAAACCATCTGCCGCAGCGGTCGGCGGTGCCAGCTTGCGATCACGAGCCGCCATCAGCGTTGATAAGTCGGCAATGCTCATCTCATGGCGTCCGATGGCAAATAACGCCCCCATGATGTTACGCACCATGTGGTGCAAAAAGCCATCGGCTTGAATGTCTAGCACTAAATACGAGCCATGGCGGAACAAATCGGCATGGCTGACGGTGCGGACAGGTTGATTGGACTGGCAAGCGGCAGCACGAAAACTGCTAAAATCGTGCGTACCGACCAGCAGCCGACTGGCGGCAATCATCTGCTCAATGTCCAGCGGTGCAAATTCGTGCGTTACTTGATGGCGTAAAATCGCAGGGCGGTAGGGCTGATTGAGCGTAATGTAGCGATAGCGGCGTGCGATGGCACTAAATCGTGCGTGAAAATGCTCAGGCATGGGCGTCAGCCAACGCAGGGCAATATCATCAGGCAGCATACTGTTTGCCCCACGCAGCCAGCTGTACGCTGTACGCTCGGCGGTGGTTGTAAAATGAGCAATCATGTTGCCAGCGTGTACGCCAGCGTCTGTTCTGCCAGCGGCAATCAGCTCAATGGGTTCATTGGCGATGGTGGATAGGGCTTTTTCGATGACGGCTTGCACGCCAACGACTTCTTCTTGGCGTTGCCAGCCACGGTAGCGTGTGCCGATAAATTCGATGCCAACGGCGAGCGTGTGTCGTTTCATGAGATTTTCCAATGTGTCAAATCCAGCTGATGATTCACAGCCAACCAAAGTGCTTGCCCATAAATGCCAGCGATGCTCAAACTCCCTGCAGCCCAAACACCGTGCTGATATTGCCACGCTCCAGCGGCGTAATTGGCGTTCGTGCCGCCATAGGCGCACATGGTGGTGCAGATGACGGCAATTTGACGCTGTGCCAGCTGCTCTAAGGCGGCGATAATGGCGTCCGATTTGGGCAAATTGCCCGCCCCAAAGCCGATTAAAATCACCGCTTTGGTCTTATCATTGACGGCATTTAACGCATAAGCCAAAGCATCGCTGTCGTTGGGCAGGGCATAGATGGCTTGGATTTGTGTGTGTTTGGCGGCATGGATTAAGGTGGGTAAATTATCCAAATAAGTATCAATCAATACAGGCTGGCTGGGTGATTGCCTAAAATCAGCAGGCAAACCAACAAAAGCATCGTGCGACTGGCTGTTGATTTTTTGGGTGTTTTTGGCATTCATGGCCTTGTGATAAAATTGCATAAAAATGCCGTTATTTGCCATTGCCAAATCCAGTGATTCGCTCAAATTTGCCCAAGCATCGCTGGCTGTGTCGATTTGATAATTTGGATTGTCGGCAATCAGTAGCGGCTGCATACTGCCAGTAATGACAAGGCTGATGTCAAAATCTGCCAAAGCGTTTGCCAAAAATGCCGCCAAAAAACTCAAACTGTCCGTGCCAGTAATCAGCACAAAACGGCGATGGCCTGATTGATAAGCCTGCAAAATAAGCTGATAAAACTGCACAAAATCCGCAGGCGTCAAGGTGCTGGAGTCTTTGACAATCTCATTATCCAAAATCTGCACCTGATAGCCATGCTGGGATAATTGCTCGCTCAGTACGGGCAAAAACTGCTCGGCAGCCAAAGGCGACAATGGCACGCCATGACTGCCAAAAGTGCCGCCAGCATAAATCAGAGCAATCGGCAAATCATCACAAATGTTATTCATAAAATCAAAACCATCAAAAAGCTGCCAAGTCGGCATTGTCAGCCACAAAAGCTACAAAAGCCCCAAAATTGGCTGTATCT
This sequence comes from Moraxella marmotae, assembly GCF_042219885.1. Classification (NCBI taxonomy): domain Bacteria; kingdom Pseudomonadati; phylum Pseudomonadota; class Gammaproteobacteria; order Moraxellales; family Moraxellaceae; genus Moraxella; species Moraxella marmotae. The sequence goes on from NZ_JBHJHR010000002.1 coordinate 1,501,932, forward strand.
TGCCGTATCTTTATATTAATAAAAGATAATGGATAAAAGCGTTTATTATAAAGCAAATGGCGAACAAACCAAAGGGCAAAATAACAAAAAAGCACATCAAAGGGCTTGATGTGCTTTGTCTGGCAGGACAGGTTAGATGCGGCCTTGTAGGATAGCGAGCATACGGCGTAGCGGCTCGGCAGCACCCCAAAGCAGCTGATCGCCCACGGTGAACGCCGTTAGGTATTCGCCGCCCATGTTCATCTTACGCAGACGACCGACGGCGACGCCCAATGTGCCTGTTACCGCCACAGGTGTCAGGCGTTCCATGCTGGCTGGCTTGTCATTTTCGACCACATCGAGCCATGGGTTATCGCTTTCACGCAAGGCTTGCTCAATTTGCTCTAGCGGAATGTCTTGGGTCAGCTTGATGGTCAGAGCTTGGCTGTGGCAACGCATCGCACCCACACGCACGCAGATACCATCGATATTGATCAAGTCGTCAGCGGTTTTGCCCAAAATTTTGTTGGTTTCGGCTTGACCTTTCCACTCTTCACGAGATTGACCATTATCCAGCTGGCTGTCGATATAAGGAATTAAGCTGCCTGCCAACACCGCCCCAAAATGCTGTTTTGGGAAATCAGCACTACGCTGCGTGTCGGCGATGGCTTTATCAATCTGCAAGATGGCAGACGCAGGGTCAGCAAGTTGGTCAGCGACGGCATCACGCAGCACGCCCATGCCGCTGATCAACTCGCGCATATTATTTGCCCCAGCACCAGAAGCGGCTTGATAAGTCATGGCAGACACCCACTCAACCCAACCACGGCGGAACAGCTCACCAATTGCCATCAGCATTAGGCTGACGGTGCAGTTACCGCCGATAAAGTCTTTTTTGCCATTGGCAAGAGCGTTGTCAATCACATCACGATTGACAGGGTCTAGGATAATGATGGCATCATCGTCCATGCGTAGCGAGCTGGCAGCATCAATCCAGTAGCCATTCCAGCCACTGGCACGCAATGCCCCATGTACTTGTTTGGTATAATCGCCACCTTGGCAGGTGATGATGGTGTCGCACTTGGCAAGCTCATTGATGTCCGATGCGTCCTTTAGCGTACCAGCATCGACACCAAAATCAGGGGCTTTGCCGCCTGCATTACTGGTTGAAAAAAACACAGGCGTGATGTGTTCAAAGTCGCCTTCTTCGACCATACGGCTCATCAACACCGAGCCAACCATGCCACGCCAACCCACTAAGCCAACGACCATTTTTTCTGCCATGTCATACTACCTTTGTCTGGTGAAAAACGCCCAACCGCAACAAGCGACTGGGTAAAATCCAAAAGCTAACTATGCCTTTTTATGACAAAAAAATCAAGTTTTTTTTATGGACTTTTGCACAGTTATTTTTTGGGTCGGTAAAAAACCTTTGGTTAATTGTGGTCAATTGCGATAAATTTTGGCAAATGATGGTCAAATCAGGACAATTTGACTATACCAATATGATTGCATAAAAGTGATTATCTGCAAGGTGAATGCATCAAGGTGGCTGCATTAAAATGATTGCATTAAAGTGGCTGTATCAAGATGACTGTGCCAATTTTAGCAAATAAGCACCAGCTTGCCCCACTTTGGTATCTTTGACAATCTCAAAAGCTGCCAGCAAATCATCGCCCAGCACCGTCGCCAACGGCTTGTCTGCTTCCAGATAAATCAAGCTGTCTGCTGTAATCAACCGATTGTCCAATAAAGTGGTCAAAATCGGTCGCCACAAATTCAAAGCATAGGGCGGATCGATAAAAACAATGTCAAATACACCTGTCAAAGTCGGCAAAGCGTGCAGGGCATCGTGATTGATAACGGTCATTTGCTCATCGATACGCAGCGATTTGGCGTTGTCGGCCAGCAGGTGAGCTTGGGCAGTATTTGGCTCAATCAGTGTCGCCATCATCGCCCCACGAGAGATGGCTTCAAAGCCCAACGCACCACTACCAGCACAAGTATCCAGCACTTTGGCATGATACAGCTGACCTGTCAGCCAATTAAAAATCGTCTCACGCAAGCGATCAGGCGTGGGACGCAGACCGTCAGCGTCGATAAAGTTTAGCAGGCGACGCTTGTGCAGACCGCCGATGATACGCACTTGATTGCTGGGTTTGTGTCGTGATTTGGGCGATGGTCTTTGTGCTGGTTTTTTGGGGGATTTCATGGTGTTTTATTTGTATTTAATTTAATATTAACTTACATTAAAAATGATTTAAAATACTGATCAAAAACTTCGGACAAGTTACCCAAAATCAATGATGCATTGAAAATTGGCGATTAGCTGGCGATCGATTGCAATCAGTTATCGTGCGATTTGGCAGCGTCGTTTTGCGGCTTTATTTTACCGTATGTTGTGATTTTGTGATAGCATTAATTGCATCATTTTATCACACCAGTCTGGGAAGTATGGTACAATACAAGGTTAAACTTTGTCCAAATTAACCGAATCGACCAAATTTACCAAGATTACTTAACAAGCACCCAAAACTTTTTGATAAATCCATTGCAATCAAACCCAAGATATCGTTATGTTTTCATCTGTTTGGCAAGCCTTAGCAGCACACCCTGAATTTATCGCCATGCTGACCATTCCGCCAGTCACGGCGTTTGTCACTTGGGCGCATGTTTGGATGGCGTTGGAGATGCTATTTCGCCCAATTAAGTTTTGGGGCATTGCCATCGATAAGATGCCATTTGGGCTAAAAGGCTTGGGCTGGCAGGGTATCGTACCTGCCAAGGCAGGCAAAATCTCTGGGGTGATTGTCGATCAAACCTTATCCAAATTGGGTTCTTTGGACGAGTTTTTTCAGGCGATGGAGCCTGAAGAGATGGCGGATTTTATCACCGAAACGGTCGATAAAAACCTAGAAAATCTCATTGATGAGATTATGCTGGAGCGGTCTTATACGCTATGGACGCATCTGCCTTATGCCATTCGCCGCCGCATTTATTCGCATGTACACGCCCAGTTGCCTGATATTATGAAATCTTTGGTGCTGGATTTGACTTATAATGTCGAGTCCTTGGTGGATATGCGTGCGATGATTGTTACCAAAATGGAAAACGATCGCAAGCTGATGGTGGATATGTTTTTGCGTGTCGGCAAAAAAGAGATTAATTTTATTTGGAAAATCAGTGCCTTGATTGGCTTTGTGTTTGGTGTGCTGCAGATGGCGATTTTTTATTTTGTACCGCAGCATTGGACAGTGCCATTTTTTGCGATGATTTGGGGGGCTTTGACCAACTGGATTGCCATTTGGATGGTGTTTAACCCAGTTGAGCCACACAGGATACCGTTCATTCGTCTGTTTCGCTATGAGATGGTGGACGGCAAAAAACGCACCATTTGGCTGCGTCCGCATTGGCATCGCTACAATTGGCAGGGTGGTTTTATGAAGCGTCAAGACGAAGTGTCGAGCGTGTTTGCCGAAATTGTCGTCAAAGAGTTGGTAACGCTTGAAAATATCATGCACGAAATGATGTACGGCAGCCGAGCCGATAAGACCAGAGAGCTGCTCAAGAGACATCTGTATGCCATGCTTGATGAGCCTGTGGTCGCCACCACGCTAAAAGTCGGCATGGACGAGCATGACCTTAGCACCTTTAAGGACATGATTTTGGACAAATCCATCGATGCCACCATGGTGCCAATCCGTGATCCTAAGCTCAACACTTCTCGTGCCAGCAAGATTTTTGGCTTGTTTGAGAGTCGTATCCGTGCTTTGACACCCAAAGAATTTCAAAATTTATTAAGACCAGCTTTTCAAGAAGATGAAACAACCTTAATTATTTTGGGCGGTATCACTGGATTTTTGGCAGGCTGGCTGCATTTGACTGTGGTATTTTTCTAAAATACATTTAAACAGATGTAAATTTATTTAAATGTATTGTTGATTTAAATTTGATACTGGTTTTATATTTATATAAAATTTTTATGAAATAATTTTATGAATTTTATTTAATTTATCTATAAAATTGCATCGTGATATTTTGCCAACATTAATGGCAAAATTAAAAAAAATACTTAAAAAACTATTTGAAAATAAGCAACTTATCATCTGATTAGCCAAATAAGCCAACCAAGATGAATCGTAAAACCCTGCAAACTTGCAAGGCAAAATGAGTGACTGAGCATGTTAATAACAGAACTTGGATATTTTTCATTATTATCCGCTTTTGTGCTGGCGATATTACAGGCGATACTGCCTGCCATCGGCGTGATAAAACATCAGGTGCAATGGCAACGGCTGGCACCCAGCTTGACCGTGGCACAATTTTTGGCGATGATGCTGTCGTTTTTGGCATTGATTGCTGGGTTTTTGTACAATGATTTTAGCTTGGTGTATGTTGCCAAGCAGTCAAACAGTTTGCTGCCTTGGTATTATAAACTGTCGGCAACTTGGGGCGGACATGAAGGCTCGCTGCTTTTATGGATGATGATTTTGGCGACTTGGTGCATGCTGGTGTCGGTGTTTAGTCGTGGGCTGCCACTGGATATGCGAGCCAGAGTGCTGTCGATTTTGGGCGGTGTGCAGGCGATGATGCTGACGATGATGATTTTTACTTCATCGCCATTTGACCGTGTACTGCCCAATTTACCTGTCGATGGGGCGGATCTTAATCCGCTGCTACAAGACCCCGGTTTGATTTTTCACCCGCCAATGCTATACATGGGCTATGTGGGGCTGGCAGTGCCGTTTGCCTTTTGTATGGCGGCATTGTGGGCAGGTCGCTTGGACGCCGTTTGGACTCGCTGGAGCCGACCTTGGACGCTGATGGCGTGGGCGTTTTTGACGCTGGGCATCGCTTTGGGTTCATGGTGGGCATACTATGAATTGGGCTGGGGCGGCTGGTGGTTTTGGGACCCTGTGGAAAATGCGTCTTTGATGCCGTGGCTGGCATCGACTGCCTTGCTGCATTCGTTGGCAGTTACCGAAAAGAGGGGTGTGTTCAAGGCATGGACGATGATGCTGGCGATTTTTGCCTTTGCGTTAAGCCTGCTGGGTACTTTTATGGTACGCTCTGGCGTGATTACTTCGGTGCATTCGTTCGCCGCCGACCCAACTCGTGGCTTGGCAGTACTGGCGATTTTGGCGATTGTCATTGGCTTTGGTTTGCTGATGTTTGCCCTGCGTGGCTGGCGATTGACCGTGGAGAGTAGCTATCGGCTAAAATCTCGTGAATCGATGCTGGTGATTAATAATCTGATTTTGTTGATTGCTACTTTGGTGGTGCTGCTTGGCACGCTGTATCCGATGATTGCAGAATTTTTCCATTTGGGACAGGTGTCTGTTGGACCGCCGTACTTTAATGCGTTATTTGTGCCATTGACTTGGCTGCTGCTAGGCTTTATGGGTGTCGGTGCTGTCATGCGTTATAAATACGACAGTCGGCCGCTGCTGACCAGTATCTTGGCATGTGCTGTGAGTGCTTTGGTACTGGGTTCGGTGCTGGCGTATATGGTGGCACAGCTGGCAGAGAGCTATGTTTTTGATTATAGCGTTGAGATTTCGGCGGTGCTGTCGATATGGGTGCTGGCGTTTGTGGTGCTTGATATTAAAGACAAACTCCGTCACCAAAAACACAGTTTGGCGGCAGGCTTGACAAAACTTAGCCCAAGCTACTGGGGTATGCAAATTGCCCATATTGGTGTGCTGGTCTGTGTGATGGGTGTGGCAGCGACCACCAGCATGAGCATCGAAAAAGACATCGCCATGACGGTGGGCGATAGCGTGCATGTGCAGGGTTATGATTTTTATTTGCAAGAATTTGAGACCATCAAAGGGGCGAACTATGACGCCACCCAAGCCACCATCACCGTCAAGCATGATGGCAAACTCATCAGCACGCTGTACCCACAAAAACGCAACTATGTGGTCAGCATGATGCCGATGACCGAAGTGGGCATTCGTCCAAGTCTGTTTAACGAGATGTATGTGGCACTGGGCGAGCCAATCGCCAAAGACAACGGTCAGGTCGATGTGAACACTTGGGCGGTGCGTGTGTATGTCAAGCCAATGGTGCGCTGGATATGGCTGGGAGCGATTTTGATGGCCATCGGTGCTGCCGTCGCCATCACTGATAAGCGTTACCGCTTCAAAAACAAACAAGTCATTCAAACAAATACCAACATGGGGGCATAATTATGGCACGGTCAAACAAGCGTTTATTGGCGTTTATCATTCCGCTGGTGATTTTTGCGGTATTTGTTGTGATGTTGTTTATGAATTTGGGCAAAGACAGCCATATTAACACCAGCCGTGTGGTTGGTCAGCCGCTGCCAGCTTTTAATTTGCCGTTATTATCCGACACCACACGCACGATGACGGCGGCGGATTTGCCAAAACAGCCATTCATTCTCAATGTGTGGGGTTCGTGGTGTCCAACTTGTCGCATCGAGCACCCATTTTTGTTGGATTTGCACGCCAAAGGTGTGCCTTTGGTTGGGGTGAATTATAAAGATGAGCTGTCTGATGCCTTAAATTATCTTAACGAAAACAAAGATCCTTTTGTTTATTCACTACAAGACAATTCTGGAGAATATGCACTGGATTTGGGCTTAATGGGCGCACCTGAAAGCTATGTTGTCGGTGCTGACGGTGTGGTTTATAAGCACATTGTCGGTGAGATTGGCGAGAGTAATTGGGGGCAGATCGAGTCTTGTCTGACAGCGGTTGCCGAGCAGACGCTGGATACCAATGCCAAGCTGAAAGCCTGTCAATAAGGGGATATTATGAAATCAGCAATCATCGCCTTGCTTTTGGGCATGAGTGTGGCAAGTGCCGCCTTTGCCAGCATTGATATTTATGAATTTGACTCACCAAACCAAGAAGTGCAATATCGCAGACTTATCGAAGAGCTGCGTTGCCCAAAATGTCAAAATCAAAATTTGGCAGGCTCAGACGCACCGATTGCTCAGGATTTGAAACAAAAAACCTACGAGATGGTCAAGGCAGGACGCACCGATGACGAAATCCGTGATTATATGTTTGCACGCTATGGCGATTATATCAGCTATAAGCCGCCAGTGCGTCCATCGACTTGGATTTTGTGGTTTTTTCCGCCAATATTGTTGGTGCTGCTGTTGTTGGGTTGGATTTATAAAGCCAAAAAAGGGCGGACGGCGGTGGCTGACATTGGCAATGCACCGTTATCAAGTGGCGAAGAAGCAAAACTTGCCAAGATTTTATCGCATTATGGCACAAGTCATCATGACAAAAATCATGCTGGCACAAATCATGGCGACAATGCCAACCATCAAACCAATTCGCCAGATAAGACGGCAAAATAAGGTGTGCAATTTATGACAACAAGTTTGATTTTGTTTTTTTCGCTGTGTGCGGTTTTGGTGGTATTGCTGTCTTTGGTGGTGATTTTGCCATGGCTGCGGACACGCCCAGTGGCGGATAATCAGCTGATGGCGATTAATGTGCAGGTGTTTGGCGAGCGTATCGCCGAGCTTGATGCGGACAAGGCGGCAGGCGTGATTGATGATGCCCATTACCAAGTGCAAATCACCGAACTAAAACGCCAGCTGTTAGATGCCCAAAGTGTCGCCGAGTCGCATGCCCCTGTTGGCATCAAGGGGCGAGCGATTGTGATGATTTGGATTCCGATTTTGGTGGCGATTGCCTATCTGACCACTGCCGACCGCACGCCAGTGTATGCCCTTTGGCAAGCCCAAGATACGGTCGGTCAAGTGGCAGACGATTTATTGACTGGCAAAATTGACACGCCGCCAGAATGGGCAACCAAGGATTCTGCCGCCTTAATCACCGCCATGCAGACCAATGTGCATCATCACGCACATGATGCCAACCGCTGGATGCGTCTTTCTGAGCTGTTTATGATGCTAGAAGCACACTCACAGGCGTTGGAAGCTTTGGCTCGTGCCAACCGCCTAGAGCCTGATAATGAAGAGATGGCATTGACTTATGCTCAGACCAGCTTTTTTGTCAATCAAGGGCGAATGGACACGACAACGCAGCACATCTTGACCGACATTTTGGCAAAAAATCCCAATCATGAAGGCGCGATGATGATGATGATCATGGGCGAAGCTCGCATGGGCAACTACCCACAGGCCAAAGCGTGGATTGCTCGCCTGCGTTCTAGCATCGTAGCACGCTCAGGCGATCACAGTGAAGCGTTGGGCAGTTTGGATAATTTGGTCAAAAATATCAATGAACAAGAAGCGACCATCGCACAGGGCATCAGTGTTGAGATTGGTCTTGAGCCAACCTTGAGCGGACGCATCGGCTCTGATGATGTGCTGTTTGTTGCCATCAGTGAGCAAACAGGCGGCGCACCATTTGCGGTCAAACGCATGGCCGCCAGTGAGCTAAAAGGCGGCAAACTCTCGCTACGACTTAGCGACATGGACGCCATGATGCCAAGCCGCACGCTGTCGTCTGCCAGAGCGGCTGGCACGCCTTTGGTGGTCAATGCTCGTATCAGTGCCACGGGCAATGCGACCGCCCAGTCAGGGGATTTGGCGGCAAATCCTGTGGTGCTGGACAAGCAAACCGAAGTGGCCTTGACCATCTCGCAAGTTGTTCCGTAATATTTGCTTAATTTTTGATTTATTTTTAAAATTATCAATTATTACATTGATTAAATTACCGAAAACAAAACCCAATGTCTTAAAATGTTAAGATGTTGGGTTTTTATTTTGACCAAAACCGCCATTTGCCAAGCTGTTTTGGGTAAATTTTAAAATTAGTAAATACAAATATTTATAAAAACTTGTGATTTCATTGGTTTTTGTGATAAAAGCACTTGAACAATTTTGCAATGTGTTTTATAGTACTGTTTGTTGATAACCATGATTGATAATGAGTTCGGCTGTCGGCAGGCAGATTTTTTCACGATATTTTTGGAGAGTTAAGATGATGCGTATTATCCTACTAGGCCCACCCGGTGCAGGCAAGGGCACTCAGGCTCAACTGATTTCAAAAGAATTTGGCATTCCGCAAATTTCAACAGGCGATATGTTGCGTGCGGCGATTAAGGCAGGCACGGAGCTTGGCAAACTTGCCAAAAGCGTGATGGACGCAGGTCAGCTGGTATCTGACGATTTGATTATTAATCTGGTCAAAGAACGCATCGCTCAGCCAGACTGTGCCAATGGTTGTATTTTTGACGGTTTTCCACGCACCATTCCACAAGCTCAAGCGTTGGCAGCAGCAGGCGTGGACATTGATTTTGTGATCGAAATCAGCGTGCCTGATGACGAAATCGTCAGCCGTATGTCAGGTCGCCGTGCCCATTTACCATCAGGTCGCACTTATCATGTGGTGTACAATCCGCCAAAAGTTGAAGGCATTGACGATGTTACTGGCGAGCCACTGGTGCAGCGTGATGACGATAAAGAAGAAGTCGTCCGTGATCGTTTGTCGGTTTATCATGCCCAAACAGCGACTTTGATTGATCATTATCAGGCAGTGGCAAAATCTGGCGAAAATGCACCAGCCTACCATGATTTTGATGGTACCAAAGCCATCGACACCGTGCGTGATGAGATTTTTGCTGTCCTAAAAGGCAAATAATCCAAGCCAAACATAAGCCAAACAATCCAAACATTGTGGGCGTCGCCACAAGCGTTTGTGGGCGTTTTAATCCAAAACCCAGACAGCTAACATTGTCTGGGTTTTGTTTTTGGATTGATAAGTTAAATTGAATAACTAAACTTGATTATTGATTTAGTTATCTGAGCTGTTTTTGAGATGATTGTGCAAAATTTTTCTAAGCTGGGCGATGGTTTTGGGGTGTTCGTGGATATTATGTTTGCCCTGAATGATGGTCTCAGACGCTGCACCGTCAAGGTGTGAGCTATGATACGGAACGATACCGTCTGAGATGGCAGCACCGACGGCATCGCCATGGGTATTTTGGTGGTCGGTGGACGAATTATCGCCAACGATGGTGTGGTAGCTGACTTGTGGGTGGATTTTTATATCGCTGGTTAATGCCATAAATGCCGAGCGGTCGGACAGTTGACTGGCACCATTTTGTAGGTATAACGCCCCCAGCACGCTTTGGTTGCTACTATCAATATTGACAATCGCCCGAGCGGCTTTGGTTAAGTCCAAAGGCAGGCGAATAATACGGCGAGCGGCTCGAGTAAACCAGCGGTCGGCGTAGTCAGTCCCACGAAATGGTGCGGACAAAAAGATGGCGGTGTTTACTTGCGGTAGGTGCGACAGTTTGAGCCTTTGGTTGATGGTTTGTTTTTGGTCATCAGGCAGTTTGTCCAGCAGTTTGGCTTGTTTATTATCGGACAATTGATCCAAATTGGCACTCAAATCATCGTCTGACACCAGCATACGAGCGATGACGCCACCCATGCTATGGCCGATAATAATGGCATCGTGGCTGGCAGGGCTGTCGCCTTTTGGGTCGACACTGGCAAAGGCTTGGCGAATGAGCTGCTCGATGTGATAGCGATTTTCAAGAATGGGCAAATTGGTCGAGTAAGCGATTTGCCAAACTTGATAATTATCATTCAGCGTCGCATCGGCAAGCAGGGTGTTGGTGAGATTGACCCAAGTGGCAGGGCTGGACGCCAGACCGTGCAGCATGATGATGACTTTTTGGTGGCGATCAAAAGGCTTTAGCATAAACAGTTCAGGCAAGACGGTAGCATCGTGGCGTGAGACCATATTCATCAAGCTGACCTGCTGCAACTGATTTTCGTTCAGCCATAGGGCGTAGCTGGCGGAGAAATTGGCAGCCAGCGGATAATTTGTGCCTTTGATGTCAATTTGCTTATCGTGCTGTGGGTTGAACAGATAACTATCAAATTGCCGAGTGTTTAGCACTTGCTCGATACTATCGCCCTTTGGTGTGATCAGTGCGGTCAGTTGCAGATGACCGATGGTGTGGATACGATCTGCGATGGCTTTGTTGGGTTTGATGGCTTGATTTTTGCTTGGTAGGGCGTTGGCTGTGTGCCGAGATTGTATCGCACCAATAAAGCTAACCCCAAGCCCTGAACGGCGTGAATGAGCATCTAGGTGCGTCAAGCGAGAATCATACGCTGAGACCAATTCTGAAAAGGCGTTATGCGTGCCATCATTTTGCCGCATCTGGGCGATGTAATATGGGTCATTGGTGATGGAAACATTTAGGTGATTTGCCCCACCACGGTCTTGACTGTCAATGGCTAATAGCCGAATTTGCTGATATATTGGCTCTTTTTGGGCGGTATTTAAGGCATGATGAATCTGCTGGGTGTCGCCAAAAATGCCATCATCGCCACGATACAGCTGGGTCACCAAATCATTAATCGCCAAATGATAAAAATCCAGCGTTCGCACATCTGACTCTTGGGGAATGGGCGAAGGAACACCAGCACCGCCCAAATCATAAAAAAAGACATAAGCGTAGCTGGTGCGTAAAGTCTGGTACAAGGCATGGCGATAATCGGCAAAGCAGGTGGCTTGGGCTTGCTTTTTTGCCAATTTTTCGGCAGGGCTAAGTGGTGCATTGGCATAATAAGCATCGACAGGTTGCCTGTCAAGCTCGGCACGGCAAGCATCTTGGCTTGATAGATATTGAGCTTGAGCATAATAAAGCTCGCTTAGAGTGGCAAGCATTTGCCGATCAATTTGACTGCCCAAAAATGACGCTTTGACCGCTTGCACACATTCATCAAAATCTGCCATGCAGCTGTCTTGAGCATAGCCTGATGACAGTAGCACCGAGCGTGTCGCTGCACTGACGGTGCTGCTGGTGATGATACTGCTGCGAGTTTGTTCAAGCAGTTTGGCAGGGCTTTGCTTGGGTGTGGATAAGCTGCTACAAGCACTTAGTATGCCAATGCCGATTGCTAGGCTGCCCAATCTGACAGCACAGGATAAAAGCTGATGTGCCATGGCTTCTCCACGATATGCCCATTCTTTACGATATGCTTATTTTATCCGCCAAAGCTGCCAATTTACCAACAGTCAAGCGGTTGTTACCGTTTACCAAAATTTACCGCAATTTACCGCAATCCAATGCAGCTTAATATCATTTGATACAGTCAGCCAATGGATAAAACCCGCACACGCCAAAACGAATGCGGATTGATAATCATTGGCTTATTGAACCACAATTATTTGCACGACAATAACTTTAAATAATCCAAATAGTTTAAGCCGTTTAAACAGCTAAGATTGAATTAGTCATTAGTTTGTTGTTGTCAATTTGCCCAAAACAGTAGTATTAAACAGTATCATTATTTGATAGGTTTGACATGCAAATTGTCATCTTTGATATTCCAAATATAATAGCCGTTGCCTTCGACGATGGCGATTTGTTGGGCAATTTGGGCATTATCAGGGTGCTTGGCAGCCAGTGCTTTTAGGCGTTTTAGGGCGGCACTGCGGTTGTCGTTGAGTAGGTCGGCTTGGGCGATGCTTTGCTCAGCTTCGATGCTGCCCAGCGATACCGCTTTGTCCAGATATTTGCGACCTTCTTTAAAGCCACCAGTTTCGGATAACATCATACCAAACAGGTAATTGGCTTCGATGTCGTTCGGTTTTAGTTGTATGGCTTTTTGCATATGAACGCCTGCTCGCACGGTGTAGCTAGTACCCAGATTTAGGTTGCGAGCCATGCTGTTTAGCTTGGCAGCACGCAGCACCACATCAAAGCTAGCATCTGCAGCACTGGCATAAGGCTCAATCCAGTCTGCCAAATGCTTGACATTTTCGGTGGTGATGTATTCGGCGGTGCGAGTTGGGAAATTGGTTGGATAATGGCGAGCGTTCGGCGACACATCATCAATAAATTCATCAATTAAGGTAACATCAAGCAGCACAGTGCCAGCGGTGTTGGCAGCGATGGTTACTGTTGGGATATTTTTGATTTCGGTAACGCTAATGTTCGGTGCTGGCAAGCCTTTAACCACCGTCTCAAGCAAGTTGGCAGTGCCAGCTTTTGGGGTGATGGTTTCGATGATTTCGCCACGCATGGTAGGGCTTTGGTAGGTGCTTTGGGCATTTGCCAAGCCAGAGATGGCGGTACAAGCTGCCAAGGCAAGAGTCAGTTTTTTCATAAAAGTATCCCGAATTTACATGATAAATTAAATAAAAAAGCCAAATTGATTGATAAATTTTAAAAAATCGCAGCCATCATAGCAGATTTGAGCCGATTTTAGGGTAAAAATTTACAACATTTTGCATAAAATGTTGCCAATTTGTATCTAAAATGCAATCACGACAGCATCGGTGTGTCATCGGCGTTCATCGGCATGCTGTCTTTGTATTTGCATAATTTGATGTACAAAAATGCCCCAAAAACGACATTTAACACAGCACAAATCATGAATAACTGAGCAAGACTCATCTTAACCACCGTCAGCACCACGATGGCAAAAATCGCCGAGATGACCATAAATAAGGCATTAAAAATGTTATTAGCACCGACAATGCGTGAGCGATGATCGATGGGGGCAAATGCCTGCATGCTGGCATACAGCGGCACGATATAGATACCGCCACTTAGTCCAATTAAGAACAATTCGGCAAAGACATGCCAAGCGTCCTGCACGCCAATCAGCTGCATGATGGTGTAGGGTTCGGCAGATGTCGGCAGTGATAAATTGCCCAAAGAAACAGACAACGCCCAGGCAAACACCGACAAACCCACCAAGCCAAACGGCAGCAGATGAAAGTTCACTTGGTTTTTGGTCAAACTTTTGCACAGCAAGGAACCTGTGGCAATGCCCACCGAAAACAGCGTCAATAAAAAGATAACCACCGACTCATCGCCATGCAAGATAACCTTACTGACTTCAGGGGTTTGGGTCAAAAAAGTCGCCCCATAAAACCAAAACCAACTGTTGCCCAAAATGATAAAAAACAATAAAGGCAAACTGTATAAATATTTAATAATATCCCAACTGGTGCGAGCGATATTCCAGTCAATTTGTAGATTTGGCACATGCACAGGCATGGCAGGGATTTGCCGAGCGGATACATAGCCCAAAACCGCCACCAAAATGGTCGCTACCGACAGCCAATACTCGGACAAATACAGCTGCGACAATACGCCAGCAAACATCATACCTGTCAAAATCGCCAAGCTGGTGCTGGTCTGAAACAGTCCATTGGCGGCGACCAGTTCGTTACTGTGCATCGCTTCTGGCAGATAAGCGTATTTAATCGGCCCAAAAAAGGTCGAGTGCGTCCCCATCAAAAACAAGCAAACAAACAGCAGGCTGTAAATTTCATAAATAAAACCAATCGCCGCTGCTGCCATGATGACTATCTCAAGCAGCTTAATATAGACGGTGAGCTGGGATTTTTCGTATTTGTCCGCTAACTGTCCTGCCACGCCTGAAAATAAAAAATACGGCAAAATGAACAGCAAAGCCGCCAAGTTATTAAGCAAGCTGACTTCCACGCCAAGCTTAAGTGCTGCTGAATAAGTCAGTACCAAGATGAGTGCTTGTTTAAACACATTATCGTTAAATGCCCCAAAAAATTGGGTAAAAAACATGGAAGTGAATGCACGACGCTGAAACAAAGAAAGTTGGCTTGCCATAACAAAAAACTACTAGTGGGTAAATGGTGGTGATATCAGTTTTCAATCAGTTTGGACTTTTATCACCCATAAACTCTGCTATAATAACAGGAAATTGATTTTTTATCTTGGGTTTTTTTTGTATGTCGCAGCCAATTTTGTCAGTGAATCGGATTTTTCGGCCAGCAACACTTTGTATTTGCCTGCCGTTTTTGGCAATGCCAGCAATGCCAGTGATGGCAGCACAGACGGCTCGCCACGCCATAGATACACCGCAGGCAGCCGACCAGTCCGCTGTCGAGAGTGCCACGCCATCACTATTAACCCCAGAGCAGATTGAAGCTCGCCTAATCGCTGCCAAAAATACTCAGCTGCCTTCGCCTTGGCAGTCGCTGGTTTTGGCTGAGACCGATGATGGCATTGTCAATCAGTTGCAAGCCGATTCTGATTTGCCGATTGCTCGCATTCATGAAGCACAAATTCCCATCGGGCTAAATGCTGACGAAATCCAAGAAATCACCCCAGTGGCGGCCGAACAGCTTGCTCAAGATTTTACTTATCAAGGGACTGACTATCAACAGACCGAACATCAAGATGCCAACTCTCAAGATGTAAACCACCAAAATGCAAACGCTCAAGACAATCACCAAAATCAAGACGATGATGGCGGTAATGTCGATGGCGACGCCAGTGCTGATGATCGTTTATATGCTTTAACGGCGGACACCACAGGCACGCCAGAGACGGACGAGATGCCCACGGATAAGGTTTTGACCCCCCAAAAGCCGGGCGTGGTGCAGCGGCTGTACGACAGATGGTTTAATGATGGCGTGAGTAAAGCCCCACGCCTAAAAGTCAAATTTTATCAAACGGACGATAGTGGCGAAACCATCGCCATCAAATCGTCCGAGCAAAAAACCGAGCCTTATATCAATATCAAAGCCGCCCTTGAGGATATTACCCAAGAATCGGTACTGGACGCCACAGGTTCACTGGCACGGCTAAGACAGACCGCCAAAGCTGCCGCCAGAGCGGTGGGTTATTATGAAGTGGACTTAACCATCGTACGCCGTAGCGTGGGCGAGGTCGATGTGGTTATCCGTGATTTGGGGCAGCCAGTGCGTGTGGATTATCGTGCCATCGAGGTGCGTGGCGAGGGTGCGGATAATGATGCCTTTGTCCAAGCGGTTGATAAAATCGCCTTACAACCTGGTGATGTGTTTGATCATGGGCGTTATGAAGTCAGTAAGCATTTGGTCGAAGATGCCAGTGCTGAGCAGGGATTTTTTGATGGCAAATGGCTGGACAATTCGGTCGATGTCGTCTTACCTGATAATGTGGCTGATGTCAATTTGGTATATGACACAGGCACGCAGTATGACTTTGATGAAGTGGTATTTTTTACCATTGACCCAGCGACAGGCCAGCTGACCACTGATCCTGACAAATTGCCCGTCAAGCCCAAAATTTTGCACCAGCTGCTCAGTTTTGAGATGGGCGATGCTTATAATCGCCAAGCGGTGCGTGCGTTATCCAATGATTTGCTGGCGACAGGATATTTTAATATCGTCAATACCGAGCCAGTATTGCCAAGCTCACAGCCTGTGGCAGGCATTGGCTTTGAGCAGTCGTCAGGCAGTGATGACAAAATCCAAATCACCCAAAACGATTTTGGCGAAGGCGATCCTTTGACCCAAAGCATCGAGCTTGATGATGGCTTGATTGCTGACATTGCACCGATTGAGTTTAGCACTTCGGTGGTGGTCAAAGAAAAGCTGGATTTGGTTGCAACCAAAGCACGTCATTTGTATGAAATGCCAGACGATCGTGTGCTTGCCATTAATACCAACGAACACAAAAACCGCTCAATCTTAGGGCGGATCAGTGATGCGGTGAGTAATATTGCCAAAGCGATTTTGCCTGATGAGCCAGAAAGCACAGCACTGGATTTGTCGGACAATGCCGAGCGGCCAAGCCTTGCCAATCGTAAGAGTGCCGAGCAAGTTTATCAAGATAAAAAAGTGCCGCTGTATGTCTTTGTGATGACTGACAAGCCCCGTGATGCTCACATCGGTATCGGTTGGGGGTCGGATACTGGCACACGCCTGATTACCAAGTTTGAGCATAATTTAATCAATCGCAGTGGCTATCAAGCAGGCACAGAGCTGCGTCTGTCTGATGACAAAAAAGGCGTTAAACTGTACGCCACCAAGCCGATGAGCCACCCACTCAATGACAAATTGCAAGCCAGTCTAAGTTATGAAGAAGAAGTGTTTGGGCAATCAACAGGCGGATTTGATTTGTCGGCACGCACGCTCGAGCAGGGTCTTAGCCGCACCATTGCCAGCAAGCACGGTTGGAATAAGACTTTTTCGTTACGCTATCGCTTGGACGAGCTAGAAACCAAAGCATCGCCAGACACTTGGCAGGATTTGCCAGTGAACTTCGTGGGCGGCAAGCCAACCCAAGAAGCGGTGCTGGCAGGCGTGGCATTTCATAAAACAGTGGCGGACGATACGGTTTCTCCGATGCGCGGTTATCGCCAGTTTTATTCGCTAGAAGCTGGCAGTGATAAGCTGATTTCTGATGCCAATATGGTGATTGCACGGGCAGGTCTTGGCGGTGTGTACAGCTTTGGTGATAATGCTTATGGCAAAAATCGCGCTCATCAAGTGGTGGGCAGCGTGCAAGGCGGCTATATTTGGTCGGATAATTTTAATAATGTGCCGTACCGCTTGCGGTTTTTTGCTGGCGGCGATCAGAGCATTCGTGGCTATAATTATAACAGCTTATCGCCCAAGTCGGACAAGGGCTATCTGCTTGGCGGTCAGGCGTTGGCGATTGCCAGTGCTGAGTACAATTACGAGATTTTTCAGGATTTGCGATTGGCGGTGTTTGGCGATGTCGGCAATGCTTATAATAAAGATTTTAGCAATCAAACCAAAATCGGTGCAGGCGTGGGCGTGCGTTGGGCATCGCCTGTGGGACAGGTGCGTGTCGATGTCGCAACAGGCGTTAAAGAAGAAGGCAACCCCATCAAGCTGCACTTTTTTATTGGTGCACCGTTTTAGGTTGGGCAATTTTGCTAATTTTGGTAATTTTACTGATTTTGGCGATTTTGATAAATTTGATAAAATTTTTGATAAAATCATGGCATAAAACGCTGAAAAGATTGAAAATTAAGCGGTTTAATTTGGCAGATGAATTGCTAATTTTGGGCTTTTATGATTAAATGACAGGCTTGATAATTGGGTGAATGGGCAACACATGAATCAGCAGGACAATTCACAACTTCCCACATCGGCAGATGACAGCACTGCCAAGGCGGACGCATCGGCTGCGTCTGTGCCGTCTGCCATGCCACCCAATAACCCACCGCCGCACAAATCACGCTGGTTGGTGTATCTGATTCGCTTTTTTTTGACGGCGATTGTGGCGGTGTTATTGCTGCTGTTGTCCTTATTTTATGCCGCCAACAGCGAAACTGGCTCAAAATTTTTACTTGAAAAAATCGCCCTAGAAACTGGCACAGAGCTAAAATACGCCAAAGGCTCACTGGCAAAGGGCTTGTGGGTGTCGGATATTAAAATTGCCCAAGGCGAAGACATCACCGTGCAGGTCAATCAAGCCTATGTACAGCTGGGCTGGCGAGCATTATTTGCTCGTCAAGTGCATTTGGTCAATACGCAGGCGGACGAAGTTTTGGTGATCAACAAAAAACCTGCCAGCGATGAGCCATTTGATTATGCCAGTATTGAGCTGCCCATCACGCTACAATTGGACAACGCCCAAATCAACAAAATCCGCTATGAGCAGGCAGGCAGCACGCCCATATTGTTACACAATATCAAAGCCGAACACGCCAAATGGTCAGGCTCCAAGGTTGAGATTGTCAATGCCAATCTAAGCTATGACGATGATTTGGATATTAGCCACGCCACAGGCGAGATGGATTTGCAAGGGTATTATCCATTGACGCTGGCGGCCGATGTGCATGTGGCGGCACTTGACGATGTGTATTTTGATACTCTGCAAGTCAAGGCAGGGGGCAGCCTTAAGCGTACCACTGGCACTTTGAGCGGTAAATACAACCAATTTCCCATCACAGGCAGCTTTGCTGCCCAAGGCTTGGATAAAGATGTACCGCTAAACGCTCGCCTAGATTTTGATGAAGTGCTGCTACCATATGCCGATGAGCAGCAGATTCGCCTAAAAAATGGTACCATCACCGCCGATGGTGTGATTTCAAACCTTGAGCTGCGTATCAATGCCGACTTGTCCGCCAAAGACATTCCAGATGGACATTATCATGGGCGTGGTATTGTCCGTGATGGCGGTATGGACATTCCTTTTTTGCAGGCAGACACCGCCAATGGCGTGCTGACCGCCAAAGGTAGCATGGAATGGTCGGATAATTATCAGCTGGACGCAACCTTGTTTGGCGATGGTTTTAAGATTCGCCAAGCCATTCCTGATGAGTACCGTGATTATCAAGCGTATCTGCCACAGAGTTTGACAGGCAGTCTTGGGGTGAAGTATTTTTTGCTGGACAGCAGCAATCAGGACACACGCTTTGAATTTGACCTAAATCAAAAAGATGGTGAAAAAATCCGCGCTACCATCAGCCAAAACCAACAAACCGCAAATGCACCTTGGCAAATCAAGGCATCATGGGCAAATCTGATACGCCACCAAGTGCCACAAATTGGCGAGATTAATAGCCACTCTGGACAGGCAAGCATTGTCCTAGACAGCCATCACACCACCATCGACGCCAAGGCAGATATCACAAAATTAAACGCCGCACCAAGCGGTCAATACGCCATCAAAGCCGTGCTTGAGCAAGATAAACGGTTGAATTTAAACGATTTTTATTATCAAGGAGTGATGGGTAAATTGTCTGGCACTGGGCGGCTGGATTTTGCCACTGCACAAAAGCCCCTAACTTGGCAGGTTAATCTCAATGCCGACGCACTGCGTCCCAATGCGTATTTTGATATGCCCAATAAGACGCCGATTGAGAGCATCACAGGGCGTATCATCGCCACAGGTCGCCTGCGTGATGAGCGTGATTTGGCGGTGCATGATATTGATATTAGCGATAGCCAGTTGCGTGCGACCTTGATTGATGGCAAAACAGTGCATCTGACAGGCAAAGGCAGTAGCAATGTACGCCTAAAAAATGGCGATATTGAGCATTTTGTTGCCAAATTTGACGGCAGTGTCGAACAAAACCTGCTACAACTTGGCAAAACTGACTTTGGCATCGATATTGCTGGCAATTTGGATAAGCTGGATATTTGGCGTGCCAATTTGGCAGGCGAGTTTGGCAAATTGTCCTTGACTGGCAAGCTGGCATTGGGCGAGAGCGATGCCATCGGTTGGGATATTAAGGGCAAACTTGACGGCGTGGACACTGCCAAATTTGTCAATGATGACAATCTGCTGGCGAACATCACAGGCAACCTTGGCAGTACTGGCAAATATCGCAAGGGGCGGTTTGACAATCTGGCGGTAAAATTTGACGGCAATATCCGCAATCAGCACCTACCACAAGGGCAGCTGAGTTTGGACATGACTGGCAAGGGTCAGCGTTTTGAGATAAAACGCTTGACGCATCAAGGTCAGGCAGGCGGACTGGACGCCACAGGCTGGCTGGATATGAGCAAAGGCTTGGCTTGGCAGTTAGACACCAGCATGAATGAGCTGAATTTAGGGGCGTTTGTCAAGTCGCTAAACACCAATCTTAATGGCAAAATCAGCCTAAATGGTCGCTGGCAAGATGCCGTGCAGGTGATTGATATTGCCAATCTTGACATCACGGGTAACTATCACGGTCAGCCGCTGAGTGCCACAGGGTCGCTATATGCCGAACTTGCCTTGCCAAAAGATTTGACAGGGTATATTAATCAAATCAAAGCCGCCAGCCGCCGACCCAAGACTTCAGATGAGCTGCTTGGTTTGCGTGGTCGCATCGATGCCAATGCTCGCCAAACGCAAAATATTATCCGTAAATTAAAGGCAGACGACCTAAAAATCCAAATCGGCAGCAATCAACTTGCCATGACAGGCGATGAGCAGCAGCTGACTGCCAGTGTCAATGTGGTGGATTTGGGACAGATTATTGACAAAGCCAATGGTGTCATTAAAGGCGGCGTGATTTTGACCAGTGATGACAATCAATTGCCGACCTTGTACATCGATGTGGCGGTATCAGGGGTGCGTATGCCCAATATCGTCATTCAAAACGCCCAAGCCATCGGCAAAATCGTCAATTTGGGCAACAGCGACAGCCAGCTGTTGGTGCAGGGTAATGACATTATCGTGGTTGGCAAGGTCATTAAGTCGGCACGCATGGATTTTTCGGGTACTGAAGATGCTCACACGCTCACACTGGCTACCAAAAGCGGCGACATCGAAGCGGCAACTCAGCTGGTCGGCTCGCTAAATCGTAAGACGATGAAATACACAGGCGTGCTGTCCGAAGGCTTTATTAAGAGCAAATTTGGGCAAATGGTGCAGCGTCAGCCGACCGAATTTGCCTACGGTATCAATGATGGTAGCGTGCAAGTGGCGGCACATTGCTGGCAGACGGTGCATGTCAAAGACGATGGTGTGGGCGTGATTTGCCTACAAGACACGCTCAATTATACGCCAACGGCAGGCCATATCAATTTGGTCGTCCAAAACCTAGACACGCAAGTATTTTCGGCGGCATTGCCAAGTGATATTCAGTGGCAATCCACGCTAAATGGGCGAGCCAAAGCCACCTGGGGTCATCAAGCAAATCCTGAAGTTGATGTGGCTTTGTATTCGGACAATGGCAGCATTGGACTGTCCCAAGAAGGCACTGGATATGTGCAGATGCCCTATCGCCATGTCGCCATCGTTGCCAAAAGCGTCGAAAAAGGGCTAAAAATCCGCACCGATGTGCTGGGAGCGGCAGGCCGTGGCTATGCCGATGTGATTGTTGATCCATATCAAGCCAACAAAACCATCTCTGGGGCGTTGGTGATGAATGATCTTAATCTGGCGGTGCTGCGTCCGTTTTTCCCAAGTATTCAGACGCTGTCCGGCAAGGTAAGTTTGGCAGGCGGTTTGGGCGGTACTTTGTCCAAGCCATTATTCTACGGCAATGCCAATTTGGAAAATGGGGCATTGACCATCGTGGGCGTGCCGCTGCCATTGACAGACATCAATGCCACCATGAACATTCGTGGTACGCACGCTGCACTGGACGGCAGCTTTGCTGGTGGCGATGGTCAAGGCATGCTGTATGGCGATGTCGATTGGGCAAATGAAGTTAAGGCATTGCTTGGCATTTCTGGCGAAAACTTAACCGTCAATCGTCCGCCGTTGGTGGTGGCACAGATCAGCCCAGATTTGGAAGTGATTATTAAACCATTCCAAAAATCGGTCGATGTCGAAGGCGTGATCAGCATTCCTAATGCCACCATTCGCCCACCTGAATCCACCGCCCAAATCGTCAGCGAGTCGCCAGATGTTTCGGTGCTTGACCGCCGCATCACAGGCAATGTCGATCAAGTTTTGGCGGTGGTTGAGCCATGGAATATCAACGCCAATATCGGCGTGGACTTGGGCAATAAGGTGGAGTTTCGTGGCTTTGGGGCAAGATTGCCACTGGCGGGGGCATTGCATTTGACCCAGTCAGGACAAGGGGCAATGCAGGCGTTGGGCGTGGTGCAGGTGTCTGAACGCACCAAAATTGACGGTATCGGACAAAATCTGGAGCTTAACTATGCCCAAATCCGCTTCGATGGCGATATGCTCAACCCAAGACTGTCCATCGAAGGCGAAAAACAGGTCGAAGGGCAAACTGTTGGCGTGCGGATTCGTGGTACGGTGAATAACCCTGATATTGTGGTGTTTAATGATGCAGGCTTAAGCGAACAGCAGGCGATGAATGCACTGGTAACAGGGCGTATCAGTGAGTCAAACGACACTGGCATTACCCAGCAGGGTTTTCGCTCACAAGTCACCAATCAGCTGGCAGCAGCAGGCTTAAGCCTTGGCTTGTCAGGCACACGCAACCTAACCAATCAAATCGGTCAAGCCTTGGGCTTACAAAGTCTAACCATCGACGCTTCTGGCAGCTCGGACGATACCCATGTCAATGTTACTGGCTACATTACGCCAGATTTGTACTTGCGTTATGGTGTCGGTGTCTTTAATGCCGAAAGCAGCTTATCACTTCGCTATCAGCTCACTCGCCGTGTGTATATCGAAGCGACCAGTGCTACTGAGAACATGGTTGATGTGATTTATCGCTGGAAGTTTTAGCCATCGGTTTGTTTTTGCCAAGGTTTTGTTGGCGGTTTGTCAAATAGGCTAATAAATCGGCTAACAATCGGTTAATAACTGGCTAAAATTGTTTAAAACTTGGCTAAGTTGGTCACCCAGCCATTGCACCAACTTAGCCATTTTTTACATTCATCAAATTCATCACACCTATCAAATTCGCCATATCAGCCAATTTTTCACCAATCTCATCATCTTTTTTTTGCTTTGCATTAATTTTACTTTTGCTATTTTTTATCGGTCAAAAACCCAACAGGCACCACGATTTGTGATGCCTGTTGGGTTTGGAGAAAGTCGGTTTAAATCGGTTATTCCAAATGGTATCATTCACCAAAAAAACTCAGAAACCTTTGATTAATAAGACTTATTTGGTCAAAATCAGACGGTTATTGCGTGTTAGGCGTAGGCGATATTCTTCACCTTGATGCTCGATGCGAACTTCCTTGGTCATGGCAAATAGGTTTTGTGAATATAGCGTTGGTAGACGAATGCTGTCACGGTTGCTAAAATAACGAGCGATACTCATAGTCATGGCGATTTTCCTTTTATTGACGGGTGATGGGTGGTTATCCCAAGCCGTATGCTAAACTATTGAATTGTTTGAAAACAATATGTTTATAAAAACAATGTTTTGATTCGTGATTGCAAAATTGCAGTTAAAATGATAATTTAAATTACTTAGTGAATGATACTTGTTTTTAAACAATAATAATTATCATTTGTGGTAATAATAACAGATTTTTGATAAATTGCAAATATAAATTGCAAAAATTGGCAAAATTTATCAAAAAAGTTTATAACCAATTGAAATATAACAAATTATGAAAAACTCAAAACCAAGCCCTAATCCAAATTTAAATCCAAACCCAAACCCAAGCTCAAAATTGGTGGTGGTGGAAGTTGCGGTGGCAATTTTGCGATATGCCGAGCAGTTTTTATTGGCCCAGCGCGCCTTACATCAGCATCAAGGGGGTAAGCTGGAATTTGTCGGCGGCAAGATTGAGCAGGGCGAATCTGGCAAGGCGGCACTACGCCGAGAAGTGCAAGAAGAAATCGGTTTACATTTACAATCCGACCAGTTGGTCTGTATTGGTAAAATCCATCATGATTATGGCGATAAAGCGGTTTGTTTGCATATTTATGAAGTTCATCTTAATGAAGGCCAGTATCAATCATTACGCCATCGCCGCACAGGTGCCGAGAATCAACGCCTGTATTGGCTGACTTTGCCACAGATTTTGGCGAATGCCGAGCGTTTACCTGCTGCCAATTTGCGTATTTTGTCATGGCTGAAGTTGCCACCGCTGATTTATATCAGTCGGGCGTTGGGCGAGTTTGCCAGTGCTGATGATTTTGTGCATTATTATGTAGATAATCTAACAAATCAAGCGTATTTTTATTTACGAGCTTGTGTGTCTGTCGATGCCAGCATTGCTTTGTTGGCTGCGATACGGTGTCGGCGTGATGACATTGTACTGATTGTGCCGTATTCGCTTTATCAAGCCTGTAAGCATCAGGCGATGGCAGTTGATGGCTTATTGGTGAAATTGACCGCCGATGAGCTGGCTTATTTTTATCAAAATCCTTGGCTACTGGATAAACACTTGCCGATTTTTGTCGGTGTGCATGATGAAGTAGAGCTTATCAAAGCAAACGCACTGGCACGCTCGCATCAGGTGTTGGCGGCGTGGATTTCGCCTGTGCAAGCAACCCTGTCGCACCCAGACGCTGCGGCATTGGGCTGGCAAGGTTTTGCCAAGCTGAGCTGTCAATGTGATGTGCCGTCTGTGGCATTGGGGGGCTTGAGCGTGGATGACTGGCACACCGCCAAAGCACATGGGGCAATCGCTGTCGCAGCAATTCGTGGTTTATTAAAAATGACTGATGAAAACTGCTGACATTTGTGAAAATTTTAGTTAGAATAACTGCAATGATTGGTCAAATGTTTTGTTAAGGATTGTGATAAATTTCAGATGGTGATTGATTAAGATAGTGATGTGATAAGATTGTAAAAATCACCGATAAAGCATTAAAGCATTGAGCAAGTGTAAAATGCGAACAAATATGAATAAGCAGTGATAAATTATATCAAAGGAGATTGTGATGAAAAAACTGATACTTGCGGCGGCGTTGGCACTGGGTTTGGCTGCTCCTGCATGGGCGGACACGCCAGAGATTGATGTGGTTAGGCAGGTTTATGAAGACTTTGCCAGTAGCAGCAGCGACCAATGGATAAACTATCTGGGCAGTCAGGAATTGAAGCAGAATTTAATTCAGCGTGATAATTATGAATATTGGTTTAATAATAATTATCAAGGCGAAATGAGTGAATGTGCCGAAAGTATACACATTGCTTATCCTGGCAATGATGACAGTTTTTTAAATGAGATTAATTATTACCAAGATGATGACTGGGTGGTTGCTGAGATTATACCGCAAGATTCAGGTTTTGAAGTGGACGAGCCGATGTATGTGGGCTTTTCGCTAATTAATGAAAATGGCAAGATTGTGATTGATGATGTTGGGCCTGTGTACGACGATGGCGATGGCACGGTGTTTCATTCGTTCAAAGAGCAAGTTAGCCAAATGTGTGATATTGACAATCCTGCGTTATAATCAATCAGTTTAATGACTTTAGTCGAATTTTTAATCACTATTTTTTTTAACCGATGTTAATCAGTTTTAATCAATCTTAACCACAATCAAGGAGTTATCGATGAAAAAAGGTCTTATCAAAAGTGTGATTATCGCCGCAAGTCTGGCGGTTGCTATGACTGCATCGGCAAAAGCCACGCCGATTAAATTTGCCAAAGGCAGCTACTGCGGCTCATGGTCTGGCGAGTTTTATGGCGATACCAAGACTTTTAGCTTAGGCTTGGGTGCTGGCCAAGATGTGAGCATTTCGGTGGCTGATGGTTCTGTTTTGTCAAAATTTAGCGGCCCAACTGGTGAGCTGCGCAGCTATGGCGGTGATTATTCTTCGAGCTATTTCAAAACCAAAAAAGCTGGCATGCACTATGTGACGGTGGTGTACATTCCGCATAAATACGCTGATTATCAAGGGCCAAAATCATCGGCAAGCGTTGAAGTTTGTGCTTATTAAACTGCTCAAGCTGGGGCGTGGCGATGGTTGGGTTTTGCACTGGAATGATATGCTGGTATGAATTAAAAAAATACCACCATTTCTAAAATAAATTAACATTGCCAAGCCATGCCGTTTGTTTTATAATCCAGTTGTTTGAACAATCTAATCACAAGGTATCGGACGCTTGTGGCTGGTGGGTTAAGATTTATTTTAATGTATTTTAATGTCATTTGGGATAAATTTATTACCAGTGGATTTGCTCGGTTTGGTTTGTGAGTGAATCGCCTGCAGGCGTGCGATGCGTTTTTAATGCTTTTGACTTAACATTGTAAGGAATATGCTATGTCAGATTTATATTCTACCCATTTATCCGCTCGTAAAGCACAAGAATCTCAAGCAGTTGAGCTGTTGGTTGTGCTAAATGGCTTGGCAAATAACCAAGTTTCGGTTACTTTTTTGGGAGAGCGTGTTGCATTGAATGTGGCAACGCTGATTGCACTGCATGATGACAGCGGTGTGGCGTTGGCTGACACTTTGGCATTGGCAAAAGCATTGAGCGACAAGGGCTTGGCAAATACCACGCTTGACATTGCCCAAGCGGTCAAAGCAGGCAAATCTGCCGATGATTTTACCAGTGGTGCTGATGTGCCAGCCACTGATGTGGTGCTGTACGGCTTTGGTCGTATCGGTCGCATTTTGGCACGCTTATTGATGAGCCGTCCAGCGTCAGATAAGGGCTTGCAGCTAAAAGCCATCGTCGTGCGTCCAGCAGGCGACGGCGATCTTGCCAAGCGTGCGTCATTGCTTGAGCGTGATTCGGTGCATGGCTGGTTTGATGGCTCGGTGCAAGTGGACACCACCAACCATGGCATTGTGGTCAATGGCCGCTTTATTAAAGTGATTTATGCCGCTGATCCAAGCGAGATCGACTACACCGCTCATGGTATCAATAACGCCATCGTCATTGATAACACAGGCAAATGGAAAGATGAAGCAGGGCTTGGCAAGCATTTGGCAAGTCGTGGCGTGGCCAAAGTGCTACTGACCG
This sequence comes from Moraxella marmotae, assembly GCF_042219885.1. Lineage (NCBI taxonomy): Bacteria > Pseudomonadati > Pseudomonadota > Gammaproteobacteria > Moraxellales > Moraxellaceae > Moraxella > Moraxella marmotae. Next base: position 1,528,922 of record NZ_JBHJHR010000002.1, read on the forward strand.
CACCAGCCAAAGGCGACATCAAAAACATCGTTTATGGCGTCAATCACGACACCATCGGCAGTGATACCATCGTTTCGGCGGCAAGCTGCACGACTAACGCCATCACCCCAACCCTAAAAGTACTACACGATGAATACGGCATCGTCAATGGCCATATGGAAACCGTTCACGCCTTCACCAATGACCAAAACTTGGTGGACAACCATCACAAATCTGACCGCCGTGGCCGTGCTGCACCACTAAATATGGTGATGACCAGCACAGGGGCGGCATCGGCGGTTGCCAAGGCAATTCCTGAGCTAAAAGGTAAGCTGTCTGGCAATGCAATCCGTGTACCGACGCCAAATGTTTCATTGGCAATTTTGAATCTAAACTTTGATAAAGCCGTGGGTGATGCCGAAGCCGTCAATGCCTTTATCAAAGCCAAATCACGAAGCGAACAATGGCAAGCTCAAATCGATTATTCAGACTCATCAGAAGCGGTTTCGACCGACTTTGTTGGCTCTGAAAAAGTGGCAATCTTTGACGCCAAAGCCACCATCGCCAGTGATAACCGTGCCACTTTGTATGTGTGGTATGATAACGAAATGGGTTATAGCACCCAAGTTATCCGTGTCGCTGAAGTGATGGCGAAGTGATTTTCATGAAGTTATTCATGATTTAAAAAGCCAACAAAAACCCTATCCGATCAAACTCGATAGGGTTTTTATTTTTAAGTATTTCTTATAAATTTATCCAATAACGCCGCACGATTTTGTCATTTAGTGTGAGCTTGTTTTCAAGTACGCCACCGACTTTTTCGATCACTTTGGCAGATGCTAAGTTGTCATCATTGCAGGTGATAAGAACTTTATCCAGTCCTTTTTGTTTACAATGGGTGAGTGTATTTTTTAGCATCGTACTTGCCACGCCTTGACCCCAAAACGCTGGGTGTGTGCTATAGCCGATATGTCCGCCTTGCATTCTTAAAAAGTCATTTAATTCATAACGAACATTAATAATCCCAAGCACTCGTCCCAATTCATCAATACCCAAAAAGGTATCATCAGCGACTTTAATAAAGGCATTATTGGGTGCAGGCGTGCCAGCAGGGGCATCGGCAAAGTTTAGCCAATCTTGATAATTGTCAAACATCGCCAGTGATGCTCCGTGTAGGAACAACCCTTGCTCTTCAAAAGATTTGGCAAGTGCCAATACGCCATCTTGATGCTCAAGTGTTGGCTTGGTCAGTGAAATGCTTGGCATAAACACGCTCCGCTGTGCTTGGTGGAAATGTAAATACTGCGGTTATCATAACATGGGGAAAAGGCGGTGTCCAGAAAAGCAAATTGCTTACCGATTTGTGGTATCATGAATATCATAAAAGCATTTGATTGAATCAACCAAATAAATAATATTCGATATACTAAAATACAATCTGAAAAGTAGATTTTCAGACGGCATTTATCATTAAAAAACTCTCAAAAAATCGCCCACTCTTTTACACAAAATCCTGCATCAAATCTTCCACCACCTCTTTTACAGGGCGGATAGCGTGAATATAAGTAATCCCGTTGCCCACGGAAATATAGCCTTTTTCCAAATCGCCGAGTAGCATTCCCTGACGCATTCCATAGCCGCCAGTTTGGGCTTCGGCGAGTGCTTCTCGGCTTGCACCGTTTGCGTCCATTTCCACCAATTTATGTGCTAATTGGGTCGGCAACGAGCGGTAGTAGGCTGGCAGGGTGCGGAACAGTAATAAGTCTTGTGCGGTGCTGTCCACCAGCATTTGTTTGACGCTGTCGTGCATTCGGTTTTCTTCGGTCGGCAACAACACCGAGCCGACAAATACGCCTTCTGCACCTAGGGCGAAACTGGCACGCACGCCACGCACATCGGCGATACCGCCTGCTGCCAGCACAGGAATGCTCACTGCGTCCGCCATTTGTGGCACGATGGAAAATGTGCCGATGACTTTTTCAGGCACTGTGCCACCTTCATCAAAGCCTGTTGCCACAAAAATATCCGCACCGATTTCTTCGGCATAGCGAGCGTTTTGCACGGTCGGCGTGAGTGGACGGAACAGAGTTTTGATGCCAGCGGCTTTGAATTTTGCCATCATAGGTTTGTAGTCGTAGCCGTCAATGCCGTTGAGTAACGCCACCGGCACTTGCTCTTCAATCAGCAAGTCCACGATCAAATCAATGGTGCTAAAGTCATACGACAAAATCACTGGTGCACCGAACGGCTTGTCGGTCAAGGCTTTGGTTTTGCGGATTTCTTCACGGAACGTACGGATCAACTCTTCGGTAGTTTTTGGGGCGTTTTGCAAGCCAGCGTTCGGCCCGAGAATGCCCAAACCGCCGGCATTGCTCACCGCCGCCACAAATTTAGCGTCCGTCATCCACGACATCGGGCCTTGAACAAGGGGGAATTTAATGCCTAAAATTTCTGTTACACGATTACAAGCGGTCATTTTGTTGTCCTTTTTTGCAAATTGAATTTAAACTGGCACTATTATAATTTCCCAAAATCAAAATAAAAACCGCCTAATTTAAGAATTAGTTTCTCAAATTTGCAAAGGTGTATCATTTTATTGGGCTATTTTCTTACGCCATATTGATAGCTTACGCCCAAATGTTCACGCAAGGTTGAGCCTTCATAATCGGTGTGGAAAATTCCTCGAGCTTGCAAAATCGGCACGACCTGTTCTACAAAATCTTTCACGCCTGTTTGGCTGTCTGGTGCGAGCGAAAAGCCGTCTGTCGCCCCTGCTTTAAACCATTCTTCCATAAAATCGGCGACATCTTCTGCCGTGCCGACCACCACAGGATGATAGTTAATCACGCCGTTGGCAAGCACATCTTTGGGCGATAAGCCTTGTTTAATCAGTTCCACCGCTCTTGGCGAACGCGGATCGTGCGGATGTGGCGTGGCTTGCTTTTGTAAATGAGTGGGCAAAGGTTGATTGACATCTAAATGCTGTAAATCCACGCCGATCATCGCCGATAAATAGCGAATTTGTCCGTAAAATTCATCATCGCTCATAAAATCAAGCAGCTGATGACGGCGAGCCAGAGCGTCTTCGTATGTTTTGCCGATGGTAAACATAAACCCAGAAAACATATTGATTTCATTAGGATTTCTGCCGTGTTTGATGGCACTTTGCTTTAAAATGTGGCGGTAATGTCTTGCCTCTTCAATGCTAAATGGATTGGCATACACGCCGATGGCAAATTTCCCTGCCAATTCAATCCCTTCAGGGCTAGGGCCTGCCTGAAAAATGGGCGGTTGTCCTTGGGCGGTGGCAGGAATGGGCAACGCACCTTTGACTTGGTAGTGTTTGCCTTGGTAATTGGCAGGCTTGATTTGGCTCATATCGGCAAAAACGCCTGATTTTGGGTCGGCGATGTAGGCATTTTCGCCAAAAGTTCCCCACAGCGTTTGCACCGCTTCCACCATTTCGTGTGCCATCTCGTAGCGAGTTGTGGTGTCAGGCAAGGGCTTGTTGCCAAAATTATAGGCAGTAAACGCCGTGCCAGTCGTTACCGCATTCCAGCCAACTCGCCCACCGCTTAGGGTGTCGAGCGTTTTTAATTGGCGAGCCAAATTGTAGGGTAGATTGTAAGTGGTGGAAAAGGTCGCCACCATACCGATTTTTTGCGTGGTATAGGCAACGGCAGACAGCATCACCATCGGCTCAAGGGGAAACGCAGGCGAGCGAGTGCTGATGTCCGTACCACCGCCAGCACCGCCAAATGACGGCGTATCAGCGATAAACAGCGTGTGGATTTTGCCTTGTTCGGCGAGTTTGGCAAGTTCGACATAATAACGGACATCGGTGTAGGCACGCTCGTTACTGTCGGCAAGCCGCCACGATTGAAACTCTCCGCCATAACCTGACACCAGTTGCAGGGCGAGTTTGATTTGTTTGTTTGAATTATCAAGATAATCAGCCATTTTATTTCTCCGCATAAAATTGATGGGATTATTATAGGTTCTTATTTTTAAAATAAGAATGGCGATTTTTTGGAAGTTATTTCTTGAAAATGGGAAGGTGAAACGAAAACAGCTTAATTTATTATTTAAGCTGTTTGTTGATATTTTTAACCTTAAGATTTCGCCAATCGTAACTGTAAATTTAATTTAAAATAAAATTTACCATTTTCTTGATATACCAACCCAAAGCGATGGCGAGATGATGAAGGTGTGTCAAAAAAAGTATTTTGGTAGAAAAAGTTCTTTAAAATATGGTCTTTGTTAGTATGATAAAATAATAATTCGCCTGAATCATTAACCAACAATACGCTATTAGCTGTCAAATTACCATCCCATTCATGGGTGGGGAAAATCCCCAAAATACTGGCTTTGATAAAATCTTTTAATCGGCAATGTACTTGATCTCGTTGTTCTAAATCAACAATTTTTTGTATAGGGTAGTCCGCTAGACGATTCGTAATTTGCTTTTGGAAAAATGCAAGTAATGCATCTGCCAACATTTCAGGCATATAGCTGTCTGTTTTTCGCAAAGTGGATTCATAAATAGGATTTTCGCATTTTTTAAAGATTAAACTTCCGCCCAAATCAGAAATTTTTTGCAAACGATCTTTAATTTTAGAGCGTGTATTAATCGCATTAATCTGCTCCATCATTTCGCTATTGATGTTTTCAATTTCATAAATAAAATTTGTTGCTTGTGATGCATTAATGAGTGTTGGCGAACCACCCAAAAATGATTTAATGCTGGCATTTTGCTGGTTAAAAATATGTCCGTTATCATCAAATGATAAGGAAATATCTCCTTTTTCATAAGCAGTACCTTTGCTTTTTTCTAGACCTAATAAATCAACTTTATCATCCAATACCGAACTGGAAAAAGTACTTCTGCCATTTTTAATATCATTCACAATTTGTGTTAATTCATCAAGTCTAATGAATTGTGATAACTCTATATTTTTTTGCTCTCCGTTTTGATGAATAATTATTTCGCTTCTATTTAAATCGATGCGTGATTGTTCTGTATGTATTTTTAATACACTAATATAATCATTGGAAAATTGTGCGTTCAGATCACCATAATATATTTTTTGTTCAAAAATTACTTTGCATAAAGCATAGATTTCACTTAATTCGCCTTTATTTCTTTTAATTGCCATATCATCTTGCTCGTTAAAAAAATCTTGATTGATATTCAAATAGTTAATAACTTCATTTGCTACCCGCCTCACCACTTCCACGCAGACACTGTTACCAAGCTGTTTCATTGCTTGAGTTTTTGAAACAGGAAAATGATAAGTGTCTGGAAAAGCCATCATTTTTTTACTTTCATTAATACCAATGCGTTTTACTTCACCATCAACACGGTAAAATTCCCAATTGCGTCTATCATCGATATTTGAGCCTTTTCCTCCCACTCGTAGGGTAAAGCCAATTTCTTTTTCACAATGACCGCCCCAAATATCACTCATTGTATAAGTTAATGGCAGTTTTGGCGGAAATTGAAAAGGCGGTAATTCATCAGCATTCCTAAATCCAATAATAAATACTCTAGGGCGATGTTGTGGAATGTTATAATCTGATGCTTTCAATACTTGATAATAAACACGATAACCTGCTTTTTTTAATAAAGTTTGAATGATTTCAAACGTTTTGCCATCATCGTGATTAATCAAATGACGCACATTTTCTAATATAAAGGCTTTTGGTCTTTTAGCTTCAATAATATCTAGAATGCAGAAAAATAAATTACCTCTTTCTGAATCTTCACCATCATCAAAACCTTTTTTTAAACCTGCTTGTGAAAAAGGCTGACAAGGAAATCCAGCACATAAAATATCATGGTTTGGGATTTGATTTGGGCTAATCTTGCGGATATCATCATTAAATTCAAATTCTTGCGTATTAAAATTATGTGAATACGTTTGGCGAGCGTGAACATCTTTTTCACTAGCAAACACACATTTTGCACCCAAAGAATGCAATGCCAAATGAAACCCACCAATACCTGCAAATAAATCAATAAATTTAATATCTTGTAATTGGGGGGTAGTAATACGCTCTTTTTGATTACCAAAAGAGAGTGGTAGTTGCTGTTGATGTGAATGGTGATAAGCTGAAATACTCAAATGGGTTACCTTTTTTTAAATTTCAAAGGGAAATGACTTGGGTATTATAGCTTTTTGGGGGATAAAAATCCATTTTCAGGCTGACTATCTAAGCCAAAAAGAGAAAGGGGGGGGGGCTGTAGTGTCAAAGACCGCTTAAAAGTGCCATAAAAAAACACCATGCAAATCAACCGTACCCCAAAATTTAAAGATAGGGCTTATTTGCACGGTGCTTTAATTTACCTTGGATTAACCTCAATCTTTGTTTTTGGTCGAAAATCCAAAAATCCGATAAAGGGGACAAAAATTAATCAACGCCGTAACCACCAATACCGCCCCGACATAGCCCCATTCACCAATCACGCCCATGGCTGTCAAGCCAATTAACACCACGCCAGCAAGCAAGCGTAAGATGCGGTCAAAACTGTGTAGATTACTTTTCATGATTTACTCCTTTGTTGAGTTACAAGAACAAGATAACGCACGATTATAAGGTAACAACGCCAACAGTTTTGCCATACCACAAAAACCAGTCAGTCCAGCGAACAGTAGCCCTGCACCGACAAAAGCACTTATGCCATAAAACAGCGGTGAGACTAACGCTCCCAATAGCACGCCCAACAAAATCAGCAGACCTGCCACGATTTGCACTTGCCGCATAAGGCTGATGGGCTGAGAACGGTCAATCTCTGTCGGCAGTCCTGCCTTTTGCCACGACTGCAAACCGCCGTCCATAATGTAAGCGGTGCAATTTGCCGTACAACCTGTGATTTTATCGGCATTTTGGGCGGTTCTCATCCCTGACAGGCAATGAAAAATTACAACAGAATTGCCCTGTAATTGACTTGCATCAAGGCTATCAATCGGCATACATACCGCACCAGGGATATGCTGGCGGGCAAATTCATCGGACGAGCGAATATCGATCAGCGTCGCCCCTTGTGCCAATTTGTCGGCAACTTCGTTTGGGCTGATTTTGAGGATTTGGGACATATTTTTTTCCTTATGGACAAAAAATTTCCTTTAAAACCAAAATGATACGAGCCACTTTGTCATCACAAATGCAATAAAATAAGGTCTGCGACTGCCGACGGTAGCCGATCAGTCCTTCATCTCGCATTTTTGCCAAATGCTGTGAAAGTGCCGACTGGCTGAGCGTGGTCATTGCGTGTATCTGCCCGACACTCATCTCGCCATGTTCTATCAGTAGGCAGAGAATCTGCAGTCGGTTTTCGTTTGCTAAAACTCGCAAAAAATCGCTTGCTTGTTTGGCTTGTTCAGGAAATGTGGGATTGGGTAAAATATCTTTCATAATTTAGAACTCTCTAATTTAGTAAATTCTAATATAAATCATTGAAAAGGTCAAGTGGTTATTTTTAATACAACCATTTATTTTTGCCAATAAAAAGCGGTATAGTAGAAAAAATGGTTGCTAAAAAGTGGGTTAAACCCTTATAGTACAAGGCTTTAACCCACTTTTTTTTGAAAAATGAACAAAAAACTGCCCTTTTTGCACAAGTTCTAATATTAAGAAAAACGGTATTAGAAATAATATTCAACGTTATAAATGCAATCACTGTAATAAAGTTTTCACCTTTCAAATAAAATTAAATCCTGAAAAGATTTGGCAAGATTATTCATCAGGAAAACAAACCTATAAAGAGCTCGCTAATAAATACCAATGCTCTGTCAGAACTATTCAAAGATATATTGAAAAGCCCCTAAATCTATCTTAAAAGAGCCTATTTCAACCAAATTAAACCTAATTATGGATACGACATTTTTTGGACGAGAATTTGGTATTTTAGTTTTAATGGATAGCTTAACGAAAAAAGTGGTTTATCATCAAATCGTGAAGCCTAAAAAGGATGTTTACTACGTGTTGGCTATGAATAAATTAAGAGAAAAAGGATATATAATTCAATTAATTACTTGCGATGGTCGCCGTGGTTTACTAAAGGATTTATTTGATACCCCAACACAGATGTGCCATTTTCATATGGTTGCAATCGTGATGAGAAGATTAAGGAAAAAACACCAATCTCTAGCGGGAAAAGAATTAAAAGTGATTGTAAAAAAAATTTAAAAGAAAGTCATAAAAATGATTTTTATCGGCGATTACATCAATGGTATTTAAAACATCAAGAATATTTAAATGAACGCACTTCCAAACCGAATAAAAAAGGTTATTTTTCTTACAAACATCATAATGTAAGGGGAGCTTATGCGAGCTTGAAACGTTATGAGAAATATTTATTTACCTTTGAGAAGTATTCTGAATTAAATATTGAGAGAACAACTAATAGGTTAGAAGGGCTATTTAGTGAGCTCAAGCGGAAATTAAATAATCACAATGGATTAACGAAAAAATATAAGATATTGTTTATAAAGGATTTTTTGAATAAAAAGAGTTGCTAACAATGTAAAAAAATAATTATTAGCAACCATTTTGTCCACTACACCAAATTTACAAAGAAAAACACCGATTGAAGTGTGTTTAAACGGTGTTTTATTAAGATAATTATCGCACCGACTGACGATAATTTTCCCTAATATCGTCAATACTTACTTTTATCTTATTTCTTTCAACTTGCCACCAAGAAAATCCATTTAATCTCTCTGCCTTTACCCTTTTGATTTTTGCCGACAAGGTGTGCATATCATAGATTTGGGTTTGATAAATCAGCTTTCCGTCTGCAGTTAATTCGGCAAATTCATCACTATTTTTTAAATAAAATCTTTCGCCAATTTCAAAAAAACCTGCTTTAATCATATCAACCATAGGAGCTTTTAAGGGCTTTTCATCAAACTTTGCACGAGCAATTTCATTATCTTCAAAAACTACTTGATTTACTCTTTTTATGCCCGCTTGAACATATTCTAGCTTCTGCTCAATTGCCAAATAATTTCTACCTAATTTTTTCGCAACTGCTGATGTAGTCATTGTGCCACCAAATGGATCAAATACTATATCGCCCATATTAGAAGTTAAAGCAATAATTCTATATAATAATTCTTCTGGTTTTTGGGTTGAATGTAATTTTTCGCCATGAGCATTTTTTAATCTTTCATTGCCGTTGCATACTGCGAAACGCCACACCGACCCCATCTGTTTCCGTTTACCGCTATCAAATAAATTCATACTAATATTATCCGTGTTTAATTGTTTAGCTGTTTTATAATGAAAAGTAAATTTGCTTTTTTTGTCTTTGGTTGCCCAAATTAAAGTTTCGTGCGAATTATTTAAACGAGTTCCCATAAAATTGGGTGTTGGATTGGTTTTGTGCCAAATTACATCGTTGATGAACCAAAATCCTAACTCTTGCATAATTGCACCAATAGTATAAATACATTGCATTCCACCAATAACCCAAATGGAACCATTTTTTGTTAAAATACGATAACATTCTGTCAACCATTGGCGAGTAAATTCAGTGTAATCTTGATTGGTATTAAAAGTATTATCCCATTCATCATCACAACCTGAAAAATCTGTACCTTCCGGACGTTTTAATACGCCCTCAACTCTCATCCAATAAGGCGGATCTGCGAAAATTAAATCAATACTATTGCTGGGGATTCTTTTCATTTCTTCCAAGCAATCACCATGGATTATGATGTTTTTTTGCAATTCTTCCATATTACAATCCTTGCAGATTTTTACCAGTAGGAAATAATTCTTTTCTTAATTCTATAAAATCACTGTTATCCGATAATAATTTTTGAATTAATCTTGGCTCATTAGTTTTTAACTTTTGTAATGCTAATCTGATCTCATCACTAGAATCAAAGTCAGGTACACTCAAAATATCCTTACTGTGCTCACTTTTATTTTGTTTTAAATGAGAAATTAGCTCTTCCCAAACATCTATCCTTTTAAAAAAAATCAGAAAAAATTTCTTGCCCATACCACAAGTGTAATTCTAATAAATCATCAGTATTTGTATCAATACTTTCTTGATAATAGCGTTTATTTTTGGCAAGGCTGGAATCAGTAAACCACATACCTGCAATAATTTTCTGATTGGGATATTGATTTTTTAATGCACGAATTTTTTTGATGAAATTAAGGTATTGACCACGCTTTTTTGTACTGTCATGGTCATCACGAACTTTTTGCTCAATCAAATAAACCTGATTATCTTTCATAAAAACTTGATCGGCACTCAATGGATTACTTTCTTCATCAAGTCCAATATTTTTATTTAGATTTTGATAACCCATTTCGACAATATATTGAGTAAATATTTCTTCCAAAAAATCACCAAACTTAATTTCACAACTTTGTGTTAGATTTTGAATAAGTTTAGTTTTGGCATTGGTTATACGAAATAACCCAATATAACGTTTTGGATTTAACAAAACAGTTCTTAAAATCTCATAATTTAAATCATCTCCAAAAACCCGCCCTTGCAGTTTTTGTTTAAATTCACAATATTGCATTCATCACACCTAGTAAGTTTGATTATTTTAAAGCTGACTATTATACCTTTTTGAGAGCTCAAAATCCATTTTCAAGCATACTAAAAAGTGATTTTGAAAAATTTAAAAGGAAATATCACTTAAAACAATAAATGGCGTTTTGGGTAATTTGATGATTTTTATTTCAAACTCTGCCCAAATTCAGCATACAAATCAGGCAACACTTTTGCCAAACAGCTAAATTGTTTTTGACAAACTGCGCTTACATACCTGCTTGAAAATAGTGAATGGGGGTTTGGGTTAAATCGTAGTGCATTTGCCTACTCCGTTTTGCTTTGTAAAAGATGTGCCTATTTTAACCGCTTGTTTGACAAATAAATACCATCAGTTTTGGCTTAATATGCTATAATGCCAAAATTTTTTAATTCTTTAGGTAATTAGACGATGGCTGATGTAAAATACGATTTCGAAAATTCTTTGAATGCTTTTGTGCAAACTTTGCAAAAGCACATTAGTGATGAAGACAATAAATGGTCTATTAAGGGATTTATTGATATTTATAAAAATATTTATACCATTTCTGCGGATACTAAAATAATATCAAAGGTTTTAGAAATTCATATCTTTCCATTATTGCTACAATTTGCTGAAAAGTATAATTACAAAATAGTTTTGGCTGAACACCAGAATTATTATCCAGATATTTCATTTGTACATAATCAAAATGAAAAAATTCGTTTTGCAGTTGATTTTAAAACTACTTATCGTAATCCAAAGAAACCACATTTATGTAACGGCTTTACTTTAGGGTCTCACGGTGCTTATTTTACTGACAGAAATAGCACTAAAAATATCCAGTTTCCATATAGCAGCTATCTAGGGCATTATTGCTTAGGCATTATTTATGATAGAACTTTAAATACCGAGATTGATGAAACAAAAATTTTTGACATCAATCAACTGCATTCCATCTCGTCAGTCATTGGTAATTTTCAATTTTTTGTTACAGAGAAATGGAAAATTGCAAGCGATAAAAGTGGTAGTGGTAATACTGCGAATATCGGTAGCATCAATAATATCAATGATATTATTATGGGGCGTGGAATGTTTGCTCATTTAGGCGAACAATGGTTTGATGATTATTGGATAAACTATCGTAAAATCCAAGTCAAACAAGATGATGGAAGTTATAAAATCATTAGCAATCTAAAAGATTTTGTTCTATATCGTGGAGGAAATCCTGATTTAATAATTTATAAAAACAATCAGGAGTAAATAAGATGAAGGTTGTTATTCCTCCCATCAAATCACAAGGTATTAAAACAAAGCTTGTACCCAGCATTGCTAGCCATATTCCAAAAAACTTTAATGGAACTTGGATTGAACCATTTATGGGGACTGGCGTTGTTGGTTTTAACCTTGCTCCAAATAAAGCCATTTTTTGTGATACTAACCCACATTTAATTCAATTTTATCAACAAATTATCAACAAACAAATTACATCAAAAATAGCCCGTGAGTTTTTAAGTGATGAAGGCTTTTTGTTGTTGGAAAAAGGTGAGCAACATTACTACGACATTAGAGAGCGTTTTAATCGATTTCATAACCCATTGGATTTTTTATTTATAAATCGTGCTGGCTTTAATGGAATGATTCGTTTCAATAAAAAAGGGGAGTTCAATATTCCATTTTGTAGAAAACCCCAAAGGTTCGCTCAATCCTACATCACAAAAATTGTGAATCAGATAGAAAGAATATCGGAAATATTTGCAATAAAAGACTTTCAATTTATTTGCCAGACATTTGAAAAAACCGTTGATATGGCAAGCGAAAATGATTTGATTTATTGTGATCCACCTTATATTGACAGACATACTGACTATTATAATCAATGGCAAGAAAAAGATGAATTTAAACTGCACGAATTACTAAAAACTACACCTGCTTATTTTATCTTATCCACTTGGCATCATAATATTTATAGAAAAAATCAATATATAGATACTCTGTGGGGGGAGTTTAATATTTCTACACAAGAGCATTTTTATCACATAGGAGCAAAAGAAGCCAATAGAAACACTATGATGGAAGCAATTATTTGTAATTTTAATGAATTAGATTCATCAATTACTCGCAATAAAATTAATGTACTTGAAAAACAGTTGGTTTTATTATGAATGTGCAGAAAATATGAAATCTAAAAAAACAAGATTTACGAGTTATCCGCACCCACAAACTCATCAAAAACGCATTGATTGAACTGTTAAAGTGAAAGAATTTGAACAAATTGCCGTGCAGGACATTGTGGATTTGGCAATGGTTAATCGGGCGACTTTTTATAAATACTATTCAGGCAAAAGCGATTTGGCAGGGGCATTGATTTCTGAATTTAAAGAAAAATACCAAACAGCATTAGAACAAAAATTTGGCAAAGATAACAACATTGCCGAATTGATGAACAATCAAATTCCAGCTTTATATGCCGAACGCCAAACCATTTTGGCACTTTGGAAAATCAAAACCAAGCGACATCATTTGTACGATGATATGTTTTTGATGATTAAAAACAATTATATCACCTACCAAAAACAGCTTAACCCCAATCAAAATTTTGATTATCAAGGACAAATTTTAGCAACCATTATCTTAAATACTGCTCGCTATTATTTTGAAAAAGATTTGCCCATTCCTGTTAAACAAGTTTGGGCGGATATTGAAATGACATTAAAAACGGTGCAGGCAGCCTAAAACTTAATTCCAATAAAAAAAACACCGCCCAAACCCCAAACTCAAGCGGTGTTTTCAATACAAATCGTGGATTAAATATAATCGGCTTCGTGCAATAACGGGGTTTCTGTTGAAACCACTGCCGTAATAGGCACAATACCTTCAAAATCCTGCAAAATATCAGGGCTTTGCATATAGGCTTTTTCTGCTTGAACAGGATCGTTATCGCCATAATCGACGATCGCCACGACCTGCGGTTTGCCTTGCACACGAAACACACTCAGTGGTTTAATGCCAAATTTTGGCAAAGAATCCAAATGATTTTTCCATACTTTTTCAAAATACAGATCGGCACTTTGTTCGCTGTCTAGGGTGTAAATGCGTAATTGATACATAAAAAAACTTTCCTTCTTAAGTTGACTCGTTATTGAGTGCGTGTATTTTAGTGCTTTACCCTATCAAGAGAAACGGTTAAAATCCATTCATTTATATTATTATTCATACAAATTTTATTTTTTATCCCAATAAGTAGATAGTTTTAGGTAAAATTGTTATGCCGTCTGAAAAACAAGATTTGCGAGTAATCAAAACCCATAATGCGATACGCACAGCTTTTATTGCGTTACTACAAGAAAATGCCTACGAAAATATCAGTGTGCAAGATATTTTGGATAAGGCATTGGTCAATCGCAATACGTTTTATAAGTATTATTCAGGTAAAAGTGCTTTGGCTGGAGCGATGATTGAAGATTTTCGGCATCGTTATGAAATGTTGATGAACGAACGCTTTTCAACAAATGTGAGTTTAAACAAGTTATTAGAGATTTCCGCTCAGTTATTTGATTATCGCAATGAATTATTGGCATTATGGGCAATCAAAACCAAAAGACATCATTTATACGACGATATGTTCTTTATTTTAAAAGAAAAATTTATTCGCTATGCCCAATCTAAATACCCATCCACCCAACCGCAAGATTGGGATTATCAAGGCGAATTATTTGCCACAATGATGGCGATGTCATCTCGTTATTATTTTTCTCGCAATCAACCTGTGCCAATCAAAGAAATGTTAAAACATTGGCAACAAGTGATTGATTTATCCACCATATAACAAAAACACCGCCCAAATCCCAAACTCAAGCGGTGTTTCATTTCTATTTCTATTTCGCTCTATCGCCAATAAACCGAACAATATCATCTACCACAATATCGCCTTTTGGCTCAAGCATCAGCATATGTCCTAAGCCGTTGTAAAGACGCAGGTTTTTGTCTTTGGAATTAACTTCGTTATAAAAATCAATGGCATCTTTTGGCACGACATACAGATCCGCATCGCCGCTGACCAGTAACACTGGGGCGGTGAATTGGTTATCGTGGTCTTTTAAGTATTGAATGCCTTCTTTAAAGCTGTTTGGGAACGATACAGAAAATTTCTCCAGCATTAACGGATCGTTCGGCAACGACAAGCCAGCTCCTGTTTCAGGCAGTGGTAAATTTAAGGTTTTGTGAGCCACTTCAAAGCCGTTTACAAAGCTGTCTTTCGGCTCAGGGCGTGGCAAATGGCCGAAATTCATCTGATTGTAACGCAACACGCCTGCCGCCAGAATAAAGCCGCTCGCCTCATCAGGGTATTTGGTGCCGTACAATGCCGCAATGTGTCCGCCCATACTATGCCCCAGCACGAATACTGGCGTGCCTGGGTTTTTGGCTTTGGCTTTTTGCACCACTTGGCGTAAATCTTCCACCATTTCAAAATAACTTTTGATGTGAATACTGTCTCGTCCGTCCGATTTGCCGTGTCCGCGATGGTCAAAACGATAAACCGCAATGCCGTTGGCGTTCATCGTTTTGGCAAAATCGGCAAACACGCCCGAATGGCTCGCCAAACCGTGTGAAATCACCAAAACCGCTTTGAGCTTGCTGTCAGGATAATCTTTGTTTAATTGCAAGTTCAAACCGTCTTGGGTTTTGATGGTGTGCGTGCTATGCGTATCCGCCCACGCCATTGGGGTTATCAGGGCAAGACTTGCCGCAAGTAAACTGATTTTAAGGAATTGTTTCATCGTATCACCTTGTAAAATTAAGTTGCTATGGCGATATTATAACTTTTCAAATTTTGATGAGAAGATGGTAAAATAATAACCAAATTTGCAAAAGTGAGAAGATAAAATGGACTTAAACAACTTACGATTATTCGTCGCCGTTTGCCAAGCCCAAAGTTTTTCTAAAGCTGCCGAACAGCTTGAAATGCCAGTAGCGACAGTGAGCCGCCGTATTGCCGAGTTTGAAAAATCACTGCGTACCCAGCTGTTTGACCGCTACAAAACTGGCGTAAAACCCACCGCATTGGGTTTGCAGCTGTATGAAAAAGTCTATTTGAGTTTGGATAATTTAACCCAAGCCACGCAGGATTTTGTCGGCGACCAGCAGGCGTTGAGCGGTTATCTGCGAGTTTCCACGGTGTCCGCCTGCGAGCCGATTTGGGCGGCGATTGTTGCTTTTCAGACGGCTTATCCGCAAGTCAAAGTGCATTGTCAGGCAACGGATCGGGTGTTGGATTTGATTGAAGACGGCATTGATGTGGCATTTCGAATGGGTGATTTACGCACCGAAAATGTCATCGCTCGCAAAATAATGGAATTAAAATCGGTGTTGCTCGCCCACCCTGATTTTCTCGCCAAACACGGCACGCCGCAAACGCCTGAAGATCTCGCCGCACTTCCCTTTGCTTGCTGGGCAAGAGCCGGGCAAAAAACTGCCACGCTAGAACTGGGCAATCAAGCGGTCAAAATCGAGCCGATTTTTACTTCTAACGATGTGTACGCCATCGCCCACCAAGCCAAAACCGCCCACGCCATCTGTCAGCTGCCTGACTATATGGCAAGCGAACTTGTCGAAAAATTCGGTTTGATGGAACTGTTAAACGATTATCCTGCAACGACTTATCCTGTCCACGCCATTTATCCTGCCCACCGCCACCCGTCGGCGGTGGTGAAGACTTTTTTGGGATTTTGTGAAGGGTATTTGAAAGGGGAATAGAAGTAAAAAACTCTCAAAAAATCGACCGCTCTTTTTGTGCAAGCGGTCTTATTTTTCAAATTTTCTGCAAAATGCCGTCTGAAAAACACTTTCCAGACGGCATTTTAATTAAAAAAGCCGTAACCTTAATTAGACTTTTCCAAAGCCGCAACCCAATATTTTCCGATGTCCAAAAAAAATGCTGAATTATGCTTGCATCTTATTCACCCAAGCTACTTTTCTGCTTTTGCCCAGCATGGCAAAAAAATTTGCAATTTTCGAGCGTTTATCTGCTTGATATAAAAGCCATCTAAGCAATTTAAACGCACCGTTTGCAATGTGATTTAATAGGGCTTATGCTTTTTGTTTTCTTATTGCCAAACCATCTTTCATAGACAATGCCATTAGGCTCAAATTTGCCAATCCAGCCACAAGCTCCACGCCTTGCACTGCATAAAACAGATGGTCAAATTGTGCCAAATTCGCCTTATGACACAAATAAAACGCACAGGGCAATAAAACAAATAGTCCGTTTAAAACTATCAATGGCATTCGTTTTTTCTTAGCCACAATGTTTTGATGCCTAGATTTTCCACCCATTTTAAAGCCTGTTGCCCCCGTGATTGCCATTGCCGTCATCAGCAAAAACACACCGTAAGCAATGGCATTTTTAACCCAAATTACCGCAGGCAATGGCAAAAATAGCTCGCTTATCAGAGTGCTTGCCCAAAAGACGGCAATACATAAAAAAGCGGTACGGCTAGCGGCTAAATGCAGTTGGCGTAAATGTGCGCGTGTCATAGTGTTTCCTTATTTAATCAAATTGGTTAAAATAGATAGCAAGCTAAGCTATTGAACTAAAATTAGTATAGCATGCTATGTATATAAATAGCAAGCTATGTTTTTTATTTTTTGATTAAATGGCTTTCTAACCAGTTCATAAACCAAGAGATTTTCATGAAACGATTACATTCGGCAGGCTATTTGATGAACCATATCGCTCGCCAATTTGCCATTTTGCTAAATGATGGATTGAAACCGTTGGGCATCAGCCCTGCCCAATTTCCGATTTTGCTGACCTTGTGGGAGCAAGATGGATTAAGCCAGCAAGAGCTGGTTGAAATTGCTGATTTAAAACAAGCAACCATTGCCAATACGCTGTCCAGAATGGAACGAGATGGCTTGATTGTGCGACAAGACAACCCAAATGATGCTCGCAGCCGTTTGATTTTTTTGAGCGATACCGCCAAAGCCTTGCAAACTCAAGCGACCCAAATCGCCCAAGCTATCAACCATGAAGCACTGTCGGTATTATCTCCCAAAGAGCAAACGGCGTTTTTGGCAATGATGGGTAAAGTTGTGGTACAGCAGAAAAAGATGATTGATAAAAACTAGAAAAACACGAATAAGTTAGATGACTTGGTGGCTTGAGTTAGGTTTTAAAAGCTGCAACTCAATATTGCAAGCATCTAAATAAATATTGTGCTATGTGCATACTTTGCACAGTCAAACTATTAAAACAAAAAAATTGACCGCTCTTTTTTGTAAAAAGAATATCCAAAAACTCAAAAAAATATAGCAATTATTTTTATCATAAGATAATATATATCATTGATTTTGATGAATAATCACTCAACTAGCAATGAGGAGTTAACTGATGGATTACCAAATTGATATTTATAAAACAGATGAGTTAAATCATCATCGTTTTGCATTGGGTAGTGTGTCTAAAAAAACATTATTTGTTTTTGGTATAAACCCAAGCACGGCGGATGATAAACAGCCAGACCCAACTATTAAAAAAGTTATGGGTTTTGCCGAACAAAATGGATATGACAGTTTCGTTATGTTTAATTTGTATCCGCAAAGAGCAACCAATCCTAACGATCTTTCTGATGAGAGTGATAAAGACATCGTGTCAAAAAATATTGCAATTGTTGAAGAAATTATTACATCGCAAAAACAAGCTGATATTCTATTGGCGTGGGGCGGTTTATTTTACGCCAGAAAGTATTTACAAGAATGTATGCAGCAAATCTACGAGACATTGTCAGCAAGTCAGACACAAATCAAATGGTTAAGAATTGGTGATATGTTAAAATGCGGACAACCTAGACATCCTTTATACGCTGGCTATGGGTTGCAATTGCAAGAAATGAATATGGCAGATTATGTGCGATAGATGAACAGCTCTTAAAAATTTGGCTATTACGCCACAATCTACTTATTCTTACAAATGATCAAAATTTGCTAAACTTTCTGCAGAAATGCCGTCTGAAAACCCCTTTCCAGACGGCATCTATTTTCCAAAACAATAAAACCGTTAAACGATTAAACCATCACGCCATCAAATCGCTTCGGTTCGTAGCAGCAGCCAGTCTTTGGCTTCGCCGTCTACCAGCGGCAGCAGCTCTTCACGGACTTTGGCGTGGTAGGCGTTGAGCCATGCGGTTTCTTCTGCGGTCATCAACGCTTTGTCAATCGGACGAGTGTCGATTGGGCAAAGGGTTAGGGTTTCAAAGTATAGGAATTTGCCGAAATCGGTCTCTTGTGGGTTTTCGACCGCTCGGTTGGCGACCAAGTTTTCGATGCGGATACCCCATTTGCCGCTGCGGTACAGCCCCGGCTCATTGGAAGTAATCATGCCGATTTTCATGGCGTGGTTTGGGTTTGGCTTGGCTTGGTAAGCGATGACCTGTGGGCCTTCGTGGACATTCATAAAGTAGCCCACGCCGTGGCCTGTGCCGTGGCCGTATTCGCATTGTGCCTGCCATAAGGGTTTGCGGCAGATGGCATCAAGAACTGGCGAGCTGATGTTTTCTGGGAAAACGGTCTCGGCTAGGGCGATATGGGCTTTTAGCACCAAGGTGTAATCTCGTTTTTGTTCATCGCTGATGTCGCCGACCGGCACGACACGGGTAATGTCGGTCGTACCGCCCAAGTATTGTGCACCTGAGTCGATAAGCAGCAGGCCGTTGCCGCTGATTTGGCTAAAGGCTTCAGGCGTTGCCGAATAGTGCGGCAAAGCACCGTTGGCGTTGTAGCCGGCGATGGTGTTAAAACTGAGCGACACAAAATTTGGGCGACGGCTGCGGTGGGCGTGCAGCATGGTGTCGATGTCCAGCTCGTTCATGGCCGTGCCGTTTGCCAAATTGCGTTCAAATTCGGCAAAAAATCCGCACAATGCCGCACCGTCTTGACGCATGGCTTCACGGACATGTGCCAAATCGGCATCGCTTTTGACGGATTTGAACAGGGTGCTTGGGTTGATGCTTTCGATTAGTTGCACGCCGCTTGGCAGCTGTGCCAAGGTGCTGACGGCGGTTTTGTTGGGATTGATGAGCAGGCCGTCTGAAATCTCGCCCACGGCTTGAGCGATCTTATCATAAGGGGCGACATCGATGGCGGCAGCTTGCAGGGCGGTTTTGGCGTCAGCGTTGAGTTTGCTTTCATCGACAAACAAAGTCGCTGTTTGCTCGCCAATCAATAAATGCGACAAAAACACCGGATTGTACGACACATCATCGCCACGCAGGTTGGTCAGCCAAGCAATGTCGTCCAATGACGAAATCAAATGCCAAGCCGCTTGTTGCTCGGCCATCGCTGCACGCACACGGGCAAGTTTGGAAGTGGCAGTTTCGGACACAAATGCCGCATCATGCACATAAATCTCGCTGCTAGGCAAACTTGGGCGGTCTTGCCAAATGCCGTCTGCCAAATCATGCTCGGTGTTTAGGCGGATATTTTTATCGGCAAAAACCGCTTCAAGCTCACGCTGATCGCTCAAAGCCAGCATATCGGCTGCCACGCCGACGGTGGCATTTTGTGGCAAAACCTGTGCCAGCCAATCGCTAAATGGAGCAACTTTACCCAGTTTTTGCAATTCGATGCCGCTGCCAGCCAACTGTGCCGCTGCCTGCTCCCAATAGCGGCTGTCCACCCACAAGCCGGCTTGGTCGGCAGTGACCACCAGCGTGCCGACCGAACCGGTAAAGCCTGAAAAATACACACGGGCCTGCCAATGCTCAGGCAGATATTCGGACAAATGCGGATCGGCAGACGGCACAATCCAAGCGTCCAAACCCTGTGATTTCATCGCTTCACGCAAAGCGGCGAGTTTTTGAGTTACATTCATAACATGATTCCTTTTGTTGGTTTGTTTGATTTGCGGTTAAGTTGAGATAGGTGTTAAACCCATTTGAATTAAAATTAAATACAGTAAATCGAACAAGTTTTAATGGTAATGCCGTCTGAAAAAGTGCATGGCAATTTTCAGACGGCTTGGCGGTTTGGGATAATGGCTATCAAACCATGTGCCAAATCGCCAAAATTATTGCACTGAAAATTATCACACTAAAATTGCTGCACCGAAATTTACACTAAAATTATCGCACCGAGCCAAGCTGTTTATCCGTTTCATCACCTTGAATTAGGCGAGTGAGTTCATCACACAGCAGGATTTTGCCCTGTTTATCAAAGTTAAACTGGGCAAGCACCTGCACCGCAACTTGCTTACCGTCCGTTTTTTCGGCACGCACAATGTGATTGCTAAACACCGTATCGCCTTCGGCAATCAGCGTGATAAATTCGGTTTGGGCGTGGCGAATATGCTGTTTTTGGGCGCGCAGATGAGCAATCAAGCCGTCCAAATCCAGCGTTTTGCCGTCCACTTTTTGCACATAATCAGCGGCAAACAGCTGGCGGACGGCGGTTTCGTCCACATGGTTGCTGCCGATGATGTCGGTAAAAACTTGTCGGATAATGTCTTTTTTATTCACTGCGTTATCCTGATTGTTTGGGTGATGGCAAGCCGTCTGAAATTGCATATTATAGTTTTCAGACGGCTTGGCGGTATTTTTATTGATACATTTGTTGATATAATTGATATATTGGTATCGATTATATCAATCCGCCCCTTTGAGCAGTTTGTTTAATATCGGTACAAACAGCAGCAAAATCAAGCCATTTGCCACGCCGATGGTGCATAATAATTGGCAAAACTCAATGATGGTCTCGGCTTGGTAATAATTTTTGAACAACACGCCGCCCAAAGTAAAGCCGATGGACAATGCCAAAAAGTTCAACGCCACCATTTGTGCCTTAAAATTCGGCGGTGCAATTTTGGTGGCAAGCGACAGCGAAATTGGCGATAAGCACAATTCACCGATGGTAATGCCCAAAATCACCAAAGCAAAAATCCACAGCGGCATTGCCGTACCTGCCGACACAAACGGCACAAAACCCAAATACGACACGCCGACAAACAGCATGGCGATGGCAAATTTTAGTGGCGTTTTTGGCTGTTTGTCGCCCATTTTTGTCCACATGGTCGCCAAAAGCCCTGAAAATAAAATCACCCACATCGATTGCAGCGAATCTTTCCAAGACACTGGAATGGTAAAGCCTGCGATGGTGCGGTCCATCATCTCATCAAAATACACCGTCGCCACCGTGTACACCTGAAACCACACCGCCCAAAACAGGCAGATGGTCAAAAACAGCGGAATATACGCCATGATATAGCGTTTGTTTTGTGCCGCCACTTTGGCAGAAGTCAAAAGACGCACAAAATACACCACCACCGCCGCAATCACCACATACAGCAGCACTTGCGAGAAGTTTTGCAGGTTCAGCCAGCCGGCCTTAATCACACCAAGCAAAGCCGCCACACCAAGGGCAACCACCGCCAACGCCACTTTGCCTTGGTTTGGCTTGAGCGGATTTGGCACGGTGCTGGCCGGCAATTTGCTGCGGCCGCTCAAATAACGCCACAAGCCAAACGCCATACCGATTGCCGCCACGCCAAAGCCGTAATGAAAGCCGTATTGTTCTTGTAACACGCCAGTCAATAACGGCCCCAAAAAGCCGCCGATATTAATCGCAATATAAAAAATCGAAAACCCAGCATCACGCAAAGGCTTCATATCAGGCGTTTCGTACAAAGAGCCGACCATCGCACTGGCAGTCGCCTTCACGCCGCCGCTGCCCAGTGCCACCAGCACCAAGCCCGCCAGCAGCCCATAAACGCCTGGCAAAAACGCCAACGCCAAATGCCCAAGCATCACCACCATGCCCGAAAACAGCAGCGTCTTTTCAGATCCCCAAACACGGTCGGCAAGCCACGCCCCAAAAATGGTCGATAAATACACGCTGCCGCCATACGCACCGACAATACCGCCCGCCAGCGACTGGTCAATGCCCAAACCGCCTTTATCGACCGTGTAATACAGGTAAATCAGCAAAATCCCCTGCATGCCATAAAACGAAAAGCGTTCCCACAATTCGATATGAAACAGCGTGGATAACGCCAGCGGATGCCCGAAAAAGCGTTTTTCGGAAACGGAATTTGACATGGGTTTCTCCTTTTGGTATTTGAATGAGTGATACCAATGACCAAGCAGGGCGGGCAAATGATAAATAATCTGTTAGTTTTGATAACAAATCGTATCGGTAACTGTGCCTGTATGTTGTATGAATATTTTAATTATACAAAAATATTTTATTAATTTAATAAAAAACTCATGCGGTCAAGGTTGTTGTTTTGGTTGCCAATTGACTGGCTTGGCAACATCGACCGCATCACCCCAAAAAATCATTCACATCAACGCAATCAATCCTTTATGAACAAATAAAACAAAACAAAAAAATGCGGTTTATAAAAATAAACCAAATGACAATTTTAATCATGAAATCAAATCGTCAAATCAAGGTGGGCAAGGCAAATCAGCCATTGCACCGCTTTGTACAAAAATAACACAATGCATATTTGTGGCTTTAGATTACTGGATTTTGATAAAAATTTCAAATCTTTTCTTTGGTTCGTGCAGGTTTTGAGATCGATTTTTTTTAATTTTTTGCCAAAAAAAATTAAAAAAAGCATTGAAATTCTTGATGTATGGTGGATAAGCAGTCCGTCACCTAAACAGATGCGGAGAATTTTTTTTAAAATTCAACACATAAAAAGCAAAAACAAAAGAACTGGTGTAGATTGTCATCTAAAATAAAATCACTTGGTGGGTATTTTCAAATACCATCACCATTGATTTTTAAATTTACTTAACTCACGGCGTTGTTTTTTGTCAGGCTTGGTGTCAGGGCGAGCCAGATTCATCAGCTTTCGTTGCTCTGCCATAAACTCACGCCGAGCTTGACTTTCGGCAGTTTCTTGGTACAGCGTGGCGGCAATGGTTGCACTGCCACGATTATCGGACAGTGCGGTGATGATGATGGTTTTTTCTTCAAGTCGTGTGGCATGACCTTGGCGGACGGTTAGGGTATCGCCAACTTGTAGCTCACGGCTGACCTTGATTTTGCTGCCGTTCATGTGGACTTTGCCAGATTCGATGGCTTCTTTGGCAAGACTTCTGGTGCGAAAAAATCTTGCTGCCCACAGCCATTTATCGGCACGCACTTTGGACAATTCGGTGTTTTGGCTCATAATCGTTCAACCGTGTAAAATTTTTAACAATCAGTCATTTATTTTAAAAACAACTGATAGCCGACATTATCGGTCAGGCTTTCGCATTCGTAGCCGATGTCGGTCAAGGCATCAAGAATCTGGCGGCTGCTGCCTTTACTGGCTTGCAATCCCACCAAAATCCGCCCTTCGGCAGCACCGTGATTACGATAGTGAAACAGCGTGATGTTAAAATCCTGCCCCAGCTTTTCTAAGAAATTTAACAACGCCCCCGGACGCTCTGGGAAAACCACTCGGAATAAAGCTTCATCAGCGATACCAGCATGACCGCCGATGAGATAGCGGATATGGGTTTTGGCAGCTTCATCATCGGTCAAATCATGGGTGGTGTAGTTGCCATCATTGAGCAGATTCATCAGCACCGAGCGTTCTTTTTGACCGTCTTTTAGGCCGATACCGACAAAGATATGGGCTGGTGCATCAGGATTGCTGGTGTCGGCACGGTAGTTGAATTCGGTGATGTTGCGGCCTTGTAGCGTGCGACAAAATTCCAAAAACGCCCCTGTTTGCTCAGGAATGCTCACCGCAAAAACCGCTTCTTTGGATTCGCCAATCTCGGTGCGTTCGGCAATATAACGCAGACGGTCAAAATTCATATTCGCCCCTGAAACGATGGCGACGCAGTTTTTGTTGCTAAGATTATGAATTTTAATGTATTTTTTTAGCCCAGCCAACGCCAATGCTCCAGACGGCTCAACGATGTGGCGGTTTTCTTCAAAGATATCCTTGACCGATGCACAGATTTCATCGTTATTACAAGTGATGACATCATCAATCACTTTGCCTTGTCCGTTGGATTTGGTCAAATTGGCAATATCAAAAGGGATTTGTCCGATTTGGGCGACCGCCACGCCATCGGCAAATAGCGAAACTTGCGGCAGGCGAGTGCGTGCGTTGTCTTGCAGGGCTTTTTGTAGGCAGGCAGCCCCTTCAGATTCGACCGCAATCACTTTGACATGTGGAGCAACTTCACCCAAAAACGCCGCCACACCAGCCACCAAACCACCACCACCGACTGGCACAAAGACATATTCCATCTCACGCCAATCTTGCGACAGCTCCAGTGCTACCGTGCCTTGTCCTGCGATGACCAGCTCATCATCATAAGGAGCAATGTAGGTCATGCCGTCCGTTTCTGCTTTTGCCATGGCAAAGCGGTTGGCTTCGTCAAAGCTATCACCATGCAAATGAACCGTACCGCCAAATGCCTTGACTGCTTGCACTTTGATGTCTGGTGTGGTCTTGGGCATGACGATTAAGTTATTAAGATTTAGGCGATTTGCCGAATATGCCACCCCTTGGGCGTGGTTGCCAGCAGATGCACAGATGATGCCTTTGGCTTTTTGTTCGGCAGATAATTGGCTGATTTTATTGTACGCACCACGCAATTTAAAGCTAAAAACAGGCTGCAAATCTTCTCGTTTTAGGCGAATGTCATTGCCAAATTTGCGTGATAATTTGTCCGCCTTATCAAGCGGCGTGCGAATGGCGACATCATAGACGGTGGCTTGCAAAATGGCTCGGACATGGGTGGTAAGCATGGTGTTTCCTTGTTGTGGTTATTCGACAAAAACGGTTTGGGTGCTTTTGACTTTTTTGATTTGCTTAAAGGTTTTGGTTTTTTCGTCCCAAACAAAGACAAAATGCGTGATATGTTGTTTGGCTTGATTGCCAATCGGCTCGTCTTGGTCGCAGTTTCGACTGATAAATAGTCGGCTGTTTGGATAAAATACCACGCTATCATTATCAAGTGGGTAGCAAGATAAATCATAGGGTGTCACGCCATCATCGGATTCAATTTCACCAATCGGCAAGCCATAGACTTTGCCCGTGCGTTTGTCAATCATCGCACCTGTGACGCAGCCTGCCCCGCAGCCCCATATACTGACCATATAATTACCCGCAAAGTCAATTTGACCATCTTTATGCGTTTCTCTTAATCTGGTGCGGAACATTTTCCAGTCGCCAAGTTGCAAGGCGGACTTTTTGCCTTGATAGATTTTGGCAGGGTAATTTTCAAAACTATAGCCTGCAAGCGTTTTGGCATGAGCTGACAGGCTACTTAAGCCTAAGATGGCTGCAAATAATAAACCAAGAATTTTCATAACATCTACCTTTTGGCAAAATAGGGATATGTTTGGTGGTTGTTTTAAACTGTTTGGATAACTGTTATCATAAAAAATTTGGCTATTGCATCACAATAGCCAAATCATAAAATCACGCATCAAGCTCACGCATCACTTCGTCGCTAAAATTGACATTGGTGTACACTTCTTGGACATCGTCCAAATCTTCAAGCATATCAATCATTTTTAGCACTTTTTGGGCATCTTCGATATTGTCAATGTCTGCCGTGGTGCTTGGCGACATGGTTACTTCCATGCTGTCAGGGGTCAAATTGGCAGCGGTTAGGGCATCGACCACCGCACCAAACTCAGCAGGCGATGTGATGACCAGCAGACTTTCGCCGTCATTTTCGATATCATCAGCACCAGCTTCTAGGGCGATTTCCATCACGCTATCTTCTAGGCTTAGATCGTTAAACACGATTTCGCCACGCTTGGTAAACAGATATGCCACCGAGCCTGAAGTGCCTAAGTTGCCGCCGTTTTTGCTAAAGGCGTGACGCACTTCGCCAACGGTGCGATTGACATTGTCAGTCATGGTCTCAACAATCACCGCAACACCGCCGATGCCGTAGCCTTCGTAGGTGATTTCTTCCATGTTGTCGTTATCGCCGCCACCAGCACCACGCTCAATGGCACGCTTGATGACATCTTTGGTCATGTTGGCAGCGTTGGCTTTTTCTAGGATAGCACGCAGGCGTGGGTTATTGGCAGGGTCTGGATCGCCAGATTTGGCTGCCGAGACGATTTCACGGATAATTTTGGTAAAAATTTTGCCTTTTGCGGCATCTTGTTTGGCTTTGCGATGTTTGATATTCGCCCATTTACTATGACCTGCCATAGACTCTACCTTAATATTAAATAAAAATTCAAAAAATAAAATTAAGCCCTTTATTATACAAGTTTTTGGGTGTTTTGCCAAATTTGCTTTATGGCTTTTGTGGGGTTTTTTGGCGAAAAATCACAAAAGCCGCCAACGCCAGCACAGCAATTGCCATGCCGACATAGCCGATGGCAGGCAGTCCAAAATAAGCAAGGCTTAGGCCGCCAATCATCGCACCACCACCAATGCCGATATTAAAAATCCCAGAAAAAATCGACATGGCGACATCGGTGGCGTGCGGTGCCAGTTTTAGCACACGAATTTGTAATGATAACGCCAACGCCGTAAACGCCACGCCCCAAATGACAATCAGCAGCGTCCAGATGCCAAAAAATTGACTCACAGCAAGTAGCAGCCCCAAGGCGGTAATCAGACCAACAAAGCCTGCAGCGATGAATTTGTCCGCCAATTTTTCATAATAACGACCGAACAAAATACTGGCAATAATACCTGCTATCCCAAAAATCAGCAGGGCGATTGTGGCAAACACTGCCCCAAAATCAGTGATGTGCAGGATAAACGGCTCAATATAACTGTAAGCAGTAAAATGTGCCGTTACCGTCAGCACAATCATTAAATACACGCCAAGTAGCGGCTTGTTTTGTAAAATGCTTGGCAGGCTGGACAGATTACCAGAGTTTTTGGCAGGTAAAGTCGGTAGCAGATAAGCCAGTAGCAGCATGATGATAAGCCCTGTGATGCCAATCACCCCAAAGCTGCTTTGCCAACCCAAGGCCTGACCCAAAAGCCTACCTAGTGGTAAGCCAAGCACCGTGGCCAAGGCACTGCCTGTGGAGAGCAGCCCCAATGCCTTGGTTTGTTTACCAGCAGGGGCAAGACGCACGGCAAGACTTGCGGTAATCGACCAAAATATCGCATGACAAATGGCAATTAACGCACGACTAAACAGCAACATACCAAAGCTGTCGGCAAGATAAGATATGCCATGACTGATGATAAATAAGCCAAAAATCACGAGCAGCAGCTTTTTACGCTCGATATTTGCCGTCAGTAGCATCATCGGCAAGGACAGCACCGCCACAATCCACGCATAAATGGTCATCATCACGCCTGCGGCATCGGCAGTCATGCCAAAACTATGCCCAATGTCGGTCAATAAAGCGATGGGGATAAATTCGGTGGTATTAAAAATAAACGCCGCCAATGCCAAAATAATGACAGGCAGCAGGCTTTTTTGGCTTGATGCTTGGGCGTTGTCGGTGGAATTGTGATGATTTTGCATAATTGATGGTTGTTTTTGTGGCGTATTTTGATTGTATTAAATGATTTAAACTTGAATGATAAAAATCATCAAGCTGGTCTGAATACATTAAAATTAAATTTAATAAACTTAATTATTAATATTAATAAAAATATCAACAAAAAAAGCATCGAAAAACAAAACCCCATCGTTGCCAGATGGGGCGACAAAACGGCGAAAGTCAGCCGCTTATTTTAACATTTCGATAAATTGCCATATTCATAATTGCATTAAACATCATTTAATAACAATCATCATTGAGCTGAGTCAAAACTGGCAAACAAATCATAATCGCTGGCTTCATCGATGACGACGGTTAGCATATCGCCAGCTTTGACCGTGTCATCAATGTTATCAACATAGACATGACCGTCAATCTCAGGGGCATCGGCATAGCTGCGGCAGATGGCGATGTTTTCTTCTGTGTCAATCTCATCAACCAAAACCACAAGGCGTTTGCCGACTTTTTCGGCAAGTTTTTCGGCACTGATGGCTTGTTGGAGTGCCATCAGCCGCTCGTAGCGTTGTTGTTTGATGGCTTCAGGGACAGGGTTTGGCAAATCATTGGCAGCTGCCCCTTCAACTTCTGAATAAGTAAAGCAGCCGACACGGTCAAGGCGAGCTTGTTTTAGCCAGTCCAGCAGATATTCAAAATCCGCTTCGGTCTCACCGGGGAAACCGACCACAAAAGTTGAGCGAATCACAATATCAGGGCAGATGGCACGCCATGCTTGGATACGCTCTAGGGTGTTTTCGCTCATGGCAGGGCGTTTCATTGCTTTTAGTACGCTTGGGCTGGCATGTTGAAAAGGAATGTCCAAATACGGCAACAAACCGCCCATGCCGCCTGATTTTGCCATGCTGTCCGCCATAATCTGCACCACAGCATCAACATGCGGATAAGGATAAACATAATGCAAACGCACCCAAATGCCAAGCTGTGCCATCGCTTCGCACATATCAAAAAACTTGGATTTTAGTGGCTGACCGTCCCAAAAAACCGTTTTGTATTTCAGATCCACACCATAGGCAGAAGTGTCCTGTGAGATGACCAAAAGCTCTTTGACGCCTGATTTTTTGAGTGCCAGTGCTTCTTTCATCACGCTATCGATGGGGCGACTGACCAAATCACCACGCAGCGATGGAATGATACAAAAAGTACAGCGATGGTTACAGCCTTCGGAGATTTTTAGATAGGCGTAATGCTTGGGGGTCAGCTTGATGCCAGCGTCGCTGATGAGATCGATTTTGGGATCATAAGTCTTTGATTTGGTAGGTTTTGGCACATGATGCGTAACTGCCGAGACCACTTCTTCATAAGCGTGAGCCCCAGTTACCGCCAGCACCGCAGGGTGCATGGTACGGATTTTTTCGGCATCTTTGCCCAAACAGCCTGTAACGATGACCTTGCCGTTTTGGTTAATCGCTTCACCGATGGCGTCCAAAGACTCTTGCACCGCCGATTCGATAAAGCCGCAAGTATTAACCACGACCAAGTCCGCACCGTCATAGTTGTTGGCGACCTGATAGCCTTCTTTGGTCAGCTCGGTGATGATGCGTTCGCTATCCACCAACGCTTTTGGACAGCCCAAAGACACAAAGCCGATTTTTGGGGCGTGATTTTGTCCAGCAATAGGGCTGCTGCTGGCGGTTTGTTCGATGCTGCGGTTTTGGTTGTGATTGGCTTTGTGATGATAAGCAGGCTGATTGGCAGCTTTGGGATCAAATACGATGGGGCTTGACATAATGGACTCGTCTGGCTCGTGGCTATTCAAGGTTTTGCCAAATTTTAAACGCTTTGGCTTTATATGCTTGTTGCAATTTTTGCAATTTGCTTTTTGTCATTTGGCAAAATGGGTGGTTATTTTAGCATACTTTGTGCATTTAGCATATTTGCCAAATTTTACACATTGTTCACGCACTGACAAAAACCACCCAAGAAAAAATCCCCAAGCCAGGGGAGACTTGGGGAGAAAGTGATAAGCTTAAACAAGCTACACTAAAAATGGCGCAGCGGACGGGACTCGAACCCGCGACCCCCGGCGTGACAGGCCGGTATTCTAACCAACTGAACTACCGCTGCTAAAGTGGTGGGTGGTAACGGGATCGAACCGCTGACCCTCTGCTTGTAAGGCAGATGCTCTACCAACTGAGCTAACCACCCTAAAATGTTTTGTTTGATACGGTGTCAAGGTATCACATTTTAAGTTTCTAAACTACTTACAGTCAATCACTTAACATCAGTTTGTGTTGCTGTGTTCGTTCGTTGTGGTGCGTATTATATAGAATTTCCCACCAGTGTCAAATGTTTTTATCAAAAAAAATGCGATATTTTTGATAAAGTTTGTAAGTTATTGATATATAATAAGTTTTTTTGGTGGGTTTTTGGCGTATTTTGATAATAAAATCCGCCCACTAACTTTAAGTATCAGCCAAAACCAATAAACCTGTCAAATATCTTGGCTTAATGCCTGCTCAATGTCTTTGGCAATGGCGGCAGGTTTGGTGATGGGGGCGTAGCGATTAATTACCTTTCCATGGCGATTAATCAAAAATTTGGTAAAATTCCATTTGATGTTATCGCCAAACAGTCCGCCTTGCTCGGTTTTTAACCAATCAAAAATTGGGTGAACAGATTCGCCATTGACATCGATTTTATCCATCATCAAAAACGACACGCCATAATTGCGTTGGCAAAATTCACCAATCGCTACGCCGTCATTAGGTTCTTGCTTGCCAAATTGATTGCATGGAAAGCCAATCACCACCAAGCCTTGCTCGTGATAGGCATCGTGCAGTGCCTGTAAGCCTGCAAATTGCGGTGTAAAACCGCATTGGCTGGCGGTATTGACAATCAGCAGTACTTTGCCTTGAAATTGAGTAAAATCAATGCACTTGCCGAACAAATCTTGTGCAGAAAAATCATAAATGCTAGCCATAAATCACCTTTTTTGATAAATCGTACAAATGATAGAAATGATAGGTAGTATAAGGCATTTTGGGCGACAAGATATATTTTTATTGTCAAACTTTTAAAAACAGCCCAAATTTCCCAAAAAACGCCTAAAAAATTTCACAATTCGCCATCATTTTAATAAACCGACCAGTTGGTTTTTATTTTATTAACAAAAATCAATGCAAAATTTGATAAAACAAATCATCAAAGCACCAAAAAAAAGATTGCCAAAAACTTTTAAACTTTGGTATAATGCGTTTAAATTTTTAAACCTATTAAATGATTGCCATTATGAGCCAACAGACCGTTGATATTTTGCGTGAGTGCATTCCGACCTTTAGCGTCTTGGCGGACGAGAACCGTTTATTGATTTTAAAGGTGCTATTTGACGAGCAGCGGATTAATGTCAATGATTTGACCAAGCGGCTGCATCTGTCTCGCCCAGCCATTTCGCATCATCTTAAGCTGATGAAAGATGCAGGGCTTGTGCGTGTTGAGCAGATGGGCAAAGAGCGGTATTATCAGCCGTCTTTTGAGCAAGCAGGCGAGCGGTTTTTGCGGCTGATGGCGGCATTTGTTGCCGATGGCTGTTTGCCCAATTCATCGCCAAAATTGTCTGATTGATAGATATTTATGCTTAATCATGCTTAATTTTAGCGGCTATTTTTTTTAGTTATTTGGTTTAAATTTTTAAACTTATAAACTTTTAATGTATTAACAAATATGGTAAAAATTTCGGAAAATTGATATGAAAACCACCCAAAACCCAACCATGTCAGCACTGCAATTAACCGCTTATAAGCAGCCTTTGATGCTAAATACCACTCCCATGCCAGAGATTGATGATGATCAAGTGCTGGTTGAAGTGTACGCCAGTGCCATCAATCCGCTGGATTTTAAGATTGCACAGGGTGAGCTGCGGTTGATTTTGCCTTATCCGCTGCCACAAACGATGGGCAACGATGTGGCAGGTAAGATTGTCAAAATCGGTAAAAATGTCCAAAAATTTCAAATTGGCGATGAGATTTATGCTTGCCCACGCAATCAACACATGGGGACTTTTGCCGATTTTGTCGCCTTGCACCAAGACGACATTGCCCCAAAGCCTGCAGTGCTGAATTTCACCGATGCCGCAGGCGTGCCACTGGTGGCATTGACGGCATATCAAGCCTTGTTTGAAGTGCTAAAAGTTCAGGCAGGACAAAAAGTGCTGATTTTGGCAGGCTCTGGCGGCGTGGGGACGATCGCCATTCAGATGGCAAAACTTGCAGGCTGTCATGTGGCGACCACCGCCAGTGCTAGCAGTGCCGATTGGCTAAAATCTTTGGGGGCGGATGCGGTGATTGATTATAAAACGCAGGATTTTACCAAGATTTTGCGTGATTTTGATGCGGTTTTGGACACTCAAGGCGGTGATGATCTAAAAAATGCTTTTAAAATCCTAAAATCTGGCGGCAAAGTGGTGTCTGTCGCTGGCATGCCGACCGCCAAATTTGCCAAAAATCGTGGGCTTGGGCTGGTTAAGCAGGCGTTATTTGGCTTATTGTCTTATCCGATTTATCGACAAGCTCGCCGATACCATGCCGATTATGAGTTTTTATTTATGAAAGCTGATGGCAAGCAATTACAAACGATTGGTGAGTGGATACAGCAGGGCAAATTACACCCAATTACTGACCAAGTTTTTGATTTTAAAGATGTTTTTGATGCACTGGCATATGCAAGCACAGGCAGAGCCAAGGGCAAAGTGGTGCTGAAGATGAAATAAAAATAAATATTTATTAAACGATTTATCAAACTGTTTACAATGATTTTAACTTATTCGATTTTAAAAATAAGTGGATTTTGCATTTTATCAATTTAATTTATCTCAATTTAACTTAATGCAATTGAAGTCTAAATTTACCCATTGATTAATTTTAAAAAGGTTTTTTTATGAATTTATCCAATCAAATCAATCAATTAAACCAGCCTTTGACCCTAAAAAATGGTCAAATCATCAAAAATCGCCTATTTAAAGGGGCGATGAGCGAGCAAATCACCAAGGGCAATCGCCCTGATTTGGCGTACGCCAATTTGTATCGCACTTGGGCAAAGGGCGGTGCTGGCGTGCTGGTAACAGGCAATGTGATGGTGGATTATACCGCCTTGGGTTCGGCTGATGATGTGGTGATTGAAGATGAGCGAGATTTGGATTTGCTGACGGCGTGGGCAGCGGCAGGCCGAGAAAATGACACGCTGTTTTTGATGCAAATCAATCACCCCGGCAAGCAATCGCCCAAAGATTTATCACCCACGCCAGTTGCTCCCAGTGCAGTCGGTCTGGGCGGTGCGATGGCAAAATTTTTTAATCCGCCCCGTGAGTTGAGCGAAGATGAGATTTTAAATTTAATTCATCGCTTCGGTCAAGCGGCAAAAATTGCCCAAAAAGCTGGTTTTTCGGGCGTGCAAATTCATGCCGCTCACGGTTATTTGATTAGCCAGTTTTTATCACCAATTCACAATGTGCGGACGGATCAATGGGGTGGCTCGCTGCAAAATCGCATGCGGTTTTTGTTGGCGGTGTATCGTGAAATGCGTCGCCAGACTTCGGCGGATTTTGTGATTGCTGTTAAGCTTAATTCGGCAGATTTTCAAAAAGGTGGATTTAGCGAATCTGAAAGCGTGCAAGTGGTTGAGCAGTTGGTCAAAGAAGGCATTGATATGGTAGAAATCTCAGGTGGTAATTATGAGTCGCCAGCGATGCTCGATGGCGTCAAGCAAAGCACCCAAAAACGAGAAGCGTATTTTTTGGATTATGCCAAAAAGGTCAGATCGGTCTGCACCGTGCCACTGGTGATTACTGGTGGGTTTCGCTCAACCCAAGCGATGGCGGCGGCACTGGCAAGTGGTGATTTGGACATGGTGGGGCTTGCCAAGCCGTTTGCCATCATGCCAGATTTGCCAAATCGCATTTTTGCAGGCACTTATCAGACGGTGCATACGCCACAGCCACGCTTGGGCATTGCCAAATTGGACCGTCTGGTCGGTTCGATGGTTGAGATGAACTGGTATATGTATCAGATGCAGCGTATCAGCCAAGATAAAACGCCTAAGCCAAACAAATCGGCGTGGGCGATTTTTGGACGCATGCTCATCAGTCAAGGCAAAGGAGCTTTTAAGCGAGAGCGTGCCTAAATTATCATGGATATATTTTAATCAAACTTATCAAACTTCTCAAATCTTAAGCCAAAAACCGCCCAATCTGCTGGGCGGTTTTATATTTAAAATACCGACAATCAATGCAATGATTGTTGATTTATTAATGAATCAAACTTTAAAAATCTCACGCAAAATCACTTTATAAAAAGCAAACGCTTCGCAAGCCCCTTGAATGGCTTCGCTTTGGGCATCGCTGTCCAAGCCAAGTTCGTTCAAATGCTCACGAAATTCTTTCCAGTGCTTGCCACGACCATCAGGGTGAGCGTCCAAATGATGCGCACCAAAATTTTCATCATAGCCCAATTTTTCTTTGGCGTCTTTAAACAAAAACGCTGCACCTAAGTTTGAGCCTTCGGCACAGTATAGCCAGCCGATGGCTTTGTTGCCTGTTGGGGCTGGCAGCTCGCCACCAAAGGCGTATTCAGGCTGCTTAAGATCTGCCAAATCAGCAACCACAGCGTCATAGCGTGCCATACTGGCAAGCTCTGGAATGGCTTGGTTTAGCGTTTCATCTTTGTAGATATTATCAACAATTTTATGAAATACTGATTGTAGATTTAAAAATTTGACATAATTTTCTGGATTGTCAAAAGGCTTGACAGACATCACCAAATTATCCACGCTGTCGTGCGTTGCTCGAGTTTCTTGTTTTAGGCGTTCGGCGAAGGTTGGACTGGACATACTGTTCTCCTAGTTGGATTGGTTGGGTAACACTACTTATAAAAACTTAAAAATTATTGCATTTATGGTCAAATCTTTGGCTAAATTGATGCCTAAAATTTATGCCCAAAATTTGGCGTTAAAATTTGTATTCCAAAGCAAGGGCAAAGTTACGACCCGGTGCGTAGAATCGCTCTAGACCTTTACCATCTGCATCAACAGTGTTGGTTGTACCATAGCTATTTAGACCCCGCAGAGCGTCCCAAGTGTGGTATCTTTGGTTAAATAAATTATAGACACCAGCTCGTAGCGTGATGCTTTCATTGGGTTTGTAAAATCCAAAAATATCAAAGGTATAAGCTGCTTTATTGAGATATTTGGCGGCTGTGGTTTCTTTGTACAGCTCGTGGCGTGTGCAAATTTCTTCGTCAAACCAATAATCATACTCGTATGCTGTGCAGCGTTTTTTAACATCTTCGACTTTGGCATTGCGGGCGTTTTTGCCACCCAAATGGCTTAGGCGGCTAAACACGCCCCATTTACCATCAGGCTGTTCATAATCTAAGCCAATGATGACTCTGGCAGGCTGAATGGATAATAAACTGCTGTCCACTGATAGCTTGCCTTTGCTATAACCAAAAGAGCCAAATGCTTTCCAGCCTTGCGGGGCGTTGGTGATGGTGTCTAGGTTTAATTTGCCTTGCAGTTCTAGGCCTGAGATTTTGGCTTTGTCAATATTCACCGTTTGATTGACTGGGGTTTGATAAGTGCGTCCGTATTCGGTTTTTTCAATCAGACTGGTTTGCTCGGATAAAAAATCCCGATAGCGTGATTGATAAGCACTGACATCAAGCACACCATAATTGCCATAGCCTTGCAGTGATATGCTGTGGCTGATACTGCGTTCTTGCTTTAAATTTGGATTGGATTGCCAAGTGCCATATGGGTTTTTAAAGCTAAAATACATCTCTGACGCAGTTGGAATGCGATAGCCTGTGCCAATCTGATAGCTGGCTTTCCAAGCTGGATTGAGTTGTAGCTTAAGATTGGCAAATCCGCTCCAAACATCAAAACTTTTGCCAGCAGGCTTGCCTTCGGCTGTGCAAGCGGTGCTACATTTGGCATTCAGATTTTGTGGGCTGACTTTTTCGTGATCATAGCGGATACCGATGTCGCTAGACAAGGCATCATTCCACCAAATGCCGTCTTTGAATGACAATCCCAGTTGCTCAGTACGCATTGGGTGCTGAATGGTATAAATGTCTGTGTATTCATAAGATCGACCGATACCACCACGATCGTGGTTGATATTTTCAAAATCACGCCGTGCAATATGGGCTTTAAGAGCAAGACTGTGTTCACCACCTAAGGCAAATGGCTGAAAGTCGCCACTGAAACTTAGGCGTTCAAAGCGGTTTTTTATGCGGCGATCAAAAATTTCGTCCAATTGTTTTGCATTGGTTTGCCAATCTCGTCCGCCTTTGTAATTGATGGCAGAAATTTCAGCTTTTTGATGATCATACTCGGCACGCAAGCCAGCTAGCCAAGTGCTGGCAGGTGTGTATTCATAAAAGATGTTGCCATTGGTACGCTTTTGGCGATCATCGGCTTCACGCCATGCGTTAGAATGCAAATTATAAGAGCGTTCGTCGGTGTAGTTTTTGCCATTTTGACCGTTGATCGAAATGCCAACTCGATGCTCTGGGTTGATTTGCCAAGCCAGCTTGCCCAAGTAGCTGCGTTGTCGGTGTTCGGCAGGATCAGGTTTTTGGCTTTTGTCGCCTTGGGTTTCAAAGCCATTGCCGTTACTTTTGAGTTCATGACCTTTTCGCTCGGTGTATAAAGCAACCATTTCAAGGGCATCACCCTGATAGCCCACGCCGACAGTATTTGTCCATTCGCTATTTTTACTATTATAGCCACTACGCACCATAGTGCCAAAATCTTTATTATCTTTGATAATATCACTGGCGTTCAGTGTGCGATATTCAACATTGCCGCCCAACGCACCACTGCCTGCCGTAAACGAATTGGAGCCTTTTTGCAGTTCGATGTTACGCACCAGTTCGGTGTCGATGCTTAATCTTGATGGATTAAAATTACCATAGCGTGAGTACAGGGTGTTTTCTTCTGAGTCAGGCAGGCTGACACCATCAATACTGATGCCCACCCGATTGCCTTCCACGCCACGCATGGCAAAGCCTTTTAGGTGGCGGCCGCTGTCGGCGATGCCCACATCAGGACTGTAACGCACCAAATCACGCACATCACGAATCATTTTATTATCCAGCTCTGTACGGCTGATTTGTTCGGTGCTGGCGACTTTATTGCGTACGCCTTTGACTTTGATGGTCTCAAGCGTGACACTGGGGTCGGCTTGAGTTGGAGCATTGTCCGCATCGGCAAAAGCAGGGGTGCTGATGATGGCAACGATGCTGGCAACCATCGGCAATAATCGAGTGTTTAACTGTGAATAATTCATTAATAAAAACCATTATTAATTTATAAATAAAAAATTAACGATAATTATTATCATCAATAAGTACAAATAATAACCAAATTTTCTCAATTTTGCAATACTTTAGCATAAAAATACACATCAAGTTACATTCAAAACAAAATGCAGCCAATTTAGAAAATTTGGTTTTGGGCGGATAATGGTGGTTTGTCAATTTAAATCAGCCAAATTTGCACCGCCGAATTTAAGTAAGCCAAATTTGAGCAAGATAAATTTGGATAAGTTTAATTTGGCAAACTTAATTGAAGTAATTCAATTTGGGCAACTTAGATAATTTGGGCAATTTAGGCAAGTCCAGCCCATTTGTCTTTATCTTTGAACATGCATTCATCAAAAACCACGCAAGCACCGCATTTTGGCGTGCGTGCCATGCAAGTATATCGTCCGTGCAGAATTAAATAATGATGGGCGTCGACCAAAAACTGGGCAGGAATGCGTTTCATCAGGGCTTTTTCGACCGCCAGCACGGTTTTGCCAGTGGCAAGCCCTGTACGATTACCAACACGAAAAATGTGCGTATCGACCGCCATCACAGGCTCACCAAAAGCGGTATTTAGCACGACATTGGCAGTTTTGCGACCCACGCCTGCCAGTGCTTCTAGCTCATCTCTGGTGCGGGGGACTTGTCCGCCGTGCTTATCCAGCAAATCTTGGCAGGTTTTGATGACATTGGCGGCTTTTGAATTATAAAGTCCGATGGAGCTGATGTGGCTTTTTAGTCCGTCCAAGCCCAAATCGAGCATCGCCTGCGGTGTATTGGCGATTTTGAACAATTTGTCGGTAGCAAGATTGACGCTTTTGTCGGTGGCTTGAGCAGAGAGCATGACGGCGATGAGCAGTTCAAATTCGCTGCTATAATTAAGCTCGGTAACAGGTTCTTTGATGTGAGCTGCCAATTTTTCAAAAAAAGCCAAGCGTTTTTCGCTGTTCATCGCTCGTGATGGTGGTGTTTCGGCAGTTTTGGCGGTGCTGATTTTGGTGGATTTGCCAGTTTTGCTCGCTTTGCCAGATTGGGCGGCAGCAAGGGCGGCGGAAGTGATTTTTTTATTCATGATTTTTAAGTTAAATTTGCAATAAAATAATAAAAATGAATGATAAAATTTATATAAACTAAATTTAATACAATAAATAAATTAATTATTAATTAAAAATTCATTAATAATTAATGGTTGTGTGGTTCGCCACACTGTCGGCAAGTTTTGTAAAAAGACAAACCCCGATCAAAATCGCTGTCAGTTTGATGAAATAATCCACCGCAAAATGGGCAGGTGCTTTTGGCAAGGGCAATCGCTCCGACAATATAGAAATAAATAAAGAGCAAAATCAAAGCAAAACCGCCATCTAAGCCAAAATTAATCAGACACCATACGATAAGTACGGCAACAAATGGCGAAATTTGGCAAAATCTCGCCCAAAACATCATACTGCGATATTCACGCATTTTGTCTTCATAAGACAGTTTGGCAGGGTGTTTCATGGTTTTTTGTCCGTTTTGGTGTGCTTGTCGTGCTTGTGTTCGCCCACGCCTTCCCAGCTTTCTAGTCGCTTGATGATTTTGCCAAACAGTGTGTGGCGTTTGTATTCGCCGTGCTTGTTTTTGTCATCAATCGCCATGCCAGACAATAATGCCAACGCTTCGGCGATATGCTCGATGGCGTAAATGTGAAACTGCCCAGCTGCCACCGCCTGTACGATGTCGTCTCTTAGCATCAGATGGGCGATATTGGCACGGG
Organism: Moraxella marmotae; assembly: GCF_042219885.1. Classification (NCBI taxonomy): domain Bacteria; kingdom Pseudomonadati; phylum Pseudomonadota; class Gammaproteobacteria; order Moraxellales; family Moraxellaceae; genus Moraxella; species Moraxella marmotae. The sequence goes on from NZ_JBHJHR010000002.1 coordinate 1,567,990, forward strand.
GCAAGATGACCCCTTGACTGCCGTCCAGTCCTTTTTCACGGCAAGCGTCAAAAAACCCAGCGATTTTGGCATTGACACCGCCAACTGCTTGAGCCTGTCCAAGCTGATTCATGGAGCCTGTGATGGCAAGGTTTTGGGCGATCGGAATATTGGCAAGTGCTGACAGCAAAGCACAGGCTTCGGCTAAGGTGGCACTGTCGCCGTCAATTTGCCCATAGCTTTGTTCAAATGCCAGCGACGCACTGAAATTTAGCTCGCAAAATTCGCTAAACAGCGAACGCAAAAAACTGGACATAATCAACATGCCTTTGGCGTGCAAGCTACCACCAAGCTCAACATCTCGCTCAATGTCCAAAATCTCGCCATTGCCAAAATTTGGCTGAATCAGGGCGGTCAAGCGTGCTGGCAGTCCAAACTCACTGTCGGCATAGCTGATGACGGTCAGGGCGTTGATTTGCCCAATCGCCTGCCCTGTGGTGTAGATGAGCTGTTGTCCGTTTTGGATTTCTTGCCAGTACAAATCCTTAAGATAGCTGGTGCGTTCGATGATGTCGCTTAGGGCGGTTTGGACATGGCTGGTATTGACGGTTTTGGCATTTGCCAATTGGGCGATGCGTGCCGACTCAAAGAGCAGTCCAGACAGTCGGTCGGCGTGCAAGTCCAGCTTGTTTTTGTCATCGCTAAACTCGGACAATTTGTCAATAATCGTGGCAAAGGCGGTATTATCAAACGCAGGCAGCTGATGGGCTTTGATAATATCAACCATCTTTAGCACCATGCCGTATTCGCTGGTATCGTCTCGCTTGATGTCATCATGAAAATCGGCACGAATTTTAAACACAGCGTTAAATTCTGGTTCAAATTCTAGCAATTCATAATACAAATCCGCTTCGCCCAGCAAAACCACCTTAACATCCAGTGCCATGCTGTCAGGCTCAAGCGACAGACTGCCTGTCAAAGTCAGCATCTGCTCAAGGCTTGAGATTTTGATTTGTTTGGACTGCAAGGCTCGCTTTAGCCCTTGCCAAGCATAAGGGTGCTCGAGCAGGCTTTGGGCTTCTAACAGCAAAAAGCCGCCATTTGCCTTGTGCAATGCCCCAGCACGAATCATACTCACATCGGTCAAAACCGTGCCAAGTTCGGTGGTGTATTCAATGTGGCCGAGCAGATTTAGGTGCGTGGGCAAATCTTCAAACACAATCGGCGCACCAGCATCTGGCTTGTGGCTGACCAACACATTGACCGCATAACGGCTGGGCGTGTCGCTCAATGCCGATGCCACAAAGTCTTCATCGTCTTCGTTGATGATGCGTGCGACATTTTTGACCATATCGTCCTGCATGGCGTGCAGGTGGGTGATGGCTTTTGGGTGATTGTCAAAACTTGCCAAAACCTGCCGAAAAATCGGCTCAAGCACTTTTAGGGCAAGCGTTTGGTTAAGTTCATCTAATTGATTGTGCGTGTTATTTTCTAGCGTTTCTAGTGCCAGCTGGGCGTCTGATAGCTGTTTTTGTAGATCGGCAAGGGCTTGGGCATCAAGCGGCTTTGTCTCATCAATCGCCATAAATTGCATTCGCCCATCGCTGGTGGCTTTTAGCACCAAATTATGGGCTTTGGCGTGTTCGTTGATGATTGATAGCCGTTCATTTTGGGCAAGATCAATGGCGGATTTTATCAGATGGATTTGGCTTTGGTGTGCATCGCCAAGCAATTTGGCACTCAGCTTTTTTTTGGCAAGTTGCCACAATTTGTGTAGTTTTTGTTGAAAAACAATCGCCATGCCAGCAGGGAAATTGATGGCAATCGGACGGCGTGAATCATCAAAATTATGCACATAAACCCAGTCGTCAGGCGTCGGCATCTGTTTGGCTCGCTCACTAAGCAGTCGAGTAATCAGCGTGCGTTTGCCCAAGCCATTTTCGCCAACAGCAAACACATGATAACCACTGGCACGGATATCCAGTGCGGTGTTGATGGCTTTGATGGCACGACTTTGCCCAAAATCCACATCAGGCTTTGGCAGGCGAATGCGGCTGGATTTTGGCAATTTGTTGGCGTCGGTGTAGCGTTTGAGTTCGCTAGCCATCAATTGGTGCTTGGTTTTTAGAGTTTGGTAATCTTGTGCTTTCATAAAATCAGCTTAAGCTTAATAAAAATAATGCAAATCTGGGTAACAACGCCACGAAATGCCAAAAAACGCAGTCAGTTTGCTCAAAAAAGGGTATTTTAGCAGATTAAAGCATGATAAAATAGGCAAACTTTTGATTTTGCACGCCAAGCGGTGATGGTGGTATGATAGATGGTATAATGACTGTCATGGCTTTGCTGGCTTTTATTAATTATTTATAATAGACTTATTAAAAATATGAACATTAAATATGCCAAAATCGCCAATCAAGCCGAATCTTTTGCCGCCGCTATCGCTCAAGCTGCCGACACTTTGGCAATCAGCATCTCGCCTGAGCAAATTGGGCAGATTTTGCGGTATTTGGACGGTTTGCTCTTATGGGGCAAGGCGTATAATTTGACGGCGATTACAGACCCGAATGAAGCGTTGATTAAGCATATTTTTGACTGTATGGCGATTGTGCCAGATTTGCCGTTTTTGGACAAGTCCGACATTCGTCTGCTGGACATTGGCACTGGGGCAGGTTTGCCATCGGTGATGATTGCCATTTTATGCCCCACTTGGCAGGTCGATGCTTTGGATAGCAATCAGAAAAAAATCCGCTTTATTCGCCAGATTGCCAGCGAAATTGGCCTAAAAAATATCCGTCCTGTGGCGGCACGCATTGAGCATCACCAAGCCGATGAGCCACACGCCTACCAAGTGATTACTTCGCGGGCGTTTGCTGCTTTGCTTGATTTTGTCAATTTGGCAGAGCCGTGCTTGGCGGCCGATGGCGTGCTGTACGCCATGAAGGGCAAACTTCCCACCACTGACGAAAAGCAGGGGCTGGAGAGCTGGCAAATTGACACCAAGGTTATCAGCGTGCCAAAACTTCATGATGATCGCTGTGTGGTGTATTTGTCAAAATCATCGTAAGTTGGGTTGATTGATTTGTTGGTTTATTTAAATTATTTGGTTAAATTATCCAGTCAAATTGTTGATTAAATTTACCCATTTACAGTATTAATGAAACAGTATTAATTAAAACTGAATAAATTTTAAGGTTTTTATCATGGAAATTATCGCAATCGCCAACCAAAAAGGGGGCGTTGGCAAGACCACCACCACGGTCAACCTGGCAGCAGCTCTGGCTTTGATTGCCAAGAAAAAAGTTTTGCTGATTGATTTGGATTCGCAAGGCAACGCCACCACCAGTGTCGGCTTGGATAAAAACACGCTACAATATACCATGGCAGATGTGCTGCTTGATGGTGTGGCGTTGGCAGATGCCATCATGCCAACCGAAAGCGGCTTAGATGTCATCGGTGCCAATCGTGATTTGGCAGGCATTGATGTGTCGCTGGCAGGCGTGGCGGACGCACCGTTTTTGCTCAAGCAGGCGATGGCGGACGCTGTGGCAAGCGGACAGCTGGCCTATGATTATATCATCATGGACTGCGCACCAAGCCTTAGCATGATTACGGTCAATGCTTTTGCTGCCACCGATGGCGTGATTATCCCCATGCAATGCGAGTATTACGCACTTGAAGGTGTGGCGGATTTGATTGCTACTATTGACAAGCTAAAATCAATCAACCCCAAGCTGCACATTCGTGGTGTGGTGCGGACATTGTTTGACTATCGCAACACGCTGGCACAAGATGTTTCGGCGGAATTGGTGCGGCATTTTGGCGATTTGGTGTATCAGACCAGCATTCCACGCAATGTGCGACTGGCAGAAGCACCAAGTTTTGGACAGTCGATTTTTACTTACGAAAAATCATCAAAAGGTGCGATTGCCTATCATATGCTGATGAATGAAGTTGTCGCCCAAAGCAAAGCACATGGGTGAAACTGATGTCAAAAAAGCGTGGATTGGGTGCTAAGCGTGGCTTGGACGCACTACTAAACGGCACTAAAGTTGGGCGGCAGGTGATTGATGTGGTTGATGACGCCAAAACTGCCTTGACAGTCGAGCAAGTGGACAAACCAACCAAGCCAGTTAAGCTAGCCGAGTTGGCTGAATCGGTTGAGTTGGCTGAGCCAGTTGCTGAGCCAATCAGTCGGCCAAGTGCGGACGATTTGGCACAAAATTTATCAGTAGCCATCAATCAAACAGCAAAAGCCAAAATTGATGAAATTGATGAAATTGATGAAATTGATGAAATTGATGAAATTGATGAAATTGATGAAATTGATGAAATTGATGAAATTGATGAAATTGATGAAATTGATGAAATTGATGAAATTGATGAAATTGATGAAATTGATGAAATTGATGAAATTGATGAAATTGCCGCCGAGTCGCCAAAAGCCGATGCACCGCCAGAGCCTACGATACCGCTAAATGCCTATCAGCAGGAGCAAATCTCGCTGTTTTGGTGGTATGGCTTGACGGACATTCGGGCTTGATGGCTTTTGCTGATTGTTAGGCGTTATAAATTTAGATAAACTTTGTAAAATTTGTAGAAAAATTTGTTAGATAATTGAGTGCGGACTGGAAATTGTCATGATAAAAAAGCGTGGATTGGGTACAAGTCGTGGGCTAGATGCACTGCTTAGCGGCATCAATGCGGAGAAAAAAATCATCGCCGATGTGCAGTCATTGGCATCAGAGCCTGCAACCGACAAAGCGGCAGCAGCTGATGAATTGACCGACAGCAAAGCAGCCGATAAAGCAGCCGACAAGGCAGAGCAAACCAAAAAATCTGGCAAAGCCGACAAAAAAGACAAAGCCAAAAAATCCAAAAAATCCGCCACGCATTCACCAGATGCGTCCATCGCCACTGGCGAAAAAGTCGCCTTGGTGCAGATTGCGGTCAATCGCCTGCAGTCTGGCAAATATCAGCCACGCCGTGACATGAACGAAGATACCCTAAACGAGCTGGCATTATCCATCAAACAGCACGGCATCATGCAGCCGATTGTCATTCGTCCGCTATTGTCCGATGAAGACAAATCCAGCGACAGCGTAACCCATGAGATTATCGCAGGTGAGCGGCGTTGGCGTGCTGCCAAGCTGGCAGGGCTTGAACAAGTGCCTGCCATCGAACGCATTTTGTCCGATGAGATTGCCATTGCCTTGGCGTTGATCGAAAATATCCAGCGAGAAGATCTGAATGTACTGGAGCAAGCGGCGGCATTGCAGCGGTTTCATACCGAATTTGGCATGAGCCATGCGATGATTGCGTCTGTGGTCGGTAAGGCACGCACCACAGTATCAAACTTGATGCGGCTAAACCATTTGCACGATGCGGTCAAGCAGCACATTTTGGACGGTGCGATGGACATGGGTCATGCTCGTGCTTTGCTGTCTTTGTCGCACGAGCAGCAGCCAATTATCGCCAAAAAAATCGTCGATGGACAAATGACCGTGCGAGATGCCGAGCGTTTGGTCAAATCGATCTTAGATCCAGAACCCAAAGCCAGCGTCCAGCCTGATCATGAGATTTTGGCACTAAGCCAGCAGATTTCTGATGCACTGGGGGCGACCGTCAAGCTAAAAGCAGGCAAGGACGGCAAGGGCAGCGTGGAAATTTTCTTTTATAGCCATGATGAGCTTAATGAATTGATTGATAAATTGCGTCAATAACCAGATGTTTGCCTTATCAACCATTCGCTTGTTATGCCATTTGACCACAGAAGTGACATCATGACCGACAGCACCAACACCGATAACACCAACAAAGCCGACAGCTTACAAATCGGTAAATTTGCCATTTTTTTACGCTTAATCGGCTATCTAAAGCCGTATTGGTGGGCGTTGCCTTTGATTGTGCTTGGCTTTGCCATCGGTGCTGGCACGCAGGTCGCCATCGCCAAATTGTTCCAGTTTATCATTGATGCCATCAATGCCGCCAACCGTGAGCGAATCACTTGGTTTCCATTTCTAGTGATTATTTTGTTTGTGTTTCGTGGCTTGGGGCAGTTTTTGGGCGGTTATTATTCGGCGTTGGTGGCACGCAGCTTGGTTTATACTTTGCGTGTACAAGTTTTTGATAAATTACTAAAACTGCCGTCATCATTTTATTTACAAACGCCAGCTGGCTCCATCTCAAGCAAGCTGATTTTTGATGTTGAGCAAGTTACCGCCGCCAGTAGCGAAGCCTTGACCACGCTTTTGCGAGATGGCCTGATGGTGATTGCTTTGCTTGGTTATTTGTTTTATAGCAGTTGGAAATTAACGATGGTGATTTTTTTGGTGTTGCCGCCTGTGGTATGGCTGGTCAATAAAGCCGCCAAAAAATTTGCCAGCTTATCGGCAGGTATCCAAGACAGCATGTCGCAAATTAGCCATATCACCAACGAAGCCATCACTGGCTATCAAGTGGTCAAAAATTATGGCGGTCAAGCCTATGAAGCCGAACGCTTTAACCAAGCGTCCCAAAAAAATCTCACCCAAGGGCTAAAAATCGTCGTAGTCAATGCCATCAACTCGCCAATGGTGCAACTGATGATGGCAATTGGTATGTGTTCGGTGGTGTGGCTGTCGCTGCGTCCTGAGATTTTGGGCAATACCACTGCAGGTGAGTTCGTGGCGTATTTGACCGCTTTGGGATTGTTAAATGCACCTATCAAATCCTTAACCGATGTCAATGCCAAATTACAGCGGGGTATCGCCGCAGGGCATTCGATTTTTGGGCTGATTGATTTGGCAGACGAGCAAGATACAGGCGTTTTGACACCGCAAATCCAAGGGCAGATTGAGTTTGATCAAGTTACGCTAAAGTTTGATAACGGCGTAACGGCGATTGATAACTTTAGCTTAAATATCAAAACTGGCGAAACGGTCGCCATCGTGGGACGCAGTGGCTCGGGCAAAACCAGCCTTGTCAATCTGCTCACTCGTAGCATTGAGCCGACAGCTGGGCGGATTTTGATTGATGGTGTGCCGCTTAACGAGATTCGCCTGCAGAGTTTGCGTGATCAGATTGCCATGGTCAATCAACAAGTGACGCTATTTTTGGACACTATCACCAATAACATCGCCTATGGCACTTTGTCCGATCGCAGCCGTGAGCAGGTGATGGCAGCTGCCAAAGCCGCTTTTGCCCATGATTTTATCAGCAAACTCCCCCAAGGCTACGACAGCCAAATCGGTGCCGAAGGCTTACAGCTGTCTGGTGGTCAGCGTCAGCGTCTGTCCATCGCTCGTGCTTTATTAAAAGATGCACCGATATTAATTTTGGACGAAGCGACTTCGGCACTGGATAACGAATCGGAATTTTTTATCCAAAAAGCACTGGAAACGGTGATGCAAGGGCGTACCACGATTGTCATCGCCCACCGCCTATCCACCATCGAAAAAGCCGATCGCATCGTGGTGATGGACGCAGGGCATATCGTGGAGATGGGCAGCCATGATGAGTTGCTTGCCAAAAAAGGTGCGTATGCAGCGATGTATGAGCGGACATTTGATGAAAATTAATCCAAAAATTGGGCAAAAACTGGGCAACGGGAGCGTGCGATGAAAAAAGCCGAATTGATGCTGACGCACGCTTGGCAAACACAATCGCCGCTGCTTGGCGTGTTAGCCCCTTTGTCGGCACTGTATGGCACGGTCAGCCGAGTGCGTAAGCTTTTGTACCAATCGGGCAAATTGAGCGTTTATCATGCTCCTGTGCCAGTGTGGGTGATTGGCAATATCACCGTGGGTGGCAGTGGTAAGACGCCGCTGATTATTGCTTTATTAAAGCATCTGCTGGCGTATGGCGTCAAGGTGGCAGTCATCAGTCGTGGCTATGGCGGCGATACTCAAGCGATGCCAAGACTGGTCAGCCCAAGCAGTCAGCCCAGCGAAGTTGGTGATGAGCCGTGCTTGATTGTCCAAAGTTTATCCGCCTTGGGTCATCAAGTACCGATGGCGGTCGGAGCCAATCGTGATGCGGTGATTGAGCTGCTTTTGGATAATTTTTCTGATATTCAGCTGATTATCAGCGATGATGGCTTGCAGCATTATGCCTTGCACCGTGACGAAGAGTGGATCGTGGTCGATGCCATGCGTGGCTTTGGCAATGGCAAATTGTTGCCACAGGGGTTTTTGCGCGAGCCAGTAGAGCGGCTTGATGGGGCGACGGTGATTTATCATGATAAAACCATCACCCAAGGCGATAAATTCGCCATGACGCTAAAAGCAGGCGAGTTGATACCGCTTATGGACAGTGCCGATACTGATTTGAAACCGCCCCAATTGGGCAGTCGTGTCCATGCCGTCAGTGGTATCGGCTATCCAGCACGATTTTTTGCCACTTTGAGTGATTTGGGCTATCAGGTTGTGCCGCAGCCATTTGGTGATCATCATGATTTTTGTTACCAAGATTTGCTGGGTTTGGACGATTTGCCAATCATCACCACCGCCAAAGATGCGGTCAAATTACGCAAACTTGCCGAACACAGCGAGCAAATTACTCAAGACAAGCAGGCGATGGCAGCGATTTTTAACAACATCTGGGTATTGCCTGTTGAAGCGGTGCTGTCTGATTCACTGATTGCACACATTCATACTTTGCTTGATAAATATCAGCTGGGCAACAGGGCAAATTTGGACAATTAATTTAACAAATTTTAATTTATAATCAATTTTTATTAATATAAAAAAGGGCAAAAATGCAAAAAATTCACTTGGTTATCCCTGCTCGTTATAAGTCCACGCGCTTACCGGGTAAGCCGCTACTTAGCATTCACAATCAGCCGATGATTTTATGGACTGCCAAAAAAGCCATGCAAGCGACTTTTGCCGATTCTGTCTGCGTGGCGACCGATGACGCTCGCATTTATCAGACTTGTGCAGACGCTGGCGTGCGTGTGCTGATGACTGATGACAATCACCCATCAGGCACGGATCGCTTGGCACAGGTGGCAAAAGATTTGCAATTTGCCGATGATGACATTGTGATTAATATGCAAGGCGATGAGCCGCTGGTGCCGCCAGTACTGCTTGAGCAGGTGATGCAGCTTTTGATTGATAATCCTGATTGTGCGATGGCGACTTTGTGCGAGCCGATTGGCGACATGGACGAATTTTTGCGTCCATCGGTGGTAAAGGTAGTCAAGGACAACGCCAATCGTGCTTTGTACTTTAGCCGATCGCCGATACCGCATGACCGTGATGGTGCAGCGGCAGGGCAGACTGTACCAAATAACGCCTTTCGCCATCTGGGGCTGTACGCCTACCGTGTGCGTGTCTTAAAGGCGTTCACCAACTGGCAGCAAGGCGTGCTTGAAAAACTTGAAAGTCTTGAGCAGCTGCGTGTGCTTGAAAATGGCGAGCGGATTGCCATCGATGTTGCCAAAGTTGCCTTGCCAGCTGGTGTTGATACGCCAGCGGATTTACAGCGGCTGAACGCCATGCCGATTGATGAATTTTTGGCGTATTGATTGGCTTGCCAATTGGTTAAACAGTAAATTTAATCAATCTGCCTATAAACATTAATGCAAGCACAAACACAATCATCAACACAAATAAGGCATCTTGGGTCAACCTTTGGCTTTTTGGGATAAGTTGAGATACATTGGGATAAACTGGAATAAATTGAGAAAAATGCATGAATTGGATTTTGGCGGCTGACGATGGCAGATGATTTATCACACTCATCGGCTGCAGGTGTTTATTTTGCACCCTTATTGCCGTGGCAAGCACGAGCGTGGCAGCAGCTGACAGGGCAGTACCACGAACGACATTTGCCACACGGTTTGTTGGCAGCAGGGCAGCAGGGCATTGGTAAGCGTGCTTTTGTTTGGCGGTTTGTGGCGTATTTGCTGTGCCATCACCGCAGCGATGATGGGGCGTGTGGACAGTGCCAAAGTTGCCAATGGCTTAAGGCAGGTACGCACCCTGATTTGATGGTGCTGCCTGAAAGTGCTGGCGTGGGTGCTGATGGCGGCGAAGAGAGCATAAAGATTGACGACATCAGACAGCTGCAAGAATACAGTCAAACCAAAGGTCATGGCGTTAAAATTATCGTTTTGGATTATGCCGACACGCTGACCATCGGTGCGGCAAATGCCTTGTTAAAGACACTTGAAGAACCAAGAGAAGGCATTTTTTTGCTATTAATCAGCGACAATCCAGCACGGCTGTTGCCCACGATTAAAAGCCGAGTGCAGAGCTTACCACTTGCTCACATTGAGCAAGCTCAAGCATTGGATTATTTGGGGCAATTTATGCCAAGCGAGCAAGCTGGGCTGCTGCTTGCCATCAGCGATGGGGCAGTGGTGCAGGCAAAAAACCTATTGGACGCTGCTTGGTTTGATAAGCGGCTGCTTTGGCTAAAAACCTTTGTGGCACTGCGTACTGGCATGCGTTTGCCGACCGCCGCCAGTGATTATTGGCAAAAAACTTTGAGCCTAAGCGATTTTATCGGCTTATCACGCCTGATGCTTGCTGAGCTGTGGCGAGTGTATTTGGCGTTGCCACGGTTGCATACTGACATTGACACGCCAAAGCTGTTGGGCGATTTGCCAATCCATCAAAATCAGCTTGACAATCTATTAGCCGTGCTTGATGATGTACAATTATCCGTCCGTCAAAATCTCCAAGAAAAACTGGCATTTGACAAAATCATGTTACAAATTGCGACAGGATAAGCCGATTTATATAAATTTTATATAAAATTAGATTTTATCTATGATAAATAATAAAATACGGAATTATGCACTGACCTTTGTCCGTCAATATGCTTTGGTGTTGGCTTTGTTGGTGTGTTGGCAGTTGGTGGTGGCGACAGGCGTTTTGCCAGATTATTTGCTGCCCAGCCCTTTGCAGATTTTGCAGGCACTGGTGGACGATGCCGCACTTTTGGCTCATCATGCCAAATATACTTTGGCGACGGCTTTTATTGGCACGATTATTGGGCTGTTACTGAGTTTTATGTTGTCGATTTTGATGGATTTGTCGGCAAATTTTCGCCAAAGCGTTTATCCGTTGATTTTACTCAACCAAACCATTCCGACCATTGCCATTGCACCTTTGTTGGTGATTTGGCTGGGCTATGGCATTTTGCCAAAGGTGGTGCTGGTGGTGCTGTCGGTGTTTTTTCCGATGACTATCGCCTTGCTTGATGGCTATCGTTCGGTGGACAGCGATGCGTTAAATTTGTTTCGCTCCATGAAAGCCAGTACTTATCAAGTGTATCGCCATCTAAAAATACCTTCGGCGATGGGTTATTTTTTTACAGGACTAAAAGTTGCTTTAAGCTATGCTTTGATTTCGGCGGTGGTGGCGGAGTGGCTTGGCGGTTATCACGGCTTAGGCGTGTACATGACTCGAGTGCGTAAGTCTTATGAGCTTGACAATATGTTTGCGGTGATTTTTTTGATCAGTTTTTTGACATTGCTGCTCATCGCTGCCGTTCGCTGGCTTGAGCGTCGTGTACTTGCTTATCAATACAAGGAATAATAAAAATCTATGAAAAACTTTCAACAAATTATTAAAAAATTCTCCCAAAAACCACTGCTTACGGCGGTGATTTTGGCGACATCTGGCGTGCTATTGACTGCCTGCGAGCAATCAGAACAAGCAGCAGAGCAAGGGCGGCTTGAAGAGCTGGTGATTGCCCTAGACTGGGTTCCCAATACCAACCACACAGGACTGTATGTGGCACTGGATCAGGGTTATCTGAGCAAGGCAGGTTTTGATGCCAAGATTGTCCAGCCCAGCGAAGACAGCACATCGACACTGGTTGCTAATAAGCGTGCGGATTTTGGCGTGTATTTTCAGCCTAATATGGTCAAGCGGCTAAACAAAGGCGAGCCAATCACTGCGGTTGCTGCCATCACTCAGCACAGCAGTGCAGGGCTGTTGTCATTGGCCACATTGGGGGCAAAGTCGCCAAAAGATTTGCAAAATAAGCGGTATTCTACTTGGGAAGATCCTGTTGATGATGCCGTGGTTGAGCAAATTGTCGGTGCGCCTTTGACCAAAATCCCCAGCGAGTCCACCGATGCCACGACCGCACTGCGAGTGGGTTTGTTTGATTACATCATGGCGTATTATAGCTGGGACGGCATTCATGCCAAGATTAAGGGCGTGGATAGCAACTTTTTTTATCTCAAAGATGCCGACCCGGTGTTTGACTATTATGCACCGCTGTTGATTGCCAATAGCGATGAATTAAAGAAAAATCCCGACAAATACAAAAAAGCACTGGCAGCCATCAAGCAAGGCTATCTGTACGCCGCCAAGCACCCTGACCAAAGTGCTGATATTTTGGTCAAATACGCCCCTGAGATTAACCAAGAGCTTGCCAAACAAAGCCAGCGTTACATTTCGCCGCAATATCTGGACGAGCAGGGCGATTGGGGAAAGTTCGACTATGCTCGTTGGGACAGATTTTTTCAATGGGTGCATAAACAGGGGCTAAGTGATACTTTTGTGCCACAAGCAGGCGTGAGTAATGACTATTTACCACAGTGATGGCGACATTTGCCCAAAGCTGCAACTGATTGATATTCATCATGATTTTGCTATAAAGCACGGTGTTTTGCCGCTGTTTGATGGCATCAATTTGAGTATCAAGGCAGGCACTGTAACCACCATCATCGGTGCTAGCGGTGTGGGCAAAAGCACGCTGTTTAATATCGCAGCAGGGCTGATACGCCCAAAAAGCGGTCAGGTGTGCATTGATGACACGGACAGCACCGCCACCGCTGGGCAAGTTGGCTATATGTTACAAAAGGATTTGTTGTTGCCATTTAAGACGGTGTATGACAATATTGCCTTGCCGCTTACCCTAAAACATATGCCAAAAGATAAGATAAATGCAGTGATTTTGCCCAAGCTTGCGTTGTTTGGGCTTGAGAATTTGGCAAATCAATATCCGCATCAGCTGTCTGGTGGTCAGCGGCAGCGTGCGGCATTATTACGCACTTATCTGTCAAATCATGAGCTGATGCTGCTTGATGAGCCATTTTCGGCATTGGATTTTATTACCAAAATGCAGATGTATGATTGGTTTTGCCAATTTCAACAACAAAATCAGCTCACCTGCCTGATGATTACTCACGATATTGATGAAGCCATTTATCTGTCTGATGAAATTTATGTATTAAAAGGCCTGCCTGCCAAGTTTGCTCAACGCTTTACCATCCCAAAAACACCAAATTTTCATCAATCTGCCGAATATCTGACGCTAAAACAGGCGATATTGGACGCTGTTCAAAGCTGATTTGTGCTTTTGCTTGGTTTTGGGAGATTATTTTAAAAATAAAAAAAGACCAGTTAAGACAAGCTGGTCTTTTTTATAAATATTATCTTAAAATTAAAAGATAAAATCAGTCGATACGCTCAATGGTTACATTGCCCAAATTGCCTGTGATGCCGATGGCTTGGGCAGCACCGTATGACAAATCAAGCACACGGTCGGTTTTTGGGCGGTCATTGATTTTGACGACAACCGATTTGCCATTATCACGATTGGTAACACGAACCAAGCAATTCATCGGCAATGAGCTATGTGCCGCTGTCAAGGCATTCATGTCAAAGGTCTCACCACTGGCGGTTTTGCGACCGTGGAACTGGCGACCGTACCAAGAAGCAATGCCTGTTTGCTTAAATTTATTAACCGTGCTTGATGCCACAGCGGTCAAGCGATCCAAAACAGGCGTGTTATCGTCCGATTTTTTGTTACTGGCAGACTGGCTGACCAGTGGGCTGTTTAGTGCCAGCGATGCAGGTTGGCGTGCTGATTTGACCAAACTTGAAGCATTATTGTGCTGTGTGGTTAGCTGCTGTAACACATTGTCAATATTGGCATTGTTGGGCGTGTTGTTGCTGGCTGCATTTGCCGCCAAGCTCAAACTGATCGTTAGTGCAACGCTTGCCAATCCAAGTAACGATTTGCTCACTGTTTTCATGGGTTGCCTCTTTAGTGTTGAAATCTCTGACGCCAAATCAAAACTTGGCAAAATCCTTGCCACATCGTCCATTCGCCAGATTCACTACTATTAAGTCATCAATACCATGTGAAAGTATCAATAAAGTTAGTAAAAATAAGTATAAACTTCGCAAACGCTTTATATTAACAATGATTTTACCAAATTACAAGTAACTTTGTGTGAATTTTATGTGAAAAATGGCAAAATTTATGGGTATTTTGGCTAATTTTTGTACAAATTTATCCAAAAAAGCGATTTTTTTTAAATTTGACCGCAAGTTTATCAAAAAAAATCAAACATTGACTAAGTAAAATCACCAAGCGATAATTACTACTAATTGGTTGATTTGACTAAATAAATTTGTCAAGATTTACTTGATAAATGACAGACAATTGGTTGCTAAAAAGCAAGTGATGGTGTAAGCTATCAGGCATTGATGATGTTCATATAACAAAAAGGGCGGTGATTGGTGATGAAACTGGAAAAAATGCAAGCAAATCATCAAAATAAGCGGTATTTTAAAAGTGGCAAGCGGTTGTTTTGGTTGATTGGGGTGATGGCAATGCTGACTGCGTGTACTGCAGCAGATGGCGTGCAGTCACCGCCCAAGCCTGCCAAGCTTGATGTTCAGATGATGTCTGATAATGCAGATAACAATCAGAATGCTGACCATCACGCTGACCATGACCACAGCATGCCAAATGTCCAGTCTGGTGATGTCGGTTCTGTGGTACATTTTCAATCATGGCTAAATAATCACCCTGAGATTTATGATGAAGTGATGGCTTATCAGGCGTTTTTACATCAGCAAATGGGATCGGCAGAAGCTGTGCCGCCGATGAATCAGCTGCTGACCACTGCACGAGCATGGCAAGAGTGCAAAGATGAGCCATACCAAGTGCCACCAAGAATGCTTTGGGGTAAGATGTTGCCGACTTTGCGACTGTATCATGAGCTAAAGCAGGCGGATATTTTGCCAGCAGATACCTTGATTCGCTCGGTGTATCGCAACCCCAAGCTAAATCAATGTGCTGGCGGTGCGGCGGCGAGCAAACATCTGACCAATGGGGCGATTGACATTTGGGTACCACGCTTTGCCGATGACGGTGCCAAGCTGTACCAGTTGCAAGATAAGCTATGTCAGTATTGGCTAGAGCAGGGCGAGCGGCACGCTTTTGGGCTGGGTCTGTATGCCACAGGGGCGATTCACCTAGACACCCAAGGCTATCGCAAATGGGGTGGTCAGTTTTCGCAAGAAGGTTCGGTTTGTCGTACGACTTTGCCCAAATTAACATCATTGAATTGATTTAATTTTTAACTTAAATTTAATAATTTAATCAAAACCTAGTCAAATTTAGCCAATTTTAAAATTTAAAAAAATGCAGCCGTCCAATCAACTTTATCAAAATCGCCACATTTTTCAGCAGCTGGGTATGGTGCTGTGGGTGGATAAAAACCGCCCAATCACCCAGTTGATACCATGGCAAGAGCGGTCAGACTTATCCCAAAATCTACCCCAAAGCTCGTCCCAAAATTTGGCGGCGTTTGACACTTTGGCAAATGGCGACATCAATGGTAATACCAACAATAATTTGACAAAAGCTGTGCTTGAGCCAAATTTGCCAGACTTATCAACTCCGTTAAAGCAAGTGCCAAATTTAGCAACAAGCCCAGAAATTCAGCCCAAAAGCTCGCTGCCACCTGTGCGTACGCCCAAGCAGGCATTGGATTATCTGCTCAATCAGCAAAAACCATCGGAGTCAGCCAATACGGAGCAAACTGATGAAAATTTGTCCAACACCACCGATGGACAAAGGGCGGCTGATGGCGAGCTTGAGTTGAATTTTCATCTGCAGGCGGTGATTTATCAAAATTGGCTGCTGCTTGTGGATTTGGACACGCTGGAGATGGCAGGGCGTGAGCTTTGGCTATCTTTACAAAATGCACTGTTTAATCAAGCTAGCCAAGTCAGTCAAGCCAACCCAAAAAGCCAAGCCAAATTTATCACCAAGCAGCTGGATTATCCGATATTTGCCAACGATCCTAGTAGTCGGTTGGTTTCGGTGGCTAATGCCAGTTTTAAGGGTTTTATTTTTTCGTGTTTGCGTGAATCTAACACATTGAAAAATATCGCATTATTGACCGATTTGCCTGATTATCTCAACCCAGAATTGCCAGCGTTGCAGCTGCATGATGAGCATCGCATTGACAAGATGCTGCTTGATAAAATGGCAAAAAAAGCCTTTTGGCAGCAGCTACATTCATGAGTTTTTCATTTCATAAAATTGTTAAATTTTTTTACATATTTTAATATGATTAAATGATTTGATTTTGGACAAAATTGCCAAAATTTGCCATGATTTATTTGAATTTACTGTGTTTTGTAAATATTTTGTAAACCAAATGCCTGTTTCGTGATATACTACACTGCGATTTATTATCATTTGCTGTTATCGGCTGTTGCCGTTTGGTTGTTGTGTTTTTAAACTCAAGCTAAAATTAAGTTAATATTAAGCTAAAATCAAGCTAAGATTAAGGTTAAAATTATGACTCGTTTTGCAAATTTTTGTGCTGGCCCTGCCAGTATGCCGACCGCCGTTTTGGAACACGCCCAAGCTGAGATGCTTGATTGGCAAGGGATTGGGGCATCTGTAATGGAGATTAGCCACCGCAGTGCCGACTATCTTGAAATCGCCCAAAAAGCAGAAGCCAATTTACGCAAATTGATGAATATCAGCGATGATTATGCGGTGCTGTTTTT
Organism: Moraxella marmotae; assembly: GCF_042219885.1. Taxonomy (NCBI): domain Bacteria; kingdom Pseudomonadati; phylum Pseudomonadota; class Gammaproteobacteria; order Moraxellales; family Moraxellaceae; genus Moraxella; species Moraxella marmotae. The sequence continues at coordinate 1,584,735 of NZ_JBHJHR010000002.1, forward strand.
GCAAGGTGGGGCGATGACGCAGTTTTCTGCCGTTCCGCTCAATCTGCTCAATGGTGGCACGGCGGATCATTTGCTCACTGGGGCATGGTCAGAAAAAGCGTACAAAGAAGCCAAGCGTTATGAAGCCTTGGGCTTGGGTAAGATTAATTTGGTGGCAACTGGCAGTGAGTCGAATTTTAGCGATGTGCCAGCGGTGGACGAGTGGCAATTAAGCGAGCAGGCAAGTTATTTTCACTATTGCCCAAATGAGACCATTCATGGCGTGCAGATTTTTGATGTCCCAAAAGTCAATGCTCCAATCGTGGCGGATATGTCGTCTTGCATCTTGTCAGAGCCGATTGATGTCAATCAGTTTGGCGTGATTTATGCCGGTGCTCAAAAGAACATTGGGCCGGCGGGCTTGACTTTGGTGATTGTTCGCAAAGATTTGCTTGAACAAGCCAGTCCGTGGTGTCCAAGTATCATGAATTATCAAAATCAGCTAAATAATAACTCGATGCTAAACACACCGCCGACCTATGCTTGGTATTTGGCAGGTTTGGTGTTTGAATGGCTGCTTGAGCAAGGTGGCGTGTCAGCGATTGCCAAAATCAACCACGCCAAAGCAAAAGTCCTGTACGATGCGATTGATGCCAGCGATTTTTATACCAATAAAGTCAATCCAAAACATCGCTCAATCATGAATGTGCCGTTCCAGTTGGCAGACGATGGTTTAGACAAGCTGTTTTTGGAAGAATCCAAGCAAGCAGGTTTATTAAATCTAAAAGGTCATCGTGTGGTTGGTGGTATGCGTGCCAGCATTTATAATGCCATCACGCTTGAGCAAGTACAAGCGTTGGCGGCGTTTATGGCGGAGTTTGAGCGTAAGCACGGTTGATGGTTTATGGCAGTATGGCTAAACACAAATCCGCACAAACCACGAATCTACCAGTTAGGTTCGTGGTTTTTCGCATGTTGTGGCTTGATGGTGCTGCTAGGCTGTCAAGATGGTAAATCTACCGCCCAAGACGCTGGCAGCAATGCCGATTATCAAGCACAACTTACCGAGCCATCGACCCAGTCGCCAGATTTTTTGACGACTTTAAATGCCGACCATTTGGACAGTCGCCGCAAAAATAGCCATTTGAGCGAGCCAACCATCACCCAAAGCGTGCTGGCGGTGAATAATGCCGCTCAATACGCCAACGCCAGCCATTTGCCCTATGCCAACCCCCAAGCACCCAAGGGTGGCACATTGTCAATGCCTGCCATCGGTATGTTTAATAGCCTAAACAGCTTTATTGATCAGGGCGTGCCAGCGACAGGCACATTTTATCTGTATGATACTTTGATGGCAGGCTCTCTTGATGAAGCCTATGTGCTGTATCCACAGCTTGCCGAAAAAGTTACCTTTAGCCCTGATGATGCCAGCTGGATTATTTATCATATCAATCCTAAGGCGAGATTTTGGGACGGCAGTGCTGTTACCGCCGCCGATGTGCAGGCAACTTATCAAGCAATACTGTCCAAAGGCTTGATGTCATGGCGGGCGTTTTTGGGCAGTGTGGAAGCGGTGGAAGTGCTGGATAATCAGCGAGTGAAGTTTTATTTTGATAAAAATGCACCCAGCGACATGGGGGCGACCGTGGGGCTGATGCCTGTGTTTGCCAAATCGGACATTGTTAAGCGATTTGATACAGTGAGTTTGACACCGCTAATGGGCAGTGGGCCGTATCGCTTACAAATTGCCGAGCCATCACGCCGTGTGCGTTACCAAAAAGACCCCAATTATTGGGGCAGGGACATCATGGTTAATCGCGGGCGGTTTAATTTTGATGCCATTGAATTTGTGTATTTTGCCGATGAAGCGGTGGCGTTTGAAGCGTTCAAATCTGGCGTGTACCGCTTTCGCACCGAAAACGACATCAAACGCTGGGCAAGATTTGACCCACAGCACACCAATGCCGCCATCAAAAAGCTTGCCATCGCCAATGACAATCCTGTGCTGATGCAGGGCTTGGTGATGAATTTACGCAGGCCGTTATTTGCCGATATTGCCGTGCGGCGAGCGTTGAATTTGGCATTTGATTTTCAATGGACCAATGAGCAGCTATTGTATGGGCAATATCAGCGGTTGGACAGTTATTTTTATGGCTCACCCCTACAAGCCAAAGGGCAGCCTGATGCCGATGAGCGGCAGATTTTATTAAGTTTGTCTTTAAATCATGATGAAAAATCGGCACTTGATGGCGTACCACGGCAGCCAATGTCTGACGGCGATGGCATCAACCGAGCCAATTTATTGACTGCCAAAAATTTATTACAACAAGCAGGATTTTATTATCAACAAGGGCAGCTGATGGATAAAACTGGCAAAGCGGTACGGCTAGAAATCCTAGTGGCAGATGATAAATATCAAACCATTTTATTACCATATCTAAATAATCTGAAGCGTCTGGGCATACAGGCGAGCGTTCGCCGTGTGGACAATGCCAGTTATATTCACCGTAAGCGGCATTATGATTTTGATATGATTATTGACAGTTTTATGCAGGGCAATTCACCGGGGATTGAGCAGGCGTATCTGTGGGGCAGTGCCGCCGCTGATGAGATTGGCAACCAAAACACCGCAGGCATCAAAAGTGCCGCCATTGATGAGATTATCACTCGGCTAAGCCAAGCTGATAACCGCACAGACATTGTGCGTTATACGCATGTGCTAGATCGGCTGCTGTTGGCGGGTGAGTATATCATACCGTGGCATGGCAAAAACACCACCGATGTGATGTATTATCAAGGCTATCAGCACCCCAAGCGTTTGCCAAGTAGCAGCATTGGCCTAGATTATTGGTGGTATCAGCCATAAAATTTGCTGCATTGTCTGCAATAAAAACCGTAGTAATATTCACCAAAACCGTTAAAAATCACTGACAATATTTCATTGTTATTTTATTAAAATTTTAGTAGTATTTTATGAAAACTTATCAAATCCACCCAATCCCAGCACTGGACGATAACTACATTTGGGCAATTTGCCAAGCCAATCATGCCATTATCATTGATCCGGGCGACGCCAAAGCGGTACAAGACTTTTTGACCGCTGGGCGGTTGGATTTGGTGGCGATACTCATCACCCATCACCATCATGACCACACCGCTGGTGTGCGTGATTTGTTGGCGGCATATCCTGACTGTGCTTTGTATGCACATCGTAGGCATGGTTTTGATGATGCGATTGCCGTTGATGAAGGGGCAACATTTTCACAGATGGGGCTGGACTTTGATGTGTGGCGGACGGCAGGGCATACAGAAAATCACATCAGTTATTTAGCCAATGTTGATAATAAAACTTGTGTATTTTGTGGCGATACGCTGTTTTCGGCAGGCTGTGGGCGAATTTTTACAGGTACGATTGAGCTGCTTTTTGAGAGCATGAGTCGATTTGTCAAGATGGCAGATGAAACGGTGTTTTATCCAACACATGAATATACTTTGGCCAATCTGCACTTTGCTAAGGCGATGGCGACAGACGATTATCAAGATAATATTGACAAAGCGATTGCCAAAGTTTGCCAATTACGCCAACAAAATCGCCCAAGCCTGCCGACCACTTTGGCACACGAGCGGCAAATCAATGTCTTTTTGCAGGCGTGTGATGCCAATCATGCCCAAAAACTTGCGATTAAGTATGGCTTAACAAATCATACGCCACTGGCGGTGTTTGACTGGCTAAGAGAGCAAAAGAACAATTTTTAAGTTTTGGGTTGTTATTTATTATTGTGATTTTGATGATTTTAATGGTGTTAATTTTATTAAATTTCATCAAATCACATTAAAAATTAATTAAACCAACACAGCACCCAAGGTGGTTTTATGAGTCTGATTGCACTGGTTTTGTTGGCGTTTGGCATGTCAATGGACGCATTTTCGGCGGCGATTGCCAAAGGGGCAATGGCTCGTAAGGTTGCTTTTGTTCAGGCATTCAAGCAGGGGGCGGTTTTTGGATTGGTTGAAGCGACCGCACCGCTGATTGGCTGGCTGCTTGGGCGTGCAGCGTACCAATGGATACAAGATGTTGATCATTGGATTGCTTTTGGGTTGTTGTCATTTTTGGGTGTGCGTTGTATTTATCAAGCACTTTATGGACAAAATCGGCCCGATGATACCGAGCGGCACGCAGGATTTTGGTTGATTATCACTGCCGTTGCCACCAGTATTGATGCGATGGTGGTGGGGATAACGCTGGCGTTTTTGGCGGTGAATATTTGGCTGGCGGCTTTGTTGATTGGTTTGGTAACGACCATGATGGCGACTGCGGGGCTGTTATTGGGTCAGCGATTGGGGGCAAAATTTGGCAAAAATGCCATGATGGCTGGGGGTGTGATGCTGATTTTTATTGGTGCTTATATTTTGTACAGTCACTTGATGGGGTAGGCGATGCGTTATGTGTTTTATCGGCTGGCGATGATGTTGCCGACTTTGCTTGTGATTTTGCTGGTGAATTTTTTGATCATTCAAATCGCCCCCGGTGGTCCTGTTGAGCAGCAACTTGCCAAAATCCAAGCCGAACAGCAAGCCCTATCAGCACAGGGTTTTGTATTAGCCAATCTAAATTATCAAGGAGCAAATGGCTTATCTACTGAAATGATGGCACAGCTGAACGCTCGCTTTGGCTATGATTTGCCGATGATGCAGCGGTTTTGGCTGATGCTCAAAAATTTTGCCCAGTTTGATTTGGGTGAGTCGTTTTTTCAGGGTCAAGCGGTGGCGACTTTGATTGCTGACAGATTGCCGATTACGCTGGGTTTGGGGGCGTTGAGCCTTTTGATGATGTATGGTTTTGGGGTGGTACTTGGTTTGTATAAAGCTCGCCATCACGGCAGTATGGGCGATTATTTGACGACCATTATCCTTGCGGTGCTACACGCTTTGCCAGTGTTTATGTTGGCACTTTTGCTTTTGGTGCTGCTGGCAGGAGCAGGTGGCTGGCAGATTTTTCCTATCCAAGGAGCGGCATCGCCTGATTTTGATGAGCTAAATTTATTTAATAAAATTAAAGATTTGGCATGGCATTTGGCTCTGCCTGTGGTGGCAGGTAGCATCGGTTCGATGGCATCGATTACTTATTTGAGCAAATTTAGCGTGATGGCAGAATTTGGCTCGCCGTATGTGCTGGCGATGCAGGCTCGTGGCCTGAAATTTTCTTATATTATTTATACACAAGTACTAAAAAATGCACTACTGCCCATTGTTTCGCATCTGCCGATGGCGGTGGTTGGTGTGCTGTTTTCGGGCAATTTTTTGATTGAAGTGATTTTTGGTATTGATGGCATTGGGCGGCTGGGTTTTGATGCGGTGGTGCAGCATGATTATCCGTTGATGTTTGGGATTTTGTATGTGTTTACGCTGATTTCGATGGTGGTGCAACTGGTGTTTGATTTGTGGTACAAATACCTTGATCCCAGAGTGGATTTTGGGGTGTGATGATGACGAAAAAGCACACATGGCAAATTGGCATGGCAAAATTTTGGCAAAAATTTCGTCAGCAGCGATTGGCGTATTATTCTCTGATATTGTTTGGTGTGATGACGCTTGTGGCGGTTTTTGCTCCAATCATCGCCAATGACAAGCCACTACTTGTGCGATATCAAGGCGAGTATTTGCTGCCGATTTTGCACGATTATCCAGAAACCAAATTCGGCGGTGAGTTTGAGACGACCGCCAATTATCAAGATCAGGCAGTCGTGGCGATGATACGCCGTGATGGTGAGTTGTGGCTACCGCCGATTGCTTACGGTGAGTTTAGTCTGGTGCTAGACGCTCAGATGCCACACCCAGCGTCGCCCAGTCGCAGTCATTGGCTGGGGACGGACGATGTGGGGCATGATGTGTTGGCACGGATATTGTATGCTTTGCGTGTGTCGCTGCTGTTTGGTCTGGCGTTAAGTGTTTTTGGTGCTGTGATGGGCGTTGGCGTGGGGGCGTTGATGGGTTATTTTGGCGGCATGGTGGATTTGCTCGGTCAGCGTTTGGTTGAGATTTGGGCGTCGTTGCCGCAGCTTTTTGTGATGATGATTATTGCCAGCATTTTTGAGCCGTCATTGTCGGTTTTGTTTGTGCTGTTGTTGTGTTTTGGTTGGCTGTCCTTGACGGCTTTGACTCGGGTGCAGGTGCTAAAAATGCGACAAATGCCTTATGTGCTGGCATCAAAAAACCTAGGCATCGCACCGACAACGATTATCATACGGCACATTTTGCCAAAAGTTGTACTGCTGTCGGTGTCGCAGCTGCCTTTTATGATCGCTGCCAATATCGCCGCCTTGACCACGCTGGATTTTTTGGGTTTTGGCTTACCGCTGGGTGCTGCCAGTCTGGGCGAATTATTGGCACAGGGCAAAAACCATCTTGATGCACCGCATTTGGTGCTGTCAGGTTTTGTGGTGCTGTCGCTGCTGCTGTCGCTGTTGATTTTTATTGGGGAAGGGCTAAGAAGTGCATTTGACACACAAGGCTGATGAGCCGATTTTGACACTAAAAAATTACAGCATCAGCTTGCAGACAGCATTAGGGCAACCAAGCTGCCAGCCAATCATCGCAGGGCTAAATGTCAAGCTGTCGGCTGGTGAAGTGCTGGGTGTGGTCGGTCAATCTGGCACAGGCAAAACCAGTCTGATGTTGTCTTTATTGGGTCTATTACCCAAGGCGTTTTTGGTGCATGCCGACACCGCCAAATTACAAAACCAACCAATTGCCATCACCAAGCAGGGTGATGAGTCGGCATTTTTGGGCATTCGTGGGCGTGGCATCGGTTATATTTTCCAAGAGCCAAAAGCCGCCCTAAATCCTGTGCATACCCTTGCCAAAAGTTTTGATGAACTATTTCACCAAATGGCCATGCCCAAAAAAGCACGCAAGCAAGCAACTCTAAAGTGGCTTAGGCTGGTGCAGCTGCCCAATCCAGAGCAGTTTTTGCACCGCTACCCACATGAGCTGTCTGGCGGTGAAGCGCGGCGTGCCAGCATGGCTTTGGTGCTGGCGATGCAGCCAAAACTTATCATTGCCGATGAGCCAACTGGGGCATTAGATGCGTCTTTGCGTGATGAGATTTTGGATTTGTTGGTCAAACTTTGCCAAGACAGCCAAGCGGCATTAATGCTGATTAGTCATGATTTGCCAAGCATTGTTGGGCGTTGCGATTGGCTGTTGGCGATGGATAAAGACGACAAGGGCAATCATCGGCATGAGTTTGGCAAAGTGCAAACGGTGCTGACTTTGCCAATTGCCAAGCGGCTGATGGCGGCAGATTATGGCACGCCAAGCCAAATTAGCCCCAGTGATGTGCAGGTGTTGTCGTTGCAGGACTTTGGGGTGGCTCGCCGCAGGTTTTGGTGGGGCAAGCCTAAGCCGATGATTGATAAGATAAACTTAACCATTTACCAAGGTGAAATTATCGGCATTATGGGAGCGTCTGGCATCGGTAAGACCACTTTAGCAAAGGCAATCACAAGGCTTGATGACACGCTGATAACGCAAGGTCAATGGCTAATCAATGGCTCAAATCCAGTCAAATTAACAGGCAAAGCATCGCAGCAAGCCTATCGACAAACCCAGCTGGTAATGCAAGAAGTGCGTGCCAGCCTAAACCCCGATTTGACGATTTTTGCCAGTTTGCTTGAAGCATTTGCCGATCAACAGCCGAGCGATTGCCTTGAGCAGATGCATCATTTATTGGCATTGTGCGGTTTATCCACGACAATCCTTGAGCGTTATCCTGATAAATTGTCTGGCGGTGAATGCCAAAGGGTGTGCTTGGTACGAGCCTTGCTTGCCAAGCCAGATTTGCTGATTTTGGACGAGCCGACAGCGATGCTGGATCGGATTTCTATTGCCAAGTTTTTAGAATTACTAAAAAATATCAACACACAACATGGCACAAGCATGATGATTATCAGCCACGACAAGGCGGTATTGCAAGCCATTTGCCATCGGATTATTACGGTCAATCAAAGCGTGTGATGATTGATAAAATCTGTTGGCTAAACAGCCGAACGACTGAACACTTCTCGCAGCTCAAAACTGGTGTGGAGCTGGCTGACGCCATCAATTTTACTTAAGCGATGTAATAAAAATTCTTCATAATGACGCATGTCTTTGACCAAAACTTTAAGTAGATAATCTTCACTGCGTCCTGTAACAACACTACAACTGACCACTTCGTCAAAGCCCTGTACTTGGCTTTCAAACTCGCCAAAACGCTCGGCGGTGTGCCGATCCATACTCACCGCCACATAGACCGACAGCGTGTAGCCCAGCCTGTGCGGATCGGTGCTGGCGTGGTAGCCTGTGATGATGCCAAGCTCTTCTAAGCGTTTGATGCGGCGAATGGTTGGTGTGGCGGACAGATTGACACGCTCACTAATCTCAGCCACAGGTAGGCGAGCGTTGGCGGTCAGCAATCGCAGAATTTTTTGGTCAATGGCGTCCAAGCTGATACTGTCGTTGGTGTTCATCATTATCAATATCTAAAAAATTGGTGAATTTAGCCAAATTTTAGCATAAATTTGATATTTTTAACTAAAATAATGCAAAATTGATGCAAAAATAAGTAAAAATTGCTATACTTTTTTTGTTATGATATTTAGCAACAATGATTGGCAGCCACAGTTGGTGGTAATTATCGTTAGCTGCAATGATAGCATTCATTAGCAGCAGTAATAAAGCAGTCGCCATTTGACTTTTTGATAAATTCGGATTTGGAGCTTTTATGCCACACATCACCCCAAAAAACCCTGCGTTTGATTTTAATAAATATCGCCCATTTGCTTTTGCCCCTAAGCTTGAAAACCGCACTTGGCCAGACAAGACGATTACCAAAGCCCCCATTTGGGCGAGCGTGGATTTGCGTGATGGCAACCAAGCCTTGATTGATCCGATGACTATTGAACAAAAGTTAAAATTCTTTAAACTTTTGGTTGATATTGGCTTTAAGGAAATTGAAATCGGTTTTCCGTCAGCGGCACAAGTGGAATTTGATTTTACTCGCCGTTTGATTGAAGAAGGCCATGTGCCAGACGATGTGACTTTGCAGGTGTTGGTGCAAGCTCGTGAGCATTTGATTGAGCGTACTTTTGAAGCCTTGCAAGGGGCTCGCCGTGCCATTGTCCATGTTTATAACTCCACTTCACAAGTGCAGCGTGAAAAAGTCTATAAAATGGACAAAGAAGAAATCAAGCAAATCGCCATCGCTGGGGCGACCATGCTGCGTGATAAGGCGAAAAATTACCCAGACACCGAGTGGGTGTTCCAGTATTCGCCAGAGAGCTTTAGCCAAACCGAGACCGATTATGCTGTTGAAGTCTGTGATGCGGTGTGCGAAGTGTGGCAGCCACAAAACGGCCAAGCGGTTATCCTAAACTTGCCAGCGACCGTAGAAGCATCGACACCAAACATTTATGCCGATCAAGTGGAGTATTTTTGCCGTCATCTTAAGCACCGCAAAGATGTCATCATCAGCTTGCACACGCACAATGACCGTGGTTGTGCCGTTGCCGCATCAGAGCTTGGCTTGATGGCAGGGGCTGATCGTATCGAAGGCACGCTACTTGGCAATGGCGAGCGGACGGGCAACATGGATATTTTGGTGATGGCGATGAATCTGTACACGCAAGGTGTCGATCCTGAGCTTGATTTTAGCCAAGTCAGCGAAATGGCACAAATCGTTACCGAATGCAACAATTTGCCAGTACACCCACGCCACCCTTATGTGGGTGAGCTGGTGTTTACAGCATTTAGCGGCTCGCACCAAGATGCCATCAAAAAATCCTTGGATTATAACGAAAAACACCAAGAAACCGCCAACCATTGGGACGTGGCATATCTGCCCATTGATCCGATGCACATTGGCCGTGGCTACCAAGATGTCGTGCGTATCAATAGCCAGTCAGGTAAAGGCGGTGCAGCGTATATTTTGCAGCGTCATTACGGCTTTAATTTGCCACGCTGGACGCAGATCGACTTTGCTCGAGTGGTGCAAGCCCAAGCCGAAACTTTGGCTCGTGAGCTAAAAACTGACGAATTGCTTGAGATTTTTACCAATGCTTATTTGGCTCAAGAAAAATTCCGCCTAAGCGATTATGCGATTAATAACAAAGGCGGCAATGTCAGCTTCCAAGGGCAAGTGGCTGCCCCTGAAGAAGTGTTTGAAGTGATTGGTCAAGGCAATGGGGCGTTGTCGGCATTTATTGACGGCTTGGTCAAGGCAACTGGCAAGCAAATCCATGTTACCAACTACGCCGAACACGCCATCAACGCCGCCCACGCCCAAGATGGCGACAACCAAACCGACAATGCTGCCGTCGCTTACATTCAGCTGTCTGTCGATGGGCAGATTTACTCAGGCATTGGCACTTGTAGCAGTACCGTATCAGCGATGCTCAAAGGGGCGTTATCGGCACTGGCTCAAGCATGGTAATGGTAATTATTTTATAAGTCTTTGATAACATTGGGATAATTGGTTTTGTCATTTTAAGATTGTCTGGTTTATCTCAACTATCATTGGTCTTAATTGCCATTTATCAAAATACAAATAAAAACCCCACAAACTGCTAAAATGGCGGCTTTGTGGGGTTTTTATTAAGTTTAAGAAAATTTAATTGTCAAGTTTTTAAAGTCAAATACGGATTGAAATGGGTTTGGTTAAATTTTACTTTTCAATTATAAAGTATTGCTATTCAAATTTTATCACATCAAATATATCCAATCAAACAATCGGCTTACGGCGATAAAACAAAATCCCCGGAATGGACAAGCCCAGCACCAATGATGAAATGACAAAAATGGCATCAAAAAAGTGACGCATCATCTGCACGAACAAATCCATGCTAAAGCCAAAATAACCAATTTGCACCATGCTCACCATTGCCTTATAAGCGGCGATACCAGGCATCATGCAAATCAAGCTCGGCACAATCAAGGCCTTGGGCGGCAGACCGTGTCGCTGGGCAAAATGCACCCCCAAAAAACTGCCAACCATCGCCCCAAAAAAAGTCGCAATCGCCAAATGCACGCCAAAATTGACCATCACAAGTTTTAGCCCAAAGCCTAATGCAGTAACCATCATCGCATGGACAATGTATTGGCGTGGCAAAGTAAACATCAAGCACCAGCCCAGCGTGATGATGCACGACAGTATGATTTTTTGTAGAATTGGTAGTATGTCCATCACAGCCCCCAATGCGGAATTTGTAAGGCAATCAAAGCAATGACAATACCAACACACGCCGACAGCGTCAGCATCGTGGCAAACATCCAGCGGCCGACACCCATATTGATATAGCCTTTTAGAATGTCGGATAACGCATTGATAATCGGAAAACCCGGCACCAGTAGCAGCACACTGGCGGCAACGGCAACATCGGCATTATCGCCCAAATCCAAAAAATACGCCGACGCCCCAAGCAGCGTGGCAGTAAAGGCGGTGATAATCACTACCACAAAAGGGTTGAAATGATGCGTGGAAAGATACACACGCATTCGCATCGCCACAAAGCCAGCCAACAGCGTTACCAGAGCAATCGCCAAATCCCCACCGTTGAGATAAGCAAAACTGGCACAGGATAAGCCAACAAACAGCGACATCAAGTTATTGGGATAAGTGGCACGCCGCATGTGGTCAAAATCCTGCTCGATGCCATCAATCAGGGTATCTTGCTCATCAGGCGTGAGCAAAAATTGACGCTGGCGTTTGGTTTGCTCGGCGTGTAGAACGATTTGCTGAATCTGCACCAAAATGCTGACATTGATGCCTTGATGCACGGTATTGCGGACGGTGGTGATGCAGCGTCCTTGGTACAGCGTGGTCAAAGTGACGGCATTAAAAGACAGACCGCACTCCACGCCATCAACACCCAAGGCAACGCCCAGTCGCTTGGTCAAATCCACAACCACCACCGATTCGCCGCCGTATTGCATCAGTAGCAAAGCACAGCGAATGCACAGTCTGGTGATACGCTGCTGCTGTTGGTAGCTGATGCGCGCCGTGGCTTGTCCGTCGTTATACAGCACGGCAGGCGTGGCGTCGGCTGCGTTTGTTAAATGTGTCAAATGCGGTGTTGCGTGATCATTTGTCATATTTTAAACAAAGTTTATGATTGCTGATTTTTTGTTATTGGTTATTGATTATTAATTGTCTATTATTTAGATAATTTTATCAGTAAAATTGGTTGATTGCCAATCGGTCAATAATCAAATTGGCAAACGATTCAATCGCCAAATTATCGACAATCAGCCAAAATTATTAAAATTATCCAATTTATTAACTGGCTAGCCAACTAATTAATTAAGCAGTTGTTGAATGACTGCAGTCATTTTGTCAATCAAGGCTTGAGTATCATCAGGCGATAAATTCAGTGCAGGCAACAGGCGAATGACATTGCCACCAGTCACATTGATAATCAAATGATGCTCATCACGAGCAATATCAACCGCTTGGGACAAATCCACCACCGCTGGCATGGCAAGGCCAATCATCATGCCACGACCACGCACGCTGACGCCTTGATGGGCAAATTTATCCAGCATCGCTGCACGAATGGCATCGCCTTGGGTTTTGGCGTTATCCATGATGTGTTCGTCAAGTGCATCATAGACAGCACAGATGATACGGCTGCCAAGTGGCGTGCCGCCATAAGTTGAGCCGTGTGAGCCAGCTGTAAACAGACCGACTGCCTTACCGCTAACCATGCAAGCCCCAATCGGAAAGCCATTGCCTAGACCCTTGGCGGTGGTCAGCACATCAGGGGTGATGTTGGAATATTGATAAGCAAAATATTTGCCCGTGCGTCCGTTGCCAGTTTGTACTTCGTCAAGCATCAAAAGCCAGCTGTTGTCATCGCAGATTTTGGCAAGTTTTTCTAAATAATCATCGCTAGGGGTGTGCAGACCGCCTTCGCCTTGGATTGGCTCAACCAGCACCGCACAAATATCATCATCGCCACTAAGGGCTGCCACAGCATCGGCATCGCCAAACGGCACACGGATAAAATCATCATCAAGCGTATAAAACCCAGTGCGTGCTTTGGGGTTGGCGGTGGCGGAAACGGTCAATAAGGTGCGACCGTGAAAAGCATTGTCCATCACGATGACTTTTGGGCGTATTTTGCCGTGATTGTGGGCGTAGCGGCGAGCCAATTTTAAGGCACATTCGTTGGCTTCTGCCCCTGAATTGGCAAAAAACACCTGCTGCATTTTGGCAGCTTGGCACAGCTTTTGGGCGGCTTTTTCTTGCCAGTCGATTTCAAATAAATTGCTGGTATGCACCAAAGTGCTTGCCTGCTCAGTGATGGCGGTGGTGATGGCAGGGTGGCAATGCCCAAGACCGCACACGGCAATGCCAGTCAATGCGTCCAAATAAGCCGTACCGTCAGCGGTATAAAGATAAGAGCCTTTGCCACGTACAAAGCTGATTGGCTGTCGAGCATAAGTGGGCATCAGTGAGCTTTTCATAGTTTTATCCTTGTTTTATCCTTAAAAATCAATGCGTTGTCAGCTCTTCAGAAAAAGGTGATTCTTCGCCAGCGATGACATATTCTTCGGACGCCCAAGCACCCAAATCCATCAATTTACACCGCTTGGAGCAAAAAGGGCGATAAGGGTTGTCTTGCCAAGTGGTTGGCGTTTGGCAGTTTGGGCAGGGGTGGGTGGTTGGATTCATGATAAATACCAAATAAAAATCGCAAAAATGGCTATTTGGGCAGTTATTTTATCACAAAATCAGGCACAAATTGCGTGATTTTGCCGCCCAGATTGCGTATTTTTTTTGGCGATTTTTGGATAAAATGCTTGTGCAATTTGGCTTGGGTTTGTTGGTTAAGTGCTGGCTAAGTTATGGATTTTGATGGGATTTTTGTATAGATGTTTGATTAAAATCGGGCATTTGTGATGATTTTGATGAATTTTTACCAATTTTTACCATTTTTTATTGTGATACTGATTATTTTTATCAAATAACACATGACAGATGGCATCAGTCAAGTTATAATCGCACGCGGGAAAATATAAGTTTATAAGTAAGGTAGCAAGGCAAAGCTACGCTCAACAAGCAATTAAGGAGAATGTTGTGAGTGATTCTAGTACCGTAACCGATGATGCCATTTTGGGCAAATCCTATCAGCAACTGCACCGTCCCAGTTCCAGTTTTGATTCTCGTGATGAGTATCTAAATCACGAATTGCAAATCATGCAGCCCAAACGCTGGCGTGTCAATTTGCCATTTCGTGATTATCGCTTTGAGCTTGAAGACGCCATTCCTGCGATGGCAGGGACGATTGGCAAGATTGTCATGGTGGGTGCGATGGCAGCAGCATTTGCCGCACCATTGGGTTTGGGCGATGCTTTTATCTTAGAAAATGTGCGTTATGAATTGCTGATTGCATCGGTGTTTGTGCTGCTGTTGTCAGGATTTTTATTGCCAACGGCAAACTTGCCCGGCACGCACGGCCCGCTGATTCCACTGATTCCATTGGTGGTGGCATCAGGTGGACACCCTTTGGCGTTTGGTTTGCTCATTGGGGTGTTTGGGATTTTGCTGGCGTTATTTCGGGGTGGCTCGCTACTGGCGAAACTGACCAGTAATGGCGTCGCTGGTGGCCTGTTGTTATATTTGGGCTTTGTTGGTCTGATAGGGCAGGTCAAAAAAATGATCGATTGGTCAAATACCATCGGTTTGCCGCATTTGGCATTTATCATTATCATTGCCACGATTGTTATGTATGCCCTACTTGAGCATTGGCAAAAACGCTGGCTGGCAGTGCCGATCGGCTGTGCGTTGGCAGGCTTGATTGCGTTTGCTTTTGGTGCGCCATTTGAATTTAATACACACCCAGGCTTACCGCCGCTAAACCCAATGTACTGGTGGGGCGAAGATACCGGCTGGACGGTCGGTTTGCCTGATGCCAGCAGTTTTATTGCGGTTTTCCCATTTGCAGTGCTGGCGGTGGCAATGTGGTCGCCTGATTTTCTGGGTCATCAAGTGTTCCAAAAAATCAGCTATCCCAAAAACTCTGAGCGTACGCACATGGATATCGATGATACCATGGTCAGCTGCTCTGTGCGTCAGGCGGTCGGCTCGCTGCTAGGTGGGGCGAATTTCACTTCATCATGGGGAACTTATATCGTCCCTGCGGCAATCGCCAAACGCCCAATCCCTGCTGGTGCGATTTTGACGGCGGTTTTTTGTATCGTTGCTGCCATTTGGGGTTATCCGATGGATTTGGCGGTGTGGCAGCCTGTACTGTCCACGGCGTTGATTGTTGCGGTATTTGTACCATTACTTGAAGCGGGCATGGAGATGACTCGTAAGGGCAAAACCACCCAGTCGGCTGCCATTGTGGTCTTTGCATCGGCACTGGTCAATCCTGTGTTTGGCTGGTCTTTGACCATGCTGCTGGACAATCTGGGCTTGATTGGCGATAAGCAGCGTAGTAGGGAGCTGGGCTTTAGCGGTCGTGTGGTTATTCCTGTGGTTGGCTTTGTGGTGCTTTGTGTTGCCATGGCAGCGGTCGGTATGTTCCCCGGCATTCCAGCGATGCTGCCACAATTTAGAGTGTAAATTAATAAAAATTAATTATTATTAAATTTAATTAATAAAAATAAAACCCCAGTTGGTCGGCAGCTGGGGTTTTTTGATGGTAGTGCAAAGGTTTAATAATGGCAAACAGGGTTTGGAAAAATACAGTTGGGTAAAGGTTGTATTTTTGCCAATTATTATGGTAACAGCAATCGATTAAAATTTATGACATCAATCCATAAACATCAATTAATAACCATTACTTCATTATTAGCCAAACCATCAACCCACCACATTCACACACCAATATTTACTGCTAACATATTCATCAATGCCGTATTTTGAACCTTCACGCCCAAAGCCAGATTGTTTAACACCGCCAAATGGAGCAACTTCATTAGACAGCAGCCCTGTATTTTGGGCAACCATGCCATATTCCAGTTTTTCGCAGACTCGCCACGAGCGTGCCAGATTTTGAGTATAAAAATAAGCCGCCAAGCCATACTCGGTATCATTGGCAGCTTGGATCACTTCATCTTCGCTATCAAAACCAAACACAGGGGCAATTGGACCAAAAATCTCTTGATGGGCAATATCCATATCCTGCGTGATGCCGTCAATCACCGTCGGCATAAAACTTAGGGGGCTTGCAGGGTGCGTCTGTCCGCCTGTGATGAGTATTGCCCCTTTTTGTAAGGCGTCGGCCAGCAGACTTTGAACTTTTTGCAGGGCTTTATCATTAATCAGCGGCCCAATATCTGTGTCCAAATCCAGCCCATTGCCCACTTTGAGCGTGGCGATTTTTTGCCTTAAAATTGCCAAAAATTCTGCCTTGATACTGTTTTGGACATAGATGCGGTTGGCACAGACGCAAGTTTGCCCAGCATTGCGATATTTGGACAAAATCAGCCCAGTTGCCGCTTGCTCCAAATTGGCATCTTCAAAGACGATAAACGGTGCATTACCGCCCAATTCTAGGGATAATTTTTTGACCGTGCTGGCACATTGTTGCATAAGCAGTTTGCCAACCGTCGTTGAACCTGTAAAGGATAGCTTATGAATGCGTTCATCTTGGGTTAAGACACTGCCAATGGTCGCAGCATCACCAGTAACCACCTGCACCACGCCTGCTGGCATGCCTGCTTGCTTGGCAAGTGCCATCAACGCCAAGGCAGAAAAAGGCGTTTGGCTGTCTGGCTTGACAATCATCGCACAGCCTGCCGCCAAAGCTGGAGCAACTTTGCGAGTAATCATCGCCGCTGGAAAATTCCAAGGTGTGATGGCAGCACAAACGCCCACAGGTTGCTTTAGCACCAAATAGCGAAGGTCGGCATTGGTGGTCGGTATGACATCGCCATAGATTCGCTTGCCTTCATCAGCAAAAAAGCGGATAAAACTGTTGGCATAGCCAATCTCGCCACGAGACTCTTTGAGCGGTTTGCCTTGCTCTAGGGTCATGATGCGTGCCAAATCGTCCAAATTGTCATCAATCAAATCCGCCCAGCGGTGCAGGATTTTGGCACGATGGGCGGCAGTTTGCCCTGACCATGATTTTTGGGCAAGCGTGGCAAATACCACAGCTTGGCGGACTTCATCGGCAGACAAATCAGGCACGCTGCCGATGATCTCACCACTAAAGGGATTATTAACGGCGATGGTTTTGCCACTTTGGACATCTTGCCAGTCATTATTAATAAAGCAGCTTTGACAAAACAGTTTGGCGTTTTTTAGATGATTCATCGCATTTTTCCTTTGATTTTAAAAGTTGGCGTTGTTATATAACTTAACATTCTCACCCAATTTATACAAGCACAAGTTTTGCAAAACATAAAGGGCGATGGCAGTGATAAATAATAAAAGCAATTTGTACTCTCAAAGTACTTGCAAAATCATTACAAAAATGCGATAATATGGCTCTTTTTTCATCAGTTTAAAATGGTTAATTATTCATCAAACCATCAATAAAATCTTTATTAACGGAGCAAATCATGAATCACAATGAGCAGACCACTTTTAATATGCGTGTGGACAAAAATTTGGTTGAGCAATTTAAAAAAGCCGCACGAGATAACAATCGCACCGCAAGTCAATTGCTGCGTGATTGTATGATTGATTATGTCAAAAAAAATCGCCAAGCAGATATGTTTAAATGATTTAAATAATTAAAAGTGTTTTTATAAATTTTATAAACATTTGGGCAATTTGTAGAAATTTATAAAAACACCCAAAAACCAAAACTGCCGCAAATTGGCAGTTTTTTATTGCCCATGTATCAAAATTGGGTAAAACTGGCGAAAATTGCCAAAATAGCCAATCAACCCAATTTGCCATCATGTTATTGGCGAGTTTGATTTGCCAAAATCTCTGGCAAATGCATCTCTAGCCATTCTACCAAATCCGCCAATTTTACCGCCGCCTGCGTGCCGTGTTCACTGAGCGAATATTCCACATGTGGCGGTACGGTGTGGTAAGATTTGCGATGAACCATGCCGTCCTGCTCCAGTTGCTGCAAGGTTTGCGTGAGCATGCGTTCACTGATGCCTTCAATTTCTCGGCGAAGTTCGCTAAACCGCTTAGTGCCTTGTTGCAGCACAATCATCACCAAAGTCCCCCAGCGACTCGTCAGATGTTGCAGAATTTGCCGAGAAGGGCAATTTTTTGCCAAAACTTGACCACGGCCATCGTCTGCTGGGCTGATAGTCATTTCATCAATCATTTTATTTCCTTAAAAATCATAATATTATAGACAATTTTTATACTTACATTTTTGTAAGTACTTTCAAAAAATAAGTTAATGCGTATAATACCGCACATCAACCAAGACTGCAAATTTTTACGCCAAATTGGTCAAATTTACCAAATCGACAAATGACAAATAAGAGAAATTTGCAAAACTCATTCATCAATAAATTTAATCAAATAAGTGAGAGATTATGAAAAATTTCATTTTGGTGGCAATGGTGGCAGGTGTGGGCATACTAAGTGCCTGCGGTCAGGCTAAAAATGCCGAAAATGCAAATCCACAAGCTCAAAGCAGCGAGCAAACCGCTCAAACCACCAACCAAAATATCGCCGAGCGTAACAAGGCCAATGTGCTTGCTTTTTATGAATTGGCATTTAACCAACACAAATTGCAAGAAGCGGTGGATAAATATGTCGGTGCTGAGTATTTGCAGCACAATCCGAGCGTGGCAGATGGCGGACAGGCTTTTATTGATGCATTTTCGCCATTTATCGCAGAATATCCACAATTTGCGGCGGCCGTTAAGCGTGTGGCGGCAGACGGCGATTTGGTTTGGCTGCATGTGCATAGCCAAGCCACTCCTGATGACCATGGAGAAGCGGTGGTGGATATTTTCCGTCTGGACGAAAACGGCAAAATCGTGGAACATTGGGACGTTATCCAAGCTGTGCCAGAAAAAACTGAAAGTGGCCGCACGATGTTTTAATTAATTTTTCTAAAATATAAATCATAAAAATATCAAGAATAACATCAAGAAAAATATCAGGCGGTATTGCCAAATATTGCCTGATATTTATTGGTCAAATTTCTTAATCAAATTTGCCAATTCAATTTAAAATAGGTTAAAAAAATGAAACAAACTTTAAATCAATATCAGCCTTATGCACAGGCATTATTGCGTATTGCCGTCGGTTATGCGTTTATTTTGCACGGCACGGCGAAGTTTTTTGAATTTCCTGTCTCGATGACCGATGGCAACGGTGCTGTACCGCTGTTTTCATTGTTTGGCGTTGCAGCTTTGTTAGAATTGGTGTTTGGTGCGTTGTTTTTGCTTGGTTTAAAAACACGCCTAGTCGCCTTTTTATTGAGCGGACAAATGGCGGTGGCGTATTTTATGATGCACTTTAGCCCATTTCCGATGACCAATGGCGGTGAAGCGGCGTATCTGTTCTGCTTTATTTTCTTTTACTTTATTTTTGCTGGTGGCGGTGCATGGGCATTGGATAATCACTTGTCTAAGAAATAATTTAATAAAAACTTAAAATAATAAAAATAATTCCACAAAACGCTGCCCAAAATGCAGCGTTTTTTATAAATAATTATAATTTGCATTTATTATGGGTTGTGAAATGGGGTGAAATTGGCTAAAATGGCAAGAAATTTTTGTGATTTATTCAAATATGGTTAAAATGCCTTTGTATTTTTCTGGGATAATTTTTTAGGAAAAATGCGATTTGATTTTGATAAATGGCACAATATTAGTTAATTTATTTTAACAATAAAAGGAATGCGTAATGCGTTGGTTTTTATATGCTTTTCGGCATATTTTTGATTATCGTGGGCGTGCCAGACGCGCTGAATATGGTTGGTTTTTATTAATAAGTATTTTAATCAGCTTTATATTTCAGTTTGTGGTGTCTTTTGGGGCTGCTTTGCTTGCTGTGATGACAGATTTTGGCGTGCCTGATTTGGCAATTGGGATTCTGATAGTGATTTCTGGCTTATTGATGATAGCATGTGGCATTGCTAGCCATTTGGTGCAGATCAGCTTAACCGCTCGCCGTCTACATGATTTGGGTTGGTCGGGTTGGTGGCAGCTGGTCTTTTATCTTGGACCTTGTTCGTTTCTGTTTTGGCTGTGGCTTTTGCCACCCCAAGCGGTTAGTGTATTAGAAAGTGGTAATTATTCAGAAGAATTGTCCGCTTCGTTTGTGCTGTTGGGTGGCTGTTTTGTTGTTTGTATGGTAGCAATGCTGGTTATTAGCTTGATTTTAATTTTTAAAGACGGACAACGCTTTACCAACAAATACGGTGCCGATCCCAAAGCGGTGGGCGAGATAGCCGCCGATTAACTTGATATTATTAAAAATTAATTCATTTAAAATTAATAAAATTAAGCCGCCTAATGAAATTCAAGCGGCTTAATTTTTTTTTATAAAAACTTAAATATCTACCGATGTCCAGTTTTTATCTTTCACTGGCGGCAGCCACGCTTGATCTTGACTGCACAGATACCATAAGCGATCTGGGATACCATAATGATCTTCTTTGCTTAAATCCAAGGCAGTGATGATTTTATCTTGTTCGCCATTTTTGATTAGTGTGGCAAAATTCGGGTTCATCATCACGGTTTTACCCACGGCGATAAGTTCCGCCCAGCCTGTTTGATAGGCATTTAGCACATCATCGGCACTAAACAGACTACCTACGCCAATCAGCGGTAATTTGCCGTTAATGCGTTCGTGAATCAGTTTAATCCGCTCAATACTGGTGTCCGCCCCACGGCGTGCTTTTTTATAGAAATCCCATAAAGAAATATGCAGATATTGCAATGGCAAGTCTTTTAGCACATCAACCAAGGCGAAGGTATCTTCCATGGTAAGCCCCAATTCTTCAGGTTCTTCGGGCGAGAAGCGATAGCCGACAATAAAATCATCTCTGCCGTGTTTGGCTTTGATTGCTAGCACTGCGTCAATAATGGCAAGTGGGAAACACATACGCTTTTCACGCGAACCGCCCCATTCATCGCTGCGGCGATTAGAATGACCAGAATAGAACTGTTGGATCAAATAGTTATTTGCACCGTGGATTTCCACGCCGTCAAAACCTGCTTGAATGGCTAAATCCGTGGCATTAGCAAAAGAGGCGATGAGCGAACGAACTTCTGCGTCCGTCGCTTCTCTTGTACCTGTTGCCTCGTCGGTACTGGCACCGATTTTATCTTTGCCATTTAACAATTCAGTAATCGTTTGTTTACCGCCGTGATGAATTTGCAAAATGGCTTTCGCCCCTTGCGATTTGATGATTTCAGCCACTTCACGCAAGCTCGGCAAGTCTTTTTCGCCCACCGCTTCCGGCTGACCGTGGAAGGCTTTTCCGCCATCTTGCACTAAGGTCGCCGCGGTAATAAACATCCCAAAATCTTCGGCACGATTAGAAATAAATCTGCGTTCCTGATCGCCTAAAGAGCCATCATCGTTTGATCCTAAATGGGTCATCGGTGCTACCACTAAACGGTTTTTGATGCTCACGCCGTTGTTAAACGTTAAAGGTTGAAAAAGGGGTTGATAGTTATTCATTTGTTTTCCTTTTATTATTAATGAAGTATAAATAATTAAAAATTTAAATTTTTATTGTAAAAAATGCCGTCCGAAATATCAATTTCAGATGGCATTATTGAGATGTTTAGCCGCTTTTATTGATTATTTCCAATAATTATTGGCTGCTGCAACAGTTTGAAAATTAATCGCCACAACTTGAGAAGCCAGCGTCAGGCTGTCTGCGTTATTTTCATAAACTGGGCGTAATTTACTGCGGATTTCGGCATCAGGCTGAGTGTATTTAATACCCATGCGAGACAATTTAATCGCCAGTTCATAGCCTTCTTGTGGCGTTTGTGTGATTAAGCTGGTTAGCCATTGTTCCATAATTTTTCTCCAAAAGAATTGCAATTGCCAATGTTGGTGGCAATCAACAATCATTATATATAAAAAAAATTATGCAATCAATAAACACAAGGTATAAATCGCCGTCCAAAATGGGTATGGATAAAATTCAAAAATCGCCTGTTTTTGCTTTAAAATTGCCGCAAAGGAAAATTATTCCAAAGAGCAATACCGTCCAAAACCCATTTCCAGACGGCATTACATTATAAGTCAAAACATTATAAATCAAACGAATTAACAACCTTCACGTGTAAACGTACATCCACATTACCACGCGTTGCGTTGGAATATGGGCAAACTTCGTGGGCGCGGGTAATTAAGATTTTCACTTCTTCTTCGCTTAAGCCTTCCACGGTAATGGTGATGTCTAAATCCAAGCCAAACGCACCGTCTGCTTTTTGTCCGATGCCCACACCAACGGTGGTGGAAGATTTGCTGGGTTTTAAGCCCAAAGTCGGGGCTACGTGGTTCATGGCACTGTCAAAGCACGCCGCATAGCCCATCGCAAACAGCTGTTCTGGATTGGTGCCGACTTTGCCGCTGTCGTTTTGAAAGCCGACCAAATCAAAGCCGATTGAACCATCGTCTATGCCATTGACAATTATGCCATTGACAATCATTGCAAAAAGAGATTTTAAAGAATATATATCACAACCACGCTTTGTTTAATTTAGGCAGTATTTTTTATATTATGTATTAACATCTCACGCATGGATTGTGTCAATATTTGGTTTTAATATATAAACATTCTACCTACCCCCAGTAGTTGTCACATTTCCTTTGCTTTATGAAAATATTTTGTTAATGAAAAATATGGCTCTGCTGCCTTTAAAACAATGGTCATTGAAAATAAAACATTAATGGGTAAAAATTTTTTAAATCAAAAAAAATTTATATCAAAAATCCAGTGATATTAGATTGGGATTTTTGTATAAAAAAACACTGGTTTCTTTATAAATAACGACCCAATTTTAGAAGTTTGCTTTATCAAACTATCACGAAATGATAAAATTTTCTTTATTCTATATAGTAAAGCCGATAGGAACTTTATTAGAAAATTGTAAGAGATTTTGCATTGTAATAATTAAAAAAATAAATAATAATTTTTAATAAAATTATATATAATTTATTAAAAATTATTAAAATTATATTGGAGTTTTATGAACAAACAAATCTCTTTTAGCCCCTACCCACAACAAATGCTACTAGAGGGATTTTCTTACCCACAAAGCTATCTTAAATTATCCCAAGACACATCAACCATTAACTGGAGTAGTCAATATCTGTTTCCTTGGTGGTTTGAGGATCATGGTACAGAGGGTGCAGAACTTGCCTATAGATTTAGAAAATCCGATTCTGACATTGTTGGGTTAAATTTAATCCCATTTGCTCAAAATGGTGATTGGGAGGCTTATTTTAATGCTGATGACACTTCAGGCAATCCTCAAGTAATTGTGATTGATTTAAGTGATACAAAATATGTTAGCTATTGTGATGATTTTGATTCATGGCTAAAAATGGCAGAACAAAATGGTTGGACATAATTTTTTTTGGGTCCGTCCTAGATAACCAAACCAAACTACCCCAACCAATTGTTTTAAAATGAAAATTTGAGATTTAAGGTCATTATTGTTAAAACGCCATTCACACTCTTTAAGATACAGCTCAAAATGAGCTTTGGGAATACCATTAAATTTGCGTAAATGATATTTTGCTTGATTTTAAAAAATTTTTCAATGCCATTAATGTGATTTTGTTTTTATACAAAATGCGTGCTGTGGTTGATTCTAATCTAGCACATCATAGCTTTTGTGAAAATCTGTGTAAACAATACTGCCAGGTTTTGCTTTTTCTATGGTAATCAAAATTAAGATTTTGCTTTTGGTATTGGTGCCACCAAATAAAAACTTTGCCAATTCATTTAAGTAAACTAAATACAGTGGTCACCAATAGCACGCTCACCCTTGTGGATAACCAAAGTAGCTTTCATCAACTTCAATTTCGTCTTCTAATAAGCATATATCATCACTGCATTGATAAATCAGCAAACGAAGACGATGGAAGTAGTAAGTAGTAGTGGTTTTGTTCGCGTCAATAAGCTTAGTAATAACTCCAGTGGTTACGCCTGTAGCAAGTAGTTCGATTAAACCGATTTTGTTTTTAAACACTTAAATGGTTTTTTTTCTCATAATATCCCAGTATAACTGAAGTGAGTTACCCAGGATGGCTTCTAAAAATTATAAGCTACCCGAGAACTAGGATAAAAAGAATGCATTTGATATTTGGGGAGTGTATTAAACGAAAGGGTAAAGCTAAGTTGAGTGGCAATATAGTAATTGCAAGATTGTAATATTTTCTATTATAGCCTATATGGACAAGGGTATATTTGATATAATTAATAAAAATAAGATAAATAAAGGGGAATTAGAGTGGATGTAGTAGGAGTTATTAAATTTAAAATAGAAAGATTATCAAATGATAATAGACAAGAAAATATATTATCGTTGCTGTATATTGTATGGTTTTTAATTTTGGCTATGGCATTTATAAATATAACAACTAATATGGTTATAAATGCAATTGGAAGACCTGTTTTTTTATTAATAAATTCATTTATTGAATCCATAAAAAATAATCCAATACCAAATTTTGAATTGAATTATTTAGATTTTTTTGACATCAGCATCACAGGTTTAATTGCTGTTATTAAATCGGTTTTTCTGATATTTATAACAGTTATTTATGTGAAATATTTTGAAAAAATGGAATTCAAAACAGAATTAATTTATATGATAATTAATACAATTATCACCATGTTTTTGTTTCTAGATATAAAAATAATTATTTCGTTAATCCTAGTAATATTTTTATTAATGTTGATAGTTCCGATATCCAGTGGGAGATATTTTAGTGTATTAAAAAAAATTAGATATTTAATATATTTATATGAAGAGCAAAATGTAAAAATTGATAAAAAAATAATTCAAAAAGCGCTGATAAAATGGTTATTAATTATTATTATTTGTAGTTTGTTGTCGTATCTAATTACCCAATTCGTTTCCTTTTTTTTAGGTTTTTTCCTTTGTATGACTTTTGCTATGAGAATATATATGGGAATTAATTCAGAAGATAAAGTGTTAGATATTGCTAGGAAAATAATACTATATATCATTGTTATATTGATATACATTTTTTTAAACAAACAATCAACAGCCGAGATAGACAAATTAATTGGATTAATTGTAACTATATATTTTGCATGGGATAGATTGTTTTCCATTTCAAAAGATATGGAAGATTTGATAAATGATAAGAGTGTATTATTCTACTATGAGGAAGAAAACATTTCTGAAAAAAAGCTGAGTAAAAGATATGTAAATTTTAATTTCATAAATACAAAAATGGATGAAAATGAGTTAGTTATTCAAATTTTAATAAGATTCAATATGATTTACTACAAATCTATAATTTTAGAAAATGACAAACAGGTAAGAAAAGAAATCACTAGGTTGTGTGAATTATATAAATCATTAAATTATAGCTTATATTACTTATTGATTGGATATATAGGAATTTTAATTAATAAAGATCAACTAGAAAAAAGAGAATATTCTTTAAAATTAGAAGAATTATTTAAAAAAAACAGTGATAGCTATCAGAAGTTGATTCCTATAGATGCTATATTTGATTATATAAGTAAATTATGTGATAGTGAAAAATATGAAGAGGTTATTCGCTTGTATAAAAAATATTTAGAAATATATGTGAAAACTTTTGATAAGGATAGGCTATCTCTTTTAATGCAAGCTGCAAATACCATTGATAAGCCATTATATAAAAGACTGAAAAAATTAGCTGAAATTCAATTAAAGGTCAAGCAATTAAGATGTAGGCAATAGAAGGGTAAAAAGATCTATCGTCTTTTTTACGCCTATTTTTAATTTATATTGCGATTATAAATAGAAAAATTTGCAGGTAAGCTAACTAGAATTTCAAATTCATCTCACCAATGTATACACTTTCAAATAATAATTTATTTAAATAAATTATGGAAAGTAAAGGAGAAAAAAATAACAAGGATATAAAGCCCTGCTAAGGAAAAACAAAGGGGGTGGCGTAGATAAAACTTAAATCCCACACCATCTTCTCAAAAATTTTCAGCTTTTTAGATGGTGTACAATGATTAAATCCAGACTCGGTCTTTGATAAAAAGATGGAAGTTTTTTTTGTCAAGGCTATTGATGTGGTTATAATTGTTGGCAAATTCTTTGAAATGGTTAATTTTAAAGTGCTTAAAATTAGATACATTAAGAGCATTGCAACTTCTGCAACTGATAGATAAATAATACTGTCAGATTTGACTTTACTTATAATAATGGACATTAATGTATCTGTTTTGGTGTCTTCAATCGCTACGGTATAAATTCCACCATTAGACCAGCAGCCTTACCATCGGTACCACGCCCACGCTTACCTTTTCTTGCACCAATAAAATATCTTTTATCAAGTTCAATTTCATCATCAAACACAATGTGAGTTTCAAGATTGAGATTGTATTTTACCGCAAGGTGGGTTTTATAGCAGAGTAGTATTGCTAAATTGTACTGAATCCCTAGTAAATCAGCTACTGAACGAGCGGTTACTTTTGCGATAAAAATTCTAGCAGCTTTGTTTGGTTTTTTTACTTAATTGACAACGAGTTATCTTCATATTTGTAGTGCAGCATGGGCGTTATTCTGGCACATATTCAAAAATAATAATAATTTTGGTTTTTGTATTTTTTGCTTTTGTGTCACTGGTTATTTTTCATAGATTATCATCGCCTATTTATCAATTTTATTTGGATATATTAGTGTTTGGGTTTTTGCTTTAGCTAAGTTAAATCGCCATCGCTAATATAGAAAGTCAAACTAAGTTGATGGGAAAAGCAGTATCTGATACAATTAATTCAGTTGTAATTAACCATGGCATAATAATTTCACCAATAACAAATACCTTCTATGTACTTAAGGAATATAGAGAATGATGATTTTTCCAGTTAGTTATTCTCTGATTTTTGTGATGTTGTGGTTTTTTTCAGGGTTTTTCGCTTGTTTCCTTATTGCTGTATTTGTACGAGAAAGTTATATATATTGCCAATTTACACTACAATAAGCTGCATAAATTTAATAATGCATTCTATCCATCGGGATTGTTCAGTATAAGCATCTTAATAATACTAATCGTAGATGGTTTTTGATGGATATTTTGGAGTGTATGTCACACTCTTTAATTTTGAGCAAGGAGTTGCAATTAATCTTTTGATGTGCATTATATTTTTATGCTTTTTTGTACAAAAAAAATTGGTTTCGGATAAAAAGCACAATAATAAAAAGATAGAATATTTCTGTTACTGCTTTGGCTTTGTTACAAGTTTTATTTCAGTAATGGATTTTATTTTTTTTATATGATTGCATAATGAAAATGATAATAAAGAAACCAAATGCCAAAGTAGATATCACCCAATTTTGGCAGTGAGTGCCGTGCTATCAAAAGTGGATACGCCAAAATAAGAAGGCTACTGCAGTCTATAAATTGCTATTTGGAAAAACATAATATACCTGACTGACCTTGTATGGTCGCTATTTTTTTTATGGAACCTAATGCCTAAACATAAAAGGCTGGTTGTGTCGGTTGATTTTTTTTTTGGCATTATGCCTGATTTTGGGTGATTTTATTAAGTGAATAAAAAAAATCCACACCCAAAATCATTTGGGTGCAGATTGTCAAGGCTTGATGATTCAAATAAAATCATCAAGCCGCAGGGCAAGTTAGGCAGATGCCATCAAGCTGGCATTACCACCAGCGGCGGTGGTGTTGTAGCTTTGGCTGACTTCGTGGTACAAGCGAGTGAAATCTAAGCCATTGGTGGCGTCAATCACACGGCGAATCGAACCGTCCAATGCTGCCAATCGCTCTTGTTCGTGCGTTGGCATGGCAGATAGGGCAATCACGATGTCATTGGCATCAGACGCTGGCTCTTCCACAACTTCCAACACGCCGTCCAACTCGCCAGCAAAATCTGCCAAAGCGTGTGCTGGACAAACCTGAGCAAGCGTACCATTGGCGGCAAGTGTTGCCAAGGCGTTTAGGCTCTGGACTTTATCGCCGCCGTAGATTGTTACGGTTTTTGGTGCGTGCCATGACAGAGTGTTGGTTTCACCAGTTGGGCCAGTAAGCTCAACGCTGGCATGATTTAGCGAAGTTTGGATAGCTGCCTGTACGGCACCATCAAAGGCGGTTTTTTCGTCTGCATTAAGCAGCTTATCAGCAACCTTACGGACTTGAGATAGAGCAGCTTCGTTAATGCTGGCAGGGGTGTCAAGTTTTGGCGTATCCCAGCGGTTGATTTTGCTCAGACGCTGCAAGTAGAATGGACCGCCTGCTTTTGGGCCTGTACCACTCATGGCATGACCACCAAACGGCTGCACGCCAACCACCGCACCAACGATATTGCGGTTGATGTACACATTGCCTGCTTCAATGCGATCGGTGATTTGTTCGATGGTGCTGTCGATACGGCTGTGGATACCGTGTGTCAGGGCAAAGCCTTTTTTGTTGATGCTATCGATCAAGTCGTCCAGCTCATGTGAGCCAAAGCGTACGACATGCAGCACAGGGCCAAAGACTTCTTTTTTCAGCTGTGATAAGTCTTTGAGTTCAAACAAAATCGGTGCAACAAAAGTTGAGCTTGGTGCATCTGATTTGATTGCCACTTCATGATATGGGGCGATTTGTTTTAGGGCATTGATGTGATTGAGCAAGTTTTCTTGGGCTTCGGCATCAATCACAGGGCCGACATCGGTAGATAGGGCGGCTGGGTTATTGACAACCAACTCGTCCATCGCACCTTTGATCATCTCAATGACATGATCGGCAATGTCTTCTTGGACGCATAGGATACGCAAGGCAGAGCAGCGTTGTCCTGCTGAGTCAAAGGCAGATGCCAACACATCTAGGCAGACCTGCTCAGGCAGTGCCGTGCTGTCCACAATCATCGCATTCATGCCGCCAGTTTCGGCGATTAGCACAGGGTTGTCGGTGCGACTGGCAAGCAGTTTGTTGATGCGTTTGGCAACTTCGGTTGAGCCTGTGAAAATCACGCCATTGATGCGAGTATCTGCGGTCAATGCCGCACCAACATCACCAGCACCCAGCACCAATTGCAGGGCATCGGTCGGTACGCCAGCTTCATGCAGCCATGATACTGCCAAATGGGCGATTAGGTTGGTTTGTTCGGCAGGTTTGGCGACGACCGTGTTACCTGCTGCCAAAGCAGAAACCACTTCGCCAACAAAGATTGCCAATGGGAAGTTCCAAGGGCTGATGGCGACCACTGTGCCAACAGGGCTGGATAGGTTTAGGCGTTCGGTTTCGTCGGCATAATAGCGACAAAAATCAACCGCTTCACGCACTTCAGCGATGGCGTTTAGTAGGGTTTTGCCAGCCTCACGCACCGCAACCATCATCAATAGTGCCATGCGTGATGGCTCTTCCATCAAATCGGCAAAACGGCGTAACATCGCAGCTCGCTCGCTGGCACTGACCGCTTGCCAGCTGCCTTGGGCGGCAATCGCTGTGCTGATGACTTCATGCACGCCATCGGCTTGGGCAAATGACACTTGACCGACTACATCACGGTGATCGCTTGGGTTTAGTACCGCTGTCGCTGGCTGATGGGCGATGGTGGCCGCTGTCAAAGATTGAGCATCAAAGGCGATATGGCTTGCTTCTTGCATATGCTCTTGTAGCTTGGCAAGAACATGCTCATTTGACAAGTCCAGACCAAAGGAGTTGTTACGCTCGCCGTAGAGATGGCGTGGTGGTGGTGTCAGTGGGTTTGGTGAAATGCCAGTGGCTTTGACCACATCAACTGGCGATTCGATCAGCTCATCGATGCTGACATTTTCGTCCACGATGCGATTGACAAACGACGAGTTCGCACCGTTTTCAAGCAAGCGGCGAACCAAATAAGCCAGCAGTGTCTTATGCGTGCCGACAGGGGCATAGATACGCACACGTCGGCCAAGGTTTTTCTCGCCAACCACTTGGTCATACAGCGTTTCACCCATGCCGTGCAAGCATTGAAATTCAAAGTCTTTGTCTTTGCCCATCTCATAGATGGTAGATAGGCTTTGGGCGTTATGCGTGGCAAACTGTGGGAAAATGGCATCTTGAGCTGACAGCAGTTTTTTGGCACACGCCAAATAAGACACATCGGTATGTACTTTGCGAGTATAAACAGGATAACCGTCCAAGCCATCAACCTGCGCCCATTTGATTTCGCTATCCCAATATGCCCCTTTGACTAGGCGAATCATCAGTTTTTGATTATTGCGGCGTGCCAAATCAATCAGAAAATCAATGACATATGGGCAGCGTTTTTGGTAGGCTTGCACCACAAAGCCAATGCCGTTAAAGCCTGCCAAATCAGGATCAGAAACCAATTTTTCCATCAAATCCAAAGACAGCTCAAGGCGGTTGGCTTCTTCGGCATCGATATTTAGGCCGATGTCATATTCTTTGGCAAGCACATACAGGGCTTTTAGGCGTGGCAAAAGCTCATTCATCACTCGATCGTGCTGGGCTCTAAAATAGCGTGGGTGAATGGCAGACAGCTTCACCGAGATGCCATTGCCATCATACACGCCACGGCCTTGGGCATCTTTACCGATGGCATGAATGGCGGTTACATAGTCTTGATAATAGCGATCAGCATCGGCTTGGGTCATTGCCGCTTCGCCCAGCATATCAAAGCTGAAACGATAGCCCATTTTTTCACGCTCTTTACCATTTGCCAAGGCTTCTTCGATGGTTTGACCAGTAACGAACTGTTTGCCTAGAATTTTCATGGCGTGATTGACACCAGCACGGATAAATGGTGCGCCGCCTTTTTGTAGTACACGAGTTAGGGCAGAGCCAAGTCCGTTTTGGTCGGTCGGCTGGGTCAGCTTACCAGTCAGTACCAAGCCCCAAGCGGCGGCATTGACAAACATCGATGGGCTGTTACCCACATGGCTTTTCCAGTCGCCATTGGCAAGTTTGTCCTGAATCAAGCGATCTCGAGTCGCCACATCTGGAATGCGTAACAAGGCTTCTGCCAAGCACATCAACGCCACGCCTTCTTCACTAGACAGTGAAAACTCGTGCATCAAGGCATCAACGCCTGATGATTTGCTGCGATCGGCACGCACTTGGGTAATCAGTCGGCGAGCCAGATTGCTGATTTGTTGTTTTTGGTTATCGTCAAAATTTAGAGTTGCTAATAAATTAGAAACTGCGGTTACTTCATCTAAGCGATACGCACTGGTAACAGCATCACGAAGTGCGGTTTGGGGTTGGGTAAATTGAAACATGGTACAACTCACATTAAAAATAAAGCAAACAAATAATAATTATAGCTTACATAAGGTCATAAACCAAGCTAATTTTGATTAATTTTTGTTATATTATCGCCATTGATGGGCAATTGATTAAAAAAATGGACAAATATCATTGCCATATCATCGCCAAAATTGACCAAACTTCACCCAGTTTTGTTACTGGGTTGTAATTTTTTGTTATAAAATAAATGACGCTGCAAATCGTCAAATGACAAATAAAATGGTAAAATCGCCCAACAAATCAAAAAACAAGGTTGATTTTGATGAAAATCATGGGTGAAACCATTCCAACTTGGGTGCTGATCGGTGCGGTGGTGTTGGCGTTTTGTGCAGGGGTGTTAAATACCACAGCCTTGACAGGGATTACTCACATTTCAGCATCACATGTGACGGGCAATGTCAGCTTATTTGTGGCGTCAATAATCCATGGCGATTGGCTAAACTTTCAGATGCTGCTGATTTCCATTGGCTCGTTTTGGTTTGGCTCGGTGCTAAGTGGGGCGATTATCGGCTCAAGCGAGCTAAATATCCGCCGTAATTACGGCTATGCCATGCTGCTCGAAGGCGTGATGTTGTGCATCAGTCTGGCGATGTATCTGAATGCTCATTTGTTTTTTGGTCAGATGCTGATCGCCATGGCGTGCGGTCTGCAAAACTCGATGGTCGCCACTTATAATGGCACGGTGATTCGCACCACGCATTTGACAGGGCTGACTTCGGATTTGGGGGCGGCGGTGGGCAATTGGCTGGTCGGTCGCCGTGTGAGCCTAAAGCGTATCATCTTGCACAGTGCTTTGTGGTGGGCGTTTTTTGTTGGTGGTGGCACGGCGGTGGTGCTGTACGCCCATTTTGGCTATTTGTCCATGCTGCTGCCGATTACGGTGATTTTGCTGGCGGCGTTATTTTATAATCAAATGGACAAACTGTATCACAAAGTCGAACAAAAGGTTGGGCGACTGGCTCGCTTGGCAATTCTTACAAATCGTTACAAAAAATAATTTTTAAAATTTCTCATTAGAGTTTACATCTGTTTATTTAGTAAATCTTATTAATAAAACAAGCTAAGTGCTTGACAACAAAGCAAAAAACCCAAAAAATTCTCTAAAAATCAACCAAAACCCCAAAAATCGCCGATAATATTTACTACTACTACTACTACTACTACTACTACTAACAATATTAGCAAAAATGATAAATCCACATTAATATCAATGATTATACATTTTTGTTACCAAACTATTACATTCTTGCCTATTCTTTAAATTGAATTTAATTTATGATTTCTGTATAATTCGTCAAATTCCGTCAGCCAGTAAGCTTTTGATGATTTAGATGATTTATTGATATTGTATAAATCGCTTGAGAGTTGTTGGTCAGTGTGTTATTTCAAAAGCTCGTTTTAGGATTCGTGGTAGTATCCAGAGCTTAACCTTAATTTAGGAAGTGTTTTGTGAATAAAATTTATCGTATTGTCTTTAACAAGGCAACCCAGACTTTTCAAGCGGTCTGCGAATATGCTCGTGCTCAGGGCAAATCATCATCGGCACAGGTTGGCTCGGCCGATATTGTAGAAGTTGATGCTAAGACGGCAGGTATGCCAGATGCCAGTAAGGTGCTGATGATTTCGGCGGCGGTGGTTGGTGCCACTTTATTGGCAGCACCACAAGAATCACAAGGTGCGGTAATCATTGGTGCTGTGGGTGATGCGGTTTTTTATGACAATATTAAAACAAACCCCACAGTAAATACCAGTGTATCTATCAACTCAAATGGTACAAATGACACAGGTTACATTCAACGGAAAAGTGCTAATGTTGCCTGTCATAAACAGCTGACTGATGCACAAGCTCAACACTCTATTTTCAAGGACCTTAAAGCTGAAGAATGTAATGCTATTGCGATTGGTTATAATGTAACCGTAGCAACAGGTGCTGCATCTAACAGCCTTGCATTGGGCAATGATGCTGCGGTCACGGCTGGTGGTACTGATGCGATGGCGATTGGTTATAAAGCCACTGCAAATGGTGCTGAATCTATGGCGATTGGTAAAGGGGCAAATTCTGTTGGCACTAACTCAACTGCTCTTGGTACTAACTCAACTGCAAATGGTTTAAGTTCACAAGCGATTGGTCGTGACACTCTTACTGCAAATGATGCCTCAACAGCAATCGGTTTTGGTGCTCAAGCCCTTCAAACTAATGCCACAGCAAT
This sequence comes from Moraxella marmotae, assembly GCF_042219885.1. Lineage (NCBI taxonomy): Bacteria > Pseudomonadati > Pseudomonadota > Gammaproteobacteria > Moraxellales > Moraxellaceae > Moraxella > Moraxella marmotae. Next base: position 1,618,320 of record NZ_JBHJHR010000002.1, read on the forward strand.
TGGTAGAGATGCGCATGCCACACAAGTTAATGCTATTTCAGTAGGTAACAAAGCCAGTGCAAGTGCTAGTAACGCACTTGCTTTTGGTGCTGAATCGGCTGCCAGTGGCAATGATTCAACTGCTGTTGGTAAAGGTTCAAAAGCCTCAGCGGGAAGTGCAACGGCATTGGGTGTCGGGGCGGCTGCTAGCGGTACAGACTCTTTAGCTTTGGGCAAACAATCTAGTGCAACCTTGCCAAATGCCACAGCCATTGGTACTGGTGCAAATGCAAAAAATTACAGTGCACTTGCCATTGGTCGTGATTCAAAAGCTGAGGGCGTATCATCAACCGCATTAGGTTGGAATGCACAGGCAACAGCTGAAAATGCCCTAGCATTGGGTACAAATGCTGCTGCAACCCACGCAGGTTCTGTGGTGCTTGGTAGCGGTTCGGGTTCAGCAACTGTTAATTCACCAGCCAACATTACCGTTGGCGGTAAAATATATGAATTTTCTGGCGAAACGACCAATCCTGGTGCTTATGTTAGTGTAGGCAATAGTTCTGCTGCCCGCCAAATCAAATATGTGGCACCGGGGGAAATCTCTGCAACTTCTCAAGATGCCATTAACGGTTCACAATTTCATGCTGCAGTGCAAGCGATTGAAAGCCATCATTGGAATTTGGAAACTGATGGTAATCGTGGTGCAAGACAAAACAATGCGGCTGTTACCGATAATAAACAAACCGCAAATATTACCAACGATAAAACCGTTAAAATCATTGCCGGCGATAATTTGAAAATTGCTCAAAATGGTAATAATGTTACCCTTTCTGGATACAATGTTACTAATGCAGATGATAGCATTGTTGTGACTAAAGACGATGCCACTAACACATTTAAAATCAAAGCCAATGTTACGCCTGCAGGCAAACCAACCGTCGTTAAAAATGGCGATGATAGCGTTACAGTAACACCTGATGCGGCTAATAACACTTATACCATCACAGCCAAAAACGATAAAACAGTGGTGCAAGCAGGTAAAAATGTTAATGTAACAAATAATACTACTGGTAATACCACCACTTACACCGTTAATGCCGAAAAAACCACAGTGAGCAATGGCTCGAATAAAGTGGTGGTTACGCCTACGCCTAATGCCGATACAGGCGTTACCGATTACAGCGTTGATTTATCTCAAGCGGCAAAAGACAACATTGATAAAGTATCTAAAGGTTGGAATTATTCAACCAGCGGTAATAAAACGGCTGAAAATGTACAGCTTGGTCAAGAAGTAAAATTCGTTAATGGCACCAAAAATGTCAATATCACGCACACTGGCAAAACCATCACCATTGGCGTTGCTGATCCTGTAATTAACGGTGGCGATAATGTAGATGTGAAAAAAAACGAAACCGATGGTTCATTCACTATCACAGCCAAAAACGATAAAACAGTCGTAAAAGCAGGTAAAAATGTTACGGTAACCAACTCGACCGAAGGCGATACCACTACTTACACGATTGATGCCAATGTGCCAGAGCATTCCACTCTTACCACTTGGAAATTAAAAGGCCCGAATGTTTCTTCAACCACCATCAACACGGCAACAAACACTGCTGATGTGGGCGATGGTCATACTGTTGAATTTAAAGACGGTGATCACACCAAAGCCGATGTGCGTAAAGTTGATGCTGGTTCAACCACAGTTACTTTCCACGCGGATAGCTATCAAGGTGCCGGCCCTGTTTCTATTTCAGAAAATACCACAGCCACTCAAGCCAATGCCAATAAAACCAAGGTTTATGATGTTAATGTTAATACATCAAATGTGGTAACTGCGACTGATGCAACTGCAAAAACAGAAGGCAATAAAACTGGTGCAGCTAAATTAGATGTTATTCCAGAAGGTCAGACAAATGCAGGTCAGCCACAAAACGGCTCTAATTTGGTTAATGCCACAACAGTGGTTAATGCCATCAACAATTCTGGCTGGCGTGTAACGACTGGCGAAGACGGCGGTAAGCGTGCAGCTGGTACCACTGCAACCGAAGAATTGGTACAACCGGGCGAATTGCTAAAAATCAATGCCGGCAAGAACACTGTTATCAAACAAGACGGTCAAAATATCACGCTTTCTGCGTATGGTGTTGTCGCTGAGGATAAGAGTGTAACCGTTGTTCAAGACGATACCAATCACACTTTTAAAATCAAAGCAAATTTGCCTAAATTCCAAGCTGGTGATGATAGCGTTACTGTAACGCCTGATACAGCTAACAACACCTATAACATCACAGCGAAAAATAATGTGACTGTTGTAAAAGCGGGTAAAAATGTTACTGTCACCAATACTACACAAGGTAACACCACAACCTATACGGTTAATGCCGAAAAAACCACAGTGAGCAAAGGCTCAGATAAAGTAGTGGTTACGTCTACGCCTAATGCCGATACAGGTATTACCGATTACAGTGTTGATTTGTCTAAAGCGGCAAAAGACAACATTGATAAAGTCGGTTTGGGTTGGAATTATTCTACCAGTGGTAATAAAACACCAGAAAATGTACAGCTTGGCGAAGAAGTGAAATTCGTTAATGGCACTAAAAATGTCAATGTGACCCACACTGGTAAAGAAATCAAAATTAGTGTAGCCGACCCTGTAATTAACGGTGGCGATAATGTAAATGTTACCAAAAATGATAAAGGTGAATTTACTATCTCTGCCAATGTGCCAAAAGTAGCGGCAGGTGATGATAGCGTTACCGTAAATAAAGAGGGTGATACTTATAAAGTCACAGCCAAACAACCAAAAATAGAAGCTGGTGATGCTAGTGTCAATGTGACTAAAGAGGGCGATACTTACAAAGTAACAGCCCAAAACAATAAAACAGTGGTCGTTGGCGGTAAAAATGTTACTGTCGCTGAAAAAGTTGATGGCAATACCACCACTTACACCGTTAATGCCAATGCTTCTACTTGGACAATCAGCGGTAAAGCGGAAGTTGCGAACGAGGGCGAAACACCAACTACCACCACTAGCACCGTTGGTGATAATTCTACAGGCGTAACATTTTCAGACGGCAATCACACTACGGCAAGCGTAACCACCAAAGATAATATTACAACGGTGAAATACAATGCCGATAGCTATCAAGGCGAAGGCCCTGTTTTCATTAAGGCTAATAAGAAAAATGCAGATGGCACAACAACTTTTAATGTTAGCGTAAATACTACGACCATTGGCAATGTCGCTGCTAAAGTTGAAGGCGATAAAACGATCAACACTGGTAAAGTTGAAATTCCAGCAGGTCAGAACGGTTCTAATTTAGTTACTGGCGAGGCTGTGGTTAATGCCATCAACAACTCTGGCTGGCGTGTAACGACAGGTACTGATGGCGGTATTCGTGCTAAAGATAATGCAGCAACCGAAGAATTGGTACAACCGGGCGAATTGCTAAAAATTAATGCCGGCAATAACACCGTTATCAAACAAGAGGGTCAAAATATCACCCTTTCTGCATTTGATCTTATAGAAGGTGAAGGCGTTAATATTAAAACCGATAATAGCACCGGCAAAATTACCATTTCTGCAACCAAACCAGCCGCTACCCCACCTTCCACTTGGAATGTAAAAGGCAACAATGGCACAGAAGACATCACCGCAGCGATTGGTGAAGGCAATGATGTTACCTTTGTAAATGGTCAAGGCACTAAAGCGATTGTGACTAAAGATGACAAAGGCAATGTTTCAGTAAAAATTGATAGCCCGTTGGCATATTCAGGCAATACTGATACTAACGATCAATCCAACGCCACCAATAATGTGACTTTAGTTGGAAAAGATAAAAATGAAGCCGTGTCATTGCAAAATGTGGCAAGTGGTTTGGGTTTGACTAAAGAAGCAGCGAAAACTGTTACAGGTGCAGAGTTTGCAGAAAAATTAGACAAGGCAACTGATGCTCAACTCACTAACGCCGTCAATGTTGGTGATTTGAAAAACACCGTTAATGCCACTTTAAGCAAAGTGGGCTTTAATTTAACCACTAACGATGATAAAGCCGCTATCGATGCAATTGCAGATGAAAAAGATAAAGCTGCCGCTACCCGTATTGAGAACAACGAAACCTTTAACTTAAATAAAGGTGATGGCAATATCGTTGTTAAACAAATCAAAGACGGTTACGAGCTTTCTGCCAATAATAACTTCCAAATTGGTGAAAAAGGTGAAGATGGTGCAGAAGGAAAACCAGGCAAGCCAGGCGTTGATGGTACACTTGGCGTAAACGGCAAAGACGGTGCGTCTGTTGTGTTAAACGGCAAAGACGGCTCTATCGGCTTAACTGGCCCGAAAGGTGAAGATGGTAAAGACGGTGTGAGTGCGAATATCAGCTTAGCCAATGGTACAAAAGGTTTAGATGGTAACGATCTAGGCGGTACGAATGGCAAAGATGGCACAAACAAAACTCGTATTGTTTATGAAAAACCAAATGGCGATACCGAAGAAGTTGCAACCTTAAAAGACGGTTTAAAATTTGCTGGCGATAACGGTGATAAAAATGAAAACATCATCAACAAAGAACTCAATCAAAAACTTGAGATTGTTGGCGGTGCAGATAAAGATAAATTGTCTGACAAAAACATCGGTGTGAACGCTGAAAACGGCAAATTGGAAGTTAAATTAGCCAAAGAGCTTAAAGATTTAACCAGCGTTGAAACGGTTAATCCAACCAATAACACCACAACCACCCAAACGGGCGATGGCATTACGATTACCCATAATCCGAAAAATGAACAGGGTGATACGATCACAGAAGGTAAAAAACCGAATGTGAGTTTAACCATCAATGGTTTGGATAACGGTAACAATACGATTACCAATGTAACCAGTGGTTTAAATACTTACCCTGATGCACCAAAATCGGGCAAATCTGGTTTGATCAATCTGGATAATAACAATGTGCCAGATACAAACGCAGCAACCGTTGGCGACTTGAGAAAAATGGGTTGGGTAGTAACAACCAGCAAAGATGGTAAAGACACGCCTTATTCAGATAAAGTACAAAACGCCGATACAGTTGATTTTGTGGGCGATGGTGTAACTGTAAGTGGTGAAACTAAAGATGGTGTACGCACGATTACCATTAAAGCCGCACCAGCAGCAGACGGCGTTCACTATTTCAGTACCAAAGCAGATCCTAAAGAACAAGACAACTACAACAATGACGGTGCAACAGCTGCAAATTCTATTGCTGCCGGTATTGCAACCAAAGCATCTGGCGAACAAAGCACCGCATTAGGTTTCTTGGCAAATGCATCTGGTGCTGGTGCGACAGCGATTGGTTCAAATGCGTCTGCATCGAACTATGGTTCGATTGCAACTGGTCCAAATGCGAATGCTAGCGGTTCACACGCTATCGCATTAGGTATGAATGCCAGTGCCAGTGCACAACAAAGCGTGGCATTAGGTCAGTTATCAAACGCTTCTGAGTTGGCAACCACGGCATTAGGTACTAACACTAATGCTAGTGCATTGGGTGCAACGACTATCGGTGCAAACTCTAAAGCCACTGTAATCGGCGGCGTTGCAGCGGGTTATACTTCTCGTGCAGATCGTGCTGGTTTGTTGAAAAATGCAACAGCAACGGATAGTGCAACAGCAGCAGCTAACCAAGTGTATGCGTTAGCAGCGGCAACAGACGAAGAGAAAAAAGCGATTGCAGCAACGGCAAAACCTTATACTGGTGGTGCTGGTTTGGGTGCATTCTCTGTGGGTTCTTCATCGGGTACTCGCCAAATCATCAATGTTGCAGCGGGTTCTGAAGATAGCGATGCTGTTAACGTGGCACAATTAAAAGCGGTGGCTAATGCAGTTGCTCGTTCAGGCTTTAACTTAACCACGAAAAATGGTGATAAATCAGATGTGGAAGTTAAAGACGATGATGCAGATGACATTAAAGCGAAAAAAGCTGATGCTGTTCGTATTAACAACAACGAAACCTTTACCTTAGATCAAGGCGATAACAATATTGTTATCAAACAGATCGACAACGGTTATGCACTTTCTGCTAATAACAATTTCCAAATCGGCGAAAAAGGCGAACCGGGTGTTGATGGCAAACCGGGCAAAGACGGCATTGACGGTAAACTTGGTGTAAACGGTAAAGACGGTGCGTCTGTTGTATTAAACGGCAAAGACGGTTCTATCGGCTTAACTGGACCGAAAGGTAAAGATGGTACAGACGGCAAAGATGGCGTAAGCCCAAGCCTAATCTTTAAACCAGCTGAAGGCACTGGCACAATTGATGAGCGTGGTAAAGACGGCAAAGATGGTAGCACAGCCAAAGATGTTAATGCGACCCGTATCGTTTACGACACCAAAAATGAAAAAGGTGAAAATATCACCCGTGAAGTGGCAACTACTGATGATGGTTTGTACTTCAAAGGCGATAACGACACTGTATTAGATCGTAAATTAAACACTCGCTTAGATGTAAAAGGCGGTGCGGATAAAGATAAACTTTCTGATAACAATATCGGTGTTCAAGGTAGCATTGATAAGAATGGCAATCGTGTATTGGATATTAAATTAGCCAAAGAGCTTAAAGATTTAACCAGCGTTGAAACGGTTAATCCAACCAATAACACCACAACCACCCAAACGGGCGATGGCATTACGATTACCCATAATCCGAAAAATGAACAGGGTGATACGATCACAGAAGGTAAAAAACCGAATGTGAGTTTAACCATCAATGGTTTGGATAACGGTAACAATACGATTACCAATGTAACCAGTGGTTTAAATACTTACCCTGATGCACCAAAATCGGGCAAATCTGGCTTGCTGAATTTGGAAAATGCAAATAATCAAGGCGTTCCAGATACTAATGCAGCCACCGTTGGCGACTTGAGAAAAATGGGTTGGGTGGTTTCATCTGATAAAACCACAGGTGAGTTAGGCACTGCTTATAACGATCAAGTGAAAAATGCTGATGAAGTTCAATTCGTGGGGACAAATCTTGCGACAGTGAGCGGTAAAACAGATAGCACAACGAAAGTTCGTACTATTACCGTTGATGTTGATGCACAAAAAGTGGTGGAAAGTGCCCAATTACCAGTAGTTTATACCGATAAAGACGGTAATAAACTGGTGAAAATTGACAATAAATTCTACAAAGCAACCGATGTAGAAAATGGTAAGCCAAAACCAAATACCACAGACGTGCCAGCAGAACAGGTTATTGCCTCTATGAACAGTGGCGGTAATAACACTTCTACACCAGTGGCATTGCATAATGTTCAAAATGCAACGCTAACTTATGAGAAAGCACCAAAAATGACTGCTGGTGAAACGCCGCAACCATATATTCCTGCGAGTATTGCTGGTCATTTAGGTGACAATATTAAAGCGATCAATGGCTTGGCGAACCTAGATGCAGCCAATCCAAATGCAGCATTAACCGTGGGTGATGCTCGCAATTTAGGTTGGGTTGTTGGTGCTGGTAAAAATGAAAGTGGCAAAATTACTAACACCTATGCCGCACCTGTGACCAATGCCCAAGTGGTTGAATTTGTTGGTGATGATAATGGGATTATTACTGTTGAAGGTACAACCACCACTGACGGTATCCGCCGCATCAAGTTAAAAGTGAATAAAGACGACTTGAAAGGTGACAAAGGTGAAGATGGTAAAAATGGTTTAGATGGTAAAGACGGCAAACCAGTTATTGTTGAAACCAATAAAGAAGGCAACACCACAACGATCACCTTTAAAGATCCTACCACTAAGGAAGTGATCAGCACTGCCACAGTGGAAGATGGTAAACAAGGTATTCAGGGTATTCAAGGCGAAAAAGGTGCTGATGGTAAAGACGGCAAATCACCAACCGTTACTGCTGAGAAAAACGGCAATGTTACAACCTTAACTGTAACTGATCCAAACCAAAATGGCGGTAATCCACAAGTTGTGAAAATCAATGATGGTGCCAAAGGCGAAAAAGGCGACAACGGTAAACCTGTTAAAGTTGAAACCAGCAAAGATGGCAATGTCACAACTGTAATCTTTAAAGATCCCGACACTGGTGCTGAAATCAGCAAAGCAACCATCAATGATGGTGAGAAAGGTCAAGACGGCAAATCACCAACCGTTACTGCTAACAAAAACGGCAATACCACGACTGTAACAATCAACAATAACGATGGTACAGCACCAACAACCGTAGACATCAAAGATGGTGAAAATGGTAAAGATGGTGCTGCGGGTAAAGACGGTAAAGATGGTACTAATGGCACTAATGGCACCAACGGCAAAGACGGTAAGTCTGTTACTGTTGAAACCAACAAAGTTGGCGACACCACAACCGTAACCTTTAAAGATCCTGAAACTGGCACTGAAATCAGTAAAGCTACTATCAAAGATGGTGCTAAAGGTGATAAAGGCGACCAAGGCGAAAAAGGTGCTGATGGTGCAGCAGGTAAAGATGGTGTTGATGGTAAAAACGGTCTAGACGGCAAAAATGGTCTAGACGGTAAAGACGGTAAATCTGTAACTATTGAAACCAATAAAGTTGGCGACACCACAACCGTAACCTTTAAAGATCCTGAAACTGGCACTGAAATCAGTAAAGCTACTATCAAAGATGGTGAAAAAGGTGAGAAAGGAGAACGCGGTCTTCAGGGTGAAAAAGGTGCTGATGGTAAAGACGGCAAATCACCAACCGTTACTGCTAACAAAAACAGCAATACCACGACTGTAACAATCAACAATAACGATGGTACAGCACCAACAACCGTAGACATCAAAGATGGTGAAAATGGTAAAGATGGTGCGGCTGGTAAAGATGGCATCAATGGTAAAGACGGTAAATCTGTAACTATTGAAACCAATAAAGTTGGCGACACCACAACCGTAACCTTTAAAGATCCTGAAACTGGCACTGAAATCAGTAAAGCTACTATCAAAGACGGTGCCAAAGGTGAAAAAGGTGCTGACGGCACTAACGGTAAAGACGGTGCCAAAGGCGAGAAAGGTGAAGATGGTAAATCACCAGCCGTTAATGTTGAAAAAGGTAAAGATGGCGTAACTACAATTAAAGTGGTTAATCCTGATGGCACTAACTCCACTTCAACCGTGAAAGATGGTAAAGACGGTATTGACGGCAAATCACCAACCATCACCGTAGGTGAAAAAGGTGCAGATGGTACAACCACCATTACCGTAACTAATCCAGATGGCTCAACCAAAACAACGACTGTTAAAGACGGTGAAAAAGGTGAGCGTGGTGAACAAGGTCTGAAAGGTAAAGATGGTGTTGATGGTAAAAACGGTATTGACGGTAAATCACCAACCATTGAAACTAAAGATGTTGAAAACGGCACAACCATTATCGTAAAAGATGGTGACGGAAAAGAAATTTCTAATAAAACCATCACCAACGGTAAAGATGGTATTAACGGAAAAGACGGTGCCAAAGGTGAGAAAGGCGAAGATGGTAAATCACCAACCGTTAATGTTGAAAAAGGTAAAGATGGCGTAACCACGATTAAAGTGGTTAATCCTGATGGCACTAACTCAACTTCAACCGTGAAAGACGGTAAAGATGGTAAAGATGGTATTAACGGCACTAACGGTAAAGACGGTAAATCTGCGACCGCTAAAGTAACCACCAACTCTGATGGCTCACATACGATTACTGTTACCGATGCTAACGGCACAAGCACTGCGATTGTGACCAATGGTAAAGATGGTAAAACACCAACAGCGAATGTAGTGACCAATAAAGATGGTTCACACACCATTACGATCACTGATGGCAATGGCACGACCACTGCTGTTGTGACCAATGGTAAAGATGGCTCTGATGGTAAAGATGGCATCGTAGATCGTATTGATCCAAAAGATCCTGACAATACTACACCGCCAAGCACACCACCAACAGATGATGGCTCGAACCTTAGCGATGTGTTCTATTTGGGTGCTTATGAAGTAAAAGGAACAAACGGTAAAGTCATTCCTAAACAAATTACCGACCTAGGCAATCCAGATACCACCATTGAAAAAGGTGATGAATTTAAGTTAAATGCCGGTGATAATGTGATCATCACCCGTGTAGATGATGGTTACGCCTTATCAACCAACCATGACTTCCAAGTTGGTAAAGCGTCTGTACCGCCTAAAGATGGCAAACCAGGCAAAGACGGCATTGACGGTAAACTTGGTGTAAACGGTAAAGATGGCGTTTCTGGCGTTGCAATTAACGGCAAAGACGGCTCTATCGGCTTGCGCGGTCCAAAAGGTGCGGACGGTAAAGACGGTTCAAGCCTAACCTTTAAACCAGCCGAAGGCAAAGGTACGATTGACGAGCGTGGTAAAGACGGCAAAGATGGCAGCACAGCCAACAATGCTCAGGCAACTCGCATTGTTTATGAAACCAAAGGTAAAGACGGCAACGACATTACCCGTGAAGTGGCAACCACCGATGATGGCTTGTACTTCCAAGGTGATAACACTGATGTAACCTTAGATCGTAAGCTAAACACCCGCTTAGATGTCAAAGGCGGTGCGAAAGGTAACCTTACTGAGAAAAACATCGGTGTGGTTGGCAGTATCGACAAAGATACTGGTGCTCGCGTCCTTGATGTGAAACTGGCTGAAAATGTTGATTTGGGTGCCAAAGGCAGCGTGACGACAGGCGACACCACCATCAATGATAATGGTGTTAGCATCAACAATGGCCCAAGCATCACCAAAGGCGGCATCAACGCTGGCAATCAAGTAATCAGCAATGTCGCACCGGGCGTTAATCCGACCGATGCGGTGAATGTCAGCCAGCTGAACCAAACTAACGCCAACATCAACTATTTGGGTGATAAGATTAACCGCCTAGATAAAGATTTGCGTGGTATCGGTGCTAGCTCTGCGGCTGCATCATCATTACCGCAGGTGTATATCCCAGGTAAGAACTTGATGGCGGTTGCCGCAGGTACTTACGAAGGTCAGCAAGCACTGGCGGTAGGCTACTCAAGCATCAGCGACAACGGACGCTACATCATGAAGATGACAGGTACTGCAAATACCGCAGGCAAAGTCTCTGGCGGTGTTGGTTTCGGTGTTACTTGGTAATTTGCCAATTAAGCAATTATCAAATCAAAAAAACCAAGAGCGATTTTGCTCTTGGTTTTTGTTTATCAAATAACAACCACGATACTCAAAAACTAAATATACTCGTGTTATAATCCCCGACTCATACAAAACCAAATATGCTAAAATAAAAATTCAAACAAACCAAACCAACCGCCAAAATTTTGACTTTAAAACCTTGGACAATAGCAAAACACATTAAAAATGAATCCTGCATTTGTAAAATTTTTAAGCTGGACTTTTTTCTGTCTTGATTGCTTATATGCACCAGTTTTTTATTTTTTTTTCAGACGGGTGCTTTAGGTTCTGCATATCAGGCTTGCTTGAGAATTATAGAAAAAGGCGTTTTTTATGATTCTTTGGCAACTTACATTTTTTGTTTTGGCTTATTTATTGGTTTAAATTTATTGTTTTTATGCGTGGTGTATGTCTTTAACAAAAACATGGCTTGGAATATTATTAAGAACAATAAAATAGTTTTAATAGCTTTAATTATTTTTTCTCATATGATACTTTGTCATCGCCTGTATTTTGATGTAAAGAGAGATTTTGAGAAAGAGTGTGGGCAGTTTTTATCAGTAAATGAAGATAATATAAAGTAAACCCAAGGTGATTGATTGACAGTTTTACCAATCAATCACATGTAAGTTAATCGCTTGGATTTTACTTATTGATACGGATTGTCAAATCCCAACGCTGCCAAAATCTCAATCTCAAAACCTTCCATCTCATCGGCATCGTCATCGCTGATCTCGTGATCAAAGCCCAACAGATGCAAAATGCCATGAATGATCAAATGCGTCAAATGTGCCTGAAAACTTTTGTGCTGCGTGGCGGCTTCATTGACCACGACATCATGGCACAGTATCAGCTCACCCATCTCAATCTCGTCCATCACCGCCAGCACTTCATCAGGCAGACCGCTAGGGTAGGACAGCACATTGGTGGCATAGTCCTTGCCACGAGCTTGCAGATTGAGCGTACGACCTTCATCGGCATCAACAATATAAATGCTCAAGGCTTTGGGCTTGTGCCAATAATCACAAGCATTGGCAAAATAAGCAAAATCAACGCCAGTGGCCAGCTTATCGTCCATCAGTGATAGGGTGGTGTCAAAAATCTGCTCAATGTCCAAGGCTTGATAAATGGGTGGTATGGTCGGCTCAAGCGTTTCGGCAAAGCCCAGATAAATTGGATTACGGCTCATCGTGTTATTCCTTGGCTGCCAGGCTTTCTGCTAGGCGTTGGGCTTTTCGCTCGGCGGCCAGTGCTGCCTGTGCTTCATCAAAAGCATCATAGGCTTGGACGATTTTTTGTACCAAATGATGCCGCACCACATCTTGACTGTCAAAGCGTGTGATGTGAATTTCATCAATTTTTGATAGGATTTGCAACGCTTGAGCTAGCCCAGACTTATGTCCCCGTGGTAAATCCACCTGTGTCATATCGCCAGTAATCACCGCACGAGAGCCAAAGCCTAGGCGAGTTAGGAACATTTTCATCTGTTCAGGTGTGGTGTTTTGTGCTTCATCAAGAATCACAAACGAATTATTCAGCGTCCGCCCACGCATATAGGCCAAGGGAGCGACTTCGATAATTTGCCGTTCAAGCAATTTACCAACCTTTTCAAAGCCAAGCATTTCGTACAACGCATCGTACAATGGGCGTAAATAAGGGTCGATTTTTTGGGTCAAATCCCCCGGTAAAAAGCCCAATTTTTCGCCAGCTTCCACCGCAGGACGCACCAATAAGATTCGCTCAATCTCACCACGCTCAAGCATATCCACCGCACACGCCACCGCCAAATAAGTCTTGCCAGTGCCTGCTGGACCGACGCCAAACGACACATCGGAGATTAGGATTTTTTTGACATATTGTTGTTGGTTATGACCCCGTGGCGTGATTTTGCCTTTGCGAGTGCGTAGTGAAATGTCGGCAAATGTAGGGCTGGACGGCTTGTCGTGCGGATTTACCGAAGTGGTTTCGCCCCCACGAGCAAGGCTGGATTGGATAATCAAATGCAAATCTTCGCCGCTGATGTCGTCTTGCTCGCAGGCAAGCTCGGCCAGCTTTTGTAGCACCAGTTCGGTGCGTTCGACTGGAGTCAGCTCGCCGCTGATGATAAATTGGTCTTGGCGGTGAATGATTTGTACTTCTAATCGTTCTTGGATATATTTGATGTGTTTATTGTATTCACCCAGTAGTGTGCGTAACTGATGCGTATTAATGGGCAAAGAAATGGTGCGAGTCATGCTCACTGCGTTATCCTTTTGACAAACCTTTGAAACAAAAACTGAAACTAAACTTAAACTGCCCATGATATTGGGGCTTTTTGTGATAATTCAATATCAGGCTTTGTATCTTTCATAAAAATCTCTTTAATAAACTGCATTCAACAAATTCAAAAAACTGTATTTATCAAAACAGTGAACAATTTCAAAAAACTGTATTTATCAAAACAGTGAACAATCACCAAGCCCAAAATGATTAAAATGCAATGACCAATAATCATTTAACAATTCACCCAAAAATTGCAAAAAAACAGCTCAAACGCACAAGCGTCCAAGCTGCTGGAGAAAAACGCCAAATTCAATCAAGTTGAATCAAATTTAATCGAATCAATTTCATCAAATCAAGAAGGGTCTTTTAGCATATGACCTTCAAGGTAGTGAATGTTTTGGGCTTCTTCGCAGAATTTCTCATCTTTTAAAATCACATCACGATGCAGCGGAATGTTGGTTTTTACCCCTTCAATAATCAGCTCGTCCAAGGCGTGCAAAGTTTTGGCAATCGCTTGACGGCGTGTCTGGGCGTGGCAGATCAATTTGCCAATCAGCGAATCATAATAGCTGGGAATGGTGTAGCCTTGGTACAGATGCGAATCAAAGCGAATGCCTGAGCCGCTGGGCGTAAATAACTGCTGGATTTTGCCCGGTGATGGCATAAAGGTCTTAGGATCTTCGGCATTGATACGGCATTCGATGGCATGACCGCGAATGGTGATTTCGTCTTGATGGTAAGACAGACCATAACCTGCGGCGATTTTTAGCTGCTCAACGACCACATCGATGCCTGTAATCATCTCGGTAACTGGGTGTTCAACTTGCACACGAGTATTCATCTCGATGAAGAAAAATTCGCCATCTTCGTACAAAAATTCAAAAGTACCTGCACCACGATAGCCGATTTGCTCACAGGCACGGACGCAGGCTTGTAAGATTGGCGTGCGTACATCGTCTGGAATGTCTGGTGCTGGGGCTTCTTCTAGAACCTTTTGGTGGCGGCGTTGTAGCGAGCAATCACGGTCAAATAAGTGCAAAGCATTGCCATTGCCATCACCGAGTACTTGCACTTCGACATGGCGGGGGTTTTTCAAAAACCGTTCCATATAAACCGTGTCATCACCAAAGGCACTTTGGGCTTCGGTTTTGGCAGCTTGAACTTGGTTGAGCAGCTCTTCAAAGCGTTCAACCACACGCATACCACGACCGCCGCCGCCTGCTGCCGCTTTGACAATCAAAGGAAAGCCAATTTTGCGAGCTTGCTCTTCGGCATTATGTAGGGTTACTGCTCCCACAGAACCCGGCACGGTGGGTACGCCAGCTTCTTTCATGGCATTGATGGCGGAAACTTTATTGCCCATCAGGCGGATATGTTCAGGCAAGGGGCCAACAAAAGTAAGGCCAGCTTCTTCGACACGCTCGGCGAATTTGGCATTTTCGGACAAAAAACCATAGCCAGGGTGAATGGCGTCGGCACCTGTAATTTCGGCAGCTGCCAGTAGGGCGTTAATGTCCAAATAGCTTTGAGACGAAGGGGCATTGCCGATACACACCGCTTCATCGACAAAACGCAAATGCATCAAATCCTTATCAGCGGTTGAGTATACACCGACTGTCGAGATGCCCAACTGCTTACACGCACGCACGATACGCAAGGCAATTTCACCACGGTTGGCAATGAGTAGTTTTTTAATCATGGGGCATTCCTGTTAGGCTTTGTAGCGAATGACAGGCTGACCAAATTCAACCACTTCGGCATTGCTGACCAAAATCTCTTCGATAATGCCGCTTTGGGTGGCTTCTAGTGGGTTCATAATTTTCATGGCTTCGATGATGCCAAGCGTATCGCCAGCTTCAACTTTTTGACCGACTTTGACAAATGGCGGATCATTTGGGCTAGGTGCTGAATAAAACACTCCAACCATTGGCGAAGTCTCAACCTTGCCGCTCGGCGTCTTGGCAGCAGGTGCGGCGGTGGCAGCAGGTGCGGCGACTGCGGCAGCTTGTGGTACAGCGACCGTCTGAACGGCGGTGTTTCTGGTTAGGCTGATGTATTTGTCATCATAACCATATTCCAAATTTAATAGATCTTTTTCTTCCATCAGATCCACAAGTTCACGAATTTTTTTGATGTCCATCAGCATCACCTTTGAGTTAAGTTGTTCAATTAAGTTATTCAATCGGGCTTATTGGGCGACAAGCTCCAATATCGGCTAAATGAAAAATCAGGCTGGGTTATTATCAGTTATCAACTTCAACAGCCAACCGTTCAAAATTTATTTATATAGTGTACATTCGTTTTATTTTATTGCAAGTGTTTTTTGTAATATTTTGGTACAAATTTTTTGCATCAGCCGTTTTTTGGGTAATTTTGGGCGGTTTTAGGTGAATTTTGGCACTTGATAAGTGTCATCATCGCCCATCCAGTCGGGTTTGACCCATTTTTGCGATTCGACAAAGTGATAATTTGCCATCTTGGTCAATAGCTCATCGACGGTGTCGGCAACACACACCAAATCCACATTGGCAGCTGGCATAAAGCCTGTATCGGCAGCTTGTTTTAATAACTGCAAAAATGGCTCAAAAAAGCCGTCAATGTTAAGCACGCCAATCGGCTTGGTGTGGCGGCGTAGCTGTGCTAGCGAAATCACTTCAAACAGCTCTTCATAAGTGCCAATGCCACCGGGTAAAGCAATAAAAGCATCGCCAAGCTCAATCATCTTAAGCTTACGGCTCGCCATATCATCGGTAATAATCAATTCGCTCAAATGCTGATGGGCAACTTCTTTGTCTTTTAAAAATTTGGGAATGATGCCAATGCTGTCGCCACCATGAGCGATGACGCTGTCAGCCACTGTCCCCATCAACCCAACATTGCCGCCGCCATAGACCAGCGTTAGGCTGTGCTTGGCAAGTGTTTCGCCCAATTGCTGGGCGGCGTGATGATAGGCAGGCGTGTTACCAAAATTTGAACCGCAATACACAACCACATTTGTAAATTTTTCTTGATAGTTCATAATTTTCCCATGATTTTTGTGGCAATGGCGACTTTACTCGGTCATTGATGTGTTTAATACTTCTAAAATATGCTCTTTGAATGGTAATAGTGCAGGAATGATGCCATCAACCACCAAAGATTGACGATAGCCCAAAAGTTCAGGCGGTAGGGTGTTAATATCGCCATCATGAGCTACCAGTAATAGCAGCTCATTTATCCAGCGATTTTTGAGTAACAAATTGGCAGGAATCTGATGCTCAAGGCTGTATGTGTCAATGGCGGCGTCCAGCTCATTTTTAAAAGGTTTGGCTTTGCTGTGATAAGTCGGTGGTGGCAAAGGCGGCAGCGTGTCTGGGTTGCTGCTTTTGACTTGGCGAATGATACGCACAATCTCATCGCCGTAGCGTCTGAGTGTGGCACGGTTGATGGTGGTGCGTGCCAGCATTTTGATGCTGTCGGGCATTTCTTGGACAATTTCACGCAAGGCTTGCTTACCGATGATAAAGCTCTTTGGCTCGTTGGTGGCTCGTGCCAGTGCTTCGCGCCAAGCGGCAAGCTGTTGCAGCACACCAATTTGCTGACGATTATAAATCGGTGCTAACAAATCCAAATACAGTGTATCATCAGGTTGGTTTTGGATATTGTGTAACTCTTTTGCATAATGGTTGCTGTCTTCATAGACGCAAGCGACAATCTTGCGACGCTCAAGCTCATCATGCACCGCATCGCATAAAGCCAGTAAATACCGCACATCGTTGGCGGCGTAAATCTCTTGCTCGTGCGACAAAGGGCGTGCCAGCCAGTCGCTTTGGCTTTCGCCTTTATCCACATGAATGTCCAGCATCTCGCTCAACGCTTGACTGTAACCTGCTTGTAATTTGCCTGACAGATACGCCACACCCAGCTGCACATCAAAGACATTGGTCAAAGGTGGACATTTGGCAAGCAGATAAAAAATGCTCAAATCTTCACCGCAGGCATACCAAATCATGGTCGGCACTTCGATGAGTGCTTGCCAAAACTCAGTCAAATCCAAGCGTGGGGCATCGACCAAATAAATCGCACGCCCTGTATTGACCTGCACCAACGCCAAAATGGGATAATAAGTGGTGCGTTTGATAAACTCGGTGTCCAAGGCGACTTTATCGATGCTGTCAATTTCATCAATCAGTTCATACAGTTCATCTTCGTTACGCACCCAAACGGTCGGCAAATCATCGGCTGCCGCTTGGTCGATGTGAAGTTTTGGAAAATGAAAATCGGCTGTGGTGGTCATAGTTGTATTAAAATTTATAAAGTGCCACGATTTTGTAGGGCTTGGTGCAAGGTGATGCTATCGACATATTCCAGCTCGCCACCCATCGGAATGCCTTGAGCCAGACGAGTGATTTTTTTGGCATAGGCTTGGGCGGCATCGTGGATAAAAAACGCCGTGGTTTGCCCTTCGACGGTTGAGCCTGTGGCGAGAATCAACTCATCAATCGGCTGATTTTTGATGCGTTCAATCAACTCATGAATGTGCAAATCGTCAGCATTGATGCCATCGATGGGCGACAAATGCCCACCCAACACAAAATATTTGCCACGATAAGCACCGCTTTGCTCAATTGCCATTACATCGGCGGCACTTTCAACCACGCAAATCGTGCCATCGTCTCGGCGTGGGTCGGCACAAATGGGGCAAATCTCGCCATCGCTAAACGAGTGGCAATGTGAGCATTCGATAATGTCTTTCATGGCACTGTCCAATGCCAATGCCAGCGAAATGCCTTGATTGCGTTTTTTGCTTAGCAAATGCAATGCCATGCGTTGAGCGGACTTTTGCCCAACGCTGGGCAGGATTTGCAGTTCTTTAATCAGTCGATCAAGTTTTGGGGTCAGCATGACTTAGCCGAACAAGCCTTTCATGCTCGGTGGCAGACCCATGCCAGTGGTCGCACCAGCCATCACTTCTTCGTGCAGCTCGTCAGCTTGGCGTACGGCATCGTTAATGGCGGCGGCGACCAAATCTTCGATCATGTCAGGCTCATCACCCATTAAGCTTGGGTCAATGGATAGGCGTTTGACCACATGGCGGCCAGTCATGGTAACTTTGACCAAGCCGTTGCCTGCTTCGCCTTGCACTTCTTTGGTGGCAAGGCTGGCTTTGGCAGCTTCGACATTTTTTTCAACTTGCTTTTGCATGGCTTGAGCTTGTTGCATCAGGGCTTGAATATTCATCGTAAATTCCTAAAACAATCAATAAAAATCATCAATAAATTCAAAAATAACTGCCATTATAGCACAAAATCTAAGGGGATAAAAATGCAAAAATTTGGCATCTTTAAGGTAAATTCAAAGATGCCAAATTTATCTGCGGTGCAATCAATTTATCATTAATAAACCAATGATAAAAATAAATTTACCGATTAATCATTGATTTGTCCGACAAATCACAGTTTGCAAGCACCGCCTGCACAGCCATCATCAAGGTCGCTGTGAGTGTCGTTAGCCCCATCACGAGTGTTGTGATAATATAAGGTTTTGACGCCAAATTTATAAGCGGTCAGCAAATCTTGGATTAAGATTTTCATTGGTACTTTGCTGCCTTCAAACTTGGCAGGATCGTAGTTGGTGTTGGCGGAGATGCTTTGGTCGATGAATTTTTGCATAATGCCGACCAGTTTGAGATAGCCGCTATTATCAGGAATATCCCACAGTAATTCATATTGACTTGCCAGACGCTCAATTTCAGGCACGACTTGTTTTAAGATACCATCTTTTGATGCTTTGATGGACACCAAACCCCGTGGTGGCTCGATGCCATTGGTGGCATTGGCAATTTGTGAGCTGGTCTCAGATGGCATTAGAGCCGACAGCGTCGAGTTACGCAGACCGTGTGTTTTGATGTCGTGGCGTAAACCTTCCCAATCTAGGTGTAAAGGCTCGGTGCAAATGCCGTCCAAATCAGACTTATAGGTATCAATCGGCAAAACGCCTTGGCTATAAGTGGTTTGGTCAAAGTACGGACACGCCCCTTGTTCTTTGGCGAGTTTGTTAGATGCTTTCAACAGATAATATTGCAATGCTTCAAAAGTGCGATGCGTCAGACCCAACGCCGCTGCATCTGAATAGCGAGTGCCATTTTTTGCCAAATAATAGGCATAATTAATCACGCCCACGCCCAAAGTGCGGCGGTTCATGCTGCCTTGTTTGGCGGCGGCGACAGGGTAGTCTTGATAATCCAAGAGAGCGTCCAAAGCACGGACAATCAGTTCGGCAGGCTCTTCAATGTCAGACAGCGATTGGATTTTGCCAAGGTTAATCGCTGATAGCGTACAAAGGGCGATTTCGCCTTTTTCGTCATTGATGTTGTCCAGTGGTGTGGTCGGCAGGGCAATTTCCATGCACAAATTGGACTGGCGAATCGGTGCAACCGATGGGTCAAATGGGCTGTGCGTGTTGCAATGATCGACATTTTGGACATAAATGCGGCCAGTGCTGGCTCGTTCTTGTAGCATTAGGCTGAACAATTCACGGGCGGCAACTGTGCGTTTTCTGACATTGGGATCGGCTTCGTATTGGGTGTATAAGCGTTCAAATTCGGCTTGATCGGCAAAGAATGCTTCGTACAGCCCCGGCACATCTGATGGTGAAAATAAGGTAATGTTCGTGCCTTTAATTAAGCGTGTGTACATGGTTTTGTTAATCTGTACACCATAATCCATATGACGCACACGGTTATCTTCAACACCACGGTTGTTTTTTAATACCAAAAGGCTTTCGATTTCCAGATGCCAAATTGGATAAAACAAAGTTGCAGCACCGCCACGCACGCCACCTTGTGAGCAGGATTTGACCGCCGCTTGAAACATTTTAAAAAACGGAATGCAGCCTGTGTGCTGAGCTTCACCGCCACGAATTGGACTACCCAAGGCACGAATCGCACCAGCATTGACACCGATGCCAGCACGCTGTGAGACATAGCGGACGATGGCAGAAGTGGTGGCGTTGATGCTGTCTAGGCTGTCGCCGCACTCAATCAGCACGCATGAGCTAAATTGGCGTGTTGGCGTGCGGACGCCTGACATAATCGGCGTTGGCAGTGAGATATAAAAATTGGAAGTGGCATCATAAAAACGCTTGATGTAGTCTAGGCGTTCGGCTTTGTCATAATTGGCAAATAAGCACATACCAACCAGCATGTACAAAAATTGTGGGCTTTCATAGACACGCTTGCTAACTCGGTCTTGCACCAGATATTTGCCAAGCATCTGCTCAACGGCAGCATACGCCAAATTCATATCACGATTGTGATCGATGTGGTTGTTTAATTGCTCAAATTCATCAATGCTATAATCGTTTAAAATGTGTTTGTCGTATTTGTTTTGGGCGGTGAGATTTTTGACATGCTCGTACAAATGCGGTGGCTCAAAATCTCCATAAGCAATCTTGCGTAGGTGAAAAATCGCCAAGCGAGCTGCTAAATATTGATAATCTGGCGTGTCTTCTGAAATCAAATCTGCCGCTGCTTTGATGATGGTTTCGTGAATGTCGCAAGTACGAATGCCATCATAAAATTGAATGTGTGATTTTAGCTCAACTTGAGAAACAGACACATTGTTTAGCCCATCAGCCGCCCAGTTGATGACACGGTGAATTTTTTCCAGATCGATGGGTTCGGACCTGCCATCACGCTTGATGACTTTGATTTTATCAATGTGCGTCATTGTTGCTCCTAAGTTACTTACACGCTCGTGCAGCTTGGTGATTTTTACCAAGTGGATAATAAGTGGATAATTTTAAAGTGTTTTTTTGGGCTAAGATAAGCAAAAATCCGTATGGTGTGTCGTGATAAAAATTAACACCATATCTAGTGCACGAGTATTTTTCAGGCAACAATATATCCTATTTTTGATAAAAATAAAAGATTGCCAAAATACAAAAAATGTGCTTTGGTCGCCCAAAATTTGCCAAAAAACAACCAAAGCCAATGATATCAATGGCTTAGCGTAACAAAATTTTTTCCAAAATTTTTGTAACCAAAAGCCGACAAAAACCCATGGGTAGCCCATGGATAAATTTAAGTCAAAACACTGTTAAAAACGATTAATTTGACCCAATTGCATTATGATAAAATGTCTAAAATTTAATCAAATACCATCAGTGGTAGTGTTAGATAAAAAATCAGCCATCGTTTGACGGCTGATTTTATCACGCAGTATTATTTAATATAACTAATCAAATTTTGGTAAATTTGGCAGTTTTTAGATTGGGCGTGCGTGCTTTGTGGGTGTCTCGGCGTTCTTCACGGCGTTCGTACGCTTCGTGCTTTTTGCGGCGGACTTCTCGAGATTTGAGCGGTTTTTTGTGAATGCGTGCTTGCTTTTCTTTGGCGGCGGTATTTAGCCCAGTGCCTTGACGCTGACGCAGACCGACCGACTCGACCAGTTTGCCGATGTCTTTGGCATCAAGCTCAATAAAGCGGCCTGTACGCAGCTCTTTGGGTAAGCTGACGGTGCTATAGCGAGTGCGAATCAGGCGAGAGACCTTGAGTTCTTGGCTTTCGAACATGCGGCGAACTTCACGCTTACGGCCTTCTTTGATGGTAACATGATACCATTTGTTCACGCCCAAGCCGCCGCCTTCTTTGATGTCGTCAAATTTTGCCATGCCGTCTTCAAGCACCACGCCACGAGTTAAGGCACTGGCAATCTGTGGCGTCACTTCGCCCAGCACACGCACGGCATATTCACGTACCACTTCGCTAGATGGGTGCATCAAGCGGTATGCCAGCTCGCCATCGTTGGTGAACAGCAGCAGGCCTGATGAGTTGATGTCAAGACGACCAACCATCACCCAGCGATCGCCAGTGAGCTTTGGCAAGCGATCAAAAACCGTTGGGCGACCTTCAGGATCGTGAGCTGAGCAAATCTCGCCTTCAGGCTTATAATAGGCGATGACACGGCGGCGTTTTTCACGCTCGGCCTTTAGGCGTACCAGTCTGCCATCGATGCGGATCTCATCGGTCAATAACGCACGATCGCCCAAGGTGGCGACTGTGCCATTGATGGAGATGCGGCCAGATTTGATGATTTCTTCAAGTCCACGGCGTGAGCCAAGACCTAGGCGTGCCAAGAGTTTTTGTAGTTTTTCACCAACGGGTTTGTCGGTGGTGTCGTGCTGTTCGTGCATAAGTTGTCCTGATGGGTGGAATTTAACATTTCTCAATGTGTCAAAGCAATTTGCAGTTTGTAGTTATGAAATTGCAAACTTGCCATCATACGCCATTTGGGTAATTTTGGCAAGTAAAATGTAAGAAATTTTAAAAGTAGCTGCAGTGAATTAACCTGATTGGCTCGGCTGGCTTTGGCTTGACAGTTTTGGTTTATTGCAGTGGTTTTAGCCGTTCCAAATCTGGCAAAGGCGGCAAATCATCTAGGCTATCCAAACCAAAAGCGTCCAAAAATACCTTGGTGGTGCAGAGCAGTGCAGGGCGACCTAAGGTGTCTTTGTGGCCATTTTCGGCAATCCAGCCCTTATCAAACAGCTGCCGCAGAATGTTACTTGAAACGGTAACGCCACGCACCTGCTCAATGTCTGAGCGAGTGACAGGCTGCTTGTAGGCGATGACGCTCAAGGTCTCAAGCAGTGCTTGGCTTAGATTTTCAAGCCGCTCAGGAAAAACTTGCTGAATCAGTCCGCTGTAATTGTCTTTGATTTGCAAGCGATAGCCACTGGCGGTTTTATTAAGCGTCAGCACGCCATGACTGAGCCGTTCTTGTAGTACTGCTAATGCAGCATTTAACTCTTGATTGCCAATCATCAGGTGCTTTTTGAGATCGTTATCGGTCAAGGGCGTTTCGCTGGCGTGTAGCAGTACTTCAATATAACGGCTGAAAGTTTCGGCCTTTTTGTGGGCTTGCAAAAATTCTGGTTTGTTATTTTGACTCATATCGGTGCGTGATTCAATTAAAAAATAGGCTAGGGCGGACAATGGTTTATTTTTATAAAAAAAATTAATTAATTAATAATATCAATGCAACCAGTGTAAATTTTGTTGCGTCAAATTATGCCCATAATAATGTGTGGTGGTTTTGGCTTGGTTTTTGCGTTTTGGCAAATTGGCATCTTCTTCAATCAATGCCACTTCAGGCTCACTAAAGCCGATAAAGCCACGCTTAATCAGTTCAAGTACCGCCACAAAACTGACGACAATGCCGATTTTGCCTTGGGATTTGTCAATCAAATCAGCAAAACTGCTGACACCTTTTTGGCTCAAAATGCGTGTAATGGTCGCAATGCGTTCAGGCAGTGGCACGCTGTCAGCTTGCACGGTGTGCGATGCTGTGGCAGGGCGAATTTGCATATTGACCAAGCTATTGACCAAGATTTGTGGCGAATAATTGGGCAATTCTCGCTGCATCGCTTCGGCACTGGGCATGCTGGCAAATGCCAAAAACACATCACGCTCCAACCGCAAAAGCCCATCGATGCGTTGGGCAGCTTCTTTGATTTGGGCATATTCTTCCAAGCGTTGGATAAGCCGTGCCTTGGGACTGGTTTCGTCATCGCCAATCTGCGGCTGTGGCAACAACAGCTCTGATTTGATGGCGATTAAGGTACTTGCCATCAGCAGATAATCGCCTGCCAGCTCAAAATATTCTTCGTCCAAATCGTGAATATACCGCAAATATTGCTCAGTGATGGGCAAAATGGCGGTTTCGGTGAGATCAAAATTGTTTTTTTTGACCAAATAAAGCAAAAAATCCAAGGGGCCAGCAAATTGCTCAAGCCAAATGGCAAACGCTTGTGGCGGAATGTACAAATCTTCAGGCAAATTTAGCACTGGCGTATCAAAAATTCGTACGCCAGTTGCAGTTGTTGCCTGCTCGTTTTGCTCATTGCCAAGCGTATTTTGCACGCTGTGATTTATCATAAATTATCAACCACAAATGGCGGCTTATTTTAGCTTGGCAAGCGGCTTGATGCCAATGGCACGGCGTGTTTTATCAAGCTGCTTTTGGGCGGTGCGACGTGCTTTGGCTGCACCCATTTGTAAGATTTCTTCAAGCTCTTTGGGGTTTTTCATCAGCTCTAGATAACGCTGGCGATATGGTGCGATTTCGCTGTTGATTTTTTCAAACAAAATCTCTTTGGCTTCGCCCCAGCCGATACCACGGCGATAATGTGCTGCCAAGGCTTCGATTTCGTCAGTGGTAGCAAAAGCACGATAAATCTCAAAAATCGTACAATCGTCAGGGTTTTTTGGCTCTTCTGGCAGTTGTGAGTTGGTAACAATCTGCATGATGGCTTTACGCAGGGCTTTTTCAGGGTCGATTTGCGGATTGCCGTCACCAAACAGCGGAATGGTGTTGCCATAGCTTTTTGACATTTTGCGACCGTCCAAGCCTGTCAAAAGCGGTGTATTTTCATCAACCACGGCATTAGGTTCTTTAAATATTTCTTTGTATTTAAAATTAAAAGTACCAGCAATATCACGAGCCATCTCGATGTGCTGAATTTGGTCTTTGCCCACAGGCACATGGGTGGCGTTAAACATTAAAATATCTGCCGCCATCAGCACGGGATAGCCAAACAACCCCATGCTGATGCCATAATCAGGGTCGGTGTCTGCCTTAGCAAGGTTTTGATCGACAGCGGCTTTGTAGGCGTGGGCGCGATTCATCAAACCCTTGGCACAAGAGCAGTTGAGTATCCATGCCAGCTCTGGAATCTCTGGAATGTCCGATTGGCGATAAAAAGTCACTTTTTCAGGGTCCAAGCCGCAAGCAATCCAAGTGGCAGCGATGGCATGGGTTGAGCGGTGAATTTCGCTGGGGTCAAAGCATTTGATAATCCCATGATAATCCGCCAAAAAGAAAAAAGCATCGCCATCACCTTGGGCAAAGGCGGCATTAGCAGATGCGATGGCAGGGCGAATTGAGCCAACATAATTGCCCAAATGCGGAATACCTGTGGTGGTAATGCCAGTTAAAATGCGTTTTTTATCATCACTCATGCGATTTCTCTTAAAATTTTATTAAAAATCTATAAAAACAAAGCCATAAAATTAATTAAAAAAATCAATTAAAATGCCAAAAATATTTGATAGTTTAAAATGCTTTATGGCTAAATTTGTGGCTAACATTGTGAAATTTTACCAGTCAAATTTATCATCAAATGCTGGCAAGCAAATGCTCAAGGGCTTGTCCAGCGTTATCGGTTTTCATAAACTGCTCACCGATTAAGAAATGATGGATTTGATTGGCTTGCATCAGCTGAATGTCGGCAGCGTTATTTAGACCGCTTTCGCTGACCACCAAGGCATCATCGCCCAGCTCGGCAAATAACTGCTGGCATAGGCGAATGCTGTGTGCCAAATCCACTTTAAAGGTGTTTAAATCACGGTTGTTGATGCCGTAAATATTATGGGTGGATTTTGGCAGTTGTAAGGCACGGTTTAGCTCGTGTTCGGTATGAATTTCGATCAAAACATCTAAGCCAAGCTCGATGGCAACTTGATGCAAGTGCTTTACCGTCTTATCATCTAGGCATGCCATGATGAGCAAAATGCAGTCAGAACCGATGGCTTTGGCTTCGATGATTTGGTATTCATCAACCATAAAATCCTTGCGTAGCACAGGCAAACTCACCGCAGAGCGAGCCGCCACCAAATAATCATCATGACCCAAAAAATAATCTTTATCGGTCAGCACCGACAAGCAGGTCGCCCCAGCGTTTTGATAGCCTTGGGCGGCTGTTACGGGGTCGAAGTTTTGGCAAATGATGCCTTTTGATGGCGATGCTTTTTTGATTTCGGCAATGACACCGATTTTGCCAGCTTGATAATCCACAGCACGCAAGGCATTGGCAAAACCCCGTGGCGTTTGGGCATCGGCTAGGGCTTGCAGCTCATTGATACTGCGGACAGCTTTGGCAGCGGCCACTTCTTGGTGCTTGGTGGCGACGATTTTTTGTAAGATACTGGGTGTGTTGGTCATGGCGTTCATTGGGTAAATTTAGACAGATTGGGCGACGGATTGGGTGAATTGAGCAAAGGCATCAAGTTTATCCAAGGCAGCACGGCTGGTCAAGATTTCTTGGGCGATTTTGACACCTTGGGCGTGGCTGTCTGCCAGTCCTGAAACATAGATGGCAGCACCTGCATTGATGGCAATCATTTGCCGTGCCTTGATGGTGATGGGGCTGTTATCCGTACCGCCTAAGGCTTGCTTGATAATTTCAAGGCTTTGGGCAGATGATTCGACATGAAGTCCCTGCAGCGTCTGCGACTGTATGCCCAAATCTTCAGGTTGGCTAATGTAGGTACGCACTTGACCGTCTTTGAGTTCGGCGACATGCGTGCCTGTGGCTAGGCTAAACTCGTCCAAGCCGTCTTGGGAGTGAACCACCATCACATGCGTCATGCCCAATTTGGCAAAAACATCTGCCAACGGCTGGCACAGCTCAGGGCTAAACACACCAATCACCGCACGCTTGACTTTGGCAGGGTTGGTCAAAGGCCCTAAAATATTAAAAATGGTACGCACTTTTAGCAGGCGACGCACGCCAATGGCATGACGCATGGCAGGGTGATGATTGGGTGCAAATAAAAAGCCAATGCCCAGCTGATTGATGGCGTCCACGGTATGTGCTTTATCAATATCCAAACGCACGCCAGCCATACTCAGCACATCAGATGAGCCTGAAGTGGTGGATACGCCACGGTTGCCGTGCTTGGCGATGCTCACGCCTGCCGCTGCTGCCACAAACGCAGAAGCGGTAGAGACATTGAACAGATTTGAGCCATCACCACCAGTACCAACAATATCCACCGCATTGGCACAGTCAAGCTCAACCGTATCGGCAAGCTCAAGCATGGTTTTGGCACAGGTGCTGATTTCGTTGATCGATTCGCCTTTTTGACGCAAAGCAATCAAAATCGCCCCCATTAGAGCATCGGGGCAGCGGCCTTGCATGATGATAAGCATCACTTCACGCATCTGCTCATCGGTCAGCTCAATGTGCTTAAGCAATTTGCCAAGTGCATCGGTCAAGATGGCATGAATGGCAGCATCGTCCATGCTGGCAATATGTTCGGGGGTTTTTGGTGTGTTTGTCATGACAAAACCATTATTTATTTAATGATAAATTTAAAAAATTTAATAAATTGGCAAGTGAATCGGTTGGCAATAAATTGGTAAAATTAAAAAATCTGATTAAAACTTCTAAAATTTGATAAGTATAACTAAAATCAAATATCAAAATTTTTATCAATTAAGCCAATCAGCCAATCGCTCAATTAAGCAAATTTTGGCAAATCTGCCGATTTATGCCACTTCTGGCAACTCGTGATTTTCCAAAACCGCCAAATTGCAACGCTTTAAAAAGTTATTAAACAGCTGATAACCATGATTACTCAAAATCGATTCTGGGTGAAATTGCACGCCTTCAATGTCTAGCGTTTTGTGGCGAACGCCCATGATTTCTTGCATTGTGCCATCGGCGTTATTCGTCCATGCGGTGATTTCCAGGCAGTCTGGCAAAGTCGCCTTGTCAATCACCAAAGAATGATAGCGAGTGGCAACGAAGGGATTTGGCAAATCGCTAAACACACCTTGTCCAGTGTGGTAAATGTCCGACAGGCGGCCGTGCATCACTTCGCCAGCACGCACCACTTGACCGCCAAACGCCTGCCCAATGGCTTGATGACCCAGGCACACACCCAAAATGGGGATTTTACCAGCCAGCTTTTCCAAAATCTCAAGCGTAACGCCAGCTTCGGTGGGGCTGCAGGGGCCGGGGCCGATGACGATGGCTTTGGGGGCAAGCTCGATAATTTCATCAAGCGTGGTGGCGTTGTTGCGTTTGACGACAATATCTTGCTTTAATTCACCAAAATATTGAACAATGTTATAAGTAAAACTACAAAAATTATCTATCATTAAAATCATTCTAAACATATCCCTTTGATTTCATTGGATTTTTGGTTAGTTGAGTGTAAACTGTACTCAACATTGCACTCAAAAACAAAAAGCACGCCCAAATTGAGCGTGCTTGTTCGTTAGTTTTGTTCAATGAATTGTTTAACATTATTTTCTAACCAATATGGATATGGGTCATGCCCATCAGCTTTAGGTATTTTACCAGCTTTCCGCCATCTGTCAAATGTTGAGCGATGTTTTCCTAACAAATGACAAAATTCAATAATTCTAATGCGTCTTTGTATCATCTCACCACCTTTATCGTAACCCCAACTTTACCCTGCCCAAGCGGTGCAATTTTGGCAAATGCCGCTTTGGACAAATCTACACTTACGCCATATTTGCCAAATCCGCCACGGTCATTGACACGGCAGATGACCGATTTGCCATTGGCGGTGTTGGTTACTTTGAGCCGTGTGCCAAACTTGTGTGAATTGCTCGCACAAGTTAAGGCGTTTTGGTTAAATCGCTCACCGCTTGCCGTCTTGCAACCATGGAATTTATCGGCGTAGTAGGTAGCGGTGTTGGCTCGTGCTTCACCGATAATAACCGCCAAAGCAAACAAAACCACGGCTATATATAATATAGTACTGTCTTTCATTGCAAATTTTCCAATTCATCAAGGATATAATTTAACGCATCTAAAAAGCCGTGTTCATAACTGCCGTGAGCGACTTTTTGCAGGTTGCCAGCGTGCGACTTATACTCTGTAATAAGTGTCGCCCATTCATTCGATATTTGTTTAGCGTGGCTTTGGTTATCTGACCTTTTTTGATTGTATTAACCCACTGGTCATAATAATCAACAAACTTCATCACCCATCACCCCAACCAATTTCTGCAACTTCGGCGGTTCATAATCCGCCCCTTTCTTAATCTTGCCGTTGTTGTCAAACACTGGCTTACCGTTTTCAAACTTTGACCAGTTCGAGCGATTGACTTCAGCCAGTGCGGACTCAATATCAAAGCCCATCATATGAGCCACGCCAACCGCTGTTACGATTTGGTCGCACAGAGCATCAAGTAGCTCAACTTCATTTACATTGTTAAAAAATTCTTTAACAGCATCGCCAGAAGTTTCTGTATCAATGCTTTTGAACTCTTCGGCAATATCCATCAATTCAGCTATACCATCGTCAGGCTGTAGAGCTTGGGTCATCTCATAGACTTCTTCAAAATGACAACCCATCTGCACCAGCCGATCGGCATCGGTGGGATTGGGTTTTGCGGTTTCAAACCAGCGTTTAATCTGTTTAATCATAAATTACTCCTTAAAATTAAGTTCTCACTCGTGCATAGCTGTGGTAAGTATCGCAAATCACGCCTTTATGCTCCGCCCCCACTTGCTTGCAATAGTGATGGATAATATCGCCCAAATCAGCAAGCGTGCAATTGACTTCTAAGTCAGATATATCAAGCGGTTTTCTATCTTTGGCGGTGTCTGCTGGCAGATAGATATACATTGAGATTAAAAATCGTCGCTCTTGATTGATGGGGATTTTTGCCATATCGATATTGCCAACATATTTACATCTGCTAAACAGTTCGGCTGCGGTGTAGCCGTTGAGATTAAACTGCCAGTAGCCACAAAATTCCGTGCCGTTTTGCTTTTGCAATTTGCGTTCATACTGCATTTGACCAATTTTGGCTTGGGCGATGCGTTTATTTTTCTTAATGATGGCTCGTTTGCGTTTTGGGTTCATACTCGATTACCTTCGCTGTCGATGGTTTGCCATTCAAGTATCCAATTGTTTTTTAAAAATTCTAACAATTCGGCTTGATTGACAATATAGTAATAATAAAATCGTGTGCTTATCATGGGATTTTTCCGCCATAAAACAGCTCAGCAACTAACTCACAATGTATTCTAAAGGCGTGTTCTTGTGCTGCTAGCTGGCTTTCAAAGTCTTGCAAAATAGGGCGTTTGCCGTCTTCAATGAAAAATAAGCGGTGTTTGTTGTATTCAGGACGCACCACAAATTTGGCATTCACGCTGCTTGCCACAAAAACCCTGCCATCTGTCGATGACCAAATCAACTCTTTAATCATAAGTTTTCCGCCATTTGTTTGTATTTTTCGGCAATTCTATCCAGCTCGCTTTGTGGGTATCGCTTGGTTGCATCGCTGGCATTTTTAAGCTCAATTAATCTGTCGATACGCTCTTTGCCAAGTTTATTCTCAAGCCACCGCCCAGCTTCTGGAATGTCTTTTTGAAACCAAAACACATGACAGTTGTAGCACAAGGCAAGGGCATTATCAGCATCAAATCTGATATTGTAATAACGACGGCTAAAATGATGACTGCACTGTAAGCCTTGTGAGTTCGGCTCATATCGCTTACCGCAACGCTCACAGCAGTAGTTGGCACGCTTGCGGATATAATTGCTAAACGCTGCATCGGCATTTGAGCGTGTAAAGCCTTGGCTTGCATCTTTATCTTCTTTGCTGTGCTTTTTGATATGGCTGACGGTATCGCTTAATAAGTCATACAGTGCTGTTTGCTTGTATTTTTTGGCATCACGCCGCCAAGTATTGATTTCATTGATGAGTTTGGCGGTGGGACTGATTGGGTTTAGGGTAATGACGGTCATGATTTCACCTTTGGCTGTGGGTAGTAAAGCATACCAAAACGCACGGCACGCAATTTATCAAGTATCGCAGGGACATAATCAGCGTGGACTTCAGACATCACGGCGATTTGTCCGATATTTAAGCCGGTGCGGTTGCTCTCTAGTACCGCTTTGACTTTTTTCTCAGTGGGTGTTAATCGGATTTCAACTTTTTTGGGTGGCTCTGCTGGTTCGTTTTGTGGCTCGGCTTGCCAGTCATCGACGATTAAGCCCAATTTTTTGCAGTGCTTTTCAATCGTTCTAAAACTTTTTTTATCGCCAAAAAATAAATTAAAAATCTCGGTGCAGTCTTGCACGCTTTTAAATCTTTTGAAATGACTGACCAGCCAGCTTTGCCGCTTGGTATTCATAAATGTGGATTCGGTCATGTTTTCACCTGCTAAATTGATATTAAAAAAGCTCGTATCGTGAGCCAGCCGATGATTGCCCAGTCAAATGGTCTAATCTGTCAATCATTGCTGATGTTATAGCCCCCACATGTTGGGCAATGACCGCCACCGTCAGCTGGGCGTGTCATTTTTTCGCTTATGAAAACTTAAAACGGAATATCGCTATCATTAACTTGTCCAACAGGGCGTTGCATTGCTGTCTGTGGCGATGGTTGCGGATAGCCTTGTTGCCCTTGATACTGTGGCTGGGCAAATTGTGGCTGCTGCTGGGCGAATTGTTGATTAAACTGATTATTCACCTGCCCAGTCGCTCCGAACTGTGGCGGTTGTTGATACGCCGATTGTGCCATTTGTTGCACCGCTTGCGGTGTCTGCTGTGGTGCTTGGCGTGGCGTGTTACCATCATCTTTACTACTGCTTAGCATGTTTAGCGTCGTGGCTCTAATATCTGTGCTATAACGCTCGATGCCGTCGTTTTTATCTGTCCACTTGCGTGTTACGATTTTACCTTCGACATAGATTTGTGAGCCTTTTCGCAGATAATCACGCACAATCTCCGCCAAGCGTCCGCTAAATACGACACGATGCCATTCAGTGCTTTCTCGCTTTTCGCCCGTTTGTTTATCTGTCCAACGCTCATTAGTTGCGATTGACACATTAGCAATGATGCCGTCGGCAAACTGCTTAATATCAGGGTCAGCACCCAAAAAACCTACCAAAATTGCTTTATTTACGCTCATTGTTTAATCTCCAGGTAGTTACAATCAACACATTCATTACACTTAATCTCTTCTATCAATCTGCCAAGCTCATCGATTTGCTCTACTATCATATCTAACTGCCTGTCAATGCCAGCCAATCTCAATGCTTCGCCAATCGGTATTATTGGATTTGCTTTCGCCATTGCGGCAATGAGATATATAAATTGGGTTTTGATTTTGTTCTGTGCAATCAGCGTTGAAATCAGCTTTTGCACTGGCGGACTGTTATTACTCACAACAAATCTCCTTTTAACAATTCATTGACAAATTTCACCGCCTTACCGCTGGCGGTCAATACCCCATAATCACCCAAATCACCAATATTGCCGTCGCCTGTGTTTACCGTGCGGATAAAGCTGGCATTGACATCTGAGCGTTTTAGCCGTCGATAGCCGTCAAGTAGGGCGATTTGGCTGGTCTTATACGCTTTATCATTCACCGCTCGATTTAAGAAGTTTAGCTGATCGGTATCGACAATAATCGCCAAATCAATATTGCTAAATCGTGGCTTGGGGCGTTTGCCACGCTCAATCATCGCTGCACGGTCAAGATGACTGTCATTACAGACAATCCGCAGCTGATACATCGGTGCGTTTTCGCTGATAATATCAAGCTGCTTATCGGCGTCTTTATCCGCCAAATCGACACATGCTGAAGCAATGCCGTGGCTGTTGAAATGACTGGCTATTCGCCGTGCCACCGTGCGACACTCGACTTTTACCGCTCCTGCGATAAGTATCGTTCTCATGCCTTGCCCCCAGTGTATATGTGCATCAGATACTGGCGAGCGGTTACAGCTTCTAGCTCATCGATGGTTCGCATCGGCATGATTGCCGCCCAATCCATATCGTATTCGGCTCGTATCATGCCGCAAGCATTACGGCACATCGCCATAGCAAACACTGTACCAGTGGGTTCGTCTCTGACGATTTTTTGGACGATGCCATACCATACCTGTTCGCCTTCGTCGATATATTTAACGACATCAAGCGGCATCAGCTCACCGCCACAGATAACAGTTTCGTCATCGCTAAATCTATCCAGCGAACTCATACGCCACAAAAGCTGATCAATCAGCACTTTGGCATGATTATTCACTGCTGACTGGCTTGGTTTATTTGCTAAATCGGTCATAATATTCATTCTCACAATGTTGAATGGCTCTACAAATCAAGTTCACTTCTGTGGGCGTCATACGCACGCTACCGATGCGGATTTGGCGGCGGATAACTCGCAAATTACCCAGTGCAAACACTAACGCCAACTCGCCTCCATGTTCTTCATACCGCTTTAGGCTATGCACCGCACCATTTAAGCAGTGCCTGCTCATCGCATTGTATGGCTTGAGTTTGCTCATATGATGAATATACTGTTTAATGTTCATCAACCACCTGCACGCTGCTGTACTGATGGGCGATGCGTAGCATATCCTGCTCGCTGTCGTCTATCCAAGCATTGATAAGTAACACGAACAACAGCGACACAATCAAAGAAAAAATGATATTTTGAACAAGTTGCATGGTTTACCCCTTTGCATTTTCGTTTTGATGTATGTATAATACTACTATAAGTAGTATAACGCAAGTATTAATACTATCAAAAGTAGAAAAAGTTGCTAAACTATTGATTTTTAACTATTTAAAGTAGTATTTTTAGGTAATCAAAAACGCCCTTGGGGCGTTATTGGGTGTATTATGAATGTTGTAATTAATGTTTTCTTTTTTGTTGCGTACTCTTTATTCGTCTATGTGATGGGTTTTTTGCTGGCTAGAATTTGGTACAAACCCAAAAAAACAGATATTGTTACCATTGATGAATGTGTACAAAGAGCTGTGGATAAGCAATTTCTCAAAGGGGCAAGGGGTGATAAGATTGATGTCGCTGATTTGTCACACTATACAGCGATTGTGGGTAGAGACAGTGTAATTATTGTTAATCCCTTTAAACAGCTCTAATTAATAAAAAATGTAACAATAGCAATAATCGCCGCCAGCACAGTAAAAATATCTGCTGTGCTGGTCAATACATGTTTATTTTTCTCTAGACAGTATTTTACATGGCTAATAAACATCGCTAATCTCGATGGGTCATAATCTTGCCCTGTCAGATAGCCGCTATCGCTATTGATTTTATCACCACGGATAAAGGTTTTGATAAATTCTGCTTTAATTTTTGTCAAAAATTTAAACATCTATCATTACCACCGCTTCAACACTGACCAATTCCACACCCAGCCGATAATTTCAATCGTATTTAGCTCTTCGCCTGTTACGATTTCATCTTCATATTTTGGGTTGTGGCTGCGTAACACTAAGTCGCCATTGGGGCGTTTTAGCAGATATTTCACTCTCAAAAGTTCGCCGTGGTTAAATGCGTAAATTTGACCTTCTCTAATTTCTTTTTTTGACTGATCCACCGCTATCATTGAGCCGCTAGGGATTAGCTCTTCCATGCTGTCGCCTTTGAGCGTCAGGCAAATCACGCTATCAGGGTTTGCACCGCTGGCATAAGCGGCGGTAATGCCGTATTTAATCCGTCGCCGCCCATCATCTGGAGCTGGCAGCCTACCATCACCACCAAGCAGCTCAACATCTTTATAATAGGGGACTTCGAACTCATCATCATCAAGCGGTGTATGACCTTCCCAAAACTCAACCGCTCTTACTTCGACTTCGCTAATGGGTTGCCCATCTCGTGGACGATAAGTGATTCTCTTCTTACCTTCACCATAACTTAGCCACGCTGTTGATACGCCCAAAACTTCCGCCAGCTGCTGCATTTTGTCTTCTCTGGGCTTGGCAAGCCCATTGGCATAACGGCGTATCATTTCGTAGTTGATTTTTGTTTTGTCACTGATAGCGACCCAATCCAATTTTTTGGCATCAATCGCTTGTGTAAAACGCTTGGCAAATTCTTGATGAGAAGTAGTCATGTTACCCCCAAAAACTATCTATGTGATAGATATTATCATTAACAGCTACTAATAGTAGTAGCAAATATTATATTACACCATTTTTAGGCTTGCGTCATTACTATTTTTAGTAGTATAATACAACCCAAAGTAGCGAAATGGAGACAATATGACAGCACTTAATAGAGCAATCGACCTAGCGGGCAGCGTGTCCGCACTGGCTCGACAAATCGGCGTAACGCCGTGGGCAGTCGCCAAGTGGAACCCTGCCAAAATTCCAACCGATAGATGTCTGGCAATTGAAAAAGCCACAGGCGGACAAGTTACCGCCGAAGAGCTGCGACCAGATATTAACTGGCAATATGTCCGCCAACAATCCAACACGCAATAAAAAATCTCGTTGGGTGCGACCAACGAGATTTCAGCTAACTGTAGCGAGTTAATTATATGACAATTTCAGCTAAAAAACAACCCAAACGCCCGTATTTGGACTTCGAAAGAATCAAAATGCAGGCAAATGGCAACTTTACTGATGTAATATTCCCAGCCGTGGGCATTTCCTTAATGTCCACTCACCCCATGAAACACCAGCCCTGTCCGCTGTGTGGCGGTAAAGACCGCTTCAGATGCGATGACAAAAACGGCACTGGCTCATGGATTTGTAACCAATGCGGAGCAGGCGACGGCTTTAGTCTTGTCGAGCGATACACAGGCACATCAAACTATGAGCTGATGTCGCTGATTGCCGGCATTCTTAATATCGACGCCACCGCCCAAATCAGCGAAAGCGACAAGCAAAAATGGCGAGATGCCCAAATTCAGCGTGAGAGCAAGCAAGCAGCGATTGACGAGCAAAAACGCCAACACGCTGCCGCCACCGCTAATCAGCTTTGGCAATCTGCCACGCCAAGCGATGGCACGCACCCATATCTCATCAATAAACAAGTGCGTGGCGAGTATTTACGGTGCAAAGACAATATACTGCTTGTACCGCTGTATTTCACCGACCCCCAGACCCTACAAACCAAGCTGGTCAATGTGCAAAAGATTGACGAACACGGCAAGAAGTTATTTTTGGCAGGCGGACAACAAAAAGACTGCTTTTTTGCCATCGGTCAAGCGTCAGAAGTGGTGTTTATCGGCGAAGGCGTGGCAACTTGTGCCGCTGTCTATGAGAGTTTTGGCGGTCAATACATGGCGGTCTGTGCGTTTAATGCTAATAATTTGATGGGCGTGGGTCAGACAATCCGTCGCATTCTACCGACTGCTAAGCTGATTTTTATTGCTGATAATGACGCATTGACGGCTTATAACACGCCAAATCACGGCAATGTTGGCATCGATAAAGCCACCGCAGCCGCTGCCGCCGTCGATGGCTTGGTAGTTTTCCCAAATTTATAATAAGTAAGGATATTACAAATGCAAAATGTTGATTTTAATGATTTACTCGTACAAAACGGTGCGGCTGCGGTGCGTGAACAAATCACCCCAGCTATTACCGCCGCTTTATCTACACCGACCAAGCCAGCCAATATGCTACTGCCTGCGGACAATCTTAAGCTACAAGATGCCCTAAAACGCTATCACAGAATCATGGTGGGTCAAAATCTTAGCAATAAATTCTATGACGAGCAGACCGACCAAATCATCGGCAAAAAAGACTTTGCCAACGCTATCGGCGGTAAAATATGCAACGAATGGTTAAAAAGCAGCTATCAAGTCATCAATCAAGAGCAAATCGCACGCAAAATGACTGACGGACACGGCGAGAGCTTACAAGACTTGCTAGAGCGTTATTATTACATCGAAAACACAAAAGAAGTGTGGGACAATGCCAAAAAAATCCGCTTCAATATCGAAGGCATGCGATATGGCTATCCACGACTATTCAAGCATTGGAACGAAGACCCCGAACGCCTAAAAATCAACCCAGCCAACATCTGGTTTGACCCCACAGACAATCACCGCCCACAAGTAGCAGGCGAACTATACACCAACAGTTTTAAAGGTTTGCCATTGAGTGCATTAGACATCAGTCATGAGCAGGCTAAAGCAGAATCCAAGCCGTTTTTGGATTTGTTATTGCACCTATGCAACGGCAATCAAGAACACGCCAACTGGGTGCTAAATTGGCTTGCGATACCGCTACAAAAACTGGGTTCAAAAATGAATACTGGTTTGATTTTTCACGGCAAAACACAAGGAGCCGGCAAATCGTTGTTTTTTGTCAGCTTAATGCGAAAAATCTATGGCGAATACTGCAAAACACTGGGACAATCCCAGCTTGATAATCAGTATAACGACTGGGCAGACGGCACACTTTATGTAACTTTTGAAGAGATTTTTGCTGGCAATGACCGCTATCAAAATGTGCAAATGGTCAAGCATCTAATCACTGGCGAAGAAATCTACATCAACCGCAAGTTTATCAGTGGTTATACGCAAGCCAACTTCGCCAATTGCGTGTTCTTATCTAACGACATGATGCCGTTGGCGATTGAGCCAGACGATCGCCGAATGTTTGTTATTTCGCCAAAAAGCAAATGCCCACGCCACATCAGCCAAGCGGTATCAGATGCCTTGGCAGACCCAACACTGACCAAAGTGCGTGCGTTTTTGCAGTATTTACTCACCAAAGATTTGGGCGAGCAAAACGCCAAAGACGATGCGTTAATGACCGAATACAAAGAGCTATTGATTGAGATTTCATCGGCTAATTGGGAGCGTTTTGTTAAAGAGTGGATACATGGCTATTTGCCAGTGCCGTTTGAAACTTGTCCGTCTGATGAGCTATTTAAGTTGTATGAGCAGTGGTGTATTGCTGGCAACGAGCGAGCCACGAGTAAGAACAAATTTTCAGGCTACTTACAGCAATACCCCAATATCACCAAGAAAAGAACCAACTACAAACTCAGAAATAAAAACGAGAGAAAACAAGCAACATTTTTTGTCGTGGGTGAAGAACCGACAAACAAAACGCTTGAAGTTTACTACTCTGAGTGCTACTATAAGTTTTTTGATGCGTATGTTAAGCACAGAGCATCACTACATTTAGAACCATCTATCAGCCAGATAGTCAATCACCCCAGCCAAAATAACCCACCAGCAATGAGCAATATGCCGTTTTGATGCACTCTAATCAGTCATGATGCAGGGTTGATGTAGTCATGATGTAGGCACTAAAACAGACCCCAAAGCCAATGATAGCAAGGCTTTGGGGTTTTTTGATGCACATAATTTACAGCCCAGCACTTACTATAGAAAATTTTTTATTCTATTCATTAATTTTTTTTCTATTACAAATCTTATATTTATACCTGCATCATTACATCAAGGTATATTGTAAGCTAGATATAGTAAGGGTTTGAGCTTGATGTAGGCATGATGTAGGCTAAAGCAAATTTGACCATTTGCCTACATCAGATTTATAATACTGTTTTATTAATGGAATGCCTATGCACTATCAATTCGTCCGCTCACTGGCTGAAAGTTTTGAGCATATCAGCCGCTTTGAATCCGCTTGTTATCATTACTTGTATAACGCCGACTGCACCGCACGCCGTGATTATTTCCATATTCTCTACCATCATTATTACGATAAGTGCTTGATTGACCACCCACGCATTAACCGCCAGCACCTGGACAAGCTGGTTAATGCCGCCTTGTTAGAGCTTACTTATCCAGTGGCTAGTGATGGTTACGCATGGTCAACCAATGACCGCTGTCTATGCACTGGTATCAGTCGCCGCTCGTGGTATCGCCACAGCTATCATACGCTTATCAAGTCCATCATTGACGAAGTCCGCACAGTGAGCGACACCGTCGATATGCTGATTGGTTCACAGTTAGCCGACTACTACAAAGCAAATTCAAATTGTGCTTGACAGTTGGCACAGTTTTGACTATATTATTCTCATAATAGTAGTATTGTAACTTTATCCTTGATACATCGCCTTGAGTGTTCACACTCAGGGCTTTTTTTTATACTCTCACATCATGAAATTAACGACGCTAAAACCACGCCTAAAACCCACCCAAACCCACACCCCAAAGAAATCTTGGGGCAATGGTCGTGGTGGTCGTCCATGGCGTGCTTTGCGTGCTAAGGTTTTGCTGCGTGATGCTTACACTTGCCAGCATTGTCAGCGAGCTGGCGGACGCCTAGAAGTCGATCACATTATCAACATCGCCCAAGGCGGCAGCGACGACATGAGCAATCTTCAGACGCTTTGCCACGATTGCCATGCCATCAAGACCCAAGCCGAGTCGATGGCGGGGGGAGTTCATCGATTTTTCACCTGAACCGCTGGACACCGCCCCCAAAATCGTTTACAAAAAAAATTCTGATTTGAAAAAAAAATGTCCAAAATGTCTAAGATGATAATTGTTACAGCGTTTACATAACTTAACAAAAGAAACGATATGAGCCTAACACCAAATCAAGAGAAGTTTGCTCAACTGGTGGCGGCTGGCGTCGATGAGCTGGACGCCATCAAGCAAGTGGGCTACAAAGCCAGCAGTGCATCTAAGCAAGCCTACCGCATGGCAAAGCATGCAGGGGTACAAAACCGCATCGCTGAACTCAAAGCCTACAGACTCATGCAAGATCACACCTATCAGAGCAAGCAACAACAAAATGACCCATTACGCCCAGACCAAACCGATGCAGTTGTCAGTAAGCACAGGGCGTTATTATTTCTCAATGAAGTGTATTCAAACCCACGCTACAAGATGAGCGAACGACTAAAAGCCGCCATCGCTGCCTTGCCGTATGAAGAAGCCAAAATCGCAGCCGTGGGCAAAAAAGAAACCGCTGAATCTGCGGCAGTATCGGCAACCACTGGCGGTAAGTATTCATCATTGCAGCACCAAGCCGATTTTTTTAGTGATGTGGTGAGCTGATGAAATACATGAACGACAAGGGGCAGACGGCTGAAGTCATCAGCCAGCACGCCAACGCCGACAACAAAATACGCATACAGATTGACGGCGAAGACGGGCAAACCGTGGTGGACTATGACGCATTTATCGCTGAATATCGCCACATTTACCAAGATAACCAAAATGGAGCATTCAAATGATTAGTGCTGATGAGATTTGCCAGACTGCAATTGAAACGATGAAAGAGCGTGGCAAGGCTTATGACGATAAACAGACTCGTGAACGCTCGATGGCGTCAGTTGTGGCGGCGTTTAATGCTGCAACAGGGCATCAGCTCACCGAAGAACAAGGCTGGCACTTCATGACTATCTTAAAAATCGTCAGAAGCCAGCAGGGCGATTATAAAGCTGATAACTATGTCGATGGCACGGCTTACTTTGCTCTAGCTGGTGAGTGTGCCGACCGCCACGCACCACCAAAACGCAAGATTGTGGGCTATCAAGAAGGCTTTTTGGGCTATGATGTGCCGATTTATGAAGACGAAACAGAGCAATGATTGAACCGACTTGGACAACCGCACTCACCGACTGGGAAGATAAAATCAAAAATGGCGAATCGATGATACCGTGTAAGCCATTGTTTGATATACCAGCCCAAATCGCCCTGCGAATTTTTAAAGAATTACGCTTGGTTGATGTGCTGGGCAGTCCAAAAATCGGCGAAGTCAGCAAAAACTGGGTCTATGAGTTCGTCGCTGCTATCTTTGGGGCGTATGACCCAGCGACAAAAGAACGATTGATTAAAGAATTTTTTTTGCTTATCTCGAAAAAAAACAGCAAATCAACGCTGGCAGCGGGCATCATGCTCACCGCTTTAATTCTCAATGACCGCCACTCATGCGAGATGGCGATTATCGCCCCAACAAAAGAAGTTGCCAATAACTCATTTAATCCGCTCAAAGACATGATACGAGCAGACAGCGAACTCAAAGCAATGTTCAATATCTCAGAGCATACTAAGACCATCACCCACCTAGGCACAAAGGCGACGCTAAAAGTGATTGCCGCCGAAAATGACACGGTGGCAGGTCTAAAAGCCACTTATGTGCTGGTTGATGAGCTGTGGGTATTTGGCAAGCGGCAGGGGGCGGATTCGATGCTGCGAGAAGCCAAAGGCGGTCTAGCATCACGCCCAGAAGGCTTTGTTATTTATCTAACCACGATGAGTAACGAGATGCCCGCAGGCGTCATGAAAGAAAAGCTGGACTATGCCCGAAGCGTGCGAGATGGCGAAGTTATCGACAATGAATTTTTGCCAGTTTTGTACGAATTTCCCAAAAACATGCTCGAAGATGGCACGCACCATGAGCCAAAAAACTGGCACATTACCAACCCAAATTTGGGTGCATCGGTCAGCGAAAAATACTTAATTTCGGAGTATAACAAGGCTAAAGTCGCCCCCGAAAAGGCAGTTTTGCAAGACTTTATGGCAAAACACCTAAATGTCGAAATCGGTATTTCGCTACGAGCGAACCGATGGGCAGCGGCGGAGTTTTGGGAGAGTGCAGCAAAGACATTCACGCTTGATGAACTGATTGAACAATCAGAAGTCATCACCATGGGCGGTGATGGCGGCGGTCTAGATGACTTGCTTGGCTGCTGCGTACTGGGGCGAAAAGCCGATGCCCACAGCTCACACGATGCCAAGCCGTGGCTGGTGTGGAATCGTGCGTGGTGCCACCCTGTAGCACTTGAGCGGCGAAAGCAGGACGAGCCAAAATACCGAGATTTTGCTGCCGATGGCGACTTGATTATCGTCGATAAAGTCGGTGATGATACGGCGGAATTTGCCGATATTGCAAGAAAGCTACTTGATAGCGGTAAACTTGACCGCATCGGACTTGACCCCTTAGGCATTGGCGGTATCATCGATGACTTATTACACGCAGGCATACCACAGGATAAGATTGTTGGCGTCAGCCAAGGCTTTAAAATATCTGGGCATCAAAAAACTTGCGAACGCAAAATCGCCAGTGGTGATTTGTTCCATGCAAGCCAACCAATCATGACTTGGTGCGTGGGCAATGCTCGAGTGCTGGTCAAAGGCTCTGGCACAATGCTATCAAAAGCCGAGAGCGGCACAGGTAAGATTGACCCTGTGATTGCGATGCTAAACGCCGTGGCACTGATGAGCGAAAACCCAGAACCGCCACGAGATGCCGACGATGTGGGGGTTTATTTTTAGTATTAACTACCCAAACCCTGCTAAGTTGCAGGGTTTTATTTTGGATTATCAAAATGACCAAAGCATATTCAACCCTAACCATCAAATCAGTAACCGACACCGACGATGAACGCATCATCACTGGCATTGCCAGCACGCCAAATACTGATAGAGATGATGATATTTTGGAGCCTGATGGCGTCAAGTTCTCACTACCGATTCCGCTATTGTGGCAACACAATCACAATCAGCCGATTGGCGAAGTTACCGCCGCCAAAATCACCGACAAAGGCATCGAAATCACCGCCAAAATCGCCAAAATCGACGAAAATGGCAAGCTAAAAGAGCGTATCGATGAAGCATGGCAAGCGGTCAAATCTGGACTGGTCAAGTGCTTATCAGTCGGCTTTAAAGTCAAAGAGTTTAACTATCTAGAAAACTCATGGGGGCTACACATCAAAGAGTGGGAATGGTACGAGTTATCTGTCGTTACCGTGCCTGCCAATCCTGATGCCATCATCACCAGCGTTAAGCAGATTAAAGATGCCTTTGCCCCAATCGCACCCAAAGCGGAGCAAGCCGAACCACCAAAAACCGAACCAACCAAACCCCAAACCGCCAACCCTGCCACAGGCAGCGTGGCACTTATCAACACTCACGGAGTAATACTTGTATGAACTATCAAGAACAACTGGCAAAAATCAACGCCACCATCGCCCAAAAGCACAATGATATGGGCAATCTGATGACCAAAGCAGCGAGCGAAAACCGCACGCCCAATGATGATGAAGAAGTGCAAATCAAAGCACTAGAAGACGACATCGCCAAACTTGAGAAAAATGCCAATCGCTTAGTTAATCTCATCAAAGCAGGCGAAATGGCAGAAAAATCCGCCACCGTCATCGCAGGCGACACCCCACAAGCAGCGGAACAGTCAGCGACTGGCACAGTAAGCCAACCTACCCTAAAAGTCGAGCCAAATATGGAAAAAGGCGTGGGCTTTGCCTTGTTGGTCAAAGCGTCCGCCATCGCCACCAAGTCAAAAGGCGGTACAACCACCAGAGAAGTGCTAGAGTCTTGGGGCGTACCTGATACTGTCGTCAAAGCTGCCGCCCAAAAAGCGGTTATCGGCACGACAACAGACACCAATTTTGCTGCTGCATTGACCGATTATAACAATTTGACTGGCGAATTTATCGAATTAGTCCGCAAAAAGACGGTGATTGACAAATTGGCGGCTGGCATGCGTCATGTGCCGTTCAATGTCAAAATCCCTATGCAAACGGCAGCAGGCTCTGTGGGCTGGGTCGGTGAAGGTAAGATGAAACCTGTTGGCAATCCACAGTTTGATAATATCACACTGGGTCATTCAAAAATCGCTGGCATTGTGCTACTGTCTGATGAGCTTATCCGCTTTAGCAATCCCAAAGCTGATGCCCTAGTGCGTGATGACTTGGTCAACACCACCGTTGAATTTCTGGACCAGCAGTTTTTTGACCCTACAAAGGCAGAAAGCACCGAATCACCAGCATCTATTCTAAACGGCGTGGACGCA
The DNA here is from genome assembly GCF_042219885.1 of Moraxella marmotae. Taxonomy (NCBI): domain Bacteria; kingdom Pseudomonadati; phylum Pseudomonadota; class Gammaproteobacteria; order Moraxellales; family Moraxellaceae; genus Moraxella; species Moraxella marmotae. The sequence continues at coordinate 1,662,034 of NZ_JBHJHR010000002.1, forward strand.
GTAACATCAACAGGTACCACGGTCGATAAATACGATGCCGATTTACAAACCCTAATTGCCAAAGTGGTCGATGCAGGCTTTACGCTAGAAGGGGCATATTGGGCGATGAGTGAGACTCGAGCGATGCAATTGTCTGGCTTGCGTGATGCCCTTGGCAATACTTACTTTGAGGGCATGAACTTAACAGGCAACCGCTCACTAAAAGGCTTGCCAGTGGTAACAAGTGGTCAATTAGCGGATAAGATTGTACTGATTATCCCAAGCCAAATCCTGCTTGCCGACGATGGCGGCGTGGACTTCTCTGTATCTACTGAAGCGACAATCAACCTAGGCACAGAAGAGTCACCAAAACTGGTGAACCTGTTCCAAAATAACTTGACCGCCATTCGTGCCGAGCGTTTTATCCGCTGGAAAAAACGCCTAGCCAATGCCGTGGGCTATATCAAGTACTAAGCCGCCAAAAGCCCCCAAATCTGAGCGTTTGGGGGTTTTTCATTGGAGATATTATGAAAATTAAGTATCTAAAACCTGCACCGCTTGGCAACACGGGTGATATTGGCGAAGTGCCAGACCATCATGCTCGTGTGCTAATCAGGCTGGGCATCGCCGAGCCGTACAATGAAGCACCGAAGCGACAGCGGACAAAGCATAAAGAACCGCAAAACGACTTACTCAGCGAATAATGGGAAAATTTATGGGATTTTTTGATTTTTTTCGCAAAAAATCGCTGCAAACAGTCCCATCTGATGGCTGGTATCCGATGGTACACGAGCCGCACGCTGGGGCGTGGCAAAAGGGCGAGACGCTAAATCGCACTGATGTGGTCAATTTTCATGCCGTGTTTGCTTGTGTGAGTCTGATTAGCTCAGACATTGGCAAGCTCAAAATTGAGCTAAAATCACGCAAAGACGGCGTATTATTACCCACCAAATCACGCAGTCAAGCCATCTTAAGCGTGCCAAATCGTCATCAGACATGGCAACAGTTCGCCGAGCAGTGGATTAGTAGTAAGCTGTTGCGTGGTAATACTTATGTGTATAAGCAGCGTGATATTTTCGGTGAGATTTGGCAGCTGCATGTACTAAACCCTGACCGTGTGCGTGTGCTGGTTACTGATAGTGGCGAAGTGTTTTATCATATTAGCCGTGATAAGCTGTTCGGCATTGACGATATGACCGTGCCAGCCAGCGAAATCATTCACGACAGATTTAACTGCTTTTATCACCCGCTTGTTGGATTATCGCCCATCAGTGCCTGTGCTGCCGCTGCTGGCGTCGGTACAGCAATTCAGCAGATGAACACCGCACTATTTAAAAATGGCTCACGCCCAAGCGGTATCCTGTCTGTACCAACAAGCATCAATCAGAGCAAGGCGGACGAAATCAAAGCACGCTGGCAAGCCCAGTACAGCGGTCTCAATCGTGGTGGCATTGCGGTCATTGGCGATGGTACAAAGTATGAAAGTATCAGTATCTCATCAAGCGATGCTCAAGCGATAGAGCAGCTAAAGATGACCACCGATATTGTCTGTTCGGTGTTCCATGTGCCAGCGTTTAAAGTCGGTATGACTGACTTTAAAAGTGGGCAAAAAATCAGCGACTTGAACGAAATCTACTATTCAGACTGCTTGCAGCACTATATCGAAGCAATGGAAAATCTGCTAGATACGCACCTTGAGCTAGAAAAAGGCGTGGAATGCGAAGCGGATTTAAGCCCATTAATCCGCATGGACAGCACCAGCCAAATGGCGTATCTCAAAGAAGGCACACTATCAGGCATCATCAGCCCCAACGAAGCACGAGCAAGCCTAGGACTTGCCCCAGTCGCTGGCGGTGATAGTCCGCTGATGCAGCAGCAAAATTATAGCTTAGAAGCACTGGCACGCCGAGACAGTAGCGATAATCCGTTTGGCAACAGCACAAGCAACAAAGGGGGCGATGATGACACTGGCGACACTTGATGAAGTCAAGCATCACCTGCGATATGACGATGATGCCAATGATACTGTGCTATCCATGTTACTTGTGGCAGCAGAGCAGGCGGTGATGGCGTATGTTACCGACACTATCACCGATGAGATGTTACCTACCCTAAAAGTCGCCACATTGCTGATGGTTGGCTATCTGGATAATAACCGCAACAGCGAAACAGGTAGCGAGCATCGCAACTATCTGCCTGCTGCCGTGCGTCAGCTACTTAGCCCCTACCGCACGCCAACAGTGGGCTAAGGGGGAGTGATGAAAGCAGCAACACTACGCCACCGCATTAAGATTTATAAGCCCACCGCAGGGCGGTCAGCCACTGGAGCGGTCAAGGCGGTAAAATGGGAGCATATTTTGACGATTTGGGGGCAGTTTAGCCCCTTATCAGTCAAAGATGTTATCAGCGGACAGGCGGCAGGTACTAGCGTAACCGCACGGCTCAAAATCCGCCACCGCACCGACATCACGCATCAAATGCGAGTGGAACACACAGGCAAAATGTATGACATCGTCGGTGAACCGCTGGCTGATGATGGTAGCGGACTGGAGTATTTGACGCTGATGCTTAAGGCGGTGAGTGCATGAAGTTTAGCGTAAAAGTTGAAGGCTTAGATGAGCTTGATAAGCAATTAGCCAAGCTCGACAATCAGACCACCGGCAAGGCTCTGTATGCAGCATTAAATTACAGCAGTAATCCGATGCAAAAAGACATGAAAGACAGAGCCCCAAAGGCTGCCGCTGCTTATCGGCGTTATATGTCGCACGCTCAAGGCGAAAAAACATGGGTCAAAACCAAAAACGGCAAACCCAGAGCTGGCAAGTCCAAGCGTGCCACGACTGGCACGGGCAAATATATCATTCAACAGCCCGGGTTGCTCAAGTCAAGCGTCCGCAAAAAACGGCTTAACAAAAACAGCCAAAACGAACATCAGGCGGCTTTGGGGATTTTTATTGCCCAAGGTACTGGCAAAACTTTTGGCTCACCGTATTATTGGTATTTTATCGAGTACGGCACAAAATACATGCCAGCGATACCGTTTGTCCGTCCAGCGTATGAGCAGGGCAAACACTTGGTTGTCGAACGCTTTAAACAAAATCTTGATAAGAACATCAAAAAACACAGCCGCTAACATTGATTTTTGCGTAATTTTCGGTTATTTTATGTTACACAATCACTAAGATTAGGAGTAAACATGAAAAAGTTGATTTTGACGGCATTAACAGCCTGCATTGCAACCACAGCATACGCAAATTGTGGCTATGAACAAATCAATAGTCCTGAATATAAAGTTGATGAAATCACCAGCAAATATATGGGCAGTAGTTTTGTGCTGTCTGAAAAAACTGGTACACTTTCGCATTCCTTTAATAACAAAAAATATGAGGAATTTGCCAATACAAACTTAAAAATCTCAAGAACTGCTATTCCTGTCAAGTACACACAAGAAAGGTACAAATCAAAATCTGAGAATGTCGAGATTGGCGGTAAATCTTACAAAAGAGACCAATCGGTCGCTACTGAATTTGTTACACCATCATGTAAGACCATTTTTTATACGGACAGTTCACCATCTCGTAATTTTGTTAAATCTAATGGCGACAAGATAGACGAGCAAGACAAACTCAATATCTGGGGTAAGGCATTAACACCAATCAGTGTAACAGCCAGATCAAAATATGATGAGTTTGATGGTATGTATAGCCTATCAACGGATATGTTTAACAATAAGTATCTTATCCGTGGCAATTATCGCAAACAAACTGGTGAACTTGCCGTATTGCAGATTTACCTAAAATACACATCTTTCTTTGGTTGGGCACATTTTACATCAGCAAGAGATACTAACGGTGGCAGTTATGACATTGTCAATATTGACCAAAATGCCGACTGCTCAGGCAAAAGCCTTGGACTATCTTGCCAAACAACCGAAGTTATCGGTATTAATATCACCGAATCACTACTTCGAAACAACCCCAACGGCTTTAAATTGAAACTTTATGGCAAACAAGAAGAGATTATCAATATCTCACCTGAAGTTATCAAGCCATTCTTAGATGAGTTGGATAAAGTAAAATCTAACTAAATCGAATTAAAACCACCCAAAACCCACCCATGCGGTGGGTTTTTTATTGGACAAAATATGAACGCCAGCGAACAAGTTTATACGCTACTTGCTGACTTGGTCAATCAGCAAGTTTTTCCGCTTTTTATTAACGAAAACCAAAGCGTAACGCCGCCGTATATCATCTATCAGCCCATCACCACCACGCCAGATAACACGCTTGATGGCGTGACAGGTCATGAATGGGTGCGTATGCAAATTGATATTTATCATGATGATTATGATGAGCTATTGACACTGACCAGCCAAGTTATTGCACAGCTGGACACTATCAAGCCATCAAATTATGAAAGCAGCCAAATCATCTATGAAGACGACTTGTATCGTCATGTGATTGAATACGGCTTTTGGCAGACTTATTAATTTTTTTTAACAATTTCACACCAACCAAACTCACCATTTCGGTGGGCTTTTTTTTATGGAGCTAATATGGCTAAAAATGTCGCTAATTTGGTTGATAGCTTTTATCAACTGTTTGTATCCACCGACGGTCAAACCTTTACAAAACTTGAGCATCTGCAAAAAAGCGGAGTCCCAAGCGAAGAAAAGACCATGGACGAAGTTACCGCCACTGATGACACTCGCACGGTCAAAGCAGTGGTGAACTTCAAAGAAGAGTCTGAAATTGAGTTTGAGTTCGCTGTAGATCCTGACGATGTCGCCCAAAATGCGGTGCAAAAAGCCTTTGAAGATGGCACGGAACTTACATTCCAACTCAAATTTACCAAAGCAACGCAAGAATCACGCCAGTTTAAAGGCATGATTTCTAAACTATCGCTGGACAACGAAGACACCAAGAAAAAACTTCGCAAACAAGCCACCATCACTATCACTGGCGATGTGACTAAGATTTCAGGTTAATTCACCCAAGCCTTGCGATACCGCAGGGCTTTTTTTTAATCAATTAAGGTAAAAAATATGAGCAAACGCAGCAATGTATTAATCGAAGCATTTTTAAACAAATCTCAACTATCTAAATCAACCCTATCAAGTGTTGCACAAGAATTTTATTTAAAAAAATTAACCATCGGCGACCAAGCCAGTCTTTATGCCACCAAAGATGATGATAATCCATTTTCTCAGATGATGACCATGATTTGGCTGTCGGTGTGCGATGCTGATGGCAATCGTGTCTTTGAAGATGTCGAAGCGGTCAAAGCGTTAGACTCACAAATCGCCACAGAATTGATTGACAAAATTAATAAGCTCAACAGCTTTGACAAAGACAGCGAAGATTTAGAAAAAAACTAATCACCGACAGCAACCGCCGCTTTTTGTTTAAGCTCGCTGGTCATCTGGGTAAAACGGTCGGCGAGCTTGAGAGCAGTCTAAGCATCGCCGAATTTGCTGAGTGGCAAGCCTTTGACCAGCTAGACCCCATCGGCGGATTTCGTGGCGACTTGCAAGCGGCAATTGTCGCAGCGTCAATGGGCGGCGGTAAGCTGTCGGATTATCTGGTGATTGACCCCAATCCGATGACTGATGAGATGCGTGAAGAATACGAGTACAGACAGCGATTACAACAGCTGACAGATGAACAAAACGCCTTAATTCAAGTTTTTAGCAATGTTGAGTAAAAGATATGTTTGCAAGTTTACAAATCGCACTGTCTGCCAACACGGCAAATTTTAGCCGTGGCATGAAAAAATCACGACAAGATGCCAAAAAAACCAGCGAAGACATCAAAAATAACTTCGGTTCGGCATCATCACAAGTCAGCAAAAGCCTAGAAAAAATTAACCGCCAAATCGACAACTACCGTAAAAAAATTGAAGGCTATCATAAGGGCGTTGCCGTGGTTACTGCTGCCGTGGGTGGCTTGACCGCTGCCTATGCCAGTATGTCTAAGATTGTCGATGTGCAGCGAGAATTTGACAAGCTAAACGCCAGTTTAATTACCGTTACAGGCTCATCTGCCAATGCCGCTGCGGCTATGGAAGATTTGAAAAAATTTGCCAAAGAAACGCCATTTGGCTTATCGCAAGCGGTGGACGGCTTTGTCAAGCTAAAAGCCTTGGGGCTTACGCCATCGATTGATGCTCTAACCAGCTTTGGTAATACCGCATCGGCGATGGGTAAAGACCTAAATCAGATGATTGAAGCGGTGGCGGACGCAGCGACTTTTGAATTTGAACGCCTAAAAGAGTTTGGCATCAAAGCCAACCAAGAAAAAAACAGCGTATCATTCACATTTCAGGGTATCACAACCACGGTGGGTAAGAACGCCAAAGAGATTGAGCAGTATCTGACCAATATTGGTAATGTGCAGTTCGCTGGGGCGATGGCAGAGCGAATGAAAACGCTGGACGGTGCAATTGCCAGTCTTGGCGATAGCTGGAATGAGCTGTTACTAAAAATCGGCAATTATAAAGTGTTCGATACCAGTGTTATGGATTTGCTTGCCGCTGCCGCTCGGCGTGCTGGTGATGCCATCGACTGGCTGTCTGAGCATCTTAATATCATCGTCGCTGGTATCAGTGTGCTGCTGGCAACACTTGCCAGCCGTGTGATTGCTACCGCTACCAGCACCGCTGCCGCTTGGGTGGCATCATCAGCGGCTAAAGTGCGTGCCAATATCGCTGAAGCAGCGAGCCTACAGGCTCAATCGGCGATGATTTATAATTATCAGCGTCAATTTGTACTGCTGCGATTGACCAAAACGCATTATATTAACACCATCAAAGAAACCACCAAAGCCACGCTTAACTATGTCCGTGCATTGCCCAACAAAATCACCGCCATCAAACAAAGTACTTTGGCAATGATTAACAATACCAGAGCAATGTTTACTAAAGCAAACGCTCTCAAGGCTTTAACCGCCAGTGCATCGGTGGCGAGCCGTGGTATCATCAGCCTAGGCGGTGCGTTTGCGTCGATGGGACGGCTGATACTTGCCAACCCCATTATGACCATTGCCGCCATCATCTCTGCTATCATTGTCCGCACTATGGGACTACAAAAAGCGATGGATAGCTTATCTGATGCTATTGATGTCGTGGGTGAGTTATTTGGGCGGTTGGTAGATTGGGGTATTGATGGCTTTGGTAATTTGCTCAATTCAGCTGGTGAGTTTCTCAGCGGATTTTTGGGGCAATCCGAAAGCACCACTGGCGGCGTTACTGGTTATTTTTCACAGATGTTTGCTGGCACCAAAGGCGGATTTGTTGGCTTGATACAGGTTGCCGCCAGTGCGTTTGACCGCATGTCAGGCTTTGCGGTGGGCTGTGTCAGATATATGCTTGATAATTTCAACCGTTTTAAAAATCAAGCGATTAACTTATTTATCAGTCTTGGTAACGCCATTGGTAGTTATTTTTCTAGTCGTATTAATACGGTGATTGACGGCTTAAACTGGGTTAATGGCAAGCTCGGTGGTGATGCCGATTATATCCCACACTGGCAATTTACACCCGGCAGCATGACACCCGTGTCCGATGTTCAATTTTCTGCGACTGGCGGTACCAATTTTCGTGGGTTGGTTGATGATGCCATTGGTACTGTTGACAACAAAAAGAAAAACCAAGGCGGCGGCGGTGCTGGTAGCGGTGCTGGCGGTAGCGGTGCTGGCGGTGCTGACAAAGGCAAAAGTGGTAAGGGCGGTAAGGGTGGTAAGGGCAACGGCAATCACAAGCCACACCATGAAAAACAAGAAAAACCCGACACCACAATTCAAGATGCCCTCAATGAAATGACGGTAAAAAATGCCAAACTGGAGTATGAAGCTAAACAATTATTAAACAATGTTTATTCTGATATGCTGTTTGAGATTTCAGATGAGTATGGCAAATTTTACAAAGCGACTAAAGAACAAAAACAAGCTTTATTGCAACTGGCAAAAGAAGAAGATTTGCTCACTGCCACTAAAAAAGCCCATGATGAATTTAAAAATATTGGGCGAACATTGAAGCTTATCGGCAAAGAAAACCCATTTGATGCTTTGCTTTATGATTTGTACGATGTCAGAAATGAACTGAGCGTACTCGATGAGCAAACTAAACAAAATTGGCTACTGCTTGAAGCTCAAAAGCAATCTGCTCAAGTCTTGCACGAACTTAAAGAAAAAACAAAAGAGCTGTCTAATGAAGCCGCACTGGTCAATGAACAATCAGAGTATCGGCGAGAATTGCTACAAATTGAGCAAGAAACCACCAAAACTTTGGAAAAATACGCTGGGCTAAACCAAGGCAATACTAAGCAAGTCTATGAGCAAATCATCGCCAATCATAAACTGTACGAAATCGAACAGAAAAAATTGGCGACTGAAAAAGCTTATCTACAAATCAAAGCCGATAACCAAAATGAAGAAGAAAAGCAGTTACAAACACTCACCAGCCAGCTTGATGTGCTAACAGAACAAGCCAAAATCGTGCAAGAGATGGGCGGTGATACTTATGCCATCGAAACACTGTCCAAAAAGCTAATCACCGACGCCATCGGCTTGCCAGAACTTAGTAACCCTTATGGAGATTTGGCTGATGAAGCGGTCAAACGCCAAAATTTGCTAGATGCTGGCATCGAACAATTGTTAAAAAATGAGCAATTAAACGAAGAGCAACGCATCAGCATTAAAAGATGGGGAGCTGCCGAGCGTGAACGCATCGAGAAAAACTATCAAGACTCAGTTAATCGCATGATTTTGACCGACAGCGAGAATATGTTTGGCTCGCTGGCGTCCATTGCCCGTGATGGCTTGGGTGAACAATCCAAAGTTTATCGTGCGATGTTTGCGATGCAGCAGGGCTTTGCAATCGTGCAAGCAACCATGGCAATGCAACAAGCCATTAGCCAAGGACTTGCCAAGGGCTTTCCGATGGGGCTGGCAGATATGGCATTGGCAGCCGCTGAAGGTGCAAAAATCGTCAGTGCCATCAAATCCGTTGTTATGCCAGTCGGTCAAGCCCACGACGGCATTATGTCAGTTCCCAAATCAGGCACTTGGAATCTAGAAAAGGGCGAGCGAGTGCTGCCCAAGCACACCGCAAAAGCCCTAGATAAAAAGCTGGACAGTATCGGTGGTGGCGGTGGCACGGCAATCAATATCAGCGTTACAGTCAATAGCAATGGCAGTAGCGATGTACAAAGCGATGCCCAAGCTGGCAAGAGCTTTGGCAATGCCATCAAAGCAGCAGTACAAAACGAGCTAATGCGACAACGCCGCCAAGGTGGCATGCTTTACGGAGTGTAAATGAAAACCTTCACTTGGAAAATGAACATGGGTGCGTCAAGCGAAACGCACCACGCCATCACAAAAACCCAATTTGGTGATGGCTATACGCAGCGTGTCAGCCATGGCATTAACGCCAAACGCACGGACTGGAGCGGTGTCAAGACTGGCGATTTTAACACTGTGATTAAGCCGATTATGGATTTTCTCGATGAACATAAAGGCGTGATGCCATTTTTGTGGACAAATCCGCATGGGCAGACGCTCAAATATGTTTGTGCTGATTATTCAGTCAGTCAAAACAAGGGCAATTTTTGGCAAATTAGCCTAAAATTTGAACAAACTTTCTAACTCAAAACGGAGCAAAACATGAACGAACTTACAACCCTTTCACGCCTAGAAGCCAACACTATCCAAAGCTTTATTGCTCAAGTCGATTTTTGGCTTGGGCAACACGGCGAAAAAGCGGATAAAATCGAAATCACTTATTACCCTGATGATGACGGCTTTGAAGTCGTGAACAATGAGCAAAACAACGGCGTACTTAAGCGTAACCGTGCCACTCGTTTTCGCACCGAAATTCTGGCATGGGCGATGAATATGCTCAATCAGCTAACCAATTATGACCCAAGCAAAGAAGTCAAAGCCTTTGCTTGCGTGTATAAAAACGGCGAATTTGGCGTGTTGGCAGAAGTCGGTGATGCGTCTGAAGACAGCGAAGAATTGGATAGCGAAGATAGCGAAGAATTGGGCAACAAACAAGATGAGTAATTTTAACACTCAGGTTCAACAAACCAGCGTTGAGAATTTCTTGACGCTGTATGAGCTGGATTTACGAAAATTGGGCGGTGAGATTTACCGCTTTCATGGGCATAATGATGGTGTCATCACTTGGCAAAACAAGCAATACACGCCCATTGCCATCACATCAGATGGTCTTGAAATGCGTGGCGATGGCAAAGCCAGCACGCCTAAGCTCACCATTGCCGATACTTTAAATGGCGTAAACGGAGCGATTGGGGCGTTATGCCGTATGTACGATGACTTTGCTGGGGCAAAGCTCACCATCACTCACGCCATCGGTGATGAGTACAAACAGCAGATTTGGTTTGTTGAGCAAAAAACCACCGAAAATCCATCATCTGGCGTGCTTGAATTTGAATTATCAAACCCAGTGGACTTTGAAAATCGCAAAATCCCCGTGCGAACCATCACCAACTTTTGTCATTGGGCGGTGATGGGGCAATATCGTGGCGAAACCTGCGGCTATACTGGCACGGCACGCTACACCATCGACGGCAAGCCTACCGATAATCCGCTTCTAGATAAGTGCGGCGGCTGTATGTCAGACTGTCAAATCAGGGGCAATGTCGCACGCTTTGGCGGTTTTCCTGCGGCAGGGTTGGTATGATATGCTAAATGATATTTTTAACCACGCTTGGCAATGCTACCCTAGCGAGTGCTGCGGACTTATCATCAACGGCAAATACCACCCTTGCACCAATATTCATCATGACCCCAAAAATCATTTTGAGATTGCTGCAGATGAGTATTTGACGCTTGAGAACTTAGGCGAAATTACCGCCATCGTCCACAGCCACCCAGATGGCGAGCCATTGCCCAGTGAGTTTGACCGTGTGCAAATGGGGCTACACGGCGTGGATTGGTGGATTGTAGGGCTTGGGTATTCACCGACTGGACAAAAGTATCAAGCGATACAAAAGCACAAGCCCACCGACTACCAAAGTCCGCTCATCGGCAGGGATTATATCCATGGCGTGCAAGACTGCTATACCTTGGTGCGTGATTATTACGCCCGTGAGCTTGCTATTGACTTGCCAGACTTTGAGCGAGCAGATGGCTGGTGGGAAGATGAAAATCATGAACCGCTGTATCAAGCCAATTTCGCCCAAGCTGGCTTTGTTGAAGTCGATACACCACAAAAACACGATGTGATTTTATGCCGTGTCGGACGCACGCAGCACATTAACCACGCCTTAATTTACTTAGGCGATGGCAAATTGACAAGCGAAAACGCCAGCGACATTATCGGCGATAATATCGTCTTACACCACCCCCATAGCCGCCTGTCGGTGCGTGAGATTTATGGCGAAAACTGGCAACGGCGGACGGCGATGGTGGTTAGGCATAGGCAGCTTGCCAAAGCTCCACCGCTTCCATGATGATGATATTTTTGGTTTTGCCTGTGCTTTTGGCAAGTTCGTCCAGTCGCTCGGCAAACTCAATCGGCACTTTAAAGCCGATATGTTTGACGCCACGGCGAGCATCGCTTTCTTTTTGGATTTGGCTGCGGGTTTTGGGATTGGCAACAATCTTTGGCATTTGACATTTTCCTGTGTTATGGTATGATAGGGGTTAAGTAAGGGGGTGAGCGGTGTTTCCTGTCCGCTCCGCCATATCATCTGCTGATGACTTAGGCGTTTATCTTAGTAAGCTGGTAAGCTATACAAGATAAAGACCAAAACGATGAGTGCTGTTAATACTTTCATCGCATTCTCCTTACATCGGTTGGCGGTTATTTCCCTTAGGTAAACCGTTTAACCTAGCAAGGCAAGGCTCGACCCCTTGCCTTGTTGTGTATATTATAGTTATAACTACTCTAAAAGTCAAGTAATTTCTACACTTTTTTATAAAAAGTTGTGAATTATTTGGCTTTTTTGTTGTCTAAATTTCACCGCTTTTGCATTGTGCAAGGGCGGTTTTTTATTGGGTAAATCTCATGAAAACAATCCAACTGCACGGAATTTTAGCCAAAAAATTCGGTAAATTTTTTCGGCTCAAAGTACAAACCGCACGAGAAGCTACGCACGCTTTGGCGTGTCAAATCCCTGCGTTTCGTCAATTTATGCTAGACAGCGAAAAGCACGGCTATCGCTTTGCCGTGTTTACTGGCAAGGTCAGTAAAGCTAATAACATCGGCGAGAACCGCCTAGACTTTATCACTGATAAAAACACCATTCATATCGTACCCAAAGTTATCGGCAGTGGTGGCAAGGCAATGGCATGGCTACAAGTGGTGGCTGGGGTGGCACTGATTGGCGTGGGGGTTTTTCAGGGCAATTTCGCCCTAGTCGGTGCAGGCGTTGGCTTGCTGTTGGGCGGTGTATCAACGCTACTCATGCCCACACCGCCACTTGGCACGCAGGACGAAGACGGCAATAGGGCAAATAACGGCTTTGGTGGGGCAGTTACCACTGTTGCCCAAGGCAACCCTGTGCCTGTGCTATATGGCGAGCGAGAAGTAGGCGGATTTGTGGCATCTGCCAGCATCATAGCGGAAGATAAAGTGGTGGCGGGCGTCGATGCCCCAAGAGCGAGATTAGGAGTGTTTAGACGATGATTAGCGGTGCAAAAAAACAAAAAAACCAAGCCCAAAAACCCAATATCCAAAAAGACACCACCGCCAGCACTGAATTTGTGCAGGCGTTGTATGGCTTGGCAGAAGGGGAGATTTTGGGCTTGGTGGACGGTGGTAAGTCCATTAAGCTGGACGGCACGCCCTTGATTAACGACAACGGACAGCCGAACTTTGACAATGTATCTTGGGACTTTCGAGCTGGCACGCTCAATCAAGACTACATTAAGGGCTTTAGCAGTGTGAATAACGAGAGCAATGTGGGCGTTGAGCTAAGACACGATAAACCCTATATCAAAGCCATTAATAACACCGCCCTTGATGCTGTGATTATTCGCTTAGGCTGGGGGAGCTTACGAGAACAAAAAGACAATGGCGATATTGTCGGCTATCGTATCGCTTATGCCGTCGATGTGCAGACTGATGGCGGTGCGTGGAGCGAAGTGCTGAACACTTTTATTAACGATAAGGCAAGCCAAGGCTATAAACGCAGCCACCGTATCGAGCTGCCTAAGGCACGCCGTGGCTGGACAATCCGAGTTCGCCGCACGACGCCCAATCGTGATAGTGAGCTGATTGGCGATAGCATGAGCGTGGTTGCGATAACCGAAGTCATCGACGCCAAATTGTGCTATCCTTTGACTGCTTTACTGGCGGTGAAATACGACGCTGAGAGCTTTAGTAATATCGCCAAATTATCGGTGCGTCTGCGTGGTAAGTTAATCCAAGTTCCTAGCAATTATAACCCAACGACACGCAGCTATAACGGCATGTGGGACGGCACTTTTAAGCTGGCGTATTCCAATAACCCTGCGTGGGTGTATTATGACATTTGCACGCACAAGCGGTATGGGCTAGGCTTAACCGTGGACAAATGGCAACTGTACCAAATCGCCCAATATTGCGATGAGATGGTCGATGATGGCAAAGGCGGTAAAGAGCCACGCTTTACTTGTAATGTGTACTTACAAAAAGCCGAAGACGCTTATCAAGTATTGCAAAGCCTAGCCAGCGTATTTCGTGGGCTAACATTTTGGGACGGTACGCAAATTGTTGTCGATAGCGATGTGCCAAAAGACCCAGTTTATACCTTTAGCCGCTCAAATGTGGCTGGTGGGGAATTTATCTATTCAGGCACACGCCGTAGAGACCGCCATACCGTCTTTAAAGTCGGTTGGGATAACCCTGATAACGACTATAAGACCGAGTATGAGATGATACGAGATGATTATGCCATCGCCAAATACGGCATCAATATCTTGGACATTAACGCTTTTGGCTGTACCAGCCAAGCCCAAGCCCAGCGAGTGGGGCAGTGGGCGTTAAAGACCGAGCAATTAGAGACGCAATCTGTATCTTTCAAAACTGGCTTGGACGGCTTTATCCCCAAGGTTGGCGATGTGATTAATGTGGCGGACAATGTACGAGCAGGGCGAGCGATTAGCGGACGCATTGCCGCAGTCAACGGCAATAAAATCACGCTGGACAGAAACGCTGGCAGCATAGGCAATACGATTGTCATCGGTGAGCATACCGCCAAAATTACCGCCGTTAATGATACTGTCATTACGCTAGATAAGCTAATCAATGCCAAAGCAAATGAGATTTGGGCGATGACAGCGGACGATTTGCACTTAGCTCAATACCGAGTGATGAGCATTGCTTATGATGATGCGTCGTTTAACATTACCGCCATTGAATACCGCCCAGAGAAGTATAGCGATGCAGTGCGGATTGAGCCACGCCCCATCAGCGTAATTAAGCCAACAATCTTATCCGCCCCAAGTCAAGTATTGCTAACTTCGCACTCACGCACGCACCAAGGGCAATCTATCACCACGCTTAGCATCAACTGGGAGCAAGTCAATGGGGCGGTGGGCTATATTGTGGAGTGGAAAAAAGACGATAACGCTTGGCAAAAAAGCAAAATCGCCAGCCAGTCTATCGATATTGACGGCGTGTATAGCGGTAATTACACGGCACGAGTGGCGGCGGTGGACGCATTCGACAATCAATCGAGCTTTGCTACTAGCGTCTTGACTACCGTAACAGGTAAGACTGGCAAGCCCAAAAAGCCGATTGGTCTTACCGCCAAAGGTGGTTTGTTTAGTATGATGATTGCTTGGGCGTTTGACACAGGCAGTGAAGATACCAACTTTACTGAAATTCAAGTCAGCCCTGATGGACGCACGAACATTAGCACACTGGCTACTTTTGCTTATCCGACAAATAAGCATGAAATTACAGGCTTGCAGGGCAATTTGACCCAGTTTTATCGTGCTAGAATTGTCGATAAATTGGGCAATGCGTCGGACTGGACAGCGTGGGCAAATGGCACAACCGAAGCCCAAGCCGAAAAAGTGCTAAACTTAATCAGCGGTCAAATCAACCAAAGCCACTTGCACCAAAGCCTAAGTACGCCGATTGCTAAGATTGCACCGCTTGAAACCAGCATTAACAGCACACGAAACGAGCTAAACGCCAGTAAAACGACGCTCAATCAAGCGGTAGCAAATATCACAACGCACAGACAGCAAATCACGCAAGCGGTGGCAAATATCACTAGCTTAATGAGCGATAAAAACGCCAAAACCCAGCAAATTACTAATCTGACGCAGTCGGTGAATAATCATGCGTCGTCAATTCGTGAATTGTCGGTAACGACTGGTACGCTCAATCAAAAATACGGCGAGCTAAAAACGCAGGCGGATAATGCCACCAGCCAAATCACGCAGATTACCCAAACTCAAGCCACGCAGGCGGCAAGTATCGAGCGAATGGGGGCGAGATTTGACAGTTTATCTATCGAAAATCGCAATTTGTTGATTGATAGTGAGTTTAATTCAATCAAAACTTGGAACAGTCATACACGCTCATTCACAAAAACAAACTTCAAGCACCGCCAGTTAATTCGTGTGAACTCAAATAATGTCAAGCAACAACAAATTGGTGTAGTGCATGCAACAGAACAAAACTCACTAAAACAAGGAGAAACTTACACACTATCATTCAACGCTCAAGGCACAAGCGGATTTATCAAAACTGGCTTGAATTATATCCTTTTTACTCGCCATAGCTCAGAAGGTGGTGTGTTTTTTGTTCCAAAAATCAATATCACTAATAACCTTGATACACGACACCAAATTACATTTGTCGCACCATGGACAAGTAATACTGTACGCTTGATGATTGGGGCTTTGGGTAATTTTTCGGAGTCAGATTGGTTTGAGTTCCACAGTGTCAAGCTAGAAAAAGGCAACATCGCCACAGACTGGACGCCTGCTCCTGAAGATTTGCAAACTGCGATTGATGGCAAGGCAAGCAGTGCAGATTTGCAGACGCTAAAAACCACGCTAGCCAATGCCGATACAGCGTTAAGCCAGCAAATCACCGCCA
The DNA here is from genome assembly GCF_042219885.1 of Moraxella marmotae. Classification (NCBI taxonomy): domain Bacteria; kingdom Pseudomonadati; phylum Pseudomonadota; class Gammaproteobacteria; order Moraxellales; family Moraxellaceae; genus Moraxella; species Moraxella marmotae. The sequence continues at coordinate 1,678,075 of NZ_JBHJHR010000002.1, forward strand.
TGGACGCTGCTTACAAGCAAGCAGACAGCCAAGCCAACGCCAAGATTGACAGTGAAATCACGGCACGCAGTAACGCAGACAGTGCGTTATCAAGTCGGATTGATAGCTTAGATACTGCTTACAAATCTGCTGATAGTAGCTTAACAAGCCGTATCGCTAGCGAAGAAACCGCACGAGCGACAGGCGATAACGCCAACGCCCAAGCCATTCGCACGCTAAACAGCACGGTACAAGGCATCAATGGGCGTGTCGGTACAGCAGAGAGCAAAATTACCACACTTGAGCGAACCACAAGCGATGCCACGCAAGCACTGGCAACAGCTCAAAGCCAGCTCAATGCTCGGTTTGATAATTTGGCGGTGGGCGGACGCAATCTGCTCAGAGATTCAGGCACGACAAAAACAGCAGGCTATTCTACACGCTATCGACTGACAGACGCTCCAGCCGTGGGCGAAGTGTTTTCTGTAACGCTTTGGGGCGAGCTTGGAGCGGATAGAAACGGTGAAATCGGTGTATTTAACAGTCGTGGCTGGGGCGAAATCACCAAATTAACCAAAATCTCCGATGGCGTGTACCATGGTACAGGCACTTGGAAGCTGGCAAATGGCGGAGATGACAGTGCTGATCAGGCTGATAATACGCATCTTAATCTGTACTTCTACCCACGAAATGCCAACTCTGTATCAACGATTAACAAAGTCAAAATGGAGCGTGGCAATATCGCTACCGACTGGACGCCTGCTCCTGAAGATACGCCGTCCGATGCCGTAACCACCGCCATGCTTGATGAGTACAAATCCGCTCAAGCGACCAAAGACACCGCCAATGCCCAAAAAATCACCACTTTGCAAACGCAGGTCAATGGGCAAACCGCCAGCATTCAACAGCATGCGACAAGTATTGATGGATTAAAAGCCCAATATACGGTCAAAGTTGATACTGGCGGACGAGTGTCAGGCTTTGGCTTGGCAAGTGGTGGCGGTGTGTCAGACTTTGCCGTAAACGCCGATAAATTCTATATCGCACCGCCTACTGGCAGGGGCAAGGGCATCACGCCATTTGTCGTGCAGACTACCACACAGACGATTAACGGCGTGCGAGTGCCAGCAGGGACTTATATTAATGATGCCTTTATTAAAAATGGCTCAATTAATATGCTCAAAATCGCCGATAGTATCCAGTCGGATAATTATGTGGCTGGGCGGAGTGGTTGGCGGTTGTACAAGAATGGTGAGCTTGAGATTAACTCAAGTTTTGGCGATGGCACAAAAGTTACGCTAACCAGTCGTGGCTTGGTTGGCTATTATAGCAATGGCAAAAAAGCCTTTGAATTGGGAGTTTTTAATGCTTAAAACTTACAGCAAAGACGGCAAATTGTTGGTGGGGCTTGATGGCGATTTTTTAAAATTGGTCGGTTTTATCACCGTGCCTGCCAATAAAAATGCACAGGGGCGGATTAATTTTACCGCCCCAGCTGACCGCCAAAAAGTTTATATGCCCATTGCTCAAGGCTTGGCACGACAAGATTTTGCGGTCATTCATGTGGACAATCAAACAGGCGATTATCGCTATCTTGAGCCGTATAAGTCGGACAATCGTTTTATTGCCGTGGAGTACAGAATTTATTATGGCTATATTTAAAACTTACAAAGCAGACGGCAGTTTGCTACTTGATGCCAATTTGGTCAAATATGGGCTGATTAAATCATGTGGCTTTGAATATCGTGGTGACAGTGCATCAAACCCAGCCAACATTTTGCACGATGTGGTCAAGGGCTTGTTTTCTCATGTGTTCACGGTTGATGTGGTTAGTCAAAACTGCCCAATTTGCTTTATTCATTATGATGGGACAATTTATGACAGTTATGGCTTAATCAATGGTGGGCGTGATTATAATTTCGTCTATCCCTTCAAGGTGCTAAAAGGCAAAAATGGCTATCGGTTTTATTTCGGCTCAATCTCAGCAGACCCCAGAATGCTTGATAAAATCCGCTTTTATTTTTTTGATGCGTTTATGCAAAGAGAAACCAAAGTTGGATTAAATCTGTATGACCAAAATGGCGTGCTGACTTTTTCAACCGCCAATCCGCCACTGCACATTTGTCATAGTTTGGTGGCGTATAAGCCCAAAGCCAGCTACATACCCAAGGCGATTGCTTATGACAGAATAGATGGTAGTGATGGCGGTGCGTATCTTGGTCAAATTTTACAAATCGCTCAAGTCAAACAAACGCAGCGACGAGAGCAATTGCAAATCGTCCATGATTATATCAGCCAATACCTCGAAACTGGGCAAGTGGCTGGTAAGCCTGCTGTAACCCATGAATTGAAAAGATATTATTTCAACAATCAGCATGGCGTTTGGGGGCAAGCGATGGATAACAGCTTAGATTATGTTGTCAAACTGCTGGATAAAAACAGACGCTATGCCACCTATTGCACCGCCGAGTCACAAATCGGCACAGTGGATATATTGGGCAGTTTTGGGCGTGATTTGCGTACCACAACTTTTTCAAGCATGGGCATCAATGGGGCAGTGCTGGCTTTGGCATGCGTTAAAGATGTGCCATTGTCAACTGACCGCTATGTTCTGCGTAACGGCTCAAGATTTGACTGGCTGGATAAAACCACCCAAGCGTTTCCCAATATTTTAGTGGCAGATGTTACCAATTTACCTTTTCCTTACAATTAGGGGGCAATACTGTGATAATCGAAGGGCTGCAAGCCCCTTTTTTAACTTCGTGGCTGGGCTTTTGGCTGTTTAGCATGATGGGCGGTCTTGCCAGTGGCTTTGTCAAGATTGATGATATTGATAACCGCCTGCGACACCCATTTATCGCCAAGCCCTTAATTGGCACGATTAGCGGCATGGCGATTGCGGTATATCTCAACCAAAACGCCGAGCCACCGCCGCCAACCTTGCTATTTTGGGCGTTTATTGCGTCGCTGCTTAGTACGCCGATTGTAACAGGTCTGTTGGTGTTTATCTCTGACCAACGCCGCCAAGACCAGATTTACAGCAAAGCCAAGGACAAATTTCTACCGTGGTCAAAGGAGGATAAGCAATGATAATGTATGTCAATGTGGCATGTTGCGTAGCGGGTCTTAGCGTCGGTTTATATACATTCATCAAGCACGCCAATGACCATGTTACCGATACTTGGCTAGTGTCGGTGGGTAATTTGGCGTGGGCGATGATGGGCTATTCAATCCTTGACCAGTTTTTTGAGCATTTAGACCCATTCGAGATTACTTTTACACGAGTAGAGACCTTTGCACGCATTTTATTTTTAATTTACTGGTGCGGCGTGCTGCTACAAGTCCAAAAGCACTGCTTACGATACAAACTTAAAAAGAGAAAGAAACATGAACATCAAAAATATTCAAAATCAAATTAATGTAACCGCCGATGGCATTTGGGGCGAGCAGTCCAAGCAGGCGTTGCGTGCCGCCCTAAACGCTGGCAAAGTGATTAAAATCACCGACAATATCAGCTTAAATGAGCTGATTATCAGCCCAACCGCCAAACGCTACGGCATTGATAATATCCCCAATCAAGCGGTGCTACAAAACCTGATTGATAGCAGTGTCAATCTGTGGCAACCTGCACGAGAAATTCTAGGGCAAGCGATGCACATTACCAGTGGCTACCGCTCGCCACAGCTAAATAGCAAAGTGGGCGGAGCGGCAAACTCTGCCCATAAATTCGGCTATGCCATTGATTTTCATTGTCCCAAATTCGGCAACACTCGCCAAATCGTGCAATTTTTAGCCAAAGAATTGCCAAAAAAAGGCATCAAATTTGACCAAGCCATTATTGAGTATCCCAAAAGCCCCAATTCTTGGGTGCATCTGGGCTATAAGCACCCCAGCGGCAAACAGCGTGGGCAGGTGTTTGTGATTGGGTAGAAAATGCCCCCACCAATTCAACAGCGGGGGCGTTTTTATTAATATTGCACTTCAACCGTTGGCTTTTTGCCCTTGTAGCTACGCATGATGGCGTTTTTGGCGAAGTCGTAGTAGATTTTGTTGTTATTTGCGTTTAGGTTGTATTCACGGTCAGTCACTTGGTTAAACTGCTCAACGGTCATATAAATGCGTTTGATGTCGCCTTTTTCCCAGATTTTGCAGCCCATTTCAAGTAGTGTATTTGCGATAGTCATTTTAAATCTCCTGTACGCCTTTGGCGTTTTCAAGTTCATCAAGTGCGTTATTGCTCTTGATGGGGTTATTATATAAGGGAACTTATATAAAGTCAAGCATTATTTTCAAATTTTTGCAAAAAAAATCAATTTTTTTTCTACAAAAAGTACAAAAAAACTTGCATTATCATCAACAATATGTTGTAATGATAGCACAGGTTGAGTTACAGGCGTACAGCCTGCTTAGAAAGTGATATTTTTAGGGTTTCAACCTGTGTTATCAGACGCACAGTCTGCTTAGAAATTGGTATTTTTTACTTTAATTTTTAAGTATGTTTTTCGACCGCACAGGTCGCTTAGAAAATATTATTTTTAATTTTCAATCGTAAGGTTGTCCTTAAAAGTAATAACTTTTAATATTATCGGTCGCACAGATCGCTTAATTAACGCTTTTGAAATTCGAACTTTTTCGATGACAAAAGTAAAAAAACCCCACTGTAACAAGTGGGGTTTTTGTTATTCACAATCATCAATATGTTCATCGTTGAACAAAATCCAGATTTTACAATCTTGGGGAATTTCGGCATTTTCATCAATCTTAATTTTGCCAATGGTGTACAAATGAGCCACCGCAGACTGATACGCCCGAAAAGTGGCGATATGAGTAACGCCAGTGGCGGCGGTAAAAAAGTCAAAATGAGCAAAATAAGGGAAAAATGCTCGCTTGGCGGGGGCAACTTCATCACTGCGATGAGCTTTGTTGTATTCATCGGCATATTCTTCAATGAATTTTATGCATGATGACAACAAACCGCCCAAATCTATCATCTGCATATGCACATCGGCAGGGATTGGCATTTTGCCCGCTTCCCAATATTGAATTGTGCGTGGGCGTATCTCAAGCACTTCTGATAATTCATTAACAGACAAGCCAACCGCTAAACGGCTGGCTTTTAATTCAGTTTTATTCATGATTTGTCTCCGTGATTTGGTAGTGTTGCCTAAGCAGCTTGCGGCATAATTCGCTAAAACTGCCGTCATCTGCATCAATCTTAGCCAGTAATTCGGCATCTTTTTCAATGTGAAAATCAATTCTTTTTTGGCGTCTCTTCTGCTGATATTTTTTAATCGCTCTTAGCGTGTATTCTGGGGTTTTTGTCATGATTTGTCTCGCTAAAAAAGCCAGTTTAACGACTTGGCTGGGTCGATGAGATTAAACAGTTTCGGCAAATTGGCAAATGTGCTGTACCACGCTTTCAACCAGTTTTGTTACTTCAAAATATAAGTCGGTGGGGTGGTTGGGTTTTGCCCAGATTGCATCTTCGCTAAATTCGCTAAAAACGGCGTCTTTAACTTCGCTATAAAATGTGTTGCCGTCCAAGTCTAAGCCCCAGCCTGTGCTTTGGTCATACTGGATTTGACCGTATAAATTGCTGTCGTTGATAGATACCATCACATTGACACCAACCCAGCCTTGGCGGTACTCTTCATCGCCCATCTCAAAGCCATATTCTGCGTTATAATCAATCACTTCGTCCAATTCGATAGCGATATTGAAAGTTTTGCCAGCGGCGGTTAGGTTTAAAGTTTTCATATTGTCTCCTATACGCTAAAAAGCGGTTTTAGTGTTCATCAAGTGCGTTATTGCTCTTGATGGGGTTATTATATAAGGGAATTTATATAAAGTCAAGCATTTTTTGCAAAAATTTTCAATTTTTTTTAGTATTGGATTTCCAAGCTTGGGCGGTTCTTTTTGTAAACCATATAAATCGCTTTGGCTTTGAAATCGTAAAAATAAGTGGTGTAGCGTGAATTTAAGATGCTTTTGCTGTTGGTCGCTTGATTAAATTGGGCAACAGTCATATAGATGCGTTTTTTGCCGTAGTTTTCCCAAATTTTTAAACCTAGAGCAAGTAGCGTATCAACAATATTTTTGCTGTCTGCCAAGATGGCTTTGATGGCAAGACCAAAAGTGATGCGATAATCATCGCCTGCTTTGATGATGGCTTTGGTTAGTGCGTGGGCTTTTTTAAAAAGTTCTGATTTAGTCATTTGAAATCTCCATACGCTCAAAAGCGGTTTTGGTTGCTGTTCTTTATGTTTTGTATTATATAACTTCCGTTATATAAAATCAAGCGAAAAATGAAAAAAAATTGGGTTTTTTTTTGCAAAAAAAAAATCAAAATCGCAAACTGTCTAGGTAGTCTGCCCATGCTTGTAGCATTTTTGTCCGCTCTGGCAAGTATAACGCATGATTATAGATGCCGCTGACTGTATTATCGACATGTGCCATTTGTAGATTGATATGCTGCGTGTCATAGCCCATGCCGTGCAAGTAAGTGGAGCCAGTCGATCGCAAATCATGCCCAGAAATATTATCAAAACCCATGTAGCTGATGGCTCCGTTTACCGTCATTTTGCCAATTGGCTGGCTTGGGTTTTTGTTCGATGGAAAAACAAACTCGCCAAGTCCGCTGATTTTGTGCATTTTTTCTAACAGTTGCATCATCTGATTAGACAGCGGCACAATATGCGGACGGTCGGTTTTCATGTTGCGTTCGCCTTGCTTGCGTCTTGAGATTTCTGCCAGCGGAATATTCCACAGCCTGCGTTCAAAGTCGATATGTTCCCAACGCATAAAGCGTGCTTCTTTGGCTCTACACATGGTATATAACATAGTCTGTATTACGCCAATTGTGGACGGCATGCCGCCGTATTCTTGAAGTCTGCCTAAAAATTGCTTAAGCTCATCAAGTGTCAAATCTCTGGCATGATTGATGGGCGGACGCTCAACTTCACCCTTGGCGGCAATCGTTGGGTCGTGTAAGCCACGCACTGACCGCATCGCATGACGAAAAATCAGACTGACAAGCTGGCGGCACATTTCGGCGGTAACTTCGCCAGTGCCACGCTTGCCACGGTTATTTGTCACATTTTTTAAGGCGGCGTGCATCATTTCGATAATATCAACAGTATCAATCTCTTTAATAGCTTTATCGCCGATTTGGGGCAAAATGTGCCGTCTTAGATGACCCTTGATTTGCTGGATATAGCCAGCGGATCGCTTTTGTTCCAAGCGGCTAATGAAGTTATCGGCGTGGTATTTGAACAAATCTTGGCGTTCGGCTTGCTGTGTCTTGCGGTCTTGTCGCTGTTTGGTGATAGGGTTGATGCCTTGCTTGAGTAAATTTCGCATCTGCAAATGTTTGGCTCGTGCGTCTGACAAGCTCAAAAGTGGATATTCACCAAGCAACATCATGGTCGCTTTTTTGTCAAATGAAAAGCGGTAGTACCAGTATTTTTTGCCGTTGGGGCGGACTTCGATGCACAAGCCCTGTTGGTCGGTTTTGCGATAGACTTTGTTGGTGGGTTTAAGATTTTTGATTTGGGTATCTGTGAGCATAAGATTTTGAGTGTAGCAAAAATGTACTCAATATTATACTCATTTTTTGTTGCGTTACAATGATTAAAGATGAGACAAAATGAATAAACTTTTTCACGCTAAGTATTGCACGGCTTGAATTTGACTATTACTCATCTTTACTCATGTTTAATCATTGTTTGTTAAGTGTTTTTTATCTATCATTAAAATCATGGCAATATTCCTTAAAATGCTTAAGCCTTGTTATTTATCATTTTTTATGATTTAACCGCTGTATTTTATCATGATGTGGCTATGGTTAAAAGTCAAAAGATGGTAAAAGATGCCAAATGTGCGGTTTTGGCGATTATTTGCTGTGATGGTTGGGTGAATTTGGCTGATTTTGGGTGGATTTGGAAATTTTTGGGCAAAATTAAGGATTGACTTGGCAAATTGGCTGTGCTTAAATGACTTGATATTTTGTGTAATTTTGATGATTTGTCTTGATGAGCTTGATTGCTTGAATTGTTTAATTTTTGGCAAAGTTTGATAGATTTTCTTGATTTTTTTTATTAAATTGTTTATTAAGTTTATTGATTAAGGTTGAATGATGTTTATCCCCAAATGTTTTGCTCAGACGGATCGCCGTGAGATTTTTCGCTTGATTGCCGAGTATCCGTTAGCGACCATCAGTTATGTTGCTGACGGTAAGCCGTGCGCTTGCCATGTGCCTGTGATTCATGTGGTTGAAGATGGCGTGGATAAACTCATCACCCATGTCGCTCGTGCCAATCAAATTTGGCAACATACCGACACGCCGTGGCTGCTGGTTTTTATGGGAGCAAGGCATTATATCAGTCCCAACTGGTATCCAACTAAGGCCAAGACGCACAAAGAAGTGCCGACTTATAATTATCAAACGGTGCATATCACCGCTGCAGCGACGGTACGACAACAGCTTGATGGGGCAAAGCAAGTGCTGGCACAGACGACAGATTTTTTTGAGACGCAGCTGGCTGGACAAACCGACCACACGCCGTGGCAGCTTGATGATGCACCGACAGAATATGTGGATAATATGTGCGATGCCTTGGTGGCGATTGACCTTGAGATTTTGGACATTGCCGCTCAGTTCAAACTTAGCCAAAACAAACCGCCAGAAAATCAAGCAGGCGTTATCGCTGGACTAAATCAGCTGGCGACGCCAGAAGCGGTGCAAATGGCCAATTTGGTGGCAAAATTTGCCAAAGACTGAATTAAAATGCTTGGTTTGTGATGCATTGATTTATCTTAAAATCATCATGGTTTAAGCACTTTTGTGAACTTTAAAGTAATTGGCATAATTAATATTTGCTTAAAATTATTAAATTGATATGATACCAAAAATAAAAACGAGACGGCATAAAGCAATCTCGTTTTTATTTTTATTTTTATTTTGGTAAGTTAAATTAAACTGATTTACCAAACCGTATTGGCAGGTTCATAATGCAACACTTGAGTGATGTGGTTTTGCTCATCAACCAAAACCACATTGGGTTTGTGGGTTTTGGCTTCATCATCATTCATCATCACATAAGACATGATAATCACAATGTCGCCCGCTTGCACTTTGCGAGCAGCAGCACCGTTTAGGCAGACAATGCCGCTGCCACGCTCACCAGCGATGGTATAGGTCTCAAAGCGTTCGCCATTGTTGTTATTGACGATGGCAACTTTTTCATTAACCAAAATGCCAGCAGCGTCCAACAGGTCGGTATCAATGGTGATACTACCAACATAGTTCAAATCGGCTTGGGTTACAGTGGCACGGTGAATTTTGCCACCAAGTAGTGTACGAATCATAAATTTTCCTAAGGTTATTAAGTAGTAATAATTATCATGACAATTGATAATTATTTATATAATCTAATCATACATATTAATCATCGGTGTGTTTATACAGATGGTTGATAAGTTTAAATAAAAAGTTGTCTAATATTAAGGCATGGTTATCTGCTATTAGGATTCATCGCCAATCATGACAAATCTTGATGATAATAATTTTTGCCATCGGCTTGGTTTTTGAATCGGCGGTGAAACCACATCCATTGGCTGACATCTTTTCGGATATTGGTTTCAACCAAGCGGTTAATGCGTTCGGCATCAAGCATTTCATCATCGCTGGGGTAGTTATCCAGTGCGGCACTTAGGCTGATATGATAGTGCGGACGGCGGCCACGGGGGATATAATCTGGCGTTTGGCGAATCATATCCATCATGATGACGGCAGGGGGATTGGTTTTGTCGCCCATCTTTGCCAGTCGGCGTTGTGCGGTGATGGTGGCGGCAGGCACGCCAAAAAAAGTCGCCATCACGCCATGTTCCAGACCAAAATCTTGGTCGGGCGAATACCAAATCACTCGCCCAGCTTTGATACGAGTGATGAGTTTTTTCATATCACGGCTGGAGATTTGCTCATCAAAAATCCGCCGCCGTGCATTATAAATAAACCACTCAAACAGCGGATTGTTCTGCGGACGATAAACGCAGTCCGCTGCAAAAAATTGCGTACAAAAACGACCGCCAAGATCCAAAGTCGTGTAATGACCGCCGAGCAAAATCACCGCTTTGCCGTTTTTTTGGGCATCAATCAGATGTTGCAGACCTGAGATGCTAAAGGTTTTGACAAAAACATTGGGGCGAAACCACGCACACAGACTCTCAAAAATGCCAATGCCTTGATTGATAAACACTTGGCGAGCGATGGCAAGGCGTTCGGCATCGGACTTGTCGCTAAAGGCAAGTTTTAGATTAATCAAAGTGTCCTTGACCCGAGTTTTGGCAAGCAAAAATACCAATTTGCCAAGCTGTTTGCCCAGCCAAAATTGCAGTCTTAATGGCAGATAAATCAAGGGCAAAATCAGCAAAAACACCAACCAAAATCCCCAGTTTTTTGGGTGCAAAAACGACCATAAAAATGGCTTGGCGTCCGCCATTTGAGTTTGCTTGTGCGTATCGGTTAGGCTTGGTGTGCCTTTGGTTGGCGTGGTGGCGGTTTTTTTGGTTTGGCAACCGCAGCTGTGATCAGAGTTTGATTGGCAGCTCATTTGGCAATGCTCTCCAGTTCGTCCCAACGCTCAAGTTTGATAAGCAACAACTCATCAATCTCGCCCAGTCGCTCACTGGCAGCAGTGGCAGCTGCCAAATCGCTGACAAACCAGCTACCATCTGCAAGTTTGGCAGATAAGGTGCTTTGTTCGGCTTCTAAGGTTGCGATTTCATCAGGCAGGCTGTCAAGCTCACGCTGCTCTTTATAAGACAGTTTGCGTTTTTGGCTGGCGATTTTGGTGGTATCTTGCTTGTCTTGAGCTGCTTTGGTGGATTTGTCGGATTTATCGGATTTGTCATCAGATTTTGGCTTATCGATTTCAGGCTTAGCGGTTTTTGGCTGGCTTGCGACAAATCTGGCGTGTTGCACCAGATAATCTTCATAACCGCCGACATATTCACGCACCACGCCATCGCCGTGCTTGTCGGTGTCAAAAACCCAAGTTTGGGTAACGACATTGTCCATAAAAGTGCGATCATGGCTAATGAGTAACACCGTGCCGTCAAAATTAACCACAAAATCTTCGAGCAGCTCAAGCGTCGCCATGTCCAAATCGTTGGTTGGCTCATCAAGTACTAAGACATTGGCAGGTTTTAGCAACAATTTGGCGAGCAACACTCGAGCTTTTTCGCCGCCAGATAAGGCTTTGACTGGCGTTCTGGCACGATTTGGCGTAAATAAAAAGTCTTGCAAATAGCCCAAAATGTGTGTTTTGCGACCGCCAACTTCGACATAATCCGAGCCTTCAGAGACATTGTCAGATACTGATTTTTCGGGGTCTAAGTCGTCTTTTAATTGATCAAAAAAGGCGATGTTTAAATTCGTACCCAGTTTGACCGAACCTGACTGAATCGCTGAATTATCAAGCCCTAAGATGGTTTTGATTAATGTGGTTTTGCCCACGCCATTTTTGCCGATGATGCCGACTTTATCGCCACGAATGAGCAGGGTGGAAAATTGCTTTAGCAGAATTTTGTTGTCATATTCTAAAGTTAAGTGATTGACTTCACAGACAATTTTGCCAGATTTTTCGCTGCCATTTTGGCTGATTTGTACATTACCCACGACATCACGGCGTGCTTTGCGTTCTTCACGCATGGCTTTTAAGGCACGCACTCGTCCTTCGTTGCGAGTACGGCGTGCTTTAATGCCTTGGCGAATCCATGCTTCTTCTTGGGCAAGTTTTTTGTCAAATTCGGCAAAGCTTTTTTGTTCGCTGGCAAGCTCTAGCTCTTTTAATTCTTGGTAGCGAGCATAACCGCCCACGCCTTGAGCGACATCATAGCTGGATAGCTGCCCACGGTCTAGCTCGATGATGCGTGTGGCTAAGGCATCGACAAATTTACGGTCATGGGTGATAAACAGCACCGTTAATTTTTCGTTTAATAAGAAATTTTCGAGCCAATCGATGCTTTCGATGTCCAAATGGTTGGTCGGTTCATCAAGCAGCAGCACATCAGGCTTGGTAACTAACGCTCGAGCCAGCAAGACACGGCGTTTGCGACCGCCAGACAGTTCATCAAGTTTGGCATCAGTGTCCAGTCCCATGCTGTCAATCAAGGCCTTGGCTTGGCGTTCAAAATCCCAGCCGTGCAGCGTATCTAAGGTATGTTGCAGCGAAGTCATCGCATCGCAGGCGGCATTATCGCCATGACTGCAGTCAATACTGGCTTGATGATACGCCGTCAGTGCTTGAGCGATGGTCCGATTGCCGCTCATCACCACATCTAGCACGCTGGCAGATTGGTTTGGCACATCTTGGGCAAGCATGGCGATTTTTACGCCATCTTTAATCAGCACTTCGCCGTCATCAGCGTGTAAATCGCCAGTGATGAGCTTGAGCAGGGTGGATTTGCCTTCGCCATTGCGTCCGATGAGACAGACACGCTCATTCGGCTCTAGGCTAAAATTTACGCCACCTAAGATGGGAGCGACACCAAACGCCAGATGGATATTTTTTAATTGAATCAACGCCATAACAGTTATTAAGATTTAGACAATTTGCCGACTATCATACCAAATTTTCCCCAAATTTTCCCCAAAATTTACGGAGAATGTCGTAAAATAACGCTTTTAATACAACCCATATAATAAATACTGTGATTGATATGACTATTGATACGACCGAACACGACCTAATCGAGCTACAAACTCGCATCAGCTTTTTGGAAGACACTTGCGACAGCCTAAGTGCCATCATCGCTCGCCAAGACAAGCAGCTTATTGATATGCAAGACCAGTTGCGACTTTTATATCAGCAAATCCAAGCCAAAAATACCGATGTCGGCATTGCACCGTTTGATTTGTTGGCAGATCGTCCGCCGCATTATTAACTTTTGATTTGTGATTATAAAGATTGATTGCCATAAAATTGTTATAAAAATTAACAGGTAATTCTCCAAAACACGCTAAAGCACCAAAAGCATGCCAAAAACAACAACTGTGCAGCACCGCCCAAAAGTGTGATTTTTTTTGCTCAATTATTTAGCAAATTTGCCGTTTTGTAAGTTTTTTGGATAGATTTTTGATAAATTTGCCAGAAATATTGCAAAAACTGTCAATTTTTCCCTTGTTTTGTCTATAAAATTGTTTTAAGATACGAGTGTACAAACATTGACATTTCTGTGTGCTTATCAGAAAGGTGGATTTTGTGCCTTTTAGGGATTTTACTTGGATTTTATTTGGAGAATGTGATGAGCTTAAAATTTGGATATAAAGCACTCAGCATCGCTGTGGCATCGACTTTGACGGCCACTGCCGCACACGCTGCTGGTATGGATCGCTCAGGTCAGGATATTACGGCGTTTTTGCAAGACGGCACTTATGCAGAAGCGGTTTATACTTATATCGATGCTGATGTCGCAGGCAAGGACATCGCTGGCAAACCTGTGTCAGATGTTGCTGAAGCTTACGACTTTTTCCGCTATGGCGTAAAAACAGACATCAATGATACTTTTAGCGTCGGTGTGCTGTATGATGAGCCATTTGGGGCGGCGGTACAATATCGTGGTGATAATAATTTTGTGGCTAATGGCGATGCGACAACACAGGCATTGGTTAAGACTGCTACGCCAGCAATTCAAGCCAGACTTGAAGCAAGTTCAGCATTAACTCCAGGGCAAAAGACTGCATATAAAGAATTGTTAAATCAGCTAGCACCAACAATCACCAGTCCAGAGTTGGCACACGGTACTGCAGACTTGGTTCGTGGCAATCCTGTTACCAAAGGCATTGCTGATACGCTAGATACCATTGCTAATACTGCTGACAGCCTAGATGGTCAAGGTACCAATGTAGAAATCCGTACCAACAATATCACCATGCTGGTTGGTGCTAAATTGGGTGCGAACAAAAACTTCCAAGTATATGGTGGTCCAGCAGCACAGCGTCTAAATGGCGAAGTGCATTTGCGTGGTACAGCTTATAGTGGCATGAACGGCTACGATGCTCGCATCGCCACCGATACCCAAGTCGGCTGGGTGGCAGGTGTGGCATATCACAAGCCTGAAATTGCCCTAAAAGCAGCTTTGACTTATCGCTCAGAGATTGAGCATGAAAGCACCATCGCCGAAACCGTACCAGTGTTGGCATTGCGTGGCTTGGATACACATACCAACCGAGACTTTAAGGTAACACTGCCTGAATCATGGAACTTAGATTTCCAAACTGGCATCAACCCAACCACGCTACTGACCGCCAAAGTGCGTTATGTGCCTTGGGCTGATTTTGACATTCGTCCGCCAACTTATGGCGACACCACCAAAGTCGCCACTGGCACAAGCCTACCAATCGTCAGCTACTCAAAAGACCAATGGTCGGCTGAGCTTGGTCTGGGTAAGCGTGTCAGCGATCGCTTGGCAGTGTCTGGCTCAGTGGGCTATGACAGCGGTGCAGGCAATCCTGCAAGCACACTAGGACCAATCAAGGGCTACTACTCAGTTGGTTTGGGTGCTAAGTACAATGTTACGCCACAATGGTCGCTTGCCGTTGGTGGTAAATATCTGAAATTTGGCGATGCCACTGCTCAAGTGCCGACAGGCGCTAAAGTGGGTGAGTTTGCTGACAATGACGGTTATATCGTTGGTGTCAAATTGGCATATCAAGCCAAATAATCAGTTGGCATTGTCAAGTCAAAATTGAATTAAAAACAGCTCAAGCAATACTTGGGCTGTTTTTTTTGGTGGGTAATTTACAGGATTTATAACCAATAATGCAGGTCAAGAACGCAACTTAGTAAAAAGACCTTTTGCAAAAACAGAAGGTCTTTTGATTAAAATCTGGCTAAAAAAGCATTAGCGGATTTCAACAGTTGCACCATTTTCAATCACAGCAAATAATTCCAGCACGTCCCAGTTGGTCAGGCGGATACAGCCAAGCGACGCTTGACGGCTGATGCCTTCAGGGATTGGCGAGCCATGAATACCATAGCTGGGCTTATTTAACCCCATCCAAGCGACGCCAACAGGGCTGTTTGGCCCTGGTGGTAGATAAAAAACTTTTGGCTCATCGCTGTCTTTATTAACCGTGGCTTTATAAGTTGGCATTTTGACTTTATTGACAATCTTGTATTTGCCACCCGGTGTGCTGCTGGCATTACCACCGACTGTGGTGGGATAAGTGGCGACCAGTTGATCACCGTGATAAGCATACAAAATCTTATCGCTGCGATCGGCAACCACACGAGTGATTTTGCCATCAAACGGCTTGCCTGTATTGATCACGGTGATGGTTTCGCCTGCGACAAACTTTTTATTTGGGTTGAGTTTTTTTAGGTAGGCGATGTCCATATGAAAGCGTTCACTGAGCATCTCTTGGATACTCTCATAGCCCAGTGCTTTGAGCTTTGAGCGAGATTCGGCATCGTTGGGCAGTTTTTTGTATGGGCCTTTGGCGTCCGCTTCGGTGATGGTATAAGACACCAAAACTGGCTGTTCGGCAGGAATATTGGCAATCAGGGCGTCCCAAGTGGCCTGATTCATCTTGCCAGTGGCTTCAAGTCCTTGAATTTTTTGAAAATTCACCAAGGCTTTTTTGCTGTTCATGCCCCAGCCACCATCAATTGGGCCGGGTGATGCGTGATTCCAGTCAAGCAAAACTTGCATTTTTACCGTCATGGCGGTATTGACTTTCATATTTTCTGACCACGCCGATTCATTGACACGACGGGCATATTCGTCCAAGCCATGAATGGTAACACGCTTGCCGCCTTGCTCGATGCTGTTGATGCTGCTGTGGTCGGTTTGCGTTGGTACAACCACTTCGCCAGAGATGATGTCATCATCGGCATTTGCCAAGGCGACATTAACCGAATTAGCTGACAAAATGCCTGCGATGGCAACGGTCAAAAATTTGTTTGCTTTTATCATAAAATTCTCACGATAATCTAAAATAATCATAACGCTTATGATAGCACAATTTGCCAAAAGATGATAAATCTGCGATTGGGTTATTTGACCAGCTCAATCGTACCATTGGCGGTGTAGGTCAGTGTGGTGTTGCCTGCTTCTAGGCTTTGCGATTCGATGGCACTGCTGGCATCGGCGACTTTCATTGACATTGCTGCCATGGGGCGGTAGTAGTGGTTGTGATTACCGCCAAGGCTGACATTGACGATTTTATAACTGCTTGAGCCAAAGGCTTGGCTGATGGTGGCAGCTTCATCACCAAAACGCTTGATGGCTTGTAGTTGTAGGCGTTTTTCTTCGGATTCTCGCAGCTGTTCTGAGACGCTAAAGCCGATATTTTCCATGACCATAATCGATTGTAAATCGGCAATGAGCTGGCTGGCTTTTTCAAAATTATTGCTCTTAATTTCTACCGATACCGAGCCAGTAAAGCCGACAATTTTATTGCTACCATTGGCGTAGCGTGGGTAGGTACTTTGTCTGCCTGTGCTGACGCTCACTTCAGGATAGCGTTTGGCGATTTGCATGGCGGCGTTAATGCTGCTGTTTAGTTCTTTGGCGATGGCGGTGGCAGTGGCAGCTTGGGCGGTTTTGCTCATCGTGGCACGCATTTCGTCGTTGGCGATTTCGCTTTTGACTTCGCTACTAAAGCTGATGCGATTATACTCATCAGCGTGGGCAGGCAGGGCGGCTAGGGTGGTCATCAAAACGCCAGTAAGAAAAATTGGGCTTTTCATAAATTGTCCTTGGATTTGGGATTTCTAAATTGGTCATGCCATGAACCATTTGTATTAGCCATATTATAAATCCAAATCGGACAAGCAATGTAACAGACTGGGATAAAAATTGTAAAATTATGCGAAATGCTGTGAAAATTTGCTAAAATTGGTGAAACTGGAGCAATAAATTATTGCTATTATCATAATAAGCCATTATAAAACCGCTTGGTCGGTTTGTTTTGTTCTAGCAAAGATTTTAATTGGTAAGCAGGTTTAAAAATATCTCTGATTGGATAAATGACTAAATTTATAACTATTTTATGAATTTTTATTAAACTATCACACAATGATTGCGTTTGATTTTATTAAGATAATCATCAAACATCATGCAGTAAAGATAAAATATCCATCACGCCAAACGGATAGCACAACAGGCGTGTTTTGGTGATTAGCACAGGAATCAGCACACCCAAAGCATCAATCAGCTGCTCATCGCTGGCATTTGCCAAATCCAGCAGTTGCAGTGTTGGGGCGTTGCTGGTTGTGGCAAAGGCTTGCTTAATGACAGCGTGGCTTTTATCGCACAAATGACAGCCATCAGTGCCAATCAGATACCAAGTGTTTGGGTCATTTGCCCCAACGGATTGATCATCAATGGGCTGGCGATAAAAACTGCTCAAAATCTTAGCAATCAAAGCCGTGTTGTCCGTCTGCGATAGGGCATGGCGATTGGTTTTGAGTGTTTTTAGTGCATCAAAATTGGCAAGTTTTGGCAAATCGTGGTTACTGATTGTCATTGTATTAAAATTTTTATTAAATAAAATAAAAATAAACCATCAAAAATTGCCGCTATACAAGACATTGGCAATGGTTTATCATGTACACAATTGCTGTGTTTGGAGTATTGTAGCGTGTTTCGTTGGTTTTTTAAATGGATAATAACGCCACTGTTGGTGCTATTTATCAGTTTTCATCTGCTGGTGGCAGGGCTGTTGGTGCTTTGGGGCAATACGCCTGTCAATCATTCTGCGTTTATGCTGTGGCATCGTCTATCTGGCGGCAGCGTAACGCAAAATTGGGTGGATTATGAAAACATCGCCAAAGCTGCCAAACAAGCTGCCATTGCCAGTGAAGATGGCAAATTTGCCACGCATCACGGCTTTGACTTTGATAGCATGCAAGCGGCGGCACAAGCCAACGAAGCCAAAGGCGTGGCGGTGGCGGGTGGCTCAACCATCAGCCAGCAACTTGCCAAAAACCTATTTTTGACATCGCACCGCTCATATCTGCGAAAAGGCGAAGAAGCGATAATTACGCTGATGATGGAAACTTTGTGGACCAAACAGCGGATTTTGGAAGTGTACCTAAATGTTGCCGAATTTGGCGAAGGCATCTACGGCATCGATGCGGCGGCACGGCATTATTTTCAGCGTTCAGCAGCAAATCTTAGCCGTGAGCAGGCAGCGTTATTAATCAGTTTGTTGCCCAATCCCAAATATTATGGCAAAAATCTTAACGCCAAGCGATTAAAAAACAAGCAACGCATTGTCCTAAGACGCATGAATGCCGCCCAGTTGCCATGATTGATGGTTGTGATGAACGATGATTGTTGATGATTGATGGTTTGTTGTCAAATTGCCATCATTCACAAAATTATTCAGTTAATTGATTGATTAGCACGATAAATCACTGCATAAAAATCAACTTGGCATATTGGTTGGCAAATTGGAGTATTTAAAGTAAAGTGTCGGCACGCCAAAATATTTTGGACAAAGCAAATGCCATAAAAGCCATTGAATCCTTGGCAAAATTTTTGTACACTAATTTTACAGCCTAAAGATGGATATGCCAGCGCTGTGCTGGTGAATTTTGCCATGATTGATACCATTCGCCTGCGACCATTGCCTGTTGCAATTCGCCAAATTCTGACAACTTTTAGGGATTTTGCCATGACTGAACACGCCCAGCCAACCGAACCAAACGCCAGTCCTTTACATACCAAATTGACAGAACTTGAGAATTTGTTTGATGAGCAGGGCGGATTTACGCCAAATTGCTACATCAACCGTGATTTGTCGGCACTCAGATTTCAGCTGCGAGTGTTGGCACAGGCGGCCAATCCCAATCACCCTTTGCTGGAGCGTATGTTCTTTTTGACCATTTTTTCGTCAAATTTGGACGAGTTTTTTGAGATCCGTGTGGCGGGTCTATTACAAAAAATGAAACAAGGCGACAAGGTCAGCAGCTTAGATGGTCGCAAGCCCAGCGAGATTTTGCAAATCATCAGCACCATCGCTCATGGGGCGGTGGCGGAGCAATACCGTATGCTCAATGATGACATTTTGCCTGAGCTTGCCAAGCACGAAATCCGCTATCTACGCCGTGATGATTTGAACGACAAACAGCGAGCTTGGCTGCGTGAATACTTTATTAGCCAAGTGATGCCAGTTTTGACACCGATTAGTATCGATCCAGCTCACCCATTTCCACGCTTGGTGAATAAGTCACTGAATTTTATCATCAGTTTAGAAGGCAAAGACGCTTTTGGGCGTGATATTAACCGTGCCATCGTGCCTGCTCCCCGCTCACTACCACGAGTGATTCGTCTGCCTGATGAGCTGACTGGCGGCAAAGAGCATCATGTGATGCTTTCGGCAGTGATTCACGAAAATGTCGGCGAGCTGTTTTTGGGCATGAAAGTGACTGGCTGCTATCAATTTCGCCTAACACGCAATGCTGATTTGGCGTTGGCGGACGATGTTGATGATATTGCCAAGGCATTAGAAGGTGAGCTGGACAATCGCCGTTTTGGTCAAGAAGTGCGACTGGAAGTAACGACCAATTGCCCACAAGAAATCAGCGACTTTTTGTTAGAAGAATTTGCCCTAAGCGACTCGCAGCTGTACCGTGTCAATGGGCCGGTAAACCTGACTCGGCTTTTGACCAGCTTTGACCGCCCAGAGCTTAAATTCTCACCATTTACCGCTGCCATTCCTAAGGCATTTCGTGAGATTGACATGAGCGATACTGGCTCAATGTTTGCCGCCATCAGTAAGCAAGATGTGCTGGTGCATCACCCATTTCATGCCTTTAGCCCTGTGGTCAATCTACTTTGGCAAGCTGCCAACGACTCTGATGTGCTGGCGATTAAGCAGACGATTTACCGCTCTGGGGTCAATTCGGAAATTGTCCAAGCCTTGGCCGCTGCCGCCAGAAATGGCAAAGAAGTTACGGCAGTGATTGAGCTGCGAGCCAGATTTGATGAAGCGTCAAACATCGCTGTGGCAAATATGCTCCAAGAAGCTGGGGCGGTGGTGGTCTATGGCATTGTCGGCTATAAGACACACGCCAAGATGATGCTAATAGTCCGCCGTGAGCAGGGCAAAATCCGCCGCTACGCCCATTTGGGTACAGGCAACTATCACGCAGGCAATGCCAAGGCTTATACCGATTATGGGCTGTTTACCGCCAACACCGAAGTTACCGAAGATGTGGCGGCGGTATTTCAGCAGCTGACAGGCATGGGCAGACCGCTGCCTGCCAAGCAGATTTTGCACGCCCCATTTACTTTGCACGATACTTTGATGCGTCTGATTGATGATGAAATCGCCCACGCCAAAGCTGGCAAAAAAGCACGAGTCATCATGAAATTTAACGCCTTGACCGAACGCAAAATCATCAATAAGCTGTACGAAGCGAGCATGGCAGGCGTGCAGATTGACCTGATTGTCCGCTCAATTTGTTGCTTGCGTCCGCAAGTGGTGGGTTTGTCCGAAAATATCCGTGTGCGTTCGGTGGTGGGCAGATTCCTTGAGCATACTCGAGTGTATTATTTTGCTAATGATGTCGAAAACGGCGGCGTTGAGCGGCTATATTGCAGTTCAGCCGACTTGATGGATCGCAATTTATTACACCGTGTTGAAGTTGCATTCCCAATTTTGGATAAAAAGTTATTCAAAAAAATCTACCAAGATGGCTTGATGAATTATCTAAAAGACGATGTGCAGGCGTGGGAGCTGTCTGGCAAGGGCGAATGGCACCCATTGTCGGTGCTGGGTGAGACGCACGATGCCCAAAATTATCTGCTTAAGAAAATCACATCATGAGAAAGTCGCATCATGAAAGTTGAGCCGACCGTTTGCCCTTGTGGATTGGGCGATTATCAGACTTGCTGTCAGCCATATCACCAAGGGCAAAATGCCCCAACTGCTGAGCGGTTGATGCGATCACGATACAGTGCCTATGTTTTGCAGGATATTGACTACATTATCCGCACCACTGTACCTGCCCAAGCTGGGCTATTGGACAGGGCGGCATTGAGTCAGTGGGCAGCACAGATGCACTGGCGAAACCTTGAGATTGTCAGCATTGCCCCAAAAATCGGCAAGCGTCATGCACAGGTGCATTTTCGTGCGTATTTTGACAAGCAAGACAACTTTGCTGGTAATGACAATGGTGTCAGTACTGATAGTGATGGCGTCGGTTGCCACGATGAACGCTCGGCTTTTGTCAAAATCAAGCAGGGCGAAGAAGTGCGGTGGTATTTTTTGGATCCGACCGTGCCAAATTCGCTCACCAACAAGCAGCCGTGTTTGTGTAGCTCTGGCGAAAAATTCAAAGCCTGCTGCGGCAAGTTTTTGGCGACAGGTGGCTAACTGGGTTTTGGCAAACGATAGCAAATTTCCTACGAATTTCCTACAACCAAAAAATTGTGCTAAAATACGGCATTTTATTGGCTATTGATAAATTTTAACAGGTTTGATTAACTGCTTGATTTAAAAAGTTAAATTGCTCAAGGCAAGTAATTTGGCAATTACTCAGCATTTATCATAACCATTCATCAATGATCAATCGGATTTTAACAAATCATTTATTTTTAAATTAACTTAAAATAGATTTAAAACAATAACTGAACAAGGCGGCATCATGGCAGGCAATACCATTGGACAACTTTTTACAGTAACAACTTGCGGCGAATCGCACGGCGTGGGCTTGATGGCGATTGTGGACGGTGTACCACCCAATTTGCCACTGTGCGAGGCGGATTTGCAAGACGAACTTGACCGCCGCAAACCCGGCACTTCCAAATTTGCCACTCAGCGAAAAGAGGACGATGTGGTGGAGATTATCTCTGGCGTGTTTGAGGGCAAGACCACAGGCACACCCATTGGGCTGTTGATTCGCAATACCGACCAAAAATCCAAAGATTATGGCAACATTGCCACGACTTTTCGCCCAAATCATGCCGATTATACCTACACGATGAAATACGGCTTTCGTGATTATCGAGGCGGCGGACGCTCATCGGCACGAGAGACGGCGATGCGCGTGGCCGCAGGGGCGATTGCCAAAAAATACTTGGCAGAAAAATTGGGCATCGTGATTCGTGGTCATGTTACCCAAATTGGCAACGAAAAAGCCGACAAATTGGATTGGCAGGTGGTGAATCAAAATCCGTTTTTTTGCGGTGATATTGATGCTGTGCCACGCTTTGAAGAGCTGGTTACTAAGCTGCGTGAAGCAGGGACGAGCTGTGGGGCGAGACTGGAAATTTTTGCCGAAAATGTCCCTGTTGGCTTGGGCGAACCAGTGTTTGACCGCCTAGATGCTGACATTGCCCATGCGATGATGAGCATCAACGCTGTCAAGGCGGTGGAGATTGGCGATGGCTTTTTGGTGGCAGAGCAGTTTGGGCATGAGTCCAGAGATGAGCTGACGCCAGAGGGTTTTCTTGCCAATCACGCAGGGGGGATTTTGGGTGGTATCTCTAGCGGACAAACCATCAAAGTCGCCATCGCCCTAAAACCAACCGCCAGCATCACCACTGCAGGCAAGACCATCAATTTGGACGGTGAGGCGGTTGATGTCATCACCAAAGGTCGCCACGATCCTTGTGTTGGCGTGCGAGCGACGCCGATTGCCGAAGCGATGCTGGCGATTGTGCTGCTGGATCATTATTTGCGTCATCGTGCCCAAAATGCCGATGTGGTGATGCCGCTTAAGCCGATTGCTTGACCAAATATTGATAAAAAATTGATATATGGTTAAATGATTGGTTAATTTTTATTGATAAAATCACAAAATCGCCAATCAATCGCTAACCAAACCACCGCCAAGCCGTGCAAAATCAGCGTTGATTAGGCAAAAGTTACCAGCTTGGATACAATCTTGGACTTAATTTGGATACAGTATGACGCCAGCCATTAAGCTGCTACAAAAGCAAAAAATCGCCCATCAGGTCAAAGAATATGAGCATGATGCCAATGCGACCAGTTTTGGCCTAGAAGCTGCTGAGAAATTGGGCTTATCCACCCATGAAGTTTTTAAGACTTTGCTTGCTACCGATGGCAAGGCGTTTTTTGTGGCGATTTTGCCTGTGGATTGCCGATTGAATTTAAAAAAGCTGGCGGCGGCGGTCGGTGTCAAAAAATTGCAAATGGCAAATCCTGACGATGCCGAGCGTATCACTGGCTATATTGTTGGCGGTATCAGCCCCTTGGCACAGAAAAAACGCCTAAAAACCGCCATTCACAAGACCGCAGCGACATTGGCGATGATGTATGTCAGCGGCGGCAAGCGTGGCTGTGATATTGGATTGGCACCAGCGGATTTGGCAAAAGTTTTATCGGCTGATTTTGTGGATATTGTGGAGTAGTTTGCTAAGTAAATTGTTATTTGGTATAAAAATTGCTGTCTTTTGTTTATTTTTTGTAAATTTTATGCTATATTGGTCGAATGGTTCGGATTTTCGGACAATTTATAATTGGCATAGTTGTAAAGTTTTCACAGATGGCTTATAAAGGCGGTATTGTAATTTTGGTGTATGACTTAGGCATGGGTTGGGCATAGGGCATGATGCGACACAATCAGACAGTTTGTACGATTTTGGGTGCTTTATCCGCTGTGGCTTTGAGTGCCTGCCAAATGGAGCAGTCAGAGCAGAATTTTGATGCCAGCATTGCCACAAGTACCGAAATGACAGCTGGCGAGAGTCAGTCATCAACCATCGTCCGTAAAGCCAATGCCCAAGACAGCTGTCCGCATTTGGTGCAAAAAAAAGTCGATAGCACCACAGTGCTAAGACAAGACAGCATGGTTGGCAGGTTTTGCGATTACTTTATTTATCCCTATGTTGGCGAGACCGTACAGGCGACGATTTCCGATCATCGTATTCGCCTAAATTTGGTGCGTCCTGATGTCCATGATTTTGCCAATGGCAGCTATCGAGTGAGAAAAAACGGCCGCCATGTGCTGCGATTGGAGTACGACGCCTTTGGCAAAAGACCGTCAGTGATGGATTATGAGA
Organism: Moraxella marmotae; assembly: GCF_042219885.1. Taxonomy (NCBI): domain Bacteria; kingdom Pseudomonadati; phylum Pseudomonadota; class Gammaproteobacteria; order Moraxellales; family Moraxellaceae; genus Moraxella; species Moraxella marmotae. Next base: position 1,702,096 of record NZ_JBHJHR010000002.1, read on the forward strand.
TTGAGATTGACATCAAGCCAGTAACCCATTAACCCATTGCTTGCTTTGATTTGATTTGATGGACGCTTATTTATCCCATCTTATTTGTTTTGTTTAATATCAATTTAATCCAAGTTTGCCCCAAAATTCCCAATTTGCCTAACTTTTTAACTGATACAATAAAAAAATATAGCCAATGAAAAACATTGGCTATATTTGCTTATTTGGTCGGATAAATCATGGTTTGGATTATTGTTCCGTCCAGCGTTTTTGGCTTTCTTTGATGACTTGTTTTGCCACATCAATGCCAAAAAACCCTTGAACAACGGTTGTGCCAGCTTTTTTCAGATCTTTGTAGTGGTTGAAGTGAAATTCTAGCTGCTTGATTAGCTGTGCAGGCAAATCGTCTAGGCTGTTATAAGCGTTGCCATTGTTGCGGTCATCAGCAGGCACGACGATGATTTTATCGTCCACTTCGCCATCATCGACAAATTTCATCACGCCGATGACTTTGGCAGATAAGAAAATGCCTGTGGTCAATGGCTGATCGGTGATGATCAGTGCGTCCAACTCGTCGCCATCTTCGTCCAAAGTCTGCGGAATGAAGCCGTAGTTGCAAGGCTTGGCAAAGGCGATTGGCTCGACACGATCCAGCTCAAAGCATGCCAATTTGCGATTCCACTCGATTTTGTGGTTTGAGCCAGCCGGGATTTCAACAACGACATTAATCACGCCGCCATCAACATCACCTGCGTCCAAAATTTGATTAAAATCTGCCATAATCTGCTCCAAAATTGTAAAAATTAAATAAAATCAATAACAATGTAATAAAAGTCAAAAGGTTAAAAAGCTAAAAAAGTGTCAAACGCCAAAGCGGTCAAAACCGTGCTATTTTAGCGTATCTTGGGGTCGCAATTCAACCAAGCCAGCATGACGCCTGGCAATATTTTTGATAAATTTATCAATAAATTCGCCAACTTGCCCAGACTCAAACCGCCCAAAACTGGATAATTTTGCCATCGGCATGCCTGCATAGCCACAAGGATTGATGGCGTTAAATGGCGACAAGTCATTGATAAGATTAATAGCAATGCCGTGATAGCTAAAGCCTTGCTTGATTTTAAAGCCCAAACTTGCGATTTTGCCCAGCATATCGCCATCGTGATTATAAATGTACACACCCGGGGCATCTCGGCGAGCCTTTGCGGTCAGTGTGTCGGGCAGATATTCGCTGATGACATCTTCGATGGCCTGCTCGGCGTGGCTCACCAAATCACGCACGCCCATATTTAGCCCATGCAAATCAAACAGCCAATACACCACCAGCTGACCTGTGCCATGCCAAGTAACCTGTCCGCCACGGTCGGTGTGAATAATCGGCGTGTCGGTCTGGTATAAAATATGCTCAGGTTTACCAGCTTGTCCTAATGTATAGACATCTTGATGCTCGACAATCCACAGTTCGTCAGGGTGGTGAATGCCTGCTTTTTTGTCTTCGATGCGTTGTAAAGTGCGGTTTAGCATGGCATCGTGCGTGGCGTTATACTCGGCATCATCAAGCAGGCGGATAGTGAGCGAATCACTGGATAAGTCGCACAAAGACGGATATGAAGTAGGGGTGATTTTTTGCATAATAATTTGTCAATAATCAATGTTTGCCGCCAATGGTATTGTATTTTGGCAATTTTTTGCAATTTTGACATTTTTTGACAATTGTCAGTGATTTATCGCACTTTGACAAGTCAAAACGGGCGGCAATTGTCATCATAATAAGCACTTTATGCCAAGATTGCAAGGCGGATTGGTACAAATTTGCCAAATTTTATCAAGTGCGTGGCTGTTGGGCGAATTTATTAAAATTTATCAAAACCAAAAATCAAAACAAAAAGGCATTTTTGGTAAAATTCTAACAAAAACTATAAAATATAGTGAAATTTACATAAAAATTTATAGAAAAGGGTGCAAATACTGGTAATTTTGTGTATTATAGGAGTTTTTACATCATTAAAATATAACATCACACAGGGATCGAGCTTATGAGTGTCAATTTGACCGCCGATACGCCCATCATCACATCGCTTTTGGACAATGATTTGTACAAATTCACCATGTTACAAACGATGCTGCACCAATTTCCGCAGACGCATGGCGTGTACCGCTTTCGTTGCCGCAACAATCACCAAACTGTTTATCCGCTTGGTGAGATAAAGGCGGACCTAGAGCGACAGCTTGATGATTTGTGCCAACTCAGATTCACCCAAGATGAGTTAGATTATCTGCGTGGCTTGCGATTTATTAAGTCTGATTTTGTTGATTATTTAGAGTTATTTTCATTAAAACGCCGTTTTATCACCGTATCCACCGATGAAAATAACTTTTTGAATGTGGATATCGAAGGTCCGATGATTCAGGCGATGTTTTTTGAGATTTTTGTGCTTTGTATCATCAGCGAGCTGTATTATCGCCGTTTGGCAAATGATGAAATCATCGCCGAAGGTCAGCGTCGCCTTGACGAAAAAATCACGCTGCTGCACCAGTATCATCAAGAGCAAAGCGGACAAAATATCAGCCCAGAGCAGGCTTTTACCGTAACTGATTTTGGCACACGCCGCCGCTTTAGCAAGGCTTGGCATTATCATGTGGTCAAATCGCTGCACGAAGCCTGTCCGCAGATTGTGCGTGGCACTTCCAATGTGTATCTTGCCAAATCACTGGGCATCACACCAATTGGCACAATGGCACATGAATTTATGCAGGCATTTCAGGCCTTAGATGTGCGACTGCGAGATTCACAAAAGGCGGCACTGGAGTGCTGGGTGCGTGAGTATCGTGGCGACTTAGGGATTGCCTTGACCGATGTGGTCGGTATGGACGCATTTTTGCGAGATTTTGATTTGTATTTTGCCAAATTGTTTGATGGACTCAGACACGACAGTGGTGATCCGTACGAATGGGGCGACAAGGCGATTGCTCATTATCATCAGCTAAAAATTGACCCAAAAACCAAAGTACTGACCTTTAGCGATGGGCTAACGCTACAAAAGGCGTGGGATTTGCACCAATATTTTGCTGGTAGAATCAAAACAGGCTTTGGTATTGGCACCAATTTGACCAATGATATGGGCGTAACGCAATTAAATATCGTACTAAAATTGGTCGCCTGTAACGGTCAGCCAGTGGCAAAAATTTCAGATAGCCCCGGCAAGACAATGATTGATGACGATACTTACTTGGCGTATCTCAAGCAAGTCTTTGAAATCAAAGAATAAATGATGCAGATAAATTTTATATAATTTTGTGCAATAAAAAAACGGCAACTTTGATGAGTTACCGTTTGTTTTTTTTTAATTCGATTAATTTTATTTGAATAATAAATAATCAACATTTATTTAAACATTTAATCAAGCTTCAGTATCCAAGCCGTCCGCTTCGGCAAAGGCGGCTTTGAGTGCCGATTCTACAGCGTCAATGCGTGATTGACAGACACGATATGCCGCCAGTGATTCTTCAACAATGCAGACCAAATTATCAATATCCAAAGCGTCCGAGCGTTCCAGTTTTTCGGCATTGGTTTTTAAAATTTCGTAAGCGTCTTTAAAGTTACTGGGGGTGTTGTCGGTCGTTTGGCTCATGGTGGTTAATCGATGTCAAAAGTGAATTTGACCTATTGTAACCAATTTTTGATGTGTTGTTAAGCGTTTTTTGTGGCGATTGGCATAACCAAAGGCGATGTCAATTTGGCTAAATTTACGCATAACTTATCTCTTGCACATAAAAATTATATAAAAAATAAATACTTTTATAACAAATTCAATGGTTTGTCGGTTATTTATCTCAAAAACATTGCAAAATATTACATTTTTGTTATTATAACTTTGTTGTGGACGATGGTAGGGTATGCCGCTTGTGGAATCGGTGATTTCACGAGCTTTTGGTGTATCTGTTTGCTGTATCTGGCCGTTACCACTTCCCTATCTTATTGATGTATGATGGACAGGTCTTGATATACGCTCAATAGGTGTTTACATTTAAGGATAAGTTATGACACAATCAGATCAATCAAATGAGACAGATTTTACGCTAAGAACTGATTTTCAGCACAGTGATGACGGCGTTGCACCGTCTGGCGAGTTGCGTTCGGACGCCATCAAAGGCGTGGTGATTACTGCCATTGCAGCGATTGTTGCTTATGTTTTGTATGCCTTTGTTTTGCCATTTGAACCTTTGGCAAATAAGGGCTTGGCGTTGGCGACTTTTATCGGTATTTTGTGGCTGACAGAAGCCATTCATGTGACGGCAACGGCGATTTTGGTGCCGTTGTTGGCGTTATTTATCGGCATTCCTGATTTTGAAACCAAGCAGGCTTTGACTTCGTTTGCCGATCCGATTATTTTTGTATTTTTTGGTGGTTTTGCTTTGGCGGCCACTTTGCATGTCCAAAAACTTGACCGCAAAATTGCCTTTGGACTGGTTAGCCTAGTTGGTGGCCATTTGGGTAGAGCGGTGTTTATGGTGTTTGCCGTTACCGCAGGCCTATCAATGTGGATCAGTAACACAGCGACAGCGGCGATGATGCTGCCATTGGCGGTCGGTCTTTTGGGACAAATTGACGAGAAAAAAGACCGCAATACCTTTGTTTTTGTCTTGCTGGGTATTGCTTATTCAGCGTCGATTGGTGGCTTGGGGACTTTGGTCGGTTCGCCGCCAAATGCGATCGCTGCCAAGGCACTGGACATTGGCTTTACTGAATGGCTGTCTTTTGGTTTGCCGATGATGCTTGTGCTGATGCCAGCGTTAATTGGCACAATGTACTTGGTGCTACGCCCAAATCTGAACCAAAAAATCACTTTAGAAGAACAAGAGCCAATCCGCTGGACGACGCCACGCATTTTGACCATGGTGATTTTTGCATTGACGGCAGTGAGCTGGATTTTTGGCAAGCAGCTGGGCGAAGCGTTCGGCTTTAAGAGTCCAGATACGGTGATTGCTTTGTTTGCTGCCATTGCCGTGTTGTTGCTTGGTTTGGTCAGCTGGAAACAAGTGTCGGACAATACCGACTGGGGCGTGTTAATGCTGTTTGGTGGTGGTATCGCTTTGTCGGACATCATGAAAAATACAGGTGCGTCTGAAGTACTGGGCGACAGTATCGCTGCGTTTTTGGGTGGTGCATCGCCGCTATTGGTGATTTTTGTGATTGCATCGTTCATCATTTTCTTGACCGAATTTACCAGTAACACCGCATCGGCAGCATTGCTTGTGCCGCTGTTTGCACCGATTGGCGTGCAGCTGGGTCTGCCGCCTGAAGTGCTGGTGATGGTTATTGGTATCGGTGCATCGTGTGCCTTTATGATGCCTGTGGCAACACCGCCAAATGCCATCGTGATGGGTACAGGACACATCAAGCAGCGTGATATGATGAAGGTTGGTTTTTGGCTAAACATTGTCGCCATCATCATCGTTACCGCATGGGCATATTTGTTCTTGGCTTAATGTCAAATTTAAAATAAATTGACTATTTGCCAAACAAATTGCCAAAATAGTAAAACAAATCCCCATCAAGCGGTGGGGATTTGTTTTGGGTGGGTTTTAAAATGATGAGAAGTATTTTATTGAATACTTGATAAGTGTTAAAATTATACCAGTCATTCAAATTCAAATTACTTACAATCATTCAAATCACTTTTGAAATCATTTAAAGTCATTTAAACCATTTACATGGCATCAAATTGTGCTTGGCACAGCTTGATAAATTCATAGCCAAATTTGCGAATTTCGCTATCATCACGCACCGCAATCCAACTGGTAAAACGCCCAAAATAAGTGACAGGAATCGCCACCAAATCTGGATAATAATCTGGCTGATACGCCATTTCAGCGATGATACCAATGCCAAGCCCTGCCGATACATAGGTGCTGACCACATCAGAGTCCAGTGCCGCCAGCACAATGTCAGGCGTAAAGCCAGCTTGGGCAAACACCTTGTCAATCGCCCCACGACCTGTAAAGCCGCCATGATAAGTTACAATCGGATAGCTTGCCAAAGTCGGCAAATCCACGCCATCAACGACATTGGCAAATTCGGCCAGTTCATGATTTTTTGGGACGATAATCACATGCGACCAATCATAATAACGGTGGCAACGCAGCACATCGTTATTCAGCAGTGATTCGGTAGCGATGCCAATATCTGCCTGCCCACGAATTACCATCTGGGCGATGCTTTCAGGGTCGGCTTGCTGCAGCACCAGATTGACTTTGTCAAATTTTTCTCGAAATTCTTTGACAATCTGCGGCAACACATAGCGTGCTTGCGTGTGCGTGGTGGCGACTGTGAGCGTACCAGCTTGGGCATTATTAAAATCTAGGCTCAAATTTTCAATGGTGCGAATCTCGGCAAAAATCGCTTCAATGTGCGGCAATAACGCCTTGCCAATTGGCGTAAGTCCCGTTAGGCGTTTGCCTTGGCGAGTGAACACATCGGTTTTTAGCTGGCTTTCAAGGGCGGCGATTTGCTTGGATAGGCTAGATTGGCTGGTGTGTAGCAATTCAGCCGCTTGGCTAAGATTGTAGCCATTAACTACCGTATGCCAAACGGTTTCTAGTTGTTTGAGTTGAATTTGCAAATGACGCTGATTAATCACAATATCAATGGCCATAACAATCCTTACTGGGCGATAAATTGGGGAATTTGCACAATATACCCAATTTTGATAAAAAAAGGTAGGGGAATTTGTGAAAATGGCGAGAAAAGCAAGCAAAATTAAGGTAAAATGGATAAATTTATTTCTCCAATTTCAATTTGCAAGTGGGGCAACATGAGCGGTTCAACAATTCACACACAGCACAATTTGAGTTCGTGGCAGGCTTTTCGGCAGGCTTATTTTAATAAGCAGGCATTGAGTTTGCTGTTTTTGGGTTTTGCAGCAGGCGTGCCATTGTTGCTGGTTTTTTCATCTTTGGGCTTGTGGCTTCGAGAAGCTGGCATTGACCGTGCTACCGTAACGATGTTGGGCTGGGCGGCGTTGGGCTATTCGTTCAAATTCATTTGGGCACCGCTGGTGGATACTTTGCCTGTACCGATTTTGACACGCCTGTTGGGGCGGCGTCGTGGCTGGCTGCTTTTGACCCAAATGGCCATCATTGCCGCTTTGGTGCTGATGGCGATGACCAATCCGCATAACGATGAACACATGCTACAAGTGATGGCATTGGGTGCGGTTTTGCTTGGGTTTTCGTCAGCATCGCAGGACATTGTGATTGATGCGTATCGCATTGAGATTGCCCCTGCTGATATGCAGCCAGCACTGTCTGCCACTTATGTGATGGGCTATCGAATCGGTATGATAGTCTCAGGGGCGGGTGCGTTGTATTTGGCGGATTTTTTTGGTTCGGCGATGGAAGCGTATAATTACGCCGCTTGGCAAAAAACCTATCTCATCATGGCAGCGGTGATGCTGGTGGGCGTGGCAACGACGCTTGTTATTCGTGAGCCAAAAGTTGCCCTAAAACCAGTTACCCAAGAAAACCGTGATTATCTGCGACTGGTGGCGGCGTTTTTTGTTTCAATCATTGCGTTTATTGCAGCGTTTCGCACCATCGGTGGTGTATTGCCCCAGACTGAAAGTGTGCTGGCTGGCTTTTTATTTGGCTGCTTGCAGTTTATTGGCGGTATTGCAGCGTTTGCGGCATTGGGCTTTTCTTTGGTCAAAGTGGGTGTGGTGCCAAAAGCCATTGCCATGCGAACTTGGGTTGAGCCAGTGGCGGACTTTTTTTATCGTTATGGCAAAAAAGCGATTTTATTGCTGGCATTGATTGGCTTATATCGTATCAGTGATGTGATTGCTGGTAATATTTCTAACATTTTTTATCAAGATTTGGGCTTTAGTAAGACTCAGATTGCCAATGCAGTAAAATTGGTGGGTGTTGTTGCCAGTATTGGCGGCGGCTTTTTGGGCGGCTGGCTTGCCCAAAAAATCAACATCATCAAAGCCATGAATGTGGGGGCGATTTTGGCGTGTGTGACCAATTTATTATTTATCCTACTGTCCAATTACCCAACGGTATCGGTGATGTATTTTGCGGTGATTACTGACAACTTGGCGGCAGGTCTTGCCAGTGCGGTGTTTTTGGCGTTCTTATCGGCATTGACTTCCATTCGTTTTACTGCGGTGCAATATGCGTTATTTTCATCATTGATGACGCTGATTCCAAAGGTGTTGGGCGGTTATTCGGGCAGTATTGTTGAAGCGACCAATTACGGCACATTTTTTATGATTACCTTTTTGATGGGCATTCCTGTGCTGCTGTTGATTTATTTGGTCAATCGCCACATCGATATTGGCAATCCACAAATTGACAAATAGGCGGTTTTGATGTCCAAGATGCCCATTTTGCCGCAGCAGTCGGTGCGTGATATTCGCCGAGCATTTCGCCAATTGTGCAGCCAGACGCTGCCAATGCACTGGCTGGACGGCTGGCTGCTTGCGGTGCTGGATAAGTCTGCAGTGTTTTTGATGACTGATGATGATTATCGCTTGACCGCTGATGAGACGGCACAGCTAAATGCAGGCATTGCACGCATGATGACAGGCGAGCCTTTGGCGTATTTGTTGGGTCATCAGGCGTTTTGGGGTCGTGAATTTGTGGTCAATCGGCATACACTGATTCCTAGAGCAGATACCGAGATTTTGGTCGAGACGGTGCTAAATTTTGCCAAGACTCAAGCCAATTACCAGCCACGCATTTTGGACTTGGGTACAGGTTCAGGCTGCATTGCCATCACTTTGGCACTTGAGCTGCCTTTGGCATCGGTGCTGGCGGTGGAGCTGTCGGCAGATGCCCTACAAGTGGCACGCCAGAACATCGCACGCCTGCAAGCGGACAATTGCCAAGCGGTACAATCGGCGTGGTATCAGGCGGTAACAGGGCGATTTGATATTATCGTCAGCAATCCGCCATACATCAGCGATGATGATGAACATTTGGCTGGTTTGGCACATGAGCCAATCACCGCTTTGGTGGCAGCAGATGACGGTTTGGCGGATATTGATGTAATCATCAAAAATGGACGAGAGCATTTGTCCGATGGCGGTTTGATGGTGATTGAGCATGGTTATCGCCAAGCCAAGTCGGTTAGGGCGTTGTATCAGGCGGCAGGTTTTGTGGCGATTGAGACGGTCAAAGATTATGGCAGCAATGAGCGAGTAACTTTGGCTCGTTGGTATGGCGGTTGTGATCATCAGAGCGATAATTAAGGCAATAATCAGGACAATTTGGTGGCAAAATGACACAGGCGACTGGCGACGCTGGGTTTGACAATACGACATTGAGCGATGATGAGCTGATGCGGTATGCACGGCAGATTTTGTTGGACGATTGGGACATTGATGCCCAAATTCGCCTAAAAAATAGCCACGCTATCATCGTTGGTATGGGCGGCTTGGGCTGTCCTGTGGCTCAGGTGCTGGTGCGAGCAGGCATTGGCAGACTGACCATCATCGATGACGATACAGTCGATGACAGCAATCTACAAAGACAAGTGCTATACACCGCCGATGACATCAATCAGCCTAAAGCGATAGCTGCTAAAGTGGCACTTCGGCGACAAAACCACTTTTGTCAGATTGATGCTATCGTTGATAAAATCAATACCGATAATGCCTTGCGGTATTTACAGCATGTCGATTTGGTGATTGATTGCACTGATAATTTTGCCATTCGTGATTTATTAAACCAAATTTGCCGCAAGCATCATTATCCGCTATTGTCCACATCTGCCATCGCTCAAACAGGGCAAATTGCCCTATACACTGCCCAGACGGCTTGTTATCAATGCGTTTTTGGCTCAGATGCCAGCGATGAGCAAAGCTGTGCAACATCAGGTGTGCTGGCAAGTACGGTGGCGGTGATTGGGGCGTTGGCATCGCAGGTGGCATTGACTTTTTTGGGCAAGGGCATCAACCCAATCGCCAATCAGCTGTTGATTTGGCAGGGTGATGGCTTGCAGTTGCGGCACGCACGATTTTCGCCAGATTTGGCGTGTTTGGTGTGTGGTAATCATTAAGTTAATTTTATTCATTGATTAAAATTATATCGGTAAATCATTTTATATTTTTATAATTTGTAAGTTTGCAAGTTTACACTTTGCAAGTGTGCGATTTTCGAGTTTACAGTTTTTTACATTGACATTTTGCCATTTATCATCAAAAATCAATCATCAACAAATACCCACTAAAAAGTAACCAATATGTCAAAAAATCCATTTCATTTTGTCAAAAAACACTTAACCCAAGGCGTACAAATTCTGGGGCGTATCCATCGGACAGCAAGCGTGGCTGGGCTGTCGGCATTGCGTGTGGCAAAAGGCGATAAGATGGACGCTTATTTGTTGCGTGAAGCGTTTGAGCAAATGGGCGTAACTTATATCAAACTTGGGCAATTTATCGCCAGCACGCCATCGATTTTCCCCCGTGAATATGTGCTGGCATTTCAAGGCTGCTTGGATCAGACGGCGGCGGTGAGTTTTGCCCAAATTCGCCAAGTTTTGGCAGATGAGCTGGAGAATGAGCATCGTGGTTTGGGTGATATTTTTTCGTACATTGACCCTGTGCCTTTGGCATCGGCGAGTATCGCTCAGGTGCATAAGGCGGTGCTGACTGACGGCAGACAGGTGGCATTAAAGGTACAAAAACCCAATGTCAGCACGGTGATGCAGACCGATTTGAATGTGCTGCATGGTGTGTTTTGGTTGCTTGAGAAGGCGATTCCTAGCCTAAAAATGGCAAATTTGGCACCGATTATTGACGAAATGCGAATGCGAATGCTGGCAGAGACTGATTTTTTGGCAGAAAGTCGGCATATTGACAAATTCATCGCTCATCTTGAGCAAATTGGCAACACACGAGTTACCGCTCCGACGGTGCATCATCACTTATCCACCAAAAAAGTGCTGGTGATGGATTTGCTTGATGGCAAGTCGCTGGTTGATGACAGCTTGGTCTGGACGGCTGATAATGACAGCAAGCAAGCGATGAGCGATGTGCTGGACACTTGGTTTTTGTCCTTGATGATGACGGGGGAATTTCATGCCGATTTGCACGCAGGTAATTTGATGCGTCTGACAGATGGACGCATTGCCTTTTTGGATTTTGGCTTGATGGGGGCGATTGAGCCAAGCAGTTTGCAGGCGTGTTTTGAGCTGGTGCAGAGCTTACAAAATAACGATTATCACGGCATGGCAAGGGCGATGGTCAATATTGGCATGACGCACAGCATGGATAAGATGAACCTTGAGCGGCTGGCGGACGACTTAAAAAGAGTACTGGGCAAAGTGAGTCAAAATACCAAATCGCCACAATCGTCCAACGACAGCCTAAACGCCATGATGCTTGAGATGGTAGAAATCGGCAAGCGGCATGGCATTCATTTTCCCCGTGATTTTGCGTTGCTATTGAAGCAGTTGTTGTATTTTGACCGCTTTATGCTTACGCTTGCCCCCGAGATGGAGCTATTTGAAGGTGAGCGTTTGGGTTTGCTCAAAGTGAATTGATTTGTCATAATTTTAGATCAAATTTTTACAAATCCATCATTTGTTATGAAATGGCTGTATGGTAATACGGCAAAATTTAATCATTTAATGCAATAAAATTACAAATTGTGTTGATGTAAAATTAAGATTTCTGCCAATTTGTCCGCCAAATCCGCTCGCAGTGCTGCCTTATTATCTGGGTTGTCGATAAGATTGCTGCCATTGCCATCACCATCGTCAAGACTGCAATAGTTGGGGTGCGTGCGTGCTTTTTTGATGGGTGCTGGTAAGTTGTCGCTTTGCCAAGGCAGGCGTTCGCTGTCTGCGGTGATGGTAGCAAGGCTGGCATGGCCACGGTGTCTTAGATGATGATGTAGGCTTTGGGCTCGAGCTGCCAGCAGGGTGATGGTGGCTGCATCGATGGTCAGCGTCTGTACGCCCATTGCCTTATCCTTGATGGTGTGGGTGTTGGGCAAAAGCCCGCCCAGTACGCCGCCGATGGCAGTCCCCAGCCCAAGGCTTGCCCCCAGTGTTGCCACATCAATGCCAGCACCGATAAGCATACCGATACCACTACCGCCAGCGGTACGAATCCCATAGTGTGCCAAAATTTCTTTATCAAAAATATCCTGCGTCGCCCCTGTGATGCTCATCTGACTTAGGTGAATGTCGCTATGATAAAAGCGATACAGTGTGAGCAAATTTTGTTGTAAAACTTGCTCAGCTTGGCGGACGGCATGTTGCATGCGATTTAATATCGGTGCAGGGTCGGCTTGACTGTCGATTTTTTGAGCAAAGGCGGCGACATTGATTAAAAAATCAGCAATTTGTCCAGAACCCATCTCTAGCAAATCCTGCCAAGTCTCGGCACGCTCCTGTTGTAGTTTGGCAATGTTGGCATTGTGATTGGATAAAATTTTTAAATTCTCCCAAAGTGCCATCTCACTATCAAAATCAAAAGCCACCGTATCAAAAGCATTGCTAATGTGCAACACTCGCCGAGCCAGCATCTCACGCCACGCATCTAACTGCTGTGTGGCGATGGCAGTAAAATTAAACACAGGCAAAATCGGCGTGCCAGAATTTGCCAAAATCGCCAGCTCGTCTTTGTATTTGGCAAGCACAGGCTCTCTGGAATCAATCACATAAATGGCAATATCGGCAGACAACAGACTATTTATGACTTTGGCTTCTTGGCGATAATCGCCGTCCAACCGCTCATCGCAAGCTTGCACCGCTTGCAAAAACTGCTGCAATCGCTCAACGCCATCGGCACGAGCATCGGTATAATCTTGCAAAAAATCCATCACGCCTGTGGCATCTTCTAGCCCTGGCGTGTCGTGCAAGGTTACAAGTGGTACATTGTCTTTACCAAGTATATCCACAGCACTGACATGGCGAGTGGTGGCAGATGCATTTTGCACTTCGCCAAACGAAGTGTCTCTTAGCAGGGTACGCAGCAGCGATGTTTTGCCGACATTGGTATGTCCGATAACGCTTATCTTACACAAGTTATTGATTTTATTTGATTTATTCATAATAGCGGCTTATTTTTGACATAACAAAAAAATCAAGCAATAATCATCAGATATTGGGCAAAGTCCATAAAAACAACCCAACTTCATAGTGTTTCGGTTTCTTGAACCTTTTGATCTTTCCAAAGATGCACCGCCTGCATGATAATTGCTGGGCGTGACAGTCCTGTTTCTTTTGACAATTGGGCAAGCTCATCAATAAAACCCAATGGGAATTTATAGCTTGCGGTTTTGACGCCACGGCGTGCGTCCGATTCGGCTTGGATTTGGGCTTTGGTTTTTGGATTAGCAACAATCTTTGGCATTTGACATATCCTTAAAATCTTGGTAAGATAGTCCTAAGTTTTAGGAGCGAAGCGGTGGTGCGACCCACCGCCCCAGCCTTTTTAGGCTTGACTTAGTATTACCAAGCTGGTGTGCTTAATAATACCAAGATAATAACAATGGTTAGTTTAACAAGTTTCATTGTTCTCTCCTAGGATAGCCACCACTTGACTTAGGTCGGTGGCGGTAACCTATCAAGACTGGGTGTCGTTACCACCTTGTCTTGATAAAACATATTATAGTGTTTACTATAACAAAAGTCAAGTAATTTCTATACTTTTTGATAAAAGTTGTAAATTATTTGACTTTTTTGTTGTCCAAATTTCACCACTTCATATCACACCAAGGTGGTTTTTTATTGAGCAAAATCTATAAAAGTCTCACTCTGCACGGCATTTGAACCAAATTTTAACCAAAATTCGGTGAATTTTAATATTGATATTTTTTAAACTTAGAATTAAGACTGTATAAAAAATTTACAAAACCAACACCAATAAAAAAATAGCCCCAAAGTTAAGGCTATTTTTTTTATTATCCAATGTTGCAAATAAAGCATTACCAATTGTTTTGTTGCAACTGCATACGCAATTCTTTGCGTTTTTTCGCTGTTTCAAAGCGGCGTTTGGCGATTTCGTCCACCAATTCTAACTGCGGCACAGGTTTTGGCTTGTGATTGTCATCAATCGCCACCATGCTAAAATAGCAGCTGTTGGTATGGCGAGTGGTGCGTGTTTGGATATTTTCGGCTTCGACACGGATACCCACTTCCATTGAAGTGTTACCGACATAGTTGATGCGTGCCAAAAAAGTGACCAATTCACCGACATAAATCGGCTCTTTAAAAATCACCTGATCCACCGACAGCGTAACCACATAGCTGCCTGCATAACGGCTGGCACAAGCATAGGCGACTTGGTCGAGTAATTTTAAGATATTACCGCCATGCACATTGCCCGAAAAGTTCGCCAAATCTGGCGTCATCAATACGGTCATGATCAAATCGGTTGGGGCGATATTTAATGTACAAAATTCATTCATAGCCATTTTCTGCCTATACTGCTTAACAAAATAAACATTATAACATAATCTTTTATGGCTTTGAATTATTATAAAGATATTTTATGATAAGATTTTTTGTAAAAATACGCTCACCAAAATGCAGTCATTTACAGGCAATTTGGCGGTTTGGGCAAGCCGGCAATGCGATTGACATGGCGAGCCACCAGCCCTGTGTTAAATAGCTGTTGCAATTTTTGATTGCTAATCTCAAGTTCGGGCAAAGTCGCCATCAGATGCTTAATCAGTGGGCGAGTGCTTGGGCTGTGATGATAAGTATCAAAAAAAGCACGCACTTGCAGGATAATCTGATAATGCACTTCATCAAGTGTTACATCGATGGTATCGGCAAGCTGTTGGGCGATTTGCGGTGTCCATTGTTGATGGTCTTTTAGATGGCCATCATCATCAAGTATGGGTAGGGTGGCTTGGTTCATGGTTTATTTAATTTATCTGAAGTTTAATTTATCCAAAGTCTAAAAAAAATTCTAAAACATTGTTCAGCTGTTCAATGATTTAATTTGACCAATTTATAAAAATAATTAAAATAAATTATCAAAATAAATCATCAAAACAAATTATCTAAAAATAAAATTTATCAAAAAACAAAAAGGCTGTCAAACGCATCAGGATTTGGCACGCCACGGCAAATGGCTTGGCGAATCACATCATCAAGCTGACTGCAAGCGGCATCATCAAAATCATGATAAGCAGGCGGTAAATCATACAGCTCAAGCGATTGCACCATGCCATACAAGCGAGTGCTGGAGTCGCTTAATAACGCCAGTGTCGCCTTGCCAAACGCCAGCTGCACCGTGTGGTCAAAGGTTGCCAAAGTCAAGGCAAGGGCAATCGCTTCATAGCCGATCAATTCGCTGTCGGTGTCAATGCTGATAAGAAATTTCATAAAAATGCGTCCAAAACCGTCCAAATTATCCAAAATTAGCCAAAGTTGTTAAATCGCCCAAAACCGTCCAAAAATTGCCGATTGATTGATGAAATTTACCGTTCTGGGTTGATTGATTAGGCGTGTAAAATCAGTATTGCACGACTGTATCACTGGCGTCGATTAATAACGCCAATTCGGATAAACCCACCAAAGTAAATGGCGGCAGTAAGTTTTCGCCATCTAATCCGTGGCGTTTGGCGTTTTCGCCATCGGTGATGCCACGAGCCAAAGCGGTGCTGACACACACTGGCAGGGCAATCCGATACTTGGCGGCAAGTTCGACCCAGTCTTTGGCGATATTGGCGACATTGGCGGTTTGCCACATTAGGCGGTTGGCGGTATAAGCCCCATCGCCATAAAAAAACACCGAGACCGTCTCGCCACGCTCCAGCCGTTGCTTGGCATCGCTGATGGCAAGTTTGGCTTGATGGCTGTGCGGTGAGCTGATAATGAGCAATAAAGTCATAAATATCAAATTGTTAGGGGAAAATTGATCAATTTAGCAACATCTTTTGGTGATACCTTGACCAACTGATGAGCCAATCTATAAATTAAGGCTTATTATAGCCCAAAATATGGTGTAAAATAAGTCTAAGTTTTAAGATATGCGTTTATTTTGGATTGTTTTTATATTTTAATTTTAGATTGATATTATTAATTAATATTAATTAACAGTATTTACAAGGCAATTTATGGCTTCGTTAAATTTTGTGCCAAATGACACCCAGCTTGAGCGGTTGGCGGTTGCCAGCCCTTTTGCGATGCAAATTTACCAAAAACACACGCACGATGCCCAAGCGTTTTTGGCACAGTTTGGCTTTGGCGTGCCGATGTTTGGCGTGGATTTTGATGCTTTGATACGCCAATTTGTAGGACTTGGAGCGACCAATTATCTGGACAGCATCAACGAAGAGATGGTCATGGCAGGCCTAAGAAAACTGCGGCAACTGCTGATGCTAAAATGGATTTGGCAGGACGCTTTGGCGGCGATTTCGCTTGAACATCTGACCAAGGAGTTGTCCGATTTTGCCGATAGTTGTATTAATTTTGCCAAAGATTTTGTTTATAATAAATTAACCAAACGCTACGGCGATCCCATCATCAGACGCAAAGCCAAAACCCTAAAAGATGAGCTTGCCATCATCGCCATGGGCAAACTTGGGGCAGGCGAGCTGAATTTATCCAGTGATATTGATTTGATTTTTGTGCATATTGACAACGGCGATACCGATGGCAAAAAGTGCATTGATAGCCACAAATTCATGCGAGATTTGGGGCGTGGCGTGATTAAGATTTTGGACGAAAACACCGAGCATGGCTTTGTGTTTCGTGTGGATATGCGACTGCGACCTTGGGGCGATGGTTCGGCATTGGTGATGCACATGGCGGCGTTGGAGAAATATTTTAATCAGCATGGACGCACTTGGGAGCGATTTGCTTGGCTAAAAGCTCGTGTGGTTAATCAAATCAGTGCCGATTTTGCCCAGCCGCTGCGACAGATTATCAAAAACTTCGTGCATCGTTATTATATTGATTACAGTGCATTTAGTGCCTTGCGAGAGATGAAGGCGATGATTGTCAATCAGCAGATGCAGCGTCAGGATTTGGACAATGTCAAGCTGGGCATGGGCGGTATTCGTGATATTGAATTTATCGTGCAGGCATTTGCCTTGATTTACGGTGGGCATCATGTGCGTATCGCCGAAAATCCTGCTTGCCTTGACTGCTTGGCGGTGCTGACCGAGCTTGGCTATATTGATAAAGAAGAAAGTGGGCAGGTAGAATCGGCGTATCGTTTTTTACGCCGTCTTGAGCATGCCATTCAAGCACGCCATGACCAACAAACCCAAAGACTACCAAGCGATGATGGGCAAATGCAGGCAATTGCCCAGACTTTGGGTTTTGAGTCGATTGCATCATTTCGTTCGGTGTTGGACGCTCATCGCCAAAATGTCAGCCGACCTTTTGGACGCATGGTTACTGACAGACAGTCGCCCAAGCAAGAAAATCTCAACGCCGAGCAAGTTTATACGGCATTATGCCAAACGCTGGGCGAGCAGGCACAAGCACAGTTGGCAAATTTTATCAATTCACGCTTGGTGGCAAGTTTGGACGATGTTTCCAAAGAGCGGCTCAACCAAGCCTATCCCATCATTTGGCATGCTTTATTGATGCACGCACAGCGAAATGGCGACGAAGCGATGGCGGCATTGCCCAGATTGATTGGCTTATTAGAAGCCATTTGCCGCCGCTCGATTTATCTGGTGATGCTGACCGAAAACCCTGATGCCACGGTGCGTCTGATTCCGATGCTCAGTGCCAGCCCTTGGATTGCCAGAGAACTGGCGCATTATCCAGTGCTGTTGGATACTTTTTTACAAAAGCGGTATTTGCATTTGCCAGACAAGATGGAGCTGACGGACATTTTACGCCAAAGTCTGCTGCGTGTTGAGCCATTTGATGACGAAAATTATCTAAGTAGCATTCGCTTGTTCAAAAAAACGCAAGTGCTGGCGGTGGCGACGGCAGATGTGCTGGGACTTCGCCACATTATGAAAGTCTCAGACAGTCTAACTTTTATTGCCGAAGTGGTGCTAGAATCCGCCTTGTACCGTGCTTTTGATGAGCTGACCCAAAAACACGGATTTCCCAAACTCAATGACGGACGGCGTGCCGATGTCGATACTTGTGGTTTTGCGATTGTCGGCTATGGTAAATTGGGCGGCTTAGAGATGAGTTATGCATCTGATTTGGATTTGGTGTTTTTGCATCGCATTGATGAGCAGGGCGAAACGGACGGCGAAAAACCGATCAGCGGTATGAAATTTGCCGCTCGCCTAATCCAAAAACTGATGAATTATCTGGCAACGCAGACTCGTGATGGGCGAGCATATGAGATTGATACACGCTTGCGACCGTCTGGCAATGCAGGCGTGGCGGTGATTTCGACTCATGCCTTTGAGATGTACCAAACCCAAAAAGCGTGGGCATGGGAGCATCAGGCGTTGGTGCGCGCTAGGGGCTTGAGCGGCGATAGGGCGGTGCTGGACGAATTTTGCCGCATTCGCAAGCAAGTTTTGACTAGTTGTCGCAATCAATCACAGGTTCGTCAAGATGTGATTGAAATGCGTCAAAAAATGCAAAGCCATTTGGGTACTCGCAACAAAACCGCCAATACAGATGGGGACAAAGTGGAACAATTTCACCTAAAACAAGACTTTGGCGGCTTGGTGGATATTGAGTTTTTGGCACAATATATGGTGCTAAGTCATGCCCATCAATACCCAGATTTGGCGATTTGGCCAGATAATGTGCGGATTTTTGAAGAAGTCCAAAAGGCAGGGATTTGGAGTGCTGAGCGTTGCCAAAAGCTGACCCAAGCCTATTTGGATTTACGCAAAAAAACGCACGAATTGGCATTGTCCGAACAAAATACCATCGTCAATGATGGGCAATGGCGGCAGCTGCGTGATTTTGTCCGCCAAGTTTGGCAAGATGAATTGGGAGATAACTGATTGAATTAAATGGCAATTTTTGCTATTTTGCTATAAATCATTTATCCAAATTTAACAATTTGCCGATTTTATCATTTTGTTAAATTATTAAATTGATTTTATGAAATAAATAAAACTTATCAAATTTCCCAAAGGTTTTTTAAGTAAGTCGTAAAACGCCAAAAATTGGCGTGTATAAGGCGTGTGTCAATTGTACAGACATTACCAATTGATAAAAAAACGCCCAATTTGCTCAACAAAACCTTTTATTATTTTTGTCGCATCTGTTATAATTATCCGTTATATCGGTTAATAACATTCATGGAGTCAATTATGAGCATGGCAACCCAAGAAGGCAAAATGTGGCTTGATGGTGCGTTGGTTGAGCAACCAGATGCCAAGGTGCATGTGCTAACCCACAGTTTGCATTATGGTTTGGCAGTGTTTGAAGGCGTGCGTGCCTACCAAACGCCAGATGGACGCACAGCGATTTTCCGCCTACAAGAGCATACCGAGCGTTTGCTCAATTCTGCCAAAATTTTCCAATTAAATGTTCGCTACACTTTTGATGAGCTGGTACAAGCCCAAAAAGATGTGGTGCGTCTGAATAACTTGGCGTCTGCTTATATTCGCCCATTGATTTGGGTCGGTTCTGAAAAACTGGGCATCGCCGCCAAAGACAACACCATTCATGCGGCAGTGGCTGCGTGGCATTGGGGTGCATATCTGGGCGAAGATGGCATCAAAAACGGTATCCGTGTCAAAACTTCAAGCTACACGCACCACCACCCAAATGTTACCATGTGCAAAGCCAAAGCCGCCAGCAACTATCCTGTGTCTATCTTGGCAAACCAAGAAGTAACACGCAATGGCTATGATGAAGCGATTTTGATGGATCCGCAAGGCTATGTTTGCCAAGGCTCGGGCGAGAACCTATTTTTGGTCAAAAATGGCGAATTGCACACGCCAGATTTGGCAGGCGGTGCTTTGGACGGCATCACACGCCGCACCATCATTCAATTTGCCAACGATTTGGGCATTAAAGTGGTCGAACGCCGCATCACTCGTGATGAGTTTTATCTTGCCGATGAGATTTTCATGACAGGTACTGCCGCCGAAGTAACGCCAATCCGTGAATACGATGATCGTGTGATTGGCAACGGCAAGCGTGGCGAAATCACCGAAAAATTACAAACGCTATATTTTGATGTGGTGCAAGGCCGCAACGAGCAGTACAAGCATTGGTTAAGTTTTGTTGATGAATGATTTATTAATGATTTATCAATAGCTTATTGATGATGTATCACCTGTGGGTTGTTTTTTGATAAAGCTGCTTTTGGCGAATTATTTTTTGACGGATTTGCTTTTAGTCAATGTAATTTTGATAAACAACCCACCAAAAAGCGTTTGGGCAGCTGAACGCTTTTTTTTGTTGTGCCAAAAAACACCCAAAAGCAGTCCATGCACTGATGATAAAACAAAATCAGCCTTAATTAAAAGTAACATTATAAAAGAGCAACAACAATGAGCGAAACAGACTTTGGTGAAGTGCTATTACCCCAGCCAGATTATCCTGAAGATTGGGAATGCTGCAATAGTGAGTGTGGCGATGCCTGTGTTTATCAGCTTTATCAGCAGGACAAGCAGGCTTATGACGCACAGCAAGCACGCCTAAAGGCATTTTTGGCAACCAATGCCCAAAAGGCGGAGATAGCGGATTAATATTTATCAACAGTGATTTGTTAAATTAATGTCAATTAACCAAATTGATAATTAAAACAACCGAGCCGATGGGTGAAAAATTGACAATAAAAAACCTTGCCAATTTGCAAGGTTCTTATTAATATGGTGGGGACGGAGAGACTCGAACTCTCACACCTTGCGGCGCTGGAACCTAAATCCAGTGCGTCTACCAATTCCGCCACGTCCCCATATTGGGTAATTTGTGCTTGATGGGCGTTATTATAGCGGATTTTTGTCATTTGGCAAGTGTTTTTTGTAAAAAAAACCATTTTTTTTTGCCATAAATTTCACCGCAAACAATGATTGGGCAAAATTGACAATCAAAAATTGATAAACTGATAAATAGTTGCCGTGATGATAGGCGGTATGATTTTCTATGACTTTTGGGTCAGTGCCTTTAAGGTTGCCATTGGCATTGTCTGTGTGTTATTATTTGGCGTTTGTTTTATTGATTAAATTTTAAGATAGCTACGGATTTTTAATGAATCAAGTTGCACAACAAGCCACGCCCAGCATTGCCATTGTTTTTCATTCAAACTATGGACACACCAGACGAGTTGCCCACGCCATCGCACAGGGAGCGGCACAGTTGCCCACGCATTTGGTGGACATCGCCAACATCAGCGAGCAGGATTGGGCAGCGATGGACAATGCGTCATTGATTGTCTTTGGCAGTGCAGTCTATATGGGCAGCATTACGGCGGCGTTTAAAACCTTTATGGACGGCACATCTAAGCGTTGGGTGGCTCGCTCTTGGCAGGGTAAATTTGCCGCAGGATTTGCCAATTCTGGTGGATTGAGCGGTGATAAATTGGCGGTGCTGCAACAAATTTGCCTATTTGCCATGCAGCACGGCATGAACTGGGTGGGCATGCCGCTGATGCCAACTGGCAGTAGTGAGCAGGATTTGAACCGCTTGAGCAGCTTTTTGGGTTTGATGACGCAGTCTGTCGATGCACCGCCTGAAGTAACGCCATGCCAAGGCGACATTGAGACGGCGGTTTGGTTTGGCAATCATTTGGCACAGACCGTATTAAGATTTTCTAAAGTATAACCGCACCAAGTTGGCTATTTTAAAATTTGGCACTTTTAACCAGATGTCTGTCCAGATGTTTTTGGGTGAGTATTTTTAGGCAAAGTTTTTAAATCATATTTTTAGATAAATTAAACAAGATAATTGAGAGTTTTATGAAAATTTATTTGGCAAGAAATCGTGTGCAAGCAGGGCCTTATACGCTTAGCGAGCTAAACACCATGTTGGCATCAGGGGAAGTGCAGCTGGAC
This sequence comes from Moraxella marmotae, assembly GCF_042219885.1. NCBI lineage: Bacteria > Pseudomonadati > Pseudomonadota > Gammaproteobacteria > Moraxellales > Moraxellaceae > Moraxella > Moraxella marmotae. The sequence continues at coordinate 1,723,987 of NZ_JBHJHR010000002.1, forward strand.
GATTTGGCTTGGCATGCACCGATGAGCCAGTGGCAACGACTGGGTGATTTGACCGACAATCAGTACCATTATCAGCCAAAGCAAAGCGGACAGGGCGAGCTAAATCAGCAAAACCAAGCCGATAAAATCAGCCTAGCAGACGCCACTCAAGATACCGCCAATCCTTATGCCAGTGGTGAACCACGGGGTTTTGGTGATAATGTCGATTTGCTACCAAATCATCAAGCAGGACAGGATAAGCCAAAGCGAGTGAGCGTTGATGAATTGTACGGCAGACCGTCTAACACCGCACAAAAGCCCAAGGTGAATGTGGTGATTGTCAAGCCAAATACCGCCAAGGCAAGTACTTTGGATCAGACGGCTTATGCGTCCATCGGTTCACGATTTTTGGCGGTGGTGATTAATTTTGTGTTATTTGTATTGATTTTATTGCCGTTTTTGCAGCAGTTTTTGACACTTAATCCAGACCCTAAACTACTTGGTGCTGGTGATTTTGCCGCTCGCATGGCTTACGCCCAAGAGCTTGCCGCCCAAATGCCCACTCACGCCATCAATTTATCCAGCTTGTTATTGCTTGGCTATTTGGCGGTGCAGCTGATTTTGATTGTGGCACGGGCCCAGTCATTTGGCAAGATGGTTGTCGGTATTCGCACAGTAGATGCGGTTACTTTTGCCAAGCCGAGCTTTTTTAAGCGAGTGGTATTGCGAGTGATTGTGCTGTTTTTGATTTATCAGCTGATTGGCAGTTTGCCAATCCCTGTGAATATGGCGTTAATTTTATTGTCAATCAATTACCTGATTGCCGCCAAAAGCCCAAACAAACAAGGCTGGCATGACAAATTGGCAGGCACAGTGGTGGTTAAGACTTCAGCGATTGGCTTTGATGATAAAAAAGCAAAACAAGGCAAATAAGGTAAAACAAGACAAAAATGATGACACCTGAACAACAAGCGACGCTGGCTCGTGTGCAGTTGCCAGAAGATTGGAAAGCGGCATTAGCACCTGCGTTACTAAGCCCCAATATGGATAAATTGCGTGATTTTTTACGCTCGCAATATGCCGAACAAAAAGACATTTATCCGCCAAAATCGCAGATTTTTCAGGCATTTCACTTAACGCCTTTGTCGCAGGTCAAAGTGGTGATTTTGGGGCAAGATCCTTATCATGGAGCAGGGCAGGCGATGGGATTGTCGTTTAGTGTACCTAAAATTATTCCCAAGCCGCCAAGTTTGCAAAATATCCTAAAAGAGCTGGCGAGCGATTTGGGCATCGAAGTCAGCAAGCATGGCAATTTGAGCCACTGGGCGACGCAGGGCGTATTGCTACTGAATGCCACTTTGACCGTGCAAGCAGGCATCGCAGGCAGCCACCAAAAACAAGGCTGGGAAGAGTTCACCGATGCTGTGATTGAAACCATCAATCAACAAACCGACCGCACGGTTTTTATTTTGTGGGGCAGTTATGCCAAGCACAAAGGGCGGTTTATTGACACATCACGGCATTTGGTGCTGGCTGCCAACCACCCATCACCACTGTCGGCAAATCGTGGCGGATTTTTTGGTACACGCCCATTTTCACGCACCAACAATTACCTGATGCAGCATGGCAAAATGCCGATTGATTGGGCGTTGCCACAGTGACTGGGCAGCTGGTAAAGTTAGCGACACAAGTGGGGCGATCAAAGGGTTTTGAGCAAATTCAAAACTTTTGCCCATCAAGTATGCAACCGCCAAGCGTGCAGCTATCAAGAATGCAACCACTGATGGATTTTACCCAGCTAAAATTTTGGTCAGTCAAAGATGCACAAATGATGGCTCATGCACTGGATTTGGCAAAGCAAGGTATGGCGTGCGGTGAAGTGCCAGTCGGTGCGGTGCTGGTCTGTGATGGTCAAATCATTGGCGAAGGCTATAATCAGCCGATCAGCTGCCACGACGCCACAGCTCATGCCGAGATTGTCGCCATCAAAGACGCTTGTCGCCGACTACAAAACTATCGCTTGCCTGCTGGCACGACCTTGTATGTCAGCTTAGAGCCTTGCACTATGTGCTTTGGGGCGATGATTCATGCCAGAGTGGGGCGAGTGGTCTATGCAACGAGCGAACCCAAAGCAGGTGTGGTTGGCAGTCAGTTGAATTTGCAGGCAATGCCGTTTTATAACCATTTTGTTGCGGTGGAACATGGCTTATACCAAAAAAACGCCGCCGATATGCTCAGTGATTTTTTTCGCCAAAGACGGCAGCAGAAAAAGGCACAAAAGCAGATTGCCAAAGCATGATGCTATTAAGCATACTATGACTAGACATAATATGATTAATAAAAATGCTATTTTTAAGAAAATTATTTCATGATTGATTAATTAACATTGTCAATGAATTGGATATGTTATGACAAAACAACCGATAATCATCACCATCGATGGGCCATCAGGTGCAGGCAAAGGTACGGTGGCGTACCGCTTGGCACAGACTTTGGGTTTTGAGCTTTTGGACAGTGGGGCATTATACCGCATTGTGGGGCTGCTTGCTCATAAGCAAGGCTTACTGGTTGATAATATTGATGAAGACAAATTGGCGGATTTGACTGGTTCGCTAAAGCTGTCTTTTCGCCCAAATACTGACACTTGTAGCGTCGATATTCTTATCGACAATCAGCCATTAATAGACGACATTCGCAACGAAATTGTTGGCGGATACGCATCAAAAGTCGCTGTTTTTCCCAAAGTTCGTGCCGCTCTTTTGGATTTGCAACGCAATCTTGCCAATGGCAAAAAGGGACTGGTGGCGGACGGACGAGACATGGGAACGGTGATTTTTCCTAATGCTGATGTTAAGGTATTTTTAACAGCCAGTGCCAAAGCTCGTGCCAACAGACGAGTGCGACAGCTGCAAATGGCAGGCAAAGTGGCGGATTATCAGAGCATTTTGGCGGACATTGTCGCTCGTGATGAGCGTGATGAAAACCGTGCCGTCGCCCCCAGCCGCCCTGCGTCAGATGCTTTGGTTTTGGACAGTTCGGATAAATCGGCGGACGCTGTGTTTGATGAGATTTTTGCATTTATGCAGAATAAGTTATGATTACGCTTACGCTTAACCCATTAACCGCCAAGCATTATGATGATTTATCTTATGCGTTGAGTGATGAGCAACAGCAGTTTACTGTCTTGCCGAGCGTGTGGTTTGATGATGACAATTTGCACGCCCATAAGGTCGCTATCTTAGACAATGGCAAAGCGGTGGGGTTTTTTGTGTTGGATTTTGGGCAGGATAAATACCGCTACACTGATGATGCTCATGCCGTTTTACTTCGCTCAATGTCCATCAATCCTGCTTTTCAGGGCAAAGGCTATGCCAAAAATGCGTTAAATCTAAATCACTTACAGCAATTTTGCCAAACGTACATTCCGTTTTGTCATCAGATTGTGCTTGGGGTTAATCACGCCAATTGGCCCGCCCAAAGGCTTTATGAAAAGCTGGGCTTTGTCAAACAAGCACGAACCGTCATGGGACAAAAGGGCGAGCAGTGGGTCTATGTGTTAAATTTATAAAATAAATCCTATCTATTTTATAAATTTTGTGCTATCATAACACCGCTTTATTTTTTTATTTGCCGATCATTTGCCCAAAACCAGTATTGCAATGACTGGCAATCACTTGAACCACACTGTGCTGGACAGGCTGTGGCTAATTTTTTAAGGTAAACATAATGGTATCATTTGCTGAACTGTTTGAAGCAAGCCAATCAGAACAAGGTCTTAACATTGAGCGTGGCTCAGTAATTTCAGGTACTGTCGTTGCGATTGACAGCGATTGGATTACAGTTGATACAGGTCTAAAATCTGAAGGCATCGTTGCTCGTGAAGAGTTCCTAAACGAAGCTGGTGAGCTTGAAGTAGCAGTAGGCGACAGCATCGACGTTGTTGTTGAAGCTGTGGACAACGGTATGGGTCAAACTGTACTTTCACGCGAAAAAGCGAAGCGTGAAGAAAGCTGGCGTGCCCTTGAGCAATTGCACGAAAATGACGAAATCGTTAAAGGTGTAATCTCATCTAAAGTTAAAGGCGGTTTCACTGTTGAAATCGGCTCAGTGCGTGCATTCCTTCCGGGTTCTTTGGTTGATGTTCGTCCAGTGCGTGAGACAACTCACCTAGAAGGCAAAGAGCTTGAATTTAAAGTCATCAAAATTGACAAACAACGCAACAATATCGTTGTATCACGCCGTGCCGTTATGGAAGCTGAAAACTCAGCAGAGCGTGATGAATTGCTTGCCAAACTAGAAGAAGGTATGGAAGTAGAAGGTATCGTTAAGAACCTAACTGACTACGGTGCATTCGTTGATTTGGGCGGCATCGATGGTCTTCTACACATCACTGACATGGCTTGGAAGCGTATCAAGCACCCATCAGAAGCGGTGGAAGTTGGCCAAGATCTAAAAGTTAAAGTATTGAAGTTTGACCGTGAGCGTAACCGTGTTAGCCTAGGTCTAAAACAGCTTGGTGCTGATCCATGGACTGAAGTTGAACAAACTTACCCAGTGGGTACAATCACCAAAGCTCGTGTAACCAACCTAACTGATTACGGCTGCTTTGCAGAAATTGCTGAAGGCATCGAAGGTTTGGTACATGTTTCTGAAATGGACCACACCAACAAAAACATTCACCCATCAAAAGTTGTTCAAGTGGGCGACGAAGTGAATGTTATGGTTCTAGAGATTGATGGCGAGCGTCGTCGTATCAGCCTAGGTATCAAACAAACCATGCCAAACCCATGGGCTGAGTTTGACAAAAACCACGAAAAAGGTCAAAAAATTAGCGGTACTATCAAGTCAATCACTGACTTTGGTCTGTTCATCGGCCTAGAAGGTGGTATTGATGGCTTGGTACACTTGTCTGACATCTCTTGGACTGAGTCTGGCGAAGAAGCAATCCGCAACTACTCAAAAGGTGATACCGTTGAAGCTGTGGTATTGTCTGTTGACGCAGAAGCCAACCGTATCAGCCTAGGTATCAAGCAGCTAAATTCTGATCCATTTAACGAATACCTAATCGCTAACGACCGTGGTGCTATCGTTAAAGGTACAGTAAAAGAAGTTGATGCTAAAGGTGCAGTTATCACTTTGGCTGACGAAGTTGAAGGCTACTTGCGTGCTTCTGACATTGCTCGTGAGCGTACTGAAGACGCATCAAAAGTGCTAAGCGTTGGCGATGAAGTTGAAGCGAAAATTGTTAGCACCGATCGCAAATCTCGCAACATCGGTCTATCAATCAAAGCCAAAGACGAAGCCGATGAGCGTCAAGCCATCAAAGAGCTTTCAAACGCTGCGGCAGTTGAAGCACAGCCTAAGACATTGGGTGACATTTTTGGTGATCAACTAAAAGGCTAATTTTGGCTGATTGAAGTTGTGATCTTCAAATGACAAAGGGGCGGCAAGTTTTTCTTGCTGTCCTTTTTATTTGTCAAATGATTTACTAAAATTGGCGGTATAATGCAGATTGATGAAATATACAAAACACTAAATCCGACCAAAAGATTCATGATATCAATTTTAACAAAAAATACATTTTCTTTTTGGTTGATTTCGGTTATCATTTAAGTTTGAAATAAAAACAAATCCAAATTTGGCAATTGGTTAAATTTTGAGTGGATAATATGCAAATGGTATTAAATAAATCTGATTTGATTACCAATTTGGCATCAAGATGCGATAATATTGATGAGTACATTGTAACCGAGTCGGTACGCCTGATTGTCGCTATGATGGTTGATGAATTGGTACACGATGGACGCATTGAAGTGCGTGGATTTGGCAGCTTTTGCCTGCACCATCGAGATGCACGCTTGGCACGCAACCCCCGCACGGGCGAAAAAGTATCCGTCAAAGCCAAAGCCGTACCATATTTTAAACCGGGCAAAGCACTGCGAGAGTCTGTCAATGTCATCGCTGATTAATCGGTTGATTGACGATAAACCAAATTTTAAGAGCGATTTTGTAAGAGCAATCTGTTTAAGAATGATTTTTTTTGGTCAGATTGCTGCTAATGGTTGGCAAAAGCCACTTTACAGAGTTTTATAAAGAGTTTTTTATGCATATTATTCTTATTATTTTATTGATTTTGGCGTTTGCGTATTCTTGGACGCTGGTTTGGCTAAATAACCAAGCCATTTCCGTTAATTTGCTATTTTCTAATGTTGCCAACATGAGCTTGGGCTTGGTATTGGTGGCGACCATCTTTTTGGGCATTTTGATTGGCATTTTGTTGGCATTATTGCTGTTTCGTGTTTTGCAAAACAAATGGGAAATCAGCCGCCTGAAAAAAGAAGTCGCTCATGTGCAATCACAGCTGGCAGATGCCAATATCAAGCTGGCACAACAAGCCGATGACATTCGCCGAGCCGAATTGGCACAGCAAACATCACTGGCAGCAACCCAAGGCACGCTAAACACTGCTCAAACAACGGCGGATAATGACAACGCATACAATCCAGCCAGTTCAAGCAATCCAAACAACCCAGCATAAGCCAGTAACATCAATCGGTCAGCCATTTTGCAAATTGAATGGCAATTGAATTTATGCTATGATGATTTGGCTTTGTAAAAAAAACCGTTAAATCAACGGTTTTTTTATGACCAAATGAATAAAATAAGGAATGATTATGGCGAGCAAATCACCAATTATTGTGGCGGTTGACAAGCATCATTTGAACGATGCATTGACATTGGCGGACAGTTTGGATCCAAATTTATGCCGCCTAAAGGTGGGCAAAGAGCTGTTTACCGTCTGTGGCACTCAAGTGGTCAAAGAATTTCATCAGCGTGGCTTTGATGTGTTTTTGGATCTAAAATTCCATGACATTCCCAATACGACTGCCCAAGCGGTGCTGTCGGCGGCGGATATGGGCGTTTGGATGACCAATATCCATGCCAGCGTTGGCAGTGATGCGATGCGTCTTTGCAAAACTCGCCTAAGCGATGGCGGCTATCAGACGCTATTGATTGCGGTAACGGTGCTGACTTCGATGACCGATGCCAATTTGGCGGAGCTTGGCATCACTCGCACGGCAAGTGAACAAGTGCTACACTTAGCGGGGTTGACACACCAAGCAGGACTTGATGGCGTGGTGTGTTCGGCACAAGAAGCTACCATCTTAAAACAAAAATTTGGTGAAGCATTTAAGCTGGTTACGCCTGGCATTCGCTTGGCAGACGATGCTAAAGATGACCAAATGCGAATTTGCACGCCAGCACAAGCCCTGCAAAATGGCTCGGATTATTTGGTGATTGGCCGCTCGATTACTAATGCGGATAATCCCAATGACAAATTACGCCTGATTTTGTCGCAAATTGGCATGGCAAGCAGCTGAATAATTTGGTTGGTAAGTTGCTAAATTTGTCAAAATCCCTGTGTCAAAGCAGGGATTTTGTTAATTTAAAAATATCAATAGCAACTTAATAATCAATCCAGCGACTGATAGCGTGTCGGATCGGCAACGCCTGCATCAATAAAACCCTGTTTTCGCAAGTGGCAACTGTCGCAAGTGCCACAAGCTCGCCCATCGGCATCGGCTTGGTAGCATGAGACGGTTTGCGAATAATCCACGCCAAGCGATAAGCCCAGTTTGAGCGTCTCAGCTTTGGACAGGTTTTGTAGTGGAGCGATGATGGATAATTTATGCCCTTGTCTGCCAGCGACAGTGGCAAGATTTGCCATGTTTTCAAAGGCGGTGATGTAATCGGCTCGACAATCTGGATAGCCTGAATAATCCACCGAGCTGACACCGATGATAATCGCTGATGCGTCGGTTACTTCGGCGACCGCTAGGGCATAGGATAAAAAGATGGTGTTGCGTGCTGGCACATAGGTGACGGGTGCGACCTGCTGGCTGTCATCATAGACCACCGAAGCGTCATAATCAGGCACGCTAATTGCCGTGTCCGTCAGAGCAGAGCCGCCCAATTTACCAATATCAATGTCAATGATATGATGGCTAACACCAAGCGATTGGCTGATTTTTTGGGCGGTGATAAGCTCGCTAGAATGCCGCTGCCCATAGCGAAAACTGACAGCGGTTACTTTGGCAAATTGCGACTTCGCCCAGTACAGGCAAGTGGTCGAATCCAGACCGCCTGAGAACAGCACGACGGCGTTTTGTTGTTGATAATTTGACATAAGAAAAACCCATAATTTTGGCAAGCACAATACCGCAATTTTTTGGCGATTTCAACTGTTTTTGGTGTTTTTGTACCAAATTTTGGGCAATCAGATGCACAAATTGCTAAAGCTGGCAAATTTGCAAAATTTTTCAAAGATTTGGTCAAAGCATGATAAAATAATTGGCAAAATGACTGCCATTATCAGATGTCAAGTATTAAATATCAAATAATTATCGTAATTATCGCATGGGAAAATCATGGAAGTAGAAATTATTAAAATTATTCTTGCCTTTGTGGTGCTGATCAATCCATCGGCAGCGTTGGCGATGTTTGTCAATATGACCAACGGTTACAGCCTGCAAGACAAACGCCGCATTGCTCGCATTGCTTGTGCAACGGTTTTTGTGACCATTGCTTTTTTTGCCTTATGTGGCGAAGCGTTGTTACATGGCTTGGGGATTTCGTTGGGGTCGTTTCGTGTGGCAGGTGGGATTCTGCTGTTTTTGATTGCTTTGGGCATGATGAATGACGGCAATAATCCTGCCAAACCAAATCCCAGCGAAGACGAAATGTCTCCTGCCAAACCAAAAGACCCAAGCTCGCTGACGGGCATGGCGGTTGTGCCACTTGCCATTCCGATGATGATTGGGCCGGGCGGCATTTCTACGGTGATTATTTATTCATCACAAGTCAGCGGTGCGATGCAGATGCTGTTTATCATCATCGCTGGACTGTGCATTAGTGTGTTTTGCTATCTGTCATTGATGGCGGCGGGTAGCATCAGTAAATTGCTTGGTGCGACAGGGCTAAATGTCATCAACCGCATTATGGGGATTATTTTGGCGGCGTTGGCGATTGAGATTGTGGTGGCAGGGCTGCGAACCATTTCACCAAACATACTTTAGGTTTATGTTGAGCGATACTGATTTTATCCAAATTACCGTTGAAATTTTGTAAAGTTAATGCAATGACAAATAACTGACAAAGCAATGACGATTGCAGTGATTATTAGTGCAATCATCATTGCAATGATTGCAAAATTCTAAACGCATCACCATTTGCCGTATTGTGGCGGTGAAATTATCATGTATTACTTAAAATTATCAGTGGTAAATCTTATCAATCAACATTGTCGCTGATGGGCGTTTGTAATCGCTTGCGAGCGGGTGATAATTTGTCCAATAATGCCGCCGTGATGGGCAAAATACCGCCATCAAGCAAATCCGCCAAAATCTCACCGCACAAAGGGGCAAAGCTAAAACCCTTTGAACCCATGCCATACAAGCAATAGCTGTGTTGGCGGTTGGCAATTTTGCCGACCAGTGGGTGATAATCTGGCGTCTGGGCTCGCACGCCTGCACGCCCAATCAGCTGGCTGTTTTGAGTAATGCCCAGTTTTTGGCAATATTGGGGCAGGGCTTGGCGAAGTTTTTGATAATTAAACTGATGTTCGTCATTGTGTACCGCTGTGTCGGTGCAATTTCTGACAAAACTGGCACCAAACAGCAGCGATGGTTTTTCGCTGATGGGGTCAAAAAATTGACTGCAATAACCATCGTATTTGATGGCTCGCCACTGCTGATGGGCTGACGATTCATCATCGCTAATGGCAGTCCAAGACACTTGCCCACGGATTTTACGGCAGTTAAATAAACCATCGTCCAGCTGATGGCTCATAAAGCCAGCACAGATAACCACACGATCAAAGTCAAACTGCTCACGGTTGCCAGTATCGTCAAAGGCTGTTAGGCGAACATTTTGTTCATGCTCATCAATCTGCTCAATGCTTAACCGCTGATGGCAAATCCGCTGGCAGCATTCAATGGATTTGGCGATATTGGCAGGGTATAAAATGCCGCCCATCGGCACATGAGCGACAATGTTGGCAGATTTTAGGTCGTCTGCCAAAGCGTCCTGCTTAAGACTTACCAAATCAAACTCATCAATCAAATCATCAGGATAATCGCTTATCATGGTGCGGTGTTTATCGGCGGTTTTTTGGCTGGGCAATAACAAATCAATCACGCCAGTATTGTCCATCACGGTATAAGTTTGGTTCAGTGCTTTATAATGACGATGTGCGTACAAAAAACTGACAGTCGGCAAATGATTGCAGGCTTGCTCAAGCAGTGTCAATTTGGGCGAAAATAACGCACAAGGATTGCCCGAAGCTGCCGACATGATGGGCTTGGCATCAAAAATACTGACATCATGACCACGGCGAGCCAGTGCTTGGGCAAGGCTAACGCCACTGATACCGCCGCCGATGATGGCGATGCGTTTGTGAGTGATGGCGGCTTGTTTGGGGAAATTGGGCTGGTTTGGCGTGTCGGCAGATTGTAGCATTTCACGCTTTTTGCCAAAGCCTTTGGATTTGACGACATCAAAGCCAGCCGCCAATAAGCCACGGCGGACAAAGCCTGCAGCGGTAAAAGTGGCGATACTGCTTTGGTCGTGCGAGAGTTTTGCCATCGTGTCAAACAGTGCTTGACTCCACATATCGCTATTTTTGGCAGGGGCAAAGCCGTCCAAAAACCACGCATCGACTCGCAAGCTGCCTGCAGTTTGGGTTTGGATTAATTGAGCAAAACTGTCCAAAGCATCGCCAAGCCACAAATCCAGCGTAATCGCATCGCCAATATGCAGCCGATGGCAGCCAGTCAGTGGCAGCGGATAGGCATCAAGCAGGGCATCAATCCAAGGCACAAGGCTGGCATCTTGTCGCCAAGCCGATAACGCCTGAGCCAAATCTTGGCGACTTAGGGGAAATTTTTCGGTGCTGATAAAGTGCAGCTTGGCGGATTTTGGGGCGGTGTTTTGCCATAATTGACAAGTCGCCAAAAAATTTAGCCCTGTACCAAAACCAGTCTCAGCAATCACAAATCGTGTCTGCTGGGGCGGATTTTGGGGCAAATTATCTTGCAACTGGGCAAATCGCTTGGGCAGCTGATTGCCATGCAAAAACACATGATAAGTCTCCGCCAAGCCGCCTGCGTGCGAAAAATACACATCATCAAACTGCACGGAAGTTGGCACGGTATGCCCATCGGTGTCGGTTTTCCAGCACAGATTGGCGGTGCTTAGTGCGGACTGGTTGCCAATATCGGCGTGGTTGGTATGAGTCATGGCTTGGCGTTTGTTTATTGGTATGTGAATGCACGGCTTTTGATTATTTGTTAATTTGCCAAGTCGTCAATTGGTTTAACAATTTAGCAATTTACCAATGCAGTATTGGCTACTTTTTGGCTGGCAGTGCTTGGATAAATGGCTTGACATCAACATGGCTGTACACGCCTGCACTGATATAAGGGTCTTGGCTTGCCCACGCTTTGGCGGCTTGAATGTCGGCAAATTCTGCTACCACCAGACTGCCGCTCATTGCAGGTTCACCGTGTGTGATGGGCGTTGGTCCTGCGATGACAAGGCGGTTTTGGGCGAGCAGTTCGTTTAATCGCTCAAGGTGAGCTGGGCGAGCGGCGGCACGCTTGTCGGTGCTGTCGGCGACATCGTGTCCGATGATGGCAAATAATGGCATGATATTTTCCTTAAACTAAAACCATAATGAAAATTATGTTTAAAATTGAAATTAATTAAAATGAACTTAAATTTAATTAAATTCATTAAACTCACATCAAAATCAATCATTCAACGCAACAATTATAGCACATCTTGGGCGTCTTGGCGTGTGATGATGGCAATTTGCCGCTCGTGCAGTGCCTGTTGCCATGCCGTCAGATGTGTGCTGTCATCGCCTGTTAAGATTACTACCAAACCAAACTGATGGCTGGCAAGCCGCTCAATTTTACGGACAATGCCACGATCAGGGGCGGTATCGGTATTGATAATTAAGCAAATTTGTGCCGATGACTGATGGGCTTTTTGTAAAAAGTCATCAATTTGTGCCTTGGTGTCAATCACGCCAATCGCTGCATTGGGCAAATAGGGCTTTTCTAGGGCGATGGCAAGGCGTGCCGTGCTGGGCATGGGCGTGCGGACAATGGTCGGTATCGGTGCTTGATAATCGTCTGGATCGATGATTCTTTTCCCAAAATAATTTAGCAAATCTGCATAATAAGGCTCACGAGTATCAATGCCGGTCATAGGTCTTGTTTGCCAGCGGCTGTACAGATACGCCAGCAAGCGGGGCAATATGCCATAGCCAATCAGGCTAAAAATGGCAAGCCATGCAAATTGGGCGGAGCTGCTATGTGCCATGGTTGGTAAAGTCAATCCCAATTTGGCAGGCAAATAACCAATGATGGCAAGCCAAGCATAAAAGTGCTGGTCGGATAACAGCGTGGATTCCCAGCGAAAATCATAGCTTTTGAACAAAAACAGCCCAAACAGCCCAAATACGCTGCCTACCAAAGCAGCAAGCCAGACGCCGTGCATGATGCTGGCGATTTGCCAGCGTCTGCTGGTTGCTTGGTTTTGGGCTAAGATGGCAAGCACCGCTTTTTGGAGTGTAGCGTCCGTTTGCCATTTACCAAACAGGGAATTTTGTAAGATATATTTATCAATCAGATTATCCATGATGGATATTTTATTGGGCAATATCAAGCCAATCAGCCACCACATGAGCGAAATCGTATGCCAGCCAAGCAAAGTTGCCAGCAGATAAAAGAAATTGATGCTTTGGCTGCCAAGTAGCCCTGTGGTGCTGATAATCGCCAACAAAAAATACAGCAAATACAATGCCTTAACTGCCATACCAATCGCCTGCTTGGTGTGTTGTAGGCTTGCCATGATACGGCCATCACTGTCCAACTTCTGGGCGTACAAAAACAGCTTATCATAAGCACTGGCACGCTCGGTCGCCACCGCCGCCAAGGCCGTTTTGGCATCTTGGGCGAAGGGGTAATTTTGTTGGGCAAGTCGCCGAATGATTTGTAGATGCTGATAATCGGCTGGCGAGTGCTTATTTTGGGCGGTGTGGGAAGATTTGTCCGTCATGGCGTATCCTTTATGGCTATCCTTGAGCGTGCTGATGGCATTTGGTGGCAATCATTCCAATTGGGCAAGTTCTTGTTGCAATTTGCTCAACTGCTCACGCAATTTGGCATCGTCTTTGACAGCAAGTTGCTTGGTTAATTTTTTAATTTGACTGCGTAATTTGGCAGCGGCGATGGTATTTTTGGCGGTTTGTTGGTCGATATTTGGGCTTTGGGCGGTGTTTAGGGCATTGACCATGGCCGATTCGATGGTGCTGACCACAGGTTTACTGCCGCTTTCGATGGTTTTGGCGATGCGGTGCAGATGCTGATGATAGCGATGACGCAGGTGGTTTTGTTCGGCGGTGCGTGCCGATTCGTCTAGCGTGCGAGCGTGCGCAACCAGTTCGATGCAGTCCACAGGACAAGGGGCGATACACAGCTCACACCCTGTACATAAATCGCTGACAATGCTGTGCATGTGCTTGGCAGTGCCGATGATGGCATCAACAGGGCAGGCAGGAATGCACTTGGTGCAGCCGATACAGTCAGCTTCACGAATCACGGCACGCACTTCGGTGGGGCGATTGGTGGTAGGGTCAAGCGGATGCTTGCTGGGCGTGGCTGTTTGTCCGTCACGGCCAGTGATGGCGGCGATGGCGTCTGTGGTTGCTTGCCCACCGGGGACACACAGATTGATGGCTTCGCCTTGGGTAACGATGCCATGGGCATAGGGCAGACAGCCGTCATGATGTCCGCACAGTCCGCATTGCGTCTGTGGCAAAATCGCATCAATGGCGGCGATGGTCGCTTGGCTGGCATCATCAAGTTTGTCCAAATTCAGCTTGGTAAATAATACTGGCAAATTGGTCAATCTGGATTGTGGTGGGTTTGGTTTATCAAAGGTAATCATGGCGTATAAGCTGTGTTTGTGTGTTGCATGTTTGTATTGTCAGTTGTGCGTTTGTGCGTGTTTTATGCGTTGGGCGTATTGTGCTTATCATTAAAATGGTGAATCACATGGCAAATCAAAGCATGGGCAATGGTGCCAGTGCGTGGAATTTTTGGCAAATTGTCAAAATCAAAAAACTGGGCATCAACCAGCTCATCAGGACAAATGGCAATCGTACCGCTGGCATAATCGGCAACAAAACCTGCCATCAAATTGCTTGGATACGGCCAAGACTGACTGCCAAAATAGCGTGGCGAATCGATGCACAAGCCGACTTCTTCGAGTACTTCTCGGTGGGCAGCCATTTCCAGTGTTTCGCCAGATTCGACAAAGCCAGCAATCAAACCATAAACCCCTTGAACCTTATGCCTTTGATGTTGGGCCAATAAAATCTGTGGCTTGCCAGTTGTGGTATCGGTGTGTGTGATGGCAACGATAACGCAGGGCTGCACTCGTGGGTAGGCATGATGATGGCATTTTGGGCAAACTTTGGCGTGTTCGCCGTGTGCGTGTGGCACAGCCTTCGTGCCGCAGCGACTGCAAAAACGGTGATCGTTTTGCCATCTGACTAAGGTGATGGCACGAGTGATGGCGGCAAGTGTTGGCATATCGGCAGTGTCCAAAAACTGCGTAAAGCTGATTTTGCGTAAATGCCGCTGATCTTTGGTGTCATAGCCGTCGCCATAAGCGGCAATCAGCCCAAGTTTGATGGCGTCTTTGATGTCCATGGCATGACTGACAGGCAAATTGGCGGTCTGTAAAATCGGCTTGCCGTGATGTGTCTCAACAAAACCCAGATAAATTGCACAGCGTGGCGTGTGGTCAAGCGTCAGCACCAAAGGCGTGCCATTTGCCAGACAAATAATCCCATCACCATCAACCAGCCAGCTTGTGATCATCATGCTTATCCCAATTTATCCCAGTTATCCTTTTAGCACACGCTGTCGCCATGCAGCATCGGCATCGCTATCGGCATTTGAGATTTGTAGTAGGCTGGCTAACTGCGACAAATTGGCAAAGCCTGTGCCTTGCGACAGCTGTTCATGCCCCAGTCCTTGATCGTCATCGATTGCCATGGTGATTTGTCCGCCAGTCATTGCCAAATACACTTCGGCCAAAATTTCAGAGTCCAGTAAAGCACCGTGGAAAGTACGGTCTTTTTTGCCGACATCAAGCCGTTTGACCAAAGCGTCCAAGCTGTTTTTTTGCCCTGGGTACATTTGCTTTGCCATCGCCAGTGTGTCGGTAACTTGCACTCGCTGACTAAAATCATGCAAGCCAACACGGTCAAATTCCATCGTCAAAAATCGCATATCAAAGTTGGCATTGTGAGCGATGATTTCACTATCCACCATAAATTCATAAATCAATTTGGCAACTTCGGCAAATTTTGGCTTATCAGACACAAAGTCATTGCTAATACCGTGAACGGCAATAACTTCATCGTCCATTTGCTTTTCAGGGTTGATATACACATGCAAAATGTTGCCAGTAAATTTACGCCCAACCAGCTCCACAATGCCCACTTCCACGATGCGGTCGCCATTTTGGTCGTTAAAACCTGTGGTCTCCGTATCCATAATCAGCTGCCGCTCAGATGTGCCACGATTGACAGGGGCGGGCAATATCGCCCAAAAATCTGGATTAATGCGACTGGTATCACCATCATAATTGGGATTTTGCACGGTGTTGTATTCGCCGATTTTGGGGGCGGATACTGGGGCGATTTGTTCGCCATTTTGACCGCCATGTTGTCCATCATGGTTTTGAGCATTGTCGGTGTGATGGATTGGCTCATAATGCTCATGATAATCGCCACTGGCTTGATTGGCTTGAAAAACTTGATTTGAAATCAGCTCATCGCCTTGCCCATCAACGCCCAGATTTGCCAGTTTGTCTGCCATTTCGTTACCTTCATGTCCTGCGTGGCCTTTGACCCATTGCCAATCGATTTGGCGGTTTTGACAAAGATTGTCCAGCGTCTGCCACAGTTCTTGGTTTAGCACAGGTTTGCCGTCCGCTTTTCGCCAGCCCCGAGCCTTCCAGCCATCGATCCATTTGGTGATGCCGTCTTTGACATAACCAGAATCCGTCCACAGCTGCAGTGGCGTATCGCTTGGCGTGCTTTGTAAGGCGACGATTGCCGCCATCAGCTCCATGCGATTGTTGGTGGTGTCCGCTTCGCCGCCCCACAGGTTACGCACATCACGATTGGCAAATTGCAAATGCACGCCCCAGCCGCCTGCCGATGCGCCTTGTTTGCCATTGCCTTTGCAGGCACCGTCTGTGTATGCGATGATTGGGTGGGTCATAATTTTGCTCTAAACCTTGCTCAATGTGCCTAATAAACAAAAAAATTAAGCATTTAATGATAAATTTAAGGACAAACAAATTAATTTGTCCAAACCGCCTATTATAAAGCATTGATGGCATTTGTGCGAATTTTTTGGTATGGATAAAAGTCGGCTGTGTTATTGTGGTATAATAAGCCTTTGATGATTTATCACAAATTACCAATCACAAGCCACAAATCAGATATAACCAATACAACCAACAAAACCACGATGAATAAGCCAAGTTTTAAACAAGATTTTAGCCATCAATTTGCCCGAGTGTTTGACACGCAGCATTTTCACGCCCCCAAAAATTTTTCGCCAAAAGATGCCGCCGCCATTGCTCAGGCAGTAGCAACCAATACGCCGCTGTATTTAGAAATTGGTGCTGGCAAAGGCAAACATGCGATGCTATTTGCTAAGGCAAATCCAGACAAGCATCTGATTGCCGCTGAGCGAACAGCAGAAAAATTTGCCGCTTTTGCTAAGCTGGCGACTGGCTTGGACTTGCCAAATCTGACCCATATCCATGCCGATGCCATTGCCTTTGCCGTGCATCATCTGCCGCCTGCATCGCTTGATGGCGTGTTTTTGTTATACCCCAATCCAGAGCCGCACAACAAAAACCAACGCTGGCTAAATATGCCGTTTTTTGAGTTTTTATTATCACGGCTCAAGGCAGGGGCAAGCATTGTATTGGCGAGTAATATCACAAGTTATATTGATGAAGCGTGTGAGCTGTTGCAGACGGTTTGGTATTTGCCTTATCAAAAATCGGTGATTGACCCCCAGTCGGCACGCACGCATTTTGAAATCAAATATCTGGCTCGTGGCGAGCTTTGCCAAGAACTTGTCATCACCAAGCCTGATAATTATCGCACGCATTTTGATGCCACGCCTGCCAAATGGGGTGCTGATGAAGTCTAACAAACCCAAAATTGCCATCATCGGTGCTGGGGCGGCAGGCTTGATGGCGGCAGAAGTGCTGTCGGCTTATCCTGTGGCCGTGCAAGTGTTTGAACAAAAACCCACCGCTGCACGCAAGATACTGATGGCAGGCAAAACAGGGCTGAACATCTCACACAGCGAAGATAAGGCGGTCTTTGTCAAGCGTTATATGCCCAGCGATTGGCTGGCGGCATTCGTGCAGGATTTTGGAGCGGACGAGATTGTCGCATGGATGAATGGGCTTGGCATTGACAGCTATGTCGGCTCAACAGGGCGGATTTTTCCTGTGCAGATGAAAGCATCAAAACTGGTGCGTGCTTGGCTGCAGCGATTACAAAGCCGTGAAGTACAGTTTTATTATCGGCATCGCTGCACGGCAATGAATGAGCGGTCGCTTTGTTTTGAACAACTAAACAATCAAAATCAAGTGATTGACCAGTTTGATGAGTCATTTGATGCGGTGATTTTGGCATGTGGCGGTGGCTCTTATCCGTCATTGGGTAGTGATGGTGCATGGCAGGCGTGGCTGCCTGATGAGCTATTGACACCGCTGTATGCCAGTAATGTTGGCGTGTTGGTGGGCTGGTCGCCTTATATGGCGGCGATTTTTGGGCAGCCGCTCAAGCGTGTCAAAATCACCGTTGGCGATACCAGCGAGCAGGGCGATGTGATTATCAGCCATTATGGGTTAGAAAGCGGACTGATTTATAAGCTCAACGCCGCCATGCGACAAGCAAGCGATACCGATGGCTTTGGTCTGCAGATGGATTTATTGCCTGACAAATCTGCCGATGAGATTGGTCGTATATTAAGTAAATCTAAAAAACAATCGCTCAATACTTCGCTCAAAAAAGCAGGTCTGGACGCCGCAAAAATCGCCATCTTGCGAGAATGCACACCAAAATCCGACTGGCAAAATCCCCAAACAATGGCCAAGCATATCAAATCGCTAGCCGTTCACTGCACAGGATTTCGCCCAATGGCCGAAGCCATCAGCACAGGTGGTGGCATCAAACGCACGGCGGTTGATGTATCATTACAACTTCGCCATCAAGCAGGGGTATTTTGTGCTGGCGAAATGCTCGATTGGGACGCTCCCACAGGTGGTTATTTGCTCACAGGCTGTTTTGCCACAGGAAAAGCGGCAGCGATGGGCGTACTGGCATTTTTAAATTTGTCAGATGGATTGTATTGATTTATTAGCAATTATCTGTATTTTATCAATTGATTTATCAGCTAATATTAATTATATTAATCAATAAATCAACACAAAAAAACACAAGCAATCAAACAAAATCCGCCATTAATGCGTCAGCGTCAGTGCGTGCGTCTAAGGCAACCAATAACGCATAAGCACCGATGAATTTGCGGCTAATGAACATCATTTCTTTTGGTGGTAGGCTAAATTCCAGCGACTGCATGCCGTTTTTGGCGGTGTCCATCACTCGAGCGTATAGGTTGCTTGTCGCCCAAAGATACAAGCCTGCATCGTCCAAATGGGGTGAGTTGCTATGATGAGCAGCACGCAACGCCGATGCCTGTGCAAACGGCTCACACGCCATCAAAAACACATCTGCCATGTCTGATTTTGGCTTGCCAGTCAATTTATCAAAAAAATCATAACCTGTCATCGCCGCCATCATCGCCCCCTTGTCTTGGTGATAGCCAGCATGAATCAGACCCTTGGCGATACTAAGCAAATGATTATCAAACTGCTTAATCGCCCCAAAATCTAATAAGATTAGCTTATCAATGCCATCTTCATAACGCACCAAATAATTGCCAAAATTTGGGTCAGTCTGCATCTCTCCCCATTCAAAAAGCTCACGAATCACCACTTCGATGGCAGCTTGCCCTAGGGCGTTTTTGCGTGCTTGGGGTAGGGCGGACAGGCTTGGGTCGTTGAGCGATACACCAGCTTCAAAACTCATACAAATCAGCCGCTTAGTGCTATAATTGTCATAAATCGTTGGGACAATGTAGCGATGATCGGCCGCCAAATAACTGGCAAAACGCTTGGTGGTATTCGCTTCAAGCTGATAATCCACTTCACGATGCAGCAGCTCACCAATCTCTTCAAACCACGCATCTAATGCCTTAGTCTGTGGCACGGCGTTGGTTATTTTTAATAAATGCTTAAAAATAGACAAGTCAGAATCGATAGAATCGGCAACACCGGGATACTGCACTTTTAGCACGACAGCACGGCCTGTGTATTTGTGGATTGCCTTATGCACTTGGGCAAGGCTTGCCGTGCCAATTGGCGTGCGTTCAATCTCAAAATCAGCAATCCGCTCACCAAGCTCGGCTTTTAGCGTTTCATAAATCACATGCCACGACAGCGGTGCGGTGCTGGCGTCCAGTGTATGCAGGGCGTTTAGCACTTGTTTTGGCAAAAAATGCTCACCGTACAATGCCAGCATTTGCCCAACTTTGACAACCGAACCTTTGAGCTTGCCCAACTCGCTCACCAAATAATCGGCCTGCTCTTGTAGTAGCGTGTGCTTGGCGACTGCTCGCTCTTCTTTACTGAGTAAAAGTCCGCTCATGCTGGATTTTGCCCAGTTTTTGCCGATATTGAGTGAAGTTTTGGCGATGGATAAACGCCGTGATAGGGGCGTGGTTTTGAGTTTGGTCAGTGGCTGATTCATTGGCGGCTAAAAGTTTACAAGTTTTTGAAGTTTTGGGGTTTGGGATAAAAATTTGTGCATAGTATAGCAAAATTTGCCAGTTTTGACAGTTGTGAAATTGTGAATAATTCGGATAAAATTTAGACGAGAAAAGCCAGTACGGTTAATGGATATAATTTATAAATATGATTTATAAACACAGTTTATATCATAATTAAATATAATATTAAAATACACTTTCCAACCAATTCAAACCAAAACTCAAATTTTATTTAATAAAAAAAATGGGCAAATGATAAAATTCACCCATTTTAGCTTATTGATTAAGTATATTTAATAAATAAATCATCAGCGGTTAATCGCACGCCAGCCAATATCACGGCGGTATTGCATGCCATCGAAGTGGATTTGGGCAATTGCCGCCAATGCGTCTTGTTGGGCGGTGGCGATGTCTTGTGCCAATGTCGTAACACACAGCACACGACCACCATCGGTTACGATGTCTTCACCAGATTTTTTGGTACCAGCGTGGAATACTTTGAGTGTGTTGGTGTCGCCGCCCAAGCCTGCGATGATGTCGCCTTTTGAGCTGCTCTCTGGATAGCCACGGCTTGCCAGTACCACGCCTAGGGCGACTTTGTCAGACCATTTGGCTTGGCTTGGTAAATTGCCAGACAGACCTGCTTCGATCAGCTCAACCAATGAGCTTTCTAGTCGCATCATAATCGGCTGAGTTTCAGGATCACCAAAGCGGCAATTAAACTCAATCACATACGGATCGTTATGCTCATCAATCATCAAGCCTGCGTACAAAAAGCCCGTGTATGGCGTGCCGTTGGCTTTCATCGCCTTGACCACAGGGGCAATCACTCGCTCGATGACTTTTTGATGGACTTCGTCAGTGACCACAGGTGCAGGCGAGTACGCTCCCATGCCGCCAGTGTTAGCCCCTGTATCGCCTTCAAAAATTCGCTTATGATCTTGGCTGGTTGCCATTGGCAAAATGTTATCGCCATCAATCATGCAGATAAAAGACGCTTCTTCGCCTACCAAAAATTGCTCAATCACCACACGGCTGCCTGCTTCGCCAAATTTATTGCCAGACAGCATATCATCAATGGCATCAAAGGCTTCTTGTTCGCTCATCGCCACAATCACCCCTTTGCCAGCAGCCAAGCCGTCTGCCTTGATGACAATTGGCGCACCGTGTTCACGCACATAGTTTTTGGCAGGGTCAATTTCGCTAAACACTTCATAAAAAGCGGTGGGGATATTGTGCTGTTTCATAAAGGCTTTGGCAAAGGCTTTTGAACCTTCTAGCTGTGAGCAATACTGCGTTGGCCCCCAAATGGCAATGCCAGCAGCACGCAAATCATCAACCACACCAGCGACTAAAGGTGCTTCAGGGCCAACCACCACAAAGCTGATTTGATGGCTTTGGCAAAACTCAATCAATGACGCATGATTGCCAATATCCAAATCCACATTTTGTAACTTTGGCTCAATGTCTGTGCCAGCGTTGCCACGAGCGACATAGACCGTAGCGACACGCTCATCTTTGGCACACGCCCACGCCAAGGCGTGTTCACGGCCGCCTGTGCCTAATACTAAAATATTCATAGCCATTCCAAACGGTTGTTAAAATTGCACTTATTGTAACAAAATTTTGACAATTCGCCAATGTGATTTCAAATTGCCATTTTATTTAATTAAAATTAATAGTATTTATAAATTAATCCACAGATAAAGTATAAGCATCTTTATCAATGGCAGCAATCAGCACATCGCCACGCTCCAGCCGACCCACGCCTTTTGGTGTGCCAGTGTAGATAATATCGCCTTGTCTGAGTCCAAATTTATCATGCAAATAACGCAGCTGATAGCCGACATCAAACAGCATCTTATCGGTGCTGTCATTTTGGCGGATTTGACCATTAACCGTCAGCGACAACTGGCAAACGCTCGGCACGCCAGCACACAAAACCGACAGCCAAGCGGCATCACGAAAACCCTTGGCAAGCGTCCAAGGCAGCCCTTTGGCTTTTAAGTCAGTCTGCACATCACGAGCGGTCAAATCCAGCCCAACGCCATAGCCTGCGATACATTCAAGCGTTGGCGTGGCATCATCGGCGACATCACGGCCGATATAGACGACCAGCTCCACTTCGTGATGCACATCGTCTGAAAACTTCGGCAGGTGCAGTCTGTCGGCGGTGGTCAGTGCCGTGGTGGGTTTCATAAATACCACAGGTTCGCCTGTTGGTGTGTTGCCAAGTTCGCTGATATGTTCGGCATAACTGCGTCCGATGCAGTAGATATTATTGACCGTGGCGGTGCTGCCGTCTTTAAAGGTGATTTGTTTCATCAAAAAATCCTGCATAAAATCTGGTGTGGTTGTCAATCTCAATCGCCAAAAGTGCAAATTCTGGTGCAAATCTTAAGTATAAACTTTAAGTGCAAATTTTAAGTCTAAGTCGCAAATTTTGGCGATTCGTTTGTGCGTTTTTGCATTTCTGCGTTTGTGGGTGTGTGCGTTTGTAAATTGTTATGCCAAATCGCTGCGTCAAACTCAAATCAAACCAAAACAACCAAGTTGATGGGGCATAAAATTGGCACAACACGACACAGACCCATGACACAGGATAATATAGCACAGACCCATTGTGATTGCAGTTTATTTTATTTTAAAAAATAACAAGAATTATTCTCAATTCACTTGCTTTTTGGTGGTATTATGGTATATCATAACATTTATTCCATTCACGCTTGCGAATTTATGCGTGTAAATTTATACTTGTAAATCAATCAAAAGGAGCCATCATGCAAGTTTTATCATCACTAAAATCCGCCAAAAACCGCCACGAAGATTGCCAAATTGTCCGTCGCCGTGGTCGCACTTTTGTGATTTGCAAATCCAATCCACGCTTTAAAGCCGTCCAAGGTGGCAAAAAACGCAAATAAAATAGCGACAATCAAAATCCAAACTTGGCTTTTGTTAATTCAAATTTATCACCAAAAAACCGCTCTTGACGACCAAATTATCGGTAGTAAAGGGCGGTTTTTGATTTAGCGAATTAATGGCATTGATGGTATTGGCAAATTCATATCAAATTCATCATATCAACCGTATATCAATTTGACACCAAACCAATACCAATCACTCTTGGCAGTGCGTACTGATAAGATGGGCAAGGTAGGGGTGGTAATATTCGGGCAAATCGTGTCCCATACCGCTGACCAGCACAAAGCGAGCATTGTCGATGACTTTGGCAAGAAATTTGCCATGACTGGGAGCAAGCAGTCCGTCTTTATCGCCGTGAATAACTAAGGTTTTGGCACGGATTTGTTTGCTAAAGCGTAAAATCGAGCCAGATGCCAAGATGGCAGTCAGCTGCTGCGAGACGCCCAAAGGGTGGAAGTTGCGTTGGTAGCGTTTTTCGGCGATGGCACGAGTACCCTTGATGTCCAAATGCCCCGGTGAGCCGACCGCTGTCATAAACCACACGCTATGACGCACCATGTCTCTTTGGGAGTGGCTTTCTGGACGACGCACAAAAGTCATGAACTGCTTGGGTTTTGGTGGTCGCAAAAACGCACGGTTGGCGGTGGAGAATAACAAAACCAAGTTTTTGATGTATTTGGGATAGCGAGCGGCGACAATCTGAGCAATCATGCCACCCATTGACGCACCGACCAAATTGACATTGTCAAGGTGCATGGTTTTGATGAGTCGTGCCACATCTTCTGCCATATCGGTGAGCGTGTAGGCGACTTGTTCGGAGCGGTTGGACAGCCCTGCTTGGACTTTGAGCATCATTTTGAGCGTGTTTAGGCGTGGCAAGCCATCAATCTGAATTTTACTGGATAAGCCAGTATCACGATTGTCAAAGCGAATCACAAAAAACCCAGCATCAATAAACCGCTTGAGCAATTTATCCGACCAAAACAGCATCTGCGAGCCAAGCCCTGTGATAAAAACCATCGGCGGATTGTTAGGATTGCCGCCAGCTTCGACGCACAGCTGAATGCCTTCGCCAATGTCAATGATGGCTTGATACAGATGCTCTGACAAGTCGGACGGATACCAGTGAATATCCCCAAAGCGTTGCCAGCTATCAGGCGGTGCGGTCGTGCGGTCGTGCGTGGTCATGGCGGCTATCAGATTTCAATCATCTCAAAATCCATCTTGCCCACGCCGCATTCTGGGCAAATCCAATCATCGGGAATGTCTTCCCAACGAGTGCCGGGGGCAAGTCCTTCTTCAGGGCAGCCCAATTCTTCATCATAAATCCAGCCGCAGACGATGCATTGATATTTTTTCATATTAAGCCCTTGATGTGCTGTGTTAAGTATGCTGTGCCGAGTTTGCCGATGATTGGGTAAAACGCCAACCAATCAAGGCAAATGGGTACAAATCATCAAAATCAATTATGTGCTTAGTTTACAGATGTATCGAATTTTTGCAAGTAAAATTTGTGATTTTGGGTAATTTTTGGGCGATTTTTGAGTAATTTTACCAAAAGTTGCCAGTTTTGCCATTTTAAGTGCGACCAAATTGCGATTGTATCAATAAATTCATACCAATAATGAAGTTTGGCAATAAATACAAACCATCGCCATTGAATAAAACTGGCTGGATAAATGCAGTCAATGCAGTCAATGCAATCAATTAATACCGCCAAAAAAAAGCAAGATAAAAAACCGCCAATAGTGTCGCAATTGGCGGCGATGTTTAAACTATTCATGAGTTATCAATAGTTTATTAATGATGATTTAATTGGCTGATAGCTGCTTTGCCAAAGTTTCTCTGGCGGCGATAAAGCCGTCAATGCCCTTAAGCAAAAGCTCATTGAGCGGATTGGCGTTTTGTTCACGCTCAAATGCATCACCACTGATGGCAGCAGGCTTATCAAGCGTGTTTTGGCTTGGACTTAACACAGGCAGCACAGGCAAGTGGCTATTTGCCAATTCATCAAGCAGGGTAGGCGAGATGGTCAATAAATCGCAGCCCGCCAAGGCGATGATTTGCTCAATACTTCTAAAACTTGCCCCCATCACTTGCGTGTGATAGCCGTGCGATTTATAAAATTGGTAGATGCTTTTGACCGAATTTACGCCCATATCTTCGCTGATGGCGATGTGTTGGCGGTTTTCGTGGGCTTTTTGCCAATCGGTGATGCGACCGACAAACGGCGAAATCAAAGTAACGCCAGCATCGGCACAGCTGTGGGCTTGCGTTTGGGTAAATAACAAAGTCAAATTGCAGTGAATGCCTTGTTTTTCTAGGGTATGGGCAGCTTGGATACCTTGGTAGGTTGCAGCGATTTTTATCAAAACACGGCTGGCGTCCACGCCTGCTTGGGCGTAGCGTTCGATGTATTCTAATGCTTTTTTGACCGTGGCATCGGTATCAAACGACAAGCGTGCGTCCACTTCGGTTGAGATGCGTCCTTGAATGCGTTTGCTGATCTCAACGCCCAACGCTACCGTTAAGGTATCGATGGCGTCATCGATGTCCAAGCCTTTGATTTGGCTTAATAATTCATCATGATCGCCACTGGCAAAGGCAGCGGCAATCAGGCTTGGGTTGGTGGTGGCATCGACAGGTTTTAGGCGGCTGATGGCGTTCAAATCGCCAGTATCGGCAACGATGGTGGTGTATTTGGCAAGCTGTGCCAAGCTGTTTTCGGCTGAATGATTCATAAATTTACCCCAAAATCACACAAAATCTCATTTTAACAATGACAAAAAAGTAAAAATGACAAAAATAACACAAAGGACAAAATGTCGCTTGGTTTAACGAAGTTTAATTGAGTTTAAAATGTCAAAACGACTAAAACAATTGAAATGATTAAAAATTCACCAAAGCAAATATCAAAGCGACAATCGGCTTGGATAAATTGACTTTGATAAACGCATTTCATCAATTTGCTATTTATACAAATTCGCTTGCTACAAATTAGCACATTTTGCCCAGTTTGACCAGTGTTTTGATGGTTTGGGTGGGGTGGGTTGCGTGATTTTTAAAAAATATGGCGTAAATTGTAAGCCAAATGAACAAACCGCAAAATACGAACAACGATTGATAAAGTGGATAAAGTGTGTACAAATGGCAAAATTGCCACAAAATCAGACAAACCCCAAAATCTAAGTGATGCCCAAGCTATACCTATACAACACCCATGCAATAAAATAAAATTAAGTCATAAAATAAAGTTTGGCAAAATAACTACAACAAAACCGCAAAATCGTGTATTATTATCCATCATTGACACCATATCGACATCATGACTTGTTTGAGCATGGCGTTGGGCATGGCAAAATCGCCAAGCAGCATTGCCAAATGCCAAACAATTGACAACAAAGGAATCGCCCCATGAGTGAGACAACGCAATCATTACCTGTAAATACTGACGAAATCAAAAGCTATCGCAGCCAGATTGACGCCATTGATGAACAAATCCAAAAACTCATCAACGAGCGAGCCAAAGTGGCACAGCAAGTCGCTGTGGTGAAAAAAAATT
Organism: Moraxella marmotae; assembly: GCF_042219885.1. Classification (NCBI taxonomy): domain Bacteria; kingdom Pseudomonadati; phylum Pseudomonadota; class Gammaproteobacteria; order Moraxellales; family Moraxellaceae; genus Moraxella; species Moraxella marmotae. Next base: position 1,750,456 of record NZ_JBHJHR010000002.1, read on the forward strand.
ACGAAAATCACCCAATTTTTTATCGTCCAGAGCGTGAAGCACAAGTACTAAAAGCGGTGATGGCACGCAATGAAGGCCCGCTTAGCGGCGAGAAAATGGCACGCTTATTCCGTGAGATTATGTCGGTATGCCTAGAGCTTGAAGCACCGCAAAAAGTGGCGTTTTTGGGGCCAGTCGGTACATTCACGCACGCAGCGGCGTTGAAGCATTTTGGCAAGGCGGCAACGACGGTTTCTTTGGCGACCATCACCGATGTGTTCCGTGAAGTGGAAGCAGGCAGTGCGATGTATGGCGTCGTTCCTGTTGAGAATTCATCAGAAGGCGTGGTCAATCACACTTTGGACGCTTTTTTGGGTTCTGGACTAAAAATCATCGGTGAAGTTGAGTTGCCGATTCATCACAATTTTTTGGTTGCCGAGCATACCAGAATCGAGAGCCTAAGCCGCATTTATAGCCATCAGCAGGCACTGGCACAGTGTCGCCATTGGCTAGATGTCAATTTCCCAAATGTCGAGCGTGTGGCGGTGTCGTCAAATGGCGAAGCTGCTCGCCGCCTACAAAATGAGTGGCACTCAGCGGCGATCGCTGGTGATGTGGCAGTGGCTGAATATGGCTTGCACAAACTTTATGAAAACATCGAAGACAATCCGGGCAATACCACACGCTTTTTGATTATCGGCCGAGAAGATGTCGCACCATCAGGACAGGATAAGACTTCAATCATGGTTTCTAGTCCAGACAAGGCAGGGGCGTTGATTGAGATTTTGGAGCCGCTGCGTCGCCATGGCGTGTCGATGACCAGCATTGAGACTCGTCCAGAGCGTCCGAACAAATGGGCTTATGTGTTCTTTATTGATATGAATGGCCACATCAATGATGACAATGTCGCCGCTGCCATCGAAGACATTCGTCCTTTGGTGAAGGATTTGCGTGTGTTGGGTTCTTATCCCAAAGCGGTGCTGTAAAAAAAAGCGGTGCTATAAATTGACCAAAAACATATTTGGTTAATCATATGATATGATTCATCTGATATGATAAATTGGTATCATTAAAGTCATATTGATAAATTAACCGTATTCACTTTTATCTTTTGTAATTATTGGGATTTTTCAATGCACGACGGACATAAGCCGATGTTTGAGCATCTGTGCGTCATTGGTTTGGGCTTAATCGGTGCGTCTTTTGTACAGGCGGTGTATCATGCCAATCAGCGGCTCGGCAGTCCATTGGTGGGCAAAATCACCGCCGTGGACACCAACCCAAAAAGCATCAAAGACGCCATCGCCGCAGGGCTAATCCAAGACGGCGGCGATACGGTGTCGGCAGTGGCTGCTGGGGCGGATTTGGTGGTGATTGCCACGCCAGTTCAGAGCGTCGAGAGCATCATGCAGACGCTAAAAGATGCGATGAATGCAGGCGTGTTGCCTTATGATGCCATCATCAGCGATGTGGGCAGCACCAAAGTGAGTGTACAGCAGGCGGCGGATCGGATTTTTGGCTTGGGGCATCATTTTATCGGTGGACACCCAATTGCAGGGGCAGAAAATTCAGGCTTTGATGCCAGAAATGGTGAATTGTTTGTTCAGCACAAATTAATTCTTTGTCCAACGCCAGACAGCCCAGCCGATGCAGTCGCCAAACTTGCCAAACTCTGGCAGGCGGTTGGTGCTGAAGTGATACAAATGGACGCATCTCGCCATGATGAGATTTTGGCTTATACCAGTCATTTGCCACATTTGTTGGCTTTTAGTTTGACGCATCAGCTTGCCAGTCATGATGACAATTTGGATATTTTTCGCTATGCAGCAGGCGGTTTTCGTGATTTTAGTCGCATTGCCGCCAGTCACCCAGTGATGTGGCATGATATTTTTATTGCCAACAAATCGGCACTGCTACAATCACTGGACGAATTTCAGGCACATTTGAGCGAATTTCGCCAAATCATCGCCAATGAAGATTCACAAACCATGCTTGATTGGCTTGGCACGGCACGGCATGCACGCCGACATTTTGGCCATATGCTTGCCAAAAAACCCATGTACAAACCCTATTCATCAACCATTAGCAAAGACAAAGACGCCATCAAGGACACCATTATGAATCAAAGCTATCACATTCGCCCCCAAAACACCATCGCTGGTACCATCAGTGTGCCGGGGGATAAGTCGATTTCGCACCGCAGTATTATGTTTGGGTCGCTGGCAGATGGCATCACGCAAGTCAGCGGTTTTTTGCAGGGCGAAGATGCGTTATCGACTTTGCAAGCCTTTGTCGATATGGGCGTAAAAATTGAGCGTCAAGGTGATAAAGTAACCATTCACGGTGTGGGCGTTGATGGCTTGTCAGCACCTGCCGAGCCTTTGGATATGGGCAATTCAGGCACGAGTATGCGACTGCTTGCTGGGATTTTGTCCGCCCAGCCATTTGACAGTGTGATGACTGGTGATGTCAGCTTATCCAAGCGTCCCATGGAGCGTGTCGCCAAGCCGCTGCGTCAGATGGGGGCAAAAATCCAGTCCACTGGCGAAAAAGGCACAGCACCGCTGTCCATCACTGGCGGACAAGCCCTAAACGCCATCGAGTATCCGTTGCCTGTGGCGTCAGCTCAGATTAAGTCTTGCTTGATTTTGGCGGCGATGTGGGCAAAAGGTACAACCACCATCATCGAGCCTGAAGTGAGCCGTGATCACACAGAGCGTATGCTCAAGGCATTTGGCTATCCGATTAGCGTTGATGGCAATAAAATCAGCATCACTGGCGGTGGACGCTTGACGGCAACGGATATTATCGTACCAGCGGACATTTCCAGTGCGGCATTTTTTATGGTGCTGGCGGCGATTGGCGGCGGTGAAGGCTTGACCATCGAAAAAGTCGGCATGAACCCAACACGCACTGGCGTGATTGATATTTTACGCCTGATGGGAGCGGACATTCGCCTAAGTAATGAAGCCGTTGTTGGCGGTGAGCCGATTGCGGACATTACGGTACGCCCATCGGATTTGCACGGCATTGAGATTCCTGAGTCTTTGGTACCACTGGCAATTGATGAGTTTCCTGTGCTATTTATTGCCGCCAGCTGTGCCACTGGCACGACCAAATTGACAGGAGCCAAAGAATTGCGTGTCAAAGAATCCGACCGCATTCAGGTGATGGCGGATGGCTTGGCGACTTTGGGCGTTGATAGTACCGTGCTTGAAGATGGCATCATTATCCAAGGCAAAGGCGTGGCAGGCGAGAAAAATGCCATTTTTGGTGGTGGGGTGATCGAGTCGCACCATGACCATCGCATCGCCATGAGTTTTGCGGTGGCAAGTAGCCGTGCAACCGATGACATCATCATTCATGGCACGCAGACGGTGAACACCAGTTTTCCGGGATTTGCCGAGCTTGCTAACCAAGTGGGGCTTGCCATCGAAGTGAAATGAGCGGATTGACTGGCTGGATTCGTTAAATTGTCTTAATTGGTTTGACTCATCTTAGCTTGATTTAATCAGATGAAGTAACTGACAAATGAATCCAGCCATCGCCGTTGCTGTTTTAATCATTTAAATCATTTAGGCAGTTTAAGTCATTTAATTTGCCGTTATCCATAAGGCAAACCATCAGGTCAAGCCCATGAGCCAAACCGTCAAAACCACACCAAAAGGCCTGATAACCGCCTTAGCCGCCTTTTTATTATGGGGAAATTTTCCTTTATATTTCAAGGCATTATCAGATTATGATGCCATAGAGATCATCACTCATCGAGTGATTTGGACTTGTGTGGTACTGTTTGTGGTGGTGCTACTGGGTGGGCGATGGCGGCGGATTTGGCAAGTTGCCAAAAATCCCAAATGGCTGCTATTGACAGGGGTGGCGGCATTGTTGATTGCGACCAATTGGCTAGTCTATGTCTGGGCGGTAACGCACGATCGAGTGCTAGAAGCCAGCTTGGGTTATTTTATTCACCCATTGGTCGGTGTGGCGTTGTCGATGTTGATTTTTAAGGAAAAACTTCGCCCATTACAAAAAATCGCCGTGGCGTTGGCAGCGTTGGCGGTAGTCATTCAGATTATTTGGCTGGGCGGCTTGCCTTGGGTGAGCTTGCTGTTGCCGTTGTCGTTTGCGTTTTATGGTGTGATTCAGCGAAATACGCCTTTTGATGCTGTCGATGGGCTGTTTGTTGAGACAGCGTTATTGTTGCCGCTGTGTTTGCTGTGGCTGTCTTATGCCGATGTCGCCAGTTCGCATCTGTCTTTGTGGTTGTCGCCCCAAGTTTGGCTGTTAAGTCTGGCAGGGCCAATCACATTGATTCCGCTTTTGTTGTATAATATGTCCACTAAGACGGTGCAGTTTAACACTTTGTCATTTTTAAACTATCTGACGCCAAGCATCGTGTTTTTGTTGGCGGTGTTTTATTATCATGAAACTTTTGATTTGCAAAAAATCATTGTTTTTTCACTGATTTGGCTGGGGCTGTTGGTATTTAGTGCCGATATGCTAAAATACAAAAAAGGATAATCCATTGAGCGATATTGTTTTTATTCAAGGTTTGCAGATTAATACGCTGATTGGCGTGTATTCGTGGGAGCGTGCCATCAAGCAGCAGCTGATTATTGATGCTGAGATGGTCTGTGATATGAGCCGTGCCATTTTAGATGACGATGTCGCCCATGTGATCAATTATAAAACCGTCTGCGAAGACATGGAAAGGCTGTGCCACGAGATTCAGGCGGAGCTGATTGAGACTTTGGCGGATAAGATTGCCGAGTATGTTTTGACGCATTATCCATGCAGTCAGATTGCGCTGACCATTCATAAGCCAAACGCCATCAAGCAAGCGGCCAGCGTTGGGGTGAAAATTGTCCGCACAAAACCATCTGCAACAAGCAAACACACGCAACCAAACACTACACCATGACACCAAAAAATAGCAAAGACATTCAGGCGGTGGTGCTGGCATTGGGCAGTAATTATCAAGCCGATGCCGCTTTTGGCGTTGCCCTTGAGCAGTTGGCGACGCTTGGCGTGATTTGCTTGTCTGATAAAAATGTCGCCCAAGATTTTACAGGTCGTAGCTGTCGCTTGTATCATAATGCCTGTGCTTACCTGCTACTCAATCAAGCGACCGATTACCAAACGCTAAATGAGCAGTGCAAAGCCATTGAGCGTCTGTGTGGCCGTGATAATGCCAAAAAAACCGCCGAATTTGATTATCAAGTGGCGATGGACATTGACATACTGGCAGTGTACGCACAAAGTCTTTGGAAAATCAACACCGCCAGATTGCCACTAAAAGCACACGACATCGCAGGCGTGGCACAAGTGGCGGCATTTTTATTGGCGGACGATTTGTCTGGTGATTTGCCTGATGAGTTATCTTAATCTAACTTGTTGATAACATTGGGGTTATTGGATAGTGATGGCGATAATATAAATTTTGGATTAAATCGAACATTTTTTAATTAAATGAATACAATAACGATATTTATTTTATTGAATAAACATTTTGCACAAATCCTTTTATAATAAACAGTAATTGTATATGGGATAAATTCCCTTAGGTTGCATGGGCAAATGGCTGTCCGTGCGTGAATTTTCGCCATCACATCGGTGGTGATTGAGTTTAATCAGGGCAAATGTAATGACAACTTATTATAACGACCCCGATCACATCGAAACCCAAGAGTGGTTAGATGCCTTTGAATCGGTTATCAAAAACGCTGACAAAGATCGTGCGCAATTTTTATTAAAATCACTGTACAACATGGCTGTACAAGAAGGCTTGCCGTTTAACCGCTTGGACACCGCTTATATCAACACCATTCCTGTGGAAGATGAGCCAGCGTATCCGGGCGATTTGCACATGGAACGCAAAATCCGTGCCTTGGTGCGTTATAACGCCTTGGCAATGGTGATGCGTGCCAACCAAAACAATGACGATTTGGGCGGACATTTGGCGACTTTTGCGTCATCGGCGACTTTGTACGAAACAGGCTTTAACCATTTTTGGCGAGCGCCGAGCGAAAACCACGGCGGCGATATGATTTATTATCAAGGCCACGGTGCGCCGGGTATGTATGCTCGTTCGTTCCTAGAAGGGCGATTGAGCGAAGAGCAGCTGGTGAATTTTCGCCGTGAAGTGGACGGCAAGGGCTTATCAAGCTATCCGCACCCTTATTTGATGCCAGATTATTGGCAATTCCCAACAGTATCGATGGGTCTTGGGCCATTGATGTCTATTTACCAAGCTCGCAACCAAAAATATCTGACTAATCGTGGCTTGATCAAAGATGAAGATCGCAAAGTGTGGGCGTTTTTGGGTGATGGTGAGACGGACGAGCCAGAGAGCTTAGGTGCAATCTCCATGGCTGGCCGTGAAAAGCTGGACAACTTAATTTGGGTAATTAACTGTAACCTACAACGCCTAGACGGCCCTGTGCGTGGTAACGGCAAAATTATCCAAGAGCTTGAGTCGGTATTCCGTGGTGCTGGCTGGCGTGTGATTAAGGTTATTTGGGGTGATCATTGGGACGCTTTACTTGCCAAAGACAAATCTGGCGCACTCAAAAAACGCATGGAAGAAGTGGTTGATGGTGAGTATCAGCTGTACGAAGCTCGTGATGGTGCGTTTGTGCGTAAAGAGTTTTTTGGCAAATATCCAGAACTTGAAGAGCTTGCCAAAGACCTAAGTGATGAAGAAATCATGCGTCTTAATCGTGGCGGCCATGATCCCAAAAAGGTCTATGCCGCATTTAGCGAAGCGATGAAGACCAAAGATCAGCCAACCGTCATTTTGGTAAAAACTGTCAAAGGCTACGGCTTATCAAACCAAATCCAATCGGTCAATAAAGCCCACCAAATCAAAAAAATTGACGAAAGTGGTCTAAAATATTTCCGTGATCGTTTTGATTTGCCATTGACTGATGAGCAGCTCAAAGAATTGCCGTTTTATCGTCCAAGCGAAGATTCGGCAGAATACAAATATCTGATGGGTCGCCGTGAATCGTTGGGCGGTCATTTGCCAGCACGCCGCAGTGGTCATATTCCGCTACAAATTCCAGAATTGTCAATTTTTGATCAAGTGCTACAAGGCTCAAAAGGCAAAGAACAATCCACCACGATGGTCTTTGTGCGTCTGTTGTCGGCCTTATTAAAAGACAAAGCTCTACAAAAATATGTCGTGCCAATCGTGCCTGATGAAGCACGCACCTTTGGTCTAGAAGGTATGTTCCGCCAGTTGGGTATCTATTCATCAGTGGGACAAAACTATGTCGCCGAAGATGCCGAAGCCTTAATGGGCTATCGTGAAGCCAAAGACGGCCACATGCTAGAAGAAGGCATCAACGAAGCTGGTGCGATGAGTGCTTGGATTGCTTTGGCGACCAGTTACTCGGTGAATGCTTTGCCAATGATTCCGATGTATATTTATTATTCTATGTTCGGTTTCCAACGCATTGGTGATTTGGCATGGGCAGCAGGGGACTGTCAAGCACAAGGTTTCTTGTTCGGTGCAACTGCAGGCCGTACAACGCTGAACGGCGAAGGTTTACAGCATCAAGATGGTCATAGCCATATTTTGTTTGGTACTGTGCCAAACTGCGTTACCTACGATCCATGCTATGGCTACGAATTGGCAGTGATTATGCACGATGGCCTACGCCGCATGTATGGCGAAGGTGAGCGTGTGTACTACTACATTACTTTAATGAATGAAAATTACGAACATCAAGCGATGCCAGCAGGTGTTGAAGAAGGCATCAAGCGTGGTATGTATTTGCTTGAAGACAATGGCTCAACCCAAGTGCAGCTATTGGGTTCTGGCGTGATTTTGCGTGAAGTTCAAAAAGCAGCTCGCATTTTGCAAGATGAATTTGGCATCACTGCCAATGTCTGGAGCGTAACCAGCTTTAATGAGCTGACTCGTGATGGCATGGCGTGCGATGATTATAACCGCTTGCACCCAACTGCTGAACAAAAAACCCCTTGGGTTACTAAGCAGTTAGCACCGCACAAAGGCATCGTGGTCGCTGCATCTGACTATATGCGTAACTATGCCGAGCAAATCCGTGGCTGGTTGCCAGACGCACGCCCATACGCCACTTTAGGTACAGACGGTTTTGGTCGTTCGGACAGCCGAGCCCAGCTGCGTAGTTTCTTTAATGTCAATGCCGAACACATCGTGGTGGCGACTTTGAAAAAACTGGCTGACGAAGGCGAAATCGATGCACGCTTGGTGCAAGATGCCATCAACAGCTTTGGCATTGATGCCGATCAAGCTCCAGCATGGCAGCCGCAGCCGCAATATGACTTTTTCCCAGATGCACCAGCACCAAAAACTGTGCGTGAGCCAAACCCAGTGCCTGAACTGATCGACGACAACATCAACAACGGTTAAACACCCAGAACATAGGAGAATATGATGGAAATCAAAGCCCCCGATTTGGGTGTAGAATCTGCCGAAGTGGCAGAGATTATGGTCAAAGTTGGCGACAGCGTCAGCCAAGACAGTAATTTGGTACTGGTAGAGTCGGACAAGGCGTCGGTTGAAGTGCCGTCGCCAGCTGCAGGCATCATTCAGGCGATTCATATCGCTGTTGGTGATAGCATTGGCGAAGGCAGTCTATTATTCACGCTAGAGTCTGCTGCCGATAGCAGTACTGCACAGGATACGCCTGATGCACCCGTTGCCGAAGTTGCCAAAACTAGCGAGCAAGCGGCCGCACCTGTTGCCGAACCACAAGCGGCTGCTCCAGTGGCAGCTGGCGAAAGCCAAACGCATCATTTGCCTGATTTGGGCGTGGACAGTGCCGAAGTCGCTGACATTATGATCGCCGTTGGTGATACGGTTGAAAAAGATCAGCCGCTGATTTTGGTGGAATCGGACAAAGCATCGGTTGAAGTGCCAGCACCAGTGGCTGGTGTGGTTGAAGCGATTTTGGTCAATGTTGGCGACAGCGTGGCAAATGGTCAAGCCTTTATCAGCATCAAAGGCGGTGCGGTTGCCAGTGAAGCTGTTAAATCTGCAGAAACCAAACCTGCCCAAAGTGTCGCACCAACTCCAGTTCAAGCTCAAGCTGCCAAAGCACAGCCAGCTGCCACACCAGTTGCACCAACTGCCACGGACAAATTACCAGAGCATATCGTCAATGAGAAAGCTCGCAATGTCTATGCTGGCCCTGCGGTGCGTAAATTGGCAAGACAGTTGGGCGTGGACATCAGTGCCGTTACTGGTACAGCCGCCCATGGCCGTATCCTAAAAGAAGACCTGTTTGGCTATGTCAAGGCAGTGATGAATGGTGCTGCTACCAAGCCACAAGCAGCGGCAGCGGTGTCTGAGCGTTCAGGTTTACCAAACTTGCCAGACATGAGCAATGCCGAGATTTGGGGCGAGATTGAAGTTCAGGACTTAACTCGCCTGCAAAAGGTTTCTATTCCGCAGCTAAACTACAACACCTACCTACCGCAGGTAACGCAGTTTGATTTGGCGGACATCACCGATACCGAAAGCCTGCGTAACGAGCTAAAAGGCGAGTTTAAGGCTGAAGGCATTGGCTTGACCATTTTGGCGTTTATCGTCAAGGCAGTGGCGTATGCACTCACTTGCCACCCAAAATTCAACTGCCACTTGTCAGACGACAATACTCAGATTTTAATCCGCAAATCGGTCAATATGGGCATTGCCGTGGCAACCGATGACGGTCTGATTGTGCCAGTGATTAAAGACGCACAAGCCAAAGGTATTAAGCAAATCGCTATTGAAATTGGCGAACTTGCCAAAAAAGCTCGTGATAAAAAGCTGACCGCCAAAGAGCTACAAGGTGCCAGCTTTACCATCTCAAGCCAAGGAAACTTGGGCGGCACAGCGTTCACGCCACTGGTGAACTGGCCACAAGTCGGCATTTTGGGCATCTCTGAAGCGTCATTCCAGCCCCGTTGGAATGCTGCCACCAAGAGCTTTGAGCCACGCTTGATATTGCCACTGTCGTTGTCATACGATCACCGTGTGATTAACGGCGCTGATGCGGCGGTATTCACTCGCTACATCGCCAAGCTGTTGGCAGATCCACGCCGTATTTTGCTTTGATGATGGTTTAAATTTGGTTAAATAACTGATGAATTTAAGTTAAAAGTCAAGTTAATGAAATTTGATTTAACTCAATAAATTGCACAATTTAGCCGATTTCACCACTTTTAACCAAATCAATCAAAACCACAAATCACCGATGATTTACCCAAATTGTCGGTGATTTTTTTTGTCATTTTATTTAAAATTTGTAAAAATTCACTAACTGCTTATTTTAATAAATATTAATTATTAATTAAAATTTAATAAATTTCTAAACTAATTACAAATCCGATTTTAAATCCAATTTTAAAGCACACCTAAGCCAATTTACGATTTGACCTATAAAAAGATTAACAATCCACAAAAATGGTGTAAAATAGCCGTTTTATTTTCCCTTTTATATTTAACCACATTCCCAAACTTCCCTTGATCTGTGCTGATTATGAAATTTATCGTCAAACTGTTCCCAGAAATCATCATGAAAAGCGACTCAGTTCGCAAGCGTTTTATCAAAGTATTAAATAGTAATATCAAAGAAATCTTACAAAAAATTGACGAAACGGTGGTGGTCATTCGCCATTGGGACTTTATCGAAGTCAAAAGCAGCGATGAATCCAAGCGTCTGGCAATTCGTGAAGCATTACAACGCATCAGCGGCATTCATCACATTTTGGAAGTCGAAGAAAGCCAGTATCGTGATTTGCATGATATTTTTGAGCAGACTTTGGCGGCATATCAAGATAAGCTTGTGGATAAGACTTTTTGTGTGCGTGTCAAGCGTCGTGGCAAGCAGGATTTTGATTCGATGGCGGTGATGCAATATGTCGGTGGTGGGCTAAATCAGCACATTGCCACCGCTAAAGTACAGCTAAAAAACCCCGACATTACCGTCCGCATTGAGATTGAAGATGACAAAATGATGCTGGTCAAGGCACGACACGAAGGTCTTGGCGGCTATCCAATGAGTACCCAAGAAGATGTGTTGTCGCTGATTTCAGGCGGTTTTGATTCTAGTGTGTCCAGCTATATGTTTATGCGTCGTGGCAGTCGTGTGCATTATTGCTTTTTTAATTTGGGCGGACAGGCACATGAAATTGGTGTTAAGCAAATGGCGTATCATCTGTGGTCTCGCTATTCGTCATCGCATAAGGTGAGATTTATCACGGTGGATTTTGAGCCAGTGGTTGCTGAGATTTTACGCAGTATCGATGATGGGCAAATGGGCGTGGTGCTAAAGCGAATGATGGTCAAGGCGGCCAGTGCCATTGCCGAACGAATGGGCGTTGAAGCGATTGTTACTGGCGAAGCGTTGGGACAGGTGGCGAGCCAAACGCTGACCAATTTGCACATCATTGACAAAGCAGCAACACGGCTGATTTTACGCCCATTGATTACCAGTGATAAAGAGTGGATTGTTGATACCACCCAAAAAATCGGTACGATGGAAATTGCCAAATCCATGCCAGAGTTTTGTGGTGTGATCTCAAAGTCGCCCACGGTCAAGGCGGTCGAGTCCAAGATTGTCGCCGAAGAGTCCAAATTTGATTTTGGCGTGCTAGATTATGCCATCGAGTCGGCAAAATCGGTCGATATCCGAAGTCTGGCGACAACCGATACTGTGCTGATGCCAGAAGTGGTGCATGAAGTGCAGGCAGGGCAAGTGGTGCTGGACATTCGCTCACCTGATGAGATTGACGAAATGCCGCTTGCCATCGATGCGACCGTGATACAGATACCATTTTATCAATTGTCATCACGCTTTGGCGATTTGGATCAGTCGCAGACTTATCTGCTGTACTGCCAGCAAGGGGTAATGAGCCGCCTGCAAGCCAGTCAGCTGATGGCAAATGGTTATCACAATGTCAAAGTGTTAAAATTGCAAAAAAAATTGATAAAAATGCTTGACAGCAAAAAATAATCATATATAATATGCCACACAAAGCGGGAATAGCTCAGTTGGTAGAGCACAACCTTGCCAAGGTTGGGGTCGCGAGTTCGAATCTCGTTTCCCGCTCCAAATTTTAAAAAGCTCAAATCAGACGATTTGGGCTTTTGTACATTTGTAATTTGCTTGAAGTTAGAGACGGAGAGTGGCGATGAATGACGATTTGATGGTTGGTTTAATGGGTCCTATGCTCACAATTGGAATTGCCAATAGAAAGCAATTTAAATCTACTTTTGATAAATTATTAGAAGAGTTAAAAAACAAGAGTGATACATATTATTATCTTTTTTGTAAATTATACAAAAAATATTTAACAGTATCCGATGCCAAAGAAATCATTAAGGTTGATCTCGATGAATACAAATCTAATTTTAGTGATGATGAAATTGTAATTTTAGATAAAATTCACAAGTCTGTTTTGGATCTTTATAGGCAAATGCTTTTTATGATTGAAAATAATGAAGATCCAAAGGTTTTAAAATTAGCCCTATCTGATATTCCATACTTTATTTACGATAGAATGCTGCCTCTAGAAGCCTATGATGATCTTACCGATAAGGACGAACCTTTCTGGATGAGAGATGTCAGTGATTTTATTCAAAAAAGATAAATCAGGTGCTGATGCCGATCGGCAACAAGGTGATTATTGGGACAGAGTATTGATTCAATTATTTAGCAATGGTGCGGTACGCTTTCAGACAGAGTTTGATTAAGTTTGCAAAATCCTGCATCATAACACATTAATTTTAACAATCAAAAACAGCTGCCCAGTTTGAGCAGCTGTTTTTTTTAACCAATTATCAACACTGACTAAAGCCAGATTTGATATTGACCACATCAATGCGTTTGTTATTGGTGGCGTCGATGACATGGACAGCCAAGCCACCTTTGGCGGTTTCTTTGTATTTATCCATCATATCAATGCCTGTTTCTTTCATGGTGGCAATCGCTTCATCGAGCGAGACATGATGGCTGCCATCGCCACGCAGTGCTAGGCGAGCGGCATTGATGGCTTTGACCGATGCCATGGCATTACGCTCAATGCATGGCACTTGCACCAAGCCTGCGATGGGGTCGCAGGTCAAGCCCAAATTATGCTCAAGTCCAATCTCAGCGGCGTTTAGGCATTGTGCCACACTGCCGCCCAGCACATGTGCCAGACCTGCCGCCGCCATTGCACAGGCAGAGCCGACTTCGCCTTGACAGCCGACTTCAGCACCAGAGATGGAAGCGTTTTGCTTAATCAATGCACCGATTGCCCCAGCGACCAGCAGAAATTCACGCACACCTTGATGGCTAAATGACGGAATAAACCCACGGTAATAATGCAACACCGCAGGGATAATGCCTGCTGCACCATTGGTCGGAGCGGTAACGACTCTGCCACCAGCGGCGTTTTCTTCATTGACCGCTAGGGCGTACAAATTGACCCAGTCCATCGCCAACAGGCCGCCATTGCCCGAATAGCCGTATTCTTTAGAAAGCTGCTCATACAAGGCCTTGGCACGGCGTTTGACATTAAGCCCACCGGGTAAGATACCATCGACCTTACAGCCTTGAGCGACGCAGGCTTGCATGGTGTTCCAGACATCGTTCAGATAATCGGTAACGACAGTTTCATCACGAAGGGCGGTTTCATTTGCCATCATCAAGGTGGCGATATTCAGCTGATGCGTTTGGCATTGGGCGGATAATTCATCAGCACTGTCAAAGTCATAGGGAAATTGCAGCGATTCAGCAGTGTTGGCGGTATTTTGAATTTCTTGCTCGTCTTTGATAAAGCCGCCACCGATAGAATAATAAGTGCGAGTAAATTGACTGCCATCATTTAGCGTGGCAGTCAGTTGCAGGGCGTTTGGGTGCGTGGGCAGGGCGGTATCGTCCCACAGTAGATGATTTTGGGCATCAAAACTGATGGCGTGTACGCCATTGAGAGCCAATTGTCCATCTTGATAAATGGGGGTAAGGTATTTGTCCGTCTTAGTGGTATCAATACTGCTTGGCTGATGCCCAAGCAACCCCAATAAAACAGCGGTATCTGTGGCATGCCCCTTGCCTGTCGAAGACAGTGAACCGTACAGTTGAATGGTGATTTGTTGCACTTTTGGTAAATTGTCCGCCAATTCCGCCAAAAAACGATTGGCAGCCACCATCGGCCCCACCGTGTGTGAGCTTGATGGGCCGATACCGATTTTAAACAATTCAAAAACACTAATCATGGCTCTATCCTTATTTGGCGTGTGGCTTTGACGATTTTTTAATCACGATTTATCAATAGCTATGTTATCAATAATAAAAACAAAAAGTATCAAAATAATAAAATGGCAAAGACGATAACTGGCGTTATGAACAGCTGATGTCCTTGCCAGCGGTGTTGATGCACATTTTTGTGCCATTGCCCAGATTGCCAATCCATGCCTTGCCATGTTCAAAAATCAGCGGTGTGTTTGGGGCTTTGGGCGTTTGGCTGCCAGCGTGAATGCCGTCTTTGTGGAATTGAAAATTAATCACCAAATCGGCTTTTTCATCAATAAAACCCCAATAGTTGCCCTGACGCACCGCCGCCAAGCCTTCAGAATAATCACGCACTTCATCAAAGGCGTATAGGATTCTAAGATTGCCTTGACGATCAACAAAACCCCATTTGCCATCGGCGGCTTGTTGCTTTTTGATGAGCGTTGTTGTGTTGGCAGGTTGGTTGGTTTGTTGGGCAGTTTGCACGGCTTGTGTGGCAATCTGCGGCTGTATCAGCGTAATGCGGCTGATTGGCTGAGCGTTGGCAGCAGGGTTAATGGTCGTGCTGGCGGTATTGATACTGGCAATGCTTGGGTTTTGCGGTGTGCTTTGCAGCGTGTTTTGTGATACGCTCTGTGGCATATTTTGGGCTGCGGCTGTGGTCGAGACGGTCGTGGTGGTTGTGGTGGCAATGGTTGCTGGTATCGGTGCGGTAGGTGCGATACGATTGCCTTGTTTGTCAATTTCATAACGCTGCGTGTTTTGCACCACAGTGGCGACGCCATTGTGATAGTCGGTCATTTGGCTGACATTGCGGTCAAAGGTGCGAATCAGTCGCCCAGAAGCACTCAAAATCACATAGCGGCCATTGGCATAGGCAATGATGCGATCATCACTCACGCCACGAGCCCAGCTGCCTGATGGCATTTTGTCATAGTTAAAGCCAATCACCACTTTGCCTTGGCGGTTGATGTAACCGACTTTGCCATTTTTAAGCACAGGCAGTAATCCTGCTTGATATTGATTTGCCAAAACTGCTTGATAACTGAACAAATCGACAATCTTTTTGCCTTGTCTGTCCAGCAGGGCGACAGGTTCGCCGTTGTCTTTGGTTGCCAAAAAAGTATCACTTTGGGCGGTACAACGAATGTTTTTATAGTCGCTTTTTGGTGGTGTGCAAGCGTGGGCAGCACTGACACCACTCACAAAAACGCCGCCGATAATCAACGGTTGTAGCAGTTTATGGGTCAAATGATGTGTCAAAAATTTCGCTCTAAACATGGTTTTCATCATCAAATACAATTCAAATATGGCTTAAATACAGTTCAAATACAGTTTAAATATAATAACAATTGCAAAATTGTCGCAAGTTTGTGCCGATGGCTGATTTTAAACTTCTAAATCTCAAAGCCACCATTTTAGCGTTTAGCAAAGATTTTGTATAGTAAAAAGCAAGCAGAAAATGGCTCATTTGCATGAATTGACCAAAAAATACACAGCATTAATTGAAAATTTTTATAAAAAGGTGAATTTTATTTCATTATTTAAAATCCATAAGATAAAATTTGAAAAAATCAATAAATATGTTTGCAAATAGGAACGGTTATTGTTATTATATGTGCAAAAGAGAATTGCTCGCTTTTGAGAACAAAACATAATCGCAAAAAGCAGGGATTTTCAAATTATTTAATAAAACACAAAACCCAATTACGGTAGATTTAATCAAATCAAAATTCGGTATCGCCAGCCAAGGAGTCGTTATATGTATGTATGTATTTGTCACGATGTAAAAGACACCCAAATCAAGACCGCTTTGGCGTCTGGCGTTGATGGTATGGAAGGTCTGCAACAAGCGTTATCGGTGGGTACTTGCTGCGGCTGCTGTGTGCCGATGGTGCAAGATTTGGTTGATGAACACCAAGCCACGGCGATTGCCATTGATGTGATGGCAAGTTAATTGATGGTTTGACTGGTGATTTTGCCGATGATTTGGCGGTTTTGACCATTTTTATCATCAGATTGTTGCTAAATTGTTACTGTCATGCACAAATCTGCAAAGCATGATTTTGGCATTTATCCCATTAATTGACCAAATTGATAATCATTTTTAGTTTGAAAATTTCAATTAAAAGTGATTATCAATAAAAATTATAAAAAGTACTTTAAAATCAATCAGTTATATCTCATATTTTTATCATCTGAACAAATTTTGTGCAGATGATTTTTTATTTTATTTGCAAGTTATTATCAGAGTGTAAAGCGTTCGCAGTTCAATAGTCTTACAAAGTCAGGCTGGATTTGTTCATATTTTGTGCTATTATAATCAGCGTAACCAATCATCTTTTGAAGTTTTTGATAAACATTGAATCATTTAGAATCAGTTATTCAAATTAATATTGATGAATTTTAACATTGATGAATTTTTGCCAACAACAAAAGGAGCAAAGCGATGAAATCATCTCAAAAAGTTATCGATTATCTAAATTTCCTATTGGGCGGTGAGCTGGGCGCTCGTGATCAGTACTTTATCCATTCACAAATGTATGCCGAATGGCATTTGGGCAAGCTGTATGACCGTATCCATCACGAGATGGAAGATGAGACTTTGCACGCTCAGCTACTGATCCAACGCATCTTGATGCTGGGTGGTACGCCAAATATGCAAGTCAGTGCCATCAATATCGGTAACGATGTGCCAAGCATGCTAAAAAGCGATCTTGACCTAGAATACAGCGTCCAAGAACACCTAAAAGAAGGCATTGCTCTTTGTGAAGCAGAGCGTGATTATGTGACTCGTGATATGTTGGTGCGTCAGCTAGAAGACACCGAGCAAGACCACGCCCATTGGCTAGAAAAACAACTACGCCTAATCGACATGATGGGTCTGCAAAATTACCTACAAAGCGTTACCGCCGAGCCAACACCAGTAGCGGCAGCACACTAATTTTAAGGAAATCTTATGAAAGGTAATAAAGAAGTCGTCCGTGCGTTAAACTTGGTTTTGGGTCAGTCACTGATCGCCATTAACCAGTATTTCCTGCACGCACGCATCACCAAAAACTGGGGCGTAACTGAGCTAAACGAAGCATTTTATAAGCAATCTATCCAAGAAATGAAGTGGTCTGATGAGCTGATTGAGCGTATTTTACTGCTTGAAGGCTTGCCAAATCTACAAGAGCTGGGCAAATTGCTTATCGGCGAAGATGTTTTGGAAATCTTAGCTTGCGATTTAAAACTTGAGCAAAGAAAGCACGATGTGCTGGTTGAAGCCATCGGCATCTGTGAGTCCAATCGTGATTATGTCTCTCGTGAAATCTTGGTAAAACTTAAAGATGGCAATGAAGAATATGAAGATTGGCTAACAACACAACAAGAGCTTATCGAAGATATGGGTATCCAAAATTACATTCAGCTAAAAGCCAGTGATGATTGATAACCTGTATTGAGCCAAACTGGCCAAGCAAAGCACCCCAAAAGTTTATCGCTTTTGGGGTGTTCTTATTTAATTAAAAACTCAAAAATTAATTAAATATAAATTAAATATTGATAAGTAAAATTATCAATTACAAATTAATAATTATTAAAGTCTTTGATTAAAGTTTGAATCAAATTGACCATTTTTGGCAGTCCTAACCAATCAGAATTGATAATTAAAACCCAAGCGTGTTTTGCTGTCAATCTTGCCATCGGTCAAAGGGCTGTCTTTTTGGCTATCAGATAGCCATTCGATACGCTGATTGGCAAAAAGGCTGATGTTATCGGTCAGCTGATAATTGGCGGTTGCTGTGATAAATGGCGACCAGCCAGCTTTGGCATCGTAGCGACTTAAGCCTGAGCGTTGGCTTTGTTCGACATTGATGCCATAGTAGTATTGGTTATAGTCTTTACTTTGCCAAGTTGCCCCAAATTCTGGGTAGATTGTCCAAGCGTCTTTGCTAAATTTGCTTAAGTGCGACAGGGTAACGGTTTGTCCGTCGTGGCGATTTAGCAAATCGGTGGCGGCTTTGATTTTTAGGCCGCCATAAGGGGTTAGGTGCATATAGCTGGCGTGTGCCAGTGCCGACCATTTGCGTTTGTCGGCTTGCTTGAGTGCGTCGCTGTCTGCTTCACTGGCATCAAAGCTGCGTCCGTCATAACTGACACCCAGACGCACATGGTGCTTGGCGTCTTTGTACGGATACACGCCAGCTTCAGCCCCTTCGATATAGACACGGTGATTGTCATAAAAGGCTTGTGGCAGCACAGACACAGGGTTTTTGCTGGCGTAGGCGGTGGCGTTATAGGTGGTGTTGATGCCGATTTTTAGCTCTGCATTGTTGTCAACTGGCAGGCTTTGGGCATGGGCTACCGTGGTAGCGGCAGCGGCGATGCCAAATAAGGCGGTGATAGTTAGGTTTTTCATAAATTTTCCTGATTTTCCAAAATTTATTAAAAATTTCAATGATTAAAAATTTAAAATCTGAAGCTTAATTGAATATATTAAATATATTACAAAACTTGCTTAAATTATCCAAATCATTGGTCAAAAAACTGTGCGGATATCAATCAATGGCTTAATCTGGCGGTTTGGGCGAGTGGTCAAGCGGCACATCAGCTCATAGCCGATGGTGTTGGCACAGTCGGCAATCTCATCAATGCTTGGCTGCTGCCCCCACAGCACGACCGTAGCACCGACATCAATCTGCAAGCCGTCAATATCCACCATAAACATATCCATGGCAACACGGCCAATGATTGGGCATTGGTGTACTTTCCCTTGTTTGTCGGTGATGGCGACGCTGGCATTGTCCAGCACTCGTGGGTAGCCGTCGCCATAACCGATGCTAACCACAGCGATTTGTTGGCTTTTGGTGGTTGTCCACAACGCACCATAACCGACTTGACTGCCAGCAGGTAGGGTGTGTATTGCCATCACTTGAGCAGATAGCGTCATCGCAGGTTTTAGACCCAATGCTTTGGCAGACTGATTGGCGATGGGCTTTGAGCCATACAAGGCGATGCCTGCACGCACCCAGTCGTGATGATGCTCTTTAAAATGAAAAATCCCTGCCGAATTGCACAAGCTGCCCTTGGCATCAGGAGCAAAGCGGCGAATGCTTGCCAAGGCGGTGTTAAATTTGTCAATTTGCACGGCATTGAGTGGGTGATCTTTGTCGTCAGCACAAGAAAAATGTGTGGTCAAAATCAAGCGATAACCAGCTTGGTGCAGTGTTTTGGCGGCGGCGATCACGCCATCATCATCAAAGCCCAGTCGATTCATGCCTGTGTTGTATTTTAGCCAGATACTACGGCAA
Source organism: Moraxella marmotae (assembly GCF_042219885.1). Taxonomy (NCBI): domain Bacteria; kingdom Pseudomonadati; phylum Pseudomonadota; class Gammaproteobacteria; order Moraxellales; family Moraxellaceae; genus Moraxella; species Moraxella marmotae. The sequence continues at coordinate 1,769,978 of NZ_JBHJHR010000002.1, forward strand.
AAGCTGTCATCATTGGGTAAATTTTGTATTGCCCAGTTAAGCTGTGCTTGACAATGAACAACGCAGCCAAAATCATGCAAAATGGCGGTTTGCCACTCATCTTGACTAAAGACACCTTCGATAAGCACGATGGGTTTTTTGCTTGATTTTTTGTCATTCAGTGCTTTTTCTACCGCCATGGCTTCGCTTAGGCATGCCACGCCAAAGCCATCTGCCGCCAGCAGGGCAGGCACGGCGGCATCGACGCCATGACCGTAGGCGTTGGCTTTGACCATTGCCAGCACTTTGGTGGTGGGTTTGATGGTGTTTTTGATGATTTGCAAATTATTTGCCAAAGCATCTTGATGGATAGTAACGGTTGCAGTACGCATAATGGGTCTTATTTTTAGTGGGTTAAGTTTATTGGATTAAGTTTAGTAATATTTAAAAATCAAACGCAAATCTCATACATCAATTATCATATATCAATGCACAGCCAAGCCAATTGATGGCAGGCGTTGGGCATTATTCTTCGTCCATATCATAATCGTCAGGCATATCACCGGGGATAAGATCTTCAAAACGGACATATTCGCCAAGGAATTTGAGCGGTACTTTGCTCCGTTCGCCTTGGCGGTTTTTGCCGATAATCAGCTCGGCAAGATGCTTGATGTCGTTTTTGTCTGGGTGATAGTAGTGATGGCGATAGACAAATAAAATCAAGTCGGCATCTTGCTCAATTTGTCCTGATTCACGAATATCAGAAATCAGCGGCCGCTTATTGGGACGCTCTTCGACTTTGCGGTTGAGCTGCGACAGGGCGACAACAGGGCAATTTAGCTCACGAGCCAACGCCTTAAGGCTGCGAGAGATTTCGCCCATTTCATTAACTTTGTTGTCGCCCATGCCGGGTACTCGCATCAGCTGCATATAGTCAATCAGCACAAAGCCCAGACCGTCAGGGTAATTTTTGGCGATGCGGCGGCAAGTGGCACGCACTTCTGATGGGCTAAGGTCTGAGCGGTCGTCAATATACAGATGCTTGTCTTGTAGCAAAGTTACGCCATTCATAAATCTTGCCCATTCGTCTTCGTTCATGTTGGCAGACATCATGCGTTTCATATCAATGCTGCCCCATGCCGCCAACATACGCATGGTGATGGACTCGGCAGGCATCTCCATCGAAAAAATCGCCACTGCTTTATTGGACATTAACGCCGATTGGGCAAAGTTTAGGGCAAGGGCGGTCTTACCCATCGCAGGGCGTGCTGCCAGCACAATCAAGTTGCCATTTTGAAAGCCCAGCGTCTTATTGTTTAGCTCAATAAAGCCAGTATCCAGACCAATAAGGCCATCAGGACGCAGGCGGATTTCGTTGAGCTGATTGACCACTTTTGGCAAAATATCATTGATCGACTGCGGGCCTGTCTTGCTGCTACCCCGAGCAAAACTCTCACCGATGCGAAAAATATCCGATTCGATTTTGTTTAAAATCTCGGTAACTGATTGTTTTTTGGGGTGATAGGACAGATTGAGCATGGTGTTGGCAGCACCGATAAGCTGCCGATACACCGACATTTCACGCACTTTTTCGGCATAGCTGATGAGATTAAAAAAGTTGGCAGTGCTTTGGTTGATGGTAATCAGATACTCTTCGCCGCCTGCCATGGTCAGCTGATTGGTGCGGCTTAGATAATCATGCACCATGATGCTGTCATACGGTTCATTGACATGAGCCAAATGGCTGATGGCTTCAAAGATTTTTTTGTGCCGTTCGCCATAAAAATCATCGGCAGTTAAGATATTTTCAACATTTTCAAACGAATCATTGATACTCATCAAAGATGCCAACAAAGAACGCTCCATCTCGATATTGTGGGGCGGCTTTAGGGTCAGTGAAGGGCTGGTCTTATCGGTATTGCTATCGGTCATGGTGTGCCTGTTTTGATTATCTAAAATATATTAAAAATTTTATAAAAATGATTGCAACTTTGATAACAATCCACCATATCGCCACCTATCGCCAAAATTGTCGGCGAAGTTTTGGTAAAATATCGGTAAAACTTGTGGCGATATTTTACCAAAACTTTTGCAAAGTTTGCGGCAAATCATTGGCGTTTGGCAATTTTTATCAAAAATGCTAAAATCCGTCTGATAAATTGTACCATATTACGCCACAAAAATGCTTTAGGATATGCCAAAATGTCATCATCAGACAATTTTTCTCCCAATTTTTTCCCAAATCGCTCTTTGCAATCGCCTTTTTTAAAATCAGACAGCTTGACAGCTGATGCACACGCTTTGACAGACACAGCGACACACTCCGCCAACGCCACCAAAAAACCAATGCTGATCACCGCAGGTGAGCCAGCAGGCATCGGCATGGATATTGTTTTGACGGTGTTTGATGCGTTGCCAGATGGGACTTGGCTGGTGGCTGCTGATGCTGATGCGTTGTTTGAGCGTGCCAAATTGATGATGCAGTCGTTAAACCTACCAGCTGATGAGCAGGCGGATAAACTTGAGCGGATTAAGCATTTACCCATCATTAACGCCCCTGATGATGCGGCCGATGTGGGCGATGATTGGCTGGCAGAGCAATTGTCCACATTGCCCAAACCGCCCCAATCACCCACAGCGGATAAGCATCATGCCAAGCGTGTCATTATTTTGCACATACCTTGTCATGATAAAGTCATTGCAGGTCGCCTAAATGCCGCCAACGCTCCCATGGTTGAAAAGCAGCTGCATCTTGCCCATCAGCTTGCTCACGGTCGCCAGATTGCTGCCATTATCACCACCCCTATCCAAAAATCCATCATGATACAAGCGGACATTTGCCTAGATAATGGCGAGATGTTCAGCGGTCATACCGAGTATTTTATGCACAAAGCAGGCTGTGATAAAGTGGTGATGATGCTTGCCAATTCGGTGATGAAAGTTGCTTTAGTAACCACGCATTTGCCGCTAAGGGCAGTACCCGACGCCATCACTTGCGATGAAGTGGCAAAAACGGTGCAGATTACCCATCAGGCTTTGGTGGCACAATTTGGCAAGCAATCCCCCAAAATCCTAGTCTGTGGGCTAAACCCCCACGCTGGCGAAAACGGACATTTGGGTGATGAAGAAAATCAGATTATCAATCCTGTTTTGCAGCGGTTTATTGATGATGGCATGGATATTTCGCTGGCGATGCCTGCCGATACGCTGTTCACGCAGCGGCATTTGGCAGAGTGTGATGCGGTGATTGCCATGTATCACGATCAAGGATTGGCTCCGCTCAAGTCGCATGGCTTTGGCGATACGGTCAATATCACGCTGGGTTTGCCTTATGTGCGGACATCGGTGGATCATGGCACAGCATTGGATTTGGCAGGTACAGGCAGGGCATCTGGCTCAAGTTTATTGCAAGCGATTGATTATGCACAGCGTATGACGACAAATCCGTGAATGTGCTTGCCAATTGCTTTATTAACTCTTTAGCTGATTTAATTTGGCAAATTGAGTAAATTAACCAAATTGCCAAATTTTGGTTTAAAAACTGCTAGGTGAAAAACTGTCAAAGGGCTTAAAATTGCCATCGCTGCTTTTAATCAAGCAACGCTCATTTTGGCAATTTTTACTGATTTTTAGCAATTTACCAATAATTTGTCTATAATTTATCAAACAAAGCCACAAAACGCATGAATAAAAGCACAAATCATGGTATCATGTGGCGAGCCAATATTTATCTTTTGATTATTATTTATTCATTACTTATTTAGAAAATTATCATTTATGCACATCATTCCAAAATCCCCACAACAGGCCAAACATACACCACGCAAGCGTTTTGGTCAAAATTTCTTGCACGATACCAATGTTATTGCACAGATTGTTACTGCCATTCGCTTGAATAGACGGGATAATTTGCTAGAAATCGGCCCGGGTCTTGGGGCATTGACCGAGCCGCTGCTTGCCGAAGTGGACGGCATGACGGTGGTTGAGCTGGATAAGGATTTGGCAGGGCAGCTAAAAATTAACATTGGTGCCAATAGCCACCCTGATTTTACCATCATCAATGACAACGCCATGCACCTTGATTATCGCAAGCTTGCCGATCAAGTGGGCAAAGGGGCGTTTCGTGTGGTGGGCAATTTGCCGTACAATATCTCAACGCCGATTTTGTTTCGCTTGCTGGAGTTTAGCGATGTGATTGATGATATGCATTTTATGCTACAAAAAGAAGTGGTGGATCGCATCACCGCCGAGCCAAACTCCAAAGAATACGGCAGATTGTCGGTGATTATGCAGTATTATTGCCAATCAGAATATCTTTTGACCGTGCCAAAAGGGGCGTTTAATCCGCCGCCAAAAGTAACCAGTGCGGTTTTTCGCTTGACGCCATTTACCACCAAGCCAATCACTGCCAAAGATGAAGCGGTGTTTGCATTGGTGGTGCGTGAGACCTTTAACCATCGCCGTAAGACTTTGCGAGCCATTTTTAAGGCAAATGCACTACTGCCAACGCTTGATGAGAGCGATTTTGAGCAAGCAGGCATCAATCCACAAGCCAGACCTGAGACTTTGAGCGTGGCGGATTTTGTCAAATTGGCGGATTTGGTGGTGGATTGCCGTGCCAAGGCGTGATGCTTATCCGCTGCGATTGGTAATTGGTGATAAATTGTTGGCGAATTTGTGATAAATGCGCGATAGATTTTTGGCAAATGTGTAATCATTGCCACAAATTTGCCTGCTTAAATTTAGATTAAATTTGTATTGACAAATCCATATTGCCAAGTCTATATTACATCGCTCAATTTGCTTGATTTGCTGAATTGACCCAATCTGTATTGCTAAATTTGCTATAAAATTTTGGTATCGTTTGACACATGAAAAAAAATAAAACAAAACATTATCGCCATCAATATGTGATTGGTGATTTGCAGGGCTGTTTTGCGGCATTTAATGAACTTTTGCAGGCTTTGGATTTTGATGAAACCCAAGATAAGCTGTGGCTGGCGGGTGATATTGTCGCACGAGGCGAGGATTCGTTGGCGACTTTGCGAGAAGTGAAGCGGCTGGCGGATATGGGGGCATTGACCACGGTGCTTGGTAATCACGACATCACGCTGATTGCCACATGGCGTGGCGTTCTACCGCCCAAGCCAAAAGATAAGACTGCTGCCATCTTTGCTGCCGATGACTGTGATGAGCTGCTAAACTGGCTACGCAAGCAGCCTTTGCTGGTTTTTCCAGACGAAAAGACGGTTTTGACGCACGCTGGCATTCCGCCAAATTGGTCAATCATCGAGACGGCAGGCTATGCCAAAGAGCTGGAAAAACAGCTGGGCGGTAGCCTAAAGCAGCTAGACAGATTGTTGCCCAATTTGTACAGCAAAAAAAGCGATGAATGGTCGGACAAGCTAAACGGCTATAAGCGAATGCGAGCCATTGCCAATTATCTGACTCGAATGCGGTTATGCACAGCGTCTGGTTTGTTGGAATTTTCGTTCAAAAAGACCCTAGATGACGATATGCCGATGGATTTTCGCCCATGGTTTGAGTGGTTTGTGGTGCGTGAGCGGCGGATTTTGTTTGGGCATTGGGCGGCGTTGCGTGCCGAAGTGGACACCAAATTTGTGCGAGCATTGGACGGTGGCTGCGTTTGGGGCGGTACTTTGGTGGCATATCGCTTGGCAGATGCCAAAGTGATTGCGGTATCTGGTGATGTACCTTTGGACTGATGGGTATGAAAATTTTCATCGCACAAGTCAAATCTTAAAGTTGCATTTGCGTTAAGGATTGATTTATAATCAAGCGGTTATCGTGTCGATGCACGGTTTTGTGCATTATTTACATTTATCAACACTTGTACTCATCAAGAATTTGACAAAATTTGCCAAATTGACCAAATTTTGTCAAAAGTAAATTTGTCAAAAGTGAAACTCAAAAGGATCGGCTATGGCGATTGTTGCAATGAAAGATTTAGATTTGTCAGGTAAGCGTGTACTAATCCGTGAAGATTTGAATGTGCCAATTAAAGACGGCGTTATCACCAGTGATGTGCGTTTGCAAGCGGCACTACCGACACTAAAAGACGCTTTGGCACAGGGGGCGGCAGTGTTGGTGGCATCGCATTTGGGTCGCCCAACCGAAGGCGAGCCAGAAGCCAAATATTCGCTAGCACCTGTGGCTGATTATCTTGCCAAGCATTTGGGTGTGCCTGTGCGTTTTGAGACGGATTATTTGGGCGGCGTGCAAGTGGCGGCAGGCGAGTTGGTATTGCTTGAAAATGTCCGCTTTAATGTTGGCGAAAAGAAAAACATCGCCGAGCTGTCTGAGTGCTATGCCAATTTGTGTGATGTGTTTGTGATGGACGCATTTGGCACGGCACATCGTGCGCAGGCTTCGACCGAAGGCGTGATTCGTGCTGCCATCGCCCAAGGCAAAGCGGTCTGCTCAGGCAACCTGCTGACTGCCGAATTATCCGCTTTATCTCGAGCATTGGACAATCCTGCCGCACCTGTATTGGCGATTGTTGGTGGCTCAAAAGTTTCAACCAAATTAGATGTATTGTTAAGTCTGGCCGAAAAATGCGACAGTATCGTGGTTGGTGGCGGCATTGCCAATACTTTCTTGGCAGCCACTGGCGTCAATGTCGGTGCATCGCTGTATGAGCCAGATTTGATTGACACCGCCAAGCAAATCATGCAAAAAACGCAAATTTTATTGCCGTCAGAAGTGGTGGTTGCTGACAAAGCCCAGATTGATTTTGACAATTTCTTAGGCTCACTTGAGCAGGCGGACGCTGTGGTCAAATCGGTTGAGCAAATCGGCGATAATGAGATGATTTTGGACATTGCCAAAACCAGTGCCGATGTCATCGCCGAGCATATCAAAAACGCAGCAACAATCCTATGGAATGGACCTGTTGGCGTGTTTGAAGTGGACAAATTTGGCACAGGCACACAAGTGCTGGCGTTGGCGGTCAAACAAAGTGCAGGCTTTAGCATCGCAGGCGGTGGCGACACTTTGGCAGCCATCGACAAATACCAAGTGGCAGATGATGTCGGCTATCTTTCAACAGGTGGCGGTGCGTTTTTGGAATTTGTTGAAGGCAAAACTTTGCCAGCGATTGCCGCCTTACAAACTGCCTGATGGTTGATTTGGCTGAGCTTTTGCTGGAGCATTGGGTAGGATAAACCCATAAAAATTAACAATCGCCATAGCAAAACTTAACGCTTTGTTGCTTTTTGTTACATTTTTTGAATTGGGCTTGTCAAATCCACTGGCGAAAGCTAAACTAATTGCAATGATTATTTGATAAATTGGCAAAAGTTGGATAAATCGCTGTTGATTGGTGTGATTTATTTTGATTTATCAAATTGTTAGTTAAATTGTTAGCCGATTTCACTCACTTCACCCACTTCATCAAAAAGAGAATGCATTATGAAAAAAATCTTACTAGCCACCGCTTTTGCCGCTTTATTGGCAGCTTGCAGCCAGCAAACCAAAGACGCTGCCAGTGAAGCTGCCGCATCTGCAGCCGAAGACACCAAGGCAAATACCGAGCAAGTCATTCAAGAAGCAGAAGCCGCCGCCGCTGCCACCGGCAATGCTGTTGAAAACGCTGCCGCTGCCACTTCTGAAGCGGTCAAAAATGCTGGTGCTGCGGTTACTGATGCTACTACCACTGAAGCCACCGAGCAAGCAGATTCTGCCGAAGGTCGTGCACCTGAAGATCAGCAATACTGATTTGCCGCTGATTTGTTTTTAATTTTATTGTATTTGATAAAATTATTACAAGCAGCAAAGCACAAAGTAGCCAAAAAGCCGACAAGATAATTTGTTGGCTTTTTGTGCTAAAAATCAATGGCAAAACCGCCAAAATCTTATTAATACACGCCAAGATGCCATACCTAAAATGCTAGACAAAGATGCTATGTAAAACTGCCGCTGATATGGTATAATTGGCAGGAAATTATCTATAATCCCCAAAATACGGAGAACGATATGGCATTGGTATCATTGCGTCAATTATTGGACCATGCAGGCGAGCATGCTTATGGATTGCCAGCATTTAATGTAAACAACCTAGAGCAAATGCGAGCCATTATGATGGCGGCGGATAAGACCGATTCGCCAGTGATTGTGCAGGCATCGGCAGGGGCGCGCAAGTATGCAGGTGCGCCGTTTTTGCGTCATTTGATTTTGTCAGCCATCGAAGAATGGCCGCACATTCCTGTGGTGATGCACCAAGACCACGGCACCAGCCCAGCGGTTTGCCAACGCTCAATCCAGCTTGGTTTTAGCTCGGTGATGATGGACGGCTCGCTCAAAGAAGACGGCAAAACACCAGCAAATTATGACTACAATGTCAGCGTTACTCGTGAAGTGGTCAAAATGGCACACGCTTGTGGTGTATCAGTTGAAGGTGAAATTGGCGTATTGGGCAGCCTAGAAACTGGCATGGCAGGCGAAGAAGACGGCGTGGGTGCCGAAGGTGTGCTTGATCATAGCCAGCTATTGACTTCTGTTGAAGAAGCTCGTCAATTTGTGGCGGATACCAATGTGGACGCTTTGGCGATTGCAGTGGGTACTTCGCACGGTGCGTACAAATTTACTCGTCCACCGACAGGCGACATTTTGGCAATTGACCGCATCAAAGAAATTCATGCCGCCTTGCCAAATACGCACATCGTCATGCACGGCTCAAGCTCAGTGCCGCAAGAATGGCTAAAAATCATCAACGAAAATGGCGGTGCAATCGGTGAAACTTATGGTGTACCAGTTGAGCAGTTGGTTGATGCCATCAAGCACGGCGTGCGTAAGATTAATATTGACACCGATTTACGCTTGGCAAGCACAGGGGCGATTCGTAAATTTATGAACGAAAACCCTGCCGAATTTGACCCACGCAAATACTTGGCGGCATCAATCAAAGCCATGGAAGAAATCTGCGTGGCGCGCTACGAAGCATTTGGAGCGGCAGGCAATGCCAGCAAAATCCGCCCAATTGGCCTAGAAAAAATGGTTGATTACTACAAATGATTGGCAGCATCACAGGGCAAGTCCAGTATCTAAATGCACCAGTGGCTTGCCTGATGACCGCCAGCGGTGTGGGCTACGAGATTGAGTTGCCCATACCGTCATTTTGTCAGCTGGCACTGGGAGCGAACATCAGCCTGTATGTGCATCACCATGTGCGTGAAGATGCCCAAAGCCTGTTTGGTTTTATCGACAAGAGCGACAGAGATGTCTTTCGTAAACTGATAAAAATCAACGGCGTGGGTGCTAAGATGGCACTTGCCATGCTATCGACACTCACCGCTGGTGAAATCAAGCAAGCCGTTGAGCGTGATAATGAAGTGGCTTTGGTACGAGTACCCGGTATTGGCAAAAAAACCGCACAACGCATTATCCTTGATTTAAAGGGCAAGTTGGCTGATTTTGGCGATTATACGGCAGTCGATGGATTATTTGAGCCGCAAGGTGAAGTGGATAATTCCATGCAAATTATCGCTGAAGTTGAGAGTGCCTTGATAAATCTGGGCTATAAAGAAAAAGAAGCACAAACTGCCATCAAACTTGCCCAGTCTGATGGTGCAGACAGCACTTCTGCCTTATTAAAGGCGGCTTTGCGGCAGTTGTCAGGGCTTTGACATTTGGTTGATGCTTGATTTATCTGCTTATTTTGCCTTTTAACGGTTTTTGTCTTTAACTGCCTTTAATTGCATCAATTAAAAAAATGCCAAACGATTGCTTTGGCATTTTTTCGGTTTTATTTTATAAAAGTTTGAATATTTGAAATAAGCATCAGTTTAGATTAAATCAAATTTTTCTGCTGGCTCATCAATGGACAGCATGGATAGCAAGGCTTGCATGCTTGCTGAGCGAGTCAAATTGGGATTGGTCACCAGTCCCAAATGCCGCTGCAATTCGATGTGTTCTGCCATATCAATCTTAATCAAATCTTGATTAATCAGCGTCTCAGGTAATACCGACCAGCCCAGACCAACCGATACCAGCATGCGGATAGACTCCAAAGGGTTGGTGCTCATGGTCGCATAAGGTCGCAAATTGTGCTTAGCAAATTCGGCTAGGGTGATTTGACTGGTAAAAGTATTGGCGGCAGGCAAGATGGCAGGGTGATGTGCCAGTTGTAGTAGGCTGACTTTGGATTTTTGAGCCAAAGGGCTGAGTGTGCCTGTCACAAAATACAAAGGATCGCTCCACAGCGTGTGGTAGTTTAGCCTACGATCATAAGTTGGTGGCAAAGTCAAAAATGCCAAAGAAATCTCGCCTTCAAGCACCGCTTTATGGGCTTCTTCTGAATCGACAAACCGCACTTCCAACTGAACGGCAGGATAGGTTTGGATAAACCGCTTTAGCACAGGGGCTAAGTGATGCAGGCCAATGTGATGGCTCGTGCCAACAACCAAGCGACCTGATGCCACTTCCTTGGCGTGCTGCAAGCTGGCTTTACAGGCTTCATAATCATCAAGCCAACGACGAACAAAAGGCAGTAGCTCATGGGCAGCAGTCGTGGGAATGATGCTGCGTCCGACCGTGTCAAACAGCACCGTGCCAAATTCGTCTTCAAGATTTTTGATGCGTTTACTGACCGCAGGCTGAGTGATATAAAGCTTTTCGGCAGCACCTGAAATGCTGCCTGTCTGCATCACGGCGATAAAAGTCGCAAGGTTGGTGGTGTTCATCGCATTTGCCCAATCGGTGAAGTATAAAAGTTGCCAATAGCTTAATTTATTCCAAAAAGTTTTGCAATCAAAATTTTCAGGAATATTGTAATTAAGTCAATGCGTATCAGTGCTTGTTATTCGTTATAAAATTCGTTAGCTTTATACAATATCAGCAATAATGCAGAATAACAAAAGATACTAATTAGGCAAAGCACCAAAAACACCAAGCCAGTTTTTTCTAAAGATGCACCATTAGCAAAAGGATTGTAAATGATGCCATCGCCCCAAAACAGCCAGTTGATGATGATTTGGCAAATAAACCCAATCACGCACAAGCGAGTAACCACTTTTTCAGATGAGCTGCCTTGACGGCGAATCAAATACAAGCCAATCAGTAAAATCAGTAGAAAAATCGCAACAGAAATCGCATAAATCATCATGGTATTTTTTCCTTATAGACATCAAATTTTGTTAAAAAATCATCATAATGAACAGTTGCCATGCAGTTGGTGCATGATTTTCTTACAGCAATGTAACATAAATTTACAAAAAGCACAACAAGCCAGCCAGATTTTGAGTCAATTACAAGGCAGAAAGTGGCTAATATTCCAAAAAGTTTGTAAATATATAATAATAATAAATTATCATTATATATTTATTTTTGCTATAATTGGCAATATCCATTAAACTATGGCTAAAATCATCGACAAAGCTAACCAAATGAAAACGGCAGGTTTTGGTGATGGATTTGATAAAACATGTGTTGTGATTTGTGATAATTAGTTATCACTGATGTTATAAAAACTACCCAGTCTATTTTGGAGTAAAAAATGGCAGGCAAAACTTTATACGATAAATTATGGGACGATCATTTGGTCAAACAGCGTGATGATGGCTCAAGCCTAATTTATATTGACCGTCAATTGTTACACGAAGTAACCAGTCCGCAGGCATTTGAAGGCTTGGAGTTGGCAGGGCGTAAGCCTTGGCGATTATCGGCAAATATCGCCACCCCTGACCACAATGTCCCAACTTCACAAAAAGAGCGTGCCGAAGGCATCGCAGGTATCGCCGATGATACTTCACGCATTCAGGTCAAGACGCTTGATGATAACTGCAAGACCTTTAATGTGGCACAGTTTGGCATTAACGACATTCGCCAAGGCATTGTCCATGTGGTTGGCCCTGAGCAGGGTTTGACTTTACCGGGTATGACGGTGGTGTGTGGCGATAGCCATACAGCGACACATGGGGCGTTGGGCTGCTTGGCTCATGGCATCGGCACAAGTGAAGTGGAGCATGTGCTTGCCACGCAGTGCTTGGTTGCCAAAAAAATGAAAAATATGCTGGTGCGTGTCGATGGTAAACTTGGCAAGGGTGTTACGCCAAAAGATGTGGTGCTAGCGATTATCGGCAAAATCGGTACGGCAGGCGGCACAGGCTATGCCATCGAGTTTGGCGGTCAGGTGTTCCGTGATATGTCCATCGAAGGGCGTATGACCGTGTGTAATATGGCCATCGAAGGCGGTGCCAGAGTGGGGCTTGTGGCGGTTGATGATAAGACCATCGATTATGTCAAAGGCCGCCCTTATGCTCCAACAGGCGAAAACTGGGAGCGTGCGGTGGCGTATTGGAACACGCTGCATTCTGATGATGATGCCGAGTTTGACACGGTGGTTGTCCTGCAAGGTGAAGAGATTGAGCCGCAGGTATCTTGGGGGACTTCGCCTGAGATGGTGATTGCTGTCAGCCAAAATGTACCAACGCTTGATATGGCAAAAGACGATGTGCAGCGTAACGACTGGACTCGTGCCTATCAATACATGGGGCTAAATGCAGGTCAGCCGTTGTCTGAGATTGTCCTTGATCGTGTGTTTATTGGCTCATGCACCAACTCACGCATCGAAGACATTCGCGTCGCCGCCGAAGTCGTCAAAGGTCGCAAGGTGGCAGCTACCATCAAGCAGGCGATGATTGTCCCAGGTTCTGGCTTGGTCAAGCAGCAAGCCGAAAGCGAAGGCTTGGATAAAATCTTTATTGAAGCGGGTTTTGAATGGCGTGAGCCGGGCTGCTCGATGTGCCTTGCGATGAATGCCGACAAATTGCAGTCAGGTGAGCATTGTGCCAGCACTTCCAACCGTAACTTTGAAGGTCGTCAAGGCAATGGCGGACGCACGCATTTGGTATCGCCAGCGATGGCAGCAGCAGCAGCGATTGCAGGGCATTTTGTTGATGTGCGGACTTTTTGATATCTTGACATAAGGTAGTTTGCAAAGAACTGCCTTATTTTGAAAAAAATGAATGGTGCTGCTATGCAAATTGGTAAATTTATACATAATGTTAATCTTGCCGAAGAATATCAGAATTTATCAGAAGTAGATGAGTTGTCAGCTGATATTTTAGCCAGTCACAAAAGATTTGAACAGGCTTGCTATTTTTTATTACAAGCAATGGAAAAATCCTTAAGGGCAAAAATTTTTACAAAGATTAACCCAAATCATGGGTATTTTAGAGAGATTAATCGCTCACATTCTATAGAAGATGCTATTAGACTGTTTACCGACATTGTTTCAGGTGGTGAGGAGATTAAGAAAATGCAAATTAACAAACAGTTAGATGACTATGTTATCAAAGGTTCTAATTACAATTTTTTGCATAATAATTTAAGATATCCGAATTTTTCCAATAAGTATAAAAATTTTTCAAAGTTGGCTGTTAAGAAAAACGATTTTGATGAATTAAAAAGACGCTTAAATTGGCTAAGGGTTTTTTTAAAAGATTATTAATTAAATATTTAATTTTAGATTAATTTTTTTTTGCAGCATTGATTAATTCGCCATTCAAATTAAGAAGCTTAATTAAAGGAAAAGCTATGAAAAAATACACCACCGAAAAAGGCATTGTCGCCCCTTTGGATCGTGCCAATGTTGATACCGATTTGATTATCCCTAAGCAGTTTTTAAAGTCCATCAAACGCACAGGCTTTGGCGATAATTTGTTTGACGAATTGCGTTATTTGGACGAAGGCTATCTGGGTCAAGACATCGCCAAACGCCCAAAAAATCCTGATTTTGTCTTAAATCAAGACCGCTATCAAGGTTCAACCATTTTGTTGGCTCGCAGTAACTTTGGCTGTGGCTCTAGCCGTGAACACGCACCTTGGGCGTTGAACGAATACGGTTTTCGCACGGTGATTGCTCCAAGTTTTGCTGATATTTTCTTTAATAACAGCTTTAAAAATGGTATGCTACCAGTGATTTTATCCGAAGAAATCGTTGAGCAATTATTCCAAGAATGCTTTGCCAACGAAGGCTATCAGCTGACGGTGGATTTACAAAATCAAAAAGTCATCACTCCAAGTGGTCAAGAATTTGCCTTCGAAGTTGATGCGTTTCGCAAGCATTGCTTATTAAACGGCTTGGACGATATTGGCTTGACGCTACAAAATAGCGATGAAATCCGTGCCTTTGAAGAAAAAGCCAAAGCTGAGCGTCCTTGGGTGTTTAAAGAGCTTAACGCTTAATTTTGGTAAGATGAATTTTGATTGATTTATTGGTTTAAATAAAAATTAGGATTGATTATGACCAAACACATTGCAATTTTAAAAGGCGATGGCATCGGCCCTGAAATCATCGCTCAAGCAGTAAAAGTGCTTGATAAGCTGATTGAGCAGGGCTTAGATGTCAAATACGACTATGCACCATTGGGCGGTGCTGCTTATGATGAGTACGGCAGTCCGTATCCAGAGTTTACCCAAAATCTTTGCCGTAAGGCAGATGCGGTGCTGCTGGGTGCAGTTGGTGGCCCACAATATGACACGCTGGAACGCTCAGTGCGTCCTGAGCGTGGACTGCTTGCCATTCGCCGTGATTTGAATTTATTTGCCAATTTACGCCCTGCGATTTTGTACAAAGAGCTTGCCAATGCGTCCACGCTAAAGCCTGAAGTGGTAGCAGGACTGGATATTTTGATTGTGCGTGAGCTGACAGGCGATATTTATTTTGGTGAACCAAGGGGCATTCGCACCCTAGATAATGGCGAGCGTGAAGGCTTTAACACCATGAAATACAGCGAGTCGGAGATTCGCCGTATCGCCAAGGTGTCCTTTGAAGCCGCCCAAAAGCGTGGCAAAAAACTGTGCAGTGTGGATAAGGCAAATGTGCTAGAAACCACCGAACTTTGGAAAGAGATTTTTAACGAAGTTGCCAAAGACTATCCAGATGTTGAGCTGTCGCATATGTATGTGGACAATGCTGCCATGCAGCTGGTGCGAGCACCCAAGCAGTTTGATGTGATCGCCACAGGTAATATTTTTGGTGATATTTTGTCCGACCAAGCCAGTATGCTGACAGGCTCAATTGGTATGTTGCCATCAGCAAGTCTTGACGAAAACGGCAAGGGTCTGTACGAGCCAAGCCATGGCTCTGCCCCTGATATTGCAGGACAGGACAAAGCAAACCCACTGGCAACCATTTTGTCATTGGCGATGCTGCTGCGTTATAGCCTAGGCGATGAAAGCCGTGCTGCTCAAGTTGAAAATGCCGTACAAAAAGTGCTGGAGCAAGGCTATCGCACAGGTGATATTTACGAAGATGGCACGCAGCTACTGTCGTGCAGTGCGATGGGTGATGCGGTTTTGGCGGCATTATAATTTGACTAAAGCAGGATAATTTTTACATAAAACCACCCTTGTCTTTTGGGTGGTTTTATTATATTTTTAATAAATTTTTAAAAAATTTAAAAATCAGCACCAAAAGCCATCAAACAGCTAAATCACAAGCCGCATTTGTTTATCAAAAAATCGGCGAATGACCAACAAAGCCGACAAGGTGCATGAGATGGCACTGCCCGCACAAATCAAAAACATGGTGATGATTTGATAACGAACCGCTTGTGTGGGGTCAGCACCTGCCAAAATTTGCCCAGTCATCATACCAGGCAGGCTCACCAAACCAACGACCATCATTGAGTTAATCGTCGGCATCATGCCGGCATTGATGGCGGTGATGATGGTACGATGGCAGGCTTCATAAGGCGTGGCGGATAAAGTGAGCAAGGTGCGTATTTGCCCTTGCTGCTCGTGCAGATGGTCAATCAATCGCCCTGTGGTTAGCGAAATGGCGGTCAAAGAATTGCCCAAAACCAAGCCCAAAATGGGAATGATGTACTGCGGCGAATACCACGGTTTGATTTGTAAAATCAACAGCATGGCGACCAGCGTTACGCCAAAAGTCGCCAATGACAGTGCCAATAAAGTGTCGGTCAGTAGCCCACGATAGGGTTTTTTGATGCGGTTTTTGGCAGCGATGGCAGCGATAAGCGTCATAATGCTCAAAATGCTCAGCACTTCATACCACGCTTCTCGTGCAAAAATCCATGCCAAAATCAAACCAATCAGGCTTAGCTGAACCATGGTACGCACCGCCGCCATCAGTAGCGTTTTGGTTAGCCCAAGTTTAAGATATTGTGAGATAAAAATGGCAATTAGCACCAAACTTGCCGATATGCCCACATCAACCAAACTCAATATCATCAGACTATTTCCTTAAAATTTATGGCATCTATGGTGTCCGTACTATTTGTGGTGAGCTTGCCTGCGTGCATCGTCCAGCATTTGGCGGATAATTGATACCGCTCGTCAGGGTGATGGCTAACCCAAATGATGGCTCGATGGGGCGCATCACTTACCCAGTGGTTAATGCAGTCAATCAAGGCTTGAGCGGTTTTTGTGTCCAGTGCGGCGGTCGGCTCGTCCAGTAGCAAAACATTGGGCTGCAATTGCAAAGTCCGCAAAAAATGCACCAATTGCCGCTCGCCACCAGACAGCGTATGAATCTCTTGCTTGATAAAATCGGCATCTTTGCCAAACGCTGTCAGTTGGGCGATGTGCCACGCTTGACAAAAGGATTTGGCTTTGTGCTGTACAAAGCGATAAGGCAGGGCAAGATTGTCCAGCACCGTGCCATCAATCATTACAGGCGTTTGGGTCAATAACGCCACTTTCTCACGCCACAAGGGAGCAGGGGTATCGGACTGTGTCAGTGGCTTGAGCGGTAAGTGCAGGCAAATTTGCCCCTGATAGGCGATTTGCCCAGCCAAAGCCGACAGCAGCACCGATTTGCCAGCACCAGATTGTCCCATCAGCACCACTTTATCGCCAGTGTTTAATTTGCCTGATGCTGCGTGTAGCAGTTGTTTTGGCATGGCAGATTGGCGGTGAGCGGTGTCGGTATGCTGAGGATTATTTTGATAAAAACTAAGATTATCAAAACTTAACAAATTGGTCAAATCAGTCATGATTGGCTTGGCTGTTTAGGCGATTAACAAAAGATGTCGGCAGGCGATAAGGGCGGATTTTTTGTCCATCATTTTGTACGCATGCCAAGGTGATTTTGGCGGTGGTGGCGGCTTTGGGCTGACCTGCTCGGTAAATGCTTTGGTGCAAAATCAAACTGGCAGGGCGAATGACAATGTCATCAATACAGACGGACAAAACATCATCAACAAACAGTGGGCTGTGATACGCCAAATCGGCATGGCTCACCACAAAATGCACCGCCTTATTATAGCCGTTCGTTGTCGGCTCTGTGTCGTCATTGATCAAGTCAAAAAAATAGCCGTCATAGCCTAGACTTGTGAGCCAATCACGCCGACAATGCTCAAAAAACACCAAATGATTGGCATGATATACGATGCCGCCAGCGTCCGTGTGATTGATATAGACTTTATAAGTGTTGCAAAATTTTGCCCCAATATCCATAATTACCGCCTTGCTGTTTGCTCAATTTGTTAAGTTATTCATAACAGTATATCATTGTACACCGTTTTTTGGGTGCTGGCTAGGCATCTTTAGGCAGGGATTGGACAAATTTTCACCACGACATTGTTGCTAAGATATTTTCACCACGATATTGCCATCATGGTATTTTTCCAAGATGCATTTGTCAATGCGCCATTGCCAAGATGTTTGCACCATAAGTGTTGCCAATTTTACCCAATCGCATTTTTATACCAAAAAGCACCAAAATCAAAATAAAATGGCATTAAATTACCAAAATTGTCCAAAAAATTGTTAAAATAACCAATTAACTTATTTGTATCTTTATATTATCCATATCATTCATAATAATAAGGAAAAATATGACCACTTTTGTCAGTTTTAATATCAATGGCTTGCGTGCTCGTCCGCATCAGTTGGCGGCGGTGCGTGATATTTTGGCGGCAGATGTGATTGGCCTACAAGAAACCAAAGTGCATGATGAAGCCTTCCCTATTGAGATGGTGCAAAGTCTGGGCTATCATGTGGAATTTTTTGGACAAAAATCGCATTATGGCGTGGCTTTGGTATCAAAAACCGCCCCAATTTTTGTTCAAAAGGGCTTTCCTTTTGCCGATGCTGATGCTCAACGCCGCCTAATCCATGCACGCTATGAGTTTGGTGGGCAGCAGATTGATGTGATTAATGGCTATTTTCCGCAAGGCGAAAACCGCAGCCATGAAACCAAATTTCCGATGAAGCAGGCGTTTTATGCCGATTTGAACCGCTATATCAAGCAGCTACAAGCCGAAGGTCGGCAACTGATTGTGATGGGTGATATGAACATTTCGCCCCAAGACAGCGATGTGGGCATCGGCGATGTCAATGCCAAACGCTGGCTTGCCAAGGGCGTGTGTTCGTTTTTGCCTGAGGAGCGTGAATGGTATCAGTCCTTGTTGGCGACAGGCCTAAGCGACACTTATCGCCTGTTTTATCCAGAGGCGGCAGATGAATTTAGCTGGTTTGATTATCGTTCACGAGGCTTTGAGGATACGCCCAAGCGTGGACTTCGCATTGACCACATTCTTTGTACAGATACGCTAAAAGACAGCTGCGTGGCAGCAGGCATCAGCTATGAGATTCGTGGCATGGATAAGCCGTCTGACCATGCACCGATTTGGGCAAAATTCCAATTATCGTGAGATTTTTTTTTAAATTTGCTCATTAAATTGTCAAAATTTATTTATCAAAATGATAAATTTTTAGGCACAAATTAAACCACACAAACCACCCAACCAACCCAAGGAGCAGATGATGGCAGTCGGTGATATTAGCATTCCTAAGACAATCTATCCCATTGATGGGGTAAAAATGGGCATCGCCCAAGCACAGGTGCGTTATGCCAATCGCCGAGATTTGACGGTATTTGCCATCGATCAAGGGGCGAGCGTCGCTGTCGTTACCACCCAAAATCAATTTTGTGCTGCCCCTGTGCAAGTGTTACGCCAGCACATCGCCGAGCAGACGCCAGCGTATCTTTTGATTAATACTGGCAATGCCAATGCCGCCACAGGCAGCGATGGCTATCAGCGAGCTTTGGCGACTTGTCAGGCTTTGGCGGATAAAGCAGGCGTTACCACCCAAGCGGTTTTGCCGTACTCAACAGGTGTGATTGGTGAGACCTTGCCCAGTGATAAAATCATCGCAGGGCTAGATGCGGCGATGGCGGATTTGTCAGCGGATAATTGGCTGTTTGCTGCTCATGCCATCTGCACCACCGACACCATTCCAAAACTTGCCAGTACCAGAGTGGCAGCCGATGGCATCACTTATCATATCACAGGCATCTCAAAAGGGGCAGGCATGATTCGCCCAAATATGGCGACGATGCTTGGCTTTGTGGCGACAGATGCCAATATCGCTCCAGATTTATTGCAAACCATGCTAAAGCAGTTGACCGATGCGTCATTTAATCGCATCACCATTGATGGCGATACTTCAACCAACGACTGTTGCACCTTGATTGCCACTGCCAAGGTTGGCGAGTTGATTGACAGTGAAAATCACCCACATTATCAAAGTATTTATCAAGCCTTACAAGCGGTGTTTGTGCGTTTGGCGACCTTGATTGTCCGTGATGGCGAAGGGGCAAGCAAGTTTATCACCGTCAAAGTTACTGGCGGCAAAACCACCCAAGAATGTGCCGATGTCGCTTATAGTGTGGCACATTCGCCTTTGGTTAAGACGGCATTTTTTGCTGCCGACCCAAATTGGGGGCGGATTTTGGCGGCAGTGGGTAAAGCTGGCGTCGATCTGGATCAAAGTTTGGTCAATGTCGCTTTGGACGAAGTGGCGATTTGTCAGCGTGGCGGTCTGGCGGCAGGCTATACCGAAGCTGTCGGAGCGGCAGTGATGCAACGCCCAGAAATCACGGTACACATCGAGCTGGGTCGTGGCGACGCCAGCGATACGGTTTATACTTGTGATCTGTCTTATGAGTATGTCAAAATCAATGCTGACTATCGCTCTTAATGGCGGTTTTTTGATAGTTTTTGGCGGATTTGTCTTTTGTAAAATCATATATCAATGGATAAATGCTTTAATTGATACAGATTGATATTTAACCTAAATTAAAACCTAAATTAAAAACGGCTGATAAGTATCAATACCAGCCGTTTTTTATAAATTTTGGGTATTATGCCTAACTGTTGATGATTTTATTTGATTAATTTGGAAATGCTCTTAAAGGCAGGATCGTCCGCCGTCCGTAGTAGCTCAAATAAGACGGCTTCAGTGGTTGTAACCGCCGCACCAGCTCGACGCATTCGCCGAATGGCTTGTTTTTTGTCATAAGGGCTGCGACTGCCCACCGCATCAGCGACAATCACTGGCTGCATGCCATTATCCAGCAAATCCAATGCCGTCTGCAGTACACAAACATGGGTCTCGATACCAAAAAGCAGCACGATGCGGCGGTTTTGGCGGACGATATTTGCCCAAGATGGCGGATTGTCGCAGACGCTAAAGCTCTTTTTCTCAAAACTGGTGCGGTTGCTCTCATCAAGCAGCTCATACAAGGGAGCAATGGTTTCGCCCAGACCTTTTTTGTACTGCTCGTTAAGCATAATCGGCACGCCAAGAATTTGTAGACCTTGGATTAATATTGCCATTTTTTGGCGGATATTTTCATGCTCAAAAATGTGCGGCATTAATTTTTCTTGCACATCAATCATCAACGCTTGAGTATCTTCACGCAAAATGCGATAAGGCACCGAAAAAGTTTTTGTCGTCATTTCAAACTCCTTTTTGATGGATTTGCCCAAATACCAATCCGTCAAAGGTTGAGCGGATATTAAGTGATCATTGGGCGGATAAAAGCACAGGCTTTATGTCATCATAGCAGGTTTTTGGCTGATTGCCAATTTTTATGCGGCTTGTTTGCGGTTTTGTTTACTGCTTTGTTCGGTATTTTGTGGCAGATGGCGGCAAATTTGCGATAAATTTATCATAAATTCATGCCAAATTGATGGCAAATTGCCAAAATATTAATGATAGATTTTTGATAATCTGCTACAATATGGCAGATTTTTATTTTTTTTAATTTTTCGTTTTAATGACAAATTTAATGGTAAATTGGAACTGCTATGAGTGAACAAAACCAAGCCCCAACTGGTGCAGATGCGACAATTTCTGAAAATGATCTGATCGCTCAACGCCACGCCAAACTAGAAATACTACAACAAAAGGCCGCAGAGCAAGGCAAAACCGCTTATCCAAACACTTTTAAGCGTGAAGATTATTGTGGCGATTTGCAAGCACGATTTGACGGCGTGGATAAAGCGACCATCGAAAGCGGCGAGCAGGTACACGCCAAAGTAGCAGGGCGTGTGATGCTAAACCGTGGCTCATTCATCGTTATCCAAGACATGACTGGGCGGATTCAACTGTATGTGGACAGAAAAGGCTTGCCAGCGGAGAAACTTGAGTTGATCAAATCTTTGGATTTGGGCGACATCGTGGCAGCAACTGGCTATATTGGCCGTTCAGGCAAGGGCGATTTGTACATTCATTTGCAAGATTTTGATTTATTGACCAAATCGCTACGCCCATTGCCTGACAAATTCCACGGACTAAGCGACACTGAAGTCCGCTATCGTCAGCGTTATCTGGACTTGATTGTCAATGAAGAAACTCGCAAGACTTTTGAGATTCGTGCCAAGGTGATTTCAGGCATTCGTGAGTACTTGGTCGGTGAGCGTTTTATGGAAGTGGAAACGCCGATGATGCATGTGATTCCCGGTGGGGCATCAGCACGCCCATTTGAGACGCACCATAATGCCTTGGATATGCCGCTGTTTTTACGCATCGCCCCTGAATTGTACCTAAAGCGTCTGGTTGTCGGCGGCTTTGAGCGTGTGTTTGAGATTAACCGTAACTTCCGTAACGAAGGGGTTTCAACTCGCCACAATCCAGAATTTACCATGATTGAGTTTTATCAAGCCTATGCTGATTATACCGATTTGATGGCATTGACCGAAAAAATGCTTGAAAAATTGGCAGTGGATATTCTAGGCTCAACCGATGTGCCTTATCAAGGCGAAGTATTCAGCTTTAAAGGCCCATTTAAGAAAATCAGCATGTTTGATGCCATTTTGGAGCACAATCCAGAATTTACCGCCGACAATGTCAATGACCGTGAATTTTTGGCAAAGTTTGTCCAAGAAGTGCTAAAAGAAGAAGTCAAGCCGTCATTTGGCTTGGGCAAATTACAAACCATCGTCTTTGAAGAAACGGTTGAAACCAAACTTCGTCAGCCGACTTTTATTACCGAATATCCAGCTGAAACTTCACCGCTGGCACGCCGCAATGACAGCAATCCGCACATTACTGACCGTTTTGAGATGTTCATCGGTGGTCGTGAGCTTGCCAATGGCTTTAGCGAGCTGAATGACCCTATTGATCAGGCAGAGCGGTTTAAGGCACAAGTTGCCGAAAAAGACGCTGGCGATGATGAAGCCATGCACTACGATGCGGACTTTATCGAAGCCTTGGAATACGGCTTGCCACCAACGGCAGGGCAAGGTATCGGCATTGACCGCTTGGTGATGCTGTTTGCTGATGCTGCCAGTATCCGTGATGTGATTTTGTTCCCACATATGCGTCATAAATAAATGATGGACAAACAATATCAAGTCTTAGCCCGAAAATATCGCCCCAAAAACTTCCATGAGCTTTTGGGGCAAACCCATGTTTGGCACGCACTGGCAAATGCGGTGGACACAGGCAGGCTGCATCACGCCTATTTGTTCACTGGTACTCGTGGCGTCGGTAAGACGACCATTGCCCGTATTCTTGCCAAATGTCTTAACTGCGAAACTGGCGTAACCAGCCAGCCTTGCGGTGTTTGCGATACTTGCGTGAGTATCGACAGTGGGCGGTTTTTGGACTTGATTGAGATTGACGCAGCCAGTCGCACCAAAGTCGAAGATACTCGAGAGCTGCTTGAAAATGTGCCTTATGCCCCTGTGCAGGGCCGCTATAAGGTCTATTTGATTGACGAAGTGCATATGCTATCGACGCACTCTTTTAATGCGTTATTAAAGACGCTTGAAGAGCCGCCTGAGCATGTCAAATTTTTGTTTGCGACCACCGATCCCCAAAAACTGCCCATCACCATCATTTCACGCTGTTTGCAGTTTGTCCTGCGGCCGTTATCCCAAGCCTTGCTTGCCGAGCATTTGGCAAAGGTACTGGGCAGTGAACAGGTGGTATTTGCCAATGAAGCGGTTTGGCAAATCGCCAGTGCTGCCAAAGGTTCGGTGCGTGATGCACTGTCCTTAACCGATCAAGCTATTGCCTTTGGCGGCGGTCAGATACAAGCCGACACCGTCAATGAGATGCTGGGTCTGGTCAATAGCATCAATGTGTTTGAGCTGATTGAAGCGGTCTATCAGGACAATCGCACCGCTGTTGCCAGCCACATTGCCACCATGCGTGCCAAGATGGTTGATGCCACCGCCGTGTTTGATGAGCTGATTGACAGCATTCACCAGATGGCGATGATGCAGGTGCTGCCTGATGTGCCAATGGATATGAACCAAGAGCAAGTACAGCATTTGCAACGCTTGGCGGCGGCAATCAGTGCCGATGCGCTGCAGTTGTATTATGAGATTTTGACCAAAAGCCGTGATAATATCCGCTTTGCCAGCACGCCTATGCAGGCGTTGGAAATGGGGATTTTGCGTCTGTTGGCGTTTCGTCCTTTAACAGGCGAGCAGTGTTGTGCAGACATTGGCATAGATACCAATCATGATAATACTAATGCCAATGCCGAACCGCCCAAGCCAGACGCACAAAATCTGTCCGATGAGCATAACAATCAATCAAACACTGTCAGCGACACCGATACCATCGATGCTGATGCCAAAGATACTGACAATGCCACCACCACCGCAGATAATGCAGCTGCTAAAGATGATGCCTTAGTAAGCATTGACAAAATCAATCATTCAGCATCGGATAATGGTAACGGCAATGAAAATACCTTATACTTACAAAGTGCTGACGATAAGGTAATGGCTAATAACAGTGAGCCAGTCGATCATACTATCGCCACCGCTGATACAGATATTGATGACTTGATGGCAAAAAATGCTGATAATTCTGATAATGCTGCGGACAATCTGCCAAATTTGCTAACAGTGCCAACAGATAGCATCACAGCAGATGTTACTGACACACCGATTTTACCACTGGAATCGTCTGATGGCAGTGATGATAAGCATAATCAGACGAGCGATGATTGTTATGCTATCGATACTACTTCACCGTTAATGACGGACGATTTGACCGATAATGCAGCGTTTAATCAGCAAAAAAACACGGTAGAGCCAATCGATGCTTTGGCGGCCGATGTTGTTGATATGGCTGATGCTGATAATGCCAATCATGCCATTAATAACAACCGTGATAGCAATATTGATGATAACACCAAAAACAGCAACGACAACGCAATTGCCGATAATCACGCCAGCGATAACGCCGAAAATGCCGATAAATCAACGACATTAACCACAGCAATGACTAAGGAAACCATGCTTGAGCGGCTCAATCCGCCCATGTCCGAGATTGTGGGTGAGTGGGACAATGCAAAGTGGGATTATTGGTTGCATTTGGCACGCCAAAGCGAGATTTTTTCTGCCGATGAGCTGGCATTGATGGCAAACGCTGTAATGGTGGGCGATACCGCAGGCGAAAGCTGGCTGCAAGTTGGCGAGCGAAATTCGCAAGTCGAAGTCAGTTTTAACAGTCTGCACCAAAAAATCGCCCAGCATTATCCGCAGATTCGCCTGCATACAGAGCCTGTCTTAGCTCAGGTGGCACTATCGCCTGCCGAGCTTGCCAGACAGCGACAAGCCCAAATTCGTCTAGATGCCCAAAATCAGCTTATCAATAGCCCAGTCTTCCAAAAACTTTGGCAAGCGGGTTATGTGATTAGCGACGGCACGCCAGTACTTGGCAATTCCAAATTGAGCATTGACTAAAGCACTCAGCACTCATCACACACCATTAAAATTGCTTGATTTTATGATTGGCAAAATCAAATATCAAGCATATTTTCTCCATTATTTCAAAATATTAAGCAATTCTTTCTTAAATCTAAATCTGTTAAAAATAATGCAAATATCATTACAATAAGATACATTTTTTTTGAATAATTGGTTGATAATCACATGAATTTGCTTTATAGTTATGTTTCATTATTTAAGAGATTGTCTGTTAAATCATTTTTAACAATGTGGGATTCAATTCTACTGTTTTGGTTAATTTACTATTAACATTTTTGTTATAATTAACCAAAGGATAAAAATGACTGGTCAGTCACGATTTCTTACATAACTGAATGAATTTTTGATTATAATAGTTTGCTTTTTCTAATAAATGCAAGAATTTTTTAATTAATAAATGAAATGAAATTAACTAATAGAGGTAAATATGTTAGATAATTTACGAGGTATGGCGGTATTTGCCAGCGTGGTGCGTCACGGTTCATTCAGTGGTGCTGCCAAAGAACTGGGCATCACAACCAGTGCTGTTAGCCAGCAAATTCGTTCACTAGAGACTGATTTGGGCGTGTCATTGTTGCACCGCTCAACCCGTAAACTTAGCCTGACTGAAGCTGGCGAAAGTCTGTACAATGCAGCATTGCAAATGGTCAAGGCAGCAGAGCAAGGCCGTGATGGTGTCATTCAGCTAAAAGACGAGCTGTCTGGCAGCTTGCGTGTGGCAGCATCTCCAGTGCTTGCCAAAGAATATCTATTGCCAGCATTGTCTGACTGGCTATCAGAGCATGATAACCTATCACTAAATATCATCTCTCGAGATGACTTGGACATGATCGAAGATCGTGTTGATGTGGCATTGCTATTGAGCGAAGCATCACAAGGCATCAGCCTAAAAACCGTCAATCAGCTGTTGGTTGCATCACCAGCGCACATCAAAGAGCATGGCGAAGTTGAAAATCCAAAAGCATTGACTGCTCACTCAGTGATTATTTGCGGTGAAAAACCAACCGAAAACATCGAGTTCAAAGATGCCAATGGCAAGCAAAATGTTCGTGTTAGCTCACGCCTAATCACCAACAACCACGCCATCGCCCTAAACTTGGCAGAGCAAGGTTGCGGTATCCTAAAAACCAACGAAGTGGAAGCTAAGGCATTGCTAGACGCTGGCAAATTGGTGCGTGTGTTGCCAAATTATAACTTGCCAAGCCTAACTTTGAGTGCCAGCACCATCTCAAAAGAGCAAACCCCAATCAAAGCCCAAAAATGCATCGAGATCCTAGAAGCATTTTTTAAAGCATAAGCCACACATAGCATCTGTGTGATTGGCTATGCCAATCGGATAAGGATTGGACAAGACCCTTGCAAAACATTTGCAGGGGTTTTTTGATGGGATTAATTCTTTAAACTTAAAAATTTATGATACAATCACTTTGCAATGGGTTTAAATTGTGCTACATTAGCCACCTGTAATGCGAGTTATTCGTGTTATTCGCTATTGTTTTGGTATTTTTAATTTTATTTCATCTTATTTTGTGGCATTGTTGATTGTCTTATGAAAAGAAAGTTTTCCCCAAAAACACAAGGATATGGCACGCATTGGGCATTAAAAATTGGCTATTTGGCAGTGGCGACTTTGATGCTGCAAGCCTGCCAGACCGTCCATAGTCAAAATACGCACACGGCACAGGCGATTGCCCCAAGTCAGTTGCTATTTTCGGACAATGTGTCCACGCCGTCTAGTATTGCTAAGGCAAATTTATTGGCGGCGATGGGTCAAAATTTGTCGCAAGATCTTTATTCTTTGTCTCGTTATCAATACCGAGTTTTGCCGAGTGTCTCTAGCGATAGCATCGATGTAGGCAGTGATCATCTGTGGACAACAGCACGCAAAATCTACGCCAGCCAAGCCAATCCAAATACTGACGATGCTGGTGGCACTTTGTCCACTGTGTCAGAAGAGATGATTGATCAATGGCTAACCCAAATCAATCAGCAAAAAACTTCGCCATTTTTGCGTTATGACGATCAAAAAGCCAACCGCACGCCTAGTGATTATGTAACTTATGAAGTGGCGTTATCAGAGCCGTATCGGGCAGTTTCGGCAGCGATTGGCGGTTTTGCAGATCAGCAAAGAGAGTGCCTGCTAGATATTTCGATCGGTATTGATGACATTATCCAAGAGCGTCCCACGGCAAGCACAAACGATCAGGACATCAAAGAACGGCTTGGTAAAGTGCATGACTGTATCGATGCCAGCCAAGCACAATTGGCACAGATACAGCCACAAGCACAGGGCTATCAGTTGGGCGATATTGCCAAAATTCGCCAATGTGCCGCCATTTATCAAGAAGATCTTACCCAAGCCTTAAGTGCCAAGCGTAAAAATAAATCACTGACAGGCGATGCTTATTATGGCTATGATATGGCTTGGCAAAATTACACCGCTTGCCGAGATACCTACACACAGCAGGCACTTTGGCTGGATCCCTTAGGCTGGGATTTTCAGGTTATCGATGATAAAAAGCTCGCCACCGTTGGTGATATACAAAAATGCCTAACCACCCAAACCAAGCAAAGAGATGCTTTGCGTCAGCAGGGCATTACGCTTGCCAACAACCCAACGCCAGATATGATGGCTTATCGTGAAGCGACTTACTGCTCGGCGGCAGCATTTAGCAAGCAATATTCAGAGTTTGCAGCACCCAGCATGCCAACAGATAATGCCGAAGCTGATGAGCTAAAAGCTGCTTTTATGGACGCTGCTGGCAAAGTGTTTTATGATGACACTCAAGATGATACAACTTCGGCGGTTGATGGCTGGTTTGCAACTTATAAACGCATCAAAACTGCCGAACAGGCCACTGGTATGGCAAATCAGCAAAGCAGCCAAACTGTACCGTTGCCATTGCCGCTG
This sequence comes from Moraxella marmotae, assembly GCF_042219885.1. Classification (NCBI taxonomy): domain Bacteria; kingdom Pseudomonadati; phylum Pseudomonadota; class Gammaproteobacteria; order Moraxellales; family Moraxellaceae; genus Moraxella; species Moraxella marmotae. Next base: position 1,797,875 of record NZ_JBHJHR010000002.1, read on the forward strand.
CCTGACAGTGAATCACAAACTTATGCTTATTCGATGCTTGAGTCGCTGTTTGATGCCGTCCAAAAAACCCCTGAGCAATTAACCGCTCAAAATTTATACAATTATGACAACATGGTGGTAACGGTATTGAGCCACAATCAGCCAAGTCAGCGAAAAATCAATGCGGTTTTTGCGGTTGATAGTCAAGCACCGACCGCCAAAACATCGATACAAATGCCGTTGGTGATGGATTTTAATCAAGAAAATCTACTCATTGACACATCGGCAGCATTGCCACTGTTGGCATTGGCAAGTCCTAAATACGCACCATTGCCCAAAGATACCCCCAGTGGCGTGGTCAAATTCCGCCTGCCTGAGCAATTATCAGGCGTGATTCCGATGCCCATGATTTATGATTCGCTATTAAAGGCGAATTTGGCCAGTTTTGGCGAACTTGATGCCGAAAATTTCACGCCTATGGCAATTGCCAATGATAATTACGCCAAGCAAATCGGTGCAGCACAGGTGATTAAATTAAACCTATCTGCCCAAAATCTTGGCAAAATGATCGGTGTGCTTTCTAAGCACCTTGCCAAGGATCTTAAAGCCTATGTTGATGCTCACCCTGAGCGTTATAGCGACACAGGCGGCGACACTGAAGATAAGATCCAAGATAAGTCATTAAGCCCAGCGGCAATCAAGGCGGTGATTGATGATTGGACGCTGATTAATCAAGGCTATCAAAGTGATGATGTTGGCAGTTTGTTGGCTTTGTTTGAAGCGGTGCAACTGTCAAAATCATCGGGTGCGTTTTATTATTATCTGGATAATCGTGGCAAATTAATCGGTATGCAGTTTGTGCAAGCCACCAAGCAGGCCATCGCCAACACTCGCCTAGAGCTTGCCGCACAGGTTCGCTTTAGTGATAAGCCGTTTAATCATGTTTATAGCGACAAATTGTCTTTGGATTTAGATGCGTCCAAAGCGGCTGATGGCAATGCTTTTATCCAAAAAATCCGCCAAGACAGTCAGCTGCAAGCACTTGCCAAACAAGCACGAGAAGATTATACGCCACCAGCGGACGATTTGGACAATGGCAATTTATCGCCAAATCATTAATGCAATGACAAATTGTCTTAATAACCCTTAACAATCTTAATAATATTAATAAAAACAACTTGATTGGCACAGTTTACAAAGAGTATCTGTATGAAGATGAGTAAAAAACCCCTATATTTGACTTTGGCAATTGCCACGCTTTGTGGCTGTGCCAGCACTGGACATCAGCAGCCAAACCACCCAAACCGCTTAAATCACTCAAGCAACTCCCAAAATGCCAAAGACGCATTGGCATCGGCGGCAGCATCTCAGCTACGCACATCGTTTGGCTATCAGACGGACATTTATGTCTCAAACGCCATTCGTGATGAGCAATTGGCTCACGCCAGCGATGAGCAGCGTCATGCCAGTGCCGATGTGATGAGCCAATGCGAACAGACGCATGACGATGCTTATGTAGCACTTGCCAAAACACTGATAAAACAGGGCGTCCATGCCGAAGCGGTCGCCCAATCTGCCGATTACCAAAAAATTCATCAAGCATATCAAGCCTGTATCACCGCTCGCCAATCGGCATTACAGGCAGGCGTTGAAGATTTTAATATCCAAGAATTTTTGGACAACACCCAAGGCATCGATGCTGCCGAGCAGTTTGATTTATTATACGAAACGCTGCAACAAAAACAGCAAGACGATGCCACCACGCTTGCAGCTGCCATAGCAAATTTTGCTGCCAATCATGACGGCAATCACACGGCACTGGACGCCAAAAAATCCCAACTGATTTACGCATATTTGATTGAACCTGCCAAACTCTCGGTGATTGGCAATTATCAGCCGTTATTGGGCAAATTCACCGCCTTGCCTGCGGTGGATTATCAAGCCAAAAATGTGCAAATTCATCTCAATCAGCCGCTGTATGTGGATTTTAAAAAGGGCATTTTATACCTGTGGGCGGATAATTTTGCCCTAGCTAACAGCAATATATTGGATAAGCAACTGGGCGATAAATGGAAAAATCGCTGGCTGGCGATTGAGCTAAATGATGGCAGTTTGCCAGACGGTTTTGCCAAAGATTTGCTGGGTTTTATTATCGATGCCAAAAAACAAAGTTTTGCCAGCTTGCCAACATCGGCGTTTGGCTGGGTAGATGCCGATGGCGTTTTGTCTGAGCCATTTTTACAAAATCATCTGCCAAAATCGGACATTGAGCGTATCAAAAATACCCATCGCATCATCAAAAGCAGTCCCACTCAGGCCGACAGCGATTATGCACGCCATTTGTTTGCTGATATTTTGTACCAAAATATCGTCGCCAAATACCCTGAATTTATGGGCAATTATCAAGACAATGAGCGTGTCATTAAAGATGGCGAGAACATTATTTATATCATCAATGCCGACGATGCCAGTGATAAAAAAGACCGTGAGCAAGCAGAGCAGCAGTCGGCAGTGCAAGCGGTGGCGGTCAATGATCGCTTGGTGATGAATCTGCTGCTCAATGTGCTACAAAGTATCAGCTACGGTTATTTGTCTGATATGCAAGCCCAAGCAGACGGCTTTGGGGCGGCTGCTGGCAAATATCAAAACCAATCGTACTACGGCATAGACGCTGGGCGGATTGGTTGGACATATCAGCGGCAATATGTGAATAATCCGACTTTGCCAAAAGATGCGTCCGATTTGCGTCAAGCAGAGCCGTTGGTGGTGGATATTTTTACCAATTACACCGCCACACACAAAGATGTCTTTATGCAGCTGCCTGCCGGCAGCCGATTGCCAAATGCCGATAATACGGTGAATTTGGTGGGTTATGGGCGTGAGTTGTTTGAGCGTATCAAGACTGGCAATGACCAATCTGCCAAACGGATTTTGGGTTTGTTTGGTGTTGATGATGAAGATGGCATGGGTGAATTTGATGACATTGATGAATTTGATGAAGAATACACCCCAGATGAGCTTGAGCCAATGGGTGATGATTTGCCAGATTTGCAGAATTGATAAAATTGGCCGATACACCAAAATGGCTTGAGTCAAGATTTGAGCTAAGATTTAAGTTTTGGTCATTTTTTGCTTGCTTGATGATGATTATTAAATCCAGTCCGTTTTGCTATCAATTTGACCATCAATGAAACTGATTTACTTGCAACATTTATCAATTGACAAAATCAATTGCAAATACCAAGAATGCTTACTGAGTGCATAACTGTAAGATTTTCTAATTTGACAAATAAAGGATAATTATGAACGATTCGCAACAAAGTTTATTGGCAATAAAACCTGCTCAAGCGGCCGTCATTGCTTTGGCGATGATTGCCATCATGGGCATCACAATGATCGCATGGGGCTGGGTGCCGCATTTGTCATTGCTGCTGGTGATTGTTAGTTTGTTGGCTTTTGGCTTTATTAAGGGACAAAAATTTGCCGATATGCAAAAACGCATGACCGATGGTGTCAATACGGGCATGGGTGCGATTTATTTGTTCTCGTTCATTGGTCTACTTGTGTCTGCTTTGATGATGTCAGGGGCGATTCCGACTTTGATTTATTATGGCTTTGGCGTTTTGTCGGCAGATGTTTTTTATTTGTCAGCGTTTATTTTGTCATCGGTGGTGGGCATTGCTCTGGGCAGTGGCTTTACCACTTGTGCGACCGTTGGCGTGGCGTTTTTGGGTATGTCGGCGGCATTTGGGGCAAATCCTGCTATTGTCGCTGGTGCGGTTGTTTCTGGGGCGTTGTTTGGTGATAAGATGTCGCCATTGTCCGACACGACCAGTATCGCAGCGTCCATTGTTGGTGTGGATTTGTTTGACCATATCAAAAACATGATGTACACCACTGTGCCAGCGTGGCTGATCAGTGCAGTGTTGTTTTGGTGGTTATCCAATGGCGGCGTTACAGCGGATTTGGCAGACATCACCACGCTAAAAAACCAACTGGTTGATAGTGGTTTGGTGCACGGCTATGCTTTGTTGCCTTTTGTGGTTTTGGTGGCGTTGGCGGTGCTGCGAGTCAATGCCATTTACACCATTTCGGCGACTGTCGTGGCGGCAATTTTGGTTACTTATGTGCATTCTAGCCCAAGTTTGTCGGATTTGGGCGGTTGGTTTTTTGCAGGTTATACACCTGCCGTTGATTTGAACTTGGGCGAAGTTGCCAAAATCATCTCTCGTGGTGGCTTGCAAAGTATGTTTTTTAGCCAGATTTTGGTGATTTTGGCGTTATCATTGGGCGGTTTGTTGCAAGGTTTGGGCATTTTGCCAGCATTGCTTGATGGCATGCGTCATCTATTGACCAAGGCAAGCCGTGGCGTGGCAGCGGCGGCTTTGACATCGCTTGGCATCAATATCTTGGTGGGTGAGCAATATTTAAGCTTACTCATCTCAGGCAATGCCTATTTATCTGAATACAAACGCCTAGGGCTGCATCCGATTAACCTATCTCGCACCATTGAAGATTCTGGGACGGTGATTAATCCTTTGGTACCATGGAGTGTGTACGGCAGCTTTTTGACAGGGACTTTTGCGATGCCTGTGATTGACTATGTGCCGTATGCGTTTTTCTGTTATTTGTGCTTTTTCTTGACTTTGTTGTTTGGCTTTACTGGCTTGACCATCACCAAATTGGACAATGGGCGATAAAAGGGCGTTTGTTGGCGTTGTTAGGTTTTGCTAAATTTTTCTAAGGTTTGCTAAGTTTTTATAAATTGCAGGGCGGTATTACAAAGATAAGCCATTATCAAGACAATCCTTGCCAAAATCACCAGAGCCATTGCCAAGATAATGTTAAATTATCAAACCTTTTATTATCGGCTTGTAACAATTTATGAAAAAAATTGACAAAGCCAACAAACCGCCAAATTTATGGTAAAATAAGACATTACCAAAAAGGGGAGAAAAGATGAAAGTAATCAAACGCACTGGTCAAAATATGGCCGTTTTGTTGGCAGTGATGGCAGGTACGGGCAGCGTACACGCCTTCACCATCGATAATAGCCAGCAGCGTATTACCAATATCCAGCCAGCACAGTTGACGACTGACCAGACGGTCTATGTACAGCCAAGTGCTGAGCTTAAAACCACGACCAATGTCAGCATTCAGGCGGCAACGCCAGCACCGACACCAGCGGCAACTGTCAGCACCCAAGTCAATGTGTACTCTGCACCAGTGGTCAATCCACAGGTGCAGACCACCAACTACGCTGCCAATTCAGCAGCATATAGCAATTCAAATTATGCCAGCAGCTTTGATGAATTGGCATTGACCACACGCTCGGCGGCGGTTTTAGTTTATGATTTGCAAACTGGTAAACCGATTTATACCAAGAACATCAATGCTCAGCGTTCGATTGCTTCGGTCAGTAAAGTGATGACCGCCATGGTAACTTTGGACGCTGATTTGGATATGCGAGAAGAGATTACGCTCATCGCTTCAGACTTGGTTGGTGCCAAGCAAGCCAGCACTCGCCTAAAAGCAGGCGACCGCATGACACGCTCTGAGTTTACCTTGATGGCGTTGATGCGTTCAGAAAACCCCGCTGCCAAGGCGTTGGCTCGTACTTATCCGGGTGGCTATGATGCGTTTATCGCTGCGATGAACCAAAAAGCCCAAGAGCTTGGCATGTATCAGACCAAATTTAGCGATTCATCAGGCTTAGACCCACGCAATATGTCATCGGCCAATGACTTGCTTATCATGATGAAAGCGGTAAACAGCGATCCACGCTATCACAGTATCCGCAACTTCTCAACCGCACCGACTTACGATTTTTATATCACCAATTATAACAGCGGCGACCGTGTCTATAAAGGCAACAACACCAACCGACTGGTGCGTGAAGGCACTTACCCAATTGGCGTACAAAAAACTGGCTATATCCGTGAATCAGGCTACAATGTCGTCATGGAAACCAACATCAACAATCGTCCTGCCATTGTCGTGTTGCTGGGTGCATCGAACAGTGAAAACCGTTGGCGAGATGCCGAAAATATCCTAACAGAATTGGCGTATCGCAAATAAGCGAAAATTACCAACTTTAATCAATATACCAAATACCCCAAAGTTACGATTTTGGGGTGTTTTTCATGATTAAAATTAAAATTATACAAATTAATTTGCCATTAAATGATGGGTTAAAATGTTAAAAATCTTGTCAATTTAATTGAATGGCAAAGGCTATTTCGTTTTAATTGATTTGGATTGATGGGTGATTTGATGGCATAAAATTAATGACATAAAAAATACGCCCAAAAATCATTTTGAGCGTATTGGCTGGTATTATCGGTTCAGTCTTTGCTATTTTGTAGCTCAGGATCAGAAAATACCACAACTTCTTCTTCAAATTCAGGTTTAACTTGTACCACAAAATCTTCACGAGACAAGCCAAGCATCAGCGGAATCGAACTTGCGATATAAACCGATGAATAAGTACCTGCAATCAAGCCGATAAATAACGCCACTGAGAACCAGTACAGACCATCACCACCCAAAAACAGCATGGCAATCACCACCACAAACACCGTTCCCACCGTCATGATGGTACGGCGTAGCGTCTCGGTCAAGGACAAATCCAGCACTTCTACGGGTGTCAGACCACGCACACGGCGGAAGTTTTCACGGATACGGTCATAAACAACGATGGTATCGTTAATCGAATAGCCAATCAGTGCCAACACCGCCGCCAGCACGGTCAAGTCAAACGGCCAGCCCATGACGGCAAAAATCCCAACGACAACAATCACATCGTGAAACAGTGCCAATACCGCACCTAACGCCAGCTTAAACTGGAATCGTGTGCCAACATACAGCAGCATCATGCCCAAAGCCACCGACAACGCCAGCAGTGAGTTTAGGTAAATTTCATTACCCACCTGACTGCCGATGATGCTGATGCTATCGACCGTTGATGCATTATCAGGGAAGTCCAAAGCCTTATCCAAAGCGGCGGTTAGATTCTCTGCCGAGCCTTCTTGGGGTGGTAGGCGAAGTAGCAGCTCTTGGCGTGTGCCTAGGTACTGCACGACGGCGTCAGGATAGCCATGATCTGCCAAGGCTTGCACGACTTGCACTTGCTCGACAGGCTTTTCATAAGCAACATTGGCAGACACACCGCCTGTAAAGTCCAAACCAAAATTTAGCCCCTTGACAATCACCGCCACAATGCCTGCCAAAATCAGCAATGCCGATATTATCATCATCGGCTTTTCGATTTTCATAAATGGAATGATGCGTTGATTGGCAATTAGCTTAACGCCGCCTGCTTTTTCGGCAGCTTCATCGCCTTGCTCAGCTATCAGGCTTTGGTCGGCAAGGGCATTTTGGTTGGTGATGGCATTTGCCCCCTTGCCGTCACGGCGTGGTGTGCGGCGACGGCGTGGCACTTGGTTAGCACCAGTGTTTGGGTCGATTGGGTTATTTTCATTACTCATCTTTGACTCCTAACCAATGCTAAGTTTTGTTAAATTTTTGCGATTGCCATACCAAATTTGGATCATGGCTCGTGTAACGATAATCGCCGTAAACATTGAGCTGATGATACCGATGGCAAGCGTTACCGCAAAGCCCTTGATGGGGCCTGTACCGATGGCAAATAGGATAAAGGCAATCAACAAAGTGGTGATGTTGGCGTCAAAAATCGAGCTAAAAGCACGGTCAAAACCAGCGACAATCGCCGATTTGGCACGCACGCCATTGGCAAGCTCTTCACGGATACGCTCAAAAATCAGCACATTGGCATCAACCGCCATACCGATGGTCAAAACAATACCTGCAATCCCCGGTAGGGTCAATGATGAGCCAATGATGGACATGATGGCGACCATCATAATCAGGTTAAAGGCAAGTGCGATATTGGCAATCACCCCAAAGGCACGATAAAACACAATCATCCACAAAAACACCAGCAGATAGCCGACTTGGGTTGAGAACAGACCTTTGTCAATATTATCCTGACCCAGTGATGGGCCAATGGTACGCTCTTCAACAAAGTACATCGGTGCCGCCAAAGCACCTGAGCGAAGCAGCAGGGCAAGTTCGGCAGCATCAGCGTCCGAGTCCAGACCTGTAATCACAAAAGTTGAGCCAAGCACCGCCTGAATGGTCGCACGGTTAATGATGCGAGATTCGGTATAAGGCGTGCGTGTTTCAACAAGTTCACCAGTTTTTGGATCTTCATTAAAGGTGATACGCTGTTTATTTTCGATAAATAGCACCGCCATTTGCTTACCGACTGCGGTATGAGTGGCATTTTGCATCAAGCGACCACCATTGGCGTCTAGCGTGATGGCGACTTGTGGGCGACCGTCTTGATCCAGACCAGACTGGGCGCCTTGGACACGCTCACCAGTGATGATGGATTGGCGGTTTAATAGCATCGGCTGACCATCTAGCGTACCAAATGGGAAGGCTTCTGTGCCAGCAGGTGGAATGCCGCCAGCATAATTGGCGTCTGCTTCGCTAACCATGCGAAATTCAAGGTTTGCCGTGCGTCCCAAAACACGCTTGGCTTCGGCGGTGTCCTGAACCCCGGGCAGCTCAACGACAATACGGTTTGTGCCTTGTGATTGTACCAAGGCTTCCGCCACGCCAAGCTCATTGATACGATTGCGTAGTGTGGTTAAGTTTTGACCAACGGCGTATTCATTGATTTCTTGAAGTTTGGCTTCGGTGTAGCTCAACTCAAGGGCAGCCCCTTCGGTATCAGCATACGGACGCAGTGCAAAATCCAATCCCATTTGCTTTTGTAGCAGCGTTTGGGCGGTGTTTCGGTCATCAGCATTGGCAAAGTTTAGCACCATGCCGTTATCGGTTGTTTTTAGACTTTTGACAGAAATTTGCTTGGTACGCAAAGTACGGCGGACATCTTGGCTGGCAGTGGCTAGGCGTCGCTCCAGTGCTTTTGCCATATCCACTTCTAGGACAAAACGCACACCGCCACGCAAATCCAGACCCAGTTTCATCGGCTTGGCACTGATATTACGCAGCCATTCGGGTGTGGTTTGGGCAAGGTTTAGGGCGACAACATATTGCTCACCCAAATCACGGCGTAGCACTTCTTGGGCTTTGAGTTGGTCTTCGGCATTGGACAAGCGTACCAACGCACTGTTATTCTCAAAACTGCCATCGTGATAATTCAGTCCTGCCTTGCCTAGTAGCGTCTCGGCTTGTGTTAGGACATCAGGGGTGAGTTCGGTGCCTGCCGTTACGCCTGTGATTTGCACAGCAGGTTCGTCGGGGTAGAGATTGGGCAGTGCATAAATGCCAGAAATGACAAGCACCACAGCAATTAATATATATTTCCAAGCAGGGTAGTGCATAGAGTATTCTTATTTAGTTAATCAGGATTTATGAATTTATTCATATGATTTGATAAAGCAAAAACTGGAACAAATTTGATAAATCCTGCGTCAAAAACAAACCCAAGCTGGTGGCAGATGACAATCCGTTTTGGCAAATTAAGCAGCTTAAATCCATGAATTTAGACCATTGAATTAAATTTAATCTAAGTAAATTTAAGTAAATTTGACAAATCATTGAGATAAACCAAAAATATTTATCATCGGCCACTTACTTGGGCAAATCAGATTAGATATTATCAATCGTACCTGCTGGCAATACCATCAGCACGCTGGCACGCTGCACTTTGACATCGGTTGAGTTGCTCAAAGTGATGACGGCATAATCGCCTTCGACTTTTTTGATGCGACCAATCAGACCGCCTGCAAAGACCACTTCGTTGCCTGCCGTCAGACCATCGACCATCGCTCTGTGCTGCTTATTGCGTTTAGATTGTGGGCGAATAATCAAAAAATAAAAAATCGCCACAAACACCACTGGCAATAGCAAATTCATCCACATCGGCTGCTGTGCTGGTGCTTCAGCCGCTGCGTGTGCTGTGTTAATCAACAAATCGAACATAACCGCTCCTTTAAATATAATGATTGATAAGTGCAATTTAATACTTGGTACAATTTGTTTAATAAAATGTTCATAAAATTAAAATACAAATTGAGTCAAGCATCAATTGACTTAAGTTTAATGGTTAAACTTGATAAAAATTTAATAAAAACTTGATGAAATTTTATAAGATAAACAATCAAGATAAACAATTTAATCCAATTAATCCATCGCTTTACTTAGCTGCCGTTGATGATTTAGATGATTTAAGAAAAACTCTTAAAAACTTGGCAAACACCGCAAAGCAAAAGGTAAAATAACCCACATTGTAGCATATTTTTGGCTTGCTCGCTTGGGTTTTTGGCATATCCGTGGCACGCTAGCATTATCAATACAAAAATACTAAAAACAATACTTGCAGTTTGCTTATTTTTCACTTAATATGGCGGTAATTTTTGCAATTTATCACCCTTATGCCCCGACCAAGAACTTTGATTATCGCTGATTTTTTTTCCAATTATTTTCGCCATATTTTGATAGCTGCCACTGCTTTATTGGCAATGTCTAGCCCACTGATGGCAAATGCCGCTTTTCAGCTTGGCGGTGATAGTGTTAATCTTGCCTTATTAATCTTTTTTATTTCTTTGTCGTTGATTGTGTCTTTTGTTTGCTCGATTTCTGAAGCGACACTATTGACCATGACGCCTTCGTATATCGACACGCTTGCCGAAGACAACCCAAAGCATGCAGAACTACTTAAAAATGTCAAAGTGGATAATATCGAAAAATCCATTTCGTCAATTTTGACATTAAACACCGTCGCTCACACGCTAGGCTCACTTGGTGCAGGGGCTCAGGCGGTGATTGTGTTTGGCAATGCGTGGTTTGGCGTTTTTAGTGCGGTGATGACTTTGCTGATTTTGATTGGCACAGAGATTATCCCAAAAACCATCGGCACGGCATACTGGCGACGCTTTGCCGTTGGCGTGGCGTATTATGTGCGAGTGATTAACATTGCTTTGATGCCCATTATTTGGATTACCGAAAAAATCTCACGGCTTTTGACTCGTGGCCATCAAGACGACGGCTTTAACCGCCATGAATTTTTGGCACTTGCCAACCAAGGCGAAAGTTTGGGGCATATGAGCGAGATGGAAACTCGCATTATCAAAAACTCGCTGGCACTTGGCATGATTAATGTCGAAGATATCGTAACCCCACGCTCGGTGATTACTGCCTTTGACGAAAATATGACCGTCGGTGATGTGTTTGCCAAATACCCCAAATTGCCGTTTTCTCGTTTTCCGATTTTTAATGAAGATTTGGATCACACCACAGGTTTTGTCCTAAAATCTGACTTGCTTATCGCCAAAGCAAACCAAGACATTCATACGCCAGTCAAGCAGTTTTGTCGTGATATTAACTTTGTGTTTGCCAAGATGAAACTGCTGGATTTGCTGGATTTGATGCTAAAAGAGCGAGTGCATATCGCTTTGGCGGTGGGTGAGTTTGGCGAAGTTAAGGGCTTGGTGAGCCTTGAAGATGTGCTAGAAACCTTATTGGGGCTTGAGATTGTCGATGAGTTTGACCGTGTCGATGATATGCAAATTTTGGCACGCCAACTGATGGAACGCCGCATGGCACGACTGGGGGCGAAACTTGAAGAAGATGACACGCCAGCACAGACACCAAGCCATTAACCTTGACCGCCTTTGATTTGATGTGTCGGTTTGGTGCAACGGTACAGGATTTCCTATAATTGAAACAAAATGTTACAAGCTGGTTATGATGGCTTAAGTTTATCGTGTTATTGTACTAAAGTAAGAAAACTAAGTCTTGCCAAGCGTCTGGCGTTTGTTGAATATTGGCTTGATTGATAAATTTGAATTGGTGAATTTGATTGAGAAATTCAGCTGACAAAATTTGCCATCAAGCCGCTACAACACATTTAATGACACATTGACACTTTGGCAAAAGATTCATTCCATTTGATAAACTGATTAATAAGGGTTGTTTTATGAAACATAGCACCCGCAACATTCTAAAAAAAACCGCCACCGCCAGCGTACTGACTGCTGCTTTGGGTACGGCGGGTAAATTACTGGGTAAGCCGATGACCAAAGGGCTTGGCTTGGGGTTATTTGTGGGCATTGTTGGTATCCAAGGGCTGATGGCAACGCCTGCTTACGCCATCAGCGATGCCGACATTGGCCGCTATTCAACAGCGATGAGCAGTGCTGCCAATGCCCAAAACATTGCCCAAGTCTCACGACTTATCGCCGATGATGCAATCATTTCTTTATCCAGAAATGGCAAAACGACCAATCTGGACAAAGAAGGCTATCTGCAGCTATTACAAAAAAGCTGGGCAAAATCAAGCGGTTATCGCTATCAGATCGAGATTAGCGATGTGGTTGCCACAGGTGATCAGGCACGAGCCCAAATGACCACAACCGAAACTTGGCTGCAAGATGGCAAACCTGTAACCATCAAAACTTCATCACGAGTAACGATTTCACAGGTGGGCAATAATCCTGTGCTGCTGCGTTCGGTGGCTCAAGTTACTATTAATTAAACCAATTAAACGCCAATCAATACCAAAAACAAACCCAAAAATCATAAAAATATCTCTGATGTGTATTTGCTACAAAATATCGCCAGAGATATTTTTTATGGCAGTTTATGACAATTTTATGGCGATTTTAAGGTGAATTATGGTGATTTTTGGCTGATGTGGTTGATAAAATGGCAAAAATAAGGCATTATTAACCATTTGCATGCGGCGAATTGCTTTTGGTTGATTTTTATCACGCCAAGCGGTTTGGCGATGTTTTATTTTGTTGCTTAGGCAACCAAGCCACTAAAGGATATGACAATGACAAAATCCAATGATATGACGCCTTCTAAAATCCTAAAACCGCTCAGTCTTGCCATTTCATCTTGTATCTTGGTTGCTTGTAGCAGTACTGGCACTGCCACCAAGCCAACGCCTGCACCCACTCGCACGCCAACGCCCACCAAGCCCATTGTGATTGAGCATAATGGCACGCCAAGTGCTGGCACAGGCGGGGGGATTTTGGACGCCCAGATGTTAGACACGCTTGAAAGCCTACTGCAAGCCACCGATATGACGATGGTAGAAGGTGATGAACTGGCGGTAAAACGCTATGGCAACCTGTGGGATCGTGTCCGTCGTGGCTATCGTCTTAATGAAATAACCAACGCACGCATCGAAGCCCAAAAATCGTGGTTTTATACTCGCCAAAATTATCTGGACAGACTGACAGCTCGTGCATCTCGCTATCTATACCATACTGTTGCCGAAGCAGAACGCCGTGGCATTCCGTCAGAGTTGGCACTGCTACCGATTATTGAAAGCTCCTACGACCCAACTGCCACCAGTAACGCTGCTGCTGCAGGTCTTTGGCAGTTTATCCCAAGCACAGGGCGTATTTATGGCCTAAATCAAAACCAAAGCTATGACGGCCGCCGTGATGTCATCGAATCCACTCGAGCGGCGTATGATTTTTTGACCAGTTTGTACAATCAATTTGGCTCTTGGGAGCTGGCTTTGGCGGCATATAATGCTGGGCCGGGGCGAGTATCACGAGCTATCCGAGCCAACCAAGAGCAGGGCTTGCCGACTGATTATTGGTCGCTAAAATTGCCTACCGAAACCATGAACTATGTGCCACGCTTTTTGGCGGTGTCGCAAATTGTCAAATCACCAAACAGCTACGGCATTTATCTGCCTGCCATCGCCAACCACAACCACTTTCGCACCGTGCCAGTTAATTATGGCGTCAGTCTGTCGGAAGTATCAAGCGTAACAGGCGTTTCGGTTGATGAATTACGCTTGCTAAACCCAGCACTGCTAAATCAAACCATTGATGAGATTGGCCCAAACCGCATCGTTATTCCAGACAGCTTGCCAAGCCAAGTCGATGCTCAATTATCCGCCCTAAAAGGCTATGGCTTTGGCGGTGATTATATCGCCACTGCTCCTGCTCAAAGCATCAGTTATGTCGTGCCAAAATCAGGGGCAACGACCAGCAGCAGTTCTCAACAAGAGCTGATTGCGTCCAACACTTTGCCCACAACCATCGCACAAGTGACGGCAAATAACACCATTATCCAAGAGCCGCCATTGTCGATGGCAGAACGGGATTTGATTGTTGCACAGATTCAAGCAAGCACCACCGACCCTGTACTCAGTCCGCAAGATGGTAATATTCAGCTTGATGCTGTCCAAACCAGTCAATCGGTGCTGGACGCTCGTGGCGAAACCAAAACCCTAAAATTTGCTGGCAGTCCAACGCCTGCAATGCCTGTACAGCCACAGCCGATGCCAAATCCAACGCCAGCACCAGTCATCAATCAAACACCGAACACGGTCGTGCAACTGCCGCCACCTGTTGTGCAGCCAACGCCTGTCGTTGTGGTTAATCCTGCACCGATTGTGGTACAATCCCAGCCACAGCCACAGCCACAGCCACAGCCACAGCCACAGCCACAGACGCCACCAGTGCGTCCAAATCCGCCAGCACAACCAAAACCAACGCCCAAACCCACCCCAAAACCTGAAAGCTACACTGTCCGTGCAGGCGATAGCCTAACTTCTGTTGCTGCGGCAAATGGTTTAACTGTTGCACAATTGGCAAGTTATAACAATTTGGCTAATGATGCTCATATTCTGACAGGGCAAAAACTTTGGCTCATTGCTGGCAAAGTCAAACCACAAACCCAAACCAGCACCCCAACACGCCAAAACAACAGCAACAGCAATAACAACACCAGCACAGCAACTCATAAAGTACAAGCTGGTGAAAGCCTAACCGCCATTGCTCGTAAATACAACATCAGCTTACAAGCCTTGGCAAGCGAAAACAACCTATCTGTTACCGATGGCGTGCTAATTGGGCAAACCCTAAAATTACCAAGTGGAGCAACTGCAGCAAGTACCACGACAGCTGCATCAAAAAATCAAGTACAAGCGGCAGCCAAACCCACCCCAAAACCTGAAAGCTACACTGTCCGTGCAGGCGATAGCCTAACTTCTGTTGCTGCGGCAAATGGTTTAACTGTTGCACAATTGGCAAGTTATAACAATTTGGCTAATGATGCTCATATTCTGACAGGACAAAAACTTTGGCTCATTGCTGGCAAAGTCAAACCACAAACCCAAACCAGCACCCCAACACGCCAAAACAACAGCAATAACAATACCAGCACAGCAACTCATAAAGTACAAGCTGGTGAAAGCCTAACCGCCATTGCTCGTAAATACAACATCAGCCTACAAGCCTTGGCAAGTGAAAATAACCTATCTGTTACCGATGGCGTATTAATTGGGCAAACCCTAAAATTGCCAAGTGGAGCAACTGCAGCAAGCACCACGACAGCTGCACCAAAAAATCAAGTGCAAACGGCAGCACCTGCCAAAGGGCGTACCAACATTGGAGCGACCGAAAAATACACCGTCAAAGCTGGTGAGAGCCTGACCGCATTATCCAACCGTTTTGGCGTGTCAATCAACGATTTGGCAGCGGCGAACAATTTGGCGACCAATGCCAATTTACGCATCGGACAAGTGATTCAAGTACCAAAAGTAACCACCACTTACACCGTCAAAGCTGGCGATGGCTTGATTTCTCTGGCTCGCCGTTATGGTATCAGTACCGAAGAGCTTGCCAAGATGAATAACCTGCAACCAACGGACAATTTGCGTATCGGACAAGTACTGACCGTGCCAAATAAATAACCTTGTCAAAGATTTGGCAACCCAGCCAAACACCCCAAAGTAATGTGCTTTGGGGTGTTTTTTAATTTGGTAAAATGGCTTAAAAAGAAAATAATGGCTTTTATCAGCACAATAGCACAATGCTTAAAATAGATTGTGCCAGATTGATATTTGGGTTTGATACCAAAATGC
The DNA here is from genome assembly GCF_042219885.1 of Moraxella marmotae. NCBI lineage: Bacteria > Pseudomonadati > Pseudomonadota > Gammaproteobacteria > Moraxellales > Moraxellaceae > Moraxella > Moraxella marmotae. The sequence continues at coordinate 1,813,740 of NZ_JBHJHR010000002.1, forward strand.
TTGATATAAATTTAAATTAATATCAATGATGATATTGGCACAATTTTAATAAGCATAAAATTTTAAATCAAAAACAGTTGGTCGATTTTTGTCATACTGGACGATGAAAAGGGCGGAAAAATCATTTTCCACCCTAAAATAGCCTTGCTGTGATTAATACTGTGCTAATTACGATGCCTGCACATCATTGATCAGTTTGGCATTGTGTCCTTTAAGTGCTTGCGGCATACGCTCGCCCAATTTTTCGAACAATTCGGCATGGCTTTGTAGCTCTTTGATCCACAAGTCTTTGTCTTGGCTAGTAACCAATTCAAATTGGGCTTGGCTAAAGTCAGACTCTGCCCAGTTGATGTCTTCATAAGTCGGTACTAGGCCAATCGGCGTCTGTACGGCATTTGCCTTGCCTTCGCAACGCTCAATGATCCATTGTAGCACACGCATATTTTGACCAAAGCCCGGCCATACGAAGTTGCCTTCTGCATCACGGCGGAACCAGTTTACTTTGAACATTTTTGGCAATTTGTTGCCAGCAGCAGCGGCTTTGGCACCGACGCTTTCGCCCATTTGTAGCCAGTGGTTGAAATAATCCGCCATGTTATAGCCAGCAAATGGCAACATCGCAAACGGATCACGGCGTACCACGCCTTGAGCGCCAGTGGCAGCGGCAGTGGTCTCTGAACCCATTGTAGCGGCTTTATAGACACCATCGACCCAATCAAAGGCTTCGGTTACTAGTGGCACAGTGTCGGCACGGCGACCGCCAAAGATAAAGGCAGAGATTGGTACGCCTTCAGGGTTTTCCCATTGTGGATCGATTGATGGGCATTGTGCTGCCGATACGGTAAAGCGTGCGTTGGCGTGGGCGGCACGCTCTTCGCCTGTGTGTGGTTCACGTTTCCAGTTGATTAGGTTGGCTGGGGCTTCTTTGGTTTTACCTTCCCACCATACTTCGCCATCTTCGGTAACAGCGACATTGGTGTAGATAACATCAGAAACCAGCGTACTCATGCAGTTGGAGTTGGTTTTGGTATTAGTACCGGGGGCGACGCCAAAAAAGCCTGCTTCAGGGTTGATGGCATATAGTTTGCCGTCCGCTGATGGCTTAATCCAAGCGATGTCATCGCCGACTGTTTCGACTTTCCAGCCTTCATAGCCTGCAGGTGGGATTAGCATGGCAAAGTTTGTCTTACCACACGCAGATGGGAAGGCGGCAGCGATGTAGTGTTTTTTGCCTTCTGGGTTGGTTACGCCCAAAATCAGCATATGCTCGGCCAACCAGCCTTGCTCACGACCCATGGCAGAAGCGATACGCAACGCTAGGCATTTTTTGCCAAGTAGGGCATTGCCACCGTAGCCTGAGCCAAAAGACCAGATTTCACGAGTTTCTGGGAAATGTACGATGTATTTGTCATCGTTGCAAGGCCATGCCACATCTTTGGCACCGTCTGCCAGTGGCGAACCCACAGAATGCACACAAGGCACAAACTCGCCATCAGTACCCAGCACATCATAGACGGCTTTGCCCATGCGTGCCATCTTACGCATACTGGCGACGACATAAGGACTGTCGGTAATCTCAATACCAATGTGGGCAATATGGCTGCCCAATGGACCCATGCTAAATGGCACGACATACATGGTGCGGCCTGCCATACAGCCATCAAACAATTCATTCAACTTGGCACGCATTTCGTTTGGTTCAATCCAGTTGTTGGTCGCACCAGCGTCAATTTCTTTTTCTGAACAAATAAAAGTGCGGTCTTCGACACGAGCCACATCTGACGGATCTGAAAATGCCAAATAAGATTTTGGGTGCTTTTCTTCATTTAGCTTAATCATTGTGCCATTATCAATCATCAAATCGATCAGGCGTTGATTTTCTTCGTCAGAACCATCGCACCATTCAACTTTGGCAGGTTTGGTTAATGCAGCAATCTGGGCAACCCAGTCAATCAAGGCTTGATGACGAACAAATTCTGGAGCAGTAATCTTAGTGGTCATGATTCAGTCTCATTTGATAAAAAAATGCAAAATTTGCCAAAAATGTTGGTTTTTGCTCATTCGTATCGAACAGGGCAAAATGTAACAAAACAATGCAAATCCGCCGAAAACCGTATTAAATCATAAAATGGCGGAAATTATAACTATTATAATTTAAATAAATGAATGTATTTTTTATTTTTATGGATAATTATGAATGATTTCATGAAATATTTTAATCGATGATTGAAATTTGTACAACAGCAATTGGGGTGGTTTTACGGTTTTTTGGGTGGGCTTGGGTGGTTGTTTGGTGGGGTGTTGCCTATTTGTCAAAACTTTTCAAAATCATGCCAAAAAATGCTACAATTTGCCACGACAATCACATAGCAATATCGCAATTACGCAAATACAAGGGCAATCATCATGGCAAAAGCCAAAAGCAGCTATGTCTGCCAAAACTGTGGGGCAATGTACGGCAAATGGGCAGGGCAATGCACCGATTGTGGCGAGTGGAACACGCTCATCGAAGCACCCAACACCAGTCTGCCACATCACACCAAGCCAAAAACACCGCCAGCTGGCACGACCCGCAAAGTGGGCAACTACGCAGGGGCAGTCAGTGGCGTGATGACCCTAGACAGCGTTGGGGTAACGCTTGAGACTCGAATGCCGACAGGGATTGGTGAGTTTGACCGTGTATTGGGTGGTGGCTTGGTGGCAGGTTCGGTGGTGCTGATCGGTGGCGATCCGGGGATTGGTAAATCCACGATTTTATTACAAACGGCGATTAACATGGCGGCAGGGGATTCGTTGTCTGGTTCGGCATTGTATATCACTGGCGAAGAAAGCCTATCGCAGGTGGCGATGCGAGCCAAGCGACTGGGACTACCGACAGACCGCCTGCGTGTGCTGGCAGAGACCAATGTCGATACCATCTGCATGGCATTGACCACAGAGCAGCCTGCCATTGCGGTGATTGATTCGATCCAGACTTTATTTACCGAGATGATACAATCTGCCCCCGGTGGCGTGGCACAAATTCGAGAGTCGGCAGCGATATTGACTCGCTACGCCAAGCAGACTGGTACGGCATTGTTTTTGGTGGGGCATGTGACCAAAGAAGGTGCGTTGGCTGGCCCCCGTGTGCTTGAGCATATGGTGGATACGGTGCTGTATTTTGAAGGTGAAGCTGACAGCCGTTTTCGCATGATTCGTGCAGTCAAAAACCGCTTTGGTGCAGTCAATGAGCTGGGGATTTTTGGCATGACGGATACAGGGCTTAAGGAAGTCGCCAATCCGTCAGCGATTTTTTTGAGCCGTTATGATAAGCCGATTGCAGGCTCGGTGGTGATGGTCAGCCGTGAAGGGACACGGCCGCTACTGGTTGAAGTGCAGGCCTTGGTGGACAGCTCGCAAGCACAGCCACGGCGTATGGCGTTAGGTCTGGATTATCAGCGGCTGTCCATGCTGCTGGCGGTGATGCATCGCCATGGCGGTATCCACACCAGTGGCATGGACGTGTATGTCAATGTCGTGGGCGGTGTCAAAGTACTGGAAACAGGCTCTGACCTTGCCGTGCTGTTGGCATGTGCGTCCAGTATCCGTGAAAAAGCCTTGCCAAATCGCCTGTGCGTCTTTGGTGAAGTGGGGTTGTCTGGCGAGATTCGCCCAGTGCCAAACGGACAAGAACGCCTAAAAGAAGCCATGAAGCACGGCTTTACTCATGCTATCATTCCTAGAGCCAATGCTCCAGCCAATCATGCCCAATTTGCAAATATCCAAATCATCGCTGTCGATCGGCTTGATGATGCGATTTATCAGGCTTTTGAGATTATCGGCTAAAGTGCCAAATGATTGTTTGGCTTTGTAAAATGATTGGTAAATTTTTTTTTTAAATTTTTAATGACAACTGCGGTTTAATGACAGATTTTTCTAAACGCTAAAATAATATCAATGAGCAAATCAAAAGTCCAAACAATCAACAAAAAAGCACAGAACACCGCCTGTGCTTTTTGTTTTAAATGAATTTGTTTGAATGATTTTTACATTAGTTTGTTAAATTAACTGATGAAATTTTTAAGTTCATCAAATTTACAAACCCAAAAAATCCACCACAAAATCACTGCCGGGTTTGGCAAACAGCTCATTTGGCGTGCCAATTTGTTCAATTTGACCGTGATTCATCACCACGATTTTATCAGAAATCGCTTGAGCTTCTTCTTGGTCGTGCGTTACCATGATGCTGGTGATGCCAATTTCTCGCTGAATGTCTTTTAGGGAATTACGCAGCTCTTTACGCACTTTGGCGTCCAACGCACCAAACGGCTCATCAAGCAGTAACAGCTTAGGATTGGTCGCCAATGCACGAGCCAAAGCGATACGCTGACGCTGACCGCCTGACAATTCGTGCGGATAGCGGTTTTTGGTTTGGGGCAGTTGCACCAACGCCAACAGCTCATCGACACGGCAGTTGATTTGTTCGGCAGTCGGTCGCTCACTGCGTGGCAACAAAGTCAAACCAAAGGCGATATTTTCGGCGATGGTCTGATGGCGAAACAGGGCGTATTGCTGAAACACAAAGCCAATGCCACGCTTTTGGACAGGCACATCGGTAACATCAACGCCATCAAAATAAATCTGCCCATGGTCAGCATTTTCAAGCCCAGCAATGATACGCAGCAGGGTTGTCTTGCCGCAACCTGATGGGCCAAGCAAAGTGGTCAATTCGCCAGTCGGCACTTCGATGCTGATATCACCCAAGGCAACAAAATCACCAAAACGCTTGTGGACATTGCTAATCTTAATACTCATGAATTATGCCTTTTTAATTTCAAAATTTTTTAGATTTTTTACAAATTTATCACGATAACTGATTGATAAGCGGCTATTTTTTGTGGCTCATCACGCCTTGCACCACCAAAGTTACCAACGCCAATAACGCCAGCAGACTGGATAGGGCAAATGCCAAAGTAAAGGCGTATTCGTTATAGGCAATCTCAATCATCAGCGGCATGGTGTTGGTTTCGCCACGGATATGCCCAGAAACCACCGACACCGCCCCAAATTCACCCATCGCCCGAGCATTGGTCAAAATAATACCATAAAGCAACGCCCATTTGATATTTGGCAAAGTAACCTTCCAAAACATCTGCCAACCGTTCGCCCCCAAAGTCAGGGCAGCTTCTTCTTCGCTATCGCCTTGGGCTTGCATCAGCGGAATCAACTCACGAGCAATAAAGGGAAAGGTAACAAACAAAGTCGCCAGCACGATGCCTGTTGTGGCAAAAATAATCTGAATGCCCATGCTCTCAAACCAGCCACCAAGCAAAGTATTTGCCCCAAAAACCAGCACAAACATCAAACCTGCAACCACAGGCGACACCGCAAAGGGCAAATCTAAGAGCGTGGTGATGATAAATTTGCCACGAAATTTATGGCGAGTAATCAGATACGCCAACGCCACGCCAATGATGGTATTAATCGGCAATACCAGTGCTGTGGTCAGCAAAGTCAGCTTAATTGCCGACAAACTGTCAGGTTCAAGCAATGCCGCTTGATACGCCTGCCAGCCGTCTTTGAGTGCTTCATAAAAGATGGACAGCAAAGGCACAACCAGCATCACCGCCATAAATGCTACTGCCGTGGTAATCAGCAGCCATTTCACCCAAGGTTTATCTCGTGTGGCGGGGTTATTTTGATAGGCGTAGGTATTTGAACTTGCCATAATTTGCCTTGATTTTGGTTAAATTTAGTAATTTGTAATTTTAAAAATATTTGGATAATTTGCTAAATTTTAATCAATTTAGTTGGATAATTAATTCATAATTAAATTAAGTGGTAATGAATTAATTTACCTATCGTTAATTGGTTTTCGCCCCCAAGCGTGCGGACAATTTCCACTGGGCAAAGTTAATCGCAAACAGCACGATAAGCGAAATAATCAGCATAAACAACGCCACGCACGACGCACCTGCCACATCAAACTGCTCTAATTTTGAGACGATAATCAGCGGCAAAATCTCAGATTGCAGCGGAATGTTGCCAGCAATAAAAATCACCGAACCGTATTCGCCAGTCGCTCGAGCAAACATCATGCCTGCCCCAATGAGCATCGCTGGCATAATCTCAGGCAAAATCACACGGCGAAAAATGCTCAAGCGATTGGCTCCCATCACCGCCGCCGCTTCTTCAAATTCAACGGACAGCTCGGCAAGCACTGGCTGCACGGCACGCACGATAAATGGAAAACTCACCACCACCAACGCCAGCCAAATGCCAATCGGCGTAAAGGCGATTTTTATCGGCTCGCCAAACAGCAGCATGCCAAGTTTGGTAAACCATTGCCCAAATAAGCCGTTGGGGGCGTACAAGGTCGCAAGGGCAATCCCCGTTACCGCTGTCGGTAGGGCAAATGGCAAATCCACCAAAGCATTAATCAGCGATTTGCCCCAAAATTGATAACGCACCAACACCCAAGCAATCAAAGTACCAAAAACCAAATTGGTCAAAGTCGCCAACGCCGCCATGGACAGCGACAATTTGATGGCGGCAAACACTTGCGGCTCACGAATGGTGCGGACAATATCGGCAAAATCCATCTGCAAAGTGGTAATAATCATCATCGCAAATGGCAAAATCACCAAAAGCGACAAGGCAAACACACTCACGCCCATACTTAGCCCAAAAAATGGCATCACTCGGCGATTGCGATTTTTGCGGTGTTTGGCTGGGTTTGGCATGCAGGTTTCCTATAAAATGCGTCATGGCTTGGCTAAACGCACCAAGCCAAATTGCGATATTATTTATTGAAGTGTTAAGCAAAGTTTAAGCAAATAAGTATAAAAAAATAAGTATGAATAAATATCAAGCGAAATAAACATTGAATAAATTAAGCAAATGTTGATCAAATCGCAAGCAAAACAACCAACAACATAGCTAACAATTGCTTAATCATCGCTTAATTAGTTCATTAATTATCAATTTATTCGCTATTGACCATCGGCAAATCCGCCAAAGTCAAACGATGGCTGTACTTTAAGCGATGCACCATAAAACTGCCAGAGCAAAAATTGAATTTTTATTTTCTTAAATGGAATTTATAGACAAATCATGCCATCAATGCTGCCCAATCGCTAAAAAGCGGTCAATAATGACAAAAATTTGCTCAATAAGCAAGCGATTGGCAGATTATTTATCAATTTAATCAATTTGCTTTGAAAATCATGGGCAAACATGCGATAATGAGGACACTTATTCATTCTATTAGGATTGGACCATGTTAAAAACACTTGCAAAATCGACTTTGGTATTGGCACTGGCAGCATCACCACTATTTGCCGTATCGGCAGATGCTAAGACCACCAAGACCACTAAGACCGCCAAAACTGTACAAACCACACAAAAATCAGCTGCCGCCGCACCTGCCAAGACGCAAGCTGACGAGTTAAGCGACGAACAAAAAGAGATCTTACAGATTTGTTCAGTGGCTGCCGACAGTGTGGCAGATATTGCTTTTGCTCGCCAAAGCGACATCGCCAAAGCTGTGGTGGTGAAAGGTCTGGAAGAAGAAGTTGCTGAAATCCAAAAACACACAAATCCAGAATTTGCAGGTATGTGGTCGCAATTTTGGAACAGTGCTGTTGAAGAGCTGTACAAACAGCCCATCGAAAAAGACGACGCCAAAAAGTTAGAGTTTGTCAGTGCGGCAGGCCACAATGCATTTGCTATTTGCCTAGAGAATTTCACTCAAGAACCAACTGTCCAAAAGTAATTTGCCAAAACCATGAATTTGCAAAAATATCAACATTAGCATTAGCGAATCACAATCATGACCGATACCGTTTTTACAGATTTTAATGATTTGCCACTTTCGCAGACGACGCTAAAAGCTGTGCGTGCGTTGAATTTTGAGAAATTGACACCGATTCAGGCGCAGATTTTGCCGCACACTTTGGCAAATCAAGACGCCATCGGACAGGCACAGACTGGCACGGGTAAGACAGCGACTTTTTTGATTACCATCATTGAAGCGTTGATGAAACGGCCGTTTGGCAAATCAGAAACACGCTATTTGGGCGAGCCACGGGCGTTAATTTTAGCACCGACACGAGAGCTGGCACAGCAGATTTTGGCAGATTGCCGAGATTTGACCCGTTATAGCGATTTATACAATCTGTGTATCACGGGCGGTACGGATTTTGATAAGCAATACGAACAAATCCAAAAAAAGCCGCTGGATATTTTGATCGGCACACCGGGCAGAATCATTGACTGGGTCAATAAAGGCGTGCTGTTTTTGGATCGTGTTGAAGTGTTTGTGCTTGATGAAGCAGATCGCATGCTGGATATGGGCTTTATTCCTGATATTAAGCGAATCGTCCGCCAAATGCCAAGCAACACCGAACGCCAAAGTTTGCTATTTTCGGCAACCTTTAACCAAGATGTGATGAATCTGGCGTATCGCTGGCTTTATCAGCCTGCTTTTGTTGAGATTGCCCCAGAAAGTAAGACCAATACCGCCATCGATCAGCAGTTTTATCTGTTGACCGAGCGTGAAAAAATGGCGGCACTGCGGCAGATTTTGGCAGACGATGCTGTCAAAAAAGTGATTATTTTTGCTAATCGCAAAGACCAAGTCAAGCGATTGTATGACAATTTACGCCGTCACCACGAAATCACCATGCTCTCTGGCGATGTCGTGCAACAAAAGCGAGAACGCTATTTGCAACGCTTTAAGGACGGCGATGTCAATATTTTGGTGGCGACCGATGTGGCAGGGCGTGGCATTCATGTTGATGATGTCAGCCATGTGATTAATTACACCTTGCCTGAGATGCCTGACGACTATGTGCATCGCATTGGGCGTACAGGACGAGCAGGGCAAGAAGGCGTGTCCATCAGCTTTGTCAGTGAAAACGATGCCTTTAATTTACCAGCGTTAGAATCGCATGTGGGCATTAAGTTTAAATTACATCAGTTTGAATTTCATCATGATGATGAATTGTTATCATAGGCGAAATCATGTTGCCTGATTTTCGGTTGTCGCCTGATAACATTCCTTTATCGTTGTACATTCACATTCCTTGGTGTATCAAAAAATGCCCTTATTGTGATTTTAATTCGCACGCTCTGCCAGTGGTAGCACCGTTTGATGAGTATGTCGATGCACTGCTGTTGGACGCTGCCGCCCAAGCCGATTTGAGCGGCAATCGTGCCATTAGCTCTGTTTTTATCGGCGGTGGTACGCCATCTTTGTTGCCTGTTGCTCAATTTGCTCGCTTATTGAGTGGTTTGCGTGCCATTTACCCATTTGCCGATGATTGCGAAATCACCTTAGAAGCCAATCCCGGTACGCTTGAACACGCTCCCTTTGCCGAGTATTTGTCATTGGGGATAAATCGCTTATCCATTGGCGTGCAGAGCTTTGATACCAGTGCCTTGCAGACACTTGGGCGGATTCATAACCCAAGCCAAGCCATTGCCGCCATTGATGCTGCCAGAGCTGCTGGCTTTGACCGTGTTAATGCCGATTTGATGTATGGTCTGCCCAGTCAAAATGCTGATAAAGCGGTGCAGGACATCACGACAGCAGTGGCAGCAGGGGCGACACATTTGTCATGGTATCAGCTGACCATTGAGCCAAACACTGCCTTTTATCGCACGCCGCCTGATTTGCCCGATGATGAGATGATGGAAGCCATCGAAATCGCAGGGCGTGATGTACTGACAAAGCACGGATTTTATAATTATGAAGTCAGTGCTTGGGTGGGGCAAGCGGACAAACCTTGTCAGCACAATCTTAACTATTGGCAATTTGGCGATTATCTCGCCATTGGTGCTGGCGGTCATGGCAAAATAACCTTGCATAACCATCATACCCATGCTGATGGCATTTATCGCTATCAAAAATCACGCCTGCCCAAGGATTATTTGGATTTTGGTGATGCACCCAAGATGGTGAATTTTTGTCCTGTTGCTGATGAAAATTTGCCCTTTGAATTTATGATGAATGCCCTGCGGCTTAAAGATGGTGTCAGTACCACGCTGTTTGAGACACGCACGGGGCTTTTGGTAAGTACCATTGATAATGAAATGATGCCATTGCAGCATCAAGGTTTGATGGTGGCAGACCCTTTGCGTATCGCACCGACAGCGTTGGGATTTCGCTATGTCAATCATTTGGTGAGCCAGTTTTTGTAATTTCGATTCTTTATAAATTGCTCATTCATAAATGATAATTTTTTCACCATTATTTATCCAATTTTTAAATAAAATAAATTGATTAAGTGGTTTATCATGACAGATGCCTTGATTCACATTGTGCTTTATTCGCCAAAAATCCCCAATAACACAGGCAGCATCATTCGCCTATGTGCCAATACTGGGGCGCAGCTGCATTTGGTGCGGCCGCTAGGCTTTGAGCTGGACGACACTCGCCTAAAGCGGGCTGGTCTGGATTATCACGAATACGCCACCATGCAGGTGCATGACAGTTGGGCGGACGCCAGACAAGTCTTGCAAGCGGCAGGCGTTGGCTGTGTGGTAGCGATGACCACCAAATTTAGCCGTCCGTTTTATGAGTATCGTTTTGGTGTAGGCGGTGATTTGCAGGGCAATTTGTCAGATGATTTGCCAAAAGTGGCGTTAGTTTTTGGTTCTGAAACCGATGGCTTGCCAGACGATGTGCGTGCTGATATTGGCAGTGATCATTGGCTGCGTTTGCCGATGCTACCACAATCACGCAGCCTAAATCTGGCAAACAGCGTTGGCATTTGTCTGTACGAAGTGTGGCGACAGCTGGGTTTTGTTGGCGATGTGGGGCAAAGTGTGGGGTATCATAAGCCGACTTCAAGATAATATAACCTATTTGATTTTATTGGATATAAATTTTTATACATATAATTTAGTATTCAAATTAGTAAACATTTTGCATAAAAAAAGCCCGCAATCGTGCGGGCTGATGCTTATTTGGATAAAAGTTTGTTTTTTGTCTGTGCTTTATGGTTTTGGCAATCCATGGCATGATTTTCAGCCCACTTTAAGACTGCTTGATTGTCAAAACGGGGCTTACCATTCAAATAAATCGGCTCTGGAAACTTGCCACTATTGTACCAGCGACGCAGTGTCGTACGGTTGATGTCTAGCATTTTTGCAAGTGTTGCCAAGCTGGAATAACCAATATTCGGTAAATTAATTTGCATATTATCACTTTTCATTATTGTAACTTTTCAATCTTAACTCTAACTTTTCCTTGCCCAAGCGGTGCAATTCTTTTAAACGCCGCTTTTGACAGATCTACACTTACGCCATATTTACCAAATCCGCCACGGTCATTGACACGGCAGATGACCGATTTGCCATTGGCGGTGTTGGTTACTTTGAGCCGTGTGCCGAATTTGTGGCTGTTTGACGCACAAGTTAAGGCATTTTGGTTAAAGCGTTCCCCGCTTGCGGTCTTGCGACCATGGAATTTATCGCCGTAGTAGGTGGCATAAGTCGTACCTGCATCAGCTTGTTGTATAATCGCTATAACTGCACTGGCTATCATTAAGAAAAAAACAACCCTAGCAGCAAGCAACGCTATTTTTAATTGTCTGTCCATACTAATCTCCGAACATTAACCATACAATCATTAAAATCATTAGAATAAGCGGTAGTAATTGACTCTGATTATCCATCTAAGCCGTTCTCCTGTATTTGGCGTTCCATTAATACGTTATCAATTTGCTGTACTGTCGCAAGTACTAGCTCATTGGTGAAGTCGTACACATAAGGATTTAAATTCATCTCACCACTTGCCGTCTTGCGACCATGGAATTTATCGGCGTAGTATGTAGCGGTGCTGGCTCGTGCTTCACCGATGATAATCGCCAAAGCAAACAAAACCACGGCTATATATAAAATTGTGCTGTCTTTCATGTTCCAATCATCTCCTTAGGTTCTAATACGAGCAAAGCTCTTATAACTGTCTGGGCTTAGCGTGGGATTTTCTTTATAAATCTCGTCAAGGTGATTAACCACCACATGATAAATATCGCCAAAGCGGCAAGGCTCGGTACGGTAGCCATCGACAAAAGTGCGGTTAATCTGCTTTTCTTTTATCACAATCTCAATATGATAAACACGCTCGCCCAAGGGTGGCTTGTCTTGATGCCAATCGCCAAACCATTGACTGCGTCCAAAGATTTCTTGGGAGCTGATGCCATATAGCGGAAATTGCCAATAGCCAAAGCGGTCAGTGCCAAGCTCGGCTTGTAGGCGGTGTTCGTGGTCTAGCTTTCGTTGGTAGTTGCGTTTGCCTTGTTGGTGTTTTTTGGCAAGTTTTTGTTTGCGGGTTTTCATGCTTGCTCCTTGTTTTGCTAAATTTTGGGTGAAGTTCGCCCACCCATGCCATACGGCATGAGCAGACAAAGGGGGTGAAAATTAACGCATGATTAGGGCGTTACCGCTGTAATAGTTCATGCGGCACTCGTTGCCGATACGCTCAAACATCGGTGAGCCGTAGCGGTTGGTCAGTGCCATCTCTTGCGACAGGCGGATAATATCGGCTAGGGTCTGACGCACAGGGGTATCTGATGGGGCGTGCAGATACTGGGTGAGTCTGGCATACTCGTTCAGGTAGGTATAGCAGTCAGTGTCTGATACAGTTTGGGGTCTGCTTGCATCATCAGGCTATGCACATAGGCGATGGCAGTAGGGATTTGGCTGGTGGTGAGCTGATCGGCAGACTCGACATTCATATACTCATGCACCAGCTTCCAAGCGGTGGGATAAGTATAGCCATACTGCTGGGCTAGGCGATTGACCGCCATCACCAGCCCTTTACGCTCGGCGGTGGTGGATAGGGGGTTGGTGGTTGGCTCGCCCACTTCTTTATCCAAAATATCTAGCACCCACTGGCGAAATGCTTTGGCAGTCGCTGTACGGGCAAACATAGCGATAAGGTGGCAACCACGCAGGGAGAAAATGCGGATTTTAGCATTTTTCATTTGTGGGTTGGGAATAAGTGCGGTCATTGATGAAATAAATTCATCAGAATTGGAATTATACAAATTTGTTACGGATTTATCACTTGCATAACCCAACGCTTTGGCAAGGTCAGATGATGACAGCCAAATTTGATTATCCAATTTAGCAGGGGTTAAAGTGATATTGTGAAAAGTGAGCGTTTGCATTTGAACATACCTTTTTGATAGGGTTAAATTTACCTAAATTTCTCGTGTCATTGATTTAGTGATACGGAAGAATTAGGGTGGTAAACGGCTCAAAACCTGTGTTCAATCAGGCGGATTTATTCGTGTAGCAAGCTACCTTATTTCATCGCACCGTTTACCATAATCAAAAAGGATTATGCTTTTAGCCTTAGGATAGGCAAAAAAATTCACGCTGACGGGGTGATTACCGTTGAACAAATAGGCTTTTGAGACCGTACAGCCATCATACCCCACTTTTTTTGTGCTGTCAATGGGGTTTGAAAAAATACATGGTATGGCGTACTAAAACAAGCTAAAATAGCCCAGTCTTGCCAAAAACAGGAGAATATATGTTATATCCAGTCGCTATCGAAAAAGAAGTTATCAATGGTAAAGCCGTCTATGGTGTGGTCGTGCCTGACCTTTTGGGCTGTGTCAGCGTCGGCGATAGTTATAGCGAAGCGTGCCATAACATCGCAGAAGCCATCAGCCTGCATTTGGACGGTATGGCACAAGATGGTGATGATATTCCCATGCCCAAGAGTATTGATGATTATATCCACCACCCTGATTATGCAGGTATGTATTGGGCGATGGTAGAGATTGATTTAACGCCGTATTTAGGCAAAGCCGAAAAACTTACCATCACTTTGCCCCAATCGCTGCTATATCGCATTGACCAAAAAATCCTTGCTAACAAAAGCTATTACAAAAGTCGTTCTAACTACTTGGCACAACTGGCGTTGGCGGATTTGGGGTGATAGCCGATAAAAAGCGGTCATTAAGACCGTTTTTTTTGCCCTTATCAAGGTTTGATTTTTATATTAAAAAAGCTCGTATCGTGAGCCAGCCGATGATTGCCCAGTCAAATGACACTATCAATCATTGCTGATGTTATAGCCCCCACATGTTGGGCAATGACCGCCACCGTCAGCTGGGCGTGTCATTTTTTCGCTTATGAAAACTTAAAACGGAATATCACTATTATTCACCGCAGGGCGTTGCATTGCCGTCTGTGGTGATGGCTGTGGATAGCCTTGTTGCCCTTGATATTGTGGCTGGGCGAACTGTTGATTAAACTGATTATTCACCTGCCCAGTTGTCCCAAATTGGGGCGGTTGTTGAGCATTATTTTGGGTGTTGTTTTGTGAGCTGTCCAGCATTTGCAAATTTTCCACTTGGATATAAGTGCTGTATCTGTCTTGCCCTTGGTTGTCTTGCCATTTGCGAGTTTTGATTTTGCCGTCCACATAGATTTGTGAGCCTTTTTTTAGGTATTGACTTGCGACATCAACCAATTTTCCTTGAAATTGGATTGTGTGCCATTCGGTGTGTTCTTTTCGTTCGCCAGTCTGCTTATCAGCCCAGCGTTCCGATGTTGCCAGTGATGCGGTGGCGATTTTATCACCGCTTTGAAATTGGCGGACTTCAGGGTCTTTGCCCAGTCTGCCGATTAAGATCGCTTTGTTTACGCTCATTGTTTTTTTCCGATTGTTGTACTTAGCAGATTGTTCAATTTGGCATTTTGCCGCTCGATGTTGTCCAAATGTTCATTGGCATCTATCAGCTCAAACATTTCATCAACGGATATTTGTGCATTATGGGCGGCGTGATAGATGACTTCATCAATCAATCTTGCTTGGCTTTTGTTACATTTTATCAGCTGTGCAATCAGTTCATTGTGCATAACCAGCCCCCAAGCCGATCAGGTAGTCTCTCCAACCTGTAAAGTGTGATTGGGCGATGGTTTCCATGGTGATGCTTCGTGCCGATTGTTCTTGCAAAACTTGCTGTCTAAGTTCAGGGGATAGGCTATCAAGCAAGCTTATCAGCTCGGCTTTTTGGGCGTCATTGATATAATAGCCTGCCGTCTCAACTGGTGGCTTGCTGTATTTTGAGCCATCATAATTGCCAAAATAAATATCAGCAG
The DNA here is from genome assembly GCF_042219885.1 of Moraxella marmotae. NCBI lineage: Bacteria > Pseudomonadati > Pseudomonadota > Gammaproteobacteria > Moraxellales > Moraxellaceae > Moraxella > Moraxella marmotae. The sequence goes on from NZ_JBHJHR010000002.1 coordinate 1,828,845, forward strand.
CGATGCCCACCGCCTTAAACGCCACAGACAAAGCATCAGTTACCGCCATTTGTAGCCGTCATCATTGGACTGTAAGCCGTTTTTGTTGCTCTCGATAATCTCCGAACCGCCAATACCGCTAAACTCTTCGCCCCATTGGTCATTGAGCTTGGTTTTTACCGCCACTTCGGCAAAGCACATGAGCGAGCCGTTGGGGTGTGGCTCGCTCCATGTTCTGACGATGCGATAAGTCCAGCCATGTCCGACAACCCCAAAGCATTCAGTCATCATCATTAGCCGCCATTGCGGATTGATGTCTGATTTGCCTTTGAGTTTGCCAAATCCAATCGGTTTTAAAAACTGCTCAGGAACCCGAGCAGCTTTATTCCACAAACTAAGATTATCCATTTAACCAATCCTTATGTGCTTATGCTGCACCAGTGCAGCACCTGCAATCACTGCCCCTGCTTTGAGTGCCTTGGCAAGTGCGGTATTGTTGGCTTTGATTTCCACTTTTTTAAATTCATCTGGCAAGTCATCAGCACTTACCGACAGCTGCACGGCAGCAGGGCTATTTTGTAGGCGGATAGGCATAACAGGGTCATCAATCCTATCAATATTGTTATCAAGCATCGCCTGTAGCATGCTGTGCTTGAGAATGTCGGTGCGGTTTTGTAGCACTTTTTTTCTTGCCGTGAGACGCTTGATTTCGCCATCTAAGCTGTCAATGTCTGCTTGCGTGTTTTTGACAAACTTGCCGTAATTGACCAGTTTATCGCTCAAATCGCTTTTGAGATTTAGCAGCTCATCAATGATGGACTGCGGTGGGGTTTCGCCAGCTTCTAGCATTTCGCCCAAGGCGGTCATGCCGTCTTGTAGCTCTTGGTTAATTTGATATAAATTCATATTTCACTCCCAAACGGTAAACCAAATTCATCTGTCAGTAGGTCAAAATACTGGCGTTCATCATCAATTTGCATCTGTTCATCTAACGAAAATTGCTCATCGATATAATCGCTATAATCGGCATCGTTCATTGTGCTACTCCTATCGCTGGCTCACAAATCCCTGCATGTAACGCCAAATCGATAACCAATTCGGCGTCTTGGCTATCGGACAAATCTAATGAAATTTCGTGCTGATTAACAAAAACTTTGGCGGCGGTAATGAGCGTGCGATTATCGTCATAAACAACCGTTAGTTTGCTTACTAGGCGGCTTTCGGTTTTGCCGATACGCTCGCTGATAATCTCTTGCATCAATACCCCCACAGGCGTAAACTGCCATCAATGCACAGCATAAACAGATACGCCAAAATCATGGCAAAGGGCAATACGCTAATCATATCTTTTAGCGTCATCAATAAAACTTTTCTCATGCGACCATCTCCATGTTGTTTAGCTCGGATAATAGCCATTGGTTGATAAATGGCTTAAATGCTTGGGTGATATGCTTAGGCAAGCTGCTAATAAAGGCGTTGCCATCGTAGATTTCGACCAGATGATGATCGGTAACTTCGGCATATCGGCTGTGATAGTAGCGTATGCCGTCTTCATCGTGCCAATCGCCATCATGGTCAAATTTAAACCTGATGCACACATAGGGGTAGTCATCATGCTCTGCTAATCGCTCGGCGTACTGCAAGTAGATTTCGCCTGTTCGGCTCTCAAGGCTATATTCATGGTCTGACTGGGGACAAAGCTGTAACATAAGTCTCTCCTTAGTTAATCCAGCATTGCCAACGGCAAAACCATTGGCAATAATTGATTAACTCCGTTATCTGCCACGGTGGTTTGGGCTTTGTTATCAAAGGCGATAACGCCGTGATTTTCCCTGCACGGTAGGGCTTCCAGGCTGTTAAATAATTAAAATCAGTTTCATTGGCTGATGGGGGTATTATAGCTACAACTATAATTATAAGCAAGTAAAAAATAGCAAAAACTATATTTTATGATAAAAAAATCTATAAATTATTGATAATTATAACTATTTTTTAATGGCTATTTTTTTTAAAGAAATAAAAAAGACAACAAAAAAACCACCCGTGGGGGTGGTTGTTTTACGCTTCATAATAATATGATAAAATGTTGCAGAAAGATTATCAGGGATATGGATTAAAAATATTCCCATAAAAAACAAAAGACCCCAACCAAAGCTAGAGTCTTTTGCCGACTAGGAATGACACATCGGTTATGATGATACCCAGTCCACATGCCTATTATATGCTTTTTCTTTTATGAGTACAATAGTACAATCAAAAAAAAGAACAAAAAACCACCCATGGGGGTGGTTTGGGGTGAAAAAAAACGACCCTGCATTCGCAAGATCGCCCAAGTTGCACTTGTTTTATCGGTCAATCAGCATCGTACTAAAAAACACCATGCTTGATAACCGTAGTCGTGTGCGTCTAGGAATTTTTGAGACTTCCCTTTTACTCGTCGAGTACGACAACACACCCATTTAAAGCCTTTTGGGGCAGGCTTTGTACCCAGTTTTTTTAAGTTCATAACTGAACTCCTATTACAAAAATGTAACCGAAGTTGATTTATGACCCAAAAACTTGATACAATACAGACTCTCACATCATGTTGTAAAGTTTTTGAGCGTGCTGCTCGGTTACTTAACAGCACCCAAGCTGATAGCTTAGCAATAAGTTATCAGCTTTTGCATTCTTTGTACCTTAGTGCGGCACACTGGTAACTAATCTTGTATTTTGTCATTATTTCATCAATGGATAGTCCAACACACCCCTTTAATGGTGCTAATAACTCAGCAGCAAACTGATTGGCTTGCCATTCGCTGTCTTCGTATGTTTTATGATTGCCATCACCACGATTTAGTGCAACGCCTTTGTGCATAAACAGATGACCAAACTCATGGGCAATAGTAAATCTTGCCCTAGGGTCGTTCCCATGCAACGCTTCATACACATCTTCCCGAATGTGCATCAGTTTTTTGTCAGGCAGTACTGCCACTTCGGTCATGCCCATGTATTCACGGCTTTGTAAATCAAATGCAAATCCATGCCTTGACAGTTGTGGGGTTAGGCACGAAAACCGATGGTCTTAAAAATGATAAGCCAACTGCCGCAAGATATATTAAAATGACGGCAAATATCTGGGATTTTTAGGTTTCGGATATTGGTAGCGGTGGCAATGTCGTTATTAAAGCCCTGTTCTGAAGTAATCACGGTGCAGCCATGCGTCCTAGATACGCAAATGCTGGATAGATCGTTATCTAAGTGGCTAAGCCGTTGGGCTGTGATGGCGGTGGTGATGGACATTAAGTCGGCTTTTAGTGCGGATAAATCGGCATCATAGCCGCCAATAATCTGTACTCGAAAAGCTGCCAAAAACGCATCAAATACCGTCCTATCATAGCCCATGTATGAGATTTTATCGGTGGTCTCGGTGTAGATGTGCTGTGCAATGACAAATTTGATTTGATTTGCCAATATGGCAGCATCGAGCGATTCCCACAGACTGCCAAACATCGCCTGTGGATAATAGCGATAACAAAAATCCAAAATAGAATTGGTGTCAAGGCAACAAATCATGAAAACACCTTTTCTTCCAGATAGTTAAGCTGTTCGACCGTGTCTATTTTTAGAATTTTTAGAGCCGAACTGATGCTTACATCATTGCCCCATACCGCCGATAAAACCTGCTGGACAAAATTCTTACCAAAACGATGGTAGGCGGTGTATTGTTTGCCAGTCTTACCAAAGCCATCGAGCTTTTGGCTGCTCATGTAGTTATCAAACTCCAGCTGGCTGATTCTGTGCGTCAGCAGTAGTTGAATGGCGATGGCTTGTTTACTCACCCTTAGGTGCTTGCGAATGCGGTAGATGTTCTCTGCCAAGGGCAAATGATGACAAAATAACCGATCCAAGCTGTGTTCAGGTACCAATACATGACCTGCCACTTGGTTACAATAGCGTTCGATGGCGGTATCATTCATCAATAGCTGACCATCTACCGCACTTTGTCTTAGCCCAAGGTGTACCAGCTCATGCACCATGGTAAACAGCTTTCTAGATGCCGTCTGCCCTGATGATAAAATGGCAATCACAGGCAAGATGGGGTAGTATAACGCCATGCCTTCGGAGTTGATTTTTGTCCGAGCGATTTCTAGCACGATGATGTCTTTACTTTCGATCAGATTTCGCCATGCTCGGTAATAATCATCGTTTTGGTGCAGTTTGAAATTTTGTTCATTGACATTAAAAAACTGGCGAATGCGATTGGCATCACCGATGGCATCATTGCCCGACAATTGTAGCAAAAAAGGCTGTGGCTCTATCGCTAGGCTGTCATAGGTATAAATCAAATCTTCTCGGCTGGTGGCAACATCTCTGATTGCCTTTTGGAGCAAATACTGCTCTTCTTCTTGGTCAGGCTCTAAGTGATTGCGGTAGTCTATCTGCTGGGGTACATCAATATCTTTGATGATGTCTGACAATAAACAAAAATCAGCAACCATCAGAATTTTGGCTAACTTTTGGATTTGTTTAAAGGTAAAAACGGTGGTTTGTTGTTCGCCTTTTTCGATCTTGGATAGGGCAATGGCGGATTTTTTGGCAAGCGTCTCCCTAGACAGTGATAACTGCCGTCGATAATGGCTCAATGCCTTTGGAGAGTGCTTTATGTATTGTGTCATCGTTTCAAAATCCAGCTAAGCGGATTATAGCATTATAAATTTTTAAGCTCAACCACTGCGATACGCCACACGCCCAATGATGATTAGGCTATCGCCGTTATGGTCATCGACGATTTTATCCTTATACGCCTTGTTATCGCTTGAGAGTATCAGCACGCCGCCAGCTTCTCGAAAAATCCGCTTAATCATGGTATCACCGTCCAAAAACAGGGCGTAGGCTTCGCCGTCCTTGGGGATTTTGTCGCTGATGTCTAGCCCCACGGCATCGCCTTCGTTGATGTAGGGAGCCATGCTATCGCCTTTGGCATAGATGATCTTAAAAAATTCAGGTTTCACCCCCCTAAAACGAAAAAAGCTATCATCAAATGGTAGCGTTTTTTTTAGGGGTTCAAATTCGGCATAGCCACTGCCATCACCGCAACAAAATTTCAAATCATACACTTCTACCCATGTCTGCTGCCGCCAAGGCTCAATCTGGTCATGGGTGATGCCGTTGGGCATCGATTCTATCAGCTCATCAACCACCTGCTGGGGGCTTTTGATTTCGCCTTGACCTGTGGCGAGCCAGTTAATGTTCACTTTTAAGGCGTTGGCAATCTGTGGCAAAAAAGCACTCTTACCGCTTTTACCGCTCTCTAACGCTTGATAGCTTGGCTGTGAAATGCCCACCGCCTTAGCAACGGCGGCTTGGCTGATTTTGGCGTTTTTGCGAGCAAATTTTAATCTGTCGGCTAATGTTTCCATGATAAAACCCTTGTGCTGGCTGATATATTCCTATTATATAGTTCCAACTATATATAATCAAATAATTTTATCTATTGATTTATCATAGATAAAACTATAAAATATACCGATATTATAAAAATATCACAGGTTTATTTATATGGACTATCAAGAACTCGTTAATCATTTTGGTTCACAGGTAGAAACCGCTCGGCAGCTTGGCATCACACAACCTAGCGTCCATGCTTGGCTTAGTGGCAAGGCGAGAATGGGGGCGGTGATTGCAACCAAAGCCGAGATAATCACCAATGGCAAGTTTAAGGCAGTGGATTTATGCCCAGAGCTTAGAAAAATTTCCAGAGATGCACGCTAATGAACTACTACCAAGACACCCTAAACCGTATCAAATCCGCCGAAATTGACAGCCAAATCGCCGAGTTTTTGGCAGGGGGCGGTACGATTACCCAGCTGGATACTGTTACCCGTCCAAAACCCACCGCCATCAAAAAAGCCAAGCTCAAAAAAGACGGTGGGCCCGCCAAATGGCTAGACTACCTAAAACGCACCAAAGCCAAAACCACAGGCAAACAGGCTCGGCAAATGTTCGGCGTTACCAGTCCTACCAGAGTTTATCAGCAATTTCGCCAAAACGGTGAACCCATCGTCTGTGAGCGAGTGCGTCAGGGCGGTGCTTTAATTTGTGTGTATTATTACAACGGAGATAAATCATGAGTTTTAAAGCCATGGCATGGGCAACGGAGCAAAACATCACGGTAACCAGCCCCCAATCGCATTTACTGTTAATTTTAGCCAGCTATGCTAATGATGCCAACGAGTGCTATCCATCGGTAAAAACCATGATGGATAAAACAAGATTATCTGAAAAAACTGTTCGCAAATGTTTAAAAGATTTGACCGAATTGGGGCTGATTTTTGATACCCAAAAAGTCTCAGAATTTGGCTCAAAAGTTTATCAGTTAAATTTAGATTTGGTTAATAATACCGAGCCAAATGCTAATGATACCCCTAGTAAATCTACCAGTACCCCCCTAGTAAATTTACAGGGGGAAAACGGTAATTTTACTACCCCTAGTAATTTTACCACCCCTAGTAAATTTACCCCTAACCCCCCTGTAAATTTACCGCACCCCCCTGGTAAATTTACCGCTGACCCCCTAGTAAATTTACCACCCAATCCTATTATAGAACCTATAAGAGAACCTATTATAGAACCTATTAGTAATACACGCGCGAAAAAATTTTTGGACAAACAGGATTTGGTCAATCTTGGGGTAGCTGATCAAGTTGCCAAAGATTTTTTAGCGATCAGAAAAACCAAACTGACCCAAACGGCGTTAAGCGGAATTATCCATCAGGCAAACCAAGCTGGGATTTCGCTCAATGACGCTTTGCAGTTTGCCCTTGAGATGGGCTGGCAGTCGTTCAAGGCGGATTGGTATTTTTCACGAACCGAGCAGCCAATCCCACCACAGGGCAATGTGCTGGTCAAGCAGTGGCAACAGGCGTGGGGTGAGTGATGCAGTTAGCCGTACAGACAACCGTGGATATGATCAAGGCGTTAGTGCCACGCTCTTTTGCCAAAACCTTTGAAGGCATGAATTATCAGGCGATTTACTCAAGTATGGAGCTGTGCATTGGCGATTTGTCTCGTGAACAAATCGGTCTAGGCTTGCAGGTGGTGCGTGATAGGGCGTTTTGTCCTGACCCTGCACTGTTTCGCAGATGGTGCTTGGGGCAGGTGGATTTTTCGCATTCAGACGCCATCGCCGACAGCTACATTGGCAAATCAGGGGCTTTGGGCAATCTGGTCAAATGGCTAGAAAACGACAAACGGGGCAAGATTAGCGTGGCAGAAAAACAGGCGTATGACCAGACTTACCACCTATGGCAAAACTGGCGTACTGATGGCGATAAATACCGAGCAGAAAACGCCTTCAAGGACGCTTACCAGTTTATCGTCAATCGCTTGGTGCGTGATGGTGTGGCTTGTAGCGAGTATGTACCACCGACGGCTCTAGGATACAGCGAAAACAGCACCCATACCCCAGCGTCTGATGCGTACATTAACGACTTGATGCAGCGATACAAGCCATGACAAGATTACAAAAAATCCGCCAAATGAGCTGTGTGGGCTGCGGAGCCAATCCGCCATCACAAGCGGCACATGCCAACTGGCAGGCGTTTGGCAAGGGTATGGGCAAAAAAGCCGATGATGAATTTACCATACCGCTATGCCATGCTTGCCATCGCAAATTAGACCAATATCAGGGCATTCATCGGCAATACGCCAAAGATTGGTTTATGGGCAAACTGGAGCTGGTAAATCGTGCGTTATCGAATTATTAACGATGATGTACTAACACAGTGCATCAGTGAAATCATCAGACGGCAACAGGTAGGGATACCCAATGTGATTATCACCGATAAAGACGAGACACGAAGCCAAGCCCAAAACCGCCTGTATTGGCTATGGCTACACTATTTGCAAAGTCAAACAGGGCAAGGCGACGCTGATTGGCATTTGTATTATAAACGCAATCTGTTGGCAAAAATTTACGCCAGAGATGACGGCGAGATGGCGATGTTATTTGAGCAAATGCGAACGCTACGGCATCAGGCGGATTATGAAAAAACGGTGGCTTTGCCGATGACGAAACATTTTTTAAGCACGACAAAGGCGAGTACTTCGCAATTTAGCGAATATCTAAATCAAATTGAAGTTGATGCATACAGCAAGGGGATTTTGTTGCCCACACCCGAAGATTTGTTATGGGTGCGAGAATTTATATGAAATATTTGTTTGAAGGTCGGCAAGTTGAAGTGGTAGAGATGGACGATAGCTACAATGATTTGTTTGGCTATACGGGCATGGTTGAACTCATTGATGAATTTGGAGCAAATTATTTGGTTAGTTATGCTGATTTTTTGTACAAGGCGGTGGCGATTGAAGTACAAAAATAAAAAAACAACGATTGACGGTATCGTATTTGACAGCAAAAAAGAAGCCAGCCGATACCTAACCCTAAAAGCGATGGAAAAGGCAGGCGAGATTAGCGGTTTAACGCTACAAGAGCGATTTCATTTGTTGGACGGTGTCAAGATAGCAGGCGAGAGCCGAAAGCGTCCTAGCGTGCGTTATATCGCCGATTTCGTGTATCTCAATCGCTATGGCGAGCAGGTGGTGGAAGATGTCAAATCCGCCATCACCAAAAAAGACAAAACCTATCGGCTAAAAAAGCATTTGATGAAAATTGTGCATGGGATTGATGTGGTGGAGATATGAAATATTACAATCAAGCCACAGGGCAGACCGCCAAAATTAATAGCGATAAAGCCGATAGCCACGGCAACATTTGGGTTGAGATTGATGGCGGTATGCCTGTTAAGATGAGTTATGATGAGTTTATCAAGCAGTTTAAGGCGATAGTGAGTGAAAGACGGACAAAAATATGACCACGGCAAGCCACGCTTTAGCCTATTGCCGATGGCGGCATTATGGCAAGTTATCGCCGTCTTGGAATTTGGGGCGGCAAAGTATGGGGCGGATAACTGGCAACAGGTGGATAACGCCAAAACACGCTATTTTGACGCTTGCCATCGGCATTTATCGGCATGGTGGGCAGGCGAGCGGCTAGATAGTGAGAGCGGATTGCCGCATTTGGCTCATGCGGTGTGTTGTTTGCTGTTTTTGATGTGGGGGGATTGATGAACTGGCAAAAGTACACGATTGATGAGTGGCTAACGCAGTTTGGGGCGTGGTGCAATACTTGCATGATGAAGGGCGGTCATTTGCCCGATGGCTTGCATGAAAACCAAATCTATTGGCTGATGCAGTCGGTCGAGCCTAGGACGAGTAGGCATTACCCACGGTGCGAGATTAGCGATGATGAAGCAGGCGAGATTAATCTTTTGCTCATAGACGGTATGCAGATTTTGCCAAATCAAGTAACCTTGGTGATTGAACATAAGGTGCATGGGCGGTCATTGCGTGAGTTGATGCAAACGGCAAATATGACGCACAACCAAGTATATACAGCGGTGTTGGCAGGGCAACATTACTTGGCAGGATTAAGACAAATCAAACCTTAATTGTGTAAAAATACACAAAAATCCTTGACTTTGTGCTTTAAATGTGTAATAATACACACAACTTAACAACAAAGGGGCTTTTATGAAAAGCAGCGAGTTGATTAAGTTACTAGAAGCTGATGGCTGGCAGGTGGTTCGCCACGATAGTACAAGCCATGTGATACTCAAGAAAGATGGTATTAATGAGTTAATCTCACTATCCTACCCTAGAAAAGATGTATCAAGGTTGCAGCTATCCAAAGCCAAGCGTATCAGCGGTCTTAAATTCTAGTAGCTTGCCCTAGCTGACCAACTAGGGCAACTTCATAAAAGCCAAAAGGAGAATGCCATGTTACACTATCCGATTGCGATTAGCAAAGATGACGGTATGCAAAATTACGCTTCTGTCGTGCCTGATGTTGATGGCTGTTTTGGATTTGGTGATACCATTGATGAGACAATTGACAATACCAAATCATTACTACAAAAACATATTGCCACCATGCTTGAGCTGGATATGCCGTTTGAATTTAAGACTTCAACGATTGAGAGTTTGCAAACTGACCCTGATTATAATGGGGTGATTTGGGCGGTGGTTGCCATTGATGAAACCGCATTTGACAAACAAGTCCGCTTTAATGTTTCATGGAGCGAGCATTTACTGAAAAAAGTCGATGATTATGTGGCAAAAACCCATGACACTCGCTCAGGGTTTTTGGCTAAACTTGCCGAAGAGCGGTTAGCCGTACAAAGTGCTTGACTGTTCGAACAGAAAATGATATATTTATGTTATCGTGGTCGTATTATACAAAAGACACGGTTTAACTTTTTTATGTGCCATTTCTTCGGTCTGGGGAAATGGTTTTTTTTTTTGGTTTAGAAAATGCGAAAGTTAAAGTTTACAAAAAAGGGCTGGTATGGATTATGCCCAATCTATGCAACAGATGACGGCAAGATAATGACACGCCAAGATTGGTATTGGTGGTGGTTGTCCATCAATGGTTTTTTGCTATTTCCTGTTATCCTATTATTTGGTGGCGAACTCATGTTTATCACTGATGAACTTGATGAACCAATCGAATATGGTGCTTTGATAGGTTTATTTGTTAGATGACCTTGTTTTTGTGATATTGCACCTAATTTTAGGAACAATGCCAAGGAATATTTTATGTTATCAATTATTTATAAAAATACCGATGATTTAATTCCTTATGTGAATAATTCACGCACGCAACAAGATTAAAGGAAATTTAAGCCATGCGACAGGTTATGTGCAAGGCATGCTTGAGTTGTTGGCAGAGATAGGATAATAACGTAATGAAAAATTTCGTTATAACTTTGTTAAGTTGTCGCCCCTAACCTGATTGGTTGGTGGTTTTTACCATTTCACAACTGTGTAAACAAGCGGTATTTGCTATAATATGCCAAAACAAAAGAGAGAGCGTATGAAAGCATTAAGTGTACGACAGCCATATGCTACAGACATTTGCCTAGATATGAAGACAATTGAATTGAGAACATGGCGTACTGATTATCGTGGCAAGTTGTTGATTTGCAGTAGCAAAACTGGCATTAAAACTTGGCTAGAATATCAAGACAAATATTATTTTGCTCCGATGGGTGCAACGATTTGCGTGGTTGATCTGATTGATTGCCGTCCAGCAACAAAAGATGATGCCGATGATGCAAATTGCCCCCCAGATGATATTACTGATGGCATGTGGGCATGGGTACTGGATAATGTGATTGATGTCAAACCCAAGCCAATTCGTGGCAAGCTAAACCTGTTTGAAGTTGATGATAGTTTGGTTGAGCCGTGTGGTGAACCTTTATATCATGAGTTTTTAGAACAAGGCATACCCAGCTTTGACAAAGATGATATTATATTTTTAGGTTAACATTTTTTTTAGGCAAAACCGTCCATAAAGGGCGGTTTTTTTATTAGGAGAAAGCGTGATGAGTAAAAACTATACACACAAAAAGGTTGGTGCAACTCGTGCCGAACAGCGACGGCATGATAAACACCGTGAAGGCTTTGAAAAAGAGCTAAAAACAATCCGCAGAAACGAACGCAACGCCCAACGCCGAAAATCCAATGGCGGTGCTGGTGGCTAAGTTGTTTGACCCAATTAAAGCTCAATCACGCATAACAGACCATGTTATTGTTGGCTTTAGTGGCGGTAAGGATAGCGTGGTTACTCTTGATTTGTGTTGCCGTTATTTTCCAAAAGTAACGGCTTTTTTCATGTATCAAGTCAGTGATTTATCTTTTCAAAATGCAATGATTAAATGGGCAGAGCGAAAATATCAAATCGATATTGATGTTTTGCCTCATTTTGAATTATCGAATTTTTTGGCGTATGGTTCATTTCGCCATCATGATTACACCGTGCCAATCATTGGTATGAATGACATTTACAAATTTGTCAGATTGACCAATAATGCGTGGTGGATTGCAGCAGGTGAGCGTATTGCTGATAGTATTGTACGCCGTGCAATGATGAAAAAATCAGGGTGTATTGATGAAGTGCGTGGGCGATTTTATCCTATTGCTAATTTTAGCAAAAATGATGTGATGGCTTATATCAAGCACCACAATCTTAAATATGCACCAGAGACTTCATCAATGGGACATAGTTTTCGCTCGTTGGCTGAAAAAGATATGTGGCTACTAAAACAGCATTATCCATCCGACTATCAGCGTGTCAAATCATGGTTTCCATTTGTGGAAGCGTCTGTAATTAACTATGAACTAACCGATGGCAAAAAGTAAACACCAAAAATATGAAATGGCTACCATGTGGCGTAGTCAAATCCAATTACACCCAAAAAATCCACGGCATATTGACGAGCAAGCCCAAAAGAACCTAAAAACCAAAATGGAAGAAGTTGGGTTGTTGCAGCCACTGATTGTTAATCAAAAAACTGGCTATCTGCTTGGCGGTCATCAAAGATTGGCAGTGCTGGATAAAATCGAAAGATACAAAGACGGCAAAAATGATTATGAGCTTGATGTATCGTTGGTTTATCTTGACGAAAAAGCCGAATTGGAGATGTTGGTATTCTTGAACAATCCATCGGCACAAGGTACTTGGGATAAAGACCTGTTGGCAGAATTAAACCTAGATTTTGGCATTAATTTTGATGATATGGGTTTTAGTCGCTTAGATGTGGATTTGATGTTTGATGGCGATAGTCGTTTTGCAGGCAGTGAATTGTTTGAAGACACTGCTGAAGTGCAAGCAGTCAAGGCTGATTTGCAAGAAATCAAAGAACATCGCAAAGAAAGCACTGAAAAATTAAAACAACAAAACAACATTGATTATTATTTTACCGTCGTTTGTCGAAACCAAAAAGAAAAGGCGGAGATTTTAAAACTGGTCAATATTCCAGAGCATGAAAACTATATCAGTGTTGATGCAATTAAGGGGTATATTGAGCGTGGCAGACAAGGCTAAAGGTGGCAGACCACTAACAACACTTGATGATAAACAAATCGCACAAGTAGAAGCCTTGGCAAGTGTTTTGACCATTGAGCAGATTGCTGATTATTTTGGCATTAGCCGCAAAACTTTTTATGCGATTATGGAGCGACAGCCTGAAGTATCTACACATTATAAAAGGGGTAAGGCAAAGGCGATTGGCTCAATTGCCCAAAACCTGCTTACACAAGCCAAAGAAGGCAACTTGACGGCGATTATTTTCTTTTTAAAAACCCAAGCAGGCTGGAGAGAGCAAGATAATACCGAGCTTGAAAAAGTACAGGCACAGCCAACCACCATTGTGATTGATGTCAAAGATGGACGAAAAGATGCCTAGTTTGAACATTCCGCAGGCGAAGTTTTTAAACATGCCCCATAAATTCCGTGCATATGTGGCAGGCTTTGGCTCTGGCAAAACATGGGCAGGCTGTGCAGGTCTTTGTAAGCATTTTTGGGAATTTCCCAATGTTAATGCTGGGTATTTTGCCCCCACTTATCCGCAAATTCGAGATATTTTTTATCCGACGATGGAAGAGTGTGCCAAGGATTGGGGCTTGACGGTACAGATTAAGCATGCCAACAAAGAAGTGGAAATTTATAGCGGTAATCAGTACCGTGGTATGATTATTTGCCGCTCTATGGATAATCCCAATAGTATTGTCGGCTTTAAAATTGGTCATGCTTTGGTTGATGAGCTTGACACACTAAACACCGATAAGGCAAGGGACGCATGGCGAAAAATCATTGCCCGTATGCGTTACAATGTACAAGGGCTAAAAAACGGCATTGATGTTACCACAACGCCTGAAGGCTTTAAATTCACCTATGAGCAATTTGTCAAAGAAGCCAGCCGTGATGAGATTGCCAAATTGTACGGCATTATCCAAGCCAGCACTTATGACAATGAGCAGAATTTGCCAGATGGCTATATTGAGAGTTTGCGGCAGTCTTATCCATCGCAGCTGATTGAAGCGTATCTGAACGGTCAATTTGTCAATCTTACCAGTGGGGCGGTGTATCCTGATTTTGATAGACGCTTGAACGCTACAGACGCTACCATACAGCCACACGAGACGCTACATATCGGCATGGATTTTAACGTGCTAAATATGTCAGCGGTGGTGCATGTGGTGCGTGATAATGTCGCTTATGCCGTTGATGAAATCGCAGGGGCAAGGGATACGCCAGCGATGTGCCAGATTATCAAACAGCGTTATGCCAATCATCATATCGTGATTTATCCTGATGCCAGCGGTCATAATACCAGTAGCAAATCTTCCAGCGTCTCAGACCATAGCATTTTACGGCAGGCAGGATTTGCCATCAAAGTAGCAAGCGTCAATCCTAGCATCAAAGACAGGATTAATGCGATGAATGCCCTGATTTGTAATGCCAAAGGACACCGCCAATACTTTGTCAATCCTAAGATGTGTCCTGAGTATATCGATTGCTTAGAAAAGCAGGTTTATGACAAAGCAGGTATGCCTGATAAGAGTGCAGGACACGATCATATGAATGACGCAGGTGGCTATTTTGTGGCGTATCAATACCCAATTAGTAAGCCTGTTTTGACTTCGTTTATTGAAATTCCTTATTAGTGAGACCTTATGCCAGTTAATAGCACGCACCCACAGTATGACGCCGCTTTGCCTGCTTGGACAATGTGCAGCGACTTTGTCAATGGTACAACCGCAGTCAAGGCAAAAGGCGAGAAATATTTACCACGCCCAAATCCTAACGATGACAGCTTGGACGCCATGCAGCGTTATAAAAACTATCTTAAGCGTGCGGTGTTTTATGAGTACTCAAGTAAAACCGTATCGCAATATATTGGCTTGGCGTTCAAACAAGACCCCATTTGTGAGCTTGACGAGCGACTGGCGGCGATGAAATACAACGCCGATGGTCAAGGCACTTCGCTGTATCATCAAGCACAAAAGGGCTTAAAATCGCTACTGGTGAATGGGCGTTTTGGCATTTGGGTGGATTTTCCAACCCAAGAGAGCAAAACTTCACAAAAAGACGATACCGCCTTGCCAAAACTGCTGTTTTATCCAGCCCAAAGCATCATCAATTGGCGTGATGATATGATTGTGCTACAAGAGATGGTGAGTATTGCCACTGATGACCCTTTTGTGGTCAAGCGAGTGGAACAATGGCGAGTGCTGGGCATTGATGAAGTCGGCTACTATGTCGAAGTGTGGACAAAGGGCGAAGACGGCTTTAGTGTCAATGGCAGACAATATCCAAAGCAGCACGGCGATAAACACTGGCAAACCATTCCTTTTCAGATTTTTGGTAGCCAGTACAACACCTTTGATGAGCAAGAAATCCCCATTGAGCCGTTGGTGCATATCGAGCAGGGCATTTACTGTAACAGTGCCGATGCCGAAAATAGCCGCTTTATTTGCGGTCAAATCCAGCCGTTTTTGAATGTGGATAACCAAACCGCCGATTGGTACAAAGACAAAAAACTCAAATTGGGTAGCGAAACGGTGATTATGCTTGGCGAGCATGGCTCATTTGGCTTTGCTCAAGCTAGCCCCAATACCATGGCAACCGAAGGCATCGCCGATAAACGGCAAATCATCAGCGAGCTTGGCTATCAGCTGGGACAGTCTGGCGGCGGTATCAAAACCGCCACACAAGCGGATAATGAACAGCAAGCACAGCATAGTCAAGTATCGCTATGTGTTGCCAATATCAACGAAGGCTTTACCAATCTGCTCAACTGGTGCAATCTGTACAAAGGGGCAGAAAAACCGCCCAAATTCACCATCAGACAGCAATTTAACCAAACGGCTGTCAATATGGAGCTTTTGCAAGGCTTGGCGTCGCTGATTGATGGCGGTAAATTGCCCAAAGCGGTATTGTATGACAAAGCCAAAGAGTACAATTTACTTGATGTTGAGCTATCGCATGATGATATTGATGGCATGATTGAAGCAAATAACTATGAAGCAATTAATCAATTTGGAGCGACTAAAAAGCTATTTGAGCGTTCAATTTCAGCTGACGGTAAAGCAGATTGATGATTTTTTGCAAAGCGTGGTTTTTCGCCGTGAAATTAGCGAATTAAAGCACAAAGAAGTGGATTTATTGCTCAAAAAATCCAATCAGCGTATCGGTGCGTTGCTCATCGCTTATGTGGGCGAGCTTAAACAAAACTGGCAAGGCTTGTACAAACACCGTTATCAATTACTGGCTGATGGCAAAACAAAAGACGCAAGTTTTGATACACCGCTACGCATCACCGCCAATGTGGGCATCACGCTTAACGATATGTTACAAAACTTTGGCGAGCAAGAAACCAAAAAACTGACCAATGCGATACGCTACGCCCACGCCAACAATCTTAGCAATCAAGATTTGGTAAAAATCATTCGTGGCACGAGAGCCAGACGCTATCAAGATGGGATTTTGGCAACCAGTACCAAAAATGCCAAGACGCTGGCTCACACTGGCACGGCAATCATCGAAAGCCAAGCCAAACAGCAGTTTATCGCCGATAATAAAGACATTATCAAAGGCATTAAAGTGATGGCAACGCTGGATTTTCGCACCAGCACCATTTGCCGCCATTTGGACGGTGAGTTTATGCCGCTTGATAAGGCGATTTATCCGCCGTATCATTACAATTGCCGAACCAGTTTTCAGATTGTGTATGATGGCTACCAACAGCCCAATAAGCGAGCCAGTATCAACGGCGTAACGGACAATATCAGCTACTATGAATGGCTCAAACAGCAACCTGACAAATACCAAGATGAAGTATTGGGCAAGACACGAGCCAAGCTATTTCGAGATGGTGGCTTGGCGATTGAGCGGTTTAAGCAACTGCAACTAGACAGAAATTTCACCCCTTTAACGCTTGATGAGATGCGAAAGCTAGAAAGTGGGGCGTTTGAAAGAGTATCAGGCTCTGTGCTAAAATATGACCCAATTACAAATGGGAAACTTGCGATGAAGCGTACGGATTGGGGTGATTTGCCAAATGTGTTAATTGCCCATACCAAAGATACCATTACTAGCCATCAGCGGTATTTAAGTGCCAAATCGGGTAATATTGTTTCGGCTTTGATGCTTGCTGATGAAATGGTTGGCGATGAATTTTTGGTGGATATTGCCAACGCTTTGGCAGGATATGGTGATGTATGGGTATTGCCTGTTCATGCCGAAGAAATGCTTGGTCGCAATAAAATTCCATTGGCTTATGCAATGGTATTAAAAAACAACCTGTCTTTAAACATGGATTTATCCATTGTACAGGCAAGTAAAGCCAATCGAACGCAGTCCAATGGCGTAGAGCGGTTATTAAAAAGAGTATCGTTTGACGGTGAAGTGGTGCAAGGTAGAAATTATCTCATCGTTGATGATGTGATTACCCAAGGCGGTACTTTGGCGGATTTGCGAGCTTATATTGAAAATGGCGGTGGTAGGGTGGTATTGGTTAGCACCTTGAATGGTAAACCAAACTCTGCTAAACTCCCAATTACCAAAGCGACGCTTGGGCAATTGCGAAAACAAGCAGGCAAAGAACTTGAACAATGGTGGCATGAGCAATTTGGCTATGACTTCTCAAAATTTACAGAATCCGAAGCAAGATACCTTGCAAAACAAATTCATCGATACGGTCTTGACACCGTCCGAGATACACTCTTTGCGGCAAGACCTAAAAGAAGCTTATGAATACGCCAAAAACCACACCAAAAAACGAAACTTACCGCTTAGGCAAGTTTGGCGTAAAGGTGATGAAAACAAAGGCAGGTAAGATAATTGAGTAACCACCGGTGGGACTACCACTCCCCACTATTGTCCCTCTTACCCCACACAGTTAGCATTATAAGCCATACCGTGCTGTAGTTACGGCAGGTAGAATTCACCGTGTCGCAGTGGCCACTCAAGGCAAATTATAGCCAAAGATATGCCCAAATGCAACTGCAACTAGACAGAAATTTCACCCCTTTAACGCTTGATGAGATGCGAAAGCTAGAAAGTGGGGCGTTTGATGCGGCGTTTGGCGATGATTTGTACCATTTTAAGCGAAGACAACCCATTGAAGTGGTCGTAAAAGGCAAAGCGTTTGTTTTTCCGCCAAAGCAATTGGACGCCAAATTTAAGCATGCTGAAAATGTCGGTGTAAAAACTTCAAAGAAAAACCCATCAACATTATTGGCTTACCAACAGGCGATTATTGACCATTTGGAGCATGCCAAAACACGCCAATTTGGGCAATATCGAGATGACAAAGCCAGTACGGTGTATTATAATGACAAAACAGGCGTGGCGGTGGCGTTTGACGGCAAGGGCGAATTTACAACTTTGTTTAAACTTGACCCAAGCAATAAACAGCATAGCAATTTTTTAAAAAATGGAGTTCTGTTTTGACTTATTTATTAGACATGGCGTTAGATTTTTATCATGGTAAAATGCCAGCAGATGTCTTTATGCTCAGATACATTAAAGAAAGGGAAGGTAAATTTACACCCATGGTGGAAAGTGAAATTATCAGTCAAGCCGAATGTGAGATATTTTCTGCCTGTGATAGGTTCAACCCTGATTATGATGTCAACTCGCCGCATAAGTTCGATATTGACGAAGTTCAATTTAGACAAGAAGTCGAGCAAGCCCTAAGGTCGGTGGGCTTAATTTAAACTTTTTTAACCAAAGCACCCAAATGGGTGCTTTTTTATTGCCTGATGTTGGAAAACTAGGGTGCTTTTGATTAGGAAAAATCAACATGAAATTAAAACTTGATGAAAACGGCAATGTGATTGTCCAAGACGGTAAGCCTGTCTATGTCTATGATGACGGCAAAGAATTGGCGTTTGATGCCGCCGAAAGTATGGCAAAAATCAGCCAATTAAATGCCGAAGCCAAAAACCATCGTGAAGCCAAAGAACACGCCTTAGCACAGCTAAAGCAGTTTGATGGCATTGATGCGGACAAAGCAAAACAAGCGATGGCAACCGTGCAAAACTTGGACGATAAAAAGCTGATTGACGCTGGCGAAGTTGAGAAAGTCAAAGCGGAAGCAAAAAAGGCTTTTGATGAACAGCTGGCAAGTAAAGACGCTGAAATTGCTAAGATTAATACCGAGTATCGCAATGCGGTGATTGGTGGGGCGTTTGCACGCTCAAATTTCATCAAAGAAAAAACCTTATTGCCTGCCGATATTGCCCAAAATACCTTTGGTCAGTACTTTGAGATGACGGACGGTAAGATTGTTGGCAAGCTGAACGGCAACCCAATTTATTCACGCATTAACCCCGGTGAGTTGGCGGATTTTGATGAAGCGTTTGAGCAAGTCATCAATCAATACCCCAACAAGGCGGATATTTTGCGTGGTAGTAGCGGTAGCGGTGCAGGAGCTAGCCAGCCGGGCTTTGGGGCAGGTTCTATCAAATCATTTGCTGATGCCAAAACCACTGAAGAGAAAATCGCTTGGCTAAAAGCAAAAAACGGAGAATAAGTTATGGCATTTGATACCATCAAATTTAACAATGACACTTACACGGTACTTACAGAGACCGTAGCCCAGCAGGTGGATAAATTCAACCAGCAATCCAATGGGGCAATCCAACTGGTGGCACGCCCATTTCGTGGCGATTTTGACACGCAGGCGGCGTTTAAATTCATCGCCAATTTGGTGCGTCATCGTGATATTGAGAATGGACAAAATACCATCTCTAGTGCCCGCCTAACCCAACACAAAAATGTGGCGGTCAAAGTGGCAGCAGGTACGCCTGAGATGCTTTGGGAGTCTGCTCATTATCGCTGGGTACTACAAAACCCTGAAGAAGCGGCAATCATCATCGGTGAGCAGCTGGGTCGTGCGACCATCGCCGATATGCTAAACACGGCGATTAAATGCGGTGTGGCGGCAATCAAAGGCAATACCAAAGCCGTTGAAACCGCCGATAATCTAGATTTTGCTGCACTGACCAAAGGGGCTAGCCGCTTTGGCGACCGCTCAGGCTCTATTGCCGCTTGGGTGATGCACTCTGGTGCTTTGACGCAATTGCAATTAAAAGCCTTGGGCAACAATGAACGCTTGTTTAGCTATGACAATGTCAGCGTGCTAAGAGACCCACATGGACGAGTGTTTGTGGTAACTGATGCCCCTGATTTGGCGGTGGATAATAGCGGCATCAAATACAATGTGCTGGGGCTTACCGAAGGCGGTATTATCGTTAATAACCAAGCTGATTTTAATAGCGTTATCGTGCCAAAAACTGGCTTTGAGAATATCACCAACGCCTATCAAGCCGAGTGGAGCTATGCAGCATCGGTCAAGGGCTATACTTGGGATACCGCCGCTGGTGGCTCAAACCCAAATAGTGGGGCTTTGGCAACGCAATCTAACTGGAAACAAACCGCAACCAGTATCAAAGACACCGCAGGCGTACTCGTACAGGGGGCGTAAATGAAAATTCTGTACTTTACGACAGATTTTAGCGACGCCAATTTAGCCTATGCCAAACAGCATGGGCTAACGGTGCGTGATGGCTTGGCGTATCGTGAGATTGATTTTATCGAAACTTGCGATAAAGTCTGTGGCGATGTGCCAGATGCTTATCGGCATTTGCCATTGTTTGACGAAAAGTTGGACGAAAAACCCAAACGCAAGGTGAGAAATGCTCAAACGCAATGATTTGGCTGATTTTGATGATGAGACGCTGACCATTGTTAATGCTTATCTTGCCAAGCACAATTTGCCAGATTTTGGTGATGATATACCGCCTGCCATCAAACAAGCAGGCGTGTATCTTGCCAAAGCATGGCAAGCAGGCGAGCTATTTCAAGCACGAGATGAAGGCGTGATTGCCAGCAAATCGGCAAGTGCAGGCGATGTATCGATTGCCAAAACTTATGTACAAGGGACAGCTGCCATGGGGCAACATGAGCAAATCGCTTTGGCATTGCTTGAGCCATTTGTACAAAAATTTGGCTTGAATATGCCGCTGATACGCTATTAAAACAAAAATCCCAAGTTTTGGCGAACTTGGGATTTTCTATTTTTACCCTTGGGCATAAGGATAAAACTTGTGAGTAATGATAAGCGATTTTTTCTAAAATTGCTAGGTGTTTTTATGATTGAGATTCACAATGTAACGCCTGAAAAAATCATCAAAATACTTTGGCACATCGCTGCAATTATTTTGCTGGTGTGCTTCATCTGTAATTTGGCTGATATTATCACGGCAATTCGCTATTAAAACAAAAATCCCAAGTTTTGGCGAACTTGGGATTTTCTTTACCCCTTTAACACGGACTTAAAGAGATAATGAACAATTATAGCAAAATTCTTGACATCTTACTAGGAAAATTAACAACAATGCCAATGCAAAGATTTTTAATTTTGGTCGCTTTGGCGGCATTTGGCATGGTGCTGTTTGCTTTGCCTGATATTATTACGGCAATTCGATGGTGGTAACTATGGGTCTATACAGTGAAATTGATGGCGAGATTGCCAAGGCGTTCGCCAATGAGCTAAAAGACGCTGTCAAAGACTTTACAGCACAGCGTATCAGCTTATCTAACGATGATTGGACGCTAAATGGTGCTGACGTAGCAGACAGCCTTAACTATGGCGGAAAAGGCGTTTTTACAGGCTATTTGACGCATGAGATTGACAATCAAAGTATCAAACAGCACGATGTCAAGTTGATTTGTCTGCAAAGCCAAATTGACAAAACACCGCTGATTGATGATGTGATTGATGGTAAAAAAGTCATGAATGTCAAACAAGACGCCGCCAAGGTCAGCTATACCATACAGCTAAGGGGGTTTGATGACTTGGGATAAAAAACTTAGCGTTGATGATATTGCCGATGAATTGGATAAGGTGTATCGGCAATTTGCGATAAATTGCTACAATCATGTTGTCGCTTTAAGTCCTGTACGCACTGGGCGTTATCGCCAAGCTCATCATATCAGTATCGGCTCACCAAGCTATGCCCAAACAGGTGCGGACGCAGGGTTAATCATCAGCTTGCCTAAGCATACCTACCCAACCATTTATATCCAAAACAATCTGCCCTATGCCTTACGCATTGAAAACGGCTGGTCAAAGCAAGCCCCAACAGGCGTGTATAACAATGCGTTCAATTCAGCCTTAGGAGCGTTATGAACAGTCAATATATCGAACAGCTACTTTTGACGCATTTTCAAAGCTGGCAGGGTTTTGATGCCAAACGATACGCTAGGGACAATCGCAATTTTACCATTCCCAAAGATGGCGTATGGGGCAGAATTACCGTGCTTGGTGGCGTCAATCAAATTGCCAGTGTCAGTGATAAGCCGTGTATCTTGGAACAAGGCACGCTCATCATTCAACTGTTTTGTGCTGAAAATGTCGGTACAGCCGAAATCAAACAGCGTGCCGATAGCTTGGCTAGGCATTTTGGCACGAAGCAAATACAACAATTAGAAACGCTGGCGGCGAGTGTGATTTATGTCGGTTTTGACAAATTTTACCAAATCAATGTCAGCGTACCTTGGAGATATTATGTGGCATGAAAGAGTGGAAAAAGAAAAAAGCGAGCTATACGCCAAAATCATCACGCTAGAGCGTCTGCTTGATAGCCCCAAACCTGTTTATATTAGCCCTGAACAATGGCAATTACTGAAAGAGCAAATTTATTATATGCGTCAATATCACGAAGTTTTAGCAAGGAGAATACAAGATGTCTAGTGGTGCAAGAGTCGTATCGGCATTTGTCAAACAGACCGATAAAACCATTCCACAAACTGGCTGGAAAATCCTACCCAATATCAGCAACGGCTTAACGGTATCTACCGAGATGACCGAAAGCGAGATTTTGGCAGGTGGTCGCTTAATGCAAAAAGGCATGGTTACAGGTGCGTCAGTCTCTGGCGATATTGAAACCGAGCTTATGTATAGCGTCTATGATGAGCTGATTGCCGCGGCATTTTGGAGCGAGTGGCAAGCCAATAAGCTTACCATCGGCACAACCAAGTCCGAATTTGCCATCACCAAAGATTTTACCGACATTAATGTCAATCATATCTTTGAGCGGTGCGTGGTATCCAATTTTAGCCTAAATATCGATACTTCAAGTTTGGTCAAAATCAAATTTGGCTTTACTGGCTTGGGCTATCAGCAAAGCAAAGATGCATCATTTGCCAAATCGCCGACGCCTGCCGCCGATGGCATCAAGGCAAGTAGCCTATCCATTGGCGATATTTTGATTGATGGGCAAAAAATCGATGTGTGTGTTGAGAGCCTAAGTTTTGAGCTGGATAACCAAACCGAAGTACAAAAATGCCTAGGCGATAATATCTATGGCGGTAATGTGCTGGCAATGCTTGCCAATATCACAGGCTCTATGACCATCGCTTATAGCCCCAAAGCTCATGATATTATTAGTAATCAGATGACAGGGGCAACGCTAAGTTTGGAATTTCCGATTATGTTTGGCGATAACAAATACATTTTAAAATTGCCAAAAATCCAAGTGACAGGCGAAATCCCTAGCCCATCAGGCAAGGATTTGGTGGCGGTTGATGTCAGTTATACCGTCGTTGATGAGACGCCAGTGCTTGAGCGTGTTTAGACAATTTTAGATAACGGTTGTCTAAAGTTGTCTAAAATTTTGTCTAAGCGATAAAAACACCCCTGATTTTAGACAATGACAAAAAATCCCAAGTTCGCCAAAACTTGGGATTTTTCTATTTTTACCCCTTAGACCAAGTAAGGAATAAAACATAGGTGAATTTTAACATAGATTTGGTGAAATTGGGAGAATTACCCATGACCAATTTGATTATTATTGGTAGTTTTGCCGTGCTAATTGCTCTGATTTGGAAATTGCCCGAAATTATCAAAGCATGGCACCATTTAAACGGAGATGACTAATGTTTAATTTAAATATTTTAAAAAAAGACCATCAGTTGAGCGTTGAGCGAACCATTGAATATCAAGGCTTGCAAATCACTTTTGAAGTCAAAACCGACGCCGAATTTGAGCGAGCATTTGCAGAGTTGCAACGCTTGGATAAGTCGCAAACAGTAACCAAAGACAGCCTAAAGCGTGGGGCAAAAACGCAGATTGATGAAGCCAGTGCTTGGCTGTTTTTGACTGGGGAGTATTTGGTCAAAGACTGGAATGTAACGGTTGATGATGAGCCATTTGCCATTAACGGCGATAATTTTATCATCGTGCTGGGTAATGCGTTTGATGACGCTAGAGAATTTGTCCAGCTTATCACCGATACCGTGGTTGAGATGCTAAAAGAATACGCCGAAAAAGCCAAGGCACTGAAAAAAAAGTCAATGACGAATACCAATGGCAAAAAATCAAAACAAGCCTAAGCGAAAAACGGCTAGAGATTTATAAACGGCTGGGCGAAACCGTACCCACGCCGCATCAATCGGATAGGTATGTTGATTGCGTGTTCCATGTCTTTATCATCGCAAGCCGTGCTAGGCGTTATGTCGATGGCGTGGCATTGCCTTTGT
Organism: Moraxella marmotae; assembly: GCF_042219885.1. NCBI lineage: Bacteria > Pseudomonadati > Pseudomonadota > Gammaproteobacteria > Moraxellales > Moraxellaceae > Moraxella > Moraxella marmotae. The sequence continues at coordinate 1,853,260 of NZ_JBHJHR010000002.1, forward strand.
CGCTACAAGATATTGACAGTGTCTGCCGTCATTATTCTGTTTGTTTGCCACGCCCTTTGCTGCATGAATTGGTGTTTTATTTGGACGATTTATGGCTAGCAGATACCAACAAAAAAGGATAAAACCATGACACAAACTTATCGCTTGGATATTCAGGTATCAGCAGATAGTGCGATACAAGCCATGACAAGGCTTGAGCAGTCTTTTGATAAAGCTGGTGATGCCAGTAAAAAAGCAGAAAAGGCGTTATCTGATGCCGAACGCCATATGTCTAAAACTGGGCAAAGTGCTTATAAAACCAGCCAAGATTTGGACAAAGCAGGCAGTGGGTTTAAAAAAGTTGGTAAAGATGCCCATGATGCAGGCGATGGTATCAAAAAAGCCGATAAAGATATGAGCGGTATGAATGCAACCGTGAATAAGCTGAATAATACGCTGGGTGCATTCAAAACCGCCATGTTAGGTGCAATGGCATTTGTAGGTATCGGCTCGGTGGTACAAACCGCTGATGCGATGAAAACGCTTGATGGTCAAATCAGGATTGCGACCAATTCGGCAGAGCAGCACGCTAAGGCTATGTCAGAAGTTGAGCGTATTGCAATGGCAAACCATGTTAGCTTGCAATCTGTGGGCGAAATGTATGTGTCCAACGCACGCTCATTAAAACAGCTGGGAAAAGACCAAAACGATGTGATTAAATTCACCGAACAAGTTACTATGGCAATGCGTCTGGGTGGCGGTTCGGCGGAGGCTCAAGCTGCTGCATTAACACAGTTGGGGCAAGCAATGGCATCTGGCGTGTTGCGTGGTGATGAGTTTAACTCTATTGCTGAACAAGCCCCAGTGATTATGGAGCTGATGGCAGACAGTTTGGGCGTTACCACTGGTGAATTGCGAAAATTGGCAGGCGAGGGTAAGCTTACCGCCGAAGCTGTTTATCAAGCCCTAACCAGTGCATCGGCAACTGATAAATTGGCGAGCATGGCATCGCAAACCAGCACCACCATTGGGGGTGCATTAGAAGATGTGCGTACACAATGGGATTTGGCGGTACACAATCTGTTAAATTCTGATGGTGGTATTAGCAGTCTTATTGCTGATGGTATTGGTCTAATCGGTCAAGGATTGCAACAATTTGGTGATTATTTACCGCAGGTGAATGAAGTTATCACCAATACCATTACTAAGGCAAAAGAGCTTGGTTCAGCCTTTGTAGAGTCTGATATAGGGCAGGCAACCATTGAAGCGTTAAAAACCGCTTTTGATGGATTAAAAACGGCGATTGAAGCTGTGGTAGATGTTGGGGCTGACATCACCCAATTTTTTCAAGAAAATCCTGAGTTGGCTATCGCTTTAGCCAGTGGTATCGGTGCAGCAACAATAGCCTTTGGTGCGTATCAAATTGCATTGTGGGGTGTTACTGCGGCAACGACAGCATGGGCAACAATAACCAGTGTGGCAGCTGGAGCATTTGCGATTTTAACCAGTCCAATTACCTTAACTGTTGCCGCTATCGCAGGCTTGGTGGCAGTGGGTGTGTACCTATACCGCAACTGGGATACCATCAAAGCCAAAGCTAGCGAAGTTTGGACAAATATCAAACAAGCCATCAGCGATAAAATCAACGAAATCAAGAAGGCGTTTAGTGAATGGCTAAGTAATGCACCCGAACCTGTCAAAAAAATGGTTGAGAACATTACCAGTATTTTTGATGGCTTGACAAAGGTATGGGACACGGTCAAAAACGCAGCAAAGCAAGCTTGGGAAGGTTTAAAAACTTCTGCAAAAGACACTTGGAATCAAATCAAAGAAGTATGGAGTGGCGTAAAACCCTATTTTCAAGAGATTTGGAATGGTGTCAAAGCCATATTTCAAATTGCTTGGCAAGCCTTGACCTTACCGCCCAAAATTGCCTTTGAAACCATCAAAGCGGCGGTAAAATTTGGTATTGATAGCATCAAAGCGGTGATTAGTGCAGGCGTTAGCATCTTTGCCAGCTATTTTAACTTGGGCTTTGGGCTGATTAAAACGACCGTTACCACTGCTTTTAATGTTATCAAAGCGTTAATGCGTGGCGATATGCAGGGCGTCAAAGATGCGATTAATAATGGCGTCAAGCAAGCGGTGCAATTGTTCAAAAACTTTAGTAATGATGCCCGTGCCACCATCAAAAAGCTAGGCTCGGACTTGCTACAAGTGGGGCGTGATGCGGTGCAAGGCTTGATTAACGGCATCGGCGAAAAAATCGGTGCGGCGGTACAAAAAGCTCGTGAATTGGCTAGCCAAGTCAAAAACGCCGTTACTGGATTTTTAGACATTCACTCACCATCTCGAGTGATGAAACAGCTGGGCGAGTGGACGGCGGAAGGTTTTGCTTTGGGTATTGCTTACAAAGCACCCATGGCGGTCAAAGAAGCCCAAAAGCTGGCTGAAGATGCCAAAAATGCCCTGCAAAATGATATGGAGCAGGCGGCAAAAAACATCTACAAATTGCAATTGCAACAGCAAGAAAATCCCTTTGCCGATGCCATCACTGAAATTAAGTTTGGCAAATACGGCAACGAAAACACCGACAGACTGCTGCAGCTTAAGCAGGAAGAATTGGCACAACAAAACATCTTAGATGTAACCAATCAAATTCGACAAAACCATGCGGCAATCAAAACGCTGGGCATGGATCGCATTGGGCAGCTAAGATGGGAGTATGACAATACCAATAAATTTATCGGTGTCAGTCGCAAGATGTTTGATGCACATCTGGACTATATCCAAAAGCTGGAGCAAGCACAAAAGCAGCTTGCCGCCACGGCTGATTTTGACAAAGAGATTGCCGATATTGATAAGCAATTGGCACTGCTTGGCAATGATGACCCATTGGCGGAATTTCGCTACAATTTGGAACATACCAAAAAACAAATGGGCTATACCGCAGAGCAGCTTGATAAGCTCAATCAAAAAATGATGGCGCTACAAGACAGCAAAGATAAATTGGCACGCAAGGAGAAAACAGACAAACAGAAAAAAGATTCTGCTGATAGTTTTGATAAGCTAAAAAGTGAAATTTATCAAGTTTCACCAGCCGAAAAACTGCGAGCCGAGTATCAAGACAAGCTTAAAGTGATTGCTGAATATGAAGATTTGCACACAGACAAACTTGCCGAAGCACTGCAAGCCAGACATCAATTAAAACAACAGTATGAGCAGGCACAGACAGACTTGCAATTAGCCAGCTATGAGATGCAGTTGAGCGGTGTCGCTGGCTTGATGAAAGATATTTTGGGTGAGTCTAGCCGTGGTTATAAAGCCATCTTTGCGATGGAAAAAGGCATGGCGTTGGCACGCATTTTACTAGCCAATAAAGAAGCTTTGGCAAAAGCATGGGCATCTGCCCCATTCCCTGCCAATTTGGGAGCGGTTGCCAAGGTTGCCTTGGAAAGTGGGGCGTTGGTTGCCGCTGTCAATGCCATTAAGCCTGTGGTTGGTCAAGCCCACGATGGCATTATGTCAGTTCCCAAATCAGGCACTTGGAATCTAGAAAAAGGCGAGCGAGTATTGCCCAAGCACACCGCCAAAGCCCTAGATAAAAAGCTGGACAGTATCGGTGGCAGTGGTGGCACAGCAATCAATATCAGCGTAACGGTCAATAGCAATGGCAGTAGCGATGTACAAAGCGATGCCCAAACTGGCAAGAGCTTTGGCAACGCCATCAAAGCGGCGGTACAAAACGAGCTGATGCGACAACGCCGTCAGGGCGGTATGCTGTATGGCGTATAAGCAAAAACCCAACTGTTTGCCGCAGTTGGGTTTTTTATTATCCATTTAACCGATACTTAAAAGGATAACTGTGTGAATTTTAACATAAATTTTGATAAGTGGCTAACAACGATGCTTGAAAAATACGAAAAATCGCCAAAAGTGCGTTATTTGATTAATTTTTTGGCATTTACTTTATTTTTGTATGTGCTGGGCGGTTTTATCGCTCAGGTCAAATGGTGGTGAGCTTGCCAAAGCTCCACCGCTTCCATGATGATGATATTTTTGGTTTTGCCTGTGCTTTTGGCAAGTTCGTCCAGTCGCTCGGCAAACTCAATCGGCACTTTAAAGCCAATATGTTTGACGCCACGGCGAGCATCGCTTTCTTTTTGGATTTGGCTGCGGGTTTTGGGGTTGGCAACAATCTTTGGCATTTGACATATCCTTAAAATCTTGGTAAGATAATCCTAAGTTTTAGGAGTGAAGCGGTGGTGTTACCCACCGCCCCAGCCTTTTTAGGCTTTCTTACTCTTAGTAAGCGTTACCGCTCAATAGTAGTAAGATTACAACAATGATGATTTTAACTAGGTTCATTGTCTTATCTCCTAGGATAGCCACCACTTGACTTAGGTCGGTGGCGGTAACCTATCAAGACAGGGTGTGCTACCACCTTGTCTTGATAAAACATATTATAGTTATAACTACTCTAAAAGTCAAGTAATTTCTACACTTTTTTATAAAAAGTTGTGAATTATTTGGCTTTTTTTGTTGTCTAAATTTCACCGCTTTTGCATTGTGCAAAGGCGGTTTTTTATTGGGCATTTGACTTTTTCCTGTGTTATGGTATGATAGGGGTTAAGTAAGGGGGTGAGCGGTGTTTCCTGTTGTCCGCTCCGCCGTATCATAGCTTTTGGCTATGACTTAGGCGTTTATCTTAGTAAGCTGCTAAGCTATACAAGATAAAGACCAAAACGATGATGATTTTAACGGTATTCATCGTATGCTCCTTACATCGGTTGGCGGTTATTTCCCTTAGGTAAACCGTTTAACCTAGCAAGGCAAGGCTCCTACCCCTTGCCTTGTTGTGTATATTATAGTTGTAACTACTTTAAAAGTCAAGTATTTTTTTTAAATCACCGCCTTAAAAGGGCGGTTTTTTATTGGGTAAATCTCATGAAAACTTTTATTTGGGACATCTCCAAAGACAGTAGCGAAAGCGTCAGCCATGCGGTTACACGCACGCAATTTGGCGATGGTTACGAGCAGGTGGTCAGTCATGGCATCAATAACGCTTGCAAATCATGGTCATGCACCAAAACGGATACTAAAGCGGTTATCGATGCCATTTACCGCTTTTTGCACGATACCAAAGGCGTGGAAGTGTTCAATTTTACGCCAATTCCGAACGAACCCACCCTAAAAGTTCGGCTCGATGGCGAAATTGCACGCACTTATCAAGGCGGCAATGTTTGGACAATCAATTTTACGCTAAAACAGACTTTTTAAACCGCCGAGCATTTCTCGGCAGTTGAACCATTTCCACAATGGAAACACTTAACCATTTTCCTAAAGTCAGGAAAATGGTTTTTTATTGGAATTTAAGCCAAATCACGGCTGGCAAGCTGGGCTAAATAATTGCTACGGCTTTTGTATAACTGCTTATGACTGGCGACTTTTTCATCAATTTTGGTGATTAAAAATTGCGGTAAAGTGATATTGATTTTGTGCGATTTGGTATCGTATTTGCTCAAATCAACATCAATCCACGCCCAAATAAAGCCGTTGTAATCAGGGTTTTGTTGATGAATGCTGAATTTGCTTGGCATGGGGATTGGCTCACCATCTTCTGCCAAGCCGCTAAAATGCAAATCAAGGCATTCAGTAGCACAGCTTAACACATCGTCCAGCTCATCACAGGCTGATACCAGATTTTCAATATCTGGAAAAAAGATACTGTGGGCAATCTTATCATTGCCAAGTTTTACTGCGATTGGGTATAGCATAAACATTCCTTAATTGTTTGAGCTGATGGCGGTTAGAGCGTGCAGGGGCGGTATTACCCCTGCTTATGTGACTAGTTATCCAAACCTGCTTGTCTCATAATGCTCTTGACTGTGATGTTATCCAAATCCTTCTTGGGGTCAGGGACGGTAACTCGTCCTTTTTTGGTTGGGTGCTTGAATTGAGCATGGCTACCAGCATTGGCTTTAATTCGCTTCCAACCATCTGCTTCGATGATTTTGATAACATCTTTACTACTTGCCATATTAGCTCCTAGTGTGTTGATGTTGGGTATATTATACTTCCAGAGTTATAAAAAGTCAAGCATTTTATCAAAAATAGATGAATTTATGAAAACAAGTCAAGAATACTACAACTGGCTACAAAAATTTGAAAAACGGCAAACTTCGGACGATACGTTTACACCGCCCAAGATTTATGATGCGGTGATTGATTATGTGCATGAGCATCTGATAAATCTGAACGGCTTACAGGTGGTGCGTCCGTTTTTCCCAGATGGCGATTATACCGATTTGTCGCAATATGGCAAAAATGCGATTGTGATTGACAATCCGCCATTTTCAATCATGACAAAAATTTGCAGGTTTTACCAAGAGCATCAGATTCGGTTTTTCTTATTTGCCCCAAGCTTAACTAACTTTAGCTCAAGCCGTACGGTGGCAGGCTTAACCCATGTGATTGTCGGTGAAAGCATCACTTATGATAATGGGGCTAATGTTAAGACTGGATTTATTCACAATTTAACACCGAATATCAAAGTACAAACCGCACCTACTTTAGCTTGGGCAATTTGTCGGTTGGCACCAGACAAAAAACAACTGACCAAACATCAATACCCAAGCCATGTTGTCAATGTTGCAAGGCTTGAAAAACTAAAACATATTGATGTCAAAATCCCAAGCGATGAGTGCGTATTTATCAATGCGTTAGATGCCCAAAAAGAGCATAACAAAACCATCTTTGGCGGTGGGTTTTTAATCAGCGACAAGCAAGCCCAAGCGTTAAAAGCCCACGATGCACAAATCACAACCCAAGTTCACGCATGGCAATTATCAAGCCGTGAGTTGGATATTTTTAAGGAGCAACCATGAACGAACTTACAACTCTATCACGCCTAGAAGCCAACACCATTCAAAGTTTTATCTCTCAAGTCGATTTTTGGCTAGGGCAATATGGCGAAAAAGCCGATAAAATCGAAATCACTTATTACCCTGATGATGATGGCTTTGAAGTCGTGAATAACGAGCAAAACAACGGCGTACTTAAGCGTAACCGTGCCACTCGTTTTCGCACCGAAATTTTGGCATGGGCGATGAACATGCTCAATCAGCTAACCAATTATGACCCAACCAAGGAAGTCAAAGCCTTTGCTTGCGTGTATAAAAATGGCGAATTTGGCGTGTTGGCAGAAGTTGGTGATGCGTCTGAAGAAGACAGCGAAGAGCAAGATAGCAAAACAGTGGACAGCGAACATCAAGCAGAAACAGAATGACTTTTAACGCACAAGTACAGCAAACCAGCGTCAGTAATTTTCTGACGCTGTATGAGCTGGATTTACGAAAATTGGGCGGTGAAATCTACCGCTTTCACGGTCATAATGACGGCGTGATTACTTGGCAAAACAAGCAATACACGCCCATTGCCATCACATCAGATGGGCTAGAAATGCGTGGCGATGGCAAAGCCAGCACGCCCAAGCTCACCATTGCCGATACCTTAAATGGCGTCAATGGGGCGATTGGGGCGTTATGCCGCATGTATGACGATTTTGCTGGAGCAAAACTTGTCATCACCCACGCCATTGGTGATGAGTACAAACAGCAGATTTGGTTTGTCGAACAAAAAACCACTGAAAACCCATCATCAGGCGTGCTTGAATTTGAATTATCAAACCCTGTGGACTTTGAAAATCGCAAAATTCCTGTGCGTACCATCACCAACTTTTGCCATTGGGCGGTAATGGGGCAGTATCGTGGCGAAACCTGCGGCTATACTGGCACGGCACGCTACACCATCGATGGCAAGCCTACCGATAATCCGCTTCTAGATAAGTGCGGTGGCTGTATGTCGGATTGTCAAATCAGGGACAATGTCGCACGCTTTGGCGGTTTTCCAGCGGCAGGGTTGGTGTAACGCATTGACAAAATGGTTAAATGTGCTAGTATAAAATGCCCAAGCGGAGATTAACATGCAGCCAAAAACCAAAACCCATGAAGCCTACGAGTATCTGGAGCGTTATCAAGGATTGACCAATCCTGATAATCTAAGATTCATTCGCTGGCTACGAGATGCCAAAAGCCTGCTTAAGACCAATGCGATCGATGCTTATGTCTTACAGGGTTTTGCACACATGGCTTTGGGAGATGCAGATTTGGCAGTACAAAGCCTGAAAAAAGCCCACCTGCTCAATCATGATTTGGCAAGCTACAATTACGCCGTGGCTTTGCATAGAATTGGTAATTTTGCACAAAGCCATGAAGTTTGTTTGGGGTTATTAAAAAAAGACCCCTACAATCACAAGGTTATCGCTGTGGCAATCGGTAACGCTGGCAGGCAGTCGGATATTGGCATGCTTGATGAAATCTTTGATTTGCTTGATGGCTCTTTGGCTTGCCGACAAGACGCCAAGCAATTTATCAACAAAGTGCTTGATAACCTTAAGCAAGCCAACATCTCTCGTGAAAATTTTGCTCGTATTAATCAGTTGGTGGTCAAATTCTTAACAAAACGCTATTTTGGCAATTCGCACATTGAGACAACCGTTACCCAAACAGAAATTGGCAATATGCTTGATGTCAATATTTATCTGAATAATGTCAGTATTGACGATTGTTTAAGATGGAATGATGCCTTTTTGGACGTCTTGATTGATGATGACAAACTGCACTTTGATGATTATAAAAATATCTTAGTGCATTTTATCCCTAAGGGGGCATAATGTCTGTTGATATTGACGATTTGCACCGCTGTATTGATGCGTTATTTGCCGATATTGACGAACAATCGGCAGAAAGCCTGTTTAGGGCTTATATCAATCGCAGTTATTACGCCGTATTTCATGAGTTGCGGTTCACCATGCAACAAGCCAATTGTGGCATCAACCGTTACCACACTGGCACGCATAACAACCTGTGCCAAACGCTGGACGATATGGCAAAAGACAATAAAGCCATACAAAAGCTGGCGATGCAATTTAGGGATTTTTTGACAAAACGCCATCATGCCGATTATGAACTACAAACAACGGTTACTTGGTATGATGTCAAGCAAGCCCAACAATACAGGCAAAATTTGCCAAAAATCATTCAAGAACACATCAAATAACCGCTCACATTTGGGCGGTTTTTTATTGGGTAAATGTTAAATGAATTACCAAATATTTAACCACGCTTGGCAATGCTACCCCAGTGAGTGCTGCGGACTTGTCATCAACGGCAAATACCACCCTTGCACCAACGCCCATCATGACCCCAAAAATCATTTTGAAATCTCAGCAGATGAGTATTTGACGCTTGAGAGCTTGGGCGAAATTACCGCCATCGTACACAGCCACCCAGACGGCGAGCCATTGCCCAGTGAGTTTGACCGTGTGCAAATGGGGCTACATGGCGTGGATTGGTGGATTGTGGGACTGGGCTTTTCGCCAACTGGACAAAAGTATCAAGCGATACAAAAGCACAAGCCTACAGCCTACCAAAGTCCGCTCATCGGCAGGGATTATATCCACGGCGTGCAAGACTGCTATACCTTGGTGCGTGATTATTACGCCCGTGAGCTTGCTATTGACCTGCCAGACTTTGAGCGAGCAGATGGCTGGTGGGAAGATGAAAATCATGAACCGCTGTATCAAGCCAACTTTGCTAAAGCTGGCTTTGTTGAAGCACAGACGCTACAAAAGCACGATGTGATTTTATGCCGTGTCGGACGCACGCAGCACATTAACCACGCCTTAATTTACTTAGGCGATGGCAAATTGACGAGCGAAAACGCCAGCGAGATTATCGGTGATAATATCATCTTGCACCACCCCCATAGTCGTCTATCCGTGCGTGAGATTTATGGCGAAAATTGGCAACGGCGGACGGCGATGGTGGTTAGGCATACCGCTCACATAACAGCTCAATCGCTTCAGTAATCAGTTGGGTTTGTGATTTGCCTGTGGTCTCTGATAATTGCTTAATCATCTGCACGCTCGTCTCTGGCATTTTAAATGACTTGGTGACGATGCCACGGCGTGCCATGGACGCTTCGTTAATTTCACGGCGAGTTTTGGGGGTTTTGACAATCTTTGGCATGGTTAAATCTCAAAAGTTTTAGCAGTCGCAAGCCCCACGATACCGCTGTGAGACTTGCGTTGTGTTAATTAGAGCTTGACTTAACTACTAGATTTAAGTAAGATAATCAACACAAGGATTATTGCGATTCTAATGAAAGTTTTCATCGCTTTCTTCCTTCTGCTAGTGGATTTAAGTAGCTTGGTTGGTTCCAGCAACCTTGCTACCACCTCCAAGGCGGTACTGCTTGCCTTGTTGGGTATATTATATGTAATCCTACAACAAAAGTCAAGTAATTTCTACACTTTTTTTATAAAAGTTGTGAATTATTTGGCTTTTTTTGTTGTCTAAATTTCACCGCTTTTGCATTGTGCAAGGGCGGTTTTTTATTGGGTAAATCTCATGAAAACAATCCAACTGCACGGCATTTTAGCCAAAAAATTCGGTAAATTTTTTCGGCTCAAAGTACAGACGGCACGAGAAGCCACCCACGCTTTGGCGTGTCAAATCCCTGCGTTTCGTCAATTTATGCTAGACAGCGAAAAGCACGGCTACCGCTTTGCCGTCTTTACTGGCAAGGTCAGCAAGGCTAATAACATTGGCGAAAACCGCCTAGATTTTATCACTGATAAAAACACCATTCATATCGTACCAAAAGTTATCGGCAGTGGTGGCAAGGCAATGGCATGGCTACAAGTGGTGGCTGGGGTGGCGTTAATTGGCGTGGGGCTTTTTAATAGTAATCCTGCCCTAATCGGTGCTGGCGTTGGCTTGCTGTTAGGCGGTGTATCAACGCTACTTATGCCCACGCCGCCACTTGGCACGCAGGACGAAGACGGCAATAGGGCAAATAACGGCTTTGGTGGGGCAGTTACCACGGTGGCACAAGGCAACCCTGTGCCTGTGCTGTATGGCGAGCGAGAAGTGGGCGGATTTGTAGCGTCCGCCAGCATCATAGCGGAAGATAAAGTGGTGGCTGGCGTCGATGCCCCAAGAGCCAGATTAGGAGTGTTTAGACGATGATTATCGGTGCAAAAAAACAAAAAAACCAAGCCCAAAAGCCCAACATTCAAAAAGACACCACCGCCAGCACCGAATTTGTGCAGGCGTTGTATGGCTTGGCAGAAGGGGAGATTTTGGGCTTGGTGGACGGTGGCAAGTCAATTAAGCTAGACGGCACGCCACTGATTAATGACAACGGACAGCCCAATTTTGACAATGTATCGTGGGATTTTCGAGCTGGCACGCTCAATCAAGACTACATCAAAGGCTTTAGTAGTGTCAATAATGAGAGCAATGTGGGCGTTGAGCTAAGACACGATAAACCCTATATCAAAGCCATCAATAACACCGCCCTTGATGCTGTGATTATCCGCCTAGGTTGGGGGAGCCTGCGAGAGCAAAAAGACAACGGCGATATTGTTGGCTATCGTATCGCTTATGCCGTCGATGTGCAGACCGATGGCGGTGCGTGGAGCGAAGTGCTGAACACTTTTATCAATGACAAAGCCAGCCAAGGCTATAAACGCAGCCACCGCATCGAGCTACCTAAGGCACGCCGTGGCTGGACAATCCGAGTTCGCCGCACGACGCCCAATCGTGATAGCGAGCTGATTGGCGATAGCATGAGCGTGGTTGCGATAACTGAAGTCATCGACGCCAAACTGTGTTATCCCTTGACCGCTTTATTGGCGGTGAAATATGACGCTGAAAGCTTTAGTAATATCGCCAAATTATCCGTGCGTCTGCGTGGCAAGCTAATCCAAGTTCCCAGCAATTACAACCCAACGACACGCACTTATAACGGCATGTGGGACGGCACTTTTAAGCTGGCGTATTCCAATAACCCAGCTTGGGTGTATTATGACATTTGCACGCACAAGCGGTATGGGCTGGGCTTAACGGTGGACAAATGGCAACTGTATCAAATCGCCCAGTACTGCGATGAGATGGTCGATGACGGCAAAGGCGGTAAAGAGCCACGCTTTACTTGTAATGTGTACTTACAAAAAGCCGAAGACGCTTATCAAGTATTACAAAGCCTAGCCAGCGTATTTCGTGGCTTGACATTTTGGGACGGTACGCAGATTGTGGTTGATAGCGATGTGCCAAAAGACCCTGTTTATACCTTTAGCCGCTCAAATGTGGCTGGCGGTGAGTTTATTTATTCAGGCACACGACGCCGAGACCGCCATACCGTCTTTAAAGTCGGTTGGGATAACCCAGATAACGACTATAAGACCGAGTATGAGATGATACGAGATGATTATGCCATCGCCAAATATGGCATTAATATCTTAGACATTAACGCCTTTGGCTGCACCAGTCAAGCCCAAGCCCAGCGAGTGGGACAATGGGCGTTAAAGACCGAACAGCTAGAAACGCAAAGCGTGTCTTTCAAAACTGGCTTGGACGGCTTTATCCCCAAGGTTGGCGATGTGATTAATGTTGCCGATAATGTACGAGCAGGGCGAGCCATCAGCGGACGCATTGTGTCGGTAAACGGCAATAAAATCACGCTGGATAGAAACGCTGGCAGCGTGGGCAATACGATTGTCATCGGTGAGCATACCGCCAAAATTACCGCCATCGCTGGCACTGTCATTACGCTAGATAAGCCAATCAATGCCAAGGCAAATGAAATTTGGGCGATGACAGCTACCGATTTGCACTTAGCTCAATATCGAGTGATGAGCATTGCTTATGATGATGCGTCGTTTAATGTTACCGCCATCGAGTACCGCCCAGAGAAATACAGCGATGCGGTGCGGATTGAGCCACGCCCCATCAGTGTGATTAAGCCAACCATTCTATCCGCACCAAGCCAAGTATTGCTAACTTCGCACTCACGCACGCACCAAGGGCAATCGGTTACCACCTTAAGCATCAACTGGGAGCAGGTCAATGGAGCGGTGGGCTACATTGTCGAGTGGAAAAAAGACGATAACGCATGGCAAAAAAGCAAAATCGCCAGCCAAAGTATCGACATTGACGGCGTGTACTCTGGCAATTACACGGCACGAGTGGCGGCGGTGGACGCATTCGATAATCAAAGTAGCTTTGCTACTAGCGTATTGACTACCGTTACAGGTAAGACTGGCAAGCCCAAAAAGCCAATTGGCTTGACCGCCAAAGGGGGCTTGTTTAGTATGATGATTGCTTGGGCGTTTGACACAGGCAGTGAAGATACCAACTTTACCGAAATTCAAGTTAGCCCTGATGGACGCACGAACATTAGCACGCTGGCTACTTTTGCTTATCCAACCAATAAGCATGAAATCACAGGCTTGCAGGGCAATTTGACCCAGTTTTATCGTGCCAGAATTGTTGATAAATTGGGCAATGCGTCGGACTGGACAGCGTGGGCAAGCGGCACAACCGAAGCCCAAGCCGAAAAAGTGCTAAACTTAATCAGCGGACAAATCAACCAAAGCCACTTGCATCAAAGCCTAAGTACACCGATTGCTAAGATTGCACCGCTTGAAACCAGCATTAACAGCACACGAAACGAGCTAAACGCCAGCAAAACCACGCTCAATCAAGCCGTGGCAAATATCAGCACGCACCGCCAGCAAATCACGCAGGCAGTGGCAAATATCACTAGCTTAATGAGCGATAAAAACACCAAAACCCAGCAGATTACTAATCTTACGCAGTCGGTGAATAATCATGCTTCATCAATTCGTGAATTGTCGGTAACGACTGGTACGCTCAATCAAAAATACGGCGAGCTAAAAACGCAGGCGGACAATGCCACCAGCCAAATCACGCAGATTGCCCAAACACAGCAAGGGCAGGCGGCAAGTATTGAGCGAATGGGGGCGAGATTTGACCACGGCAATTTGTTCAAAGCAAATATCGCCACGCAAGGTCATTATCTTGACAATCAAGACAGTGGGGCGTTAAAGCCGTGGAACAGCCATCGTGCTAGTGATTTTATTGCTGTCAAAAGCAATACAAACTATGAAATACGAGCATTTGGCGGTGATTTTAACAATTTGCGTACAATTTGGTATGATGAAAATAAAAACTTTATCAAAGGTCAAATTGTGGCTAAAAATGGCGATTATGCGACTTTTAATAGCGATAATGCCAGCTTTATTCGCATCTCAAGCTACTGGACACGTCAAGCTGATAACATTTGGCAGATGCAACAAGTGGGCTTGGCTGGCGATGTGCAAGCAAATCTTGATGTCATACAGCGAACGCTAGCCAATGCCGATATAGCGTTAAGCCAGCAAATCACCGCTATGGACGCTGCATACAAGCAAGCAGACAGCCAAGCCAACGCCAAGATTGACAGTGAAATCACGGCACGCAGTAACGCAGATAGTGCGTTATCCAGTCGGATTGATAGCTTGCAAAGTGATTACAACGGCAATAAAGCAAATATCGCCAATCAGCTTAAGACATTAAGCGATAACGACAAAGCAAAAGCCAGCCAAATCACTAGCTTGAACGCCAATTTTACGACGGTGCAAAATATGGCAAATAACGCCCAACGCACAGCAGACACAGCAAACAGCAAAGCGGACAACGCCCAACGCACCGCCAATGCCGCCAATGCCGCCATCACCGCCGAGCAGACCGCACGGGCGGACGCTGATAGCAGTTTGGCAAGTCGTATCAGTGCTTTGGATACTGCTTACAAATCCGCTGATAGCACACTGACCAGCCGTATCGCCAGCGAAGAAACCGCACGAGCCAATGGCGATAACGCCAACGCCCAAGCCATTCGCACGCTAAACAGCACGGTACAAGGCATCAATGGGCGTGTCGGTACAGCAGAGAGCAAAATTACCACGCTTGAGCGAACCACAAGCAACACGACGCAAGCACTGGCAACGGCTCAAAGCCAGCTCAATGCTCGGTTTGATAATTTGGCGGTGGGCGGACGCAATTTATTGCTTGGCAGTGCTGTCAGTCGCACCACGCATGGCACAACCAGCCTACAACTCAGCCAAAATATCAATCATGCCGATATTACCAACTTAGTCATCTCGTGCGATGTGGCTTATACCAATGCCAGACGAGCCACCACACAGGGGGCGAAATGGTTCCGTGTTGGTGTGGAAGTGCGGATTGTCTATACGGACAATAGCAGCGTTTGGTACGCCGCTTGGCATAACGCCACCGCCACGCCAAGCAGCTTTAATGGGCGGATTGTTCGTAAGCTGGCTGTGCCGCAGGGCAAAACGGTGCGTACTATTGACAGTGCCAAAATCCAAATTTGGGATATTACCGCCGATAGCATTACGGTCAAAAATCCCAAATTAGAACTTGGCACCATCGCCACCGACTGGACGCCTGCTCCTGAAGATACGCCGTCCGATGCTGTAACTACGGCAATGCTTGATGAGTACAAATCGGCTCAAGCGACCAAAGACACCGCCAATGCCCAAAAAATCACCACTTTGCAAACGCAGGTGAATGGGCAAACCGCCAGCATTCAACAGCATGCGACAAGTATCGATGGCTTAAAAGCCCAGTACACGGTCAAGATTGATACTGGCGGACGAGTGTCAGGCTTTGGCTTGGCAAGCGGTGGCGGTGTGTCGGATTTTGCAGTAAACGCCGATAAATTCTACATCGCACCGCCCACAGGCAGGGGCAAGGGCATCACGCCATTTGTTGTGCAGACCACCACACAGACGATTAACGGCGTGCGAGTGCCAGCAGGGACTTATATTAACGATGCGTTTATCCGCCATGGGTCTATTGGCATTGCTCATATCGACAAAGCCAGTATTAAGAGCTTATCGGCATTATCTGCAGACATCGGAACTCTTACAACCAAAGACGCTAGGGGTAGTTTTACTTATACTGGCTCAAAAATTGAGCTTAGAGACCCGCAAGGCAGATTATTAATGGAGATGGGCTTATTATGAGTGCCAATGTGAAATGTTACGACCCTGCCACTGGTGGGGTTTTGTTTGATTTGTCGCATCACACCACAAGATTTTTGGGTGTGATTGATGATGACAGCACAAGCGGAACCAGATATGTAGATTTTGGCGGTGCAAACTTTTTCTACTTAGTTGGTGTTGAAGGGGTTAATAACAATATCATCTTTCAAGACTGGGGGGAGTTTAGACGATTGGGCAAAACCAGCCCAATCACTATCACTGTCGGACAGAACCAATTTAGTTATCAAAAACCTGCCGATGTGCCGATTATTTATGGGGTGTTTGTATGAGTGCAGGCATAAAAATCTATAATCACAATCAGCAAGTGAGCATTAACAGTAACGACTTAATGTTTTGTTTAGCGATTAAAGACACAATTCAGTCACCAAAAGGTCGCCCACAAATTAACACAACCCTTGCAGTTAGCAATTACATAGATGCTAGCAGGGGTTACAGCGGTCTGCGTATGCCGCTACTAGTTCACGAGATTGGTGGCTGGGACAAAAGAATACAATTGACAAACTATCAGAAAAAAGATGGCATTGTCAAAATCGCTTTTTGGACGCCTGAAGAAATGCCTGTTAATGTGTTTTTCTTTGATTTATCAAGCAATTTTACCGCACCAAGCGGCGGTGCTGGCTTGAAAATGTACACACAAAATGGTGAATTGTCATTCGACAGTCGCATGAAGCATTTAAAAATTATTGGCGTGGCGAATGATGGAATGTCTTTAGAGCCAAACAAAAAATATGGCATTCTCGTGCGTTCCTTGCCTGATACCGTTGAAGAAGAACAATGGAGTCAAGACAAAAGAAAAATATATCACACTCAAATTTACAAAAGAAAGCTTTTTTGGATTGAGAATAACACCTTAAGAGCTTCAATGATTGAAACTGGCAGAGAAGAAAACTGGTATTGGCGTTCAACAGGCAGACCATACAGCAACGGTGGCACAGGCAAAAAAGAGATGGTTCCGCCATTATTGGTAGATATTACAGATTTATGAAACGATTGATTTTAATTATTTTTATATTTTTGACTTCGTGCAGTTTTTACTTGATGAAAGACTGCACAGAATACAAATCAGATGAATTGAAGCGTAATTGTCGCTGGGAGAACGAAAAATGATAATCGAAGGGCTGCAAGCCCCTTTTTTAACTTCTTGGCTTGGCTTTTGGCTGTTTAGCATGATGGGCGGTCTTGCCAGTGGCTTTGTCAAGATTGATGATATTATAAGCCGACTTCTCGTTAATTTTTAATAATTAACCCTTATGAAAATTCTAAATATTTAACCAAATTGAGCAAAACGCAATAAAATCTACCAGTAACCGCCAATCTGCCTTTTTAGCCGTCCAAATTTATGCTACAATAGTGCAATTTATAAACACAACAAGAGCCAATTATGTTTCAACTACATCCAACACTTGCAAAAGACACTTTTTTGGTTGGGGATTTTCCATTATCAACCGTGCGATTGATGAATGATTGCCAATTTCCTTGGCTGATTTTAGTACCCCGTGTTTCGGGCATCAAAGAGCTTTATGAGTTATCAGCTGCCGATCAAGTGCAGTTTTTGCGTGAATCTAGCTGGGTTTCTAGCCAAATGGCAAAGATTTTTGGTGCCGATAAGATGAATGTCGCTGCCTTGGGCAATCAAGTGCCGCAGCTGCATTTTCACCACATTGTCCGCTACCAAAACGATGTAGCGTGGCCAAATCCTGTCTGGGGTCGTCCTGCCATCGCCTACACCCAAGAAGTGCTAAACCACATGCAGCAGACGCTGATGATGGCGTTGCGTGGACACCATCAAATGCCGTTTGACTGGAAGATGGATGTATAAGCCATAAGCTATTGATTTTAAAAGGTTTTTATACTCTGATTAGCTGTTTGTACTGCTTTGCGTGCTGCTAAAATAAAAGGCTGCACTAGGTAGAACTTCTAGAATGTTAAATAATCACATCAATTTCATTGGCTGATGAGAGTATCTAACCAAAGCAATTAATCAGGTAAAGCCTAGAGCAATAAGAAATCGCCCATTGTTCCGACTGGGGTTTTTGCTATTATTTTAAGACCGATGATATTATTCATGCAGCCGTCTAATAGGACGGCTTTTTCATTGGAGAATGTTATGGCTGACAAATACAGACATAAAAAATTGGGGCAACAGATTTACGGTATTTAACGGCAGAAAATTACACCAAGCTGATTGCTTTTGTGCTATCATTGACCAAAGAGCAACAAAAACAGATTATTTTGATTGGGAAAGATATTAATGGCTGACGGCAAAGGGTATTTGTATGTAGGCAAAGACAGTGAGCCTTTGTATTTAGCTTACTACTTGACCACATATTTTGAAAAAGTAATTGTACCGCTTAGTGAGATAATAGGTGGTGATTTTCGTGATGAAAAAGAGTATGGTCAGCTGATGGTGGGTTTTTTAAGTATTAAACACTTGAATGCCGAACATTTTAACTACGCCTATCATCTAACCATGCAAGCTTGCCAAGATGATGAGAATTTGGCAAAGTATAAAGATGAGCTGGATAAATTGTTCAAATCCGACCCAAGATTTGCCAATTAACAACTTTTTAACCAAAGCACCCAATTTGTGTTATCATTACCTAAAGAGCAGCAAGAAAAAATCGTCTTTATTTGGAATGAATAATGATTTTTATTGATAACATACCACCATGGGATCAAAGCAGTTTACACAGTGGCTGGCTGATAAAATCAGACTGTTATTACATCAGTTACTTGATGATGATGGCTTTGATGATTTTGAATTAAATCTAACACAAGACATGGTACATTTTGGCGATTTGCCGCATGATGTTTTCTTGCGTGTTGCTAATTTTATCACGGATATTGATGATAACCATGATGAATTAAATACTTTAATGGTTAAATTAAAGAGCGACCCAAGATTTGCCAATTAACAACTTTTTTATTGCCTGACCAAGAAATGGCTCAAACAACAGCCTGACAAATACCAAGACGAAGTATTGGGCAAGACACGAGCCAAGCTATTTCGAGATGGTGGCTTGGCGATTGAGCAGTTTAAGCAGTTGCAGCTAGATAAAAATTTCACCCCTTTAACGCTTGATGAGATGCGAAAGCTAGAAAGTGGGGCGTTTGAAAGAGTATCAGGCTCTGTGCTAAAATATGACTCAATTACAAATGGGAAGCTTGTGATGAAGCGTACGGATTGGGGTGATTTGCCGAATACTATCATTGATAAGCGATTGGGCGATGCAACAGGGCATAAGCTGTATGAAAAAGCCAAATCAGGCGATATTTTTAGTGCTTATCATCTTGCTAAGGATTTGATTGGCTCTGATGCCATTGAGCAGCTAAAACAAATCATTGGCGATAAATCGGTTGTATTTGCTCCTGTACACGCTGAAGAAAGTGCAGGCAGAAACATGATACCTACGGCGGTGGCAACCATTTTATCAAAGCTGGTTCGTGGTAAAATTGATTTGAATGTCGTGCAAGCCGTCAAAGTATCTCGCACAGGTAGTAATGGCTGGCATCGTTTGGCAAATCCGCCGTTTTTTGATGGTAGCATTAAAGATGGTGCTTATGTTATCATGGTTGATGATACCCAAACGCAGGGCGGTACTTTTGCTGCTTTTAAAGGTCATATTGAGCAAAGCGGTGCAAAAGTCATTGGTGCATATGCTCTAACTGGCAAGCAATATTCGGCACAACTTCGCCTAAGTGCTAAAACTTTACAGCAATTGAGAGAAAATTATGGACAACTTGAAACATTCTGGACGCAAACATTCGGCTACGACTTCTCAAAACTCACCGAATGGGAAGCAAAATTCATCATCAATTCAGGTAAAAGTCCTGACGAAGTCCGAGATACAGTCCTTGCGTCAAAGCAAAATTGACGCTTATCATCAAATGATGAAAATGGATTAACTTTACCAAAGCACCCAAATGGGTGCTTTTTTATTGCCTGATGTTGGAAAACTAGGGTGCTTTTGATTAGGAAAAATCAACATGAAATTAAAACTTGATGAAAACGGCAATGTGATTGTCCAAGACGGTAAGCCAGTCTATGTGTATGATGACGGCAAAGAATTGGCGTTTGATGCTGCCTGTGGTGATTGACAAACTTGAGCAGATGGGCAAAGCCCCCAATACGGCGGTTATCGCCATGCGTGATAGCGATGTGCTGCACGCCCTGCGTGATACCAAACAAGCCAAAGGCATCAATTTGCCTGTGGAATTTTGGCGGCAGTTGCCAGAAAAGCTACGCTATCCCACTGCGATTTTATTGGAAACGCAACAAAAACAGCCGACTTTGTTATTTATCTACAAAACCGAGCAAGGCAAAGTGGCAGTAAAAATGGATTATGAAATCAAAATTAAAGATGTGCTAAGTAAGAAAACAGTTAAGCTCAATATGGTAAGGACAGCGAGTTTATTTAAAGATAAAACAGCTTTGTATGATTTTGAAGTGTTATATGGTTCTCTGTAATAGTTTGCCTGATTCGAACAGGATAATGCACCCAATAATGACTGCGACCCTTTCCAGTTGGTAACCCCTATTACAGAGAAGTTTGGATTAAGCGATGGTTTGCCTGATTCGAACAGGATAATACCCCTTTTACAGCGTAACCTTTCCAGTAGGAAACCCCCATCGCTAGGCATACTATACACCCAAATACTTTTTTAATCAATGGAAAATTTGAAAAAGATTATCCAAAACTGTATTGCAGTAGTTCGCCTGATTCGAACAGGATAATGACGGATGAAACATTGCCGCCAACCTTTCCAGTAGGAAACCCCTACTGCAATGGTTTTATTATAACAGTGTTTATTAATTTGTGCTAGGAAAAAAAATGATTCAGGTTACTATCAATACCGATCAGGTCAATCTTAAGCTGCGGCAAATCACTCGTGAACTGCAGCAGTTACGCCCCTTATATGCCACGCTGGGCGAAACCTTGCTCAACTTGCATAAAGACCGCTTCAATGCTCAAATCTCGCCAGATGGTGTGCCTTGGGCGGCACTTAGCCCAAAATACGCCGCCAAAAAGCGGTTCGGTGGCATCTTATACCGCTCAGGCGACCTTAAAAATACGCTACGCTTTAAAGCGACCCCAAATTTTAGACACTTTTTAGGGGTGTTTTGGGATTTAAGAATGTGCAGCGATATACTCAAGCAAGGCTTGGTTAATGCGTGTTTGGTAGCCTTTGCCGTCCGCCTTAAAATAATCAATGACCTTTTGGTCAAGGCGGAGTGTGGTGGATATTTTGTGCTTATCTTTGCGTGGTCTGCCTTTTTTGATAAGGCGACTGCCATGATACACATCTGCCGTGGCAAAAAAGGCATCGTCTAGCTCTGGGGCATCATCTAAGGGCGGCATAAAAGCGGTTAATTTCTCGTTCATTGGCTTTTCTCATTGAAATAATACGGCGGTGCGTGGGGTGGACTTCGTCAGGGTGATATGTCCAAACAACAACAATCAAACGGGCGTTTATGTAACCAATGCTGATGTAGCGAACTTCACCATAGTCATAACGCTTATCAATGCCTGTCATATGCACGCCATCAAAAATTTGGTTGGCATCGGCAAAATCCAAACCACGCTCATTTAGGGTGCGTTGTCGTTTGTTTTCGTCAAATTCTATCAACATGGGCATCACTCAAGTTTTTATTAATTGTAATAACAAATAATAAGATTGTCAATACAAAAAAGATTTATGATGCAAACACCCAAGTTGTTTTATAAATCTATCCTAAAAGACAAAACAGCGATATCGTGGCAAACTGGAGCTAACCCAACCCAATTTAGGAGCAATTATGTCAATCACCATCAAACTACAATTCCCCATCACCGATGGCAACGGCAACGAAGTTGGCGAAGTTATCCTGCGTCGCCCCAAGGTAAAAGATTTACGCCAAGTGGCAAACCAAAGCAAGGACAATCAGCCATCTGTTGAGCTGGAAGTGCAGATGATTTCACGCCTGACAGGGCTTTTGCCTGAAGATGTCGATGCACTGGATATGGCAGACTACACCAAAATCCAAGAGCAAGCACAGGCGATGATGTCGGGAAACTAGATGAAATTGATGTGGCGATAGCAGAGCTGGCTTGGTGGTTCGGCTTTGCACCATCGGAGCTTGAGAATATGAGCTTGTTAGATATTGAACGCTGGCTAAAACAAGCCAATCGCCAAATCAAAGCCAAATACACCAAAGCCGCCTTTTAGGGCGGTTTTGTCTTTAATCGTGAAAGAAAATATCCAGCATGCCAGCGATAAGCAAAATACCAAAGACAACGATAAGAGAAACCGGCAAACAAAACAGCAAAGCAACCGACAAAGGGGCATCATAAAACAGCATCAAGCCTAAAATGCTAATAACGATGGACAGCAGCCACAGCTTGGCAGCACTCAAATCCAGCAGCCATTTGACAAGTTGCATCATTCCCCCTTTGTTTTATTTTAACTATAACATTTGAGAAAATATATGGCAAGCAGTTTTCAGATCAGTTTGGTGTTTGGGGCGGTGATGTCAGGTTCACTGTCTGCCACCACCAGCAATGTACAAAAAATGCTCGATCGGCTAAAAGCCAGCAGTAATGAGCTGATGGACTAGAATGCATTGGCTGTGGAGCGATGCGAATACAAAGCATAAAAAAAGCCTAAGCTGGCGAAGGCTTAGGCTTTTTTGGTAGTCAGTTAAAGACCGTCAAGAAAACAGCTATAAAAAATGGTGCTAACAAACAAAAAGCGATGATGGCAATTATTGCCCAGACACAGCTGAGAAAAAAATTCAATAAACTAAATATGAAGTCAGTCATAAGCACACCACCAAAAAATGGATACTATTTATTATGAGTGTTTTAACCTTAAATGTCAAGTTTAAAGTCAAAGCCCTGCAAGGCTTAATGGCAAAAGGTGGCGGCTCAAAAGCAATAAGCAAACAACTCGCCGATGCCCAAAAAGAAGGTGAAAAACTTGCCAATACGGTAGAACAAAGCAAAAAGTCGCTGATGGACTGGAATGCGTTGACTGTGGAGCGATGCGAATATAAAGCATGAAAAAAGCCTAAGCTGGCGAAGGCTTAGGCTTTTTTTAATAGGGTGGGTTATGCGATGGCAATAAAAATGTTAATCAAAACGATTAATACACCGATAAGAATGGCAACAACAATGGAGCCAACAAAAAATTTGACCAAGCCTTCCATAATTTCTAGTACAAGTAACATATACGCATACCCAATTTAGTAACAGGTGTTTTTATGATGCGAATACAAAGCATAAAAAAGCCTAAGCTGGCGAAGGCTTGGGCTTTTTTGGTAGGCAGTTATATAATTGCCCAAAAAGCACCTATAAAAAATGCCGCCAATAGGCAAAGGATAATGGTGGCAATTATTGCACACACAGTTGACAAAAAATTCCATCAAATTAAATATTAAGCCAAGCATAAGCATACCGCAGCATACCACCAAAAAACGGATATTATTTATTATGAGTGTTTTAACCTTAAATGTCAAGTTCAAAGTCAAAGCCCTGCAAGGCTTAATGGCAAAAGGTGGCGGCTCAATGCTGTCAATTCTGCCAAACTGGCGATTGATGGCAAGAAAACCTTTGCCGATGTCGCCAAAGTTGTCGATGGGCTAAAAATTGGCGATAAATTAACAATACATCACTGGCAAGCTTGCTCAAGAATTGCCCTAAATGAGAATTATTTGTATAAATTTCGTAGTTGGCTAAAATATTCGTGTTTACTTTTGATAATGTTTGCTATAATAGCCGTATTTTGATTTGGGATAATTTTAGGGTGTTATGGTGAAGCGACTTTCTTTATCAATCACAAAAAACCAACACGGCTCAACCAACCAACTGTTGGCACTGTTTTTGGTGGCGTTCATTTTCTCATCGCTCATCGTGGTGGTGATTGGCTATAAATTTGGCTATCGCCAAGGGCTGCACAGTGTCGAAAGCACGGTCAGCTCAAATACCGAAGCCATCGCCAATGTCAGCGAATTGACCGCCGAAAATACACAGCTTAAGCAGGACATTGCCACTGCAATCCAAGAGCGAGACATCAGCCGCTCAACACTGGACAGCTTGCGAGCCGATCTTGAAAATCTAAAAACCACCAATTTGCAGCTTGAGCAAGTCAATGAACTGCTAAAAACTTCGGTGGCAGAACAGGGCGGCGTGGCACTGAACATCATGGCATCAGAGATTATTTCACTGCCTGAAAATATCTTTGAATACCGCTTCGATGTGTCGATGTTGGACATTTCGGGCAAGGCGGTAAAAATGGTTCCCAAGCTGACCTTGCTGAACGAAACCAGTATGGTGGAGATTCCGCTTGATCCTGCCAGCTATGATGTGCGTGGCGTGGCAAATATCCGTGGCCGCTTTGTGATGCCTGAAGGCTTTGTACCAAAACAAATGAAAATCGAGCTTGCCGCTGGCACCCAAAAAGTCCAACAGCTGTATAATTGGCAAATCGGCAAAATCATCAGCGATGCCCCATCATCGGTGGACGGTATGCCAAACACCAGTAACCGCCCAATTGTCAAAAGCGAGTAAGTAAGTCTTGACCATTAAGACAATCACAATAAAAACAATCAAAAACAGGTAAAGGCAATTGGCTTTTGCCTGTTTTCTTTGGCATCTGTGGTCAAAAATGTTATGATAATATAGCGATAAAAGGGCGGCAAATCAAATACCCAAAATGGCTAAGATTGTGTCTAAGGTTGGCGATAACAATTTACCGAGCGATTAGACAGACCATTCACAAAATTTTACTTTGCCAAAGCAATAAGTAACAAGCAATGAGCAATCATGGTATTAAGACAACGATGACAGATTTTAATCAAGACACCGACAGCGATGTGGCAGTACAGACCGAGCCACTCACCAAGCACCCCAAGCTGTATGCCGTGGTGATGCACAATGACGACTACACGACGATGGAATTTGTGGTTTTTGCTTTGGTGGAGATTTTTGGGCATTCGGTCGAAAAAGCCTATCAGCTGATGATGCAAATTCACCAAACAGGACGGTCGGCGGTGGCGGCACTGCCGTATGAGATTGCCGAAATGAAGGTTGAAGAAGTGACTTTACTTGCCGAACAAGAATCCTATCCGCTATTGACCACCATTGAGCCGCTTTAGTTTGATTTATCAATATATGTATTAAATGTATCAAAATATACATAAAAACACACCCCAAAACATTGACAAAAATTACAAGGACAATCATGTTAAGCCCTGATTTTATTGACATTCAAGATTTTATGCACGAATTTGCCAGACGCCACCAGCACCAGTTTGTGACGGTGGAGCATTTGCTGTTGGGCTTATTAAAAGACGCTTTTACCGTCAAAGTGCTGGAGCTGTGTGGGGCGGACACAGGGCATATTTTAACAAGCATTAAGCAATATCTGGCGGACTTTATCCCCAAGCGTGAAGATGTCGAGCCGATGCCGACCAAAAGCCTAAACCGTGTGATGCAGCGAGCCATTTGGCAGGTGCAGGCCAGTCAAACAGGCAAATTGGTTGAGCCAGTGGACGCTTTGGTAGCGATTTTTAAAGAAGAACGCAGCTACGCTAATGAGCTGATACAGTCGTGCGGCGTGGATATTTTGGCGGTAACTCGCACAATTTCAACCGCCAAACGCACAGACGACGACAGCAGTGATGTCGCTGACGACAAAGAAAGACCTAGCCAAGTTGCCAAAAATCCTTTGGCGGCCTATACGCTAAATCTGAACGAGCAAGCCTTGTTGGGCAATATCGATGCACTGATTGGCCGTATTGATGAAATTGAGCGGACAGCCCAAATTTTGTGCCGCCGCCGCAAAAACAATCCACTCTTAGTTGGCGACCCGGGTGTGGGCAAGACCGCCATTGCCGAAGGTTTGGCGTGGCTGATTGTCCACCAAAAAGCCCCAAAACCACTGGCAAATGCGACCATTTATAGCTTAGATACAGGGGCGTTAATTGCAGGAACGAAATTTCGTGGCGAGTTTGAAGCTCGCATGAAGGCACTACTTGCAGAGCTAAAAGACTTGCCTGATGCGGTTTTATTTATCGATGAAATTCACATGATTATCGGTGCTGGATCATCGATGGATAGCAGCATGGATATTTCCAATTTGCTAAAACCTGCCCTTGCCAAGGGACAAATTCGCTGTATTGGCTCGACCACTTTTGTTGAATATCGCCAAGTTTTTGAAAAAGATCACGCTTTATCACGCCGATTTCAAAAAATCGATGTCAAAGAGCCGTCCATTGCCGACACCATCGCCATCTTGCAAGGGCTAAAGCGTTATTATGAAGACTTTCATCAAGTCAGCTATACCGATGCTGCCATCGATGCGGCGGTGCGGTTATCGGTCAAGCATTTGCATGAGCGGTTTTTGCCAGATAAGGCGATTGATGTCATTGATGAAGCAGGTTCGTGGTCTCGCTTGGTAAGTAATAATACGCCAAAATCAGCGTCCAGTGATGCCAAAAATGGCAATGCTCAAAACGCCAAAAACCCAAACGATGGCAATTTAAGCGATGGCAATTCAAACGATAGCAACTTAAACAATGGCAATTCAAACAGCGAGTCCAGCGATGATAAGCCTGTGATTGGCGTTGATGTCATCGAGCAGGTGATTGCCAAAATTGCACGCATTCCCCCAAAATCGGTCTCAAGCGACGACAAACACACCCTAAAAACACTCAAAACCAATCTAAAACAAGTGATTTTTGGGCAAGATAGGGCGATTGAGACGCTCAGCGATGCGATTTTATTGGCACGAGCAGGGCTTAGTAATGGGAGCAAACCCATTGGTTCGTTTTTATTTTCTGGACCAACAGGCGTGGGTAAAACCGAAATCAGCAAGCAGCTGGCTTATCTTTTGGGCGTGGAGCTGGTGCGTTTTGATATGAGCGAATACATGGAAGCCCATACCGCATCACGGCTGATTGGTGCGCCGCCGGGTTATGTGGGCTATGACCAAGGCGGTTTATTGACCGAAAAAATCCAACAATATCCGCATTGTGTGTTGCTGCTTGATGAGCTTGAAAAGGCACACAGCGATGTGTTTAATCTGCTACTACAAGTGATGGATCATGGCACTTTGACGGACAATAATGGGCGTTCGGTGTCGTTTCGGCAAGTGATTATTATCATGACCACCAATGTTGGTGCTGACAGCATCAGCCGCAATTCCATGGGCTTTACCGAACAAAGCCACCACGATGACAATCATGAAGCCATCAAACGCACCTTCAGCCCAGAGTTTCGTAACCGCTTGGACGCCATCATCAACTTTGAGCCGCTGCCAGTGGCGGTGATTGGCCATGTGGTGGACAAATTCATCACCGAATTGCAATCGCTGCTGCTTGACAAAAACATCACACTCACCGTAAGCGATGAAGTGCGTGAATATCTGGGCAAAAAGGGCTATGATCGGCTGATGGGAGCCAGACCGATGGCAAGGCTGGTGCAAGATACGCTCAAAAAACCGCTGTCACAGATGATTTTATTTGGTGAATTGATCAATGGTGGCAAGGTGCGAGCGGTACTGACGGCTGATGAGACGGTGGATTTTGAGATAAATGCCGAATAACGCCCAAAGCCACCAATTTGGCTGAATCATTTTAAAAATTTGGAGCCATTTGGTCATTAGACCATTTAGCAATTTGGAGTAATTTGAGTAATTTACTGGTAAAATGCCGCCAAATTGACTATAATTTCACTTGGTTTTGAGTTTTGATTAGACACGGCATTTAAACAAACAGCAACAAACAGCAAAAGACGCATTGAATAAATGCTTAACAGTGATTAAAGGTGAATGAATATGGCAACGGTATTAGACGGCAAAGCATTGGCAGCAAGTGTGGAAGGTGAGCTAAGTCAGCGAGTCGCCGCCCTAAAAGCAAAAACAGGACGCACGCCCATTTTGGCGACTATCTTGGTTGGTGATGACCCAGCGTCAGCAACTTATGTCCGCATGAAGGGCAATGCCTGCAAGCGTGTGGGCATGGACAGTATCCGTGTTGAGATGCCAGAGCAGACCACGACCGATGAGCTGCTTGCCAAGATTGATGAGCTAAATACCAATCCTGATGTGCATGGCATTTTACTCCAGCACCCTGTGCCAGCACAGATTGACGAGCGAGCATGTTTTGATCGCATCAGTCTGGCAAAAGATGTGGACGGCGTAACTTGTCTGGGCTTTGGGCGTATGTCAATGGGCGAGCCTGCCTATGGTTCATGCACGCCGCAGGGCATTATGCACCTGCTAAACCACTACAATATCGAGCTAGAAGGCAAGCGTGCTGTCGTCGTGGGTCGCAGTGCCATCTTGGGTAAGCCAATGGCGATGATGCTGCTTAACGCCAACTGCACCGTAACCATTTGCCATTCACGCACCCAAAATCTGGCGGCACACATTGGTGATGCTGATATCGTCATTGGGGCGGTCGGCGTGCCTGAGCTGATCAAAAAAGACTGGATTAAGCCAGGTGCGGTTGTTGTTGATGCAGGTTTTCACCCAACGGATACAGGCGGCTGCGGTGATATTGAGCTGGGCGGCATTGAGTCGGTGGCATCGGCTTATACGCCAGTGCCGGGCGGTGTCGGTCCGATGACGATTAATACTTTGATTCGTCAAACTGTCGAAGCTGCCGAAAAAGAAGCAGGCTTATGATATTTGCCCAGTTGTGATTAAAAATCAACAAATCTAGCAAATCTGCTAACATCTACCAATAAAACACCAAGTCGCTAAGTTTGGCTTGGTGTTTTTATGTTGCTTGGTAAAATGGCACAATAAAAGATAGCCGACTGGGTGGGCTTAATTAAAATCTGCGAAGTTGTTGGTCCAGTAAGTATTACATTAAACTGCCTTTAACATAATATATATTATGCGAAGTATAAGCAATCAGTTTGGGTTATTAAATTGTAAATGCTCTAAGCATTGTTCAGCGGTTAAATTCAAATCATAAGCTGCTTTATTTTTGGCAATGCATTCTTGGGCATCGTCATTATAAAATACCATGGCGGGCTTGTTGTCGTAGCTGTACGGCTGCAACTGATAAGTATTGGTTGGGGTTTGAGCATCAACCACTGGGTTTATGGGTATTGATGGCGGCACATAAGGCACGCTACTAACCTGTACTGGCTTTGTTGGTTCTGGCTTTGATGATGCTTCCTGCTTTGTGGGTTCTGTATCGTCTTTTTGGTCTTGGTCTTGGCTTTTGCTGTCATCGTCGTTGGTTGGTTCAATTTCAATTGCCCTGTCTTTGATTTGTAAATCATCAGCAATGGGCATAGCTTGATTGTCTGTATCATCGCTGGTTAAGCCGTTGTTATCGGTGATGGCATGAGCGGCTTTGTCTGTGTTGGCAATATCGTCAGTGTTGGCACTGGTATAAAATTTTAAGCCTTGAGAAACAAAATAAGCGATAATTAAGATAACGCCAACAAAGGTAATGAGCGAAGTAACCAGTTTTCTACTGGTGCGAGCATTGGCATCGGTAACTTGACTGGTTGATTTGTAATAATCAAACATCGCTGGATTTAATCGCCAAACTTGCATATCATCGGCATCTTTAAACGCTGATTTTGTTAGGCTTTTTTGGACATAAGACCACCAATAAACGGTAACACTTTTTCGCTTTCTTGGGCGGTATAAATGCACATGTTCGCCAACATTATCAGCAATCACGAAATTTTGTTTAGTAATCTTTGAAATCTCTTTTGTAAAGCTTTTTAAATCAACCTTTTCTACTTCAACAACCCAATTATCAGCATGGGCAAACAATGGTAAAAGGATAAGCACTAGAGATAAAAACAAAGCTTTCATCATTCAATCCTTAAAAAGTATGTAAAATGCAATCGTTACAACAATAAGAACATATAAAACCATAAACAAAGCTTAAATTTAAAAGTTTAAAAAGGGCAGAACAAAGCCGCCCCACCCTTTTTTGCAAAATGCAAATCAATTAACGCTGAGCAACACGAGTAAGCAGCGACCACACCCACGACAATGCCGCAGGTGCCATCTTAGCTGCACCCAAAGCAGCAACAGCAGCCAAAGCCAGTGTTAATTGCCCTGTTGCTGATGACATATCTAGACCATCAGCAAATGCAGCCGTTGAAGCAATACCAAGTGTAACAACAGAGCCTTCATCGTTATACTTAACAATGCAAGAAGCACAACTAAGACCCAAAGACAACAAATCACCTTCAAAGTAAAAATGTCCCGTTCCACGCTCAACAGCGTAGATTTTAAAAACTGGGATTGATAAACGAAGATGATCAAGCATGATTGTAGAAATGTTCACAAATTAACTTTGGCTAAAAATAACACAAATATACAAGCAACACTTGAACATATCGCAAGCTTTAATGTAAAATTACGGAGGTGGATTCATGACAACATCGGTAAGACTTACAGAGCGCGAAAAAGAATTGATTCGTAAAAAAAGCGTTGAAATTAACCAAGCACTGATAAAAATGGGTAAGCAGCCATTAAGAGATAGCCAAATCGTACATCTAATCCTTGAAATTGCCTTACCAAGAATTGAAGTCGGTGAAAGCGGTCAACTAAAAATTTGGTGAAATATGGACGAAAAACAAATCAAAGAACAATTGGCACAATCGGAAGCCTATATGCAAAAAGGCATACAAGAAGCACAAAACATCTTTTTGTAAGAAAGCCAAAAAGCGAAAGAGCAACAAGCCCAATTTGAGAGTGATTAAATAAAAATTCCGAAATTTCGGACTCAGGCACACCATTAGATAGCGGTGTGCGTGCATGTGTCGCTGTTGCCTTCATTCTCAATGTCTCTTTATCGATTGTTCTTCACGGGCATACAGTTCGTATAGCACCTTATTTTTTATATAATCTTTTGCTTTGGCAAGCTCATCTAATTTAAAGTTATATTCAGGCTTATTGCTTTCTTGTATCTACCCCCTTCCATCAAACCCAATTTAACAATGGGTTAAAAACACTTAATTTAACGATTCAGCCGCACACGCTTCAGCCTTAGGGCGTTGAGCAGTACCGAAATTGAGCTTAACGCCATCGCTGCCGCCGCCATCATCGGATTTAGCACGCCCAGCACCGCCAGTGGAATACCGATGCAATTATAAATCAGGGCAAAAAAGAAGTTTTGTTTGATGTTGGTTAGGGTCATTTGGGCGATTTTGTAGGCGTAATGCACATGCACCAGCGACTCACCCAAAAGCTGTGCCGATGCGGTATGGCGTGCGACATCGGTGGCATTACCGACGGCAAAACTGGCAGACGCTGCCGCCATCGCTGGGGCGTCATTGACCCCATCACCGACCATGGCAACCATTCGCCCTGCATCTTTGAGCTGCTCGATGGCGGTCAGCTTGTCTCGTGGCGACATTTGCCCAGTTCGATTATCGATTGCCAGAGCATCTGCCACGCCATCGACCACCGACTGCCGATCGCCGCTCATTAAGATGGTCTCAATACCGTCTTGGCGGATTTGCTCCAGCACGCTGGCCGATTCGTCTTTAATAGTGTCAGCCAAGCCAAATATCGCCATAGGCTCGCCATCAATGCTGACAGCGACCACGCTGACATCTTGCCATGTGTCATCAGCTTGCCAGTCTAAGCCGATAAAATCTGGCGTGCCGACTTTGATAACGCCAACACCATCAACGCAGCCTGTCAAGCCCTGCCCTGTACTGTGGGTAATTTGTGTCACAGGCAACAGTGCGATTTGTTGGGATTTGGCATACTCCACCAAAGCCTGTGCCAATGGGTGGCTGGCGTGCTGCTCAAGACTTGCAGTCAGCTGTACGGCTTGTTTTTCATCAATCGCTGCTGTTAGGCATTTGATTTGGCGAATGCTGGGCTTGCCAGTTGTCAGCGTGCCAGTTTTGTCAAAGACAATGGTGTCAATGCTGCCTGCCATCTCTAGGCTTACGGCATCACGAAACCAAACGCCATGCCGTGCCGCTGCCCCCATGCCTGTCATAATCGCCGCTGGTGTCGCCAGTCCCAACGCACAAGGGCAAGCAATCACCAGCACCGCCACGCCACGCATCAACGCCACATCAAACGCCGCCCCAAGCCAAAAATTCACCAAAAACCCCAGCACCGCAATCGCCACAACGAGCGGCACAAACACCGCCGCCACTTTATCGGCAAAGCGTGCGATATTTGCCTTCGTGCCTTGGGCTTGTGCCAGAGCAGCCATCATATCGCCCAGCCGTGTCGCTTCGCCTGTCGCCACCGCTTGATATTGTAGTGAGCCATCAGACAGCGTACTGCCAGCAAATACCCTATCGCCGACATTTTTGGTCAAAAGTAAGCTCTCGCCAGTCAGATGCGACTCATCGCACACGCCAGAGCCTGCCAGCACCACGCCATCGACAGCGATTTTATCGCCAGTATTGGCAAGCAGGACATTGCCCACCTTGATGCTGTCTGCTTTGACTTTGGTAAATTGCCCATCAACCAAGCGATTGACTTCATCAGGAATCAGCTGGGTCAATAGACCCAAACTGTTTAGGCTTTGGGTTTTGGTGCGGTGTTCCAAATATTTGCCCAGTCGCACAAAGGCAATCACCATCACCGACGCTTCAAAATACACATGGGCAGCCGCCTGTGGGTGCGTCAGCCACAAATAGGCAGAATACGCCCAAATCGCCGTCGTCCCCAATGCCACCAGCGTATCCATATTGGCAAGTCCGCCACGAATGCTCGCCCACGCCCCTTGATAGAACTTAGCACCAAAAAACAGCTGCACCACGCTCGCCAGCACAAACTGCAACCAAACAGGCATCATCAAATCATGCGTCCCTGCCATCATGCCCAGCATACCGACCCAAAACGGCAACGACAACCCCCAAAGCAGCAGCAAATCCCACGGCACAGCTTGGCTTGGTGGTGTGTTGTCGGCGGCGGCAAGTGCTTCAAATCCTGTTTTTTTTACCCAATCTATAATCAAAGCATCGTCCACCGCCGCATCGTATTCTAGCACCAAAGTTTCGTTGGCAAAATTCACCGTGGCACGCTTGATTTGGCTTTTTTTGTTCAGCACTTTTTCAAGGCGGCTGGCACAAGACTGGCAAGTCATGCCACGAATGGCAAATTGCTTGGTGATGTAGTCGGTTGTACTTGCGTCTGTCGTTTTGGTTGCAGTTGTGGCTTTATCGGACATATTGGCTCACTTATGGGCAAATGGCGGATTTGGTATCAGATTAATACAAATGGCAGTATCAATGGCGGTGCGTCGTGGCGTAACTGTGGCATAACTTTGGCGTGATGAGTTTATCAATTGAACTTATCAATTGGGCTTTAGATATGACAGCCAGCATTTGCACAATAAACAAAAACCCACTACAATAACGCTTATTTTAATTGTACCATACCACAGCATTTGTTGATGATGATTTTATTGGACGAATTGGTTTGTTAAATTTGGTTTATTAAATTGTCATTATCAAATATTATCAAATTACAAAAGGAAAAGCCGTGTCAGCCGTCGCCATCAGCCCCAAGCAGTTAAGCCAGTTTTGTGATGAGTTTTTGCTTGCCAATGAATTTCATGATTATTGCCCCAATGGTCTGCAAGTCGATGCAGGCGTGCCGATTTCACGCATCATCACAGGCGTAACCGCTTGCCAAGCCCTGATTGAGCGAGCGATTGCCGCCGATGCTCAGGCGATTTTGGTGCATCATGGTTATTTTTGGAAAGGTGAGCCTGCACCGCTGACTGGCATGAAAGGCAAGCGTATCCAGAGCCTATTTCGGCATAATATTTCACTGCTTGCCTACCATTTGCCACTGGACGCTCACCCTGCTATCGGTAATAACCGTGCTTTGGCGGATATGCTGGATTTGACCATCACCGCCCCTTTGTATCCGCACGAAAAGCACCCTGTGGGCAATATCGCCAGCACCACACCCATCGCCGCCGATGCTTTTGCTGATAAAATCCATCAAGCCCTAGGGCGGCAGCCTTTGCACATCTGTGCAGGCGAGCGGCATCGGACACTGACCAAAATCGCCCTATGTACAGGCGGTGCGCAGGATATGATTGAGCAGGCGGCACTGTGCGGCTGTGATGCGTTTATTTCTGGAGAAATCTCCGAACGCACCACCCACATGGCACGAGAGCTGGGGCTAGATTATTTTGCCGCAGGGCATCACGCCACCGAGCGTGGCGGCATCATGCGACTGGGCGAAGTGGTCGCCCAGCAGTTCGGCGTTGATGTGCAGTTTGTGGATATTGATAATCCTGCTTAGGTTGGCGAGTTTAATTTAATTAATTAATTTAATATCAATCACCCAACGCCATCATCACCAGCATCGCCATTCTGCCTGTGGCGGCTTTATTGGCGTGGGTTTGGGCTCGATACGAATAATAATTGGGCGACAGATAACTGCACGGCATCGGTGAATTGACCACCGAAAATCCCGAATGCTCAAGCTCAAGGCGAGCCAATTTGGCAATGTCAATCCGCACTTTATCTGGTGTGTCGCTGACGATGATGATTTGCTCAAATAGGGCTTGGGCATCGCCTGCCACCAGATTTTGTGCCGCCACCGTCTGCACGATACGCTGTGCCAATGCCAAATCAATCTCATAAGCCGCCTGCGAAATACAAGCACCGATAACCGCTTTGGGCTGTGTCAGTGGCGGCATTTGCTGGGCGGTTTTGGCGATAATGCCATTGGTCAAGCCCTGCCAGCCAGCATGTATGCAAGCAATCGCCGACCCTTTATCATCAAATAACGCCACAGGTACACAGTCGGCAGTCATAATCGCCAGAGCAATATGCCGCTGGCTGCTTATCAAAGCATCGGCGGACTTGAGCGACTGCACCTGTGGGCGATCGGCATCGACCACCGCATCGCCATGCACTTGGTTGAGCCAATGAATGCGATCAATCTTAGCACCTTGATTTTGTAAATTTGCCAAAAGTTCAGCACGGCGAATCAGCACCGCATTGGGGTCATCTTTGACATGTAAGCCCAAATTAAACTCGCCATACAGTTGTGATGATTGCGATTGCTGTGGCGGCTGTGATTGTGGCAATTTGGCAAATTTATCAAAATTGCCTGCGTGCGTCTGCACCACCCAAATTTTATCGTCCTTATACAAAGTGTCCAATGGCAGCGTCTTTGGGCGATTGCCTGTTAAGCTGTTACTTGTCAAATTGCTGTTTGCTAAGTTGTTATCCGTGCTATTGTCCGTCATTTGCGATGCTCGCCATTTTGTTTGTTAATCTACTGATTTTGCTAATTTATCGGTTGTGCCAGTTTTGCCAGTTTTTTATTTGACCAATTTTTGTTGTCATCAGCCATTTTGTAAAATCTCAATCAACGCCAGCATATCATCAGGCAATGGTGCATGAAACTGCATCTGCTCGCCTGTGGCAGGGTGAATAAAGCCCAAAGTATGAGCGTGCAAGGCTTGGCGACCAAAGTCCTGTACGGCTTGCCGCTGCGACTGGCTTAAGCCTGCACGGGGCGAAGTACCATAAACAGGATCGCCCACCAAAGGGTGTCCGATGTGCGACAGATGCACACGGATTTGGTGCGTGCGGCCAGTTTGTAGCTGTACATCAAGCAGACTGTAACGCTCATGTATGTTCTTTGCACTGACAATGTGCGTAACAGCAGGCTTACCTGTGGCTCGCACTGCCATCTTGGTGCGATGCGTGGCGTGCCTGCCAATCGGTGCATCAATGCAGGCGTGGCGTAAAATCTCATGAGCCGACCCCAAAGCGACACATTGGTAGTGCCGATAGACGCTTTTGTCCTTGAGCTGCTCGACCAAAGCCAGCTGCGTGGCTTTATCACGAGCCACGACCAAAAGCCCTGTTGTGTCTTTATCAATGCGATGCACCAGCCCCGCTCTGGGCAGATGCGACTGGTTGGGATAATGATACAGCAAGGCATTGACCAAAGTGCCTGTCTGATTGCCTGCCCCCGGGTGTACCACCATGCCAGCAGGTTTATTGATGACCAACAAATAATCGTCTTGATAAACGACATCGATGGCGATATTTTCGGGCAAATCTTCAGAATGTGCCTGCACTGCGATGGTCAATTGTAGCGTGTCGCCTGCTTTGACGGCGTATTTTGGCTTGACGGTGTCGCCATTGACGCTCAAGTCGCCAGATTCGATGAATTTTTGCAAATTACCACGAGAAAAGTCGGTAAAAATCGTGGCAGCCAGCTTATCCAAACGCATACCAACATCGGCATCTTGCACCACATAAGTGGCATTGATGGCATTTTGTGCGGTTTTTTTGGCAGTTTCGTCCAGATTGTCCGCCAGATTATCGGTTAAATTGTCCGTTAAATTATCCGCCAAATCATCTACCAAACCGTCAATCAAATCGTCCGCCAATTCGTTCAATTCATTGGCAAAATATTCATCAAAATCTGCAGACGACGCATCATTGTTCTTAGTCGCCTGTCCAAAAGTCGCCTGCTCAAAAACTGACTGCATGATGTTACCCAAATGTAAAATGATGGGCAACTTTAGCACATTTTGGCGACACTTGCCATAGCGATTTGTTGATTTGCCAAGTCAAGCGTGGACAAAGTGGGTATGTTGCTGCGGTCAAAATTGCCAGCGACTTTATCACAAGTTTTATCACAAGTTTATTACTGCTTTTATTAGTGATTATATCAATGATTGTGCCATAGGTTTATCGCTGCTTTTATCAATAGCTTTGTCAATGGTTTTATAAAGCGGCGGTGGTTTTGAATCATTGTTCAATGCCAAAAAATATGCTACACTAACCGCCAATCTGTCTTTTTAGCATCGCACGAGAATATTTATGAAATCATCGCCTACCAAATTTGCTGCCGCCATTGCCATCAGCACGCTGGCAATCAGTGGTTGTGCAAGCGTTAATAAACTGTTTGACAAAGAAAGAGATGTCGTTGTCAGTGCCGAAAAGAGCGACAGTGCCTATTATCAAGACGCCAGTCAAGCCTTGGACAAAGGTCAAAACCGTGAAGCCATCACCGCTTTGAATAACATTCGCACCTTTTATCCGACTGGTCAATATGCCCAACAAGCTTTGTTGGATTTGATTTATGCCCAATATCGTGCTAATGACTTTGAAGCGGTGCTAAACAGTACTGCCGAATTTATCCGCTTATACCCAAACAGCCGTTCGGTGGATTATGCCCTATATGTCCAAGGCGTAACCAATATGGGCGGTGCACCAAAAGCATCTCGCTTATTCAACCTAAATCAATCACAGCGAGATGTTACTTATCTGCGTTTGGCATTTCAAGATTTTCAAACTTTGGTAAATAATTATCCAAACAGCCCTTATGCCGCCGATGCCGCACAACGCATGTTGGCGATTTATAATGACTTTGCCGAAAATGAACTGGTGGCGGCTCGCTGGTATCTGAAGCGAGATACCATGGTCGCTGCGGCGAACCGTGCCAAGTGGGTTTTTCAATACTATCCACAATCCAACGCCGTGCCTGAAGCGACTGCCATTTTAGCATATGCCAATGAGCGATTGGGTCTGAGCGATACCGCCAATCAATACAAAACACTATTGCAAATCAACTATCCGCAATATCTTAACCGTGATGGCTCGGTACGCCTAAACACCACCAACGCCAAAACCACCACCCAAAAAGTACTATCAGCCATCAGCTTTGGTAAACTTGGTCGTGCCAGCGAAAATCTGGACAGCTACCAAGGTCAGTACAACGGCCAGACACGCACACAGGTTATCCACTCTGCCAGTGGCATCGCCCTACCGACAACAGACACGCCAACGGTTGCACCATCGTCTGACAGCAAGCCAAGCCGCCGCCCAAATTTGAGCTTGGATTTGCCAACTGCCGAATCTCAGGCAGGTCATATGAACGATGTGCCACGCTAATGGCTAAGTGAAGCGGTCAGGTGATTGGTGCGTGATTGGTTTTGCCAATGACTTGCCAATCATTTACCGATTATCTGCCAATCGGCTTGTTGGCGAATTGGTGGATATTGATAAATTGATGAATGGTTGAATTGGTAAATTTGACAAATCATCAACGACAACAAGCAACGCCATTGAAATGACAACAGACGGCATCGTTATGCCGTTTTGTTATTTTATCTAAATTATTGATAAATGATTGATAAGTGATTGATTTGATTTTTCATTGAACTTTATCCATCAAAATCTGAACAAGATTGGGGCAATCATCGCCATGCGTATTCCAGAATCGGTACTTGAAGCACTCAACAGCCAAGCGGATTTGGTTGCTATGATTGGCAAGCACACCACGCTAAAACCAGCTGGGCGTGAGTTCAAAGGCTGCTGCCCTTTTCATGGCGAAAAAACGCCGTCTTTTTATGTCAATCCTGAGACCAATTTGTACTATTGCTTTGGCTGCCACGCCAAGGGCAATCCGATTACTTTTTTAAAAGAATACGAACGCTTGAGTTTTGTTGAAGCGGTCAAATATTTATCCGAGCAGACAGGCGTTGAGCTGCCCAAAGACGATGCTTATCAGCAAAAATTTAAGTACAAAAAAACCAACAAACCAACCAAGCCAAATCAAACCGTCGTCAAACCAGCACCGACCGAGCGGCCAAGCAGTCAGCCACAAGCCACCAATCCGCCAGTTGGCTCAAATGGCTCAAATGTTGTCAGCGACAATCCAAGCCATCAGCCCAACCACCTCAATCAGCCTGTTTATCATGGTCAAATGCCAATGCCTGCCATGGCAAATTCTGACCATGTGATGCCGCCAGTGCAGATTGAGCCGATGCCGCTGCATGAACCGCTTAACGAACCGCAAGGCGATTTGTACAGCTTGCTTGATAGCGTGTATCATTATTACCGTTTTATGCTTGAAAATACGCCCATCGCCAAGCAGTATTTTATTAACCGTGGGCTGACTGATGCCACCATTGCTACTTTTGGGCTGGGTTATGCCCCCGAAGGCTGGCAACATCTGGAAGAGGTTTTTCCCCAAGACATCGAAGGGCTAAAAATCTTAGGTCTGGTGCGAGATTCGTCCAAGACACAAGGCAGAACCTTTGATTTGCTGCGAAATCGGATTATTTTTCCCATTCGTGATAATCAAGGGCGTGTGGTCGGTTTTGCTGGTCGTAGTCTGGGCGATGAGCTGCCAAAATACATCAACTCCAGCGAATCGCCAGTTTTTCAAAAACAGCATATTTTATACGGCTTATACGAAGCACGCCAACAAAAAGCCAGCAACTATCTGATGGTCGAAGGCTACATGGACGTTATCGCTCTGCATCAAGCAGGCATCTGTGGTGCGGTGGCTCCGATGGGAACTGCCGCCAATGAAAAACAAATCGACCGCTTACTTCGCTATCATAACAAATTGACACTGTGTTTTGATGGTGATGAAGCTGGTCAGCGGGCGGCATGGCGGACTTTGGAAATTGCCACGCCAGTGCTGCATGATGGGCGAGAATTGTATTTTTTGACTTTGCCAGACAATCACGACCCCGACACTTACCTAAAAACCTACGGCACAAACGCCATGCAAGATGCCATTGATAATGCCATGAGTATTTCTGATTATCTGTATGGCGTGCTGTCTGCCAAATACGATCTGAGCCGCCCTGAACAAAAGGCACACGCCATGGCGACACTTCGGCAGCTGACCGACCTATTTCCAAAAGGCTCTAGCCTAAAATGGTGGCTCAATAGCGACATTTACCAAAAGCTCAAAACCGCCGATAAAGCTGGCTACGCTCGCCCAGCGGTTAGTCATATTGACTACACCAACAACAACGACATTCAGGTGCTAACCGAGATTGCCCTACACCTTATCCACACGCCAAGTTTGCTTACGCCTGACCCTTTGGCGTATATCATTGAGCAGTCAGGCATGGACAAGGCACATTTGCCATTTGCCACACACCTTGAGCGGCAGTCTTTGGGCGTGCCAGATTTGCCATCATGGGCAAGTTTTGACAGCGGTTTATTGGGTGAAATCATTGATATTATCCGCTCTCTGCCCACGGATTTATTAGCCGATGGCTTGGCAAATGATGCGTCAAACGCTAGCCACCGCCATGATTGGGCGTATTTTATTATCGCTGCCATGAGCGATACCGCCAAGCGTGAAATTCAGACGCATTGGCAGGCATTTGCCCAAAATATGCTGGCTCATCAAGCACAAATTGGGCAAATTGACGACCGTCAGTTGCGGTTTTTTGAACTGCTCTGCACTGCACTTAAAGATGTGCTACAAAAACAGCAAGCTGGCAGCAAAAATCTTATCTTAAGCGAAATCTACAAGCACCGCCTACAATTTTTGACAGCGTGGGATAATACCAACAATAAAGCCAAATTGGCAGAAATTTTGACCAAATGATTGTTAACTGATACTTACCAATGTTTGATTGCTAAGCGGTCATGATTGCTGTTGGTGTTGCTATTTATAATGCCGTACCAGCGAGTTTTTCGGCATTTTTATAGGCTTGCTGACTTTCGCAGCGTGCCAGCCACGCCAAAGTGTGCTGATGCGTTGCTGGCAACACGCCACGCACTTTTGCTCCTTTTACCGCAAAATACATCTGAATGTCCGCACCGCTAAACTGCCCTGCTAGCCAGTCTTGATTTGCCAGTGCTGATTCCACCATTTGCAAGGCATTGGCAAGGTTTTTGTCCAAAATCAGCTGATGAATGCTGCTGTTTAGCTTATTGGCGATTGGTCTGGCAAACCACGGCGATTTGGCAGCGACCTTATCCAAAATCAGCCCCATCACCAAAGGCGGCATTAGGCTACCTTCGGCAAAATGCAACCAAAAAGTATAATCACGCCACGCCTTGCCAGCGGTTTTTGGTGATTGGGCATCGACGGTGGGATAAAACTTAGCATCTGTGTCATAGGTTTTTAATAAATACTCAATAATCACCGCCGATTCAGCAAGGCTATTTTCGCCAGCAGGCAAGCTGTCATCAACCAAAATCGGTGCTTTGCCCATTGGGTGAATCTGTGTCAAATGCTCTGGAGCCAGTGCCGTGCGTGCATCACGCTCTATCTGGTGCAGCTGATAGTCAATGCCATAAGCAAGTTTTAGTTCTTCAAGCAGCCAGACAATACGAAACGAACGAGATTTATTCAGATGATATAAATGAAGCATAAAAAATTACTCAAAACCGCCGTTGATTGGCAGTTAGTTTATAAAATTTATTAAAAGAAGTTGTTAAAAATTTATTAAAAAAAATTCATCGCCAAAAGCCAATTGCAAAACTTGCCAATGATTGAACCAATGATTTAATAAGCGATTGATAGTTCATCAATGATGACCAATCAAAACAAACCAAGCACACAAGGCTTGGTTTGTTGTTATGTTGGCTGTATTTGGCTTGGTTTATTCGGTTGGCTCAATGGTGTCTGCAGCGTTTGAACCATCGGCAGCATCAGCGGCACCAGTATCAGCGGTACTATCAGCCACAGCAGCGGTAACATCGCCATTGTCATCATCGGTATCACTGTCTTCTTCGTGTTCAACGCACGCCATGCCGACCAGTACTTCTTCATCAGCGATGCGAATCAGCTTGACGCCTTGAGCATTACGCCCAGCGGTGGCAATCTGTGCCACTGGCGTGCGCACCAAAGTGCCTTTGTCCGAAATCAAAATCACATCTTCTTCGCCAGTAACAGCGACCGCCTTAACCAGCTGACCATTACGCTCGGAAGTCTTGATGGCAATGATACCTTTACCGCCACGCCCTTTGGTTGGGTAGTCGTCAATTGGCGTGCGTTTGCCAAAGCCATTTTCGCAAGCACACAAAATCTCGCCGCCTTTTGGCACGACCACCAGCGACACCACACGACTGACGGCAAAGCCATCGCCGCTATCTTCGCCATCGTCTTCGATGATTTCTTCATCATCGGCGGTTGCCAACAGATTGACTCGCATACCACGCACGCCCTTGGCGGCACGGCTCATCGCACGAATGCTGTCTTCTTTGAAACGAATCGCCTTGCCTTCGTTACTAAACAGCATAATCTGCTGCTCGCCGTCTGTGATGGCAACACCAATCAGCATATCACCGTCCGCCAAATCGATGGCACGCAAACCATTGGCTCGCAAATTGGCAAATTGCGACAACGCCACACGCTTCACCGTACCAGACGCTGTGGCAAAAAAGACAAAGCTGTTTTCGTCTTTTAAATCGGCCACTGGTAAAATTGCCGTAACCGCTTCATCAGGCTCAAGGTTAATCAAATTGACCAATGGGCGGCCTTTTGAGCCACGAGATGCCAGCGGAATCTCAAAGCCACGCAAGCCAAACACTCGCCCTGTATTGGTAAAACACATAATATGTGCGTGCGTGCTAGTTACCAACAGATGTTCAATCACATCATCTTCTTTCATGGCGGTGGCAGAACGCCCTTTGCCACCACGCTTTTGGGCTTGATAATCGCTGATTGGCTGCGTTTTGGCATAACCAGTATGCGACACGGTCAAAACCACCGTCTGCTCTGGAATCAGATCTTCACGGCTAAAGTCATGTCGTCCGTCCACAATGTCGGTTTTGCGTTCGTCGCCAAATTCATCACGAATCTCAATCAGCTCGGCACGCACCACGCCCATCAGCACATCAAAATCATTCAAAATCAGATTTAGGCGGGCAATTTCACCCAAAATCTCTTGATATTCGCCAGTCAGCTTGTCCTGCTCAAGCCCTGTCAAGCGGTGCAGCTGCATGTCTAAGATGGCATTAACTTGCTCAGGTGATAAGCGATAGCGTGTTTTGTTGTCAATGAGTCCATAAGGGGCGTTCAAATCTTCGCCATCGATAATCTCAGGACGAATAGAGTCCGCCCCTGCCGCTTCAAGCATCGCCACCACACCAGCCGATTGCCAAGTGCGTGCCAATAAGTTATCTCGTGCCGCACTGCGGTTGGCGGATTGTTTGATGGTTTCTAGCACT
This sequence comes from Moraxella marmotae, assembly GCF_042219885.1. Lineage (NCBI taxonomy): Bacteria > Pseudomonadati > Pseudomonadota > Gammaproteobacteria > Moraxellales > Moraxellaceae > Moraxella > Moraxella marmotae. The sequence continues at coordinate 1,896,145 of NZ_JBHJHR010000002.1, forward strand.
TCATCAATGTTAGCCAGAGCAATGGTCAAGCCTTCTAACAAATGCCCACGAGCCAAGGCTTTATTTAGCTCAAAAATCGTGCGGCGTGTTACCACTTCTTGGCGATGGCGAATGAATGCCGCCACCAAATCTCGCAAGGTCATCAGCTTAGGCTGGCCATTGTCCAAGGCGACCATGTTAATGCTAAAGCTGGTCTCAAGTGGCGTCTGGCTAAACAGATTATTCACCATCACTTCTGCATTTTCGCCACGACGCAGGTCAATCGCCACACGCACACCTTCTTTGTCCGATTCATCACGAATCTCGCTGATGCCTTCGATTTTTTTGGCATTGACTAGATCGGCAATGTGCTTGATAAGATTGGCTTTATTGACTTGGTAGGGAATTTCGGTAAAGACGATGCGTTCACGCTCTTTATTCGCCCCGTGATCGCTCATTGGCTCAATGTGATAGCGGCCACGAATGTGCAAGCGACCCTTGCCAGTGCGATAAGCATCGATGATGCCACTTCTGCCATAAATGATGCCGCCCGTTGGGAAATCTGGGCCAGTGATGTGGGTAATCAGCTCATCGGTTGAGATATTGGGATTGTCGGCATATGCCAAGCAAGCGTTTAGCACTTCGGTTAAATTGTGCGGTGCCATGTTGGTCGCCATACCGACAGCGATGCCTGTTGCGCCATTGACCAACAAGTTTGGAATGCGAGCAGGCAACACGCTTGGCATTTTCATTGAGCCATCGTAGTTGTCTTCCCAATCAACCGTATCTTTGTCCAAATCCGCCAGCATCTTATGCGTCAGCTTCTGCATTTTCATTTCGGTATAACGCATCGCCGCTGGTGGATCGCCGTCCATCGAGCCAAAGTTACCTTGACCATTGACCAGCATATAACGCAAGCTAAAATCCTGTGCCATGCGGACAATCGCATCATAAACTGCCGTGTCGCCGTGCGGGTGGTATTTACCGATGACATCACCGACCACACGGGCAGATTTTAGGTATTTTTTATTATAATCATTACCCAGCTCGTGCATGGCGTACAGGATACGGCGATGTACAGGCTTAAGTCCATCACGCACATCAGGCAAAGCACGAGACACAATGACACTCATTGCGTAGTCCAGATACGACCGTTTCAATTCATCGACAATGCCAATAGGACTGACCGAATCACTCATAAAAATTCCTTGAAATCACTGGGCAAATACCCGAAAATTTAACGAGTCATTATAGCATAAATTGGTAAAATTTTATATAAATATCTGTATTTTTGGCAAATTGCACGGCATTTTATCGGCACAGCCAAGCAATAACCGCTATGATTGCATAGGGGCTGATAAAAAGACTTTATTTATTTAATGATAACAAATTGATTATTTAAATTTATTAATCATCTGCTCATGCGTGATGATGGTTGCTTGGTTTGGCGTGCGTAATTGTGGCTTGTGATTGTGTTCATAGGCACACAAAGCCATGCAAGCAGCGACTTGCTTTGGGCTAAGTGGGTGTTTTTTGCTTTGAAATCTTACCGCCGACAGCACGCCTTGAATGGCTTTTTGGCTGGCTCTTAGGGCGGTTTTTAGGCCAAAAGTTTGTTTTAGTGGTGTTAATTGATTGAGCCGAAAAATCGCCAAAGTATCAAAGCTCAATGTCCGCAAATAATACTCAACATCTGCTTTGGCGGTCAATTCGTCATCGTGATTGGGAGCATCGGCACCGTCTTTTGACAAAAAATAAAACTGCTGCACGCCCTTTTTCTTACAGGCTTTGGCAAATTCTAGGTTATAAAGCACATTGACCTGATAAAACTCATCACGGCTTGCCACTTGCGACTGTGCCACACCAAGACAGCTGAATGCATCGGTATCTGCACCGATGGCGATGGATTCGATGGTTGATGATAACGCCTGAAAATCCGCCACATGATACACTTGCATGTTAGGGCTGATTGCCCGTGGCTGCTTACGAGTGATTAAAATCACCGTTTCATAAATCAATGCCAACTCACGAGCCAACGCCTGCCCGACACGACTTGAGCTACCGATTACAATGGCTTTAGATTTCATTAATATTGTCTCAATTTACTAAATTTGCTCATGGCTTGATGACTGGCATCACTTTGCTTATTTTAGCACAAATTTTAACACAAAATTCCAGCAATCTGACACAAAAACCGACAAAATCAGCAAAAAGCGTGCCAATTTCACAAATTTATCAAGAAAAATTTCATTTATATATTGTGAGATGCCGCAGATTTTGGTAATATATTGGGCATATTGTCCAAGCGATGCGTTACCTCAAGCGTGTTGCACCCACTTTTACATTGATTTTGATTATTATTAAGGATTTATCCTATGGCAAACTCTGCACAAGCTCGCAAACGCGCTCGTCAAAACACCAAGCGTCGTCAGCACAACGCTTCTCAGCGTTCAATGGTACGCACTTTCATCAAGCGTGTAAACGCTGCTATCGAAGCCAAATCTTATGAATTGGCAACTGAAGCCTATAACAAAGCAGTACCTGTCATTGACCGTATGGCTGACAAAGGCATCATTCACAAAAATAAAGCTGCTCGCCATAAGAGCCGCCTAAATGCTGCCATCAAAGCACTAAAAGGCTAATTAAAGCCGATGTATTGATGATTCGGTTTTGCCGATAAAGTCAATAAAAATAAAGGGTTCAAGTTTTGCTTGGACTCTTTTTTTGGCAATTGATTTGGGTGGTTTGTTTAGATAAAGTGTTATGCAACTAAACGGCATTTGCCCTTTTGTTATGATAGCCTTTTTACCAATTTGCCATTTTATAAATTTGGTGGCTTGCCTTGCCGTGATTTTGGCGTGTTTATTGTCATGAATTTTTGGTAAATTTTACACAAATTGCCCAAAAACAAGCGACATCTTGGCGTTTTACTGCTACAATACCCATGCAACCCATAAAATAAGGCGAGCGATGAGTATTAAAGTTTTGGTCGCAGACGATCACGATTTGGTCAGAATGGGCATCACACGCATGTTAGATGATGACCCTGATATTGAAGTTGTTGGCGAAGCCATTGATGGCGACAGTGCGGTGCTGCAAGTGCGTGCATTGCACCCTGATGTGGTGCTGCTCGATGTCAATATGCCCAATATCGATGGCGTCGAAGCGACTCGCCGCATCAAACAGTTCAACTCGGCGGTCAAAGTGCTGGCGGTCTCTGGTCTGTCGGCACAGCCTTATCCGTCGATGCTGCTAAAGGCAGGCGTGAATGGCTATATCACCAAAGGCACACCGCTTGATGAGATGATTCGTGCCATCAAAAAAGTACACGCAGGCTCCAAATATTTTAGCCACGATGTCGCCGAACAGCTTGCCGAGTCTGTCCTTGGTGAGCAAGCCGATTCGCCCTTTGACAGCCTGTCTGAGCGTGAAAAACAAGTGGCGATGATGGTGGTGAATTGCCAAAGTACACAGCAGATTGCCGATCAGCTGTTTGTCAGCACTAAGACGGTAAACACCTACCGCTATCGCATTTTTGAAAAATTGGGCGTGGACAGCGATGTCAAACTTACCCACCTTGCCATTCGTCATGGCTTGGCACAAACCAATGCTTAATTATTGAAAAGTAAAACACCCTAAATGCTCAAATTTGGGGTGTTTTTTTAAGCATTAATACAAAAAAAATTTTAACATTTTATTTGACAGCGTCTTCACTATGCTGGCTGGCTGCTCGTGATTTGGCTTGCTCTACCAGCCCTAGGCTTAATTTTAGCCAAGTGTCATCGCCTACCGTCAATTCTCGCTCAAAGCTGACATCTGGCACGACACCGATTTTGTCAATCTCCGCCCCTGTTGGCGTCAGATAATGTGCCGTTGTCAGCTTGATGCCTTGATGGATACCGATGGGAATCACCGACTGCACCGAACCTTTGCCGTAGCTGGTTTCGCCGACGATTAAGGCACGCTCGTGCGTCTGCAAGGCACTTGCCAGCACTTCGGCAGCAGACGCTGAATAGCGGTTTTGTAAGATGACCACTGGCACAGATTCTAAAATTGGCGAACCTTGGGTTTCTAACACTCGCTCAATGCCTGTGCGATTTTGCACTTGTGTTACCACTTGCTTACGCATAAACAGCGATGCCACATCAACCGCAGCGTCCAAAACACCGCCCGGATTATTTCGCAAATCCAGCACCACGCCCTGTACTGGCGTGGTAATTGCCGACAGGTGATTTAGGATTTCTTGGCGAGTGTTGTTTTGAAAAATGGGCAATTTGATGATGGCAATGTTATTTTGAACCAAAACTTCAATGCTGCTTTTTTCAAGCTGATTGCGAATCAGGTTGACCGTCCGCTTAGAACGACCCGCCTTAGAATAAGTAACATCGACACTGCTGCCTGAAATGCCGTTTAACAGCTGCACAATGTCATTTTCACTTTGGGATTGATTGAGCTTAATGTCGCCAATTTGATGCAGATAATCGCCTGCTGTGATGCCGACAATCTTAGCAGGTGAATCCGTCAGCACTTCAGTTACCACCCAATGAGCATCAGACGCTCGCCAGACGGCCTTTAGCCCCACACTGGCGACATTGCCTTCGGTGAATGAGTTGAGATTGGCAAAAGCGTTGGCGTCCAAAAACTCAGCATTGCGATCCACACGGTTAAGCATGCCGTTAATCGCATAATAAAACAAGGCTTCATCATCAATCGGCTCAATGTACTCTCGCCGCATCAAATCCACTGCCTGCACAAAGGTCTTGAGCGTTGCTGGGCTGATTGCCCCCAGCGGCACTCGCCCAGAATGCAGCCCATCGATGCCATACAGCTGATTTGGCTCAACATCTAATGCGTCCAAATTCGGTGAATCGGGATTGGTGGCGGTGGTGGCAAAGGCAGGTAAACTGCTTGCCATGAGCATTGCCGCCATCAGTGCTACAAACTTCATATGCGATACCTTTTGTGTGGTCAATCTGGTGCAATCAATCACCAACTGTCAATCAACAAATGCCAATCACTCGACCAACAGGCTCTCACCAGTCATTTCACTTGGCTTATCCATGCCCATCAAATACAAAATGGTTGGCGAAACATCGCACAATCTGCCGCCTGTGCGGACGCTGACTGCCTTATCACCGACATAAATAAACGGTACCAGCTCAGTGGTGTGCTGGGTATGTACCTGTCCGCTTTCGTAGTCTTGCATTTGCTCACAGTTGCCATGATCGGCAGTGATGAGCAAGTGGCCGCCTGCCGCTTTGACATGCTTCACCACTTCGCCAATGCAAGTATCCACCGCTTCAACCGCTTTTACCGCCGCTTCAAAAACGCCAGAATGCCCCACCATATCGCCATTGGCATAATTGACAATCAGCACATCATATTTGCCAGAGTCGATGGCGGCGGTGAGTTTTTCGGTAACTTCAAACGCACTCATTTCAGGTTTTAAGTCATAAGTTTTGACATCAGGGCTATTGACCAAAATGCGATCTTCGCCTTGATACAACTCTTCACGGCCGCCACTAAAAAAGAAAGTTACATGGGCGTATTTTTCGGTTTCGGCAATGCGTAGCTGGGTTTTGCCCAAATTTTGCAGATATTCGCCCAGAGTATTTGCCAAACTGGTTGGGTGATAAGCGATGGTGGTTTTTGGGTTGTTTTCCAATTCGTCAGAGTATTTGGTCAGCATGACAAATGCCGACAGCTCAGGCACAATGTGGCGATCAAAACCGCCAAAATCAGCATCAACAAACGCCAAGCTGATTTCACGGGCTCGGTCAGCACGGAAATTCATAAAAATCACGCCATCATTATCGCAGATCACGCCATCTTCTTCGATGAATGTCGCTTGGACAAACTCGTCCGTCTCACCAGCAGCATAGGCTTGATGGACAGCATCGATGGCACTGTCGGCACGGCGGACGGATTTGCCTTCGGTCAATAGCTCATAGCAGGCTTCGACACGATCCCAACGCTTATCACGATCCATGGCATAAAAACGGCCAATCACGCTGGCGATTTTGGCATCGCCGTCAAATTCGCCATTAATTTGGGCAAAATAACTTTCAATATCGGTCACATAGCTTTCGGCAGACTGCGGCGGCGTATCACGACCGTCCAAAAACGCATGCACAAAAACCTGCATCGCCCCTTGAGACAGAGCCAATTTGGCAGCAGCTTTGATGTGGTCAATGTGTGCATGCACGCCGCCATCAGACAATAAGCCTAAAATATGCACCGCCCCTTCGTTATCCAGCGTGGCTTTGACAGCGTCAGTTAGGGCAGGATTTTGGAAAAACTCACCGCCCGCAATCTCATTCATGATACGAGTTGAATCTTGGAACAAAATCCGACCAGCACCCAAATTCATATGCCCCACTTCTGAGTTGCCAAATTGACCATCAGGCAAGCCGACATCAAGACCTGAACCTGAAATCAGACCGTTTGGACAGCTGGCAGTCAGGGCGTCAAGATTGGGAGTATTTGCTGCCAAAACCGCATTATCTCTGGGATCTTCACGATGTCCCACACCGTCCAAAATCATCAGCACATGGGGGATTTTTTTGTTATCAGTCATGTCAAGCTCCAAGCCAAATGAGAGTAATTTTTCTTATTGTATCATATTTGCATCACATTTTTGTGTCATATTTGATAAAAACTGCGATGAAATGATACGTTGGTTTTTTTTGGTCAAAGTTTTGTACCCAAATTTGTACCAGAATTTTGCACCCAAGTTTTCACCAAATTATTCACTCCAAAACAAAACCTTAGCAAAATCCCAAAATCTGCTTGCAAATTTCGCCCCACTTTTATAAAATCTGATATAAAATCCGACCAGTTGGTTTTTGAAAAAACCATCGTCAATTTTGGGATAAATTTATGACCACAACAGACCTGTTTACATCAAATCAGCCATCATCAGCAAGCCACAATCCGCTTGGCAATTTACTTAAAAATTCACCTGAAAATTTGTCCAACAATCCGATGGATAATTTGCTTGATAACCACCCAAATGATGGCAAAGATGGCACAAAAAAGCGTAAAAACAACCCAGAGTTACTTAAGCATAGCTTAATTATGGCGGCCAAAGACTTGATGGTCAAAGAAGGCGTTGCCAATTTATCGATGCAAAAAGTTGCCGATTTGGCAGGCACCAGTAAAGGCGGTTTGTTTCATCATTTTAAAAACAAAGATGAGCTGCTTGGTGCGGTGATTGGGCTGTTTATCGCCCAGTTAAACACCGCCATTCTTGCCAAAGTTGATGAGTTGGGCGACATTGATGGCAAATTTACCAAGGCCTATGTGCAAGTGATGTTTGAAAACCCAGAAATTGGGCTGGACAGTGGCTGGACGGGGCTGATTCGTGCCATCAATGCCGATGCCATCATGCAGCAGCAATGGCACGCATGGACCGCCCAAAAGCAGCGACAATTTGCCGATACTGACAGCGCCCCACGCTATGCCGTCATTCGCTATGCGGTGCTGGGAGCTTCGTTTGATGCTCATCTAGAGTCAGATGCCGATAAAAAAGCCGACATTTATCAGACACTGCTTGAGCTTTTGCCGTGATGAGTTTTTGACATTGTTAATTTTAGCATTGCTAAATTGTCCGTTTTATGACAATTAGCCAAGCCAAATAAAAGCAAAATCCCCTGTCAGTTTAAACCAACAGGGGGGTATTTTTATTAACATACTAATTAATAAAAATTAAATGGCATAGCCCAAAGCATAAAACGCCACAAGCACAATGGCAATCAGCACTGTGCCAATGTTGAGTTTATTAAACTCACCAGCAATCAAGCGGCCAAGCACCAACGCCCCAAAGCCAAGCATAATGCCAGTAACGATATTTGCCGTCAAAACGATAAACACCGCACAGACCAAGCCACTCATCGCACCGACAAAGTCATCAAAATCCAGCTTTGAGACATTGCTTAGCATCAGCAAACCCACATACATCAAGGCAGGGGCAGTGGCATAGCTTGGCACCAAAAACGCCAGTGGTTGAAAAAACAACATCAGCAAAAATAACGCACCAACGACAATTGCCGTCAAGCCTGTTTTGCCGCCAACCGCCGTTCCTGCTGCCGATTCGATATACACCGCCGCTGGTGCCGTGCCAAAAATGCCCGAAAACAAGCTGCTGATAGAATCTGAAGTCAAAGCACGGCCGCCATTGACGATTTGACCGTCTTTATCAAGCAAATCCGCCTGACCTGCCACCGCACGAATCGTCCCTGTGGCATCAAAAATCGCCGTCATCACCAAAGCAAACACCACTGGCAAAATCGCCGCATCTAACGCACCCATCAAATCCATTTGCATAAATAGCGAATCGGAGCCAAAACTTGGGATTTTTAGGATTGCACCATCGGATTTGACTTGGGGGTCAAAAATTAGCCCAATGATTGTGATGGCAATGATGACCCACAAAATGCTGCCTTTGACACGCAATTTTTCAAGGCCGATAATCGCTGCCAAGCCCACCAAGGACAAAATCACTGGCAAAGAGACAAATTCGCCCATCGTTACTGGCAAGCCTGCGTCATTTTTGACGACCAAACCGACGCCGTTAGCAGCAATGAGTAGCAAAAACAGCCCAATGCCGATACCAGCACCGTGAGCGATGCTCGATGGCAAATTACGCAAAATCCACGCACGAATGCCCGTTACCGAAATCAAGGTAAACACCACACCCATCAAAAAAATCGCCCCCAGTGCCACAGGAATGCTCACGCCCTGCCCCAGCACCAAACTAAATGCCGTAAACGCCGTCAAAGAAATCGCACAGCCGATGGCCATCGGTGCATTTGCCCACAAGCCAATCAAAATCGAACCCAGACCCGCCACCAAGCAAGTGGCGATAAATACTGACTCAGCTGGAAAACCTGCTTGCGAGAGCATATTTGGCACGACAATCACCGAGTACACCATCGCCAAAAAGGTCGTCAAGCCAGCGATAACTTCTTGACGCACGCTAGAGCCACGCTCAGAAATTTGTAAAAATGAAGATAAAGACATATAAAATCCACGCAGTAATTTGCCCAAAAGGACTTGCCATCATCATGGCAACGACTTTGCCACCGATAACGATTAATAAAATTTGTTAATTTTACCGCAAAGATGCAATTAAGCCAAATAAAAACTGACAAAACCGCAAAAATTTGTACAAATTGGTAACTTATTACAATAAAATTTGACAAAATGCGTGGCAAAATTGGCTTTTTGCCCCCAAAATTTGCTACAATGTGGCGAAGTTTTATCAATAGTTGTTAAAAATTATCAATCATAAGGGAAAAATATGCTAAAAAATTCAAACGAAAACATCGCTTTGCCAGATTTTGAGCTGCCATTGGTCGCTGCCGATGCTCAAAAAACAATCAATTTAAAATCGCTCATCACTGACAATGCTGATAATGCCAATAATAAAGGCTTGATTTTATATTTTTATCCCAAGGACAACACCCAAGGCTGCAGCGTGCAAGCCATTGATTTTAGTGCAGATGTAGCAGCATTTGATGCTTTGGGCTATCGCATTATCGGCGTGTCAAGAGATGGCGTCAAATCGCACCAAAATTTCATCAGCAAAAAGCAATTGAGCATTGAATTAATCAGTGATGGCGACGAAAAATTGTGCCAACATTATGATGTCATCAAAGAAAAAATGATGTACGGCAAAGCACATTTGGGTGTGGTTCGCTCAACATTTGTCTATGATAAAACTGGGCAAATGATTGGCAGTTTTCGCAATGTCAAAGCCAAAGAACATGCGGCAAATTTATTGTCATTTTTACAACAATACACACAATCAATTTAACAAAAATAATGAATTGACCAATTGATAATTAATAATAAATTAACAATTGGTCAGCCATCATACCAATCATCATCAAATCTATCGGTTGGCAATATGAAAATTTTGCAGTTGTCATCATCGTTAAAGCATGATGAATCCGAACGGGGCATTTATCCGATTTCTCAGGCTTTGATTAAGGCAGGTCATCAGTCGATTATTGTCGGTAGCGTGGACAAACACCACGAGCTGATCACTCGCTTGGTGCGTGGCGGTGCGATTTATCACCGCTTGCCCATGTCCAAAAAAAGCTGGTTTGCCCTGTTTCAGGTTTTTGCTCTACGCCATTTGATTGATAAATATCAGCCAGACATTATTCATGTGCATTCTCGGACGCCTGCTTGGGTGCTGCATTGGGTGCTGCGTCCTTATCCGCCTGCCAGCCGCCCAAAAATCGTCTCGACTTTGTATGGTTTTTATCCGCTCAATTCTTATTCCAAGGCGATATTTCAGGCTGATGTGTTAATCAGTGCTTCAAAAAGTATTGATAAGCATTTTCGCACAATTTTTGAAAAAACCAAAACCGAAAAAGCGGACAAAACTTGCCAAAAACCAACCATGGTCTGCGTGCCTAGGGGCATTGATGTGCGTAAATATCCTTATCGCCATCATTCGTCCGTGCATTGGCTGCAGCAGGTTTTTGCTCAATTTCCCGAGCTTGAACACAAAAAATGGCTAGTATTTCCCACGCCAGTTGGCTCACAATACGGTCAAGAATGGCTGGTAGATATTTTAGGAAATCTACAAGAAAAATTTCCAAAAATTCACGCCATCATCATGGACGACGATCCAGCAACACGCATGCATCAGTGCGTTTTTTATGAAGAATTTATCCAACGGCTGCACGCCCTAAATCTGAACGAGCGGATTACTTTTGTCGGCAAAAATCCACCAGATATGCGAGAATGGCTGTCTTCTGCCAATGTCGTGCTGGCACTTGCCAATCGCCCAGAAAGCATCGGCATGACTGCCCTGCAAGCCATTCACTTAGGCACGCCCATTGTCGGCTGGGCAAAGGGGGCGTTTGCTGATATTTTGGGCGATTTGTATCCACAAGGCTTGGTCAAAGAACAGACGGCACTGGCACTGTGTAAGACGGTGAGTTTTTTGTTGGCAAATCAAATTCCGCCAGCAATGACTCGTGATTATGTCATTGAACAGATGGTTGTGCAGACGCTTGAAGTATATCGGCAGGTGGTGTCGCCGCCAGTAGATTCAGCTGTCAATCTGACTGCCAGTCAAACCCAAAATCCGACTTAGCCGATAAATCTTGGGTAAAACTGAATAAAACCAATCGAAAGCCCAAATTTTATCATCAAGCCTATTTATTTTTAGAATTTCTAATCACCAACCATCATCAAACGAGCAACCATTTCCAGACCTGTTTGGCGAATGGTTGGTGTGTTAATAGCCTGTACCACCGCCGATTGCGTGCTAAAAATCTGCACTTGCATTTTGGCACGAGTTACCGCCGTATAAATCAGCTCTTTTGACAGCAGGCGAGCATTGCTATCATCAAAAACAATCGCCACTGCCCGCCATTCCGAGCCTTGCGACTTATGCACGGTCATGGCATAAGCAGTTACCACATCGGCATTGGCCAGCACATCGACCGCCACCGAACGCAGCTCGCCGCCATCAAAATAAACCGTCAAGCCTGATTTACCCCATAGACAAATGCCGATATCGCCATTAAATAAGCCCAATTCGTACAAATTTTTGGTGATCATCACCACACGCCCATGATACCAAGGCGATGACGATGGCGGCATCTTGAGTAGCTCTCGGTGAATCCGCGTCAAAAAGCGGTTAATCGCTTCATCACCAAATGCCGATGCGTGCGATGCACTCAAAATGCGGTATTGATTGAGCGTATCAAACAGCTCACTGACCACCGACACTGCCTGAGTGTCGGACAATTTGGCAAATTCAAAGCGTAATTTTTTGCTTTGATAAAAATACTCTTGATAACCTATGCTTAATTGCTCATACAATTTATTTAAATTATCAAACCCAGCGGTGTCGGTAAATTGAATCTGGGCATCGTCGGCACACAGTTGCCAAAAATCACTAAAGTCAATTATATCTGGCTGATTGATAAGTTTTGCCAATTTACCTACGCCAGAATCATCACCAAATCGGCGTGATTCGCTCAAATGCACCCGCAGATGTGCCAACGCCTTGATACGGCATAAATCCGCCAGCACCGCCCCAGCATCGACTGCCGCCAGCTGATGATCATCGCCCAATAAAATCACTCGGCAACCAGACGCAATGGCAGCAAACAGCTGACTGGCAAGCTCCGTCCCCAGCATCGACGCTTCATCAATGATAATCATGTCCAACGGCAGCGGATTTTGGGCATGATATTTTGGTGTGCCTTGACTGCCAATCCCCAGCAGGCGGTGAATGGTTTTTGGTTCGGGCAACGCCATGCCAGCTTCATCAACCAATGCCGCTTGCAGTGATTCGCTCATGCGTTGAGCCGCCTTGCCTGTCGGTGCTGCCAAGCCTAGCCGCAGTGCCGACTTATCCGCCTGCCGACTCAACGCCAGTACAATCTGTGCCACCGTAAAAGTCTTGCCCGTCCCCGGCCCACCAGTAATGATACTAAATGATTGATTTGCCACCAATTTTACCGCAGCCACTTGAGCGGCGTTCATCTGTTTTGGTAAATCATCTAAAGCAAAAACCACCGCAGGTGAGCGGCTGATACGCTCAATGTGTCGCACAAGACTCAGCTCCGCCTGATACGCTCGCTGCGTCCACAAAAACAAATTTGCACCATCATCATAATAACAAATCGGTGCTTGATAATGGGGCAAATCTGCCTGTAAAATGTCGGCAAACAGCCGATGCTGCTTGAGCATTTGAATAAACTTATCCAAAGTCTGTGCCTTGGTAGCAATGACATAGTGCAGACGAAATACTGACAAAAACTGTGCAGATAATTGTTCAATTTGCCAATCGCCCAATTTGTTTTTATCAAGTAAATTTAAATAATTATCAAGCAGTTGCTGCACGATTGTCGGCAGATTTTTTGGCTGATTGGCGATGGTATTTTGTATCAAAACAAACATTTGGGCAAAATCTGGCGGCTGGCTGGCTTGTTGTGCCAGCTGATTCAGTGTCGGCATCAAGCATTGGATTTGCCAATTTGGTAATATGTTCGCCAAAACAAATTCGTCAATCACCGCCTGCGTGCCAATCTGCCACACTGTATGGCCTTCGTCAAGCAGCTCAAACAGCGTCTGCTGTAACAAAAGATAGCTTTGCTCATCACTTTTTGACAGCTCAAAAGGAGCTTGCAAGGCATTTTTACTGGCATACCAAGCGGCATTTTCACGAATGCGCGCCACGACATAACTGCCAATCATATCCTGTGTCATTATTTAGTATTCCTAATTTATTACTAACTTAAATTGCTATCAGTATCAAATTTGCAACGCTAAAAAATTGCGTCCAATGCATGAATTAGGGCTAAAGGTGGCTGCCATACCAAGCGTCCTGCCGTCTTATCATTGGCATCGACACCACGCAAAAACACATATTCCACACCGCCCAAATACTGCATTTCATTGCCAACATAATCAGCAATTCGGATTTTTAGCAGCCGATGCAGTGCCACCTGATAGATTGCCGCTTGCAGCCAATAACCCGCCCTATCCATCGCCGCCATCATTGATGCGTCTTGATAATCGGCTGGCTTGTCGCCCAGATAGTTGGATTTATAATCCACGACAAAAAACCGACCGCCAGACTCATAAACCAAGTCAATCTCACCACGCAAATAACGATAACAGATGCTGTGATGGCTGTTGTGATAATCATCATCAATCAAAATCAGCTGCCGATCGCTGTAAGTTGTGAATATTTCGTTGATTTTGGCAATGCTAAAATCGTCGCCAATCCCCATGGTGAAGTTCAGTTCACGCACTTGTGATGATGGCGGTAAATTTGCCAATGATTGATTAGATAATCTAAATGGTGATTGCATGATGTCATAAAGCCAAGTCACCAATTCGCTATGCTCGTTGCGTACAGGACTGTCGGCTGGGTTTTGTGGGTTTTTGTCCGCTAGGTACTTGTCCGCCAAGCCAAGCCGTCTGCCACGCTCACTGATGATGGCACTGACATGGGCATAAGCGTCAGCAAATGACATTTGTCCAATCACATCGGTGGGCAAATGCTCCAGCACTTGATGTAAAAAATTCCCCGCCAAGCTACCACGCAAAAAGTCACTGCGAATGTCCGCTATGGCAAAACTTGCAGGATCTTGGGCAACTTGAGCAGTCGGCTTAACGGCTGGCTGCTCGGTCAGTACGCCAAGCTGATCCATATCTGGCTCATCGGCCAATGCTGCTTTGGCGGACTTATCCAGTCGTGTAATCAGTGCGGTAAAGCTGGTCTTATACTCACCCACAAAATCCGTGCAAGCCATCACTGCCTGCCAAGCTGCATAGGTTCTGGCGGTAGTACTGGCTGATTGCGATTGATAAGCTGTGCTAATAAAATTGGCATCAGACACCGACAGCCAATTTGCCGAATTTTCCAGACGCTTTGGCAAACTTAGCTGCTTATTGTCAGTGCATTGTAACCACTGAAAAATGGGTATCGTGTCCAAATCACTGGCTCGAAATTTATCACTGATCACGATATACAGCTGCTCAGATGCTCGTGTCAATGCCACATAACCCAGCCGTCTTTTTTCGTCAATTTGCTCTGCCATGTCCTGATTGGCATAAAATTTATCGCCATCTTGCCTATCTGCCCAAGCGGACAAATGCCGCTGATATTGCTCATCGCTATAAGCATATAGGCTCAATTCTCCGTGTTTTTTGGGAGCATTATCCAGTCCCAGTACGTACACGATGGGAAATTCTAGACCTTTGGATTTGTGAATGGTCATCAAATTCACGCCAGATTCACTTGCTAATGCCAGCCGCTTGTTGGTGTCGTTGGCTTCGGTGTGCATTTGCTGCACATACCAATCCATAAAATGCAGCTGATTGAGCGTGGATTGTTCACTCGACAGCTCAACAACTCGCTCAAGGTCTAACAAATACCGCTCGCCCAAGCGTGCCGCCATCAGCCATAATGAAGGCTGTGTTTGTGTTTCATCTTGATTTTTATTGGTGATTGGTGAATTTTGTAAGGCATAAGACAGAGCTGCCGACAGCCCCAGTTTTTGCCATTTGTCATTAATTTTTTTAAGATAAGTTAATAAATGGGATTTAAAAGATGCACCTGCTTGCACCGCTTGGGCTTGGCTGGATTGATCAGTGTAAGCTTGGTCAATCTCAAGCAGCTGCATTGCTGTATCTAAGTCAAAGCCCACCAAATCACTGATGAGCAGTTGTAGCAAATATTGGTTGCGATTTTGGTGAATCACCGCTTGCAGCAGTGTCAGCATATCTGATGCCGCCGCACTGCCAAAGACATTTTGATCTCGTGGCAACACCGAACCGATACCCAACGCCTGTAAAGATTTGCCAATCATCTCAAGCGGTGCAGCAGCGTATGACAGCACGGCAATGTCTTGGGGCAAAATCGCTCGCCCATCAAGCGTCTGTCCGCTTTGTAAAATCTCATTGATATGCCCTGCGATGGTGTCGGCTTGGCGGCGACTTTGTTTGGCTTGTGCCAGATAATCAAAATGCAGCAGCGTGACAGGACTACTACCAAAAGGCTGCTTGCTTTGCTGGTCTGTTTGTTGGCTTATCTGTTGGTCTGCTGGCTGATTTTGCCAACTGAGTGCTTGGGTTTGCTTGTGTGCCAAAATGGTTTGATAATAAATATCATTGCCCAAATTGGCAGGATTTAGCACGCCCTTTTGTTGATTATTTTCAAACCAAGTGTTTAATGCTGCGATCAATTTGGCATTAGAACGGCGGTTCATCGTCAAACTCAAACTTCGATTGATCAGCGGCTCATCGCCAATGTTTTGGTCTTCGGCAAAATGCTTGATAAAATTATAATTGGTAACATCGCCGCCACGAAAGCGATAAATCGCCTGCTTAGGATCGCCAACCAACAACAAAAATCCCTTGGGCAGTTTTGGCTTATCGCCGCCAACGGCTTGATAACGCATAAGATTTTTACGATAATTGAGCAATTCGTCCAGATACACCAAGCGAATCAGCTCGGCTTGCAGTCCGCTGATGTCTTGGGATTCATCAATCAGTGCCACGGGATAATGATGGCGAATGTGGCGAGCCAAATCAGGATTTTTACTTAAGGCATCGTTTAGTCGAACCATTTGCAGCGTAAAAGTCGTCTGTCCAGCACGCTCCATCAAATCGCCAATCTGCCCACGGATTTGTTCGGTGATTTTGGCGGCAGTGATGGCAAAAAATCGATTTACATAGCGGCCAATCCAATCTTGAAAACCCAGCAAATCCGCCAACGCCGTCAAGGGCAATTTTGAAAAATTATCCACATCACAAGCATCGGCTTTGTCGGTAAAAATTTGCCAGCCGCCATCGGCAATCTTTTTGATTTGCCCACAAAACTTGCGTTGCTCATCGTCAAGATAATCCAGAAAATCGATGCCATACTGCTGGGCAAGTGCCACGATTTGCGGTATTTGGTGCAGGGATTTTGTCAGTGCCAATCTGCCGTTGATTTTGATTTTTTTGCGGTAATTTTCATCAAAATATGGCGTAAAACCGCCAAAATCCTGCTGCAAAATCGTATCTAAATGCCGCTTGATGCCTGCCATACCGTCGCACACTGGTAGCGTATCAATCGGCGAACCAAAAAAATTCATCGCCTGATTGACCATTTGTGCCACGCTTGCCACATCAGCAAAAAAATGCGGTGCTTGGTTTTTAATCAGTTGATAAAATTCTGGCTGCGTGTTTTTTAATCGCACTTCTTCGGCACGCAGTCCGTCATGCACCAAGGCGGTGATTTTTTCGCCAGCGTCGTTCAAAATCTCCATGCCTGTTTGATGCCCAATTTGCGTGGCAAATTCTTTGAGCCATTTTTGAGCCAAACTGTCCAGCGTACCAACAAACAGCTTATCTAGCGAAGTTAAAAGCAGCCCTGTACGATAAATCACTTCACCCAAAAACGCTGGCGGCTGATCAAGCACAAATGCCAAAAGGTGCTGATTGATGGGGTCGGCTGCATCATAGCCAGCATGCTGGGCATGTGCCACCATCTCATCAATGCCAAGTTTAGCATCATCAACAAACCATTCGCCGTGCTTGGCTTGCATGGCTTGTAACCACCGCATCAAGCCATAAAAACTGTGCAGCCGCTCGCTGATACGCTCTTGCATCT
This sequence comes from Moraxella marmotae, assembly GCF_042219885.1. Lineage (NCBI taxonomy): Bacteria > Pseudomonadati > Pseudomonadota > Gammaproteobacteria > Moraxellales > Moraxellaceae > Moraxella > Moraxella marmotae. The sequence continues at coordinate 1,913,264 of NZ_JBHJHR010000002.1, forward strand.
CAGCAGCGGCAGCACGAGTAAAAGTCGTGGCAATGATGCGTTCTGGGGGGTATTTTTTTTCGATTAATAAGCGAAGGATAATGCCAGTGAGCGTCCAAGTTTTGCCTGTGCCAGCGGACGCTTCGATAAGATACGCCTGATCCAGCGTGCAATCTAGAGCGGCGATGCCTGTTTGAGCTACCAAGGGGGATAAAAGCTGTGTCATGATGCCAAAATGGTGATGGTTTGGGCTATTTTAGCAAATTTATGAGTGAAATTCACGACAAACCATCTCATCATTATTCTAAGAGATTGTGCAAATCATCGATCAAAGATGCGGTCTATTGTTTTGTAGCTTCTTTAAATTCTTTAATGCATTTGATTAAATCCAGTTGATTCAATATCCATACTTCTGCCGCAACCATGAATATTATCACTGACCCCAAGGAGTAAACAAATTCGGGAAATTCAAGTTGCAGACCAGATCCTTCGGTATAATAATTAATCCCTATGGCAACTATTATGGTAGCTACTATAGCAACAAGACATATAGCGACAATAAACCATCGTTGAAACCAAAGCAAACTTGCCTTTCTTGTATCCAGCTCAAATCCACACTTATCGCTTGGTACAATCAACTTTTTTCGATATAGTTTCTCAATTTGATAAGTAAGATTGTTAAAGTTTTTATCAAAATTTTGGAATTTGATAATTATCTCAATGGCATTACAATCCATTTTATTAAAATGCTTGATGTTTTTAAAATATAGCATTCTTAAAATTGGGTTCTTCTCCAAATCATTTTTTAGGCGATAATCACACAAGCAAGCTCTCATTTTGGTAAAATCATTCTCTTGTGTCTTATCCTTTCGTTCAATAACATACTTCCAAACCACCCAAACTGCCGCAAAGACAGATGCTAAGTATTTAAAGTTTGAATTTATATCCATAATATTAACCTATTTTACTAACAACTCTTTTAAAGCAATCACTGTATCACGCACTTTTGCCGCTTCTTCAAATTTTAGCTCACGAGATAGACTTTGCATCTGTTTTTCAAGCCTTGAAATTTCTTTGGCGAGTAATTTTGGTGAGTGCAAAATGTTTTCATCAACGCCAGATAACGCTTCAGACAGCACGATATGCACCACTTCGCTGTTTTCTTCGTCGCCTGTGTCAATCTTATCAGTGATGGCACGGCTGGCGGATTTTGGGACAATACCATGCTCGGCATTAAAAGCAAGCTGCTTGGCACGGCGACGCTCAGTTTCATCAATCGCCTTTTGCATGCTGGGTGTGATGCTGTCGGCGTACAAAATTGCCTTGCCGTTCACATGGCGAGCCGCTCGCCCAATGGTCTGAATCAGCGACCGCTCCGAACGCAAAAAGCCTTCTTTATCGGCATCAAAAATCGCCACCAAAGACACTTCTGGCATATCCAAACCTTCACGCAATAGGTTAATCCCCACCAGCACATCATGCACGCCTGTTCGCAGCTCATGGATAATTTGCATTCGCTCCACCGTGTCAATGTCTGAATGCAAATACGCCACTTTGATGCCGTATTCTTTGAGATAACTGGTCAAATCTTCTGCCATGCGTTTGGTCAAAGTGGTAATCAGCACACGCTCATCAAGCACTTTACGCTGGTTAATCTCGCCCAAAACATCGTCCACTTGGGTCAAAACAGGACGAATTTCCAAAATCGGATCGACCAAGCCAGTCGGACGCACCACCTGCTCAACCACTTGCTCGCTGTTTTGTAATTCATAAGCGGCAGGCGTGGCGGACACATAAATGGTCGCAGGGGCTATCCGCTCCCATTCTTCAAACTTCATCGGGCGATTGTCCATGGCACTGGGTAAGCGAAAACCATACTGCACCAAGGTTTCTTTGCGGCTTCTGTCGCCTTTGTACATCGCACCAATTTGCGGTACGGTTACATGGCTTTCGTCAATAAATAACAACGCATCTGGCGGAATGTAGTCAAACAGTGTCGGCGGTGCTTCGCCAGTAGGACGACCTGACAAATGCCGAGAGTAGTTCTCGATGCCATTACAATAGCCCAACTGCCCAATCATCTCAAGATCGTACTGCGTGCGTTCTTTGATTCTTTGGGCTTCGATCAGTTTATCATGCTCATAAAAATACGCCAAACGCTCGGCAAGTTCGTCTTTAATCGTGCTGCTGGCGGCTTCTAGCTTATCTCTTGGTGTTACATAATGCGACTTGGGATAGATGGTAATGCGTGGCACAGATTTGATATTTTTGCCAGTCAAAGGGTCAAACCAGACGATTTTTTCCACTTCATCATCAAACATCTGCACACGCACCGCCAGACTTTCGCTCTCGGCAGGATAAATATCCAAAGTCTCACCACGGATACGATACGCACCCCGAGCAAATTCCAGCTCATTGCGTTCGTATTGCAGCTCCACCAGTCGCTTGATGATGGCATTGCGATCCACCCTATCGCCCACGACAATGTGCAGCAGCATTTTTAGGTAACTTTCGGGATCGCCCAAGCCATAAATGGCAGATACTGATGCGATGATAATTGCATCACGGCGTTCGAGCAATGCTCGAGTTGCCGACAGTCGCATCTGGTCAATGTGGTCATTGATGGCAGAATCTTTTTCGATAAAAGTATCAGACGCTGGCACATACGCTTCTGGCTGATAATAATCATAATAACTGACAAAATATTCCACCGCATTGTGCGGAAAAAATGCCTTAAATTCGCCATATAGCTGTGCTGCCAGCGTCTTATTGTGTGCCATGATAATCGCTGGGCGGTCACATTCGGCGATTACCTTGGCCATCGTGTAGGTCTTGCCAGAGCCAGTTACCCCAAGCAATAGCTGCCCATGCATGCCATCATTGATGCCACGCACCAATTTTTCGATCGCTTGCGGCTGATCACCTGATGGCTCAAACTCTGTTACCATCTCAAAGGCTTGGCTTGAGATTTGCGTGCCTGAGACATTGATGCCAGTAAGCTTGGCTTGGTCTTGTAATTCACGAGCAAGCTGATTGGTCTGGCGTTCGCTGCGGCTGGTTTTTGGTAATTGCATGATTTGATCTTTTTTTTGGTAATTAATTAACTTGTTGGGGGTGGATATGATAAATTCAAGGTGTAAAAAAGGCGTAATTACAATTACGCCCATTGGATAAAATACAAATCAATATTTAATCAACTTAAACCATCGAACCATCTTCGTTATAAACATTACCACGAAAACCTTCAAAACTTTTATCTTCGATGGCCAAAAACACATCACGAGCTTTATTGCCAACCAGGTTGGTTGTGAAAGCATCAAGTCCACCACTTATCACACCACCCAGCACAGGCACAAGTTTGGTTAGATTAATTACCCCTTTTGTCCCAGTTCTAGTGAGCAATCTAAAACCTATTGCCTTATTAATCTTTGTAAGCATCGCTCCTGTAACATGTTTTTTAACAAAATTTTCAAAAGTTTTTGTACCAATTGTAACACCTATATCTTTTAAGGCTTCATTGGCACCATTGCCCAATAGACACAAATAAATCATTGTTTTAACTTTATCGTGCTTAATATCCAGTCCAGTCATATAAGCAATGGCTGCAACCATGCGGATTTGGACATAAAGTGTTGATGCAATATTGGCAGGCAAAGCAACTGGCATGGTTATTGCACCACCCAATCCAGTAACAAACCCTGCCGAACCAGCTTTGGTATTTTGCCAGCGAATAAGGGAATTAACTTGATCTTCTAAAGTGCCTGGCTCTTTTAAATAATCTTCCGCCATCTCAACAGCCGTACCCAAGCCTACGCCATCAACGGCTTGCTTATACGCCCATTCCATAACTTCATACATTGTTTCTTTACTGATTAATTCACCCATTGAAAAATCCTAATTGTTTGCACCTAAAACAGGTTCATTATATAACAAACCTAAAATAGGTGCAATGAATAATCTAAGAAAATCCATTCATGCCCCAGAGCATGAAAAACTTCGTCAAATTCTCATCAAGCGTCGCCAAGAATTAGGGCTAACGCAACGCACACTTGCTGAACGCTTGGGCGTCATTTACTCTTTAATCGGTAAAATTGAAACTGGCGATAGAAGGTTGGATGTTATTGAATTTATTGAATATTGTCATGCCTTAGAATTATCACCAACACAGGTAATTGATTTAATTAGCTCATAAAAAAAAGAGTGTCTTACGAGTATTTGCACCAGCGATACGCTTGGCAAGTAGCGACACACCTAGGGCATGGCTTGATGAATTGTTATAAACACGAATGGTGTCAAAGTTTTTGGTCATTTACTGCGGCTGGTTTTTGGTAATTGCATGGCGTAATTCTTGATTATTTCAAAGTTAAAATGTGCTTAAAATGCACTAAAAGCATCAATATGCCAAAGGCACAAAAAATACAAATCCTTACCATCATGGGGGCGATGATAAGGATTTACAAGGGTGAATAATAAATCAAATGGCAGATTTTGATTTTATCGGTAGGTTATTTTTAAAATTCAATTAATCAATTAATTTCAAAACTGCTTACTAATATCAACAAACACCTTGCCCTGATGGTGGCGGTAATAAAAATGGTTGCTGTCCACCGCCGAATAAGCCGCATTCAGGCGGGGCATAAAGCCTTTGTAGGCGATTTTTTTGTGGGACAAAGAAAACTGGGCGGCGTATTCGGTTTCTTGTCGCTGAATGTTGAAAATGTCGGCACTGCGATAGCGGCGGTGCTGCACTGAAGTTTCCAAAGTGGTTGCAAAATTCTGCTGACTGCCCCAATTTTCGTTCCACGAAATGCGGACATTGCTTTGGCGGTAAGCGTCCGACAAATCTTTGGCGTTTTCCAAGCCGCTGCCGATGCCGAACACAAAAGAGCGTTTTTCAGACGGCCTATAAAGCGTACTGAGCGATGCCGAATGGCTGCCGCCGTCCAAAAAAGCGCGTTCTTGATATTTTTTATGGCCTGACTGCCAAGCACCAAAAATCTGCCATTTTGGGGACAATATCCGTGAATAGCGGACAACGCCGCCGATTTTATCGTAATAAGGCTCGGTGCCGAACCAGCGTTTTTCGTAAAATGGGGAAACAGAAATTTCCTGTGCAGCGTCCCGCCACATCGGGCCGGCTTCCGCTCGGGCGATTAAATCGTCATAGTCGTGAGCGTCCCAATAAAACGAGCCATAAACCGAAGCCTGAACCCGTGCCGCCCAATGCCCTTTGATTGGTATGGTTTTGTGGGCGGCGGCGTTGTATGCAATGCCGTGTGCCGATTGCGGCTCGGCAAAATGCCAGTTTCCGTATTGTCGTTGCTTGGGCGTTTTGGCGATATTGTCGTCTTGCTGATAAGATGCGTTGCCATAAAACTGCCATTGCCTGCCCTGTTTTATGGCAGCATCAAAACCGTTCAGATATTGTTGCACGGATTCGGGAACATCGGACATTTGGCGGACAGCTTGGATTTGTGCCGCCGCTTCGTTAAACTGCTTATCCTGAGCCAGTGTCAAAGCCTGTTGCAGATGCAGCGGTGCATGGTCAGGATATTCCGCCGCCAGTGCCGACAATGCCTGCTCTGCCTGTCGGTATTTGCCTTCTGCACGCAAAATCAGAGCTTCGGTATAACGGATAATCGCCGAATCGGCATCAGGCAGTTGGCGGTAAAGCGGCAACAAAAAACGAAGCGTGTCGGTATTGACCTGTTCCAAAGCAATATTCATAGCACTGTGCAGCAATTCAGGCTGCTGCAACAGCTCTTCTTTGGTCATGGATTTGGGAGCATTAGGCTCAACTTTGGGCAATGGCTCGGCCGCCTGCTTTGCCTGAAGTATCTGCTCTTGATTCAAATCGGCAAGGGTGTCATTGGGTGTAACCAGTGGTGCAGCAACAACGGCAGCTGGCAGCAAAACAAGAAAAAACGGAAAATATCGCATAATCATCGATTCTGGATAAACGGTATGCCGTCTGAAAATGGCATTTGGTCTTGGCAGATAACACAAAACCCGCTCGGTCAAACCAAGCGGGCTGCGAAAAAAAACAGGCTTATTGTTTTATAGCACCGAATGAGCCTTGTACATCATTGCCTTTAAAGACACCTGACAACTCAGCAGCGGCAGGGCCGTAGAAATTACCTTTCATGGCTACGCCGTCTTTGGTACCTTCAAATGCTGCACCGTTGATTTTGCCTGCCAAAGCAATGTTTGAAGCAGAACCTGCGATGGTTTTTGCACCAAAATCCACATCAAATTTGGCATTACCAGGAATAACATTTTGACCTTTGATTACAGCAGCATCACCGACATAGCTGGCTTTGCCGCTTGTAGGCACATCTTTGGTCACGCTACCGACAGCAAAGACATACGGTGTGTTGCCATTGACTTTATCAATCTGTGCACCAAAACGCACATGGTTGAAGTTTGTGCCACTGGTAATAGTGTGAGCTTTAGAATCATTCATATTGAGAAATCTACCAATATAAAATCCTGGGTATTCTACTGTGATCTGATGACCATCAACAGTAATTACTGATGAGCTACGATCACCACTTACCACTGCTTCTTTATTGGCAGCAAAGCCTTGATTACCCACAGGTGATTTGGCTGGTTGTGGTGCTGGGGCAGGGTTATTCTGAGCTGGTTTATTTTGGTTTGGTGTGTTTTGGGTTGGTTTATTTGGTGTTGCTGGAACCAAAGGGCTTGGTGCATTTGCTGGACCGCCATCATGACCACTAGAGCAAGCCGTCAAAACCGCAGCAGCAACCGCCACGCAAGCAACATTACGGATTAGAGTGTGTTTTGCCATCGTCAAATTCTCCATAAAAAGACACAGCGGTATGCCATGCTGATAACAAATTTAGTCTAGTTTACCCCCCCCCTTGCGGAAAAATCAAGTAATTTTTTTAAAAATTTTGTAAATAATTTTGTAAATCAAATATTTGTTTGTCATTTAAAAAGCAAAATGGCGATTAAATACACCGCCCAAATTATCCAAAACACAAACAAACATCAGCACTTTATAAAAATGCCGATGGTGATTTAAATCGCTATAATCAAAAAATAAATAGCTTACCAAGCCAAATTGCCCGCACTACGCTGACTAATAAAGCCATCAGGGATTTGTCCATTGGCGGCTTGCCAACGAGCGAATGCCTTACGAGTATTGCCGCCTGCGACACCGTCAATGCCTTGGGTGTCATAGCCTTGGGCGGTCAGATTGCGTTGCAGATTTTGCACCTGTGTGCGTGATAGCGGCTGCTCGTGGCGTGGCCATGATTGCACCAAGCCGCTACCGCCAGCGATACGCTTGGCAAGTAGCGACACGCCCAAGGCATAGCTTGATGAATTGTTATAAACACGAATGGCGTCAAAGTTTTTGGTCAAAAGCAATGCCGGGCCATTAGCACCAGCAGGCAGCCACAATTCTGCTTCAGACGCACCGCCAAAATACTCGCCATTGACCGCAGTCAAACCCACACCCTTCCACGCATCTAAACTACGCTTACTGCCCAGCAATGTATAATCAAAACCTGCCGGCAAACGCACTTCATAAAACGGAGCCAAATTGCGTACCCAGCCAGCATTTGCCAAATAACTGGCGGTGGAAGTCAGAGCGTCTTGGCGATTCCACGGATCTTTGTGGCCATCGTTATTGCCATCGACCCCTTCCACAATCCAAGTGCTTGGGATAAACTGCGTATGCCCCATACCACCTGCCCATGAGCCTTTGAGCTGCGATGCACTCACATCGCCACGCTCGATCATCTTGACCATGGCGATCAGTTCATTTTCGGCAAATTCTCGGCGGCGACCGTCATAAGCCAGACTTGACAAGGCATTGACCAAATCAGAATTACCCGTGCCTGCCCCATAAGATGACTCCATGCCCCAAATCGCAACGGTAATTTCTTTTGGCGTACCATAAAGCGACTCGGCGGCAGACAGCACGCTGTAATTTTCACTCAATTTGCTTTTGCCTTGGCTGATGCGATTGGACGACGCTGCCGACTCGACATATTCCCAAGGCATTTTGGTAAATTCTGCCTGACTGCGATCCAAATCAATGATGCGTTGGTTCAGCGTGGCATTTGCCATCAAACTGTTTAGAATACTGGCATTAACCCCTTTGGCAGTGGCACGGCGGACAAAATCGCTACGCCATTCGCCAAAACTGCCATAGTAGGCTTGAGTGGGTGCTGGCGTGGGAGTTGGAGCGACAGCAACGGTCGGCTGGGCAACAGGCTGCGGCTTGGGTGCTGGCTTGACAACCACAGGCTGAGTGGTCGGCTGTGGCTGTTGTGGTGTGGCTTGTACCACCTTAATCGGCGCTCGCTCGGCGGTCGGCTGCGATGTGCAAGATGCCAATAATGCCGCCAAAACGGCCACAGACAAGGCACTGAGCGTTGGGAGTTTTTTCATCATAATTTTTCCAAATTTTTAAATTTAACTTAATAAATAATCAAGAAATTTCACAAGGATTTATCAAAAAAAAATTAATCATCATCGTGTGATTTTTTATGCAATTTTATATAAAAAAATTTACAAATATCTTTTGATAAATTTAATCATCTTTGATAAAAATACCGAAATCATGCACGGATTTCGGTATTCTGGGCATGGCAATGGTTATACCGATGACACGCCTGTCATATCCACTGGCGTATCAACAAACACATTGCCCTTGTCCTTGGCGGCATCATTACGCTTGTTTTGTAGTGCTGATAGATAATCTTCGTCAATCTTACCTGCGATGTATTTACCATCAAATACTGAGCAATCAAAACCATGCACACGGCTGTATTTGGTGTCATTGACCGCTTCGATCAGATCGTTCAAATCTTGGAAAATTAAGCGGTCGGCACCGATGATTTCACGCACTTCTTCGACACTGCGACCTGATGAAATCAGCTCACTGCGTACTGGCATATCGATGCCATAGACATTGGGATACAGTACTGGCGGTGCTGCCGATGCAAAAAAGACATTTTTTGCCCCAGCGTCTCGTGCCATTTGGATAATCTCATGGCAAGTCGTCCCACGCACGATCGAATCATCAACCAATAGGACATTTTTATTTTTAAATTCCAGCGGTACGGCGTTGAGCTTTTGGCGGACGCTTTTTTTGCGTTGCTGCTGCCCCGGCATGATAAAGGTGCGTCCGATATAGCGGTTTTTATTAAAGCCTTCACGGTATTTGACATTCAGACGCAACGCCAGCTCAAGGGCGGAGTTGCGAGAAGTGTCTGGAATTGGAATCACCACATCGATGCCATGATCTTCGCCCCACTCACGCAAAATCCGATCGGCCAGTTTTTCGCCCATACGCATGCGTGATTTATGCACCGAAATATTATCAATAATCGAGTCAGGGCGTGCAAAATACACATATTCAAAGATGCATGGCGTGTATTGACCGTCTTTTATCTCAACGCATTGATGGGTGTGGATATTGTGATGCAAATCAATAAAAATCGCTTCACCGGGGGCGACATCACGCACAATCTCAAAGCCCAACGCCTGCAATGCCACCGACTCAGATGCCACCATGTATTCCACGCCCTGTTCGGTCGAGCGGCGACCATAAACCAAAGGACGGATACCGTTAGGATCACGAAATGCCACCATGCCATGACCAGTAATCAATGCCACCACCGCATAAGCACCGTCGCAGCGTTTATAAACTTTACGCAGTGCTTCAAAAATATCGCTGGGATCTAGTGAAGTTTTGGTAAATTTTTGTAATTCATGGGCAAAAATATTTAGCAAAACTTCAGAATCTGACTGGGTATTTAGGTGGCGGCGATCTTCTTCGTACAACTCTTTTGCCAATTTTTCGGCATTGGTCAAGTTGCCATTGTGTGCCAAGGCGATGCCGTATGGTGAGTTTACATACAAAGGCTGGGCTTCGGCGGTGCTTGATGTGCCAGCGGTTGGATAACGGACATGACCGATGCCACAGTTACCCACCAGACGCACCATGTGCTGATTCATAAACACATCTCGCACCATGCCGTTGTCTTTGCGTAGGTAGAGTCGGTTATCTTTTAAAGTAACGATACCTGCCGCATCTTGCCCACGATGCTGCAGCATGGTTAAGCCATCATACAGCATCTGATTCACTGATTCATGCGCCATGACGCCGATTACACCACACATATTTGCTCCAATTTGTTGGTAAAGTTTTAAAGTTAGAATTTAAGATAATTTTAGTAAAATTTGTACAGCTTTATAAAGCATCAGCCGATATTACACGATTTATTGGCAAAATTATTCATTAGCCAAACTTAAATCCAATGATGCTCCCATCAATCTTTATAGGGATTGTCTAGCTGATTTAAAGTGTCATTCATTGCTTTTTGTAGGATTGTTTTTGCCAATGGTGCATAAGGCAGCAGACTTGGGGCAAGCTGCGAATTTTGCCACGCAGGTAAATTGACAATCCAAGGAGCAATCACGCTCATCACCATCAACACCTTTAGCACGCTTGTCATCGCCCCAAACAAGCCACCGCCCAAGCGATCAATGATGCCCAATTTTAAAAATCGCACCGAGCGTGTCAAAATCCCAGCACAGATATTCACCAGCACAACTGCAACCAGCATGATGCTCAAAAATGCCAAGGCAATTTGTAATATTGGATTGTCCACCAAGCCAACAAACAGCACCGCAAAGTCTTTTGCCAATTTTGAAGCAATAATCAAGGCAAAAAACCAAGCAACAAGCGAAGTTAGGCTCTTGATCAGCCCTGCCAAAAAACCACGCCACAGCCCCAGTAGTACCACCGCCGTGATGACAATATCAATCGCCGACATCATGCCGCCCCATCAGCCATGGCGATCGCCTGTCAAGGCCTGCACACAATCCATCACCAGACCTGGACCTTTATAAATCAAGCCTGAATACAGCTGCACCGCTTTGGCACCTGCGTGAATTTTTTTGACCGCAAGCTCGCCTGTCTCGATGCCACCCACGCCAATCAAATCCACCTTGTGAGCGATACGATCGGCAAATTGCGACAAAATCAGCGTGCTTTGGTGATTGACTGGTCTGCCAGACAAGCCGCCTGTTTCATCGCTATGGCGAAAACCTTCAACGCCTGTGCGTGATAGCGTGGTGTTGGTGGCGATTAAGCCATCAATCTCAAACGCCAAAACCGTGCGTGAGATTTCGTCAATTTGGTGCAAATCCAAATCTGGTGCGATTTTTAGAGCAAGCGGCACATAAAAGCCGTATTGATTGGCAAGGCGGATTTGGCAATTTTTGATACCATCAAGTAGTGCTGACAAAGCATCGGCACTTTGTAGACTGCGTAAATTTTTGGTGTTTGGGCTTGAGATATTGATCGTGATATAGCTGGCATACGGATAAACCCGCTCTAGACAATACACATAATCGTCCAGTGCATTTTCGACAGGCGTTACGGCATTTTTGCCAATGTTAATCCCCAGTACGCCTTGGTATTTGGCACGCTCGATATTGTCAATCATCGCATCGACGCCATGGTTATTAAAGCCCATGCGGTTAATGATGCCGTGTGCTTCTTTGACACGAAATAAGCGTGGTTTGTCGTTGCCGTCTTGGGGTTTGGGCGTAACCGTACCAATCTCAAGATAGCCAAAACCAAGCTCGCTTAGGGCATCGATGTACGCACCGTTTTTATCCAAGCCTGCCGCCAGCCCCACAGGATTGGGCAAAGCAATGCCCATGCATTCGGTTGGCAGTGCTTGCTTGGCATAGACAAAACCCAACAAGTGTGCATTATTGGCAGCTTGCAATATCTCAAACGTTTTTTCGTGTGCTTGCTCAGGATCCATGCTGAACAAAATTGGACGAAGTAACGCATAAGACATAAGCAACCCCTTAGAATAAATAAAAAAGAAATATAAATCGTCTAATTATAACACACTTTTATGGGCAAAAATAAAACAAAAATAAAATTGTGCCAAAATTTTGTGGCAAATTGGCGGTATTGGTAGTTTTTTTGGTGATGATTAGGGTGGTAATTGACTGAATTCACTGCAATTATTTGCAATAAATACAATCAAGAAAAAGGATTAAAAATTCGTAAACCGCCGATGCGGTCAAAATCTGAAGTATTGCGTGTAACCAGTGTCAAATCATATGCCAAGGCGGTGGCTGCTATCATAGAATCACAGTCAGGTCTTGGGTTGGGAATGTGTAGCCCAGCATTGATAAAAGCAGCTTTTTCATCAAATGGCAAAATGCGATTTTGAAACATCGGCATCACCGTGTTATCAATCCAAGTGTCCAAAAGGTCAGCTTGTAAAATGTCGCCCTTGTGCCTTTTGAGCAATGAGCCTTTTTTAAGTTCAAATAACACAATGCTGCTAATAAACAAATCATCATTAGCTTGTTTTATAAACCAAAGTTCAAAGTTTGGATTGGCTTTTGCTGCTTTAATCTTGCGAATTTCTGCAATGATATTGGTATCAAGTAGATACATAAAATCCCTTAAAACTCAATGTCAGCCAAGGCTTGCAACTCTTCTTCTGAGTAGTTTGCCATCAATCTTGTCAAAACTTCATAAGCATTTGATGATGATTGTGATTGCAAGGCGACCAATGCTGCATCAATTTGTTGTTTTGCAGCCAATAAATGGGCTTTGGCTTGCTCATTTTGCATGGCATGATAAGACGGTGCAACTTGGACGAAATTTGCATGGTTGAAGTTTATATAATTTGGCATATAACCCCCTTAATTTTGAGTCGATACCTAAGTGCATTATAGCACAATGGCACAGCACAATAGACATTAAAATTTTGAACAAAATCGTTATGGTGATAAGGAAAAATAAACCAAAACCGCTTGATTTTTTTGTGTCTAAAGCGGATGATATTTGGCTTCGTGATTGAGTAGTGTCTCTTTGATTTGCACGCCGCCAGTATAGCCACCTAACGAACCATTGGCGGCAATCACTCGGTGGCACGGAATGATTAGGCTGATGAGATTTTTGCCATTAGCATTGGCACAGGCACGAAATGCCGTTGGTTTGCCGATATTTTTGGCAAGCTGGGCATAACTGATGGTCTGCCCATAGGGAATCTGCCGCAACGCCTGCCAAACGCTCTGCTGAAATGCCGTGCCGTGCGACAAATCCAAAGCAATATCAAACACTTGCCGAGTGCCTACAAAATATTCGTCCAGCTGCTGACACACCTTTAGTAGTGCCGCTTGATCAGCATCATGGGCATCGAGCAAATGCCGCTTGATTAAGCAAGTATCGGCACTTAGCTTATCGATGAGTTTGGTGGTTTTTTGTTCAAACCAATCGGCAATCAGCAGCCGACCGTCCTTGGCGGTCAGACGCATGGCTGGCAAGTTGTATGGCGAATGATAATGCGTGCTAATCATACAAATTTGTTAATTATTTACTTAAATTTATTTAATTAAATGAATCATTCAATCCATTGATCATTTAAAATCAAGTGGTTATTCGTCTTTTTCGAGTAAAGCATCAACAAATTGCTTTGGCTCAAATGGCTGCAAATCGTCAATGCCTTCACCAACACCGATAAAGCGAATCGGAATGTCGGTATTTTGGGCGATATTAAAGACCACACCGCCTTTGGCTGTACCGTCCAATTTGGTGATGCTGATGCCTGTCAAATTCACCGCTTCAGAAAATACCTGCACTTGATTGATGGCATTTTGACCTGTGCCAGCATCTAGAACAATCATCGTTTCATGCGGTGCGGTTTCGTCGCCTTTTTTGATGACACGCACCACTTTTTCAAGTTCATTCATCAAATAAGTCTTGTTTTGCAGTCGCCCTGCGGTATCGGCAATCAGCACATCGATGCCCTTGGCACGAGCCGACTGCATGGCATCAAAAATCACCGAAGCACTGTCTGAGCCATGCCCTTGGGCGACCACAGGGATTTGATTTCGCTCGCCCCAAATTTGCAGCTGCTCAGTGGCGGCAGCACGGAAAGTATCGCCTGCTGCCAGCATCACGGACTTGCCTTGTTTTTGCAGACGCTTGGCAAGTTTGCCGATGGTGGTGGTTTTGCCCACGCCATTGACCCCCACCACCAAAATCACATAGGGTTTTTTGCTGTCGTCAATCACCAAAGGGGCGACTTTTGGCGTCAAAATCTCAGCAAGCTCTGACTTTAATGCCTTGTACAGCGAATGCGAATAAATCAAATCGCCACGAGCGGTCTGCTCAGTCAGATTTTTGATAATGCGATTGGTGGCATTGACACCGATGTCAGCAACCAATAGCTGGTCTTCAACTTCTTCAAGCAGCTCATCATCAATCTCTTTGCCGCCCACCAAAACATTCATCAAACCTTCGGACAGATTTTTACTCGACTTTGATAGCCCTGCTTTCATGCGGGCAAACCAGCCGCCTTGTTGATTTTCGCTCATAATTGACCTTTTATAAAACTTTGACAAATATTAAATGCAAATATTAAATACTAAAAGCTAAATGCTAAGAATAATTTGCTTTGATTTTAGCACAGTTTGCCAATGCTGTGTTGATTTTTGTCATCATCTGCCCATCACCTAAGCCAAAAATTATCAAAATAAAACTGATGGTATTTTTAGTAAATTTTATTAAAATGGATAAAATAACAGCTGATGATAAAAATTTTGGCAAAATTTTGCGATTTTTGTCAAAACAGTGTAAGATTTTAGCTCCAAACTGCGTCTAATGTGTGTACCGATTTTATGAGTATCCATTATGCAAAAGACAACGCAAACCAAATCCGCTGTTGGTATCAAATTTATCATCAGCCTGATGGCGATTGTTGTGGCATTGATTTGCCTGTCGCCATTTTTTAGTAATGCTCAAGCAAACACCGTCCCTGATATGCTTGCTAAGCTCAAAACACCGACCGCCCAAGCTGCCCCTGCTTTGGCAAAAAACAAGCCCACGCTGATCAAGTTTTGGGCAAGTTGGTGTCCGCTGTGCCTATCTGAGCTTGGGCATACCGAACAATGGGCAAGCGATGAGCGGTTTAAGGCGGCAAATTTAATCACGGTGGCATCGCCTGATTTTTTGGGCGAAAAAGAAGACGGTGAATTTCAGACTTGGTATCAAGGGCTTGATTATCCCAATTTACCAGTGCTGGTAGATGCTGGCGGCAGTATCGCACAAAGCCTAAATATCGCCGTTTATCCTTCGTGGGCGGTGCTAAATCCACAAGGCAAAGTGGTGCGTATCATCAAAGGCAGCATCAATGAAAACCAAGCCTTGGCACTCATTGACAATCCCAATGCTGATATTAGCCAATTAAAAACCCAGCCCACCACTTTTCACAAAGCAACAGACACAAAGGCAAAACCAATGAATACCAAAACCATCTATCTGGCAGGCGGCTGCTTTTGGGGCTTAGAAGCCTATTTTCAACGCATTGATGGCGTCGTCGATGCCGTCTCAGGCTATGCCAATGGCAAAACCGCCAATCCTACTTATGAAGATGTCTCACACCGCCACAGCGGCCATGCCGAGACCGTCAAAGTTACTTATGATGCTGAAAAATTGAGCTTAGATGACATTTTGCAGTATTATTTTCGTGTCATCGACCCAACCAGCTTAAACAAACAAGGCAACGACCGTGGCGAGCAATACCGCACTGGCGTGTATTATACCGATAATGCCGAACAAGCCATCATCACCGCTGCCTTAGCTCGTGAGCAACAAAAATACAGCCAAGCGATTGTTGTCGAAAACCAACCACTACAACATTTCTACGAAGCTGAAGAATACCATCAAGATTATCTTATCAAAAATCCTAACGGCTACTGCCATATTGACATCAAAAAAGCCGATGAGCCATTGCCTAATAAAGGTGGACAAACGCCCAAAAAAGGCTTTGATGCTGCCACTTATCATAAGCCAAGCGATGCCGAGCTTAAAAAAATCCTAACCGATGAGCAATATCGAGTTACCCAACAATCAGGCACAGAATACGCCTTTAGCCATGAGTACGACCATCTGTTTGCCCCGGGGATTTATGTCGATGTCGTCAGTGGTGAGCCATTGTTTAGCTCTGCTGATAAATTCAACTCAGGCTGTGGCTGGCCGAGCTTTACTCGCCCCATCAATGCCGCTGCCGTAACCGAGCATGACGACACCAGCTTTAATATGCACCGCACCGAAGTGCGTAGCCACGCTGCCGATTCGCATTTGGGACATGTATTCCCTGACGGCCCAAAAGACAAAGGCGGCTTGCGTTATTGCATCAATGGAGCCAGCCTAAAATTTATCCCATTGGCACAGATGGACGCTGAAGGCTATGGCGATTACAAAGATAAAGTTCGTTAATTTGATTAAAATTCAATTGATTAAAATGTAATAAACTTCATAAATTAAATAAATTGAATTAAATCAGTCTTAATGATTGGCTTATTAAAAAATACCTGAGTTTTTTGACTTGGGTATTTTTTTATGTTTTTATGGTTGTTTTTGGGATTGCTTTGTTGAGTTTTGCTGATTTTTGGTGGTTTTTGGGCGTTTTTTTGGATAATGCAGATAATATTGCCATTTGGTGGTATTGTGCTTGATTGTCATCGCTGATAAATTATTGCTATGGTATAAATTGCAATCATTCACATTTTGTAAAAAAGAATTATTTGCATTTTTGGTCAAAACATTATAAAATTACACCCAATCTCAATAGTATATTTTTAATGAAGTTTTTACAAAATATGCTGATATTTTACGATTTTATATAAACAAATCTACCCAAGCAAAGGAGTTCATCATGTCGTTTTCTTATGCTAAATTGGCTGCCTTAGGTGCAGCTTTGTTGGTGTCAAGCAACAGCTTTGCCGACATTACCCTGTATAACGGTCAGCACAAGGAAGCTGCTCAAGCAGTGGTTAATGCCTTTACCAAAGCCACAGGCATCAAAGTCATCATCAACAGCGGTAAAAGCGATCAGCTGGCAGGTCAGCTGCAAGAAGAAGGTGCTAACAGCCCTGCCGATGTGTTCTATTCTGAACAAATCCCACCACTAGCAGCGTTATCTGCTGCCAAGCTGCTTGAGCCTTTGCCTGCCCAAACCATCAAAAATACACAGCGTGCAGGCGTGCCACTGGCTCCCAAAAAAGACTGGGTTGCTCTAAGTGGTCGCTCTCGTGTGGTCGTTTATGATGCTCGTAAATTGTCCGAAAAAGACCTAGAAAAATCAGTGCTAAACTACGCCACACCAAAATGGAAAGGTCGCATCGGCTATGTGCCAACTTCTGGTGCGTTTTTGGAGCAAGTGATTGCCATTGTGAAGCTAAAAGGTGAAGCAACTGCTTTGACTTGGCTAAAAGGTCTAAAAGCCAATGGTAAAGCCTACTCAAAAAATACCGTCGCTCTACAAGCAGTTGAAAATGGTGAAATCCCAGCGGCATTGATTAACAACTACTACTGGTACGCTCTTGCCAAAGAAAAAGGCGTTAATAACCTACATTCTCGCCTAAACTTTATCCGTCATCGTGATCCGGGTGCATTGGTTTCTTATTCAGGTGCAGCGGTACTAAAACACTCAAAAAACAAAGCCGAAGCCCAAAAATTCGTACAATTCTTATCAAACAAACAAGGTCAGCAAGCCTTTGCATCAGTGCGTGCCGAGTACCCTTTGGCAGCTGGCGTCAAATCAGCCTTTAACCTAGAGCCATTTGACAAATTGCAAGCCCCTGTGGTTTCTGCGACCACTGCCGCCGATAAAGAATTGGCAAACAAACTGCTTGAAAAAGCTGGCTTGAAATGATTTAAAGTGAGTTTGGTTTGCATAAGCCAAACTCAACAAACTCAAGCGGCTTAAGTGCTTATAAATTTAAGTCGCTGAACTGCTTAAATATTTAAATTGATTTATAAGCATTTAAATATTTAATAACAAAACATACAATGTGGCAATTTGGTAATAATAAGAATTGGGCAAAATTCGACAAATCAATTTGGCAAACCAATTAATTGAGCAGTTTGGTCAAATTTGGTGAGTTTGATCGATTTGATGAGCTTTACCCAATCATTGCCCAAAATGCCATGTCGGTCGGATAATTTTGTTGTCCGACCGCTTATCTTTTTTGGTCATCTGGGATTGGTATGCAAAATCGCTCTTTGCCTTTGTGGCTTTCATTGACAACCCTACTGATCGGCTTGCCTTTGTTGCTGCCGTTTTTGTATGTGTCATTGCGTGCTTATGATGTGGGCTGGGTACGCAGTGCCGAGCTGCTGTTTCGTCCACGAATGTGGGATTTATTACAAAACACTTTATTGCTCATGGGCTGTGTTACCAGCGTGGCGATTGTGTTGGGGATTATCAGTGCGTTTTTGTTAGAACGATTTGATTTTTTTGGCAAATCGTTTTTTCAGACTGCCATGACGCTGCCCTTGTGCATTCCTGCCTTTGTCAGCTGCTTTACATGGATTAGCTTGACTTTTCGTGTTGAAGGCTTTTGGGGCAGCATCATGATTTTGAGCCTAAGCTCATTCCCACTTGCCTATTTGCCCGTATCCGCCACGCTAAAACGGCTCGACCGCTCACTCGAAGAAGTCAGCCTATCACTGGGAAAAACTCGCTGGCAGACCTTTTTTCATGCCATTTTGCCGCAGCTGAAGCCAGCCATTGGTAGCAGCATTTTGCTCATCGCTTTACATATGTTGGTAGAATTTGGGGCGGTGTCCATTTTAAATTACGACACCTTTACCACCGCCATTTACCAAGAATACGAAATGTCCTTTAATAACAGCACCGCCGCCCTACTGTCTGCTGTGCTGATGGCGATTTGTGGCATTGTGGTGCTGGCAGAAAGTCAGTTTCGTGGCAAAGCCAAGCTGTTTCATAGCGGTAAAGGCGTTACTCGCCCTTATCCAGTCAAAAAATTACCCGCCATCTGGCAGCTGCCTGTGATTGGCTTTTTTTCGTCTTTGTTTGTTTTGAGCATTGTTGTGCCGTTTGGCATGCTGGTGTACTGGCTAATTGTCGGCAATTCACATGATAATATCACCGATTTTGCGGCATTTTTTGAAGCCTTTAGCCACTCACTGATGATTTCGGCAATGGGGGCGGTTTTGACGGTCGTATGTGCCTTGCCTTTGGTTTGGGCGGCGGTGCGTTATCGCAACTGGCTGACGGTGTGGATTGACCGCTTGCCGTATCTACTGCACGCTGTGCCGGGCTTGGTGATTGCTTTGTCGCTCATTTATTTTAGTGTTAATTATGCTCGCCCAGTTTATCAGACCTTTATTGTGGTGGTGGTTGCTTATTTTATGCTGTATTTGCCCATGGCACAAACCACGCTCAGAAGCTCGCTCGAGCAGCTGCCCCAAAACATGGAAAAAGTCGGTCAATCGCTTGGTAGAAGTCCTGTTTATGTCTTTTATACGCTGGTTGTGCCTGCCATTTTGCCGGGGATAACAGCGGCGTTTGCCTTGGTGTTTTTAAACTTGATGAAAGAGCTGACCGCCACGCTGCTACTGACCGCCAACGATGTGCAGACGCTATCCACTGCCGTGTGGGAATACACCAGCGATGCCCAGTATGCCGCCGCCACGCCTTATGCGTTTATGCTGGTAATTTTTTCGGCGATTCCTGTGTTTTTATTAAAAAAATACGCATTCAAATAGGCAAAAATTGATTATCATTTTATCATGATTAAAGTTTTATTTTAATGATTTTAATAATTTTAATGGTAGCACCATGACAACCCCCATTTTACAAATCAATCATCTGTATAAATCCTTTGACCAAATGCCTGTGCTTGAAGACATTTGCCTAGAGTTAAACGCTGGCGAAATGCTGTTTTTGCTCGGTGCATCAGGCTGTGGCAAGACCACGCTGCTGCGTAGTATCGCTGGCTTTGAGTCGCCAGACAGTGGCGAAATCGCTGTGCAGGGCAATATTATTTTTGATAAAAACAATAATGTAGCACCACAAGCACGCAAATTGGGCTATGTGGTGCAAGAAGGCGTACTATTTCCCCATTTGACGGTTTATCGCAACATCGCCTATGGTCTGGGCAATGGCAAAGGCAAAACCGCAGACGATAAGCAACGCATTGAAGCGGTGATGGCATTGACTGGCATTAGCGAACTTGCCAACCGCTATCCGCATGAATTATCTGGCGGACAACAGCAGCGAGTTGCTTTGGCTCGTGCGATTGCCCCCAATCCAGAGCTGATTTTGCTTGATGAGCCATTTAGTGCCTTAGATGAGCATTTACGCCAACAAATCCGTGATGAGATGCTCACAGCCCTGCGTCAAAGTGGCAAATCGGCGGTGTTTGTTACCCATGACCGTGATGAAGCGTTGCGTTATGCCGATAAAATCGCCATTATCCAAGCTGGCCGCATCGTACAAATCGGCAGTCCCCGTGAATTGTATTGGCAAGCCAAGCATCTGGAAGTTGCCAAATTTATCGGCAACAGCTTGATTTTACAGGCGAAATTAAACGGCGATGGACAAAGTGCCAACTGCAGTTGGGGTGATGTGCCAGTGCAAGTACAAAGCCAAACTTCAGCGGTGGGCAGCGTGCTGTTTCGCCCTGAGCAGCTTAGCTTGACCAGTCGCCACCCAGACGATTTTGGCTTTACCGCCACTGCTAAGCAGATTGAGCTTAAAGCCTGCGTCGCCCAAATCCACCTAGAAGCTGGCGGCGAAATGCTGACTTTGGAACAAAGTTTTGCCCCAAATGTGCAAATTGGCGAAACGGTGTCGGTGTTTGTGCATGGCAAGGGTTTGTTTTTTGGCGAATAATTTTAAATTTTGATGATAAATATTTAAATTAATTTTAAATTCAAAATCAAATAAGGCTTTGACTGTCAAGTTAATTACTTTATGGTCAAAGCCTTGAGTTTTTGCGATAATTTTTAGGTTTTAGGATTGTAATGCCGCTTGGATTGCGGTTTTTAGATCCGTTGTTGGACAGCCGAGCAGTTTGGCCAAAGTTTTATCGGTGCTAAATACCGCATCTTGTGCCACGCAGCTGTCCCAGTATGCCAAGGCTTCGGCCAGCTCATCAGGTAAGCCTGCTTGCTGCAGTGCTGCTGCATAATCGGCTTGTGGCATATCGACATAAGTGATGTCTTTGCCTGCCAATTCGCTCAAAACAGCAGCAAAATCGCTAAGCGTATAGGTTTCATCACCAGCCAATTCATAGGTTTTGCCGTGATGTTCATCGCTACTTAATACGATGGCATCAGCTTCGGCCAAATCCGCACGAGTCGCCGATGAGATTTTGCCATCTTTGGCACTGCCGTACAAGGCGTTATTAGCAAGGGCGGCTGGCACGGATTCGGTGTAGTTTTCACTATACCAAGCATGGCGTAAAATGGTGTAATCCAAGCCTGATGCTTTTAGGGCATCTTCGGTTCCACGGTGCTTAGGCCCCAAATCAGCAAACGGTGAATTGTCGGCATTGACCACGCTGGTATAAGCGATGTATGTTACGCCAGCTTTTTTGGCGGCATTGATGACATTTTGGTGTTGATTGGCACCTGCTGCACCCGGCATCATGCCTGAAATGAGCAGCAATTTATCCACGCCTTGCAAAGACGCTTCCAATTCATCAGGCTTATCATAATCGCCAGCACGCACCGCCACGCCCAAATCTGTGGCTTTTACTGGATCACGCACCAAGGCGACGATGTTGTCGGCTGGCACTCGTTTTTTAAGCTGTTCTAACACCAAACGCCCCAATTGGCCGTTGGCGGCGGTGATTGCAAATGTTGTCATGGTACACTCCATCAATCTTAAACAAAATCAAAAATAACAACAAAAATATCGTTAATGCGATCATTATACGCAAAAAGATTACTTTTAGTCAGTACTTACATTTTTGTAAGTTTGGAAAAAATTGCAAAAATTTTATAACCGATTGATTTTTATCGTATTTTTAAATTAGCAAAAACATTTACGCTATCTAAAATGCTGTTTTGGGTGCTTTTGTTGATGATAAATTTACCGCTTAAGCTAAGTACTGGACATTTATCAAAACACTGATTAAAATTGTCAAAATTGCCAAATCGCTAATTTTTGAGTGATTAAATTATCAATTTGTCCAATTATCAAATGATTAAATAATTAAATGAAGGATTGTAGAATACATGAAAACAAAAGATTGGTTGATTATCGCTGGCGTGATTTTTGCTTGGGGTATCAATTTTTTATTCATCAAAACCGCCTTGGCTGATGTTTCACCGATGGTGCTTGGGGCATTGCGTTTTGCTCTGCTGCTCGTGCCTGCGATATTTTTTATCAAATTGCCCAAATGCGACTGGCGTTGGCTGGCTTTGTATGGTTTGGCGATAAGTTTTGGGCAATTTAGCCTGATGTTTTTGGCCATTTGGCAAGGCATGCCGACGGGTCTGGCGGCTTTATTACACCAAAGCCAGATGTTTTTTACCGTGGTTTTGACCAGTGTATGCTTTGGTGAGCGAATGCGTGCGTGGCACATTGTCGGCATGATGATGGCGATGGCAAGTCTGGGGCTGATTGGCGTTGGGCAATATCAAGGCGTGCTGCCAATGATGGGCGTGTGGCTGATGCTCGCCGCTGGGCTTTCTTGGGCGGTGGGCAATTTGATTGTCAAAAAACTCGACAACATTCCGCCACTGTCTTTGGTGATTTGGGGCAATGTCTCGACGCTGATGGCTTTTATCGTGGTTTCTTTGATTTTATATGGCATTGATGGCGTGGCTGATCAAATCGGCAATCTTAGCGGACAAGGTTGGCTTAGCGTGCTGTATTTGGTGTATGTGGCAGGTCTGCTCGGCTATTCTGGCTGGGGTTATTTGCTAGCTCGCCACCCTGCCAGCCAAATCACGCCATTTGCCCTACTGATACCTGTCATTGCCTTGTTTGTTGGTTTTGGTATTTTGGGCGAAAAGCTCAACGCATGGCATCAGCTTGGTGCGATAACCTTGATGCTGGCACTGGTTGTGCAGGTGTTTGGTGGGCGTTTATTTAATAAAAATAAATTATAAAAGTAAAATTTTAAAAATTAAAAGCCACGCAAATAGGTGGCTTTTTTAATTAAATCTAGGCAATAAAGTTAAATGTTGTATCGGAATATTGTACCAAATCAGCCTTGATTCTCACCCACCTTCAATACAGCCACTTCGCCCATCTCTTGCCACAGCTGATGCGTTGAAATCAAGAGCAGTCCGATTTGCTTGGACTGTTGGGCTTGGATAAGGTTTTGCCAAACGATTTGCCGAGTTGTGTTATCCAGACCTGCAAATGGTTCATCAAGCAGCATCACCGCTTTGGGTGCAAGCAACAGGCGAGCCAAGGCGATGCGGCGTGCTTGACCGCCAGATACTGCCATGCCATATTCACCCAATGGCGTCGCCAGTTGCTTAGGTTGTGCTTTTATCCACGCCCCCAAATTGACTTTGTCAAGCACGGCATACAGCTCATCATCGGTGGCGTCTGGCTTACCTAGGCGTAGATTGTCCGCCAAAGTCTGATCAAAAATATCCACCGTTTGACCCAAAAATCCCAACCGATCACCAAAATCCACCGCCTGCCAGTCGGCACTGCCTGCACTGCCTTGCAAGCGGATTTCGCCTGCCTGTGGACGATATTCTGATGCCAATGTCTGCAAAAGCGTGGATTTGCCAACGCCAGACGGCCCAACGATAAGACAAGGCTTGTCAGAATCAATCACCGCCGACAGCCCTGTCGCCCCAATCACCGCTTTGGGAGCTTTGACCGCCACATTGTCCAAAACCAACGCCAGCTCATCACCCATACTCGCCAAAGGTTGACGCTCGCCATGTGTTTTGGTTGTAGTAATCATCTCATTTAGGCGGTTTTTTGCCTGTTGGCTGCGGCCCAACGCCAGCGGCTCAGACACCAGATTTTGGATAAATTCACCCAAACCAGCCAGCACCAACACCACCGCCAGCACCACTGCCGAGCTAAACACCGTATAATCATTGAGCGTATCAGGCAAAAATGGCATCACATCGGCTGCCGAAAACACCAGCCAAGCCAGCACCAACACTACAACCACAGCAATCGCCATCGACAGCTGAATGATTAGCATACTGACACGGCGTAGCTTATGTGATGACAATGTCAGTGCTACTTGCTCACTGTCCAACTGCTCAAGCTGGTCAATGTGGTGCTGCCATCTTTGCCAAATCAAAAGCGAAGTTAAGGCCGGCAGCACATCAAGCAATTTGGATTTGCGAGTTTCTAACAAATGGCTTTCTTGGCGTGCCAAAGCTACCCCAAAACGCAGCGTCAGCACCGCCACGATGAGTGCAAAAATTATCGGCAATAAGCCCAACCACCCTTTGGGCAAAAACCACAGCCCCACCGCCAGCATAACGACTGCACCGATTGCCATTACCCAAGGCGTTACCAATCGCAGGATAAATTCATCAAGCACATCAATGTCTTTGACCAAGCGGTGCATTTTTTGGCTGCTGGATTGTCCTTGCTGATTACGCTCAATAAAATCCAGACCAACCCATTGGCCAAAAAATCGTACTCGCAAATCCTTGAGCAAACCAAACACCGCATGGTGCGACACCATCAGATCGCCATAGCGTGATAAAGTACGGACGATGGCAAAGGTGCGGATAATTGCCGCAGGTGCCAGATAATTGAAGGTATGACTGCCCACCGCCACCAGTCCAGCCACCGCCGACATGGTAACAAACCAGCCAGACACCATCGATAAGCCCAGCACCGACCACACGGTCAATAGTCCCAAAAACCATGCCAAAATCCACAACCAAGTTTGTGTACTGATCAGCTCACGCAGCATAAATGGGCGGCTGTTTTTTTGATTATTTTTCATTTGACACCCCCAAAGTGCAGACATGGTCAAATTGCGTGGCGATGCTTGGATCGTGGCTTACCCAAATCACGGTTTTGTCGCCAGATAAGCGATGCAGCAGCATGGTAATCGCTTCGGCAGTTTGGGCGTCCAAATGCTCGGTCGGTTCGTCAAGTAGCCACACTTTGGCATCTTGGAGCAGCAGCTGAGCGATGGCAAGCCGATGAGCCTGCCCACCAGACAGGCCGCCACCACGCTCAGACAGCACTGTTTGCATCGCATTTGGCAAACTGGCAATCAGCGACCAAAGTCCCACCGCTTGCAAAGCAGCGACCATTTGCTCATCGGTGGCATCAGGTTTTGCCAATCGCAAATTATCAGCAATGCTAATCGGCAGCAGTGCTGGCGTCTGTGCCAAGTACCCAAATTGACTGCGTAACTGTGCCAAATCCAGTTCATCATAGCGGTATTGCCCATGCTCATCATGCACCACGATTTTGCCTGTGTATTGACCAAAGCCGAGCAAAGTCTGCAGCAGCGTGGATTTGCCAGAGCCGCTCTCGCCTTGCAGCAGCGTGGATTTGCCAGCAGTAAATTTCACCGTCGTTGGCGATAACCGCACTCGCCCATCATCGCCAAACACGGTAACTTGCTGCAAATCAAAGCCAATTTGCCCTGATAGCCGCACCTGTTGCCGCCCTGTTTGAGCATTTTTAAAATTGAGCATATCCACCATCGCCTTGGCAGCACCGACCGCCTGCCCTTTGATGTGGTATTCTGCTCCCAAACGGCGTAGCGGTGCATAAAACTCAGGGACAAGCAGCAAAATCATCAAAGCCGATGAATAATCGGTAATCGTCTGACCTGCATGCCACGGCAAAATGCCAATCAAGCCAAAACCCAAATACACCGCCACCAAAGCAATCGATAACGCCGATAAAAATTCAAGCACGGTGCTGTTTAAAAAAGCGACTTTTAGCACAGACATGGTTTTTTGGCGGTAAGTTTCGCTGCTGTTGTCAATATCGCCAATGGCAATGGGCGTGGCGTGCAATCTTGACAGCGTGTTCGCCCCACGAATCCAATCAAAAAACCGCCCGCCCAGCTGTGCCATGGCGTCCATTTGCTCACGGCTTTTTTTGGCAGTTGCCACGCCGATGATTGCCATAAAAATCGGTACTAAAGGTGCAGTTGCCAATAAAATCAGGGCGGCTGTGCCATTAAAAACCGCCACACAAGCCGCCAATAAAATCGGTGTCGTAACCGCCGTCTTTTTTTGCACTTCAAAACGAGCATAACCAATCAAATGCTCTGGCTCATCGATAATTTTACTTGCCAAAATGCCATCAGAACCAAAAAACCGCCGTGCCAAGCCCATCTCGCCCAGCTTATTCAATAACTGCGTCCGCACACGGCTGGCAGTCTGCACACCGATTTTGGTCAATATCGCATCACGCCAATAGCCGATGAACGCACGCAATCCCATGATGACAAACAACGGTAATAAATACCCAACCAAAGCCAGCCATGTCATGCCTTGATGGGCGGTATTTGGGACAAATAGCTGCAACCAATCATTAAAAATCTGCACCAAAATCCATGTTTGTGCCACCAAAAGTAAAGTATTTATCGTGTCGCATAGCCATGCCAGACTTAATGATTTTTTGGCAGGTTTAAAGACAGTTTTTAAAAAATTATTGGCAGCGATGTCTGCTTGTGATTGCCAAGCAGCTTTAGATTTGGCTGATTTGGCGGTCTTGGCAGATTTGGGTGAAGTGGCAGCGGTCATAAGCAGGCAATTGGTTATTATGGACAAATGTCTTATTATCGCCAAATTGTGTGCTTTTTTCAACTAAAAACACCGCCAAAGATAAAATGGCGGCGTTTTTGTGCAAATTTATCAAACTGATTTATTAAAACCGTTTGCTCATTTGTCAATTTGGCGCAATCATTTGCTCAGGTCTGACAATTTGGTCAAATTGCTCGGCGGTCAATAGACCCAGCTCTATCGCTGTTTGTTTGAGCGATTGGTTGGTTTTGTAGGCGGTTTTGGCGACTTTGGCGGCATTTTCATAACCGATATGGCGGTTAAGTGCCGTTACCAACATCAGCGAATGATGCAAATAATGGTCAATTTTTTCGGTGATTGGCTCAATGCCCACAGCACAATTATCATTAAAACTGTGTATCGCATCGCTTAATAAACGAATTGACTGCAACAAATTATAACCAATCACTGGCATATAGACATTAAGCTCAAAATTCCCCGAAGCACCTGCCATGGCGATGGTTGTGTCATTGCCAAACACTTGAGCGACCACCATCGTCATCGCTTCGCACTGTGTTGGATTGACCTTACCGGGCATGATGGACGAGCCGGGTTCATTTTCTGGAATGGCAAGCTCACCCAAGCCGCAGCGTGGGCCTGATGCCAGCCAGCGAATGTCATTGGCGATTTTATTTAGGCTGGCTGCCAGCGTTTTTAATGCCCCTGATGCAAAAACTTCGGCATCTTTTGCCGCCAATGCTTCAAATTTATTGGGTGCTGTAACAAAGTCAATGCCAGTCAAATCAGCCAAAGTCTGTGCCGCTTTGACGGCATAATCTGGGTGGCTATTTAGCCCTGTGCCGACCGCTGTACCACCCAAAGGCAATTGGCACAAGCCAAGCAATGCCTGCTCGATACGCAAAGTAGCATTATCCAACTGGCAAACATAGCCGCTAAATTCTTGACCCAAAGTCAAAGGCGTGGCATCTTGTAAATGCGTGCGGCCGATTTTGATAATGCTGTCAAATGCTACCGATTTATCCGCCAAAGTCGCACGCAATTTGGCGATGGCAGGCAACAGCTCGGCACGGATTTGCTGGGCGGCTGCCACACGAATGGCGGTTGGAAAGCTGTCGTTGGTGGATTGGGCGTGATTGACATGATCGTTGGGGTGGACTGGCTGATAACTGCCTTTGGGCTGCTCTGCGATTTCATTGGCACGGTTGGCGATGACTTCGTTCATGTTCATGTTGGACTGCGTGCCTGAACCAGTTTGCCAAACTACCAAAGGAAATTGTTCATCAAACTGCTCCGCCAGCACTTCATCGCACGCCAAGACAATCAGCTTGGCGGTGTCGTCTGGGATTCGCCCAAGGCTGGCATTGGTGATGGCGGCGGCCTTTTTGACCAATGCCATGGCGTTAATCAAAGGCTTAGGCAGTCTTTCACCGCCGATGCGAAAATTCTCACGGCTACGCTGCGTTTGCGCACCCCAATATGCCGCCGCTGGTACGGCAATCTCGCCCATGGTGTCTTTTTCAATGCGTGTTGTCATCATTTGCTCCGTTGTTATTTGGCTTTTGCCAGTCTGTGAATAAATCATTAAGATAATGGATAAAAAATTGTCGATTGGTAAATGTTAAAAATTATGCTAATCTAACCAGATTACCGTGAAATCATCGTTAAAACCGCACCAAAGCAACACCTAGCATATCATTGTTGAAAATAAATTTCAATATCTAATAATAATCATTATCGTTTTATAGGTCAATTATTTCAGGTGGAATATTAAAATATGGACAAAATGCACAGCCCTGCACAAATCCGCAAGCAAATCAAAAGCCAACGCCGTAAGCTCACCGACCGCCAACGCCGCCAATCGGCATGGCTTGCCAGTCGTTTTTTGCCAAAACTTGTGCCATTATTACCCAAAGGGGCAAAAATTGCTTTTTATTTGGACAGCTTTGGTGAAATGCCGACCGCCGTCATCGCCAAATTTTGCCAAAAATACGGCTATCAAGGCTATTTGCCCATCACACGCCAAAGCCAGCCGCTCACTTTTGCCCCCATCATGGCGACGCTGACCAAAACACCGCTCAAAAAACACCGCTTGGGCATGCTTGAGCCGATTTGCCGACCGCACCAAGACGCCAAAGCAATGGACGCCATCATTTGCCCTTTGGTGGCAGTGGATAAGGCAGGCGTGCGTTTGGGCATGGGTGGTGGCTATTATGATCGCACCTTTGAGCGGACAAAGCATTGCCTAAAAATCGCATGGTGCTATGAATTTCAAGTGCTTGATAAATTAAATAAACAGCCTTGGGATCAAAGCGTGGATATTATTATTAGTGATAAAACAATACGGCGGATTTTTTGATGATTTGAAGATTTGATGGTTTTAAAATTTTTAAAACTTGGCAAGTGTTATTTATTAAACATTTGGTACATATTATTTAAAAGATGATAAAATATCAAAACAACAAAAGGTCAAAACTGTAAATTTTATTAAAAATATATTATTAGAATAATAAATCAAAACCCCAAAAGCCAAACGGTCTTTGGGGTTTATTATAAGTGAATTAATAATAAAGTAATTTATAAAATTTTATCAACTGTAATGCACTGGCTCTTCGTCATACACATGAGCATGCCAAAAGTTAGACTGCCGCTGAACAACGCTGGCAATCGCCGCATGAATCATCGCCTGCCCAACAATGCGAGCGTCATTGCCCAGCATGTCTTTGACTTGCTCCGAAAACGCAATACTCACCAAGGCTTCGTCCGTACCGACTTCACGCAAAGTCATCGCCCCTGATGGCTCTTCGATAAATTCCAATAACGCTTCTTGAACAAAGCCGTTTTTGGTTTTTTTGGCTCTCTTGCGGCGTTTTTTGGGGGTGGCGGTATGGTCAATATCGCTGGCACTGTCGGCAGCCACTGTATCATTTGCCAAACCATCGGCATTGTCCGAATTGTCCGTTTCGCTGTTGGTGATTTTTTTGCGAGTACGGCGTTTTTTGGGAGCGGTATCGGTGCTGTCAGCATTGCCATCTTGAGCGGTGGTATCATTGGCTTGGCTGGTTTTTTTGCGTGTCCGCTTAGGCTTAGATTGGGACTGGGGCAAAAATGCCGCTGGCAAATCCACGCCCAAACTGCCCAAATGCTCACCGATTTGGGTCAGTACTTCAGGATCGACAAACTGAGCAATCGCCATGGCAATCGCATCAATCACCGTCTCATCGCCCTGCCCATGCACTTCTTGAAAAAACAGCTCATGCAAAACCGCCAAAGTCTCGCCATTGTCCAAAGTCTGCTCGACCAACTCATTGACAAAAGACAGCCTGTCTTCAACGCTCATTGTTTGCCAATTTTTAATTGTCTGTGAAGTTTGTTTTGTCATTATATCAGACCGTTATCGTTATGGTGATTGGGTTTGTATCATGCCGATATATATGGTATCGCTGGCTTAATTTTCAAGTGAAATCAGGTTTATCTTTATCAATCCAAATCGCTAGCTGCCATAATAACTGCCATCGTCCTGCCGCCATGACACAGCAGGGGCGGTAAGATAAAAATACAAATTGACTTCTTCGTCCAATTCATCAGTGGCATCTTTGGGGAAATTATCCTTAAGATAGGCAACGATTTCATCTGATGGTGCGTCCCAAACATCATAGCCTTCGTGCCAAAGATGATTAGGCGGGGAAAATTGAATCAGCCCACTATCCAAAGCTTCTTTGGTGAGCTGAAAAAAACAGGGATTTTTGTTCTTCAAATGTAATATTTGGCAAAGACGCTGGAATGTTTTCAAATAACGCAGAAAACCATAAGTTTTTGGCATCTCTATACATTTCTTGCTTGATTTTATCAGAAATTTCAATCATGCTTTTTCTCTCTTTTGGGTCAATTTGATGGTTTTATCATCGCCCAACACCCAAGCCAATCCTTAACGCCAATAACGCAATTTTGCCATCATAAATAAAAATGCCACAAACATGCCCAAATAATACGCCATACGCACATCAAAATCGGCATCACGCCATTTCATCGGCATGGCAACCAATGCCGTAAACGCTGGGATAATAATCAAAGTTATCAGCCAATTTTCTAGCACATGCAGCCAGCCTTCTTTGCCGCCATAGCGAAGTCCTGACAGCCCAATGAGCAAGCAGGCGACAATTAATAGCAAAATCAATGGCTTGGGAATGTCCTTGGGCGTGATGGCATCTGGGATAAGTTTGTTTAACATCAGCTGTATATTCCCATGATGGATAATAAAGCAACAACAGACAAGAGCCAACCGAGCGTCAGAGCGTTTCTGGGGTGAATGGCTGCCTTGGTAAAATGATTGACACACAGACTGCCAAGCCATATCAAAACTGGCACGCCGATGACAAAAGTAAAAATAACAACCGCCGCTTGTGGCAACATCTGCGACAATTCATCACCAAACATCAGGCGAAACGCATAGCCAGCGACACTCAGCACAACGCTCGCCAAGCACAGACCGATAGTAAATGACATCGGCACGATGCCAACTTTTGGGGTTTGGGCGGTATTTTGATTGGATTGATTTGGCTGATTGGGTAAATTTGGCATAATTATTCCCATCATTAAGAAATTTTGGCTTGGGCGGCTTTGGCAAGCTCATCTCGCATGGCATCAATCACCGCTTTATAATCGGCTTGATTAAAAATCGCCGAACCTGCCACAAACATATCTGCACCCGCTTCGGCGATGGTGCGAATATTCGCCACATTCACGCCACCATCGACTTCTAGGCGAATATCTCGACCGCTGGCATCGATACGCTGACGCACGGCACGCAATTTATCCAGCGTACCATCGATAAATTTTTGACCGCCAAACCCGGGATTGACGCTCATGAGCAAAATTTGATCCACTTTATCCAAGGTATAATCCAAATAATGCAGCGGCGTGGCTGGGTTAAAGACCAGACCGCACTTAGCACCGCCATCTTTGATAAGCTGTAAACTTCTGTCAATATGATCCGACGCTTCTGGGTGAAAAGTAATGATATCCGCCCCTGCCTTTAAAAATTCTTCAATCATGCGATCCACAGGCGACACCATCAAATGCACATCGATGGGAGCGGTGATGCCATAATCCTTGAGTGCTTGGCAAACCATCGCTCCAAAGGTGAGATTTGGCACATAATGATTGTCCATCACATCAAAATGCACCACATCGGCACCAGCGTCCAGCACCGCTTGAACATCATCGCCCAAACGAGCAAAATCAGCGGATAAAATCGATGGTGCAATCAAATAAGGCTTGGTCATAATCAATTCCAATATCAAAGTTTAATGCAAAATGCTCAAAAAAAAGTCAGATAAAATATGCACTATCATACCAAAACAGACCAAAAAAAGCCAATAAACAAAAGCCGAACCTTTGGTTTTGTCCAAAAGTTCGGCGAAATGGGTAAATTTGGCTGCCTTTATCAAATCAAAGTTGGTGAATCGAAGTTGTCAAATACGCTTGGATTCATGCAATTTGATAAAAATCACAATTGCCATTAACTGATAATTAATCGTTAATTAATAACAATTGGCAGTTAGCAATCCATCATCATTCATCGCTTGCCATTGCCATGATTTGCTCGCTGATGGCGACGGTGTTAAATCCTGCATCGACAAACAAAATCTCGCCAGTTACGCCACTTGCCCATGGCGACAATAGGAACAATGCCGCATTGCCGACTTCTTCTTGGCTGACATTGCGTTGTAGCGGAGCAATTTTTTCGCTGACATCAAGCATACGGCGGAATGATTTGATGCCGCTGGCTGCCAAGGTGCGGATTGGTCCTGCACTGATGGCATTGACACGAATGCCTTCACCGCCCAATGACGATGCCAAATAACGCACGGACGCTTCAAGACTTGCTTTTGCCATGCCCATAACATTGTAATTTGGTAACACAGAAATGCTGCCTTCATAAGTCAAAGTCAATAACGAACCTTGGCGTGCTGCCAGCAATTCTCGCCCTGCTTTTGCCAGTGCCACAAAACTGTAACTGGAAATATCGTGGGCAATTTGGCTGCCTTCACGAGTGGTGGCAGCGGTAAAATCGCCGTCCAATTGATCGGCAGGGGCAAAACCGATGGCGTGAACGATGCCGTTAATGCCTTGATCATCGCCCTGCCCCCAATGCGTCGCCACTTCAGCAAAGCACGCCGCAATGGACGCATCTGAAGCGACATCACACTCGATCACAGCAGTGGCGTTGAACGCTTCGGCCGCCATCTCGACACGCTTTTTGATTTTGTCATTGGGATAAGTCAAAATCAACTCAGCACCTTCACGATGCAGGCTCTCGGCGATTGCCCAAGCGATGGATAATTTACTGGCGATACCAGTAACCAAAAAACGCTGACCTTTTAGTAGCATGGCTTTTCCTTATTGCATTAATTGCAAAAATTACAAAAATTTCGCCTATTATAACACGGAAAATTTAATTATGCGATAAAATTGGTACAAATGTAAACTTATCAGCCAATAAAAAGTCAAAATTGGTAAAATTTAAAAAAAAGCAATCAAAAAAATCAGTAAAATCGGACAATCAGTAAAAATGGGAAAAACAACAAACCAATGGCGGTTTATTGAATAGAAGGGCAAAATTTGGACAAAAAAATGACTTCATCAGCACATCTTCGGCACACTTTGTATCTACTACCGTTGCTACCTTCCGGTCCTGGCGGGGTTCATAGTACACAGTTGCGAAGCTACCGATGAAGCCAAGTCCGTATTATACGCAAAATTTTGGCATTTGCAAGTAAAATTTTGGCATTTGGACAAATTCATGCATGAATTAGGGCTGCACTGGCACAAAGCGATCCACGCAACGCCCCAAATCCGCCGCCAAAACATGGGTTGTCAATACACGACATTCTGCCAATTCAAAAGACGCAGGACTTAGACCGTCAAGGTGAGCCACCATATAGGCGACAATAGGCATATGACAAACCACGGCAATGCATTTATCATCGGTATCATCGCCAAACTTACTGGTAATGGCATAATCAATGTCAGCAATCGCCGTGTTGGGATCATCATCAGGGGTGATGCTGCTGACCGTGATAAAACTCGGCTCCTGCCCTGCGGCGTTGGCGTGTGCCAGCAGCGTCTTGGCGGTTTGATCGGCACGATTATAAGGACTGGCGATAATCAAATCCAGCGTATGCCGTGCCGTGATGTATTCGGCAGTCTGGGCGGCTTGAGTTTGCCCAAACTCGGTCAGATTTCGCCCAGCGTCATCATCACAATATGGTTCAGCCTGCCCATGTCTGATAAAAATCAGTTTCATGTTTTATCCTTGATTTTGTAGTTTAATTTTATAGTTTAAATTGAAATTTAATCATTAAAATTTAGCAATCAAACAATTTCAACAATTGCAATTTGCCCATTGAGCAATTTATCAAATCACCAAACCTGCCAAATTTTGACCGCTCTACTCATCAGTCGGTGCTGACAAATCAGGCTCATCTTGCTTTGGCTTGGCATCGGCACTGCTTTTGAGTACTTCGCTAAATTCTTGGCTTAGGCGGACATTACTCTCATCTTGGGGCAGGACAAATTCAACATCACTTCTAAAACCCGTTTCCATCAAATTTAACGCCACGCCCAAAGCGGACTTATCTTCGTACAGCACGGCATATAACGCATGCGTAATCGGCATATAAATGCCCAATTCCTTGGCTCGTGTGTGTACCTGAGCGATGGTATTGACCCCTTCGGCAGTTTGCCCCAATTTTTTGACCGCACTGTCTAGGCTAGCTCCTTTGCCCAGCATATGCCCCACTCGGTAGTTGCGACTTAGCACCGAACTGCAAGTGGCGTACAAATCGCCCACGCCAGACAAACCCAAAAAAGTCAATGGGTCAGCACCCACCGCCACCCCAAAACGGCTCATCTCCGCCAAAGCTCGAGTCAAGAGCATCGCCTTAGTATTCTCACCAACTTCATAAGCTGCTGCCATACCCATGGCGATGGCGTAGATATTTTTTAATGCCCCACCAAGCTCAACGCCCTTGATGTCGCTACTGGCAAAAACACGAAAAAATGCACTGTGCAGGGCTGTTTGCACCGCTTTTCTAAGCAGCTCAGACTCGGACGCAATGACCGTTGCTGATGGCATATTATCCATGATTTCAACTGCCAAATTGGGGCCGCTCATGACACCAAAATTCACTTCAGGCAGCACTTCTTGGATAATGTCGCTCATCATCGCAAAAGTGTCTTTTTCCATGCCTTTGGTCAAAGATACCACCGCTTGATGGCTGATAAACGGCTTAATATTGGTCAATAGCTCACGAAATGCCGAACTTGGCACGGCAACAAAAATCACATCAACGCCTGATACTGCCGCTTGCAAATCGTGGCTAAATTTTAATCGGTCGTCCAGTTTGTGATTGGGCAGATATTTTTTGTTAATGTGGGTTTTGGTCAATGATTTGACCGTTCTCTTATCACGCACCCACAAGGTCGCATCGCAGCCATTTTTGGCAGCCAAATTCGCCATCGCCGTGCCAAAACTGCCACCGCCCAAAAACGCAAATTTAAGCGTCTGCTGTGTCGATAATGACCGCTCTGCCGCCTGTATCGATTCGGCAAGCTCGACAGATTTTTTCTTTTTTAGTCCTGCCAATTCGGCAATGCTTGAGATAATCGGTGCATTGGACAACTCCGATTCTTTAAAAGCATTCACCGCATCATCAATGCTCACACTGGCAGCATCGACAATTTTTTTTACTTTGGGGTTTTTGACAGCAGGTTTGCGTAGCTTCATGCTTGCGTCCTTGATTAATTAAGTTTTATTAAAAAAATTAGCTTCGGTACTCAACAAAATCCGCCAAATCAACCGCTTCTCGTGGCGGCATCTGCACAGAGCTTGAGCCAGTATAAATCAAGCCACAAATGGTGTCTGCCTGATCCACACCAAAATGTGCCTTGACCGCTGGCGTGTTACACAAAGGCCCTGTCCGCCAAACGCTGCGATAGCCGATAGACTCAAGGGCAAGCAGCATATTTTGGGCTGCCGCCCCTGCACTGAGTAGCTGCTCAAAGGCTGGCACTTTTTCGTGCTGCTTTAGGCAAGTGGCGACGACAATAACCATCGGAGCTCGCAGCGGCATATTTAGCACTTTATTCATCGCTGCATCGTCGAGCGTCTCGCCTTTGGCAGCCGCTTCATCTTTAGCAGCGGTGAGTAAAACTTGCCCAAACTCAACCAATGCCCCATCAGTCAGCACCCAAAACCGCCAAGGCTTAAGCTGCTTATGGTCTGGGGCAACCATCGCCGCCGACAGCACCGCTTGCAATTCATCATCATTGGGCATCGGCAGACACAGCTTGCCAATACTGCGGCGTTGGTGAATGATGTCTAAAATGTCATTTTTCATTATATTATCCTTGTTTGGGTTTGTTTCGTTTGGGTTTGTTAAGCTGTTTTTAATGATTTTGACTGATGATTTTATTAATTTTGTCAATTATCAATCCAAGCGATGCTCGGCTGCCAAATAATCTTCAGATTGCATCTCAAGCAGGCGTGAACGAGTTCTTTCGATTTCAAAAGCCAGTTTTTCGCCTTGATACAAATCAAGAATGGATTGCTCGGCACGGATTAATAATTTGACACGGCGATCATAAAATTCATCAACCAAATAAATAAATCGGCGAGTCGGATCCATCAAAGTATCATTCAAAAATGGCACATTGTCCACCATCACCGTGCTAAAATCGTTGGCAATTTCAATAAAATCCGCCGCCGAGCGTGGCTGCATGCACAAGGCACGAAAATCCGCCAGCAGCATGGTTTCAGTGCGTTTGACAATCTCAATTTCACGACCGCCAATGACAATCGGCTTACTGCTCGCCGCTTGACCGCCTGCCAAGCTGTCAAAACGCTCAGAAAGCCAATTTTGGCTGTCGGCAGTCAGTGGCGAAGTGTAGAGTTTGGCTTGTTTTAGCAGTCGCAAACGATAATCGATGCCTGCATCAATATTCATCACCGTGGTGTGCTTTTCGACTTGGGCAATCGCTGGCAAAAAGCGATCTCGATGAATGCCGTTTTTATAAAGTCCAGCTGGTTCAATGTTTGAAGTCGCCACCAAAGTAATGCCACGATCAAACAGCATGGTGAACAAATCGCCCAAAATCATCGCATCAGACACATTGGAAACAAAAAATTCATCAAAACAAATCACCACCGCTTCTTTGTGGATAATGTCGGCAACTTTTTGCAAAGGATCGACCTGCCCTTGCAGTGCCACCAGCTCTTTTTGTACACGCTGCATAAAGTGGTGAAAATGCATACGCATCTTTTTTTCGATGGGCAAGCTGTCATAAAACATGTCCATCATCCAAGTCTTGCCACGACCCACGCCGCCCCACATATACAGACCCTTTGGCATAGTAGGTTTTGATTTGAACAAACTGGCAAACCAACCGCCTTGATTGGCTTGGTTTTTGACAATTTGTTGATGCAGCTCGTCCATATAAGTGACTGCCGCCAGCTGAATGGCATCTTCGCTAAATTCACCCGTTGCCAAGGCAGCATGATAACGAGCTAAGGGGCTTTGCTGTGTCATTATTTATCCTTTTGGGTATTTTAATTTTTACTAAATTTTATCACTATTTTAAAGGTTTAAACTCTCAAAATTTAAAAATCTCAAACCATTTAAAATAACTTAAATATTTAAGCCTTTTATCAAGCAAATTTTAATCGTATTTTATGGCAGCGTGTGTGCTTGCAAAGCGTCTTTTAACTCAACCAATTTGGCATGGAAAAAATGCCCTGTTGGAATCACGGTGCTGGCAATTTGATAACGCTTGGCAAAATCCGCCAACAAAGCAGGACTGACCAACTCATCAGCATCACCATAAATCATAAAAGTGCGATCTGCCTGCCAGCTGGGAATTTTGCCGCCAAATCGCTGTATCGATGGGGCAATCAGTGCCAGATTGTGCAGATTTACTTCACCCAAATCAAGTTCACCAACTTCATCACTGCCCAGCAAATTTGCCAAGCGGCAAGCAATATAACCGCCAAAGCTAAACCCACCTAGCCACAATTTGCGGGCAGGCGTACAACTTAGGGCATAACGCAGCACCGCCAAAGCGTCCGCCAGCTCGCCATCGCCTGTACCCACACTGCCTGATGAGCGACCCACGCCACGAAAATTAAAACGAAAAACATCCATATTGGCATCACGGCAAAAGCGGTACATGGTGCTGACCACCTTATTATTCATCGTGCCGCCTTGGGTTGGATTGGGGTGGCATAAAATCGCCAACGCATCAGACGCACAGCGTTCGCCGTCCTGCAAGATGCTATCAATCTCCAAAACGCCACTGGGGGCATCGATGAGCTGGATTTGTTGTTTCATAAATCGTTATGCCAATTTTAGTGTACAGTTTTTCACTGACAATGTTTTAATTTTAAGTTTGTTTTTAAACTATGTTGGCTTTTAATCCATTTAAATCAATCAAAAAACCAATAAATTATCGCATTATACCATATTTTATGCTGGTGCAAAATCCACAAAATCAGCAAGCGGCGTTTTGTCAATTTTTATCCATCAGACCCAAAATCTATCCCAAAGCCATGCCTGCCGTGCCTTGCCAATATTGTCCGCCTGTTATCTGCGGTGTAATTTGCTCACCTGTAAAAATCACTGTACAAAAATCCCACACACAAGCAATCTTAGCGTCTTGTAATGCTGTTGTTTCTTGCTATACTGGTAGTTATTGCCAATGTTGTTGAGCATTGATTGAAAATTTTTAGTTAAACTTGGGTTAAAAATTGGTATCAAATGGCATTGGTTGCTTTTGTGCCATTTGACATCGCAATTATCGGATAAATTTTTAATATTTACTAAACTTGTCATAAGGTGGATTTATGAAAAAACTACTTTGCATCGCTGCTGCCGTCACTTTGCTGTCGGCCTGTGCCAGCACCAGCAGCACCGCCCCTGTCATCACTCGCACCGATGGCGTTCACGAAACCACAGGACTTGGCGTAAGCAAACTAAAAGCCCAAGAAGCCGCCCTAGCAGCCGCCAAAAAACAATGTGGCAATCGCACGGTGCTGATCGTTTCGGATAAGACCACCTATAATGGCGTTTTGGACGAAAAAACAGGACGCATCATCGAGCAAGGCGTGGGCGTTATCGGTGCTGTCTTTGGGCAAGCAACACCAAGCCTAAGTCGCAATGACGATTATGAATATCAAATCAAATTCCAATGCCAAAGATAAGCCATACTATCATTTGAGCAGATTTTTATTTTAAAGATTTGATTTTGTGATTTTAATAAAATCTAAACAAAACCTGAGCATTTGATTGGCTTGGGTTTTTATTTATCTTGGTTTTGATTTTTAGCAATTATTAATAAAATAAGTTTGTTAATAAAACAAAAAACAGCCGCCAAAAAGACGACTGTTTTTATAATCTTGGCTAATCAATAAGCAAAGATTAACGAGTGCGTGGATAGATTTCGTCAGCACCGAAGAAGTAAGCGATTTCACGCTCAGCAGAAGCCACAGAGTCAGAGCCGTGTGCTGCGTTTTCGTCAATGCTTACTGCAAAATCTGCACGGATTGTGCCAGCAGCAGCTTCTTGTGGGTTGGTTGCACCTAGGATTTCACGGTGTGCCAATACAGCATTTTCACCTTCTAGAACCGATACCACAACTGGACCTGAAGTCATGAAAGCCACTAGGTCAGCAAAGAAACCACGCTCTTTATGCTCGGCATAAAAACCTTCGGCGTCTGCTTGAGATAGGTGCTTGTATTTCATTGCAACTGGCTTAAGGCCTGCTTTTTCAAAGCGAGCAACGATGTCGCCGATGTGGCTTTTGCCAACTGCGTCTGGCTTAATGATAGATAAAGTGCGTTCGATAGCCATGGGTAAAATCCTTATGCTAAATGAAGTTTAGAAAAATCCTAAAAATTATAGCAAAAATTTTGGCAATTTTCATCTTTTTTTTCGCCTTTATTTTGCGTAAATTTTGGGATTTGCTGAATTTTTGTTGCATTTTTGCCAATTTTAGCCGCTTTAGCACAATTTTTGGCAAAATTGCCCAGCTGCCTTTAATTCTTGTTTTGATTCTGTTTAATATTTTTAAAATTTTTAAATCGATTTAATTTGATGGCTTAAAAATTTACCCAAAGGCAGCCGAAACCAGACAATCTTGCCAAAAGCAAAGCAACAAAACCAACAAAAGCTATAAAAAACCGATTATCTTTGGTATAATGGCAAATTTGACAATCAACTTGACAACCTAACCGCTTTAACCGATAGAGAATTGATTATGGGCTTTAACTGTGGCATCGTAGGCTTACCTAATGTTGGCAAATCTACCCTTTTTAACGCATTGACCAAAGCAGGTATCGCTGCTGAGAATTTTCCATTTTGCACCAAAGATCCTAATACTGGCATCGTCCCTGTGCCAGATCCACGCCTAAAAGCATTGGCAAAAATCGTCAATCCTGAACGCACGATTCCGACCAGTATGGAATTTGTGGATATTGCTGGCTTGGTCGCTGGTGCATCAAAAGGCGAAGGCATGGGCAACCAGTTTTTGGCAAATATCCGTGAAACAGACGCCATCGCTCATGTGGTTCGCTGCTTTGATGATGACAATGTAATCCATGTTGATGGCCGTGTCAATCCGCTGTCTGACATCGAAACCATCAATACCGAACTTGCCTTGGCTGACCTTGACGCAGTATCTCGTGCCATCACCAATCTAAATAAAAAAGCCAAAGGCGGCGATAAAGACGCTCAAGCGGCGTTGGCTGTTTTTCAAAAAATTGAGCCATTTTTGGCGGACGGTAAGCCTGCTCGCTTGGCAAATTTGGACGATGACGAGAAAAAACTCATCAAAAGCTATGGCCTTATCACCCTAAAACCTGTGATGTACATTGCCAATGTCGCCGAAGATGGCTTTGAAAACAATCCTTATTTGGACAGCGTGCGTGAATTTGCCGCTAACGAAGATGCCATCGTTGTGCCACTGTGCAACCAAATTGAAGCCGAAATCGCCCAGCTTGATGAAGAAGAAAAAGCCGAGTTCTTAGAAGGCTTGGGCTTGGCGGAAGCTGGACTGGATCGAGTGATTCGTGCTGGTTATCAGTTATTAAATCTACAAACTTATTTTACCGCTGGTGTCAAAGAAGTGCGTGCATGGACGGTCAAAGTCGGTGCTACCGCCCCTGAAGCTGCTGGCGTGATTCATACCGACTTTGAGCGTGGCTTTATCCGTGCCGAAGTCATTGGCTATGATGATTTTATTGAGCATGGCGGCGAAAAAGGTGCTGCCGCTGCTGGCAAATCTCGCCTAGAAGGTAAAACTTACATTGTCCAAGACGGCGATGTGATGCATTTTAGATTTAATGTCTGATTTTATGGGTTGTCATTGCACGGCTTGATTGGCTTACCAATCTGTCCCAAAACTTGCTCAAACTTGGGCAATATTGGGGCAGCGTTGGGGCAATATTAAGATAATGACAATCATAGTAACAAAAATACCGCAAAGCATTTGAAACATGGCGGATTATTTGTTATATTATTACACCCAATTTGGTGATTTTATCATTTATTCTTAGATTTATCCTTAAATTCGTTTTATCAAAAAGAGTTCGTTATGAATCAAAAGTTACTTATCGCATCTGTTGTCGCTGCTTTATCATTGACTGCTTGTAATAAGCCTGCCCCACAGCCAGCCGATGCCGCCCAAACCGAACAAGCCGCCGATGCACACGAGCATCATGACCACGACCATGACCATGATCACGATGGACACGATCATGATCACGAAGGGCATGATCACGAACACCATCACCACCATCATGACGAAGGCGACGCTTACCAATGCGGCGATAAAACCGTACATATCGTTGTCCACAACCACGATGGCAGAATCGAAGCTCACCTAACCGATGATGGCGTGGTGTATGACCTAGACCAAGACCCAGCCAACGCCAACCGCTACATCACTGATGACGGTATCCAAGGCGATGACAAAGCCATGAGCCTTGAGCTAAAAGACGATAAAGCCATCGTTGCTGGCAGCGACAATGCCGTATTGCTAGACTGTGTCAAACAAAAATAATCGGCTTTATTATTGCGGTATCTGATTGGCATTTGCTATCAGTATCACAAACAACCAGTCATCACCCATCAACAATCCGCTGATGGGTGATTTTTTGGCGGTGTTTTGGCGTAAGCTGTCATCAGTGGGATATATTTTTGCTAAAATTTTTATGTATTTTAAATAAAATATACACCCAAACCAACCAATAAAACCGCCCAAATAACGCACCTTGGTGTATTTTTGATAATTTTTTATCATTTTTTTATAAAAATCAAACAAAACAATCCGATAAACACTTGCAACAATATCACTTTTTATCCATAATATACAACCATTCTCTGAAATGTTTACTTAACAAACGCCAATCATTGGACGAACTATGAGCATCGAAAAATCAACCAATCGTGAACAAAAAAAACGGCAAACTCGTCAGGCTTTTTTTAATGCCGTGCTGGATTTGTGTATGAATGGACAGGGTTATAGCTCCATCAGTCTGCGGCAGGTTACTCGTGAAGTTGGCGTTGTGCCGACAGCGTTTTATCGCCATTTTGATGATATGGAAAGTCTTGGCAAAGCCTTGGTTGAAGATGAGCTTGGCGGCGCACTTGCCATGCTCCGTGAGCATATGCAGTTGGGGCGTAAGCGGAGTTTTGATCGCCAAATCGCCAAAAGCGTGCAGCTGTTTTTTAAGGCGGTGAATGCCCAGCCCCGCTATTGGCAATTTATCGCCAGCGAACGCTTTGGCGGCTCAGAAGCGGTTCGCCGTGCCATCGGTGAGCAAATCGGCACTTTTGCCAAGATTATGGGTGAAGATTTGGCGTTGCAGCCTGCTTTTGAGCATATCAGCAGCTATGATAGATTTTTGCTTGCTGAAACTGGGGTGAACTTGTCGTTTTCGTGGATTATTGATTGGCTAGATTTGACTTATGTTTCTGATTTTCTTGATAATGAAACTCGCCCAAGCCAAGCCGAACTTGAACTCAAAAAACAAGAAATGCTACACCGCTGCACTCGCCAAATGCAAATGGTGCTTTATGGTGCGTATAACTGGAAATCCAGTGAAGAAACGCTACTGGACGAGAGCATTAAAAATTAAAACCTGTGTTTAATTTATCATTTATCATTTATCACAATTTAATCATTTATCGCAGATTATCGCAAATTCAGGCATAAATTTAATGATAGGTTTAATAATCATTTCATCATAATTTAAGTTTAAGTTTAAGCACAGCCATTGGGTCAATTGATGTTTTTGAATGCAAATTGAAGGTAAAAAATGTCAATTGACCAAGTGTTTTAAACAATAACTTGTGATTTAATGATTAATTTTGATTATCTTTTATTTTAGTTATATTGTTAAAATAAAAACAAATTTCGATTAAAAATTAACTTTTATGACCAGCAGTAAAACCAACAAACCCAAATCCATTCTTAATAAAACCCCACAGCCACAGCCATCGCTCACGGCTGATGCAGTAGATACAGATACCATCATCAAGCCCAAACGTATCGCCAAGACTGCCACCACCAACGCCCCAAAAGTGGACGGCAACAAGCCACAGCCTGCCATCAAGCCTAATGATGTCGTGCCTTCTAAGGCGATTTATGACAATCCTAATCAGGTGCTGCGTGTCGTCTCCATCAATGTCAATGGGCTGCGTTCGGCAGAGAAAAAAGGCTTTTTTGACTGGTTGGCCGTCAGTGATGCCGATGTCGTCTGTATCCAAGAATCACGCATTACCCACGAGCAGTGGACGGATAAATTCCACCCAGACGGTTGGCACACCGCCCTATTTGCCGCTGAGCGTGCAGGCTATGCTGGCACGGCAATTTATAGCCGCCTGCCTTTTGTGGCAGTAACAAAAGGCTTGGGTTTTGAGCTGGCGGACAGTCAAGGCCGCTTTATCACTGCCGAATTTGACTTGTCCGCCAAAGGCATCGACTATCCTGTGCATATTGCTTCTTTGTACTTGCCATCTGGCTCATCAGGCGATGAAGCCCAAGCCAGAAAGGACAGTTTTTTGCAGGATTATCGGCAAATTCTCACAGACTGGCGACAACAAAACAAATCCATCATTGTCTGTGGCGACTATAATATCGTGCATAAACGCATTGATATCAAAAACTGGTCAGGCAACCAAAAAGCGTCAGGTTGCCTACCGCATGAGCGTGCTTGGCTGGATCACATCTATGATGATTTGGGTTATGTGGACACTTTTCGAGTGGTGCGACACGATGCCGATATTTATTCTTGGTGGTCAAATCGTGGGCAAGCTCGTGCCAAAAATGTCGGTTGGCGTATCGACTACCACGCCTGCTCACCCGATTGGCGTACTCGCACCATTGGAGCTTGGGTGTACAAAGACACTTGGTTTAGCGACCATGCCCCTGTGATTATCGATTATCAGTTATAATTTATAATTGATAGTTTGTTAAGTAAATTAGCATCATTATCAAATCCAAAAAGCAATGCTGTCAAATGATAGCATTGCTTTATTTTGCCCTGAAACATGGGCATTGATTACTCTTTACCATTTGCCATTTGCATTGTTCATTGCCAATCATCACAAAATCCGCCCATTTTTTCTCTTTTTTGCCATCATTATTCACAAGTAACATTTTTATATTTTATTATTTCAATAATGCTATTCATAAATAAAAATGATTAACAAATCAAAATATGTAGAAATTGGCATAACGATTCGGTAAAATACGCTGTTTTTGTAAATTAATATAGATGACTAGATGATTGTCATTTTGGGTGGCTGCGTTTGGCAAATGCCCTTTGATAAAGACATTATCCTTTCTTTGTAATTACAAAATCTTTGCTATCGTTGATGTATTTTATCTATCTAATACTGCAAACAAGGAGTTGGCATGTATACTTTTTTGGCAATGTTGCCAATCATTATCGTATTTGTTCTACTGGTGATCATGCGTCTGCCTGCCAAATACGCCATGAGTTTGGCTTATCTTGCAACCGCTTTGCTGTCTTATTTTGTCTGGCAAACCAGCGGTAATCAAATCGCCGCTGCCACCATTCACGG
Source organism: Moraxella marmotae (assembly GCF_042219885.1). Taxonomy (NCBI): domain Bacteria; kingdom Pseudomonadati; phylum Pseudomonadota; class Gammaproteobacteria; order Moraxellales; family Moraxellaceae; genus Moraxella; species Moraxella marmotae. The sequence goes on from NZ_JBHJHR010000002.1 coordinate 1,957,934, forward strand.
TGTTTTGACAGCGGTTAATGTATTATTTATTGTTTTTTCAGCAATTCTTATTCTAAACACCCTAAAACAAAGCGGTGCAATCTCAGCGATTCGCCGTGGCTTCATGGACATTTCGCCTGACCGCCGTGTACAGATGATTATTGTCGCTTGGCTGTTTGGCTGCCTAATCGAAGGCTCAACAGGCTGGGGTACACCGTCTGCGGTCGCCGCCCCACTGCTGCTAGCCCTAGGCTTTCCTGCGATGGCGTGCGTGATGGCGGTATTGATTATCCAATCTACGCCTGTGTCTTATGGTGCGGTCGGTACGCCACTGCTAATCGGTGTGAACTCAGGTCTTGAAAATAAAGACGATGTCGCCGCCGCTTTGGCAAATGCTGGTCTGGATTTGCCTGCGTATATTTTTAATATCTCTGGCAATGTCGGCTTTATCCATGCCAGCGTTGGTTTCTTGATTCCGCTGATTTTGTGCGGATTTTTGACGCTGTTTTTTGGTCAAAAGCGTTCTTTTGCCGAAGGTCTAAAAGCCGCTCCATTTGCCCTGTTCGCAGGTCTGGCATTTACCATTCCTTATGTTTTGACTGCCAAATTTATCGGCCCTGAATTGCCGTCAATTGTCGGCTCGGTCGTGGGTATGGCGTTGGTGATTCCTGCTGCCAAGCGTGGCTTTTTGGTACCTAAGCAAGTCTTTGACTTTGGCCCCCGTGAGACTTGGGATAAAGACTGGGTGAGTGATATTGCTGTTACTGATAGCGATGACAAAGCCGCTGCCAATTTCTCAGTGCTGCGGGCGTTTTCGCCATATTTGATTATCATCGCCATCTTGATCATCACTCGCACCATCGCTCCGCTAAAAGCATGGCTAACCAGTGATGCAATGTCCATCACCTTTGCCAATATCCTAGGCACAACCATCACTAACAAAACCCAGCTGCTATACTCACCCGGTACGGTGCTGCTGCTGGTGTCGATTTTGTGCATTGCCTTGTTTGGCATGAAAGCCGATATGGTCAAAAAAAGCTGGTCAGAATCTGCCAAAACCATGCTGGCAGCTGCCCCTGCCCTGCTGTTCTCTGTGCCGATGGTGCAAGTGTTCATCAACTCAGGCACAGCACCTGATGCCGCTGTACAGATGCTGGCTATGCCAAAGGTACTGGCAGCATCTGCCGCCGATGCCTTTGAAGGTATGTGGCCGCTGGTGTCGCCTTGGATTGGGGCATTGGGGGCGTTTATCGCTGGTTCAAACACCGTCTCAAACATGATGTTTGCTCACTTTCAATGGGGGACAGCAACCCAAATCGGCCTAGATGTGATGGACGCTGCCAAAGTCGTCTCGCTACAAGCCGTTGGCGGTGCTGCAGGTAACATGATTTCGGTGCATAATGTCGTGGCAGCCTGTGCGGTTGTCGGCTTGATGAACCGTGAAGGCTATGTTATCCGCAAAACCTTAGTGGCGATGACTTATTATGTAATCCAAGGTGGTCTGATTGGCATGGCGTTAATCTTTAGCCCCCTATGGTGGGCGGCTGCCGTGGTCTGGCCGTTGGCGTTCTTATTTGTATTGAGCCGAGTTCGCCCAAAGGATAACGCCGCCTAATGCATGCTTGTCCATGATTGCAATTTGATTATTTAATTATCCTTGATTATTGTTTAATCATCAGTTAATCGTGATTTGATTGCAATCTAAATGGGCAATACGCACCAACCCAAACGGCAAGCGGTGCAAATTATCGCTTGCCGTTACTTGGCAAAACCAAGTAAAATAGCAATTTGCAAATGAGATTTATTTTATCAGTGCTTGGCGATTGATAATTTACCAATTAAGCAATGAGCAATTGAGCAATGAACAACTGGTATTGATAAAATAAATTTTATGTCTTGATTTATTTGGATTTATTTAGCTGATTAACAAAATGTATTTTAACAAAGAGAGTGTCTTATGGCAGATTTAAGTAAAATTACCGAAATTGAAGATTTGCGTCGCATCGCTGAACGCAAAGTCCCCCGTATGTTCTACGACTATGTGGACAGTGGCTCGTGGACACAGACCACTTATCGCAATAACGAAACCGACTTTGACCGCATCAAGCTGCGTCAGCGTGTGCTGGTGGATATGGAAGGCCGCTCACTTGCCACGCAGATGATTGGGCAAGATGTGTCCATGCCTGTAGCGATTGCACCGACTGGCTTTACTGGCATGATGTGGGCGGACGGTGAGATTCATGCCGCTCGTGCTGCCGAAAAATTTGGCGTGCCGTTTTCGCTATCGACCATGTCCATCTGCTCTATCGAAGATGTCGCTGAGAACACCAGCAAGCCGTTTTGGTTTCAGCTGTATGTGATGCGTGATAAAGAATTTATGCAAAATCTCATCAGCCGTGCCAAGGCAGCTCACTGCTCGGCACTGATTTTGACCGCTGATTTACAAGTATTGGGACAGCGACACAAAGACATCAAAAACGGCCTGTCCGCTCCGCCTAAACCTACCCTAAAAAATATCCTAAACCTAATGACCAAGCCTGAATGGTGCTATCATATGCTTGGCACAAAGCGGCACACTTTCCGCAATATCGCCGGCCACGCCAAAGGCGTTTCGGATCTGTCCAGCTTATCGGCGTGGACTGCCGAGCAGTTTGACCCTAGCCTAAGCTGGGACGATGTGGCACGCATCAAAGACCTATGGGGCGGCAAGCTCATCATCAAAGGCATCATGGAGCCTGAAGACGCCATCATGGCGGCACGCTCAGGGGCTGATGCGATGGTCATCTCAAACCACGGCGGCCGTCAGTTGGACGGTGCACCAAGCTCCATCGCTGCCCTATCCGACTGCGTACAAGCCGCACAAGCAGAAAACGCCAACTGCGAAATCTGGCTAGACAGCGGTATCCGCTCAGGTCAAGATGTCCTAAAAGCCATCGCCCTAGGTGCTAAAGGCACAATGATCGGACGCTCATTTTTGTATGGCTTGGGAGCGTATGGCGAAGATGGCGTGCGTCGTGCCTTAGAAATCATCTACAAAGAATGCGACACCACCATGGCGTTTTGTGGGCATACCAACATCAATGCCGTCAATGCCGATATTTTGGTCAAAGGCACTTACGAAAATCTCAAAACCAGCCAGCCACACATCACGCCGATTCGTTGGTAATGCTGAAAAAATTTGAGAAAATCAAAAAAAAATTTGGTGATTTTGACGATTTGATGAATTAATTAATTAACAATTTTAATCATTTGATTAATTTGATTACATTGATAAATCGCCAAAAATCGCATAAGCCGACCAAGCCAACCAAACCAACCAAGACAAGCCGATTATCTTGGTTGGTTTTTGGTTTTTGTGGGTTTATTATTCGATTGAACAAATTGCAGCAATCACCTGCCAAATACATTGATATCACTCCCCCAATTGTTCTATAATTAAGATTTATTTATCTGTTTTTCATCAGGAAGATTTTAGATGACTCACACCAACCAACCAACCAACCAACCAACCCAGTCTAGCCAAAATCAGCAGCTAGAGCAAAAATTTTTACACTCGCTCAACCGATCACTCAAAGCCGCCGCCGACAAACTGCGTAACAACCTAGACGCCGCCAATTATAAGCACATCGTGCTGGGGCTGATTTTTCTAAAATACATCTCAGACAGCTTTACCACACAGCAAGCCAAGCTACGCCAAGCCTTCCAAGACCCTAAGCATGATTATTATCTGCCAAAAGACGACCTTGACGACCCAAGCTATCAAGACCTACTCAATGCCGAGCTGGAAGTGCGAGATTATTACACCGCCGATACGGTGTTTTGGGTTCCTGTGTCGGCACGCTGGGACAATATCAAAGCATCAACCACCCTGCCCAAGGGAGCGGATTTGCCTTGGGGCGGTCGCTTTGGTGGCGTGTCTGCCCTGATTGACAGTGCCTTTGATAGCATCGAGCGAGATAACGACAGGCTAAAAGGCATCATTCAGCGTATCAGCGGCTATAATATCGATGACAATCAGCTGATTGGCTTGGTTGATTTGTTATCAAATAACAATTTCACTCGCCCCATGCACGACGGCAAGCCCATTCACCTATCGGCAAAGGACATTTTGGGTCATGTGTATGAGTATTTTTTGGGCGAATTTGCCCTAGAAGAAGGCAAAAAAGGCGGTCAATATTTTACGCCAAAATCCATCGTCAGCCTGATTGTCCATATGCTTGAGCCGTACACTGGGCGAGTCTATGACCCTGCGATGGGTTCTGGCGGCTTTTTTGTGCAAGCAGAACGCTTTATCAGCGAACATCAAGGCAGCCGCAATAACATCTCCATCTACGGTCAAGAGTCCAACCCCACCACATGGAAACTGGCTGCCATGAATATGGCAATCCGTGGGCTGGAGTTTGATTTTGGTAAGACCCCTGCCGACAGCTTTGGTCAGCCGCAGCACCCAGACCTAAAAGCCGACTTCGTGATGGCAAACCCACCGTTTAATGTCAAAGACTGGTGGCAAGAATCCCTAGCAGGCGACCCCAGATGGCAATATGGCATACCACCGCAGGGTAACGCCAACTTCGCTTGGCTGTCGCACATGATCCATCATCTGTCGCATCGTGGCAAAATGGCAATCGTACTCGCCAACGGCTCAATGTCTAGCCAAACCAATAACGAAGGGGAAATCCGCAAAGCTATCCTAAAAGATGATTTGGTGGAAGCGATGATCGCCCTGCCAAGCCAGCTGTTTACCAACACGCAAATCCCCGCCTGCATTTGGGTGCTGAACAAGGCAAAAGCCCGCAAAGGCGAAGTGCTATTTATTGACGCACGCCAAATCGGTTATATGAAAGACCGCACCTTGCGAGATTTCACCAATGATGACATCGCCAGCATTGCCAACACCTATCACCACTGGCAACAAAGCAAGAATTACCAAGATGTGCCAGCCTTCTGCAAATCCGCCCCCCTTGCCGAGATTGAAAAAAATGACTGGGTACTCACCCCCGGCCGTTATGTCGGCACCGCCGAACAAGAAGATGACGGCGTGCCATTTGCAGAAAAAATGCAAAAATTGACCGCTTGTTTAAACGAGCAATTTAAACAAAGTGCGGAATTGGAAGCGAAAATTAGAGCAAATTTGGGGGGATTAGGGTATGAGTGATTGGAAAATAGAAAAATTAAGTAATTTATGTATCAAAATTGGAAGTGGCTCAACCCCCAAAGGTGGGCAAAAGGTCTATTTAGAAAGCGGAAATACAAGTTTAATTCGCAGCCAAAATATTCATAACTTCAATTTTTCCCCAAATGGTTTGGTTTACATTTCTGATGAAAACGCTAACAAGTTGAAACATGTTAGCGTTGATAAAAATGATGTTTTTATCAATATTACAGGTGATTCTGTCGCTCGTGTTTGCATGCCTAACGAAAAATATTTACCAGCTAGGGTTAATCAACATGTGGCAATCTTACGCCCACTCAGCGAAATCCTAAATTCAGAATACTTGAAATATTATTTGCTACAACCGCAAATGCAAAATTATTTATTAGGACTTTCAACCAGTGGAGCAACAAGAAACGCCCTAACAAAAACCATGTTGGAAAATATAGAAATTAAATTTCCCAATATAGAGCAACAACAAGAAATCTCTAAAATTTTAGGAAGTTTAGACGAAAAAATCCAACTCAACACCCAAATCAACCAAACCCTAGAACAAATCGCCCAAACGATTTTTAAAAGCTGGTTTATTGATTTTGACCCCGTGCGAGCCAAAGCCGACGCCCTTGCCAATGGTGCAACCAGCGAGCAAGCCAATCTTTGTGCAATGCAAATCATTTCAGGCAAAAGCGAACACGCACTTACCCAATGGCAAACTACCCACCCAACGGAATATCAACAACTTTATAAACTGGCGGAAGCGTTCCCGAGAGAGTTTGAGAATGTTGATGGGGTGGAAGTGCCGAAGGGGTGGGCATATGCCAGTTTCGGCAGTTTATTAGAGCATACTATTGGGGGAGATTGGGGGAAAGAAGTTGCAGATGAAAAGCACACTGAAAAAGTCGCTATTTTAAGGGGAACTGACTTATCTGATGTATATCAAGGTAAAGATAAGAATGTGCCAATTCGTTTTGTAGAAAGTAAGAAATTAAAATCTAGAAAATTGAAAAGTGGCGATATTATCATAGAAGTATCTGGTGGTAGTAAAAACCAACCGACAGGGCGTTCACTATTTGTAACTCAAAATTTAATAAATAGATTTGATATACCATTAGAACCAGCTAGTTTTTGTAGATTATTGAGACCAAAAGATTTAAAAATTGGTTTGATACTTGGTATTCACTTGCAACTAATTTATGCAGATGGAAAAACTTGGGAATACCAAATTCAAAGTACAGGAATTAGTAATTTTCAAACAGCCCTTTTTCTTGAAAAGGAATTAGTTGTTTTACCAAGCCAAAAAATCCTAGATGAATTTTTTAAATTGGTTTTTCCTTTGTTTGAAAATATTCATTCTTGTAAAAATGGTATGCTAGAAAAATTAAGAGATTTATTATTGCCTAGATTATTAAGTGGGGAGATTGAGTTATGAGTGATAATTACAACGCCCTAGATATGTTATCGATGTCTAGAAAATTCATAAAATTAGCAGAGTTATCAGCCGAACAAATTTGTCAAAACCACAATGATGATTCGAGTGATTGGAGTACAGAAAGTTTATCCATTCCAATTTTATTCAACTTTTATCATGGTCTGGAATTAGCCTTAAAAGGTTTTATCGTTGCCCAAGATGTGGATTACAACGAAACAACTCATTGTTTTTCTAGCTTGATTAAAAAAGGTCAAGAGCTTTATAAAGAGCATAATTTTTTGTGCATTGCAAGGTTTTTTACCGTAGATTTGTCCGAAAATTCTTATTTGCAAGCATTTTTAGATGAAAACCAAATCAAGATTAACGATTGGTATCAATCATTAAAATATCCACAAGGAAAAGTTGAAAAAAAATTGAAAAATTTTCACCACTTTAACATTAAATACGATGTAAGCAAAGAATTTTGGGAAGACATAAAAAATGCTTGCTCTGATATTGATAAAGAGCTTTTGGGGCTTTATAACAAACTTGATGATAGAAATGCATATGAAAAATTTAACAAGAAAGCTTTGTCATCATTAAAAGACATGGCAACAACCAAAATGACAAAAACCCAAAAGGAAACCCCATGAAATCGCTAATCACCGAACAAGACCTAGAAAACGCCACCATGGACAGTCTGGCACAGCTGGGCTGGCGATGCCTGCACGGTGAAGACACGCTGTCTGAGCATAACGCATGGCGAGCCGACAGCAAGCAAGTGGTACTAAGACCGATACTCACCGATGCCGTGGCACGGCTAAACCCTACGCTGCCGCCAGAAGTCGTCAGCGAAGTGGTCAATACCGTCTGCCGAACCGACATCAAAGCCCTAGATGAGCAGAACCATCAAGCCTATGAGCTGATCAAACAAGGCGTGCGTGTCAGCTATACTGCCGATGGGCAGGAGCATTCGGTATTTGCCAGATTGGTGGATTTTCAGCAGATGGCGAATAACCAATTTCACGCCATCAACCAATTTACCATCAAAGGTATCCGAGAGCATCGCCCTGATGTGATGCTGTTTGTCAATGGCTTGGCGGTGGGCATCATGGAGCTAAAAAGCCCCACCAAAACCAGTGCCAGCATCAGCCACGCCTATCAGCAGATACAGACTTATAAGGACTATATCGCCGATGCGTTTATTTATAACCAAATTATCATCATCTCAGACGGTGTACAGGCACGGCTGGGCAGTCTGACCGCCGATTATGACCGCTTTACGCCGTGGCGTGTGGTGGACGAAAGCCGCCATGCCAAAGCGGTGTTTGATTATGAACTGGACGCCCTACTGGATAGCCTGCTATCGCCACAGGTGCTGATGGATTATATCCAAAACTTTATCACCTTTGAACGAAACACCCAAGGCAGACTGATTAAGAAAATCGCCGCCTACCATCAATATTATGGCGTCAATCAAGCGGTACAATGCACACTGACCGCCCAGCACCGCAAAGATGGCAAAATTGGCGTGGTTTGGCATACCCAAGGCTCAGGCAAATCTTTATCCATGCTGTTTTATGCCGCTAAGGTGCTGGCACAGCCAGAGCTTGCCAATCCCACCATCGTTGTGGTTACTGACAGAAATGATTTGGACGGGCAACTGTTTGCCACCTTTAGCACTGGCAAGCAGATGATACGCCAAGAGCCTGTACAGGCAGATGGGCGTGATGCGCTGCGAGATGAACTCAGCCGCCGAGAAACTGGCGGTGTGATATTCACCACAATCCAAAAATTTGGCCTGCATGATGACGAAACACGCCACCCAGTGCTGAACGAGAGACAAAACATCATCGTCATCACGGACGAAGCCCACCGCAGCCAGTATGGATTTGGTCAGATACTCAACAATAAGGGCAAATACCGCTTTGGCTATGCCAAGCACCTGCGAGATGCCCTACCCAATGCGTCTTTTATTGGCTTTACAGGTACGCCCATCAGCCTTGATGATAAGGACACCCAAAGCGTCTTTGGGGAATATGTGTCTATCTATGACATTCATGATGCTGTCGAAGACGGTGCAACCGTGCCAATTATCTATGAAGCTCGGCAAATCAAGCTGGCACAAAGCGATGATTTTGCCAAAATCATGGAGCAAATCAAGCAGCTAGAAGCCGAGCAAGACGACGATGGCGACCAAAAAGCCCTGCGACTGCGTGAGCAGCTGATGGGTGCAGATAGCCGACTGCAGGAGCTGGCGGCGGATTTTATTGCCCATTTTGAGCAGCGGATCAGCCTAAGCGATGGTAAGGCGATGTTTGTGGCGTCTAGCCGTGAAATCTGCGTCAAGCTGTACAATGAAATCATCAAACGCCGCCCAGACTGGCACAGTGATAATATCAACGAAGGTCAGATTAAGATTGTCATGACAGGCTCTGCCAGCGATGACAGTCATTTACAAAAGCACATTTATGGCAGTCAGGACAAAAAGACGCTCGAAAAACGCTTTAAAGATCCCAATGATAACCTAAAAATCGTGATTGTGCGTGATATGTGGCTGACAGGCTTTGATGCACCGTGCTGCCATACGATGTACATTGATAAGCCCATGCAGGGGCATAATCTGATGCAGGCGATCGCTCGTGTCAATCGTGTGTTTAAGAACAAAAGCCGTGATAATGGCGGCTTAATCGTGGACTATGTGGGCTTAAGCGAAGAGCTAAAAAACGCCACACGCCAATATACCAACAGCGGCGGCAGCGGTACAGTTACGCAGGATTTGGATCAGATTTTTGCTAAGATGGTGGATTGGATTGACACCATTCGCAATCAATTTGCCACGCCTGTTGATGGCCGAGCGTTTGACCTAGATCATGCCCTAAGTCTAGACGATGCCAAGGCACTGATGGCGGCGGTGATGGCGGCGGCAAACCACATCATCGCCTTAGACAGGGTTTATCATAACGCCCAGTCGTCAAACACCGCTCACGCACCCCATCACACGCCCAGCACGCCCAAAGAGCCAACGCCACGCAAAAACGCCTTTTTGCAAGCCATACGCCTAGCCAAAAAAGGCTATACGCTGTGCGGTGCGATGAGCCAAATCAAACCCTACCAAAAACAGCTGGCGTTTTTTGATGCGGTGCGTGCCACCATCGTCAAGCACAGCACAAAAGGTGGCCAAAAACGCCAAGACAGCGAAAAGCTGATCCGCTTGCAACTGCTCGTCAATCAAGCCATCATCTCTGATGGTGCGGTGGATTTGTTCGCCTTGGCAGATCAAGAAAACCCCAATATCAGCATCTTATCCGATGAGTTTTTGGAATGGGTCAAAGGCAGCCCAACGCCAGATCTGTGGGTGCTGGCTGTCGAAAAATACCTAGACAGCCAAATCAAAGAAAAAGGTAGCAGCAACTTGGGGCTAAAAAAGGCATTCATCGAGCGACTACAAAACGCTATGAACCAATACCACAATCACCACCTAGACACCATCAGAGTGCTAAAAGAGCTGATAGAAATGGGCAAGGCGTTCAGCGAGCAGCTCAAGCGTGGCGATGAGCTGGGATTAAACCCTGCCGAGATTGCCTTTTATGATGCACTGGCTCAAAATGGCAGTGCCAAAGACCAGATGGGCGATGAAATCTTAATCGCCATCGCCAAAGAAATCAGCCGCCAATTGAGAAAATCGGTTACGGTGGATTGGCAATACCGAGAATCCGTGCGTGCCAGTATGCGGCTTGCGGTCGGTCGTATCTTACGCCGATTCAAATATCCGCCTGATGGCTGTGAGACGGCGACAGAGTTTGTGATCAGTCAGGCGGAAGTTTTGGCAGATGAATTAAGCCAATAACTATTGGGCGGATTTTGGGCAAATTGTACCATTTTTGAAGACTTGCCATTTTAGAGCAGATTTTGACAAATTTGACAAAAATGCCAGTTTTAAACGGCATTGCTGGGTATTTATAAGTGTTCATAAGTGGTTACAAACATTTATAATTATTTGTAAACATTTTAAACGCTTGCAGTTCTAAGGCGGCGGCAATTGGGTAACTTGATATAATTTCATCACTTTTTTAATGATTTTTGCTTTTAAAAATCAAAATTTGTGCTAGGATATACCTTTTTTAATCAAACTTTGTGAAAGCCATGTCAAAATCAAATTCTGATACCGTCACCTATACGCCTGATTATGAAACTCTAGCCAGCCATTATGCCAGCATCATCTCAGCATCTGGCGAAGATTTGAGCCGAGATGGGCTACTAGATACGCCGATGCGTGCCGCCAAAGCCTTTGGTTATCTGACTCGTGGCTATCATCAGGATTTGGTAACTGTTGCCAATGATGCGGTGTTTGACTCGGACAACCCAGAGCTGGTATTGATTCAAAATATCGAGTTTTATTCTTTGTGTGAGCATCACCTGCTGCCGTTTTATGGCGTGGCTCATGTCGGCTATCTGCCCGATGGCAAGGTTTTGGGCTTATCAAAAGTCGCTCGCATTGTCGATATGTACGCTCGCCGACTACAAATCCAAGAAAATCTCACCAAGCAAGTAGCAACCGCCATCGAAGAGCTGACTGGCTGTCGTGGCGTGGCGGTGGTGATGGACGCCAGCCACATGTGCATGATGATGCGTGGCGTGGGCAAACAACAATCCACCACACGCACCACCAGTATGCTGGGCGAATTTATCCACAATCACGAAGCACGCCGTGAGTTTTTGGACGCTGTGCCACGCCGCACGCCTGCTTTTGGTTGATTGTTTGTTTTTAAATTTTTTTTTAAATTCTTTAAGTTTTTAAAATCATCAAACACACGATGGCGGATTTTGGCTGTCGTGTGTGTTGTTTTATATTAAGTTTTATTACAACGGATTTTTAAAACAGATTTTTCAATTTGGCATTGGCATTTGCTGTACTGATTACAATCAAAAAGTTGATTACGGTCAAAAATTTGCCAATGTCTTGGGTTGATTTAATACTTGGTTAATTTTTATTAAATCAATCCTTATGAAGTTTAAATCATTTCAATAAAATAACAATTTGCCAATTTATTTTTGGGCAAAATTTGCTATGATGGGATAAATTTTGCTTTATCAATGTCCGCCATGCCGTTTCGTTTCGTTTTTGTGATTACGCTTTGTACGATGATGACCGTTTTGGTCGGCTGTCATAGCCTACCAAAGACGCCACATTTGCCAAAAAGCCAAGCACTGAGCGAACAAGCCAAACAAAGACAGCAGGCACTGCGGCACAATTATCCTGTGCATCGCTTGGCATTTGCCATCAGCAATCAAGCCAAAAACCACCCCAATTTGTCAGGCTATTATCCCATCGTAACAGGGGCGGCTGCCTTTGCCGCTCGCAGCAGCTTGGCAAATCTTGCCAGCCAAACCATCGATATTCAGTACTACATTTGGCATGATGACGAAGCTGGGCGGCTGATGCTCAAGGCATTATGGGACGCTGCCGATCGTGGCGTGATTGTCCGTCTGCTGCTTGATGATATTAACAGCTCACCCCAGCTTGATGCCAAACTGCGACAATTTGCCAGCCACCCAAATATCGCCGTCCGCCTGATAAATCCTAAGGCTTATCGCAATTTGCACGGCTTGGATTATGCCCTAAATCCGCTACGCATCAATCGGCGAATGCACAACAAAAGCATGACTTTTGATAACAAAGTCAGCATCATCGGCGGACGCAATATCGGCAATGAGTATCTGGACAGCACTTCGGCCAGTACTTTTGCTGATTTAGATGTGATGCTGGTCGGTGCGGTGGTCGGTGAGATTGGTCAGAGTTTTGAGCAATATTGGTCATCGCCCTTGTCGTTTGACATCGAATCTTTGGTGCTGCCAAGTGTCATCGAGCCAGCACCGTTGAGCGATTTGGCAACTGGCGATCAAGCCACGCCTGCCGTATCAATCATTAGCAAAAACAAACAAAAAGATAAGCATAAAGAAAAAATCAAACAGCCAGACAATCCGCAGATTTTTCGCACTTATCAGCAAGCCATGAAAAACACCACCATTGGCCATGATATTTTGAATTATCAAGTGCCGTTTTATTGGACGAACATTCATCTGATGGTTGATGATGTGCAAAAATTGAGCGGCAATGCCAGTCCTGATGGCTTTTTAATCGCCCAGCTGCAGCGGCAATTAAGCCAGCCTGCCCATCAATTTAGCATCATTTCATCGTACTTTGTGCCAACCAAAGACGGCGTTAAGATATTGACCCAGCTTGCCAGACAAGGCGTGCAAGTTCGCATTTTGACCAATTCGTTTGATGCCACCGATGTCGGCATCGTCCACGCAGGCTATGCCCATTGGCGAAAAGATTTGCTACAAGCAGGCGTGCAATTGTTTGAAATCAAAGCCAGCAGCCCTAATGAGCCAAATGCCAGCCGCTTTATCGGCATTCGCCAACAAAGCCGCACCAGCCTGCACGCCAAAGCCTTTGCCATTGATGAGCAGATTTTTATTGGCTCGTACAATATCGACCCACGCTCCGCCAATATCAACAGCGAAATCGGCGTACTGATTCAAGACGGCAGACTGGCCAATCAGCTGCACGATGCCCTAAGCGATAAGCAGGCATTATTGCAGCGAGTTTATGAACTCAAGCTCAACGCCCAAGACAAAATCGAATGGCACACCATCGAGCAGGGGCAGCCAGTGATTTATCAGCACGAACCGCACATGAGCAAAAAAGATCGTGCGGTGATTGGCATTGTCAGCTGGCTGCCAATAGATTGGCTGTTGTGATTTTATCAGATTTTATCAACTTATTTTAGTAACTTGCTTTAAAAGATTAAAATTAAGTTTAAATCAGTTTGATAAATTTATCCGCCAAAATCACCGACCGTTACAGGCGAGCAAACTTTACCGTTTCTACGCCAGCATCACTGGCTTTTAGCATAATATGAGCGGCTTGGGCAGCAAATACGCCATTACACACCACACCGACAATGTTATTTAGGCGTTGTTCCACTGCTGCCGCATCGGTAATGGTCAAATCATAAGTGTCCAAAATCACATTGCCATAATCGGTAACAAAACCTTCACGATACACAGGGTTGCCACCCATAGCGACCAGTTGGCGTGCCGCATAAGAGCGTGCCTGTGGCAGCACTTCCACAGCAACAGGGAATTTGCCCAGCGTCTGCACAATCTTAGACTCATCAACCATACAAATAAACTGCTTGGACGCTGCGGCGACGATTTTTTCACGAGTCAAAGCACCGCCACCGCCTTTAATCATATTGCCCGCTGCGTCAATTTCGTCCGCACCGTCAATGTACAGATCCAAATCACCCACTTGATTCAAATCAAAAATCTCAATACCCAAGGCACGCAATTTGTCTTCGGTAACTTGTGAGCTTGCCACCGCCCCTTTTATTTTGACCTGTGGCAACAGCTCAATTAAGCAATTTACCGTGCTGCCTGTGCCGACACCCAAAATGATGCCATCATCAATGTGCGATAACGCTGCTTTGGCGGCAGCTTGTTTTTGAGCCAGTTTTGGATCGATATTCATAATAATCCTGTGATAAACCTAAGATAGACCTAAAATAGACTTTATTAAAACTGATAAACAGCTTAAAAATCAGCCCTAATTTTACGCCAAAGCCAACAAAAACTAAACCATTTTTATCATTTATTTGTCATTTTGTATCAATTTTAATCCTGTTTCAATCCTATTTTAACCCAACTTTGGCTAATTTTTAACTAAATTTAACCCAGTTTAATAAAAATCTTATCAAAATCCCAAGTTGTAGCTGTCATGCGTGGGCTGCTTTTTGTTGATAAAATCTGATAACAGTCATCACAATCAATAACGGTCAATAACCATCGCTAAAACGCTTGGCAATTTGGTATTTTTATAAAATATGGCAAATTTTGCAAAATCATCTTTGAAAAATGTTACAATGTCGCTTTGTGCTGTGGTTTCATTTTTATTTTATTCACATTTGGTTAAAATTTAATCAAAATCCAATCAAAACAAATTCACCAAACCAAGGGACTTCAATGCAAGGCATCATCACGCTGATACTCATTCTTAGCCCAATGTTGGTGGGGTTTGCCCTGCCTGCGTCCAAAACCATGGTTGCCAAGAGTAATGCTGCACTTAATTATTTGGTGTATCTGATTTTGATTGTTATCGGCATTGAGCTGGGCTTGGTGGACGATTTGTTACAAAAAGTGGGTGATATTGCCAAATATCTTGGCGTATTGATTGCTTTGAGTATCGGCACAGGCTCACTGGCTTTGATGGCGTTTGACCGCTTATCTGCCACCAAAGCGACACACCACCGCACACACGCCAGCACGCCCAAGGTCAGCCTGCATGGCAGCTTGGTGCAGCTGGTTTGTCTGGGGCTTGGATTTTTGATGGCAAAATTTTTACCGCCTGAGCTCTTACCACCACCAAAAACCACAACCGTGCTATTGATGCTGCTGCTGTTTTTGGTTGGCATCAGCCTAAAAGGCTCTGGCGTTGGGCTAAAACAAGCCTTAATTGATAAGCGTGGCTTACAAATCAGTGCCGTATTTATGCTATGCACGACAGCAAGCGGTGCGGTGTTTGCCTTGATATTTGACGATGTCAGCCCATACCAAGGCTTGGCACTGGCATCAGGTTATGGCTGGTATTCGCTATCAGGGACGATTATGACCGATGCTTATGGGGCAGTTTGGGGTAGTGTCGCCCTGCTCAATGACTTGGCTCGTGAAGTGCTGGCGTTGATTTTTATTCCTTGGGTGATGCGTTATTCACCATCGGCAGCCATCGGTTTGGGTGGTGTTACCAGTCTGGATTTTACCCTACCGACCATTTTACAATCAGGCGGTACGCACATCATGCCCACGGTGATTAGCTTTGGTTTTATTACCAATGTTGTCTCACCAATTTTGATGGTGTTTTTTAGTTCTTTTTAACAGTTTAACAATTTAGCGGTTTAATGATTGCCAATTTGACGATTTGGCGATTTCATGATTTGAGCTAAGAATTTGGCGATTTGACCACCCAAATGGCTTAACTGTTTGATATTTTATCGTTGATATTTGATAAATCGTTTAATATAACTAAATAAAACCATCTTAACGATTGGCTCGCTCAATCAGCTGCTGCATGACAAATGGCGTTTTGGCAATCCGATTGACCAGCTCACTCCGCAAATAACGCACCGCCTGAATGTCGGCAATGCCTGACGCATAAGCAAAATTAATCAGCGAAAAGCTGTGCATCATCATTTGGTTGTTGCTTTTGACCTGTCTTTGGTAGTCCTTGAGCAGTCGTGGGTGTAGCGGTGCTTTTTTCTGATGGTAATGATCCACCACGCCCAATAACGCCGCCACATCTGACAGACCCAAATTCAGCCCCTGTCCTGCCAAAGGGTGTACGCCATGTGCCGCATCGCCGATTAACGCCAACCGACCACGGACATAGCTTTGGGCAGCTTGGGCGGATAAGGGAAAACTTGCCACCGACTCGATGGCTTGCACCGCACCAAGCTCATAGCCACTGGCAATGTTTAGCCGCTGTATTAAAGTATTGGCATCGGCTTGATAATCGCCCAAATAATCCGCCGCCAAGCACTCTGGCAAAGTCCAAACCACCGATTGCCAGCAGCCATTATCCGCCGCCGTCATATCCGCCACGGGCAATAACGCCAGCGTGCCTGTGGGTCGCATGATTTGCCGTGCGGTGTTTTGGTGTGGCTTATCGGTGCGTATGGTGCAGCAGATGGCTCTTTGGTGATAATCCAGCGTATCCAAACCCACGCCCATCACTTCACGCACCACAGAGCGGCGACCGTCCGCCCCAAGCAACAATTTGGCACGGATTTGCTGTTGTTTGCCGTCTTGCTCATAGCGAATTATCACGCCATCTGACTGTGTGTCAATCGCCATGGACGAATCCACCAAACGGCAGGCGTAGTTAATGCGTAAATTTTTGCTAAGTAAATCATCATGAGCAAACCGCCAAAGCACTTCATCAAGCACAGACGGCTCAATCATAGAACCCAACAGCTTGGGCATGCCAGCACAATTGTCATAAAAATCCAGCTCGCCATGATCATCGCACGACCAGACTTTGACCCTGTGATAATCCACCTTGCGTTTAATGGTTTGCCATATGTCGATTGTTTCAAGCAGTGCAATGCTGGCACAGCTTAGGGCATACACTCGCACATCACGCACCGCCAACCGCTTGGCAAAGTCATCAGCCATCGGCACAGGCTTATTGTCCAAAACCACCACCTGATAGCCACGCTGTGCCAAAGCAATGGCAGCAACCATACCCACCACGCCTGCCCCAATGATGGCGACATCACAGCTGTCTGATGGCTGACTGGGTGAAAAATTGGTATTGCTGGGATTGGCGGCTGAATACTTCATGCGATGCTCTTGGTTTTTGGCCAAATTGGCTGATGGCGATTTTGGCTAATTTTGCTGATTTTACAAATTTTATCAAGTTTTAATTTTAAATTTGCTTTGGTGAATGTGGCAAATTTGGCAGCAAATTTGGTAAATATCACCAATTTCACAAATGCCTATTGTACCCCAAAATAGAACAATGCAAAACCTTGATTTTGCCAGTTTGGCTTGATGGGTTTGGATAAGATAAGTTTTGGGCAAATGGTATTGATCGTTATCATTGCTTAAAATCAGATTTTAAATAAATTTTTAAACAAATTTTTAAATAATAGCCAAAATAACAGTTTAAATAATAGCCAAAAACAAACCCCAAAGCAAAAACCTTGGGGCTTATGGTTAATCATCGGCAATTTGTCAAAATTGACCAAATTGACCAATCAGCAGCGATAATACAAATCAAACTCCAGTGGGTGTACCGCTTCGTTTAATTTATGCACTTCTTGCATTTTTAGCTCAATATAAGCATCAATCATCTCTTTGCTAAACACATCGCCTTTTAATAAGAACGCATGGTCTTCTTTGAGTGCATTTAGGGCAACTTCCAGATTTTCTGCCACGGTTGGAATCAGTGCTTCTTCTTCTGGTGGCAAATCGTACAAGTTCTTATCCGCTGCTTCACCCGGATCGGTCTTATTTTCAATACCGTCAAGCCCTGCCATCAAGAGTGCAGCAAAGCACAGGTATGGGTTGGCGGCTGGGTCTGGAAATCGTGCTTCGATACGCACCGCTTTTGGGCTAGAGACATGCGGAATGCGAATCGATGCCGAGCGGTTCGATGCCGAATAAGCCAGCTTAATCGGTGCTTCAAAGTGCGGTACCAGACGCTTATAGCTGTTTACCGTTGGGTTGGTGATGGCATTCAAGGCTCGAGCGTGCTTGATGATACCGCCGATAAAATGCAAGGCAGTCGTTGATAAGCCAGCGTATTCATCACCTGAAAAAGTATTGACGCCGTCTTTTGAGATTGAGATATGCACATGCATGCCTGAGCCATTATCGCCAACGATTGGTTTTGGCATAAAGGTAGCACTCTTGCCAAATTGGTTGGCGACATTTTGAACGACATATTTAAATTGCTGTACTTCGTCCGCCTTTTTGACCAAGGTATTAAACGACACGCCAATTTCCAGCTGGCACGACGCCACTTCGTGATGATGCACTTCAACACGCCCTTCGCCCATGATGTCTTCGATGCGATCACACATCACCGCACGCATATCATGGAAATGATCCACAGGGCCTGTTACTGCATACGCCCCTTTGACCAGTGGACGCTGACCGTTATTGCCCCAAGCGTAGTCTTCGTTAGTGGACCAAGCGGCAGCTTCGGAGATGATGCGATTTCTTGCACCTGATTGGTCAATATCCCATTTGACTTCATCAAACACAAAAAATTCTGGCTCTGGGCCAAAAAATGCCGTATCGCCAATGCCTGTTGATTTTAGGTAAGTTTCGGCACGGCGAGCGATTGAGCGTGGGTCTTTTTCGTAGCCTTGCAAGGTGGCAGGCTCGATGACATCACAAGTAACCACCACAGTCGGTGCTTCAAAGAACGGATCGACATAAGCACTGTCAGGGTCTGGCAACAAAATCATATCCGATGCTTCGATGCCCTTCCAGCCAGCCACTGACGAGCCGTCAAACATTTTGCCATCTTCTAGCGTGTCTTCATCAACAGTCGATGCAGGGAAAGTCAAATGCAGCTCTTTGCCATGCGTGTCGGTAAAGCGAAAATCCACCCACTTAGCACCCGATGATTCAATCAAATCAAACAATTTATTTGACATATCAATCCAACCTTAAATTAAAGTTAATTTTTGCTACTTATGCGATACCAATTTATATGATGCAAATTGCACCAAATTATACCAATTTACATAAATTTATCTAAACAAACAATTTTAAATAAACAACAAGCCAAAGCACATACCACCACGCACCAATTCACCGCATTAACTGGCAATTTGACGATGTTTTAAGGTGATTTTAAGATAATTCAAAGTGGTTACGGTGCAGTTGCCCTGCTCATTTGTCAGCTATGATACGCCTTTTTTAATCAAAGGTAAAGGCAAAAAGCAGGCAATTTGACCGTTAATTGGCATAAATTAAGATAAATAATAAATGGTTATTAACTGATAAATTTTTGGTATAAATAAGATTTTTATGATGGTGTTTGTTTTTATAAGTGATTGATATTAAATATTTTTTATAAAAAGTTGGCAAATTTTGGGTTTTTTATTTTTAGATAATTCATTATTTTTGGGATATAAACTGTTTTAAATAATTACACTAATAACATTTTATTATCCAATCATAGTATTTTATGATAAAAAAATGCTGGAATGGTGATTTGGTGAGTGTGGTAAGTCAGTTTGGCAAGTTTGCATCAGTCTAAATCAGTTTTGGTAAACTGGCCTAAAAAAAAATTGGCTTGCCAAATGCCCAAATTAAGAAAAATTTATCAGCAAATTGACAAGCCAAACCGCATCACAAAGCCGCATCAGGAATGGTCAGCCTGCTTAATCTGGCAAATTCATTTGGCTAGTGTCTGGATTTAACCCAAAATAAAACACCACCGTCGCCACCAAGCTATTGACCCCAATAAACGCCCAATCAAAGCCATTATGATGCAGCACATAATGCCCCAAAAGCATTGATACGCCAAGCATCACCACAAAACACCCTACCAGCCAAGCGATGATGATTGGGTGGGTGGCAGAAGTAATCTCGCCTGATTTTCGCTTGGCGTGTAGCAGTTTTAGATTGATAAAAAAGCCAGCCGTATAAACGACAGCCCCCATCAATAAATAACCCAAAAAGCTCATTTTTGCCCCTTTTTTGCTGTATTATAGCCTGTATTTAATCAGATAATTTTGCCACTATTTGTAAATTTATCGATTTAAATAGATTTAAATTGATTGATAAATTTGCTATTGGCGGATTTCATCGCATGGCACTTGATAAATGGTGTTCACCGCTCCCATCAGTGCCACCACATAGGGGCTGTCCACCAGTGGGTTGGTGTTGGCGGTCGTCTCATGCACTTGGGCGATTGCCATGATACCATCTGGGCGTGCGACAATCTCGCCTGTCACATCGCTGACAGACAGATTGATGGCATTGACCGCAAACGACTGCCAGCCGTTGGCTTTTGGTAGTAGTGTCAGCGGTTCAGGATTGTCCCAGACGCTTGCTTTGCCCTTTGGCTCTTTCATCTGCATCACATAATGGCCGTTTTGGCGGCTGATTTTGATGGCGGCAGGCGTGTCTTTGTCAATAGTGTAACAGCCGACATAATCGACTTTGTGGTCGCTTTGGGCGGTTAAATTCTCGGCAGTTTTGGCAGTTTCATCGGTCGGCGTTTTTTGGCAAGCCGTCAAAGTCGCCACCATAACCACCGCAGCCACCAAACAGCCACTAGCAAATAAACGATTAATCATCACTTTCCCATATCTATTCATTAAATTTGTTAATTTAAGCAATCATCAAACGCCCCATTGTACTCAAAAACACCCAGTTTTGCCAGTGTTTTACCCCTATTTTACCACTGTCTTACTGCCAAGCTACCACCATCTTGCTGTTATCTTGCTGCCACTTGGCAAAAATAATCACACAAATGATGGCAATCACAAAAACCCTTGTTAATCTTACAAAAGCCACTAGCCAAAGCACGCAAAGTTAAGTAAAATGGTGCGTAAGTTTTTACTCAAATTTTTCAATTCAGATTTAATTTAGATTTACACAATGAACGAACCCAAGCCCTACCGCCTGTCGGTTGTGATGATTGTCAAAAACGAAGCCCACAACCTTGCCAAATCTCTGCCACCACTACAAGGCTTAGCGGACGAAATCATCGTGCTAGACAGTGGCAGCACGGACGATGGCCAAGCGGTGGTTGAGCAATACGGCGGTAAATGGTTTGTTAATACCAACTGGCAAGGATTTGGCCGACAACGCCAACTCGCCCAAAGCCATGCCACTGGCGACTGGATATTGGCACTGGACGCCGATGAAGAGATTAGCCCAGAGCTAAAGGTAAGCATCGCCGCCGCCATCGCCAAGCCGCCCGATGATACAGTGTATGGTCTTAAGCGTTTGGATTATATTTTTGGTCATCAGATTGACAATGCCTTTTGGGGTGTCAAGGCTTATTGGCGGCTGTTTCCCAATAAGTTTGGTTTTAATGATTTGCAAGTGCATGAATCGCTTGATATTACTGGGGCAAAAACTGCCAAACTGTCAGGATTTTTATACCATCACACCGCCCCAAATCTGCAATTTTTATTACAAAAACGCCTAAGTTACGCCCAAACATGGGCAGATGAACGCCACCAAAAAGGCAAAAAAACCAACCTGTTTGCCGTGCTTGCCAATCCGCTTTGGCAATTTGTCCGCCAATATTGGCTTGATGGGCGATTTTTACAAGGGCGTTATGGCTTGATTTATTCATTAATTTTTTGTCAATATACTTTTAATAAATATTTGATACTTTGGCAAAAACAGAAAAACACTCAAGCATAACTTAAAGCGTAGGATTTTTAAATATATTTTAAGTAAAATCAGCTTATCCATCATTGGAATTATCAAGAAAAATGAAAATTTTTATTATCAATCTGGAACAATCCACCGACCGACTGGCACAACAGCAGGCACAATTTGAGCGGTTGGGGCTGACATTTGAGCGGTTGCCTGCCGCTACGGTGAATGATATTTCAGAAACATTTTATTTACAAAATCTAAAGCACGGACAGCGGCTGATTAAGCAAACCGAGATGGCGTGTTTTTTGAGCCACAAACGAGCATGGGAAAAAGTCGCCCAAGAAAACCAACCTTGCGTTATCCTAGAAGATGATGCGGTGCTGGTGCGTGATTTTGCCGAAATTTTGGCACAGATTGACGCACTGGTCAATACGCCAGACAATCAACTGGGCGGTCAAATGGATTTGATTAATTTGGAAGTCTATGGACGCACCAAAATTGTCGGCAAATCCAGCACTGTATCGCTGCTAGATCAGCAATACCAGCTCATTCCCTTGTTGCTGGATAAAAGCGGTACAGGTGGCTACATTTTATATCCCAGTGGTGCCAAAAAACTCTTAAAACACGCCCAATCGCATTTTGCGCTTGCTGATGCTTTTATTTATCATTGTCCAAGTTTAAATATGTATCAAATCGAGCCTGCCGCCCTACTACAAGATGATAAATGTGCCTTATATGGCATCGCCATCACGCATGCATCAAACTCGATGATTGGACAAATCCAAAATACCATCAGCTTTCAGCCGACACTGTGGCAAAAAATTCGCTTTAAAAAAAACCGCATTATCACGCAAATTTCACTTGGATTTCGCACCATTGCCGCCTTAATACAAGGTGAAAAACGGCAAATCGATGTGAATACTGATAAATTTCATACCAAGAGCCAACAATTATGACAAACATGGATAAAGTTACCCTGTGCCTAACCATTGGCAAACGCCCCAAAGAACTTGCCCAAACGCTTAATTCTTTGATAAATCAGTTAAAATTTCAGCACATTATCGCCATCAACGACTTTGGCGACGAAGCGACCAACCAAGTTTTTATTGAAAAATGCCCCCAAGGTCAGCTTATTAATTTGGGGTATAATTTAGGACATCACAAAGCCATTGATTATATGTATCAGCAGGTCAAAACGCCGTATATTTTTCACTGCGAAGATGATTGGCTGTTTGATAGTCAGCCCGATATTGCCAAGGCGATACAGATTTTGGAAACGCACCCCCAAATTAGCTGCATTGGCTTTCGTAAAACCGATGATTTTTTGTACACTCCAGAGCAGCGAGATGCCGTCAAAGCATTGGGCGATGATTTGGTAGGCTATGTGCGAGTGGATCATTTGCACGAGCAATGGCACGGCTATTCGTTCAACCCCCACCTTGCAAAAACAGCGTTATGGCAACGCCACCAGCCATTTGCCAACTTTAAAAAAGAACGCCACATTTCACGATTTTTACGAAAACAAGGCATGCACATGCTATTTTTAGAGCAAGGCAACTGCCATCACATTGGTCATGAAAGCGTTTCTAATCCACCCAAAAAGACACTTTGGCAAAAATTAAAATTTTGGTAATTTGATAAGATAAATATGAAAAACTATGTCATTAGCCTAACCACAGCAGACACACGCCGCCAACACATCACCCAAGAATTTGGCAAGCAGAACATTGCTTTTGAGTTTTTTGATGCGATAACGCCAAAGGATATTGATGAATTGGCAGTCAAATTTAATCCTTA
Organism: Moraxella marmotae; assembly: GCF_042219885.1. Lineage (NCBI taxonomy): Bacteria > Pseudomonadati > Pseudomonadota > Gammaproteobacteria > Moraxellales > Moraxellaceae > Moraxella > Moraxella marmotae. The sequence continues at coordinate 1,981,192 of NZ_JBHJHR010000002.1, forward strand.
TCTTAAAGACAGTACTTTATTGACTGATGGTGAAAAAGCGTGTTTTTTAAGTCATGTTTGCTTATGGCAAAAGATGATTGATGATGATTTGGATTATATGGCAGTTTTTGAAGATGATGTGTATTTGGGCGAAAATGCTGGGGTGTTTTTGGCTGATGCTGGGTGGCTTGATGGTTTGGGTATTGATTATCTAAAAACCGAAACTTTTTTACAAGAAAGAAAACTGGCAAAAGATGCTATCAATCTGCCAGATAACCGAATCGCCAAAATCCTACGAGAGCCACATTTGGGAACGGCAGGCTATATCATCTCTAAGCAGATTGCCAAAAGCTTGTTGGATTTTATTCAGCAATTGGACACACACGCCCTAAAACCCATCGATCATCTGATGTTTGAAGAATATTCTAAGACAAAAACAGTCATGCCGATTTATCAGATGCTGCCTGCCATCGTCGCCCAAGAGTTTATCCTATATCCCAATCGTGATATCCTGCCAAGCGATCTGAAACAATCTCGTGATCAGCGAGTCAAAAACAAACCAAAACGCCCATTATCCGCCAAAATCAAGGGCGAATTGTCCAACGCCTATCGCAAAACCTTTGGTAAAATGGTTAGAACTTTGGTGGAGTTTCGTTAATAAACACGGGGAAATTAATATGGACAATATCACTATTGTCACAGCTTTTTTTGACATTGGTCGTGGTAATATTTCCACTGATAATTATCCAGCATACCTAAACAGAAGTACGGATACTTATTTTGAGTATTTTTCTAATTTGGCTCAATTAGAAAATGAAATGATTATATTTACTTCACAAGAATATAAACAAAAAATTTTAGATATTAGAAAAAATAAACCAACAACAGTTGTTGAATTTGATTTCAAACATCGTTTTCAATCTATGCGGACAGCTATTAGCAAAATTCAAAATAACCCTGATTTTATCTCAAGAATCAACCCACAGCAAAGAAACAATATCGAATATTGGTCTGCTGATTATGTCATGATAAACAATATGAAAACTTTTTTTGTCAATCAAGCAATTTGTAAAAACTTGGTATCAAACGATCAAGTAGCTTGGGTAGATTTTGGATATGTTAGAGATAAAGAAATTTTAAATAATGTAAAATTTTGGAAATATCAATTTGACAAAGAAAAAGTAAATCTCTTTAGCATTAATAAACATATGCAAACTATTGACACTTTTCAACAGGTGACAGATTTTATATTTAATAATCAGGTGTTTATAATTGGGGGTTGTATTGTAGCCACCAAGAAAAAATGGAGAGAATTTATTCAAGTTTTGTCTTTTTGCCAAAAATACCTAATCAAGAAAAATATTATAGATGACGATCAAGGGCTGTATGTAATGTGCCTATATCAAAAGCCCGAATTATTTAAAATCAACTATCTTGGGAAAAAGCAATGGTTTGCATTATTTAGAAAATATGATAAGACTTCAAAAATTTCATTGATAGAAAAAATTAAAGATTATTTTGGTTGGTAAAATTATGAATCAAGACCTTCAGCAAATTATTACAGCTCTGGATAGCACAGCAAAATTGAAATCAACCATTGACATCTTGGAACACAAACCATTTAAAATGTTTTATCGAACATTTTTGCCCAAAAAAATACGCAACCGACTAGCACTGAAGGCAAGTATCCAGCAACAGCAGCATTTATCAGATAATTTTAGAAAACTGCTCACTCTTTATTATGATAATCATCTTGAAAAATTTTCCATATCTGCCAAAAAAGACCTAGGCACTCAAAAAATCATTTGGCAATATTGGGGGCAAGGCATTGATGATAATTTGCCCGAGATTGTTAAGATTTGCTTTTCATCTGTCGATAAATACAAAGGTGATTATCAAGTCATTCGCCTAGACGATCGCACCATTCATGATTATATTGATTTGCCTGATTTTGTTTGGCAAAAACGGCAAAATCCAGCCTTTAAACATGCGTTTTTTGCAGATCTGCTAAGGCTCGCACTATTGGATACTTATGGCGGAATTTGGGCAGATGCGACAATTTTATTAACCGCACCCATTGATGATTGTATCAAAAACCAAGAATTTTTTATGTTTCAGCGAGACAATCAAGCTCAAAATCAAGAATTTTGGCAAAATTTTAACGCTGAGTATTTTGGCTGGCATGAGCAACATTCTGTTAATGTGCTAAACAGTTTCATCGTTGGTAAAAAGAAAAATCCAGTTATTAATCACTGCTTAAATATTTTGCTAAATTTTTGGCAAACGCAAAATACCATTCCCCACTATTTCTTTTTTCAAATCATGTTTGATGTATTGATTAAGGAATTTATTCCAGAGCAAAATTGTCCGATTCTTGATGATACTTTACCGCATTTGTTACAGACCAAACTCACCAAACCTTTTGACCAACAGGATTATCAAGATATTATTGGTAAAATCAATATACATAAAATGACTTATTTGGATCGCAAGCCAAGCCAACAAGATACTTATTATCATCATTTGTTGGTAGGTTATGGCAATTAAGCGGATTTATTGCCAGTTTTTTTTTAAATAAAAATTAAATAACTTCAAATTAATATAATAAATCTACAAGAAAAACGGCAATACTTATCATACTGCCGTTTTTTTATTAGCCTAAGTCAATTAAGCTAAAATTACCAACAATCAAAGCTTAACCACTTCTTCGGCTTGTAGGCCTTTTTCGCCTTCAGTAACCACAAATTCCACCGCTTGACCTTCTTTTAGCGAGCGGTAGCCTTCACTTTGAATGGCACGAAAATGCACAAACACATCTTCGCCTGTTGCACGCTGAATAAAGCCAAAACCTTTGGCATCATTGAACCATTTGACTACGCCTTGTTCTTTAGACATAACAATATTTCCTTGAGTACTTACCCAAATAATGAGTTATATGTAGTAAAGTGGGTTTTGATGATTGATTTTAATCATGAATAAACCAACCATCATACCTGCTAAAAATCATGACTGATTTTGAAATTTTATCTTAACATTAATTTGGCAAATTACAAATACTTACATTGGCGAAAACTTCTAAATATTCAATATTTATTTATAAAATACCAAAATCCCAAAATTGCATCAAAAATTTGCCCAAATTCACCAAATAAAATTTGCCAAATGCTGACAAATTCGCTACAATGATTTTTTGGTCAAAAATTTGTCAAAATTTGACAGGGAATTTATCATACTATGACAAGCCAAACGCCAACAAGCCAAACCCCAAAAAAACTTGCCTTGATTAATGGTGCTAACTTACACCTACTCGGCAAGCGTGAACCCAAAATCTACGGCTCAACCACCCTTTTGGACATTGAGCAGCGTCTGACGGCTCATGCCAAGGCTCACCAGATTGAGCTTTGTTGTTTTCAGTCCAATCATGAAGGGGCGATTGTCGATTTTATCGGTGAGTCTGGACTGCTATCACCCACGCCGATTGATGGCGTGATTATCAACCCTGCCGCCTTTACGCACACTTCTGTTGCCATTCGTGATGCACTGGCTGCCTTGGATAAGCCTTTTATTGAAGTGCATCTGTCCAATGTCCACGCCAGAGAGCCGTTTCGCAGCCATTCGTATTTTTCGGATAAGGCGGTGGGCGTGATTTGCGGTCTAGGTGATATGGGCTATGACATGGCGTTGGATTGGTTTATTCGCCACTTTTCAGCGTAATTGGCTCACTTATTATTAGCAGGCAATTTGGTACATATTTTATAAATTAGCTAAATAAATATTTTACCATATTAATGATTGATATGGTTTTTAAAATTTTTTTATCATCAACTAACATGGAACTTAACAATTATTGGAGTGTATGATGACTACCAAAACCGAACAACTGATCGCCCAAAATGACAAATACGGCACCAAAAACTACTTGCCGCTACCAATTGTCATCAGCAAGGCAGCTGGCATCTGGGTAGAAGATCCCGAAGGCAACCGCTATATGGATATGCTCAGTGCCTATTCTGCGGTCAATCAAGGCCATTGCCACCCAAAAATTATCAACACGCTCAAAGAGCAAGCCGATAAAGTAACGCTAACCAGCCGTGCTTTTCACAATGACCAGCTGGCACCATGGAGCGAAAAAATCTGCAAGCTGTCTGGCAAAACTCGTGTGTTGCCGATGAATACTGGTGCTGAAGCCGTAGAAACCGCCATCAAAACCGCTCGCCGATGGGGTTATGATGTCAAGGGCGTGGCGGACAATCAAGCCGAAATCATCGCCTGTGTGGGCAACTTCCACGGCCGTACCATGGGTGCGGTGTCTTTGTCATCAGACCCTGACTACAAGCGTGGCTTTGGTCCGATGCTTGGCGGCATCAAGCTGGTGCCTTATGGCGATATCGATGCCCTGCAAGCTGCAATCACACCAAACACGGTGGCGTTTTTGATTGAGCCAATCCAAGGCGAAGCTGGGATTAATATTCCGCCTGCTGGCTACATGAAACAGGCATTTGAAGTTTGCCAAGCCAACAATGTGCTGTTTATCGCCGATGAGATTCAGGCAGGTCTTGGACGCACTGGCAAGTTGTTCGCCTGCGAGCATGAAGGCATCGTCCCTGATATGTACATCTTGGGCAAGGCGTTGGGTGGCGGCGTGTTCCCAATTTCTTGCGTGGTGGCTAATGATGAAATTTTGGGTGTGTTTGAACCGGGTTCACACGGCTCAACCTTTGGTGGCAACCCTTTGGCCTGTGCAGTGTCTATCACGGCATTAGATGTTTTGGTTAATGACGGCTTGATTGAAAACTCTGCCGAGCTTGGCGAGTATTTCTTAGCCGAACTACAAAAAATTGATAACCCAATCATCAAAGAAGTGCGTGGTCGTGGCCTGTTTATCGGTGTCGAGCTGACGACTGCCGCTCGCCCTTATTGCGAAAAGCTCAAAGAGTTGGGTCTATTATGCAAAGAAACTCACGATACAGTGATTCGCTTTGCACCGCCTTTGATTATCACCAAAGACGAGATTGATCAAGCATTGGCAAAAATTCGTCAAGTGCTATAATTTGTGATGAACTGTTAAAATCACTGATGAATTTGTAATTTGACAAGTAACACCCCAAAGTCAAAGCTGTCTTTGGGGTGTTATTATAATCAACAATCAGTTAATTAATCAGCCGCCCAAACGCCATCAGTGGGCAGATGCTTGGGAGAATAAGTTAATCACCAATACCCCACCGACAATCATTGCCATGCCGATAAACCCAGCCAAATCAGGCTTTTGTCCAAAGGCAAAGAAGGCGACAGTGGCGGTCAGCACAATTCCCACGCCTGACCACATGGCGTATACAATGCCAAGTGGCAGCGTGCGAGTGATGATTGACATCAAATACAATGCAATGACAAAAGCAGCGACGGCAATCACAGCGTATAGCGGCTTGGTAAAGCCATCGCTAGCTTTTAGGCAACTGGTGCCAATCACTTCCGTCACAATTGCGATGGCTAATAAAATCCACGGATTCATCAATTTACCTTTTTAATAAAATGGTTGAAATAGTGGGTATTTTAGCAGAAAAAAGTGAGTTTGGCGGTTTTAGTTTCATTGGTGGTTTTAGGTTGTTTTTAAAAATGTTATTCAGAATCAACTTCTAGTAGATTTTTCTATATGCTATTTTACATCCCAATAAACCAAACCTTTATATGGTAATTTGATATTAGGTAACCAAAAATCCTCCCCTTTCCAGCCTTTATCTCTATTTCCAACCACTTGATAAAGTGTCAAAAATAAATCATTGGGATATTTTTCGCCCAATTTACGGTCATCTTCAGAAAGCATCGTGCCTGTGGCTCTACCAATATTTCTATCTTGTTTCATTAATACATAAATTTTAAAACTAGGGCGTCGAGCTTGTAGGGCTTGAATACTGGAAATAAATTTTTCTTTATCCCAATCATCAGGCTGATAATTACCTAATTTCTCCAAAATTAAAAACAAAGTTTCAGAATCAATTTGGTATAAATCATCCTTAACTTTACATTGCCCGATAATTGCTGGCAACAAACCATTGACTGCCAATAAATTAGTTTCATTTGGTTCAAATGGGAAATAATTCACCCCGCCAACAAGCTTGTTAATACCATCTGATTTTAGTACATTTTTTCGTGTTGGATTGATATTCTTTGGATAGATAATTTGTACATTGCCATTAGATTGTTTAGCCTGTTCAATAATCAAACTATTCGCCTGATTAAGAGCCACGAAAAATTGATAAACATCAGTTGGTATATAAAGTCGCAATAGGGATCTGTCGCGATCGTAGCCAAAAATACGCGAATGTTGCCAAAAAGTATCAGCATTCGGTTTTTTGGCTGTGCGGCTGTAATAAACAGTTTGCAATTTGGGAATGGTTAAGCCACGTCCAATCACATTCCCACCAATTACAATGTTAAAGCCATTTTCTAAATTAAAATCAGCTTCTGTCTTGGAATTTAATACTACAACATTGATACGTTTTTCCTGCAAAAGTAAAATTAATTTTTCATAGATTTCTTCAAAGTGATGGATGTCTGGCTTACTTTTTTGCAAATCTAAATAACTTTCCAAAAAGCTATTTGCAATATTTTCCCCATTGTTAACTGCTTGCACTAAATCATTTAAAAAACACTGGATTTTTTGAGCAAAGGCTTGATGATCTTGGATTTTATAGCTAGGATGAAGTGCAAAATTACAATTATTTTTATCACATAAATCAAATTCTGCACAGGTTATTAAGAAAATAAGCAAGGCTTGTTTTGCCCCTTCAGCAATTTCGTCGCTGTCATCTTTCATATCTTCTAATTCATTACTAATAAAACGAACAATATAACTTGGCGGATCTGAAAAAACGAAATTTCCCCCGATGTATTGCTCACCTGCTTCAAAAAAGTGAATAAATTCAGGTTGCCAATCAGATTCTTCGTGCTGTAATAAAAGAGATTGAGGTGTTGCTGTCAGCTGGATAAACAAACTTTGACAACAGGCATTTTTAATGTCATTAAGCAGACTGTTGATAGTACTCGCTTCTTTATGTTGCTTGTCTGCATTGGTATTAAGACTTGCGGCATCAGCTTCATCATCCACAATAACCAAAGGATAACCTTTTAAATGGGCTTGGCTGGTGAACAGGTTGCGCCAACGTCTTAATATGCTGGCATTCTTTTTAAGAATGACTAAAATTGGGTTGTTTGCCTTCATAACTTGCATAAAGCTAGTATCATCACTTTCAGATAGCACAATAAAGTTTTGCAAATTGGCTTTGGCACGTTTAACAGTTTGTGCTTGTAAATCAACACTATCAGTAGTAAGGTAAAGAAATACTTTATGATCACCGTCATCTGCTAATGCACTCAATACACCCAATACCTGGGCAGTTTTGCCACTTTGAACATTACCTAACAGCAACACATTTTGAACTGTTTTTGCTTCAGTTTTTGATAATTTGTCCATAAAGCCATCTACAGTATTTTTGACAGATTTGGCTAATTCTGGCTGTGTAAGTTGATTTAAATAAGTTTGTAACATTTAGTCTTTCCCTTTAAATGAAAGCAGCCAAACATCGGGATTGTCTGTAGAGCGAAACTCAAAATGATCATTACCATATTTTCGTAGGGTTTCTTGAGTAATTTTTTCGTTATTTTGCAGACACCCCCTACGTTCTAAACGACCTTTAATCCATTTCCCAAGTGTTTTTAAATCATTTTCTGAACGAAAGTTTTTGGAATAATCTCCTGATGTTTTACATTGAAATTGCCATCCATCATCAGTAATAACCGTAAATGATTTAAGTGATGGATAACCTTCTTGTGAAGTAATATTTTTGGAAACAATTAATTCCACTTCATACCAAGGGCGTGGTTTGATAAAACCTCTTTTATCTCGTCTTCCCTCGCCAAAAAACACATTCAAATTACTTTTTTCTTCGGTTTTGGCTGGAATAGAAAAACGATACTCAGATGTTTGGAGAAATAATTGTTGAATTTTTTCAGAAGCAATTTTCTGTACCCCTAAACAATTTTCCAAATGGGTGTTATGTTCAATAAATTTACTAGGTCTTTCCACTTCATTGATATTTTTACCCAATTGCTGAATGGTATTTTGAATATCTACCTGTAAGATTTGTGCCGGTTGACCGTGCAAATGCAACATAGTTTCATATGTTCGCTCCGTATTATCCCAAAAACAGGTTAAATTTGCAGAACCTATTAAACCATTAATTTGCTGTTGATTTTTAAAGGAATACGCCTTGCCATGAAATTTTACAAACGGAGAAACATACACAGAACCTCTTTTTGCCTGTTGTAAAAATTCATTTAATTTACATAAACTATTGTATTGTAAATAACTGAATCCTTCCAAGTAATGCATTCCAACCAATAAATCTACTTTTTGAATACGGTCATTTAATTCCAAAATTTTATGCAACTCAACTATTGCATCATTAGATACATAACCTGTTGCCATCAATACTTCATCAGCTGACTTGAATAGATCCATCCAAACTGCATTAAGCGGTTTTTCCGTAATTTTTGCATTAGCAATGTTAGAAAACACCGTATTCATCGCTTGCCCCCACGGATTTTATTGAGTCGATCTTGGAATATGGATGTTTTTTCCGTTTCTAATTTTTCGTGTAAATCTACTTTTTCATAGCTACCTGAAAAAATAGGTAAAATAGTTTTAGCTAATTCAACCACACCTCGTGGCGGAACGGCATTGCCGATTTGACGTCGCACTTCGGTAGTTGAACCAACAAATTCGAAATCATCAGGAAAACTTTGTAGTCTAGCACGTTCACGGTTGGTAAACGCCCGAGGTTCAGGAAAGTGATAACCCCATGTTCCTCCGCCTCCTGCTGCAATAATTGTTTTTGATGGTTCATCGCGATGCATACGACGATAAACGTGGCTGATCATACCTTTTACATATAAAGGATGATCTTTTGGAATGTCGGTAAAATTACCCCCCTCGGGAATGAGTTCCAACATGCGGCGCGTTTTATCACTAATTTTCAGCAATTCATTATTGCTGGCAGATTTTGGAATATTTGATACCGCTTCTCCTGCCGTAACATACGGTTTTAGCCCGTTTTCTCCTGTTTCATTGTGTGTCGGTTTAGGATGGTGAAAATCAAAACCAGTATCCAAGCGAATACCCACAATTAGTACGCGTTCTCGAAATTGAGGTACGCCAAATTCAGCAAAGTTGTACAACTTTGCCTGAACATAATAACCGCAATTTTCAAAATCGGTAATAATTTGCTGAATGGCTTTTTTCTTGTTTGCTGTCAGCAGCCCTTTTACATTTTCAGCGACAAACACCTTAGGTTTTTTGGCATTTACAAAATGTAGAAAACTCTTGTATAAATTACCACGCTCTCCTTCCAACCCGGGCTGTTTCCAAATCATAGAAAAGTCTTGGCAGGGAAAGCCACCCAAAATTATATCGCAATCAGGGATTGTAGGATCGTTTGGATTTATTTGTTCAATATCTCCCTCTACAATCACATCACCGATATTTTTACGGAAACTTTCACACGCCCAATGAGAAAAATCATTTGCCCAAACGGTTTCATAGCCAGCATGATGAAAACCCAAATCCAAGCCACCACAGCCAGAGAAAAGAGATAAAATTTTTGGAGTATAGGAAGGTGTTTTTTGATTAGATGACATGGGATTGGACTCCCATGCAGTAGATTGAAACTATCTTTAGGATTGATTTTAGGAATAAATTACCCTGCACAACGCAACGCAACGCAACGCAACGCAACGCAACGCAACGCAACGCAACGAGAGTATATTTTTCTTGATTAAAAGTAAAGCCCATATTTAAAAATTTCCCATATAAAACCTAAGGTATTATAGTTTTACCAACCCAATTTTACAACAAAAACATTGTATGAAGAGTCAAAAAATTCCTGAATTTACTTCATGAGCAATTATGACCCATTGTGTAATTCTTACCTGAGTTTATTTTCAATATAAGTACAATGATTATCTATATCAATAAGGTTTTCAAAAACTAAGAGCTTATTCTAAATTTATCATGAATAATTTTTTATATGTTAAATCAGTTAATAATCAATAAGCAACAGAAAAAATAAAGTGTTAGGGCATTAAATTAAAATAAACAAATGCTAGACAACCAAAAACAAAAAGGTTCTTATTTAAAAACTGGGCATGCATAGCGCATTATTATTTACAATATCAAGAGATAAAATGTATAATAATGCACAATAACCGAATCATTTTGCTTTATTAAAAGGGATAAACTATGCCAACTCAACTCAACTCAACTCAACTCAACTCAACTCAACTCAACTCAACTCAACTCAACTCAACTCAACTCAACTCAACTCAACTCAACTCAACAGCATTATCTAACCTTTTAACCCAATTTCAACAAAATTCTTTAACCGAGCGTGAAAAGGGCACTTATTTTGAAGACCTGATTCAGTGCTATCTTCGCACCGAACCTTTCTATAAAGATCTCTACCAAGAAGTTTTAACTTTCAAACAATGGGCAGAAAAATACCGCCCAAATGAACCCAGCAATGATACCGGCATTGATTTGGTCGGCGTAACCTTTGACGGTGGAAACCACGCCATTCAATGTAAAAACTATGATCGCAATCACCGTATCAGCAAAGCGGATATTGACAGTTTTTTCACCGCATCGGGCAAAAACTATTTTGAGCGGCGAATGATTGTTACCACCGCTGAAAACTGGACGGAAAACGCCTATCAATCCCTATCCGAGCAAACCCCACCCGTTTCTTTAATTCAACGGACAGATTTAGAAAACAGCGTGATTGATTGGTCGCAATATCAGGCTGAAAGCCTGCCGGTTTTACGCCCGAAAAAAGTATTAAGGGAACATCAAACAAAAGCATTAAATGCCGTCATCAAAGGCTTAGCCACGGAAGATCGCGGCAAATTGATTATGGCGTGTGGAACAGGCAAAACCTTTACCGCATTAAAAATTGCCGAAGAAATGGCTGGTAAAGGCAAAACCGTCTTATTTTTAGTGCCGAGCCTTGCCCTGCTTTCACAAACGCTCACCGAATGGACACAAGAATCCGCCACGCCGTTGCACAGTTTTGCGGTGTGTTCTGATAGCGATGTGGGAAAACAAGGTAAACTCAAAGATGATGATCGGGTGCAACTGCTCAATCACGAATTGCAATATCCTGCCACTACCGACGGCAGAATGTTGGCAAAAGCGGTTAACGTGCATAATCGTGAATTGGCGATGACCGTGATTTTCTCTACTTATCATTCCATTGATGTGATTCACCAAGCACAGCAACAATTCGGTCTGCCTGAAATCGATTTGGTGATTTGCGATGAAGCCCACCGCACCACGGGCGCAAGTTTTAACGATGATGAACAAGAATCCACTTTTGTGCGGATTCATCATCAGGCTTATATCCAAGCGAAAAAACGCCTGTATATGACCGCTACGCCCCGTATTTATACCGAAGATGCCAAAAAAACCGAAGGCGTAACCGTCTATTCTATGGACGACGAAAGCAAATTCGGTAAAGAATTACACATCATCAGCTTTTCTTCTGCGGTTAGACAAGGCTTGTTGGTGGACTACAAAGTGTTGGTATTAGCGGTAGAAGAAGCTCATATTAACCGCCGTTTGGAATATTTGTTAAATCAGCAAGGCAATGAAATTCAAGTGGACGATGCGGCGAAAATTGTCGGCTGTTGGAAAGCTTTATCCAAATATGGTGTTACCAACGATTTAATCGGCGATGAACAACCGATGAAAAGAGCAGTGGCTTTTTGCCAAGTCATTGAAAAAGAATATAAAGGCAATAAACACAAAGTCAGCTCCAAAGCCATTGCCGAAATGTTTGATACGGTAGTAACCGCCTATCAAGAACAAGAGCGGGAAGCCTTGCAGAATTTGGGCAAAGAAGTACCGCTTGATCTTGCCCAATCGCTCAATCTGAAATGCGAAGCCGAACACGTGGACGGCTCAATGAACGCCAGTGAAAAATCAGGCAAAATCAGCTGGCTGAAAGCGGATACCGATGACAACACCTGCCGTATTTTATCCAATGTGCGTTGCCTGTCAGAAGGCGTGGACGTGCCGGCATTGGATGCAGTGTTATTTTTAACCGCCCGCAATTCACAGGTTGATGTGGTGCAATCAGTGGGACGTGTGATGCGTAAAGCCGAAGGCAAAAAACGGGGCTATGTGATTTTGCCAGTGGTGATTCCAGCAGGCGTTGAACCCGATAAAGCCTTGGATAATAACGAAAATTATAAAGTAGTTTGGCAAGTGCTAAACGCCCTGCGTTCCCACGATGACCGCTTTGATGCGATGATCAACAAAATGGAATTTGACGGTGCGGCAAAAGATAAAATTGAAGTGATTACCGAAATCAGTGAAGTCTTTAAAAAAACCACTAAAAAACAGCAAAGCAATAAGAAAAAATACGATAAATCAGGACGCGATCAGCACAGTATCGGTACTAAAGATAGTAGCCTACCGCCTGATCAACTGGAAATAGAATTTGAAATTGGCGAAATTGAGCGTGCCTTAACCGCTAAAATCGTGAAAAAATGCGGTAATCGTAGCCATTGGGAAGACTGGGCAAACGATGTGGCAAAAATCGCCAACACCCATATTGACCGCATTAAAGCCATTTTGGAAAATCCGCAAAATCAAAGCCAAATTCAAGTGTTTAATGCTTTTGCCAATGAATTGCGTGATGATTTGAACAATGCCATCAGCGATGATGAAGTCATCGAAATGCTGGCACAACATTTGATTACCAAGCCGGTGTTTGATGCCTTGTTTGCCAATGACAATTTCACCGCACACAACCCAATGTCGCAAGCCTTGCAACAAACCATTGATGCCTTGGGTTGTAGCACCGCAGAAACCAAACAGCTTGCCGCCTTCTATGAAAGCGTGCAATTTAGAGTGCGTAATATCCAATCCCCTGAAGGCAAGCAAAAAATCATTAAAGAGCTATACGACAGTTTCTTTAACAACGCATTTCCAAAAATGGCAGAACGCCTCGGCATTGTCTATACGCCGGTGGAAGTGGTGGATTTTATTATTAAAAGCGTAGAAGATGTGCTGAATAATGAATTTAACGCCAGCCTTGCCGATAAAGGCGTGCAAATTATCGATCCATTTACCGGCACAGGCACATTTATCACACGGCTTTTGCAATCAGGCATTATTCCGCCGGAAAAACTGCCAAGCAAATACAGCGAAATTCACGCCAATGAAATCGTCTTGCTTGCCTACTATATCGCTGCGATCAACATTGAATCGGTGTATCACGCCCTATTAAGCGAAGCCAAAAAGAGCGGGCAAAATTTTCAGAGTTTTTCCGAACAATACCAGCCTTTTGAAGGCATTTGCTTAACCGATACCTTCCAAATGTATGAAAAAGAAGATTTGGTGGACGTAATTTTAGAAACCAACAGCAAACGCCGTAAACGCCAAAAAGCCTTGGATATTCGGGTGATTATCGGCAATCCGCCTTATTCGGCAGGGCAAACATCAGAAAATGATAATAATTCAAATATAAATTACCCTTATTCTAATAAAAGAATTGAAGACACTTATGCAAAATATTCAAAAGCTACCTTAAAAAATTCTGTATATGATACCTATATCCGAGCCATTCGCTGGGCAACAGATCGTATCGGCAATAACGGCGTAATTGGTTTTGTGACCAACGGCGGTTATTTAGAATCCAATTCTGCCGATGGTTTGCGTAAATGCTTGGCTGAAGAATTTAGCTCTATCTATATTTTTCATTTGCGGGGTAATCAACGCACATCAGGCGAACGCTCTCGTAAAGAAGGGGGCAAAATTTTTGGCTCAGGTAGCCGAGCACCGATTGCCATTGCCATTTTAGTCAAAAATCCCAATGCCCAAACGCACGGCAATATCTATTTCCACGATATTGGCGATTATCTCAACCGCGAACAAAAATTAGACATTGTGCAAAATTTCCAATCCATTAACGGCATTACCGCCGAAAATCAATGGACGCAAATTATCCCCGATTCATTTAACGACTGGCTGAATCAGCGTGATCCGAATTTTGATAACTATATTTCAATGGGTGATAAAAAGGATAAAAATGCGGTAGTGGTTTTTGAGAATTATTCAGCAGGTGCGGCTACAGGTAGAGATTATTGGGTTTATAATTACTCTAAAAATATGTTATCTCAGAATATGAGAGCAATGATTAATTTCTACAATAATGAAGTAAATCGTCATTCTATTTTAAAAGATAAAAATATTGCCATTGATGATTTTGTCAATGGAGATAAAACTAAAATTAGTTGGACTGACACATTAAAATTACGATGTGAAAAGCACTATAAATATGATTTTCAACAAGATGAAATTATCACTGCATTATATAGACCATACACCAAAGAAAATCTTTACTTTGATAAACCGTTTATTCATAGAACATACCAAATCCCCCAACTATTCCCTACCCCAAAAACAGAAAATCGGGTGATTTGTTTAACAGTTACAGGTTCAAAAGGGTTTTCGGTATTAATGGCTGATTTAATTCCTGATTTGCACTTAATTGGTGATGCCCAATGTTTCCCACGCTATCTCTACGAAAAAACCGAAGAAACCAACCCAACAAGCGGTCTGTTTTCGCAAAATTTCTGCAATAACATTGTGGACGGCTACAAACAGCGTGAAGCAATTAGCGATGAAGCCCTTGCCCATTTTCAGACGGCTTACCCGAATGAAAATATCAGCAAAGAAGACATGTTCTACTATATTTACGGGCTACTCCATAGCGAAGAATATCGGGAAAAATACGCCGATAACCTAAGCAAACAACTGCCACGCATTCCTTGCGTGAAGTCGTTTGCAGATTTTAAATCCTTTGAACAGGCAGGACAGGCATTAGCCGAATTACATCTTCACTATGAAAGCGTGCCGATGTATCAAAATGTGCTGTTTAAAGGCGGTTTAAAAATCGTGGGGAATCAATTATCGGGCGGTATCGGCGAAGATTTTTATGTGGAAAAAATGAAGTTCGGCGGCAAAATGCTTAATCCTGAAACCGGCAAAAAAGAAGACGATAAATCCAAAATCGCCTACAACGCCAAATTCAGCATCGAGCAAATTCCACTGGAAGCCTACGACTATATTGTGAATGGCAAATCCGCCATTGAATGGGTAATGGAACGCCAATCGGTAAAAACCGATAAAGCCAGCGGTATTACCAACGATGCCAACGATTGGGCAATCGAAACGATGAACAATCCACGCTATCCAATGGAATTATTGCTACGGGTGATTACGGTGAGCCTAGAGACAATGAAAATTGTGAAGGAATTGCCGAAGTTGGAGATTTAAACCATAAAAAATCCTGCAATGCTGTTTTCGCATTGCAGGATTTTTTTATGGTCTATAACAACCTTAGAAACACCGCCAAAACCCACCCAAATCACTTGGTATTCAAAGTCGCCCACAGTTTGTCAAGTCGCTTGGCGGAAACTGGCGACAAGGTTTTCATCGGTTGGGCAAATAAATTGATGCGATACTCTTCGACCAGCCAGCGATATTCGGCAAATTTTGGCTGATGAACACACACCGCCAGCCGCTCCATATGCACATCTAGCAGATACACGGCGTCCAAATCGGCGTCCAGATTGTGCTGCAATCGATCCAGTCGCACATTGAGCGCTTGCAAATAGCGTGGGTAATGCTGCCAATGCTGATAATCGGTGCGATACACAAAATCAGCAAGCTGCAAATCGTCCAACTGATCTTCAATATCTTCGATAGATTCGGCAAAAATCTCATTATCCAGCATCAATAATTTACCACGAGCAGTCTGCCAAGCGGTATAAATGCTTTTAAGCGTCTTTAAAATCACCTGCCCAACCAATAAAAACTGGCTCAAAATCCCCTGCTCTATCACCCCAAACTCTGGATAATCCAAAGGCAAATGTGCCATCAGCCACTGATTTTGTGGTGTGGTGCTTGCCCCCAGTATCGCCGCTCTGGCGTGTTCGCCCTGCTCGCTGATGGGCGATTGCTCAAAATCGTGGGCGTGTTGGTATAAACAAGCTTGCAAAGTAGCATCAATGACGATGGATTTTAGTTTTTCTAAATCGCCCAGCGGTGCAAAGGCAAGTTTAAAGGCTTTGTCAATTTGCCCTGTCAGCTGCTTTTGCTTAGCACCGAGTTTGCCTTTTATCAGTGTCAAAACGCCCTTTTTATGGGCATTTAAAGCAGCACTCAATTCACTAAAAGTGGCAATGGATACCGCTTGACCAGCTGCGTCCGCCTTGAGTGCCGAAAACTCTTGCATGACGATGCCAGAAGTGTGTTTATTTTTAACAAAACTAAAATATTCTGGGAAATTTTGATGCAAACCTTGCTCAATGGCGATGGTCTGCATCACCGTTTGGCTGTGGCGTGCCTGCAAGCGAAGTAAATCACGGCTTTTTTCGATGACACGGTTTTTGTCGTCCACCACACAGATGAGCGGTCTAAGATAATCGTCCACCTTATCAGGGGCAAAATCCTGCGGACTGGTGCGAACGCCAAGCGTCATCAAAGCTGCCACCAATTGATCCAGCAGACCAGTTTGGGCTTTGGGATTGAGTTTGCCAAAGATTTTTTGGCAAGTGTCAGGAATGGGGACGATTTGACGACGGATTTCTTTAGGTAAGGTTTTTAGTAATTGTAGTACTAGTTCATAACGCCAACCTGCAATCCCCCAAAGCAGTGCCACCGCATCAAGCTGTGCCAAAGCCTTAATCGGTACACGCACCGTTACGCCATCATCGTCCGAACTTGGGTCAAACACATAAGACAAGGGTAATTTGACACCGCCCAAATGCCAACTTTCGGGGAATTGATGACTGTCATTAACCGATTCGTTAAGCACATCTTCATCACTAAAATGCAAAAAATTGGGCGTTTTATTCTCAGCATCGTGATAAAATTCTTCAAAACTTTTGCGGCTAGCAATGTGCTTGGGGATTTTGGCATCATAAAATTGATACAAATTTTCTTCATCAACCAGCAAATCACGGCGACGCAATTTGTCTTCGATTCGCTCAATGTCTTTGATTTTGTTGGCATTGTCTGATAAAAATTTGAGATAAGCACCGTATTGATTGGCAACTAAGGCATCGGTGATAAAAATCTCTCTGGCGTGCGGCAGATCGATTTGTTCATAATTCACCAGCTCCTTGGCAATCACAATCAAGCCAAACAAGCTGATTTGGGCGTAGGCACGCACTCGCCCAGCTTTTTTTGACCAATGCGGCTCAAAATAATGATATTTGAGCAAATCAGGGGCAGCTTTGATAATCCATTCAGGCTCAATCTTAGCAAGCGTTCGCATATACACCTGCGAAGTTTCCACCACTTCAAACGCCATCAGCCACTGCTCGCCCTTTTTGTGTAGAGTGCTGGCTGGAAAAATCCGTGATTTTTGCCCACGAGCCATCAGATATTCGCCAATGGTGTCGGTCTTGTGGGCGATGAATGACAACAACGCACTCAATAAAGCACGGTGAATATTGGCATAATGAATGCTTTGCTTGTCGGTGTCAATCTTAATGGTTTTGGCGGCAACCAGAGCATTTTTTAGCGATTTTTGTCGTGCAGGCGTTTTTGATAATGACAATCGCACGCCTTTTTTGGTGTCTGCTTTGGCGTTCGTCTTGGTATCCGTCTTGGTATCGGTAGCATTTTGGGCATCGTCATTGGATTTTTCAATCACAAAGCCCATTTCGGCAACCATTTCGCTCAATTGGCGGTGCGTTTTTTGCCATTCACGAATGCGTGCGTGGCTTAAATAGTGCTTTTTGGCAAAATTGCGGCGAGCGTTACTGCTTAATATCTGATAATCGTTGGTGGCGTGCTTGTCAAATAAAGCGGCAAACAATTCCAAATAAAACAAAAAGTCCGAATCTTCACGGCGAAATAAAGCGTGCTTTTGGTCAGCTTGGGCTTGTTTATTGGTAGGTCGTTCACGCACATCTTGCACTGCCAACGCCGACACGATAATCAAAATGTCCGCCAAACAGCCAAATTCATCACCAGCAACCAATATCCGTGCCAAGCGTGGATCGATGGGCATTTTTGCCATCTGCTGGCCGATTTTGGTTAGGCTGCCTGCCTGCATTCGCCCTTTTTTGGCACGAGTTTTAGTATAACCATCTGGGCTAATCGCCCCAAGTTCAATGAGCAGTTTTCGCCCATCATTGACCAAACGCAAATCTGGCGGTGTGATAAAATCAAACGATTGCACATCGCCAAGTTTTAGCCGCTCCATCTGCAAAATCACCGATGCCAAATTGGTACGCAAAATTTCAGGCTCGGTAAATTCAGGGCGACTGTCAAAATCTTCTTGGGAATACAAACGGATACAAACCCCAGCAGCAACACGACCGCACCGCCCTTTGCGTTGATTGGCGGCAGCTTGGCTGATCGCTTCGATCGGCAGCCGCTGAATGCGTGAGCGGTAGTTGTACCGCAAAATCCGAGCAAAACCCAAATCAATCACATAGCGGATATTTGGCACGGTTAGGGCAGTTTCGGCGACATTGGTGGCGATAATAATCCGACGCCCTTTGCCTGATGGTGAAAAAATCCGCTGCTGCTCACCATAGCTTTGGCGAGCAAATAACGGCAAAATTTCGGTGTGGGCTGGTGCGTAAGTGGTCAAAATTTCTTGCAATTCACGGATTTCAGCTTCTGTTGCCGCAAAAATCAAAATATCGGCTTGGTCAGGATGTCCTTTGGCACGAGCATCGTCAAAGCACTCATTCACCGCTGCAGTCAAGGCTCTGGGCAAATTGTCTTCAATTTCATCAAACGCATCGTCATCTTGGCTGATAACGATGGTATCTGTTAAAGGGCGATAACGCACTTCCACAGGATAGCTACGTCCTTCCACGACAAAAACAGGGGCAGGTTTGCCATTTTTGGCAAAATATTCGGCAAATCGTGCCGTGTCCAAAGTGGCCGATGTGATGATGACTTTTAAATCTGGGCGTTTTGGCAAAAGCTGCTTAAGATAACCCATAATAAAATCAATGTTTAGGCTGCGTTCATGAGCTTCGTCAATGATGATGGTGTCATAATTGGACAAAAACCTGTCCGACCCCAATTCTGCCAACAAAATCCCATCGGTCATCAGCTTGACAATGGAATGTTTGCCGCCTTCTTCTGTGAAGCGTACCTTAAAACTCACCGTCTGACCCAAGCTCTCGCCCAGCTCTTCGGCGATACGAGTGGCAACCGAACGAGCCGCCAAACGGCGTGGCTGGGTGTGTCCAATTTGCCCTGTGATGCCACGCCCTGCCAGCATGGCAAGTTTGGGCAATTGGGTGGTTTTGCCTGAGCCAGTTTCGCCAGCGATAATCACCACTTGATGCTGTCTGATGGCATCAATCAAGGTGTGAGCTTCGGCGGTAACTGGCAAATCGTGATTGAGCTTGGCAAATAAATCGTTAGGAATGCTGTCAATTCTTTGGGCGACTTGTTGGCTTGAGCGGGCTTTGATGGCGTCATAGCGGCTTTGGTGGGCTTGTCTGGTTTCGCCATGGCTTGCTTGGATTTGTTTTTTTAATTTTTCTAAAAAATATCGGTCTTTTGCCAACACAGGCAAAGTCTTAACATCATGCGTCATTTTTGGCGGTTGGGCGTTTTTCATCATTATAAATTTTGTTTGATAATTGGTAATATTGGCTTAAAAGCAGGTAATTCAACGAATAAATCCGTCTATTGTAAAGAAAATCAACCAAAGGTGCAATTTTTCAAGCATTTTTCTGATATTTTTCTTTGATTTTTAAATAAATAACAATTTAACTGGGCATAATTTATCAGTTATTAATTAAAAATTATTGATTTTTAATATAATTTAGTTAATCAATCTGGGCAAATTAATTAACCGATAGCGATTTTTATAGCGATAGCAAATTGGACAATTTATGCTATAATAAGAGCAATATTTTCATGAAATTTGGTCAATGTTGCACTTATGAACGAATCTGTCAGCCTTATTACTCTGATTATCCAAGCCAGCACCGTGGTGAAGTTGGTGATGGCACTGCTTTTGGTGCTGTCTGTTGTCAGCTGGGTGATTATTTTTCATCTGACCAGTAAAATTGGCAGTGCTGCTCGCTTTGATGAGCGGTTTAAGGCGTGGTTTTGGACAGATAGCATTGATAAGCAATTGGCAGTGGTCAATCAAGAATCCCAACGCATGGGGCTTGAAGCCATTTTTTATGCAGGCTTAACCAATCTGGATTATAGCCTTAGCACCGCACAAAAAACGGACATTGCCGAGCGTCGTTTGCGTGTGGCTTTGGGCGTTGAGCAGGCACATGCTGAGCGTGGTTTATCGACACTGGCGACCATCGGCTCAATCTCGCCATACATTGGGCTTTTTGGCACGGTTTGGGGCATTATGAACGCCTTTATCGGACTGGGTCAAGCCAACGCCGTCAGCCTAGCGACCGTTGCCCCAAGCATTGCCGAAGCGTTGATTGCTACCGCTTTGGGTCTGTTTGCCGCAATTCCAGCATCGATGGCGTTTAACCATTTTACCGCCAAAGCCAACGCCCTGTACGAAAGCCGCAGCCTGTTTTGTGAAAGCCTGATGAGTGCATTATTGGCACAATTTGCCAAAACCGAAACATCGCCAAGCCATGCAACTGGCACAACCACCCATACCGCCGATGCAGACCAAGGGGCGTTTCATGGCAACTTCTAGCAAATTTGCACGCCGCCAAAAACCCCTAAACAGCCAAATGAATGTCGTGCCGTACATTGATGTCATGTTGGTGCTTTTGGTGATTTTTATGATTGCCGCTCCGATGCTTAGCACAGGCGTGTCGGTATCTTTGCCAAAAGAAGACACGCAAGCTGTCACGCAGACGGACGATTTGCCGATTATCATCAGCGTGCAAGCCGATGGCAAATTATTCGTCAGCCACAAAGATGCCATCGATGAGCCGATGAATGATGATTCACTGGACGCCCTACTTCGCCAAATGCACAGCCAAAATCCCAAATTACAAGTGATGGTCAATGCCGATGCCGCCAATCCTTATCAGCAAATCATGCACATCATGGCACTGATTCAAAACGCTGGCATTACACAAGTTAGCCTATTAAGCGAATCTAACAAATAACCATGCCAAATTCTGCCAACATTTCAGATAGCACGCACAAGCCAAACTTCACACTGCCCATCGTGGCAAGTGTGGTAATTCATGCGGTGATTATCAGTATTGTCGCAGCGTCAGTGATTGCACCACCAAACGATGATACAGGTTTGGCGGCCACTTTGGTCAATCAATCCGAGCTAAGTGCCGCCAAAAACACCCTAAAAGCCCATCACGATGCCCAACGCCAAGCCCAGCATCGCCCAAAATCTGCCATCTCACCAGCCGATCAAGCATTGCTAAACGCACGAACTCACCATTACCAGCCACCACCGAGCCGACAGACAGCACCACAAGCTGTGCCATCGTTTGAGCCTGTGGATATGACAGCTAAGGTGAATGACAATTTTACTAATGGCGGTATCGGCAGCTTGGCTGATAGCAGCTTTGGCAATGACACCATCACCAATGACGACAATCGCCACAGCTTGGGTGCTGCCACAGCCGATAACGGCAATGCTGCCACTTCGTCAGCACCGAGCCAAGCCCAAATTAACGCCGCCTTATCAGCGGTCAAAAATCGCATTGAGACGATTTGGAAAAAATATCCAGTTCAGCCCAATCAAGCCATCAGCTTTCAGGTGAATATCGATGCCCAAGGCAATGTCGTCAGTATCGTCTATGGTGCTGGACATGCCGATTTAAAAGAATCCATCGAAGCGGCAGTGCGTGCTGCAGCACCATTTTCGGAATTGGCAGGGCTAAAAAACAGCATCAAATTAAAATTTGTTACCGAACAAATCAGCCATGCCGATAGCTCAAATCCTTGATTTGATTTTTAATTTATTTTAAGTAATTAAGATAATTTTTGAGATGATTTATGAATTTGCAAATGAGTCAGATTAACCCAATTCACCCAATTAGACAAATGAACAAAACCCAAATCCAAACAAAAATCAAGCCACTTTTAACCAAATCGGCGTGCGTGTTATTTACATCTGTGCTTGGCATGATGGCAGCCCATGCCGATGGCGATGATGAAGTGATGGTCATCACTCGCAGCGTGGCAGGCAGTGCCTATCCCGTGGCAGTGATGCCATTTGCCCAAGCCAATAAAATCAGCGATAACCTAAACTTGGCAGGGCTTGGGGCGACACACCAAAATCTACCGCAGCACACCCAATCAGCCAGCGAGATTTTGCACAATCTTAGCACATGGCGAAACCAAGGCTTTGGGTATGTGGTCATCGTCCGCACGCATTCGATGCCAAGCAACAAAACCGCCATCAGCTATGAAATTGTCGATACCAACACAGCTCAAATCAGCGACAAGCAAACACAAGTCAGCGACAATCACCCTGCGGCACTGGCGGTAGCATACAATCAAATCAGCGACAAAATTTATCAAGCCATCAGCCATCAGCCATCGGATTTGACTGGTAAGATTGCCTATGTCGAAGAAACTGGCACGCCAAATAACAAAACTTCCAGCCTAAAACTTATCGATGTGCATGGGCAAGCGATTGCCACACTGTACACCGTCAATGGCTCAATTTTAACGCCGACTTTTTCGCCTGATGGCAGTCGTATCGCTTATAGTGTGCAGACTAAGGACGGGCTGCCTGTGATTCATATCCAGTCGGTCAATGGCGGACAGCCGCAAGTGGTTACGCCATTTTGGGGGCATAATCTGGCACCGAGTTTTTCGCCCAATGGCGATAGCATCTTATTTTCGGGCAGTCATGAAAACAACAACCCCAACATTTATCGGCTAAACTTTACCGCCAACCGCTTGGAGCGTCTGACCAATTTGGCAGGGGCGGAAAACTCACCCAATTACCTACCCAGCGGCACAGGTTTTATCTACACCGCCGACCACGGCACTCGCAGCCAAAGCCTGCAGCGTTATGATTTTGGCACAGGCAAAAGCACGCAAATCGCTGCTCGTGCGTCCAATCCACGCCTAAGCCCAGATGGCAATAAACTGGTCTATGTCGCATCAAACCGCATCGTGATTGCCAACACCCAAGGCAAAACCCAGCAAAGTTTTGCGGTCAATGGCACTGAAATTTCGGCAAGTTTTTCGCCGTCATCAACTCGCATTGTCTATGCCCAAAAACAAGGCAACCAAAGCCAGCTGATGATTCGCTCATTGACCAGTAACACCGCTCGCACCATCGCCACCACTGGTATCGCCAAAGACCCTGTTTGGTCAAAATGATTGATTTTGGTTAAAATCATGGGCGAAATTGGCGAAATTGGCGAAATTGGCGAAATTGGCGAAATTGTAATGATTTCTTGACAAATATGCAATGACAAAAATATAACCAAACAGGCGGCTGATAATGGCTAAGAAAAATGGCAAAAATATGGCAAAGCACTCAAAGTATTGTACGCATATTAGCATGGCGATTGTGGCAAGCTGCTTGATGGGCTGCCAACATATCCAGCTGGCACAGCACCCTTTGCCCATCACACTTGCCAACAAAGAGCCGATACTTGCCCATGTCGATACTGATACCGACACCGATGATAAGCATGGCAATCATGGCAGCACGCACAAACCTGCCCTGCCACAAAAAAACCGCCCCATCAAGCCTTTTGCCCAGCCACGCACTGAAAGCAATTTTTTCTCCATCAAAGATTGGTTTTAATTTTAAATTTTACTTAATAAAATCAAATTTAAAATTCAAATAAAAATCAAGGCAAATTTGGATTAACCGCTCGCCACTGACGACTCAAAATACAACAAAAGTTCGTTAATTTTATCAATGCGAGCTTGGGTATCCATCGCTTTTTTGGTGGTGTGGCGAATGCCAGTCGCCCCATTCATGCGGTAGCCGTCATTACTTTGTATCAGCTTAATAATCGCCAAGCCGTCCACTGGCGTATCTGGACGAAAATCCAGATTGATGGTTTTTTCGCCAGCGTCAATTTTGGTAATGCCCAGCGTTTTGGCACGGATACGAATGCGATGCACAGCAAACAGGTTTTGGGTCGGTATTGGCAACGCCCCAAACCGATCAATCATCTCCGTGCGTACATCGAGCAGCTCACCAATGTCATCTAAGCTACTGATTCTTTTATAAAAAATCAGCCGCTCATGCACATCGGACAAATAATCATCAGGGATTAATGCCGAAGCGTGAATGTCAATATCACTCACCAAATCCAAAGGCGTGGCAAGGCTTGGCGTTTTGCCCTGCTTGATGGCACGAGTGGCACGCTCCAGCATATCCATATACAGCCCAAAGCCGATGGTCTGCATATTGCCGCTTTGTTCTTTGCCCAGCAATTCACCTGCCCCACGAATCTCCAAATCTTCGGACGCCAGCATAAAACCTGCTCCCAAAGTGTTGGCACGAGTGATGGCATTTAGGCGTTTTTTGGCATCGCCACTTAGCCCCTTAAGCGATGGCACCATCAAATAACAATACGCCTGATGATGGCTGCGTCCGACTCGCCCACGCAACTGATGCAGCTGAGCAATGCCAAATTTATCCGCACGATGGATAATGATGGTGTTGGCATTGGGAATGTCGATGCCTGTCTCAATGATGGTACTGGCAACCAGCACATTGTATTTTTTGTGATAAAAATGATTCATCACCGCCGATAGTTCACGCTCATGCATCTGACCATGTGCCACGCCGACACGCACGCCATCAACCAGCGTCCGCAAATGCTCGGCAGCGGTCTCAATACTGGCAACATCATTATGCAGATAATACACTTGACCGCCACGCAAAATCTCACGCAAAATCGCTTCTTTGATTGCTTCGTCCGATTTTGGCAATAAAAAAGTCTTAATCGCCAAGCGTCTGGCGGGCGGTGTGGCGATGATAGAAATGTCCTGCATGCCTGATAACGCCATGTTCAGCGTGCGTGGAATCGGCGTGGCAGTCATTGACAAGCTGTCAATCTCGGTTTGCATGGCTTTGATACGCTCTTTGTGCCGCACGCCAAAGCGATGCTCTTCATCAACAATCATCAAACCCAGTCGCTTAAATTTCACTTCATCCTGAATCAGCTTATGCGTACCAATCACAATATCTACCGTGCCATCTGCCAAGCCTGCGATGACTTTATCGTGCTGTTTTTTGTTATCAAAGCGAGATAAGCCTTCGATTTTAATCGGCCAATCGGCAAAGCGGTTCAAAAAGCTGTCTTCGTGTTGACGTGCCAGCAGTGTCGTTGGTACCAATACCGCCACTTGATAGCCTGCCTGCACAGCGATAAATGCCGCACGCATGGCAACTTCGGTCTTACCAAAGCCGACATCGCCACAAATCAGCCGATCCATCGGCTTGGACTGCTTCATATCGTGCATCACCGCATGAATCGCTTCGGCCTGATCTGGTGTCTCTTCAAAGGCAAACTGACTGGCGAACAGCTCATATTGTGCCATATCAATGCCAAAACTGATGCCTGACTTGGCGTTGCGTCTGGCTTGTACATTGAGCAATTCGGCAGCGACATCATGGATTTGTTCCAAGGCTTTAAGTTTGGCCTTTTCCCATTTGCCTGAGCCGATTTTGGATAGGCTGACCGCTTCAGAGTCTGTGCCACTGTATCGCCCTATCAGTGCCAAATTGGTAATGGGCACATAAATGCTGGCATCATCGGCGTATTTTAGATGGATAAATTCTTGCTCACCTTCGCCCACATCTAGGACAATCAGCCCCTGATACCGCCCAATGCCATGCTCAAGATGCACCACCAACGAGCCTTCGTTCAGCTCAGTTACCGACTTGACCAAAAACGCCTGCGAAATGCTGGATTGACGGCGGCGGCGAGTTTGTAGCACTTGCCGTCCAAAAATCTGCGTCTCACTAATCACACAAAGCCCAGTGCCGTCTGTATGATTTAACCACAAACCCCGCTCAATCGGTGCAACACTGATGGCAAGCGTCCGCTGGTCAAATTCTGACAAATTTTTAATAAAATCTTGATAACTATCAACCACTTTGGTGGCGATTTTGTTTTTTAATAATTCTAAAATAATCTCACGGCGGCCAGCACTTTCGGCAACCAGTAGCGTGGGCAGCTGCTGCGATTGGATAAAATCAATCAGCTCAGACAATGGCTCTTTGGCCTGATGATCGATGGCTAAAATCGGCGGTGGCAAGACTTGTAGCGTGCCGATTTGTGCCGATGCTGGCTCATGTGCAATCAGTACACGAGCATAAGATTTTAAATATTGATGAAATTCATTATTTGCCAAAAATAAATAATCTGGCGGTACAATCGGTAACTGCTTGTCATGCGAGCGAGATTGGTAGCGTGTTTGGATTTGTTGCCAAAATTGCTGATGAAAATCCGCCAAATCATCATGACTGACAATCAAAGCGTCATCAGGCAAATAATTGAACAAACTGCCTGTCGCTATCCAATTTTCTATCTCAAAAAACAGCGGTGCATAATACTCAATGCCTTGTGGGGCAATGCCTGCCATCACATCGTTATAAAAATCAACCTTGCGCGCACTGACATTGGCAAATAAATGGGCAAAATTTTGACGGAACAGCTCTCGCCCTTCTTCTAGGGCAAATTCTCGTGCTGGCAATAGGCTAAATTGGTCAATTTTGGCGGTTTTTGGTAATTTGCACTCATCTAGATTATTTAGTCCTGCTTTGGCATCTTTTTTTAGAATATCTAACTGGTCATCGTTGAGCGTCCGCTGCGTTTCTGGATTAAAAAATTTGATGCTTTCAATCTCATCATCAAACAAATCCAAGCGAAATGGCAGACTTTGACCGATGGCAAAAATATCCACGATGCTGCCACGCACCGCAAATTCACCCGGCTCAAACACATTGTCCGTGTGGGTGTAGCCTGCCTTGATTAGGCGTTGTTTTTGTTCGTCAATATCAAAGCTGTCGCCAACTTTTAGGTCAAAATGCTGACCAATCAACCAGCTTGGCGGTGCGATACGCTGCATCAAAGTCTGCACGCTAACCAGCAGCACGCCTGACTTTGGCATGTGTGTCAGCAGAGCAATCCGCTCAGAAGTGATGTCTTGATGCACCGATAGCTGATCATATGCCAAAATTTCCCAATCGGCAAAAACCTTAGCGTCCACCCCAAAAAACGCCAACTCAGTATCCAAGCGGTTTAGCTCATCTTGATTATTTGCCACCATGACCACCAAGCGGTTTTCGCTTTTGGCAACCTGCGACAGCCAAAAACTCAAATCCGCCTGACCCAGCAGATTTAGGGTGTGTTTAAAGCCAGCTTTGCTTGGCAAATTGTCCAAATTTAATGCAAGATGATGCGTCATTATTTTTACCAATTGTTTAGTTTTTCTTGCCATGCACGGCATTTATCGGCAATGGTTTCTGCCGAATGGCTCATAATATCAGCGGTAACGGCAATGTACTGTACAGGCATACCTTGCAAATCATCGCGCAACTGATGGACATTTTCAAGGGCGATACCACCAATCACACACAAAGGCAAATCAAACGCAATGGCTTTTTTGAGTACCGCTCGTGGTACTAGGTTCGCTCGTGGCTTGGTGATGGATGCAAACGCTGTCCCCATCGCCCCATAAGTCGCCCCTTCTCGCTTGGCTTCCTTAAATAAAGCAATGTCGGCATGGCAAGTGCGGCCAATCACCACATCATCGCCCAAAATCTCACGAGCCACTCGCACGCTGCCATCACGCTGCCCCAAATGCAGACCTGTGCCAAAATGCGATGCCAATTCCAAATCGTCATTCATCACCACGCTGATATTGTAATCACTGGCAAGGCTGACAATCATCTCCGCTTCTTTATACACCGTCGCCAAATCATAGAGTTTTAGTGTGGATTTTCGGCGAATTTGCAATAATGAAACCGCACCTGTATCAAATGCTCGCTCCAATTTGTCAAGCAAAGTGCTGATTTCATCATCGTTGGTTAGTAGATACAATTTCGGTGCTTTGTCTGTGCTTTGTCTGTTCATGGCGATATCTTCCCTATTTGCCCAAGAATTTCCAAAAACAAAGGCTTATTATAGCGGATATGCTGCTTTTGTGCTAGGCTGCGACAGTGTGGTTTGTTGGCATTTTTGGTTTATCAAATCAATCAACATCGGTAAAAATTTTTATCAGATAAATTTATGACTCATCAGTTCAAACAATTAATGGCGATAAACTGGATAAAAAATAGACACAACTTACTCAAATGTGCTAGGATAGCAACAATTTGGCAATAAAACAACAAAAGCCTTGTTTTATTGCGTAGATTTTAGTGATAGTATATACAAGTTTTTTTAGGCAAGGTGAGCAAGGACGCCAAGCAAGCTGTCGCCGCTGTTGGTTATTTATCAAAATCAGCCAGTTTTTGGTCAATCAAGCCAGATTAACCAAAAAAACTGACTGTAACCAATCACCCTAACTTCTAAAACCAACATCTATCACGGTATCTTATTGGAGTTCACCAAATGCCAAAAATCGTCGCCAATCCCAAAACACGCAGCCAAATTCAAGCCGAGTCAGACGCTCGTCGTGGTGTAAAAACCGCCAGTTACAAATTTCCGATTGAGTTTATCAATCATTTGGCAGAATTATCCAAAAAGACTGGATTGCCACGCTCAAGAATTATCATGATGGCGGTCAGATCATGGAAATATGACACGCCGTAGTTTTGAGTCTCAAAACCACTCGTCAAACCGTTTTTATTTTTAACAAATAAAACTTTAAAAAACTTTGAACAATAAAAAGTGTCTTTTTATTAAGTAGTTTTTTATTTTTTATTTATCAAATACAATAATTTCATGGTGCATTTTGGTATTATTCACCACGCACCATGAAATTATTTTTTTTGGGTTTTTTGGTTTTTTTTGGTTGGTTTATATTAAGTTTAAACTAACTTTAGATTATCAAATTAACGGATTAATCACAGGGATTTTATACGCTTTATCACCGCTACTGTCTTTATCGGTTTTGGCGGTGCTGTTTTTGGCGTCCGTGTTGCTGGTATGCTTGGCTGAGTCGCCAAATTTGGGATTGAAAGTCTGCACCAGCGGATTGGTCGGCAAGCCCATTTTGTCCAATGCGTCCGCCACACCCACTTGGATATTATCGCCTTCAAACAGTCGCTGACTGTCATCACGAGCCAGATTCAGATTTTCAAAGTCAAATAACTGCCGATCCGCCAGCTGACTGGGGGCGACATTTTGCAAGGCTTTGAACATACTTGCCAAGCGTTTGGGGTGTTCATTGTCCCACGCTCGCAGCATCTCATTAATCATCGCTCGCTGCAGATTTTCTTGGCTGCCGCACAGATTACAAGGGATAATTGGGAATTTTTTATAATTGGCGTATTTGATGATGTCTTTTTCGGCGACATACGCCAGCGGTCGGATCAGCACATTTTGCTTATCATCGGACAAGAGCTTTGGCGGCATCGCTTTTAGGCTGCCACCATGGAACAGATTTAGGAAAAAAGTCGCCAAAATGTCATCACGATGATGTCCCAATGCCACTTTGGTCGCCCCAATCTGCTTGGCAAAACCATACAAAGAACCACGACGCAAGCGAGAACATGCCGAGCAGTAGGTTTTGCCTTCAGGAACGACAGATTTAACAATGCTGTAAGTGTCTTTTTCTAGGATATAATAAGGAATGCCCTGCTCGGACAAATACCGTGGCAACACATCTTCTGGGAATCCGGGTTGTTTTTGGTCGAGATTGACCGCCACCACTTCAAAATTAATGGGGGCAATGCGTTTTAGAAATAATAAAATATCCAATAAAGTAAAGCTGTCTTTACCGCCTGAGATGCAGACCATCACCACATCACCATCTTCGATCATCTTAAAATCACGAATCGCCCAAGACACTTCTTTTCTTAATTTTTTTTGTAGTTTTTTAAAACGGCTAGACTTGATGCCATCGTCCAAATCGTGGCGTTCGTTATCGCTGTCATCTTCGCCATCGCTTGCATCGTCTGGCTGTGCTTTGCCCAGCAATACATCGCTGAGAATTTGTTGTTCATTGGCATCAATATCAAAATTTTGCTTTGTCATGGTGTACCTGTATTATGATTTGCGTTTGATGGTGTAGCGTTTTTCGCCAGTCGCTGATTCGCTGTTTTGCTGAATTTTATCATAAAGACGCTTGGCAAGCTGCTCGCCATCTGCCATTTTTGGGTTGACATACACTCGCTTGCTGCTTGAGCTGTCTGCATTTTTACTGGCATTGCTGGCTGCCCTTTTGCCCAAATTCTCTGGCTTGTCAGTCGCTTGCTGATGCTTGGCTTGTCCAAATTTTGCTTTGGTGGACAAATCTTGACCAGATTTATGATCAAATGCCCCACTTTTACCAAAAACCGACTGGGCGGATTGTTTGGCTTGATTTGGGCGAGTTTTGCTCTTTGATTTATCAGCAAATTGATTGTTCAATTGACGATTGGCGTTATCTAACTTGCTAACCGATTGATAATCTTGGGATTTTTTGGCGTTGCTTTGGGTTTGCCCTTGCCCTTGCTCTGCATCATTGTCGGCGAACACCACTCGCTTGGCGTTTTTGTGGCGGATTTCATAGCTTTGATGAATGGGTTTTTTGGCATCAAAATCAAAACCAATCGTCTGATGCGTAATGTCCTTAATCTCATAGCGAGCCATCAAGCCATCGTCCAGCTCAAAGCGTGTATAGTTGTTGCTAAAATATAACACGCCATCGCTGTTTAGGCGATTCATCGCACGGTTGATCAGTGCCACATGATCTCGCTGCACATCAAAAGTCCCCTTGAACTTTTTGGAGTTTGAGAAGGTTGGCGGATCAATAAAAATCACATCGTATTGCTGCGTGTTGTTTTTTATCCACTCAAACACATCATGGGCGATAAATTCATATTTTGGCACACCATCAACCAAAGCGTCCAAAACCAAGCCATTTAGGGCAAAATTTTGCTTACCCCAATCCAAATAATTGGCGGACAAATCCACACTGGTAACGCTTTTTGCTCCTGCCAATGCAGCGTGAACGCTTGCCGAACAAGTATAAGCGAACAAATTTAGCACATGCTTGGCACGACTGGCGGCTTTGATTTTGGCACGCATATTGCGATGGTCAATGAACAAACCTGTGTCGAGATATTCGGTGAAATTGACATAAAAACAAGCCGAATTTTCGCATGCCAGCCACATTTTGCGGCGTTTGTTGGCGTTTTCGTTTTTGGTGTATTGCTCATTGCCTGACTGTCTGGCTCGTGTTTTGATAAAAATTGATTCACGAGAAACGCCAAACACTTCACGCACCGCCTGCAAAACCAAATTAAACCGTGCTTTGGCGACATCGGCCGGGATCTGCTTTGGCGGTGCATATTCTTGGACATGGATTTTGTCGCCATAAATATCAATGGCAACATTAAAATTGGGCAAATCGGCATCATAGACACGCAAATTGCTCACGCCAGCTTTTAGGGCTTGTTTTTTTAGATTGGCTAAGTTTTTTTGTAAGCGATTAATAAATTCTTGGGCTGGTTCAATGCTAACTTCTTGACGCTGCCAATCACGGATTAGGCTGGGCAGCGGCGACAAATTCAGCACGCCGTGGCGAAAATAAACGGTCAAAGCCCCATTATGGCAACGCAAAGTCTGTGGCTCGACAATCGGCAAAGTGTCGGCGTGTTCTGCATGGCTTGCCAGCACTGCCATATAAGCACTTTGTACAGACATTGAACGCAGTGCGTCTGTGCAATGCAGTCCAAGCCCTTGATACAAAGGCTTGATAAAATCACTGTCGCCCAACCGCTCGCCATAAGGCGGATTGGTAATCACCAACACACGCTCGGCACTGACATCAGACAGCACCTGCGGCAGCTGATACACCGCACGCTGCTCTAATGTTACTTTGGATAAAATCGGCATCAGCCCTGCCGCCATCAGATTCTTATGGCAAGCCTGCACCGCTTGGACATTGGCGTCCAAGGCGATGACGGTCAAAGGCTCATTTTGCATGGTATCAAGATTGGCATGAAATTCATCAGCTGCCGCCTGCACCATCGTCTCCCACAGCGTCTCATCGTGATGCTGCCAGCAATAAAAACCAAATTCGCTACTGGCTTTTTCTAGCCCCACAGGGTAATTGGCACGCATCAATAAGGCTTCGGTGATAAAAGTCCCTGAGCCACACATCGGATCGATGATGGCGTCAAATTTGCCCATATGCCAGCCACATTCATACAGCAGTGCTGCCGCCAAGTTTTCTTTGAGCGGTGCAGCAGTATTTGCCACTCGATAGCCACGGCGGTGCAAACTCACCCCTGACAAATCCAAAAAAATCTCCGCAAATTCTTGATTTGCCGCTGCAAAAATCTGAAAATCTGGCGATTTGACATCGACATCAGGGCGAGCGGCAAAGGTGCGATAAAAGACATCAGCGATGGCGTCTTTGACACGCAAAGTGGCAAATTGTTGGTTAATCGCCAAGCGTTTGTCCGTTGATAGGCGAATGGCAAAACGATGCTGAAGCCCAAATAACGCCGTCCAATCAATGCGACTGGCAAATTGATACAACGCTTCTGGCACATCTTCGTCCAAAACCGTTTTGTCCTGCTCAAGTTTTTGCTTAAAATGATACTCGCCAAGCGGCAGCAGCACACGGCTGGCGATGCGACTGTACAGGCAAATGTGATAAAACTTTGGCAAATCAACCACAACCGACACACGCCCAGCACGCAGCACTGTCGCCGCCAAGCCAAAACTGCCAAGCTCAATCACCAAGGCGGCTTCTAGCCCATCGGCACAGGTAACGACAACGGTAAAAGCCTTGGTGTCAAACTGGGTCAAATTTGCAAAATAGGAAGTGGCGTGCTTGCTCATAAAATCTCAATGTGTCGAATTGTCAAAATCTTGTCATTATAGCATAAAGCAGCGGCAGAATGAAATTTGAAAAACCGCCTTGGTGCTTACAAAGTGTTTGGCTAGGAAAGTTTGGGCGGTGCGGTGTGATAAGCAGCGTGGCAAAGTGCATTAAACATGGCGACGATAAGGCGATAGCAAAAGAGCAACGAGCCAAAATAACAAATAGCAAAATAGCAAATAAAAAAAAACAGAAAAATGCCAAACACAACCAAACTGTTGATAACCGATACCATGATTGATTAAGATAATCATTAATGATAAATCAATGAAATTAATCAATATCAATCTTATTTGGATTAAGTATCACTCTGATCAGATTGTTTGGTAATTTGCACGGATAAATTTTGCCCATCGTCCACCACCAGCTGCATATGCGGAAATGGGGCAGCGATACCAGCACTGTCCAAAGCGTGCTTGATTTTTTCGGTGATGTTTTCTTTGATGATCGGAATGCGTGCCACCGATAGCGGTGCTACCCAAAAACGCACAATCAAATAAATGGCAGAGTCGCCCACTTCCGACACTGTCGCCAGTGGCACAGGGTGCTTTAGGACAACTTCTTCTTTTTGCAGCGTTTTTTGGATAATATTGCGAGCGGCTGGCACATCGGCATGCAGTCCGATGCGGACTTTGATGTCAAAGCGGATCATCTTTTTGGAAGTCAAATTCACCACTTCAGACGATGCCACCGCTGAATTTGGGATAATGATGATGATGTTATCACGGTCAAGGATTTGGGTGGCACGCAAAGAGATTTTGACCACACGCCCTTCTTTGTCGCCCAAGCGAATCCAGTCGCCCACCTGAAAAGACTGCTCCACCAAAATCACAATGCCAGCGATGAAATTGGCAAGCGTACTTTGCGACGCCCAACCAACGGCAAGACCTGCAATACCTAGACCGGCAACGATAGAAAAAATATCAAAGCCAAATTTGGCCATCACAGTGGCGAATGCCAGTACCAAAATCAGCACCAGCAGTAAGTTTTTGAGCAGCTGTTCTATCGATGCGTTTAGGTCGTAATGCTTTAGCACACCACTGACCATCTGACTGCTTGCCGCCCACAGCACATAATAAAACCCTGCCCATGTCGCTGCCTTGGCGGTGGCGGTAACGGTCTCGGCTTGGACACCAAACTGCGACATCACCGCCAACAAACTGGTCGTAAACCACAAATACCGCAAAGTCGCTCGAGCGATGCGAGCATGGCGATGCGGCAAATCAAACAGCTTACGCACCGCCTTGGTCAAATACACCAAAAACCAATAAATCACCCCCACCAAAATCAGCAAAATCACAATCTTAATGCCTGTGGCAAGCATTGATAAGCCGATATGTGCCAAACTCAAGGTGCGATCATCGAGCGAGCCGCCCAACAGTTGATAGACATTTTGGTACAGCTCTTTTAGGGTTTTTTCGAGAAATTCGGCAATGATTGACTCGGTCATGATGGTTGGCTTGGATAATTGGCAAAGATAATTTAATTGTCAATAAATAATAAACTTATACTTGGCAATTTTATTATTTTATATGATAAATATCATGAATAAAATTTCACAAATTGCCAAGCCACAAAACCCCTAAGGCAAACACCTTAAGGGCTTATGGGTCGATTACTTAGGCTTTGTTGCTCTCATCTGCCAAAAAGAACCAAGTGTCCAAGACAGAATCAGGGTTTAGCGATACTGAGCTGATGCCTTGTTCCATCAGCCAATGTGCCAAATCAGGGTGATCTGATGGGCCTTGACCACAGATACCGACATATTTGCCAGCACTGCGGCAGGCTTGGATAGCCATGCTTAAGAGTTTTTTGACCGCAGGATCACGCTCATCAAACAAATGCGAAACAATGCCAGAATCACGATCCAAACCAAGTGTCAGCTGGGTCAAATCGTTTGAGCCGATTGAAAAACCATCAAAGTATTGCAAAAACTCATCAGCAAGCAAAGCGTTGGTTGGCAATTCGCACATCATGATAATCTCTAGGCCGTTTTCGCCACGCTTTAAGCCATTTTTTTCGAGCAATTCAATCACTTGGCGAGCTTCGCCAGTGGTACGGACAAACGGAATCATAATCTTGACATTGGTCAAGCCCATATCATCACGCACATATTTTAATGCACGGCACTCAAGTTCAAAGCAATCACGGAAATTGTCCGACACATAACGGCTGGCACCACGGAAACCCAACATTGGGTTTTCTTCAGATGGCTCATACAGCTTACCACCGATTAGGTTGGCGTATTCGTTGGATTTAAAGTCGCTCATGCGGACAATGACTGGCTTATCACGGAACGCCACCGCCAAGGTTGAGATGCCTTCGATCAGCTTATTGATATAAAATTCCACTGGCGAATTGTAGCCTGCCATGCGTTCTTTGACCGCCTGCACGGTTTCTTGTGGCAAGGTGTCAATGTTTAGCAAGGCTTTTGGGTGTACGCCGATCATGCGGTTGATGATAAATTCTAAGCGTGCCAAGCCCACGCCTTGGTTTGGAATCTGGGCAAAATCAAAGGCACGATCTGGATTGCCGACATTCATCATGATCTTAAAGGCAAGCTCAGGCATGGTGCTGATGGAATTTTTTTGCACTTCATAATCCAACAAGCCTTCATAAATAAAGCCAGTATCGCCTTCGGCACACGACACGGTTACTTCTTGGCCATCGCTTAGCACTTCGGTGGCATTACCCGAGCCGACAATCGCTGGTACGCCAAGCTCACGAGCGATAATCGCCGCATGACAAGTACGGCCGCCACGGTTGGTGATAATCGCCGATGCACGCTTCATGACAGGTTCCCAATCAGGATCAGTCATATCCGACACCAGCACATCGCCGTCTTCAACCTTACTCATCTCATTTAGGCTGGTTACGATACGCACCTTACCACTACCGACACGCTGACCGATAGAGCGGCCTTCGGTGAGTACTTTTGCCCCTTTAGAATCAATCACATAGCGTTCCATGTGGTTCTTATCTTGGCGAGATTTCACGGTTTCTGGGCGTGCTTGGACAATAAAAATCTCACCGCTGTCGCCGTCTTTTGCCCATTCGATATCCATTGGGCAGCCATAATGACGCTCAATAATCATCGCCTGCTTGGCTAGGCGTGTCAGCTCATCGGTTGATAGTGCAAATTGGTTGCGATCGGCTTTATCCACATCGACAATTTTGGTGGATTTGGTGGTGCTGCCTTCATCGCCATAGACCATTTTCTTTTGTTTTGAGCCAAGATTGCGGCGGACGACTGCAGGGCGGTTTTGTTCCAATAGAGCTTTTGATAGATAAAATTCATCAGGGTTTACCGCACCTTGTACGACCATCTCGCCTAGGCCATAGCTTGCCGTGATAAACACCACTTCATCAAAGCCTGACTCAGTGTCTAGCGTAAACATCACGCCTGAAGTGCCAGTTTCTGAACGCACCATACGCTGAATGCCTGCCGACAATGCCACGCCTGCATGCTCAAAGCCCTTATGCACACGGTAGGCAATCGCACGGTCATTGTACAAAGACGCAAACACTTCTTTGATGGCAATCAGTACATTATCAATGCCACGGATATTTAAGAAAGTCTCTTGCTGACCTGCAAAAGACGCATCTGGCAAATCTTCTGCCGTGGCTGATGAACGCACCGCCACAGCGATATCTTCGCCCTTTGATAGCTCGGCAAAGGCGGCTCGGATTTCATCTTCCAAATCGGCTGGTAACGGCTGCTCGATAACCCAGTTGCGGATTTTGGCACCAGTTTGGGTCAATAGCTCAACATCATCAACATTTAAGCCCTTTAGCTCGGCGTTGATTTTGTCAAGCAAACCTGTCTCGTTCAAAAAGCGGTTAAATGCCGCTGCGGTGGTTGCAAAGCCATTGGGTACATTGACGCCCAAATTGCCCAAATGACTGATCATCTCGCCCAAAGATGCGTTTTTACCGCCGACAATTTCGACATCGTTTTTACCAAGCTGATTAAAGGCAATAACCTGTTTGCTCATCGTTACACTCCCAAATTGGTGAACAAAACCTTTGGCACGCATTAAGGTGATGTTTGTGGTGGACGCTTGTGGCGATATGAACATATCATATAAATCAATACGCCCTGCCGCCCACCGCCAACGGCTGATAATTGCATACAAATGCCAAAGTTTTCGATACATTTGTCGTGATTATAACGATAATTTGTCTAATTCTCAATAAATTTGTCTATTTATTTATAATAAAAATACACCCATAAAAATAAAAAATGATATATCTCAAATACAGCAATTGCTCTCACCAGTCAGTACAAGCATTCGCCAAGATTTACCATCATTTTTAGGGATATTTTTTGTAATAAACTAACAACTTGATTACCATAAAATCATCAAGCAAATAGCCCAAAATCACAACATTACAGCAAAAACACATCATTTTGGTGTAAAACTGGTGATGGGGAGTATTTTACTATGTTTGGGTGGGTTTTTAGTATCTATCAAATTTAATACCTATCATTTTATAGCATGATGATATTTTGTGTAGTTAGACTAATAAACCCCAGACATTGCATCTGGGGTTTATCATTTAATTATCTTAACAACTGAAACAGTGGTAGTTCACCAATACCATCAAAGATAGTCAATGCACCTTCACCCAAATGGATACCCCCAGCAAATGGACTTAAAATCCCGGGATAAGGTGTCAGCCACTCAAACAGATAATGCTGTGCCAGTGTCTGACCACCATTGAGATGCAGCTGTCTAGCCAATGCTCTTTGGAAGCGTAAACTGAACTTACTAAACATCACAAAACCAAGGTCATTCATTGTTTGTAAGGTTCTTGATGTAGGTAAGTCATAGTTAATAAATGCTTCTTGAGCAGCGATAATACCATCTTCAAATGCCCTTGCTTTGGATTTACCTTGCTTTAATGCTTTGGCTTCTATATGTTTAGCCAGTGCATATTTAGCAGCCACATCAGAAAACTGTGTTGCTTCAGCCAGTAGCTTATATGCCTTAGTATCAGGGTGAACCAAAGCAACTTTCAGTACTTTTGCAGCAGGTTCTGGAATCTTATCTTCAATATCTTCCAGTGTCTGTTCAAACTTGGACTTAAAAGTTTTAGTCTGTGTACTAGTATCCACATCTTCAGTAATGGTACTGACCAGACCAGCTTGCATATACTTGTGCATACCACTGGATTCTAGCTGATTTTCCAGTACTTTGATTTGCTGACTTAGCTTAGCAATGGTTTGTTTATCCTGTGGATTGGTAGCCAATAACTGTACTTCCAATTGGCGTTTTTGTTTATCCAGTTGCGTATAGTTACGCCCTTCTTTCCAAGCATAGAATGTATGTTTAGCCACTTGTGTGGGTGATAGTCCTTGGTTTAGTAGCATAAGCATATTGGCTAAGATATTAAAAGCCAGTACTTTAATAGAACGAATAACAATCATGTTCTTAGCAGTCTTAGCAAACCAAGTCCACACTTCATAATGAGAGCCTGCTTTGTTTCTGGCTTTATTACCGTAGATAGATTTGTACAAAATGGTCATGATGGTTTCTAAAGCATTACGCTCACCTGATGCTTTATCAAACATCTCAGCGATAGAATACGCCTTAAAGCCAAATACAGTATTAAATACATCAGAGCGGATAAGAATTGGTTTACCTACCCCAAATTGTCTTTCCATCTCTGTTCTAAATGCGTATGGTAGTAGTCTATAAATCTCTTCCATCTTAGGGTCTAGACTGTTAGGGTCTAGTACCGTATAAGC
Organism: Moraxella marmotae; assembly: GCF_042219885.1. Classification (NCBI taxonomy): domain Bacteria; kingdom Pseudomonadati; phylum Pseudomonadota; class Gammaproteobacteria; order Moraxellales; family Moraxellaceae; genus Moraxella; species Moraxella marmotae. The sequence goes on from NZ_JBHJHR010000002.1 coordinate 2,019,951, forward strand.
AAATGAGTTCTTTTGACTACCATCTTTGGCATCTGTTGCTAGCTGTTTAGCCAGCTCTTGCTGTAAGGCTCTAATCTCAGGACTGGCTGCTAAGTTGGCATTCATCGTGCCTAGTAGCTCATCAAATCGCATATCACGGCTAAGCAGCATATCACGAGTACTGCCAGTCATCTCATACTGATAATGGGTTAATAAACCATTAGCATCAGTTACAGCGACCAAGTTATTACCAGCTTCTGTTCTTGGGTCATAAGACTTGGCATTGATGGTATTGGCTTGTTCCCAGCGATACTGTTCCATCTGCTGTGCGACACGATTTAGCTCTGCACTGTCATTTTGATAATCATATACCACAAAACCTTTATGATGGGTATCTTTCATCTCCAATGCCCCTGTTACACGGCGTTGTGATGCGTATTCAGTATTCACCATCAGATAGCGACCATCTGTATTATCAAAGCTATCTTGACCCATAGGTATATCCATGACCAGCTCATAACCTTCTTGTAGCTTATCTGCAATCTCAGCTTGCGTTACCGAGATAACATCAGTATATGGGCTTAGGATACTAGGTACATAGCCTTTGTTATAGCTTAGAGCATTGTACTTAAACTCTTCTTTGGATTGAGCTACCATGGCTTGACTAAAGCGTAGTGTTGCTAGCAGTGCTTGGCTTTCTGTTTCTACCAGTTTTGTAACCTTTTGCATATACTTAGCATCTACATAGTTCAGTGAGTCCAGTGATACCAGCTCATCAATCACAGCCAGTAAGTCAGGATTGACATTCTCAAGTTCAGTCTTGTAACGAGTACCTGTAAAGGAAGCAATAGACGCAGAGTCTTTAACCATACCTTTGACAGTGGTTTCTGTTGCCATGTAATAACCCAGTTTTTTGATAGACACACGCAGATAATTTAGCTTCACTGGGTCTGATTCATATTGAGCCAGTTTATTGTACAAATCATCATAGCGTTTTTGACGATAATCAGCATCTGTAACCAAACGCAAAACATCTTTATCACTATGAGTATCTAACAATGCTTGAGCATCTGTCTTTAACAGCACACGAGTAATGGCAACTTTGACATCATCTGTGATGGCTTGTGGGTTCTTAAATACTTTATTTAATACTTGTATCACATCGTTCTTGATAGCCACACGGTCTTGTTGGACTTTGTTATTCAAGCGGCTGATATGCTCTACCACATGACCAATGCCATAGTTACCCCTTAGCTCATACAGTACTTGCTTGACTTCAGCAACCAATCCTTTTAGTTTGGGTGGGGCTATTAACTCTGTAAAACCAAGATAACCATCAAACAGTAAATTACTAGCATCTGAATACTCTTGAGATGCACTAAACTTACTACCATCTTTATAACGGATATTACGCCCATCAGCAAATTTATCATAGCCATCATGACCATTTTTGATTACCTTATTAACTCGCTTGTATGCCTTAAATCCTTCAGCAATCTCATGATTACCAGTCTTATCCAGACCATCAATCACTGCATCAGTAGCCACATCAGCCGTTTTATCAAAGGCTTTATTAACCAGATTCATCATCGCTCCATAGGTATTTGCCCAAGCATTATCCAGCTTATTGATATGATGCAGGCGTGATGACACATCAATCTGCACCAGCTTAGTCAGCATCTTATCCAAGCCTTCTGTGGTAGTCTGTGCATTACCCAGATATTTACTTTCTAGGATATGACTGGCTTTATACCAAGCATTCATGGCTTTATCAAACCATGAGTTATTCTCTGCTTGTTTTTTATCCAATGCTTGCTCTAGTCTTTGGCGTAGATTTTCAGAAGTTAAAGCCAGTGATACCACATGAGCAATCTGTGTATTAGCACTCACATCAGCTTTACTGCTCATTAAGGCTTTGTACTGCTTATCATAAATGGCTTGTACATCAGCACTGACTGTATGATAATCAGCAAACAAATCTTCTACTGTACTGATATTCTTAGTAATCTGACCATAGATTTTACGGATTTGGTTTACCGCTTCTGTATCAGCATGGGCATTTAATAAAGTAGATAACATATAAGATACCATCAGATGAGCATGAGCTTCTTTGGCAGATAAACCAAACAAACCATGGTCTGCTTCTTCAAACAGTTTATTTAAGTTCTTATCTACCGCTGTCTGATGCTCTGTGGCTAGAGCATCATAAAACGGTGTATAAACACTTGCCCATAGGTTATTTAACCGCTCATTATGTTGTGATGAGATGCTGTTATCTTGGATATTCTCATAGACTTGCTTGGCAGACTGATGCTCAGTTTCTTCCATCACTCGTGAAAATAACGAGAGTTGCTCTTGTACTTGGCTACGAGTATCCGTAGGTCTGTCTTGGGTCATCAAAGCATAGACCACTTGAGCAAAACCAGCATAACCTTTGTCTTCTGGTTTTAAACCAAGCATATGCAATGCACTGTTAATAAATGCCTTAAAGCGTGCTGTCAAGCCAGTGTTGTTCAGCTGTACATTCTTACCCACGCCTGCATTGATGATACGCATCACCACTGGCTCTGTCATACCATAAGCAATGAACTCACTTAACGCATAGTTTGTGCCGTTGGCTTTGTCATCTTTAGCCATAGACTGTAATAATCCCATATAAGCAGCAGCTTCAGGATAGGCTGTATCCAGTGCTTTTTGATTGGCTTTATAATAAGCCAGTACTGACCGTAACATACCTTGTAGTGTATGTATGTGCTTTTGGCTTTGTTGGGTTGGGTTTAGAATATGCTGTTCTGTCAGAGCATGGATAATCTCATGGTGCAGTACCTTTTGGTTAATCTCATCACCATGGACTTTGCTATCATGATAGATAGTAATGGTATGGTTAGTGGTATCATATCTACCACTTGCAGGGTTGCCATCATAGTCTGTCAATGGTTCATCAGTAATAATCACAGTTATATCATTCTCACCATCATCTTTACTAATAAGCTCATGCAGTAGCTCAGCCATAGCTGCATCAGGGTTATTGGTACTGTCAGATACACTTTGTAAATAGCTGGTAAGCAATTCACTGGCTGACTCATGACGCAGTTCTGATGATGTGGCTGGTGTATTTACTTTGGTAGATTCTTGTACACTATCTTTTCTAAGCCCATCTAACTTATCTTGTACCGCTTGCAGTCTTTCTTGTGTTTGTTTGGCAACTTTAGCGTGTGCATCTTTATCTGCTTGGGTTGGTGTATAAGCACCAAACTCACCTGCATATTGATGTATCTTATTGACTTTATCCAGTGTCGCTAAGTTGGTATATACCACATGAGCCACATGGTTATAAGTAGATTGTAGTGTGCTTAGCTTAGCTCCGTCAAAGGCAAGTGCCTTATCTAGCTTACCATCAGCCACTGCTTTTTGTACATTAACCAGTGCATCAACCAAAGTCTCTAAGACTTCCAGTTGCCCTTGATAATGTAGCAGTGCATGATAAGTTGCTTGGTTTTGTAGCTGCGTCATTTGGATATGATTATCTACTGCACCAATGTTCGCATCGTGGATATTGACATTGACACGCTTACCTTCACTCATGGTATATGATGAGATATAACTATCCAGACTTTGCGTCATAGACGCATTAGCACGCAGGATAAACTCCGTCAGTACTTGTCTTCTGACTGGTGATGCTGTACTTGTACCTTGCAGTTTACCCAGTTGGTTTATCATATAAAACGCATTGCTGGTTAGATTTTCACCACCATCAGCAGTATCACTGATTAAGTTTTCTTTGAAATCTGCAATCTGCAATGCACCTTGTCTTTCACCACTTTCACGGCTATACAGCGTATTGATATTAGGCTGTACCAGCTGTAACCATGGTGTAATGATATGCTCTTGGATATACGCATTAGGTAAGCCAGTATAAGCCAGTTCTTTTTCAGCCTGTGTTTTCGCATCAGCTACACTCATGCCTTGCTCTACATACTTAGCAGCTTGTTGCTCAAGGTAGTTATCTTTAGCAGTTGTCTCAAGCTCATCAAAAGTAGCATTAGCCAAGTCAAAAATATCTGTCAGCATACCCAGATTGACATCACGAGATGCGATATAGCTTTCTTCGTATTGAGTTAGCTGGGTATTTAAATACTTAGCTGCTGTTTGCTGATAGCCTTGTTGTAGCTCACCCAGTGATTTATCATCAAACCAATAATCCAACAAATCACTGATTTGTAGATTGTCATTAATCACCAAGTATCTGCGACTGTCTTTATGATGCTGATAAACCAAATCATTAGGGTGTTTATCCATCATTTGAGCATAGATGGTATGACGCTCTTTGATTTGTTGTAATAGCCCATAATAAGCGTTGTTATACTCATACTGGTTTATCTCACCATTATGTAGCTGCTGTTTTAGTTTATTTTCTTTTTTAACCATATCTTCCATAAATGAAATCTGGTCATCTAAGAACTTATCAAAAGTAGAACGAGCCGTTGCTGCCAAGCCAGCACCATAGTTAAATGGTACAAGTACAGACTTAGCCGCACTACGCTTATACAGACTGTCATGAATACTGATAACACGGTCTAATAGCTGATGCTCTGCTTGTATCCTTTTGATGACGCTAGCGACATTCCAACCTTTTTCTTTGGCTCTAGAGATGGCTTGTTGCAACTGACTTTCTTTATAAGCGGCTATCTGCTGTGCATCAACAGTACGGTCTTTAAAGCCAGTATAATAATCCCCCAGTGTACTGTCATGACGAGCTTGTTGGTAGTTTTCATATTGGCTTTGATTAAGAAATAGTCCAGTACGATTGAGTAGTGTTGCATCATAAGTACCATTCCAAAAGTGAGCCAAGAATGCACCGTTGTTCAAGCCATCAGAGCTTAAGCCCAGTGTAGTAGTTAGGCTACTGTCTTTATTTTCCAGTGCAGACTGTAGCTGACTAAACTCTACCAAAGCTCTTACTGATGAGCCTTGCATATCCATCTCATCTACCACAGCTTTGATAGCGTCCATTTGCGTATCTGTAATGCTATCACCAGCAGTTACTTGTTGCATGGCTTTGATACCAGCTTGTACATGGTCTTGACGCATATAAGCCAATAAAGCAGGAACAAACACATAAGCAGGTAGCTTATCTACCGTAAAGCCTTCTGTAAAGATGTTAGGATAATTATCCGCTACCCATCGTTTTACAAAGTCTTCTGTACCTTCAGCATTCTCACCAATGGCTTTGATAAAAAACAGCAGTGATAGCTCATCTTTGGTTAAGTGTTCAGGTTGTAGCTTTTGTTGCTGCTGAGCCAGTTTTTGTTGTAGTGATTGAATGGTAGATTGACCATCTTTATTTTGTAGCTTAATCGTTACCTTAAAGTTATCCAAGTCTGCAATCGCACGATGCAGTTTAGATGACTGAATATTAAACACATTAGAGTTTAAGTGCATACGGCTGTTACCAGCCATAAACATCTTATCCCAAAACTTGCGTTCACCATTTTCATCAGCAGTGATACCAGCGATAAAGTTTAGAGCATTTTTCCAATCACGCTGTATCCCTTCAACTTTACTATAAAAGCTATCATGTTTGGTTTTATGTAGTTTATCTACTTGCTCAGCAGTATACCCTGCTCCAATCATCAGTAGGAATTTACCTTGATGCTGCTGTGCTAATGCTGTCATTGCTTGCCATACAGTTTCATTGACCACCATGGCTTCTTGCTGTGCTTTAGCCACACGCTTGGCTTGTAGGCTGGTTACTTTAGCCACAGTACGCTTAATCTTAGTCTTAACATCATCTGCTCTAGGTGGCTTAAGTAGTGGTACTCTGGTTGCTGATGCCCCACCCATGATTTGTTTTAAGAACCCTAGCGTACCTGTTTTGGTTTGGATAATCTGATTGACACGCTGATTGGTTTGTTTACCGTTTATATTAGTAAATGAAATAAAGTGTACTGTACCATGCTCTGAGATACTGCTATTTAATCGTGCATTGTGCTTAGCTCTTTCAGCAGCGTTGGTGTTATCAGTGTTATCAGTGTTATCTTCTTTAGGGTCTAATTGCTCTTGTAGTTTTATGTGATTCTCTAGGTGTTGTTTACTAGAGATACTGTGAATATGGATTAAATCCGCTGCTTGCATGGCAGCAATTGCCCAGTTACCTAAGGCTGAATACAAGCGAGAATCCAGCTCAATAGAGCCTTGTTCTACGCTCTTAATGTTCAGTGTCTGAGCGATACGCTTACCCAGTGCATCAGCTTCTAAGGTCTGAATGCGTCCAATATAACGATAAGTTTCATAAACTTCTTGGGGTAAGCTAATACGCTTACGGTCATCAGCATCTGTGATACCCAATAATGAGAACACATCATCAAAGGTATTTTGTTGCTGTTCACCATAGCTTAGGATATAGTCATAGATAGCATAGCTGATAGCGTCTAAGGTATTGGTATCAAATGCACCTTCTTGACCCAGATAACTTGCCAGTGATTTGTATTCGTACAATTCATTGGACTTATTATGTACTTGGTTTAGATACTCACGCATTTGTCCTGCGAATAGTACAAAGTCTTCTAACTGATTAATCTGTGCTTTATCAGGTACAATATCCAATCCCAGTTTTAGGGCTGCTTTGACTGGATTTAATAGCAGTTTTTCTAAGTAGTTGGGGATACTGGATAATGGCTTATGTTTGCTTTGCTCTTGGTCAAAATGAGCCTTTAAGACATTTCTAGCACTGACCCCTTTTTCTTGGTCGTCTTTAGTAATGATGATTGGCTTAGCCAGTTCACTGGTACGCTCATCTTCTGTGGTATCTTTAAATACAGTCATCTTAGCATCTTGTGATGCTTCAAAGCTAACATTGTCATCTAGCACAGAGATGATGGTTAGCTGACCCACATTCTCAAGTAAGGATTCGTAAGCCGTTTGCTGCTTTGGATTTAAACCAAAGAACTTAGCCAAGCTATTCATCAGCTTTTTATAGGCAGTATTAAAGATACCTTTTTTAGACTTGGTACTTGGTTTGGTATCTGTATCTGTTGTCATTGGTGTTTGTTTTAAGAACGCTTTGACATCAGTATCCATCATCATAGATAGCAGTGCCGTAGGACTGGTAGATGCTTGGATTAACTTGGTTCTTAGCTCATCGCTGATATGCTCATTATCCTGTGCTTGACGGATTTTTTGACGCATGGCAAATAAGATTTGCTTAAGCTGTTCATTCAGCTCACCCAATTTAATCAAATGCTTAAAGTCATCAATACTGGTCAATTCATTTTCTTCAGTGCTATGACCGTCTTTAATGGCTTTTAGAGCGTCTTTAGCATTGGCTACATCATCAGGGTGTACCAGCTCCATCTCACTTGCTACACGCTGTATGGTGAGCTGTACGAGCTGTTTGGTAACATCTCTAATCATGTTATTACTGTGCTGACTGACATAGATGGTTTTGCTATCACGAGTCTTAGGTGCATTGTTTTTACTATATATCACCACTTTGATATTTGGGTGATGGCTTACCAATGTTTGTAGCAGTGCAAAGTTTTCTAGTACATCAGCAGATACTTTGTCTTTATTGGCTGCGATATATTCAGCCATAGTTTCTACTAGGTCTAGTACTTTGACGGCTTTATCTACCCACTGTGGTTTATAGCGTACAGGGGTATTACTTGGCTTGTCTGTATTTATACGAGCAGATAAACCAGTCAGATTGGTTTCTTTGATACGAGCGTTTCTATTACGGTTAATAGGAATGCTTGAGTTACGACTTACCTTTTGTTCAAATTGAGCGTTATTTGGTGTCTGGCTTGCTGTGCTGGTAGCAGCAGCAGATTGAGTCGTAGGTTTATCTGTTACTGGCTCTTGCTTAGCTTGTTCTTGCTTATGTACAGTATCATCAGACTTGGTTGTACTACTTGCTACACTGTCTGTTGCTTTTACTTGGTTTGTACCAGTATCTTGTTGTTTGGTTTGCTCAGTTTGTTCTGTATTAGATACTTGCTTATCTGCTTGGGATTGAGCGTGTTTCTGTGCTTGTACAGTGTCAGTGTTAGTATCAGTACTGGTACTAGTAGCTGTATCAGTTACTCCTTGCTCTTGGTTTACCACAGTATCATTAACTACATTATCTAAGCCAGTAGATTGATTAGTCTGTGCTACTGGTTTGATAGGTGCAGTGTATGGATTACCATTGATACTAAACTGTGCTTGCTGGCTACCATCAGCATTGGTAGTGATACCATCTAGTGTCAGATTAGGCTGGGTATCTGTACGGTTCAGGTATTCATCATAATCTGTACCAGCTCTTTGGGTTAGCTCATTATCTGCATCTAAGCCAAGCTCACCTACCATCTGCTCAAAGCTGTCATAGGACTTGCTTTGTGGTGGTAGTGTTGGATTATCTACTGGATTACTCTGTGTATCATTCTGTGCTGGTGTATCAGCGATGACATCACCCAAGCCAGTATCATCAATAGTATTGTCCAAGCCAGTAGATAAGGTATTTGGATTGGTATTAGCGTTAGTATTAGGATTAACCAAGTCATCAAAGACACTTAGGTCATCATCACTCCAGTGTGTATTCTCATCATCAGACCATGTTACCCCAGTAACATCATCTTGTGGGTTACTGTTACTGTTATTGTTATTACCATCACCATTATTATTGGTTTGGTTTAGTCTATCTAGGGCATAGCCAATACCAGTCTCTGTCAGTGAAGCCCCTTTATATTGTGGTGCAAATGCTTGATACTGCTCTTTACCATGTACCGTTGCTGTATAACCTTCCCCATCTAGATAGCTGGTGTAGTCTTGACCATTAGGTAGCTGTCTAGGTACAGATGGATAAAACTCACCATCATTCATCATTGTACCCATGGCTTCTAATACTTGGCTAACTGCTTGCTGTTTTTGTTTAGCAGGTAGGTTGCTATCCAGCTGTAGTTCAGCCAGTGAGTCCAGTACTTGGTTGATTACCCCAATATTTGAGTTCATATACTTTTTGGTATCAGTATAAATCTGTGTATCATTATTTGCCAGTGAAAGCAGTACATCAGCATATTCAGGATTACGAGCCACTGCCACTCTTAGCATATCCATATAACGGTTAGCAGCTTCTGTCAGTGCTGCGGTACGACCTTGTTTTGTACCATCATGCAGTACGCCATAGTTTTCTTGATTGGTAGCCAGAGCAATCTCAGTTCTACGCTTTGACGACTCATCAGTCGCAGTCGTATCCAGTGGATTAAATGGTGTGGATAGTACTCCTTCTTTAATACTACCATCGTCATTGGTGAGTTTTTCATCATCAGCCAAAGCATAACGAGACATTGAAATATGTTGGTATGAGCCATCTTCTTTCTTTTTAGCGACTCTACCCACCCAGTAGGTATTATCCAGATTCTGATTATTAACACGGCTTTGATAAGAAGTATAGTTACCTGCTACATATTGCCCCACTTGTCTGTGCTTAGTTACAGTGATGGTTTCATTACGATTACCCAAGCCTTGTACTTCTTGGGTATTGGTTGCTACTGGTGCAGTATCTACTGGTGTCGTAGGTGTATTTGTAGCGACTGATACATCATTGACCTGTTGATTGTACTTAGGTGTTTGCTGGTTTTGTACCGCCACATCAGTATCTGTATTGATGATGGGGTCAGCTGTAGGCTGTGCCTGTGGTGCTGTTTGTGTTTGTTGTACAGCTTGCTTGTGCTGGCTTTCTACATCTTTGATAGTATCTAGTATCGTGGTAGTTTCGCCTTGTACACCCAGTGATTTTAGGCTTAAGCTCTCTACGGTAGGCATATTGTTATGGTTTAGAATATCATCATAAGCCAGTTTCACATCATTGATATGACCTGCTTCTGTGATAAGCCCATTCACCAGTGCTTTAGAATATTTACCAATCTTTAATGCACCCAGCTCTACACGCTGCTCATCAGTCAGTTCACCTTTACGGTAGATGCCCCAGTCATTATTATCTTTATTACGAGCGATGATTAGCTCTTCACCTGTTTGCTGTGCCAGTTGGAATGCTCTTTGAGCTGTGATGGCTTTATTACTATGACTTTCATTCCAATTGGTTAAGAACCCATAATACCGCTGGAATGTACTGGTATCAGTAATATTAGCTTCTGAACCAATAGACTGCTGCAGATAGGTAATATAGTCTTTTAAACCAATATAAGAATCTTGAGCCTTAGCACCTTTTTTACCAATGTAGATTTCTTTTTTGACTTGTGTAGCCAGTTTAGGGTCATGGATTTTCTTAAGGTGTCTGACTGTTTCTAGCTGTTTTTCATCTAGGATTTGGTACTTTTCTAGGTCATTGATTTCATCATCAGTCAGTAGATGAGCATATCGTAGTGTCTGATGAAATGCTTGCGTACGAGCTTGTGCTACCTGCTGTGGGTCAGCTTGACTAATCGCTGTACTGATGGCATCTGCATCAGGTTCATGTACTTGATTGGCTTGTGCTTGGCTTTGTTGTAGCTGTGCTTGTAGCTCTTGTAGTTGTGCTTGCTGTTCATCTACTTGCTGTTGTAGCTTAGCTCTTTTGGCTTCATTCTCTTCTTGCTCTATTTCAGCCAGTAGTTGATTGATTTGGTTTTGGGTATTGTCTACCGCTTGGGTATCTACACTACCATTATACTGACCACTACCTTCTGTGATGGTAGTAATTTTACCTTCATCAAAAAACCCTTCTTGTGTACTGATACCTTTTGCAACTAGAGCAAGTTCAGCATCTGTCATATCCTTGAACTTTTTATTTCTAGGTAATTTAGATACATCAGTAACTGTATTGGAATATGTACCAGCACTCTCTCCGTGCTTATTTACACCAGTTTTAGTATCAGCCCCTAAGTAGCTAATAGAAAAGTCATTAATCGTTTTATTGGCAAGACCTTTTCTTAACAAATCATCTAGAGCGGCTTTCCCTGCATCTAGTGTAGGGAATACGGCTAGCTTAACGTCATTAACACCTTCTGTCCAACCAATAGCACCAAACCTTTTGGCTCTATTCCCATAAACCAATGCCCCGGGATTGTTGTTACGCCATGCAGCATTACCTTGTCTACTTTCTACACGACCATCAGCATAAGTAACTTCAATGGTCTTATTACCTTTCCAAGTAAACTGAGTAATTGCATTACTGCCATTACCAGTACCGCTTGTAGATACAGTAGTCTGTTGTCTATTGGTATTACCACTGGCTTGTTGGGTAGGTGTAGTAGTAGGTACTGTTGTAGTACCACCTTTTGTACCTGCGTACAGTTGTCTTAGGGCATTAGAGCCATCAGCGTCCATATGAGCCACACGAACTTTGACACCATCACTAAAGGTAATATCCACAAAGTTACCATAACCTTGGCGTTTACCATCTTTACCCTTAGGTGCATCAGTTACTACTTTACTAAACTCTAGATTGGTAACAGTGTATTGTGGATTAATGTACAAGCCACGAGTAGGCTGTCCAGCAAAATGACGAGAGTCAATATCAATACCCACATGACCACCATACGCTCTTTGTGCTCCAAACTTTTGTGCAGGAATCAATGGATAGGCTTTCATACTGTCTGCGATGGTTACGCCATCAGCTCTGACAAAGCGTACTGCATAGTTATTTGGATTAGCACGCTTACCATTAGCGTCCCATGCAGAGATGTCAAAGTGGTCATTACTACCAGCACCAGTTTGTTTACCTTTCTCACCACCAGCAGCATAGCTACCCATGATACCCACTTGCATACCCACTTTAGGGTTATTGGCTTTGGTTACTTGCATACTGTGGTTATAGCCACCACCAGTACTGCCTTGATTGACTGTACCAGTCCCAGTATTTGTACCTGCGACTACGGTTACTTCACTGGCTTTAGCCAGCTCTTCACGGTTCTGCTGGATTCTGCGATAGCTGGGTAAACCAACCACTTGCATAAAGTTATCCCAAGCATCGTATTTACTTTGTTGTGCTTGTTCTTCTTGGGTGATTTGCTGTTTAGCATAGTTGTCATTGAGCTTAGATACCGTTTGTTCACGATACTGTTGTAGCTCTTGCTCTAGCTTGGTTTTTTCATCACCACTGGCATTTTGGATTTGCTCCATTAGGTCAGCGACTTTTTCATTACTTTTTTGTAATGCTGTTTCTTTGGCTTGTTGTGCTGCTGCTTTTTCTTCATCAGTTTTAGCCGTAGCTTCTTTAGCACTGGCATGGGTAAATGCTGTAACAGGGTCATATTTGTCTGAGTCGGGGTTGGTTTTTTCAGTGATGATTTTTTGTGTAGCGTAGTTAATTGCACCACGACCAGCATCACCTATTAAGCCAGTGGCGTATGATGGGGCTGATAAACCAGTGTGCATTAGACCACCAGTAGCTGCACCTAAACCAGTTGCTAATGCGTTTTGGTTTACATCAAATGGTTTTCCACTGCCTTGTTGAGTAAGAAAATCATTAATACCTTCTTGTGATGCTTCTTGTAGTATTTCCTTACCTGCGTCTTTGAGTAAATCCTTAGTACGATTATTAATATTTCTAGCCACTGCTCTCACAGTAGATGGGTTAATGATATTCTCTATCTGTTTATTTACAGGAATAGCTGCTTGTAATACACCTTCAGCCAATCCACCAGCTGTTGCCCAAGCACCTTCTTTATAACCAATACTACCCTTTTCTCTATGAATATCTGCTAGGTTGGTAGCAGCAGCTGTTGTACCTGTGCCTACAGCATTCGCTACACCAGCTGATAAGCCAGTTGCAGCAGTCAAACCCTTACCAATATAGCCGCCTACCAGCATACTAGGTACGGATTGTATAACTTCCCCAGTTGCATAAATAGGGTTTTTGGCAGCGGTATATAATGCAGCAGCTACTTTACCTAGATAAGTTTCTTGACCAGCAACAGCATCTACGACTTCTTGGTCAGACTGCTTCTGATAATCTGAATAATCCCCAAAAGTATCTTTTTTAAATGTATCAATATCTTGACGATTTATACCTGTAACGGCTGATAGTGCTTGGTGAGTTTGTCCTGAATATAATGGATTATCTGTCCATACTTTAGCCGCATTTTTATAATCACCATGGGTAAGATAAGCAGTAGAAATAAATTGTTTTTGTGCAGTATCTAATGCAATACCACCTACTGTTACCGCACTATCTATCAAACTGTCTGTACCATCTACCAATTTTCTACCCCAATCTCCCCAGACATCATTATCAACATGGGGAGTTAGGTGTTTAATTTGATTGACTGGTACAGGTGCATCACTAGATGCACGGTTCATGACACTGTATAAACCTGCTGCAGCTCTAGCAGCTTCTTTGTCAAGATAATCTTGTTTTTGTTGTTGCCTTATTTGCTGCTCTTCTTGATAACTTGGTAATCCATAAGTAGCACGAAACTTATTTGCCGCTGCATACACCGTAGCCGCAGGGTTGCTGGTTTGGTTTTGTTCTCGTGCTTTTTCTACATGATTATGTTGTCTAAGAATGCGTAAAGCGATGCTATCAAAATCAGTCATAACAGTTCCTTAAGTGAATAAATTCAGACAAATTTTAGTTTAACTGTTATGATTATCAGATAGGTAATTTATAAGTAACCGCCGCTGGCGGTGTTGTGAGTGGGTTTATAGAGTTATGTTCAGTTACAAAAAATTTTTTGAATAATATAAATCACTTAGTTAATTTTTAAATTTAAGGGTCTTGACAAGATTTATCAAAAACCAGTACTCTATTATTATACTACTTAAGTTATTTTATTTTATTTAATTTTTAAGCCAAACCCACCAAACCGCAGAATGCGGTTATTTCTTTTTATTTACTATTAGTTTAATTATAATCCGTAGAATGCAGAAACTATATAAAGTACTAATTACCATAGCTATTATGCTTACTGTGTATTTCTTATCTTTTGCAATAGGACCTTTACCTGCAGTATTGATTGTGGGTGCATCAGTCTGGCTTTACGAAAAACTATCGCCAGCAAATGATAAAAATACTGACTCACCTAAGCAAGTCAGTAAGTATGTAATGGTTCATACAGTTGATAATAAATCAGATACTTACACTTTACGCTGGTGGTTAGATACTGCGTTACCTTTAGCTATTCTAATAGGATTATGTATATTAAATTGCTTAGCAGTAATCTTTAAATCTTAACCTACTTAAAAAGTTTTTGAATCCAGCTTAGTGGTTCAGTAGCTACTGCTACTGCAGTACCTACTGCTCTATTCATCAGACTATTAGGTTGTGAGTTTTTTGTAGGGTTATTTCCTTTTTCTGTAGCCAAAGCCTTTGCCATATCTTGTGTTGGTGGTGCTTTGCCTGCATAATTAGGTAAATTAACCGCAGTATTAACAACAGGCGTAGACGCATTGATAGCGTCCCTATAATCTTTAGGTAGTAGGTCTATCAGTACTTCCCCATTCTTTTGTTTTGTTGTAAATAGCTTTTTATTATTGATGACATACTGGGTAGGGGTAACACCCAGTACTTCAGAAACCATGTTAATATGATTTACCAAATTATCTGATGCTGTTCTACGCATCAGATTTTTAAAGTCTTTACGACCTTCTGTGATGGTTTTTTGGATTTTTGCGTCCAAGTCCTTAACTTCAGTCGCTTTACTACTAAGCCACCCTTTTTCATACGGGATTAGTTCACCATTAGCAATGGCAGTAAGCAGGATAATTTTATCACTCTCAGGCAATTTACTAACCTGTTGTTGCCATTTTTCTGCTGCCCCTTCAGGCATACTCTTTAAAGCACTAATACCTTTTTGTCCAGTAGATGTTGCTTTAAAATCGGTATAACTCATAGGCTTATTATTATAGCCACGATTACCAAAATCCACCAAAGTATTAACGACAGCAATACCACGAGTTATCGCTTTGTCTGGGTTTATTTTACCATTAGTCATATAAGCAGCTTGGTATGCCTCACCAATATTATAAGTATTTAGGACACTCTTTGCATCTGCTCTGGACTCTTTTTGTTCAGGAGTTTCATGACCACCTCCACCATTACCTGATGGATTAGTAGCTTTATAAGCTTCAATAGCAACTTTATCTTGGGCTACTATTCCCTGTATTTTTAGAGCTTCAATTCTGGCTTTATCAAGTGCTAATCTTGACTCAAACTCTTGATTGCTTTGTGCATACTTTTCAAGACCTTGCAGTACACGGCTGTTAATATTATTATCACCTAAAATTTTGATAAGACTACTATGACTCTGGTTTAAAGCCAGTTTGTCTTTTTCAAATTTTTCACCCAATTCTTTTTGTTTATCTTTATTACCATCAGCTTTTGCATAGTTTGTTTTAAATTCACTTTCTAGTGCGTCCAGCTTTTTGGTATAAACCAAAAATTCAGGTAAGGCGTTACTAGCAGCAATATCATAAAAACCACCCTGAGCTTTATAAAAATCAGTTTGATTGGTTAAGTGATTTGTTTGACTGTTTAGTATCCCTTCTGTAACTCTATTTCGTAGGTTAGTAGGGATACTGGCATCAAAATCAGTGTATAGTTTTAAAGCATCTTCATAGGCTTGTTTTTCTTTATCAGTCGCTTTTTCGTAATCTACTGGGGTCAATTGCCCAACCAAATTAGAAAGATAGATTGATGTCTGTACCGCAGTATTAACATCGTCCGTTTCTTTCTTCTGATTATAATCAATCTTATTACTATTCAAGCGTAACTCATTTATGCCCCTATCCAACAAAGTATCTCTACGCTTATCACCATAGCCTAGGATACCTGCTGTTGTCTTAGCACTAGCACCACCAATGTCCTTAAACGCATCAGTAGTCAGTGTATTAATCACATCAGTGGATAGTGGACTATTTAACACTTCCGCAGGCATCGCATCTATCACCTTTTGTACTTCATTGGCTTTGTGTGCCTGTGCTGTGTCAAATACTCCTTGGACTTCTTTATTCAGATTGTCCCAGACCTTTTGTTGGTTTTCTGCATACTTAAATGCCGCATCAATGGCATGACTGGCATCTATGTCTTTGACTTGTTCCCATCTAGGGTAATTGGTAAAAATATTTTCAGTACTCATCATTATGCTCCGTATTTATTCAGATATTCACCCACAGTCAATGGACGAGTTTGTGTACCATTATTATTGGCATTGTAGTAAGCCAGTTTATAGCGTTGTCTGTCTTCTAGTTGAGCATTATAATTACGCCGCATGGCTTCCCAGTTACGGTTATTGTTCATGATATTATGGTTTAGCTCTTGTTTTGCCATCTTCATGGCTTTACGGTTATTTAAGGCTGTCATGATATTACTGATGGTATTACCAATCATACTAATCTTTTCAGCAGCACTCAGAGCCTTGACATTGTTACTACCAGTTTCAGTAGCATTAAATACACTATTACCAATTGCACTACCCCACGCTGTTTGACCAAATCGTGTGCCATTATATTTATCACGCAAAAGCTGACCTATTGTTTGTCTGCTATTGTTACCGTTATTAATACCATTATTAGATACCTGTACCACATTAGCAGGACTGGTAGTAGCTAAGGTAGGTGTATTAGATACGGTTACTGTGGGTGTATCCAGTGCCAGTACATTAGATGTTGGTGAATAGGCAAAGGGTTTTAATGTACCAGCCAGCTTAGTATTTGCTGTTGTTGTTGGGAAGTTTGACCAGTCTGCCCAGTTATCATTAGTATCTAAAAGTTTTAGACTACCATCAGCCATGGTAAATCTAGGTGCATTCTGTCCATACAGTGCCTTTAGTCTATCCCCCACTGTGGGTGTTGTTACTGCTACTGTGGTTTCTGATGGGTCTACATAAAATGGATTATCTACGATTTCTGCCATGGGTTATCTCCTTAGGCTGGTTTGAGTGGTTAGGTGATTAATAAGACATCTTCTACTTCTTGAGTAATGTCCCTAACTTCCTGTATAGGCTGTCGTTTGGTATATAAGCCATCAGACAGATGACTGATTAAGCCATGTGAGATACCTATCACATTGAAGTTATTGTGTCTAGCATACATCATTTCAGGGGTTTCAAATAAGTTTATCTGTGGCTTATAGCTTGGCATATTCAGATACAGATGAGCATCTTTAGCCACACCAGTTTCTAGCAGAGCTTGTTTGTCTTTTAGATATTTTACTTTGCTGTCATAGTCTGCTTGGTTTTCTTGTAGCTGCTTATGTAGCTGTTGTACTTCATGGGCTTGTTTTTTGCTATAATAATCAAATGCCCCATTGACCACTTTCATGATATTAGGTGCTGTCAGGATTTTACTAAAGTCCCAGCCAGCTCCTTTACTGGCAGTTACCAGTGAGATAACTATCTTGACAATGGTTGCCAGCCTAGGTGAGATAATCCCCACCTTAACAGCAATATCCACCAGCTTATCTACCGCCAAACCAATCAGTAATGCCTTACCAGCAGAGATAAATGCAGCAGACAGACTACCCCCATCTTGACCCCAAGTAATCAAAGCAGAGATTGCCGCACCTACGATAGCTGACACTTGGATAGATTTTTTATACCATTTTCTAGGGACTTTAGCCCATGCTTCAGTGTACCAGTGCAGTCGCATTGAGCGTCTGATTAAATCATCACGCTCTGCTGGTGTTAGGTAGTTTAATAGTGGACGAATGACAGGTAGCCAAGCATTTTCTATCCCTTGAGCATCATAACCACTTTTATTACCGTTATATTCATAAAAAGCCATAAAACCACTTGGCATCTTTTTAGGTATGGTTACAGATGGCATCTTAAGTAAATCATAATGATACATACCCCCATACCAAGGTATATTCTCTGGTGCACCCACCAGCCAGTAATTACTATTGTTGAATGTATATCCAGAATTAAATGAACTCACAGGTATATCAAATACATCATTAGTATCTGTACTAAGCGAACCGCCAGTACCATGATGCCAGCCACCTATACCTTCTTTACGGCTGTGCATCTCAGGTAGCCAGATACTAAAGCGATTAGATTGCAGGGTATTAGGTACAGTCAAAGAATAATCTTCATACATATGACTGGGCTGATAACCATTACTGCGTTTCATTGGCTTAAAGTAATTAGCTGCAGCGTGCTTAATCACCAAGTAATGATACAGATGCCAGTACTTACGGATAACAGGTACATCATCATCACCATCTGGTGTGGGTACTCCCAGTACAATGGCTAAGTTATCTATCTCACCCCAATCATTACCAATATCAGCTCTTAGATTGGTTAAGAACTCGCCTGCATTCCAGCCCATTATCTTGAGTGCTTCTTTGGCATAGATACGGTCTTTGACACTCATATCACGAGCTTCTTTGAGTGCTTGTAGTCGTTTGGCAGGATTAATAAAACTCCCTGTTGTAGGGGTAGATAGGTTACTTGTACTGTCCATATCCATATTAGAGATGCGTAAGGGAATGGGTGGATACAGCTCTAGTGGTACACGCTGTATGGTTTGTCTAGCCAGTTGCCCTATCTGATGATTGCGTAAGTCTGTGATACGCTCTTGATAGTAGCGTACTGCACCTTGTGGGTTTATGTATTTAACTTGCAGTGCATTAGGATTATAGTTAGCAGGTGAATCATATGAATAAGGTCTTGTATATAACTGATGATTACTAAACTCAGTAATAGGGATTAAAAAGTACTGGGTAGCAACATCAAGTGTTATAGGTGTTCCTAATATTTCTACAGTCTTTGGTATTTTATTTCCTACCAGAAATACCAAGCAAGTTACTTTATCCTTTGTTGCAGTGTGTCTTTTATAGTTACTTAGACTGGGGATAATACTGGTATCATGGTAATAGGTAGCATTATCTGTTACCCCATCTATAGGAACACCACCATTAGACGGCGTAACTATTTCATAGATGCCCTGAAAATATACTGGTATTTGATTTTTGGTATTTAGTACTTTTCCACCTATCGTGTAGTCAAAAGCTAAGCTCTTATAAAATTCCCATGATGGGTTATAGATATTATGCTCTATACTATAAATAGATGCCACTTGATTACCCAGCTTTTGCTTAATGTATTGCTCTGCTGGTTTGACAAAGTTAAGGGTATTGATATGCGTAGGTGCATTATCACTACCATCTTGTATCCATACCATATCAGGATAGGCTTTTTCTACCTGTACCAGATGATACAGTTTCTCCCAGCGTTTATAGACATTATCTTGACGATTGCCCAGCAGATAATCATGCAACTTAATATCATGGGTAAATGGTAATAAACCAGATGTATCCCATATCCATTGTCTTAGACCTTCTTTCGCTAGGTCTTTGTTACTGCTACTGTCTAGCAGCTGTACTGTACCACCACCATAAAAGGCTTTCCATTTTTTACGACTTGCCCAGCCCATATCTCACCTTTAAACCAGTAAATAAAATAAATAA
Source organism: Moraxella marmotae (assembly GCF_042219885.1). Taxonomy (NCBI): domain Bacteria; kingdom Pseudomonadati; phylum Pseudomonadota; class Gammaproteobacteria; order Moraxellales; family Moraxellaceae; genus Moraxella; species Moraxella marmotae. The sequence goes on from NZ_JBHJHR010000002.1 coordinate 2,039,317, forward strand.
AAATAAGCCAAAGTAATGATACTTTAGCTTATTTACAGATTGACTAGGTAATGTACAGTACTGATTAAGCCACTGATGCCCCTACCCCTTGCATGGCTGCTTGGATAGCATTACCAATGTTCTGAGCTCCCAGACGGTTAGAGCCAGCACCTACGGCAGGTACAGCTTGTTCTTGAGCATTGGTATGATGGACTTTCCAGACATCACTCATCATAGATGCCAGCTTAAGTTTACTGTCATTATCATAGCTCTTGGCTTGAGCTTGCAGCACTTGATTGTTACGGTCTAGTACTGAGCCTGACTTGATAGGACTACCGTCTACTTGAGCTCGCTCTGTAATGACTTTTTGAGCATACAGGTCTTTTTGTGCTTGGATTTGTGCAATCTCAGCAGGAATGCGTTTTAGCTCTTCTGCTTTGACTTTCACTTCTTCTTGTGCGACTTTGACTCGTTGTTCAGCCAGTTTTAGCTCTTGTGGTTTGATGTGTTGTAGCTCATAGCGTGTCAGTTCTGCTTGAGCATTTTGTAGAGCGACTTGTGCTTTACTTAGCCCTACTTGCTCTGTTACCACTGCTGCTTGCTGTGCGGTATGCAGAGCCTTGACGGTTTCATGGTCTGCTTGGTTTAGTAGCAGTGTAGTCTGTGCATCTTTCATCAGTAGGTCTTTGACCAGACTGTCATTGATGGTCTTGGTTTGAGCAGCGGTATTGGCAGCTTGTGCTGTTACCAGTTTATTTTGCTCCAGTTGTCCTGTACGCTGGGTATCTACCATCAGTTTTTGAGCATCTAGCATTGCTACTTCTTTAGGTGTCTTGGTATTGATGGCAGATGTCTGTGCTTGGGTATTTGCCACTTGAGCTGTGATAAGTTTGGTTTGTTCAGCTTGTGTGGTACGCTGTGTATCTACCATGCTCTTATTACTTTCTACCAGTGATTTTTGCGTACTAATCAGCTTGGTTTGCTCAGTCTCTGTATTTGCCTGTTGAGCTGTTAATAGTGCTTTTACTGTCTCATGGTCAGATTGATTGAGCAGTAGCGTGGTTTGAGCATCTTTCATTAACAAATCTTTAGGCAGACTGTCATTGACTGTTTTGGTTTGTGCTTGTACTTGAGCATTTTGACTGTCTAGTAGTAACGCTTCTTTTGGTGTCTTAGTCGTTACCGCCGTGCGTTGAGCATCTACCATCAGCTTATTGGCATCTACCAGCAGTGCTTGTTTACCTTCAGTGGTTACTTGAGCAGTTACCAGCTTAGTCTGTTCTTTGACTTGTGCTGTCTGTGCTTCCATGACCAGTACTTCTTTAGGCAGCTTGGTAGTAATGCTGGTTGTTTGAGCTGTTACCAGTTTGGTTTGCTGCGTTTCTGTATTGGCTTGCTGTGCTGTGAGTAATGCACGCATATTCTCTGACTCTGATTGAGCCAGTAGCATGGTTGTTTGTGCATCTTTATATAGCAGGTCTTTAGGTAATGACTGCGTAATCGCTTGTGTCTGTGCTTCAGTATGAGCAATTTGTTTAGTGATGACTTTGGTTTGCTCATTGGTTTGAGCCACTTGAGCCTGTGTTAGCGGTAGTTGAGCCTGTTTGATTTTTACTTCTTCTTTAGCGATGATAAGCTGCTCTTTTTTGATATTCAGCTCTTCTGTCATTAATGGAATTTGTGTGCGTTTTAAATCCACTTCAGCAGCTTTCAAATCCAACTCTTTAACCATAATAGGCAGTTGTGCTTTTTTGATTTCAGTTTCCGCAGTCATGTTTTTGATTTGCTCTGCTTTTAGCTCAATCTCTTTGGCTACCATAGGCAGCTGTGCTTGTTTTAATTTGACATCTTCTTTTTTGATAAGCACTTCTTCAGCCATCAATGGTAGCTGTGCTTTTTTAATATCTGTCTCTGCTTTAGATTGTTTAATCTGCTCGTCTTTGAGTAGTAGCTCTTTATTGACGATAGGCAGCTGTGCTTGTTTGAGCTTAATCTCTTCAGCAGATAAGCCAATCTGTTTTTCTTTTAATTCCACATCTTTTTGGATTAATGGAATTTGAGCTTGTTTAATTTTCAGCTCTTCTTTGGATAGATTAATCTGCTCACGCTTAACCAGAATATCTTCCGCCATATTAGCGATTTGTTTATCTTTTAATTCTAGGTCTTTGGTGATGAGTGGCAGTTGAGCTTTTTTAATCTTCACTTCTTCTTTGGCAATCAAAGTCTGTTCTTTTTTCATTGCCAGCTCTTCTGTCATCAGTGGGATTTGAGCTCGTTTAAGTTTAATCTCTTCCCCTGATAGTTCAATCTGCTTGTCTTTTAAAGCCAAGTCTTTTTCAATCAACGGCAGCTGTGCTTGCTTGATTTTTAACTCTTCTTTAGCGATACCCAGATGCTCACGCTTGATAGCCATCTCTTCACGCATGATAGGGATTTGTTCACGCTTAATCTCTAATTCAGCTTTAGATAGCTCTACTTGAGCTCCTTTTAGCTCCAGTTCTTTTTCCATGATAGGTAGCTGTTTTTCTTTGAGCTTAAGTTCAGCATGACCCAGAGCGATTTCATTGTCTTTGACTTCCAGTTCTTTGGCAGTCAGCTTAATATCCGCATCTACTTTATCCGCTTGCTTTTGTAATAAGGTAATCTCAGCACCCAGTTTGGCTTTAGACAGTGCATATTCAGCACTGGTTTGTAGAGCCACTTCCATGCTTCTGATATAAGCATTGGCATAGTCTGTGCCACGAATACGCTGTGATTCATACTCACGGTTTAGATGGGCTTGTACAGCGTCCATAAGGACATCAAAGACTCCTGCACCGTCTAATGTCCCATAGGTTAGTTCTTGGATATTAAAGCCAGCAGTTACCTGACTGTTAGGGATTTCTACATTCATCTTGATGTCCTATGTACTTGGTTATTATTCAATCATTTCACGAGCTTCTTGGCGTTTAGCCATTTCAGCGATTTCTTCAGGGGTAGGTAGTGGCAACTCTTGTACGGCATAAGCAGGTACTAGACGAGTTTCTACCAGCTTTTGACCACGCTGCTGTGGATTGTCTTTTTCTGTAAACAGTTGAAATTGCTTAGCTTTGATTTCTTTTAGGATAATATTTTCTACAAGCCATGGTTTACCCAGTGGAATGACACGCTTGATTGTACCCAGTACTGAGTTACCTACTTGGATAGTGATATAGCCCACACTGGCTTGTTGGTTATTCATCGCAGTTACGATGATATTAACCAGCTTTAGGTTTTCATCTTCTACACTTTGAATCTCTTCAGAGATGTCTTCATCACTGGCTTTATACAGCTCATCAGCGATAAGTTTTTTTAGTGCTTTGGTTGTTACCTTAGCAGGATAAACCAAACCAAGATTATCAGCTTGTTCTTTTAGTGCTTGTAGTTCTGTTTTGGTTTGAGTAGTTTGAACAGTTTCAGTAGTCATGTTTAGTCCTTAGACATTAGATAGTTGATACAGTTAAATAGTTAAAACCCCCATCAGACTTGATGGGAGCTTTATAAGGATTTACCAATTACATCTTAGCAGTTACTTTTAGTAGTGCCAGACGCTCAATGTATTGTGGCATAAAGCCATACCACCACTTTTTAGATGCAAAGCCAGTTTCACCATATGGGTCAGCACTGTTAGCCGTTGCTTCCCCGGGCTTTTTATGAATGGTTTGGAATTTACCCATACCACCACTTGACTGAAAACCAATGGTAGTAAATGACTCATCACCCACCACTAGGAATGGGAACACATCGTATTTACCGTTGGTTTTATAATAAGCATTATTGGTAGCACTTGCACCAGCACCAGCCCATTTCATCATGCGTGGAACTACCACGATACGGAAACCAGCCACACGACCTACTTCACCTTTTAGCAAGGTAGTACCAGCAGCATATTGATGAGCAGGGATAAACGCAGGATTATCATGATAATCTTTCATGGCTTCTAAGGTAGGGATAAGCTCAGAGCCTACATAAGCCACACGACAATCAGGGATTGTACGAGTATCTGTCAGCTGAGTGCCTGTGATGATTTTGGTTTGTTTAGGGCAATGGTTCTTATCTAGGTCAATACCCAGCTTGACTAGGTCAGCATAAGTCAGCTCCATATCATGAGCCAGCTCAGTGTTTTGGGTAGCTGTACCAGCATATTTTACCAAGCCAGCATTGGTTAATAGGTCTAGCTGCAGTTTGTCTTCATATACCGTCATACAAGCGTGCATGGTTTCACGCTCTAGGTGTTCTAGTAGCTTGGCATCAGAATCAAAGTTCATCAAGTCATTAGAGTATTCATAGAACACACCAAACTTTTGCAAGTTAGATTGTAGCTCTTGACGAGTCATGCTGATACGGTTTACACGACCACCCAGCTCACCGAGTACAGGGAACTTATCCGTGATTAAACCAGCATCACGAGATGAGCCATACAAGTTACCATGAGCGTATTTAGCACCTTTGGCATCTAGACCCATTTCATTTGAGTTACGGTCATCAATGATAGGGACATAGCGATACTGCTTAATCGCAGTACCAGAGTTTTTAGGCATGGTGCGAGAGTCAGCCAACTGACCAAAATAAGACTCTTCTAGAGCATCTAGCAGAGCTTTGCGTTCAAATACATGGGGATTAAGTTGTGTTGCACCCACGCTGGTAGGATTTTGTCCGTTGTTATATACGATAGTCATAGGTTATCTCCTAATGAAATTTTTGTTGATTATAGAATTTTAAAAACTCTTCATCAGACAGTTTTAATGGGTCAAACTCATTATTGGCTTTGCTATTACCTGACTTAGGTACAGCAGCCTTTTGTTTTTGAGTTTGGTTATTCACTTGGTTTTGGGTGTTTTGTGGTCTAGGTGCAGTGAATGCTTGCTGCTGTGGTTGCTGATTATCTACCCCAGTATTGGCGGATTGATTGGCTTGTAGTAGTTTGGCTTCAATCGCTTCATACGCTGCTAGAAATGGTACGCCTTGCATACGCCCTAGCATTCGTTCATATTCCATTGCTTGAGTGATTTGTTGATACAGTCCACTTTGTGCTTGTTCTGCCATGACTCGTAGGATTTCAGGGTGGTCTGACACCATTGCCTTAGATTGTTCGTCCCACACAGTCGTAATATCACTGACCACATCTTTAAATTTATCGTGTGAACCGTACAAGTCCACCATCGTTTCTTCCAGCAGACTTGGCTCATTGACCTGTGTTTGTGGTGTGTAGTTGTCTGCTTGTTCAGTATCAAAGCTGTATAAATCAATATCAGCTTCTTTAATCAGTTTGGCAATGGCTTCTGGATTTTTATTATACAAATCCACCATATAAGCCACAGATTGAGCATCATTCAAACCATGCTGCTCTAAGGTTTTTAGTACCGCTAAGTTAGGTTTTAGCTGTGCCATTTTCTTAGAGTAGTTTGCTCCTTGTTGCATCAGAGCAATCATATCTTCAGCACTTTTAACTTGGATTTCACGACCATTGGCTTTAAACGGCTTAGTCAGTGTTTCATAAAATGCTTGATAATCTACCTGCTGTGTCTGGTCATCATCAGTGGTTTGTTCACCATTATCAGTATCATCTACGGCAGTTTGTGATACTTGGGTATCTGTATCTGTATCTGCATTGATACTGTCTTGGTTTTGCTCTTGCTCTGACACCTGCTCTACTGGTTCATCAGCAGACTGCTTGGATACTGTGTTTTGTGTATCAGTTGTTGATGTATTCATCGCATCATCAGTCTGTTGATTTTCTTCAGTAGCGACAGGTTCACTGGTTTGGTTGGCTTGATTGCCCCAGTTTACTTCAGCATTACTCAAATCCAGTTTTGATAACTCTTCATCAGACAGTTGGTTATAATCAATTTCACTCATGTTGTGTACTCATCTAACGGGATAGCATTGAGTTCTTGTAGTTGCTCTTTTGCCATTGCCCCTTGGGTTAGTAAATTATCCAGTTCAGCTTGTAGCTGACTGACCATTACCAGTCTTTGATGTAGTATTTGACTATCAGGGGTGTTTACTACCCCTGACAGTTGATTGACCATATCTAGGACATAATTCTTAAAATAATACATTTTAAATACAACAACAAAATCTGGATTGACCATCAGCCGTTCTAACGCTTCAGATAGCTGTATTTTGCGATATACGGCATTCTTTTCTTGCTCTAGTACTTGTGTATCAATCATAGGGTTAATCCTTGTTGTGGGGCTTGTGGTGAGCTTGTAGCAGGGCTTGGATTAGGGATAGCACTAGGGATATTAGCCGCTTGGTCATAAGCCATCTGTTGATTAGCCAGTTGTCCTAGCAGGTTTAAATCATGTTGTTGGTTTTGTTGTTCCATTGCCCCTTGTTGTTTGATTAGCTCACGCTCATTATTACCTTGGTTAATCATCGCTTGCTTATCCAGCTCATGAGCTTGTCTTGAGCCAGTATCACGCTCTACAAAGTCTAAGGCTTTATTATCAGCGTCCCCTTGTAGTGATTCAGCACGAGCTTGCTCTACACCCACTTTGGCAGATTGTACTTGTGCTTTGGCGGCAGCTTCTTGGGCTTCAGCTTTGAGTAGCTCTACTTCTGCTTGTAGTTTCTCCACTTGTAGCTGCTGCATTTGTTGCTCCATCTCATTAGGCTCTTCTTGATAGCTTTCAATGGTATGGGCTAAGTCAGGCATCTTACGCAGATGGGCAATCTCAGCTAGGATAGTTTGGGTTAATCCCATGCCCATAGAGTTACCAATGGTTTGTAATAAGAAAGCCAATTGTTGTGCTTTATTCTCATCACCTTCAGCTGTTGAGATGGTCAGTGTTAGGTCATACTCCCCTGCTAGGTCATCTCGTCTGATGGTTACAAACTCTTTATTGGTGATGCGTACCACTTCTTTTTCAGATAAGAACTCACTGTTCATACCCATGATAAATCTACCCATCTGGATAAAACCATCACAGATACGCCGTAGAATACTCATCTCACGCTTAGATACCGCATCTAGTACCCCACGAGCAGCAGTCGCACTATCACCCAAGTGTGATGCGTTGATACCCCCACTGGCAAAGGCTTTAATCCCAGATAAGCTCTCAGCTTCGTTATTCATCATCTGCACCATTGCCATGGCAGATTGTGGTATCTCTGGGTATTTGTGGGTATGGATATGTACTCTAGGGTCAAAGCCTTGGTTATATTCATAATCTTGACCTGTGGCAAATTTCACTTTATTAGCAGAGTCTAATAGATTCTTAGCATAACCTGTCTGTGAATTGGCAGATTTACCCAGTAGGTCAATCATACCTCGTGTTACTGCACCTAGGATTTCTTGGTTATCTCCCAATAGCTCTGCATTAGGAATACCCCAGACACTGTCTTCTTCAGGCAGATAATTAAAAATCACAAAAGGCAGCTTACCATTAGGAAATGGATTGTCTTCCATACGAATCATGGTATCACCCACCCATGTAGCGACAATGGGTTTGGTCTCCCCTGTACCGTCAGTATCCCAGTAGCCCCAGTATTCATAGACGGTCAGTTTGCGTCTGGCATTATCCTGAAAACGAAAGACATCATCAGATGGTTTATCCACTGTCCCATCAGTACTGGATTGTTGTTCCATCAGATAGCCAAGGTTATGATAAATCCCTTGTTTTTTTAGCTCTGATAACGATGACTCATAAGCATGAACCACAAACTGAGCATTCTCAAATACCCCCTTACAAGTAGGGTCTACAAAGATATTTTTGATATTACAGATTTCTACCGTTGGTTTATTGACCAGTACACGCTTGGCAGTCTTTTGGGTAAAGCCAGCAGGTTCAGCCACATAAGGCATACCTTTTTCTACACTCATCTCATAGCCAGCTTTGACTTCATCAGGCAGTGCTTCGTAGCTATCAGGTTCACTTTGCATCAGCTGCTCTAGTTCAGCCAGTTGTTGTGCTACTTGCTCTTGCTGCTCTACTGGTACAGGGATATAGTTAAATAGCGGTACTTGTTCTTGTACTTGCTTTTCTTGGTATTCCCAGCCCATACGCAGAACACAGCTACCATTTTTAACCAGTTGTCTGATGACCCCATCTACCAGTTTGACTTTATTAAGTTGGGTGTTAAATTGTCTGTTTAGTATCAAGGCATTTTGTCTGGCTCTATCCACATCTTCAAAGGTCAATGGCTTAACATCAAACAGATTATTAGTAGATAAAAATGGTTCAGACAGTGCAGGTGAAGTCCATTCAGCTTGCTTACGGATTAGTCTTGGATTGATACGACTACCCTTATGGTTTTTACCCCCAAACTTAGGGGCATCATACAGATTTTGCCACTTTTGTAATTCATTGATAAAGCGTGATTGTGCTGTTTGAGCATGGTTATAATCATGCTTTAAATCTTGGATACTGGGTTCTTGCTTCCAGTTGGTCAGCTTGGTTTTCTTTTGATTGGACTGGCTTTGTTTGACCAACTTACTGTACCCATATTCCTTAAAGTCATCATCAGGCATACTGTATGCTTGTTTAAACTGGCGAGCTTTTTTCTCTTGCAGTACTTGTTCAGGTGATGGCTGTTGTGTAGGCAGTTGCTCTTGCCCTTGTAGCTGTGCTAACAGTTCAGGGGGAATGTCTTGCCCCTGTACATCAGCTTGAGCCAAGTTGGGTGCTAAACCAGCATCAGGGGGTAGTTGTCCCCCTGTCAGTTGAGCCAGTAGTTGTTGTTCTTGTGGTGTCATCAGATAAATCCTCTTTGGTGAAACTGTTGATACAAATAATCTTGTGGTTGGGTGTCTAGCTCAATGCCTTGCTGCTCTAGCATCATCAGCTCTTGTTGATAGGCTTGATAGTAGCGTGTGGATTCATTTAAGTCCCCATCTAGCTGGTTATCCATAGAGCGTAGTACTCGTGATGCGATAAATAAACCCAGTGCATTATGATAAGCCACAGGTAGTGGTAATTCATCGCCCAGCTCTACGGTATCTAGTGAGTAAGGTATCACTCGTACAGTGATAACTAAGTCAGCTGGCTTGTGCGGATTGTATAACATCACCTTAGTGGGTGAAGCCAAATGATAAAATCCCCTAGGATTAAGTACAGGCATACGGTTATTATCATTGAGCGTTGCTTGTAGGTATCTATCATCATATTCAGCTTTGGTGTGTCTAGGTACAAAATAAGCCTGTACATCTTTTTCATCATCACTGGCTTGATACACTAACTGCATATGGTTTACCGCCAGTATCTGTGTATCTTTGGTTTGTTTTTTAACTTCTTTGTCATTAGATAAATCAATCACATACGACCGTGCATTGTACAGTGGGTAATCCAATTCCAATGTACATAAATCAAAGCGTGTGTACAGCTCTCTTAGACCCATCAGCACATAATGAGCCAGTCTGTCAGCGTATTTATCATTCAGCTTTTCATGTTCTTTGTCCCAAAAGAACATATTATGCAGCTCTGTTTGAGCCAAATGATTCATAAAATCTTGGATAGTTATGGACATAATCACCCCTTATTATTTATCTCGTTATCAGACGATATAACTGGCTAGACCATTCACCGTATCAATAGGCTGATAGTCTTCCCAGATACCGTCTTGGTTTTGTTTATAGGTACTCTCACTAGACGGTGTCCATATCGTCATCATACCCAGTTGGCTGATGGTATCTATGGCATCATCATGTTTACTTCTAAAGCCACCCACAGACGCTTGCGATAGCTCCAGTAGCATCTCTTTGAGTGCAGGCGTGTGCTTTTGGTCAATAGGAAAATAAAAGCGTTTGAGCTTAAAATCAGGCACAATGATATTAAACCGCTCCAGCTTTGAGTTATTGGGTTTTAATCCCAGTTGCCCATCACTTCTGTTAGAAGCCAAGCTAAAAAAGATATTACGGCTAAACATCTCTCGTTGAATCCAAGGAATAAAACCAGCCTGTTGTCCTGATACTTCCACGCCCACGGTTTGCGGATTGTATTTATTAACCAGTCTGAATAAGTCATCTAGGTTCTTATCCATGGTTTGTCTGGCACAGATACCATCTACCCAAAAATAATAACCCTTATGGTTTACCGCCCATACAGAGATGAACGAATAATCCGCTGATTGCTTTTCACTGGTAGCAAAGTCTGTGGTGATATAAAAATTAAAGTTATCTTTTTTATCCAGCAGATGCGATGAGTTATACCATTGTAAATCTGTATCTAAGATGAGCTTGTCATCATCACTCATGATTTGTAGCATCAGCTCTTGATAAAAGCTATCCACTTTACCCAAAGCCAAAGCCGTATCATATTTTTCTTTGATATAGTCATAAGTAAAGCGGTCTTCCCATGCCCCACGAAACTCATCACGACTGCAAGGAAACTTCTCACACACAGGATAGACATTGACACACCATGCACCAGACTCTACCACTTCATACAGTGGGTCATTGGCGTTAAATGGTGTACCTAGCCATATCTTTTTATAGCGTGTTGGGTGTAGGGCATATTCAATGGCTTTATGTACGGTATCTTTAATGGCAGCCAGTACCGTAGGACTTCTGGCATCATCATCACTGACTAAGTCATCTAGTACCGCTATCTGTGGACGCTTACCTTTTTCTTTGACACCACGAATACCTGATTTACCACCATAGGCTTTGACTACCAAAGTCTTACCGTTGATATTGGTAAACTCCCATCTAATGTCTGTAAACTTGATACTGGGAATATACTTCTTAAGAAATTCACTATTCTCCCAACGGTACTCCAAGTTCTTACGCATACTCTTAACACCGTTATCAATGCTGTCTGTTACATAGATAGCCAAATCCACAGAGCCAAAGTTAGGTAACTCACCAAACACCGCTAGGTATAAGAAAAAGTATTCACCCAAAAAAGTAGACTTAGCAGCACCACGAAAAATCATATTGGCAATCTGCTTTTCACCAGACACTAGGCTATCAGCCATCTTATAATGAATAACTGGGGTTTTGTTCTCTTCACCTTCAGCACCATTAACCAGCTTAATAAAGTTCACATAAGCAATGGCAAACTCACTGGGGATATAGTTCTCAAGCTCACTATAATCCACATCTTTAAGCCAGTCATTCACCGTCTTAGGTTGTTTTATCTGATTAGTATCACTCATTGTCATGGTTTCACTCATAAACTAAGCACCCTAAGGATAATCAAACTACACACCACAATGGTAAAGTACAACGCAATGGCAAATACCACATTCTTAACGATACTAGGGTCATGATTAGGCTTCTTCATAGTCTGTAATCTCCGTGATAAGTTTGGTTTCAGCAGTATCACGAGCAGTAATTACCCCAGCTTGGATAAGTCGTCTTTGCTGTGCTGCCAGCTCTACGGTGATATTTCTTAGCTGTTCAATATCATCATTTTTCTTGATGCCTACATCTAGCTCTACCTTTTTGACTTCAGGTGGTTTTAGATGCACCAGTAAGCTATTCGCCGCATCACTACGCACCTTTTCACTCATGGCATTGAGCATTAGGTCTGCTTGTACATTGATGGCTTTTTGGTATAGGTCTTGATTGATAATCCAGCTAGGGATAGCAGATTGCTCCATGATGGCATTGACCAGTTTGGTCTTGTTATACATTGCCACATGAGCAGAGATTTCTTTGGCGGTATGACCTTTGACCATCATGGCTTGATAACGGTCTGGGAAGGTCTTAATAAAGCTATCAATATTACTGTTACCCATCAGTTTATGGGTACAGTATTTGACAGCATTGAGATAATCGTCCAGTTTATATTTACCGTCATTTAATACGGTCATATAACTGACAAAGTTATTGCGGTAGGCTTCATGCAAATCAGGGTCTGATAACAGCTGATTGATACGCGATACCATTTCATCTGTTACCCCCCTTCTGTATTTATCAGGTAAGGTCTTTTTAAGTAGCTCAATATCCAGTGCAGTATCATCTACACTGGTTTGGGTAGTGATGGGTAGTGTCTGTACTGTCATATTTTTTATCCAAACCAAGATAAAAAGTAATGTAGCACAGCACTATTTACGATAAATAATCTGCGTGTTCCACGCTGTTGTGAGTGGTTTACTTGTAGTTATTATTATGATTTATCATACATTTGGATTAATTGCCTGATAGCACGATTTTCATCATCAATGTGCTTTATGCGTATATCTGTTTTTTGGCAGACATAGACATACAGTCTTTGAATCCTATCAAAGCACCAGCCATGTATGGTGTAGACTTTACCATAGTACTCACATTCTATACAGATAACACTGGGGTCTATGGTAGGTTTAAATTTGACATAAAACTCATATATCCCAGTCATCAATTGACGACTACAATTAAACTGTAATTCATGAAATAACTGACTGTTATGATTGCATACCAGTAAACCAATAACTACTGTCCCTGTCAGTATCTCCCTTAGGGTATCTGCCTTGATATGGTAGCTGGGGTTATCCAGCGATTGTTGATAGTACTCACGGTGTTGTGGTTTGGTATGGTAGATTTCAGCTTCCTTTGCCATGCGTGCCAGTAGTAGGTCTGATTGCTTGTCCAGTTCGCTAACTGTATTAGCAATCCCATCACCCACGATGCGTAAGCCATCATGAATATCATCTACACTTTGGCGTAAGGTCAGTTTATCATCACCCCTATCATCAGCACGACTTAGTAGATATAGTAGAATAACCAGTACAATCCAAAGCCAATGAAAGACAAAACCAGCAAAGAACAATACCACTATCAGTATTTTTAGCATTACTTACTCTCTATCCACTCGTTCAGTAGGTATCTCTGGTCTGTTGTTATTACCATCTCTGTCTTGACGAGTATGACTATATTCTTGTTGTACTTGGGTTTGCTTTACAGGCTCATATCTGGGTTCTGGTTTAGGCTCTGGCTTAGGTTTATATTCTACCCTAGTCTCTACACTAGGCTCATCACTTGGTTTATATACAGGTCTAGGCTCTGATTTGATGATAGGCTCATCATCTACTGGCTTAGGCTCACTGTATCGTACAGGTGCTTGTACTGTTTGTTGTATGGGCTGTTGTACTGGTTGTGGTACAGGTACTGGCTCTATACTGGGGCTAGGCTCTTCATACACAGGTGCAGGGACAGTGATTAGCTCATTGGTATTAACCACTTCAGGTAGGGTTTCTTGTGTATCTGTAATAGGCTCTACTGGCTTATTATTGCTCATCGTACTTAAGCCAATCACACCCAATAATACCATTGCCAGTACAGCACCTATCATCAGCTTATCCCATGCGATAGACGGTTTGTTTACTTGTATTGGCTGTACAGGTTGTACTGGTACTTGCTGTTGATATTGCTGGCTTGCCAGATGATTTTCTAGCTGTGCCATACGCCTAGCGATTTGGTCAAGATGACTATTGGTTTGCTCTTGTTCTAGACCACGCTGTTTGTATTGCTCTAATTGATATTCCAGTTCTTCACGCTGCTGTTTTTCATAGTACTGACTGGCTTTATTCATTGCCTGTCTGACCAGCTCATCGTGTATCTCTTGAATGACTTGCTTACTGTTATGCAGCATATCTTTGTTGGTGTATCTGAATAATACCCCTATCTTACGCATCAGCTCATTTTGTCTGTACCATAAGTCTTGATAGCTGTCATAGTTTAGCTGTTTATTGGCATCTTGTAGTTTGGTTAAGCCATCTAATTCAATAGCCAACAGATAACCCTTGGTAGGATTAATCACCATAAAATCCACATATCTGTTCTTACCACGACTATCTACAAAATGATACTGCGGTATCACATCATCAGCATTGATAATCGCTATCTTGCTTAATACCTTATCCACAAACATTCTTTCAAAGTCTGCAGGGTGATTAAGTTGCCTATGATAATGCTGTTTCCATTCAAACCAGTTCATCACACACCCATGGTTTAACGGCAGATTTCATTATACAGTGCAGCACCCCAGCTGTTAGGGAATATGTCATATTCTTTTAGATGCTTGACCTTTTCACCTTCTATCAGCTTATGGTTTTTAGTGTAGTTATGCCAGCTAATCGTAGCTACCTTTTTATATGCACAGTCAATATAGCGTCTGTACACCGTATAGCTACCTTGACCCAAGCCATCTTTTTTAATGTCTTTAGCCACATAGCGTTCCATCTCTACTTCATACTTACTCGTACCTGTAACGGCTTTGGTTTTACTGGCTATCAGATAATATTCATACCCTTGATAAGAACCCAAGTACACATCAGCACAAGCCAATACAGGTAAACACAGACCCATTGCCAGTAGAGATTTTTTCAACATAGACTATCCTAATACAATTACAGTTACAGGTATCAGATGGTTTTTATTATAATTTAATTTAATCATTTCACCAATCAAATTATTAAATACCTTATATACAAATATCTTTATAACCTATACACACATTGACAAGTCCTAAGCCATCAGTTATAGTACCACGCATTATAGATACCTTTTCATTAATCCTAGCTCGTGCAGCATGAGTATTTTTCCTGTTATTAACTGGGTATCTATAATCCACCCCATACTTGTTATGGGGTTATTTATTATATATTTCCCACATCTTTTCAAACCAAGTGATGAATATCACCTATCCCCCCTACCCTTATTGACCGTATAAATTAATTTACCAACGACTTTTACCCAGTTAATAAAAATTGGTTTGTTGTTTGGATTCTTAATAAAACAGTCGTAGTTTTCTATAAATTAATAAAAATTAGTTCTAAGGTAGTGTCCTGACAACAAAACGAAAAAATCAAAACTACCCACCCCCAGTGCTGACAACAAAAAGGATTCTTATTGTTTAGTGGTTTAAGGCTACGCCTTAGCATGGTGAATAATACTGTTCACTGTAATTGACATCATTTTAACAGGAGAAATCTTATGTCAAACCGTCCAACAAAACAAGGTGCAATCTCAGCTCTTTGGGGTGCTATGGGTACAACCTTTAACGCTGGTGCTAAAGCCATTGAAAGTTCTGCTGAGATTGTAGCAACCACTGCAGACTTAGCTGTTAATACCGTAAAAGGTATCGCTAAGAATGGTGATTACATTGGCAGAGCTACTGAGTCTTTTGCTCAAGAAGCTATGAGTCAGGCAATGGCTTGGCAAGCTCGCAATGACCTTGCCAGATATGAAGAGTTTGGTGTAGCACCTGATGAGTTCGTAAGTGGTGGTATCCAGCGTATGAAAACCATACGAGAAATCGTCCGTGCAGCCAACCGTGATGATGAATAACCATCAGCCGCACTAACCAACATCAAGCACCCTAGGGCATATGCCTTAGGGTGTTTTATTTTTTAGCACCTGTCTATGGACACAAAACACAAAACACAAGCCAGACAGTACAGGTGCGTTATAGCGTCTGAAAACTTCTAGCCATCTGTCTCGTCTTGGTTTTCTGGTCTCGTTTGCCTGTCTGTTGTTACACACGGTACTGTCTGGCGGTAACTTCCCCATATTTTTATGGTGATTTGCTGTGTCTATCTTCTATGGTTTGGTTTAATGGTTTAAGGCTGTGCCTTATGATGGTGAGTATTAAATACAGTTAAATATACTCACCACAGTACTGACATTAACCATCATTTACATTAAGGAGTTCATCATGACATCAACAGTACTTACCAAACGCCCAGCAACCAGCTCATACAACAACGGTAACGATGAGCGTGAAAAAGCCAAGTTCTATTTGAATATCTATTTCAAACGCAAGCAAATTGGCTACATTGTAATGGATAGCCACCCACAGCTTGTTGAGAAATTGCAAGCTCACGATGAAGTTGCAACTCGTCTAATCCAAATGTGTACAGCTTCCTTCCGAGAAGTTGGTGAAGACACTCGTTGGTCTGACCTTTCAGAATTAGACATTGAAATTAACGAAGTTGCCTAATAAATAACCCTAAACATACCCTAATCCTTAGTGATTGGGGTATTTTAATTAGCATTAAGGAAATATCATGAAACAGTTTATCGTATTTGTTAGTATGGGTTTTGCCATTACCGTTCATGCTGAATCACGCATTGATGCCTGTGAGCAGGTTCATGCTGCTGGTTATTATGTTACTTCTGTTCACCCTGCATAATTATAGACCTGTTGGATTATCCAGCAGGTTCTTTTAATTTAAATTAATAGACAGTCTATGAGAAATACCATGAACCATACCCTATTACAACAAAGCATTGAACGGCAAATGCACCCTACGCATATCCGTCATGATATACAACAAAGTATCCAATCATCATTCCAAGATGAGCTACAACAAGCCATTACCCTTATCCATACCTACATTGAAAAACAAGAATGGGAATCTAAGATGCTACGCAAACAGCATCTATTAACCATTGAATTAGACAGTCTGGTTTGTGATATATTAACCACCATCACACTACATACTCAGAACAGACTGCCTTATGTCAATGTTGCTGGTATGATACCCATCAAGGGTATGTCTGCTTTAGATGCAATTAAGACAGTCTGTGAACTCATTGCTGTCTTATTACCACTGGGTATGTATAACATCACTTCCTTTAAAACCACACGCTATATAGAATCACTTATCCAATTACCTGACAGTCTATTAGACAGAATCAAACTGTCCTGTTATCTACCACCTATGATTACCACACCTAAGCCAGTGAATAATAACTACACCAGTGGTTATCTAACCTTAGATGATAATGTTATCCTAGGTAGTAAACATAACAAGCACAGTGAACCCTTAGCATTGGATATTATCAATAAACAAAACCAAAATACTTATGAACTAGACAGTTATATTGTTCAACAATTTGATAAACAATGGCATCGTACCGAGTTAAATCTAGATGAAATGAGCTTATTAAATGATGATGAACAACTGCAATATTTATCTGATAAAACCACTTGGGAGAAATACCAAGAGCAGTTTGAAGTGTTAAAACAACACCTAGCAGATAAGAGCTTTCACTTTCTACATAAGTATGATAAGCGTGGTAGGTTATACAGCCAAGGTTATCACTTCAATCCTATGGGTAGTAGCTTTGAAAAAGCGTGTATTAATTTTAAACATAAACAACTGGTTACAGGTGAATTGTAATTAACCACTTATCTATAAAATCCTAGATAATACAGTAAACCCTAACTGGAGATAACTATGTCAAATACCGTCATTGGGAGTCATACACCCAACTATCTAACCCAAGAATACAATGTACGAACTGCAGTTAATACAATGAATACACTGCTTAGAAAGCATCTGCTAAAGCTCATCGCTGCAGCACCTACGCATGAATCAATCCCCAATGTCATCAAACATATGGGACAGTTTATCGTTGTAGAGCGTAAAACCAGTACCAACACCAATACCAATCCCACACCATATGTAGCTTATACTTGTGCTAGTGGTATTTGGTACTTTGATGCCAATACCTTCTACAATAAGCGTGCAGAGTGGCAAAAGCTATTAAATGATGCCTATGCTGCAGCAACCATTAATACCACCAAACCCTTTTACTTACTTAAAGCCAAGCTAGATGCTGAAAAGTACACTACCGTACCAGTTTAAGTAAACTATCCACCTAAGCCAGTCATAGTACTGGCTTTTTTAGTCTTTATCAGACAGTTAAGGAACAACCCATGCTAACATCATCTACCAAATATCTCACCATACCCTACAAATGGTTACGCAATGCGGATATGCCAACATGGCTACATCAAGAATTAATCAACGCAGGAAAAAGAGATTTCTTCACTTATGACATCAGTACAGATACCTTCTATTCATCATTTGATGTCCATGATAATTATGAAGAAGTACACCTATGCCGTCTTCCAAATGAATTTGTAGGATTGGTTTTAGATTATAAATCTGGATTTGTACTTAATGCTGAATAATAGGAGATACCATGTACCCTGACCTACCTATGTATATTTCTATCCCATTTAAATGGCTTAAAGACGCACAACTACCTGCATTTATCGCAGATGTCTATGAGCGTAACAAAACTTCAATCACCAAATTAAGTAATGGTGATAAAGAACAGAACTGTTACTGGCTTAGTTATAACACTACGACAGATATAATGGCTTGTTATCCAGACATATGTGCAAACTATGTCAATGACCATCTGTGCAGTAGTCCAGATGAATTTGTAGAAAAAGTCTTAATGTGCAAAACCAATAGACTATTAAACATAAACCAAACTGATACGAAATAGGAATTACTATGCTACCTAAGAAAACTGAATATATCTCTATCCCTTTTGACTGGTTAGAAGGTGAGAGTTTACCTGAGCATATCCATAGCATTTATGAAGATGAATATATGGAGCATGAATATGAAGATGATTTTGATGTGGGTTGGTTTACTTATTACATTATGACAGGCAACTTATGTTACACCAGTGCTATCACCAGTAATTACCATATTGAACATTTATGTAATACCCCAGATGAGTTTGTACAGTTAGTCAATTACTATGAAACCCAAAAACTACTGGGTATCAAGCACTAGGAAACCATCATGATTACAGATAAACCAGATGCTGTATTTATCAATGTCCCTTATGTATGGGTTACAAAATACCTGCATAACCACCGCCACATCATAGACTACACAATGTCAGACTTTAAAAGAGATTTAAAGTATTATCGTATAGTCCATAAACGAGACCCATTTCTACTGCAATATGACATTACTCAAGATACTTATCACATTTCAGATTTGTTACTTGACGATTCCACAGAATATATCTGTAACAGTATCCAAGAGTTTATTGAAGTGGTTGGTGAAATCAAAACCAAGAAATTATTAGGAATTAATCAAGATGAATACTAAATCACAAATCCTTTACTATGCAGTCCCTTTAGACAAAGTAGAAGCGTATCTCAAAGAGCATGGATACTTGTTCAAAATAACAATGGACGAGGTAATAGAAGACACTAGGGCTTATCTACACGCCTATGATGCTGACGCTTCGTATCTACTCTTTAATAAGTATTGTCAGTTCTTTACCTTAACCCATGAATTACAAAGCTCCGTTACCCATGTATGCGATACCGTCCATAGTTTTAAGAAACTTATAGTATTAGGATATAACGATGAATAAACCTGAAGCATTGTGTATTAATATCCCTGTCTCATGGGTACAAGATTACTTTAGAAATAACATGATATTGGGTAATATTACCAGAGACCAATTCTACGATATGCTAGTACGATACCGTGATAAGTATGACAAAACACCCTTTGTGTTGTTTTACAATATAAAGAGAGATGATTATGCAGTAGCTTGTACTCTTTATCCAGAATCTCGTGAATATCTATGTAATAGCATTACTGAATTTGCTGAACTTGTTCGTGAATTTAAGATGCGTACATTATTAGGAATTGTCAATGAACAGTAAACAAGGCTTTATTTATATCACCATACCTTATAGCTGGGTAGTAAACCATATCAAGCTACAAGGTACTTTACCTGAATTGTCTAATGCTGATTTGAATTACTTAGTTACTGACTACCAAGCAAGTTATGCAGATGAACCTGAGTTTAGTACAGATGAACCAGTATTCTTTACTTATGTTATTTCACAGGACAATTACTGGGTAGGTGATGTCGCTGGAGAAGAACCACAAGAATACCTTTGTAATTCTGTTGCTGAATTTATTGAAATGGTATCACAAGCCAAAACAAACCGCTTATTAGGAATCAACCATGAAACAACTTGAATCATACAAAGAGTATATCAGCATACCTTTAACAGCTGAAGTAAAGCACGCAATTGATACGGGTAAAATCAATAACATCTCTACCAAAGAGTTATCAAGAAAGATTGCCCAGTATCAAGCAATTATGGACGCGTATCCATCATACTTATCTTATAACAGTGTAGATGATACTTTGATAGTAACAAGTATTGTCCTTAACAAGGAATATGAACAGTTATGTAATGATATAGATACATTCAATGAACTTATTCACTTACATAAACTATACCGTCTAATTGGAGTAACCCATGAAAAAGTTTAATCCCATGCAATACCTAGCCATTGATATTGCCAATCATTATGGCTTAGATAAACTCAATTACGAAGAGCGTATCCAATGGGTAAAGACCCATCTAGATGAGCTAGAGCAACATACAGACACTGCTGATGAGCCACTATTATATGCCAAAGCAGTCCATGCGATGCGTGAAAGCCAAGCTGGTAAACCAGTAGGTCATGCAGTGGCTTTTGATAGTGTATGTTCAGGTTTACAGCTGATGAGTGTACTAACTAACTGTGTAGATGGTATGCGTTTAACTGGTTTAATAGACCCAGATAATCGTGCTGATGCTTATACAGCCATTACTAAAGCCATGAATGAACGCATTCAAGCCAAAGGTGAAACACAGCTGGTAATTGACCGTAAACAAGCCAAAAAGTGCGTAATGACAGCACTATACGGCAGTAAAGCAACCCCTAAGAAAATCTTGGGTGATGAGCTATATCCGCTGTTTATCCAAACCATGTTTGATGAAGCCAACGGTGCAATGAACTTACTGGATTGGTCATTAAACAGCTGGCAACAGCTAGATATTCAAAGCTGGATTATGCCTGATAACCATACCGTGTATTTACCTACTGAAATTAAATCAGAATACCGTGTGAATATTGATGAGATTAACTACAATCCACAAATTATCATGACTGAAGTTCAAGCAATCCCTGATGGTATCAGTAACTGTGCCAATCTGGTACATTCTGTTGATGCTTTGGTATTACGAGAACTGGTGCGTAGATGTAACTACAACAAAGGTCAATTAAAGCACTATCTGCACTTACATCACTCCACGCCTGCAAGTAGTGAGATTGATGATAGTCTATGGGTAAATCAACGCTATTTAGCATCTAAATTCGCTTCTATGGCTTGTCTGAATGCGATTGACCATACCAATATCCACTTGGTAAATAACGAGCTTAGAAACGCTCTAGCGAGCATCTGTGAGCAGGTACTAACCAATCCATCGTTTGAGATTATCACTATCCATGATTCCTTTGCTTGCCACCCTGTGAATATGAACACACTACGCCAGCATTATAATGAAATCTTGGTACAAATGTATGAATCTGATTTGTTAGTAGACCTACTTAGTCAGATATACCATAAACCCATTACTTTATCGCTGGGAGATAAAATCCATGCAGAACTTATCCGTCATTCTAATTATGGAATTTGCTAATTCTGCGATAAGCCGCCGCTGGCGGTGTTGTGGGTTTTTATCTTAAAGCCCATTTCCTTAATGTTTGATGATGCCCTAAGACAGCGAAAGTTGTCTTAGGGTATTTTTTGTTTACCTAAATGCTAATTGTCTGATTTTAGACATTTTTTACTATATATTCCCTAAAGCATAAGGACTTGATATGAACATTATCCAAATGCTCAATAGCCTACCTAATACAGGTGAAATTCACATATTTCCTGTTACCCAAAACTCATCTGATTATCTTTGTGAATACAAAGACAGTTCACTGATTTTGACCTATTACTATGATTGTACGGTCAATGATTGGTCATTTTTAAGTGCTTTTGATTTATCTAACTTATAGGAATATCGCTATGAAACTTAACCCACAAGAGATTGCTTGGATTGCCAGTGAATATCAAGCTGGACGCACACTACAAGAGATTGCCATTGATACTGGTATGTCTTGTCAAAATGTCAAACGAGCTTTGGCTGAAGCTGGTTTACTTAACCTATCATGGTATAAAACCAAAGAAGAACAGTTAATGCTTGAATACCTAACCCAACTGGGCATTACTGGTAAAGATGATTTGACTTCAATGCTTAATAAAGGATTGTTATGGGGCTAGATACTTATTTATATGGCATACCTGATGATGTGGATTTAGATGAGTTTGCTCATGCTACCACAACACCACCCAATACCATTGAGCTGTATTGGCGTAAATGGTATTACTTGTTTGACTGGCTTAGTCATAACACTGCTGATGCTGATATTTACTATCCACATATCAAAGATGGTGAACAAGAGCATTATGATTATGACTTAAACTGTGCTTATATCGCAGTAACTCTAGATGACCTAGAGATATTGCTAGAGCAAACCAAAGAACTTGCCACAAATCAGCTATTGGGTGTCAGTGATACTACAGAATATGGAACCAGTGCTTCTGATGATATATCAGACATTGAAACCATCATCAAAACCATCAAAGACAATCCCAATCATACTTTTTATTTTTACAATTGGTACTAATTATGAATATCACACTAAAACAAGCTCAATCACTACTACCGCATTTACTTAATAACCAAATCGTACCTTTTTTGCATTCATCACCAGCATTGGGTAAATCCAGTCTAGCCAAGCAATTAGCCCATAAAGCTGGCTTAAAGGTAATTGATTTACGCTTAACAGAGCTAGACAGTTCTGATTTGAATGGCTTACCATATTTTGCTGATAATAAAGCCAAGTATCTACCTTTTGATACTTTCCCTATCACAGATACACCCATTCCTGATGGCTTTAATGGTTGGTTATTGCTGCTAGATGAGCTAAATTCAGCCTTACCCAGTGTCCAAGCGGCAGCTTACAAACTAATCCTAGACCGTCAGGTAGGACAGTATCAGCTACATGATAAAGCCTATATTATCGCTTGTGGTAATAAAGATACAGACAATGCCATTACTTATCCAATGTCATCAGCCTTAGTATCACGCTTTGCTCATTTTTATATTGAGCCAGACACTAAAGAATGGACTGAATGGGCATTAGATAATGGCATTGATATTCGTATCATCTCATTTCTTGGTTTTAGACCATCACACCTATATAAGTTCAATCCAGACAGCACAGAGCCATACGCATCACCACGCACATGGCAGATGCTATCAAAAGTGCTGTCTGAACTCCCTACCCTAAACCAAGAGCATCTACCGCTATTGGCTTCATTGTTAGGTGATGGTGTGGCTAATGAGTTTATGCAGTATCTAAGACTTGCTGATAAAGTCCCTAGCTTAGATAAAATCCTAGCCAATCCAGATACTCACCCAGTACCTGATGAGATTGGCTTACAGTGGGCAACGGTATCTATGCTAACTAGTAATATCACAGATGCTAACTTTACTAAGCTAGAGATTTATCTGCGTAGATTTAGTATGGAGATGCAAGTTGTTGCCCTACGCTATATTGTCAAACAAAACCCACAATTAACCACCAAAGCTAGCGATTGGATTAAAGCATTCAGCGTTGAGCTATTTGGTTAATTAATAACTATGGAGATACTGATGGCAGATTTAACCAGTTTAAATAAACAGCTTTCTCGTGCCAAGATTACACTATTAAATAAGCCATCAGCCGTATTTTTGGCTTATGCAATCTTACAAGTGCCGTGTAGCTTTTCAGACAATGTGCCTACTGCAGCAACTGATGGGCTTAAGATTTTAATTAATCCTGAGTTCTTTGGTAGTTTATCACTAGAGCAGCAGCAGTTCTTACTGGCTCATGAAGTGATGCACATTATCCTAAGCCATATGACACGCTTAGGCAATCGTGATAAGCATAAATTTAATATTGCAGCGGATTATGTGATTAATACCAATTTGGTAGAGCAAGGCTTTGAGATGATTGCTGGTGGTATGTATGATGAAAAATACATCAACTGGTCAGCAGAACAAGTCTATGATGACCTACCAGATGATGACAGTTCCAGTAAATCCAATAGCAATAATCACGGTCAAACCACTGATGGTATTGGCAATCAAGACATCATCTATTCAGATGACAAAGAGATTGAAACCATCAGACAACAAACCACGCAGATAGCCGTACAAGCTGCTATACAAGCGTCTATGCAACACGCCAGTAGTAGTATACCAGACAGTGTCCAAAGGCTCTTAGAAGAGCTTACAGCACCAAAGGTAAACTGGCGTACAGTACTGCGTAAGTATTTCTTTGAGATGGCTAAAGCAGATTATTCATGGCAAAGACCTAATCGCAGATTACTAACTCACGGTATCTATCTACCAGCTCTACAAGGCACACAGTTATCAAAGATTAGCTTTGCCATTGATACATCAGGCTCAGTCAGTAGCAGTCAGTTTAATGAGTTTATCAGTGAAGTGGTAGCAGTATTTAAACTACTAAAACCACAACAGTTAGATATTATTCAGTTTGATGATTCGCTACAAGACCATCGTACGGTTAAGTCCCTACAAGGATTTACCACCCTACCCTTTAAAGGTTGTGGCGGTACTTGTCCAGAAGTGGCTTTAGATGCCTTTATCAAAACCAACTCAAAAGCACTGTTTGTATTAACAGATGGTTGTTTTAATATTGATAATCTACCCAAGCCAAAACAACCAGTCATTTGGGTTATCTTTGATAATCCTTGTTTTATTGCCCCATTTGGGAGTGTTATTCATGTCAAATCTACAACTCACCCATGACCAGCAACAAGCCAAAGATGGTATTTTACAGTTAATAACCAATCCATTACCTGACAATCCCATTGACAGGATTATTGTGGTACAAGGCTATGCTGGTACTGGTAAATCCACCCTACTCACTCAAGTACTGCTGGATTATTATAAGCTAGTGAGTACTTATGATTTATTGGGTGCTAATTATGAGCCAGTACAAATCACGGTATCCGCCATGACCCATAAAGCCACAGAAGTACTAAGAACACTGCTTAAATCTACTGGCTTACATCATCGTGTACCTATCTGCACCACGCATAAAGCCATAGGTGCAGCACCTAAGAGCAGCAAAGCAGGTAGCACAAATTATCACTATTATGATGGTTTAATCACCACTACCCACCCACATTTGGTAGTGATTGATGAATGCTCATATATGGACAGTGTGCTATTAGAGCGTCTGATGACCCTTGTCTATCAGTATCCTATCTGTGTACTGTTTATGGGTGATGAGCATCAGCTACCACCTGTTAATGAAAATACTTGTCCTGTCTTTACTGCTGGCTTTAAGACTTACCATCTTAATGAAGTGGTTAGACAAAAAGATGCCAAGCATTTAGATAACTGTACTACGCTACTTAGACAATCTGTCGCTGATAATCTACTAAAACCCATTACCCCAGATGATGTACAAGTCATTCATCTGGATAAAAACCAATGGGATAAACAGATTATCAAAAGCATCAATGCTGGGATAGACACTAAGGTATTACACTACACCAATCACCAAGTCCATAGAGCCAATAACAAAATTCATAATAAAGTTACTGGCTCTGCTGATTTTAAAGCAGGTGATTTGGTTTGTGTGAATGGTAATTATGACCTTTATGACAGTTACTATAAAGTCAATTATGCCCAAAAAGACAGAGTAATGCTGGTTACTTATGCCCAAAAATTAGAGCTAACTTCTGGTAATACAACCATACCTGTTTATCAGTTACATATCTCAAGTATCACTGATACTTTTCGTGATGTGGTTACAGTACTGGTTAATCCAAAAGATAAAGAGCATTTAACTCATAAGAACTTACCATTCTATGGTAAAGATACCCAAGGTAATTCTATAACCTTTATGGATATACGCCATATGTATGCCTGTACTGTACATAAAAGCCAAGGCAGTACTTTTGATGAAGTATTTATCAATATCAATGACTTTAGAAATGTGTATAAGACCAATTTAGCACTGACACTAAGACTGCTTTATGTGGCTTTTTCTCGTGCTAAGCATCGTGTCTATCTGACTGGAGATTTATCCTAATGGTTTATAACATATTAAACAGTAATAAGTTTTTACAGGTTAATGCCATTGTACGGCATATCCTAACCCCTTATGATACGCAAATGCAGGAGCTAAAGACACAGCTACTTAATCAGCATTTTGAGCTAACTCATGCTCATGGAGCTTTGTATAAAGGTGATTTGATTCACCCAGACAGAGCTTGGACAACACTTAAGCCATTACCAGCATCACTAGCACCACTGGCAGATGCGTATTTGGCTTGTGTGTCAGAGTATGAAACAGCTTATAAGAAACTCACTGCTTATCTTAATAAGATGATGAGAGCTGATGGCACTAAGCATCTACTGTTTTGGCTTCCCAAACAAACAGCAGTATCATATAACCCTGATTATCGTGGTGGAACTACAGGGAGTATTCCTGATGAGATTACCACCATCTTAGCCCAAGCCCAGTTATTACGGAGTTTATATGCGTAGTTGTGATTATTCAGACAATCCCATT
This sequence comes from Moraxella marmotae, assembly GCF_042219885.1. Lineage (NCBI taxonomy): Bacteria > Pseudomonadati > Pseudomonadota > Gammaproteobacteria > Moraxellales > Moraxellaceae > Moraxella > Moraxella marmotae. The sequence goes on from NZ_JBHJHR010000002.1 coordinate 2,065,504, forward strand.
GTCGCTATTTTAATTAAGGACAGTTATTACGATACAGTCAAGTTAGAGCAGTATTATGTGGATTATCTGGCTCATCACAATATCACTGATGTGATGGCTTGTGAGCTTAGTTATCCTAGCACAGGTAAACTGTCCGTTACTGCTGCTCGTAAGCAAATCCTAAAGCTACTACCAGCCTTTAGCCATCATGGTATCCAGTATCTGTATGTTGCAGATGCTACTTACTTTAAAGCATTGACTGGTTTAAGCCAAGCAGACAGACACATTGGTTATGTATTACCATGTAAGCTAAAAGGCTTTGAGCATATCCAAATTGTCTTTGGCATTAACTACGGTCAATTGCTGTATAACCCCACTTCAGCCACTAAGCTGGATTTTTCATTACAGACTTTGGTGAATCATATCCAAGGTAATTATCAGCCTTTAGGGGATATTATCCATAAAGCCAGTTATCCATCTACTGATGATGAGATAGATGATGCACTGGCTTATTTGCATAATTATCCCACTTTGGCTTGTGATATTGAAACCACTGGTTTAGAGCTAGGTAGTCAGTTATACAGCATTGCTTTTGCTTATAATCAGCATGAAGGCGTAGCATTTAAAGTAACAGATAACCAAAGACTTAAGCGGTTTTTTGAGTCTTATAAAGGTACGCTGATTTTCCATAACGCAACTTTTGATATTAAGCATATCATCTATAACTGCTTTATGAGCCATGCTCGTGATTTTCGTGGTTTATTACATGGTTTGCATACAATGTGTAGCCGTGTAGAAGACACCATGATTATCGCTTACTTAGCTACCAATAACACCCAAGGTAATACACTTGGATTAAAAGAGCTATCCCAACCATTTACAGGCAACTATGCCATTGATGTCAAAGATGTCCTAGCTCACCCTTTGGCTACGGTGCTTGAGTATAACTTAAAAGATACCCTAGCGACTTATTGGGTCTATACCCAGTATAAGCCAAAGATGCTTAAGGACAATCAAGAATCCATCTATCAAGCCATCATGCTACCGTCTATTAAGACCATCGTGCAGATTGAGCTACATGGTATGCCTATGAATATGGATAAAGTGGTACAAGCCAAAGCACAGCTACTATCCCAAAGCCAAGCAGCACTACAAAGTATCTATGATAACCGTCATATCAAGGCAGTTACTCATATGCTACAAAAGCGTGAGCTTGAGCGGATTAATAAGAACCTTAAGACCAAACAACATACTATGGATAAAGTCAAAGACTATCTGTTTAAACCAAACAGTACAGCTCATTTGTCTTATCTGTTATATGATTATCTTAAGATGCCTATCTTGGATTACACACCCAATAAACAGCCTGCTGTAGGTGGTAAGACACTAGAAAAGCTCATTAACCATACTGATGAGCCTGATACTGTGGCTTTATTAACCGCATTGGTAGAATATGCCAAAGCCCAAAAGATACTGTCCACATTTATCCCAGCCTTTGAAAAAGCACAGCCAAAAGATAACTGGCATTATCTACATGGTAACTTTAACTTAGGTGGTACGCTGTCTAACAGGCTAAGCAGCAGTAACCCTAATCTACAAAACCTACCCAGTGGTTCTACCTTTGGTAAACTGGTCAAACAGTGCTTTCAAGCACCAGATGACTGGTTATTTGTAGGTGCTGATTTTGCCAGTCTAGAAGACCGTATCAATGCCCTACTAACCAAAGACAGTAATAAGCTCAAAGTTTATACAGACGGTTATGATGGTCATTGTTTGCGTGCTTATGCCTATTGGGGTGATAAGATGCCAGATATTGACCCAAATAGCATTGAGAGTATCAATTCCATCAAATCCAAATATCCCAAGTACCGTCAGATGAGTAAAGCTCCAACCTTTGCCTTAACTTATCAGGGTACACACCATACGCTTATGAAAAACTGTGGTTTTGCAGAAGATGAAGCCAAGCAGATTGAAGCCAACTATCATCAGTTATATGCTCAATCAGGTAACTGGATTGCTGATAAACTGGCTTTATGTGCATCTCAAGGCTATATTGATGTCGCTTTTGGTTTACGCATCAGAACACCCATCATGGCTAAGACAGTGTTAGATACCACCAAGACCCCTTATCAGGCTCAAGCAGAAGCTCGTAGCGTGGGTAATGCCATCAGTGGACAATCTTATTGTCAATTGACTAACCGTGCGGTAAATGAGTTTATGCAGCGTGTATGGGCATCTGATTATCGTTATGACATTATGCCAGTGTGCCTAATCCATGATGCCATCTATTTGATGATTAAAAATGATGTAGAAATTGTCAAATGGGTCAATGATAACCTGATTGACTGTATGCAGTGGCAAGATTTACCAGAGATTGCCCATGATACTGTCAAACTGGGTGCAGAACTGGGTATCTTTTATCCAGATTGGAGTCATGAGATTACCTTGGCTAATGGAATTGATACCACTCAAATTATCCAAACCACACAGGAATAATGCCTATGAATATCGCCAGTCCAGTACTATGTACTACCAAAGACACCCTTACCAAAGCCAATATCCCAACAACAGGTAAGCACCTTATCCCTGTATCGCTAGATACGCTTAAGTCCTTTCCCATGCACTTTATTGCCAAAGCCGTACTAGACAGTGATGTGATGATTGGACAGAACTATCCACAGATTACCCCATATGTCTGTATCACAAAACTAAACCAAGTACTGTCATACACCAAACCCCAAACCAATCAGTTATCTGTTGGTTTTGGTTCAGTGATTCATTATGAACACCAACAAGACAGCTTGCCCAATACCGTACTACATACCATTGTACAGGATTTACAGCATAAGCTGGGTATAAGTATTGATGAGCCATTAGAATTTACCCCTACGGTCATGTTGATTGTAGATAATGATAATGACGATGGTAAAACCCATCTGGGTTTATTATTCTGCTTTGAATCAGATACTCAATCATTTAACACAGATGACAGTATTGTTAATCCCAAATGGCAATATATAAAACGCCTAACCAATAAAAAAGATGACTATCAACCATGGTCTCAATTAGTCATTGATTTTCTGGTTAGTATGTAGAATATATACCATATATAGTATAAAATATGCTTTATTTTTACTTTATATGGTATTTCTATGTATCACCGTAAGCCAGAGAAATATAAAGAATACGAAGGTATGGATAACGCTGTGGTAGGTAAAGGCGAATTAATCCGTGTCGTTACCCCCACAGGTGTTGCTTATCGTACCCCATGTAATCAATTGATTTATGACAGACAAGAAGCATTAGAATATGCTGCTGTTTTGGATAAGATTATCCGTCATAATGAAAAAATATTTACCCAAAAGAAACTCAAAGGAAAACCCTTATGAACCAACCTAATGACCCTATCCGTGCTATTATTCACTGGTTTGAGTTAGCCAAACCCAATCCAACCATCAAAAATATCTTTACCCAATTGGGCTGTCATTTTGAAGAAATCTCAGAAATGGTACAAGCCTTTGATTCAGATGCTGGTGAGTTGCACCAAATCCTAACAGAAGTTGCTGATGAGCTAAAGACCGTTGATGTCGTGGCTCACAGTGATAGAGTCAATGAACAGCTTAGTAAAATAGATAGAGTAGAGATGTTAGATGCTCTATGCGACCAAGTGGTTACAGCCATTGGTACAGGCTATGACATGGGCTTTGATATGTATGGTGCGATTAATGAAGTGATTCGCTCTAACTATTCTAAGTTTGAAAATGGTCAGCCTATCTTTGATACCAATGGTAAAATCCAAAAAGGTAAAGATTACAGCAAACCTGATTTAACCCCTTTTGTGGGTGATGTAAAATGAGTGGTACAAAACAACGCTTACTGGGCAAATTAGCCATTAAGCATTTAGCCCTAGATACAGGATTTAAACTCAAAGAGCAACCAAACGGTGATATGGATTTAAATCCTTATGTATATGACTTTGCTGATGAGTTGATATTGACTACTATCAGCTCTATTGAGCGTCTATTAAAAGATAGACAGCGTGAGCTAGCCAGTACTGGTGTAGGTAGAAAGACTGAATTGGTTTTAGATGTTTACTCTGAAGGTATTGAAGATGCCATTAACACCATTAAATTGATAGGTCAGGTAAACAATCAATAAACTTACTAAACCAAGTAATAAATAACCCCTAGACTATCTAGGGGTTATTTTTATATCATTTAAACTGCTGATAGGCTTGTGCCAGTTTGATATGGTAGTTATTTTTTCTATAACCGCTACCATTATAACCTTTGGCAAACTTAGCCCAGTCATGTGCTTGTAATGCACCAATCAAGCCATTGGCTTTGATAAAGCGTAGCATAGCATCAATCTGACTGGCTTCATCTTTATACATAGCATTAACAAATGCTTGGATACTTTCATAACCCAGTGTTTTCCAGTGAAAACCCATCACTTGACCTAAGCCCCAGCTACAAGACTCTAGTGCAGTTTGTCTGTCATAGTTTGTGGCTTGGTTTAATCTACCATGTTGTGATGAACTCAAACCATACTTATGTGTACCCCAGCGTGGATAGCATAATTGTGGTTTTTCACGCATCATCTTTTCACGCACACTGATTAAACCTTTTTTGGTTAATAATCTGTGCATGATGTGCGGCTCATATAGGATTTTTGGTAAACCATTTAAAAATCCTTGCCCAGCAGCTTCTACTTGAATCACTGCTTTTAGTGCAGCATATTCAATTCTATAAGATAAAGCCAGCTGCTTAATCTGCTCATTTGTAATTGTCTTTGACATACTACCCCTTATTTAAATATTGCTGTAAAGGCTTGTTTGACTTCACTGATAATCTCAGACAAGTCTTTATCTGTTGTGGATAATCTGATGGCTTGATAAACCACACCCACAATCATCATTCCAAAGACAGAACACAGCATCATAATAAAACCATGCGATACATGGCTTAGTTGTGTCCAGTTTTGAAACTCAATGAGCCAACCACCAGCCAAGAAACCAAAAGTTGCACTGAATGCAAACTTAATCACCACATTTAAATTTAGGTGCAATCTACCTTCTTTATCAATATCACCAGATAAAGTCAAAGCAAAGATAGCACCAATAATCACCGCAAACACCTTTAAAATCAAAGGCAAATCAGTCAATGTATTTGGCATAGTTAATCCCCTTTGATACACAAAACCAGATTAGTTTACTTGGTTTTTATATCAGATAAATAATTGGTTATTACGCCGCTGGCGTGGTTTGTGGTTTGTTTTATAAGGAATTTGTGAAACCGTTATGAAACCATTGTTGATTGGCTTTAGCCTAATTATTCTTATTGGCTTAGTTATTGTTATGCTAGGTTTACTACGCTATATCTTCATCGCCTTTATAGTAATTTATTTATTATATTGGCTTTTTCGTTTGTTTTTTAAGGAATCATCATGAACCTATCCACCGCCAAAGTCATTGCTCGTACAGTGCCTACTCAAAACATCAGTGCTACTGATGCCAATGAGTTCATTGCTTATGTTGCTCGTGTATCTAATCCATCTAATCAGTCTAATACGCAAACCAGTAACAGATTGATTAATTATCTACTCAAGCATAAGCACTTTAGTCCATTTGAACATTATTATCTTACATTGGAGATTGAGACACCAAAAGATATAGCCATTCAGTTATTGCGTCATCGCTCGCTAACTTTTCAGGAATTTTCTGGCAGATACCAAGACATCAATGAGCTAGATAATCCATTCATCATTCGTGATACACGCTTGCAGGATAAAACCAACAGACAAAACAGTCTGCCTAATGATGATGAAAATCTAGAGCTATCATGGCAAATTGCCCAGCAAGAAGTCATCGCTACTGCTCGTGATGCTTATAACAAAGCACTAGAGCAAGGCATTGCCAAAGAGATTGCTCGTAGTGTATTACCCATTGGCTTAGTCAAATCACGCTTGTATGTTACAGGTAATATCCGTTCATTTATCCACTATCTACAAGTACGATTAGACCCTACCACCCAAAAAGAGCATAGACAGCTGGCTTGTGCTATCTATGATGCCCTATTGCCTTATTTTGATTTAAACCAGATTAAGGAATTGGCAGATGTCAAAGAAAAAGCCTAAAGCCAGAAATAAACCCATGCGAACTAAGACCTTTAAGGGCTATCTAAAAATCCCAGTAGATACAGATTGTACTTTCCAAGAGCTAGCCAAGCGTTGTACTTGGTCTGGTGATTGGCTGTATCGTAGAGATGAGATTTTAAATCCTAAAGCATATCGCACTTGGTATATTAATCTGTATCTGTATAACATATTGGGTGAATTTAGCTTGGTTTCTTATAAGACCGCTAAAGTCAATAAATATGACTTTGATACCGTCATTGACCATGCTTTACATGAAGCCAGTCAATATCCTATGCTAGATTATTCCAAATCTTATATGACAGTGAGTTGCTAATGAATTTATATAAAATCAAACCCGTTGAGTGGCATGATGAATATGCCAATGGTATTCGCTTTAATTACTCATACAGACCTGAGCATAGCAAATACCGTCTAACCATCAGCCCTAGACCCCATGAAGCCAGTAGAAATACTTTACTGGATTTTGATACGGTAGATGAGCTTAAGCAGTTTGTAGATGCTCATAATGAGCAGACAGCTCATGTATTTTTGGAGCTTGTTCATCATGAATCCACTCACCCAGCTTAAGCAGATGTTTGAGCAGGATACTAAGGGCTATATCTATATGCGTCAATTAGAGCAAGTTAGCCGCTCAAAGATGCTCATTCGTGATATAGCTCGCCAATATGGTTATTACCCTGTCTATGCCAGACGGGGTCATATCCCATTGGCTTATCAGCATCATACATTGCCCAATGACCATTTAACCCCACAGTAATTAACTAACCAACCACTAAGGATATTTATGATTGAATCCACACTCACAGAACGACAACACACCCACGGTGATTATGTACTAACCAGTGCCTTAAGCCAATCACTAAAAGATGTGGCATTTAGCCTACCCAGAACACAGCCACTAGAGCCATACCAAAAAGAAGCCATTGAGATGATACTGCATAAGATTGCTCGTATTATCAATGGTGATAGCTATTTTATTGACTCATGGCGTGATATTGCAGGCTATGCCCATTTAACCATTGATTTGATAAATAAATCCCCCAAAGCTCTAGATACTGTTCAGCAGTACTTTAAACCAATCAATGATGAGTAAAATTATGCACTTGGTTTAAAACTCAACTATGATGGAACTTCCTAACCATAAGGAGTTCCATCATGATTTATGTTTCTGATAAATATCTATTACGCAGCTTTCAGACTGCGATTATTACGCTGTTATTCCCCACCACACAGCTAACCAACTTAGGTGAATCCCAAGCCATCTTAGAGCAATCTGATGATGGTGTAAACTGGAAACCACTAGCCAGTATTAGTCCTAAGGATACCACCAATATCACCATTAACAGCCATTATATCCGTCTTAATTCTGATACGATGGTTTATGCCTACAATGAAGGCATTGGTATTACCCCACAACCTAAGCCAAAAGCTAATGATAGTGGTGATGGTACTGCTAATGTAGATTTGTCTGCTTATTACACCAAATCAGAAGTAGATGCTCAGCTACTGGCAATGGTAGAGCAGTTAGTCAATGGTGCTGATAAAGACTCTGATAGCTTTAAGGAATTGGCGGATAAGATTGTAGAATTAGACACCCAAACTTATGAAACCATTAACCAAGTCAGTCAGACAATTCAATCAGTACAAACCCAATTAGATACTCAAAAAGATGATAATTACTATCTGAAAAATAGAGCAATCGTTTATAAAACTGATAATATCCCTAAATATCATCACCTAGAACAATCCAACGAAATGCTTAAGATAGCCACATATAATGACCGTAATAGTAAGTACGATAATGCTTGGTTGGTTCTGCCTAAATACTACCTTGTAGAAGACAAGTTGGGTGCAGATACTCAATTCTACTATTTTCAGTATGGGACTGAATGGCGAGTTCCTAATGCAATCATTCCTGATAGCCCTAGCGGTCAGGCATTGGTTTTTTACTTTGATGATTGGATTATCAATAAGTTTAAAAAAGAATACCGTTCAGATACTGTCATCGCCACACAAGTAGAAATTGAGACTGGTTCAGGTAAACAGCTCACTGCAATGTACGGTAAAGACGCTAAGACAGGTGTATATAAAAAATTAAATACCACTTTTGAGGATAATGTAACTAGACTTGAGAATATCAATATTGATGAGTTACAAGATTGTATTATCTACGGTTTATCTATAAACAATCTATACAATGGTACTGATGATATTCCTACATGGATTGGTATCTATGTAGGTGATAATTATCATGGGTTTAAAGTCATTTATGACCCATCAATAGCAGCCCCACCCTAATCATCTCTTACCTATCACAGATATACCGCTTTTTATGGTGGTATATCTTTTTTATTTATTTATTTATTCATTTATCACTATCAGCCATGAGACAGGATTTGTTATGAACTACACCAACAATGCCAATATTCCCCTACCACTAGCGGTATTCTTAGCCACAGATACTTATGATGGACTACCTAACAGTATCAGTGCCACTACCCTACTTAAGCCAATCAGACAGATTATCCTAAGCCAAAGATTAGATAATGAAGCTACCTTTACTGATGTGGCTGACTTGGTCTCATCTCGTATGGGTAGTGCCATTCATACAGCGATTGAGCAAGCATGGCTTAATCCCACCAATGCCTTGCGTGCTTTAGGTTATAGCCAAAAGGTGATTGATAAGATTAAGGTTAATCCTACCAATCCCAATCCAGACGATATTAATATCTATATGGAGCAGCGTAGCTGTAAAGACATTGCTGGTATGACAGTAACAGGTAAGTTTGACTTTGTTGCAGAAGGACAAGTCCAAGACTTTAAGAGTACTTCTGTATGGACTTATCTAAACCAATCCAATGCAGAAAAGTATCAGCTACAAGGCTCTATTTACCGTTGGCTTAATCCACGGATTATCCATAAAGACTATATGACCATTCATTATATCTTTACAGATTTTAATAAGGTTGAGTCATTGCGTAATAAGGATTATCCACCCAATCGTGTTCATTCCCAACGCATTCCTTTATTAGACCTAGATGCCACAGAGCATTATGTACGCACTAAGATTAAGCAAATCATATCTCATAAAGACACCCCAGAGTGTGATTTGCCCCAGTGTACTGATGCTGATTTATGGCGTAAACCTACGGTCTATAAATATTACAAAGACCCAAACAAGCTAGACAGAAGTACCAAGAACTTTGACAACTTTACAGATGCGGCTGCTTATATGGCTACCAAATACCATAACAACGGCATGATTAAAGAAGTCAAAGGACAAGTGGTTGCTTGTCGTTATTGTCCTGCATTAACCCTATGCACCCAAAAAGATGCTTATTTAGCCAGTGGAGAGCTTATCTTATGACAGAACTATTTTTTGTATTTACGGTACTGATTGGTTTACCTTGTGTATTTGCAGCCTTAGAAGTGCTTTATCGTTTATTCACCAAACAAAAGGACAGCTACCATGATTAGTTGGTTTGATTTTATCAAAGCCCTAGCCATCAGTATGATACTGGCTTTGTGTACGCTTTATATTACCCAAGAGCTATTAGCACCTACTTTGGTTTATGTAGCCAGTTTACTTATCACCTGTTATTTACTCATTGTATTTAAGGATACATTATGAAACCCTTTGAACAGATGAAGTATCACCCTACATCAGAGCGGTTGGTAGAGATACTTCAAACCAAAACCCAAAATACCAATCCCTTATTTTTTAGAGTGATTGTGGCTTATTACATGGCTTTGATGGCATCACATATGCGTGTGAGTATCAAAGGCTGGTCAGGACGCAGTACCATTCCTGTCAATATGTATGCCATGGCTTTATCACCGTCAGGTTCAGGTAAAGGACACAGCACTTCACTGATGGAAAATGAAGTGATTAACAGCTTTAAAACGGTATTTATGGAACACACCTTCCCCATTACCGCAGAGCAAAACTGTGAGCTATTAGCAGCCAAGAGAGCCACTCGTAATGGTACAGACATTGAAGATGAGTTAATCAAGCTGGGTAAAGCATTCCAAGAGCTAGGTGCATTGTTATTTAGCTTTGATAGTGCCACAGTCCCAGCGATTAAGCAGATGCGTCAAAAGCTACTGATGGCAAATGCTGGTTCATGTAACTTACAAGTAGATGAGATTGGAGCTAATTTCAGTGGCTCTATTGAAGCATTGACTGCTTATTTAGAGCTGTATGACAAAGGCTTGATTAAAGATAAGCTGGTTAAATCCAGTGCAGATAACACACGCTTTGAACGCATTGATGGCTACACGCCTGCCAATATGCTGCTGTTTGGTACACCATCTAAGTTATTGGACGGTGCTAGAACTGAAGAGCAGCTGATGGAGATGCTGGAGATGGGTTATGCACGCAGATGCTTTTTTGGCTTTGCTGATAAATCCACCAAGCAGACTTCACTGACCGTAGAAGAAGTGATGGAGCAATTGTTTAATACTGATAATGATGATTATATTGAACAAATCTCAGAGCAGTTTGGCTTATTAGCAGATTTATCATTAATCAATAAGACAGTGAGCTTACCTAAGTCATCAGTACAGTTATTGATTGAGTATAAGCTACATTGTGAGCATCTAAGCCAAAATATCAGTGAGCTTGAAACCATCAAAAAAGCAGAGCTAGAGCATCGTTATTTTAAAGTAATGAAATTGGCTGGTGTTTATGCTTTTGTGGATAATAGTGATGAAATCCTACCACAGCATATTGAATACGCCATTCGCTTAGCTGAAGATTCAGGTCAAGCATTTGTTCGCTTGATGACCCCACAGCGTCCTTATATCAAGCTGGCTAATTATCTAGCCCAAACCAACACCCAAGTTACCTTAGCAGACTTAGACGAAGACTTACCCAGTTTTCGTGGGAGTAAAGCCCAAAAAGATGAGCAAATCATGATGGCAATTGCTTGGGGTTATAAAAATAACATTGTGATTAAAAAGACCTATGCAGAGTCTATTTTATTCCTACACGCAGATACTATCCAAGAAACCAATCTGGATAATTTGATTGTCAGTTATACCAATAACCCTAACATGACCCAAGACTACTTTAACGATACAGTCAGCTTTGATAACTTAGCCAAGCTCGTCAGTATGGACGGATTTCATTGGCTTAGTCATCATGTCAAAGATGGTTATCGTAAAGAAGAAAATGCCATAGACGGCTTTAATCTGTTGGTTTTAGATGTGGATAGTGGTACTAAGTTATCTACGGCAATGATGCTACTTAAGAAGTATCAAGCCATCTATTACACCACCAAGCGTCATACAGACGATGAGAATCGCTATCGCATTATCTTACCACTAAACTATACCCTACGCTTAGATGCCAAAGAGTATAAAGAGCTGTACAACAATGTCATCAGCTCATTGCCCTTTGAAGTAGATATGCAATGTGGTCAGCGTGCTAAGAAGTGGCTTACCCACCCTGATGGACAAGTGATTGTTACTGATGGTGAGTTGTTTGATATATTGCCATTCATTCCTAAGACATCTAAGAATGAAGAGCGAGAAAAATTATTACATGACCAAAGCCAGTTAGATAATCTAGAACGCTGGGTTATCAATAACACAGGTGATGGAAACCGTAATAATATGCTACTACGCTTTGCGATGGTATTGGTAGATGCTGGCTTTAGCTTTGAAGCCATCAAGGATAAAGTAATTTCACTCAATCATAAACTTAGCGATAAGTTAGATGAGTTGGAGTTGCACAATACCATCTTTCATACCGTTGCAGCCAAGCTAGTAGCCTAAGAGTAACCCAATGCCGCATTCTGCGGTGTTGTGGTTTTTATTTTTATTTATGGAGTAATCATATGACAACCAATGACCATTTAGTACTGGTTTGTGGTGAATCATCTACTGGTAAATCAGTAAGTTTAGCTAATTTAGAAAATGTACTTTATCTAAATTGCGAATCGGGTTATTAATTAGCCCCCTACCCCAGTGATGGGGATAGGATAATCCATTGAAATGCTGGAAACCCCTTAGAGCCTTTAGTACCACAGTGTAACAATCTAAAGGATTGGGCAATCAGCAGGTAAGACTTAATGATTAAGTAAACCCCAACGACTATTGCGTAAGCAAGTAGCATCAAGCGATGCGAAGTGGTGGACACCTTAGTAAAGGTGAAGATATAGTCTGCTCTTATATGAAAGTATAAGCAGTTCATTAAAGAACGCAGTGGAAGTAGCGAACCCACTGGAACACACAGGAAAAAACTGCCCTTCAAACCCAAATCATTTATCCAAAAAACCATCACAGACCCATATCAAATCTATGAAGCATTTGATTGGGCTGAAGGGCAAGATGAGATTAAAACCATTGTCATTGATGGTTTAAATTATCTGATGGATATGTATGAGTCTGTTCATGTACTGACCGCAGCCAATACCATGAAAGCATGGTCTGATTATGCCCAGTACTTTAAAAATCTGATGCAGCAATATGTCGCATCTAGCTCAAAGGCAGTGATTTTTACAGCACATACCAAGACTGCTTTGAATGACAAAAACATGGTGATGGAAACCAAAGTACCTATCAAAGGTGCATTGGCAAATCAGGGCGTGGAATCGTATTTTAGTTGTATTGTCAGTACCAAAAAAGTAACGGTAGATAGTCTGAATGACTACCAAAATGAGTTATTGACTTATACAGACCGTGAAAAAGCACTAGGTATTAAATATGTCTTTCAAACCCAAATCACCAAAGAAACCGTAGATGAGCGTATGCGTAGTCCTATGGGTCTATTTGATGACAGTGAGACATTTATTAATAACGATGTCAATTTGGTACTCAAACGCCTAAATGAGTATTATGAATAAACCATGGAATAAATCATGAGTGATTTAACCCAACAACGCTTACAGCAATATCTAAGATACGATGAGCAGTCAGGTGAATTTACTTGGATTAAAAGACCCAGTAAGAACATTCACCTACACACTCGTGCAGGAACTTTAGACAAATCATCTGGTTATCGCAGTATCACTTTATTTGGTAAACGCTATCTTGAGCATCGCTTGGTATGGCTTTATGTACATGGTGAGATGCCCAAGCATCAAATAGACCATATCAACCAAATCCGTGATGATAACCGTCTTAGTAATCTAAGACACATTACCAAAGCAGAAAACCAACGCAATAAGACACGCCGTACCAGTAGGCTAGATGAAATAGGCATCTGGTGGTGTAAGCGTAGAAAACGCTATATTGCGGAGATTAGCTTAAACGGTAAAAAGGTTTATCAAAAGTCCTTTACAGATATTGATGAAGCCATCAAAGCACGCAAACAAAAATCCTTAGAGCTTGGTTTTCATGACAATCATGGTAGCCAAGCCAAATATTAATTATTTAATTATCTATTCACTTAACCCAACCTAACGGAGTATTTTATGAGTTTTTTGACCAATCTATCTTATAGCGATGAAGTTACCCAAGATAAAGACACAGTAGGCGGTAACTTTAGTCTGTTTGAATCAGGTGTCTATCCAGCAACCATTAAGTATGCTTATCTATCTCAAGCCAAATCAGGTGCTGGAGCAGTAAACTTTGAGTTTGATGTAGAAGGTAAAACACTCAAAGAAACCATGTATGTAACCAACAAAGAAGGTAAGAATTACTATGAACGCAACGGTCAGCGTAATTACCTACCATCATTTGTCAATGCTGATGCCATCAGTCTGTTTGCATCAGGTAAGCCATTGTTTGAACAAAAAGATGAAACCAAAATCATCAATCTGTATAATTTTGAAACCAAGTCAGAAGTACCTACTGAAGTCCCTATGCTAACCGCTTTGATTGGTAAACAAGTCAAGCTAGGTATTTTAAAAGAGAAAGTCTTTAAACAAGAAAAGACAGACAACGGCTATCAAGACACGGAAGAGACTCGTGAACAAAACAGTATTAATAAAGTATTTTCAGCCAAAGACAATCGTACAGTTAATGAAGTTCGTGCAGAACAATCAGACGCTGTGTTTATCAATACTTGGCTTGATAAGTGGGAAGGTCAAACCAATGACAAAACCTTGGGTAAAAAACCAACCCAAAGCTCACCAGCTAAGAAAACATCATCACTATTTGCCTAAGACTGACGGAGATACACACATGACTTCACATACTTTATTACACACTGCCAGTGATATGGTTGATGTCATCTCTAAATGGCATAGCAATATCCTATGGGTACTTGAGCGTGATATTGCCAATGCTACTTCCGTAGATGAAAAAGAAGCACTAATCCATGCTTTTGATATGTTCAAAGAATTGCCTTATGACACAGCGATTTATGCTAAGGAATTTTGATGAACGATAATCCAGTGAAAACCATCATTGGCTTTGACCCCAGTTTACGCAACTGGGGTTATTGTATTGCCAATTACAATGAGAATACCCAAGTCCTTGAGTTCACCAAAGGCGGTGTGATTCATTCTAAACCAGATAAAGAACAACGCCAGAACTTACAAGACTTGCAATCAGCCACTCAGTTATATCATGGCTTACACAATTTGATTGGTTTATATCAGCCTAACTTTTTGGTTGCTGAATTACCTGTTGGTAGCCAATCATCTCGTGCGATGGTGTCTTATGCCACTTGTATCAGTCTATCTGCTGCATTGGCTTATCAAGATGGAGAACATACCATTCCCCTGCTGTCCATCACCCCACAACAAGTCAAAGCCACAGTGGGTAAAAAAGATGCCAGTAAAGATGAAGTCATGAACTGGGTATCTGAATACTACCCTGAAGTAGATGACTGGCTTTTACAATTTCCCAAAGGCGAAAGAGAGCATATTTGTGATGCCATCGTAGCCACACATACCGCTATTTTTAATTAATCATTATGGAGTTATTATGAAAATCACCCTAGACAAACAAGAGCTAAACCAAGCTGTCATTGAGTATCTATCAAACCAAGGCTTAACCATTGATGAGTCCAAAGTATCTGTACAAATCACATCAGAAGGTGTGCAGATTGATACCAATAAACCAGCTCAATCTAACCAATCTAACAAACAAAACCAACAGTCAAACAAACCATCTAAACCAGTGAATAATGAGTCTGTAAAGCCTTCTGATGAGCCTAAAGCATCAGCTGGTACAACAATACCAGATGAGCCACAAAACGCCAATACGAGCCATACAGAGCCAACCAAAGCATTGTTTGGTAATACAGCATCAGCACCAGTTACAGATGATGTCATTGAAGATGATACCCATGTTATCCCAGATAAGTCTGATAAGAACAGTGTTGAAAAGACACGCAAGTTATTTCAATAACTGGATTAAGCCATGAGAAATCCCATTACTTTAATGCTACTGGGTTGGTGTTTGATTGCAGCGATATTTATCTATGAATCTGCTCATGCCCAGTCAGCAACTTATTATGCAGATAAATTCCATGGGCGTAAGACAGCATCAGGTGAAAGGTTTAGTCAATATAAACTCACCTGTGCCAGTAATCGCTATGCCTTTGGTACTTATCTAAAAGTTACCAATACTAAGACCAAAGCATCTGTGATTTGTCGTGTCAATGATACTGGCAGATTGGGTCATGGTGTTGTTGTGGATTTATCCAAAGCAGCATTTAAGCAGATAGCCCCATTGTCTTATGGTAAAGTCCCTGTACAGCTGGAGATAGTCAAATGAGCTATACCGTGTTTAATACCACACACAATGACGCTACCAAAGAACCCATGTTCTTAGGTCAAGGTGTCAATGTCTCACGCTTTGATAAGCAGCATTATGCGTTCTTTGAGAACATTACTCAGCAGCAGTTGTCATTCTTTTGGCGACCTGAAGAGATTGATGTATCCAAAGACCGCATAGATTTTATGGAGCTACCAGAGCATGAAAAGCATATCTTTGTTAGCAATCTAAAATACCAAACTTTGCTTGACAGTGTCCAAGGACGCAGTCCCAATGTGGTACTATTACCTTTGGTTTCTATCCCAGAGCTTGAAACTTGGATTGAAACATGGGCATTTTTTGAGTCAATCCACGCACGCAGTTATACGCACATTATCCGTAATATCTTTAATAATCCTAGTGAAGTGTTAGATGATATTGTGGTTAATCCAGAGATTATTAAGCGTGCAGAGTCTATCAGTCAGTACTATGACAGCTTGCATGAGCTATCACTTGAATATCAGCAAGGTAAGCCAGTGGATATGTATGAGCTAAAAAGACGCTTATATCTATGTATTATGAGTGTCAATGTGCTAGAAGCCATTCGCTTTTATGTATCCTTTGCTTGTTCATTTGCTTTTGCTGAGCGTAAGCTGATGGAAGGTAATGCTAAGATTATTAAGATGATTGCTCGTGATGAAGCATTACACCTTAATGGTACACAGCATATGCTTAAGCTGATGCTTGAAGAAGATACTGATTATCAACAGATAGCCAATGAATGTAAAAATGAAATCTATGATATTTTCTGGTTTGCTTATGAACAAGAAAAGGCATGGATTGAATATCTGTTTAAAGACGGTTCAATGATTGGTTTAAATACCCCAATCTTAACGCAGTACTTAGAGTATATCACTGCTCTACGCA
Organism: Moraxella marmotae; assembly: GCF_042219885.1. Taxonomy (NCBI): domain Bacteria; kingdom Pseudomonadati; phylum Pseudomonadota; class Gammaproteobacteria; order Moraxellales; family Moraxellaceae; genus Moraxella; species Moraxella marmotae. Next base: position 2,082,217 of record NZ_JBHJHR010000002.1, read on the forward strand.
TGAAAGCCATTGGCTTAAGACCGTTCTTTAATACCAGTAATCCAATCCCATGGATTAATGCGTGGCTATCATCAGACAATGTACAAGTTGCCCCACAAGAGACAGAAATTACTTCTTATCTTGTAGGACAGATTGACGCTGAAGTGTCTGATGATGCGTTTAATGATTTTGAATTGTAAAATTGTAAATAGGAAATAGTTATGAGCAAAAACAAAAGTATTACCCTTACAATGGATACCGCTATGTCAGTATTGACTAGTTGCGTAACATTGGCTTATGCCGTTACCCAGCTACCTGAGTCTATTAATACAGACACTCCCTTTGATATTACCAGAGTCAATAAACTAACAGGTGAAAGAGAGCCAATGACCTTGCAGGAATTTGCCGCTTACATCTTAGACACTGTGGATTTGTCTGCCATACCAAATATTCATTTTGAAAATGATAACGATGATGATAAAATCATTCCCTTTTCACCCACAGTATCTTAATCCTACCTAATAACCACTCACCATCTCTACCAGTTCATCTACCGTAGGATTGTAGTAAGTATTTAATAATACTCGTAAATCCTTATGTCCTGTAATCTTAGCCAAGACTTCCACAGGCATTTGGTATTGATGAACAAATCTGCTGATGGCTTCATGTCTGGTATCATGAAAATGTAAATTTGTGATACCAGCATCTTTTAGTAGATTATGCCAAGTTGTGCTGTTAAATGTCTTTTGTTTAATAGGTATAAATGTCTTATCTGCATCTGCTGTATTGAGCCATAGCTGTCTTAGTAATGCTTTGGCTTGTTTATTTAAGGGTACATTCCTACTTGTCCCATTTTTAGTCTTAGGCAGATGTACATGGTCTTTATGCATGTGCTTGGGTGTCATACCCAGTATTTCCCCTTGTCGCATACAAGTCTGTAAGGCAAATAATACCGTCCATACTATCCACTGTCTGACTGTCTTAGGCGGTGTGTTGGAGCAATACTTAGATACTTTAATCAGTGCGTTAATTTCAGCCTGTGTAATGCGTCTGTTTCTTGGTGGTGATTTGGTGGGTTTGGTTACTTTACTGACTGGATTTTCATCTATCCAATAACGCTCTTTGATTGCATAATTAAATACCCCACTTAACTGGGTTAGCCTATTGACCACAGTACTGTTACTGATGCGTTTCATTAATACATTTCTGTGTGCTGTGATGTCTTGTGGTGTAACTTGATGGATTGGTTTATTAGCAATTGTAGGGTTATCACGGATAAATGATTTCAGATAGTAGTAAGTACATTCACCTGATTTTAATTGCCTAAGATGATGTTGATAATAATCTTGTATCACTTCTTGTAGTGTGGGTGAATAACGCTCATCTGTTTGGAGTTGGTCTTGTATATCGTATAGCTTAATAATCAGTTGTCTTTCACATTCGTATTCACTGTCTGCTGTGATGGTGATACGATGTCCATTTTTCATAATTTGAGCACGGTATTTTTTACCATGCTTTACAATCTTTGGTAATTTCATGGCTTAAATATGGTGTAATATTATTGTTATTTTGATGGGATTTATGCAGATTTTATGATGTACATTGTGCGTGAGATGTTGCTCTATCAATGTGATTTATTATGACTGTTTACTTTATGGTTTTATTTATGAGTACTCAATAAATTTGTCTATTTATTTATAATAAAAATACACCCATAAAAATTAAAAATGATATATCTCAAATACAGCAATTGCTCTCACCAGTCAGTACAAGCATTCGCCAAGATTTACCATCATTTTTAGGAATATTTTTTGTAATAAATTAACAACTTGATTACCATAAAATCATCAAGCAAATAGCCCAAAATCACAACATTACAGCAAAAACACATCATTTTGGTGTAAAACTGGTGATGGGGAGTATTTTACTATGTTTGGGTGGGTTTTGGATATTGATTGGTTTTAATAATGGCTATTTTATTACTTTATGGATTTTGGGTTCTTTTTGTGCCGTCTTTTTTGTGCTATAATAAGGCGATTTTATCCATATCATCAGCCATAAAGAAGAACAGACATGTATGTCCACACCCCCACCGCCCCTGAGCAACCCAATGAGCCACCCATTCGCAGTGCGTTTTTTATCTCTGATGGTACTGCCATCACCGCCGAGACACTGGGAAAATCCCTACTGAGCCAGTTTAGCGATGTGGAATTTGACATTCAGGTCATTCCTTATGTCGATACGCCCGAGCTTGCCCAAATTGCCGTTGGGCGTATCAATCAAGCCTTTGAAAAAAGCGGACTTCGCCCCCTAGTTTTTGACACCATTGTCAGTGATGAAATCCGTGAAATCATCAACTCTGCCAATGCCCATAACCTAGATATTTATGAAGGTCTAATCAACCGCATCGCCACCGAAATCGACCACAAGCCCAATCCGCACGCAGGCATGGCACACAGCAATGTGGATTCGGACGATTATAAAGCTCGCATCGATGCGGTGCATTTTGCTCTAGATAATGACGACGGTGCTCGCACCAATCACTATGACGGTGCTGATATTATCCTAGTTGGGTTATCTCGCTCAGGCAAGACGCCAACTTCTTTATATTTGGCATTACAATACGGTATCCGTGCCGCCAATTATCCTTTGACCGAAGAAGACTTGGACACCAGCCAGCTGCCACGAGCCCTAAAACCTTATCAAAGCAAGCTGTTTGGGCTAACCATCGACACCGAACGCTTGGTGCGTATCCGCCAAGAACGCAAAGCTGGCAGCCGTTATGCCAGCCTTGCCCAGTGCCAAGAAGAGCAGCGTGCCATTCAAGCGATTTATAGCCGCCAAAAAATCCCCAATCTGAATGTCTCAGAGATGTCGGTTGAAGAAATCGCCACTCGCATTCTGCAAATCACAGGATTAAAACGCCGCATCGGTGTCTAAATCAGTGTCTGATTTGGTGCTTGCTTGGTGTATGTTGCAAATTTTGCACGCTATCCAAGCAAAAGGATTTGAGTAAAGCTGCCCAATTGGACTGATGATTTTAAAAGTTTTATTTAAAATTAAATTTACGATTTAATTAATAAAATTGTATTAATAATCGTATTAAGAATTGCGTTAAGCATTTGATTTGGATTTGATTTGGAACTTGAATTTAATTTTTACTCCAAATTTACCCCAAATTAAATCAGCCATTTGCCAAACCATTTAACAACAGTAGTAAATTGTAACCATGATGTCAAAAAATATGCCAAAAAAACGCACCATTTCATCGGTTTTTGCCCTTGCCTGCCTGTCGGTTGCCCTGACTGCGTGTCAAAGCACCGCCCCAAAGCCTGACGCTTGGTACACGCCAGCGTTAGCAACCAAAGACAGTCAAGTGCTAGAAATCCTGCCCACTCGCACTTCTTGCAACTCAGGCAGTCCGATGCAGTGCCTACTGGTCAAGCCGCTGGGTACTGGCGATGGTGAGATTTTTGGTATCGGATTTAATGACATCAAGGGCTTTGAACCCCGTGCAGGCATTTATTATAAAATTCGTGCCAGCCAAGAATATGACCAAAATACTGGCGAGCTGACAGGTCTGTGGCAGCTTGATGAAATCTTATCACAAAGCAAATAAACCACGCCCATCACGCCAGTCCAACCCAAGGGGAGATTATGTCAAAAAAACAAAAAACCACGCAGCAGACCGCCCAAGCCAATGCTGATGCGACCACTGCGACCGCCAAGGCAAATACCCAGACCTTTGAACACATCGATCATGAGCATCTGCACCCTAGCCTAATCAGTCCGCTAGACGGCCATCGCATCGGTATTCGCCGCACGCACAAAAGCCCCATCAAGCACAATTATGAATACGATGCCATCGTACTGGGTGCAGGCCCCGCTGGTGAAGCAGCGGCGATGAAACTTGCCAAATCTGGCTATCGTGTCGCCATCATTGACCCCCGTGATCAAGTTGGCGGTAACTGCGCTCATGTGGGGACAATCCCCAGTAAGGCACTGCGTCAATCGGTGTTTAACATCATTAACTTTCGCCGAGACCCCCTATTTAAGCAAACCAAAGACAGCTATCAAGTACCACTAAGTAAAGTACTGAGCCGCGCTCGTGAAGTAATCCGCCACCAAGTCAATACCCATAAGCTGTTTTATGAGCGTAACCATATCCAAGTAATCCACGGCTGGGGCAGCTTTATTGACTCGCACACGCTAGAGATTTATGCCAATGAGCATGAGCCGACTCGCACCATCACCTTTAACCAAGCGGTGATTGCCGTGGGTTCTCGTCCTTATCGCCCTGATATGCTGGACTTTGACCACCCCCGTGTTTTTGACTCTGACAAAATCCTACAAATGGACTATGTCGCTCGCAAAATCATCATCTATGGTGCTGGTGTCATCGGCTGCGAATATGCGTCCATCTTTACTGGCTTGGGCTATGTGGTTGATTTGATTAATAATAAAGAGCAGCTATTAAGCTACTTGGACGAAGAAATCTCGGACGCACTGAGCCACGACTTGCGTCAGTTTGGCGTGCGTATCCGCAACCACGAAGAGATTGACCACCTAGAGACGCACGATGATTGCGTGATTTTGCACCTAAAAAGCGGCAAAAAAATCAAATCCGATGCCATCTTATGGTGTAACGGTCGCTCAGGCAACACCGATAGCCTAAATCTGGAAGCCGTCGGTCTGACTGCCAACAGCCGTGGTCAGCTAGAAGTCGATCAGACTTACCGCACCAGCGTACCACACATCTACGCTGTCGGTGATGTCATCGGCTGGCCGTCTTTGGCATCTGCCGCCTATGACCAAGGCCGCAATGCCGCAGGCTTTATGGTTGGTGATGAAGATGCCGAATTTATCAGCAGCGTACCGACAGGGATTTACACCATTCCTGAGATTTCTAGCATCGGCAAGACCGAAGCGGAACTGACCGCCGAGCAGATTCCTTATGAAGTGGGTCAAGCGTTCTTTAGACATTTGGCACGCTCGCAGATTATCGGTGAACGCTCAGGCGTCCTAAAAATCCTATTCCACCGTGAGACCTTAGAGATACTTGGCATTCACTGCTACGGCAACCACGCATCGGAGATTATCCACATCGGTCAGGCGGTGATGAAATGTGGGCATACGCTTGAATATTTTATTAACACCACCTTTAATTACCCCACCATGGCAGAAGCCTATCGTGTGGCGGCATTAAACGGCATGAACCGCATTTTTTGATTGATTGATTAAATTCATCAAAAATAATCACCGTCCAACTTACCAAAGCCAGTCATTGCACTGGCTTTTGTTTTATCGGTTTTTTGTTGCATGACAGTAAGTTAAACGATAAATAAACAATACATTTGTTTGCATATTGAAATATTGATAAGAATGAATTAGAATATTTTGTATTGTCCAAACATTTCAGCATTCAAGGATTGCGTATGAAAAAGATGCTAATTTTATCTGGAGCGATTGTCGGTGCGACCATGCTGACCGCTTGCGATGACATCGTCAAGGGCGTGGCTCGTGAAATTCTAAAAGACGAAGCCCCAGCCCAGCAAGCACCAGCTGCCCAGCCGCAAGTACAGAACCTACAACCTGTGATTGTGGACGGTCAAGCACAGCAGCCTGTACAGCAACAATACGACCAAAACGGTCATCCAGTGGCACAGCAGCCTGTCCAACAAGTCCCTGTACAGCAAGCACCCGTCCAACAAGCCCCTGTCCAAGCTGCTCCACCGCCAACCGTGGTTGTATACAAAGAGCGTCAGCCGCCAAAACAAGAAGTTGTGTTCATTGAATCATCGGGCGATAATTATATCCTAACCCAAAAAGATGGTTTTGTTTATATGCGTAGCGAACCATACGCCAAAGCTCACAAAATTGCCAAACTAAAAGATTACACCCCTGTTGCCATTCTTGACTGTGGTGGTGTAACATACCGTCATGATGTTACAGAAGGCAATCGTGGAGCATGGTGTCTTGTAGAAGCTAACGGTAAGCGAGGATATGTATTCAACAGCTATATCCACTCTAGATAATTAAGAATAACAAAAATAATAAATATAAAAAAGCAAAAAGAATGGTTAAAATCGCACCTTAACCATTCTTTTTTTATTTAAATTTAGGGCAAATTAATCACTAACTCAGATTATAGTTTTATCAATTCATATACCACTTTAGGGCTTCTTACCGAATAGCAATTTGGTCGATGTGCCTAAGCAATACACGGCAAAAGCTGAAAAAAATCCACCGAGAAGTTTATGAGCCTTTGATGCAAATGATTGCCGCCGCACGAGCTGATGGCGTTCGCTTGAGCATTGTTTCTGCTTATCGCTCATACGACCACCAAAGACGCATTTGGGAACGCAAATGGGGCAATAACGCCAATAATGACACCAAAAAAGCCTTGGATATTCTTAGATGGTCGTCTTTTCCCGGCACCAGCCGCCATCACTGGGGAACAGATGTTGATTTTAACAGCGTAGAAACAGGCTACTGGAACAGTGCAGAAGGTAAGAAAGTTTATCGCTGGCTCAAACAAAACGCCGCTGATTTTGGTTTTTGCCAAACTTATGACAGTGGGCGTACACAAGGCTATAATGAAGAACCTTGGCATTGGTCGCACTTGCCAACAGCTGATAAATATTATGCACAAATCACCAACCCAGCGGTGCTAGACATTGCCTTGACCCAAAAAATCAAAGGTGCGGTAGCGGTGCGTCAGCTTGGCGTTATGATGAATTATGTTACTGGTATCAATCATTGCCAAGTCAATCAAAGCCGAGTTAAACAAGGCAGCCAAGCCGCTCACAAGCAAGCCGAGCCAGTGCAAATTGTTGATACAGCAGCAAAACCACAATCGCAGCCGCTACATCAACAACAGCCAGAAATGCCACAACAACCAACCATTCAACATGTCCAAAATAGCAATGTACCAAAGCCGCCTTTGGGTGATTTAGAAAGCATTGCTATTCAAAACCCTGACAAATAATCAGGTCTAAAAAATAACGGTATCTAAATCCAAGATGCCGTTATTTTTATTAATCACATTAATCCAATTAAATTTAACTTAAATTATAATTTTTATCAATTTGCCACGCATCTGGCAACGGCTTGTCCAATAACATCAGCGTCTCACGCTCAATCATTCGCACCATATTATCCAACGCCAAATCGTGATGGTCCATGCCAAATGGCTCTTCTAACTGATGGCTCAACTCATCAAGCCCAATCAGCAAATAAGAAATAAAACCCACCAACAGCGGTGTCCACAGCCCCATCACCGACTCCAGCCCAAACGGCAACATCCAACAAAAACAAAACACCGCTCGATGCAGCAGTACCGAATACGGAAACGGCAACGGCGTGCTATGGATACGGTCGCAGCCTGCCTGTACGCCGCCCATCTCCACCAGATGCTTTTGGATTGTGGCGTAGATGATGTCGCTGATTTTGCCTTGTTGTACGGCGGCGGTCAGTTGTTTTTGCATGGATTCTAGCACACGCTGCGGCACATTGATTTGGCTATCGAGCCAGTCTAGGCGTTCTGTGCTGATGTCGGTATAGCCGAACTGCTCACGGCGGATTTTTTGCCCACGCAGGCGGTCTCTGAGCGTCGCCACAAACAAGAGCATATCCATCAATAACGCTTCACGATCCGCCGCTGGCAAAAAACAACTGTCTCGGCTCAGATGGCGAGTATTTGCCACCAATGCACCCCACAGCTTACGCCCTTCCCACCAGCGGTCATAGCAAGCATTATTACGAAAACCCAAAAAAATCGAAATCGCCACACCAAACATGGTAAAACCCACCGCAGGCACTGTGGTCGCACCATACCAGTGAAAGCGTGCCAGCGTGCCAGCCAGTAGCGACAGCGTCATAATGCCCAGAATAATCGGCAGCACCTTTGGCAGTACCGTGCCATGCCAAACAAACAGCAGCTTTAGCCCATTGGATTTGTCCCGAACAATCATTTTTACCCCACAATAACAATCATTTATAATATAACAAATGCTTGCTATTATACGCTGGAAAAATTCTCAAGCAAGCGATTTTGTGCCTGCGTGGTGTTTTGGGAGAAAAATGGGCGGTTTGATGGTTTGGTGGTTTGATAATATAGAAAAAGCACCCTTGATGATAGGGTGCTTTAGGGTGGGGTTTTGGGGTAAAAGTTAAACAGCTAAACAGTTAAACAATTAAAAATCAGATTAAACCAACCAAATTTAAGGTGTTTAAGGCTTAATCAAGCGTGGATTTGAATTGCCCCAAATGGTGTATAAATCGGCAAGCAAGGCATCGTTGATGTCTTCGATTTCGGCTTGGCTAATTTGCCCTTCGCCTTGACGACCATAAATCACCACTTCATCGCCGATATTAATGGCGGTTTTGTTAATAATGTCTGTTACATCAACCATAGTCGTATTCATTGATACCTTACCCAAAACAGGGGCGCGCATACCGCCGATAAGCACCACGCCCTTATTGGTAAAGGCACGGCGATAACCATCAGAATAGCCAAACGGCAGATTTGCCAAATAAGAATCTCTGGTCAAGGTGTGCATACCATCATAGCCGACCTTTGTGCCAGCAGGATAAAACTGCACCGATGCCACTTTGGTCTTAAAGCTCATAATCGGCTGATAGGCGGGCTTGGCATCGATGGTATCGCCATAAATCAAACCACCGGGACGCACCATGTCCAAATGACTCTCAGGCACGGCAATGGTCGCAAATGAGTTGGCGGTGTGCAAAGTCAGCTGGCTGCGGTCAAGTTTGGCAGCTGCTATCAACCAAGCAGTTTGTTCGTTAAATAACGCCAAGCGTTCACGCACATAGCTTTCATCTTCAAAGGCATAATGGGTCATGATGCCTGTCAAGTGCAATGCTGGTAAAGCAGTGATTGCCAAAGCATCACGCTTGCCCTGCTCACTGCCGACATCTAAGCCATTGCGATCCATGCCGCCGCTGTTTAACGCCAAATGCACATTGATGGATTTGCCTTGTGATGCCGCCAAATCATTTAGGGCTTTGGCGTGAGCCAGACTGCCTGTCAGCTCGGTCATCTCATAGGGTAATGCTGCCTTGATTTCTTCCATATCTGCCATACGCACACGCATGATTGTCCCTTGATAGCCGTGTGCCCGTGCCACTCGTGCTTCTTCGTTACTGGCGATACCAATACATGGTACATTGAGCTTAATGATGCTTGGCATCAACAAATCAATGCCGTTACCATAAGCATCTGCTTTCATGATGGCACAAATTTTGGTGCTATCAGACAGATTATTTTGTAGGCGAATGATGTTATTTTCAAAGGCTTGTACATCAATCTCCAGCCAAGCATTGGCTTTTTTGTGATTTTGATAACCATAATCGCCATGCGTCTGTAAGATCGGGGCGGCTTGTACAGTGGCACTCATTAGGCTTGTACCAAAAAGCACGCCTGCCATGGCAAGTTTTAGCGGTGCATATTTCATCAGTATTTCCTTGTTTGTCAAAAATAGAGACAAGGATATTTTTAAATAAAAATCAGCAGACTGCAAGCGTTTTTTGTGTTTTTGTGCATTGATGTGCCGATTTGGCCAAACTGTTGGCAAATTTTTACCAAACGATCTTTGGTTAAACTGGCTTAAAATTGCACGCACCACAGCCCATCTTAATGCCAAAAATAAAAGCACCCTTAATGATAAGCGTGCTTTAAAGTGGATTTTTGGGTTAAAAAGTGAATTAATCCATTTTCATCATCTGATGATAAGCGTCAATTTTGCTTTGACGCAAGGACTGTATCTCGGACGGTGTCAGGACTTTTACCTGAATTGATGATGAATTTTGCTTCCCATTCGGTGAGTTTTGAGAAGTCGTAGCCGAATGTTTGCGTCCAGAATGTTTCAAGTTGTCCATAATTTTCTCTTAATTGCTGCAAAGTTTTAGCACTTAGGCGAAGTTGTGCCGAATATTGCTTGCCAGTTAGAGCGTATGCACCATCGCAAGCATCTTACTTAAAAATCAGATTAAGCCCACCGACCTTAGGGCTTGCTCGACTTCTTGTCTGAATTGAACTTCGTCAATATCGAACTTATGCGGCGAATTGACATCATAATCAGGGTTGAACCTATCACAGGCAGAAAATATCTCACATTCAGCTTTGCTAATAGCCGCATTTTCATAGATAGAAGTGATTTTGCCTTCCCTTTCTTTAATGTATCTGAGCATAAAAACATCTGCTGGCATTTTACCATGATAAAAATCTAACGCCATGTCTAATAAATAAGTCAAAACAGAACTCCATTTTTTAAAAAATTGCGATGCTGGTCGCCATCTGGGTCAAGTTTAAACAAAGTCTTAAATTCGCCCTTGCCGTCAAACGCTGCCGCTACGCCTGTTTTGTCATTATAACCTATTTTATCATTATGGTGTACCACGATGTCTTTCATCATGACAATCACCCACTGGCAAATCCGACTTTGGATTTCGCAATCAAATTTCGCAAAGTGTAAAACAAATTACAAAAAAAATCTCAAGTCGGGGGAGACTTGAGATTACAAAGCAAATAATGGCGCAGCGGACGGGACTCGAACCCGCGACCCCCGGCGTGACAGGCCGGTATTCTAACCAACTGAACTACCGCTGCTAAAGTGGTGGGTGGTAACGGGATCGAACCGCTGACCCTCTGCTTGTAAGGCAGATGCTCTACCAACTGAGCTAACCACCCTAAAATGTTTTGTTTGATACGGTGTCAAGGTATCACATTTTAAGTTTCTAAACTTATCACAGTCAATCACTGAATTTTTAATTTGTGTTGCTGTGTTCGTTCGTTGTGGTGCGTATTATATAGAATTTCCCACCAGTGTCAAATGTTTTTTATCAAAAAAATGCGATATTTTTGATAAAGTTTGTAAGTTATTGATATATAATAAGTTTTTTTTTGGTAGATTTTTAATGGATTTTGGTAAAATTTATATCGATTGGTACCGCTTGGCGGTTGATTGGTTGGCAAATTTTGGCAAAATGGACATCTGCTTGCCAAGTTGGTCATTTGCCAGATTTTGCCAAATACTGCTCAAGCCCTGCCAGTCGCTCCAGCGTGCCGACATCTACCCATTTATCGGCGATATGCTCGCCTGTGATTTGCCCATCTGCCATGGCTGCCCTTAGGCATGGTGCCAAAGGGGCAATCTCGCCCACGCCGACATCTGCCAGCAGCCGTGGCGACATCACACTAATCCCTGCAAAGGTCAATGCCGTATCGTTGGCAGTTTGGTCGGTGGTTTTTGTGCTGACTTTGCCATGGTTTAGCACAAAATCCCCTGCTGGGTTATGCTCAGGATTATCCACCAGTAGCAAATGTGCCAAATTATCCGCCAAATCATGCTCTACTAAGGGGCAAAAATCGTACTCACTCCAGACATCGCCATTGACCAAAATAAACGGCTCATCGTGCAGCAAACCTTGATCTAAGGCGTATTTGATGCCACCTGCTGTCTCCAGTGGCTCACCTGTCTCGATGGAGATTTTTAGGCGGATATTAAGCTTATTTTCAAGGTCCAACTTGTCCAATCCTGCCACCAGCACATCGGACAGATAGCCTGCATTTAGCACGATATGGCGAATGCCTGCCGCTGCCAGTCTTTGGATATGCCAAAGTATCAGCGGCTTATTCGCCACAGGGACTAAGGGTTTTGGCGTGGTGAGTGTCAAAGGTCGCATTCGTGTGCCTTTGCCAGCTGCCAAAATCATCGCTTGCTTAATCATAATCGCCCTTTTTGCTTGTTTGGTTGCTTATTTTTGTCAATTTACCAAATTGCCAATTTTATCGTGAATTATTTTCGCCAATTATTGGCTTTGAAATTTATCTTGATAAGCTGGCAAAACATCGGCTTGTAGCCATGCCAAAAACTCGCCATACACGGCATCATGGGTATGCTCTGACAGCCAACGCAATTCGGTCAATAAATCACGCATCACCTTAGGAATGTCCAAAAGATAGCGGTGCTTGCCATCACGCTCAGACAGGCGGATAAAAATGCCCAGCACTTTTAGGTGTCGTTGCACACCCATGACATTGGTCTGAGCGATAAAACTGCCCAAATCGACACGGGGACGAATCAGCTGATAAAATTCTTGAATGCGTTTTTCGACCCAAGTTTCATCATAATCAATATAAGCATCACGCACCAAACTCACCAAATCATAAGTATAAGCACCGATCACCGCATCTTGAAAATCAATCACGCCCAAGGCATCACTGCCCTTATCCGCCATCAAGTTGCGACTGTGATAATCTCGATGTACGATAACTTTGGGCTGGGCAGCGACTGCATTGATAACTGTCTGTTGTAGCTGTGTCCACAGCTTTTGGGCGTGATCGTTCAGACTTACGCCCAAATACGGCAAAAACCACTGATCAAACAAAGCCATCTCTTGTGCCAGTTTTTCGTCGCTATATGCTGGCAAATCCACATCGGTGCTGATGCTTTGTAGCTGTGCCAAAGTGCCTAAGGCTTGGGTATAATACACATCTTTATGCTTGGCATCTTCGGCAATCAGATGGGCAAATTCCACCGTGCCAAAATCCTGCAACAACAAAAACCCACGAGCCATATCACGAGCGATAATGTCTGGCACATTCACCGCTTCGCTCATCACTTCGGCGACATGGACAAACTCGCTGACGCTTTCTTTTTGGGGCGGTGCGTCCATCAACAGGTAAGTCATCTGACTTTGTGGCAGATAAATGCGATGATAACGGCGAAAACTGGCATCACCAGGCAGGCTCTCCACCGAAAATCCAGCCGCCAAATGGGCATTTAAAAAATCCATCATCTCATCAAAGCGTTCGCTTGCGTGTGTATTGCTCATCATTTTTCTCATCATTTTTAATTTATCGTATCAGCAAACATGGGCATGGCAACATAGCATAAACGCAATATCGGTATTAATATCAATATCAACACAAATGCCTGTTTAATTTAACTTAACCCTACCAATTGCCATGCCAATTGCCGCAACGATAAATCAACTAAATTGGTAAACTAAAACCGATAGTCTAGCGGATTTTGCTTGCTTTTACCAGTAAAACTATCATCGGCAAAATATACCCATCGCTCAAGCTGCCACATTCGCCCACAAAATCTCAAAAATTCTCACAACAAACGCCCACAAATGGTGTAAAATAACCAAGATTTTCTTTGTTTTTATTGTTGTTTCTTGACCAAAAGGGCAAACTGTGACTCGTTCTCGTATTTTTGCAACCCATTCACCAAACACCGTGGTACATCATCAGTCCAAAACCCCTTTGGCAACTGCCATTCGCTGTGTGTTGTTTGGTATGGCAAGTCTGCCTTTTGCCATGCCGATGCACGCCTTGGCACAATCAGCACAGACAGCACACGCCACGCCAATGATAGAGCCAAACGCTGATACTGCGGACAATGCCGACACCGCTGTTAATGCCAATGTTGATGGTATGATGGCAACCGATGGCGACAATGACAATGGCGATAATGGTGCTGATGGCAAGATTGACGATTCAACCAATTTCACCAATTTCACCACCGCCAACAGCCATCAAACCGCCAATCATGGCGACCACGATGACACAGCCAAAGCAAATTTGGGTCAGCAAATTATCGAAAAATTGGGCTTTGATAATGGCGTCGCTCGCAGCCAAAGCCTTGCCAAATTGTCCGAAAATTATCACACCAAACCCAACCAAGAAGCTCGCTGCCAAGGCGTCTGGTTGCAGCCTGCCGCACCGACAACCGCCGATGGCAAAACTTCGCCACGCTTGGACGCTGATGGCAATCTGTTGGCGGCGGACGGTATTTTTGCCCAAGCCGATTATGGCTATTATGACGCCAAAAATTATGCCGAACTGGTGGGCAATGTCATTGTCGAGCAAAACGGCCAGCGTGTCGTTGCCGATAAAATCACGCTAGACACCATCACAGGGCAAGCGGTGGCAAGCGGTCAAGTGCAATTTAGCGATGGCGGTACAAATAATGGCACAGACAGCGGTACGGGCAATGGCACAAATCATGGCAAAAACACTGGCATCATTGGCGTTGCCGAAAGTCTGCAATACAGCACCGATGGGCAAACTGCCACCGCTCGTGATGTCGCCTTTGCCAGCACCAGCATTAACGCCCACGGCTACGCTGGGCAAATGGACAAAATCAGCGACAGCCAGTATCAGCTGCAAGATGTGATGTTTAGCACCTGCCCGCCAACAGAACGCAAATGGTATCTGGACGCCAACAAGATTGATATTAACAGCGACACTGGGCGCGCTGTGGCAAAAAATGCCACTTTGCGTATCAAAGAAATTCCTGTTTTTTATTTGCCGTATTTTAATTTCCCCATCGACTCTCGCCGTGCGTCAGGTTTTTTGTTGCCGACAGCTGGCTTTGGTGCGTCTGATGGCTTTGAGATTAGCACCCCTTATTATCTCAACCTAGCCCCAAATTATGATGCCACCATCACGCCAACGATTTTTACCAACAAAAATCCGATGATTACTGGCGAATTTCGCTATTTGACTGGCAATTTTGGCTCAGGTGAGCTGACGGCATCATATTTGCCAAACGACAGACAATACCACAACCAAGACCGCAGCCGTATCCGCTTTGAGCATGGTTGGCAACCCAAAAAATTTGACAAAATCCACGCTTATGCCCAGTACCAGCATGTCTCTGATGCCAAATACCCTGCCGATTTTGATGCCCTAAGACTAGAATCCACCAGTCTAAACTTGCCCAGACGCATTGGGGCGAGCTTTTTGGACGAAAATGTCTCGGCAGATTTTCGTTTTGAAGATTTTCAACGCTTAGATGGTGCTAAGATTGACGGCACACGCATTTTGGACAAAGACCGCCCTTATGCTCGCCTGCCGCAGTTGTCGGTCAATTATCGCCTGCCAAAAGCATGGCTGGGCTTACCAGACGGCTTACAAATCAGCGGTATCCACAATTCAGCGTATTTCAAAAAAACCATCGATGACAACTCTGAGCCTGAAAAAAGCGGCGGCAGAATGTTTAACCAAATCAGTGCCAGCTACCCCATCTTACGCTCGTGGGGCTATGCCACGCCAAAGCTCTCATTGTCGCACTTGTACGCCAGCTATGACGAAGACAGCCTAGCTGACCAAAATTTGAGCAAACAAGATGGTAAATACTCAGTCTTTGCCCCCACACTCAGCGTGGACGCAGGCTTGTTTTTTGAAAAATCTGGCTCGCCGTTTGCCTTATTTGATGACAAATTGGGCGGCTATCAAGTGCTGACGCCACGCCTGCACTACACTTATACACCATTTAAAAACCAGCAAAATATCCCAAATTTTGAGACTGGTGTCGCCCAATTAAGCTATGAGCAGCTGTTGAGCAATCAGTGGCTTTTGGGTTATGACCGCATTCAAGACTTGCACGCCATCACGCCTGCGATTAGCTATCGCTACATTGACAGCACAGGGCAGACACGCTTTGAAGGTGGTATCGCTGAGCAGATTTTACTTGATGATGTGCGTGTCGGCATTGATAATGACAATCACCAAAATTTCATCGGCAAAAGTTCAGGATTGGCATGGCAAGCCAGTTTACAACCCAAAAATGGCTTATGGCTAGACGCATCAGGGTCGTTTGCCACCAATTATCATCTTAATAACATCGTTGCCCAGCTGCGTTATCAACCCAGCGAACAGACATTATTTAACCTAGGCATCATCGAACGCAAACAAAACCGTGCCTTGAACCAATCCGCCCTGTCTGCTTATACCGCATCGGCGATTTTCCCCATCAACAACCGCTGGCGGCTGATGGGACAGGCGCAATACGATCACGCACAGGGCTATTTGATGGATTCGATTTTGGGGGTCAATTACGAAGATTGCTGCTATGGCTTGTCAATCTACGCACGCCGCTATCGTGATGCCATCAATCCGCACCAGTCGCCAAACACCGCCATCATGGCAGAGATTCGACTCAATGGTATCACCAGTAGTAGCCGCCTAAATCGTCTGTTAAGCGACAGAATTTTGGGCTATGATCAAGTGCAAAACGCATGGCAAAAAGCGTATTGATTGGCTGGATTGATTGTTCTAATTGACCATTTTGGTTCTAATTTACCATTATGTTTTGGTTTTGCGGTGCTGATTTGCACAAATTTTTAACATCGACAATTAAAATTTGCTAAATTGAGCAAATTTGGCAAAATTCGACTTGGCAAATTCAGGCTTAAACTTGGTAAATTAAGCAAATTGGGCTAAAAACTTGCTTAATCTTGGCAATTTTGTAAATGCCCAACAATTATCATGGCGGCGGTTGCTTGTTTGTTTGACGATTGGCGTGGCAAGTGCTACACTTAAGCGGTTTATGACAATTTTGGCGATTTTGCCATTTAACTGATTTTACATAAGTACATAAGGATTTTTCATGCAAGGTAACTTTATCATCAAAACCTTGGCAGCAGCGATGATTGGCTGTCTTAGCTTGGCGGCTCATGCATCAATCAGCAGTAACAGCACTGACGGCATCGTCGCCATCGTCAATGACGAAATCATCTTAAAAAGTGAGCTGGGGCAAGCCGCCCAAATCGTCGCTGACGAAATGAAAAAGCGTGGCACAGTCGCCACCAGTGAGCAAGTGCAAGCAGTGGCGTTAAATGAGCTGATTGATGAAAAACTGCAACTGGGTCTGATTAACCGTGCTGGCATGGTTGTCAATGATGCCATCATCAATCAGCAACTGCTACAAATCGCCCAATCTCAAGGCCTATCAAGCCTAGCAGAGCTACAAAGCACGCTAGATGGTAAGCAAGCAGGCAGTTATGCTGCCTTGCGTCAAGGGCTAATCCAAGACGCATCAATGGCAGCTCTGTGGCAAAGCCAAGTGCAAAGCCGTGTGCGTATCAGCGATGAGCAGGTCAATGCATTCCTAAAAAGCCCAGAAGCGGCACGACTGAACCAAAGCCAATATCAGCTGCTACACATTCGTGTGCCTTATCTGAATCACACCGCCAGCGAACAAAACTACCAGCAAGCACTGACGGTCGCCAAGCAGGTCAAATCGGCACTTGATAACAGCAAAACACTGGATCAAACCCTAAAAACCAACCAAACCAAACTTACTGGCGAACTACAAGGCGTGGACACAGGTCTGATTAATGCCAATGCCCTGCCCGCCAATATCGCCACCGAAGTTGATAAATTAGCGATTGGTCAGACATCACTGCCTTTGGTCAGTGCCGATGGTATCGATGTGATCAAATTGGTCGATAAAAAAGAACAAGCCAGAATCTTGGCATCTGAATGGAACACCAGCCATATCCTAGCTCGTGTCGATGACAACCAAAGCAGCGACATGGCCGAACAAAAAATCAACGCCCTGTACCAAGAGCTACAAAAAGGCGGTGATTTTGCGATGCTGGCAGCCACTTACTCAGACGACACAGGCTCGGCAGCACAGCATGGTGGCTTGGGCTGGGTCAATGAAGGCGAAATGGTTGCCGAATTTGAAACCGTGATGAAAAACACCGCTCGTGGCGACTACTCAACGCCGTTTCGCTCACAATTTGGCTGGCATATCCTAAAAGTCAATGATATCCGCCAAAAAGATGTTACCGAACAATACCGCCGCAACGCCGCTCGTGAATATCTATTCACACGCCAAGCACCGCAAGCACAAGAAGACTGGCTACAAGAATTGCGTTCAGGTGCTTATATTAAGATTTATGAATGATTGTTATTGGATAACTATTGCTAAATAATTATCGCCAAATAATTGTTATTAAATAATTATTTATTAAATAATTGCAATCAATCGCCACCATGCCGCCAACATTTTGGCGGTATTTTCTTTGGGTAAGTTTTTCGACTAAGTTTTTGGGCTAAGTTTTACGAAATTTTCAAAACAACCCATCAAACTGACAAAAAAATCACCCAAACAGATTGTATTTGGGTGATTTTGGGATTTTTATGGTGGCATTTTTGAATGTTATTCAAAGTAAAATGTTATTTGGAGTATGAGCATAACAGCTTACCCATTGATAAATTTTATAAATCTGGCTGGGATTTTAACCGTTATTACCATTATTGCCACCCTTGCCAACACCGTTATTGTGCCATTGTTTTGGCATCGTTTTGGCTATTTTAGCACAGTCAAAGGATCGACATACACGCCATTTTTTGCCACACGAAACTCAAGCAATGCCGCACCGCTTGGCTGATTTTTCATGCTGGCGATACGCTGCCCCAGACGGACGCTGTCGCCAGTTTTGACTTGGGCGTCTTTGATATGGATATAGCTTGATACAAAGCCATTGGTATGCTGAATAATGATGCTGGCACCGTCCATATTGCGGTCAGCTTGAATCACCGTGCCTGCATTACTGGCATTAACCGCATCGCCATCACGCCCAGAGAACCACATGCCATGACTGTCCACAGTTGTCCCTGCCACAGTCGCCTTACCAAAACGGCGTACCACAGGGTTATTGGTGCCAACAGGATAGCGAAACTGCATCACGCCTGAGCTGCCTGTGGCAAAAGGTGCAGCAGCGTTGGTGGCGGCTGCGATGGGTGGCTGTGGTGCTGGTGCTTGGTATGATGGTTGGACTGGTTGTCGAGCTGACTGCTTGGCAGGTTGCCCACCATTTGGCTGTTGGGTTCTGGAGTTTTGGGTGATGACGGTTTGATTTGTGCCGCTGTGTTTGCCTGACTTGATGGCTTGCTCACGAGCTTTTAGCGTGCCCGTCCACAGGGTTAGCCATTGCCCTATCTGAATGGTATAGCTGCTGTTTAGGTTGTTCATTTGTCCAACTTCACGCCAATTTAGACCATAACGCTGGGCAATCTTACTCACCGTGTCGCCTTGCTTGACTTGATAGCGGTTTGGCACGCCTTTACTGTCGGTAATCACCTGATGGCTGGTCGCCGTTTTGCCCGTACCAGATGTGCTGTTATAAGTCGGCTTACTGGCACAGCCTGCCAATGCACACACCATCGCTGCACCAACAATCAATCCCAAATGTTTTACAGGGTTTTGGCTTTGAATCTTTATCGCAATACTCACAGTCATACTCCAAGGTTTGTTGTCATTTGCTTGGTTGGTGCTGACACCATCAAATTAAAATCCCTATTGTAGCACGCCAGCCACAAAATACAAAACCCACCAAAGGCAGGTTTTGTATTTTTTTGTCAAATTGGCAAACTGTCCGCTCATTTATCGATGGGTAATTTGCCAATTTGTTAATATTAATGTTCATGCTGTTTAATCAAGCATGGCAATGATGCGACTATTATGCAGCTGTTGCGATTTCTTTTGGCTTAACCAGTGCATAAGCCACACCAGTCAATAAACTGCCTGCCGCAATCGCCACAAGATACATCAGTGCATGATTGACCGCACCCGGAATGAGCAGTACAAAAACGCCGCCATGCGGTGCAACCAAAGTGATGTTAAATAACGCCACCAATGCACCTGTCAGCACGCCACCGATGATACAGCAAGGAATCACACGCACAGGATCTTTGGCGGCAAATGGAATCGCCCCTTCAGAGATAAAGCACGCACCCAAAACCATCGCCGCTTTACCAGCGTTACGCTCGTTGTCGGTGAATTTTTTGGCAGCCAAGACAGTCGCCAAACCAATGCCAATGGCTGGCACCATACCGCCTGCCATCGCCGCCGCCATGGGAAAATAGCTCTCTGAAGTCAATAGCCCCACCGAGAACGCATAAGCTGCCTTATTAATCGGTCCACCCAAATCCACGCACATCATGCCTGCCAAAATCACACCCAAAATTACCGCATTGGCAGTACCCATATTTGCCAAAAAATGCTCCATTTGGCTAAGTACATAAGCCACTGGCGTGCCGATGACATAATACATGGCAAGACCGACCACCAAACTACTCACCAAAGGAATGATCAAAATCGGCTTAAGTGCTTCAAGCGTTACAGGCAAAGTCAATTTTTTGGCAAGCCACAGCGACACATAGCCTGCCAAAAAACCTGCTGCAATACCGCCCAAAAAGCCTGCTCCCAAAGTACCAGCCAAAGCACCGCCAATCAAACCTGCCGCCAAACCTGGGCGATCAGCGATAGAATAGGCGATATACCCTGCCAACAGTGGCACCATCAGACCAAACGCCGCCTTGCCCGTTCCCATCAACGCCGCCGCCAGCGAGCCTTCAACTTCAAACGCCTTAATGCCAAACACAAAAGATAAAGCAATTAACAAACCACCTGCCACCACCATCGGCAACATGTATGACACACCTGTCAAAAGATGCTTATACACACCTGATTTTTGGGTGCTAGTGTTGGTTTCGCCGCCGACGCTGTCGCCCTTGGTGCTGGCAACCGCTGCGGTAGCGATGGCATCGGCAAAGGTTTTTTCCGTTTGTTTTAGGGCATTGCCTGTGCTGGTGCGATAGATTTTTTTATTGGCAAAGCGATCGGCATTGACTTCAATATCCGTCGCCAAAATCACAAAATCGGCTCGCTCAATGCTTTCATCGCTCAAAATATTCTTTGCCCCCACCGAACCTTGAGTTTCAACATCGATGGTATAGCCCAAGCGTTCTGCACCCAATTTTAGGGCATCTGCCGCCATAAAGGTGTGTGCCACCCCTGTTGGGCAAGCGGTAATCGCCACAAAATGCAGCGGCTTGCCTGTGGTGTGATTTGGCGATTGGCTCGGCAATTTCGATGAATTTTGTAGCAAATTTTGCCCATTGTTTGCAAATAACGATACCAAAAACTGCACATCGGCAAATTCATTGCCTGTCATTTGACTGGCGTCCAAATAAATGACATCGGCTGGTTGCATCGCACCATCACCGATGACGATGCGTGGCACATCTGCCGAATGCGTATTCATAATGGCGGCAACCACGCCTTGTTGATTGAGTGATTTGACCAACTGCTTGGCAACGAGCAACGCATGAACGCTACTTGTTGCCAAACTGATGGCAACCGAAGAAGGGAAATTTTGCATAAAACACCAATTAAACTTAAACTTGCTTAATTTGCCATCAACCTGCCAAATGGCTAAAGATTTGACAAAAGTTTAACAAATCAAGCAACAACCAAACATACAAAATACAGATTAATTTAACAACAGATTAAATTTTAGATAAAAAAATTGCCCAGCATTATTGATAACAGTGATAAATATGTTACCCATAAAATGCCACTTGTGATTTTAGGGCATCAAGACGCACTGGATCTGCCACATCAAAGCCTACAATACTCACCGCATGGGCGGATAATGCCACCGCTGTGGCCAAAATTTCTCTCGGTGAATGCTCACTAAGCAAGCCATAAATCATGCCAGCGACCAAAGTATCACCAGCTCCCACGGTGCTTTTGACCTGCACGGCAGGCGGCGTGGCACGATAAACTTGATTGGCTGTCAGCCAATGCACGCCTTTATCGCCCATGGAGATGACGATATGCTCAATGTCAGTCGCCAGCGTCGCAAATAACGCCTGCTGCTCGTCCAGCGTGTCGCACGGCTTGGCAAACGCTTCAAACAGCTCATCGTTGTTTGGCTTAATCAGCCACAGCGAATGACGCATGGCGATTTTTAGAGCATCGCCACTAACATCGACCGCCACTTTTGGGTTGACCTTGACAAGCTCGCCAAGCAAAGTGTCAAAATCTCTGCCATCAAAACCTTGTGGCAAACTGCCAGCAATCAGCACCGCATCGCAGTGTGCCGCCAGTGTCAAAACTTTTGCCATCAATGCCGCTTTGTCGTCATCTTGCACCACAAAGCCCTTGCCGTTAATGTCGGTGGTCGTGCCGTTATCGGTTAATTTGATGTTGGTGCGAGTTTGCCCTGCCACACGCACAAATTCATCAACCAACAGCGTTGGCAAATGCTCATCAGACGACTTGATATTCGTATGACTTTTGGTAAATAATTTGTCAAATTCACCAACATTATCCGCACCCAAAAATCCAGATGCCACGCCCTGCACACCCAACTGGCTTAAAATCTGAGCGGCATTTAACGCCTTGCCAGCGGCATCGATTTGTACGCCTGTGGCTCGATTGACATTGCCAAGACTTAGACAATCCACCATCACTGTCATATCCAGTGCAGGATTTAGCGTGATACACAGCACTTTTTTCATAACGCACCTTCTGTCAATTGACGCACTTGGCTTGCGGTTTGGCATTGTAATGCTTGCTTGGCAAGGGTTTTGGCATTGGCAAAGGACAGCGTGCGAATCTGTGCTTTGACCAAGGCAATTGCACCAGATGACATCGACAATTCATCGACACCCAAGCCCAATAAAATCGGCACTGCCTTGGCATCACAAGCCAGCTCACCGCACACGCCCACCCATTTGCCATGGGCATGTGCCGCTTGCACCACTTGGTGAATGAGCGTCAAAATGCTTGGGTGCAAGCCGTCAGCATCTTTTGATAACTGTGGGTGGCCACGGTCAATGGCCAGTACATATTGGGTCAAATCGTTGGTACCGATGCTAAAAAAGTCCACTTCTTTGGCAAAATGCGATGCCAGCACTGCCGCACTTGGCACTTCAAGCATAATGCCCACTTGCAAATTGTCGTGCGGATACTCAGCCAACACTTCGTCCAAAATCGCTCGTGCCGCTCGCCACTCTTCGATACGCCCAATCATCGGAAACATGATACGCAAATCACGCCCTTTGGACGCCAAAATCAAGGCGGTCAATTGACTGCGTAACATCTGTGGGTGGGCAAGTAGCAGACGAATGCCACGCAATCCCAAAAATGGGTTTTCTTCGGCAGCCATCGGCAGATATGGCAAGGCTTTATCGCCACCGATATCCAAAACTCGCACCACCAAAGGCTTGCCGTCTAAGGCATCAAACACTTGCTCATAATCGGCAATTTGGGTATCGATATCAGGAATTTGTGTGTGCGACATAAAGACAAGTTCGGTACGCAGTAAGCCCACGCCTTCGGCACCATTGGTAACGGCATCGGCAGTATCGGCGACATTACCCAAGTTTGCCGCCACTTCAATGCGGTGATTATCCAGCGTTATCGCTGGCAAATGAGCCTGTTCACCAGCCAAGCGTTTTTGTTCACGATAGCGGATCTGAGCCTGTTGGCAATCTGATACCATCTGCTCATCTGGACGCACCACAAACCACCCTTGGCTGCCGTCCAATAAAACCGTCGTTTCATTCTCAATCGTCAGCACGCCACCGCCTGCCCCCACCAAAGCAGGAATGCCCAACGCTCTGGCGATGATGGCACTGTGCGAGCTGGCTCCGCCCACTGCCGTGATGATGCCTGCCACACAAGCTGGGTCAAGATTTGCCACATCTGACGGCAATAGGTCTTCTTTGATCAGCACATACGGACTGTCAGGTGCAGTGGCGATTTGTTGGTTAAGTAATTTTAATAAAACTTTTTGACCAATGTCTCGCAAATCTTGGGCCCGCTCGGCAAGCAAGTGATTGCCTAATGCCGCTTGAGCATTGGCAAGTTTTTCAATAAAGCCGTGCCATGCCGCTGGTGCAGACTTGCCTGCCTGAATGTCGGCATACGCACCTGTGGTGATTTCTTCATCGTCAAGCAATGCCAAATGTGCCGAAAAAATTTGGGCAATTTGGGCTTTTTTGGCATCAGCAATTAAGGCGGCAAGCTCATTTTTGACAGCATCAATGGCGGCATTTAGTCGAGCCAGCTCGTCGGCTGGCACATCGGCAGTCATCGGATAATCAAACTGCAGCGGCTTGATGACATACGCCTTACCCACCGCCAAGCCTGCAGCGGCGGCAATCGCTGGGATTTTTTCGCCATCAAGGATTGGTAAATGATCCACCTTGGTATCAGACAACGCCGCCAAATCAGCCAAATCCTGTGCTGGCGTGGTTTTGCTGGCGGTTTTGGTGATTGGTACAACTTCATCGCCAAGCCCTGCTTGCACCGCTTCGACCAATTTTGGTAACAATGCCGCCGCATCAGTCTGCGGTTTGGCAATAAAAGTCAAAGTCTGCCCCATGCCTGCCCCCAAAGACAGCAGGCGAGTTAAGCTCTTGGCGGACACATAATCGCCATCATCAACGCACACTTTGACATCGCCATCAGCCTGCTTGGCAAGCTCGGACAATGCCGTGGCAGGGCGTGCGTGTAAGCCATGGGCAATCGGCAAAACCACCGATGCCGATACCCAGCCGTCTTGATGATCAATGCCAAGCAGCGTCAAAACCGCCGCTTTATCACCCTGCGTGATGGCTTGGGCAAATTCATCGCTCATCAACACATCATACGCCTGTTCCAGTGCGTCTTTGTCGATGCTGGCCGTTGCACTCACCACCGCCAAAGCCTGCGTTTGGTTGGCAGCAATCGCCAATGCCGAGCCTTTGAGTGCAGGGTGATTTTCTAGCACCACACAGCTTAGAGCATGGCTCAATTTGCTTGGCTCGTGCTTTGGCAAAAAAATGGACGAAATCAAATTTTGAGCCTTTAGCTGCTGCAATGCTTGCAGATACAGCTCATCTTCGTCCACAGCTGGCACATCAAGGCAGATCAAGCGTGCCTGCTGGATAAACTGCTTTTTGGCGTTTAACGCATCAATGACATTATCAGCTTGGCGAGCATTGGCAATGGCATCGCTGACATCATCGGACAGCACCTTGGTCAGATTTTGTAAAATTTGCAAATGCTCATCGGATTTGGCAGCAATCACCACCGCCAAATGCACCTTGTCGCCAGCATCATTCCAAACCACACCATCAGCAAAATGCACCAAACGCACGCCAGTTTGCTTGATGCTATCACGAGAGCTGGGCATACCATGCGGAATGGCAATGCCCTGCCCCAGATAAGTCGATGACTGCGTTTCTCTATCTTTTAGCCCCTGCAAATAAGCGGCATCAACCAAACCGTCTTCAACCAAAATATCGCAAAGTACCGCCAACGCTTCATCTTTATTGCCAGCAGTCGCCTGCATACGGACATCGTCTTTGCTCAAACTTAGCATAGTTATCCTTTTTCACTCACATAAAAATGGCTGAAAATCATTTTCAGCCATCGAAAATAAAATAACCAATTATAGCATGATTTTATGCCAATCATACTGGTTAAATGAAAATTTGTTTAAGCATATTGGTGCGGCTTGGTGTAATCGCATTGCCAATTTGCCACAATCCACCACAAATTTGCCCAAATCAGCCAAGCATAGGCTTGGTGATTGCCAAGGTCAAAATGCCCACATAAGCCACTGTCGCAATCAGCAAGCCAGCTTTGGCCTGTGATGGTGCTTGGGTGTAATTACGCTGGGCTTTGATGGTTGCCGATACCGCCACAATCAACAAAACCAGCTTGGCAATCGCCCAATGCTGCACGCCTGCAACTTGGTACAGCTGCCAAAACAGCCAAAACCCAGACAGCACCAACGCCAAATACAGCACATGTGTGGCGATTTTGAACACTTTTGATGTGCTTGCTGCCTTACCTGCCAGTGCTGGCAATGCTTGAAAAATAAACACAAACAGCACCAACATGGCGGCAAACATATGAAAATGTTTCATCGATTTATCCTTATTTTGATAAAATTTAGGCGTAAATCACTTCCAAAATCTCAAATTCCGCCAAACCACTTGGTGTCTGGATTTTGGCTTCATCGCCTTCTGATTTACCAATCAAGCCACGAGCAATGGGCGAATTGACCGAAATTTTACCGACCTTAAAGTCCGCTTCGTCATCACCGACAATCTTATAACGGCGTTCTGCACCATCGTCCAGATTTTCAAGCACCACCGTTACACCAAACACCACTCGCCCATCTTGTGGCAGTTTGCTTGGGTCAATCACCTGAGCACCGCCCAATTTGGCTTCGATATCACGAATGCGTGCTTCACACAGGCCTTGTTGCTCTCGTGCGGCATGATATTCGGCGTTTTCTTTGAGATCGCCGTGCTCTCGTGCTTCGGCAATGGCGACGGTGATGCGTGGACGCTCAACAGTTTTTAGCTGCTTTAGCTCTTCTTCTAGTGCCTGATGTCCTTCTGGGGTCATGGGATAGCGTTGCATAATTTTTCCTTTTTAAAGCAAATAAACAAATGCAAAAAAGCTTGCCAAACTTTCATCTGGCAAGGCTTTCTTGGACAATTTGATAGCGATATTTTACTGGGTTTTAAGAAAATTGCAAGCCTTTTTGATAAAACCAAACGCATTGACCGCTTGCCATTTTATAAAACATACGCCAGTTGGTCGGTTTGGCTCAATTTTTAACCTGCCCAATTTGTCAATCTACCAAATGGTTAAATTGTCCATTTATTCAATTGCTAAATTGTTGAATTGGGCAAGTTAATTTAATTTAAATAATCTAAACCAAATCTACCTTTGCAAATATCACCAAACCAGCGGTACTCATGCCGATGGTTAAGCGTGCAAATCTTGCAATTTGTACACATCAAACGGCAGCTTGACTTGGTACGCCATGCACACCGCATGAGCAGCACTCATGGTGGTTACATAAAACACTTTGGCTTGCAAGGCACTGCGGCGAATCAAGAACGAATCTTCTTGGGCTTGCTTGCCTTCGGTTGTATTCACTACCAAATGAATCTCACCATTTTTAATCATATCGACAATATGCGGACGGCCTTCATTGACTTTATTGATACGCTCGCACTCGATGCCAGCAGCTGCCAGCACGCTTTGAGTGCCGCCAGTTGCCACCAATTTAAAACCATATTCGACAAGCTGCTTGGCGATGGCAGGCAGATTTTTCTTATCGCCATCACGCACTGACAAGAAGGCTTTTTTGATTTCGCCATCAACTGGTAAGCCCGGCAAGCGTTCGTTTGAGCCGATAACTGCCTTAT
Source organism: Moraxella marmotae (assembly GCF_042219885.1). Lineage (NCBI taxonomy): Bacteria > Pseudomonadati > Pseudomonadota > Gammaproteobacteria > Moraxellales > Moraxellaceae > Moraxella > Moraxella marmotae. The sequence goes on from NZ_JBHJHR010000002.1 coordinate 2,109,032, forward strand.
AAAACGCTTCGCCAAAGGTTTTGCCCACGCCCATCACTTCGCCTGTGGATTTCATCTCTGGGCTTAGAATCGGATCGACACCCGGGAATTTGGCAAATGGGAATACCGCTTCTTTGACCGAATAATGGCTTGGGACAATCTCGGTGGTAAAGCCCTGCTCCGCCAAAGACTTGCCTGCCATGCAGCGTGCGGCGACTTTTGCCAAAGAAGTGCCGATGCATTTTGAGACAAATGGCACGGTGCGGCTGGCACGGGGATTGACTTCCAGAATATACACGGTGTTGTCTTTGACTGCATATTGGACATTCATCAAGCCAATCACGCCCAGCTCTTTTGCCATGGCGATAGTCTGCTCACGGATTTGAGCTTGAATGTCAGCACCCAGCGAATATGGCGGCAAGCTACACGCCGAATCGCCAGAATGCACGCCTGCCTGCTCGATGTGCTGCATGATACCGCCAATCACCACATCTTTGCCATCGCTGACACAATCCACATCAACTTCGATGGCATCGTCCAAGAATCGATCAAGCAGCACTGGTGCTTCGTTTGACGCTTGCACCGCTTCACGCAGATAGCGTTTTAGCTCATCTTCGTTATAGACGATTTCCATCGCACGACCGCCCAGCACATACGATGGACGCACCACCAACGGATAGCCGACTGATTGGGCTTTGATTAAGCCTTCTTCGCTGCTGGTCGCCAAGGCATTTGGTGGCTGATTCAGATTAAGCTGATGCAGCATTTTTTGAAAACGCTCACGGTCTTCGGCACGGTCAATGGCGTCTGGGCTAGTACCGATAATCGGCGCACCAGCTTCTTCTAATGCACGAGCCAATTTTAGCGGTGTCTGACCACCGTACTGGACGATGACGCCTTTTGGTTTTTCGGTGCGGATAATCTCTAACACATCTTCAAGCGTAACAGGCTCAAAATACAAGCGATCCGATGTGTCATAATCGGTTGAGACGGTTTCTGGGTTGCAGTTTACCATGATGGTTTCAAAGCCGTCTTCACGCATGGCAAGTGCCGCATGCACACAACAATAATCAAACTCAATGCCTTGACCGATGCGGTTTGGGCCACCGCCGATAACCATGATTTTGTCTTTGTCGCTTGGGCGAGCTTCGCATTCGTCATCATAGCTTGAGTACATATAAGCCGTTGAAGTCTCAAACTCAGCTGCACAAGTATCCACACGCTTATACACAGGATACACGCCCAATTCCCAGCGGTGTTTACGCAGTTGTTTTTGGCTGATGCCCATCAGATTGGCAATGCGTAAATCGCTCATGCCTTTTCGCTTAAATTGGCGTAAATTGTCAGCAGTCAAACCGCCAAAGCCTAGGGTTTTGATTTGGTTTTCGGTGTGCACAATATCTTCAATCTGCACCAAGAACCACTTATCAATGTTGGTATAGCCAAACACTTCATCTAGGCTCATGCCATGGCGGAAGGCTTCGGCGATATAAAAAATGCGGTCAGGCGTTGGGATACTTAGGCGGTTTTTGATTTCGCTGGTGATGGCATCGTCAGACTTGCCTTGCAAATCAATGATTTCATCAAAGCCAGTTGCCCCTGTTTCTAGTCCACGCAGTGCCTTTTGCATCGATTCTTGGAAATTGCGACCAATCGCCATCACTTCACCCACCGATTTCATTTGGGTGGTCAAAGTCGCTTCTGCTTGTGGGAATTTTTCAAAGTTAAAGCGTGGGATTTTGGTAACTACATAGTCAATCGATGGCTCAAAACTGGCTGGCGTTTTGCCGCCTGTGATGTCATTTTTTAGCTCATCAAGCGTATAGCCCACCGCCAATTTGGCAGCGATTTTGGCAATCGGAAAACCTGTCGCCTTGGACGCCAAAGCAGATGAACGACTGACTCGTGGGTTCATTTCGATAACCACCATGCGACCGTTGTTTGGATTGATACCAAACTGCACATTTGAGCCGCCTGTTTCTACGCCAATCTCACGCAAAACTGCAATGGACGCATTACGCATCAGTTGGTATTCTTTGTCCGTCAAGGTCTGGGCAGGAGCAACGGTGATAGAGTCGCCTGTATGCACACCCATCGGATCGAAATTTTCAATCGAGCAGACAATGATGCAGTTGTCGTTTTTATCACGCACCACTTCCATTTCGTATTCTTTCCAGCCGATCAGACTTTCGTCAATCAACAGCTGATGTGTCGGCGACAAGTCAAAACCACGCTCACAAATCTCGATAAATTCATCACGGTTATAAGCAATGCCACCGCCTGAGCCACCCATGGTGAATGATGGACGGATAATCACTGGAAAACCAAAGCGAGATTGAATCTCTAACGCCTGCTCCATGGTCTCGGCAATGTCCGCTCGTGGGCATTCTAGACCGATTTTTTTCATCGCTTTGTCAAACAACTCACGGTCTTCGGCTTTTTCGATGGCGTCTTTGGTTGCACCGATAAGCTCACAGCCGTATTTGGCAAGCACGCCATGCTTATCCAAATCCAACGCACAGTTAAGTGCCGTCTGACCACCCATGGTTGGCAAAATGGCGTCTGGACGCTCTTTGGCGATGATACCTTCAACCGTCTGCCAAGTAATCGGCTCGATATAAGTGGCGTCTGCCATCGCAGGGTCGGTCATGATGGTGGCTGGGTTTGAGTTCACCAAAATCACTCGGTAGCCTTCTTCTTTTAGGGCTTTACAAGCCTGAGCCCCTGAATAGTCAAACTCACAAGCCTGACCAATGACAATAGGGCCTGCACCGATGATAAGAATGGATTTTATGTCTGTACGCTTTGGCATGGTTACTCTCTTTATAATATCAATTACATCATTAGCTAAACTTTAAATTCAACCAATGATATATGTTAGTATTTAGCAATAACTTATTCGCTACCTTAAATGTCAAATCCTACAAATAATTTAACATTCGTTGTACACATATTAACAATTAAATACTCTATACTCTTTTTATTAATATTCACAGCACTAGCGAAATAAATCAATCATTTTCGTTTAAATTCTGCACGTATACCTTCTGTTGGATGCATTGTATACTTTACATCATACCCTTTAAACAAAGCCAAAATGATCGGAATTCCGCCTACAGCTACTATAGCCAATAAAACCGTAGTGCTTACAGCAGGAACACCAGCAGCAGACAGTCCTATTAAGCCAGCAGCACCTACCGCTCCAGACACTCCACCAGTCACTGGCGTAGCAACAATAGCAGCAACTGAAGCTGCCAATCCAAATAAAGCAAACTTATTCAGTGTAGTAACAAACTGCGTTTGCTTGATTTCTTTGGCAAGCTCACCCTCAACAATAAAATACTGAGTTTTGCTATCTATTGCTTTTTTTAGCTCTTCTTTTGTTTTTACAATAATAGCCATATGTTAAAACTCCTTCACCTTTTCCATCTCACTGACAAATCTGTCAAACAACACCGCACAATCATGTGGGCCGGGGCTGGCTTCTGGGTGTCCTTGGAAACTGAATGCTGGGTGATTGGTCAGCTCAATGCCTTGGTTTGAGCCATCAAACAATGAGCGATGCGTTGGGCGGACATGCTCAGGCAAGCTGTCTTCGTCCACACAAAAACCGTGGTTTTGGCTGGTGATCATCACTGTGCCATCGGCTAGGTTTTGTACTGGGTGGTTTGCTCCATGGTGGCCAAATTTCATCTTAACAGTCTTTGCACCACTGGCCAATGCCAAAAGCTGATGACCCAAGCAAATGCCAAATACAGGAATCTTAGTCTGAGTAATCACATGGCGAATCGCTTCGATGGCATAAGTACATGGCTCAGGATCGCCAGGGCCATTTGATAAGAAAATGCCATCAGGATTGTGTTTTAGCACTTCATCAATTGGTGTGGTTGCAGGCACAACCGTCACATGACAGCCACGGTCAGCAAGCATACGCAGGATATTGGTTTTGACACCAAAATCATAAGCCACGATATTAAAACGCTGCTCGATGTCCGTGCCAAGCTCGGCAAATCGTCCGCCAGTTTCGGTTGTCTTGGCATTGCGTCCATCATTGGCAAGCTGCCAAGAGCCTTGCGTCCACACATAGCCTTGTTGGTCGCAGCAGACTTTGGCAAGGTCTTGACCTTTCATTGATGGTGCTGATTTGGCAAGCTCAACGGCACGAGCTTCATCGATATTGCCGTCAGCATCAGCGGTCATGATGCAGCCATTTTGAGCCCCTGTGGTGCGTAGCAGGGTTGTCAATCGGCGTGTGTCAATGTCAGCAATCGCCACCACATTATGTGCCATCAGATAATCAGACAGCGAACCTGTGGCACGAAAATTGCTGTGTAGCAGTGGCAAATCACGGATAATCAGCCCTGTCGCCCACACTTTATGAATGCGGCCTGATTCGCAGTCTTCGTCATTGCAGCCAGTGTTACCGATGTGCGGATAAGTCAAAGTTACCATCTGCCCTGAGTAACTTGGATCGGTCAAAATCTCTTGGTAGCCAGTCATGGCGGTGTTAAAAACCACTTCGCCAACCGTGCTACCTTGAGCACCGATGCTCACACCACGAAAAATTGTCCCATCAGCAAGTGCCAAAATGGCTTTTTGAGTTGTTTGAACCGTCATGAATCTGCCCCAATTTTTTATAAATTTTAAATGTTTATTGGAATAAAAGTTAATCTACCCCAAATTTTGGGCAAAATTTTTTAGCGAAATCGTCGCTAAAACTCGCCCATTGGCAAAAATTGCCCACAAAAAAGCGAATGATTAAAACAAATAACTTACCCTTGCGTCAATGCTAAGATAAAGTTATGTGTATTCATAATCACTCGCTCGTTGTAGATTTTGTCTATTATATACAAAAAAATACAAAAATGCTAGATTTTGTTAAAAATAAATCGAGAAAAATTTGTCCAACATTTGACCAGCATTTTAAATGTCAAATAGTTGCCAAAAAAAATAGTTGGAAAATTGCGTTTATTTACTATTTTGCAAGATTTACTTGCATTTTTATCTTTTGCCAAAGTTTTGTAAATTTTGTAAAGTATAACTTGCATTTTATCTGTCTTTGACATACAATAACCTAACATTCTGGGAAATTTCACATGACAAATACCAACGCCATCACTATCTCTCAAGGCACACGCCTAAAAAACCGCCGCAAAGCATTGGGGCTATCCGCCGAAGCCTTGGCAAATAAAATGGGCGAACTGGGTACGCCTGTTAGCCGTGGTGCGATTGCCAATTGGGAATGCGGCAAAAATGGCATTGTGATGAGTAAATTGCCCATTTTGGCAGCCGCTTTGGGCGTCAGCGAAAGCTATTTATTAAATGGCTTGGACGATTCAACCAATAAAACGCCACAAAACGCCGCTGCCGACTTGTCCGCCCCACTTCCCCAACCCCCATCGGAACCACACACCATGTCAGAGCCAAAACCTTTAAAAAAATCCAACAAACTTGCCAATGTCTGCTACGACATTCGTGGTGAGTTATTACAAACCGCCAACCGCATGGAAGCTGAAGGCCAGCGTATCATCAAGCTCAATATCGGCAACCCTGCCCCATTTGGACTGCTCGCCCCCGAAGAGATTATTCGTGATGTGGCGATAAATTTGCCAGATGCATCAGGCTATTCTGACTCACAAGGGATTTTTGCCGCTCGTAAGGCGGTGCTGCAATATTATCAAGGCAAAGGCTTATTATCAGCCATCGATGTCAATGATGTCTATATCGGCAACGGCGTCAGTGAGCTGATTGTGATGACCATGCAAGCACTGCTCAATGACGGCGATGAAGTGCTGATTCCGATGCCTGATTATCCACTATGGACAGCCGCCGCCAATTTGGCTGGTGGTAAGGCAGTGCATTATCGCTGCGTTGAAGAAGACAACTGGCAGCCTGATTTGGCGGACATCGAAAGCAAAATCACCGCCAACACCAAGGGCATTGTGATTATCAATCCAAACAACCCAACTGGTGCTGTGTATTCTGACGAGATGCTAAAAAGTATCGCCGCACTTGCCAAAAAATACGGTCTGGTCATCATGGCGGACGAAATTTATGACCGCATTTTGTACGATGGCATCACGCACACACCAATGTGTACCATCACCGATGATTGCTTGGTACTGACTTATAATGGCTTATCCAAATCGCATCGCATCGCTGGCTATCGTTCAGGTTGGCTGATGCTATCTGGCAAAAAAGACCACGCCGCCGACTTTATCGAAGGCTTGACCATGCTTGCCAGTATGCGTCTGTGTGCCAATGTGCCAGCCCAATACGCCATTCAGACAGCGATGGGCGGCTACCAATCCATGCAAGCCTTGACCGCCCCCACTGGCAGACTGTACAAGCAGCGAAATCTGGCGGTTGAACGCCTAAACGCCATCAAAGGCATTAGCTGCACAATGCCCCAAGGTGCTTTTTATTGCTTTGCAAAAATTGACCGTGATGTCTATCCGATTGATAATGACATGAAATTTATGATGGAATTGCTAATCGAAGAAAAAGTACTCATCGTCCAAGGCATGGGCTTTAACTGGGACGCCCCTGACCATTTTCGTGTGGTATTTTTGCCAAATCTTATTGATTTGGAAGATGCCATGGACAGACTGGACAGATTTTTTGCCAAAAAACGCAAAGAATTTGGCACAGAATAACGCCGCCAAATTGCCCAGCAAATCGTCCACCCAATTGCCCAAAACCAACAAAGCCGTCTGACACCATCAGGCGGTTTTGTGGATTGGGTGATTTTATTGTGCCATGTTTTGTTGTACAATATTGCCCGATTGCATCATATCCCCAAAACTGTTACTGATATTCCATTTTTGAATTTTAATTTTTAATATCAAACGCTTAACATGATGCGATATCCAAAAACACCACTTTTATCCCATTAGCAATAAGCCAAAGGAATTACCATGTATCAATATAGCTATGCCGACCAAAAGCTGGTTGATGAGCGTGTGGCTCAGTTTCGTGACCAGACCCAGCGTTTTTTGGCAGGCGAGTTACCCGAAGAGCAATTTTTGCCATTACGCTTGCAAAACGGTCTTTATATCCAGCGTCATGCACCAATGTTGCGTATTGCGATTCCTTATGGCTTGATGTCAAGCAATCAGCTGCGTACTTTGGCACAAGTCGCTCGTGATTTTGACAAAGGCTATGGGCATTTTACCACACGCACCAATTTGCAGCTAAACTGGGTAAAACTTGAAGAAGTGCCAGACATTCTTGCTGCACTTGCCGCCAGTCAAATGCACGCCATTCAAACTTCAGGCAACTGTATCCGCAATACCACCACTGACCCTTATGCTGGTATTCATGCTGATGAAGTTGCCGATCCACGCCCTTATTGCGAAATTATCCGCCAGTGGAGTACTTTTCACCCAGAGTTTGCCTTTTTGCCACGCAAATTTAAAATTGCCGTCATCGGCACCAAAACCGACCGTGCCGCCACGCAAGTGCATGATATTGGTCTGCATTTGGTTGAGCGTGATGGCGAAATTGGCTTTGAAGTACTGGTCGGCGGCGGCTTGGGTCGCACACCGATTATCGGCAAGGTGATTAATGAATTTTTACCACGCCGTCATTTGTTAAGCTATCTGGACGCCATTTTGCGAGTGTATAACCTTGAAGGCCGCCGTGATAACAAATACAAAGCACGCATCAAAATCTTGGTTGAAAGCCTTGGCAAAGATGTCTTTGCCCAAAAAGTCGATGCCGAATGGCAAACGCTCAAAGACGGCGATTTGACCCTAAGCGATGCCCATTTTGCCAAAGCTCAAAGCTACTTTAGCGAGCCAGATTATGAGCAAATCGACAGTCTGGCTGCCCAAGCAACACTGGACGAGTTTTTGGCAGACAAGGCATTTAGCGATTGGTACACGCACAACACCGTACCGCACAAAATCAACGGCTACAAGGCGGTGATTATCTCACTAAAAGCTGGCGTTGTTGATGGTAAATACATTCCTGCAGGCGACATTACCGATGCACAGATGTTTGCCTTGGCGGATTTGGCGGACGCTTATAGCTTGGGCGAAATTCGCTCAACGCACCAACAAAATCTGGTGCTTGGCGATGTTAAAATCAGCGATTTGTACACCGTGTGGCAAAAGTTAAGTGAGTTAAACCTAGCTCGTGCCAATATCGGCACTTTGACCGATATGATTATCTGCCCGGGCTTTGACTATTGTGCACTTGCCAATGCCACCACGCATAACATTGCCGAATCCATCGAAAAGCAGTTTGATGATTTGGATTATCTGTATGATTTGGGTGAGATTCGCCTAAATATGTCAGGCTGTATGAACGCCTGTGCCCATCACCATGTGGGTGATATTGGTATTTTGGGCGTGGACAAAAAAGGCGAACATTGGTATCAGATCAGCCTTGGCGGCAATTCTGGCGAAAATGCCAAATTGGGACAAATTTTGGGTCGTGCCGTGGCAGCGGACGATGTTGCCAGTACCATCGCCACCATTGTCGATGTGTATAAAAATGCACGCATCGAAACCGATGAGCATGTCGAAAGTTTCGCTCAAGCCGTTGAGCGATTGGGCATTGCTCCGTTTAAAGCAGCCGTTTATGGTTAATCATGCCAGCTTGCCACCGTGTCAGTTTGCCTACCAATAAAAATAAAAAATTGGCAGGCATTCTGACAAAGCAATGCGGTGGACAATTTAACAAATAATAAGGATAAAAAATGAGTACAATTAAGGTTTTTGCCGATGCAAAGAGTGAAGTTTTGGCAAGTGAATACGATTTGGAGCAGGCATTGACTGCTGATAGCACGCCAGATGACATTGAAACTGCCATCAAAGCCGATGCCCCTTTGCTGTTTAGCGTTGCCAATTTTATGGACGGTCGTGTTTTTAGCTTGGTGCGTCATGCCAGACACAAGGGCTTTGGCGGTGAGATCATCATCGCTGGCGATTTTGCCCTTGATCAGGCCAATTACTTTGTCAAATCAGGCGTTGATGCATTTTTGGTAGATGCCGAGCAAGTGCCGACTTTGACCAAAACCTTGCAGGACTTGGCCACGGGCTACGATGGCGAATCGGTCAGCCGTTTGCCATTGTTCAGTTAATTGTCGTTTAATGAATCATCGGATAATTAATCACCGCTTAATTAATCGTCGTTTGGTTCGTCATCGTCTGCCGAACCAAACGCCAATCCAAGCCAACAAACCCAGAGAGCTGTTGTGAATACTTTGCCATTGTTTTTTAATCTAAAAAATAAAACCGTGCTGATTGTCGGCGGCGGCGATGTCGCTTACCGCAAGGCGACACTCTTGGCAAAGGCAGGTGCGAGCATCGTGGCGATTGCCAAAAATTTTGACGATGAATTTTTGGCATTTTTAGAGCAGCAATCTTTTGTAGCTGTCCAAAAAAGTTTTGATGGCAGTGATGTTGGCAGCCACCAGCCAGACTTGATTGTCAGTGCTACCGATAATCACACCGTCAATCTTGCCGTTCACGCTGCCGCCAAACAGCATGGCGTTGCCATCAATGTGGTCGATACGCCAGATTTGTGCGATTTTATTTTTCCTGCCATCGTGGATCGCAGTCCTATCGTCATCGGTGTATCCAGTAATGGCAAAGCCCCTGTGTTGGCTCGCTTGATTCGTGCCAAAATTGAAAGCAGTTTACCCAGCAGCTTGGGCTTACTTGCCAAAAAAGCAGGAGATTTTCGCCAAACGGTCAAAGATGCCCTACCCAGCATCACCGAACGCCGCTATTTTTGGGAATCGATATTTAACCGGGCGTTAAAAGACGAAAAAATTGCCGAATTGCCCGATGAATTACAAAATTTTTGCCAAAATAACCAAAAAAGCGGCGAAGTGTACATTGTCGGTGCAGGTGCTGGCGACCCAGATTTATTGACTTTTAAGGCATTGCGACTGATGCAACAAGCCGATGTCGTGCTATACGATGCCTTGGTGTCTGATGAAATTTTGGATTTGTGCCGCCGAGACAGCCAAAAAATCTTTGTCGGTAAAAAACGCAAAGACCACACCAAAACACAAGATGAAATCAACGAGCTTTTGGTACATTATGCCAAAATGGGCTTACGAGTGCTACGCCTAAAAGGCGGTGATCCGTTTGTCTTTGGGCGTGGTGGCGAAGAGATGTTGGCTTGCCAACAAGCAGGCGTCGCCTATCAAGTGGTCAGTGGCATCACGGCAGCACTGGCGGCAGGCAGCTATGCCGGCATTCCTTTGACCCATCGTGGCGTGGCGACTTCGGTGCGGTTTTTGACAGGTTGTTATCAGACCAACGAAGCGTTTGACGGCCTAAAAAGTGCTTACCAAACCGATGAAACTTTGGTGTTTTATATGGGTTTGCACGCCCTACCAAAAATCGTTGCAAGCCTTACGGCATCAGGCTTACCAAGTGATTTGCCGATTGCTATCATCTCTAATGCCAGCCTGCCTACGCAGACGGTATTAACAGGCGTGCTTGCAGACATTGTCGCCAAAAAAGAATCTGCCGCCATCAATGCCCCTGCCATCATCATTGTCGGTCATGTGGTCAGTTTATACCAAGCCAACGCACAGTAAAGTACGGTAAAGAACCAGATTTTTTTCTTTGCTGATACTTAGTTTGGTTTATAATCTTAGTTAACTTTAGGCAAATAAAACCCAAAATCGGTGAACAATGCCAGATTTTGGTAAATTCATCAAACTCAATAAACCAACAATCAAAAAAAACACCAGCCACAAACTGGTGTTTTTGCTTTCACGGTCATTTAGGCGTGTTTCTTGGCTTGTTTTTTATTGTATTGGATAGAATTGAAGACAGACAAAGCAATAAACGCCACGCCAATCAAGCCAGTAATCATCTCATGAATGTGAAAACGAGTAGAAAGCAGCATGATAATCGCCAAAGCACCGATGGCATAATGCGCCCCATGCTCCAGATAGACAAATTCGCTCAATGTGCCTTTGTCCACCAAATAAATCGTCATCGAACGCACAAACATCGCTCCAATCGCCAAGCCAAGCATGATGATAATCACATCATTGGTGATGGCAAATGCACCAATCACGCCGTCAAAGCTAAACGATGCGTCCAGTACTTCTAGGTACAAAAACCCTGCCATGCCGCCTTTTAGAATCGTTGATGACACGCCTGCGGTGTTGGTAACTTGGCTGCTTTCGTCATCGGCGTCATCATTGCTGCCTTCAAGCAGTGCCGACAAGACACTCACGCCCAAATACACCAAAATGCCCCAAATGCCTGCCAGCATGACCACGCTTTGCTTGGCTTCTTCGACCCAGCTCATCGAAATCATCAGCACCACCAGTGCCACAAACACACTCATCGCATCAACTTTGCTAAATCTGACCAAGCGTGATTCTAACCAGCGGAACCAATGAATGTCCTTGTCGCCAAAGATGAATTTTAAAAAAACCAGCAACAAAAACATACCACCAAATGCCGAAATCTCGGCATGATGTGCTTTGAGATGCTCGGCGTACTCGGCAGGATTATTCAATGCCAAAGTAACCACTTCCATCATGCCCAGATTTGCCGTGACTGCCACGATGACGATTGGAAATACCAAACGCATGCCAAAAACCGCAATCAACATACCGATAGTCAAAAAGATTTTTTTCCAAAAATCATTCCAGCCCTTTAAGATTGACGCATTGACCACGGCATTATCAAACGACAACGACACTTCCATCACCGCCAAAATCGCAGTAATACCCAATGCCAGCAGCATCGCCGACACACCGCCATGGCTATAACCCCACCATGCAGCGATGGCAAAGCAGACGATGGTAAAAATAATATCAAAGATAAAATGTCGCATAATGACCTTTACTTTATTTCAAATAAAAATCGCCCACTCAGAATGCACCGATGAGCGATGGGATTAATCAATGAATTTGATTGATAATTATACAAGTTTGACCGTCGCCAGACAATGGCTGATGGCTGATTTTATCACAATTTAACAATTTGATAACACTTTTATATATAAGCCTTAGCAAATTGGGAAAATTGGACAAAATCAGGCAAATTCACCACATTGCCACAGCGACTTATCAAAATTCGGTCAATGCTTGCTTTTGGTTTGGCTGTTTTGGTTCAGCCATTTGGTTTAAATTTAATTTAAACTTTTTTTTAGCAGTACAGAGCCAATTGAGTAGCCTGCACCAAACGAACACATCACGCAAATGTCGCCAGCTGCAACGCCTTCTTGGGTTTCGTGAAATGCTACTACAGGACTTGCCGAGCTGGTATTGCCATATTCGGCAATCACCACAGGGGCAATGCCTTTATCGGCATCTTTACCGACTACTGTCCGCAAAATCAAATCAATCATGTTAATATTGGCTTGGTGCAGCCACATACGCTTGATTTGGCTTGGTGTGATGTGATTTTCGCTTAGGTGTGTGGTGATGATTTCCGACACTTTTGGACAAACTTCACGGAACACCTTGCGCCCTTCTTGCAAAAACAGCTTGTCAGTTACAGGCTCTTGCAAATCGCCATACATTGGCACGCCTGCCGCCAAAAATTCGCTGCGATCCATAAAGCCGTATTCGTTTTTGATGTTGGTTGAAAATTGCGTGTACAATTTGCTATCAAGGATTTCATAGCCTTTTGGTGTATCCAGTGTTTCAACAATGCTTGCTGCTGCCACATCACCAAAAATAAAGTGGCTATCACGATTTCGCCAGTTTAGATGTGCCGAAGTAATCTCAACATTGACCACGGCAATTTTTTTACCCAGACCTGCCTTGATGCTGCCCACCGCTTGTGCGATGCCAAAAGTCGCCGCACTACACGCCACATTCATATCATAGGCAAAGCCATGCGTCATGCCGATGGCGTGCTGAATCTCGATGGCGATGGCAGGATAGCAACGCTGAAAATTTGATGATGCACAAATGATACCATCAAGCTCATCGGCTTGTAGCCCAGCATTGTCCAGTGCCTGCATCAAGGCTGCATGACCCATCTGTGCCATCACTGACATCTCTTCGCCCAAATTGCGTGCTGGGACGATGGGAGCCATGATGTTAGGGTCAAGAATGCCTTTTTTATCAATGACATAGCGTGATTTGATACCAGATGCTTTTTCGATAAATTCGCTCGATGAATATTGCAACGCTACCTTTTCACCAGCAGCGATGGCGTCAGCATGTGTCTGATTGTAATTGTCCACATAAGTGTTAAATGCTGCCACCAGCTCGTCATTGCTGATTTTGTCGGCTGGGGTGTGAATGCCTGTGGCGGTTAGATAAATTGCCATCATTACGCTCCTAAATTCTTCTAAAATAAACTGGTTGTTCGTCAGGTTGTCGCCTGTTCGCCGCTATCCTGTCAAATTTCTCCAATTTTATCACAAATAAGTGTAACAAGTTGTAAAAATATACGCTTGTTTACACAAATATTTGCATTATTTTTGCCCAAAGCTCACAAAATCCGCCATCGCCGTGATAATTTGCTAGAATGTTTTATCAAGATGCTTTGACAAGATACTCTGGCAGAATAATTTTAACAAAAACATTTTAGCAAAAATCTCCACGAAAATGCACGCAAACTATGGTCAAGCCAGCCAAGCAGTGCTATACTACAAGTTTGTTTGAGCCAGTTTGCTTGATTGTTTAAATTATTTAATTTAATTATCTGATTTAAACTGTTTAGCTCAAATTACTTAACCAAAATGATTTGGCTTGCATAATCGACCATAACTCGACCAAAAACTTAAACCAAATCAACCAAATTTGACCGACCAAAAGGAAAGAGTCCGCCATGTCCGTACGCCATTTTCGCAATCTCTTAGATATGACACCTGCTGAACTGCAAGCCATCATCAGCCGTGCCAGTGAGTTACGCCAAATGCAGCACCGTGGCGAAATTTACCGACCGTTTGTCGGCCGCACGCTGGGCATGATTTTTGAAAAATCATCAACCCGCACTCGCATTTCTTTTGAGACAGGCATGGGTCAATTTGGCGGCCATGCCATTTTCCTATCACCAAAAGATACCCAGCTGGGGCGTGGTGAACCCATTGAAGACTCTGCCAAAGTCATCTCAAGCATGGTCGATATCATCATGATTCGCACCTTTGAGCATGCCAAATTGCAGCTGTTTTGTGAGCATTCGTCTGTGCCAGTGATTAATGCTTTGACCGACGATTTTCACCCATGCCAGCTGCTGGCGGATATGCAGACTTTTCATGAGCATCGTGGCAGCATCAAAGGCAAGACCGTCACTTGGGTTGGTGATGGCAATAATATGTGTGCATCGTACATTTTGGCAGCACATCAGTTTGGTTTTCATCTGCGAGTGACCGCCCCTTATGGCTTTGAGCCAAATCCTGAGCTTATCGAAGAATACAGCCACTGCGTCACTTATGTCGAAGACCCGCAAGAAGCTGCCAAAGGCGCACACCTGATTGCCACCGATGTCTGGGCAAGCATGGGTCAAGAGTCTGAACAAATGACTCGAGCTCGCCGCTTTGCACCCTATCAAGTCAGCCCTGCCATGCTAGATAAGGCCGATCCTGATGTGCTGTTTATGCACTGCTTGCCTGCACACCGTGGCGAAGAAATCAGCTTTGATTTGCTCAACGATCCACGCTCCGTGGTCTGGGACGAAGCCGAAAACCGCCTACACGCCCAAAAAGCCTTGATGGAATTTTTATTAAAAGACAAAATTAAGCTGGACTAATTTTATAAATTGGGCAAATTTATCCAAATTTTGCTAAATTCTAAGATTCGTATCGATTGCAATCAACCGAAATAACCTAAAATAAAAAGTGCCGTATTTGCATTGGATTGAATACGGCACTTTTTTTTGTTGCTATCAGATTTGATTTTAACTTTTTAATTGGGTTTTAAATTTTAATAAATGTTAAATTTTAATCAATCACACCAAACGAGCACTGGCAAGCTCGGTCAGCTGATACAGGCCTGTGCGATAGCGGTTATCGGGCAAGTTTTGTAGTGCTTGCTGAGCCAGTTGAGTTTCTGATAACGCACGAGATTTGCAATAATCCAACGCACCTGATGACTGCACCAAGGCGATCAGTTCATGGGCATCATCGACCTTGCCAGTCTGTACAGCGATGCGTAATTTATCATAGGCTTGATGGTTGGTATTTTTTAGTAATTCTAAAGTTTTGATAATCGGCAAGGTCGGCTTACCTTCTGCCAAATCATCGCCCAAATTCTTGCCCATTACCGCCGCATCACCGCTAAAGTCCAGCACATCATCAATCATCTGAAAGGCGTTACCAAAATGATACGCAAATGCCCCCAAATCCGCCAAAACTTCTTCACGACCTTGGAGCAGTGCCGCCCCTTGTGTTGCCATCATAAATAGGCGTGATGTTTTGCCATCAATGATTTTTAGGTAATCTTCTTCTTGAGTTTCAGGGTTGTGCTGGTGTTGCAGCTGCAAAACTTCACCTTCAGCAATGTCGCAAGTACCATCACTAAACAGCTTAAGCAGCGGCAAATTATTAAATCCAACCAATAAATTAAATGAGCGAGCAATCAAATAATCCCCCACCAAAACCGCCGTGGCATTATCCCAAGTAGCGTTCGCTGTCGGCTTGCCCCGTCTGAGTCCTGAAGCATCAATCACATCATCATGCACCAATGTCGCCGTATGCAGCATCTCAGTAATTGCCGCCAGTTGCATCGCCTGCTGGCTTTGGCTGTCTTGTAACATTCGCGCGGTCAAAAGCGTAATCAGGGGACGCATTCGCTTGCCGCCAGCATCGATGACATGTTTAGACACGCTCATCACCAGTTGCACTTTGGAATTTAAACTGCCAAAAACCTGCTTATCCATGATGGCAAAATCTTCGGCAACGATGCTTTGAATATCAGCATAGGTTAAATCTGATGCTTTCATAATCACAAATCTTTACAAAAAATAAGGTGTTATGATAGCATAATTTTCACCATCAAAAAACCAATAATCTGCATTTTCGCTCGGCGATTTTTGATAGCAAAACATTGGTTGTCTTGCTTAGAAATATTTTTCATAACTATTTGTTATATTTTCATGTACAAAAGCGACTTTTGTGCTTGTAATCAGCGGCAACAACAGGCATAATGTGGATTTTATATTTGTGCAATTATCTTCATGCTGTATTCATGATTTGTTGCCCAATCCATACAAACAGGAAGCCATGTATGAGCCAACCTACCACACAACATAAAGAAATTGATGACGTGAATATCGAACAATTTATTCCGCTGATTACCCCAAATCGCCTAAAAAGCGAGCTGCCACTGTCTGACACCGCTTACCAAACCGTACTAAACGGTCGCCAAACCATTCAAAATATCCTTGATGGCATTGATAAGCGTGTGCTGGTCGTTGTCGGTCCGTGTTCGATTCACGATCCAGTTGCCGCCCATGAATACGCTGACAAATTGCGGATTCTTTCAGAAGAGCTAAAAAATGAGCTGTTCATTGTGATGCGTGTGTACTTTGAAAAACCCCGCACCACCACTGGTTGGAAAGGTCTGATTAACGACCCTGATATGAATGACAGCTTTGATATCGAAAAAGGGCTGCACATCGCCCGCAAACTGCTGCTAGAGCTGAACGAAAAAGGTCTGCCATGTGCCACCGAAGCACTCGACCCCAACACACCACAATATATGCAAGATCTGATCAGCTGGTCTGCCATTGGTGCTCGCACCACCGAAAGCCAAACGCACCGTGAGATGAGTTCTGGCTTGTCCTGCCCTGTCGGCTTCAAAAATGGCACAGACGGCAGCATGACAGTGGCGGTCAATGCCATGCAAGCGGTGCAATCTGGACATAGCTTTTTGGGACTGTCAGGCGATGGTCAAGTGGCCATCATCAGATCAAAAGGCAACCGCTACGCCCATGTGGTACTGCGTGGCGGCAACGACAAGCCAAACTACGATCAAACGGCCGTGGCTGCTGCCGAAAATGAGCTTGCCAAAGGCAAAACCAATGGCAAAATCATGATTGACGCCAGCCATGCCAACAGCGGCAAAGACCCATATCTGCAGCCGATGGTTATCCAAAATGTCGCTGAGCAAATCGTCAATGGCAACAAATCCATCATGGGACTGATGATTGAAAGCCATCTAAAAGGCGGTCGCCAAAATATCCCTGCCAACCTTGCGGATTTGGAATACGGTAAATCAGTTACCGATGGCTGCTTGGACTGGGAAGCCACCGTTGAGACTTTGCGTCGATTTGCCAAAACCGTCAAAGAGCATTTGCCAAATCGTTAATTGACTTAATTGACCAAAGTTAGAAGTCAAAAGTCAAAATTAAAATCAAAGCCAAGATTTCTACCAAGACTTAACTTGGCTTTAAATCGCAAAAAGCCGCTGATTTTGGCGGTTTTTTGTGTTAAAGTAGCTTTAATGATTTCATAAATGATTTTATAATTGAATGATTTGACAATTTTGCCAGCAGATATTTGCCCAAACTGCCAAATTTGGGCTTTTATTTGAGTCAAAATTGCCATGATTTACCCAAATCACCCTGTCCAAATCACTTTTTGTCTTTAAGTTTATCACTATGTCAAATTTTAAAGAGCCAAGTTTTAAAGATTTATTGTCCAAATCGCTACAAGATGACCTAAAACAAATGGTCAAAACGCCCAAAAAATCTGCCGATAGCAGTTTTGATGGTATGGGCAAGCCAACAAGCGATGCCCTACCCAGTGCCAGACAAGTCGCCAACGAAGTCAAACGCTTTAATCACGATGCTGTCGATGAAGACAAAGTGTTGTTTATGCAGGCAATGAGCGGCGTCGTCCCCCTAAAGACCGATGCCCAAGTCAGCCACGACAAACCCCTTAAGGCAGACGAAAACGCCCTGCGTCGCCGTGCCGCTGCCGAAGGTGGTGAAGACATCGGCGGTGTGTTGTCGGATATGCAAGCTCTGCTAAACCCAGTGGCAGGCGAAGCGTATCTATCGTACAAGCACCCCACGCTACAAAACAAGGTTTTTGAGCAGCTAAAGCAAGGTAAATTACGCTGGTATGATGCGGTGGATTTGCACGGCTCAAGTATCGAAGACGCTCGCCATGCTGTGCAGCTGCTGATTCATCAAGCGATAAGTCAAGGCGAAACGGTGGTCAAAATCGTCCACGGCAAGGGCAAAGATGCCATCATCAAAACTTGTGTGAATGGCTGGCTGCGTCAGATTGTCGATGTGATGGCATTTGTCTCAGCACCTGCCAACGATGGTGGCAATGGTGCTGTGCTGGTGCTACTCAAGCGAAAAAAGAGCAGTTAATTTGGCATATTTATTAAATTCACAGTTTAATCATTTGTCAATTGGGCAGTTTGTCAATTTGCCAATTTAAATTTTCATCGTTTAATTATTTTTAATAATAACCAGATACACACAAAAGAGATCATCATGAGCAACGAACGCACGATTACCATTGGCATTGTCGCAGGAGAAATCTCTGGCGATGCCTTGGGCGGTGATTTTATGCAAAAAATGAACGCCGTCTATCCCAATATCCGCTGGGTCGGCGTTGGCGGTCAGGCGATGGCAAGGCAAGGTTTGACTTCGCTGATTGATATGAGTCGTTTGTCTGTCATGGGGCTTTTGGAAGTTGTCAAGCACCTGCCAGACTTGTTGCGAGCAAAAAAGCAAATATTGAGCGAATTACTCAACCAAAACATTGATATTTTTGTCGGCATTGATGCACCAGATTTTAATTTGCGACTGAGTAAATCATTGAAAAGTCATGGGATTTTTTGTGTGCAATATGTCAGCCCCAGCGTTTGGGCGTGGCGTGAAAACCGCATTCATCATATCAAAGCAGCTACCGATTTGGTGCTGTGCTTATTTCCCTTTGAGCTTGATGTCTATAAAAAGCATAACCACCCTGCCGTCTGTGTGGGTCACCCCCTACTCAATCAGCTGCATAGTGATGAGCGTGATCATGCTGTGCGTCTGCGTGAGCTGCTTGACAGCCAGCCCAACAATGACAAACTGGCACGCCTAAGCAATGCCCAACATAAAATTTGCCTGATGGCAGGCTCTCGCAATGCTGAGATTTATGCCATCTTGCCGCTGCTACTGGACAGTGCCGAGCAGATTTGCCAGACGCTGCCAGCATGTCAATTTATCCTGCCAGTGGTGAGCGATGCCCATGCCGATTTGGTAAAACAGCTCATCAACCAAAAACAGCCAAAGCTATTGGATAAAATACACATTTTATCCGCTGATAATAATGCTTTAACCACTCAAACTAATCCAACCAATAAGCCGCCAAGCCTAAGCCATCTTTGTATGAATGTCAGCGATGTTGTGCTGTTGGCTTCAGGGACGGCAACTTTGGAATGCTTGCTACTAGAGCGTCCCATGGTCGTCGTCTATAAAGTCAATCGACTGACCTTTGCCATCGCCAAGCAACTGGTTAAAATCCCTTATGTGTCGCTGCCTAACATCCTGTCGCATCAGCAGACTGGGCAAGCCATCGTGCCAGAGCTGATACAACAAGACGCCACCGCCTGTCGTGTCAGCCAAGCGGCTTTGGCGATTTTGGACAATCCTTACTCACAAATTGACAAACTGGCACAAACCAACAAAGCCTTGCGAGCCAACAGCCAGCACAACCCTGCTCATGCGGTGCTAAACGCTTATCTTGCTGACGAAACGGAGAACGAATGATGCTACTCACCATGCCAGCTGCGGACGCATTGATTAATGCTTGCAGTATTGTTAGCAAACCAAATGCAACCATCTGTCCAAAAACCCCTGTGGTTATTGGCATTGATGAAGTTGGGCGTGGGGCATTATTTGCCAATATGACCGTGTCGGCGGTGATTTTGCCTGCCGACTTGAGCGGTGATTTTGCCGATTTGGATCTGTCAGCGACTGCCATCAAATGGCTCAATGACAGCAAAAAATTGAGCGAAAAACGCCGTGAATCCTTGTTTGAGCCGATTTGTGATTTGGCATTGGATTATGTGATTGTCGATGTGCCACGAAAAATCATTGATCAGATCAATATCCTAAATGCTACCATGCTGGGCATGCGTGCCGCCATTGAAACTTTGGTCGCCAAGCACCAACTGGACAAAACCTTGACCCACATTTTGGTTGACGGCCATCAATTCCCCAGCCTAGACGGTGGCTGCGCCGCATCATTTTACCAAAATCAAACCGTCATCAAAGGTGATGCCACTCATAGCAGTATCGCCTGTGCCAGTGTCATCGCCAAGGTTCACCGAGATCGGCAAATGCTGGCTTATGCCGACAAATATCCTGAATATCAACTGGCGACGCACAAAGGCTACCTAACCGCCAAACACAAAACCGCCATTTTGACTCATGGGATTTTACCAGAGCATCGCCGCAATTTTTCGCCAATTCGTGAACTTTATCAAGCTGGCAAGGTGAATCCAAGTTACTGGCAAGCGGACGATTCAGCCATTTTTTAATATCATTTTAAATGATTGAAAAATTTAAATCGTAAAAACAAAACGGTGCAATCTGCTGAATGCACCGTTTTTTTGTCAAAACAAACCACAAACCAAATTTGCCCTGATGGTTTTTATATTTTCAATGGAAATTAGCGTTTTTTCTCCGCTCGCTTAAAGCGTTGGATACGCTTTTTCTCACGCATCAATTTGGCTTTGTTTTTGGTGACTGGATTTTTTTTGCCTTCATAAGGGTTGGCATTTTGTTTAAATTCAACCTGCAATGGCGTGCCTTCAAGTTTGTACACATTGCGGTAGATGTTTTCCAAATATCTTTGGTAACTTTTTGGCAAGGCTTGCGTTTGGTTGCCATGAATGACAATCACTGGCGGATTATGCCCGCCCAAGTGTGCATAGCGTAACTTGATGCGGCGGCCGCCCACCATCGGCGGTGGGTGATTGGCGACAGCATCTTCTAAAATGCGAGTCAGTTGGTTGGTTGAGACCTTGAACATTGACGCATCATAGGCTTTATGAATTGATGGGTATAAATTGCCCACGCCATTGCCGTACAAAGCAGAAATCAGATGAATTTTAACCCATGGTACAAAGTTAAATCGACGATCAATTTCGATTTTGACCATGTCTTTTTGTTCTTGAGTCAATCCGTCCCATTTGTTAATCGCCACCACAATTGCACGCCCTGCGTCCAGTGCATAGCCAAGCATATGCAAATCTTGATCAACGATGCCTTCTTTGGCGTCGATGACCACGACCACCACATTGGCATCTTTGATGGCTTGTAAGGTTTTGACCACAGAGAATTTTTCGACCTTTTCATCAATGCGACCACGGCGACGCACGCCAGCGGTGTCGATTAGCACATAATCTCGCCCTTCTCGCTCAAAAGGAATGTAAATACTGTCTCGTGTCGTACCCGGCATATCAAAGACCACCACCCGATCTTCGCCCAGCAAGCGATTGACCAAGGTCGATTTGCCGACATTGGGGCGGCCGATGATGGCAAGTTTTAACGCTTGATTGTCAAGCTCTGCCGCTTCTTCATCTTCTGGCATATCCGCTGTCAAGGCTTCTAGCAAATTGGCAACGCCCTTGCCGTGGCTTGCCGCCATGGGGAATGGCTCGCCAAAACCTAGGGCAAAAAACTCTGCCGATGCCGCTTCATGCACGCCGTCCATTTTATTGGCAACCAAGAATACAGGCTTACCCAAGCCGTGCAAAAACCGTGCAATCTCACTGTCGGCACCAATCAAACCCACTCGTGCGTCCGTAACAAATACCACAATATCCGCTTCGTGAATCGCCGTGTACGACTGCGTTGCCATATAATCATCGATATTGCCTAAGCCGTCGTCCATCTCACCGATGCCGCCAGTATCAACAACAATAAATGACTTATTTTCGTAATGTGCATCTCCGTATTGACGATCACGGGTCAAACCAGCCAAATCCGCCACCAAGGCTTGGCGACTTCTGGTCAGCTGATTAAAAAGTGTGGATTTGCCGACATTGGGGCGACCAATCAAGGCAACGACAGGTTTGATACTCATAATTCACTCTTGAATTTGTATAAAATCAATTGGATTTAATTAATTTTAATAAATTTATAATTAATAACGACGAATTTGGCAGTTGATTGATAAACGATTGGCAAGCAATTGACAAATGGTTAATAAGCGATTGACAATCAATTTACAACAACCAAAAACAGCAAAACCTTTGCCGCCAAAATGCAGCAAAGGATACCGTCAGCATGAGGGTTTAAAATTGCCAAACACTCACCACGCCATTGGCAGATTGGGTGTACAGGCGGTTATTCACCACTTGCAGGCTGGTCAATTCGCCTTTTGTGCTGACACGGCTGATGATTTTGCCTTGACTATTTAGCACATGGATAACGCCAGATTTGTCGCCGACAGCGATATTTTCTCCGATGGCGACAGGGTTGGTCAAGCTGCGATATTTCAGCTCGTCATTTTCCCAAAGTTTATCACCAGTAAATCGATCAAAGGCGACCACTTCACCATCGGTGCTGCTACCGATGATGGCATTTGCCAAAATCACCAGTCTGTCAGTGCTGGACAATTTACTGGCAAACATCAAGCGACCTGTCGCCATATCAAAGCCAGTCAATTGTCCGCTGTAACTGGCAGCGTATAGATGATTGCCGATAAATACTGGTGTGCCGTCCACATCACGCAATTTGTCAATCTCGCCCACGCCTTTTGCCAAGCCAATACGGCGTGTCCAAAGCGGTTCGCCTGTGTGAATGTCCAAAGCATGGATACGACCATCAGAGCCGCCCAAAATGGCAGTTTGGGCATCAAGTTGTAGCGGTTTTGCCATGCCACGCACGCTGGTGCTTGGGCTTTGGGCATTATACTGCCACACGGTTTCGCCAGTTGCACTGCTTAGTCCATAAGTTGTGCCGCTGTTTGTGCTGACAATCACCACTTGGGCAGTAACCAAGGCTGGTGCTAGGCTTGATGATGGCAAGTTTACCGACCAACGCTCTGTACCAGTTTTGGCATCAATGGCGACAATCTTACCTGAGCGTGTCCCCACCACCGCCAACGACCCTGCCGTATCCATGCCCACCGCACTGGTGATGGCATCATCGACATTTAACTGCCAAACTGTCGCCCCATTAACAAAGGCACTGACCAAGCCACCACGACTGGCAGCAATCACGCCATCGGCAGTCGGTGCAACTTGCAAATCAATCACATCACGAGCTTTGGCACGGCTACGCTTGAGCGTGGATTTGCCTTGATCTAGGCGAATGCTTGACACTTGGGTCAGCACCGTAACAGGCGATTGTATATTAAGCAATTTGGCAGGCTTACGCTCGGTGGGCTTGATTGCCTTTGTGCCGCAGCCAGCCATCGCAACTGCCATCGCCACAACCAAAGTTGTCTTGATAAGATGATGATACATACCCTGTCCTTCTTATGTAATTGTCAATAATTGTTAGTCACTGCTAGCAATAAACTTGATAGTAAACTTGAGAATTAATGATTATAAATGACACTTGCTAAACATTAATTGCCGCTTTGTGGTGTTTGTGTGTCTGCTTTTGATTTATCGCCATCAGTGCCTTGACTGGCTTGGTTATCAATAGCAGCATCAGCAGTATCAACCTTAGCAGTAACTTGTGTCGGAATAATCGGCTCAACGCTCACACCCAACGATTGTAATTTTAGTGCCAATACCGCACGGTTTTCTTGGCGTTCACGCAAGGCTTCCCAAGCACTCATGTAGGCTTTTTTGGCATTATCAAGGTCATTTTTGGCAACATACACATCGCCCAACAGCTCTTGGCGTGATGCTTCAAAAGCCGCTGGCAATGCCTGCTCGGCCGCCGCCAACGCCCCTTCGGCATCGCCACTTGCCAGCATCGCACGAGCATGGCGAATCTTGGCAACAGCCAACAAACCTTCGTCATCAATCGGCATCGCCATGGCCTGCTCCAGTGTCGCCACCGCCGCCTTGACATCGCCACTGTCTGACTGATGGCGCGCCTTAATCATCAACGCCTGCCAAGCATAGGCAGTATCGCCGTGAGCTGCCACCAAGCCATCAATATCTGCCAATAGCGACTGCTCTTCTTTGGCAAGTTTTTGCTTAGCGGCATCGTCCAGCTCAGGATTTTGGGCGGCTTGTAAAATTTGCTCATCACGAGATGCGATACTGGTATAAGCATCTGCCGCCACTGTATCAATTTTGGCATAGTTTTTTTGGTAGTATTGCCAACCAAAAAACACCGCCAGCACGATAAGCACCGCATAAATAATCTTCTCGCCATGCATTTTTAGTGCTGTCAGCGATTGTTTGTCTGCAAATTTATTGTCTTGTGAATGCTCTTTTAAATTGTCTTTTGAGTTGTTTTTTGAAGTATCCGTCATAGCCGAACTTAATCCCAAACTGTCATCGAAATTAACGCATTATATCACACGCTTGTGCTTGTGTGATGTCCAATCATCACTTTTTTAAGCCAATTTGAGCGATTTTGGCACGCATTCGGCTCAAAAATCGCTCAAATTGATGATAAAACTTTATAGCGCAAATTGATAATCCATCGCCACACGGCTTTGTTCGCCTGTTGCCATGGTTTTGACGGTGATTTGCTTTGCCAAAGCTTCATCTTCGGCAATGATGACGGTGTATTTGGCTCCAGATTTGTCCGCTTTTTTCATCTGTGCTTTTAGCCCTGTGGCACTTGCCATCTTGACACGCAGCTGACTTTGGCGACATCTTAGTTCATTGGCATATTTTAGAGCATCTGCATAATAATCAGGGTGAGCGATCACAAAAATATCGCATTGATTGGTTGCTTCAAACGGATTTACCGCTTCAATCAATAACATCAATCGCTCAAGCCCCATCGCAAAGCCCACCGCAGGCTCAGACTGCTCAGGCTTGCCCTTAATGATGCCAATTAAGCCATCATAACGACCGCCGCCGCAGACCGTTGCTTGAGATCCCAGTTTGTCCGTTACCCATTCAAACACGGTTTTATTATAATAATCCAAGCCACGCACCAGCTTTTCATTGATTTCAAAATCAATGCCCAACGCCGTCAAATAAGCCTTGAGCGTCTCAAAATGCTGCTTGGTTGCTTCACCCAAAAACTGGCTCAATTTTGGTGCATCTTGCAAAATGGCTTGGGTTTTTTCGTCTTTGGAATCCAAAATCCGCAAAGGATTGGTATACAGGCGACGCTGCGAATCTTCGTCCAAATCCGCTTGATGGCGTGTCAAATACTCAACCAAAGCTGCCTTGTACGCTTGTCGCTCATCTGACTCGCCCAAGGTGTTTAGCTGCAAAGTTAGGTGCTTATCAATGCCCAACTTTTGCCACATGGCATAAGTCATGGCGATTAGTTCAGCATCAGCATCTGGCAGCTCACTGCCAAAGCACTCCACGCCCAATTGGTGAAATTGGCGATAGCGGCCTTTTTGTGGGCGTTCGTAGCGAAACATCGGACCCATGTACCACAGCTTTGGCATATCGCCACGAGTCAAATTATGCTCAATCACCGCACGCACGCAGCCTGCCGTGCCTTCTGGACGCAAGGTAAAAGATGCACTTTCGTCGCCTTTATTGCCGCCATGCACCACGCCAAACATTTCTTTTTCAACAATGTCGGTCGCTTCACCCACGCCTCGAGCAAACAGCTGCGTCTCTTCAACCAAAGGCAGGCGAATCTGGCTAAACCCATAGCCGTCCATCACGCCAATCAAGGCATTTTCCATCGCACGCCACGCTGGTGTTTGGCTAGGCAATACATCATTAAAGCCACGAATGGCGGTAATTTTACTCATAATTTTTCCTTAATTGTGTTCAATGCAAAGTCTGCTTCTTAGATGGTGATGCAGCTCGTCCACCGACAAAATTTTATCAAACTCACCCTTAAATCGGTTTGGATTATCCACATCAAAATCTGTAATGGTTTTTAAAAATTGTGCAAAATTTGGATTTTTATTCGCCAATTCATCAAGCACAGAATAATCCAAATTTTCTTTAAATTTGGCAGGCGATAAAATCTTGCTTTGATGGATATTTTGCAAGTTTAGCTCAACAATGCCAATACCAAAACTTTGGCTAAGTTTTTGCAAGGCTTCAATAAACTGGTTGTCTCGCTTAATCTCCACCGCCACCAAATACCCTTCATTTGCCCAGCTAGAATTACTCACCGCCTGAAAAAAGCTTTCTTTATAATTGCTAAAATTCAATTCTTTTTTGATTTCAAAAGAAAAAATTCCAATTGGTGGCTTGTCAAATTTTTTAATAAAATTTAATACATTATTCTTTTGGTAATTGGCATATTTAAAATTCACCGCCACCATATCAGGATACAGCCATTTGTCTTCGCCACGCACGCCTTTAAAACTTTCTTCATGAAAAATCGTCTTTGAATACGCACGAAAATATTCGTTATGCTTTAAAAAATGGCTAAGCACTGGGTGCAATTCTCGCTCATGATAGCCAACCTTTTTTGGCGTCATTGTATTTTTGTCAATCAATAACTCGGCTGCGATTGGCTCAGATGGCAAATCTATTATGGCATTATGATTAAGATTTTTTAAAATATACTGCTTGGGTTTGGTATTTGGAATGGCTGTAAAAATGTCCTTATGTCTACCAATTTGAGAAGCAAAAGTTGCTTCTGGTGTTTTGCCAATAAAAGATTGCGTTTGTGCATTATAAGAGTTTAGCCGATGGTGCAAGTTATTTTGTAAAACAAATTCCCATAACTCTGCCGCAGTCATTGGCTTGCCAGCCATTTTCATCGCCAACACCGCCAATTGCACAAAACTCAACTTCTCTTGCTCTTTCATTAACAATCAACCCACTCGGATAATCTCATTGGCTCGTGCTTCTTGGATAGTCTTGACCTGTTGGCGTACCATCGCTTCAATCTCATCAACCAAGTCACTGGTACTAATCAGATGGCTTTTAGTGCCGTTTTTGTACACCAAACTGTTGGGACTTGCCCCCACCACGCCGATGGTAGCTTCTTTGGCTTCGCCCGGCCCATTGACCTTACAGCCAATCACCGACAAATCCAGTGGCTCACGCACATCTTCTAGGCGCGCTTCTAGCTCATTCATCACCTTAATCACATCAAACTCTTGGCGGCTGCAGCTTGGGCAAGCGATAAAATTCACCCCATTACTGCGAATGCCCAGCGATTTTAGAATATCAAAGCCAATCTTAATCTCTTCTTCAGGCTCTGCCGCCAAAGAAATACGCATCGTATCACCAATGCCGTCCAGCAATAGCCCGCCCAAGGCGATGGCGGATTTGACCGTGCCAGTACGGTACACGCCTGCTTCTGTTACGCCCAAATGCAAGGGGTTGTCAATCTGTGCCGAAATCAAGCGATAAGCATCAAGGGTCAAAAAGACATTGCTTGCCTTGACCGAGATTTTATAATTCTGAAAATCAAGTTTTTCTAAAATATCAATATGGCGTAATGCCGATTCTAGCATCGCTTCACCAGTCGGCTCACCGTATTTTTTTTGCAAATCTTTTTCAAGTGAGCCAGCATTGACACCGATGCGAATTGGCACATTGTGATGGCGAGCGGCGGCCACCACTTCACGCACTTTGGCATCATTGCCAATGTTGCCGGGGTTGATACGCAAGCAGTCCGCCCCAGCGTCCGCCACCGCCAAAGCAATCTTATAATCAAAATGAATATCGGCAATCAATGGCACTGGCACACGCTTTTTGATTTCGGCAAATGCCGCCACGCTGTCCATGGTCGGTGTCGATACTCGCATCAAATCCGCACCAGCATTGACACAACGCTCAATCTGCGCCACCGTTGCTTCGACATCACAGGTGTTGGTGTTGGTCATGCTCTGCACGCTGATGGGTGCATCGCCGCCAATGGCAACATTACCAACAAAGATTTTTTTGGTGGGGCGGCGTTTGATGGGATTGTGTATAGACATGGCAGTACCGTTGTATTTTTTGTTTGCGTTTGTGTTTTGCTTAATTTAAATCGTTTAAATCGATAATTGCAATCGTTAATTTAATTCAACAATAAATTAATGCTTGATTGAATAAACCATTCAGTTTTGACCAAATGAACCTACCAATTGGCAAAATCTATCAAATCAATCCAGCAAATCAAGCCAAACATACCAAAACTGCTTTTATGCTTTGTGGATTGTTTGTACTATTTGCATTGTTTATCATGAACTTTTATCATCAATTAATTATTATAACTTAATAATAACTGATAAGCCTGTACCAATTCTTGACTTTGACTGCCAGCTTGGATTGCTCGCTGTAATGCCGTTTTGGCTTGATGATGGCTGTCATCTGTTGGCTGTCGATTAAACTGGCGATAACGCACAAAGGCAATGTTCTCAATAGCGGTCAATCGCCCATGATAGCCAATGGTCATCGCAGGTCTTTCAAACTGTCGAATCGCCGCCGCATCATCGCCCATTTGTGCCAAATAATTGCCATAATCCATATAATTTTGCATATCGCTGGCATCGATGGCGATGGCTTTTTGATACAGTGTGTTGGCGTATTGCTGATGTGTAGGCTCGGCAGATGCTTGGTACACCATCGCCATGATGCGATAAGCAGGTGCATATTTTGCATGATAAGCCAACGCCGTATCCAGCTGCACTTTGGCATCATCAAGCCTACCCATCGACAGCAGCTGCTCGGCGATTTGCGTGCGAATCACCGCCAGTTTTTGCTCAGTGCTTAGGCTTAGACTTGAGTTTGAACTGTTTGGGCTGTTTGTGCCGCTTGGTATGCTTTGGCAGCCACTCAACGCCAGCCACGCCAAGCACAGCAAGCATTTGCCCATGCGACCAAACCACCCAAGTGCTGCGTGCAACGGTTGATAAATCAGCATCATCAGCTATCCATTCTAACAATCTTTATCCGCTTTCGCAATACGCCAGCCGATACCCAAGGTTTTATTGGGCATTTTGGCGTTTTTCGATGCTTTCTTGCCATTTTTTGGCACGGCGAGTTCTGTCTGCCACCTGCCCCACCAGTTGCCCACATGCCGCATCGATGTCATCGCCACGAGTTTGGCGAATTGTACAAACAAAGCCAGCATTATTTAAAATATTGCTAAAAGCATGAATGCGGTTATTGCTTGAGCGTCCATAAGGTGCGTGCGGAAATGGATTAAACGGAATCAGATTGATTTTACTTGGCAAGTCTTTTAATAACGCCACCAACTGATGGGCGTGTTCATCGCTGTCATTCACCCCAGCCAGCATCACATACTCGATGGTAACATGCTTTTTGTGGCGTGGATTTTCATCATAAATGTAGGATTTGGCGGCGGCAATCAGCTCTGATAGCGGATATTTTTTGTTAATCGGTACCAGCTCGTTACGCAGCTCGTCGTTCGGTGCGTGCAGACTGATGGCAAGTGCCACATCAATATCTTTTGCCAAATCGTACATTTTTGGTACGACGCCTGAAGTTGAGAGCGTAACTCGCCGCTTTGATAGCCCAAAAGCGTGATCGTCAAGCATCAAAGACATCGCCGCCACCACAGGCTCATAATTGAGTAGCGGCTCACCCATGCCCATCATCACCACATTAGTAACACGGTTTTCACGCTCGGTCGGTGCGACATCTTCCATGTAGGATTGGTTGGCAACCCACAATTGCCCAATAATCTCGCTCGGTGTCAAATCACGCTCAAAACCCTGTTTACCAGTACTACAAAATGAGCAATCCAACGCACAGCCCACCTGCGATGAGATGCACAGCGTTTTGCGTCCAAACTGCTTGCCATCTTCGGCAGGAATCAGCACCGTCTCCACCAGTGAGCCGCCCACCACTTCAAACACCCATTTTCGAGTGCCGTCTTGGCTAAATTCTTTGTACTTGACGGCAGGCGGCAGCACGCAAGCGGTTTCGTGCAGGCGTTGTTGTAGCTTTTTTG
This sequence comes from Moraxella marmotae, assembly GCF_042219885.1. Classification (NCBI taxonomy): domain Bacteria; kingdom Pseudomonadati; phylum Pseudomonadota; class Gammaproteobacteria; order Moraxellales; family Moraxellaceae; genus Moraxella; species Moraxella marmotae. The sequence goes on from NZ_JBHJHR010000002.1 coordinate 2,138,884, forward strand.
AAATGTTGGTCATCTCAAAAAAATCAGTAACGCCAAATTGATAAATCCACTTCATCACCTGCGTGGCACGAAATGGCTTTTCGCCAATCGATACAAAAAATGCCGACAATTCGTCTTTTGACATGCCCAGCAGGTTGATTTTGTCATTCATATCGGCATGGCTCGGCTCTGGCGTATGGATTACAGGAATTTTATTCACGGTTGTCTCTAGTTTTAGGTTTTGCTTTTGGTGTTGATTTTAAAGCAAAAGCGGATAAATTTGTCATAACCGATTATTGTACCAAAATTTTTTCACAAAGTCATAAAATATCATCACCGCAAAGATAGCGACATCTTATGACGCAGCATGATCGCAGTAAATTTACTGATGATAAAAAATAAAAAATCTGTTTTTTTTTGCGATTTTTTGCTATGATAATTTGGTTGGTCAATTTTATCATTTGGCTAATTTGACTATTTTATCTATTTAAACTGCGAAACTGCTTAATTTGATAAACTTTTTAACACAAGGAGTATTTATGAAAAATTTTATCAAAATCGCCCCACTGGCGTTGGCATTAATCATCGCTCCTGACGCTTATGCCAATAATAACCAAAAAATCGCTTTTGTCAAAAAGATGTATGCCGAACAAAAACGAGTAAAAAACTCTAATGCTGCCATTCAAAAATACGGTACTGCTGAGTTTAAGCAAGCTTTGGGCGTCTTTAATAGAAATAGCCAAATTATGGATTGCGTCCCATTAAGCGGTGATCCATTTTTTAATAGCAATGACCCTGATTATAATGCCAAAATTAATTATACAGTAAACGCCCAAGGCAATGTCGTTGCACATATTGCTAGTTATGGTTATCACAGCCAATCAACTTTTGTCTTGGTAAAATCAGGCAATGGCTATAAGCTGGCAGATATTTATTATAAGGAAGGATCTTTGAAAAACAACCTTTCCAATTGCTAACAACCAATCATAATGGCGATTATATAGCTATTCATTCACTAACTTTTAAACAAAAAAAAAATGCCACAAACTTAAACTGTGGCATTTTTTTTATGGCTTCGATAAATAATATTACCGCCAATCGGCAATTATAGACCGCCCTGCACTCGCTGAACTTGGCGAGCAAAATCATCACGGTATTCTAGCAGCTCTTCGCAAGTGATGGCGAATACGCCGCTACCGCCTTTTTCAAAGTCCAGCCAGTCAAACTGAATCTCTGGATACGCCTGACGCAATGCCCATTCGCTATCGCCAACTTCGCAGACCAAAAGACCATCTCGAGTCAGATAATCTGGAGCGGCGTATAAAATCTGATGCACCAAATCCAAGCCGTCTTGACCTGCTGCCAAGGCGTGTTCTGGTTCGTGCAAAAACTCTGGCGGCAAATCCGCCATCACCGCCGCATCGACATAAGGCGGATTGGTAACAATCAGCTCGTACTGGTTCTCGGCAGGCAGTTTGGCGAACAAATCCGACTCCAGCAGATTGACCTGATGAGCCAGCTCATGATGCTCAACATTGGTCCATGCCACTTCCAGAGCGTCTTTGTCAATGTCTGTGGCATCAACATTGGCATCAGGGAACGCTTTGGCAAGAGCGATGGCGATACAGCCTGAACCTGTGCATAAGTCCAAAATCCGCTCAGGGGCGGCAAGTTGCGACTCTTCTAAGCCATGGGCAAAAAATTTGTCTTTATTGACATCATCGACATCAAAATAAGGGTAGAATTTTTGGTTAATCAGCTCGGCAATCGGTGAGCGTGGAATCAGCACACGCTCATCAACATAAAACGGCAAACCGCAGAAATACGCCAAATTAATCAGATATGACAACGGTTTGCGTTGGATAATCCGCTCAGACAGCAGCGTCAGCACTTCTTGTTTTTCGCTCGGTGTCAGCTTGCATTCCAAAATCTGCTCATCTGCCGACCACTCCAGCGACAGCGTATGCAGCACAATCGCCGCCGCTTCAGCAAATTCGTCAGTCGTCCCCTGTGCCACCACCACATCGTATTGACGCAGCTTAGTTACCACAAAGCGGATAAAATCACGAATCGTTACCAACGCCTGCTCTGCTTCGCCAAGCTCGGCATACAAAGCGGCAATGTCCGCTTGGGTCAGTTGTCCGTTTTCGCTCATTACATAATCAAAAGTATGTTCCGCCAAATCATCGGCGTCAAATTGGGTGTCGGTCGTCATAATTTGCCTTGGTTGTTTCTTTGTGCATTTTGTGCGTTGTATGTATTTTGTGCATTTTATAAATTAATGCGTCAATCAACACAATCAATTTAAAAAAATAAATCCATACAAAATGCGTAAAATTTTAGCCATTATAATCAAAATGGCGAAAATTTACCACTGTAAATTTGCCGCTGTGCTGGTGCTTTTATTGGCTATTGCTGAATTATTCGTTGATCTTAACCAGCCATTGACTGGGCAAATTGCTAAGATTGCCAAGATTGCTAAGACTGATAAAACTGGCAAATTTTGCCAAATCTGGTCAAGTTCAGTCAAATTGTGCCAAATTTCACCAAATTCGGTTAAATTCAGTCAAAAGTGATGAATTTTAGCAAATATCTGACAAATTCTGACAATAGGATTGGTTTTAGACCCAAAAAATTGCTAAACTATAAGGCTGTGTTATTTTACCCATTTATCCATTGCAATTTATCGTAATTTACCCAAAGTTATCTAAAGTTATCCACAAATATCGAGAAAATCATGAACCAAAATACCCCATATTGCCTACCTGCTGGCATGAGCGTTGAGACTTTTTTGGCAGAATATTGGCAAAAAAAACCGCTACTGATTAAGGGCGGTTTGCCAGCATTGGTTGGTATGTTTAAGCCAGAAGATGTACTGGGACTGGCTGTTGAAGATGGCGTATCCGCTCGCTTGATTAGCCAAGATGATGCCAATCCTGAGCAATGGTCGCTCAAATCGTCGCCACTGAGTGAAGATGACATTGACCAAACGCCCAAACTGTGGACAATTTTGGTGCAAAATTTGGAACAATGGTCGCCTGAATTGGGCGAAATGTGGTCGCATTTTGACTTTATTCCCAAATGGCAACAGGACGATATTATGGTGTCGGTCGCTCCACAAGGTGGCTCGGTGGGAGCACATTATGATGAATATGATGTGTTTTTGGCTCAAGGCTATGGCAGACGCCGCTGGATGCTTGGCAAAATGTGCGATGGCGATACGCCTTTTGTGCCAAATCAGCCCATTCGCCTGCTTGATGATATGGGCGAGATTATTTTTGATGAAATTTTAGAAGCTGGCGATGTGCTGTATGTGCCGCCGGGACTTAGCCATCATGGCATCGCCCAAGATGATTGCTTGACTTTTTCGTTCGGTTTTCGCCGCCCAAATCTGGTGCAAATCATCGATGAGATTGCCGATGTCGCCACCAATCACAGCCAGCTGTTTCGTGTGCTGACTTTATCACAAGCCGCCCAAAAAGACGCTTTTGAGCTAAGCAGCCAAAGTATCCAAGCGATGAAATCTGCTCTGCTTGAGCTGCTCAATTCCCCTGCTGGCGATGAGCTGTTTGGCAGTGCCGTGGCAGAGCTGGTCAGTAAACGCCAGTACGAGCTGGTGGCGTTTGATGATGAGTTGAGTGATAATGAGCTAAAAGCACGGCTAAACGATGGCGAATGCCTGCTATTAAATCCTGCTTGCCGCTTTGTGCGTGTGGCAGATGACTGGTATATCAATGGTGAATGCGTCTGTCTGGCTGATGACGAACGCCAATTATTGCTGGCATTGATTGGCGGTGCGGTCATCACTAGTGATGATATTGCCAATCACCTGCCGACACTGTGCCAATGGCTCAATGATAACTGGCTGATTTTGGTTTGATAATTGGCTTGATAACTGATTTTGATAGCTGGTTTTGATAATTAAGCTTAATAATAGTTTTGCCCAATGATGCATCATGGCGGTAAGCTTATTATTTGGTTATTTTAATTAATTTATTGATAGATACTTAACTGATAGATATTGAATTTATGTCATTTGTTCATTTAGGCATTCGTAGCGAATACGCCATCGTTGATTCCATCGTCCGCATCAAACAGCTTGTCAAAGCTGCCGCTGCCGATGGTCAAACTTCGCTGGCATTGGCCGATTATAACAATATGTTTGCGGCGGTGAAGTTTTATAAGGCGTGTATCGGTGCAGGCATCAAGCCCATTTTGGGTGCTGAAGTTGTCATTGGCAATCAGCTGGACAGAGAAGCTGCCGAAGCACGGCAAACGGTCATTTTGTACGCCATGAACAATGACGGCTACCAAAATCTCATGCGGCTGATTTCTGATGCCTACACCGAGCGTCCGATGAATGACCATGGCTCGGTGATTTTTGAGACGCCAGTGATTACTAAGCAGGCCTTGAGTGAGCGTGCCGATGGGCTGATTGCCATTTTGACGCACCGCTCGGAGATTGCCCTGTCTTTGAGGGGCAATCACCCTGATCACGCCTTGCCGCTACTACAAGCGTGGCAAGATATTTTTGGCGACAGGCTATATATTGGTATTCGCCGAGTCAAGGCTGGCGACGATCAATTTAACGAAAATGCCATTATCCAAGCCAGTAAATTGGGCATCGCCATCGTTGCCCATAACGATGTGCGATTTATCAACCCAAGCCCCACAGAAACCAACGACAAAAACGACACCATCAGTACTGACTTTGACGCTCATGAAGCTCGTGTCTGCATCGCCAGCGGTTATGCACTGGATAATGCCAAACGCCCCAGAGAATACACCGAGCTGCAATATTTCAAAAGCCAAGACGAGATGGCGGAGCTGTTTGCCGATTTACCACAAGCCATTGAAAATACTGAGCGGCTTGCCAGTCGCTGCAATGTGACGCTGACGCTTGGTATCAATGTTTTGCCAGATTTCCCCATTCCAGAAGGCGACACCATCGAGACATTTTTTAGAAAAGTCTCTCAAGATGGTCTAAATAAACGCCTTGATAAGCTCTACCCCATCGAGCGGCGTGATGATGATTGGGATAAGATTCGCAAGCCCTATGACGAACGGCTTGAATATGAGCTGGGCATTATCCTAAAAATGGGTTTTCCGGGGTATTTTTTGATCGTGATGGACTTTATCCGCTGGGCAAAGGCCAATGGTGTGCCTGTCGGCCCCGGTCGTGGTTCTGGCGCAGGTTCGCTGGTTGCTTATGCCCTAAACATTACCGACTTAGATCCGCTACGCTATGATTTGCTGTTTGAGCGGTTCTTAAACCCTGAGCGTGTCTCGATGCCTGACTTTGATATTGATTTTTGTATCGAAGGGCGTGATCGAGTGATTGACTATGTCGCCCAAACTTATGGCCGTCAAGCGGTCAGCCAAATCATCACCTTTGGTACGATGGCGGCTCGTGCGGTGGTGCGTGATGTGACTCGTGTGCAAGGCAAGCCGTTTGGTCTGGGCGATCGCATCTCAAAACTTATCCCAAAAACGCCCGGCATCAGTCTGGACGATGCTTTTGATCAAGAATTACAGCTAAAAGATCTTTTAACCAACCCTGAAGCACCTGATCACGATTCGGCAAAAGAAATCTGGGAGATGGCCAAAAAATTAGAAGGCATCACTCGCAATGTCGGCAAGCACGCTGGTGGTGTTCTGATCGCTCCCAACCGCATCAGCGATTTTAGCCCAGTGTATTGCGACAGCGAAGGACATCTAGTCAGCCAGTTTGATAAAGGTGATGTCGAAGATGTCGGCTTGGTCAAATTTGACTTTTTGGGGCTGCGTAACCTGACCGTTATCCAAGCGGCCGTGGATAACATCAACCACACACGCCAGCAGCTGGGGCAAGCACCGATTGATCTAGACGAGCTGCCCCTTGATGATGCTGCCGTTTATGAATCCGTGCTACAAGAAGCCAAAACCACCGCCGTGTTTCAGCTAGAAAGTAGCGGCATGAAAAAATATCTCACCAAACTTAGACCGTCAAATATCGAAGATGTGATTGCGATGTGTGCCTTGTATCGCCCCGGCCCACTGGAATCTGGCATGGTGTCGGACTTTATTGACCGCAAGCACGGCATTCAAGAAGTCGCCTATCCGCACCCACAATTTCAGCACGAGTGGCTCAAGCCGCCTTTGGAATCCACCTACGGCGTCATCGTCTATCAAGAGCAAGTCATGCAAATCGCTCAGGTGCTGGCAGGCTATACCTTGGGCGGTGCCGATATGCTTCGCCGTGCGATGGGTAAGAAAAAACCCGAAGAGATGGCAGCACAACGCAGCAGCTTTGTCGATGGTGCAATTAACCAAAATATTGACGGCGGTTTGGCAGCACAGATTTTTGATTTGGTTGAAAAATTTGCTGGCTACGGCTTTAACAAATCGCACTCAGCCGCCTATGGTGTGCTGGCTTATCAGACCGCTTATCTGAAGCATTATTACCCTGCCGAATTTATGGCGGCGGTTTTGACTTCAGAGATGGATAATACCGACCAGGTGGTTTTTTTGTTGAGTGATTGCAAAGACAATTTCCACCTAAATGTCATTCCGCCAAGCGTCAATCACAGCCAATGGAAATTTGTCGTGCGTGATGCCAAAACCATCGTTTATGGGCTGGGTGCGGTCAAAGGCGTGGGCGAAGAAGCGGTTAATAGCATCGTGCAAGCCAGAAAAGACGGGCCATTTAAGGATTTGTACGATTTTTGTAATCGTGTCGATATCAAAAAAGTCGGCAAGCGTTCCTTGGAAGCCTTGATTAAGGCAGGCTGTTTTGATATTTTGGCAGAAACGCTCAAACCGCATTATCTTGGCGAAAATTTTGATTACAGTTATCAAATTCGCCGTGGTCTGTGGCGGCAGCTGCCCGAAGCCATGGCAGCAGCTGACCAAAACTATCAAAACCGTCTAGCAGGCACAATGGATTTATTTGCCGAAGTGGACGACGGCTTGTCTGTCGCCCCTGTTTTGGAAGATGTGTTTTGGCAGACCCAAGACCGCTTACGCTACGAAGAGCAGACCATTGGGCTGTATTTGACAGGCCACCCACTGGACGAATACCGCAGCGAATTGCCACTATACACCACCGTCAATAGCGTGCTGGATATCAAAGACACTGGCAAAGGTGGCTTTATTTGGATTGCGGGGTTGGTGTTTGATGTGGCATTTTTTGGTGAGCGAGTGGTGGTCAAGATTGACGATGGCAAAGGCCGCCTTGAGATTAGCTGTTATAATGATACCTTTAAAAAGTTTAAAGATGTGCTAACTGCTGGCAAGCGTGTTCCTGCCATTAACGAAGAATATCAACCAGCATATACCAGCAAAGGCGATCGTGAAAATATGACCATCGCCAATGTCGTGGTCGCCAAAATCAGCGTCCGAGAAGGCGACGATGGTCGGCTATTTACTCGGCTGTTACACATTGAGCCGATTGAGCGGGCACGCCTGCGTCGTCTCAAAGAAATTCACATCAAACTGCCTGCCGATAATCAAATGCAGATTGATGGTATTATAAGCCTACTTAAAGAAAACAGCCCACCGCCTGAAGTAATTCGCTACGGCACTTACCCCACATCGGCAGATGATGAGTCGATGGATATCGCTCAAGCGGGCGATTTGTGCGTGCCGATTGCTTTGTATTTATACGATGAATGCAGCATTGGGCGTGTGCAGGTCAATGAGCGATTCCGCATTTATCCAAGCGATTCTAATATCGCCCAACTAAAAACCACCATTGCTGCTGAAAATTTGGTATTTCGCTGATGACAACGACACTTTTACCGCCACCAAATCCGCTGGAGCGTATCCGCATCGTCATGATTGGCACGACGCTGCCTGCCAATATCGGTTCGGCAGCACGAGCATTACACACCATGGGGCTAAGCAACCTTGTGGTGGTCAATCCCCGCCTGCCGATTGATGACAGCAGTTTTGCCAATGCCGCTGGAGCAAAGGATATTTTAAGTAAAACTTACATCACTGACAACCTGCATGATGCCATCGCTGACTGCACGCTGATTTTTGCTGCCAGTGCTCGCAGTCGGCACATGCCAAGACCTGTGGTTAGCCCCAGCACGGCAGCCGATATTGTCAAGCAGCAGTTTAATTTATCCAAACAATTAACAAGCCCATCAGACACGCCAAGTGATTTGTCGCCCAAAGAGCTGCCACAAATTGCCATCTTATTTGGACGAGAAGATCGTGGCTTGACCAACGAAGAGCTGGCACTTGCCAATTATCATATCCAAATCCCCGCCAATCCAGCGTATCCTGTGCTAAATGTCGCCAGTGCCATACAGGTGATTGCCGCCACTTTTTATGACAGGCTTATCCATGCCGAACAAGACGGCATCGCCAGCACCAAGCAAACTCAAGGCGTCGCCCAAGACACGCACACGCTTGCCGTCAGCATTCGCAGCGATTGGGACGAACCTGCCATCACTCACGAGCAAGCGGCCAATCTAAATCACGCCGTCATTGCCCTGATGCAGCGGCTTGGTCTGGCTCATGATGATTCGCTCAAGCATTTGCCCAATCGACTTGCTCGACTTGGCAGCCGCTTACAGCTGGATAAAAAAGAATATGCCCTGCTGCGATCGTTGATTGCCAAAATTGATAAAAAGCTGCCTTAATTAACGATTTATCCACGCTGGCAAGTCTTTTATCAAAGCGATAGTGGCTTTATTATCATCATGGCAATTTGCAGTTTTGATAAATTGGATCAATTGGGCAAACTTGATAAATCAATCATTTGACAAACTGGCTGCATTGACAATTTTCATCATATAAATATGCCAATATTGACTTGATTTACCAAATTATCATCGATATGATGGCAGTAATCCATGAGTTGGATAACAGATAAATTGATCAGTTGATACATTGATACAGATAGCATTGATAAACTTGCACGGCAGCCACCAAGCTATGATAGCCAAACACCATTAAGATTATCTTAAAATTATCAAAATCATCAGGAAAAATTATGCTAAAAAACTTAATCAAATCATTCAATCGCCTAAAAAATGCCATCAATGACGACTTAGAAGCGGTGTTAGAGCGAGACCCTGCCGCTCGCACCAAGCCTGAGATTTTACTTACCTATCCGGGGGTTCACGCTCGCATCATGCATCGTGGGGCGCATGCCCTTTGGAATGCCGATCAAAAATTTATGGCACGAGCATTGTCACATTTTAGCCGCTGCACCACAGGCATCGAGATTCACCCTGCCGCCAAAATCGGCAAGCGTTTGTTCATCGATCACGGCATGGGTGTGGTTATTGGCGAGACTGCCGAGATTGGCGATGATGTTACACTGTATCATGGCGTAACCTTGGGCGGCGTGTCGTGGGAAAAAGGGGCAAAACGCCACCCCACACTTGGCAATAATGTCGTAGTCGGTGCTGGGGCAAAGATTTTGGGTGGCTTTACGGTCGGCCATGATGCCAAAGTTGGCTCCAATGCCGTGGTCGTCAAACCTGTGCCTGCTGGGGCAACGATGGTTGGCAGTGCTGCACGCATGATTGTCAAGGACAAAGAAGACACCACTCCGCCATCTGAGCATCACGCCCAATCCCAAGAGCTGTTTAACGCCTATGGGCTAAAACCCAACGCCAAAGACCCTGTGGCATCTAGCATCGCCGCCCTACTGGCACATATCCAAGCCCAAGATCAGCAAATTTGTGCCTTGATGGCGGCGGTCAAACGCTTAGACCCCAGCTTTAACCCAGAAACCATCAAATCAATCTGCAAAGATGACCTAGATGTGCTAGAGTCTGATGCTGTGATTGATTTTCATATCTGATGCGATAAAAAGATGAACAAACGCTGCTCATGGTGCTTATCCGACCCCACATACATCGCCTATCACGATAACGAATGGGGTAAGCCAATCTATGACGATCAGGCATTATTTGCCTGCCTAAATTTAGAAGCCATGCAATCAGGCCTAAGCTGGATTACCATCTTAAAGCGGCGTGATGGCTATTATCGTGCTTTTGATGATTTTGATGCCCAAAAAATCGCCAATTATGATGATGCCAAAGTCGCCGCCTTAATGCAAGATACTGGCATTATCCGCCATCGTGCTAAGATTCTTGCCATCATTGCCAACGCCAAAGCCTATCTTGCCATCACTGCCAAACAAAGTTTTAGTGATTACCTATGGGGCATCGCCACACCTGATGGCAAGTCTGTGATAAACCATTGGCAAACTCCAGAACAGATCCCTGCCCAAACCGAAATCTCAGCAAAACTTGCCAAGCAACTCAAAAAAGACGGCTTTAAATTCATCGGTGCAACCACCTGCTATGCGTTTATGCAAGCGGTCGGCATGGTCAATGATCATTTGGCAGATTGTGATTTTCGTTAGGTTTTTAAAAATTTTGGTCTAATGGATATTTTTATACTGTAAGTATTTTTAACGGATGTTTTGATTTTAGAATATTAATTCTAACAAACCAATTTAAAAAATTTACACCACAAAATCCTTGCCCAGATACACTTTTCGCACCAATTCATTGGATAAAATCTCATCTTTATTGCCTTCGGCGATAATTGTGCCTTCAGAGACAATGTAGGCTTTTTGACAAATGGATAAAGTCTCACGCACATTGTGATCGGTAATCAGCACGCCAATGCCACGCTGCCGCAGCGTCTCAATCACCTGCATGATGTCGCCCACCGAAATCGGATCGACACCAGCAAATGGCTCATCAAGCAAAATAAACTTAGGATTTGATGCCAAGCAGCGAGCAATCTCACAACGGCGACGCTCACCGCCAGACACGCTCATGCCCAGCGAATGGCGAACATGCTCTAGGTGAAATTCCGCCATCAGTTTTTCCAATTCAGCAGTCTGTTGCACTGCGTTTAGGTCTTTGCGTGTTTGCAAAATCGCCATGATGTTTTGTTCGATGGTCAATTTGCGAAAAATCGATGCTTCTTGTGGCAAATAACCAATGCCTTGGGCGGCACGCTCGTGCATTGCTTTTTTTGAGATGTCAATATCGCCAAGCTTGACCTGCCCTTTGTCCATCGGCACCAAGCCAATCACCATATAAAAACTGGTGGTTTTGCCAGCACCGTTGGGACCCAAAATGCCAACCACTTGCCCCTGCTCAATCTCAAAAGACACATCTTTGACCACCCAGCGTTGCCCATAACGCTTACCCAGATGACGCATTGATAAAGTCGTCATGGTCAAACCCTAGCGTACGCCACGATGTGAGCGAGATTCGCTCGGCGGAAATATCAGCTCAACACGCTGCCCACCGCCAGCATTGGCTTCCACATCACCTTCAGACAGGCTATAACGAATCACATTGCCAGAAAAACTCGAACCTGCTTGGGTCAATTTGGCATTGCCAGTCAAAGTTACAATGCCTGTAACCGCATTATAATCAATGCGATTTGCCTGCCCTTTTGCCAGACCCTTTTCTTGAGTAACCACTTGCTGCATGGTTGCAGGTCGGCCTGTTGCCACAGCGGTTTTGATGCTGCGGTTATTGGTGTCTAAATTGACGGTTAAATTGTCAGCGGCGATTTTTAGCGTGCCTTGCTCGATGGTTACTTTGCCCGAATAAGTGGTTACGCCAGTGCGATCGCTATAAGTGGCACGGTCGGCAAGCAGGCGAATTGGTTGGTTAGCGTCCGATGGCAATGCCGCTGCAATCATTGGCGTACTGACAATGCACGCCAAAAATAAAGATTTGACAAATACAGATTGATTAAACATACAAAACCCTAAATCTTTTTGTAAGTGATGGCTAAAATTATTGTAACAATGGCTTGTTTTGGCGTTTTGGTGCATCAAACAGCACTTCGATATGATCAAATTCATAATCGCCAGTTTGCAAATTTGCCGAAAATCCTGCCGCTTTGAATTTGTCATCGCCTTGGGTAACTGTCAAAGGCTCTTGGCTGCTCACCGTGCGTGTTTTGGTGTTGCCAGTCAAACTGTTGCCAACAATCACCAGCTCAGGCTTGTCGGCAGTGGCTTGACGCACCAATTGAAAACCCTTGGATAACAAAATATCGCCAGTACTTTGGGTAAAAATCGCCCCAGTGGCAGTCAGGACATATTTTTCCCCTGATGGCGGCTGCCAGTTCATCGTCGCCCCACGCAGCTCATCTTGGCCATCGGCGTTTTGTACCAGTGAATCGGCGGTCAAGGTGTATTCAGTCTCGCCAGTTTCAGGACTGGTCTGCACGGCACTGATTTGGGTAACTTCAGCACTGGCGACAGGTGCTTTGGGTAAAGCAGGTTTTACTTCGACATCTTCTTGATAAAAAAACCACACCGCCACCGCCAAAGCCATCACGCCAAGCACGCTTAATATGCGAATATTCATGCCGTCGCCTTATTCAAACTTAGCAAGAAATGCCGCAAAGTTATCCTGTGCCTGCAAAATCAGTTCGCACGCTTCACGCACCGCTCCATTGCCGCCAGTGCGAGCGGTTACATAGTCCGCCACCGCTTGGGTTTGTGGGCAAGCATTCGCCACACTGATGCCCAGCCCTGCCATTTTGACCGCTTTCAAATCTGGCAAATCATCACCCATATAGGCACATTCAGACAGTGTCAAACCCAGCTCATCTGCCAAAGCTGTCAATGCTGTGTATTTGTCATCACGGCCTTGGATAATGTGAGCAATGCCCAACTCTTTGGCACGGCGATCCACCATCGGCGATGTTCTCCCTGTGATAATCGCCAAAATCACGCCAGACTCACGCACCGCCTGCAAACCTACGCCATCTTGTACAAAAAATGCTTTGGTTTCAACATCATATGAGTTATAAATAATCTTGCCATCGGTCAATACGCCGTCCACGTCCATGGCAAACAGCTTGATATTTTTAGCTTTTTGAAAAATTGCGTCGTTCATCATTACTATCTGAATTTAAATGGTTGATTAAGTATAAATGAATATTTTGTTATCTGACAATGGATTTTATCACTGATTTTGGCACAATGCTCACAACGCTTGGCTATGATTGATTGATAAAATTAATTGATAAAACTCTTAAATTGATAAAACCAACCAAATTGCCCATGTCGAATTTGTTTCAATCCATCATATCAGTCATTATATCAATTCATATTTTATCAAGTTAAAATTAACTTACGCCAGCTTTTAGCAAATCATGAATGCTGATTACGCCTACCAGTTTTTTGTCATCAACCACCAACAATTGACTGATGCCATTTTCATTCATCAGCGTCAGAGCATCAGATGCTCGCATTTGTTTATCGATGGTTTTGGGTGTTTTGGTCATCAGCTCGCCAATTTTTGCCGATAAATTGGTCTGCTGTGCCAATTTGCGGCGTAAATCGCCATCGGTAAAAATCCCTACAACTTCGTCCAAATCATCAAGCACCACCGCCAAACCCAAGCGTCCGCCAGTCATCACAAATAGGCTGTCGTTTAGGCTGGCGTGCTGATTGACCGTTGGCAAGTTGTCGGTGTGCATCACATCTTGGACACGAGTCAAAAGCCTACGCCCCAACGCCCCCGCAGGGTGCGACAGTGCAAAATCAGTGCTGGTAAAGCCTCGAGCGTGTAACAATGCCACCGCCAAAGCATCACCCAATGCCAAAGTCGCCGTGGTGCTGGAAGTTGGTGCCAAGCCCAAAGGACAAGCCTCGTCGGACAAACCCAAAGTCAAAGCAATGTCCGCCGATTTTGGCAATACGCCCCGCTTATCACGGCTGATGCTAATGAGCGGAATGTTGAGCTGTTTGACCACTGGCAAAAGCATGCGGATTTCGTCCGACTCGCCAGAATTTGAGATGGCAATCAGCACATCGCCTGACACCAACATGCCCAAATCGCCATGCCCTGCTTCACCCGGGTGCATAAAAAACGCTGGCGTGCCAGTTGATGCAAAGGTTGCTGCAATCTTGCGTCCAATATGCCCAGATTTACCCATGCCAGTCACCACCACACGGCCTGAACACGCCAAAATCGTCCGACACGCCTGCACAAACCGTTCATCAAGCTCTTGGATTAGCAAATCCAACGCTCGCTGCTCGGTACGAATGGCGGTGATGGCGTCATGGATAAAGTCTGTCGGTTGCAAATTGGTCTTGGTCATCGCTGATACAGCCCATCAAATCGTCAAAATTTATGGCTCATGATAGCATATTTTTGGGTGGGATTTGGTGGTATTTTGGTGATTTTTTACTTCTAATCAGCAAATTTATCTTTATTCAATCGGCATTCAATCAACACTCAATCGGCATTTGCCAAAACCCACAACAATCAATTAAACCAATCCAGAACAAATCCGCCAAACAGCCAATACAAAACTTGCACGGCAACCAAAGCTGTCGTGCAAGCCAAATTAAATTTTAATCAAGTTATTTTAATCGATTTTTTGATGATTATTTAATTTTTATTGAATAATTATTGATAACCATTTAATAACTGCGTGATCATCAAACCCATTATTTTAATTATCAAATCAGCAAAATCTGACAATCACTTGCCAAAATCACTCATCAAAATTGTCATCATCGCCAAATCTGCCTTCGGTTTTTTTGTCAAAACCTGAGCGGTTAAAATTGCGAGTGTCGTTGCTTTCAAATGCTTTGCCATCAAAGCCACGCTCTTCAAAACCAGCACGATCAAAGCCTTGACGCTCAAAACCCAAACCGCCACGCTCAAAGCCAGATTGACCCATGCCAGACATTGAGCCGCCCTGATAACCCATATTGGCACGATCAAAGCCTTGACGCTCAAAGCCAGATTGTGGCGTGCGAGTAAAGCCGCCTTGTGGACGAGAGCCGCTTTGATAATTCATGCTTGGACGCTCAAACCCTTGACGCTCAAAGCCGCTGCCTTGATAAGTACCGCTACTCATCACACCAACATTACCGCCTTGATAACCGCCAGTCGCTGGGCTAGGCGTTGCACTGCCTTCGGTGCGTGGGTTGCGTGTTGGCACTACCGTTGAGATGGCGTGCTTGTACACCATTTGGCTGACTGTGTTTTTTAGCAAAACCACATATTGGTCAAAAGATTCAATTTGCCCTTGTAGCTTAATGCCATTGACCAAAAAAATTGACACAGGAATACGATCTTTACGCAGGGCATTCAAAAATGGATCTTGCAAGGTTTGTCCTTTTGACATAAGTCTCTCCGGTTAAAATAGCTAAGCAATGCAAATGATTTCAGTCCCAACTGGGCGATTGCAAAAGTTGCTGTTCTACTTGTTGTATGCTATCAAACGATACTATTGTTAAATTGGTTATTGTTGGTTTATCAAGCAAGGTCAGCTGTCTTAGCCAAGTGTACTGACGCTTGGCAAGCTGCCTTGTTGCATATAATGCCTTATTTTTCATATCTTGACAAGCCAAATTCCCTATGTTGGGCGTGGTTTTTTGGGATTTTTTGTTAAAATTGTTAAAAATGGCTGAATTTTGGGAATTTTTGCCAGTTTTTTGGGTGTTTTGCTCAGTTTGGGCGTGGTGTTGAGCATGATAATCTTGATAATATGGCATCAGTCCTGCATGATTGACCAGACAAGGGTGGCAAGTTGCCGCCAAATATTCCAGCACTTGCCGATAGCCGACCGCACGCATCGCTGGCATATCCGCTGTCAAATCAGGATAGCGATTGATCAGCTCAATCACTTCCGCCACAAACCCCTGCGACCACATCAAATCCAGCCGCTGCTCGATGCGTTCGTGCAACCACGCTCGATCAGGCATAACGATGATGCCGTACCATTGCCATTTTGGGTCGTGGCTTAGGGCGATTTTTGGCAAATCTTGCCATTGGCTCATGCACCGCCCTGTTTGTAGATGCACTTCGACCGCTCGAGTAATTCGCTGCGTGTCCGACGGCCCAAGTTTTTGGCAAATGGCAGGATCGTGCTGTTTTAGATAATCGTACAAGGCTTGGTTGCCTTGTGTATCTTTCCACACCTTAACCTGCTCACGAATCGCAGAATCGGTCTCTGGCACGCTAGAAATGCCGTCAAGCAGTGCCATATAATACATCATCGTACCGCCCACCAACAGCGGAATTTTACCACGCTGATGAATCTGCCCAATCAGCCGTTCGGTGTCGCTGACAAAATTTGCCACGCTATAACTGTCGGTCGGTGCGATAATATCCACCAAATGATGGGGAAATTGTCGCAGCTCGCTGGGGCTTGGCTTGGCAGTGCCGATATTCATACCACGATAAATCAACGCACTGTCCACCGAAATCAGCTCAAAACGCCCTGTTTGATACAGTTTAAATGCCAAATCGGTCTTACCGCTGGCCGTTGGCGACATCAGGCAAACCACGCTGTTATCAGGCAAATCTTGGTAATTGGACAATGCCGCCATCAAACCGCCCCCAAGCCAGTCAGCTGCACACGGCGACTGTCGTCATCACAGCGGACGATGTCAATGCGATAATCAGGCGGCGGCAATACTTGCTCAGCACGGCTTGCCCACTCGATAATTACCAGGCTGTTTGGCTCATCAAAATATTCAAAAAACCCAATAAAATCAAGCTCTTCGGCATCGTTTAGCCGATACAAATCGGCATGATAAACAGATCTTGGCTCACCGCCTGCTCCAGCGATGCGGTACGGCTCAACCAAAGTATAAGTTGGGCTTTTTACCGCCCCTTGGTGTCCCATCGCTTGCAGCCAATAACGCACCAAAGTAGTCTTACCCGCCCCCAAATCACCCGACAGCCAAACACTGCCCGTCAAATTCATCTGTGCCAAAGTATGGGCAAGTGCTTGGGTGTCAGCTTCACTGGCTAAAGTTAATGTTTGCACGCTCATACTTGAACCTGCTGTACGGCCACAGGATTATAAAATTTCTCGCCGCTGATTAATTTGTCATACATTTGGCCATCTTGCCATTCGGCTTTGATTTGTTCGCTAAATTCAAAATTGGTCAATGCCAACACACCCATTTGGGCATTTTCGACATCTTGGCGAAAACACTGGGCATAACCTGTCGCCGTCTCGTGGACAATCACCGAATAAACGCTGACATCGCTTTCGCCATTTTGCATTTGGGTTTGTTTTAAAATCGCATCTGCCCAAAAAAATATCACACGGCTAAACTGCTCTGCCGATGGCGAAACAGGCAAGCTCACCCAGCGAGAGCTAAACTGTTTGCAGGCTGTGATATAGTCTGGATTATCTTTATTCCAAAAAGTGATGGCATGATCAAAGCTGTCGATGATGTCTTTGATGTGGCTTTTTAATAAGCCAAAATCATACACCATCTGCCCATGATCCAAGCGATCTGCCTGCAAAATCAGCTCCACTTGATAGCTGTGTCCATGAATGGAATATTTGCAGCGATCGGACGAGCAGTTACGCACGATGTGAGCATTTTCAAATTTAAACAGTTTGCGGATTCGCATAATTGACCTTTTGTCGTGTTATTTGTCGTGTTGTCTGAAATTCATGGCAATAATTTATGGCAATTATACCACAACCACACCAAGCCGAACAAAAACAAAACACACCAACAGTGATGTGTTTTGTTTATTTGTTTTATCAGCTCTCGGCTGATGGCTGATAACTGCCGCTAATCGGTTTGTGAAATTTTAATCATTTAGTCAAATTACAATACAATTTAGCAAAATGATTATTAAAATCCATCACAAGGCATACTCAAGTAGCTCATCACCATCTGGGCGGCTGATGCGTGTTGGTAAGCCCATATTGTTGAGCAGATTGATAAATGGGCGAGCGTCCAGCTCTTCGACATTGACCATCGTGCTGACATTCCACTCGCCTGTGGCAATCAGCAAGGCGGCGGCAACTGGTGGCACGCCTGCAGTGTATGAGATGCCTTGGCTGCCAACTTCGGCATAAGCGTCTTGGTGATCGGCGATATTATAAATAAAAATCTCTTGCTCATCGCCGTCTTTTTTGCCTTTGACTTTGTTGCCAATGCAAGTTTTGCCCTGATAATTTGCCGCCAAACTCGATGGATCTGGCAGCACCGCCTTGACCACTTTTAGCGGCACAACTTCCAAACCTTCGGCAGTAACCACAGGCTGCTCGGACAAAAGACCCAGATTTTTTAGCACGCCAAAAACATTCATATAATGCTCACCAAAACCCATCCAAAAACGAATGTTTGGCACATTTAGGTTTTTGTGCAGTGAGTGCAGCTCATCATGGCCACTCAGGTAGCTGTTTTGGACACCGACCACGGGCAAGTCATCACTGCGTTTGACTTCAAACATTTGATTGGTCTGCCATTGGCGATTTTGCCACGAATACACCACGCCAGTGAACTCACGAAAATTAATCTCAGGATCAAAATTGGTGGCAAAATACTTGCCATGACTACCTGCGTTAATGTCAATAATATCAATATCGGTAACGCTGTCTTTGTCAAAATATTCCACGCCCAAGCGAGCATAAGCATTGACCACGCCGGGGTCAAATCCCACGCCCAAAATCGCCGTTACGCCTGCGTTTTTAAAGGCATCTTTCTTTTTCCATTCATAATTGGCATACCACGGCGGTGCTTCGCAAATCTTGCTTGGGTCTTCATAAATCGCCGTATCCAAATAATGCGTCTTGGTCTGGATACAAGCGTCCATCACGCTCATATTGACAAATGGCGAGCCAACATTAATCACAATATCCGCCGAAATTTGCTCAATCAGCCGAGCGACCGCTTGCGTATCTAGTGCATCGACAGCGTGCGTATGTAGCACCGCTGGACGCTTAAAACTGCCCTTTTCGGCGACGCTTTGAGCGATGGCGTCACATTTTTGCAAGGTGCGTGATGCGATATGAATCTCGCCAAAAATATCGTTTGCCATCGCACATTTGTGGGCGACGACCTGTGCCACACCACCTGCACCGATAATCAATACATTGTTTGCAGGCGTGTTGGTTTGTGTCTGATTGATTGTACTCATAAATCCTCCTTAGTGTCCTGCTTGTGGACTTATCAAGTTTTGTGCATGAATTAAAAGGAAGACTTCAAGGAAAACTCATGCACCCGAATGTTTTTTGTCAAAGATTGCCAAAATTGCCAATTTATCAATTTGCCAATTCGCCAATTTTTAATCTTAATTTAAAATCAAATCAGCTGGGTTAAAATTAGCAACCGCAGCGACCATTGTTATGGCAGATTGTGGCAAATGATGCAATAATGGCAAATTTTGTCTAAACAACAAAGCTGTCAATAATAGCGATTTTTTGGCGTTTTTTCAACCATTTGCCCAATTTTTGCGACTTTTGGCGGTTTTTTGGCAAATTTAATAAAATTGGTAAAATTAGCAAAATTTACCAAAAGCCGATAAATTTAAGAAAATTTAATAAGTTTAGGACAAACTATCTTTATAATCTGCATAATCAAATTGCCGCTGTACGCTGATTTCGCCATTTTCACGGATAATCACAATCGCTGGCATATCCACGCCATTAAACCAATTTTTCTTAACCATGGTGTAAGCGGCGGCATTGCCAAAAGCGACTTTATCACCAACTTTAAGCGGCTCATTCAGCGGATAATCGCCAAAAATATCGCCCGCCAAGCACGATTTGCCATAGATACGCACCGAATGCTCATCTGCCGTTACGCCATCAAAATCACCGCCTGCGATGGCGTATGGCGTATCATTGACATAGGCAAGCGGTGCCGATTGACGATAAATCAACAAATCAAGCATATGTGCTTCAATGGACGCATCAACCACCGCCAAGGGCTTGCCGTTGTGCAATGTGTCTAGCACGCTAGTCACCAATACCGCCCCTTGGTGTACCGATGCTTCGCCCGGCTCTAAGTAAATTTGCACGCCGTATTTATCAGAAAAATCCTTTAAGCAATCAATAAAATCCTGCAGCGGATAATCAGGGTCAATATAATGAATGCCACCACCAAAGCTGATCCACTGCAAGCGATGAAACAGCGGTGCAAAACGGCTCTCGATGTCTTGCAGGCTTTGGCTAAATGCCGCAAAATCATTGTTTTCACAATTATTATGAATCATCACGCCAGTAATCTCGTCCGCCACCGCCATGATTTTGTCCAGTTCATGCTCTCCCAGACGACTAAATGGTCTGGCAGGATCGGCGATGACAAATGATGAATTGCTGGTTTGTGGGTTTAGACGCAGTCCCACGGCGATGCCCCTGTCTTTGGCTTTTTGACCAAAGCGTATCAATTGGTTGATAGAATTAAAGATAATCTTATCAGCATAGTTTAGCACTTCGTCAATTTCATGATCGGCATATGCCACACTATAAGCATGCGTCTCGCCACCAAAGCACTCTTTGCCCAGTCGCACTTCATTCAGTGATGACGATGTCGTGCCGTCCAAAAACGGACGCATGGCATCAAACACCCCCCAAGTGGCAAAGCATTTGAGTGCCAACAATGCCTTTGCCCCTGATGCTTGGCAAACTTGCTGGCTGATTTTTAGATTGTCAATAATTGCTCGCTCATCAAGCAGATAATACGGCGTTTGCAGTGTATCTAAAATCTGTTTTTGCTCTTGGCTAAGTCTGTCAAAAAATGGCTCAGTCGCTAAATTCATGCGTTTTTCCTTTTAACTGTCGCTATGGTAAATATATCAAAATGTATCATCAACAAATGGCTTATTTTAACAAAATTTTGCCGCACGATTGATAAATAATTGACAAATAGTTGGCAAATCATTGACAGGTTATTGGTGAATTATTGGTAAATGCCAACAAAAACAGCAAAGCCAATGGCAAAAATCCCACCATTTCATCACAAATCATCGCAAGTGATTGTAAATTCATCATAAATCCATCGCACAACCCATCTGGCTACAAAAACTTACCGAGCAAATACACATCTTTTATCAAAGTTTGTTACAATAATCAGTCAATGTTAGTCAGTGATGCCGCTATCGTTGATAATTTTAGCATTGATAATGTTAGCCCTTTAATTAAACTTTTGTTGATTTTTATTGAATTTTACTTGTAAATTTTAACAAAACCATCAAGACAGCCATGGAAAATATGGACAATACTGCCACAACCGACACCCAAAACCCCAAATCAAGCCAAGCCAAGCAGGTCGAATCTGTACGCCCTTTGGATTTTGAAAGCAGCAATAACAATCAACTTTTGGCAAATGATGGCCTGCCGATTGGCGACAGCTTACTCATCGGTTGGCAACAATTATTTAGTAATATTAAACACAACTACATAAAAACTGCGGACAATTTGTTTGATGAATTTTTGCTCACCATCAGTCAAGAGCAAATCAACACCCTGCTGCATACTTTTGTCACCAAAAAAGTCAAAATGCTGCACGATTTACAGCTTGAGCTGAATGATGGTCAGCTAAGACTGAGCTGCACGGTGAATGCGGCAGGATTGTTTGCCAGTGTTGCCAGTAATTTTGAGCTGGTGCATATCGAAGCCAACCGCCACGCCCAACGGCTTGTACTGCGACAAATCAGCGACACCGAAGTGATTGAACTGCACGCCAAGCGATGGTTTTTGGCACCGCTGGCTCGGTTTGCTGTTGGGGCATATCGGACGATTTTACGCAAAGATCCACTACCGTTTATCCTAAGTAATATTGTCATCAGCGACCAGCCTTTTACCGAGCATAAGGGCGATGTGATTTATCTAGAGATTGGGCGATGGCTAAAATACAGCGATTTGGTGATGAACGCCCTACAAAAAGCCCGCATCAATCACGGCGAGCTAAAACATGAGCAACTACTGCTCAAAGTTCAGCCAGATTTTGAAGGGATTTTTAGTTTTGGTAATGATGGCGATGAAATCATCAGCGAAAAAGACAACCCTAATAAAGCCGATTAAAAGCGGTGAGTGGCAATAAATTAAATTTGCTTAATTAAGATTGGTTTGCAATCATGAGTTTTGAGTGTGTCTAGTGTTTGTCCGCATCATCATGATCAAATAACGCCAGCTGCTGCTCGTTTTTGGGTTGATAGCTAACCTTAGTGCTGCCAGTCAATCGGCAACAGCACGCCAGTATTTCATTATCGGCAAGCACGGCAATGGGTTTTTTGATGTAGTGGATTTCACCTGTCTTGGCCAGCACCGTCATGCGACAAGAACCACAATAACCCTGCCGACATTCGTATCTGATCTGCCGATGCTGCGTGCGAATCATGCCGTCCAACAGCACTTCGTTTTCGTGCAAATAAAACCGCATTTCATCGGTAAACACCCAGCCCATTGATAACTTTCCTAAAGTATGATATTATTTTTATTTATAAAACTGTGTTTAATATTTAAAATTTATACTTAAGATTTGATCGGTAATTTTTTATTTTTATTGCAATGTTACAAAAAATGTCGCAAAAACAAATTTGATAAAACTGGGCTTGCCCTTGGTGTCAAACAGACAAGCCCAAGCGTTTTATTAATTTAATTTACAATTCAAAGTCGTCCAAATTCACATCGTCCAAATCCGAATCAATCTGACCGACCAAATAAGTGGTAATCTCAGTTTCTTGTGGGGCAACCTGCACATTGTCCGATGATAACCAAGAATTGATCCATGGAATTGGGTTGCTCTTGGTTTCAAAAATCGTTGGCAGACCGATTGCCGTCATGCGTGTATTGGTGATAAATTCGACATATTGACACAGAATATCTCGGTTTAGGCCAATCATTGAGCCATCTTTGAACAGATAATCCGCCCACGCTTTTTCTTGTTCGGCGGCACTTCTAAAAATCTCAATCGCTTCATCTTTGCACGCTTCGGCGATGGCGACCATCTCAGGATCGTCCTTGCCTTGACGCATCAGATTAATGATGTGCTGCGTGCCATTTAGGTGCAACGCCTCATCACGGGCAATCATTTTGATGATTTTGGCATTGCCCTCCATCACTTTTCGCTCGGCAAAAGCAAAAGAGCAGGCAAACGACACATAAAAACGAATCGCCTCCAATACATTGACAGCAACAATGCACAGATAAAGCTGTTTTTTAAGTTTTGGTAAATTAACCTCGATGTCCTTGCCATCAATCTGATAAACGCCCTCGCCGTACAAATCGTACAATTTGGCACACAAGTGCAAATCGTCATAATATTTGGCAATGTCCGCCGCTCGCTCTAGGATATATTCATTATCAACAATATCTTCAAAAATCTTGCTCGGATCATTGACGACATTACGGATAATGTGCGTATAGCTGCGAGAGTGAATGGTCTCACTAAATGACCATGTCTCAATCCAAGTCTCAAGCTCTGGGATTGATACCAGCGGCAACAAAACCACATTGGGACTGCGTCCTTGGATACTATCTAGCAGCGTTTGATATTTTAGATTGCTTAAAAAAATGTGCTGCTCATGCACAGACAATTCAGCAAAGTCAATGCGGTCTTTGGACACATCAATCTCTTCTGGCCGCCAAAAAAACGACAGCTGTTTTTCGATCAACTGCTCAAAAATCGGGTGCTTTTGTTGGTCGTAGCGTGATACATTGACCGGCTGACCAAAAAACATCGGTTCAAGCAAAGCGTTATTTTTGGTTTGACAAAAAATTGAATAATGCATAGTACAGCCCAAATATGATGAATTGTGAATTAATGGATTTAATACAGTTGGTTTAATCAGATTGATTTAAAAAGTTAATTTAATAAGATTTATTTAAATACTTATATAATAATTTTTAACATTTAGCAAAAATGTTGCCCAATAATTTTAGCACAATTTTCCCATTTCGTAACCATTAAGTACAAAAATTTTCTCCAAACTCAAGCCGAGTTATTAAAATGTTGCAATCCATTATAACCAAAGCAATTACCAAGCCAAACACCATCGCCCACACCGACCGCCGATGTTGCTAATGTTAAGTTATTGCAAAAATCTGGCAAAATAATTTGGCATACAGAAAACTAATTAGCCATGCAGAAAAACAACACAATATTTGGCAAGATTTTCTTACATTAGCACCATTGAATATAAGTAGTGTTTCTATTAATATATTTCACAGGCCAAGCGATAAAGTGATTTGACAGCCATTGTTATCACCCCCTTGCCTACAAGCTTAATGGTTGATAAAATTGCCCCAATTATTAAGCATTGTGAAATAATCTTGTTTTAAATTTTGTGCTTATTTTCAAGGATTTTATATGAAAAAAATCATTCCTGCTATCGTTTTGGCATTGACCAGTACCGCTGTATTTGCAAACAGTGCACCACAATCTGATGCACAGCAAGCTTACCAAAATACCGTTAAAACTCGCACGGTTAATTACAGCTGCCAAAATGACAACCAAGTTGAAGTCACCTATGGCTTTGACAAGCACAGCAAACCAACTTATGCCGAAGCAAAAATTGATGGCAAAAACCGCTTTATGCCAGTCAATCTTAAGCACAGCGATGTCGTCAGTAGTGCCTTTGGCGACGAAGACAACTTTAGCCTAATGGCAAATGTCCTAACACCAAGAAATGTTCGCAAATCAAGCATCAATATTCAAGATCCAGCCAGCCAAATCATCTTTAAAGGCTGCGAAGCGACCAAAGCTCATAAAGCAAAATAATTGGCGTTTATTTGCTAATTTGCTATAAAGTCTAAAAATAGCCCGTGATAATCATGGGCTATTTTTTATTAGCTTGCCAAAATTATTAATTAATTTTTGAGAATATCAATCATTGATGAATTTATCGTGATGGTTGATATTTGATAAATTCATCAATTCTGGCGATTTTTTTGGCAATATCAATATATTATCACAACCAATCACGCCAAGCTGTCCAAGCCCCGTGATAAATCTGCAATAATATCATTCACATTTTCTAAACCAACAGACAGGCGAATCAAGCCATCGGATACGCCTGCTGCCAGCCGTTGTTCTGGTGTCATGCGAAAATGTGTGGTTGTTGCAGGGTGAGTGATGGTGGATTTGGCATCACCCAAATTGTTAGTAATACTAATCACACGAGTGCTGTCAATCACCTGCCAAGCCGCCTTTTGATCCGCCACTTCAAAGCCGATAATCGCCCCAAAAGCACCACCATCGACTGCCAAAGCGGTGTGCTGGCGTTTGGCGACTTGGTGCGAAGGGTGGTCTGGCAAACCTGAAAAATGCACTTTGCTCACTTTGGGGTGCTGGGATAAAAATGCCGCCACCTGATTGGCATTTTCACAATGTACTTTCATGCGTAATGACAGCGTTTCTAGACCCTTCAGCAGTACCCAAGCATTAAATGGCGACAGGCTGATGCCACCAGTACGCACCACACCAAACGCCTTTTCCATCAGTTCATCAGAGCCGACCAACGCCCCACCAAGCACTCGCCCTTGTCCGTCAATGTATTTTGATGCCGAATGAATCACCACATCAGCACCCAGCTCAAGTGGCTTTTGGATAGCAGGCGTTGCAAAGCAATTATCGACAATCAGTAACGCATTGTGGCGATGTGCCAAATCTGCCAAATGGCGTAAGTCGGCAATTTGTGCCAAAGGATTTGATGGGCTTTCGCAGTACAGCACACGAGTATTTGGCAAAATGGCAGCCGCCCATGCGTCATTATCAAAGCAGTCCACATAGCTGACTTCCACGCCAAAAGCACGAAAATAGGTATCAAACAACGCCACCGATGAGCCAAACAACTGCTTGGCACACAGCAGATGATCGCCTGCTTTTAGGTACGCCAAGCACATGGTCAAAATCGCCCCCATACCTGATGCTGTCGCCACGGCACGCTCGCCATTTTCAAGCAGTGCCAAACGACGCTCAAAGGCTCGGACGGTTGGGTTGGTGTGGCGAGAATAGACATTGCCTTTTTTGTTGCCATTAAAATGATCGGCAGCATCGGCAGCACTTTGGTACACATAACTACTGGTGGTAAAAATCGCTTCGCCATGCTCGCCTTCATCAGTGCGATGATAGCCGCCACGCACCGCCAAAGTCTGTTCAAAAAAACCAAGACTGGGGTCAAGTGCATCCGATTGCCAGTTGGGATCAAGTTGGGTCATCTCAAATTCCTTATTTGTCGTAAAAATGGGCAAAATTTTGTCGCAAAGTGGGCAAAATCAACCCCATCAGCATACCACAATTTTGATATTTTTTCATCAAGGCTTAACGATACTGGTCAAATTTTATTCACTTGCCTTTGCCAATGCAGTTCAATGCGGTCAAAATGCTTTAAAAATCGCCCACTAATTCCAAAATCGAAAATAAAAAGTCTGTTTTATCCTTGTTTTTTATGATGGATTTTGTGTAAAGTATGTATCAATTCAATCAAATTATCCATTTGTTAAGCTATCCATTTCCCATTTTGGGTATTTTTTGATTTTGTTATTAGGAAAAATTATGTCAAATTTTAATCTACTTAAAAAAACTGCCATCGCTGCCGCCACTTTTGGTGCAGCATTGGCATTTACTGCTTGCTCAAACAATGCAAGCGATAAATCTGCCGAAAAAGCAGACGCTGCCGCTGGCACAAAAGCCATTGAACTATTGAATGTTTCTTATGATGTGTCTCGTGATTTTTATAAAGACTACAATGAAGTTTTTAAAAAACATTATCTGTCTGAGCATGCCGATGCCAAAATCGAAATCAAACAATCGCATGGTGGCTCAAGCAAACAAGCACTGTCTGTTAAGAATGGTTTACAAGCCGATGTGGCAACCATGAACCAAGGTTCGGATATTGAACTGCTTGCCGATGCCAAACTGGTGGACACCAACTGGCGTCAGGCTTTCCCAAATAATGCCATTCCTTTTACCAGTACGGTTGTGTTTTTGGTGCGTGAAGGCAATCCAAAAGGCGTCAAAGATTGGAATGATTTGGCAGCATCGGGTACAGAAATCATTCTTGCCAACCCAAAAACTTCTGGCAACGGACGCTATGCGTTTCTAGGTGCTTATGGCTATGGCTTGCACAACTTCAACCAAGACGAAGCCAAAACCAAAGAATTTACCAAGCAATTACTTGGCAATGTCAAAGTCTTTGAAAATGGCGGCCGTGCTGCGACCACCACCTTTGCCCAGCGTGGTATCGGTGATGTGCTGATCACCTTTGAAAATGAAGCCAATGTCATCAAAGGCAAATTTAGCAATGTTGAGATTGTTTATCCTAGCTACACAGTCAATGCCGAAAACCCAGTGGCAGTGGTTAAATCTGTTACCGACAGCAAAGGCACAACCGAAGCGGCAACCGACTATCTGAACTATCTGTACAGCGATGAAGCACAAGAATTGGCGACCAACTTCTACTTACGCCCACAAAATGCCGATATTTTGGCCAAGCACGCCGACAAATTCCCTGCCATGGAAACATTTTTCCCAAATGATGTATTTGGCGACTGGGCAAGCATCATGAAAACCTACTTCAGCGATGGTGGCGTGTATGACCAACTTTCTGTTGCCGCCCAAAACAAATGATGCTTTTGATTAAACTTAGCTGAGTTTGGTTAAGTTAATTATTGATAAATTAAACTAAATTAAACTTGGTTTAATATCAAATCAATCAATCAGTCAAGCCAATGCTTGGCTGATTTTTTTATCTGCTCTTTGCTGTTAAATTATTAATGATTTAAAAATTTACTGAATGCATCAGCCATCTTTATCGTCAGCGTCTGGCTCAATGCTCGCCAAAATCTCACCGTATAAGACTTTGGCAAGTTCGGCGGCTTTTTGCAATTCGTCCAGTGGTGGATTTGCTCCCAAAAGCAGCTGCCAAGCGACACTTGAATAGTGCTCGTCATAGTTGCCATTGAGCCATGCACCGAAGGTTTTTTCGTCAAAGGTTAGCTGATTTTTGGTAGCCAATGCCGCCATGGTCAATGCTGGCATCACTGGCAGCACCACAGGGCAGGCTTGCATCAACAGCCCCATTGCCACAAAATTGGCCAACTGCCGTCTGGCGGCATCTGCTGGCACAGGTCTTAACACAATGAGCGAAGTGTCCTTTGACACCAAAGCATCGATGTCATCACTGGCTTTGTTAAACTGCCAATAGCTAAAACCCCTGCCGTGTGCGATGTCGTCCGTTTGCCCATTTCTGCGTACTTGCCACGCCAAATGGTGCAGATAAT
Source organism: Moraxella marmotae (assembly GCF_042219885.1). Lineage (NCBI taxonomy): Bacteria > Pseudomonadati > Pseudomonadota > Gammaproteobacteria > Moraxellales > Moraxellaceae > Moraxella > Moraxella marmotae. Next base: position 2,166,853 of record NZ_JBHJHR010000002.1, read on the forward strand.
ACCGCAAAAAATGGCTGGCTCGTGCGGTATTTGGTAACACGCTTAGCCATGCTTTGGCATCGGCAGGCGGCGTCTTGGCACTGATGGCAATCTGCGTTTGCCCCAGTGTGATTGGCAAATGGCACTCGCTGGTCTGGGTAATCATCGATGAATAAGCCAGCTTATCAAGCTGATGAGCCAATTGCCCAAAATCCGTATCGCCCCTATCCGCCAGACTTTGGGCAAACATGGCAGTCAAATCGGCAAGTGCCGACACTTGAGCGTCCAAAGCTGTCAAGCGATTGGCACCAGCGGGCAGGCGATTGTCAAAATATGCCGAAAAAACCTTAGTGGCGGTTTGTTGTTTTGGCAAATTATCGGTTGATAAATCCGCCCAACGATTTAATTTATCCAAAACACTTTGATAAGAAAAACTATCCATTGGCAAATCATCAAACACGCCTTGTGCCATCGCATCAATCAGCTCATCTTTGATTAGATAATTGTCCAGTGATGATAACGCCAACGGCTCTTCGCCCTGCTCCATCACTTCTTCGGCAAACATCAGCAGCTTGTTTTTTAGGTAAGTGATGGCAGGATTTTTTAGGTTTTGGTGAATTTGGTGAATGTCCAAACTACTCGGTAATGCCAACTGATAATCGTCCAATAATTGCACCAACGGCCGCTCATCGCCTTGATTGGCATCGATAAACGCTTGGGTGATTTTGTCATAAGTGTCTGCATCAGTAATCGCTACCTTAGGCGGTGGCGGTGGCTGCTTGCTGTCTAAAATTTGGCGAATTTGCACCCAAAACGGTGCTGGCGGCATTTGTTGGCTCATTTTATCCTTGGTAGCATCAATTTGCCGCTTGATAAATGCTGCCACCATCGCCTTGGTATCTGTGCCGTCTGCTTGGCTGTCGCCCTGCTCGCCACTTGCCCCATGGCTGTCTTGATAAAACACCGCCTTATCAAACGCTGTCGCCGTGTGATGGGTCTTGAGATACGACTCAACCAATGCCGGTGCGATGTCGATGATTTGGCTTTGGATTGCCATGGTTTGGCTGTTGTCGTTGTTGGTATTGTCGGCATTTTTAGCATTTTTAGCATTATCAATGTTCATCAAAGGCATTTGCCAATCGACATTGGATTTAAAAAATTCCAACAGCTCACTGACAGGCGACGCTGGCAATAGCTCCGTGCCGTCGTCTGCTTGGCTGGTATAAAAAATAGCACAAGCATCACGGCTGCACAACAAAGCGTCCAAAAACGCGCCGTTGTCGTCATCTTCGCCAGAGCGGTCGCCACGCCGCTTAAGTCCTGCTTTCATCAAGTCCATACGCATGATTCGCTCTTGTCTTGGAAAAGCGGACAAATTCATATCCAGCATCACCGTCAAACCAAAAGGAATACTACGCAACGCCCCAAATCTGGCAAAAGTAATCACGCCTGCAGGCTCGGCACTGACCGCTTGGGCGGATAACAGCTGACTGATACTCTCAAGCACAAATTGCAAGGACAAACATATCGGCTGTGCTGAGTTTTGGGCGGTGTGAATGTGCTTGTGGTATTGCTTATTGGCACGGATATTGGCGGCAATGCTGTTCATCGCTTCAAAAATGGCACGCATTTGACTGGTTTCGTGCCAAATGCCAAAATAGCGATTGATTACCTGTGTCTCAATGTGATTGAGCCAATGCTCCACCAAATCTACCTTGGTGTACTCATCTTGCAATGCTGACATGCCTTGATAAATGCGGCACAGCATATCGACAATGTGAGCATCTGCCAAATTCACCCCAACCAAAGGCAAACTGGCTTCGGCAAATTCGTGCGACTGCCAGTCAAAAGGATACAGCAAACGGTTGGGCGATGCCGATTCGCTTGGGCTTAAAAATCCCAGCACAATCCGATCCAAGGCATAAGCAAAACTGTAACGATAGTCCTTATCCGCCATATCCAGCGTCTGTGCCATGTGCCGTGCATCAAAACCACGGACAAACCCTGCATCAGTTAGCAGCTGACACGCTCGGCTGACATCATCAAAACTTACGCCAAAACTTTCATAAACCGCTGGCATCATCAGCCATTCAAAAAAATCTTCACGATAAAATCTGGAACCTTTTTGCCCCAAAAGCGTATAAAAACCGCTGATTGCCTGCATCAGCTCATCAATTTGGCGGTTGGTTGTCCCTGTGATTTTGGCAGGTAAATTTAGCCCATCAACGCCCACCCCTTCGGCAAAAACCAGCCGAATCAAATCCTGTGCTTCGGCAACATCTGGCAGATAAACCACAACATCAGACAGCTTGCGGCGGCTGCCATCGGCATTGGGCTGGTTTAAGTATTTGGCGATAATGATGCGTGCCACTTCCAGCTGCCGCTTTAGATTGTGGCAAGCGTGAATGCTTAGGCTGGGCAAATCTTGTATCTCATCAGGCAGCTGCATTTGACTGTTTGGCTTGATTTTATTTTGTAGCTCTTGTTCAAAATTTAGCACCCCAAGCATATGATTGTCCAGCCAAGTTTTGGCGTGCGTATCTTCAAGCATCAAAATGTCTTGCTTCAGCTGATGCAGCAGCCCAGTGCCATGATTTGCCACAAAATCATCTTGCCAATCCACTTGCCAATTTTGGGGCATTGGCTCAAGCATCTGATGATGCGGATAAGACAAATGCTCATTGGCTGCTTTTTCATAATAAAATTCACCGCCTGACATATCCGCCAGCATCGCAAAGGTTTCTCGTGATTCTTTGCCCAGTCTAGACAGCAGCGTGTGTCCGTGGTCTTTCAGATAGACATGATTTGGGTTGATGATGCGTTGGGTCGCCAGCCAATTTTTATCGACAATATCCGCCCAAAACATCTGCGATGGATTAAAATGCAACAAATGCACATCAATATGCACCGACAGGCGTTTTAAAAACTGCAATTCCACCGACGGAATCTGCTGCACGGTAAATAAATACAGTGTCTGCGGCAAAGACGCTTGTGCTTGCTGTCTAATTGGCTCTCCACGCACGCCATCAAGCACCTGCCAAAACCGCTCTTCCAACGCTTCACGATACGCATAAACCGCCGAAAACAGCTGCTGCCACAGATAGCAAAGTAGCCGCTCCAAATTCTCATATTGTGCCGCCAACCAATCAGGCGTCGGCTCAGTGTCGCCATATTGACTGCCAAATCTGTCCTTATCAGCCAGCATCTGCCCCACACTCACAGGCAAATCCAGCCCATGCGTCCATGCGTGTAGCCACTCCAAGCGGTGCGTCAAATAGCGTACATACACCGCCGCCAGCTCATCGCAGCTTTGCCACAGGCGATGCTCTGGCAAGCTCTGGCTTTGGCTGTCGTACAAACCTGTCAGCAGCGTATATAAAGGGTGCGTATCGTCCGCCAAAATCCGTGCCAAATCATCGCTTGAGATAGCACTGACATAACCAAAAATCCGCCAACGCATCACCGAACCAGACAGCACCGCCACTTCAGGAACTTGCAGGGCATCATTGGGCAGATGGCGAGCATCAACTTGCAACACCTTTTGGATCATCTGCCATTGATACTGCCCCCAAAATTGTGCCGTAAACAGCGTGCTGATGCCAATTTTATCCGCCACCGCTTGCGTCAGCCAATCACCCAGTACCATCGATGGCACAATCACCGTAAACTTGGCAAACGCCACTGCCCCCAGCGATGTGCCAGCACTCGCTTTGGTTTGTTGATAAGCATCAACCAAATGTTCAAGCAGCTTTGTCGTGTCATTGGACTGAGTAATTTTAAACATAAGTTAAAATCTTATGGCAAATTGATGAAGATTATTTAAATATTTTGTATGGTTAAATGAAATGATAAATCAGCAAATCACCAATGGTAAGGGCAAGTTTTTAGGGTGGATTTTTGGTCATTTGCCCATTTATCAAATCATTCAAAGCAGAAATCAGGCAGAAATCAAATCGCTTGCAGTTGCAGACTTTGGGCGGCTTTGACAGCATTACGCACTGCCAGCGATTTTGCCCAGCGAATCACATGACTGTACTGCTCTACCGCCAAAAATCTCGCCGCATCATAATGCTCGCCAACATACAGCTCGCCTAGGCACAGTCTGCCATACCAAGGGTAAATCGCCATATCTGCAATGGTGTATTCATCACCGACCATAAATTCATTATCCGCCAAATGATTATTAAGCACATCTAACTGACGCTTGGTTTCCATCGCATAGCGGTTGATGGGGTATTCCATCGGCTCGGGTGCATAAGCATAAAAATGCCCAAAACCGCCACCAACAAACGGTGCTGAACCCATCTGCCACATCAGCCAAGACAGCATTTGGGCGTGTTTAGCGGCATCACTCGGCAAAAACGCCTGATATTTGTTCGCCAAATACAGCAAAATCGCCCCACTTTCAAATACTGGTATCGCTGGCGAAACCGACTTATCCAATAAGGCAGGAATTTTGGAATTTGGGTTAATTTTGACAAAATCTGAACCAAATTGATCGCCTTTGATGATGTCAATTTTATAAGCATCATAACCATCAATTCTATCCAAATTTTTTAGCTCTTCTAATAAAATATTGACCTTAATGCCATTGGGCGTGTTCAAAGAATACAGCTGATAATCAGCATCGCCTGTTGGCAGAGTTTGCTCGTGCGTTGCTCCAGCGGTTGGGCGGTTGGTGCCACCAAATTTGCCACCATTTTTGGTTTTGACAGCTTCAAAATCCCAAACGGCAGGCGGTGCGTAATCGGTCATAAAAAATTACCCTTTATGGTTTATTCTGGATTAATTATTAAGTTAATCATTAATAAATACAAATCATCTCTAAATAATCATCGCTGACGATGGCACAGCCCATATTCGCCAGTGGCTTCGTCCAAGATTTCATGATAAGTGTTGTTATCAATGAATTGAATTCTTGAAGTTGACTGTGGTGTGATATTGGCGTTTTGTGTGGCAATCGATCGCATCAGCTGTGTATACTCTTCGCCCAAGGGCTGCCCTGACTCATCATAAGATTTTAAATCCAGTATTTGCCAGTCATCACTTTGCAGTTGATCGCCTGACAGCTGCCAGTGCAACAGGTTTCTGCTCAGATTGGTGCTGGTTACTTTGCCTGCTTGCAGATAATCCACTTTCATCACCGCATGAGCTGTGCCATCTTTTTGATAATTAAGATAGCCTTGAATACGCATATCGTCATCAGCAAAATGACACTGCCAAATACCGACCAATTTATCACTATCACTCATTTTGGCTGCATGGTTTGGCTTTGCCACGGCGGTTGCACCAAGCATCATGGCAGCGGCAATCATTGGCATAATTAAGTATTTTTTCATAGTATTGCCCATTTTTAAGTATTTATCATGATGTACTTATCACGGTGTGTTTGGCATGATAGTTTATCACGATGTTTGTCCATGTTTTACAATATTTTATCACCAATGGCAAACCTTGATAACAAAACGCACAAATCCCCCAATCATTTGTCAAAAAAACCCAACCAAATGGCTTTGGCTGGGCTTTGGTTTGTCAATCATTAGGCATCGTATGGATCACGCAGTACGATGGTCTCATCACGATCAGGGCCAGTTGAGATGATGTCCACAGGGCAGCCAACCAGTTGCTCGATGCGTTTGATGTACGCTTGTGCATTGGCAGGCAAATCTTCAAACTTGGTTACGCCAATCGTTGATTCGCTCCAACCCGGCAGCGTTTCGTATTTTGGCGTAACTTTTTCGTAATATTCGGCATCATACGCACCAGCACACTCATCGGCTGGCAGTTCATATTCGGTGCAAATTTTTACTTCTTTTAAGCCATCAAGCACATCAAGCTTGGTTAAGCAAATGCCGCTCATTGAGTTTAGTACCACAGCACGGCGTAGGATAACGGCATCAAACCAACCGCAGCGGCGAGCTCGGCCTGTGGTTGCCCCAAACTCATGGCCGACTTTGGCAAGGTGTTCGCCAATGTCATCAAACAGCTCAGTTGGGAATGGACCTGAACCGACACGAGTCGTGTATGCCTTGGTGATGCCCAAAACATAATCAAAATACAATGGACCCAAGCCAGTGCCTGTCGCCACGCCGCCTGCGGTGGTGTTTGAGCTGGTAACAAACGGATAAGTACCATGGTCGATATCCAGCAGCGTACCTTGCGCCCCTTCGAACATTAGGTTTTCGCCATTTTGACGGTAAGTCTCCAGCGTGCTGGTAACATCAACCACCAAGTCTTTTAGCTCGTTTGCCCATTCTTGGCAAAGTTTTAGCGTTGCTTCATAATCAATCGCTTCAACCTGATAATATTGGGTCAAAGCAAAATTATGATATTCTAGCAGACTTTGTAGTTTTTCTGGCAAATCAGCACGGAATAAGTCCGCCACTTTTAAGGCACGGCGTGCCACTTTGTCTTCATAAGCTGGGCCAATGCCACGGCCTGTAGTACCGATTTTGCCATTGCCACGCTTGATTTCACGAGCTTGATCCAGTGCCACATGATACGGCATAATCAACGGACACGCTGGCGAGATACGCAGACGCTCACGCACTGGCACGCCTTTTTCGATCAGACCATTCATTTCTTTTAATAAAGCATCTGGTGCTAGCACCACGCCATTGCCGATAAAGCAAGTGACATCTTCACGCAAAATGCCTGACGGAATCAAATGCAGGACGGTTTTTTCACCGCCAACGACCAAGGTATGGCCAGCATTATGCCCACCTTGATAGCGTGTTACTGCGGTGGCTTTTTCGGTCAGCAAGTCGACAATTTTGCCCTTGCCTTCATCGCCCCACTGGCTGCCCAGTACTACGACATTTTTACCCATAATGTTTCCTTAAAGTTGCTTAAATTAGCGAAAAATTCTAAACTTACCAATAATTATTGATAAATATCAACCATGTAATCAGTCATCACCAACCAATTGCACTGCCCATACACTGTCTGTGCCATCACAATCCAAATGCAAAACGCCATCAAGCTGCTTTGGCTTATCATCGGCAGATAAAGGCTTAATCACGATACAGCCTTCAGCTTGCAAGGTTTTGATTTGCTCGGCCAAATCTGCTTTTTGGGCGGCGGTGGCTTGTTGCAAGTCTTGATAATCCACCCAAATCACGGTATCTTCTTGCAGCTGCACAAACTCAAGCAGGCGATTAATATCCATACTAAAACCTGTCGCTGCTCGCTTATCAGTGCCATAAAAACGGCCACCACGCACCAGTGCCTGCGTCTGTGCCGTTTGGCTGGCGGACAGATACGCATTAAACACAATGCCTGTGTGGTAGTGATAGCCTGACAGCTCGGTAACATCGATGCTGACACTCATACCGACTTGGCGAATGTGTGCCGCCAAAGTCGCAAGCTCCCCTGCCGCCTGCACAATCTGTGCATCTGTGCGTGCTTTATCGGACAGTTTGGATAACAGATAATCGGCGTTTGGCGTGCGATCATTGCTCAAAGTATGCTTGGCAAGTACCCAAAAATCATTGGCATCATTGGCATTATCCAAGCATTTGCCTGCCTTGGCACACCATTCGGCAAGCTCTGGCATTGCTTTTTTGTGATAAATGGTCATCAGCTCATTGCCATCGGCTGCCGACACGCCATGCAACTGACACAAGCGATCAAAGATGGCAACATGGCCAATATCGACATGCAACGCATCTTTGGCAAGTCCAATCTCGTCCATCAATGCCGCCAATAAATCAATCAAAGCAATCTCGGCATCGATACTGTGAATGCCAAAAATCTCTGCCCCCAGCTGCAGCGGCGTACGCAGACCAAACAAACCTGTTGGCAAAGTCTTGACTACCTGTCCGACATAACAATAACGGCTCACGCCTTCGCCGTATTTGCTGTCAATGCGTAAAATCTGCGGCGTAATATCGGCACGCAAACCCATCAGGCGACCATTGAGCTGATCGACAAAACGAAAAGTTTGACGCTTAAGATCTTCGTCAGCGTTATCCAATAAAGTTTCGGTATATTCAATCAAAGGCGGCGAAACCAAGCGATAACCGTGAGCAGTCAGCACAAATAACAAAGCATCACGCAAACTTTCTTGTTTTTGGGCATCATCAAAAAGCACATCAGCCACGCCATCAGGCAGCAGCCAATTTTGTTGGATATGCTTGGTGTGATTTTTGGTATCGCTGCTAAAATTTGGCACAAAAAACCCCTGTCAGCAAACAAAATCAGTCAAACAATGCGTCTGACCTAAAATATCGTTAAATACAAATCTAAATACAGATCAAATAAAACTTGAAATCTTAAACAATTTTGAAAAACTTGAAAAAATCGGCGAGCAAATGCGGTTTGGCGACAAGCAAACTGCCAAAAGTGGGCAAATCGTGAATTTTTTCCTAACTAGTGTATCATACCTACACGCCCATGCAAGGTAAATTTGCAAAATTTTTTGAATTTTATGACAAATTTTTGTCAATCCAAACCAAATCCGCCGCCGATTTGACCGCACCACCATCGCAGATTAACAGATAAAAATACAGATGAAAATTTGGCAAATTGTTGCTATAATCTTAATTTTTTCACACACCAAATTGATTAGCGAAAAAGGTGCATTGGGCATCTTTTGGAGGGGTTTATGACACAAAACAACAACGACACAGCCAACACCCCACAAAATCCATCGACAGCAGAGCCAAATCACAGCCACGACAAACACGACGGCGGCTACGATAGCAATCACAATAGCAGTTACGATAACAGCCACGACAGCCACAATCACAATCACAGCACAAAGCAGCATGAACTGTTTGATGACTTGGATCTAAAAGCCACTGACGACGCCGACGATGAGAGCGTTGAGACTTTTCACGACACCCAAGACAGCTATATCTATGGCGATGCTGAAGCCACCGAAGAAGACACCATCGAGACCATGACGGTCTATGACCCTGATGCCGATCGTCTTGAAGATATTGAGCAATCAGGCGATAACGAAACCATCGTTTGTTATTCGTATTCTCGCAAAACTGGCGCACCGATTGAGCCATTAGCCATCGAAGATGTCAGCCGTACTTTGACCAATAATAATCAATTCATTTGGCTGGGACTGTACGACCCAAGCCTTGAGACTGTGCAAGAAGTGCAGGACGCTTTTGACTTGCACGAGCTGGCACTAGAAGACGCCTTTGCCGACCATCAACGCCCAAAAGTCGAAAGCTACGGCAACGATACCATCTTTGTGGTCGTGCGTACCGCCAAACTGGAAGACAACCAAATCCGCTATGGCACGACTGCCGTTTTTATGGGCAAAAATTTCATCATCAGCGTGCGTCGTGGTGCGTCCAACTCTTACACGCCAGTCCGTGAGCATTGCCACCGCCGCCCCGAAAAACTACGCCTTGGCCCCATTTTTGTGCTGCACGCCATCATGGACTTTATTGTCGATAACTATTTGCCGATTACCGACCGCTTGGGCAATTACTTGCGAGAGCAAGAACGAAACATTTTTTCTTATGAATTTAGTAAATCCACCCTAAAAAGTCTCTACGAACTCAAATCGCAACTGGTGCATATGCGTGCGGTGATTTTGCCAGTGCAAGATGTTTGTAACTTTTTTATCAATCACAAAAAAAATGAGCTGGTTTCTAGCTTTCCTGCCGCCGCCAAGCCTTATTTTCGTGATGTAAACGACCACCTGCTACGCTCGATTGATGCCGTCAATGGCCTAAACGAAATGCTGTCTGTCGCCATGGATACTTATATGGCGATGGTTACTATGGGGCAAAACGATGTCGTGCGTAAGCTGGCGGCTTGGGCAGGTATTGCCGCCGTGCCGACTGCCGTGGCAGGCATCTACGGCATGAACTTTGATTATATGCCTGAGCTGCACATCAAATACGCCTATTTTGTGGTCATTGGCATTGTGATTGCCGTGTGTTTATTTTTGTACCACAAATTCCGCAAAGCTGGCTGGTTATAGTTACAACCCCACTTTATCACCCATTTGACATTTGACATCTGACACCAAGCCCATTTTGGCGGCTTGGTGGTTTTGTTATACCAAGTTATTGTGTTTTAAATTAAGCATCATTTGGCCGATTGGATAACACAAATTGTCTTGACAAAACACGCATTGTATAGATAATTTGACTTTGGTTAATTAAGCCCAATCGCTTGACAAAATAGCTTTTTAAAACAGCATTTGATACGCAATTAAAACCGCAATTTAAAATGTGTTTGGGTAATTTGGTTAGCATATTTATTGGCAGATTTATTAATACACTTTTAATTTATTTATACCATACCAATTAAATTAATTAAAAACTTTTAATCCAAAAAATTATCAATCTAAAAGGTGAAATTATGGCTGAAGTTGGCATCGCCAGCGAACTGATTAAAGTGGTAACGCTACTGGGGGCGGCGGTCATTGCCGTGCCACTGTTTCGTAAAATTGGGCTTGGCTCGGTCTTGGGTTATCTGGCAGGCGGTCTGATTATTGGGCCGTTTGGTTTGGGGATTTTTACCGATCCAGATACCATCATTCATGTGGCAGAATTGGGCGTGGTGATGTTTTTGTTCATCATCGGACTTGAGATGAACCCTGCCCATCTGTGGGGTCTGCGGCGGCAAATTTTTGGGCTTGGCTCACTGCAAGTACTGGGAGCGACGGTGCTGATGACGGCGGTGCTGATGCTGTTTGGCGTGTCGTGGCAAGTGGCGTTTGTGGGTGCTGCTGGCTTTGTTTTGACTTCGACCGCCATCGTCATGCAGAGCCTTGGCGAAAATAACGCCCTATCCACACCCCGTGGGCAGAGCATGGTGTCGATTTTATTGTTTGAAGATTTGCTCATCGTGCCGCTGCTTGCCTTTGTTACCTTTTTATCACCTGTGGCAGATACGCACGATGCCCCTGCTTGGCAGTCCATCGCCATCGCTTTGGGTTCGTTGGCGGCATTGGTTTTTGTTGGTCATGTATTGATTAATCCTTTGTTCAAAAAACTTGCCAATACAGGCGTGCGTGAGATTATGACCGCTGCCGCCCTGCTGGTGGTGTTAGGTTCGGCATTATTGATGGAGCTTGGCGGTCTATCTATGGCGATGGGGGCGTTTGTCGCTGGGGTTTTGTTGTCCGAATCCAGTTTTCGCCATCAACTCGAAGCGGATATTGAGCCGTTTCGTGGCTTGCTTTTGGGCTTGTTCTTCTTGGGCGTCGGCATGTCGCTGGATTTGTCCATTGTCGCCCAAAATTGGCTATTGATTGGGCTTGGCGTGGTTGCTTTGATGGCCACCAAAGGCATCTGGATTTATATAGTGGCTCGCTTGACCAAGTCCGATCACGCCACCGCCACCCATCGTGCAGTGATGATGGCTCAAGGCGGTGAATTTGCCTTTGTGCTGTTTTCGGCGGCATCAGCCCAGTCGGTGATTGATGCCAATACTCACGCCAATTTGACGGCGGTGGTGGTCTTATCGATGATATTAACGCCGCTGTTTTTGACTTTGCATGATAAATTTGCCAAACACAATCAGACCACTAGCCCAACTCGTGATAGCGACACCATCGATGAAGAAAACCCCATCATCATCTTGGGACATGGCAGATATGGGCAGGTTATTAATGGCATGATGACGGCTTGTGGCTATCATACCACACTGATTGACAGCGATGCCGATCATGTCGATGGTCTATCATCGCTTGGGGTCAAGACTTATTATGGCGATGCCACACGCTTTGATTTGCTTGAGACATCTGGTGTCGCCAAGGCAAAATTGGTGGTCATTGCCATCAATCACCCTGATGAGACGCTCTCCATTGTCAAGCATCTGCACGGCGATTATCCAGATTTGCCGATTGTGGCTCGTGCTTATGACCGTATTCACGCCTATCAGCTGCACAAAGCAGGTGCGACAGCGGTGATTCGTGAAACCTTTGATTCGGCAGTACGCAGTGCCAGAACGGGGCTTGAGATTTTAGGCATGGACAGCGACACCGCCGAACGCATCGCCCATCTTTATCATCATCGAGACCGTGATGGCGTGGCAGCGGCGGCACAGACTTATGACCCAAGCATCGCACGCTACAAAAACACCCACATGATCAGCATGCTCAACGAACACCGTGCCGAAACCAAGGCGATGATTGAGCGGATTTTACAGGGTGAAACGGTAGAATGGCAACCCAAAATTGGCACTTATCTAAAGCGAGATGATGGTTGATTTGTGAGTTGTTGTTTTGGTAAATTTTAATTATTTTTAAATATTAAAACCCCAAATTATTAAGTGTTGAACCACACCCCAAAAGTTAGACACCTAGCCTTTGGGGTGATTTTTATGGCAGAAAGCTCCTTTAAAATAAAAAACACTTAAAATCATTGAGTTTTAACAAATGGGGTTATCCTTCCTGCAAAAAATAACATGCCACAAAAATACTTTTCACACGGCATTATTACAAAAAATCCACAATTTCAGACCGCTTGCACAAAAAGAGCGGACGGTTTTTTGAAAGTTTTTAATAGCAACTTATCAAATTAGGCAATTTTTATGCTATTTTTGGCAAATAATTCTGCCACAAATCCCCTATCATATACTCACACACAAAACGCACATTTGTGCTTAACTGATGAGGTAATGATAATGAACAAATCTTTTGCAAATCGTAAATTATTAGTGGTCGGCGGTACTGCTGGCATGGGTTTTGCCACAGCGGGGTTGATTGCCAAACAAGGCGGTAGCGTGGTGGTTGTGGGCAGTAATCCGCAAAAAGCCGAAGAGGCTCGCCAAAAATTAGCAGCGATTGCCGGCAATGATAAAGCCTTTGCCTATTCGGCGAATTTGACAAATTTTGCTGAAGTGGAAAAACTGATTACGCAAATTACTGATGAGCATAGCGATATTGATTTATTGGTAAACTCGGCTGGTATTTTCTATCCGGTAAACTTTGTTGATCACAGCCGTCAAGATTATGATAATTTCCTTGATTTTAACCGTGCGATTTTCTTTATCACACAAGCGGTGGCAAAAAATCTGATCGCTCGTGGCAAGTCAGGATCAATCGTGAATATCTCTGCGGTGCTTTCTCGCCTGCCGCTGGAAGGCACACCGATGGCGGCTTATTCAATGGCAAAAATCGGTTTGGATACCTTGACCAAACACGCTGCGGCTGAACTTGCCGTCCACAATATCCGTGTCAATTCAGTTGCCCCTGCGATGATGGAAACTCGTTTGCTTTCTCGCATTATGGACGATGAGCAGATCAAAGGGGCAATGGCGGCTTTTGCCAAAATCCACCCGCTCGGTCGCAATGGGCAACCAGAAGAAGTGGCACAAACCATCGCCTTTTTGTTGTCAGAACAGGCAAGCTGGATCACAGGTGCCATCTGGGATGTGGACGGCGGTTTGATGACTAGCCGTAAAGCAGGCTAAGGGGGCATTTATGAGTCAAGTAATTTATACCAATGATGAAGGTTTTGAAAAAGCCGTGCTGAATAGCCAACTGCCTGTTTTGGTGGATTTTTATGCCGACGGTTGTCCGCCGTGCAATGCCATTTCGTCGTCTTTAGATGAGCTGTCCGATGAATATGCCGGCAAACTGAGAGTGGTTAAAGTCAATGTATTTCAATCTGGACACACTGCCGCCAACTACAACATTCGTGCCGTGCCACAACTGATGGCATTTAAAAATGGCAAAATGTTGCTACGCAGCGAAGGTGCCAGACCGAAATCCGAAATTGAAAAATTGATCAAGCACGCCCTTGCTGCTTAAGGTCAATCACGCAAAGCCCAGATTTGAAATAGCCAAATCTGGCTTTGTTTTTATCATTTGGCAATTTAGGCAAAAATCTGCTTATTTTAAGCAAGGTTTTGGATCAGGTTTGTCCTATAATAAACGCCATCAAACATACCGATTTGGAGAACGCTATGAAATTATCCGCTTTAAATCTTGTGCCTATCCGTGAAGGGCAAAACGCTCAAGATGCCATTGCATCGCACATCAAACTTGCTCAACATTTGGAAAAAATCGGCATTGAGCGAATGTGGATCGCCGAGCATCACAATATGCAAAATCTGGCGAGTTCGTCCACCCAGCTGTTGATTATGCACACCCTTGCCAACACGCAAACGCTCAAAGTCGGCTCAGGCGGCGTGATGTTGCCCAACCACAGCCCTTATGTGGTGGCGGAGCAATACGGTACGCTGGCAACCATTTTCCCTGGTCGAGTAGAGCTGGGGCTGGGACGTGCGCCAGGTACTGACGGACTAACCGCCTTTGCCTTGCGAAAAGGTCGCAAGCACGGTGATTTTAGGCAAGAAATTGCCGAACTGCGGAGCTATTTTGATGGCACGGCAGAGGTTAATGCCTATCCAGCCAAAAACGTAGCTGTGCCGTTTTATATTCTTGGCTCAAGCACCGAAAGTGCCTATTTGGCGGCAGAACTCGGTTTGCCTTACGCTTTTGCCTCGCATTTTGCCCCGGCGATGTTGGTTGATGCGGTGAACATTTACCGTCAGCATTTCAAACCCAGCCAATATCTTGCCAAGCCTTATGTGATCGTGGGGGTGAATGCGATTGTCGCCGACAGCGATGAAGAAGCCGAGAGTCTGGCAACCACGCAAAGCCAGTTTTATTTGAATGTGGTTACTAACGCCCAAAATAAACTGCAACCGCCGGCAAAATCCGATGATGCCTTGTGGGACGAGATCATTAGCTCCAACCGTTCCATTCATTTTGGCCCTGTGGATATTAGCGAGCTGAGCCAGCATAACAGTTATCGCCGTTTGGTGGATAAAATGACTGGCTATACGCTCAAAGGCACAAAGGAGAGCGTTAAAGCCCAGCTACACGCCCTGCAAACCAAAGTGGAATTTGACGAAATCATCGCCCAAAGTTTTATCTTTGATGAAGGTAAACAGGCTTATTCTTATACTTTGTTAAAAGAAGTGGTGGAGGAGATGGGCTAAATGTGAAAACGAATGGCTGTGTTTTAACAATCTGTTGATATTTTCACTAAAACTTGATAAAATCCTTTGTAGCTAATTGAACTGCAAAGGATTTTATCATGTCGGGTGTAACAAAAGAATTAGATTATTTTAAAACAACTTTTTGAGAATTTGCCCGACACAGACAAACAGGCTTTTTTGACTTCTGTTAGCCAAAAAGAACAGGTTAAAAAAGTGATTGAACCAAGAAAAATTACGAATTGCCCACATTGCCAATCTACGCACTTTGTCAAAAATGGAAAAGACTGCGGTAATCAACGCTATTAATGTCGCAATTGCAAAAAATCCTTTGTTGAACAAACAGGCACGATTTTATTTGGTACGCAAAAAGATATTGAAGTTTGGGAAAAATACATTCATTGCATGATTGAAAAATATCCACTTCGTAAATGTGCTGAAATTTGTGAAATCAATCTTGCTACTGCTTTTGCATGGCGACACAAAATTTTAGATGCACTTCAAAACATGATGAATGAAGTTGAGTTAGATGGTGTTATCCAAGTTGATGAAACTTATTCAACCATTTCTTACAAGAGTAATCACAAAAATTTTAACCTGCCACGTCCCGCTCACAAACGAGGAACGAGAGCGACTAAACGTGGCATTTCTAAAGAACAGGTTTGCGTTTCTTGTGGTATTAACCTTAATGGCTTATCTATTGCTAGAATTAGTAATCTCGGTAAACCTTCATTGCGAGATTTGCAGAAAGTTTTGAATGGTAAAATTGCCAAAGATTCGGTATTTGTTACCGATTCATTAAGACCATATCAAAAACTATCGCTGGATATGAATTTAAGCCATATTCGTATTCCACGCGGTAAACGTGCAGTCGGTACGTTCAATATTCAAATAATCAACAGCTATCATAGCCGACTGAAAAATATGTTGGTACATCGTTTCAAGGGTGTAGCCACTAAATACTTAAATAATTATTTGGTGTATCACAATTTTGTGAATTTCGCCAAAGACACTTTGACAAATAAAGAAGCGGTTTTGTTAGATTTCATTCGCAAAACCATGTATGCGATTAGGTCGGCAGATATGGCTAAACGTCCTGCTATACCTGTGTAAATTAACTTGACTTTTTAAAATAAGACACAAAAATGAAACAGCCAACAGCCAACAGCCAACAGCCAACAGCCAACAGCCAACATTAGACCTTAAAGAAGGATACATCTTTGATTTCATATCTAACATTCCAGTTAGAGGTAATCCAGAAGAAATAGATGCTGTACAACCTTATTCTCAAATCTTGGTTAGTGATTACAAATATGAAAAAAACCAAATTCAAACACGCCCACAGCATTTTGTAAAAAAATCTCCATCTGATACAAATGGCAGCTTTCCTATTGATATTGCTGTATTCAAAACCGCCCAAAAAAAAGAAAGCGAACTGTATATCATCGTTGAGTGTAAAAAAGCACATGAAAAAGATGGCGTTTCTCAACTAAAAGATTACATGACACTATCTTCTGCTGAGTTTGGCGTATGGTATAACGGTTCTGATACGCCCATCTATTTACAAAAAATTGTTTCAAGCAACGGTATTCAGTTTAAGCAAATTCCTAATATCCCGAAAAATGGCGAAAATGTTGAAGATATTGGGCGATACAAAAGGAAAGATTTGATTGTTCCACATAATTTAAAAGCTGTATTTAATTCTTTGCGAAACCATCTAGCAGGTAATGCAGTAGGTACAACTCGCGATGAAGAATTAGCCAAACAGCTTATTAACATTATTTTTGCCAAAATCTACGATGAAAAATTCACTGCGCCAAACGATATAGTTAATTTTAGAGCAGGTACAAATGAATCAGAAGAATGCGTAGCAGACAGAATTAGCAAACTATTTAAAGCTGTAAAAACAAAATACAAAGAAGTTATTGATGTTACCGATGATATTAATTTGGATAGCCATTCTTTATATTACGTTGTCGGTCAATTACATAATTACAGTCTGATAGATGCAAAAAGAGATGCTATTGCGGACGCTTTTGAAACCTTTATTGGTTACACTTTAAAAGGACCACAAGGGCAATTTTTTACACCTAGAAATGTTGTCAAACTTATGGTTAATATTCTAAATCAGAATACTGATGAAAAAGTAATTGACCCCGCCTGTGGCTCAGGCGGTTTCATTGTTGAATCATTGCGACATATTTGGAACATCTTAGATAAAGAGTCGCAGCGTTTAGAATGGAATCAGTTAGCACTCCAAGAAGAAAAACAAAAAGCAGCTATGAGTTTGATACATGGGATTGAAAAAGATTCACTCTTGGCAAAAGTATCAAAGGCATATATGGCAATTTTGGGCGATGGTAAAGGTGGTATTTTTTGTGAAGATAGTCTAGAACTACCAAATAATTGGAATAATAAAACGCAGCAGAGTATTCATCTAAATAGCTTTGATTGTTTATTAGCTAATCCGCCATTTGGCAAAGATATTAAAATCAAAGGTAAAGATAAATTAGCACAATACAAACTAGCTAAAAAATGGAAAAAAGAAGGCAATGTTTTTGTTGAAACCAATAAAGCTAATACGGAAATGCCACCTCAAATTCTATTTATTGAGCGTTGTTTAGAATTGCTTACTGATGGTGGGCGCATGGGGATTATTATTCCTGAAACATATTTTCATGCACCAAGAGCACAGTATGTAATGGACTTTATGGCTAAACATAATATTTTTTGTTTGCTTGATTTACCACATAATACGTTCAGGCCACACAATAATGCTAAATGTATTGCCATTTTTTTAGAAAAAAATAGACCGCAACAAAAACATATCTTGATGTGTGTTGCAGAAGAAATGGGACATGACCATCAAGGTAAAGAAATTTTTAGATGGGACTTCGATAGCAATCAATCTACAAATGTTCTTTGGGACGATATTGAAACGGTTAACGATGAAATTAGTCAGTTAAAACAAAAAATTGCAGAATGCAAGCAAGTAGAAAATCAAGTGGAAGATTTGGGTAGTTGGGTTTCTAAATTAACGCAAGAATGTTTTAATAATCAAAAATATTCTTTTTTAGTTGAAGCCGACATTGTACACAAAGCAAAAGTGTTTGTTCCAAGGTATTTTTGGCAAGAGAAAACAAAAGAGTTGCAATCTGTTGCAAGTAAAGCCGATATAACTCTTATATCTGTTCAAAACTTAATTGCTGCTAAAGTGTTGAAGTATTTTGACGGACACGGCTCTCCTGAATCTGAAAACAAAGGCAAGGGTGATGTACCCTATATTCGTGTTAAGGATATTGTAAATTGGGAAATATACAAAGACCCCACTTCGCGTATTCCATATAGCACCTACCAATCAATTTTCTCAGAAAGAAAAGCATTATTAGAGTGTGATGTGCTGTATGTAAGACGTGGTAGTTATCGCATTGGTAGTGTCGCTATGGTCTCCCCACTTGATAAAGAAGTTCTTTTAACACGAGAAATCTTGGTTTTACGAGTATTGCCTGATAATGAATACGGTATTACACCTTATTATCTTTTATACCTTTTTAGTCACTGGATAACACAAGAGCAAGCAAAAAATAAAATTTTGATTGAAACTACGCTGCCTAATATTGCAGACCGTTGGAAAGAACTATTATTACCTATTCACAATGACAAACAGAAAATTAAAGAAATTTCTGACAAAATAAAAGCTGCAATGGATAATAAATGGCTAGCAGTTAGCCAAATTCAAGAAATTGCGAAAGAATTGGGTAACTTAACAACCTGATAGCCATATCTTAAGCCGCCGAATTTCTGTGAATAAGAAATTCGGCGGCTTTAATGTGCTTATTCGTATCAACGGGTTATTAAAACACAGCCAAACGAATTAAAAGCGTAGCGTTTTGTAAATGCCGTCTGAAAACCTAAAGATCTCATTTTCAGACGGCGTTTTTATTTACAAACTTCCAACCAAAACAAAAGAGCGAAATCCCATTCGCCCTTTGATATGTTAATGATAACAACAACTACACAATCTCTAATGCTTGCAAGGTTTTAAAACTATCATTTAAGAAATTGTCGGTCAATTCTGCTAAGTGGGCAAGATTGTCTTCTGCGGTTAATAATTCTTCGCCGTTTTTAATCATTCGCTGCCCTGCATTATCCAGAATTTGCCACGCAAATTTCGCCCATTTATCTTTCTTGTGACCTTGTTTGTGAGCAAGCAAGAACAGGGCATCAATCCGTGTCAGCATAAACGCCGAACCCGCCAATGGGCTAATCAAATGAATTGAACCGCTACTAGAAGATTTAGCACTTTCCAACATCTGCAAATTAAACTTGTGGCAATACGCCGCTTTGGCTTGCACCACTTGTTCATCTTGCACCAAAATTAAATCGTCCTTAGCATTAAGGATAGACAAGGCAACAATCAAATCTCGTTGGCTAACCTTATTGTCCAACTGCTTATAAAGCTCGCCCACATTATGGGTTTTGTTATCCGCCAATAAGGTTAAAACCGGCGTGAAAACTTCTTTGTTTAACTCGACACTACGGCGGCGGCTTGCCTTATATTCAAACTGATTGACATCGTGAATGTAGCGAACATTGAGCTTAGACCATTCATCAAACACCGCTTCACGGCTTAATGGCAAGCCGCCTTTGACCCAAAGATCACGGCGGAATTGGACGTTTAGCAGATAATCTTTGGCAGTTTGGGCAAAAGACGGATTGTCAATTTGTGCCATAAATTGCTGCTGTTCATCATCAAATAAACAAGACTGAAAATCATCTAGAAAATCGCTGGACGCCGCATAAGTTAATTTTGCATCGGCAAGCCATTTTTCAACTTCGGCAAAATACATCGGCTGCCAATGACTATTTAAATATTCGTGTGCCAAATAAACCGGATTTTTATCTTTTAAAGAAATTATTTTATCTTTCATATTTGGCGTTTCTTCCTGCAATCGATAACTTAAGGAAAGCAGTTCTTCGCTTTTATCCAGTAGCGAAGACAAATTCGCCGGCGATGTATTGGCAAAGGTGATTTTATTATATTCACTCAATAAATGGCGGATTGGGCTATTTGCCGCCCAGCCCGGCAAAGTGTTATAGCTGATATAAACCACACCGCCGACTTTTAATTTACGGCGTAAAAAATCCACAATAATGTGGCGGTTTTCATCAGAAATCCATGACCAAATGCCGTGAAAGGCAATAAAATCAAAATCAGGCAAATCATCACGCTGACAAAACTCGGCAAAACTCTGATCGCAGGCAAAAGAGCTGTCCATACCTGATTGTTCTAAAAGATTTTTCGCATTGTGTGCGTGAGTAGGATTGAAATCGGTGCCGTGCCATTGTGCATCGGTGGCAATGCTATGCACGGCAAAGGAAACGCCCTGCCCAAATCCCAGTTCACAAGCGGTAACGATTTTGGGCGGTTTGATGCCGGCGGTAAGAAAAGGAATAATCACCGATTGTGGATTTAAACCTGAAAAATAGCCATGCGTATAACCAATAGAATTGATATAACCGTCGGACCAATTAGACATAAAAACTCTCTATAAATAAAATTTAAACTTAAAAAACAGCCGGCTATTTTATATTTTTTGTCAAAAATTTTCTATACCACTTTTGTATCTCAAGCCAGTGCATTACATTATTTTACGCTTTGTTTCAGTTGATTTTTTTGCCATATTATGGATAAAAATATTATCAATATTTTAACATGGCTTGATGGTCTGTTTATCTAAAAATTCAGACGGCATTTTTGCAAATGTTTTGTCAAAACCGACCGCTTACACCGCTACATCTTCTTTTGGCGAATGCCCAAAATAACGGCTATATTCTCGGCTAAACTGGCTGGGACTTTCATAACCGACAGCAAAGGCGACGGTGGCGATGCTTTCAGGCTTGGCTTGCAGTTGTTTGCGAGCTTCAGTGAGACGCAAGGATTTTTGGTATTGCAGCGGTGATAAATGGGTGATTTTTTTGAAATGATGATGAAACCCTGACACCGACATTCCGCATTGGCTCGCCAGATTTTCTACGCTTAACGGCTCAGCAAAATGGGCTTGGATCCATTGGGTGGCTTGGGCGATGCGTTGGGTGTGGCTGCCGAAACTCAGCAACGCTCGCAATTTTTCGCCAGCTTGCCCTTGCAATAAACGATAATAAATTTCCTGCTGATATAAAGGTGTAAGAAA
Source organism: Moraxella marmotae (assembly GCF_042219885.1). Classification (NCBI taxonomy): domain Bacteria; kingdom Pseudomonadati; phylum Pseudomonadota; class Gammaproteobacteria; order Moraxellales; family Moraxellaceae; genus Moraxella; species Moraxella marmotae. Next base: position 2,187,951 of record NZ_JBHJHR010000002.1, read on the forward strand.
ATCCAAATCATTTGGGGGTTTTAAGCAAATTGAGCAAGCGTTCAAAGGCGTCGCTTAGGCTCTGTTCCAAATGCCATTGATGAAAAGCGTGATCGTCTGTGGCGGTGGGATAATGGCTCGGCAAACGAAGCAGCAGGCGAGAAACTTCTTCCAAATCCAATTTCATTGATACGGATAAATAAGGCGTTTGCGTGCTTGCGTGTGAAACTTGCATGGTAACAGGCATATTCACTGGGCAGAACATAAAATGCGGCTGTGAAAACATAGTACATTCATCACCTAAGCAAATTTGTCGTTCCCCTTGTAACACAATACAAATACTCGGCTCTTGGATAAAACTTTCAAAGCATTGTGGTTTGTCGCATTGATGGACAAACAGTCCGTTGATCGGCGTTTGCCACACTTGATTTTTTGGGGCGAGTTGTAATAAGGTTTGGATAGTTTGTTCAGATAGCATAAAATTATAGATAATTAGGCAAAAAGTTTGTAGGAATAATATAGGCTATTGGGCAACATTTCAATATAATAACCATACTTTTTATCAACAACCAAAGAGAGCAAACTATGAAAATTTTTTACAAAACCAGCGCAACAGCAACTGGCGGTCGTGATGGACATACTCAAGTGGACGACGGCTCAATCGGCTTTGACTTGGTCGGCTTTCAAAACGACAGCGGCAAAGTCGGCACTAACCCAGAACAGCTTTTCGCAATGGGCTATGCGGCGTGCTTTGACAGTGTAATGAATCACGTTGCCCCAACTTTGGGCTTAAAACCGAGCAAATCTTCCACCACTGTTGGCGTGGGCATCGGACAAAAAGCAGACGGTGCGTTTGGCTTGGATTTGGACATCACCATCACCGTGGAAGGCTTAAGCGAAGAAGAAGCCAAAACCTTAATCACTCGCGCCCACGAAGTTTGCCCATATTCCAACGCAACGCGTGGCAACGTGGATGTACGTTTACACGTGAAAGTTGTGAATTCCTTTGATTTATAAGGAGCAATGCGATGGCAATCATCAAAGATTATTTACACAACAGTTTTAAGCACAACGTTGAAGCAGGCAAAATGCAGTTTGGTGTGGGCTTAGAAACCACATCGGCGGATGTGGCGGAAGCCTTGGCGACCACGGATTTTGACTGGTTGTTTATTGATGGCGAACACGGCTCACATACGGTGCAAACCATTTTGGATGCCGCTCGTGCCATCGCGCCTTATGACATGATCCCTGTGGTGCGTGTTGCCGAAGCGGGCACTGGCATTTTCAAGCAGTTAATGGATGCTGGCATTCAAAACATTATTGTGCCGAAAGTGGAAAGTGGCGAAGAAGCCGAGCAAATTATGTATTGGGCGAGCTATCCGTCGCGTGGTAGTCGTGGTATGGGAGCTGGTGCGGTGCGTGCTTCACGCTTTGGGCGTTATCCTGATTATCAGCAACGCATTGAAAATGAATCCATGATTATGTTGCAAATTGAAAGCAAAAAAGGCATGGAAAATCTGGATGCGATTGTCAAAACACCAGACGTGGGCGCGATTTTTCTCGGTCCAGTGGATTTAGCCGTAGATATGGGACACGGTTTAAACATTTTTCACCCTGATGTGGTAGAAAAAATGGAATATGCGATTAAACGCATTCAAGAACTCGGCGTCCCTGTCGGCACTATCGCGGTTACGCCAGAGCAAGCCAAACATTATGCCGATATGGGCGTTAGTTTCCTTGCTGTCGGTGCTGATACCGCCTTTTTAACCGCAATGGCGGATAATACTTTGGCAAGCTATAAAGCGGTTTTATAAAACAGTTTTATAAAATAATGCCGTCTGAAAACCCAATTTTCAGACGGCATTATCATTTGCAAATCCCCTTCCCATCCCAAACCCATTTATCAAATTAGGCAATAATCTACGTATTTTAGGCAAAAATTGACTGCTTGTTTTGCCTATAATATCGCCATTAACCCAAACCAAAAGGACAAAACTATGATTACGATTTACTCTCTAAAACAATCTCGCTCACAGCGTATCGTGTGGCTGCTTGAAGAGTTGGGCGTGCCGTATGAAGTGAAAAACTTTGAGCGTGAGCCGATTACTCGTGCTGCACCAGCGATTTTTAAAACCTTGCACCCATTGGGCAAGTCGCCGATTTTGACCGATGGCGATTTGGTGCTGGCGGAAAGCGGTGCGATCGTGGAATACCTGATCAAACGCTACGGCAACGGCAGATTTTTGCCTGCCGAGAATTATGCCGATTACGCCCAGTATAAACAGTGGATACACTACGCCGAAGGCTCAATTATGCCGAATTTTACGCTCAAACTGGTCGCAGGCGACAGCAACAAAGCCGACTATATCAACGGTCAGGTTGCCTTGCACCTTGATTATATTGAGCAATATCTTGCCGATAAAAAATGGTTCTGCGGCGAGCAGCTCACAGGGGCTGATATTATGATGAGTTTTCCGCTACAAGTGGCGATTTTTATGTTGCCAGAGCAAGCCTATCCGAACATCGCTCGTTTTGTCAGCCAAGTGGAACAAAGCGACACTTATCAACGAGCAGAAAGCCGAGTCGGTGCATTAGAGTTGCATAAATTATAACCGTTTCACCGTGATACGGCATTGCTGAAGTTGGCGATGCCGTCCATATAAGGAGAAAAAATGGGTGTTTTGAATAAAGGTCAATGGCAAGGCGACGATGTGCAGTTGGAGCAGGTTGATCAAATCGCACAGCCGTTAATCGCCGAAAAAGACCGCTATCATTTTTATTTTGCCTACGGTTGTCCTTTTGCACACCGTGCGAATTTGGTTCGCCATTATTTGGGGCTGACCGATGTGATTTTGGCGTCCAGCACCGCCCCAATAATGACCGCAGACGGCTTGGCGTTTAACACGGATTTTTACGATACCGCCAACCATTTGCCCTTTTTGCGTGATGTTTATTTAAAAGGCAAAGCCAATTTTTCAGGGCGAGCCAGCGTGCCGTTATTGTGGGATAAGCAAACCCAAAGCATTGCCAGCCATAATTCAGGGGAAATGGCGTGGGAGATTGCCGAGAAATTTGCCAAATTGGGCAATAATCCAGCGGATTTAATTCCGTCTCATTTACGCAATGAGATTGCCAAATTAAACGACTGGCTGGATGTGAAAATTAACCGCAAAGTCTATCAAGTGGGCTATGCCGACACGCCAGAAAAATACCAAAAACAGTTGCAAGAATTGTTCCAAAGCCTAAGCAAGCTGGATCAACGCCTAGCCGAACAACGCTATTTATTTGGCGAGCAGATTACGCTGTCGGATTTTTGGCTGTTCCCAACCTTGATCCGCTTTGAAGCGGTATATGCTGATTTGTTCCGCACAAACTTAAAACCGCTTGCCGAGTTTCAACATCTGTATCGCTATATGTTGGCGTTATACGCCGACCCACGCATTCGTGCAACAGTAGATATAGATTTTACAATGCAATTTTATTATGTGAACAGTGGCGGACTAAGCCCTGACAATGTGCCAAAACCTGTATTGCCTTGGCTAAATACAAACTTATCAAATTAGGCAAGAATTTGCGTGTTTTAGGCAAACAACGGCGAACAATGCTCACTATAATAAGCACACTTAACGCACTTAAGCGTATTGATTAACCATAGCAAACAGAAGGTAAAAAATGAAAGCATTTGAACAACATAAATTACTCGTGGTCGGTGGCTCAAGCGGTATCGGTTTTGAGACTGCCAAAATGGTTGCCGAACAAGGTGGCTCGGTGGTGATTGTCGGCAGCAACCCTGCCAAAGCCGAAACCGCTCGTCAAGACTTGGCAAAAATCGCAGGCGATGACAAAGCCTTTGCTCTAACCGCCGATTTGACCGATTTTGCCAGCGTGGAAAATTTGATCGCCGAGTTAAACCAAAACCACAGCGATATTGATTTGCTGGTCAATTCCGCTGGCGTGTATTTTCCGATCACCTTTTTGGAACACAGCCGTGCCGATTACGATAAATTCTTGGACTTAAACCGTGCAACCTTTTTCATCACTCAAGCGGTGGCGAAAAACTTGGTGGCGAAAAAGCGTGGCGGATCTTTTGTCAATGTAACCGCCGTGCCAGCTCGCCTGCCGATTGATACCGTGCCAGCGTCCGCCTACTCAATGGCGAAAATCGGCTTGGATACTTTGACTAAACACGCTGCCGCCGAACTTGCCGCCCATAATATCCGTGTCAATTCGGTCGCCCCTGCGATGATTGAAACCAAAATTTTTGAAAAATTCGCCAGTGCCGAACAGGTGAACGACACTTTAGAGAGTTTCAAAAATTTCCATCCGCTCGGTCGCAACGGCACGCCACAAGATGTCGCCGAAACCATTGTGTTCTTGTTATCGGACAAAACATCGTGGGTAACAGGGGCAATCTGGGACGTGGACGGCGGTGTAATGGCACAGCGTAAACAAGGGAATTAAGTTCATCGCATAAAATAACGCCGTTTGAAAGTCAGTTTTCAGACGGCGTTTTTGTAGAAGTTTGCAGAAAATTGGCGATTTTTGACCGCTTGCACAAAAAGAGCGGACGGTTTTTTGAAAGTTTTTTAAGCCACAAAACAAGCAAGTTCGTCATTGAAATCCTTTCATAATTTAGGCAAAATGAGCCGTTTTAATCAATCATTTTAGGCAATTTTTGCCTTTATTTTATCGGAGAAAATTATGGCTGCAGAAGGTGCAAGTCAATTAGTCAGCGTGGTAACGCTGTTGGGGGCGGCGGTGGTTGCCGTGCCGATTTTTAAACGCTTAGGCTTGGGGGCTGTGCTGGGCTATTTTGCCGCAGGGCTTGCCATTGGGCCTTTTGGTTTGGGACTGTTTAACGATGCCGAAGCCATTATCCATTTGGCGGAGCTTGGCGTGGTGATGTTCCTGTTTTTGGTTGGACTGGAAATGCAGCCGAAACACTTATGGGGCTTGCGTAAATACATTTTCGGTATGGGCAGTATGCAGATTCTCACCGCCATTGCCGGTTTGACGGCGGTGTCTATGTTGTACGGCTTTTCGTTGCAATTTTCCTTTATCGCTGCGTCAGGCTTTGTGCTGACATCCACGGCGATTGTGATGCAGACCTTGGCGGAACGTGGCGAGATGACCAGCGAGCGGGGACGGCGGATTATTGCGGTGCTGTTGTTTGAAGATTTGCTGATTGTACCGTTGCTGGCGTTGGTGGCGTTTTTAGCCCCTGAAACTGGGCGAGCAAGCGATACCCCGATGTGGCAACATATCGGCACGGCTTTAGGTGCGGTGGCAGCATTGGTGGCAGCTGGCGTTTGGTTGCTCAATCCGCTGTTTCGCATTATCGCCAACACCAAAATCCGTGAGCTGATGACCGCTGTCGCCCTGTTTGTGGTGCTGGGGTCGGCATTGTTAATGGAAGCCAGCGGTTTGTCTATGGCGATGGGGGCGTTTTTGGCTGGCGTGTTGCTGTCTAATTCCAGTTTCCGCCATCAGTTGGAAGTGGATATTGATCCGTTTAAGGGCTTGTTATTGGGCTTGTTTTTCCTTGGCGTGGGTATGAGCCTAAACCTTGCCCACGTTATCAGCAACTGGGTGGTGATTGTGTCCGCCGTGTTTGCGATGATGTTAGTGAAAGGCTTGGTGATTTTCGCCGTGGCTCGTCTGACAGGCTCAAACAATGCCGATGCCCTTGATCGTGCCGTGGTGATGGCTCAAGGGGGCGAGTTCGCCTTTGTGCTGTTCGCCGCTGCCACCGCACAAGGCGTAATCAGTCAAGAAGTCCACGCCAATATGACGGCGATTGTGGTGCTGTCTATGGCATTAACACCGCTGTTTATGATTATCCACAACAAATTTATCGCCCCACGCTTTGCCAACACCAGCGAGCGTGCCGCCGATACCATTGACGAACAAAATGCGATTTTGCTGATTGGCATTGGGCGTTTCGGACAGATTGTCAGCAAACTGCTACGAGCGGCAGGCTTTAACGCCACGATTATTGACAAAAATCCGACCTTGGTGGACGGACTGAAAAAAATCGGACTAAAAAGCTATTATGGCGACGCTTCCCACCCTGATTTGCTCAAAACCGCAGGCGTGCAAAATGCCAAACTGGTGATTATCGCCATTGACGACGTGGCAAAAGCCACCAAAATCGCCCATCACGTCAGAATGGTCAATCCGCACACCAAAATCATCGCCAGAGCCCACGACCGCCACCACGTCTTTGAATTGGCTCAAGCTGGGACGGACGTGCAAGTGCGAGAAACCTTTGATTCCGCCCTACGCACTGGCAAACAAGCCTTGCAGGCACTGGGCATAGAGCGAGATAAAGTCCACGAAATCGGCGATATGTTCTTCGGCATTGACCGCCACAACGTCAAACTGATGGCAGATGTGTACGACCCAAACATCGCCGCCTACCAAAATGACGCAATGAACAAACTCGCCATAGAGCAAGACGAACAAATCGCCCTTGCCGTCCAGCAGATTTTGGCAGAAGAGAAGTAGAAGTAGGTTAAATGGGTAATGCCGTTTGGAAGTGGTTTTCAGACGGCATTTTTTTGTAGAAAATCTGAAAAATCAGACAGCTTGCACAAAAGAGCGGACGGTTTTTTGAAAGTTTTTGTAGATTGGGCTGGCAAGATACCAGCCTAACCCAACATTCATTTAGACACTTAAAATGTTGGGTTACGGCTTTTAGGATCAAGCAAACGACTTTGCACAAATTTGACAGCGTACCCAAAGAGCATTTTGAACTGTATTTAAGGGAGTATAAATGGCGTTTTAGCAATAGCAAGATAAAAGCTCAGATTCCCATTTTAAACCAATTGACAAAAGAGAGTTTGCCCCAGTTATCTAGGACAGCCCCTTAAATAATTATAAGATTTATCATAAATTGGATCAAGCTGATGCCAGAATCAGTAGTATTATGAATAATATTGGCAATACTTTGGGGTTTGAATCAAATTATAAGCCAATTAACTTCAGTTTTCTTTAAAAAACTTTGATTTATATCATCAGTCTGAAAATGAAAAAAAATTTACTTATGTTCAATGGGAAGTGGAGCAAATTGGTTATATTGCCATATTACATTATTTTGGTATTGCACCAATATTTTATTGAATTAGAAAATAATGGATATAACTACTGTACCATACCATCTATATTAACCCAAAATTCATGCTCAAATCCCATTCAAAGCGTGCGACATACAGCTTTGAATGGGATTGAGTATAAAATCACAACACCATCGCCGCAATCCAGCCAAAAATAATCAGCGGAATGTTATAGTGGATAAAAGTGGGAATCACCGAATCACGGATATGGTCGTGCTGACCGTCAGCGTCCAGTCCCATCGTTGGGCCCAAAGTCGAGTCAGATGCTGGCGAACCTGCATCACCCAACACGCCTGCCGTGGCAATCAGTGCCACAGTCGCTGGCACACTAAAGCCCATCGCCATGCACAGCGGCACATAGATGGTAGCAATAATCGGCACGGTCGAAAATGACGAACCGATGCCCAAAGTTACCACCAAACCAACAAGCAACATCAAAAATGCCGCCAGCATCTTATTGTCGCCAAATAACGCCACCGTGCTATCAACCAAGGCATTGACTTGCCCTGTGGCTTTCATCACTTCAGCAAAACCCTGAGCGCAAATCATCACAAAGCCAATCATCGCCATCATTTTGATGCCGTCATTGAATACATCATTGGCATCACGCCACTTGACCACACCAGTTGCCATAAACACCGCAAAGCCCACCAATGAACCAATAAGCAGCGAATCCGTGCTTAGCTGTGCCACAAACGCCAGCACAATCGCCAAAATGGCAATCACAATGTTAATGCTCTTAGGCGGCGTGGTGCTGGCAGCTGCCGAAACGCCTTGGGTATTTAGACTATTTTGTGCATTTAGAGCATTTTGGGCATTGTGATAACTGTCTTGATAATCTCTTGGCTTACGATAGCTGACAAATAATGCCGTCAAAAGCCCCACCAACATACCTGCCGCAGGAATCAGCATCGTTTGCATCATCGAGATATCGCCTGTTACCATGCCGGCGTCGTTGATATTTTTTAGGATAATTTGATTAAGAAAAATATCACCAAAGCCATAAGGCACAAACATATAAGTATTGACCAAACCAAAGGTCAAAATACAAGCAATCGCACGGCGGTCAATCCGCAAGCGATTCATCACCAGTAGCAGCGGCGGCACAATCAGCGGAATAAAGGCAATATGAATCGGCACAATATTTTGCGACATCATTGCCATCACTACCAGCATCACAAACAGCAAATATTTGACTTTGCCCGCCCCTGTGGCACTGTTAATCTTGACAATCAGTTTATCTGCCAGCATCTGCGGCAAGCCAGAATGGGCAATCGCCATCGCAAACGCCCCAAGCATCGCATAAGACAGAGCAATCTGCGCACCATTTTTGATGCCGTCTTGAAACGCATTTAAAGTATCAGTTACAGGCAAACCTGCTGCAATACCGCCCACCAACGCACCAATGACAAGGCTTAGCACCACATGCACACGCATAAGCGATAAGCCCACCATAATCACCACCGCCAATAAAACCGCATTTATCATAAACACCCCAAAAAATCAGTAAACAGACAGACGCCACCAAACCCCAAGCGTCCGCACCTTTTCAATCGCTAAAAAAACCTTGGTATTATACCTTAAAATACTTGGATTTTTTATAAAAATGGTGTAAAAATTTTATAAAAATACTGTAAAAATGAATGATAAATCAATGTATTAACCCCAATATTAATCTAGACAATTCGGCAAAATTTCTCAAATTTCTCATTTCATCAAAATTTAACCACTGCTTGATGGCGGTTGGTAATTGACTTCTATTTGCCAAGTGTTTAACTGAGCATTTTTTTAAAGTTTTAAAGTTTTTTTGGTTTAAAATTAATCCAAAACTTGTAATTTGCCACCGCCGCCACCATAAAATCTGCATCACAAAACCTAAGGAATTATAACGATGAGTACATCTAAGTCCAACACCCTGCCACTGCTTGCGGTGCGTGATGTGGTGGTTTATCCGCACATGCAAATCGCCCTATTTGTCGGCCGTGAGCAGTCAATCAGTGCCATTGAGCTGTCCCAAGAGCATCACGATGGCGATTTGATTGTCGTCTCCCAAAAAGACTCACTCGCCGAAGAAATCGACATCGAAGATTTGTACCAATACGGCACACGCTGCCGCATCGTCAGCACCATGCCGCACGATTCGGACGAAAAATGCCTAAAGGTGCTCATCGAAGGCGTTGAGCGAGTCAAAGTCGGTAGCATCAGCAGTGCTGGCGGTGCAAATGATAGCTTGATGGCAAAATTTACCCCAAGTGCTATCGAGCTTGAGCTTGACCAAGCTGCCATCGAAGCCCAAAAAGCTATCCTACTGGAGATGTTTGGCGAATATGCCGAAGGTGCGTTACGCAATTTCCGTGAAATCATGCGTGTGGCAAGCGATATTGAAAATCTGCTGGAGCTGATGTATTTTGTGGCGACACGCACGCAGCTGCCAATTGAGAAAAAACAAAGTCTGCTGGAGTCTGGCGATGCTGCGGAATATTTCACCACTTTGACCGAATATTTCACACAAACCAAAACCGAACGCAGCATCGAAAACGAGCTACAAGACACCGTGCGTAAGCAGATGGAAAACAATCAGCGAGAGTATTTTCTCAATGAAAAAATGAAAGCCATCAAATCCGAGCTGTCAGACCTAAATAACGGCATCGATGACGAAGACACCGAACTTGAAAATCGCCTAAAAGATGCCGATTTGCCTGATGATGTCCGCAAAAAAGCCGAAAGCGAATTTAAAAAACTCAAAATGATGCCAGCCAGCTCATCAGAAGCGTCTGTGGTGCGTGGCTATGTTGAGTGGATTTTGGACACGCCTTGGAATAAAGCCAGCAAAGTCAGCATCAATCTGGACAAAGCCAAAGAAACTTTAGATAAAGATCATTACGGCTTGGACGACATCAAAGATCGCATCTTAGAATATCTGGCGGTACAATCTCGTGTTAAGCAAATCCGTGGCCCTATCTTGTGCTTGGTTGGCCCACCGGGGGTAGGTAAGACTTCGCTGGGCGAGAGTATCGCTCGTGCCACTGGGCGTAAATTTGTGCGTATGGCATTGGGCGGTGTGCGAGATGAAGCTGAAATCCGTGGCCATCGCCGCACTTATATCGGTGCGATGCCCGGCAAAATCGTGCAATCGCTATCCAAGGTCAAGGTCAAAAATCCGCTGTTTTTGCTTGATGAAATTGACAAAATGGCACAGGATTTCCGTGGCGATCCTGCATCGGCATTATTAGAAGTGCTTGATCCATCACAAAACAAAGCCTTTAATGATCATTATTTGGATCTTGATTTGGATTTGTCGCAAGTGATGTTTATCTGCACCGCCAACAGCATGAACATTCCGCCTGCCTTGCTTGATCGCATGGAAGTAATCCGCTTACCGGGCTATACCGAAGACGAAAAATTGGCGATTGCCAAAAATTATCTGACACCAAAAGCTCTGGAACAAAATGGCCTGCAAACCGATGAATTGCAAATCAGCGATGAAGCAGTAACCAGCATTATCCGCCACTACACTCGTGAAGCAGGCGTGCGTAATTTGGAGCGTGAGATTAATAAAATCAGCCGTAAAGCGGTACGCTCGCAAGTACAAACCTACGGTATCAAACCCAAAAAAGGCGTCAAAGTTGAGCCGCTGCACATTGATGACGCCAATATCGCCGATTATTTGGGCGTTAAGCCGTACGACTACGGACTTGCCGAAAAAGAGCCAGAAATCGGACGCATCACAGGACTGGCGTGGACTTCTGTCGGTGGTGAGCTTTTGACCATCGAGTCGGCAACCATGCAGGGCAAAGGCGAGTTGGTGTTCACTGGCTCACTGGGCGATGTCATGAAAGAGTCTATCCGTGCGGCGATGAGTGTCGTGCGTGCCAATGGCGAACGCTTTGGCATCGATTATGAGAAATTCAAAAACACCGATTTACACATTCATATGCCCGAAGGTGCAACGCCCAAAGACGGCCCATCGGCTGGTATCGCTCTGACCACCGCCATCGTCTCGGCGATGACTGGCATCGCTATCCGTGCTGATGTGGCGATGACTGGCGAAGTAACCTTGCGTGGTAAGGTGCTGCGTATCGGCGGACTCAAAGAAAAACTGCTGGCAGCACATCGTGGCGGCATCAAGCATGTCTTGATTCCAAAATCCAACGAGCGAGATTTGGCAGAAATCCCAGACAATGTCAAAGAAGGCTTAACCATTCAGCCAGTTGAAAATATTGATGAAGTCTTGGCGGTGGCGTTGGTTTCGCCCATCATGCCACTATCGCCCACTGTCAAAGCCAATACAAGCCAAGATAGTGTTGCTATGAGCTGATTGACATTAGTAAAATCTTATTGGTAATACAAACAAAGACCCAATATCGTGATGATGCTGGGTCTTTGTTTTGTTTTTTAAAAGGGGTAGATATTAGAAATTAGAAATGTTTTTGTAGTTTTAATGACACTTCTTGGGCGGAATAATCATAAAACCAGCCAATGTTGGCAGCTTGCTTTTGGTATTTATATCCCAAGACAGGGTGCCAGCCTGCCACCTGATAATTCGGCATGGCATATTGAACCGATAAGCCATATTCTTTGTAATTGGCAATTTTTTCATCGATAAATAAGTTGCTTTGTTGATGCTTGGTTTTTTTGTAATGAGCCAATGCCGTGAGATTGGATTGATTGGCAAAAACATGATACAACCCCAAGCGGCCGCCCCACTGCCGATACGAACTGGATTTATCACGGATATTTTTATGATGATGATTTAACCCATAAAAAACCCAAGTGCCATCGCCAATCTGCTGATTGATGGTTATATATTGACTAAGCAAACTGCCATCATTAAATAATTTGACTCTGTTATCGCTAAAGTGGTTTTTTTGATAATCTTGCTGCAAATTGACAGACATTTTGTCTGTTAAATTGTAACGATATTCAGCACTAAACCCATAACCTTGATACAGTTTATGACTTGCTAGACGGTACTGTTCATAAAATGGTAACAAACTCAAAGTTTGCTTGGCATTTTGGTATTTATATCCGATGCCTATGTATAGCGTCTGCTGACTGTCGGATTTTTCGGTATCATAAGCCGTGCCATACAGCAAGCCTTTGGTGTATATCGCATGATGCCTTGTTGTCCATATATCTTGGCTGATGCTGGCTTGATAATGATAGCCCAAATCCTGCCTTGGTGATTCGGCGGTACGCCGATGCGTGCAAATTGACTCACCGTGGTACATCACACTCTGGTAGCATTCACTTTTGCCTTGTTGATGATTGATGTTGGTATTATATACCATGCCAACAGACGCATAGCCTGACGACTGTCGCTGCTCAATGGCCTGTAAATACACATCCACCACCTGTGCCGTCTGCGGTGGTAGCTGTGGTTTTATCTCATTAAATAATTGCTTTGCTTGTTTGTACTGCTTATCATCAAATAATAAGCGAGCCAATTCCAATTTGCCTCGCAAAAAATCAGCATCCAATGCCAGCATTTGGGAAAAATATGCTTGAGCATCGGCATACCTTTTGGCCTGTTTTGCCAACACGCCTTTGGCAAAAAGCACCACCACTTCACTGTACTCATCTAACTGTTGATATTGATCCAAATAAGTGGCCAGCGATTGCCAATCTCGTTGATTGATGCTAATAAAAATCAGCTGAGTCAGCTGCGCCTCATCAAAAGCTGTCTTGCTGTCTTGTACTGATGACGCTTCATCAAAAAATCTTGCCGATTGCTCTTGGGGCAGTACGGTTTTTTCTTTTGTGTTTTCATCTTGTTGATATTGATTGTTTTTTTGTTGAAATTGCAAATAAAATCGCCCCTCATCATCTTGCGCCAATACAAGATGACTACAAAACAACAGCAACAAACAAGCATATTTCATACCAATCCATCCATCATTATCATCATTAACAAAACAAAAGATTGTTAATACCAATTAACAATCTTTTGTTTTGTTATTATATTTATAATACACCTGTGATTCATAATTTAGCCACAATCAAGCCCAAACAAACCCAAATCGAGCAAAAATTATTTTTTTGAACCACCAAAAGCTGTATCAAATTTGTGATTACCATCAAAAGTTGCAACACCTGCCAACGAAGCTGCATTTGCACCAAAAAATTGCCCCTTAGTCTCGCCTGACACATGGTTATTGGCAATGGCTGTACCATCAAACGCACCGCTGTTGTCGATACCAGCATTAATATTTAGCGTATTGGTAACATTTGCACCACCATTAACGCCACGATTTAGCGTGCCGTTTAGCGTCTTGGCTGAAAAATCGGCGGTGAATGTGCCTGTCAGCAGATTGTTTGGCTGTGCGGTGGTTGCCTTGCCTGTCCAGCCCTGCCATAAGCCATTGACCGAACCATTGTATTGGTTAATACCGACAACTTGATAAGTCGCCTTGCCTGATGTTGGTGTGCTTTGAGCGTCTTTACCCACATAAAACACTGTGCGATCGGCATCGTTGGCATTGGTGCTGCTACCTTGATGCCACTCACCAAAGTAAACATTGTTTGGCAATTCTTGATAAGAAAACTTACCCAGCGGCTTATGATCAGGGATAAATTTTGGCAAGTTCCACTTATTAAAATCAAGCTGCACCACGCCAGCAGCATCCTGTCCACCGATATTGGTTGCAACGCGTGTAAAAGTCTTTTCAGATTTGGCTTTTAAACCACCAAGATCGACGAATTTATTGACCACTGTCGAAGTTGATTGCTTATTAACAACTTGAATGCCAACACCCTCGTTTTTTAAGCCATGTTTATCATCTTGGATAGCACCAACTTGTACTTTTTGAACATTGCTGGATGCACCCACAACATTCGCCATGGCTACTATTGAAACACCCATGATGACGCCAGTTGTTAATGCTGATTTTAATAATCTCATAATTTGTCTCCTTTGATACAGCGATAGGATTGAATTTTTGTAAATGATAATAATTTTGATATTTATTATCATTTACACTATTGATATTATATTAACACTTGCCAAAATGCAAGTTTTATTTCTGCTAAAGTTGTAACTAAATGTTAAAACTTCATATCAACGCCCAGTTTGATTGTGCGGCCAGGGGCTGGCACTGCAGTGCGTGTCAAAGCATCTGGGTGATAGGTGTTGTTTAGATTAGTGCCAATCAATGATAATTTAACATTGGGTTTAATTTGATAATCAGCATAAGCATCAAAAGTGTGATACGCCCCCCAGCCATAAGGATCTAAACCGTTATTTAATCCGCCACCATACACGCCATTGCCATATATTTCTACTTTTTTAGGTTTTGATTGATAAGTGAATCGTGTACCAAGAATCAACTTATCCTCCAGCAGACGAGTACCAAGATTGATTGTCAAGGTGTGTTTTGGTGGTATTAAGCCACGCAGATAACTGTTTGGAAAACCGCCAGTGTAACATTCAGGTACTTGAAATTGACTGTCGAAATTTGTATATACATCATTATATCGGATTGCATGGGCAGCATCTGCATCACAAACCTTATTTTCCAATAAGCGACTATAGCCAATATCTGCAAAAATGCGACCTGCATCCAGCTGTCCTTGAAGTTCTAGACCGCGAGTACTTAAGCGATCATACTGAGTAAAGAAACTTAACGGTTGATTATCGCTGTCTCTATCTAAGATGTTATGAATTTTATTATGGTAATAATTTAATTTTAACTGTGCCGTCTGTACCTTAGGCAACCAATTTGTCAAATCCTGCACCATACCAATTTCAAAATTGCGTGCCTGCTCAGGTTTGAAGCTGCGATTAAAAACCGCTCGCTCATTACCTCGATATAATTTCTCAGAAAAACCCGATGAGTGTTCATAAATAGACGGGAAGCGTGTCATTTGTGCATAGCGTGCATACAAACGGCTATATGGTGTCATCAAATAGCTTATAGAGAATGATGGATCAAAGGCTTTGTCGCGAGTTGTACCAAATGGCTCGTGCTTCTCATCTTCGCTTCTTCGCTTAACCTGTTCAACACCTCCTGATATGACATGTCCATCTCTAGTAGATTTTATGGGGAAATCTTCTTTGTGGAATTTACCATTGCTGTCAGCATACCAATATCGTTCTTCGCCTTTTAAAACTGGATTACCAAATGTTGTACATTGATCACCACCTCGTGTTTTCTGATACCCTCCCCCCAAATAATCAATATAGGCATGGCAATCAAACCAAGTGGTAACAGCCACATCGGTCGCCAAACCCAGTTCTCTCATTTTATCAAAGTCTGCTTTGGTTAATAATTTATCTTCGGTATATACACGACGCCATACAGGATCGGCTCGATAATATTCTTTACTCTTTATTTTTTCATCGGCTTGTTTGTCATTAATACTGTATCTACCCCAACGCCCCCCTGCTGTCAATGTCAATCTATCTGTCGGTTGCCAGTTGAAATTAAACCAAGCATCATACTGATGGCGTTCACCTGATTTTGGTGGGAATATATAACCTGAATCATAGCCATCAATGCATTCGCCTGTTTCACCAATGGTTTGACAAAATCCTGTCTTCCCTGCCAGCTCGCCACTCAGCTTTTCTTTGTGTATATTAGTGCCTACGGTAAGATTTAGTGTTGGATGCAATTCCATGGTGTTTGATAAGTCAACACCAAAATGCTTATTTTTATTGATATGCACAGCACTATTGATAATTTGCTTGCCAAAATCTGGTTCTTCATATCCAATAAGATTTTTGACATTTTCTTTTGCACTTGCAAAATCTTCTACATCAAGTTTACAAGCCGACGGATCTAATTTTGAAGTCTCGTCCGATTTGGTGGCGGCATTAAAGGTTTCAAGACAACCTGGCTTATCCACCAGCTTTAACAGAATTTCAGTAAAGTATTGAGCACCTGTAATTTTTGGTGCTGCAATTGGACCGCCACTACTATTGTTACGGCTGTGTGTATTGCTATACCACACGCCTGATTTAAAATTAACCCACTTGTTATCTTCAGGATTGAATTTATAATCAATACGACCTACATTTTGTTGAATCTTTGCTGGCGTCCATTGAACACCAATATTGGCATTTGGTCCATAATCAAAAATCCGCTTTACAAAATCCGCATAGGTTGATCTTGAGTTCATAATTTCGCCATACTCCAAATCGCTATGGCGGTAACTGACATTAACCTCTTGATTGTTTGGTAAATACCAATTATTTTTTAATAGAAATGATTCGTTTTTATTGGATGTGTTGGGTACTTCATGGTTTGGTGGGGCAAATTCAGCAAAGTGCAATACCTCCCCCTCTTCCTCATTTTTGTTATCAAAGCGAGTTTGATAAATATCACTATTATTTTTGCCTGAAAAATAATTGCCTTGCTGTCGTTTGCTATAAGCCAACATAATGTCTGCCAAATCACTTTTACCAGCGACCGCCAAACGAAAAGCATAATCATCAAAAAACTTGTTTTTGCCACTTGCTTTTAATGGGATATATAGGTTGGGGTTTGCATCTTCAAACATCCACCAGAAATTTTCTGGCGTATCGTAACTTTCACCATAAGGGATATTTGGGTATCGTGGTTTAACTGAATTATTATTCGTTTCATATTTGACATTCACACCCCAGTTTTTGCCTTCTGGGATAACATCTTTGGCATCGATGGTATTTAGCACAATCGCCCCACCGATGGCGTTTGGCATGCCGTGCTTAAGCTCGGTTGCACCTTTATAGGCAGTTACTTCGCTGATGAGATTGGGATCGACATAGGTGCGGTTATTGACCCCCGTATAGCCACGATAAACGGTAAATTCTGACCGTGTGCCATCGACCACCACAGGCACACGACCCTCACCTTGTAGCCCTCGGACATTGGGTGAAATTGCACCGTTATTTCGTGCATCACTGCTATATACGCCAGGAACGCCGCTTAACAAATCGGCTGGGCTAACGCCTTTATAACGCTCGACTTCGTCTTTATCCTTATAAAAATTCACAATATTTTGGTCAAATTGCTGATCCTTGCCTTTTTGATAGCGTGTGGTTTTTTGTGATGTTACCACCATGGTATCAAGCACCACCAAAGGCTTGGCACTGGTATCTTCTTGTTCTGCCTGCTCAGCAAAAGACAGCTGGGCTGAGAATATCGCCACGCTCAAAGCCGACATTTTAAATACATTTTTCACCATTTTATTGTGCATGATGGCAGCACCCTGACGATTACGCATCTTTTCACTCCTATAATTAATGATAGAAATAATAATTACTATCATTTACATTATAATTACATAACTGATACTTTTCAAGCAAAGATTTTGCCACTTTGTTATTTATTCACAAAATCAATGAACAAAATCAGGTAAAATAAACACAACAAACCACCAAAAGCATGATTTTGGCGTGATTTTTTGCCCACATCGGCAGCCAAACAGTGTAAAATAAGGCAAATTTTTATGAAGTATTGATGATGAAAGCTTTATTTGACTATATTCCGCTGATTGTTTTTTTTGTATTGTACAAAACCACCGATCCTGCCGACAGCAACCACCCTTTGTTGCAGTTGATTGGTACGGCTGGCAAGGACAATAACCACATTTTGGTGGCGACGCTGGGGCTTATTGCCACCACCATCGCTGTTTATGGCTATTTATTCATCAGCCAAAAATACCGCCTTGAAAAGCAGCAATGGTTTGTGCTATTGATGACGGTTGTTTTTGGTGGTTTGACTTTGGCGTTGTCCGATGCTTTTTATATCATGCTAAAGGCGGTGCTGATTAACCTTGCCTTTGCTGTTGGCTTTTTGATTTCGCCGTTATTTAGCCAAGACAAAAGCCCGATTGTCAAACGGCTGTTTGTCTCGGTGTTTGACCTGACCGCCAAAGGCTGGCAACGGCTCAATTTGGCTTGGGCTGGACTGTTTTTGTTGATGGCGGCATTGCACACATTTTTTGCCTTTATTTTTGCCAATGGCAAATACTGGGGCGAGTTCACTGCTTTTGGCGATATGATGGTGATGTTTGCTTTTTTGGCGGTGATGCTGTTTTGTTTGCGAAAGCATATCCGCAAAGATGTGGCATGATTGTTAATTTTTATAAATCATCATTAAATTAAAAACAAAACCCAAAAAAAATCCCACAAGCTCACCTGTAGGATTTTTTCAATTATAATTAAACTATAAATAAGTTAATTATAAATGTTAATCTTAAAACTTTATTCGCTGACAAAGGCGATTTTGCTAAGACCTGCTTGGCTTGCCACCGCCAGCACTTGAGCGACCATGTCGTATTTACCTTCTTTATCGGCACGCAGATTGACCTGCGGATTTTGTCCGCCTTGTGTCTGCTGAGTAAATCGCTGAGTTAGCTCATCTAAAGTGATTTTTTCACGATCCCAATAAATCTCGCCAGTCTTATCAATGCTGATTTGTAGCACTTCAGGCGGCATCTCATTGACCGTTGCTGTTGTTTTTGGCAAATCCAGTGGCACGCTGGGATTTAGCACGGTTGCCGTCACCAAAAAAATAATCATCAAAACCAACATGATATCAATGAGCGGAATCAAATTCATCTCATTCATGCCATTGTTGTCTTGGTTGCCAAGCTCAAACGCCATACCGCCCCCTTATTGTGCGACCTTCGCCAAGATTTGATGTGCTGTATCGGTAGCGATGTGTAACGCACGCTTGTTAATGCGTGTTGAAACATTATAAAAAATTACCGAAGGAATCGCCACTGCCAGACCTAGACCTGTCATAATCAAGGCTTCACCCACAGGACCTGCCACCTGTGCCAGACCTGCCTGACCTGTTACGCCAATGCTGTGCAAGGCATGAAAAATCCCCCAAACCGTACCAAACAAGCCAATGAACGGTGCAATTGACGCTGTCGTACCCAGCACTGGCAAGCCTTTTTCAAGCTCGTAGCGATGGCGAGCGATTTGTTGGAGCAGTTTTTGTTCAGTAACCATTTTTCGCTGGTCAAATGCCAGTTCACTAACTTTGGCAATATCAACCTGTGTCGCCAAATCATCGGCAATCGTTGTCGCTTGGCGGCGAGAGTTTAGCACACGCACGATACCGACCACCCACGACACCACCGACAATGCCAATAAGATAAAAAATAGTGTCTTGCTGACTGCGTCGGTATGCGACCAATAAATTGTAAAATCCATAACTTCACCTTAGTTTTTCAATATAATTTAAATTTGATTAAATAATAAATTAACGACCGTAAGTACACGCTTCATCTTTGAGCAGATTTATCTGCAATGAGAAAATGGCATTGCCCACACGAGTTACGCCGTTTTCGGTAAATGGGTGCAGACGAGCAACACCGACTCGACGAATGGTGAGCCTGTCCAAATCACGATCGCCTGTGCTGCCACTGAGTTTGACATTGGAAATTTTGCCTTGGGCGTCCACTCTAAAGCTGACTTGAACGACGGTATGGATATTTGCTTTTGCCGAACAAAAATCACCGGTTTTTGGTCCGTTTTTCCAGCTGGCATTGGTAACATCGCCCAAATTACCTTCGACAATGCTGGTGCCAGTACCGCCAGCTTTGCCGCCATGTTTACCATTGGGACTGCCGCCATCTTTGCCACCGTCCTTACCACCAGCGACGCCATTTGCCTTACCACCGTCTTTGCCATTGGCATGATTGCCGTTTTTGCCGTTGCCATTTTCGGCAGCTTGCCTGGCTTTTTCTTTAGCTTCACGATCGGCTCGCTCTTTGGCTTCACGGTCAGCCTTTTCTTTGGCAAGTCGTTCTTGTTCTTTGGCTTCACGATCGGCTTTTTCTTTGGCGAGTCGCTCTTGCTCTTTAGCAAGTCGTTCCTGCTCAGCTTTTGCTCGTTCTTGGGCAGCACGCTCGGCCTGCTCTTTGACGATGCGATCTTGTTCGGCCTTTTGTCGCTCCAGCTCTTTTTCTCGCTCAGCTTGTTCTTGTAGCTGTTTTTGGTGTGCCGCCCAAACTTCTTGCTGACGCTGCTGCTCTAGTATTTGCTGAATGTCTGGTTTGGGTTCAGGTTTTGGCGTTTCAGGAACAGGCTTGGGTTCAGGCTCAAGCATAGGCTCAGGTGTGGGTTCAATCACAGGCTCAGGCTGAATAACAGGCTTAGGCGTTACTGTCGGCTCAGGCTGGCTGACAGGATCTTTTGGAGTGGATTTGCTCGGTGCTGGCGGTGCAGCGGCTGGTGCTGGCGCAGGTGCTGGTGCTGCGACCGAATCCATCGGCTTGGGCGGCTCTGGTGATTCCAGATTGTTTAAGACGATTGGCTCAAGTTTTACCAGCTCAATCTCAATCGGCGGTGTATTGTCTGGTATCACCACAGGACTCATCTGCATATTGACCAAGCCAATTCCCACCAAGCTATGCAATGCCGCTGTGATTGACAATGCCAACGCCTTGATTTTTTTAGAATTATCCACGCCTTCACCCATAAAAAATGCCAAAATTGGCTCAACAGTATTATAAGTTTTAAAATATAAATAATAACGATAACGATTATCAATGGCTATATTATGGACGATTTATCGACAAATTTCAATCATCAAATGATTATTTTTCTAAAAATTTGACGCATTATCAGAGTAAATCATAAAAGCCAATCAAACGGTAAATCATTATCAATCACCAATGTATAAAAAAGCACCCAAACGCTTGGGTGCTTGATAAATCACCGCTTGGTTTAGATTTCGCCGCCGACGCTTGCCATCAGATCTGCCTGATGCTCACGCAATAAGCCGTCAAGCAATTCGGTCAAATCCCCTTCCATGATGGCATCAAGTTTATATAAAGTCAGATTGATGCGGTGGTCGGTCATTCGCCCTTGGGGGAAATTGTAAGTGCGAATCCGCTCAGAACGGTCGCCACTACCCACCAGATTGCGGCGTAAATCACTGGTGGCGTCAAGCTGTGCTTGGACTTTGGCTTGCAAAATGCGTGCCACCAGCATTTTCATGGCTTTTTCTTTGTTGGCGTGCTGGCTGCGTTCTTGTTGGCATTCGGCGACCACACCAGTTGGGATATGCGTGATACGCACCGCAGAGTCGGTGGTATTGACATGCTGACCGCCTGCACCGCTTGAGCGATAGGTGTCAATGCGTAAATCGGCAGGGTTAATCTGCACCGTGTCATCAATCTCAACTTCAGGCATCACCGCCACCGTACAAGCCGATGTATGTACTCGCCCCTGTGATTCAGTGGCTGGCACACGCTGCACACGGTGCGCACCGCTTTCAAACTTCAGTCTACCATACACACCCATGCCAGACACACGGCTGATGATTTCTTTATAGCCGCCATGCTCGCCTTCGTTGGCAGACAGCACTTCCACTTGCCAGCCTTGGGATTGGGCGTATTTTTGGTACATGCGGAACAAATCACCCGAAAAAATCGCCGCTTCATCGCCGCCTGTGCCAGCACGGATTTCCAAAAATGCCGTCGCCTTGTCGTTGGGATCTTTTGGCAGCATCATCACATTGAGCAAATCTTCAAGCTCGCCAATCGTCGCCTTGGCAGCGTCAATCTCTTCGGCTGCCATCTCTTTCATATCAGGATCTGCCAAAAGCTCGTGAGCGGTCGCCAAGTCCGATTCGGCTTGCAAAAACTTCGTCCAAGCAGCGGCAATCTCGGACAAATCGCTATGCTCCACGGACAATTCACGGAATTTTTTGCTGTCGCTGATGGTCTCAGGATCGGACAATAAGGCGGTCACTTCTTCAAAGCGATCAACCATCTGATCTAAACGGTGGCGTAAGGATTCTTTCATAATGCTTATCAATCACAATCAAATGCCCCTATTTTGCCATATTTTTGCTTTTTTTGCATTAATTTTGCCCCAAAATTGCCCAGATTTACGGCAATTTACCCAAATTTGTCTAGTAAATTGTTTGACAAACTGCTCACCGCTCAATTTTTGGTTTTAGTTATAATACCCATTCCTGAAATTTTGTATTATTTTACTGATGAATGTGCTAAGGTATGGTTATTTATCGAACACCATCAAGCAATTGTGGTTATTGACTAAGTTTGGCTGATTGCGGTCAAATTCATCGCTTTGCTTGGCAGGTTTATTGCTAAGTTTAACTTATTTATTTTGGTTATTAACTTTGATTATCGGTTTTAAATCTGGGTTTAAATTGTAATTTAAATTTCAATCACTGGTTTTAAATCACTGGTTTTTAATCATCAGTTTTAAGGAGCTTGACTCTATGAATGATACGGCAGCAAACGCTGACAAAAAATTAACATGGCAATCATTTGGGCCGGGGATTTTGATGGCATCGGCTGCCATTGGTGGCTCGCACTTGGTGGCATCAACTCAAGCTGGGGCGTTGTACGGCTGGCAATTGGCGATTATGATTATCCTTGCCAATTTGGCAAAATATCCTTTTTATCGCTTTGGAACCGAATACGCCTACCGCACTGGCGACAGTTTAGTGGCAGGTTATGCCAAAATTTCACGCCTGTATTTGTGGGCATTTTTTATCCTGTGCATCATCTCAGGGGTGATTAGTACAGGGGCAGTTGCTCTGCTGTGTGCGGTGATTTTGGGGCAAATGCTGCCATGGGAGCTAAACACACTGGCACTGTCTGGCATCGTGATGGTAACATCTTGGCTGCTGTTGTTTGCCGGTCATTATAAGCTGCTTGATGGCTTGACTAAGTGGATTATCGTGTCTTTGACGGTGGCGACTGTGGCAGCGGTCTTTATCGCCGCTGGCAAACCTTCGGCGATTTCTGCTGATTTTATCCCAGCATCACCGTGGAATTTGGCGGCGTTGGGCTTTATCATCGCTTTGATGGGTTGGATGCCTGCACCGCTTGAGTTTTCTGCCATCACTTCAGTTTGGACAGCCAAAAAAATTCACGCCGAAAAAACCAGCTATTTTCAGGGCATGGTTGATTTTAATGTCGGCTATCTGACTTCGGCAATTTTGGCGTTATTTTTTCTGGCGTTGGGCGTATTTGTCCAATATGGCACAGGTCAAGAGATTGCCATGCAAGGCGGTGCTTATGTGCCACAACTGATACAGATGTACACCGAAACCATCGGCAGCTGGTCAAAAATGCTGGTCGCCGCCATCGCCTTTTTGTGCATGTATGGCACGGTCATCACCTGTGCTGACGGCTACGGTCGCACCAATGCCGAGAGTTTATCACTGATTTTGACAGGCAGCACCGCCGATACCGAAAAATATGTCAGCAGATGGACGGCCTTTACCATCGTCGCAGGCTACGGTTTGATTGCCTTTTTCTTGGGACAAATGGCGGCATTATTAAAATTTGCCATGATTTCGGCATTTGTTACCGCACCGATTTTTGCTTATCTGAACTATTCATTAATCAAAAAACACGGCAAAATCAGCCCTGCAATGAAATGGTACACTTTGGCTTGTATTGCCTTTTTGCTTGGCTTTACTGTGTTGTTTTTGTTGCAGTTTTTTGGTTTGATTGGTTAAATTATTCAATTGTCTAATTATTTAAATCAATTAAATCATAAAAAAACACCAAATCAGTCAATGCTTTGGTGTTTTTTATTGTCCAATTTTTAACTTTTTAACTTTTCAATAAATTGAAAATTTCAATCCATTCAATGATTGGTTATCAGTCACGGTTTAACGCTGCATCTGGCGTAGCTGCTCGATTTGCTCCAATAGATACCGCAATGTTTGTTCATCAGGCGATGCTGTGCCGCTTGTTTCGCCTTGATTTTGAGCAGTGGCATTGGGGCGTTCGGACAGTACCACGGGCAATTTGAGCGATTGACCTTGGCGGCTGATGTCCAGCGTTAAGGTTGTGCCGGGGGATTTTTGCACCACCATGCCGATTAAGCTGTTGCTGTCTTTGATGGGCGTGCCATCGACGGCATTGATGACATCGCCTGCTTGCACGCCTGCCTTGGCTGCTGGGCCGTGTTGCCAAACTTTTGCCACCATCACGCCTGTATGGCTCTCAACACGAGTGGGGTCGTCCGCCATCGCCGCCATCTCGATGCCCAGCCAGCCACGACTGACTCGACCTGTGGCGATGAGATCTTGCATGACTTTTTTGACAATCTGTGTTGGAATGGCAAAACCGATACCGATTGAGCCACCAGTGCGAGAATAAATCGCCGTGTTGATGCCGATTAATGCACCATTGGCATCGACCAACGCCCCACCAGAGTTGCCGGGGTTGATCGCTGCATCGGTCTGGATAAAGTCTTCAAAACTACTCACGCCAAAGCCTGCACGCCCTGTGGCAGAGATGATGCCTTGGGTAACGGTTTGACCGACGCCAAAGGGATTGCCGATTGCCAAAGCCACATCACCAACCAAGATTGGTTCGGCACGAAACGCCATCGGCACCAGATTGTCCAGCTCAACCTTTATCACCGCCAAGTCACTTTCTTTATCACTGCCGACAATGCTGGCTCGTGCCTTACGCCCATCGTTTAGAGCGACCACGATTTCATCTGCCGCTTCGATGACATGAGCATTGGTGATGATGTAGCCATCTTTTGACACCACCACGCCAGAGCCTAGACTGTTGCCCTGATGCGATGTACCGCCGCCATAATACCGCTCCAAAAACTGCTGCAACACTGGGTCGTTTGAGTAGGTTTGAGTGATGTTTTGTGTGGTGTAGATATTGACCACAGAGCCTGCTGCACGGCTGACCGCATCATGATAAGACGCAATCGGTGCTGGCGTGTCAGGGTGAGTTTTGTTTTTGTCATCTGCCATGGTCGGCTGCCAAGTGTCATCGGTGCTGGCAGTAGCGGCAGGCAACTCTTGGGGCGTGGGTTTGGTAACAAGGCTTGGATTGAGTAATAAATAACCAATCACCAAAGCAAATGCCGCCAGCAATATCCAAACCAAAATCACTAAAAAACTGATGCCAGACTGGCGTTGAAAACGAGAATTTTTCTGCATATTTATCCCCATAAGCCAACAAAGTCAATTGTCAATCGCTTAACCACAATCAAAAACAATTTGTGCAAAACGCAATTTTACAAAATGCAATTTGGCACAATGCCATGTATGCCAAACGCAATTTGTGCAAAAGCATTGTAGCACAAAAATATTACTCATTTATTAGAGTGCTGTTTTATAATGCTATAAAAAATTCACCCAAAGCAACAAAGCGGTTTGGGTGAATTTTTAATTTGCTATTGATTATTCATCATTTATTATTAAATAAGTTAATAATAAACAAATATTGGCTATCCATCAAGGCATTACCGCCACCAGCTCAAGCCCTGTGGTTTCAGGCAAATCAAACAAAATGTTCATATTTTGCACCGCTTGCCCTGCCGCCCCTTTGACCAAATTGTCCTGCACCACCAAAATGGTTAGCATGTCATCGTCTTGATGGACACTGATGCGTAATTTGTTTGACGCCTTGACCGAGCGTGTCTCAGGAAGTATGCCTGTTGGCAGTACATCAATAAAATATTCATCACGATATGCCGATTCAAATTGTCCCTGCCAATCCACCAAAGCCCCCTGCTGGCTCAAAGGCACATGAATCGTGCTAAACATACCCCGAATCATCGGCACCAAATGCGGCACAAAGCGGATTTTTTGGGCAAATTTGGCGGACAAAATCTCATTCACCCCTTGGCAAATCTCTGGTGTGTGGCGATGCCCTGCCACTCCGTACGCACTAAAATTATCTGCCGTCTCGGCATAGCTGATGGCAAGTTTGCCCTGCCGCCCTGCCCCTGAAATGCCAGATTTGGCATCGATGAT
Organism: Moraxella marmotae; assembly: GCF_042219885.1. NCBI lineage: Bacteria > Pseudomonadati > Pseudomonadota > Gammaproteobacteria > Moraxellales > Moraxellaceae > Moraxella > Moraxella marmotae. The sequence goes on from NZ_JBHJHR010000002.1 coordinate 2,213,758, forward strand.
AATCCGCCCTGACACCAAAGGCTCGCCCTGTGCATTTTCGGCATCAATCACAGGTTTTAGCCCCAAGATTGCCGTCGTCGGATAGCAGCCGGGGTTGGCAATCACTGCTGCGGTGGCGATTTTTTGGCGATTGACTTCTGGCAAGCCATATATGGCATTAGCCAGCACATCGGCACAACTGTGTGCCATGCCGTACCATCGTTCAAAGTCGCCCAATGATTGCAAGCGAAAATCCGCCCCCAAATCAATCACCTTCACCCCTTGGGCAATCAACGCTGGCGTGTGCGTCATCGCCACACCATGCGGCGTGGCAAAAAAGACCACATCGCATTCTGCTGCCATCTGAGCCATCACCGCATCTGTCATGTCGCTAAACACCACATCACAGACGCCACGCAAACTTGGGAATATCTCATGCACCGCTCGCCCAGCTTCACTTCTGGAAGTCAAATAGCAGATATTTGCCTGTGGGTGACGGCTTAAAATTCTCAATAACTCAACGCCAGTGTAGCCTGTACCGCCGACAATGCCAATGTTAATTGCTTGCTTTTGACCGCTCATCAATCGCCCCTTTGTTTGTTCATTTATCCAAATCATCAATTACGATAATTTACATAATAAAAATCATTATAAATACCACGCAGAAAAACTCACAAAATGTGTAGCATGTGCGAAATGCAAAAAATTTATAAAACACACAAATCACCCTGCCATCTTAGCCCAAAGATTGTCAAAATGCAAATGTCTAACATTTATCTGCGGTTTGTTATCGATAAAATCATGTCATTGGCAAAATGTTGCCAACAAAACGGTAGTTTATAATAATCAATCAATTTAAAATTCGGTAAAAAATCTGCCTGTGATAAAAAATCCGCCTAAAGCCGATACCTTTGGGCGGATTGCTTTTGGCCATCAGTTCATTTTATCAGTGAATTTATCAAATCTGATATTCATGCACCGCATCAATAAAGGCTTTGGCGTGATCAGGATTTGACCACTGGGTGATGCCATGACCAAAGTTTGCCACATAGCCTGTCTTATCCAGCACATAAGCATCATCAAGCATTCGCTTGACTTCGGCACGGATAGCGTCAGGTGTGCCATAAATGGTTGCAGGGTCTAGGTTGCCTTGTAGGGCTTTTTTGACATTTAGGGCGTGCAGAGTGTGGCGAGCCTTATCCAGTGGCATCGTCCAATCCAGACCCAAAGCGTCCGCTTGGCTGTCAGCTTGAATATCCAACCACAAACCGCCGCCCTTGGTAAATAGCACCACAGGCACATCAGGGTGGATTTGCTTAAGTCTTGCAGTGATTTCACGATTATAAGCGTGGCTAAATTCGGCAAATTGACGATGCCCCAACGCCCCGCCCCAGCTGTCAAAAATCTGCACCAACTGAGCACCAGCACGAATTTGGGCGTCCAGATAATCCACCACCGCATCGCTAATCTTGGCAAGCAAAGCATGCAGCAGCTCAGGCGTGGCGTACATCATCTGCTTGGTGTGGCGAAACTCACGGCTTGAGCCACCTTCCACCATATAAGTCGCCAAAGTCCACGGACTGCCCGAAAAGCCAAACAGCGGCACTTGACCGTTCAAAGCGGTGCGGATACTGGTAACTGCCTTCATCACATAATCCAGCGATGACGCCATGTCAATCTTTGGCAAGGCGGCAATGTCGGCTTCTGTGCGGACGGTTTTTTGTAATTTTGGGCCTTCACCTTCGGCAAAATACAAGCCCAAATCAAACGCATCAGGAATGGTCAAAATATCGCTGAACAAAATCGCCGCATCAAGCTCAAAGCGTCTGAGTGGCTGCAAAGTTACTTCGGTTGCTCTGTCCGTGTCTTTGCACAAGCTCAAAAAATCCCCTGCTTCGGCACGCACTTGTTTATACTCTGGCAAATACCGCCCTGCTTGACGCATCATCCACACAGGGGTCGTATCCACAGGCTCAAAACGCATGGCACGCAATAGGCGATCATTTTTTAGGGGAGTAAATTGTACTGTCATAAGGTTCTCTGTTGTGCTGTTTGGGTTTGGTTAATTTGGTTAAGTTTTTAATTTAATTACAATTTTTATTTGACCAGTTTGATTTAAAATTTAGCAAATTAAAACTGATTAATATGAACAAACATTTAATGAATAAATTTTATAAAACTGCCATATCATCACAATGCACGATGACGGTTTTGCCATCGCTATTGCCTTGTAGAATTTGGGAGATTTGATCAGAATTTTTGCGGATAATTTGCTTGGCGTGCTGTGATGAAAAACTGGCTTGACCCACCGCTAGGCGAGTTTTGTTAGTATCGACAATTTCCACCACATCACCTTCATCAAAATCGCCATAAACTTCGGTAACACCAATGGGCAAAAGGCTTTTGTGGTCTTTGGTGATGGCAAGTTTTGCCCCATCATCAACCACCAAAGTCCCTGCCATGCGAATGTGAGCGGCAAGCCATTGTTTTTTGGCGATTAATTTGTCTTGGCTGTCGGTCGTCAGTCGTGTGCCGATACGCTCACCCATCGCCAAGCGGATAATCACATCATCAACTTTACCATTGGCAATCACCGTTTGGCATTGGCTCATCGCCGCCAGTCGTGCGGCACGGATTTTGGTCAACATACCGCCACTGCCCCATTTGCCGCCATCGCCTGCCACATCAAACAAATAATCCGCCATCGCTCGCTCTTGACTGATGAGCTTGGCATTGGCGTTGGTGCTAGGATTGTCATCAAAAACGCCATCTTGGTCGGTCAAAATGATGTACAAATCGGCGTGTATCATCGCTGCCGCCATCGCCCCAAGGCTGTCATTATCGCCAAATTTTATCTCATCAAAACTGATGGTGTCATTTTCGTTAATCACAGGAACGACACGCCAATCCATCAGCTGGGCGATGGTCTGTGAGATATTCAGATAACGCAAGCGATGGGATAAATCATCGTGGGTCAGCAGCACCTGCGATGACTGCACGCCTTTTTGGATCAGTGCCTGCCACCAAGTCTCAATCAGCCCCATCTGCCCAATAGACGCACACGCCTGCAATGCTTCAAGTTTTTTGGGGCGTTCGGCAAGATTCATGCGTACCACCCCTTCGGCAACGGCACCGCTTGACACCAATACCACTTCCAAGCCCTGTGCGTGCAAAGTGGCGATTTGTCTTGCCCATTCATAAATGGCGGTGCGATCAAGCCCACGGCCGTTATTGGTCAGTAGTGATGAGCCGATTTTGACGACGATGCGTTTCGGCTTGCTTGATTGGGTTAAATTTTGGGCAGTCATATTTTTTTCATTCTTTCGATTGATTTTGATTTAAGTTATCCAAAAATTTCACACACTCACCAGCAATTGCCTTAGCCAAAGGTGGCGGTACAGCATTACCGACATGTTCACAGCGTTTGGAATGGCTACCAATAAATTTGTAATCAAGCGGAAAACCTGTAATTACTGCCGCTTCACGCACCGTAATGCTACGATGTTCGGTTGGATGGACAGGAAAATTACTATGTCCAGGCACAAGTGTTGGGGCTAATAAATCCATAGACAATCGCATGGTGTTACCACGAGAATAAAAACTGCTAATTTTTAATTCATCAGGAATTTCATGCATCGTTTCTTGGATATTAGAACCTGCTTTGATGTACTTAAATCGCTCAACCGTTTTTGGAGAATGATTCATCGGCTGATTATCAATGTCAGTTTTATCATCGTAATCAATTTGCGACAATGCTTGTCCGATATTAATTGGGGTCAAAAACTCCATATTTTCAATATTATCAAAATCCAATTTGGTTAATATCTCGCTGGAGTGATATTTGGGTATTGGAAATGTAAAATTATTAGGTAAGTCTTTACGCACCGCCACAACAATAATACGCTCTCGCTTGGTTGATGCACCATACCAGGCAGTATTTAAAATTTTATGAGAGACATGATAGCCAATCTTATCATAAATCTGATATAGATCATCCAATACCGAAATTAAATAATTATTTTCCTGTAATGTTTTTAACAATTGCTCTTTTTGCTTTCTTAATTCTACACCTTTTTGTTCAAATTCAGCAGTAATTTTATTTTTTTTACGAAGTTCAGCCTTTTGACCTTTGTAATTTTCTAGAGCTTGCCAAACGCTATCCACTGCATCCTTGATGGATTGCGGAGTATTTTGCGATAGCACTTTACCATTTGAAAACGCTTTGACATTTTCAATAATGCTAATTTTTGGCATAACAGCTTCAACAAGTTTTAATTGTTGGTGGTAAAAATAGTTACGCTCATCATTAGGCGAACGCTCACCTGCCAAACTAAAACCCTTGCAAACAATACCGCCGAACATTACATCCAGTTCACCTTGTTTTAATTTGATATTGCCTAATAAGTTGTCAATATCCACATCGAGTACACTCTTACAATCCACAAAAGCCGTCTCTTTAACTTCTGGATTATTTAATAACAAAGTATCGATACAATCTTTATTATCATCATTGACATAAACAGATTTAAAACCCTGTTGTTTAAATCCAATATGCGAGCCACCAGCCCCTACAAATGTTTCAAAAATGGTATAACTCATAAAATCACTTATAAAATTGCATTTAAATTATCGATATATTGGTTAGCTTTTGAGTATTTTTGAATTTCTTTTAATAAAAACTCATTATTCAATCCCAAAGGGTTAAAATTCATAGTACGCTTTTTGTCTCTAGGGGCAAAATCAATAAAACCAAAATCATCTCTTAGAATATTAAGCCAAGATGATAGATATCTTGTCTTTGATTGAGTAAAAAATAAAATCTCTTTGCCCCCATGCATATCCAAAAAATCTTGCTTGATCTGCGTTAGGGTATTGCTCAATCTTTGTGGATTTTTGGTAAAATAATCCATTAAAATATCAGCATAAGGCTTAACATAAGATTGATACATCATAACCAAAAATTCATGCACTGACATCATGCCAAATTCAGTACCTGCCTTTGTTGGCATATTATTGCTATCAATAAAACCAAAGGATGATAGACTAATCCAAACATTCCGCCAATTTTGATTATTGATGGAATTGGTTTTTTGCATTTGCAATTCAATCTCTTTGCGATTGACGATATTTACGCCCTTTAACTTTAAAAAGCATAAATATCTAAGGAGCATATAAATCTCAAACAATCTCGTATCTCTGACATAATACTGAGAAATACTTGTTAAATTGTTTTTACTTGCTTCTTTTAATTTATCCAACTCATCTTTTGAAATTTCACGAACTGCTTTATTTATGTCGTTAATTTCAATAATTTTGGTTGTTTTTGGATATTTAAATAAAGCAACATTAAAATTTTTATTTTTAAAAATAGATGATGGAATTAGAAATATGCTAGCAAATTTTGTGTGGAATTCGTAATTTTTTGATGAAATGTTATTCTCATAAAAATACTCATACTGCAATACCTGACCAATGCCACGCACATAGTCGGTAACGCCAATATCTCCTGCTTTCACTTCAATTAAAGCATGAATTTTATCATCATAAACCAATGTAAAATCAGCGATAATACCATTAATATATCTATCTTCATGGATAAGTGTAAGCCTAGTTAGATCCATTGGCAATTCCAATGTTGATAATAAATCCAACTTAATATTTTCATTTTGCAAAACCAAATCATGAAAATATTTTTCACGAACATTGTCTTGTTTTAATACCGCTTGGTCAACTGCATTCATTACTCATCCTTAAACTTAATACGGTGCGTACTCCACTGCCACATCATAATCATCTTCGTTAAAGTCATCATCGTCATCGTCCATGCGGCCTTCACGCTGGGCTTTACGCATCGCACGGTAGGCTTCTTTTTGAATTTCGGTGTTATGACGCACTTCTTCTTCAAGTCGAGCAAAGCGTGCCGCCTGCTCTTCGGCAAATATCGGATCTTCAGCTTCGCGCTCACGCTCATCTTCGATTGCCTGCATCAAGTGATGCTTGACCGCTTCGACGCCATCGCCAGTCAGTGTCGATGTCCGAAACACCATGCCTGTCCAGCCCAAGCGTGCGACAATGTCCGTGCAGATGGCATTTTGGTCTTCTTCGGCGATTTGGTCAAGTTTATTTAACACCAAAATCTGCGGCAACTGCGACAATTCGTGCGAAAATTTCGCCAATTCATTTAGGATAATTTGGGCGTTTGCCACAGGGTCTGAGCCATCAATCGGTTGTACATCAACAATGTGTAACAGGCGGCGTGTGCGTGCCACATGCTTTAAAAAGCGAATGCCAAGCCCTGCCCCATCGGACGCACCTTCGATTAACCCCGGAATATCCGCCATCACAAACGACTGATGCGTGCCGACATCGACCACGCCAAGGTTTGGCACGAGCGTGGTAAACGGATAATCAGCAACTTTTGGACGAGCGGCGGACACTTGGCGGATAAAGGTGGATTTGCCAGCATTTGGCAAACCAATCAAGCCGACATCGGCGACCACTTTTAGCTCAAGTTTGATGTTTTTGGCTTCACCAGGAAAGCCCGGCGTTGCCTTGCGGGGAGCTTGGTTGGTACTGGATTTAAAGCGAGTATTGCCAAAGCCACCATCACCGCCCTTAGCGATTAGGATTTTTTGTCCTTTTTCAGTCAAATCGCCAATCACCACATCAAGGTCGGTATCGATAATGGTTGTACCGATCGGCACTGCCAAATACACATCGTCCGCCCCTTTGCCTGAGCAGTTTTTGCTGCCGCCATTTTCGCCACGGCGTGCTTCAAATTTGCGGGTGTAGCGATAATCCACGAGCGTATTGGTGTTATCGTCAGCGACGGCATACACATCACCACCTTTGCCACCATCACCGCCATCTGGGCCGCCTTTTGGCACGAACTTCTCACGGCGAAAACTCACAATGCCGTTACCACCATCGCCAGCTTTGACGCTAATCACAGCTTCATCAATAAAACGCATATTTTTTGCTCAAATTTTGCTTAGTTGGCTGGTATTTTAACATATTTATCATAACTTTGCTTAAACAAAAAAACACACCACGGCTATGATGTGTTTTTGGGTGTTGGGTGGTTAGTAGGCACAAAATTGCACAGAGCCAGCGATGTGGTATTGTAATGGTAATTTGTACAATCTTGTCAGTGCCTTTATTCAAAATATTGTCTTATAATAAATTTTTAGCCAGTATTGAATTGGGGTGATTAAGTCAGGCAATACATTTAATTTACTCATCAATAAATTGATTAATCATTAAAATTAATCAGCGAATTTATCTTTTGATGATTGATCGGCAACAGCTTTGGCTTGTAGCAGTTTTGCCAATTTGTCCATATCCAAACCTTCAATCTGAATCGTGCGATTGGGGAATGGGATATTAATACCTGCGTCATCAAGGGCATATTTGACCGCTTCGAGCAAATCAGTCTGCACGCCGTACCAATGCTCATTATCTGCCCAGACACGCAGCAGCAGATTGACCGAGCTGTCCGCCAAAGCCGTTACCACCACCGATGGCTCAGGATCTGCCAGTACATGTGGGTGTGCCTTGGCAGTCGCCACCAATACCGCTCTGGCTTCACGGATATCCGCTTCGTAGCCGATGCCGACTTCGATATCGACACGACGAGTGGGTAGCGATGTATAATTGGTGCTGGCAGAAGTCATGATGTCGCCATTGGGAATGATGATTTCGTGGTTGTTGGTGGTGCGAATGCGTGTATTGACCAAAGTGATGTCCAGCACCGTGCCAGTTTTACCGCCGACTTCCACATAATCGCCACGCCCAAAGGGACGAAAAATCACAATCAGCACCCCTGCCGCCAAGTTGGACAGCTGATCTTTGAGCGATACACCGATGGCGACACCAGCAGCACCCAACACCGCCACAAATGAGTTGGTATTCACGCCCAGTTTGTTCAGCGATGCCAAAATCACCGCCACCAGCATGATGCCATACAGCAAATTACCCAAAAAGTTTGCCGCCGTATTGTCCAAATGGCTGCGTGCCATGATGCGTTTTGCCAAGCCAACCAAGCGGTTGCCAATCCATTTGCCGACAAAGAAAATCAGCAATGCCAACAGCAAGCGACCCGACAAATCAATTGCCATCTGCGTCAGTGTTGCCACATCGATTGAAATGCCCAAAAACTGCAAAGTGTCATTTGCCCCATGCTCCAAAGTGGTCTTGGTCAATTTGGCAGCTTCGGCAGCCACATCTTTGGCAGCTTCGGCGGCGTTTTGGGCTTCTGTTGCCGCTTCGGTTACTGCTTGGATAGCTGGGTGTTCATCGCCACTGGCGGCGTTTTGACTCATCATTCTCCCCTTTATTAAATTTGATGGTTCATTTAATTAAAGTCAAATTATCGGCGAAAAAATCGACTGGCGATTGATGCAATTACCACCAAATACCAATATCATCAAGCATCAAGTACCAAACGATTTTTATAATTCTTTAAGCAAGATTTTTAAATCAGATTTTTAAGTAATTTTTTAAAATCAGATTTTTAAAATAAAACTTTAAAATCAAACTTGACCTAATGCCAAAGGCTTGCATACACAAGCCTTTTTTTTAAAATTAAATCAGTTTAGATAAATTTGGTAATCAATTTTAGCGGCAAATATTTCATACCCAGTCCAATCGGCAGCCACGGCCACGCAGGCACATACGCCTCGCTGACTTTGGCCTCAATCGCCTTGACAATCACATCTGCCCCTTCGTCCTCTTCGACCTCAAACGGCAAATATTTGGCACCGATATTCAAATCAGTACGCACATAGCCTGGATAGATGGTTGAGATAGTAATCGGCAATTTTTCTTTGATCATATCGGCACGGATACCTTCAGCAAGCCTTGCCAAACCTGCCTTGGCGGCGGCATAAGTGGTCAAATGCCGTGGCAAACCACGTACCGCCGACATGCTTGAGATGACCACCAACTGACCGCTATTTTGGGTACGGAAAATCTGCATCGCAGCTTCACACTGGGCAATGGCAGAGATAAAATTGGTCTCGGCAGTGGCACGGTTGATGTTAAACCTGCCATGACCAATCACACGGCTGTCACCCACGCCCGCATTAACGATGATTTTATCAATCTTGCCAAGCTCACTGGCAAACGATGAAAACACTTCAAAAACTTGATCATAATCGGTAACATCAAGCCGCTTGGTATGCACCTTGATACCATAATCGCCTTCAAGTTCTGATTTTAAGGCGTCCAGACGCTCCAATCGACGCGCACAAATCGCCAAATCATAACCCAAAAAGGCAAATTTGCGTGCCATCATCGCACCCAATCCAGAGCTTGCCCCTGTAATCAGCACGACTTTACCAGCACCTGTGCCACGAATGTCGTTTAAGTCTTTGATTTTATTGAAACGATTGGCAATCACACGCCCAAATTTGTCGGCTTTACCAAACCATTCTTCAAGTTTTTTCATGAATTTATCCAAAATGGCAAAACCGCCATTTTAACGCAAGTTATCCAAAATTCCCAGTATAAATTGACAAACGACCCAGTCATCATTGCCATTTTGCCGTTAAATATACAGATTTTGCCAGCATATCACATCAACGAGCCAAACGCTGAGCAATTTGGGTCAATGCTCGCTCGGCGGCATCAAACGCTTGATGGACGCTGGCACCGACTTGATCGGCAATTCCCAGTTTTTCGGCCAAAGTTGGCTTGCTGCGTGAGTGCAAAGCATATACAGGCTGCGTCGCCAATTTGTCCAATAAATAAGCGTCCGATGTTCCGATTTGGTCAATCAGACCCAACGCTTTAGCATCTTCGCCAAACCAAACTTCTCCTGTGGCGATTTTGGCAATGTCCAATTTTGGGCGGTTTTTGGCGACAAATGCCTTAAACAGCTCATGAATGCGGTTAATGTCCGCTTGGTGCTTGGCACGGTCTTCGTCCGTATTTTCGCCAAATAAAGTTACCGTGCGTTTGTACTCGCCTGCGGTGAATTGCTCAAATTGTACATCGTGTTTTTTGAGCAATTCATGAAAATTTGGCAACTGGCTGACCACACCCACCGAACCAAGCACCGCAAAATCGCTGGCAATGATGGTGTCAGCCACGCACGCCATCATATAGCCACCACTGGCGGCGATTTTATCCACGCAGATGGTCAATTTTAGCCCAGCTTCACCAATTCGCATCAGCTGCGATGCCGCCAAGCCATAAGCATTGACCTGACCGCCGCCGCTTTCAAGCCGCAACACCACTTCATCGCCACGATTGGCAACGCTGATAATCGTGCTAATCTCTTCACGCAAATGTGCCACGGCACTCGCCTTAATATCACCATCAAAATCAAGCACATAGACCGCTGCTGTCTGCTCTGATTTTTCTGCCGACTGCTTTTTTGGTGTGTCTTGAGTGTCGTTTTTGAGTGCTTTTAAGGCGTTACACAGTTTGTCTTTTAACTGGTGCGTGGCGTCATCTTGATGCTTTTTGACGGCATCAAAGTGCTTTTTGGCACGAGTTTGGGCATCGTTAAGATGGATAATTTGTAATTCAACTGGTTTTTTGGAAAAATGCAACATAACAACCCTTAATCTTTGATAAATTTAACAATTTAATAACTTTTAATAAAACCACTACAAATGATAAGCCGACACATCAACTGGCTGGCTGATTTTTGGTTTTGTTTTTTAGACCGATACCACGCAGGCGACCTTTATTATCCACATCACGGACAATCAACGACCAAGTGTCGTTTAGGTACACTTCATCACCCTTGACAGGTTCGGTCTTAAAATGCCCCATCATGTATTCTTCGACCGTTTGGTTTTTGGCTTCGGTCAATTTGTGTACCAATTTTTCGTCCACGCCTGCCAAACTGCCAGCAACTGGCGGCACGGTAAAGACATCTAAGGCACTACTAACAGGGCGTACCAATCGTCTGTTTGGCGTATTTCTTGCCAAAGAACGCTTTGCCAGATTATAAAACGGCAAATCGGCAATGCGAGCATGCGGCGACAATAGCCAATCGCCATAAAACTCGCTGTTTTTTTGGTATTGCGTGGCTGAATTATTAAAAATCTTGGCAACGCTTGGGGCGACATCACTGCTCATCGCATACCAAACGACATCACCGACTTTTAAGATGGTATCTTCGTTTACCGTAACCAATTTGTCATTTCTGACCAAGGCAAACATAGAAATGTCATCAAGGTCAAATTTGGTAGAAATGCTCTGTGGGTGGCGACCGATGGCAAACGCCCCTTGTCGCACTTCAAATTCGTACAAGGTGATATTTGCCTGATCACCCACCCAAATCTCATGCTCTGCTTTAGGATCGTTATTGGTCGGAACCCAAACACGAAACAGCCGAGACATCAAAGGAATGCTCGCCCCTTGGGTAAGCAATGATAAAATCACCACACCAAAAGTGATATTAAACGCCAAATCAGCACCTGATACTTGCATGGTTACAGGAATGATGGCAAGGGTAATCGGCACTGCCCCACGCAGCCCCACCCACGAGATAAACCCAATCTCACGAGTGGCAAAACCAAATGGCAAAAGCGAGCTAAACACCGCAAAGGGGCGAGCAACAAACAACAAGAAAATAAAAATCAGCAGTGAATAATGCCACACTTGCAAAATGCTAGACGGCTGCACCAACAAGCCCAGCACTACAAACAGCACCGCTTGCGACAGCCAAGCAAAACTGTCCATCACACGCAGCACATGCTCTGTGGCACGCACTTTGGTATTGCCGATAACCACGCCTGCCAGATACACCGCCAAAAAGCCTGAGCCGCCCAATAAATTAGTCAAGCCAAACACCACCATGCCTGCCGACATGATCAAAATGGCATACATACCGTCCGCCAAATGCACCTTTGGCAACAGCCGAGACAACGCCCAGCCTGACAGCATACCCAGCACCAAACCAATGCCAATCTGACTGATCAGCATCACAACAATATCGCCAATGCCCTGACTGGCTGGGTCAAGATTTAGGGCAATCATCGCCGTAACCAACAAAATCGCCAACGGATCGTTTGCCCCTGATTCGATTTCTAGGGTTGCCTGCACACGGTCATTGAGCTTGACGCCACCATTACGCAATAAAGAAAATACCGCCGCTGCGTCCGTACTGCCAACAATCGCCGCCATCAAGACGCCCAGCCGCCAATCCACATCTAAAAGCCAAGTGGCAAATAGCCCCAACGCCAGCACAGTCGCCAGCACGCCCCAGCTTGCCAAGGTAATCGCAGGCTTTAGCCCCACACGAAACGAATTGAACGAAGTTCGCAAACCACCATCAAGCAAAATGCACGCCAACGCCGCCTGTCCGATAAAGTTTGCCAAATTATACTCTGCAAACTCAATGCCCAAAATGCCTTCTTCGCCTGCCAGCATGCCCACGCCCAAAAAAAACAACAGCAAAGGCACACCCAAGCGTGCAGACAGTGTACTGGTCATGATGCTAATAAAAATCAGCAACGAAGCGACCACATATAAAATATTTAAGGTATCCATGAGTTTACAATTCCAAAAACGCCAAAGCCAGCAACCATTTGAGCAGCCTTTGACAACAACCACAACAATGCCGTGTACTTTTATAATTTATTGATGTACATTTTAGCAATGATAAATTTGACCATAAAACACAGCCACCCATTCATGGCTGCATGTTTACAACCACTTAACTGCTTGGCTTTATCATTGCAAATAACGCAATAAAATTACAAAATAATTTTAATTTTTCAAATCATTTTTGCCAAATTATCGCCACAAAAAACTCATCGGCAAAACTTTATAAATCCTACCACAGCCAACCACGATATACCACCCAAAAACTGCAAAAAATTCCAATTTTTTCAAGATATTTTGCAAATGATAAACTTTGTAAAATATCATCAACATTTGAGTAGCATCTTGGCAGTATTTTGTCTGATTTTTTGCTGATGCTGCCGTTTCATCTTTGGTGGATTTTGTTAGGCTTTTTTGATTGGTTTTTAATTGATTTCTGGTTAATTTTTAACCCATTTGCTGGTTGATTTTTTCTGTGCAAAAAGCCCAAACAAAAATAAACCAATTTATCATCAACGCCAGCTGCCAAAGCCTGCGATAAAATCCGCCAAAAATTTGCCATCATTGTGCAAAAAATTATGCAAAAAACCACAATTTTTATCGCTGCAATACTTGCATGAAAAGCAATTAAAAGGCATAATGTAGGGTTTAAACCCATGACTTTTTTATAAGTTTTTTATTAAGTTTTGTGCCACCAAAATGGGTGCAGCACCGCTTATTTATAAACAATTATCAATGATTTAAGGCAAAATCTATGATGCGTAGCACATATTGCGGTCTTGTGACCGAAGAGCTGATTGACCAAACCATCACCATCGCAGGCTGGGTGCATCGTCGCCGTGACCATGGCGGTGTTATCTTTTTGGATATGCGTGATCGTGAAGGCTTACTACAAGTGGTTATTGACCCTGACACGCCAGAAGCATTTGCCACTGCTGATGCTGCACGCTCGGAATATTTGCTAAAAATTACTGGTCGTGTGCGTCGTCGCTATGCAGGCACCGAAAACCCAAATATGACCAGCGGTCAAGTTGAGCTGCTTGGCAAAGAAATTGAACTGCTTGCCAAAGCCGACACCCCACCATTCCCACTCAATGACGACAACATCACCGTCTCAGAAGAGCTGCGTCTAAAATACCGTTTCTTGGACATGCGTCGCCCAGAAATGCAAGAACGCATGAAATTCCGTGCCAAAGCCACTTCGACGATTCGCCGTTATTTGGACGATCATGGCTTTTTAGATGTCGAAACGCCAATTTTGACTCGTGCCACACCAGAAGGTGCGCGTGATTATTTGGTGCCATCACGCACCAAGCCGGGTAATTTCTTTGCTTTGCCACAGTCGCCACAGCTATTTAAGCAGCTATTAATGGTGGCAGGCTTTGACCGTTATTACCAAATCGCCAAGTGTTTCCGTGATGAAGATTTGCGTGCTGACCGCCAGCCTGAATTTACCCAAGTGGATATCGAAACTTCGTTCCTATCTGACGAAGAAATCATGGACATTGCCGAAGGTTTGACCAAAGATTTGTTCAAAACCATGCTGGACATTGAATTTGATGCTTTCCCACGCATGACTTATGCCGATGCGATGCGTGATTATGCTTCTGATAAGCCAGATTTGCGTATTCCACTAAAATTGGTCGATGTTGCCGATTTAATGCAAGCCGTTGAATTTAAAGTATTTTCAGCCCCTGCTCAAGACCCAAAAGGTCGTGTGGTTGCCCTGCGTATCCCAAATGGTGCTGAGATGAGCCGCAAGCAAATTGACGACTACACCAAATTTGTCGGCATCTATGGTGCCAAAGGCTTGGCGTATATCAAAGTCAATGACGCTAGCAACATCAATAACGGTGTGGATAAAGAATCAGGCCTACAATCACCAATCATCAAAAACATGACCGATGAAGTGTTGGTTGAGCTTATCAAACGCACACAAGCCCAAACTGGCGACATCATTTTCTTTGGTGCTGATAAGACCAAAGTCGTCAATGATGCCATGGGGGCGTTGCGTGTCAAAATCGGTACAGACCTAAACCTATTCACTTGTGAGTGGGCACCGCTGTGGGTTGTGGATTTCCCAATGTTTGAAGAGACTGACGATGGCAAATGGACTTCGGTTCACCACCCATTCACTCGTCCAAAAGGCTCTGTCGAAGAGCTGAAACAAAGCCCAGAAACCGCCCTATCTATCGCTTATGATATGGTACTAAACGGCACTGAAATCGGCGGTGGCTCACTGCGTATTAACACCGTTGAGATGCAAGAAGCGGTATTTGATGCCCTTGGTATCTCAAAAGAAGAAGCCGAGCTGAAATTTAAGTTCCTAATGGATGCTTTACGCTTTGGTGCACCACCGCATGGTGGTTTGGCGTTTGGCTTGGATCGCTTGATTATGCTGATGGTCGGTGCAACTTCGATCCGTGATGTCATCGCTTTCCCAAAAACCAAAACCGCTGAATGCCCATTGACCGAAGCCCCTGCCGAAGTGGACAATCGCCAATTGCGTGAGCTTGGCATTCGTGTCCGTGAAAAAGAAAAGGCAGAATAATCACCCATGTTTTTGGGAATGTTAAAACACCTTCCGCTGCCAATCCTGCATGGATTGGCGGCTTTTGTGGCTTTTATCGTTCATCATTTTAACTTAAGCATGGCACGCAGCATTTATGCCAATTTGATTTTAGTCAAGCCCAAAATGCCTGATGACGAACGCAAACGCTTGGCTAAGATTATCCTAAAAAATCAGCTGACCAGTACGCTAGACAGTGTCAAATGCTGGGCGATGCCGCCAGAATGGTCAGTTGAGCAAATTACCAAAGTGCATCACTTTGATGTCCTACAAGATGCTTTACGCTGCCCCAATGGTATGCTTGCCATCGTGCCACATATTGGCACTTGGGAGATGATGAATGCTTGGCTAAATACCTTTGGCACGCCCACCATCATGTATAAGCCAATGAAGCATGCCGATATCGATGCCTTTGTGCTACAAGCTCGCACTCGGCTCAATGCCACACTGGTACCGACCGATACCACTGGCGTCAAAGCGATTTTTAAGACGCTCAAAGATGGCGGCTTTAGCATTGTCTTGCCTGACCATGTGCCAGATCCGTCAGGTGGCGTGGTTGTACCGTTTTTTGGTATCGAGACGATGACCAGCACACTCACTCCTAAGCTTGCTGCCAAAACGCACTGTGCTTTGGTTGGTCTTAGCTGCATCAAGCGTGAAGATGGTAAAGGCTTTGAAGTATTTTGTTATTCGCTGGACGATCCCAAGCTGTATGACAAAAATGCCCAAATCGCCACCACCGCTCTAAACCGTGCCATGGAGCGTATGATTTGCCAGCATTTTAGTCATTATATGTGGGGTTATCGCCGATTTAAACACACGCCACTGGCGGATAACCCATATCTGCTGGACTTGGCAGCACTCAAATCCCTAGCCGATAAACTGCACGAACACACCAATTCAAGGGAGCATCATGACTGACACCAATTACATCATCTGCATGAAATGGGGTAATAAATATTCTGCAGAATATGTCAATCGACTCTATAACATGGTCGCTCGCAATTTGACCCTACCTTTTACCATGGTTTGCTTGACCGATGACAGCACTGACATCAGACCAGAAGTCATCTGCCACCCTATCCCAACACTAAACCTGCCTGACGGTATTCCTGAGCGTGGCTGGAAAAAACTCACCACTTTTAAGCCAGATTTATACGGACTAAAAGGCACGGCACTGTTTTTGGATATTGATATTGTGATTATTGACAATATCAATGCTCTATTTACCCAGCCGACGGCACACGATGACAGCGTGCTGATTATCCGAGATTGGAAAAAACCTTGGCGTATGGTGGGCAACAGCTCAGTGTATCGGTTTAAGGTTGGCTACAATAATTATCCAAATTTACTGCAATATTTTGAAGACAATTTTGAGCAGATTCGCAGTGAAGTCCGCCACGAACAGGCGTTTTTGTCCAATTATTTACGCCAGCACCATCATTTGGAATACTGGGACAGCAGCTGGTGCGTCAGTTTCAAATACCACTGCCTACACAAAATCCCTTTGGCATATTTTTTACCACCCAAAAAACCCGCCAATGCCAAAATTGTCATTTTTCATGGCGAAATCAACCCCCCTGATGCCATCACTGGCGGCGGCGGCAAATGGTATCGCCATGTACTGCCTAGCGAATGGATTAAGGACGCTTGGCGATAACTTAGCTGTCAATTAATTAGTTGCTTATTAATCAAGCACTTGGATATTTGCCATCAACGCTGTTTTATCAGCAGCGTTGATATTTTTATCCATATCACTTGGGTAAATTTTCATATTGAATAAAATATTTAATAAAATTTGGATTAATACTGATATTTAAAATACCTATGCTCAGAGCAACTGATTATTTTAAATAAATTGGTATATATTAATTTATCAAACGACTGACAAACTGGATAAATTATGAATCAACAAATCATCAAAAACATCTACCAGCAAATTTTAAACGAGAAAAATCAAGGTTCGTTGGCTACCTACATTCCTGAACTTGCCAATATTTCGCCCGATAAATTTGGGGTTGCTTTTTTGGAATTGAATCAACCAATCATCGGCGTGGGCGATTATCAAGAGAAGTTTTCCATTCAAAGTATCGTCAAAGTGCTGTCGCTGTGCCTTGCTTATCGCCATCTACAAAGCGACATTTGGCAGCGAGTGAATGTTGAGCCATCTGGCACATCGTTCAATTCCTTGGTGCAGCTAGAAGCGGACAAAGGCATTCCCCGCAATCCTTTTATCAACGCAGGGGCGATTGTGGTGTGCGATATTTTGCTGTCGATTTTGGACAATCCCCTTGAAGATTTTTTGGCGTTTATTCGTGAAATCAGCCACAACCCACAGATTAATTATTCATCAAAAGTGGCGCAATCAGAAAAATCGGTCGGCTACCGCAATTTTGCTCTTTGTTATTACATCAAATCTTTTGGCAACATCAAAAATGATCCGATTGAAGTGCTGGATTTTTATTTTCACATCTGCTCCATCGAAATGACCTGCCAAGAGTTGGCTTATGCCTTTTCATTCCTAGCCAATGACGGCATTACCCTGCACGATGGCTGCCAAATTCTTACCAAAAGCCAAACCAAACGCACCAATGCAATTATGCAAACCTGCGGTTTTTACGATGAGTCTGGCGAGTTTTCCTTCCGTGTTGGACTGCCCGGTAAAAGTGGCGTCGGCGGTGGCATTGTGGCGGTCATGCCAAACCATTATAGCATTGCCGTCTGGAGTCCATGCCTAAACAGCAAGGGCAATTCTTATCGTGGCATGAAATTTTTAGAAGAATTTACCACACAAACCAAAATTTCTGTTTTTTAAATGTTGCGATTTTGGATTTTGGCAAACAACCACCAAAGCCAGCAAAACACAGTTGGGCAAATTGTCCAAACTTGGTCGTGTGAGCGATGGTATTTGGTTTATTGGCGGACTATTTTAGCTAATTTTTGTACAAAACATCATCATTTTGGTCAAAATTTTAAAAATTTGCCAAAAAATTCGAAAATAATGTAAAAAACGCAAAAAATTTCAAATTTTTTACAAAAAATCGTTGACATGCCAAAAAATATCTGTATAATACGCACACATAGCCAGTAAGGCTAACCATACAAGCCAGTGTGGTGAAATTGGTAGACACGACGGATTCAAAATCCGTTGCCCTTAAAAGCGTGTCGGTTCGAGTCCGACCACTGGTACCATCTAAGCGTTCGTTAAAGTTCGCTGAAGTTCAAAAACCCTTAAAGTTCAAGGCTTTAAGGGTTTTTTATTGTCTTTGGTTTTTCGCTGGCGTTCGTTAAAGTTCGTTGAAATCCGCAGATAATAACAGTACAATTGACAGTATATTCAAGATATACCGTTATTTTAATGTGATGATAAAATTTGATAAAATCCTTTTATTATTCACCACCCCACAAACAAATCACCCCTGAGATTTCCACGCCACCAGCCGCTCAATAATCGCAATCAGCTCTGCCCTGTCGCTCGGCTCCAGCTGTGCCAAAAGATTCATCACATGGCGTGCTTCGTCATTGATGGTTGGATTGGCATCGGTCAAAAAATCTGTCGTCTCACAATCAAACAGCATCGCAAATTCAGACAATCGCTTGATGGTCGGCATGATTCCCCCACGCTCCATTTTTGAAATCGCATCATCACTCACACCGATACTCTCCGCCACCTGTGCTTGCGTCAGTCCCACCGCTTGACGCTTGGCGGCAATCGCTCTACCGATGGCACGACTTAACTGATTGTCTGTTCTTTTGGTCATAATCTCTCCACGCTACCCTTCTAGTTTAGAGATTAAATGCTTGAAGTACAGATTATTAAAGTCGTATAATAGTATTTAAAGTATTGGTAATTGCTGATATAATGCACCAAAGTGATAGTTTAGCACGGTAAATGGCGATTTTTGTCGCCCAAAAAATTGCTGCGACACGATTTGACACTGGCACTTAACAACCCAAAGTCGTTTTGATAAAGTAAAGGAAAATTGATAGCAAGGAAAAATCCGTGAGCAATACGCCCAAATCCATCGTCAGCAGACAATGGCGAATTATTGAATTTTTGATCAAACAAGACCACTATGTCAGTGCCGAAGACATCAAGCAATATTTGGACACGCAAGGCATCAGCGTAGAATTACGCACGGTGCAGCGTGATTTAAACAACTTAAAGCAAAATTTCCCGCTTGAGTGCCGAGATGATGATAAGCCCTATGGCTGGCGGTGGGCAAGGCTACAAAATGGCAAACAGCATGAGCTGACCTTTGTGCAGGCACTTGCCTTTCGCCTGATTGAGACGCAGCTGCAAGAACATCTGCCAAACGAACTTTTTGCCCAGCTTGAGCCACTATTTATCAAGGCTCGGTTTATTTTGACCAATGAATATTGGACACCCAAAAGCCAAGAAACCTTGTTAAACACCTTAATCGGCAATCTGCCACGGCCAGTGAATGATCGCACACGCTCTGTCGTGCCACAGCCAATGAGTATCGCTCGACTGCTTGGTATCAAAAAAGCCCAAACAATGCCCAGATCGACCATCGTCGCTCAGCTGCTACACATGATGCCAGACAATCCAGAGCATCAAAGTGATGATAACACCCAAATTATCAGCCAGACACATCACTGTCTTAAACAGTTTGGCTTTGATGAGCTTGCCGATGCGATAATTGATCAATCTTAATTAAATTAATCTTAAAAACATGACGAAATCTTGGAGTTTTTATGTCAAATCTTAATTCAAACAACAAATGTCTATACTGCTATAAATTAAATGCATAGCTAGTAAAATTATTAAAGTTATAGAGAATAATATGAATAATACTACAAGTATCTAGAAATAATTTTTAGCAATACAAAGAGATAACGAAATGCATCTAAAAAATCAAATTCAATCAGATTATTATGACTGCAGCGGACGTGTCATAAAAACAGGCGATCATTTAGCCTCAGAAAGGGTGCAAGGTACTTACCATCACCACGGCATTTATATCGGTAACGGCAAAGTTATTCATTACGCCGGTTTTTCAGACGGCTTCAAAGCAGACAAAGTTTGTCAAACTACTATAGAAAAATTTTCAAACGGTAATGGCTGTGAAATCATTCCCCATTACTCCCCAAAATACGATAGGGAAACAGTCGTTAGCCGCGCCCAAAGCCGCTTGGGAGAAGATGAATACAACCTGTTAACCAATAATTGCGAACATTTTGTCAATTGGTGCATTTATGGGAAAAGTGAAAGCCGACAAGTAAAACAGGCAATTGACGCGGCCATCAGATGGTATGTCGACAGCACAAATGACAATCTGTCCATCAAACAAACTATCGATTTGGCGGTTCAAAAGACAAAACAGCCGATAAACAATACTTCCGTTTCCATCTTGGCTGATTTTACCAATCACTTATATACCCGCTACTTCAAATAAGGAAATCCGTAAATGAATGAATTATCTAACTCTATTTATGAACGAATTCAAAATCAGATTGATTCTGTATTAGACAAACTTTCACAAAGCTATGAAGACAAACTTTCTGAAAATATTACTAATGCGATTGATGATTTGAATAAGCTGAAAAGCAAAATTCAAACAGAATATGATGAATTGAAACGGTTGAGTGAATGGAAAAAATTCAGCATTGCATTCTATGGAGAAACCAATGCCGGAAAATCCACTTTGATTGAAGCATTGCGCTTATATTTTAAAGAACCCACCAAATTGGAAAGTCAGCGGAAGTTTAAAGAGTTTGCTCAAAACTATGGTCTGACCGAAGAAGATTTCGAGAAAGTTCGCCAAACCATTTTACAAAGTGAACAAGCCATCAAAGAAATCAGTAAAAATATTCAAACCATCAATCAAAAATATATCGGCGACATCAGCCATAGTGAAACAGAAATCCGGCGTTTAGAGGAACTGCTGCAAGAACTGAAAGCCAAGCAACCATGGTGGAAACACTTTTGGTTAATTTTAACTTTTTCAAGACTCCCAGAGGAAAAATCTTTATTAATTGAAAAAAGAAATTTAGCTAGATTGCAAGCGAGTCAGAAAAATGAACTTGCTGATATTGAGGAAAAATTAGAACAAATCACCCAAGAAAAAAATCATGCAGAATCCGAAGAGAAACGCTTGAAAGAACAAGTCGAAGAATTAAGGCAATTTTCAGACGGCCAAATCATCGGCGACGGTCGCTCAGACTTTACCCGAGATAATACGTCCTTTGATTTTAATTTTAACGGTGCCGAATTTACATTGATTGATGTACCGGGTATCGAAGGCGATGAGCATATTGTTAAAAAGCCTATTGAAGAGGCTGTCAAAAAAGCACATGCCGTCTTTTATGTAACCCGCACACCAAAACCGCCGCAAACCAATGAGGGCGATAAAGGCCGTATCAAAGGAACATTGGAAAAAATTGAAGAACATTTAGGCCCTCAAACCGAAGTTTGGACAATCTACAATCCCAGCGCTAAGAATCCGAGAGTTTTAGAGAAACCCTTGTTGAATGAGGATGACAAAAAAGGTCTGCAAGCATTAAATGAAAAACTGAAAGAAAAACTGGCTGATAAATACCAAAGTCATTTGGTTGTAAGCGCCAAACCGTCTTATTTGGCATTGAGCGAATGTATCGTTCCCGGCAGCAAAGAATCCAGAGAAAAGAAAAAATTCTTTGAGGCTTTGGGAAATAAGGAAACCATTTTGGAGAAGAGCGGTTTATACAGTTTTGTTAATACTTTATCTTCTGACATTCTGCAAAATTATAAAGAGAAGATTCAACGTTCAAATCTGAATAAAGCCCGTCAGGTTTTGGACGATTCTTTGGAAAAATTATCAATTGCTCGGGAAACATTTAAAACAAGTGAACAAGAAATTAATCGGGAGATCAAAAACGTTCAAAATCAAATAAAAGTATTGTTTGAACAATTCTCCGGAAGCCTTGATTCGGGAAACAGTAAAATTCTTCGGGAATTTCAAAAGAATACCCAGAACATTATGTACGCAGAAATCGACAGAGACATCAGCAATGACTATTTTAAATCAGAGTTAAAAGAAACCATACAAAACCAAGCGCAAAAAATTGAGACCCAAATCGCCGATCTAATCAAAAAAGAAGCGGATAACTTTGGAAATGGTGTCATTAGCGTCGTTGAACGGGCAAGTACACATTTACAAAATATTATGGCTCATCATAATCATTCGTTAGAAATACATGATTTTAATATGGAACTGAAGATTGATAATGGGGTAAGTATTCTTGACTTAGTCGGCAGTGGTTTTGGTTTAGTTACCGGCATATACTTTTTAGCATCCAACCCTGTTGGTTGGTCAATTGCTTTTGTCGGTGGAGTTGTTGCTACACTTGGCGCGTTGGTCGGTGTGGCAAAATCAGTACGTGGATTTTTCGATTCTGATTACAAAAAATCCCAGCAACGCAAAAATACAGAAAAGGCCATCCGTGATGTCAGTGAGAAACTGAAGGAAAAAACCACAGAAATCTTACAGCAGATGAAAGACGAAATGAATAAACATGTTCAAACCGTCTTATCCGAAGTTGAAACGCCCAGCCGACAACTTGCTGAGTTAAATCAATTTTTGGATAACGCTTATTTTGAATTGACTTCAATTCAAAAAACCATCTAACCAACCCTAAAAGGAAAATATCATGTCAAATACCGTTACCGTTTTTCAAGCACAGCATGAAAAAACCCTGCAAACTTTAACCAAGCTGGAAAAATTTCTCCAACAAGGGGAAGCCTTCGGCTTAGTACCGGATCAACATTTGCTGGAAAAATTAAAAGTTGCTGCTGATAATGTTCGTGTGTTAAAAGTTGCCCTAATCGGAGGATTTTCCGAAGGTAAAACTTCCATCGCTTCTGCTTGGCTTGAGCGTTTGGATAAAAACATGAACATCAGCCAACAAGAATCCTCTAACGCTGTAGCAATTTACAATATCGATGACCAAATTGAATTAATTGATACTCCGGGATTGTTCGGTTTTAAAGAGCAGCAAAATGATGCCGGTCAAATTGAAAAATATAAAGAAACCACGAAAAAATATGTGAGTGAAGCACATCTGGTTCTGTATGTTATGAATTCGACCAACCCCATCAAAGAAAGCCATCAAGACGATTTGAAATGGTTATTTAGAGATTTAAATCTGTTGCCGCGCACTATTTTTGTTTTAAGCCGTTTTGACGAAGTTGCCGATATTGAGGACGATTGGGATTACCGTGAAAACCTCAAGATCAAAACAGAAAATGTGATAAGCCGTCTGAAAACCATGATTTCTTTAACTGATGAAGAAGCCACAGAGATTAAAGTTGTCGGCGTTTCAGCCAATCCTTTTGGAGAAGGCGCATCTTACTGGCTGGAAAACCTTGATGAATTCAAGAAAATTTCCCGTATTCACACATTGCAGGAAGCTACAAAAGAAACCATTGAGAAAAATGGCGGCAGTACGCCGATTGTTCTGGAAGCACAAAAAAGCATGATTCAAGATGTATTGAATAAACAGTTGCCGATTGTTGCAGAAGCTCAAGAAAACTTAACGCACGAGCTGACCAAACTTAATGATGTTGCCCAGCATTTGAAAGGCGAATTGTCGGCACTTGAAACCAAGATTATAAATGTTAAAAATAATTTAAAAAGCTTTGTTTTAGATAAATTTACTGGCTTAATCAAACAAGCAAAAGGAACAGATATAGTAACTTTTCCAGAATTTTTTGAAACAGAAATTGGAAAAGATGGCATTTGCTTGAATACACTAGTTGAACAAGAATTCAGCCGTCAGTGCCAAACGATTTCTATTTCATTAGACCAAATCAGCCTAGACTTCAACAATGAAATGTCTCATTTTGAATCTTCAGTCAGTTCAACAATCGTCAGCAAAGGTTTTGGCTTCTTAAGTAAGCAAAAACTCAACAATACCCATATTTTGACAGTTCGGGACGGTTTGGTTTCCGCCGGTAAAATGGTCGGTATGGATTTGGGGAAATATTTAAAATTCAAACCGTGGGGGGCTGCAAACCTAGCAACCAAAGTAAATGCTGCCGTAGCTGTTGCAGGTCTGGCTATAGAAGCATGGGACAGCTGGAAAAAAGTCGAGGAGGAAAGGAAATTTAAAGAGATGATCGCTGATATTGTCTCAACTTTAGAAGAACAGCGTGCAGGATTGCTGGATTCTTTGAATGATTCTAATTTTGTTGCTTCTCTCTTCCCTTCATACGTCGAATTAAAAGATAAGATTGAAGAAATCGAAAAAGCCAACCAACAGACGGCCCAACGCAAAGAGCAATTTGACAAATGGCAGCAAGAAGGGAAAATTATTGAAGGAGAATATCGAGTTATTTCATAATACCACCTAATTCTTGCAAATTATTCTATTGGAACCGAATTTTCATTCATTATGCATTGTTAATTTTGGTTTCAATAGAATATAAAGTTTTTGGTTTTTGGTTTATAGTTAATTAATACAAAACTCCCAACAGATGATTATAAAGTACCGTCAACTTCTTGCATTTTTATTAAATCAATTACTTGAAAATACACTCATCTCACCCCATTTCACCACCAAACCATCGCTTAGCAGTTGATTAGATTGCCTTAACATGGTACTATACAAACAGTAAGGTTTTTGTTGTTTTTTTCACTTTTATTAAAGGAGTTTTTATGACCACTAGCCCAAAGCCAACCAAAACAACCACGGCAAAACCCGCTGTTTCGGCGGCAACCAAAAAAACAACAACGCCAGCCAAAGCTCCAGTAGCAACAGCCAAACCCAGCACTAGCCAAACTATGGCAAAAACCGTCAGCCAATTAGAAGACTTGCTAGAACACGCCACCCCTGAAGAGCTGGCGGAGTTTGGTCAAACGCTCAAAGAATACCTACCTGCTGCTCAGATTGTCAGCCAAGTCCGCACCGAAAAATCCAAAGACACCCAATTATCGGACAACTGGCGTGAAGGCGGCTACCCTTATAAACACCGCCTAAGCCGCAAAAATTACGAAGCTCAAAAATACAAACTACAAATCGAGCTACTTAAGTTACAACACCACATCAAAGCCACTGGTCAAAAACTGGTGATCATCTTTGAAGGTCGTGATGCTGCTGGTAAAGGCGGTACAATCAAGCGTTTTATGGAGCATCTAAATCCCCGTGGAGCGCGTGTGGTCGCCCTTGAAAAACCAACCGACCAAGAGCGTGGTCAGTGGTACTTCCAGCGTTATGTGCAGCATTTGCCAACTTCAGGCGAAATTGTGCTGTTTGACCGCTCATGGTACAACCGTGCGGTGGTTGAGCGTGTGATGGGCTTTTGTAGCGATGACGAATATCGCACCTTTATGCGTCAAGTGCCTGAATTTGAAAAACATTTGGTCGAGTCAGGCATTCATCTGGTGAAATTCTGGTTCTCAGTTAGCCGTGAAGAGCAGCGTGCCCGCTTTGCCAGCCGTGAAAACGATCCACTAAAACAATGGAAATTGTCGCCAGTGGATAAAGCATCATTGAACAAATGGGACGATTACACTTTGGCAAAAGAAGCGATGTTCTTTAACACCGACACCGCTGAAGCTCCATGGATTGTCATCAAATCCGACTGCAAAAAACGCGCCCGCCTAAACGCCATGCGTTATGTGCTAAACAAAATGGCCTACGAAAACAAAGACTCTGCCCAAATCGGCAACATTGATCCGCTGATTGTCGGTCGTGCGGGGGCATTGTACGAAATGGACGAACGCACCGATTTGGCAGTAACTTCTGCCAAAATGCTGCGTGATGCCCAAAAAAGCAGCAAAACCACCAAAAAATAACTGCTATTTTATTTGTTAATTGACTAAATTGATTAAATTTTAGACAAATTGATAAATAAGCAATCATTGCCCTAAGTATTCCTTGGGGCAATTTTTTTTCTTATCATCTTTCGGCTTTTTCTATTGATTTGCGGTTTTTGATTTTATGATCAAAATCATTCATGTGTTTAAATTTTATCATTAACCATCATCCAAAAGACCGTTGTCAAAAAAAAAGCATTATTAAAAATAAAAAGACGATTTGCCCTGACTTGATTTGCCAAGCGTTCGGTGCTTTGCTAAAATGGGCATTTATGATTGATTTTGATGACTGATTTTATCATTCATTTGTATGATTAATTTTTATTATTAATTACCAGTAAATTTAGCCAATATTATGCCAAAAAATACCATCGTCGAGCGTGCCGCTGCACTGGGTTTGTCCACCAGCGATGAACAAGCCATCATGGATAAGCACCGTAAAATCGCCGAAGCCTATGAGCGTGAACACAAGCAAGCTGATGACTTGACCGATGCCAATGCATCGCTTGCAGGGGTGCAGCTGTCTTTGTCGGATTATTTGGCGGCGGTCAAACTGGTGGTTGATGACAGTTTTGATCATGAAGTTTGGGTACGCACGCAAATCCGTGCCATCAACACCAAGGGCGGTCATTATTATTTTGAACTTGCCGAGACTGACGATGACGATAACATTACCGCCAGTTGCCGTGCGACGCTTTGGCGATTTCGTGCCAAGTCAGTTTTGGCAAAATTCACCGCTCATACAGGGCAAAGTCTGCAAGCAGGCAGTAGCGTTTTGATCAAATGCTCCGCCAGCTTTCACCCACAATACGGCTTTAGCCTAAACATCAGTGACATCGATCCAAATTACACCTTAGGCGAGCTGGCGGCAGCTTATCAGGCCATGAAAAAACGCCTTGATGATGAAGGGTTATTAAGTTTAAATAAAAATAAACCCATGCCTTTTGATATCCGTCATGTGGTGGTTATCTCACCAGAACAGGCGGCAGGTTTGGGCGATTTTCGTGCCGAAGCCGACAGATTGATGACGGCAAAGGCCTGCCAATTTTATTATCATCACGCCACTTTTCAGGGTAATCACGCCCCTGATGAGATTCGCACCGCCATCAGCACAGGTTTGAGCGATTTTATCGCCAATTATGGTCATTTGCCTGATTTGTTGGTCATCATTCGTGGCGGTGGTGCGGTCGGTGATTTGGCATATCTGAACAACTACGAACTGGCGGCACTGATTGCCGAATGCCCTGTGCCTGTCTGGGTTGGCGTCGGTCATGAGCGTGATAAGGTGATACTTGATGAAGTCGCCCACAGCAGCTTTGACACGCCATCAAAAGTGGTGCTGGGCATCGAGACGCATTTGGGCAAAATCACTCGCCAAGCGGCAGCAGTGATGGATACGATTGGCAAACTTGCCAAAACCAGACTGAGCCACGCCAATCAAAACAGCAGGCGGCAGCTGGAGCGGATTTATAGCAGCAGCAACCACACCATCGCCCTAGCCAAGCGAGATAACCTGTATCAAATCAAGCACTTACAAAGCAATGCCAAATACCGCTATCAGCAGCAAAGACAACAAAACACCGCCCTATTAAAGCACACCCAAGCGATAAGCCAAAGCCGATTGACCGAGCTAAAAAAACGCAGCAAATACCATCTTGATTGCCATCGGCAGCTATTTAATTATTTAGATAATTTAAAAAATAACTGCCGATATTTGCAGAGCATGATTTTGGTACAGCACCCCAAACGCACACTCAGTCAAGGCTATGCCATCATTTATAATGGCGACGATAACGACAAACACGCCATCGGTCTTGCCAAAAATTTGTACAGCCAGCAGCATATCCAAATCAAACTACAAGACGGCACAGCGACAGCCGTTATCCAAGCGGTCAGCCTTGATGAATGATGGTGGCTGCTAAGTTTTGCCAAGTGATGATGAATTTTTAAGATGGATTTTTAAATAAATTTTAATATTAGTATTTAGGAATATTTATGAACAATGCCCTGCACTACGCTCAAACACGCTACACTTGTAAAGCCTACGATCCCAACCGCAAGATTGGCGATGATAATTTGACCGCCCTGCTTGAGATGCTACGCCTAGCACCGTCATCGATTAATATTCAGCCGTGGCAGTTTTTGGTGACGGATAAGAGCGAAACCAAAACGCTCATCAGCCAAGCCACCACTGGCAACGATGCCCACAATGCCCCAAAAATTCTCAATGCGTCACACATCATTGTCCTTTGCACACGCACCGATGTGGACAATCAGCACCTGATGAGCGTCCTAGAAAGCGAAAAAGCCGCTGGGCGTTTTGCCAGCGACGAGATTATGCAGGCACGCCTTGAACTTTGCCAACATTATATTTTACAAATGGCAAGTGATAATCAAAAGCTGATACACTGGGCAGAAAATCAGACCTTTATCGCACTGGGGCATCTGCTGCTGTCCGCCAGTTTGCTTGGTATTGATGCCACACCCATCGGCGGCTATGATGCAGCTGTCTTGGACGCATCACTGGGTTTGGCGGATAAAGGTTTAAAAAGCTCGGTGCTGGTTGCCCTAGGTTATGCCGCCGATAATGACAATAACCGCCGCTTGCCCAAGGCACGCTTGGATATGGCACAGGTTATTAAATTTATCTAATAAGTTTAATATTATAAATTTTATAAATTGCTGGCACTGGTTTTGATTGATAGCCAAACCGCCTGTCAATTGATAGCTTTGGCAACCTTGATAAAATCCATTTAAAATTTACCAAGTCTTTAAACGGATTATTTGAGAAATTATTTAAATAATCTACTTAAATAAACTGTTTAAATGATATTTTTAAATCGCTATCGGATTGATGATTGGCTAAAATCAGCGGCTATCAATCAACAATTTATCACTGCTCAACTTGCTCAATGCTGTCTTTTAGGAATTGATCAACCGCTTGATATTGCTCGTGCGTGGTCTCACAGCCGTACATCGCTTCTCGAAAGGCGTTGGAATTTGGCAAGCCGCCTGTGTACCAAGCAATGTGCTTGCGTGCAATGCGGCAGCCTGAATATTCGCCATAAAAGCGGTACAGCTCGTCTAAGTGATACAGGACGATTTGGCGTAGCTCGGCGACTGTTGGTGGCTCTGGCAGCTCACCTGTCTGGGAAAAATGGGCAATGTCTCGAAAAATCCACGGCTTGCCTTGGGCGGCTCGTCCAATCATCACCGCATCCGCCCCTGTCATCGCCTGCACTTGCAAAGCCTTTTGGGGGCTGTC
Source organism: Moraxella marmotae (assembly GCF_042219885.1). Lineage (NCBI taxonomy): Bacteria > Pseudomonadati > Pseudomonadota > Gammaproteobacteria > Moraxellales > Moraxellaceae > Moraxella > Moraxella marmotae. Next base: position 2,242,952 of record NZ_JBHJHR010000002.1, read on the forward strand.
AATATCGCCATTGACAATCACAGGAATGCCCAGCTCAGCCTTGACCGCAGCGATTAGCTCATAACGAGCCTGCCCTGTATAAAAATCTTCACGAGTCCGCCCATGAATGGCAATCGCCGCAATGCCTGCTTCTTGGGCGATTTTGGCGATACGCAAGATATTTTCTTGCCCATTGGCAAAGCCCAGGCGAGTCTTGAGCGTTACAGGCACATCGACTGCCGCCACCGCACTGTCCAATAGCCGCTTGACCAAATCTTCATCTTGCAACAAAGCAGAGCCAGCGAGTTTTTTGCATACTTTTTTGGCAGGGCAGCCCATGTTAATATCGACAATCTGAGCACCGTTTGCCACTTGAAATTGGGCAGCCTGTGCCAATTTCTCAGGCTCTGCTCCAGCAATCTGTGCCGAAATGGGAGCAATTTCCCCTTCAAAATTGGCACGGTATAAGGATTTTTTGCGAGCGTATAACGCCGTGTCAGCAATAATCATCTCACTGACTGCATGCCCTGCCCCAAACGATTTGCACAGGCGGCGAAAAGGATTGTCGGTAACGCCTGCCATCGGAGCTACCCACAATCGATTCTCAACCTGCAAACCGCCAATGGACAAGGGTTTGAGCAAAAGATGTTGATTGTTTAAGGGGTTTTGTGGTTGTGTCATGGTGCATATTTTCCGCATATCGCTGCATATTATCGCATATTTTGCACGATATATGGGACAAATTTGGGGTAAAATCAAGGGTTGTTATACCATTGATTTTGCAATTATAAGCACTTTGGGATCGTAAATACCGCCGTTGGGGTATCGGTCAGACCAGTTTTCTAATATTAAGTATAAATAACTTTATTTTTTAACATAAACCAAATAACTTTACCTTGTATTTTTAGGATAGTTGTAAGTTTATTACAATGGAATCACTTTTTTAAATTCACATTATTCCAAAAATCATTTATGTATTCATAATAATATTTATTCCTATCTTGAGTAAAACAACCAATTCCTTACATCAATATTTCATTGTCTTTGATGTAGATGTTGGTAGTATTCCATCACAAGGCATATCTTGTGATGGAATAAAGTTGCATAAATTATACTAAATTTTAAGCAAATCATTGGCTGTTCTAGCAGTAACTTCTGCAACAAAAAAAAATCCAAGCAGCTTTATTTGAAAAGTTTTTTTACTTAATTTACAACGAGCCATCTTCATATTTGTGGTATGGCATGGTTGCCAACCTACATCGCTATCAAATTTATATTTAAAAATATATTTTAAAACTAATTAATTATAAAATAATAATATTGGCAAAATGAGCTTTTCATGGTATAATACCAATTATCGACCACATATGTCGCTTGGAAGTGTATCCAAAACCTTGGCGTGAGCAACAGTTATCAACCATATAGGTTGCTTGAAAGTTAAAATCTTGATAAGATAACCGTGAGTTTTATTATCCGCCACACAGGCGGTTTAGAAGTATCTTTAATCACTTAAGGTAATCGCAATCATTATCTGCCATATAGGTAGTTAAAAAGTAGTTATCAGTTTCTGGTTAATAGCTACGGAAATAATTATTGTACCAGTGTATAAAAATCCTGCTTTTTTTGTGGCAGGATTTTTTTTGTATTACATAAAATTAAAAGGAAGGTTGCCAGGTTTGTTTCACCAACCATACTCAACTAGAGACCTTGCTTGACAAGGTCACCTATTTATTTACTCACTCGCCAGACATTGCCAAGAAAAATATATTGCAATACTTAACATTAACACTGGTATAATTACACATAGGTTAATATCATATTAATCTATGGAGCAGCTGTACATTTGTCAATAATAAAGAATTTGTCATGCGTACAAAAACATTACGACAAGCACTGCTGTCAGCCAGCAATTATCAACCAACAAGAAAGATTACTCCACCCACTCTTGAAAAAAAAACCCATTCAATTTCAAATTAAAGCTGGTGGAAATCACCAAAACTGAGCTTATAGGCTTGGGCTACAAAACCTTTACCTGGTCTAAGATGATGTCAGAAAGCTGTATTCAGTGTTGCAATAGTAGCAAACCTTAATACCAGCACCTGATGGATTGTCGCTGTTCTTTAATGCGGGCGATAAACACTCCGTTTGGGTAGGTTTTAAGCGTTGTGTTGTTATGCCAACTGTTGAGCAGATAAAAACACCAATCTGTTTGTCAGCTTTAGACAAGTTAAAGAAAGCGTTAAAATCACTTCTGTGTTGTTTATCACTTAGTGATTTGGCATGACAATTTACGAGTAGCTGATTAATGACCCAACACTAGTAGAATGGTTTGTCAAAAATAATAAATGGCACATTTTACAGGGTCAAGAATAATGCCTCCACCCACTATTGTTATCAAAATCAACTGTTTTTTTGTAGCTCAACAAGGTTTTGAATATGTGTGGTTCTTTTTGTTGATTTTTCCCACCCGAGCATCAAGAATATTATGCAACATCCATGTAGTGTTGGGTTTCTTGGGTGTTTTTGGACGACGATAAGGTGCTTACAACGACTGCAGCAACCTAATCTTCTTTTATCTCAAGTGATTACACATAAACCACTGACAGGCTTGACGTCTGCACAAACCAATCCTTTACATCCTTAACCAAATGAAATTTATCCACCCATAGGGATGAATAGTCGTTTGGTTTAAAGGACTTTCAACCCCAATAATAAAATCACAAATGGTTTGTTCGCCCATTTGTGACAAAGCGGGGTGTTCTTTACCACGAGCCAACCTTCATTACCATAACACAGTTTAAACACGCCCCCGATACTATGGATCAAAAGCAATTTTAATACTTTCGCTTGGTAGCAGTCTGAACAAATCTAGGCCATTCATTTTGTTTTTTTTTCTTATCTGAAAGTTTTTCCATGTTTATTCCAGTGGTTGTGTTGATGTTCTAGGCGATAAAGTATGACTTTTTAACAGGGCCTTTGCTCAACTTTCCCACTTTTATTATTTCTAAAATTTCGCATTCTTCACAAAGAGGACTTAATACATCCTTTATCATCATTTACCATCTTTTCGGACAACTCAACAGGAGTGCATAAAACACTGGTTTGTTAAAGCTTGGCACAGCAACTACTTCATCGCTCCCATCGAGTCTTTTTAAACTCGCCAATGTTGGCAATTTAGTTTAAATAAACAAGTTTTGTCATAAAATTTCCTTATTTATTAAAGTGATGCACCACCCCACCTGGGGTGCAAGAGCTCTTTTTAGAGAATATCTAACATCTCATCATGTGTAGTATTGCGAGCACTACAAACCGCTCTCTTATTCCAAGACCCACTCCTATTTTGAACCACTAGGCTTATCGCCACAGTGCAAGTAGTTTAAGTTATAAACCACTCATTGACTTCACTAACAGATAACTTGCATGCTTGTTGCATTTATACTTCAACTGTTGTTTAAGTTCAAGCCAGCCCAGCAGGCTAATTTAACCAAAACGAGTGTTTGGTTTGGATTGCAATTTGTTCACAACGACTAGAGTATTGCCCTTTGTTGGCTGTATAGTAAATTTGTAGTTTCTATCCCACCTTAAGTTCTCAATCTTAAACATAAAGATTTTTATCTCCAGAGCTATAATGGTGTGTTGGCTGGATGATGCTTGAACCACACAAATCTCTATCTATAAACCCACCAGGTACGGTGAAGAAAAAAAACAATATTTCTTGACTTTTTTGTACTTGAAATAGCAGCCAGAAGCGCTACCAATCTGCTTAGCATTCACCCAATTCAGTAGCTTTATTCTATTCTAAGATACATCTTGTGATAGAATACGGTCTCAACCTTCTTAAAACCAAAGAATGCTTCGATGACGAGATAGAGCTCCATATTGAGTAATTTTAAATATTTTAGAATTAACAATTTAAAAAATTTGTAGATAAGCAAAACAAACAAATCACATCAATGGCACTGAGAACTTCTGGAGTTAAAGGCCAAACGAGTTTTGAACAAATATAATGGTATTGACAAGAAAAAATTTCATCTTTTGATCAAAATATGAGTTTAGATTTAACTATGTATTCTATCCAATCAGCTCAAAGCACTTAGAAGATGATGTAAGATTTGGATCAATCTAGTACAACCCCTAAAAAATAGTGATAAATTTGCTGAATTAACCAATAATGGAAAATTGATATATCAAGATGAAATCTATGATATGCATACTTTATCCGCCAAAATTAAAGCTGTCAAAGCTGAACGCTTAAATGGTTTTGACTGGTGGCAAGTTGAGCGAAATGGTTTAAGAGTTAGTATTAATGATGTGAGAGAAAATTATCACCGTTCTTTAGTATAGATTTATAAAAACACCGTTTAAATTTAAACGGTGTTTTTTTAGATTCATTAATATTTCAAAATATTTCTATTAACATAAATATATTGATTACAACCCAATCCAAGTAAAAGTAGTGATACCATTTTTTATTGATACATCTATATTGGAGTTATTATATATTTTTGGATTTCTGTGAGAAACAATATTTCTAACCTTTTGAGAAAATTTACTGTCATTTCGATCATCCAAAATAACAGTATCATTTCCAGTTGGATTCATTAAGTTTTCAAGTTCTGAGATTAACTCTGTGGTTGTAACACTCCCTTTTTGTTGTATAACGCCACAAGCAACTACAACAATTTCATTTTCAGAATGTTCACTCATAAATCACTCCTTTTTAGCTGTTAAAGTATATTATATTGATTAACTCAGTTAAAATCAAATTTTTTATTACAACTTATGGGCTTTTGGCCAATCTTGAAAATCGTGGTTAGACTTTACTAATTTCATCGGTTGTTTTTAGTATTTATTCTTATTTTAAAGAAATTACCTTCTAAAACACTGTTATTCTTATTTCTAAGCACTCATTAGCACTTCAATCATCTCGCCCCATTCGTCAAACACTTGCGGAATGGGCAAAATTTACTCTTTTCAAAGGCATAACGGTGGCTGACAAGGGCATTGGTGGCGAAAACCGTGGATTAGTAATCCCAATTTTTGTCGGCAGATTTGACCTTTTTAGCGTGGGCGATAAAGCTGTTTTTGAGCATAGCGTGCATATCGTCATACAAATGATGGCGTGGCGTGCGGATTTTCCACAATGCCAAAATCAGCCGTCTGTGTTTCAACAAGCGATTGTCGATGGTTTGCATAAACCGCACTAAATTCTCGCTTTCAAAGCGTTTGTTCAGCAATGCTTGAAATTCGCTTTTCATCTGTCTGATGAGCTTGCCTACCAAATCGCTTTTGCCCGAATAATGGCGGTAAAAGGTGATGCGGTTAATCATCGCTTTTTCAATGATTTCTTGGGCTTGGATTTTTTCAAAGGACTTTTTGTCCAATAATTCAATCAGCGCATCGGCGATAATTTTGTGGGTTTTGACAACTCGCAAGTCCACAACCTTTTCCATTTTACGCATATATTTTTCTTATTTTATATGCTTATCCTGTTAAATAAAAATGTTTTGATGTTTGTTTATTCCGTCTGAAATTTATACAATACGGGCATCAACAAATGAGAGGTAGCAGATGATTAAAGTACATTGCTTAACCACAGGCTGGGTGCAGATTAAAATCCATCACAAACTGGCACGCTTTTTTGCCCGCCCTTTGTGGGTGCTGGACGTACTGACCGACACCAAATGGTTGCCAAAATTGCCGATTGGTTACTGGCTGATTGAACACGATGAAGGCTTGATTTTGGTGGATGCGGGCGAAAGTAGCCACGCCAACGACAAGGGCTATCGGCTGTGGAGGCACCTGTTTATGCAGTTTTGCGAATGCCGAGAGGTCAAGCCGAGCGAAGAAGTGGGCGAAGTATTAAAGGCAAAAGGCTTTGATCCGTTAAAGATTGATACGATGGTGATGACCCATATGCACGGCGACCACGCAGACGGTATCGGCAATTTCCCCAACAGCCGTTTTTTTTGCTGACCAAAACCGAAAAGCAGGCGATCAACGCCCCCAATGCGGTGTTTAACGGCTATTTAAATGCACTATCCAAGCTGGTTCAAACCCTCCTTCCAAGCGGTGCACGTTTTGATGGCAGTGCGTTTGAAAATTTTCCGCAAAGCCATAAACTGACGGCAGACGGCAAAATCCGCCTTGTACCAACCGCAGGATGTACACTTGGACATATGGCGGTGGTGGTGAATATGGACGACCACTATATTTTGCTGGCGGGCGATGCGTCTTATTGCGAAAAAGATATGCTGGTGGGCAACATTGACGGCGTGTGTATGGACGGCACATTGCACCAACAATCCACCGCCCGAATGCGTGAATTATGCCAACACAAACCAACCATCACCCAATCCGCCCACGATGAAAAGAGTGGATATCTTCTGGAAAATCGGATTTTTACGGTAATGGGGTGATAGCAAAATTGTGGGAAAAATACAGTGGTCAAATTTGCAAATTTCCACGCAAATTTGACCGCTTGTTTTTGGTTTTATCTTTTCATTTTTAAAAATTTAATTCCATAAAATCGCTATTCTTATTTTAATTTTGGGAAATTATAATAGTGCCAGTTTAAATTCAATTTGCAAAAAAGGACAACAAAATGACCGCTTGTAATCGTGTAACAGAAATTTTAGGCATTAAATTCCCCCTTGTTCAAGGCCCGATGTCGTGGATGACGGACGCTAAATTTGTGGCGGCGGTGAGCAATGCCGGCGGTTTGGGCATTCTCGGGCCGAACGCTGGCTTGCAAAACGCCCCAAAAACTACCGAAGAGTTGATCCGTACGTTCCGTGAAGAAATCCGCAAAACCAAAGCCTTGACCGACAAGCCGTTCGGTGCACCAGTGATTTTGTCGTATGACTTTAGCACCATTGATTTGATCGTGGACTTGCTGATTGAAGAGCAAGTGCCGGTGGCGTTACTCAACGGCATTGACGGCTACGACTACAAACCTATGATGGCAAAATTCAAAGCCGCTGGCATCAAAACTCTGTTCCGTCCACTCACGCCGACCGTGCAAAACGCTCGCTATGCCGAAGAAATCGGTGCGGATATTTTTGTGGCAACAGGCTTTGATGAAGGTGGCACAGTGCCTGAAAAAGTCATCGGCACATTTTCCATCGTGCCACAAATGGCGGACGCAGTGAGCATTCCTGTGCTGGCAGCAGGCGGTATCGCCGATGTGCGTGGCGTGCGTGCCAGTTTCGCCCTAGGTGCAGAAGGCGTATTTGTCGGCTCGGTGTTGTTGCCGACCGAAGAAAACCGAATGCACGACAGCGTCAAACAAATGCTGGTGGACAGCACCGCACAAGACTTATTACTGTTCCGCACCCTGCCAGCCTACTACCGCTCGTTGCCGACCCAATTAGCACATAAATTGGTGGAAATGGACGCAAACGGTGCAAGCCGAGAAGCACTCGCCGAAGCCCAAACTGGCGGCTATGGAATGCGTCAGGGAATGCTACTCGGCGATTTGGAAAAAGGCTATATTTCCGTGGGCAACGGGATTACTTATATTCACGCTATCCGCCCTGTAAAAGAGGTGGTGGAAGATTTGATGCAGGATTTTGTGTAAAAGAGTGGGCGATTTTTTGAGAGTTTTTTAATGATAAATGCCGCCCCCCACTTTCAGACGGCATTTTCTTAGCCACCCTACACAATCCGCCCAAACTGCATTTCATTATTTCTCAGCCGTTGAATATCCCGATGGGGTGGCTCGCCGAAAAAGCGGACGTATTCTCGGTTGAACTGGCTCGGGCTTTCGTAGCCGACCGCCAAAGATGCGGTGGTAGCATCTTTGTTTTCTTTGAACATCAAACGCCGGGCGTTTTGCAGTCGCAGCTGTTTTTGGTATTGCAAAGGGCTGGTGCCGGTGATTTTGCGAAAATGCTGCCGCAGTGATGATGGGCTGATAAACACCATTTCTGCCAGCTTGTCCATTTCTATTTTTTCGGCGTAATGCTCGTTAAAATAGGCAATCACTTTCGCCACTTTCTGCTCAATCGTGCCTTGTGTCAAAACTCGTTTTAGCATTGCGTGATGGTCGCTGGATAATAAGCGTATCGCAATTTCTCGCTCAATCAATGGCAATAAGTGCGGTTGTAATGCTGGCGTTTTAAGCAATTTTACTAAGCGAATCAACGCATCTAACAAGTCATCGTCTGCTGGGAACACCGACAGCGTATCCGACAGGCTGGACATCTTCGGCTGCCACGTAATTTGTTCGTCCAATTCACGAAGCAACATCGCATCCAGCTCAATCCGCAGGCTTAAATACGGCGTGTGCTGGCTGGCATTTAGCACATTCGACACCACCGGCAAATCCATTGTAGTCAGTGCCGTTTGCCCCTGTTCAATCTGCATCACGCTGTCGCCAAAATTAAGATGTTGCGACCCTTGCACCACCAAAAACAGGCTTAGCGGATAAATGCACGGCATCGGCTGGGTCGTGTGATTCCGCCGACACAGGCTTAAAGTGGGAATATCGGTGGTCAAAAAACAGCCGTCTTTTAAGGTCAGGCTTTCAATCAGCTCGGCAAGTTGGTGAAGTTTGTCGTGGTTCATTTTAATTGCTCACTTATCAAATTAGGCAAGAATTAGCGTATTTTAGGCAAATAATAGCGTAAAAACAAGCCTATAATACGCCACATCAAGCAAACATTCTTTTACAAGGAAAAACAAAATGAGCAAAATTATTTATTCAAACGACCAACAATTTGAGCAAGATGTGATTCAATCTAAAGAGCCTGTTTTGGTGGATTTTTATGCCGACTGGTGTCCTCCTTGCCAAATGATCGCCCCAATGTTGGACGAATTGGCTGAAGATTATGCTGGTAAAGCGAAAATCGTGAAAATCAACGTGGATCAAAATCCCGAGCTTTCCGCCCGTTATGGTATTCGCAGTATTCCGACTTTAATCAGCTTTAAACAAGGCAAACCGCTACAACAAACTGCAGGGGCAATGCCCAAACCGCAACTGGCGGCATTGATTGAAAAGGCACTGTAATGTTGCAACAAAGCCTAAACGACATTGAGCAGGCGATTGCCAGCCAGCGATTAAGCCTGCTTTATGTGCAAGCCCCAAATTGCGGCGTGTGTAGCCTGTTCCGCCGTCAAGTGGGCGAATTGCTGGAGCGAATGCCAGCAGTGAACGGTGTATTTACCGACATCAGCCTAGTGCCGAGTATCGCCAGCCGTTTTCATATTCTAACTGCCCCAGCGGTACTGGTATTCTTTGACAACAAAGAAATTTATCGCACCGCCCGCTATATCAAAACAGCGGAATTAAAAGCACTGTTGAGCGATTATCTGCAACTTATTCAAGATGAAAATTTGTCAAATTAGGCAATAATTGGCGTATTTTAGGCAAGTTTTATCGCTAAAAACACTTATAATAGACAAAAAACAAGGCATTCCGTCTTGTTGTAAACAAAAGGAAAGAAAATGAAACCTTCAGTAAATTTAAATGTGATCGGCGAATTTGGTGCGATTGTTGAAAAAGACCTAAGTCAAGGCAAACTGACTTTAGAAATGAGTAGCCAAAGTAACGGTGGCTTGAGTGTCAAAACTAGCACTGGCAAGGCAATCTTAGGCGGTAAAGTGGATAACATCCGTGTGGGAAAATTCCAAACCATCGGCGATGAGCCACCGCTATTAGGCGGTCAAGATGCTGGGCTTTCACCGATTGAATACCTGTTACAAGGGCTTGCAGGTTGTTACACCGCATCTTTAGCGATTTTGGCAGAACAAAACGGCATTGAGCTTGATGATATTCACATCAACTTTGCCGCCGATACCGATGTGAGCGGCGTGCTGGGTCTCAACCCAAATGCCCGCAAAGGGGTAAGCCAAATCCGATCCGATATTCAGCTAAAAAGTGCCACAGCAAGTACAGAACAATTAGACGATTTAATCGTAAAATTAGAAGCATTTTCGCCACTTTACGACACTTTAGTCAATGGCACGCAAATTATCAACAAACGCATTTAGGAGACAAAAAATGTGGAAAGAAACCTTATCTAATTTAATCAAAGGCGTGGGTAACTTCGCCAAAGCCAATCCGCCTGTGGCAAAAGCTATCCACCAGCTAGACGTAGCAACTCGTGAAAATTCAGTGCTGGACGCCAAAACTCACGAACTAATCGCCCTTGCCGTTGCCGTAACTACTCGTTGCGACGGCTGTATCTCGGCACACGTCCACGCCGCCAAAAAAGCAGGGGCTAGCAAAGAAGAAATTGCCGCTGCACTCGGCACAGCAATCGCCTTAAACGCAGGTGCAGCTTATGTGTATTCCAGCCACGTGGTTGATGCTTATGATGAGCTGTAAAACCCTCGCTGAAGTATTTGCCTAACCGCAAACCCCAGCGTTATGCTGGGGTTTTAACCTTCTCTTTATTTATCAAATCAGGCAATAATTTGCAGAATTTAGGCAAGAATTGACCGCTTGTTTGATCTATAATACGCCCAATTCTTACACATACTGGAGTGAACAATGAAACTTGAAATTTGGTCTGACTACGCTTGCCCATTTTGCTACATCGGCAAGCAACATCTTGAAAACGCCCTTGCCCAATTTGACGGCAAAGACCGCCTAGAAATTAGCCACAAAGCCTTCCGCCTTGACCCAGATGCAGGCGAACAGCCAAGCTATTCCACCCAAGAAAAATTACAAAGCAAATATGGCAAATCAGAGCAACAAGCCCTAGAAATGATGAACTACATCAACCAAGCAGGCAAAGATGTTGGCTTAATTATGAATGTGGAGCAAGCTCAACACACCAACACCCTAAATGCTCATCGCTTGTTAAAATGGGCAAGTTCTCAAGGCAAAGGCGATGAGCTGAACACCAAACTTTACCACGCTTATTTTACCGACAGTCAAAATTTGGCAGATTTGGCAACTTTAGCCAACCTTGCCGAACAAGCAGGCTTAGACAAAACCGAAGCCGTTGCAATGTTGCAATCCGATGCGTTTAAAGCAGAAAGCCTTGCCGATGAAAACGAAGCACGAACCAAAGGCATTCATTCTGTGCCAGCCTTTGTGTTTAACGACAAATACTTAATTTCAGGTGCTCAGCCCGCACAAGCCTTTTTGCAGGTACTCGCCCAGCTACAAGCCGAAGAAAACGAGCAACCCCAAACCTTGCTTAACGGGCAGACTTGTGGAATCGATGACTGTGAGTAAATTGCTTTTTTTGACTGCTTGTTAAAAAGAGCGGGCAGTTTTTTCAGAGTTTTTTTACTGAGAAATGCCGTCTGAAAGGGAATTTCCAGACGGCATTTCTTTGCAAATTTTTCGCCATTTTTGACCGCTTGTTGCTGTCTTTTAAGCTAAGCGAGTAAGTTTTTGCATTATGAGCGTATCTTGGCGGTCAGTTTTGGGGCGACAAGGCGGGTGAGCGTGGTGCCGCTGATGTCGATATTGCCAAAACGAGGGTGTCCGCTGTTCCAGTCGGCGACGGCTTTTTCCAGTGTTGCTTGATTATCGGCGACAAAATTCCACCAAATCAACGTCGGATGTGGTAACGGTTCGCCACCCAGTAGCATAATATGGCTGCCTGCTTGAGCGTGGATATGCAGTCGGCTGTCGGTTTCAAGCGGTTCAAATTTCGCCAGCTCGTCTTGAGTAAAGGTTTGTCCGTCAATCTGCACTTCGCCTTTGAGTATCAATACGCCATATTCCCAGCCTGCTTGGGCAGGAATGTCCAGCATTTGGGCTTGGGCAACCTGAATATCTACGCCCAATAAGGGGCTGTATTGTTTGGTCGGTGCGGTGTGGTTTGCAAAAGTGCCAGTAGGTAGCACAAAATCAACACCGTTTTGCGACCACTCGGGCAAGCTGGGGTAATGCGTAAAATCAGGTTTGATCTCTTGGTTTGTCGGCAAGGCAATCCACAGTTGTACGGCGTGCAAGGCTTTGATGCCGTCTGGCGTTTGTTCGGTGTGGCTGATGCCGTACTCGCCAGTGCCTGCGGTCATCAGATTGACTTGTTTTGGGCGGATAAGCTGGCGGTTGCCTAGGCTGTCTTGGTGAAACACTTCGCCTTCTAACATCCAGGTGAAGGTTTGCAAGTTGGTATGCGGATGAGCACCGACCTGCATACCCTGCTCTTCTTCGCCAAATCCAGCTGGACCTGCGTGATCAAGAAAGCACCACGCACCGATGGTTCGGTGATCTTTGTTGGGCAACAGTCTTGCAATGGGAATGCCGCCGACATCGTGGGTTTTGGCGGTGATTTTGATTGGGTTCATCGGTGTTCCTTTTGGGTTGGTTGTTAAATTTAATACCGCCTGAAAACTTAGCGTGCATTTTCAGACGGCATTATAAAGCAGTAATTTTATTTGCTGTTTTGTTGATTAAAGCTGGTGATAAGATTGCGATAATCAGGGATATGGTTGCTAAATAACGCCCCCAAACCTTCAATATCGTTACGCCAATCACGGTGCAATTCGCAGGCAATACCAAACCAGCTCATCAACTGAACACCTGCTTGGCTCATACGATCCCAAGCTGCATCTCTGGTGATTTGGTTAAATGTACCAGACGCATCGGTAACAACAAACACATCAAAGCCTGCTTCAATCGCCGAAAGTGCAGGGAATGCCACACAAACTTCCGTAACCACGCCTGCGATAATCAGCTGTTTTTTGCCTGTTGCTTTTACCGCATTGACAAAATCTTCGTTATCCCACGCATTGATTTGCCCTGGGCGTGCGATATACGGTGCATCAGGGAAAATTTCTTTTAATTCAGGCACTAACGGACCATTCGGACCTTCTTCAAAACTGGTGGTCAAGATGGTTGGTAAGCCGAAGTATTTGGCTAAATTGGCGGTTGCCAACACATTGTTTTTGAATTTATCAGGGTCAATATCTCGCACCACAGACAACAGACCTGATTGATGGTCCACTAACAACATTGCTGCATCATTTTTATCCAAACGGACATAAGGTTTTTTGTTTGCCATTTTGCTCTCCTATAAAATAAAAAGCGGTTAAAAATAAAGCGATAAATGGCGGCTATCGCCTTGTTGTTCAAGTATGCCCATTATATAATCTAATAAAAACGCAACAAGATACAAATTTCAAACATTATGTTGCAAAAATAGGTTATGAAATATGAACAATGTGAATTTAAACGACATCAGCCTGTTTGTTACCGTGGTGCAGGCGGGCAGTTTTAGCAAAGCCGAAGAGATTACCGCCATTCCCAAATCCCGCTTAAGCCGCCGTATCAGCGAACTGGAAAAAAATCTCGGCACGGCGTTAATCGGCAGAAGTAAAAAAGGCGTGGTGCTAAATGAAGTGGGCGAACAGTTTTACCTAAAAGCCAAAGAGATGATGCAGGCGGCACAGCTTGCCCTAGACAGCGTACAACACCGCTTAAACGAGCCGAGCGGTTTATTGCGAATGTCGGTGTCCACCGAAATCGGCAGGGGCATTTTGATGCACCATTTGGCTGAGTATCGTGAACGCTATCCTAATGTCCGCCTTGCCGTGGAAATCAACAACAAGCGGGTGAATATGATCCACGAAGGCGTGGATATTGCCCTGCGGGTCGGTGTAATTGACGATGAAAATGTGGTCGCCCGCAAGCTGACCGAGATTCAATTCGGCTTGTTCGCCCATCAAGATTATCTGCAAAAACACGGCACGCCCAACAGTCCGCACGAATTGCACCAGCATTCGCTATTATACAAATATGACGGCATAGAATGGCAATTTAGCCACAAAGGACATCAAGTACATATCCAGCCACACAGCAGTATCAGCAGTAACGATGCCAATTTTCTCGGCAAAATGGTCGCCGACGCTGCTGGCATTGCCCTGCTGCCGATTTTTGATACGATGATTTTGCCAAATATGGTACAGATTTTGCCCGAATGGGAAATCCCAACCATACCGCTGTACGCCGTGTACTACAAAAATCGGGGTGCAGTGCCGACGGTGCAAAGTATGGTGGCATTTTTGCGAGAAAAAATTTCAGCTTAGTGGGGATTTTGCAGAAAATTGGTGATTTTTGACCGCTTGTAAAAAAGAGCGGGCGGTTTTTTGAAAGTTTTTGAATAGAACAATGCCGTCTGAAAACCCACTTTTCAGACGGCATTGTTGCAAAAAAATCCCCAAAATCCGACCGTTTGTTACACTTTCAACGATTTGACTAAGGCTTGAAATATCGGCGAATCGGCACGGCGGGAAGGGTAATAAAGATGATAGCCTTGATAAATCATCGCCCAATCGTCCAGCACGGTTAGCAAACGCCCGTCCGCCAATTGTGCCTGAATGCTGTCGGCGGGTATCCAAATCAGCCCCAAATCGGCTAAGGCAAATTGCACCAGCAGATTGGCTTGATTGGCGATAAATTGCCCTTGCGGTTGCACTTTGACCACTTTGCCTTTATTCAGCGGATCGGCAAATTCCCACGCCAGCAAGTTGCCGAGCGTCATCAGCCGCATTGCACCGCATTGGTGTTCGGTCAGCTCAAACGGTGTTTTCGGCGTGCCGTGCCTTGCCAGATAAGCAGGACTTGCCGCCACGCACATTCGCAAATCGTCCGACACTCGCACCGCAATCATATCTTTTTCCACATCATCGCCCAGCCGAATGCCCGCATCAAAGCGTTCCGCCACGATGTTGCTAAAACGAGTTTCGCAGGTCAGCTCAAGCTGTATATCAGGATAGCGTTGCATAAATTGTTGAAATTTCTGCCATAACACCGTGCTTAAGGCGTGTTCTGTGCTGTTGATCCGCAAGGTTCCGCTTAGGCTGTTGCGAAAAGTGCCAAGGGCGTTGATCTGTTCGTCAATATCGTCAAACAGTGGGCGTAACCGCTGTTGCAACTGCTCGCCAGCTGCCGTCGTGGACACATTGCGGGTGGTGCGGTTGAGCAATTTCACCCCCAGCCGTGTTTCCAAGCCACGAACGGCGTGGCTTAACGCCGATTGCGATACACCAAGCTGTGCCGCCGCTTTGGTAAAACTGCCTGTTTCGGCGACCAATAAAAAAGTGCGTAAATCGTTTAGGTTTTCAGACATCGCCATTCCTATTAATGAATTTCATTCATAAGCCTATGCGATTTTACCCTGCTAATCAAATGAAATTACCTGACTTAGAATAACCCCATCGTCAGACAGTAAGGAAAACGAATGAAAAACATCTTAATTTTAGGGGCAACAGGCGGTTTGGCTCGTCAAGTAATCCCTGTATTACTTGCCAAACCAGATATTCATCTCACCTTATTTGCTCGCCGCAGCGAACCTTTGGCGGAATTTGCCGCCCCGAATGTGCGGATTGTCAAAGGCGATGTATTGGATTTTGACGCATTATGTAAAGCAATGGCAGGACAAGATTTGGTCTATGCCAACCTTGCCGGCAACCTTGAGCCAATGGCGGACAATGTCGTCAAAGCGATGGAAAAAAGCGGTGTAAAACGCTTGATTTGGATCAGCTCAATGGGCATTTACAACGAAACAGGCGAAGATCACGGAACGATTTTGCAGCCCTATAAACGCTCGGCTGCCATCGTGGAAAACAGCGGTTTGGCGTACACCCTAATCCGCCCAGCGTGGTTTACCAACAGCCCCGAAATCGACTACCAACTGACACAAAAAGGCGAGCCGTTTCAAGGTTCGCAAGTATCCAAACGCAGTATCGCCGATTTAATCAGCAAAATTATCGCCGATCCAGAGTGTTACAGCGGACAAAGTTTGGGAATTGGTAAAGTATAAATTGGGCATTTGCAGATTTTTAACAAAATACGACCGCTTGCATTGATGAACTCAATTCATCAGTTTAAACCACTTTACCCTACTAATTAGCGGTAAAAATTTCACATTCACAACCAATAAGGAATAAAAATGAACCTTCAACACATTCAAGATCGTTTGGCATTAAAAGATTTGGTGGACACTTTTTCCAATCTCGCAGACGAGAAAAAAGTCGCTGAACAAATGCCCTTATTCACCGAAGACGCACGAGTAACTACCTATATCGGCGGCGAACTGTTCGCCGATATGACAGGACGCACCAAAATTGAGCAGGTTTTTAGCAATTTTTTGGCAAATTTCCACACGGTTTACCATCTCAACGGACAGCATACCGTTACCTTTGCCGATGAAAACCGTGCCGACGCCATCAACTATTGCTTAGTCAAACTGGTAGAAAACAAAGACGGCAAAAACATCGTGCATACCCACAGCGTGCGTTATCAAGACAGCTATCAAAAACACAACGGCAACTGGCTCATCAGCCGCCGCATCGCCAATTTTATGGTGAGCGAACAGGCGGAAATGTAAAAGAGCGGGCGGTTTTTTCAGAGTTTTTTAAATGATAAATGCCGTCTGGAAGTAAATTTTCAGACGGCATTTTTACAACCCTAAAGGTAGGTTATTTTCTTAATTTTAAATTGTTACTCATAGTCCGTTGTTTTATTGTCAACAATATTGATAAAGTAATCCTAATTTTGAGGAGGGTATATGATTTTAGAAAAAATAGGGCTACGAATACGAGAGTTGCGAAAAGCACAAGGGTTCAGTCAGGAAAAATTTGCACTAAAAGCAGAGATTGATCGGACTTATCTTGCAGGTATTGAACAAGGCAAACGTAATCCTTCCATAAAAAGCCTAGAAAAGATTATTAATGCGTTAAATGTATCATTTCATTCTTTTTTTCAAGGAATGTAGTGTTGATTATAAGTAACATTTTAGTATAATTAGGAGAAGTTAATGCAACATTTTGGACAGGCTGAAAAAAGCATTCAGCACTTATTTCAAGTTGGGCAACAAGTTAAATTTCAACAATCGTTCTTTACCGTTGAAAAAATAGGCAAACCAGTTTGTGATAAAGGAGAACCCAAAACAGATATTTACTTACTTTTAAACAACGGTGAAGAAAAGAAAGAAATTAAAATTTCTTATAAAAAAGAGAATGCTGATTTTCTTGAAAATAAAATTAGTGCCGAAAGAGCAGAACAATTATTCGGGCAAAATTGGGCTAGTATTATTCAGCAATCAACCCAGAGTATTCTATCTAATTTCCTAAACAAACCCTTAATTTATAAAATTCAATATGGGCGAGTAGAGCAAGGTGCAATTACGCTCGGATGGAAATTTGAATTGATGAATAAAATAAGTGGCGAGCTATCAGGAAGATTATCACTAACATCTCAACAAATTATTGACGTATATTCAGGTAGCCATCTTTCCATTGATAAACGTAACGCAAAAATAAACGGTGAAACTATTTTAAATTCAGGCGTAGCAAACTATATATTAATTGGGCAAAATTTTTCATCCGCAAATGATGTCTTAGCTCACATCATATCCATTGATGAATATATTAAGCAAAATCCTGATATTTATTTTGCTTGCAAAGCATTAAATTACCGTACTTTTAAGCATAAATATGATGGAAATAGACCGCTTGCTGTACAAGTAAATTGGCAAATTATTGATGGAAAACTCACACCAACATTAATTTTTGATCGTCCCTTAACGTGGAATGGCAACGAAGTTGCTACTCAACTTTTAGAAAAGTTAGCACAATTGAACATTGAAACAACAGATGATATAACTCAACAAAATGCAGTTATTCACTATATTCACCAGCAAAGTCAAATAATGAAAGTAATTAGTTTATTTAGCGGTTGTGGCGGTTTAGATTTAGGCTTTGAGCAAGCTGGTTTTGAAATTCCGATTGCCAATGAATACGACAAAACTATTTGGGCAACCTTTAAAGCTAACCACCCTAATACAAGATTGATTGAAGGTGATATTCGCAAAATTAAAGAAAGCGATTTCCCTGACGATATAGACGGTATTATCGGCGGACCGCCTTGTCAATCTTGGTCGGAAGCTGGCTCATTGCGTGGCATTGATGATGAACGGGGACAGCTCTTTTTTGATTACATTCGTATTTTAAAAAGCAAACAGCCCAAATTTTTTCTTGCAGAAAATGTCAGTGGAATGCTCGCCAATCGGCATTCCAAAGCCGTACAAAACATTCTTAAAATGTTTGAAGAATGCGGATATGATGTCAGTCTAAACCTTGTAAATGCCAAAGATTATGGGGTAGCACAAGAGCGTAAACGAGTTTTTTATATCGGATTTAGAAAAGATTTAAATATCAAGTTTGATTTTCCAACTGGTTCAACTGTTGATAACAACCATAAATTGACGCTAAAAGATATTATATGGGATTTGCAAGAAACTGCTGTTCCCGCATTAGAACAGAATAAAACCAATCCACAAGCGGTTAATAATAATGAGTATTTTATCGGCAGTTTTTCACCGATTTTTATGAGCCGTAATCGGGTCAAAGCCTGGAATGAACAAGGTTTTACCGTTCAAGCATCGGGCAGGCAATGCCAATTACACCCACAAGCCCCCAAAATGGAAAAATATGGGACAAATGATTGCCGTTTCGTCATCGGCAAAGAACACTTATACCGCAGAATGACGGTCAGGGAAGTGGCTCGAGTACAAGGTTTTCCTGATGACTTTAAATTTATTTATCAAAATGTCAATGATGGCTATAAAATGATTGGCAATGCCGTGCCTGTGAATTTAGCTTATGAAATTGCAAAAGCAATTAAACAAGCCATATCTTAATTAGTTATTGAGTTTTATTTTTTATATTTAAACCACGCCGTCTGAAAGTGAATTTTCAGACGGCATTTTGCACCAGCTACACCTTCAAATAATCAATCACGCACCTTAAGGCATAAGACACATTGCGGTGTGGGTAATACAGGTGAAAGCCAGTGAACGTATGGCTAAAAGGTTGCAACACCTGAATAAGCTCGCCGCAAGCCAGTTCGCCTTCCACCATATCTTGTGGCACATAGCCCAAACCCAGCCCACGCTTTGCTGCGTCCCGAATGGAATAATCGTTGGAAAACGTCCATTGCCCTTGCGTTTTAATTTGAATCGGTTTGCCGTCTTGCACCAAATCCCAGTCGTACATCGCCCCGCTGGCGTAACGGTAGCCGATACATTGGTGGTGGCGTAAATCATCAGGCGTTTTGGGGAAACCGTAGGCGTGGAAATAATCAGGTGAGCCGACCACCGCCATTTTCTCATCATTGCCGATCCGCACCGCAATCATTCCTTCCGCCACCACATCACCAAAACGCACGCCTGCATCAAAGCGTTCGCTGATGATGTTGGTGAGTGCCGTATCGCTGATCAGCTCAAGCTGGATTTGCGGGTAATCGGTTTTAAAGCCCGCCAGTTTCGGCAACAACACCTTATCAATGGCGTATTGATTGGCGGTAATCCGCACCAAGCCAGACGGCGTGTCGCTCAAATGCCCAAGCATTGTCAGTTGCCGATCCAACCGCTCAAAACTTTGCTCGGCAACGGCAAACAGCTGTTCGCCTGAATGGGTCAGCGACAGACTGCGAGTGGTGCGGTGAAACAGTTGCACGCCTAAGCGTTGTTCCAACAATTTCACCGTGCGACTGAGTGCCGATTGCGAAATCCCCAGCCCATTCGCTGCTTGAGTAAAACTGCCAGCCTTTGCCACGGCAAGAAAGGCGTAAAGGTCGTTGTAGTTTTCTCTATTTAACATCAATCATTCCAAATTTAAGCGATTTTCGGCTTATTTTAAGCTGATTTAGAACCCAAGCAAATAAATCTTATGCAAATTTTATGTATTATCATTGTAACTGGCGTTTTTTATAATGGGCGTTATATCAGATGATTTGCAAAAAATGAATCAAAACAGACCGCTTGTAAACATCATCAAACATTAAGGCAGTACAATGAAAAAACTCACTCTCGCCCTATTTGGCTTAATCTTCGCCGCTTGTACCCAAGCACAACCCCAAACCGCAACGACACAAGGAGCAATGATGCACATTCAAATAGGCAACCAACAGTTTGATGCCGAATTGGCGGACAGCCCAACCACCGCCGAATTAAAAAAATACTTACCGCTGGTGCTGACGATGACGGATTTACACCGCAACGAAAAATACGCAGCCCTGCCCCACCCGTTGCCACGCAACGATCAAGCGGTCGGACGGATTGAAGCGGGCGATGTATTGCTGTATCAGGGCGATACGCTGGTGGTGTTTTATGAAAGTTTTTCTACGCCTTATCGTTATACCCGAATCGGCAAAATCACCCACACCGAGCAACTCAAAAACGCCTTAGGCACAGGATCGGCAACGGTTGGTTTTAGCCTTAAATAAAAAAGGAAAGCAAAATAATGAAGAAAACCTTGATAACAAACACGCTTATCGCTGCAATGGCGATGGCGTTCAGTGCCACTTTATATGCAAAGGAAACCCCAATGACTCAAATCAAAATCCCAGCCCAAACGCTGACCATTACCCAACAATGGGACAAAGTATTCGCTCAATCGGACAAAGTTACGCACCGCAAAGTGCATTTTACCAACCGTTACGGTATTACCTTGATCGCCGATTTATATATGCCGAAACACGCCCAAGGCAAACTGCCAGCGATTGCGGTAAGCGGTCCGTTCGGTGCGGTCAAAGAGCAATCTTCAGGCTTATATGCCCAAACCTTAGCCGAACACGGCTTTATTACCCTTGCCTTTGATCCGTCTTACACGGGCGAAAGCGGCGGTTTGCCGAGAAACGTCGCCTCGCCTGACATTAACACCGAAGACTTTTCCGCTGCCGTGGATTTTCTTGCCAATCTAGACGGCGTGGACGGCGATAATATCGGCATTTTAGGCATTTGCGGTTGGGGCGGAATGGCACTCAACGCTGCTGCTGCCGATCCACGCATCAAAGCCACCGTCGCCAGCACGATGTATGATATGGCTCGTGTGATGGCAAACAGCTACAACGACAGCACCACGTCCGCACAGCGTTACGCCATGCGTCAAGAGATTGGCAACCAACGCACCAAAGACGCCCAAAACGGTACGCCCGCAGAAAGCAGCGTCCGCCTGCCTGAAAAACTAAACGGCGATGAACCGCAGTTTGTGCAAGATTACTGGCAATACTACAAAACCCCACGTGGCTTTCACCCACGCAGCATCAATTCAAACGGTGCGTGGGCGGCGACCAACGCCTATTCGTTCGCTAATATGCCGCTACTAAGCTACATCAACGAAATCCAATCTCCTGTGCTGATGATCCACGGCGAAAACGCCCATTCCCGCTATTTTTCCGAAGATGCGTTCAAAAAACTCACCGGCAGTAACAAAGAACTGCTGATTATCCCAAATGCCAACCACGTGGATTTGTACGATAACACCAGCAAAATCCCATTTGATAAATTGGCAACGTTTTTTAGGGAGAATTTGAAGTAAAAGAGCGGGCGATTTTTTTTAGAGTTTTTTAATGACAAATGCCGTCTGAAAACCCAATTTCAGACGGCATTTTTGCAAAAAATTAACGATTTTTTGGCCGTTTGTTCAACCTTTTTTCTTAGGCTTGTTTCTTATAAAATAACCACAATTCATTTAACAATAAGGCATTGTATGGCAATTCAACCTGTTGAGATTTCAAAATTTTACCGCTTGGTCAATCACGGGCCGACCACGATGATTTCCGCCAAACACAACGGCGTGGAAAATGTGATGTCTGCCGCTTGGGTGTGTGCTTTGGATTTTGTGCCACAGGCAAAATTGATGATTGTGGTGGATAAGAAAACCTTTACTCGTCCGCTGATTGAGCAAAGCGGCTGGTTTGCAGTGCAAATTCCTGTGGCAGCACAAGCCCAACTGGTGCTGGATATGGGCGAAAGTCGCAAGGATCTGCCCAATAAATTGGATAAACTAGAATTGTTTTATCAAGACGGCTTTGATGTGCCGTTGGTGAAAGGTTGTGCGGCGTGGATTGTGTGCAAGCTGATTAGCGAACCGCACAACCAACAACAGCACGATCTGTTTATCGGCGAAGTGCAAGCCACTTGGGCGGACGACCGTATTTTTGCCGATGGGCATTGGCTGTTTGACGACGCCCCCGATGAACTTAAAACCCTGCACTATGTTGCTGGTGGGCAGTTTTATAAAATTGGCGAAGGGTTGAATTTGGAAAGAGACCCAGATGTGGAGCAGAAGTGCAAGCAATTTGGGTAATTTTTTTAGGTTTTCATCTATCATCTTGTATTTCTTACATCAATTAGTATTGTAAGTATGTTATAATTTAGCAATACATATTCTTTTTAAAAATACCAAAGGAGCAATATGTCTATTGTAATCAAAGCAGGGGTTATTCATCAAATTAAAAAACAACAAAATAGCCCATCAACAAATGCAACTCTACAATTACAGAGTGCCTTACATACAACTAATAACCATTTATCTACTTTTGTGGATTATGCAGAACAACAATTACAAAAATCTGGCAGAAACCGCTCAATAAGCGGTGGTTTTGGTATTCAACACACCTTATCTCAAGTATTAGCTCATAACTATTTTACAAATCAAGGACAGGTTAATTACTTACAACTTTCAAAAGATTTAGCACAAGGATTATATCATTTTGTAACACAAAAAACGGCGACTACAGGTGAATATGTACCAATGGTATTTTATAGTCAAAATGATATGGATTATTTATTGATTTCACTAATTAGCCTAAACAAATATATTAATATCAATACTCAGGGCGAGTTCTCTAATACCAGTGTGATAGATAATGATGCATTAAAAGTAGGGATAAAAATCAACCTAACTGAAATGCAAAAACACTATGCAATGCCAAATGATGAACAACCTGAAGGTTGTTATATTCAATGGATTCAACGTGGTAATACTAAACTACCTGACTATATTCAAGATTTTATTCCTGTAGGTGAAAAAATTGATAATGGTAAATCTACTTCTGCTACATTGAAGACTATAAAAAATTATACCACTAGCGTATTTGAAGATCCTAAAATTCGCTATAAAGTAGAGTCGGATGTAGTGACATTGATGCGTACTAAATATGAAAATGGCGAATCTGTTCATATTGAAGAAGATATTGATACTTTGCTTAACAATGCATTAACTACTTATGGTTTAGAAAATCGACCAAAATTTAGTGATTACCGCCAAACCAACAATATTGTATTAGATTCATGTTTTAAAGTTGATGAAGGCAAATTGCGACCTTACGAAAAATTTGATTTATCACTTCCCAATAAGGGTATTACCGTTAAAGGGGAAATGGGGCAATTAGGGGAAAGTATTTTTGTGGAAGAAGATAAATATCACAAAAAATACTTAAAAATTGAATTGGAACAAGATGAATTTGACCAAATTACCCAACGTTACGAGAGTTTATTACAATGATCTTAACTGAGTTTTTTAGTTTAGTAACCGAAATGTCTGTCAGCAAAAAGAGCCTGACAGGCTTTATTTTACCTAAAAAAACAAGAAGATATTGTGGCATTGCAGAATTGGGTAGATACAAGTGCAGAATTTAATTTAATTGATGATCCCCTTGAAATCGATAAAGAAACTTCTTTTGAACTAAAACCTATCTTGCAAGGCGGGTTTGGCTATGCCAGTTACGAAGATTATTTTGATAGGAAACGGGAATGGTGGAACGATCCAAATTTCGATAATGTAGTCGAGCATCAGTGGTGGTTATACCAAGCTTCAACAGCCCAAATCTCTCAAGGAAATTTCCAAGTAATTGCTAAGTTATTGCAATTATTGGCCGATAAAAATCGTTTCTATACAACTAATCATATCGTTGTATTTTTTGGTAACAAACCATCAGAACTGGCTTTGAAAGCCCAAGATTGTCACTCTTTTGTTCAGCTTGTTCGTAACTTGTCCGAACCACAAGTTCAAGCTATTAATAAAATTTGTGGATTTCTAGGTGGTAATAATGAAGATGAACATTTTTATGCAAAGAAAAATGCCTTTTCAACTACTTTAACTGATTACTTAACAGAGAAAGAAGGACGGATCCAGCACGATATCTGCGATTTAGTTGCGGATATTGTAAACATAACAAACCAAGCACTAACACAGTATGATCTTTATCTTGAAGATTTTTCTTACAGTAAATTTGTCAAAAAGATCGAAGAAAATGCTTCCAAATTTACAACCAGAATTAATGATGCACTAGGTAAATCCGTAACTCAAGTATTAGGAATTCCTGTTGCGACAGCTGTCTTTAACTTAGTAAAAATAGATTTACATTGGGGAAGTGTTCTTTCTTTAATGATTTATACTTTGCTATGCGCATTAGTATTATGGACTCAGCAAAATAATCTTTTCCATATTGAAAAAGAGTTTGAGATATTTGAAAAGACGCTACCGAAACAGTTAAAAAACAATACCTGGAATATACATAAAAATGCAATTTTTGATCAACTTAAAAATCAAAAACGATTAATTAAATTTTTATGGCTCATTATTGTTTGTGCATTTTGTTATTCTTCTGGGTTAATTTGCTATTTATCTGCTATAACAGATTTTAAATGGGTTTATAAATTGCTTAATCTGGTACATTCCCGTTTAAAAATCTAAAACCCAGCTAATTAAATGCCCTTAAACTCTTCCCGTCGAAACTATCATTGTCAAATTATATTTCAGGCAGATGAACTGTATTTCCCTGTATTAGATCTATCATTTCTTTGGCATAGAAATATTGCCAAGTTATGCACGTTTTGGCGTGATGAAAAATCCGCAAATTGAGAAAAATTTCGCGCGTTGGGAACAGCATTTGGAAAAGTTGTTTTGAAAGAGCGGGTGAAAATTTTTGAGTTTTTTTTGAATAAGTAATGCCGTCTGAAAGCAAATTTCAGACGGCATTTTTGCAGAAAATTCAAAAAAAATCAGACCGCTTGTATTTGCAAAAGAGCGGACGTTTTTTTTGCGAGTTTTGGCAATTTAGGCAAAAATCTGCTTATTTTAAGCAAGGTTTTGGATCAGGTTTGTCCTATAATAAACGCCATCAAACATACCGATTTGGAGAACGCTATGAAATTATCCGCTTTAAATCTTGTGCCTATCCGTGAAGGGCAAAACGCTCAAGATGCCATTGCATCGCACATCAAACTTGCTCAACATTTGGAAAAAATCGGCATTGAGCGAATGTGGATCGCCGAGCATCACAATATGCAAAATCTGGCGAGTTCGTCCACCCAGCTGTTGATTATGCACACCCTTGCCAACACGCAAACGCTCAAAGTCGGCTCAGGCGGCGTGATGTTGCCCAACCACAGCCCTTATGTGGTGGCGGAGCAATACGGTACGCTGGCAACCATTTTCCCTGGTCGAGTAGAGCTGGGGCTGGGACGTGCGCCAGGTACTGACGGACTAACCGCCTTTGCCTTGCGAAAAGGTCGCAAGC